>NZ_CM009974.1 GCF_003259695.1 Macrococcus epidermidis
TCACGCATGTCAATAGATACTTGACGATTTATAATTTCACGATTAATGAAATTTTTGAAAAACGCATAACGTCGCCGTCAAAGTCACACGCTGTAACACAAATGTAATAAAGAAAAATCGTGAAAATTATACGAAAATCACGAATTTTATACGTAAATTTTGTTAAAAACGAAAAAAATAATACGTCTCTCTATCGTTTTTCATACGATAAAGAGACGCATTAACTGATAACATGCGCGCATAAATGCGATTTAGCTGACGAGACTAAACCGAATTAATACGGGGCTTTTGCTTCAAAATCGATACGTCACTCGCGATAGAAAGCCCAAAGACTCGCGTAATGACGGCTGCATGTAAAAATAGACGATATACAAATAATAGTAGCGCAGTTTAACGACATAAGCCCCATTGGTCGATGCCTTTGCAGGTCGATATTTCAGAGGCGGATCGTTCCACCTCCGATATAAAGAAAGGAAAGCGATAAGTTGATGAGACTTAACGTAATGCATAGCGTAAATAGTTTAACGACATATAACGCTTAGTTAGGTCGGTCTAAGTGTCGGATATTCCGACGGCTTAAACGGAAGATAATCAATGAACGTAGTTTATACCGTCATTTCGGACGTAATTCGTATTGGAGCGTTGGACGAATCAACGCCCCGGAATCTCCGTCATTGTTAACGGCTTTCTATCGATGCAACTTTGACAAGTATTAAGCAGTTTAACGTCTTACTTAGGACATCTTTTTACGATTCATTTAACGTAACTAAACGATATTTTACGCTCTTAACGTTGCAGTTACTTCCCCGTTAAAGCCTCGGCTTGCCTGCTCGATTGCCATAAAGCGATTGTACTCGTCGCCGATGTCAATGCGTTTTAACTGTTTAAGTGCGTCTTCTAAGCTGATCGGTTGCGCACTTGCTACGTAATCGACAACCGTATTAAAGAAAGTTCTAGCAAATAACTCGCTTGATTCATTCGCATAAATGATGTCTTTTACTCGTTGTAATAAAGTACCAACCGCCGTTAATTCTGCATCGTTCATTTCGTTTAAAGCGACTGTTAACGATTCTTTAGCATCTGCATAAGATACAAACGAATTAATTTCGAATTTATTAACGATTGCATTCGCTTTTGTTGTCTCGGCTTGTCCGTATGGTGTATAGCTTTGAGCGTCTAAAATACGAGCTTCTTCGATAGCTTTGTCTAATTCGTCAAAATAAGTTTTTACAATCGCTTTTACTTCTCTTTCTAACTCCATACGCTTCTCTTTAATATCGTAATGGCGTTTAGTTGTGCCGTTTGACTCGATGTCATATAGCGGATCTTTAGACGTTTCGATTGCGTTTACTTCTGCTTTGTATTTACGAGTTAATGCATTAATTTCGTTGTTTTTCTCTTCGTATAAACCGTTTGGAATATCTTCAAAGTTACCCCCGTCTAATAGCGCTTTTACTAATTGAGGGTTATCTTGAATTACGATTAATTCCCCTTTATTTACGTTTCTTTCTGCTCCGTTATCTTCGATTGTTGCGTAAATTTTCGGTACTAAAAATTGTACGTTTGTCATTTCGTTTATCCCCTTTTGTTTTTCGTTTTATTTTCGTTTATTTATTCATTGATTAGCGCCCAAACAAGCGCGACATAAAGCTACGATTTTCTTTTAATGCTGGTGCGATTGTTTGATGAATAGCGTCAATCTCATTTACGTTAGCAGGCGTTAAACCTTTATTTGCGCATATTTCGACTAATGATATTTGTAGATTATCGTCTAAAGTGTTGTATCGTTCTGCAATGAATGATGATAATGCTTGTTCATTCTTTAAACGTTCTCTATCGTATTTCAATCGTTCCAACTCTTCTGTTAATGATGCTATTTCGATGTCTAACGCTTCTATTTCTTCGTTTTCTTTATATGATGGACTTGCTTCGATACTCGATTTAAGTACATATCTTACACCGTCTTTTTCAATCGTTTCTAATTGCATTACTTACGCTCCTTTTATTTACTCGATTTCGTGACTACATATTTACCGTGTACTCTTTCGTTTGCCCCTGTTTTAAGTGCTAACTGCTTACCGAATTCTTTATCGCTTGTTTGCGATGGTCTTTTTACGTCTCCGAATCCGGCAGATGGGTCTACATAAGTTTTCTGCTTTAGTCCTGCTAACGCTTGATACGATATTGAAAATGTCATTTCGTTTGTGAAGTCAAAAAGCGCTTGTGTTTCATCGTTCCATACTAAATGCAATACGTTAACAATTAACTTTCTTGCTTCTTCAACTCGCTTATCATACGCATTTAACTCTTCAATCGATTCTATTTCACTTTTCAATCGTTCAACCTCTTTGCGTTTTTCTGCAATCATGTGAGCGCCATAACTCATTTTAAAATTTTCGATTTCGCTTTCTTCGATGTATTGCGTTAAGTCAATCTCTTGCTGATCCGTTTCATCTTGTTGCGTTTTAATTCCGTTTAATCTGTCTAACATTTTTATCGCTCCCCCTATCCTTTTAAATTTCGACAAATAACTTTATAATCTCGTCTTCGATATTTTCGTTATCTATTCGCTGAATACTGATTTCAATTTCGCCGTCTTTAAACGTTTTTAGTTATTGTATAAAGATGGTCTTTTTCTTATAATCATCGTTTGCTTGTCGTCTAATTCCATATAATCGCCCCTTAATCGAAATAATCATAAAAGCATTCGTAATTACTGAATAAGCGTTTGTCTGCAAGTACATAAAGCGTGAATAAATCATGTGTTACGCTATACTTCTTTTTGGCCGTCTTTGAATGCGGATCTAAAATATTTCTATTACAAGTAACTTCTATGCGCTGAATGTCTTCGAGTGCTTTATCTTCCCTTACACATTCCTCGATATACTTCGTTAATTCTTGCAATGAATCGAAATATAATAGCGTTGTAAAGTCTCTATCTTGTCGCTTATCGTCGTACCTGCTTAGCCCTGCTTTGTATTTATTCGCTTGCTTATCAAAGCGTACATAAGCGTAATAATATATTTTATTGATTTTCGTATGATCCGCCTTTCTTTCTTCGAATTGCTCCCGTGTTAATGACTCGGCAAGTGACGGATACATCTCGATTACATCGAAATAATCGTGATTATAAATATTGTCGTATCTGATATTAACGCCCCCCTTTCTTCGTCTTTCTGCGCTTTCTTTCTAAGACACTTATACGTAGAAAAAGCGAAAAAAGACAACACAAAAAAGCGCCTTATTAGACGCTTAATTTACGATAATTTAGTTATGTTAACTATATACTTATATAGAATTACTACGATTCAGTTCATCTATGCTATAGACTGTTACGCTAGACGGCTTAGTATCTGCAATATAATCGGCATTTAATTTAACGCTGATTCGCTTTCTATTGCGTCTTACTTTGCCATCTGTAACGATATTACCCGTATTATCTAGTTTGCCTAGTAATCCATCGATATTACGCTCTAGGTACAACGGCACGCTTCGGTTGTCGTCTGTAGTTCGTTTACGTTTGCTATCGAATTCTTGGTAACATTTCGATAGGATAACGCCGTTACGTTGCATCAGTCGATTGTCTTTGTCATACGCTACGTTACGATTACAGCATGGCGCTTGATTACGCAAAGACATATCGAAAAATAACTTATTGCAATGCTTACAACGTTTAAGCCTCTTTGTTGAGTCATGAATACGCATCGGTTTATAAGACGTTTTAAGCGTCCTATTAGCTTCGTTGTGCTTCTCGATATATAGCGCATATAAATCTTCGTGAGGCATCTTGTAGCGTAAATATTGCTCCATAGATCCGCCTACATATAATTTAAAAGCCGTTTCAGTTATAAGCTGATGCTTAATCGCAATCTGTAGCTTACGCCCTTTATCGAGTCTATACGTTATTTCGGGAATATCTTCCCTCTTACCTACGTCAATATCTGTAAACCTTTGTACATCTTGCGTTATCGTCATTGCTCCCCCGTCCTTTTCGTTTAATTTAAAATCATATTTTCGACAATAGTTTTATACGGCTGATCTTCTATCGCTTGTCTTTGTTGCTCGTCAAGTTGCGCTTTTATCTCTTGAACAAATAGCGTGTGAGAAGGCTCTACCATCCATTTTGACGGTGTACTCGGATACACAAAAAACGGACTTATTACAAAACTTTCGTTCCCTGCACCTAGTAAAGCGCTATGCTGAAATAGTGAAAATTTAATATTACCTATCGTTACGGCAAGACTGGACAATGTGCGTAATACTCGGCTCTCGTCCGTATGTCCTAGCACCTTTGCTATGTCTTTTCGGTTGAGTGGTATTAGTTCGCTGATCTCCGTTATATCTTCGTTAGCATTAGCACATAAAATATTAGTTCGATAATCGATATATGGTACTAATGCATAGAGCGTCCCTAACTTCTCAATCGCTTTTCCTTTTTTGTAAGCATGGTATAAATGACGTGTATTATCGATAAAAATACGTGTGAATTTACGTACTTTCGATGACCTACCCGGCCGACCGTTTATAAATACTTCGCTTGAAATGTTTATATAATCATCTGTATCAGAAAATAATACGCCCGCCTCTTTAGTGCGTTGTAAAAACAATTTTGCCGTACGGTCGGGTACGCCTAGCATCTCTTTAATGTCCTTAGCTTTTACGAAGTTTACCGTGTCTTTCTTTAGGCGTGTTCCACCCTGTTGTAAAAACGTAGAAAGATAAACAAGTCTTGCATAATCGCCTTTTGTAATACCTGAATACTTTTCGATAAACGTCTGAACGGGCGTATAAATCATAAATATAAAGCACGCATCATTAATGTTAGATACTTGCGATTGTTCGAATTGCTCGTAAGTAATCGATACTTGCTTAGCTAAACTATCTCTATATGAATTACTTTGAGACGTTGGTACATTCTTTACTACTCTTAAATCTGTGCGTTGTTCTCCGTGCTGATCGTATAGTTCGAATTCTGTATCATTCTGTATAAAACTAATCTTCTCCCGTTTAATCATCTTCTTACTTCTCCTTTTCGTTGTTTTTATTTTACAAATTATGGCTTGACTATTTTGCACCAAAAACGCCCTTTTCACTGACTATTTTGCACCATGTTTTTCGACTAAAAATCGTCGTATCCTTAGAGCGCCAACGGTTTTAAGCGTTTCCGTTCGTTTCCGCCTCCTTCTTCTCTTGTTAATAAGTTCTTAACTACTTCGCTTCGCTCGTAGGCATTCGCTAGCGCTCATGCACACATGCAAACAATACATACTTTTATTACGGCAATATCGAATATAAGCGCTACAACTAAGTAGCGCCACCACCCCGTATTAACCGTTATAGATATTGCTGATCTTAAATCGAGTTAGATACGTATTAAATGAATCTTGCAATAATGAACGTAGTGAATTGTTGCCGAGGCGTTAGCCTCGTAGCTAAATCGATAATTACTCGAATGTAATCGTTATACGTTGCTCGTTAATAAATTCGATATAAAACTCTTCTGCTTTCGTATAAGATGTTAAATCGATATTTGCGGGTATTTCGTAGTCTCTTAAACGTTTTGTTAAATCTTCTAAGTCGTCGGCTAAGTTCTTGCGTAATATAAAACTATGCTTATCCGTTGTCGCTTTATACTGTATGATTGCGGGTAAACTATCGCTATACTTCTCCAATGTAAAACCGAAGTCATCATGTAAATTTAACGTTTCGATAGCCTCGTTAATCTCTTCGTTTGTCGCTCCGTGTACTTTGATATTGTCCGTTTCTCTTCCTGATTTTTCGTACTTTCTTGTTACCTCATCAATAATCGCTTGTAATACTGTCATACTCAATCGCTCCCTTTTCGTTTAGTTTTATATATGGCGTTTAAGCGCCTAAGCCTCGCAAGGCTATTTTTATGTATTCGGTTTAAAATTTTGTAGCGTATAAAGAGGTCTCGATACTTCTGCGGATCTACTCCGATTTATCACAAAGATTAACGATAATTTAGCGTATATAAAGCCCCCTATGTATATAACGTATGATAAGTAGCGTTTTTCGGACGTTTTTGCCGAAAATAAATAAATTTACTTATACATCTCTATAAGATAATTTCCGAAGATATTACGAAGTGGTACACTTTTGCCGTAAAAAATTAGCGCCAGCATCAAACGAAATTAACCGAAGATGCAAGCGCATAAATATAAACGAAAAATAAACGGCACGATGCGGGCAAGCGACTAACTTGCTTATCGTGATAATTGCTCGTATAAAACGAGTTAAATAAGTGTAATTTCTAACGAATAACTATCGTCAATCGATTCAACAATAAAGCCGTCAGTAGTCTTTAATACGTAAGCAAGATTATTTTCGTCTTCTAACTCGTGTACCTTAGCAATAATGCTACCTAGCGTTTTGACTAGCTGATCCGAATTAATCGATTCTTTTGCTTTCTCTTCGTAACGCTCATAACGAATGACGTCGGCCTGCTTCTCGTCATAAAACGTAAAGAATCTAAATCGCTTATCTTCGTTTATGAAGCTGATCGCATCTTTTAGCGTTTTATTATCCGAAGTTGCGCCGTTTAATGCATCAGTTAATGAAATTGCGCCCGTTTCTAAAACGTCACTATTCGTCTTAAAATCTTTCTTGATTGCTTCTTTAATCGATTTAACTAGCATTTGTACATGTGCATCTTTTAACATGCGTATTACCCCCGTTAATTTTATTTTGCGTGCATATTGTTAGCGCAATACACACGCTTAAAACAGTTCGCGTTGGTCGTCTTACAATTCGATTATAAAACGTGTTGTATGCGGTGAACAGTTGCAATAATGCAACACCCTATAAGCAAATTATATTATCGATTCAATCTGTTGGGAATTGCAAAAAGTTAATGACTTAAACCAATACTCTTAAACGATTGATAAGCGTATCTTTAAACGGTATACTTAATTAAATTAGTACCGATTATAAACGGTATTGAAAAACGTATTTGAATAGTTACCGTTTACGCCTTGTTACATAAGGTATAGACGATAAATAAACGCCCTATCGTGAACGGTGAATGAAAACTGTTCACGCACGTGCATATATAAAATATAGGTTTGCGCCGTCATAACTAATATAAACGACTTAGTAAACGGTAAATAAACGCATATATAGACGGTTAACTAAACGAATAAATAAGAGAATAGGGGAGCGAAAAAATGAAAGATATTACGCAATATTATAGCCCTACCGAAGTTAGCAAAAAGATAAATCTATCGGCATCTAGCGTCAGAAGATATTCAATCGCATTAGAAGATGCAGGCTATAACGAGATAGCAAGAAACGATAAAGGGCATAGACGATATACATTACACGACTTAAAGACGGTGCAATACTTACACACGTTAGTTAACGATAAAAAGATGCCGTTTAATGATGCAATTACGAAGACAATAGCGGATCAGAGTTATATTGTTAATGATGTCGATTCTGACGTAATAGATGATTTAAACGAAACAAGCAACGACTTAAACATAAAGGTGCTTAACGATAAAATCGACTTGCTTGCTGAATCGTTAGAAACGGTTATTAATCAAAATAGGGCGCTATTGAATGCATTCGAAACGGCTAAAGAAGAGAATAAACGCCTGCTTGCCGAGTTAGAAAAACGCCCTCTAACGCTTGATAATAAAGGCGTAGACGGTGCTCAGACGGTTAAAGATACGGAAGTTGTAAACGGTGCTGAATCGCAAGAAGACAAGCAAATAACACTTGATGAGATAACGGAGATTATCGTAAATAAATCGAATGAAAATAACGAAACTAAATCGGATAAAGATGCGGTTAATTCTGCGGATCATACGAGCGATGTCGATGCTGAATCGCAAGAAGAAGAGACTCCAATAAAAATAATGGCCGTTGAAGACGAAATAAAAGACGGTCGTATCGAGAAGATGCGCAAAGAATCGGAAGAATCGAATCAAAAAGGAATCGGGAAGTTATTTAATCGATTGTTGGGGCGTAAATAAGATATGTGCGATGTATATTTAAGTATTATTAAACACTTTATAACGGAAAATATATCTAAATTTATATTCCAATTTATTTTTTATGCTTTTTTATGCTACATCGCATATGATTTCTTTGTTAAGAAAAGAGGTCGTTTTTACCATAATGATACTTTAGATAATAAGGGATATAATCCCGATATAGTTCATATGTATAAAGAAAGTAAAAATATATTAGGCTTAGTAACTTACTTACAATGGTTTACTTATGAAGTGTCAGTTATTATCATAAAAGGAATAGGAGATACATTTTCTTTAATCATACCATTGCTATATACATACATCTTTGAAAATATTTATTCAGTCTTAGCTAATGAGAAAAATATACACCAAGATATACAGAAAGATGACTTAGATAAGGTAAAAACATCTAATATAATACTAATTATTTATTCTATTGTTTTTGTAAGTTGGTTAAATCCTTATTTTAATATTTCTACAAGTTACACATATTTGAATTATTATATGACTACTATTTTCTCAATCATAGTATCTTATTTCATCACTATATTTATGTTAAGAAAATAAGCGCCCTCATGTCCGATTAAGACGTAAGGGCGCTATAATTATGTTTGACGTTTGTAATTGTTAGATATACAATAAATATAACTTAATGAACGGAAAAGAACGCAAGCATTATAAATCAGTTGGCGCTGATCTATAATCGCTACCCGTAATAGCGCTACGGATAACACTTTATGCGTCCCTTTTGTTTTATTCATTATACGTTTATGATACCCGATTATTAACCGTTTATCAACTAAACGATATGAATAAATAAAATTAATAAGGGCGTACCTATAACGACACAAGTCGAATTATAGAAGTTTATCCGCATTTATCAACGGATAGGCTTCTTTTTTGTTCCCAATAAAAAAAGGGAGCGATACAACATGAAAAACAATTACACAATGATACATCTAAGCGATTACCAATCATTCGAACACGTTCACGACATGGATATTACCGTTAATACCTACGCCAAAGAATTAACGAAATCTATCTACGAAACATTACGCACATTGTCGCAATACTCATTACAAGTAATCGGGGTATCGCATATAAAAATAAAAACGATTGCGGATCGATTAAACAAGTCTGAACGAACAATAAAGCGCCATATTAAATATTTAAAAGAGAACGGGTATATTAGCGTTGTAAATCTGTTTAGACGAGTAGCAGGGGGCAAAGGTGCAAGCGCCTATATTATTAATCCGATTGATATTCGCGAAAAGCTGATCGCTAAATTTAAAAATGTCACGTCGAAAATGTCACGTCGTAACGATACAAAAAAAGACGGTCAAACACTAGGGGCGCAAGCGATGGCGTTTGTTCTTACAAAAAAACAATCTATTAATTCTTTAAATCTTTATAAATTACTTAGTAACAAGCGTAAAAATAAACGTACACATTTAATCAATCGAGAAAACAATATAAAAGCGTTTAGAGAATGCCCCGAATGTATCGACAAAGAGACTTATAAACGATTTAAGATGTACTTTAGCGATGCTGAATTAGTAACGATAGTTAAATCGATTAATAAGCAGCTAGAGGCATACGTATTAACTGAATCAGAACGCATAGAGATAACTCACGATAGCATTAAGGCGCTTATTGTTGCGCTTAAAAAGTCATATAACGGCAAAGCTGATCCTATTAAATCTTTAGGCGGTTATGTATCGGGAATTACGAATAAAAAGGCGTTTCAGTACGTTAGTGAGCGAATGTTTGCTGACATTATACCGTTGTAAATATATGTCAATTAATATTCATTTATGTGCAATATTTCCGTTTTTATACAGCTTAATACACGGTAAAACTTAGAGCGCCAACGTTTACAGCGATTTAACAAGGTGTGCAAAACGGAAGATATTCGGAAGTTCTTATGCGGATCTTACTGCGCTCTTTATCCGTTTATGCTACGATTATAGGGCGTAGTAATAGCATTTATTTGTCCGATGTTATTATCGGTTAAAGATACCGATTTAAAATTTTGTCGGGTTTATAGCGTTGTCAGGCGACGGCTCACGACGAAAAACACCCCCGCCCCTTAGCCCGATTCATACGATTGCTGATCGTTCTTTATGCATGTTTTGTATATCGTATACAGTCATTTCGGCATTGTGGATAAGTGGCTCAAAGTCGCATTCTTTCGTTTGCATATTGCTGATTTAGCATGTTTTACGATTGAAAGTTTATGAAAACGTGTTATATCAACGTTTGTCATTCGATTGATTAACGATTTAGTTTACATAAAACATATTATCGGAAGTTAACTTGTCTATACAAGTATAAATATGCATTCCGCATATACATCGAAATGATTACGCTTTAATACGTGAGGTACTCGCTTTGATGGTGCTTGTGTTCGATAGATGCGTACCACGTATAAGCATCGATATAGCTTCGCAGTAACAAGCAATAACATGCATCACATTCGATACATCACGTAATCAATAGCAGTTACAACGTCATACATCGTTATACATGCTTCTAATAGCGATAATGATACAACTACATACATATACGCTTACATGTCGTTACAAGACGTATAAACAATGATATACGTTACTTATGCTGATCCGTATTTAAACGTTAAACAATCGATAGCAATGGATATGATATATAAACGAAGATACATAACGAGTATGCTCCGTATTCTGCGGACATGTACCGACATACACGGCATAAGCAGGTATTATCTTTAAACGTTATAAGTACCGTATGACAAGCGTATCACAATCGATACACACAATAAGCATACATCTCGAATGTATCTAACGAGATACATAACGCATTAATATATGGTGGCGCTTTGTATTAGCATAGTCTTTTAATCAATCGTAGCTGAATTGCTATAAAGATACGCTAGATTTTATAGCGATTAAAAAGCCGTTTAAAGATTGCGGATCATAAACGCATGACAAATAAATCAGATGGATAAGCGCCAACTAAACGGGCGCTCTTTTTGCGCTTATTACTTCGATTAAATATATTCGTAAAATTAACGTTCTGAGATTGCCATTCTAAGCGCGATAACTTTCTTTAGGTGGGTATTTGTACGTAACTGCTCTTAAAATCGGAATCTCAGTATATTGTACGTATATGTACGTTGTATAAACGTTGATTTAACGGCATTCTTTATGTGATGGTTTAATCGTATAATAAGTGATGTATAAAAGGGATTTAATTCGAAGTTAATTCTGTAGCAGGTGCGTTTAATCGGCATAAAAAATAGCCGTCTGCTGATCGTAGCAAATGACTAAAAAAGAGCAAAAAAATAAACCATATCGGTTATAAAGTGAAAACGGTTCTCATTTGTAATATTTGTTATTAAATGTAATTATAATGTTAGGCGATAGAAATAAATAAAATTTAGATACATGTTAATATAGAGTTGTATAGAAATAAAAAAATAAAATCACTTAAATATAATCTAATTTTCCCATCGACTACCCAGTTGTAAAACATAGGGGGTGAATTAGATTATGCAAATTGTATCCTTTGTTTTTGAAAATTTAGAACAATTCTACATCATAGGTCAGGCTTCATGGTACGTATACAACAAATTAAAAAAGAATAATAAAGATAAGAATGATAAAGATAACAATGATAAAGATAAATAATTTGTAAATCATTTCTCCTAATCTAGTCAAGAAATACAAATTTCTATACACGGTAACTTTAGATAAGAAAGATTTTTTTCCACTATTGGCAGTAGTGGTTTTTTTAATGCTCTAAACTAAAGATCGCATTATATCATTATACTTAATTGTTGTCAACAAACATTTTTAAGACCTTAAATAAATCTTATAATACTTTACACTTTAC
>NZ_PZJH01000010.1 GCF_003259695.1 Macrococcus epidermidis
CGTGCCAAACAAAGCAAAATGCCCGATTCCAAAGAAGAACCGTGCCAAACAAAGCGAAATGGCCCGATTCCAAGGAAGAACCGTGCCAAACAAAGCGAAATGGCCCGATTCCAAGGAAGAACCGTGCCAAACAAAGCGAAATGGCCCGATTCCACTAAAGAATCGGGCATTTTAACTATCTTAAATTTCTACTCAAACGTCTTCACAAAAGCTTCAATATTTTCAGCTTTTTCCCACGCATCCACGTTCATTGGATCGATATGAATAATCGGCCCACCTTCAGTCGTGATGTATTCACCTTGTTCAGTGCCTAATCCATCAACGAATACTGTCTTACCGTGCAATGTGTAGTAATCTTTCAATTCATCTTTCATCTTGTTACGTACAGCGATGTATTCTTCAACATCACTATTTTCGTACATGTAACCTTCGATTAAAGTGTAGCCTGGAACAATACCTTCATGGTCTTTAATTGTTGCAACGTATGACCAGTCAATAACGATAGTGTGATCACCAGAGAATGAGTGACGCGTTAACGGATAAACACTTCCACGCCATTCGATTTCTGCATAATCCGGAATATTCTTATATTCCATCGTATATTCTTTCTCAGATTCATACGCTGTAATGAATGGTACAACTGCTAACCATTCTTTAATCTCTTCAACTGTGTCGAACATTCCTACGATGTGATGTTTTTTACCATCAATAAACTCTAGTTGATACATATGAATCTCCCCTTAAAAAAGTTTTCTTAAAGATAAACTTTAAGTTACTTCGATTATAATAAAGCGTTTTCATTTCTGCTACTGAATGGTAAAACTTTTTCAACTTTTTTCTGACAAGTTCACAATACCTTCATATTTAAACAGATATTTCTAAAAAAATTTATTAAATTGTCTTTTTATGATTGTCATAAAAGTTTTAATGTGACATACTAATTAACATAATAGTATAACCTAATGGGTTAATTGGTATAACACAAAAAATGATGAGGTGACTAAATTTGAGTAAATTTGTATATGCATTTGAAGAAGGAAGTCAAAATATGAAAGACTTGTTAGGTGGTAAAGGCGCAAACCTTTCAGAAATGATGCGTCTAGGTTTACCTGTTCCTAACGGATTTACAATCACGACTGAAGCTTGTATCGAATATTTAGATCGTGGTGAACAATTATCAGACGAAGTACTTACACAATTAGATGAGAAGTTAAAAGAACTAGAAGATAAAACAAATAAAGCTTTCTCTTCAGATGAAAATTTACTATTAGTATCAGTACGTAGTGGTGCGAAAATCTCTATGCCAGGTATGATGGATACGATTTTAAATTTAGGATTAAATGATGAAAATGTTGAAAAATTAGCTGCAAAGACAGAAGATGCACGTTTTGCGTATGATTGTTATCGTCGTTTGCTACAAATGTTTGGTAGTGTTGTATACAATATTCCGATGCCAGCATTTGAAGAGTACTTTGAAGACTTCAAAAAAGTTAAAGGGCATGCAACTGATGCTGATGTGCCCGCTGAAGATTTGAAAGAGATTGTTGAACAATATAAAGAAATCTATATCGAAGAAGCACATAAACCGTTCCCGCAAGATCCAAAGAAACAGTTAACTGAAGCGATTGAAGCGGTATTTAAATCATGGAACAATGATCGTGCACGTATTTATCGTGATTTAAACGAAATTCCTCATGATATCGGAACAGCTGTAAATGTTCAGGAAATGGTATTTGGTAATAGTGGTGATCGTTCTGGTACAGGTGTTGCATTTACACGTAACCCTGCAACAGGTGAACATAAATTATATGGTGAATACTTATTGAATGCGCAAGGTGAAGACGTTGTAGCAGGTATTCGTACGCCGAAAGCAATCGAAACTTTAAATGAACAAATGCCGCATGCATATGAAGAGTTCGTGAATGTAACGAAGAAATTAGAAAGTCATTACAAAGATATGCAGGATATCGAGTTTACGATTGAAAATGAAAAGTTATTTATCTTACAAACGCGTAACGGGAAACGTACTGCAAAAGCTGCGATCAACATTGCTGTAGATATGGTAAATGAAGGTGTCATTTCGAAAGAAGATGCTGTTGCAATGGTAGATGTTAAATCAATTGATCAATTGTTACATCCTAACTTTAATGAAGAAGCATTAAAATCTGCTGAATTAGTATCAGACAAAGGTTTACCAGCTTCTCCAGGTGCTGCAACAGGTGTTATCGTCTTCTCAGCATTAGATGCAAAAGCGAAAGCTGAAGCAGGTGAAAAGGTTATATTAGTTCGTCCTGAAACTTCTCCAGAGGATATTGAAGGTATGATTGCTGCTGAAGCGATTGTAACGACACATGGTGGTATGACGAGTCATGCTGCGGTAGTAGCACGTGGTATGGGTAAATGTTGTGTGACGGGATGTTCTGATCTTGAAATTAATACGAAAGAAAAGTACGTAAAATATGCCGGTAAAACTTTATCTGAAGGTGATGTTATCTCTGTTAATGGTTCAACAGGTGCAGTATATATTGGTGAAATTGAAACGACGAAAGCGGAAGCAAGTGATGTCTTTGAAGAATTTATGGGCTGGGCAGAAGAAATCGCACGTTTATCTGTACGTATGAATGCGGAAACTGAAGGGGATATTAAATCAGGTTATTCATTTAACGCAAAAGGTATCGGTTTAGTACGTACTGAGCATATGTTCTTTGGTGAAGAACGATTAATTGAAATGAGACGTTTCATCTTAGCATCTACTTACGAAGAACGTGTAGAAGCATTAAATAAAATCAAAGTTTATCAAACAGAAGATTTCGAAGGTATCTTTAATTTATCTCAGGACCGTCCGTCAATCGTACGTTTATTAGATCCGCCATTACATGAATTCTTACCGAAAGGTGGAGAAGAAGTTAAAGCAGTGGCCGACCAGTTAGGCGTTACGACAGATTTCTTAGAAAAGCGTATCAGTGAATTACATGAATTTAACCCGATGCTTGGTCACCGAGGCTGTCGTTTAGCGATTACTTATCCTGAATTATATGAAATGCAGACTGAAGCAATCATTACAGCTGTGTTGAATTTAAAAGAAAAAGGTATTGAAACAAAGCCTGAAATTATGATTCCTTTAGTTTCAACTACACAAGAATTTATCATCTTAAAAGATGTTGTTAAGAAAAAAGCACAGGAAATCATGGATGCAAAAGGTGTACAAGTTGACTACCTAATTGGTACAATGATTGAAACACCACGTGCATGTCTAGTTGCAGGAGAACTTGCTCAGCACTCTGAATTCTTTAGTTTTGGTACAAACGATTTAGCTCAATTAACATATGGTTTCTCTCGTGATGATGCCGGTAAATTCATCAACGAATACATTAACCGTGAAATTCTTAATGTCGATCCGTTCCAAACATTAGACGTTGAAGGTATGGGACAACTTATTAAGATTGCAGTTGAAAGCGCAAAATCAGCAAACCCAGCCATTAAGATTGGTGTTTGCGGTGAGTTAGGTGGAGATCCTAAATCAATTCATTTCTTTAATGATTTAGCAATTGATTATGTCTCATGTTCACCATTCCGTGTACCAGGTGCTATTTTAGCGACTGCGCAAAGCCAGGTGAAAAAATAGTAGGAGGTACATTTTGAGTAAATATGAAACGAAAGATTTATTAATCTATATCATTTCAGATTCAATTGGTGAAACCGCTGATAGAATGCTTCATGCAACGTTATCTCAATTTCCGAAACTAACATCTGTAAGTGTGAAGAAATTTTCATTCATCAAAGATGAAGAAGAGTTTAAGAACATTTTAGAACTGGCAAAACAAAAAGAAGCAGTCGTAGTTACAACGCTTGTAAACCCTGAATTTAATCGTCTGGGGCAAGCATTTGCCAAAGAAACTGGACTTTCATATATCGATTACATGACAGGCTTGATCAGAGTCATACAAAATCATACTGATATGGAACCGGTCGGTGAAAGTGGCGCACTGAGAAAGATGGATGAAGAATACTTTAAGCGTATTGAAGCGATTGAGTACTCAGTGAAATATGACGATGGTAAAAACTTTCATAATTTAGCAGAAGCAGACGCTGTTATTGTTGGTGTTTCAAGAACTTCAAAGACACCGTTAAGTATGTATCTAGCAAATAAAGGGTTTAAAGTTGCGAACATTCCTTTAGTGCCTGAATCACCTATTCCTGAAGAAGTATATCAACAAAAGAACTTAAAGGTATTTGGACTGACTGCAAGTCCGAACTATATTATGAATATACGTACAGAACGTATTAAAGTTTTAGGACTTTCAGGACCAGGACAATATAATGATTTGAAACGTATTAAAGAAGAATTGAGCTATGCTGAAGAAGTATTCAATCGATTAAATGCTACTGTTATTAATACAGAGTATAAGTCGATAGAAGAGTCGGCATTCTATATTGAACAACATTTAAGGAAACGTAAATAATAATATCCAGGATTGAGACGGAATTTGTCTCAATCTTTTTTGTTTTAAAGTAAGATATATTGAAAATTAATTTATCAAAACACCATACGAGAATGACAGTTTTATGATATTATGGTTGAGGATTAAAAGGAGGTAATTATGGAAAAGGGAATGAACAAAGGTATAGGATTTTTTTCAGCTTTAGCACTTGTAATGGGGACTGTTATTGGTTCAGGTGTATTCTTTAAAATATCTAACATAACTGAAGTAACAGGAACACCAGGTATGACGTTGTTTGTATGGCTATTAGGTGGTTTGATCACGATATGTGCCGGACTGACAGTAGCAGAACTTGCAGCAGCAATTCCGAGAAATGGTGGACTGACGACATATATTGAATATACGTATGGTAAGTTTTTTGGATTTTTAGCAGGCTGGGCACAAAGTTTTATTTACTTTCCGGCAATGATTGCAGCACAATCGATTGTATTTTCACAGCAAATTGATAATTTATTTCATATTGGAAAGGGATGGCTATTTCCGGTAGCAGTTATCGCAATGGTTTCAATATTATTGATTAACTGTCTGGGCTCGAAGGCTGGTGGGATATTGCAATCAGTCACTTTAGTTGTAAAGCTTATTCCGATTATCGCTATCGTCGTGTTTGGTTTAATGCAGACTGGCGATGTTCAGGTATCATTAATACCTACGACAGGTGATACAGGCATTAATTTCTTTGTAGCCCTTGGTGCTGGATTGCTTGCGACAATGTTTGCTTATGATGGATGGATTCATGTCGGTAATATTGCCGGGGAAATGAAAAATCCGAAAAGAGATTTACCATTAGCAATCACATTAGGTTTAGGTCTAGTTACAATTATTTATTTACTGGTAAACGCAACATTTTTATTTACATCACCAATTGCTGAACTGAAAGGTAATTTAAACGCAGCAACTGATACAGCAGTAATCTTGTTTGGCCAGTCTGGTGGAAAATTAATTACCATCGGAATAATGGTATCAGTGTATGGTGCATTAAATGGTTATACGATGACAGGAATGCGTGTACCAGAAGCGATGGCGAAACAAAATTTATTACCGTTTAAAAATGTATTCACGAAACTTACAAAAAGTGGTGCGCCATGGATGAGTGGTTTGATTCAGGTCGTTATTGCGATTATTATGGTTTCTCTTGGTGCTTTCGATTCAATCACAAATATGCTTGTATTTGTAATCTGGGCATTTTACTGTATGGCATTTTATGCGGTATTTGTATTACGTAAGAAAGAAAAAGAACTCGTTCGTCCTTATAAAGTACCGTTGTATCCAATCATTCCTATGATTGCTTTACTGGCAGGACTGTTCGTTATGCTTAATACTCTATTTACGCAATTTGGGTTAGCATTAACAGGGACTATCATCACGCTTTTAGGAATACCCATCTATCTTTATCAGATGAAAAAAGAATAATATTAAAAAGCTCTCGAATGAGAGCTTTTTTTGTGCTGTATTTTATATATTATTCATTTTAAAATCCAGTATTAACTGATCGGTATGTGCCACGATTTCTCTAAATAAACCTTGTGCATTGACTTTCTTAGCAAGTGTAGGTGCCTGACCACACCACATATGAAGAATAGCAGTGTCACCGTTCTTAGCTGCGCTTTGACGAATACTCGTCGTTAAATCATTTTGAAGCGGATAAGGCAGTATATTTGTACCACTCGTTTCCAAATCATTAATAAAATTATTTTCTATACCACGCGCACTTTTACCGCTGAATATTTTTGTTACGGTTGTATCCTCAGGTTGTGCATGGATGATTGCTTCTTTATGCACGTTTGGTGCTTTACTTTCGTGCGTTGTTAAGAAAGTAGTCCCCATTTGCACACCGCTCGCGCCTAACATAAGTGATGCAAGCATACCGCGCGCATCCATTATTCCACCTGCTGCGATTACAGGTAGAGACACGCTATCTACAATTTGAGGAATCAATGCCATTGTGCCGATTGAACGCGTTTTTGTAAACGCGCCTTTATGTCCACCTGCTTCAAAGCCTTGTGCAACCACCATATCTAATCCACTTTGTTCAATCATTCTTGCTTCTTCAATTGAACTTGCTGTACCGATTGTTATAATACCTTTCTTTTTTAGCTGATTAATAATTTGTTGTGCCGGGATGCCAAATGTAAAACTTACAACTGGAACTTCCATATCCATTAACAACTGAATTTTATCAAGAAAAGTTTGTTCAGAGTGTATTTTAACATTTGCTGTCTTTAAATCATATTTATCATAATAAGGTTTAAGTTTCTCCTGCATCATTTGAATGGCACTATCATCGTATTGAATATCTTCAGGCACGAACAAATTGACAGCAAAAGGTTTATCGGTAAGCTTGCGTACAGCCTCAATTTCATCGCTTAACACATCAGTGGTCATATATCCAGCACCAATTGTTCCTAACCCCCCCTCATTACTGATTGCTGCAACAAGCTCTGGTGTTGTGCTTCCAGCCATGCCCGCCTGTACAATTGGATATGCAATGCTTAATTGATCTGTCAATCGTGTACTGTTCCACATATCGTTCACCTCTTTGTTATCATACTGTCACTATAACATATTAATAAATTGAAACTAAATTTTTCAATGTGACATTACTTAATTTATGCTATATTTAAATAAAAAATGGAAAAGAAGAGGAGAACATTATGCGTGCGATTCAATATTTAATGTTATCAGCAATGATACTCGTGGCTGGATGTGCAAACGAAGAACAGAAAACAACCGAGAAATCAACAAACACAGAACAAACGACTAAAGAAAACAAAGCAGAAAAAGTGACGACTGAATCAAAAGATTCGTCTGAAGAAGATGTCATCGCAGATCAAATTGATAAAGATAGACCAGCTTCGAATACAACAACGATGAAATTAATCGATACAATAAGTGAAGGACCGATTACTCCAAAATCAGTTGTCGCGAATAATAAAGGTCAGGTTATTGCAAACAATATGATGTACCAACATACAATTACAGTTTATGATGCGAAATCACGTAAACTCATTAAAAAGTTATCGGATACAGTAGACTTTAAAAAGTTCGGTATCGAAGGTTTTGATAAACCTGTAAGTGGTGCACCAGTTGAAGCAGTTTGGACAAAAGATGGGAAGTATGCGTATGTATCTCAATATCAATTAACAGACCATGGTGCAGAAGCAGAAGATATGTGTTCAGCAGGTAAAGCAATCGCAGAATCTGTCGTATATCGTTATAATGCTGAAAAGCAAGACTGGGATCAGGTCATTCAAGTTGGTCGTGTGCCAAAATATGTAGCACTTACGCAAGATAATTCAAAATTACTTGTTTCTAACTGGTGTGATAAATCATTATCAGTAGTAGATACTAAGACAGCTAAACAAACAGAACAAATCCCATTAAATGCAATGCCACGCGGTATTGTATCACTGCCAGATAATAAAACAGCTTACGTTACAGCGATGTTCTCGAATGAAATTTATAAAGTGAATTTAGAAACAGGGAAAAGTGAAATGATTCTGCAGACCGGACAAAGACCACGTCATTTAGTACTCGATAATCAAGGGAAGACAATCTACATTACGGTGGCGGGTGCTAATGAACTATTAAAATATGATGTTGCAACAGATAAAGTTATTGCGCGTGCTACTACAGGAAAAGAACCACGTTCAATGGCAATTTCACCAGACAGTACAGCAGTGTATATCGTTAATTATGATGAGAATACAGTATCAAAATTTGATACGAAGACGTTGAAAGAAATCACGCGTGTTGAAGCAGGATTTCATCCAATCGGTATCACTTATGAAAATACGACAGGTGATGTATGGGTAGCAAACTATGGTGGTACAATCTCTGTTTATGATGATAAAGTAGCAGCATCAACAGCTACATCAAAATAAGTTATCATTATGTAAATTAATTAAGTTGTGATATATTTAATTTGAATTACAATATACATTTGGAGGTCTATCATGACAGAATTAATTCCTTACTTAGCGTTTGAAAGTGCAAAAGAAGCGCTAGCATATTATGAAGAATTATTTGGAGCAACAGACGTTAACAGATTACCAGTAGGAAAAGAACAGGCAGGACAATTTGGTGTAGACCCGGAACAAGCTGAAGAGATGACAATGCATTCTGAATTTAAAGTAGCGGGACATAAATTATATGCAGCAGATAGATTTGGTAAAGCTGGAGATTTCAATAATAGCATGACATTATCTTTAAACTGGGACAAATCAAATGCTGAAGATACTGCAGCAATGACTGAACTATTCAATAAAGTAGCAGCACACAATGAGACGAAAGTGCATATGCCGATTGAAGAGCAATTCTGGGGCGGTGTGATGGGCGCATTAGATGATAAATACGGTGTACATTGGATGTTTAACGGTAACTAGAATAAAAAATTAATCAGGCCAAAGTTAAAATAGCTTTGGTCTTTTTATATGTTATTAAAGTATAATGATGTGTGAGGGGGGAGAGTATGGCATTAAGTATTTTGTATCATGATGATAATAAACTAAAACGTGTTAATACAATAGATGATTTACCAAAAGATGCAACCTTCATTTGGTTTGACTTTGAAGGGGCGAATGAAGAAGAGAGTGAACTTTTTAAACAACATTTTGATATTAATGGATTAACGATAGAAGATGTAATACACAGTAATTCAAGACCAAAATATAAATATTATAATGCATATGAGTATTTAGTATTCCAGAAGTTTGAACGCGATACAAATGAAGCAGAAACGATTAATGTGCTCCTGAAAGATAATGTTTTTATTACCTATCATGATGAAGATATTGAAGCAACAGATGAAATAGATGCTTTAGCGAAAGAATTAGAAGAAGAAGCACCAAGTAATTTGACACCAAAAGTAGCAGCAATGATGTTGCTTGATAAAATAGTAGATTTCTATACGGAAACTGTAGAATCGATAGAAGATAATGTGCTTAGTTTTGAAAAAAGACATTCTAAAGATAAGAAGCAACATTATGTAATGGATGATATCTTTGACTTAAGAGCAAAATTGATTCGTATCAAAGGGATTATCGTACCAATGAGTGAACTGGTAGATGAATTAGAACGTGATCAGCATATGATAGAAACAGAACACGATCATCATTATATTCACCATATTCAGGACCATATGATTAAGCAGAAGAATATTATAAAAAATTCGCAGGAACTCACGGATGAAATAAGAAATAACTATGAATCGTATAACAACTATAGAATGAACCGTGTAATGCAGATGTTAACCCTCGTATCCACTGTATTTCTACCATTGACATTGATTGCAGGAATTTACGGGATGAACTTTGAGTACATGCCGGAACTCAAATGGAAGTATGGATACTTTACAGTACTGATCGTAATGGCGTTATTATTATTTGTAAGTATGGTGTATTTTAAAAAGAAGAAGTGGTATTAACATGTTAGGATTATTTAAAAAGAAAAGACCAAAACCAGAAGTAGATGAATCTAGAATTGATTTAAATATTAGAAAAGAATTAGAGAAGACATTTATAAAAAGACACGTGATGAATGAAAAAGCTGTGAATGCAATCGTAAATATCTTTAGGAAATACCCACAAGAAATAATAATCGTTCATAGTTTTTCGAGTGAACCTAGATATAACAAAGAAAGTTTTAGGATTAAAATTGAAGAGATAATGAATTTGTCTTTTGCGGAGCAAATTGGGTATATAGACACTTTATTATTGATATATGACAGTGAATATCAACCATTAATTTATTGGAACATAATTAGTGGAAACTTATATATTCATCCTAAATTTGAAGATATCACAATTGTTGAAGATACTTTTAATCTTACTGAAAATTATTTATGGGAATCCTTCAATTCAGATGTTAAAGACACAATATATTTTGCTGATACTAAAATTAGAGGATATAAATCCATTGGATGGTCAGCTACATGGGATTCACTTGAGTTCTTTGAACTAGTAGAAGCGTTTAATATCACAGGAGCAATATTAAATGAAGGTTATGAAGAAACGAATGAAATTTTAGAACAATAGAAAGTTGAATATGAAAAATATGAAGGTTTCTTACTTATCAATGGAAATATTCATCCTGAATTTTTAATGAAGTATTATAACATTAATGGAAATCAGGGCACTATATGTGAAATGGCACTTTTTGTTGATATGAAAGAACCAATTTCTAAAGAAATGATTAAAGGGAAATATGTAGATATAAAAGACTATAAGGTTATATTACCTATAGATGATTATGATGATATTCTATGTTTCTTTAATTTTTAGTATTTCCTTAAGGATGTATTATTAATTTTATGCAAAAAATAAGCCCCTTGAGGGCTTATTTTTCAACATTAAATATTATAATTTAACGATGTTAGCAGCTTGAGGTCCACGTTGACCTTCTTCGATATTGAATTCAACTGCTTGACCTTCTTCTAAAGTTTTGTAACCGTCTCCTTCGATAGCACTGAAGTGAGCGAATACGTCGTCTCCACCTTCAACTTCGATGAATCCAAAACCTTTTTCTGCGTTAAACCATTTAACTGTACCTTGTGTCATAATAATGACCTCCAAATAATTATTAAATAATATCTAATGTTTTACATAAGAAAACTTCACATATTTCAAAAAGCAAACCCTTAACACGATTACTTTTTGTAATATGTGAAGTCCTTACGTTTCTTGCATATGTTCGATATATTTGTACTAAGTATATAACGCATATCAAGTTTTGTCAATGTATTTGTAACTTTAGTTTATTTTCACCTGGTAAGTGTGCCATAAATTGTTGAATAGAGTAGCATGAATCTACTTCTTACATAAAGCTTTTATTTTCTTTAATGTAACTATAAAGCAACACGATTAAAGTTGCGCCTAAGTAAACGAGTTCAGGCACGTCCTGAATGATATTTAATGGTTTGGAAGTATCAAGTGTTAATAATTTATAGAATGAAAAGAAGAACAGGATGCCGATAACATAATCGAACGCTTTTGCATAAGCAGAAGTTCCGATCATTCTTTTTTCTTTATCTACTGGGTGTTTTGTTTTAAACATCGTCGTTTGACCATATATTTTATATTTAAATAATTCGAACAAGATGAAAGTTAGAATAACGATACCAGCAAGTAATTCTCTCATGAAGACACTCCTTATGGTTTTTTATACCAATAATGTTAACATATGAATAAAGCGTTCTCAATAAACAAAAAAAATAAGCCCTTGAGGGCTTATTTCTTCACATTAAATATTATAATTTAACGATGTTAGCAGCTTGAGGTCCACGTTGACCTTCTTCGATATCGAATTCAACTGCTTGACCTTCTTCTAAAGATTTGTAACCTTCACCTTGAATAGCGCTGAAATGAGCGAATACGTCGTCTCCGCCTTCAACTTCGATGAATCCAAAACCTTTTTCTGCGTTAAACCATTTAACTGTACCTTGTGTCATAATAATGACCTCCAATAAATTATTAAATAATATCTAATGTTTCTCCTACAAAGAAAAATTCACATATTACAAAAAGTCTCGACTTAACACGATTACTTTTTGTAATATGTGAAGAAGCTTTGTTTGTTGCATATGTCCGATATATTTGACTTAAGTATATAACGGATCGTTTAATAAGTCAAACATGTGTTCTTGTGATTTGGTCTTAATATCTCGATAAAGTGCGTAGGTATCAGTCAAATTGAGTGAAATATTTATTTTTATATTGCCTAATTGGATCAATAATAGCTGTAAAAATGAAATTATAGATAAAAAAAATAAGCCCCTTGAGGGCTTATCTTTCAACATTAAATATTATAATTTAACGATGTTAGCAGCTTGAGGTCCACGTTGACCTTCTTCGATATCGAATTCAACTGCTTGTCCTTCTTCTAAAGTTTTGTAACCTTCACCTTGAATAGCGCTGAAGTGAGCGAATACGTCGTCTCCGCCTTCAACTTCGATGAATCCAAAACCTTTTTCTGCGTTAAACCATTTAACTGTACCTTGTGCCATAATATAATGACCTCCAATAAATTATTAAATAATATCTAATGTTTTACAAAGAAAACACTTCACATATTACAAAAAGTGTTGTCTTACATTATTACTCTTTGTAATGATGTGAAGAGCCTTAATTTCTTGCATATGTACGATAATATTTGAATTTATTATATAATGATTCATCACAATTGTCTAGTATTTATAGTCACTTTAATACAATATGAGTAAAATAAGAATTTATTTTACGTGTATTGAGGCATATATTAGGAGAATTGAAATAGTCTTATTGCACCACGTGGTGCTGTAAATATTCGATAAATTGAATGAAACCATGTTTCTCAACAGTCATATCGTATGCATTATCAGTGCGGTGAGAAGAATCATGATTTTCTAATAAAGCTTTTAAGTGAATCGTAATATCGATAGTCGTTTCATGAATATTCTTGATATCGATATATAATGATGGTTCTACAAAATGATATTTACCTGTGTTCAATGATTGAAGGTGACTGAGTATAATCAGATCTTCTTCATATAATATATGTTTAAATAGTAAGTTACGATGCCCATTAGTAAAAGAAATTTCAAATTTCACTACTTTTGGATCATGTTCAATACTGTATACTTTATAAATCATTGATGTACTATTGTTGATATCCATTAAAGGAAGCGTGTTATTCATCATGATCACCTCGATACAATTATAGCAAAATATGTAATATAAATGAAAATGATAAATAGTAATCACGACGTTAAATGAAATTTCCTAAATACAAAGAAGATATATTTAAAATAACCTGATCATCACTACAGCACATACTAACAATCCTAAGCCTAACATTTGAACACGTGTAATTGGGACTTTTTTGGCACCAATTAAACCGAACATATCAATGATAATGCTGCATAAAATTTGCCCGAATAAACAAATGACGACTACTAATCCAGTACCTATTATAGGGACGAGATATGCCATAAGTAAGACAAAGAAAGCACCGATAATCCCACCGCACCAGATCCATATAGGCTTATCTTTGCCAAATGCCAAATTAAAATTGCTTAAATTCTTATACACAAAAGTTACAACAATAAATAACATCAAAGTTCCTACTAAAAATGAAATAAACGCAGCGTGAACAGCTGAGTGGAGTAAGCTGCCTAAATGCCCATTAATTGCAGATTGACTGGCCATAAGCATCCCTCCAATAACGCCTAACAACTGAAAAGGTAATTTATTGCTGTTGCTACCTTGAATATGGATGGCCTGTCGTTTCTTTCTCAGGTAATCTGGTAATACGATTACACACAATACACCGAGTAATAAAATAACAATTCCGATGAATCGCAGAATGGTGAAACTTTTCTCGGGTGAATAAAATAATCCAAAATGATCAATAAGCATACTCATAATAATTTGCCCCATAATTGGAAGTACCACTGTTTGCACGCCGCCTAGTTTCGGAAAAAGTAAAATGTTTGTCGTAAGACCGATAAGACCGAAAATACCACCTAGCCAGATCCATAACGGATTGTTGAAGAAAATTGATGGTGCGATTAAAACACTATGTTTAGTCGCGAGTGTCATGATGAATAAAAAAATTGTTCCCACTAAAAAAGAAATAAATGATGCTACAAATGGTGATAAAACATATGTGCGTAACCTAGAATTAACTGCAGTTTGCACAGGAATCATCAGCCCAATAACAAAGGCAAGCAATATATATAACATAACAACACTCCTAAAATATAATAAAATAATCATACACGATTTGAGAGTGAATTTCATAAAATAGATACAAATATTTTGGCAATGTAGAATATAAGGTTGTTAAATATTATTTTTTATTTTTATGTTAAAATTATTTTAAACGATAAAAACTGTAGGTGAGGAAATGGGCAATGAATTACTGAAAATATTAATCGATGAAAAAGCAAATCAAATCATTCAGCTGACACGGGATAAAGCGATGACAACGAAAGAAATTGCAAAAGCTTTAGATGTAAAGACATCAAATCTGTATTATCCTATTAAGAAACTGATGGAAGTTGAAGCGTTAAAAATAGTTGAAGAAAGACAAATCAAGAATATGACGGAATATTATTATTCAAGTGAACACTTAAATAAATCACCAATTAATTTTGATTTTCCAGCAATAAAAGAAAACTTCGATACAATAATAGCGTTTTACACATTAGAAGTTCAGAAAGTATTTGACGCACTCAAACGAGATGCTGATAAATATGGTGAATTGTCTGAAGAGGAATTAAAGAAGAGTGAGACACCAAACAGTGCTCAAATGTCTAATTTAGAAGTGCAATTACCGTATGAACAATGGATGGAATTAATGAATGAAATGAGAGCTTTAAGTCAAAAGTATGAAGAAAAGTATAAAGATTTAGAACATAAAAATGTGTATCAAATTCAACTGTCATCATATAAAGATGAAACTGAGTAGAGTAGCAGAAGCTGCTCTATTTTTTTTGTATGGAAAAATTGTCTGATAATTTTTATTGACTTATTTATTTTTATCAGTAAAATATATTTTAACGATAAAAATAATAGGAGTGATAATATGTCGAACAAAAATTACCTTTTAACGGGAAGGCTCATTTCAGCGTTAGGTGATTCAATTTATTCAGTAGCAATTATGTGGTATATCTTTGATGTGACAAAAGATGCTTTTATTACGAGTGTCACTTCAGCAATTATCTTTACACCAGGTATTCTTTCTGCTTTTGCTGGCCCGGTAATTGATCACTTCAATCGCAAGAAGATGATGCTAATCGCACAAATCATGCAACTATTAATTATGATCTTTATTGCAGTGATGTTCTATTTGAATCTTATGCCTATAAGTGTATTATTATTTAGTCTGTTTATCTTAGGATTAATAGAAGTAGTAGAAGGTAATGCGGAAAGTGCATTGTCTCCTTTGGTGATGAAAGAAGATGAACTTATTGGATATAACAGTTTTGTAAGTACAGGTTCAACGATTATAGGTGTCATTGCCAAATTAATAACAGTTTGGCTAGTCATGAAAGCTGGTATAGAAAGTGTTTATTTTCTAAATGCAGCGACCTTCTTCCTAGCTGTGCTATTCTTCTCCAAGATAAAATACAGCCATATTGATAACGGCGTATTTAATACTGAAATTTACAGAACTTCTATAACTGATGGATGGAAATATTTCGTGGGTAATAAGTTGTTTTTATTTACCTTACCTGCTATGATCGCAAACTTTACAGGTAGTATGACCAATGCGATATTGCCGGCATTTACTTATAGTAGAGGTGGAGATTATGCATATGGCTATTATTTAACGGCGAGTGTTGTCTTCGCTTTGATAGGTTCTTTGATTACTCCTAAATTTAAAGATGTAGATATTAACAAGATATTAATGATTTCTCCATTGATATCTGGTGTATGTATGGTACTTACAGCTATCGTTCCAAATTATTATGCTTCAATTTTCTTTTATGGTCTAATAACTTTACCAATTATGGTGCTAAATATCAGTATGTTTACTTATATTCAGAAGATGGTTGATAACAAAGTGTTAGCACGTGTAGGTACTATAATGAGTGCGCTATGTATGGTAGCGATGCCTGTTGGATCATTGCTTGGAGGCGTTGTGGCAAAACAATTTGGTGTAGATGTGCCTATTTATATTTCAGGCATAGGATTTATGAGTTTAACAGCAGTGTTTCTGCTGCTACAGCGTAAAGGTGGAAAGATTGATATACAAAAAACCGTCTAAGTTATACTCAAACGGTCTTTGCTTTTGGTGACTGATACCATTCTTTAAGAAATGCATACAATACTTGAGAGAATTGTTCTAACTCTGTTGCACTGATCCTTTCGTCCACACTATGTGCTTCAGATAATTGTCCTGGTCCATAAAGGATCGTCGGTATACCGAAGTCTGCTAACCATCCACCATCTGTAACAGTTGAGCTCATTTCGTGTTTTAGAGGTGTATTGAATACTGATTGATGAGATGTCGCTAGCAGTTCGAACCCTGGATGGTTTATAGGTACTGTAAAACTTGGGAATATTTCACCTTTATCTTCAATCATTGAAGTGCCGCCCCACTGAAAAGAAAGTGGATTTTCTCTTAACCATATATCAGCATCGGCTACTTTATTTAAATAATCTTCTATTTCTTTCGTAATATCATGATAATTTTCTTCAGGTAAATAATGAACCGTAATCCAGAGTTTACATTCATCTGCAATAAAGGCTGGATGTCTGCCCCCTTCAATGACCGCCGGATTAATCGTATTTGCACCTGCAGGCATTCCAGGACTTGATTTCATTACTGCCCAGTGCTGTTCAAGTTCTCTTAAAGCGGTGATCACTTTCATCATTTTTTCGATTGCACTGGCCCCAAACAAACCACCGCCTGCATGGATGGTATTTCTTCTTGCTCCGTCGTGGATGGTATTATTGCTTTTAACAGTAATCCATCCTGTAATAACGCCACCTTGACCTTGTGCTACACAGTCACTTGTGTCTAATACCAGTGCTAAATCAGCTTTAGGAGAATGTTCGCAGGCAGTTTTTGTCCCGGCTTCTCCAACTTCTTCACCGACGACTGAATGAACAATAATATCTCCTTTAGGCTGAATGTTTTCGTGTGATAGTCTTTCCAATACATAAAATAATGCACTCATGCCACCTTTCATATCACTGACACCTCGCCCATATAACCAGTCATCAACTTGAGTGAGCTGAAATGGCGGATATGTCCATTCATCTTCGCTTACTTCAGCAACATCTACATGTCCGTTTAATATTAATTTTGGAGCATTTGCATCCGTACCTTTTAGTGTCGCTACGATTACAGAATCATTTTTATACAGTGGAATTCTTTCGATTTGAAAGTTAAGATTTTTTAGTAGCTGTTCAATTTCATTTTGTATTGGGTCTGTATTTCTTGCTGGAGGACTTTCAGTATTATAACTGATTAATAAATCGAGTATGTCGTAAAGTCGGTTGTTCAAATCAATCACTCCTTCATCATGTTGATTTAAGTATAACAACGAATAGGATGAATTTGGAAATGAAAAGGGGATGTCCGAAGACATCCCTTATTTCCATCGTTCTAATTTCTTCAATTGCATCGGATAGAAAGCTTTCATCATAAATTTAGCAACTGGATTCCCTTTGCCATTTGAAATACCTTGCTTACCGCGTTCAAGCATTTCTTCCATCGTAATATTAGGATCAATATACTTACCGTCTTTGTAACAATAATTACAATACTTAGAGCTTAAGCTCCCATCAACTTCTGTACCACGAACATCTTCACCGTGCAGATTAAGTGGCATACCACAACTTTGACAAAATTTCTCCATATGAATGCTCCTTATACATGTTGATCAAATAATAATGTATTACCGTCTAAATCTTTTACCATAAAATATCCTGGGCCAGATTCGTTCTCAGCTGTTAACGGTGTGATGAAATCATAACCTGCTGCCTCTAATTTAGCTGCGATTTCACGTACATCTGTACCAGCAATTTCCTGACCTTTCTCATTCCATTTCGGATTAAACGTCATCATAAACTCTTCAAACATTCCTTGAAATAATCCGATACGTGCTGCACCATTACTTAACACAACCCAGTTTTGCGTAATGTCGCCACTGACTTGTTCAAATCCTAATGTTTGATAAAACTTAAGTGATGCATGAATATCCTTTACCGGTAAACTTACTGAAAAATTGCCTAATTCCATCAATCTTCACTCCTTATCCAAAATAGTATGCTGCTAACGTCATGATCATAATACAAATCAGTTTGTAACTTTCATTAATTGCGATTAATTTAAAGGATTTCATTTCAAAGAAATAGTTTTTAAGAGCTGAAAAGATAGAAATAATTGCAATCGTAAATCCAGCACAGAAAATATTTAAATCTGTGTGCGACAATATGAAAAAGATGAGTAGTGATACAAGAATTTCTACTACAAAACCTGTAATCATTTGAGGTGTACCACTACCTGCTGCTTTGATTTGTTCATCTGAAATGCCGACTTCGCGTTGCCATAACTTACCGAATAATACGGTATACCAAAGTGCGCCTACCATAAAGGCTAATGCTCCGGCAATAATTGCTGCTAATATACTCATTAATTTTTCTCCTTCATTGCTTCTACTTTTACGCGCTGCATAAAATCATCAACAACTTTTTGATTTTGTTTTTTTGGCATTAATTTAAGCATCGCTTTTCCAGCAAAGTTGACTCCTTTATTCGAACCGCTGTAAATGAAGCGCGTTTCGTTCTCAGAAATCTTTTCCAATACATAATCAGCTTCAATATCAAACATCTTGGCAAGCTGAAATCCAGACTTATTATGCTTACGAGTAGGTGTATCCTCATGATCTAGATCAGTGACTATATACTTCATCACTTTGTTGCCTTCTTTGTATGATTGCTCATACGTCGAACCAACAACACCAGGTTTCTTTTCTAACACTTTCATTTCGACAACTTGAGGCATAATGCGTTGTATATTCTCTAAATCAAATAAAGACCAGACTTTTTCGATATTCACAGGTAATATCATTTCTTCTTTCCAAGTTAGCATAAGTAACCTCCAAAAGTTTATTCAATTTAATCTTAAACGATATTTTATAAATTAGCTAAAGTAAAGTGAGAAAATACACTGATAGGAATGATTACGGTTAGATTTGAATGGAAAAATTCAGAAGTATAAATTATATTTTAGAAAAGGAGATATGACCATGACTGTTTTAATATCAGGTGGGGGAACGAAAGAAAGTAATATTATTGTTAATCAATATTTTGCTGATTTAATTAATAATGGCTCTGTATTGTATTTCCCAAATGCAGGTGATGAAACAATCAGGACTCATCAAGAAAGCTATAAGTATGTTAAAGATATGTTTGAAAGTGTAGGGATTCACAACATCGATCTATGCGTTGATTTCAATCAAATCACAGAAGAAATATTGGACAAATATGATGCCGTATATATTAGCGGTGGATCCATATCTAAGTTAGTTGGTGAAATGAGAACAGCAGATATCGTAGATTTAATTACTAATTTTGAGAAAGAAAATGTGATTTACGGACAAAGTGCCGGAGGAATATCATTAGGTAAAGATGTATCTTATTTTGAAGAAGCAAAGGAAACTAAACCATTAGGATTAATTGACTATGCGATTACCTGTCATTATAAAGATGAATATTATGAGCGTGTATTTAAAGGAACTAAAATAAATACATATTGCATTCGTGATAATGAAGCAGTACTTTTTGATGGAGATGATGTTAAATTCATCAATGGAATTTCATTATATATAGAAAGAAATAATTTTGAATAAATTTTACTTAAATCATATATCCGATTATACTAAAAGCGTGAATTAAAATTGTACAAAATATAAAACTAAAGGGGATTACAACATGATTAAAGCGGTTCAGTATTTCAATTTCCACAATTCATTAGAAGTGTTAGGTTTTTACGAGAAGCATTTAGGTGCAAAGATTATTAATAAGACGATGGGCGATGATGAAATGTTTAGAGATATGCCTGAAGAGTACAAAATGCCTGAAGAAGTTGCAAAACAGTTTGTAATGAATGCTGAATTTGAGATTTTAGGACAGCGTTTTATGATTAGTGATTCTTGGGGACAACGTGAAGTGAACAATGAAGGTACATCAGTTTGTTTCACATTTGATGTTAACGATGAAGAAGATGTTAAGCAAGCGACAGATTTCTACCATAAAGCGATTGAAGCGGGTTGCAAAGAAGCGATGCCACTTGGTCAAACAGAATGGTCTAAATTATATGGTTACTTTAATGATCCATTCGGTGTAACTTGGATGATTAACGCTTGTTAAACATATGGAATGCTTTCTCCGTTTGGAGGAAGTATTTTTTTGTGAAGATTTATCGGCCAAGAAATCCAGAAAAATGGCCAAATCCCGAAATGATGGCCGATAAATCAAAAATATCGGCCAAGAAATCCAGAAAAATGGCCAAATCCCGAAATGATGGCCGATAAATCAAAAATATCGGCCATGAAATCTGGAAAAATGGCCAAATCCCAAAATGATGGCCGATAAATCGAAAATATCGGTCAAGAAATCCTCAACAATACAACGTTTTACATTCTCTTCATCATCTATATGACAAATGTCATCTCAATTTCATGACGTATGTGAATTATCATAGAATGCTCTTTCCTGTTTAATGTAGATAAGGAGGGAGATAACGATGATTACGATTCACAACCTAAGTAAAGATATCGATAAGAAACATATTTTAAAGCATATCAATCTAACGATTAATAAAGGCGATACAATCGCATTAGTTGGTCCGAATGGTGCGGGTAAATCAACGTTAATTGATTGTTTGTTAGGTAATAAGAAATTAACTTCAGGTGATATTGATGGACAGCACTTAATACTGGATCATACAAAAACAAGTGTTTTATATCAACAAACATACTTTACACCGAATATGAAGGTTTATCAGATCATAGAACTATTTCAGAATCTTTATCCGAATGCTTTGACCAAAGAAGAGATAAAAGCCATTACATTATTTGATGATGCATTATTAAACACGGAAGCAGAGAAAATTTCAGGTGGTCAAAAGCGTATTTTAGATGTGGCACTAACTTTAATCGGACGTCCGGAGTTTATTATTTTAGATGAACCGACTGTCGGAATGGACACTTCAACACGCAGAAGATTTTATGATTTAATCAAAACGTTGAAATCAGAAGGTAAAACGATACTATTTACATCACATTATATAGAAGAAGTTGAAAGTTTATCTGAGCGTATTGTTGTTCTGCACCAAGGTGAAATTGTACGTGACTCTACGCCGCGTGCACTAAGAGAAGAATCTACTCAGAAACAACTCGTATTACCTAGGAAATATGAGAATGTCACGAAACAAATTTCTGATATTGCATTCTCAAAAATTGAGGGTGAATATATAGTGATACATACATCTCTAGTAGACGAAGTGATTAAAGTGTTGATTGATCAACAAATTAGTTTCGAACATGTTGAGATTACAAACGAGTCATTATTAGATAGAGTATTTAAAGCTGTGGAGGAGGAGCGTCATGAAACAGTTTAAAGCGATGTTAAAATATGAAATGATTGATTTAAGTCAACGTAAAAGTGTATTTATTTTATCTACATTATTGCCGGTGATCTTTTTCTTAGTGTTTTCTTCGGTTATGAAAATTCCAGACAAAAATATTCAAGAACATTTTGTTCGTGATTATATGTTATCGATGACGACATTTAGTCTGACGAGCTTTGCGATCATTACCTTTCCTTTAGAGATGATCAATGATAAAGAGAAAGGCTGGAGTAGAGCGCTGTTTCGTACACCGCTCAATCCTTCATATTACTATATATGCAAAGTGATAAAAATATTGATGATGTATATGTTGTCGATTCTGATTGTATTTTTAGTAGGGCATTTTATTAAAGGTGTTAATATGAGTCTGATAGAATGGTTAGTTTGTTACTTTGGACTGCTATTTGGTGGACTTATATTTTTAACATTTGGCATTCTGTTGTCACAATTTAAAGATGCACAGAAAGTAAGTACTTTCGGTAATATTCTATATTTAGGATTAGCAATGCTGGGTGGACTGTGGTTCCCGGTAATGACATTTCCAGAGTGGTTGCAACCGATTGCAAAACTTACTCCAACATATAACTTTAAAAATATTGCTGCCGGACAGTTTGAGAAGCATTATCCATTTGAATCTATTGGTATTTTACTACTCTATGCTGTTATATTTATAATGATGAGTATATGGATCAGAAGGAGAACGGAAGTGATTTAATTGAACTGGCTATTTATTAAAATATTACAGTACGGAACGTCTTTAATATTTCTGATATTTCCTATAACTGAGATGCTTGCTACAGAAGAAATGAGTTGGAAAGTATTCAAATTGTTCTTTATTTTACTGTATATTTTTTCGGCAGTATTTATGATGAATAGCAATACAAGTAAATATATACCTATTGTTATTGGATGTTTACTTACGTCTATTACAGTATTTATTCATTTTTGCAACTTCGGTAACATATTGTTCTATTTATTTCCTATATCTTATGTCCCATATATACTTAGAAAAAGAGTGAATTCTCTGTATGGGAAAATAACGATTGGTAGTTTTGTGCTCAACTATATTGCAATTTGTGTGCAGGACTATGCATATGGCTTGGAACTCATTCCACATTTTTTCTTTGTATTGATGATGGCCGTTTCTATGGATTATTTTGCTGAACATTCTCGTAAAATATATGAACTAAACATTAAGAATGAAAAGCTTGCGTTGCTTTCTACACAAATTGAACGTAATCGTATTTCTCAGGATTTACATGACTCACTCGGGCAGGTATTTAGTACGCTTGCTGTCAAATCTGAACTTGCGGTGAAATTGATCGATAAATATCCTGATATGGCGAAAGAGGAGTTACAGGAAATTCATTCACTATCACAGGAATCATTATATAAAGTAAGGTCAATCATTGAAGATATTAAATCGACTACAATTGAGGATGAAGTAACACAAGTTGAGAAAATATTGAATGATGCAAATATTGAAATTGAGAGAAAGGTTCATTACGAGTCTGTTAATGAAATTCAGCAGCATGAAATTAGTATGCTGATTAAAGAACTGATTAATAATGTTATCAAACATAGTGAGGCAACGAAAGTTCAACTTCTTATTGATCAAGTTGATAACATATTAAATTTATCATTGAGTGATAATGGTAAAGGATTATCAAATGGTATGAGTTTAAAAAGTATCGAAGCGCGAGCGCAGGCAATGGATGGTATCGTGAAAACGAAAAGCTTAAATCCAGGACTTGGCGTATATGTCACAGTAGAGGTGAAGTCATGAAATTACTACATGCAGAAGACCAAAGTATGTTACGTGAAGCAATGAAGAAACTGTTGGTGATTAGTGGTACGTTTGATGAAATTGTAAGTGTGTCGAACGGCGCAGAAGCAATCAATGCTATTGATGACTCATTTGATATTGCATTGCTTGATATTGAAATGCCAGAAAAGAGCGGATTAGAAGTGCTTGCATATATTCGAGAACACAAGTTAGATGTAAAAGTTATTATAGTCACAACATTTAAACGTCCTGGTTATTTTGGACGTGCTGTAAATTTAGATGTGGACGCATATGTATTAAAAGAACGCTCAGTAGATGAACTTACAGAGACGATTCATTCTGTCATGCAAGGGAAAAAAGAGTATAGTCCAGAACTACTGCCTTTAATGCTCACTAAAAATCCATTAACTGATAAGGAGCAGGAGATATTAAAGTTAATAGGAGAAGGATTGACGAGTAAAGAAATCAGTCAAAAGTTATTTTTGAGTGATGGCACCGTCCGTAATTATACGAGCATTATTTTAGAAAAACTCGGAGCAGATAACAGAGTACTTGCATGGAAGATGGCAAAAGAATTGGGATTTATAGACTGAAGACTGTAAAAAATGCAGTCTTCTTTATTTTTAATTTAAATATAGACGTTCATCTATATTCGATGTATACTATAAGTGGAATATAGACAATCATCTATATAAAGAGGTGAAACGATGGATTATGAATATTTGGCTAAGCTGTTGAAAGTTTTATCGGATAAGAATCGTCTGGAAATTGTGGATTTACTGAGCTGTGGTCCGTTATGTGCATGTGATATTTTAGAGCATTTTGAATTCTCGCAACCGACGTTATCGCATCATATGAAACAGTTGAAACAAAGCGGTATCGTAACGAGTTGGAAAGAGGGTACGAACGTGATGTACGCTAACAACTTAGAAGTCATCGAGCAAATCGTCAAATTACAAAATCAAATTTTTGTACCACATCAAAATTGTGTGTGCAAAACAAATGAGGAGTGTTAATTATGGTAGAAATTAAATTATTTGAACCAGCGATGTGTTGTTCTTCAGGTGTATGTGGCCCATCTCCTGATCAGGAACTGATTCGAGTGAATGGTGATATTGAAAAGATGAAACAAAATGGAATTAAAGTATTGCGTTACAACTTAACGAGCGCGCCGAATGCTTTTGTGCGACATGAAGCAATCATGACATTAATCAAAGATAAAGGTGAAGCGATCATGCCGATTACGATGATTAACGACGAAGTTGTCAAAACAGGTAGTTATATGACAACAGATGAAGTATTAGATATTATCGTAGTTCATGATTTACAAAACAACTGTTGTGCCCCTGGGGATAACTGCTGTTAGGAGTGAAGTATCATGCAAAAATTTAATCCAGATGCTATACCTTTAACAAAATATTTATTCTTTACGGGTAAGGGTGGTGTCGGTAAAACATCAATTTCGAGTGCGCTTGCTGTCCATTTAAGTGAGCAAGACAAGCGAGTGGCACTCGTTAGCACAGACCCTGCGAGTAATTTGCAGGATATATTCGAAATGGACTTAACGAGCGAATTAACTCAAGTGCCATCATTACAAAATTTATATGTAGCGAACTTCGAACCTATTGAAGCGGCTGAAAAATACAAACAATCTGTCATCAAACCATATATCGGAGTTCTTCCGGAGTTTGCGATAAAAAACATGGAAGAACAACTAAGTGGTTCATGTACTGTAGAAGTTGCAGCTTTCAATGAGTTTACTGGCTTTCTGGCAAATAGAGATTATGCAGAACAATTTGATCACATTATCTTTGATACAGCTCCGACAGGTCATACGTTAAGGATGCTCGAACTGCCTGATGCATGGTATTCATTTATTGAATCATCAACGCATGAAGCATCGTGTCTTGGTCAACTTTCTGGTTTATCGGACAACAAAAAAATATACTTAGAAGCAGTTAATAAATTGAAAGATGCCAGTTTAACAACGATGATGTTTGTTGCTCGTGGTGATCAGCACAGCATCCAGGAACTAATGCGTGCAATGGATGAACTACGCGATTTAAATATTACGAATGACATGGTTATTATTAATGGTGTCATCGAAAACCCAACGAGTAATCTTGCGCGTCAAAAAGCGAATAGAGAACAAACGGTTCTAAAACAATTTGAAGATTTTTTAACTCAAGTGCCGACCTATTATGTACCTATGAAACAGTTTAATATTTTCGGGATTGAGGCGATGAAACAAATGTTCACTGATGACACTTCAATCAACAATCATGAAAGTGTTGTTTTAGATAAAGGGCATTCAATAGATGAACTCGTTAACAAAATGATCAAGGATAATAAACGTTTCATCTTTACGATGGGTAAAGGTGGTGTAGGTAAGACAACAATTGCTAAAATAATCGCGAAACGCTTAGCTAGGCAGGATAAGTCTGTCTTATTGGCAACTACTGACCCGGCAAATATTTGGTATGATACTGAATCAAACGACCAAATTACAGTGAAATATATTGATGAAGTAGAGGCATTACGTGACTATGAAGCAGAGGTATTAGCTGCTGCAGAACATCTTTCTCAAGATCAAATTGATTATATTAAAGAAGACTTACGTAGTCCTTGTACTCAAGAAATAGCGTTTTTCAGAGCTTTTAGTGATTTTATTGCAGACAAGTCACATGATATTGTTGTAATTGATACAGCGCCAACTGGACATACACTATTACTGCTAGATGCTTCACAAAGCTATCATAAAGAGATAGAACGAAATACAGATGTATTACCAAGTTCAGTATCATCATTATTGCCGAGTATAACGAACAATGATTTAACTGAAATGGTCATTGTGACACTCGCTGAACCTACGCCTATTAAAGAAGCAGAGCGTTTGAAAGTAGATTTAGAACGCGCCGGTATCGATCAGCGTATGTGGGTCGTAAATAATACAATCGCTACACAAGCAGATACGCACGATATGTTTAATAGTAAAATTCAGGAAGAACGTAAACAAATCAATAAACTAATAGCACATCAGCCGTTTGTAGCGATACAACCTTATGATGTCAATATAGATGAGGTAGCAGCATTATGATAACAGCCATTGCGATTGCAATATTCTTAATAACTTTAACATTGGTCATCTGGCAGCCGAAGAATCTTTCAATTGGATATTCTGCTGTAGGTGGCGCCATACTCGCACTTATTTTTGGTGTTGTGGATTTCAACGATGTCATTGATGTAACGAACATCGTTTGGAATGCGACATTTACATTTATCGCAGTGATATTAATCTCGCTCATACTAGATGAAATAGGTTTCTTTGAATGGGCAGCATTACATATGACGCATCTAGCAAAAGGGAATACCTTTAAAATGTTTGTTTACGTATGCATATTAGGTGCCATCGTTGCAGCATTTTTCGCAAATGATGGTGCAGCTTTAATTCTTACACCGATCGTGCTGGCGATGGTGCGTAACTTAAAATTCAACGAAAAGATGGTCTTTCCCTTTATTATTGCGTCAGGATTTATCGCTGATACAACAAGTTTACCGTTAGTTGTAAGTAACCTTGTGAACATCGTGTCAGCTGATTATTTTGATGTATCATTTATGGAATATGCGAAACATATGTTTCTACCGAACATATTCAGTTTAATTGCAAGTATCACAGTGCTCTGGTTATACTTTAAGCGTAATATACCAACAACTTATGATAAGGATACGTTACGTCAACCGAAGTCAGCGATTAAAGATATGAAATTATTTAAGATGTCGTGGATTGTATTAGCGATTCTATTAATAGGATATTTAGTGAGTGACTTTATTAACTTCCCGGTAAGTATTATTGCATCACTCATTGCATTTATATTTATTATATCCGCAAGACAAAGTCCAGCTGTGAACACAGGCAAAGCAATTAAAGGTGCACCGTGGGCAATCGTCTTCTTCTCAATCGGCATGTATGTTGTCGTATATGGATTAAAGAATGTAGGACTGACAAGTTTACTCGCAGGTGTAATCGATAATATTACACAAACGAATTTATTTGGTTCAATTATGGGTATGGGCTTCTTATCAGCAATACTCTCATCTATTATGAACAATATGCCAACCGTATTGATTGATTCAATTGCAATTAAACAAAGTCAGGCATCAGGGATGCTTCAAGATGCTTTAGTATACGCTAACGTTATCGGATGTGATTTAGGACCTAAGATTACGCCGATCGGAAGCCTTGCAACGTTACTCTGGTTACACGTATTAAGTGGTAAAGGTGTTAAGATTTCTTGGGGAACGTATTTTAAAACAGGCATCGTCATTACAATTCCCGTATTGTTTGCGACGCTTGTAGGACTTTATATATCAATGAGAATATTTGGTTAAAAGGAGAATAATTATGACTAAAACAATCTATTTTTTATGTACAGGAAATTCTTGCCGTTCACAGATGGCAGAAGGATTTGGAAAAGAATATTTACCAGAGTGGAATGTATATTCTGCGGGAATTGAATCACACGGAGTAAACCCAAAAGCAATTGAAGCGATGAAAGAAGTAGGTATTGATATTTCAAACCATACATCAGATATAATTGATAAGGATAAATTGAATAATGCAGACTTAGTTGTAACATTATGTGATCATGCAAAAGATGTATGTCCGGTTATACCACCACATGTACGTACTGAGCATTGGGGATTTGAAGATCCTGCTGGACAAGACTGGTCAGTATTTCAGCGAGTACGTGATGAAATTGGAACACGTATCAAACACTTTGCTGAAACAGGTGAATAAAATGGAACTACCAAAGATCAGCAAACCAGCATTGCGTGCACTTGGTAGTATCAATGTGAAGACATTAGAAGACGTTACGAAATATAGTGAAGCAGAGTTATTAGCTTTACATGGATTTGGCCCAAAAGCCATTCGTATCTTAAAAGAAGTAATGGAAGAACAAGGATTGAAATTTAAAGAAGAATAAATATATAGAAATTGCACCGTTCATTATTTGAACGGTGCAATTTTTTTGCCAATAGATATTTTTGTAAGGAATATCACACATTTTAATTATTTGCTTTCCCTCACGTTGGATAATATTAAAAAAACATTTTGGTATAGACACGAAAATTGAAATATAATTTCAAAAATATTTTTATTAATTTATTATTTATATTGAGAAATAATACAAACCAAAATATAAAAATATATAAAGAATTAATTTATTATTTAAATATAGTGAATGGCTACTTAATAAATGTTCTCTTTTTGATATTTTATTTCGTCACAAAATAGTTACAAAATATTCTGATAAATTAATTGTAAACGTTTACAATTAGGTTTAAAATAAAGTTGTGAAATAAGAAAGAGGTGATAAGGTTGAAATATAATTATGATGTCGCCATCATTGGCGGAGGTCCAGGTGGTTATGTAACGGCGATTAGATTAGCTCAATTTAATAAGAAGGTCATTTTGTTTGAAGGAAAAAATTTAGGAGGAACTTGCTTAAATGTGGGATGCATTCCTTCTAAAGCAATGCTGAGGATTTCAGAGGTTATGTCCACAATTAAAGAAGCGGAAAAGTTTGGGATTATAACTAATGAAGTGAAAGTGGATTACTCCAAAGTAAAGAGTTATAAAGAGGATGTAGTGAAACAATTAGTAAATGGAGTTGGATATTTGCTTAAGAAGAATGGTGTTAAAGTGATAAATGAATTCGTAACAGAAATCAAAGATCATGATATTAAATACGCTGAAAATAAAGTTTCGGCAGAAAATATTATTTTGGCAACAGGATCTCAGCCTTTTATCCCTCCAATCGAAGGATTAAATAGTATTCAATATGATACGACAGACACTATTTTTACGTGGAAAACTTTACCTAAGTCACTCGTTATCATTGGTGGAGGTGTAATTGGAGTAGAAATGGCACAAGCGTTCGCACCACTTGGAGCAAAGGTAACACTTGTTGAGGTTGCTGATGATATTTTGATGACGGAAGATCAATCAGCACGTAAATTAGTAGAAAAACATTTAAAACAAGAAGGTATTACCATAATTACTAAAGCAAAAATCTCCAAAATAGAAAAAGACGAAATTACAGTTGGTAATGAAACAATACCGTTTGAAAAAATACTTATAGCCACTGGACGCAAAACAAATTTAGAACTTGCAGAGCAATTGGGTTTAGAGCTTAGTGAAAATAAAAAATTTATTGAAGTAAATGACTATATGCAAACTTCACAAAAACACATTTATGCCATTGGTGACATTATTCCAGGTTATCAACTTGCACATGCTGCAAGTCACGAAGGATTAATTGCCGCTGATTATATAGCTAATAATAACCATCACAAGTTAGACCAGACTAAAGTGCCACGTTGTGTGTATACAACACCTGAAATCGCTTCATTTGGCTTAAGTGAAGAACAGGCAAAAAAAGATTATGATGTAAAAGTTTCAACTTATAACCTCGCTGGCAACGGTAAAGCAATTTCATATGGAGATTCAACGGGATTTGTAAAAGTAATCAGTGAAAAGAAATACGGTGAAATTCTCGGTGCAGTTATTTGTGGTGCACATGCAACAGAACTAATAAGTACTATCTTAGCTGTAAAAAATGCCGAAGGTACAATGGACGAATTAGCACATCAAATTTTTGCACATCCAACAGTTTCAGAATCAATAGGAGAAAGTGCTGAAGATTTCTTTGGATTAAGTATTCATCAGCCATAAAAAAGGGAGGAATAAACAATGGAAAAGGAAAAAGCACTATGGATTTATCGAAAAATGAATGAAATTCGTGAGTTTGAGGATGAAGTGCATAGAATATTCTTGACTGGTACGATTCCAGGTTTTGTACATTTATATGCAGGAGAAGAAGCAATAGCAGTAGGAGCTTGTGCAGAACTAAATGATGCTGACTATATCACAAGTACACACCGCGGACATGGACATGCTATTGCTAAAGATTGTGATATTTTAGGTATGATGGCTGAGATTTATGGACGTAAAGATGGCTTAAATAAAGGGAAAGGCGGTTCAATGCATATTGCTGAAGTTGAAAAAGGTATACTAGGTGCCAACGGAATCGTAGGTGCTGGATTCCCACTTGCAAATGGTGCAGGTCTTTCTATTAAAACATTAAAACAGGATGCAGTTGCCGTATGTTTCTTCGGTGATGGTGCTTCAAACGAGGGTACTTTCCATGAAGGTTTAAACTTTGCTTCGATATTAAATTTACCCGTAATTTTTATCTGTGAAAACAATGGTTTTGGTGAAGCGACACCCCATAGTTATGCATCAGCTTCAGAAACTGTGGCTGAACGTGCATCATCTTATAATATGCCAGGGCATCATGTAGATGGTAAAGATGTTGTAGAAGTTAATGAAGTAATGATTGAGGCAGTGAAACGTGCAAAAGCTGGAGAGGGGCCAACTTTAATTGAATGTAAAACATATCGTAACTATGGTCACTTTGAAGGAGATGCTCAAAGTTATAAATCAGATAAGGATGAATTACGTGACTTAGATCCAATTGTTATTTTTAAAGAACGTGCTTTAAAAGAGGGTTGGATGACTGAAGATGAAGCGAAGAAAATTGAAGATGAGGCAAAAGCATTAATTGAAGAAGCGGTTAAATTCGCAGAAAATAGTCCATTACCAGATGACTCTTCACTACTTGAAGATGTCTATGCAGATTAAGGAGGAATAATCATGACAAGAGAACTCACATTTATGCAAGCGGTTACTGAAGGAATCGACCAGGCAATGGAGAAAGATGAAACTGTTATTTTAATGGGAGAAGACGTTGCTGGTGGTAATACAATTGAGCATTTAGATGGAGATGAAGCGTGGGGCGGCGTGTTCGGCTTAACGAAAGGTATCGTAGGTAAATATGGTCGTGAACGTGTTATTGATACACCAATCGCCGAACAAAACTATGTTGGTGCGGGTGTAGGTGCCGCTGCAACCGGACTTAGACCGATTGTTGAATTAATGTTCAACGATTTCATTGGATATGCACTAGACGCATTACTTAACCAAGGTTCAAAAATGCGTTACATGTTTGGTGGTAAAGCAAAAATTCCTATGACGATGCGTACAGTGCATGGCGCAGGTGCTTCAGCGGCCGCTCAGCACAGTCAATCATTATATGGTATGTTCGGAGCAATTCCAGGTATAAAAGTAGTTGTACCATCCAACCCATATGATGCAAAAGGATTATTACTTGCCGCAGTTGAAGATGATAACTTAGTTGTATTTTCTGAAGATAAAACATTATATGGTATGAAAGGTGAAGTACCAGAAGAGTATTATACTGTTGAAATAGGCAAAGCAAAAATTGTAAGAGAAGGTACAGACCTTTCAATCGTTGCGATTGGTAAAATGGTACATGTAGCACTTGAAGTAGCGGATGAATTAGAAGGCCAAGATGTTTCAGTTGAGGTTATTGATTTAGTAACAGTAGCACCGTGGGATCAGGAGACAATATTGAATTCTGTAGAGAAAACAAATCGATTAATTGTAATAGACGAAGCAAATCCACAAAGTTCTACAGGTCATTCAATTGCAGCTGTTGTTGGTGACAAAGCATTTGATTATTTAGATGGACCTGTTAAAGTTATTACGGCACCACATACACCTGTTCCTTTTGCTGAGAACCTTGAGAAACTATACATTCCAAATAAAGATAGAGTGCTTAAAGAAGCAGCAGAAATTATTGATGATTTAAAATAATGCGAGGTGAAGTTAAATGAGTAAAAGAGTTGATATGCCGAAGTTAGGAATGACCATGACAGAAGGTACAATAGATGAATGGTACAAATCTGTAGGTGATGCTGTTAAGAAAGGCGAAGCATTATGTATGATTGCTTCTGAGAAATTAACGATGGATGTTGAATCTCCGGATGATGGACAACTACTTGAAATCACTGTTGAAGCAGGAGGTGTTGCGAAAGTTGGTGAGCAAATAGGACTTGTTGGTGCAGAAGGTGAAGAGAGCGATAACAAGCTGTCAGGAGACGATGAAGCACTAAGTGAATCTGGTGAACCCACTGATGAACGTCAAGCAATTAAAGATGCTGCAGAGAAATCAGATAGCTTTGAGCGTACTCACGATAAGGAAATTAATGAAAATGCAATTGAAGAAGAGGGTCATCCAACTGAGCAACCTCAACAATCTGATAAGAGAATATTTATCACACCGCTTGCTAAGAAAATAGCACAAGAAAAAGGTATAGATTATTCACAAATTAAAGGTACGGGTGGTAACGGACGTATCACAAAGCGTGATGTTGAAAATGCACCAGCTAAAGCGCAGACTGAGCAAGCAGCTCCAGCTGAAGTTCATGCCGTTGCCGAGAAATCTATTACACCGAAAAACTTAAGCCCAATGCGTAGTGCGATAGCTGCGAACATGATGAACAGCTTACAAACGACAGCACAATTAACATTACATCAAAAAGCAAATGCAGATAAACTATTTAAATTTAATAAAAAACTTAAAGCTGAAGTTAGTAATAGCGAACTAGATATTAAAGTAACTGTTACGGCATTGATTACTAAAGCTGTTGCATTGGCATTAAAAGAAGATGAAAAAATGAACAGTACTTATGATGAAGGCATTTTAACGAAACATGATGATGTGAATATCGGAATAGCAACTTCGCTTGACGATGGATTGATGGTACCGGTAATTCATGATGCAGGTAGTAAATCTATCGGTGACATTGCAGTGCAAATCTTAGAACTATCTGACGCAGCAAGAAACGGTAGTTTAGAGAATGAGAAGATGAGTGGCGGTACGTTTACGATTACAAATATCGGGACATCTGGTATTGAATATTTCACACCAGTGCTAAATGCACCTGAAGTAGGTATTTTAGGTGTAGGATCAGTGCAAAATGAATTAAAATTAGTTGATGGTGAAGTGAAAGAAACGAAAATCATACCGCTCAGCTTAACAATCGACCATCAAATTATTGATGGTGCAGACGGTGCAAACTTCTTAGCTACTTTAATCAAATATATTGAAAATCCATTTTTATTAGTACTATAAATGATGAGAAGCTTGAGACAGGTGGTCTCAAGCTTTTTTTATAAAAATATTAAATGTAAGCGTTGACAGACGATAATTAAGAGAGTATTATGAAGTTAAATTCATAGTAAAAGTCACGGACATATTTTTTTATACCAAAATGGAACCGGTTCCAAAGGAGGAAATGGAATGGATTACAATCAAGTTTCAAAAGATATTCTAGCTGCTATCGGTGGCAAAGAAAATATCGATGCAATGGCACACTGTTCAACGCGTTTACGTTTAGCTTTAAAAGATGAGAGTATCGTAGACCAGAAAGCATTAGACAATATGGATGCGGTAAAAGGTACTTTCTCAACAGGTGGTCAGTACCAAATTATTATCGGAGCAGGTACAGTCAATACTGTATTTAACGAAATGAGCAAGATGACCGGTATGGATGCTGCAACGAAATCAGAAGTAGCGTCTAAATCTACGAAGAAGATGAACCCATTACAACAATTTGTTAAGATGCTTTCAGATATTTTTGTGCCAATTATTCCAGCAATCGTAGCTGGTGGTTTATTGATGGGGATTAATAATTTATTTACAGCAGAAGGACTATTTTATGAAGGTAAGACAACGGTTATTCAAGCTAACCCAGGATTAGCTGGTCTGGCAGATTTTATTAATTTACTTGCTAATGCACCATTCGTCTTCTTACCAATCTTAATTGGTTTTAGTGCCGCGAAACGTTTCGGTGGTAATCCGTATCTAGGTGCAGCACTTGGTATGATCTTAGTGCATCCAGCATTATTAAATGGTTATGATTTCCCGAAATATGTTGCAGCTGGTAAAGATATTCCGGCTTGGGATTTACTTGGATTGAAAGTTCAAAGTGTTGGTTATCAAGGTCAAGTGTTACCGATTTTAGTAGCGAGTTGGATATTAGCGACAATCGAAAAGAACTTACGTAAAGTCACGCCATCTTGGTTAGATAACTTAACAACACCATTAATTTCTTTATTTGTTACTGGATTCTTAACGTTCTTATTCGTTGGGCCGTTAACACGTACAGCAGGTACTTATTTAACAGACGGTTTAACTTGGTTATATGAAACAGGTGGATTTGTTGGAGCGATGATTTTCGGATTCTTCTATGCACCAATCGTTATTACAGGTATGCACCACTCATTTATTGCGGTTGAAACGCAGTTAATTGCAGATGCTGCGAAAACAGGTGGATCATTTATCTTCCCGATTGCTGCAATGAGTAACGTTTCTCAAGGTGCAGCAACATTAGCGGTATTATTCATTACAAAAAATGAAAAATTAAAAGGTATCGCATCAGCTGCTGGTATCTCAGCGTTATTAGGCATTACTGAACCTGCAATGTTCGGGGTTAACTTAAAATTACGCTATCCATTCATCGGCGCGATTATTGGTTCAGCTGTTGGTTCAGCATATATCGGTTTAATGCAGGTTAAAGCGACAGCTTTAGGTGCTGCTGGTTTACCGGGTGTTATCTCGATTGCACCAGGAAGTTACATGAATTATGTTATCGCAATGGCGATTGCAATCGTTACTGCATTTGTGGCAACATTCATCTTATCAAAACGTCCAAAAAACAAAGCGATTGAAGAAGAAGCATAATTTATATCATTAATTCAATATAAAATATTAATAAGGCCAGGACAACGCGTCCTGGCCTTATTTGTGCTGTTTACTCATAATCATAAATAAATCCATGTGCTAATAAATCACGTTCTGCATTATCGAGTATCTTTTCGGATTTAGCTGAGATTACATGTTCATGTATACCGTATGTGAGTTCTGCTAGCATTCTGCCGTTATCTTCGGTCATATCATTTGAGAATTCATAACAATCTTCTACAGAATTGAGCATCAGGTTCGCTGTAATTTTACCGTACACTGGATGATTGACAGATACATTATCAATCATTGCGCCATTTTCAACGATAATCGTTAATTCTTCTAACATTCTGCTATTGTCATGTTTTACGGTAATCGTACGTTTATATTTCTCACCTGTTTGAGGTGTCGCTTCAAAGATATATCCTTTCTTTGTCGCTTTAATGCCGATTTCTTCTTCACGCAATTTTGCAATATCCGAAACAATGATTTGCCTTGAAACATTAAATTGTTTCGCTAATGCAGCGCCTGGTATAGCAGCTGTACTTTCTTTAATCAGTTGTGCAATTTGTCGTCTTCTTTCCTCTGTTTGCATAGACTTTCACCTTTATGTTATTTGATTGATGACTTCTAAAAAAGTATTGATTTCTTCTTCTGTTGTTAATGTACTAAGTGATACCCGAATATATTGATGTACCGAGTAACTTTGCTTTGTAATCAATGTTTCTAAGCCTCTTGAATGCATTGTACCATGCCCACATGCAGTTCCGGTAGAGATTAAGATATTGTGTTGTGACAGTTGCTGCATGATATATTGTCCGTCTGTTTTATTGATAAGGATCGGAATAATATTTTTAAGCTGTGGTTCGAATTTCATCGGCACGTATAATGCTGGGTCGAGCGTAGTAATAATTTTGTGATTGAACTGCTGTATCGTGTCTGATTGTTTATAGTCTATCAATGCTTGTGTCATCGCAACAAGTGACGGTACATCCACCGTGCCGTTTCTCATATGATGTTCGTGATGATAGAACGGATTGGTTATGCGCAATGCTTCTTCCCTAATAAGAAGTGCACCGATTCCTTTTGGACCGAAAAATTTATGTCCACTGATTGAAAGTGACGTTACATATTGCGTTGGAATCCTTAACTTACCAGCTGATTGCACTGCATCAATGTGAAATGGAATATTAAATTGATTTGTTAATTGTCCTATTTGCTCAATTGGAAAGATATAACCTGTTTCAGAACTGACATGAACACAGCTTACACATGCTATTGTTTCATGATATTGCTGTATAAATTGTTCTGTCAGAGTTAGATCAATCATGCCAGTTTCGTCTTCTGGGAAGTAGTGTATGTCGTAACGAGCATGTTCGTGTAACGCTGCATAGACAGATGGATGTTCAAATTTAGACGTAAGTACGATTGTTTTATTTGATTCATGATAGAGATAATTGTTTAAAGCCATTTCGTTTGCATGAGAGCCACTGGTCGATGTTACAAGTGTAAAGTTATCTGTAAAGTATTCGTTCAGTGCATTCTCGCAGTTGTGTACGATATCTTTAACCATATCGCCACCACTATGCAAACTCTCAGAATTATAATAAAATTTTTGATTTGTATCAAAGTAACGTTGCATTGCACTCGCTGACATAGGTGATGTTGCAGCATAATCTAAATTTATCATCGAATTACCTCTTGTAATTTTATTGTTTATGTGACAATATAATTGTAAAACTAATGTAAATATATTGTAAAGGTGTTTTTTATGTATGATGTAATTATTGTCGGTGGTGGTATTAGCGCACTCAGCCTGTTAAGATATCTTCCGAAACACTATAAAGTTGCTGTCGTGATGGAGAACAATGCTTCTTCGAGTGTTATGGCACAAGGTGGCATTGCGTCATCTTTATTTGAAAGTTCGATTGAAAGTCATGTGCAGGACACATATACCGCTGGATGCAATTACGGAGATATTGATGTTATTCGTAAGATGATTGAAACGGGAAATCATGTTGTTCGGGATTTAATAAATAGAGGTATCGAGTTCGATCAAAAATCAGGATTGTTTGATTTAGGTATGGAGGGCGCGCATGCTGTACCTCGCATCTTTCATATGAATCATGATCGGACAGGACAATCTCTTTGTGCTTTTATGCGTTTGCAACTTCAACCACAAGTTGAAATGATTTATGGGCGTTTAACGGCACTACATAAAGATGTATATGGAAAGGTTTGCGGTATTTCAGTAGATGACAAAATATTACCGGGGCAATTTGTTGTACTTGCCACCGGTGGATATAGTGGTATGTTTCAACCTGCCTCGAACCCGAGTGTATCTGGTGTGTATGCACAAATGCTCGCACTACTTTCAGGGTGTACATTACGTGACCTTGAAATGATACAGTTTCATCCGACGATGCTTACGATTGATAATAAAGCAATCTGTCTCGTCTCTGAAGCAGTAAGAGGTGCTGGTGGCGTATTGGTGAATGAACATGGTGAACCAATTATGGCAAAGTATTTGCAGCGTGATCTGTCACCACGGCATATTACGAGTTACGAAATATTCAGTCGCATACAAAATGGAGAACGCATTTATTTAGACATTTCAAACATACGCAATTTTGCACAGCAGTTTCCATTCATTCATGCACAGTGTGAGCAATTTGGTTTATCGGAACGCATTCCTGTTGCACCGGGTGCACATTACACGATGGGTGGTATAGCAGCAGATGTAAATGGTGCGACAGCAGTAGATAACTTATTTGTAATTGGTGAAGCAGCATGTACTGGTTTCCATGGTGCGAATCGACTTGCAAGTAACTCACTGCTGGAAGGGCTTGCGATGGGGAAACTACTTGCTGAAACATTGATTAATAAATCGTTAATGTCACCCGGAAAAATATTTTCTACTGTGTCTATTCAATATAATAGTCATTTTAATCATACATCTTTTATGAAACATGTAGGTATCGTTAGAGATACTGAAAACTTAAATAATTACTTGAATACCCTTAATTCAAATGATACTTTAACAGCATTTGCACGCCTTATTGCAGAGTGTGCGATAAATCGTACTTCAACACTTGGTGCACATGTGATAAAGGATAAAGATGTATCAAACAGCGATAAAACAAATATCGTAAAACATTTAAATGGAGGAACAACTGTTGAATTTAATTCGCTTAGAACAAAAGTTACGTGATTTTATGGATGAAGATTTATCATATGGAGATCTATCATCAGCTATCTTTGATAACAATACAACTGGCACGATGCAACTGATTGCTAAAGAAGATGGCTATTTTTGTGGTGAAGATGTTATCTTACGAGGGTTTAATATTTTAGATAAGTGTGATGTCGTTTGTTTCAAACATGATGGGGATACGTTACATAAGGGTGAGGTTATTGCTAAAATCTCTGGAAAAGTAAAGCATCTATTACAGGCAGAGCGTACTGTATTAAATATGATTCAGCGTATGAGCGGAATTACGACAGAAACGAAAAGGTATATAGAGAAAATAGCACATACGTCAGCTCAAGTGACAGATACACGTAAAACAACGCCGGGACTTGGCATGTTTGAAAAATATGCAGTACGTATTGCAGGTGCCAGCAATCACCGTAGAAATCTTAATGACGGAATCATGTTAAAGGATAATCACATTGCATTTATGGGGTCGATTGAAGCAGCAATGCAAAGTGCAAATGCATTGCGTGGTCATATGGATAAGGTTGAAATTGAGATAGAAGATGAAGAAATGCTTAAAGCAGCAATTAAAGCTCAGGCCGATATCATTATGTTTGATAATTGTACGCCGGAATTTATTAAAGCGCATATTCATCTTGTGCCAGATCATATTATTACAGAAGCATCTGGTGGCATTAATATCGACACGATCAAAGCGTATGCCGAAGCAGGTGTCGATTATATTTCAGTTGGTAAGTTATTTCATGGTGCCAATGCACTCGATATTTCAGGAAAGGTGGATATCGATGATTGATTTATTAAAGTCAGGACAAATCCCTGAACAGTATTTACAAATGTCGAAAGAGGCGCTTGAAGCAAGGGTGAAAGAAGTAAAAAGTTTGCTTGGTGATGATTTATTTATTCCTTGTCATCATTATCAAAAAGATGAAGTCGTACAATTTGCTGATGCAGTAGGTGATTCGTTAGAACTTGCAAATATTTGTAAGACGAATACAGCGAAGTTTATCGCATTTTGTGGTGTACACTTTATGGCAGAAACTGCTGATATGCTGACAAATGATGATCAGATTGTATTGTTACCAGATTTAAGAGCAGGTTGTTCGATGGCAGATATGGCGAATATCCATCAGGTGGAACGTTGTGACGCATATTTAAGAGCTGAATTTAATATCGACTGTCTACCACTGACTTATGTCAATTCTACAGCAGCAATTAAAGCGTTTGTCGGTAGGAAAGATGGAGCATGTTTAACAAGCGGTAACGCACATAAAGTAGTGAGTTGGGCACTTGCGCAGGATGAAATCATACTCTTCTTACCAGACCAGCATTTAGGACGCAACACAGCATATGATTTAGGTGTTCCGTTAGAACAGATGGCAATCTATGATCCGATTCAAAATAAACTTGAATATGATGGTGAAATGAGTGACTTACGTATCATCTTATGGAAAGGGCATTGCTCAGTGCATGAGAAATTTACGGTGCAAAATATTGGCCAAGTAAGAAAGCAGCATCCGGATATGCGTATTATCGTTCATCCTGAATGTACTTTTGAAGTGGTTCAGCAAAGTGATGATGCAGGATCTACACGAAAAATCCTGGAAGAAATTACGAACGCAGCACCTGGCTCTAAGTGGGCAATCGGTACAGAAATGAACTTAGTTAATCGCATTATAAAGCAAAATCCAGATAAAGAAATCATCTCACTTAATCCATTTATGTGTGCATGTCTGACGATGAATCGTATCGACTTACCACATCTTGTATGGTGTCTCGATAAGATAATAGAACATAACTTCGAAAACCAGATTACAGTAGATCATGAAACGACGACCTATGCTTTAAAAGCATTAGATAAAATGTTATCTCTGCAGTAATCGTTATAAATGTAATAAATCTATAAATGCATTATAATAAACATAATGTTGAATGGAGGAATTACAATGAATAAATGGGTTAAAAGAGGTTTAGTAGTCGGCGCATTAACAGTTGGTGCCGTACAAGGCGTTAAATATTTAGAGAAAAACGAGATGGTTAAAAAACGTCTTAATGATTTAAAGAACGTTAAAGAATATAACGACTTACGTAAAGCGATTATGGAAGTTGTTCATGCATTTAACAACAACAACGCACCACGTCTAGAACAACAATTCCAGAACAATGATTTTGTTACTGATCAGACTGAACCGACAAATAATGTGCAGGAAGAAACGATTGGTGAAGCGGTAAAACGCGTGTTAGATACACCAGTTGTAACGAATTTAATCGGCGATAAAGCAGATATCGATATGATGAAAGATTTAATCGATGAAACAGCTGAAGTTGAAAAGCTAATCAGAAGCTGGTTTAACTAAAAAGATTGAGACAAAATTTTGTCTCAATCTTTTTATATTTCCAGTCTATAAATATATTGTTCACCTAAAGCGCCCTCAATGCGACGACCTGTATCTTCGAAGTCAACACGTTCATATAGTTTTTGTGCTGGGATATTGGCATGGTTTACACCAAGAACAATAGATTTGACATGTGTAAAATGTTTCCTAATGTAAAACGGTAATTGCAGCATTGCATGTTTACCATGCCCTTTTCCGCTATATGAATGATCCATAATCAGACTAGTAAGCAGTAAAGATTGTTTTTCATCTGTATACTGAAATCTTCTATCAGTACGATGCAATAAGAAGAAACCAATCGGCTGATTTCGATTAATAATCACGACACCATGTACATTATCGTTTATTTCTTCGATACTATATTCAGGTAATTGTGTATACTTTAAAGCTTCAGCTGGTTGATAGAATTGCCTTAATCTCTCTTTGTACTGCTCATCATATGGAACCAATTGAACCATCTTTGCACCTCGAATGACAATAAATTTTTATTATTACTTTTTTTACTATATTATTAATATAACAGAATTTTTTATGAGGTGAAAAGATGTTTATCAAAAGTATTGCATCAAATTTTAAGCCACATGAAGCAACACCTTACTATATGAAAATCCCTGCGATAAAAAAATTAGAACGGATTGATTTAACCAATCCAGTAACTATCATCGTCGGAGAAAATGGAACAGGGAAATCAACTTTAATAGAAGCGATTGCAGTGAATTATGGGTTAAATCCAGAAGGCGGAGGCAAGAACTTTAACTTTGCAACGAAACATTCACATGCAGGACTATATGAAGAAATAAGACTTGGAAAGATGGGTGTACCGAGCGATACATTCTTTTTACGTGCAGAAGGATTTTATAATGTGGCAACTGAAATTGAGCGGCTTAATGCGATTGACGGTAGACTGCTCAACAGTTATGGTGGTAAAAGTTTGCATGATCAATCCCACGGTGAATCATTTCTAGCGTTACTTAAATATCGATTTCGAGCGAAAGGTTTATATATTTTAGACGAGCCTGAAAGTGCTTTATCACCGATGCGTCAAATGTCGATGATTGTTAGGATCAATGATTTAGTAAAGCGTGGTGCGCAGTTTATTATCGCAACGCATTCTCCAATTATTATGGCGTATCCAGGTGCTGATATTATACAGTTAAATGATGATGGATATGAACGAATTGATTACAGAGAAACAGAACATTATATCGTTACAAAGGCATTTATCGATAAACCAGAAAAGATGATTGAGACTTTATTAGAATAGTCTCAATCATCTTTTTATAATGTGATGATTTCTTCTTTTAAACTGAGGTCATGACTTGTTAATATTTTCTTACATAGAGAATCTTTACTTACGTTATTAATCCAGAGTAACGCCTTCTTTAAATCATAGTGATTCATCACATGAGCTGGAATAATAATATCTTCATAAGATGCATTGACCAGTGCAGCATCACTCGTGATTAAAATATATTCTCCGGCACTATTCATTACTTTCACCATAAATAAACCAACGCTGTGACCTGGAGCATGGATGAGCTGTACTGTCTTATCTCCGAATAGATCATATGATTGGCCACTTGGGCCAATGCCCGTTTGGTCAAACTCAAAGCATGTTAAATCTATATCATTCCATAACTTTTGAAGATAACGCATTACACGTTTATTGGATTCTAATATTTCTTCACGACTTGCAAATATATATTTGGCATCTTTAACCTGACGAACACCGCTTACGTGATCGCTATGCAAATGTGTAAGTAACACATAATCTAAGTCGCCTGGTAGTATTCCTCTTTTACTGAGTTGCTCGTCTATCGATTGTCCTTCAGGTAATGTAGCGCGATGAATGAGTCGCTGTAATCCCAACTCTTTATGTTCTTCTGTGCGCACGCGTTTATGCCAGCCTGTATCAACAAGTATTAAACCTTTCGGGTGTTCAATCAGGAAACATGCGATAGGATATTGTTTGCGGTTTTTCTTACATGAAATAAATCCAAGCTTTGTAAGTGGATTTAGGGATTTAGTCTGTGTCGTAACGGTGCGATCGACAGTAATAAACCCTGTCTGAATAACATGTATACTAATTTTTGACACGTAAATCCCTCCGTTCCAGTTAATGTTACAACTAGCGTATCATATTATTTATAAAATAGTATTCCTTTATTGTTACAAGTTGTTAAAGATGTATAAAAAAAGATACTCTAAAAAGAGCATCTTATTTTATCGGACCATCGACATCTTTAAAATTATCGATGCCGAATGGAAATACATTATTTTTTATATTTGTTTTAAGTTCCTGCAGTGAAACGAGTGCGAAATTGGTTAACTGCAATGGATAGTTATATCGCTTCGTACTATCTAAGAACATGTCATTATTTCTTAAAAACCATTGTCCTGTATTCGATTTGACATAATCCATATCCAGGTCGATATATGTAATGTTGCCTTCATCATCCATTTGGCAAGGTGTTGAGATATTACAAAAAATCTTAACAGGTTTATATTGTTCATCGATTGAAATTGATACCGTATATCCATGATATTTAGAAAGAAAATGAAGCGTATCGTAATCAAGTAAATATGCTTCGTCTTTAATGAAATGTTTTAATAGAGAATTTTTTTCACATACTACAAAAAAGTAATGTGGTGTTTCAGAAAGTAATTTCCCTTCTACTTCTACGTGAGGTCTATCTGGATATTTATGTGATTTTATCTTTACTGTATTCACTATCTGGACCTCCTAATTTAATGTGTAGGTTTATTATAATATGAAATCGTTTTCCATGCATTGATTTCAACAGTTCTCTTTAATAATGTCATAAATTCGAGAAATTTTAAACCGTAACTCTATATATTCTCTTAAACCTTACATAATCTTTAAAATGTTGTAACATAACTGTACTGAATATTCGTTATGATAAGTTTAACAAATCAATGGGGTGGGTTATGGGACGTTTATTAGAAATATTTTTAGTAGCACTAAAACTTGGCGTGACGAGTTTTGGAGGACCGGTTGCGCATCTTGGTTATTTCCGAGTTGAATATGTCGAGAAAAGAAAATGGCTAAGTGATAAAGTATATCAGGATCTTGTCAGTCTATGTCAGTTCCTGCCTGGGCCAGCATCGAGTCAGGTCGGTATCGGTATTGGTTTAATGCGTGGAGGGATACTCGGCGCAATATTAGCCTTTTTAGGCTTTACATTACCGTCAGTCTTTGTCCTGATTGCGTCAGTGTACTTTATGAAGGCACTCGATATGGATCTGGATTTTATAAAAGGGTTACTCATCGTTGCAATTGCCGTCGTTTTGCATGCATTAGTTGGTATGGGTAAGACCACTTTAAATAATTTAACAGCAATCATGATCTTTTTACTCAGTTTAGTCACTGCACTTGTATTTCCAACAGCATTTACGCAAATCTTAATTATTATCACTTCAGGATTAATTGGTATGTTATTGTATAAAGTTGAAACGAAAAAAGATGCGCCCATCTCTATTCAAGTTTCGAAATCAATGAGTATTGCTGCATTAATACTACTTGTTATTTTAATGATTGGACTACCGATTATTGCCCAGGTCATTAATAATGAATGGCTACATATGTTTGATAGATTATTTCGCGGAGGATTACTGGTATTTGGTGGAGGTCATGTCGTATTACCACTGTTACAAAGTGCCTTCGTACCGGATATGATGGATATCGATACATTCCTTGCTGGATATGGCTTAACACAGGCGATGCCTGGTCCATTGTTTACCTTTGGTTCATTTGTTGGCGCAAGTTTATTTGGTGTAATAGGTGGACTCGTCGCAATGGTAGCAATTTTCTTACCCGCCTTTTTATTAGTGATCGGAACTTTGCCATTCTGGGCTGTTATTCGTGAGCATCGAGTGATGAAACAGGCATTAAAAGGAATTAATGCGGGTGTTATCGGTATTTTAGGAGCTGCATGGATAAATCCTATTATCATGCATACTGTAACACATTGGATGGATGTTGTATTTAGTTTAATACTTTTTGTTTTATTATATTTTGTAAAATTGCCGCCGTGGGTTATCGTAGTGCTCGGTATTATTATTGGATTTGTATTTTATAGATAAGTGCACAATTTATATTGTGTGCTTTTTTTGTGGTAGTAGAGTGGTTGCTTAAATGATACAATAAGTAAGTAATTTACAAAGAAAAAAGGTGATAGCATGAGATTTACCTGGGCAGATAGTCATCCATTGATGGCCGAATATTATGAGAATGAATGGGGTATTGCATCGCATGATGATGCGTATCTCTTTGAAATGCTTGTTCTTGAAGGTATGCAGGCAGGTCTTTCATGGCTGACAATATTGAAACGCAGGGAAGGCATACGTGCTGCACTCGATCAATTTGATTATCATAAAATCGCAAATTATAATGCAGATGATTTTAATCGGCTGATGAAGTCAGATGCGATGATTAAAAATAAATTAAAGATTGGTAGTATCATTAATAATGCGCAGAAATTTATTGAGATTCAGCAGGAGTTTGGTAGTTTTGATCGATACATATGGTCATTTACAGACTTTAAACCAGTGGTTACATATTTTGAAGAAGAAAGTTTAGTGCCTGCAGATAACGCTTTATCTCAACAAATTAGTAAAGATTTGAAGCAACGTGGTTTTAAATTTGTCGGACCGGTAATAATTTATGGATTTTTAGGTGCAATAGGTATCATTCAAGATCGATTACGTTAAAGAGGTGTTATATGGATAGTAAAGAACTTTTTAGTGAAAAAGTAGAACAGTATCGGAATTCCAGACCTAAATATGCTTGTGCGTTAATGGATTATATGAAAGAAACTTTTTCAATTGATGAGACGACAACGATTGCTGATATCGGCGCGGGGACTGGTATATTCACTGAACTATTACTGGATTTAGGCGCAAAAGTTATTGCGATTGAACCGAATAGTGCGATGGCAGCACAACTCCGTCTGGCACTAAAGTGTAAAGAACTTGAAATACATGAACGACCAGCAGAAAGTACAGAAATTGAATCTCATACCGTTGATATGATTACTGCAGCACAAAGTTTTCACTGGTTTGATCACGCTGCGTTTAAATCAGAATGCAGAAGAATATTAAAAGGGAATGGCCCGGTTTGTCTTGTCTGGAATACGCGTATAGAAGAAGCACCGATTAATGTAAAGACCGCAGAAATTTATTCAGCGTTCTGTCCAAACTTTAAAGGATTTATCGGTTATGGTGGTGGGGTACAGTATTCTGAAGAAAGTATCTCAGATTTTTTTGAAGGTCAATATGATAAGCAGTCATATCAATTTCCATTAACATATGACAAACAAGGATTTATCGATCGTTCGTTATCCGCATCGTATGCTTTAGTGGAAGGCGATAGACAATATGATACGTTTGTAGAAAAGTTAGCGAACCTGTTCGATGCGTTCGCTGAAGATGGCAAAGTAATCGTGCCAAATGAATCAGTACTTTATTACGGAACAATATAAATTTACATCTAATATTTATAATAAAAAATAAACACACTTTATCAGTTCAATAGATAAAGTGTGTTCTTTTTTAGTTATTTTGTTCAGACTAAAATTAATCTCTCTTTATGGACACAGCTAATCCTAAACAAATAATCGCAAATAAGATTGATAAATAAGGTGCAACAGACAAAGAGAATGTTTCTACAATAATACCACCAATTAACGCACCAAATCCGATACCCGCATTTAATGCTGACATATTCCATGCCATGATAGTACTTGAATCACCTTCTACTTGCTTTATGATACCGATTTGAATGGCTGGGTTTGTTCCCCATTCAAAGATATTCCAGACAAGCATCACGAATAGTAATACGAAGTAAAATGGTAAAGCGATATTAAAGAAAAATAATGATAGCGTAAATACAGATAAGGCGATAATCAACCATTGCTTACTACCAATTTTATCTGCCATCATCCCACCTAAACTTGTTCCCGCAATACTACCTAAACCACAAACAAATAATAGAATAGAGACGTGTTGCAGCGTATACCCATGACTGATCATTAACGGGCTAATATAAGTAAACACGATATAGTTTGAAGCTAATATAAAGAATGTGATACCAATATATTTTGCAGCTTCTTTAGGATACAGTAGTTTTGAATGTTTGTTTTCATCTTCCGCTTGTGCATTAATTTTATTTGGTAACTGAAGCATTAAGAGGAGGGTTGCAATAATACTTACTATAACAATCATCCAGAATGTCGCACGCCAACCGAACATTTCTCCGATTTTTGTGCCGAGAGGTACGCCAAATACATTAGCGCCACTAAATCCGATGTATACAAGACCTAACATTTTCCCGCGTTCTTCAGGTCTGCTTAATACTACGGTTAAAGCTAATAATTTCACGACAATGATACTCGATGCCGCAGAAGCGATAATCCGTCCGATGACGATGACAGTAAATGTATCCCCAACCGCATTAATCGTATTTCCGATAATAAAGATAATCATGCTAATGAGCAATATCCATTTCGGATTATATCTTTCGGTAAGTTTCACGAGGATTGGACCACAAATAGCAACCGTAAAAGCGTAGATAGTGACTAATTGACCGGTCAGTGATTGATTAATATTTAAATCATCACTGATAAGCGTTAAGATTCCTGCAACTACGAGTTCCACCATTCCAACAACAAAGATGCTAAGTATAAAAGTAAATAATTTAAGGCGTGTCATAATAGATCCTTTCAATATAGCGTGCATTAGAAATTATATCAGTAAAAATAAAAAAGTACATCCTTATGTTATCAGATGAATAATTATGATAAACACTATACAATAAAAGAGAGGTGAGCATCATGGGAGCAATACTTTCATTTATTGGCGATATATTTGCAGCAATAGCAACAAGTCTATTACAACAAACAAAACAAAGCGAGGAGCATGACAATGAATTATAATGAACAAATCGATTTAGTATTTGAACAGTTTGAGAATGGGGATATTGAAGAGGCGACAAAATTATTACAGGAAATTGGCAATCATATCAATCCAGGTGATGAAGATTACGCGGACTATCAATTAAATGCGGCATATATTTATGCAGCAGATAATCACTTTGATAAAGCACGCGAATCATTAAATAACTTATTAAATTCTGAAGATGCAGAAGAACAACAAATGGCATATCATCAATTAGGATTAGTAGAAAGAATGGATGCAGAGTTTGATCAGTCGATTGCATACTTTAAGAAAGAAGCTGAATTAATCGATGCTAACTTTAGTGATGATACGATTAAACGATCTGTAAATTTATACGAGTTAGGATATGTACAATTATTAAATAATCAATATGATGAAGGGAAAGCGTCACTTGAAGCATCTTTAAAATTAGCTGAACAGTCAGAAGATGATTTAAGTATTGCGATTTCTAACCGTGCATTAGGTGAATTATATGCTGCACAGGAAGAGATGGATAAAGCTAAATCTTACTTCACAGAAGCGAAACGCTATTTCCGTAAAGATGGCGATGATATGGGTGTTGCTGAAATTGAAGCTTTAGAAGCGGCAATTTTCTAAAAATTCATTGTCAAAAGCGTTATAAAAGGTCATAATGATAATGAAAAGGTTTTCATAATGGTTGACGAGGAGTGATTGGCATGATTCAGGAACTAACAAAAGAACAACTTCAAGATGCTGTGGATCGAATTGCTGAGATTTATTTAACAAATTTCGAAGATGCGAGAAGCCATAAAGAAATGGTTGCAAATATTTTAAAATACAGTGAAACACCAGGATTTAAAGCATTGATTAGTCATCAGTTTGGTAATATCAATGGTTATTTGTATGGCTATCCGAGTGAAAGTAAACAATTTTATCGTGAATTAATCGATCGATATTTAACAGCTGATGAGAAAGAGAAATTAAATGGTGCATTTGAGATTCTTTCAATCGCTGTTGATAAGAGTAGCAAGCATAGCGGTATAGGAACGAAGTTACTTGCAGCACTTCCTGCAGGTAAATATTATTTAACAAGTGATGTACATGATATCGTTGCGAATACATTCTACTATAAGAATGATTGGCAACTGTTAAAAGGTAATATGCATTTACATCCAAGTATCCCTGATAAAAATTTATATTACAAAGAAGTAAAATAAAACTGTATACCCAATCGAAATTATCGATTGGGTATTATTATGGTCTTTATTATTCGAATATTCAAAAAAATGAATGTTTTGAAATGGTATTTACACAGTAATTTTAGTGTGTTAATGTATAAATATTAATTTTTGTGAATAAAAAATGGAGGAACGTAATGGAACAATATGATAAGAAGACCTGGAAGATAGGTCAGCTGAAATTTATTATTTTAAGTATTATCGGTATATTTTTATTTTTAACACCACTACAAGTTGATGGTAAGACGAGTTTGCCTGTGGCTGTACTTGCCAAGTGGTTTTTAAATGTACTGGGTAATACAACACCAACATTGATTTATAGTGTAATTATGATTTCGATATTATTTACATTTTATTTTAGTTTTATTAGTAAACCTAAATCATCTTATATTAATACTTTATTTAATGTGAATTGGATATGGTGCATTGTTAGGTTAATAGGTGCAGTATTTGCAACGATTGTTTATTTTAAAATGAATGTTCCTTTTGTTGATACAGAAGCCACAGGACAATTAATTTATTCTGGGTTATTGCCAACTTTAATTGCAGTCTTTTTCTTTGCAGGTCTGTTTTTACCATTTTTAATGGATTATGGTTTACTTGAATTTTTAGGACCGATGTTCTCAAAAGTAATGCGTCCGTTATTTACATTACCGGGACGTTCTGCAGTAGATAATTTAGCTTCATTTATCGGAGATGGTACAGTAGGTGTAATGATTACGTCGAAACAATATGAAGGGAATTTCTTTACACGTCGAGAGGCGACTGTTATTGCAACATCATTCTCAGTTGTATCGATTACGTTTGCGATAGTAGTGTGTGATCAAGTAGGGTTAATGAATCATTTCTTTGCCTTTTACGGGACAGTTATCGTATCATGCTTAATTGCAGCGATGATTATGCCACGTATCTGGCCATTATCAAAAGTGCCAGATCAATATGCAGATGGCAGTACAGAAATTATTGATGAGACGACACCTGAAGGACATACGATTGTAAGTTATGGTTATCACAATGCGACAGTTAAAGCGATTAAAGCACCAGGATGGAAGCTGTTCTGGTTATCAGGGGTGAAGACTGTTGGGGATATGTGGTTTGCCGTATTACCTGTTGTAATGGCAATCGGAACATTAGCAACGATTGTCGCAGAACATACGAAGTTCTTTACATATATAGGGCTGCCGTTTGTACCTTTACTTAATTTATTGCAAATACCAGACGCAGTTGCTGCATCTGAAACGATATTAATTGGATTTGCAGATATGTTCCTGCCTTCAATTTTAATCTCAGATGTAAAGTCAGATTTAACACGTTTTATCATTGGTGCACTCAGTATTTCTCAATTAATCTACTTATCTGAAGTAGGTGGGGTAATTTTAGGTTCTAAAATACCGGTCAGCTTACCGAAGCTATTTGTTATCTTTTTGATGAGAACGATTATATGTCTTCCAATTATTACGCTTATGGCACATTTAATCTTCTAAGGTATAAAATCAAGCCCGAACTGTTTAAGCAGTTCGGGCTTCTTTTTATAAACATTCATATATTTCTACCGACTCAAGTGTATGTTTAGTATCAACTGCAAACCAAATGGCATTCCAATCCTCTTGACTACGTTCAAACGCTGTGCGTGCTTCGTAATCAGCTATTGAATTGTAGAAAATATCTAGTACGATTGTCGTAGTTGTATCATTTGTTTGTCTATACATTTTAATATCAGTACTCGATGGCGTTGAATTAAATTTAGGATCCGCAGATACTTGAAACTTATGCATCAGTTCAGGTAGATATTCATTTTGAGTTGTGTAGGTGAATACAACTTTAATCATTTACTAACCTCTGTTTCAAGCTTTGCAATTACTATTTCTGAACCTAACATCGGTGATTCCTGTTTCTCAGATTCTGACTTATTACCACGTTGTGCGTGTGCTTTTTTAAATGCATCACTTGTTTTCCATGCTTCGAAATCTTCTAAAGTTTCCCACCATGTGTTTACATGTAGTTCGTCATATTCATCTAAATTCTGAATTGACCAAGTTTCGATTTTAGTAAATCCTTTTAGCTCTGTAATGTCGCCGCCTTTAGTAAACATTGGTGCCATTTTTTCAGCAAAACCTTTTTTCATTTTAATTCTATTTGTTACGATATACATTATTTTACCTCCTTATTTTTTAATTGGGTTTGTCGCCCAGATTTGAGTGTGTTTAACAAATGTACGTCGATTTAATTTTAATTGGCTCACAATAACTTCAGCAACATCTTCAGGGTGTGTCATTGATTCAGGTTCAAGTGACGGTTCACCGATTAAGTCTGTTAGCACTGCTGAAGGGTGAATAAGAAATGTACGGATATTATGCGGACGCATTTCTCGCATAAAGCTATCAGACATACCAGAAAGTGCAAATTTTGTAGCTGAATAAGCACTTGAATTGGCATTAGCATTCACTGCTGACATAGAGCTCATATTAACGATATCGCCTTGACCTTGTTTAATCATGACTGGTGCTACTTCCTGCATAAAGCGGAATGGACCGTATACATTTGTCTGGATGAGCTCATCTAATAACGCTTCTGATGTTTCTAAGAAAGGTGCATTTTTCATTACACCTGCGTTATTTACTAATATATCAATTCGCTCAAATGTTTCAAGAACATGTGCGACACATGATTTTATATCTTCTGCATTTTTATTATCACAAACAATTGCTGTCGTATCGATGTCGTATTGATCGAGTGTTGTGATAGCTGATTCTAACTTATCAAAGTTACGTCCGGTAATTGCGATATTTACGCCTTCCTGTGCTAAAGCTTTCGCAATTTCAAGACCGATACCACTAGAACCACCTGTAATTAAAGCAACTTTTCCTTTTAATTGTTCCATTGTATTGCCTCCTTTATCTTCACGTTTATAGTAACAAAACTTGGTGGAAAGAGGATAGTAATATGAATGATGATGCTTATTAAAGAAGGCGAGTGGTGGAATAGGTGCTAGTGTATGTCATCTTTTCCGAATACGCGTACTATCCGGCAAAGACGGGCGGAAAATAGGTGAGAGATGTGTCATCTTTTCCGGATACGCGTACTATCCGGCAAAGACGGGCGGAAAATAGGTGAGAGATGTGTCATCTTTTCCGGATACGCGTACTATCCGGCAAAGACGGGCGGAAAATAG
>NZ_PZJH01000011.1 GCF_003259695.1 Macrococcus epidermidis
GCGGATCGTAAGACCAACTACCATCGGCGCTAGAGAGCTTAACTTCTGTGTTCGGTATGGGAACAGGTGTGACCTCTCTGCCATCGTCACCAGACAAATTTTCAATACTTATATAAGTATAACAGCTTCGAAGATTATTTCAATAGTAAATTTTACACTGCGTTCATGAACTTTACAATTGATTAACTTTCTTAATATGTTACTCGTTGTAAGCGACTTTTTAATAATACGCAATTTGAATTGCAAAGTCAACGCTTTTTCTTTATTTTTTTCTATTTTTTAAAAGAAAGTAAATTCTGATAATTTTTACAGAATAAAAAAGGCTCTAAATCCTTGATAAATAAGGATTTAGAGCCTTTGAGTAGAATTTAATTATTTATGTCGCATGTAAGGGAATAATAATACGTCACGAATAGATGCACTGTTTGTAAGCAGCATGACTAAACGGTCAATACCAATTCCTAATCCACCTGTTGGCGGCATACCATATTCTAATGCTTCAATGTAATCTTCATCCATCTCATGTGCTTCATCATTACCTGCAGCTTTTTCTTCCATTTGTGCTAAGAAACGTTGTTTTTGATCGATTGGATCGTTTAATTCTGTAAATGCATTTGCATGCTCACGACGTACGATAAATAATTCAAAACGATCTGTAAAACGTGGATCTTCTGGATTTTGTTTTGCAAGTGGTGACACTTCTACAGGATGTCCGAAAATAAATGTCGGCTGTACTAAGTTTTCTTCTACTTTTTGTTCGAAGAATTCATTTAAGATGTGACCGTATTTCATATTCGGTTTAACTTCAACACCGTGTTCTTTAGCAAGACTATGTGCTTCTTCATCAGTTTTCACTTCGTAGAAATCAACACCTGTGTATTCTTTAACAGCATCAACCATATGCCATCTGCGCCATTTTGGTGCTAAGTTAATTTGTTCGCCTGCATAATCAACAGTTGTAGAACCTGTAACTTTCTCAGCAATATGCGCTACCATTTCTTCTGTTAAATCCATAATATCGTTATAGTCTGCATACGCTTCGTATAGTTCAATCATCGTAAACTCAGGGTTGTGTCGTGTCGAAATACCTTCATTACGGAATACGCGACCGATTTCATATACTTTTTCTAATCCACCAACGATTAAACGTTTTAAGTGTAATTCAATTGCAATACGCATATAAAGTTCCATATCTAATGCATTATGATGCGTCACGAATGGACGTGCTGCAGCTCCACCCGCGATAGTATGCATCATAGGTGTTTCTACTTCTAAGAAACCTTTCGCATTTAAGTAACTACGCATTTCCTGAATGATTTTACTACGTGTAATGAAAGTTTGCGTTGATTCTTCACTTGTGATTAAGTCTAAATAGCGTTGACGATAACGTTGTTCAACGTCCTGTAATCCGTGGAATTTATCAGGTAATGGACGAAGAGCTTTTGATAACAGTGTAAACGACTTCGCTTTTACAGAAAGTTCTCCAGTGTTCGTTTTGAACATCACACCTTCAATACCGACGATATCGCCTAAATCAGCATTGTTCCATAACTCAAACTGTTCATCACCTACAGCATCTTTACGCACATAAATTTGAATTTGACCATCTAAATCTTTAACGTGAGCAAACCCAGCTTTACCTTTACCACGTTTTGTCATAATACGACCAGCGAAAGAAACTTTTGATTCTTCCTCTTTATCATGCAATTCTTCTTTAGAAAAAGCATCCCAATCTGCTTTTAACGAAGCAGATGTCGCTGTTCTTACGAATTTTTGACCAAATGGATCAATCCCCTGGTCTAATAAATCTTGCATTTTTTGACGACGTACCAACATTTGGTCGTTTAATTCTTCTGACATTTCATTACACTCCTTCTGCGATTTTAGATTCTTCATTTTTCTCTGCTTCAATGATATATGCTTCGAATGATTTAAGTATATCAACTAATTCGTCGCGTGTCTCAGCTTGATTGATTAACTTACGTGCTTTACCATTACCACGAATCCCTTTTAAATACCATGATGCATGTTTACGCATTTCCATTACAGCTACTTTTTCACCTTTTAATTCAATTAAACGGTCTAGATGAAGCGTTGCAACTTTCATCTTCTCTGAAATATGCGGCTCAGGCATTAATTCACCTGTTTCCAGATAATGCACAGTACGATATATCATCCAAGGATTTCCTAATGCTTCACGACCAATCATTACCGCATCAACACCTGTTTCATCAAGCATCTTCTTCGCAAGCTCCGGACTCGTTACATCACCGTTACCGATAACAGGAATACTCACCGCTTCTTTTACTTGGCGAATAACATCCCAGTCTGCATGACCTTCATACATTTGGACACGTGTTCTACCGTGCACTGCAATTGCAGATGCCCCAGCTTTTTCAATCATCTTTGCATTTTCTACAGCATAAATATGTTCATCATCCCAACCAATACGCATCTTTACAGTAACTGGTTTGTTCACTGCTTCAACAACTGCTGACACCATTTCATAAATTTTAGGTGGGTCAAGCAACCATCTTGCACCTGCTTCACATTTAATAATCTTTGAAACAGGACATCCCATATTAATATCGATAATATCTGCTGTTGTATTTTGATCAACATATTTAGCCGCTTCGACTAACGTTTCTTTCTCTCCACCGAATATCTGTAACGATAACGGTCTTTCATTCTCATCAATATAAAGCATTTTCATCGTCTTTTCATTATTGAAAAGAATCGCTTTATCACTTACCATTTCAGCGCATACTAAACCTGCACCAAATTCTTTTACTGTTAATCTAAACGCCGCATTACACACACCAGCCATCGGTGCGAGCACAACTTTATTGTTTATTTCAATATCTCCAATTTTCCACATATGTTTACCCTCACTTATAAATTCTTACATCCGGGTCCAAAGTTACAATATCACTTATCTTTTTATTTAATACTGGATGAATTGCCTGAGGGGCAATTTCATTCAGAGGAATTAATACAAAACTTCTCTCATGCATAAATGGATGTGGTACTTTTAATCGCTCACTATCCATTACTAAATCACCAAACAATACAATATCTAAATCGATTGTTCTCGGTCCCCAGTGAATCTTACGGACACGATTGAGCTTTAATTCAATTGATTGAATCCCATCCAATAACTCAATCGGTGATAAATTGGTTTCTAGTGCGACAACGCCATTCAAAAAGTCATCTTGTTCAACACCACCGACTGGCGCTGTTTCATATAAACTTGAAATCTTCGTCACCTTTGTCTCTGGAAGTGTATTTAACAAGTTCAATGCATCGTTAATTTGTCGTTCTCTATCACCCATATTACTGCCAAAGCTTAAATATACTATCGTCATAACTACCTCGTTCTATGAATTTCTACACCTACACCATCATACACACCTGGTATTGGTGGATTCATTTTTGTAATTTTGACTTTTAAGGCCATTATCTGATTATAGTGACTGAAGAGTATTTTTGCAATACGTTCAGCTACATGTTCTAATAATTTTGACTGAATAGACATTTCCGTCTTAATATCTTCATAAACTAATCCATAGTTCACGGTATGTTCAAGCTCATCTGTTTCGCCTGCTTTTTTTAAATCTACATCAAGCTCAACATCAACGATAAATATTTGTCCTATTTGATTCTCCGCTTCAAACACACCATGATATGCATAAAATTGCATACCCATTAAAAATATTTTATCCATTGTAGTCTCCTTTAAGTTGATCCATCACTTTAATAAAGCGCGCATTCATTTGTACATTATGAACGCGAACAGCATCGACACCTGCATTAATTCCAATTGCAGTAGTCGCCAGTGTACCTTCGTCACGTTCAATCGGTGTCGTTTCTCCACCTAGCAGCTCTTTCACCATACGCTTACGACTTGTTGCAAGCAGCACTTTATAATCCAGCGCAACTAGTTCATCTAAACGATGCATCACGTGGATTTCCTGTTCGCGAGACTTGGCAAATCCGATACCTGGATCAATCCATATTTTATCACGTTCAATGCCAATCTTTAGCGCTTTATTCGCCTGCGTACATAAATCGGTCACCATATGTTCCATAATGTCGCCAACAACTTCTTCTTTTGCATTATGCATTAAAATTATTTCGGCATTATATTTTTTTACGACTTCAAATATGTTCGGATCATATTTCCCGGCCCATTGGTCATTAATGATATGCGCACCGTGCTGAAGCGCTGCTTCTGCGACCTCACTTCTAAAAGTATCGACAGAAATAAGCGCATCGACATCTTTAATCACCTTCAATACCGGTACGACACGATTCAATTCTTCTTCTACAGAAATCTCACTATAACCAGGACGCGTTGAGTAGCCACCAATATCAATAATGTTAGCACCTTGTGCTATCATTTCATGCACGCGTGCTACAGCATTTTCAACGACGTTATATTGCCCACCATCAGAAAATGAATCAGGTGTTACATTTAGAATTCCCATTACTAATGTCTGCTTCATCATTTTTACCTCCACAGTATATTCATTTCATTATAACAAATTTACTATAATAAAAATAAGACCGAGACTTGTTGTCTCAGTCTATAATGATATGAATTAGTCCTGAAGGTTCGCAAATAAAGGTGTTGATAAGTAACGCTCTCCGTTACTTGGTAAAATTGCTACGACATTCTTACCACTACCTAATTCAACCGCTTTATCTATTGCCGCTTTAATTGCTGCTCCAGAAGAAATACCAGCTAATATCCCTTCTTTACGTGCTACTAAACGACTTGTCTCCATCGCTTCTTCGTTTGTAACTTGCATAATACCTGTGTACATATCAGTATTTAATGTTTTTGGAACAAATCCTGCACCAATTCCCTGAATTTTATGCGGTCCTGGTTGTCCTCCACTTAATACTGGTGAATCAGTTGGTTCTACTGCAATAATTTCAACATCAGGATTATGTTCTTTTAATACAGCACCGGCTCCTGACAAAGTACCACCCGTACCAACACCTGAAATAAATGCATCAATCGATAAGCCTTCCATTGCATTAACAATTTCAGGACCTGTTGTTAATCTGTGCACTTCAGGATTCGACATATTCTCGAATTGTTGTGGCATAAAGTAACCGTGCTCATCTTTTAGTTCGTTTGCTTTTGCAATCGCACCTTTCATACCTTCAGCACCCGGTGTTAATACTAACGTTGCACCGTATGCTTTCAGTAATGTACGACGTTCCTGACTCATCGTATCAGGCATCACTAAAGTAGCTTTGTAACCTTTTGCTGCAGCAACCATCGCTAAACCAATCCCTGTATTACCTGATGTCGGCTCTACAATGTTATCTCCTTGTTTAATGATACCTTCTTTTTCAGCAGCTTCGATCATCGCTAATGCAATTCTATCCTTCACTGAACTACCTGGATTTTGATATTCTAATTTCACATATACATCTGCTGCACCTTCTGGTACAACATTATTTAATTTCACTAATGGCGTATTTCCAATTAAATCAGTAACGCGTTCTACTCTTAATGACATCATATTCCCCTCCAAATTGTAAAATTATTCTTACTTTTTTCATCGGAATAAGTATATCAAAATTAACATTTAAATAAAAATAATCCGTTTACGCGATGATGCTGCGTAACTCTTCAGGTGTAAAGTGATATTTCTCACGACAGAAATGACATTCAACTTCTGCGCCACCATCTTCTGCGATCATGGATTCAACTTCTGCTTCACCTAAACCTTTAATTGCAGTTAAGAACTTTTCTTTACCACAGTTACATTTAAACTCGATTGGCATCGTATCGATAATACGAATATTATCTTCACCCAATATCTCTTCTAAAATTTGTTCAGGTGATAAACCTTTATCAATCAGATTAGAGATAGGTTCCATATTGTTAATGCGTTCTTCTAAAAAAGAAATCGTTTCTTCGCTGGCAAATGGCAATAACTGAATAATAAATCCACCGGCTGCCTGTGTTAATTCTTCAGGTGTACATAACACGCCTAAGCCAACTGCTGCGGGTACCTGTTCGCTTGTCGCAAAATAGTATGCAAAATCTTCTGCGATTTCTCCGTTATGAATTTCCGTTGACCCAGTAAAATAATCTCGCATACCGATATCTTTAACAACATTGATATAACCACTGCGTCCTACCGCTTCACCAACATCCATTTTACCTGGTCTAATCGATTCCACCTGTACATGAGGGTTTTGTACATAACCACGTACTTCACCTTTTGCATTTGCGTCAACAACAATCTGACCAAGGGGTCCGCCACCGTTAATTGTTATTGTTAATTTCTCTTCATTCTTAAGCATTGCGCCCATCATTGAACCTACTGTTAATGTACGTCCAAGCGCAGCTGTGCCAACACGCCACGTATCATGTTTTTCTCTTGCAGTTTCCACTAAATTTGTTGTTCTTACACTAAATGCACGCACTTCATCATTAAATGCTAATGCTCTTACTAAATAATCTTTTGTCATTGTTTTTCTCCTTTTAAAAAGAGGCGGAATCGAAGCAATGCTTCTTCTCCGCCTCCTATTTTAGAATTTATCTTTGTCTAATTTATCAACTTTTGGTTCTGGTTCATTTTTAGATTCATCGATTGGTGCATCAGGATTTTTTAATTGTTCCTTTACTTCTTCATACGAAGAACCTGCATCTTCTGAATCATTACCGTCAACATCTTTAACCGTCACTTTAGAATCATCAGTTTTATCTACTACAACTTCTTTTTCTTTCATGTGATATAGATGTGAATCATCATAGCTTACTTCTGGTAAAGTACCGTCAACGAATAAGCTATTGATTTGGTTTGCTACCAATGTTTCTTCTGTTAATAAAGTCTTCGCAATTAAATCAAGTTTATCCTGATGTTTCAGAAGAATTTCTTTACATCTCGCGTAACTTTCTTTAATAATACGTTGAACTTCCAGATCAATTTCATACGCAATCTGATCTGAGTAGTTCGGTTCGTGACCCATGTCACGACCTAAGAATACTTCACCTTGCGTTTGCCCAAATTGTAATGGTCCAAGTTTATCACTCATACCATATTCTGTGACCATCTTACGTGCGATACCTGTTGCACGCTGGAAGTCATTATGTGCACCTGTAGAAACTTCACCAAATGTGATTTCTTCAGCAACACGACCGCCTAATAATCCGACAATCTTATCTAATAATTCAGGTTTAGTCATAAAGTAACGATCTTGTTTCGGTAACATCATCGCATATCCACCAGCTTGACCACGCGGTACGATTGTAACTTTATGAACCATTTCTGCTTCATCTAATACACAACCGATAATCGTGTGTCCTGCTTCATGCCACGCAACGATATTTCTTTCTTTCTCAGAAATAACACGTGATTTCTTCGCTGGACCTGCAATAACACGGTCTGTTGCCTCATCAATATCACGCATATCTATCTTCGTCTTACCTTGACGTGCTGCAACAAGTGCTGCTTCGTTTAATAAGTTCTCTAAGTCTGCACCAGAGAAACCAGGTGTACGTTGACTTAAAGCTTTTAAATCTACTGTTTCATCAAGAGGTTTATTACGCGCATGTACTTTAAGTACTGCTTCACGACCTTTAACATCTGGTGCCCCTACTTGAATCTGACGGTCAAAACGTCCAGGACGTAATAACGCTGGATCTAAAATGTCAGGTCTGTTTGTTGCAGCAATCATAATGATGCCTTCGTTCTCACCGAAACCATCCATCTCAACTAATAATTGGTTCAGTGTTTGTTCACGCTCATCGTGACCACCACCAACACCAGCACCACGCTGACGTCCTACTGCATCAATCTCATCGATGAAAATGATACATGGTGCATTTTTCTTAGCATTTTCGAACAGGTCACGTACACGACTGGCACCGACACCGACGAACATTTCAACGAAGTCAGAACCACTGATTGAGAAGAATGGAACGCCTGCTTCACCAGCAACTGCACGCGCGATTAACGTTTTACCTGTACCAGGAGGTCCTACTAAAAGCACACCTTTAGGGATACGTGCGCCCATCTTCACAAATTTACGATTATCTTTTAAGAAATCTACAATTTCAATTAATTCTGCTTTCTCTTCATCTGCTCCAGCTACATCTTTAAAGCGTACTTTTTTCTTTTTATCATCATAAAGTTTTGCTTTAGACTTACCGAAATTCATAACACGGCCGCCACCGCCGCCGCCTTGTGATTGAGATAGGAAGAAAATAAAGACAAATGCTAATAATAATAATGGAATTAAAGTACTTAACATACCTAAAAATACATTTTCTTTATCAGCTGGCTTTATATCAAATTTCAAATCACCATCTTGCTCTTCAGCAATTTTAGTGATTTTATCTAAATCTTTTTGGTTATTATACATCAGTACCGAAGTAAATGTTTCATTTGGTTCAGCACCTTTTAATTTCCCTTTGACTAAATATACATCTTGTCCAGGCTGGATCGTCATTTCTTTAACATTACCTTTTTCCAGCTGAGACATTAATTTCGTGTATGTCATCTGTTTTGGCATCGAACCCGTGCCATTAATCATTGAAAACACACCGAATAAGACGATACCTATTAGTGTTACCATCAATATACTACGAAAGGCTTTTTGCATTCACGTTGTCCTCCTACCTATTTGTAAAGCTAACAAAGATTTTAACATAATAAATGTTGTTCAATCTACTAATTAAACTTACACAATTTTTACAAATTTTATTTTCTTTTCAGTGCAATGCTTCACTATTTAGTATAAACTTCTTCTTTTAATAATCCAATGTATGGCAGATTACGATATTTTTCCTGATAATCTAACCCATAACCTACAACGAAATCATCCGGAATCTTCTCGCCTACATATTTCGCTTCAATATCTACTTTACGGCGCATAGGCTTATCTAATAATGTTACGATCTCAATTGAATTCGCTTTGCGATATTTTAATAAATCAACGATTGCATTAAGCGTCGTTCCAGTTTCTAAAATATCTTCGATAATAATGATATCGCGCCCTTCAACAGAAACATCTAAATCTTTTAATATTTTAACTTCTCCTGTTGATTCTGTGCCGCCATGATAAGATGAAACATCCATAAATTCCATCTCAACATGGGTATCAATATGTTTAAGTAAGTCTGCCATAAATAGAATTGATCCTTTTAAAATTCCGACACATAAAGGGAGCTTCCCTTCATAATCAGCAGTAATTTCTTTTCCAAGACGCTCACAAGCTGCTTCAATCTGTTCTTTCGTTAATACAATCGATTCAATATCGTTATGCATGATTTAGTTCTCCTTTGTAATTATTATTTTATTATTGAAAGGGTGATGGTTAGATTTATAATGGCCAATCGCTATTACTTCATCTTCAACACAAACGATTGGTATTTTTGGACGGTCGTAAACAGGCACTTTTAAATCTTTAAGAATACGCGCTACTTTTTGATGCATACCGTTGATTTCGATAACATCTCCATCTTTTCTTGTTCGAATTGTGATTGGTTGAATTTCATCTTTAATTTCTATTTTATAATCATTAAAGTAATATTTCCCGGGTGAAACCACTTCTAATTTGTCATCAATCTTTTCATTTTTATTTCGTACTATCAATTTATCATAAGCAATTTGAATATGCCAACCTGGAGCGATTGCAAACGAAGCATGTGTTGCATCACTTTGAAGTACACGTATCACTTCATTTAAAAATCCAAAGCTTACAGTATATTGTGTAACATATCTCTGAATAAATGAAAGCAGTACTTTTTGAATGACTAATCGATTTTCTTCTGACAACTTATATCGTGATAATGCATTATTTTCAATATCTATTTTATAACGCTCAACATGTAAGTCGATTAAATCATCTACATCTTCCATATAATCAGCTAAATTCAATAACTGATGCTTATCTATCGAAGAATCATCTAATACTTTAAATATATCATTACGAATAAAGTTTCTTAAATATTTGCTGTCTGTATTCGATGCATCTGTCATATACGGAACTTTAAATTCATGTGCATATTCTATTAATTCAGCTTTACTCACATTTATTAAAGGACGTATCAGTTGATAACCATCACGTGCTACCACTTGCTGAATATTTATCGGTTGATAGTTATAACGGTTCGTCATCAGTCTAAAGAATATGGTTTCGAGCTGATCATCTTTATGGTGCGCCGTTAATAAACAGTCAATATGCTTTATATTAATTTGTGTTTCAAAAAAATGATATCTAATATCTCGTGCCTCACGCTGGATACTTTTGTTCGGGTTAAATGAATTTTTAGGTATCGTATAAGTAATTAATTCGATATTATGCTGCTTACAATATGCTTGAATCATTTTTTCTTCTTCATCTGATACGTCACGCAACTGGTGATTAACATGCAATGCATACAACTTCTTATGATGATTTAATATGTTCACCTTATCGAGCAATACCATGCTATCGACTCCACCCGAAACTGCAACCGCAACGGTGTCATATTCATTCCATAAACAATCCAAAATCTCACCACCTCAACAAAAGAAGAGCTCAGGGTCAGACCCTAGCTCTTGATTTAGATAAACAAACGTATTAACGCTTTGACCCTCTGCCACCACGACGTGACTCTGTTTGACGTTTAATTGAAGTTAGTCGATCTTCACTGTCTTTTAAGAAATTTGATAATTTTTTTTCAAAGTCTTCAGGCTTTTTCTCAACTTTTGGCGGTGCAGGTTTTCTTGGGCGTTCTTTCGCTTTTTTAATTGAAAGGCTAATTTTTCCATCATCACCAATTGTTAATACTTTAACTTCTACTTCATCGCCAACTTTTAAATGTTCAGCAATATTTTCTACGTAACTATCTGCAACTTCACTAATGTGAACTAATCCGCTTTTGCCTTCAGGTAACTCAACGAATGCACCGAAATTTTTAATGCCTGTAACTTTACCTTTTAATTTGTTTCCAACTTCAATTGCCATAAGTTTAATAAATCCTCCCGATTAATTCTTCATAATATATCATTATATGCTTGATTTTCTCTTTTTACAACTTGATTAATCAAATTATCTGTGAAGTCTGACTTATTCAGTTGCATCTTTCTTTTTATCTTTTTCAGGAATCTTAAAGATTACTTCTCCATCATTACTTAAGAAATATTCACTACGTGCAATCTTTTCAATATATTCTTTACTATTAAGCTGTTTTAAGCGTTCTTTCAGTGCGATTTCTTTATCTTTAAGTTTTTCCAGCTCGACTGTTTGTTTCGCTTGTTCCTGCTTCAAAGCTCTATTGGTATTCATTTGCATAAAGAGAAGTAACGTCAAAAATAATAAGATAGCGAGAAGAATGCCTCCGAAGACTGTCATACGCTTTCTTACAATCATGCTACTTTTACGATTCAATCGATTAATACGCGCCTGTTCCTTCGTGTATTCATTTTCAATTTTACGTACTTCCTTAGCCATACGTAACACTCCTATTCAAAAGGCTGTTCAATTTTTTCTTCTTTTTTTACTTCAAACATTCCTTTTGCATTATCTTTTGTTGCATGTTCTTTCAAGTCTGTGACTTCCACCGTAATGATGCGTTGTCCTAAACGTACTTCTAATTCATCACCAACTGCTACAGTGCTTGATGCTTTCGCAACATTACCATTGATTTTAATTCTACCTTGGTCACTCACTTCTTTTGCTAACGTACGACGTTTAATTAAACGTGATACTTTTAAATATTTATCGAGTCTCATCTATTCCACCTTCAATTTCTTTCAAAGCATCTTTTAAAGATACGTTTTGAATTTTATTCAAATCATATAACTTTAAGAAAATATCTGCAAAAATTTTCTCTTTTTTCACAGTACGTTCTTGTTTTCCTTCTTTCGCTTTAGCATCATTCCAGACATCATGTAATTCATCTACGGTTGATATTGATTCATCTCCAAACACATGTGGATGACGACGAATCATTTTATCGGTAATGCTCTTTACTACTTCTCTCGCATCGAACATGTAATCTTTTTTCGCAATCGCACTATGAAATACAACTTGTAATAATATATCGCCTAACTCTTCGATGATGTTATCGATATCATCATTATCAATCGCTTCAAACAATTCATATGTTTCCTCTAATAAATAACGCTTTAAACTTTGATGCGTTTGTTCTTTATCCCAAGGACAACCATTTTCACCTACAAGCGTATCCATCACTGCTGTGAAATATTCAAAGTCCCCTGATAATTGCTCATCATTTAATGGCGGTACAAAAAGTGACGTTAAATTTGATAACGCAAAGTCATGGTCCATTTCATGTAAAGGTCGCCATATTACATCTGCATCTTCTCCGCGTGCACCTGTAACGATAGCAACATTATGTTCAGCAGGGTAAATTTCTAACAACGAAACTTTGACATCACTTGCGATCAACTGATCATACACTTGCGTTACAATGAGACCATTTCTAGGATTAATTGATGATGCCTCAAACATCGTTCCGTCAAGCATCTGAAAGCCATTGTTTGGATCAAACTGCACTGCCTGGAACAGGTCATCGATAAAACTTTTTCCGCCTAATATTTCAATATTTAAAGTGTCATCTGCCAGCAATAACTCAGTTGTTGATTCTGCAACCATCGGATGACCGGGCACTGCATAGATAACATCTTCAGTTTCAGCCAGCATTTTCAGGCGACTTACAATTTCTTCATAGACATTGCTGAAATCATCATTTTCTTCATATACTTCATCGAAGCTCATCCATTCAATCTCTTCCAGATCTTCTACGACTGGATGTCGCATTGTTCTCACATAAACTTTGTCTGCCTTATTTAAAAAGCGATATATCCCAAAAGGTAACTCATCCAGACCATAGTTCCCTAGACCTACAATCGTTATTTTATTCATCCAATCACTCTCTCATTAATTTATTCATCACACTACCGAATGGTAAATGGTGCCACTCTTCCTGCGTTATAATCTTCCACTTAATCATAGCATATAATACAATAATGCCCCCTGTAATCACCCCAATGAGCGCGACAGAAAGCGCGCCGATGCGTGTATTAAAATCTATCATCATTTCAATCTGAATCAATACACTCATTACTAAAAGTGTTATGCCCCACTTAATCAGAAATGATTGAAAAGCAATTTCGTACCTGCGTACAACTCCGATATGTAATACGTAGGCATAGACGAATAATCCTGTAACTGATGCGAGTGCAGCACCTTTAATATCAAAGAAAGATATCAGTAATAGGTTGAGTATGATTTTTACTGCTAATCCTAAACCAATACCCCATAGTTGTATGCGATAGTCTTCAAAGATTTGAAGCATAGCAGTGTACATAATGATAAGTGATACGAAAATGATAGCTAACATATAAATAAACAGCGCTTCATAACCTGCCACTGACTTGAACAGGAACATATTAAATGGTTGAATTAAATTCATTAACCCGATGGCAGCAGCGCTACTAAACACGATCGTAATCTTAAGCGCACTATTCGCATAGCTATTCATCTGACTTAAATCACGTCTTTGTTTACATTCCGAAAGCAATGGAATCAGTACAAGCGAGAACGACGTGGTCACAATAAGACCCATTTGAATAAGCGACGCCCCACGATCATATATCCCTTTTAGCGCTCTAGCTTCTTCAAGCGACATTAATGTTTTCAATTGATTAATGACTGTAAAGCTATCTACGAGTTGCCATAAAATCATAATTAAATAACTTAAACTATAAAAAACAATCAATGTTATAAAACTTCTATATGATCCTATATTATTTCCTCGGTAATCAATTGTTTGACGTTTATTTTGCCACATTAAATAAATACTTGCTCCGAGTAAACCGACAAATGAACCAAAAATACTTAATGCACCACTTTGATAGACTGATAAGTCCATCCATACAAATAATCCAATCGACAATAGTATGATAGATACGCGTAGTACCTGATCAATCACCTGAGAATAAGCAATTTCTTTCATTGCATGATTCATCTGTAGTTTCCCACGAATCATCGCAACTGCCGGAAAAGGAAGCAATACTAAACTGGAGGCACGTAACATTGTACTTAACATTGGGTCGCCCATTAAATTTGCAATGATATCGCTACAAATTAATATGACCACTAATACCAATATACTTATCCAGGTAATATGTTTATATAGTTTTCCTATAAATGACTTTTCATAATGAGATTGACTAATAACTGAGGGAATTGCATTTAACGACAGTACGGAAACTATCGCAATGATTGGATATACTTGCTGATAGGCATAGAGACCTGTATCACCTAAAATATTTTGATAGGGTACGCGATATATCGCACTTAAAATTTTCACGATTAACATCGTTATTGTCAGTATAATCACGCTGTTAAATGCCGGGTTCTTATTCTCCATCAAACTCGATTCCTTCTTGTATTTGACGCGTGAGTTGTACTAATGCAGCAAGCCAGTTTGCATTTTTCTTCAGCGTAAATGTCATTTTATTGTCTTTATATTCTATCTTTAAGTCTCGACCGAAATCTTCTGTCGCTTTAAATAAACGTTCACCGTTAATTTTATTCGTCGTAGCTATACTTGACTCAAGCACAACTGCCTTTCCGGTATCTTTCACATTCACAATACCAAACGCTAAAGCATTTATTCTGATTTCAACGATCTTCATTAACTGATCAACCGCTTCTGGATATTCACCATATCGATCGGTCATTTCATCCTGAATATCCATTAATTCTGATTCTGTCGTCACGCTGCGTAGCTTTTTATAAAATTCAATCTTCGCTTGTTCTTCACGAATATAGTCAGCTGGAATATATGCATCAACTTCTACTTCTATTTCTAGTTGAGGCACTTCTTCGACTTGTTTAATACCACGTTTTTCATTAACTGCTTGCTGCAGCATTTCAGAATACAAATCATACCCAACAGAATCAATAAATCCATGTTGCTGACGTCCTAATAAATTCCCTGCGCCACGAATATTTAAATCACGCATTGCAATTTTAAATCCAGAGCCAAGCTCAGTAAATTCTTTTATTGCCTGCAAACGCTGTTCAGCTACTTCAGTGAGTACTTTATTTGGTGCATGCAAGAAGTAGGCATAACTAATACGATTACTACGACCGACGCGACCACGTAACTGATACAATTGACTTAAGCCAAATCGGTCTGCATCTTCAATTATTAAAGTATTGGCATTCGGTACATCGACACCCGTTTCGATAATTGTTGTTGTCACTAAAATGTCGTATTCACCATTAATAAACCCAAGCATCGTTTCTTCTAGTTCACGTTCTGATAATTGACCATGCGCAACAGCAATGCGCGCGTCCGGCATCATCATCTCTAGCTGTTCAGCTTTCTGATAAATGCTCGCTACACGATTGTATAGATAAAATACTTGTCCGTTACGTGCTAATTCACGTTCCATTGCTTCTTTAATAAAGTTATGTTGATATTCTAGTACATACGTCTGTACCGGAAATCTATTTTCCGGTGGTGTTTCAATGACCGATAAGTCACGTACACCCAGTAAACTCATATGCAGTGTTCTTGGAATTGGTGTTGCTGTAAGCGTTAATACATCGACATTTGTCTTCAACGCTTTAATTTTCTCTTTATGTGTAACACCAAATCGTTGCTCCTCATCGACGATAAGCAAGCCTAAATCTTTATACACAATATCTTTGCTCAGTAGTTTATGTGTGCCAACTACAATATCAACAAATCCAGACTTTAATCCTTTTTTCGTTTCATCTATTTCTTTCTTTGATCTGAAACGGCTCATCATCTGTATTTCAACTGGATAATCCTGCATACGCTCAATTAACGTCTCATAATGTTGTTGTGCGAGTATTGTCGTCGGCACTAAAAATGCAACTTGTTTACCATCAAGTACCGCTTTGAACGCTGCACGAACAGCGACTTCAGTTTTACCGTAACCAACATCTCCACAAAGCAGACGATCCATCGGTTTACGCTTTTCCATATCTTGTTTAATTTCAACGAGACTTTGTACCTGGTCTGCAGTTGGTTCATACGGAAAGTCCATTTCAAACGTTTCCTGTGCCTCAGTATCAGGTCCGAACTGATATCCTTCAACGCGCTCTCGCTCCTGATATAACTTCAATAATTCTTCAGCGATATCTTCAACGCTTTGTTGAACGCGCGCTTTTGTCTTTTTCCATTCTGTGCCGCCGAGTTTGTTTAGCTTCGGCTCTTTATCTTCTGAACCGACAAACTTTTGAACATAATTCATTTGATCGACTGGCACAAACAGTTGATCAGTCCCTTTATATTGAATTTTAATATAGTCTTTATGCATCTTATTGACGAGTAATGTCTCAACACCCATATAACGTCCTACGCCATGATGCACATGGACAATGTAGTCACCAACATTTAATTCCTGATAAGATTTAATTTTCTCGGCATTCGATAACTTCTTCGTACGTTTCGGTTTTTCTTTACGTAATTTAAATAGCTCGCGTTCAGTGACAACAACAAGTTTCATAAACGGTAACTCGAAACCTTCTGACAAATCACCTTCGACAATTGTATTAATACCCGGTTTACTTCCCTTAGTATCAAGCGTTACAGGTAATTTCATATCAGCTAGCATTGATTTAATCTTATCTTTTCTCGTTGCATTACTTGCCAGTACAACGATATTGAAGTCATTTTTTCTGAAACGGTCAAACTCTGAAAACATTAAATCATATTGTCCGTAAAATTGCTGCAATGGTTTACAAGAGAATTTATAGATATTTTGTAACTTCACTGGCATAGAAGCAGTAAACAGTGTAAAGTATGCTACATTAAATTGATTCATCAGTGTTTCAAAGCTATCTTCTTTAATGAATGTCTGTCCGACAAATCCACGACCCGATTCAATTAAAGATTGGTGAAATTCACTTGTTTCTCGAATACTTGATTCTATCGCTTCATTTACACGATTAATTTCATCGACAATTACAATTGCTTCTTTATCAAAGTAATCAATAATCGTCGTCTCTTTATTATAAGCAAATTTTACAACGCGACGTAAAATATTATGATTAAGTATTTCTCCCATATTCATTTTGATGGTTTGATACGTATCACGTAAATCATCTCTCACATTTGTCGCAATCTTTTGGCGTGTTGCCTCAAATGCATCAGATAAATTAGATTCCAGTAATTCTATGTCTTTAATCGTAAAAATAAATTCACTTGCTGTAGAAATTTCAACTGAATCGATATTATTTAATGAACGTTGACTATCCGCATCAAAATAACGAATAGCATCAACTTCAGTATCGAATAATTCAATGCGGACCGGCTCACCAATCATCGGGAAAATATCAATTAATCCACCACGTACTGAAAACTGACCAAGCGTCGTTACGCGCTCACTTTTCTGGTATCCCATATCTACTAAATCTTGTTGTAATTGAATGAGATCAATATCTTCTCCAATTTTTATTTCACGATGATAATCTGTAAATAACTCCGGTCGACTTACAAGCTTTTGAAGCCCGTTAATCGGCACGAGAAATAACCCAGCTTGACCTTTTGCCAAGTGGGTAAGTGTACGAATACGCTCACGCATTAAATCCGGACTTTTTGTCGAGAACTCTTCAATCATAATATCTTGTACCGGAAACTTAAATAGTTCCTCTTCATCAATCAGTTGTGCTAAATCGTTTTCTAATTTTTCTGCCTGAAACAAGTTACTTGTCACGACAATCATTTGTTTTTTATGGCTTAAATAACTTTCCGCTAAAATTACGGCTTTTGCACTTGGATTTAAACCCGTCACCAATATATTTTGTTTACCGAGTGAATCATTATACTCGTTAAATCGTTCATCACTTTTCAACAATTTATCTATTATCTGTCTCATACATCACCATTATATTGATTCATAACATTTTCGAATCGCTCTCCACCGATAAATGTTTCAAGTGCTTCGATTGTATGATCAATCACTTTCTGCATCGTTATCATTTCGTCCTCACTAAATTTCTGTAACACATAATCCACCACAGGTTTACGCCCTTCAGGACGACCAATGCCTAAACGAATACGCTTAAATTCCTGTGTTCCTAAATGTTGTATAATTGAGCGCATGCCATTCTGTCCACCAGCAGAACCTTTCTGACGAATACGAATACGACCTTGAGGCATATCAAGATCGTCATATAGAACAACTAAATCCTCTACAGCTATTTTATAATAATCCATTAACGGACGAACCGCTTCACCTGATAAGTTCATATACGTCATCGGTTCAATAATCAGTACTTTCTCACCATTAATATTTGCTACCGTATAGTTTCCTTTAAATTTTTGCTTATCTAAATCTATATTATGTTTCTTCAAAAATTCATCTACGACCATAAATCCTACATTATGTCGTGTATCTTCATATTTCTTACCTATATTACCTAACCCAACGATACATTTCATATTTAAATCCTCCGCTTAATCATTATCACTATTATAATATAAAAAAAGAGACATACAAATGTATGTCTCTTGAATTCGAATAATTATTCAGCTTTTTCTTCTGATTTCTCTTCACCTTCAGCAGCTTCTTCTTCACCTTCAGCAGCTTCAGTTCCTTCTGCTTCTTCACCTTCAACAGCTTCTTCGCCATCTTCTTCTGGCTCTTCTTCAACTGTAGGTGGTACAACAGATACGATTGCTTCTTCGTCTTCATTATTGATAGTGTAAGCTTTATCTGATTTTAAATCAGCAACAGTGATTGTATCACCGATGTTTAATTCAGTAACGTCAACTTCGATGTTTTCTGGAATATCATCTGGTGTTGCAGTAACTGATAATTGGAATAATGGTTGTTGAACAACGCCACCTTCTTTAGCGCCTTCAGCTTCACCAACTAAGTTTACTACTACATCAACTGTTAATTCTGCTTTCATATTGATTGCTAAAAAGTCGACATGTGTAATTTTGTTTTTAATTGGATTGATTTGGTAGTCAGATACCATTACTTTAACTGTTTTTGAACCTACTTCTAGTTCGATAACACCGTTACGTCCAACTTCACGGATTACTTTAATGAAATCAACTTCTTCAACTTTAACTGAAGTGTTTTTAGCGCCATAACCGTATACTACAGCTGGAATCTTACCTTCGTTACGTACTTTGTTTAAACTTGAACGTGTTTGTTTACCTTGTCTAATCGTTGCTTTTAATTTACTCATAATTATTACTCCTTTTGTGCGCACTTCTTTGCGCTCCTACACCTTACCCATCAGTTGTGGTAACCTGCTTGCAAAGTGTTTATTTGTCTTAAATATTTATCACATAATTTATTAATACCCCGTTAAACTTCTTCTAAACATTTTTTATTAAATAAATTTTTAAAGATTATAAAAAGACACAATGCTACGCATAAACATTGTGTCTAAAGCACTATTAATCAAATAAAATACTTACAGATTCTTGTTCATATACTCGAACAATCGCTTGTGCTAATAATTCACCAACTGATAACTGTTTAATTTTCGCTGGTTTATTTTCTTCAGGTAATAAAATAGAGTTTGTAACAACTAATTCTTTAATTGCTGAGTTTTCAATTCTCTCATAAGCAGGGCCTGATAATACAGGATGTGTACAACATGCATATACTTCTTTTGCACCTTTGTCGATTAACGCTTGAGCAGCTAATGTGATTGTACCTGCTGTATCGATGATGTCATCAATGATGATTGCAGTTTTCCCGTTAATGTCTCCAACGATATTCATTACTTCAGAAACATTTGGTTTCGGACGACGTTTATCGATAATCGCAATCGGTGCTTTTAAGCGGTCTGCCATCTTACGCGCACGTGTCACTCCGCCATGGTCAGGTGAAACGATAACTAATGAATCTTTATCGATTTCTTCTTTCGCTTCAAAATAATCAGAAAGGATAGGTACACCCATTAAGTGGTCAATCGGTAAATCAAAGAAACCTTGAATTTGAGGCGCATGTAAATCTAAAGCAATAACGCGGTCTGCTCCTGCTTTTTCGATCATATCTGCAACTAATTTCGCAGTGATAGGCTCACGGCTACGTGCTTTACGGTCTTGACGTGCGTAACCATAATAAGGCATTACAACGTTAATTGTTACTGCTGAAGCACGTTTTAATGCATCAATCATGATTAATAATTCCATTAAATGTTCATTTACCGGATTAGATGTTGGTTGAACGATAAATACATCACATCCACGAATACTTTCTTCGATGTTGATCTGAACTTCTCCATCACTGAAACGTTTAACACTTGATTTCCCTAAAGGAATCCCTACCTCTTTAGCAATTTCTTCAGCTAAAGGCTGGTTAGCGTTTAAAGAAAAAATCTTTAAAGTTGTATTTCTGTATTCATTATTCATCATCATTTTGTAATGCCCCCATTTTAGATATCGTATTATTTATCGCTTTCTGTATATGAAATAACTTTACTATGACCTTAATATTATACATTACTATGCTTTATCGTAGTAGCCTTCTTTTGTAGTTTGTCTTGCACGTCCTAATGCCAGACTTTTATTTGGCACATCATCTGTAATGGTAGAACCTGCAGCTACAAAAGATTCATCTCCTATATGAACTGGCGCTACAAGATTTGAATTACATCCGATAAACGAATCTTTACCAACAACAGTTTTAAACTTATTTTTGCCATCATAATTTACAGTAATCGCACCACAACCAACGTTAGTACGTGCACCGATTTCAGCATCACCAATATAGCTTAAATGTGAAACTTTCGCTTCATCTTCTAATTTAGATTTTTTAATTTCTACGAAGTTACCAATCTTAACTTCTTTACCGACATCACTACCTGGACGAAGTTGTGCAAATGGTCCAATTGCTGTTCTTTCATCAACAAATGATTCTGAAATATATGATTGTTTTACAGTAACATTATCTTTTATTTCACTATTCTCAATCGTAGTGTGTGCAGTAATTACTACGCCTTCACCAATTTTAGTGTTCCCTTTTAACATAACACTGGGCTCAATAACAGTATCCGCTCCGATTTCAACATCTTTATCAATATACGTTGTCAGCGGATCAATAATTGTCACACCATTCATCATGTGCATTTTATTAATACGTAAACGCATCGTTTGTTCAGCAATCGATAAATTATAGCGATCATTTATACCTAACGTTTCACTGAAATCTTCAGTAACAAACGCTTCTACAAGTTCACCTTGTGCGCGTAATAATTTAATCACATCAGGTAAATAATACTCACCTTGTGCATTATCATTATCAACTTGCTTTAATAATTCGAATAATAATTTATTATCAAAACAGAAAGTACCAGAACTAATTTCATTGACTAATTTTTCTTCAATGTTAGCATCCTTTTCTTCAACAATACGTTCTACACTACCGTGTTCGTCACGAATAATACGTCCATATCCGAACGGTGTATTCGTTTTAGCTGAAAGAATCGTTGCTTTTGCACCAGTTGTTTCGTGATGTGCTACAAAGCCTTGAATTGTTTCTTCTGAAATTAAAGGTGTGTCTCCACAAATTACAATTGTCGTACCTTCTTTATCTGCTAAATGCTCAGCAGCCATTTGAACGGCATGTGCAGTTCCTAACTGTTCTGTCTGCATACTAAATTGAGATTGATCTGCCAAAGATCGCTTTACATCTTCAGCGCCATATCCAACGATTGTAACGATATCTGTTACACCTGCCGCTTTAATATTATCTATTACATGCTGTACCATTGGTTTACCACAGACAGGATGTAATACTTTATGCAGTTTTGACTTCATTCGTGTCCCTTTTCCTGCAGCTAAAATAACAGCTTGTTTTGTCATATATATTATCCCCCAGTAAAACATTTTTTTATAAGCTATGCGATGTGTAATCTGCTCAGTTATTTTTATTTTAACATACATTATGTATATTTCGATAAACAAAAAAGCGCGCCTGATAATTTGTTATCAGACACGCTTATTCACTATTTCATTTCAATTATTTTAAATCTTCTTCAACTGTCGTTTGTGAATCAGATTCTACTAAATTAGGTGCTGCTTCACTTGTAGCATCTTCAGCAGTATCCACGTCGTCGTTATGATTATTCTTTCCTAATTCACTTGGATCAATCGCTTCAGTTTCGTCATATACTTTCATGACTGCAGCCTGAATTTCTTGACGCATTTCGCTATTAATTGGATGGGCGATGTCACGGAATTCGCCATCTGCAGTACGTTTGCTCGGCATTGCCACGAATAATCCGTTGTTCCCTTCAATAACGCGTAAATCATGAATAACAAATGCCTCATCCAGCGTAATTGATACCAATGCTTTCATTCTACTGTCCGTAGCTAATTTTCTCATTCTAACATCTGTGACTTTCATCTTAGATAGCCTCCTATATAAAATGTAAGTTAAAAATCTACTTAACTTTTAGAGCTACCGCTTCAATCTCAACTTTCACATCTTTAGGAAGACGACTCACTTCAACACAACTTCTTGCAGGAAGGTGCGCATTGAAATATTCGCCATATACTTCATTGATGATTGGGAAGTCATTCATATCACTAATAAAAATCATTGTTTTTACTACTGAATTTAAATTCGATCCGCTTTCTTCTAATACAGCTGATAAGTTTTCTAATACTTGCTTCGTTTGCTCTGCAACGTCATCACCTATTACTTCACCATCTAAAGTCAGTGGAATTTGTCCACTTGTATAAACCATATTGTTAACTACAACAGCGTGGCTGTATGGTCCAATTGCTGCCGGTGCATTTTTTGTGAAAATAGATTTCATGATGATATCTCCTTTTTATTTCGAAAATTTTTCTAAGCAATTACCTTTTTCAACTGTAAAAGATTGATTATATTCATCTACGTCGGATAATTTCACTAAAGAGGTATAGTCTTGAATCAAGCGATTTTTAACTTCTTTTGATTCTACTAAGACTGTTACCCCTTTAACAGTGGCTTTAAACTCATTCATTAAATTCATAACACCTGTAATTGATCCACCCGCACGCATAAAATCATCTACAATTAAAACTTTTGAACCTTCAGGTAATGTCCTTTTTGATAATACCATTGTTTCAATTTTTCGTGAAGAACCTGAAACATAATTTATCGAAACCGTTGATCCTTCTGTGACCTTATTGTCTTTTCGAATAACGACAACAGGCAGATTAAGTATACTTGCAACCGCATTTGCTAATGAAATACCTTTCGTTGCAATCGTTACGACAGCATCTAACTCTTCATCCATATACATCGTTGCGATGAGCTTTCCAACTTGATTTAATAAACTCGGTGTCCCTACAACATCGGACATGAAAAGATAGCCACCTGGCAGCAATCGTTCTTTCTCCTGCAGCATTTCACACAACTGAGAAATCAATTGATCGGCTTCTTTATAAAACATCTTATGCTTAAACGTTACACCACCACTTGCTCCTGCAGTCGTAGTGATTGTTCCGATTTCTTCTTTGATAAAAGTATCTTTAATGATTTGTACATCTTCACTGATTGAAGACTTTGCCTGACCGAATTTATCTACAAAATACGTCAACGGTACAAGCTCATTAGGATGACTCAACAAGTAACTTGTCATATAAACGATTCTTTCACTTCTTTTAAACTTCATTAAAATCCCTCTTTACGCATATTATACGTTAAATATACCATAAATGTTCGGGAATTTATATTCATCCTAACATGCGCACCATATATACTTCTTTACAACAACCTTTAAGCGCATTGACTACACTCTTTGCCTGACGTTCTTTCGCTGCTAATCCGTAAACTGTTGGACCGCTGCCACTCATCATCGCTATATCTGCGCCAGCTTTCATCATCGTGTCTTTTAATGTCTGGATAATCGGATGCATTTCAATAGTGACGGATTCTAAACGATTTCCTAAATGACGAATCATTTCGTTATAATCCCCATTCTCAATTGCTTCAGCACAAGCCTTACTATCAATTTTTGCGTGAGGTTTTGTTAAATCAAGCGCAGTATACACCTCTTGTGTAGAAACGCTAATATCAGGTTTTGCTAAGATGACCCAGCAAGCAGGCGGTTTAGGTAAATGTTGCAACTGCTCACCACGGCCTGTGCAAAGACTCGTCTTTCCATGCACACAGAATGAAATATCTGAACCGATTTCAGCAGCATGTTCTGCCAATGTATCGAGCGATAATCCTAATTCAAACAATCTATTCATACCGCGAAACGTCGCTGCTGCATCGCTTGATCCACCCGCAAGACCGGCTGCTATCGGGATCGTCTTATCCAATGTGATTGTCACCCCGCAATCTAGATTATAGCGCTCCATCATAATCTTTGCTGCTTTATATGCTAAGTTACGGTTATCATTCGGTACATATAAGTGTTCAACTTTTAATACGATTTGCTTGTCTTTACGTTTCTCTAAAGTCAAACGATCATATAAATCTACTGTTGTCATAATCATCTCTACTTCATGATATCCATCTTCTCGTTTATATAAAGTGTCTAATGTCAAATTGATTTTTGCTGATGCATTTTCATAAATCATAATAATTCCTCACTCATAGTTTTTAATATTATATTATTTTATCACAACTCACGTTATACCATTTCATGAAATGCAAAATAAAAAAATTAAAACCTATTCCATATGGAATAGGTTTTAATTTTTATTGAACAAGAAATTCTTCTTGCTGATCATTTACAAATGTTACTTGTACGTTTTCTGTCAATACGTCGGTATATGTATATGACACACGCTCAAAATTATGTTTATCTTGGTCTAATTCAACCACGAAAACTGATGGATAAGTTTCTTTAAGCACACCGCGGCGCTCAATTAACTTTTTACGTCCTCCATTAGCTCTTAGTACAATCTGATTTCCTAACTGACAATCAAGAATTTTTTTGATGTCTACTAATGTTTTTGGCATAGAAACCCACCTCACTATGCCTTAAATTATAACACTTTGCATATAAATAGTCAATAAAATTTTTAATTTTATCAATTTAAATTACGCTTGTCAATATTTTATATCACTATTTGTGGGTAATTTTTTATATTATTTGCAAGTCGTGCAAATTCTTCGAGCGACAAACTTTCTCCTCTACGACTTGGAGCAATGTTACTCTCTTCTAGCCATGCGATAATGTCGTCTTTATATTCCTTACTATTTGGAAACAGACTCATATAATTATTTAATATCGTCTTTCTACGTTGTACAAATGCACCTCTTGTTAATTTAAAATACAACTTTTCGTCATCCACTTTAACGCGTGGTTCTGGTAATGTCGTTAACTTCACTACAAGTGAATCAACATTAGGTGGTGGCATGAATACTCCTTTAGGGACAATCATGACACGTTTCACATCTGTATAATATTGAATCGCAATAGATAAAGAACCATATGCCTTTGTTGACGGTCCTGCTGTTAAACGCTCTCCCACTTCTTTTTGCATCATCACAACGTAACTGTTAATCGGTAAATGCTGTTCTAATAACCCCATCAAAATAGGCGTCGTAATATAATACGGTAAGTTGGCGACGACAAAGATATCGTCACAATCAGATAAATGTTCATCAATCGCTGCTTTTACATTTGCCTTTAATATATCTTCATTAATCACTGTAACATTGTCGTATGAACTTAATGTATCCCCTAAAATTGGAATCAGACGCTGGTCAATTTCAAACGCTAATACGCATTTAGCCTTTCGCGCAAGTTGTTCTGTTAAAGAACCCATACCAGGACCTATTTCAATAACACCACACGTCTCATCAATCCCTGCAGCATCAATAATATTACGAATAACGTTTGGATCGACTAAGAAGTTCTGCCCTAAACTTTTCTTAAATTTAAAGCCATATTTATTTAACAATTCCCTCGTACGCGTTGGTGTTGCAATATCATTCATTTCCATTGAAATTCTCCTTATTATCTAAATTCATAGCATCTAACACGTCCGCTTCAGTAATGCCAAATGCATTTAATCTATGAAATAATTGCTTACCATTACAATAACCAATTCTTAAACTTTTGCACAAGTCTTTACGCTTCGATGCCGCTTGAGGGCCAATTATTAACCCTAAATCAATAAGCAAAGCTTTTGATACCGTTTCTGAATCATGCTCAAACGGTGAAGAAACACTTAATAATGCATCACGAATTGCTTCAACCGGTGCATGCTCAATACCAACTTTACCACGCTTATTACATGCAATATCCGCATCGATAAACGCATGTTTCACCGTTGGTACACGCTGTTCAATGGATTTTCTAATCTTATTTCCCGGGTAATCAGGATCCGTTAACACAATGACACCACGCACCTCAGCAGCGTGTTGTATCGCTTCAATTGTTTCATCATTGAGGGCAGAACCATTCGTTTCAATCGTATCGCACTCAACTGCCATCTTTACTCGCGTTGTATCGTCCTTACCTTCTACGACAATCATTTCATTTATTTTCATATCAATCTTTCCTTTTGACTTATCTATATACAATATTACAATTATACTTGTTATTTTAAAAATGGATAGAATTATTTATAGTAAAAAATAAGCAGAGACAAATGTCCCTACTTATTTTCCTAATCCACCAAACAGCTGTTCTGCATTTTTCGTGGTTTGTTCCGCGACTTCTTCATAAGTAATGCCTCTTAGTGCAGCAATCTCTTCTGCCACTAGTTTCACGTGCATCGGTTCATTACGTTTACCACGATACGGATGTGGTGTTAAATATGGCGCGTCTGTTTCCACGATTAACTTATCTAATGGCACATGCTGCGCTACTGCTTTCGGTTGCTTTGCATTTTTAAACGTTACTGGTCCACCTAAAGAGATGATAAAGTTTAATTTCAACACTTCATCACATGTTTCAGGGCTACCACTAAAGCTGTGCATCACGCCTCCAACTTCATGCGCATTTTCTGACTTTAAGATTTCAATTACGTCTGCGGTTGCTTCTCGGTTGTGAATTACAATCGGTAAATTTACTTCTTTAGCCAGTTTAATCTGGCGTTTAAACACTTCTTTTTGGACATCTTTCGGTGATTTATCCCAGTGATAATCGAGCCCCATTTCACCGATAGCAACAATTTTTGGATGTTTAGAAAGTTCTTTAATCCATTCATAATATTCATCAGTGAAATCAATCGCATCCACTGGATGCCAGCCGATTACACCAAATACAAATTCATATTGATCAATGAGCTTCATCGTGCGTTTAATTGTTACTTCATCAAATCCAACGACGATCATACGGTCTATTCCGTTTTCTCGTGCTCTATCTATAACTTCCTGTAAATCTTCTTCGTACTGATCTGCGTTTAAATGAACGTGTGTATCTATTAACACAGTATCACTCCTCGTGTTTTTATTTTACGATTGAGCCGTTCTCAATTGCATTTGGTACGCTGACTAATGTTAATGCACCATCTTTTTCTGCTGACAAAATCATTCCTTCTGATTTCTCTCCACGTAATTCTACCGGTTTTAAGTTTGTCACAACAATTACTTTTTTACCGATAATGTCTTCTGGTTTATAGAATTCAGCTATTCCTGATACGATTTGGCGTTGTTCATTACCTAAATCTACCTGGATTTTTAATAATTTTTTCGCTTTTTTCACGTAATCCGCGTCAATGATAGTAGCTGTTTTTAATTCTACTTCATTAAATGTATCAATTGTAATCTCCGGCTTAGCAGGTACTTCTTCTTTTTCCTCTTCTGCTGGTGCAGGCGGTTGCATCGTACTCTTAATAAATTCTACTTCAGCTGCTGTATCTAAACGCGGGAAGATTGGTGTTGCTTTCTCAACCACTTTTAAGTCTTTAATCTTACCGTATGCATCAAGACTCGCAAATTCAAATAATGTTGGATCCTGAATATTTAACTGATTAAAGATTTTTGTCGGTGCTTCTGTTAAGAATGGGCGTAACAATACGCTCGCAAAACGAATATTCTCAACTAAGTGATACATTACGCTTTCTAATAATTCTTTTTGTGCTTCATCTTTGATTAAAATCCACGGTGTTGTTTCATCGATATATTTATTTGTTCTTGAAATCAGCTTCCATACTTCTTGTAACGCTACTGAATATTGTAAGTTCTCCATAGCAGCATCGTATTTCGCTTTCGTTTCAAGTGCTAACGCTTCAATTTCAGCATCTACTTCATGCATTTGACCTTTGTAGCCAGAAAGATTGCCATCAAAATATTTATTGATCATCGCAATCGTACGGTTAACTAAGTTACCTAAGTCATTGGCAAGGTCAAAGTTTGTACGATCAACGAAAGCTTCAGGCGTAAACACTCCATCTGAACCAAATGGTAACTCACGCATTAAGTAGTATCGCACTGCGTCTAAACCGTAACGATCAATTAGGATATGCGGATCTACCACATTCCCTTTAGACTTACTCATCTTACCGTCTTTCATCAAGATCCAGCCGTGAGCAAATACTTTCTTCGGTAATGGTAAATCTAAAGCCATGAGTAAAACTGGCCATATAATTGTATGGAAACGAACAATTTCTTTCGCCATAATATGGACATCAGCTGGCCAGTATTTCTTAAATTCTGTATCATCTTCTGAAAGGTAACCTAAAGCAGAGATATAGTTTGTTAATGCATCAATCCAAACATATACAACATGTTTCGGATTAGACGGAACTTTTATCCCCCAGTCAAAAGATGTACGAGAAACAGCTAAATCTTCTAACCCTGGTTTAATAAAGTTATTTAACATTTCATTTTTTCGAGAAACAGGTTGAATGAAATCAGGATGATCTTCATAATATTGTACTAAACGATCAGCATATTTACTCAATCTAAAGAAATAACTTTCTTCTTTCACAAGTTGAACCGGGTGTCCTGAATCCGGACTTTTCCCTCCAACGATTTTATCGCCTTCCATAATAGGATCAACAAGTTGCGTTTCAGTGTAGAATGTTTCGTCTGGCACTGAATACCATCCTTCATATTCACCTAAATAAATATCATCTTGTGCTAATAATTTTTCGAATACTTTTTCGACAACAAGTTTATGACGCGTTTCAGTCGTTCTAATAAAATCATCGTTTGAAATATCAAGCTTTTTCCATAATGCCTGAATGTCTTTAATGATTTCATCTAAATATTCTATTTCAGATTTACCGGCAGCAAGTGCTTTCTCCTGAATCTTTTGGCCATGTTCATCTGTACCTGTTAAATACTTAACATCGTAACCTTGCATTCTTTTGTAACGCGCGATAGCGTCACCTGCTACTGTTGAATATGCATGTCCAATATGTAATTTACCGCTTGGATAATATATAGGCGTTGTTATATAAAAAGTATCGTTCGTCATGTTCGTCCTCCTAGTGCTATTTATCCTTTAAATATACAGAAGTTTTCGTTATTTTTCAATATGACTAATCTTTACAATTCGACAAGTAAAATTATTAATATATTGTAAAATCAAGTAAAGTTCTCAAATTCTGAATATTACATAACATTACTAAACCATTACAAATAAAGATTTTAATCATATATCGTTGACAATGTAAAAATACGGTAGTACACTCTTATTAAGACAAATGTCGAAAACACTTATTAATTTTGTCGAATTTACTAAAATTACTACAAAAACAATTTTTGGAGGAAATATATTATGAAATCTACTGGTATCGTAAGAAAAGTTGACGAATTAGGACGTGTAGTTATTCCAATCGAATTACGTCGTATTTTAGACATCGCTGAAAAAGACGCTTTAGAAATCTATACTGATGCAGATAAAATTATCTTAAAAAAATATAAACCAAGCATGACTTGTGCTGTAACTGGTGATGTTTCTGAAGATAACTATTTATTAGCAGGTGGTAAATTAGTATTATCTAAAGAAGGCGTAGAACAAATCTTAAAAGAGATCGAAGCTAAAGATAAATAAGATATAAAAATAAAAAGGTTCGAGTCCATTTGGACTCGAACCTTTTTATTTTTTATCGACATGATACATTTGATACACTTCGTTCTTCTTCATTTCTCTATCTAAAGCAACTTGTTTAATCGCCTCTTTATTTCGTAATCCTTCTTTAACATAGTGATTGACGTGATCTTCAACCGTCATTTCTGACCACCAGTTCACATTATTTTCGCCTGTGCTGCCTTCAATTATAAGAACAAACTCACCTTTAAGATTAATATCTTTGTCCAGTCGTTCTAATAGATACAACACTGAATCCGTTTCAACTTGCTCAAATTTCTTAGTCAGTTCACGTGCAATGGATATTTTACGTGTACCGTCTATTTTTGCAATCATTTCTAATGTATGTTTCACACGAAACGGTGATTCGTAGATTATGATGGTGTGAGGTAAAGCCATAAGCGATACAAGTCGCTCTTTCTTTTCATTATCTTTGCGAGGTAAAAAACCATCAAATAAAAATGAATAAGAGCTAATACCACTTGTCATTAAAGCTGTAAGTGCGGCATTAGCACCTGGCACTGTTTCAACTTTAATACCTTTCTCACGTGCCACAACAACCAGTTCATATCCCGGATCACTTATAAGGGGAAGTCCTGCATCAGAAACCAATGCGATACGGTTTCCTTCTAACAATAAATCGATAATATAATCTGTCACCTGTTCTTTATTGTGCTCATGGTAGCTTTTTAATGGTGTATCAATATCATAATGCATAACGAGTTTTTTAGTCACCCTTGTGTCTTCACATAAAATGATATCCGCTTCTTTTAACATTCTTACCGCTCTAAATGTAATATCTTCTAAATTGCCGATTGGTGTACCTACTAAATATAAGATACCGCTCATAAGGTACCTCCCTGTATTAATTTAATCTTTTGTGAACGTGTTAATTGTTTAATCGCATACTCTCTTTGCATTGCTGCACTTTTCGTTTCAAAACTTTCTTCGTATACGCGTTTCACCGGTAATCTTACTCTTGTATACTTTGCACCTCTGCCTTCGTTATGGGTATGGAGTCTTTTCTCCAGGTCATTTGTATAGCCTGTATACAGTGTACCATCACTACATTCTAATATATAAATATAATGACTACCCATAATAAACCTCATTCATCGATTTAGAATAAGTACCATCCGTATCATAAATATAAAACGGCGGCATAACCTTCACATCTGGTTTACCACCTTTTATACCAACGACAACAACTGTAATCGCATCGGGTTTAGTAGGTGATGAATAGATAGGATAAATAACTTTAGGTTCAATGCCAACTGATCTCATATCAGAAAGCACATCAATCAACCGATCAGCACGTTGAACAACAATCATTTTTCCTCTTTGCTTCAGTAAATGGTTTGCAGACTGGACGCAATCTAAAAATGTACAAAGCACTTCAGTTCGAGCAATACGATGAGCTTCCTTTAAATGCTGATACTCCTGATTTGCTCTAAAGTAAGGAGGATTACATGTTACAACATCAAATTGACTGGGTATAAAATTTTGTTTCACGCACTTTATGTCCATCTCGTGCATACAAATCTGTTCTTCCAGTTTGTTATATTGAACAGATCGCCTTGCCATATCCACAAGTTGTGACTGAATTTCGATTGCTTCTATCGGCATGTTTGTACGATGAGATAATAATAAAGGAATAATGCCATTCCCTGAACAAATATCTATCACTTTGTCTTTTTTCTTTAAAGGCGTAAGGTGTGCAAGTAGCAGTGCATCTGTTGAAAAAGAAAACACATCATCATTTTGAATGATGGATAAATTTTCTTTAATTAATTGATCAAATCTTTCATTTTCTAATAACATCATAATTCCTCCAATAAAAAAAGGCTTACGCCTCTTTTTATTCTTTATCAGATAGTAAGCTTAAACAAAAAATACAGTCACCACCACCACGGTGTTTGCCAAATAAATCTGTCGGACAAATATGAAAGCCTTCTGCGTAAAGCATCGCTAAATTATCTTTACTTTGAAGAACTTTATTATTCTTTTTAGGTTCCTCTTCTTCTTTAGGTACCTGAATGAAACGTTGCAAATTATCATTTTCTAACTTTAAAGCAACATTTTCTTCGACTAAAGCAACTGTCAGTTCTTTTAATGTTTCATAACTATCATTTATATTATTGATTTGTTTCTCCAGCTTAGTTAAAGCATTGAATAATTCATCGCGGTTCATGATAAACCTCCTAAACTTGTACCTCGTCGATATGATAAACGATTGGTGTTTCCATACTCTTTAATTTTACTTGCATCGTCACATCTAATATATTTAAACCGATAACACGACCAGGTCCTTCAGGTGTTTGAATTTCTTCCCCAATATCAGGTAATCTTCTTCTTGTTTCTTCGTAATAATCATTTTCGTATTTCAAACAACACATTAAACGACCACATGCACCTGAAATTTTAGTAGGATTTAATGATAAATTCTGATCTTTTGCCATTTTTATCGATACGGGTTCAAAATCACCTAAATAAGTTGCACAGCATAAACTACGACCGCAAGGACCAATGCCGCCTAGAATCTTCGCTTCATCTCTTACACCGATTTGACGTAATTCAATGCGTGTTTTTAGATCATAGGCTAAACTTTTAACTAATTCACGAAAATCTACACGCTCATTAGCAGTAAAGTTAAAAATAATCTTTGCTTTATCTAATGTATAAGTTGCATTTACTAAGCGCATATCGAGTTCATGATTTTTAACGTGTTGTTTACATAGCTCTAATGCACGGTCAGCGTCTAACATATTTTGTTCATACTTTAAAATATCATTTTCCGTTGCTTTACGACTAATCATTGGTACCGGCATCACTACGTCTTCAATCGGCACTTCTTTATTTGGAATAATAACACGGGCAAGTTCAACGCCACGCTTTTTATTATCAATTACTACTAATTCATTGACTGAAAATTGTTCATCACCAGGTTGATAATATTCTGTCTTACCTGATTTCTGAAATTTCACGCCTATTATTTCTATCATTATTTCACCTCATTGAGCATTTGAATCGCTAAAGCTTCATACACTAATGTTATATTAACATATTGTAACAATTGCTGTTTCGCTGTAAGTGTATGGTCTATCATTGCTAAACATTTATCAATTGTCAGTAGATTTGCCTGCTGTTGAATATGTTCTTCCATTTCAGGATAACTTACTACATTATCTCCAATGAGTACATACATCAAATCCTGTAGATACAGTTGAATCATGTCTATTCCCATCAATTGTTTCTCTCGCGAATCGAGTGTATCCAAAATGTTGACAATTTGAATTAATCCCATTGTATCACTGTTTAGTAAAGTTTGGCACCACTTAATTATTACACCCTTTAAATCATTAAATTGTTGTGTCTCATACCATTCCACTGCTTCTTCTTTACTTAAGTTAAGAGCATTCATCGTCGCCAGAACAGATTTTGGAATATCCAGATCACTATGCTTGGTCAAATCATCTTCACTAGCTTGTATAAAGATATGCTGACATCTTGAATGGATGGTCGGTAAGATGGATTTTGGTGCAGTTGTTACTAATATTGCTACAGTATTTACTGGGGGTTCCTCTAAAAATTTTAATATACTATTTTCACCTTGCACCGTTACTTTATCGAAATCCATAATAATATAGACTTTATGTGTGCCTTCAATCGGTTTTTGATTCATACGATGTAACAAATCTTCTATTAACTCTTTTTTTATCGTGGCTTCACTTGTTTCTAGAAGAATGAAATCCGCGTGATTTAAATTTTGAACGCGACTTTGACATATATCATTATTACTACAAAGTATTTGTGCCGCAAAACGCATTGCTTCATCTTTTAACTGGCCTCTATTCTGTCCATCAAACAAATATGCATGACTTAATTTATTATTATCGATAAGATGCTGCAGTTGCTTAAGCATTCAATCTACTCCTTTATATAATCAAAAAGCTGCACATGGCAGCTTATGTTAGAACTGATGAAATTGTTCAATCGGCATTACAAAGACTGTTGCGCCACCAACTTCGACTTCAACTGGATATGGAATATAAGCATCCGCATTGCCACCCATTGGCGTCACAGGTGTAACAACTTGTTCTCGGTTACCACAAGTACCATTGATTAAAGTTAATAGTTCATTTACACGTTCATCTTCCACACCACATAGAAATGTCGTATTACCAGCCCTTAAAAATCCGCCAGTAGAAGCGAGTTTTGTTGTTCTAAAATTATTTTTAGTAAGTACATCAGATAGACTTTGACTGTCCTGATCTTGTACAATTGCAATTATCATTTTCATATGAAACACCTCTTATCATCAATTATATCACAAACTAGTTAATGCTCTTATTAATTGCTTCTAAACAATCATTAACTACTTCCAACAAAGGTTTCGAAGCATCGATCAATTTAATTCTCTCTGGATGTAAATGAAGTAATTCATCATATCCTTTTACAACACGTTGGTGGAAATCAATCTGTTCTTTGTCTAATCGGTTTGTTTCACGTGAATTATCTTTAATACGTAATAAACCAATTTCAGGTTCAACACGCAAATATAACGTTAAATCCGGATATTTACCTTCAATCGCAAATTCATTGATAGCACGAATTTCGTCAACCCCGATACCGCGCGCATAACCTTGGTAGGCTAATGAACTATCAATAAAACGGTCACACAATACAATCTTACCCATTTGAAGTGCTGGTAATACTTTTTCTACAAGATGTTGTCTACGGCTTGCAGCAAACAATAACGCCTCTGTTCTGTAATCCATTGCACTCGCATCATCTAAAATGATATTACGGATATCTTCACTAATTTTTATACCACCAGGTTCTCTCGTAGTAACTACTTCAAAATCGTTACTTAATTCCTTCGCTAATGCTTTAATAACCGTACTTTTACCTGAACCTTCCGGACCTTCAATTGTAATAAAATAACTCATTATTTACTCCTACTCCCACACACGAATTTTATAATCATAGATACCATGTATTTTTCCACCATCAGAAATAAATGATTTTACATGTTGAACATGCTCCTCCGTAATCATTTCTCCCTCTAATATGTAAGGAATACCTGGAGGATACGGAATAATATGTTCTGCACATACACGACCTATACTTTTATCTAACGTTATATTGATAATATTATTTGAAGTTTGGGCAATATAACTTCCATCTAATTGATTATATAACATCTCACTTTTAACTTCATTACTATCTCTGTTATTATCTAATTTTATATTATTTATTCTATCAATCAATAACTCAAATAAATAACGATCATTCTCATGCCATAATGGCAATACACATAATACAAACTTTTCATTACTCAACTCAGTAAATATACCGTATCTCTCTAATAAATGCGCTAATTCTATACCACTATAATGCTCGTGCATCAACATTATCTTCAGTGGATCCTCTGCTTCTATAACATCAAAGACTTTGCGCAGTGCTTTTAGTAATGTCGTTCTACGCTTAAAAAATAATCTATCTTTATAATGCTTATAAAAGGTATCTGCGTGTTCTAAACCTAACATTAGCATATACGAAGGACTAGAAGATTGTAGTATCGAAAGTAAATGATTTATCTGGTGTTTTATATCTTCAGGAATAGCATGATTTATATGAATAACTGAACTCATTGTAAATGCAGGTAATGTCTTATGATAAGACTGTACTACGAAATCAGCTGCGTATTTTAATGAACTTACAGGAAAATGCTCTGAAATATTAAAATGCGCGCCATGCGCTTCATCAATTAATACAGGAATATGATAACGATGAAAATACTCAATTGCCGCTTTAATATCATATGTTTCACCAAAATAATTAGGATATGTTAATACCGCTAATTTAATATGAGGCAACACATCTTTATCAATAGCTCCTATATCAATTCCACTATACTCTTTTGTAGTATATGAAACATTTGTCGGTAAAATATATGCGCTACCTTTTCCCAATGCAATCGCATTATAAATTGATTTGTGCGCATTTCTCATAATAGCAACACTCGGAACTTCACCAGCCTCTATAAAGGAAAGAATCACTGCCAGTAAACCAACAGTTGTACCGTTTACTAAAAAACGTGAATCATATCCCTCTTTGTCAATCGATAATTGACTATTCTTTATAATATCATCAGGATGATGATAATCATCCATACCTGAAATTTCTGTAACATCGTATTTTAATTCTAAGTTATCAAGATGTCCTATCGTTTGATAATGGTGACCAGGAACATGCAGTGAAATTGGAATTTGTTTAAAATGTTCAATCATAGCATTATACATTTTCATAGAAAGAACTCCTTTAATTTTACAAATCATTTCTATATGTTAAACATTTTCATTACTTCTATCTTTTATTGTACCAACATTTTTAAAACTAAGTATCTAATAATAAAAACACTTAAAAAAATGCAAAAAAAAGAGACCTTAACAGGTCACTCGTTTGCGGCTCATCGCATCCATTTAAGGTATTACTATAAATCTGCCCGGCAACGTCCTACTCTCGCGGATCGTAAGACCAACTACCATCGGCGCTAGAGAGCTTAACTTCTGTGTTCGGTATGGGAACAGGTGTGACCTCT
>NZ_PZJH01000012.1 GCF_003259695.1 Macrococcus epidermidis
AGGTCACACCTGTTCCCATACCGAACACAGAAGTTAAGCTCTCTAGCGCCGATGGTAGTTGGTCTTACGATCCGCGAGAGTAGGACGTTGCCGGGCAATGCATAGGAGATCCTTCGGGGTCTCTTTTTTGTTTATATATTTAATCATATGTTTATATGAGTGGGCGAAATAATAACTATTTCGCCCACTCGGCATATAAATTTTACAAAAAAGTATATCGAGTGGTCGAATTGTGCCATAATTCGACTACTCAGTCGCACATACTAATTTTTCTTTATATATTTCGCTCCTTTAGTGCTCCCAATTTTCTCACAATATTGATGTAAATATCTCTTCAATGTCGTAGCATTCACACCAGTATATTTCTCAAGCTCTTTTCTCGTAAAACTGCCATTTTTAAATAAACTAATATCTTCTATAGCTTCAACGATATAATCTTTTTTACCTATCTCAAAACCACAAATACATTGCATTGTTCGTTGAGACTTTTCTTCAAACATCCCAATAGCACCACAGCTAATGCATTTAATCCCTTTTTCTATATAATCGTAATCATAAAAGTGAACTCGGTTGTAATCTTTATCTACATGATGTTCAACTAATAAGAGCCCCAATTTCATATCTTCATTATGAGAAACAAGTGTTTTCAAATATGTTATTACTTCAGTCATTTGACTAAAAAGTACAATATGCTCATTTCCATTGTAACCTTTTAACTTAAATTCAGGATTCACAAATAAAATTCGGCTATTAACTTTGTACTGAAAATGATTCATCTTTATAAATTGTTCTAACTTACGGTGCGCTCGATCTAGTTGACTGAGCAGCCCTTGATGTACATAACCTTGTTCACTAATAAAGTTCCCATTATCAAAACGATATAATCCTGAATAATTTTTAATATCAATATGTATAACCGTATCATTTGCTATAAATAAAAAATCATATTGAGCTGTGCCAAACATATCTAGCGTTAAATCCCATATGCGTACTAATTGCTCAAAACCTTTTATATGCTCAAAAAAAGCATATTCTCCTTCAAATCCCTTTAAATAATTTCTTAAGTTTTGATAATCCAGGTCTTCCAGAATAACTCGTCCATTTATTTTACATAAATATTGATAGTAAAAGTTTCGATGATGCCGTTTGAGTAGCATTTGAGCCTCCATAAATTATTGCAATAACCGCTTAATAATTGTTTCTATTTTATCATCCTCAAAACTTCCAAATCCAATAATATATTGATTGCTATAACGTGTATTCTGCCCTTCATAATAATCTTGAATGGTATTTATTTCAATATCACGTGTATTTAATTTCTCTTTCGTTTCAAATACAAAGTGCATACCAGCATCACTTCCATATATTTCGAAATTATTAAAATGTTCATCAATCAAATCCAATGTAAGTTCTAATTTCTTCTTATATATTTTACGCATACGATTAATATTGCGCTCAAACTCACCATCTCTTAAAAAAGATGTAATCATAAACTGTATATGTTTAGGAACAGTATTGTTAGGTTTATTTTCTAGGGTAAAATATTTCTCCAATAACAACTTCGGTAACACCATATAAGCCACACGAATACTAGGAAAAATCGACTTTGAAAACGTGCTCATATAAATAACTTTGTCATTTGCACTCATGCCTTGTAAAGCTTTCAAAGGTCTTCCTTTATATCTGAATTCACTATCGTAATCATCCTCAATAATAAATCTCTCACCATTATCTGCCCATTTTAATAACTCGATGCGGCGCTTCGCGCTGAGCACAATGCCTGTTGGAAATTGGTGACTGGGCGTGACATGAACGACGCTAGCACTATTTCCTAAAGTACTTGCGATAATACCATCTTCATCAACATTTACATTAATATAATCACGTTCCTCATATTTTAAGACTTTCTTGATCAAAGGATATCCTGGATTTTCAATGTAATACTTTCGCGCTCCTAGAATTCTAGTCAATAAAGTAAACAGTTGTTCAGTAGAGCTGCCAACGATAATTTGTTCATTATTACAATTGACCCCGCGAGAATGATATAAATATCTTCGAATTTCGTTTCTTAACGATAACTCTCCTTGTACATCCCCTCGTTCAAGTAATTCAATTTGTTCTTCTTCAAATGCATCACGCGCATATTTTCGAAACTTCTGGAATGGAAATGATTTAATGTGACTGTCTTCAATTTTAAATGAAATCTTTTTACTAGAATCTATATTCTCCTTCAGTTCCACCGTCTCTCGGGGTATCGTATGAATCGTCTGAATATCTTCAACAAAAAATCCGACTTTAGGTTTCGAATATATATAGCCTTCATCTAAAAGCTGTTGATATGCAATTTCTACTGTTGTTAAACTTAAGTTTAAATGACTGCTTAGTTTTCTTTTAGAAGGTAACTTCTCATTAAACTGTAGTTTACCTCCTAATATATCTTCCTTTATAAATTGATAAAGCTGTGTATATAAAAATTCCTTCTCCTCAAAGCGATATGTGAGCATCTCCATATAAACTGACCCCTTAAATATATTCAAAACTGGTACTTTTATAATACCAAACATTACGTTACATTAGTCTATGTAAACAAAAATTCAGACTATTTAGAGGTGTAAAGATGAGTAAAATTGTAGGATCAGATAAAGTTAAACGTGGTATGGCAGAAATGCAAAAAGGTGGCGTTATTATGGATGTTGTTAACGCTGAACAAGCTAAAATTGCTGAAGCTGCTGGAGCAGTAGCTGTAATGGCATTAGAGCGTGTACCAAGTGACATTCGTGCAGCAGGTGGCGTAGCACGTATGGCTGACCCACGTATCGTTGAAGAAGTAATGAATGCAGTATCTATTCCTGTTATGGCAAAAGGCCGTATCGGTCATATTACTGAAGCACGTGTATTAGAAGCTATGGGTGTTGACTATATCGATGAATCAGAAGTATTAACACCAGCTGATGAAGAGTTCCACTTAAAGAAAGATGAATTTACAGTACCTTTCGTTTGCGGATGCCGTGATTTAGGAGAAGCAGCCCGTCGTATTGGTGAAGGTGCAGCGATGTTACGTACGAAAGGTGAGCCTGGTACAGGAAATATCGTTGAAGCTGTGCGTCACTTACGTAAAGTAAATGCACAAGTGCGTAAATTATCTGTTATGAATGATGATGAAATTATGACAGAAGCAAAACTTTTAGGTGCACCTTATGAAGTATTAAAAGAAATTAAAGCTTTAGGTAAGTTACCAGTTGTAAACTTTGCTGCAGGTGGTGTTGCTACACCAGCGGATGCAGCTTTAATGATGGAATTAGGAGCTGACGGTGTATTCGTAGGTTCTGGTATCTTCAAATCAGAATCACCTGAAAAATTTGCGAAAGCAATCGTTCAAGCGACTACGCATTATCAAGACTATAAATTAATCGGTGAACTTTCTAAAGAGTTAGGTGCAGCGATGAAAGGTTTAGATATTAATAAACTTTCTTTAGAAGAAAGAATGCAGGAACGTGGCTGGTAAGATGAAGATTGGTGTATTAGCACTGCAAGGTGCTGTAAGAGAGCATATTCATCATATTGAACTGGCAGGTCACACAGGGGTGCCTGTAAAGCGTGTAGAACAACTAGAGGATATCGATGGATTAGTATTGCCCGGGGGAGAGTCGACAACGATGCGTCGTCTGATGGATCTCTATGGCTTTACTGAAACGTTACGCCAAAGTGAATTACCGATGTATGGTACATGTGCTGGTTTAATCTTACTTGCAAATGATATCGTCGGATATGATGAAGGTCATCTAAAGAAGATGGACATCACTGTTGAACGTAATTCATTTGGACGACAAGTCGATAGCTTTGAAGCCGATCTAGACGTTAAGGGCATTGAAGAACAAGTCAATGCAGTCTTTATCCGTGCGCCACATATTGTATCAGTTGGACCGGAAGTGGAAGTATTAAGTTCAGTAGAAGATAAGATGGTAGCAGTTAAACAAGGAAAATATCTCGGTATATCATTCCATCCGGAACTTACTGAAGACTTTAAGATTATGAAATATTTTATAGAAGAAATGGTTCAATCATAAACTCCAGTGCACACTGGAGTTTTTTCTTTTAGAAATTATTTAATGCGTGCTATAATCTATCAGTACAAAATAAGTGATAAAGGAGTATTTATCAATGAAAGGGTTAACATTAAAAGAAGCAATTGAATCACGTCATTCTATTAAAGAATTCGATCCCGAAGTAAAAATTCCACAAGAAACGATGGAAGAGATGATTGCACTTGCTACTAAAGCACCATCATCTATCAACTTGCAGCCGTGGCGTTTTGTCATTATTGAGGCGGATGAAGCGAAAGAAGCGATTCGAGATCATGTGCAATTTAATACACGTCAACTTGATACAAGTGCTGCGTTTGTCCTTGTACTTTCAGATAACAATCATGTGAACGACCTGGATAGAATAATGCAGAAGAATGTTTCAAAAGGTTATATGAATCAAATTGTAAAAACTGAAAATACACAAATCATGCAGCAGTTAATTGATAAAGCGCCTAAAGAATTAATGTATGCGCAAGGGATGATGGATGCTGCAATGGCAGCGATGCAGTTTATGCTGATTGCGAAAGATTATGGTTATGACACGAATCCTATCGGAGGATTTGAGCGTCTGGAAGTACTGGATGCCTTAAATATTGATAGTGAACGTTATGCGCCAGTAATGTGTATTGCAATAGGTAAAGGTATAAAAGAACATTATCCATCGAGCAGACATGATGTTTCAGAAATAATGTCATATAATATTTCTGAAACAGGTGTTATTGGTAAGAAAAAAGGATTCTAACAAAAAAAGCTCAATCTGAAAATTTCAGATTGAGCTTTAACTATTATAAGAAGAATCCAGCGATTGTTGCTGAGATGAATGATACAAGTGTTGCACCATATAATAATTTTAAACCGAAACGAGCAACGACATCACCTTGTTCATTGTTCAATGATTTGATTGCTCCTGCAATAATACCGATAGAAGAGAAGTTCGCAAATGATACTAAGAATACTGATACGATACCAATTGCACGTTCTGATAATTCGCCGGTATTACCTTTAACGATTGACTGAACGTCTAACATAGCAACAAACTCATTCGATACAAGTTTCGTCGCCATAATCGATCCTGCTCGCACTGCATCATCCCAAGCAATACCTGTTAAGAATGCAAGTGGTGCAAACACATAACCTAGAATAGTCTGGAAGTTGACGTCACCAGGTGTAAATGCATCAACGATACCATTAAGCATCGCGATTAAAGCGATATATCCGATTAACATTGCAGCAACAATTACCGCAACCTTAAATCCATCTAAAATATATTCTCCTAACATTTCAAAGAATGATTGTTTCTTTTCATCCGTATTTGTCCCCATAATTACAGCATTTTCTTCTTCTGCTGAAACAACGTAAGGGTTAATGATTGAAGCAATGATAAAACCGCCAAATAAGTTTAAGATAATAGCTGTTACGACATATTTAGGTTCAATCATCGTAAAATATGCCCCGACGATAGATAGTGATACCGTACTCATTGCTGAAGCAGTCAACGTATATAAACGGTGCTTTGGAATAAAAGGTAATTGTTTCTTAATAGAAATGAATACTTCTGATTGACCTAAAATTGCTGCAGCTACTGCATTAAATGATTCTAATTTCCCCATACCGTTTACTTTAGAAATCAACCACCCTAAATATTTAATAATGAATGGTAAGATTTTTAAGTATTGTAAGATTCCGATTAAAGCTGAAATAAATGTGATCGGTAATAATACATCCATAAAGAAAGTTGAAGCAGCAGGTACTTTACCGACAGCTGGATTTTCCAGACCACCAAATACGAAGTTGACACCTTGTTCTGCATAGCCTAGTAAATAACCAAAACCAGTAGCTAATGCTTCTACTAATTTGATTCCACCTGAAGTTTTAAGTAAAAGAAAAGCAAGTAGAAACTGAATGGCCATCATGATACCGATATATTGCCAACGCACACTCTTTTTATCTGAACTCATAACCCACGCAAGTAACAAGAAGACAACAAGACCGACGATACCGATAATATAATTCATGAAATCTCTCCTTTAGTCATATTTTTTATACTATAGATATCATACTACACAACGAATGAAAGCGCTAAACAATTTTTCAACTTATTATGAAAATTTGTTCATCAAAAAAGGTCAAACAAATTATTTGATTAACAAAGTAGGATTAAATATAATTAAGTCAAAGAAGGTCAAAGGTGGGTGATGTCATGCACAATATGTCAGATATAATTGAACAATATTTAAAACAGTTACTCGAAGAAGCGCAGGATGATGTTGTCGTAATTAAACGTGCACATATTGCTGAAAAGTTTGATTGCGTTCCATCACAGTTGAACTATGTCATTAAAACGCGCTTTACGAATGAACACGGCTATCAGATTGAAAGTAAACGTGGTGGCGGAGGATATATTCGTATCACAAAGATTGAATCAAATAATAAGGCGGCATTTATTGAGCATTTAATGGAATTAACGGGTAAACAGATTTCACAACAAAATGCAGAACGTATTATAGAAGGTTTACACCAAAATGAATTGATTAATGAGCGCGAGAAAAAGATTATACTTGGTACGATTCATCGTGATGTTTTAATGGTAGATGTACCTTATCGTGATTATATACGCGCTAACATTTTACAAAATGTGCTGAATATCATTCATTATAACTAAGGAGAGATTGTATGCCATACGAAGAAGAATTTTCAATGAATCAGTTACTCAAACACTTGTTAAATAGTGGTGAGTTTCAAGCAGCCCATACACCTAACAAGTGTCCAAATTGTGGACTGACTTTAAGAGAAGCATTACACATCGGCAAATTTGGTTGTCATGAATGTTATAACACTTTTAGTGATTATGTACCGCAAGTTATTGAACGTGTGCAAGCCGGTAATTTACAGCATATTGGTGTAACACCACATAAATCACAAGAAAAGATTGCACTGAAGAAAAAGATAGAAGCACTGGAAGAGAAATTACAAACATTAGTAGAAAAACAAGCGTTTGAAGAAGCGGTTGATGTGCGTGATGAAATTCGTGCACTTAAGGAAGGTGGAGATACACATGCTGAATAAACATCTTCAGAATATATTAAGTGACTGGATGCAGACAGCTGATGAACCTGCCGTTATCTTAAGTTCACGTATCAGACTCGCACGTAATCTGGAAAATTTCGTTCATCCGATGATGTTTGCTGAAGATACTGCTGATAAAGTAATTGAAGAAGTATCGAATGTATTAACGGAGGATTACGAACTAATAAAGATGGCTGAAACACCGATGAAAGAGCGCCAAATGCTGGTTGTTAAACATTTGATCAGCAAAGAATTGATGGATACGAAACACGGTGCAGTATTAATCAATGAAGATGAATCAGAAAGTATCATGGTTAACGAAGAAGATCATATTCGTATACAAGTTTTAGGACATGATTTATCACTGCACCATTTATATGAAAGAGCACGCACTATAGACAAAAAACTTGATGAAAAACTTATGATTTCTTATGATGAGCACTACGGTTATCTCACAACATGTCCAACAAATATTGGAACAGGTTTACGCGCAAGTGTTATGCTACATCTGCCGGGGCTTTCTATAATGAAACGTATGTCGCGAATCGCACAAACGATTAATCGGTTTGGATTTACGATTCGTGGTATTTATGGGGAAGGTACACAAGCTTTAGGACATGTGTATCAAGTGTCAAATCAGTTGACGCTCGGTAAATCAGAAGAAAGTATCATCGATGATCTAACGCAGGTTGTTGAACAAATTATTGAAGAAGAAATCAATATGCGTAAGCGTATGAATAATTATGACCATGTCGATACAGTAGATAGAATCTACAGAAGCTTAGGGATACTCAAGTATAGTCATAAAATTTCTGTAGAAGAAGCGAGTCTTAGATTAAGTGAGATTAAACTGGGTATTGATATGGGCATCATAAAAGATACACCATTTAGGTTTAATGAACTGATGGTTGCTATACAGGCACCATTTATTGATAAATTGTATCCAGAAAATAAACAAATAGATGAAAAAAGAGCACAAATGCTACGAGAGCATTTGTAAGGAGGATAAAATATGTTTGGTAGATTAACTGAAAGAGCGCAGCGCGTGTTAGCACATGCACAAGAAGAAGCGATTCGTTTAAATCATAATAATATTGGCACAGAACACTTATTATTAGGCCTTGTGAAAGAACCTGATGGTATTGCTGCGAAAGTGTTAGCAGCATATAACATTACAGAAGAAAAAGTTGTACAGGAAGTAGAACAATTAATTGGTCATGGCACAGATATGGGTGGAACGATTCAATACACACCACGTGCTAAAAAAGTAATTGAATTATCGTTAGACGAAGCACGTAAACTTAACCATAACTTTGTTGGTACTGAGCATATTCTATTGGGATTAATTCGTGAGAACGAAGGTGTTGCAGCACGCGTGCTTGCAAATCTTGATTTAAATATTACGAAAGCACGTTCTCAAGTCGTTAAATTATTAGGTAGTCCGGAAATGGATGCTAAAGGTCATGGTGAAGCGAAAGCACAAGGCACACCAACATTGGATGGATTAGCGCGTGATTTAACGGTTATCGCTAAAGATGGTACATTAGACCCTGTTATTGGTCGTGCTGATGAAGTAACGCGTATCATTGAAGTATTAAGCCGTCGTACGAAGAACAATCCGGTATTGATCGGTGAACCAGGTGTTGGTAAAACTGCCATCGTTGAAGGATTAGCACAAGCAATTGTAAACAATGAAGTGCCTGAAACGTTAAAAGGTAAACGTGTTATGAGTTTAGATATGGGTACAGTTGTAGCTGGTACGAAATACCGTGGTGAATTTGAAGAACGTCTTAAAAAGGTAATGGATGAAATTCATGCAGCTGGCAACATCATTTTATTCATTGATGAATTACACACATTAATTGGTGCTGGTGGTGCTGAAGGTGCAATTGATGCATCAAACATTCTGAAACCTGCATTAGCACGTGGAGAAATTCAATGTATCGGTGCAACAACTTTAGAAGAATACCGTAAATACATCGAAAAAGATGCAGCGTTAGAACGTCGTTTCCAACCTGTTCAGGTAGATGAACCAAATGTAGAAGATGCAATTGAAATTTTACGTGGTTTACGTGACCGTTACGAAGCGCATCACCGTATTCAAATTTCTGATGAAGCATTAGTTGCAGCCGTAAAAATGAGTGATCGTTACATCTCTGATCGTTTCTTACCAGATAAAGCGATTGACTTAATTGATGAAGCAAGTTCAAAAGTGCGTTTACGTAACTATACAACGCCACCAAGTTTAAAAGAACTTGAAGCTGAACTTGAAAAAGTAAAAAATGAAAAAGATGCTGCAGTGCATTCTCAGGAATTCGAACAAGCAGCAGCGTTACGTGACAAACAGTCACAACTTGAAAAGCAATTAGATGAAACGAAAAAAGAATGGCAAAAAACGCAAGGTTCTAACAACACATCAGTAACGCCTGATGATATTGCAATTGTTGTTGCGAACTGGACGGGTATTCCATTAAATAAAATTGCAGAAACCGAATCACAAAAATTATTGAACTTAGAAGAAATTTTACATGATCGTGTAGTAGGACAACATGATGCGGTTGTATCAATTTCTAAAGCTGTACGTCGTGCTCGTGCTGGACTAAAAGACCCGAAACGTCCAATCGGAAGCTTTATCTTCTTAGGACCAACTGGTGTTGGTAAAACTGAGCTTGCAAGAGCTTTAGCAGAAGCGATGTTTGGTGAAGAAGATGCAATGATTCGTGTAGATATGAGTGAATTTATGGAGAAACATAGCGTGTCTCGTTTAGTAGGTTCACCTCCAGGATATGTTGGTTTTGAAGAAGGTGGCCAATTAACTGAGAAAGTGCGTCGTAAACCGTATTCAGTTATTTTATTCGATGAAATTGAAAAAGCTCACCCAGACGTATTTAACATGTTATTACAAGTGTTAGATGATGGTCGATTAACGGATTCTAAAGGACGTACAGTAGACTTTAGAAATACTGTAATCATTATGACAAGTAACGTTGGGGCTCAGGAATTAAAAGATAATAAATTCGTAGGATTTGGTGGTAGTGATGCGGCACAGGATTATGAAACTATCCGCAAAACGATGATGGATGAGTTAAAGAAACAGTTCCGTCCTGAGTTCTTAAATCGTATTGATGATATTATCGTGTTCCATAAGTTGGAGAAAGAACAATTAAAAGAAATCGTTACGTTCATGGTCAATGGCTTAACGAAACGCTTAAAAGAACAAGATATTTATATTACATTAACAGACGCTGCGAAAGAAAAAGTAGCTGATGATGGATACGATCCAGAATATGGTGCACGTCCGTTAACACGTTCTATCCAAAAGAACATCGAAGATAAGTTATCTGAAGAGTTATTAAAAGGTGAAGAATTAGCTGGCCACAATGTGACAATTGATTATAAAGATGGCGAATTTGTAATTACAAAAGAAAAGCAATAATGAAACTCATACTGCTGAAATAATAGTAGAAACACTGTTATTTCAGCAGTATTTTTATTTTTTAAATATTATTGCATCATATTAGGGGTTAACATTGTCTAAACATGCAAAAAGATTTAAAATAAATACATATTATAATGGGGGGGAATATATTGGCTAAAGTGAAATCAACTTTTGAATGTATGGCCTGTGGTTACCAGTCCCCAAAATGGATGGGTAAATGTCCGAATTGTGGCGCCTGGAATCAGATGGAAGAAGTCATCGAACATAAACAAAAAGGACCAAAAACAGCAATACATCAGCAAGATTCAAATTCTAAAGTAGAAAAATTAAAAAATATAACGAAAGAAAGTGTGCCAAGAGACCATACGCAAATGGGAGAACTTGACCGTGTATTAGGTGGCGGTATTGTCCCTGGCTCACTCGTGCTCATTGGTGGCGATCCTGGTATCGGAAAGTCAACATTGTTACTGCAAGTGTGTGCGATGTTGTCACAACGTCATCCTGTACTTTATATATCTGGTGAGGAATCGGTAAGACAAACAAAACTCCGTGCAGATCGCTTAAAGGAAGATGCTGGAGAGTTAGATGTGTATGCGGAGACAAATCTTCAAATCATCCATGAAACCGTGAAGAAGATGCAGCCGAAGTTTTTAGTGATTGACTCGATTCAAACGATTTTTCATCCGGAAGTAACGAGCGCACCAGGTTCAGTATCTCAAGTGCGTGAATGTACGCAGGAGTTAATGCGTATTGCAAAGCAGATGAATATTGCGACGTTTATCGTCGGTCACGTTACAAAAGAAGGGCAAATCGCAGGACCACGTTTACTTGAACATATGGTGGATACTGTACTTTATTTTGAGGGCGATACACATCACAGTTACCGTATTTTACGCGCCGTGAAAAACCGTTTCGGTTCTACAAATGAAATGGGCATTTTTGAAATGCGCAATACTGGCCTTACAGAAGTATTAAACCCGAGCGAAATGTTCTTAGAAGAACGTACGAAGAATGTAGCTGGGTCTACGATTGTTGCGACAATGGAAGGCACACGTCCACTCCTTGTTGAAGTTCAATCATTGGTATCACCTACATCATTTCATAACCCTAGACGTATGGCGACGGGTATTGATCACAATCGTTTAACACTGTTAATGGCAGTACTGGAGAAGAAACAAGGTTATCTGTTACAGCAACAGGATGCCTATGTCAAAGTAGCAGGTGGTGTGAAATTAGATGAACCCGCTGTTGATTTAAGTATTATTATCAGCATTGCGTCAAGTTATAATGATAAACCAACCCGTGGCGATGACTGCTTTATCGGAGAAGTAGGTTTGACTGGAGAAGTAAGACGTGTTGCGCGTATTGAACAACGTGTGCAGGAAGCAGAAAAACTTGGATTCAAACGTGTCATTATTCCAAAGAACAATATCGGTGGCTGGGATTTCCCAGGGAATATTGAAGTGATTGGTGTAACAAACATAAGCGAAGCATTAAAGCTTGCATTTTAAGGAGGTGAAAATATGTTAAAGAAATTAGTAACGTTAATATTTATTGTAGTAGGTGCAAGCTTAGGGATTTTTGCGATACCTGAATTGATTCGTTTATTTAATTTGAATGTTCCTGAAATTCTGAAGAATGCATATGTTGATGGTGCGATTGGGATTATTGTCTTTTTTATTTTATTTTATTGGTTGATTGATCGCGTAGTTAACCTCATTATTAAAGGTGAAAAATCTTTATTAAACATTAATTTTATGGAACTTATCTTTGCAACGCTCGGTATGATTTTAGGATTGATGATTGCTTCGATGATCAGTTTAATCTTTAACTTTATGGGCTTTACATTACTCAAAAATACAGTGCCGGTTATTCTGGCGGTTGTATTAGGTTATTTAGGGTTTCAGGTTGGACTAAAGAAACGTGATGAAATTCAAAGTTTCTTACCAGAACGATTCCAGAGCAGTTCAAACAAACGCCGTGTGCTGGATAATACGAAATTATTGGATACGTCGGCAATCATTGATGGCCGTATTTTATCAATCGTAGAATGTGGATTCTTAGATGGTACAATTATTGTTCCTCAAGGCGTATTAGATGAATTACAGCTTATCGCAGATTCAACAGACGGTATGAAGCGCGATAAAGGACAACGTGGACTGGACATTTTAAGTCAGCTTCAGAACACAGGTCACCCGATAAAGATTGTCCCTGGTAATAAAAACATTAAAGAAGTCGACCAATTATTAGTCGCAATGGCAAAAGAATCGAAATCGAGCGTTATTACAACAGACTTTAACTTAAACAAAGTATGTCAGGTGCAAGGCATTAAAGTATTGAATGTGAATGATCTATCTGAAGCAATTAAACCAGTTGTCGCACAAGGTGATCAGTTTATGCTGAATGTGACGAAAGCTGGGAAAGAAGAGAACCAAGGTGTCGGATATTTAGAAGATGGCACAATGGTCGTTGTAGAGAATGGTAAACATTTAATTAATAAACAAGTGAACGTGGAAGTACAATCAGTACTTCAGACTGCTTCAGGCAGAATTATATTTACAAAGAAAGTGAATGACTAATATGTATGACGTAATCATTCCGGCAGCAGGCATGGGTAAACGCATGCAGGCGAATCAAAATAAAATATTACTGACAATCAATCATAAATCAATACTTGAACATACCGTTCAAGTATTTCAAAATGATGATAATTGTCGGGCGATTCATCTAGCTGCACAACGTGATGAAATAAGCACGTTACAATCAATGCTCACAAATTACAGTAAAATAGACATTATCACTGAAGGTGGTAGTGAACGCCAATACAGTATTTATAACGTATTAAAAGCGATTGCGCCATGTGGATATGTATTTGTGCATGATGCAGCAAGACCATTTGTTACGCAGCACACTTTAGACAAACTATATGAATCGGTGCAACAAAATCACAGTGTTATCGCAGCTGTGAAAGTAAAAGATACCATTAAACGTGTAGAAAACAATCAAGTTACAGAAACATTAAAACGAGATGAATTATGGCAAATACAAACACCACAGGCATTTAGCTATCAGTTACTACTTGATGCATATAATAAAGCAGATGCAGATCGCTTTTTAGGTACAGACGATGCATCACTTGTTGAACGTATTTCTAAAGTTCATATCGTAGAAAGTGATTACGACAATATCAAGATTACAACGCCGGAAGACATGTTCTTCGCGGAAGCAATACTGAAGAAAAGAGGGTTATGATGAGAATTGGATATGGATATGATGTACACCAATTAGTCGAAGGTAGACCATTAATCATCGGCGGGATAGAGCTTGTTCATGATAAAGGCTTACTGGGTCATAGTGATGCTGACGTATTATTACATGCGATTACGGATGCGATTTTAGGTGCGGTGTCTCTTGGTGACATCGGAAAGTTCTTCCCGGATGATGATCCTAAATATAAGGGGGCGGATTCTAAGATTTTATTGAAAGCTGCGTACCAGCACGTCCTTGATTTAGGTTATGAAATCAGGAATTTAGATGCAACAATCATTGCGGAAAAGCCGAAATTCAGACCGCATATTGACGCGATGCGTGAATCTATTGCGAACGTCTTAAATACGGACATTTTCAATGTGAATGTCAAAGCGACGACGAATGAGAAGATGGGCTATTTAGGCCGACAAGAGGGAATACAAGCTCAAGCTGTGGTATTATTATTAAAGAAAACTAATTAATGGAGTGAATATAATGAGTAAAGTAAGAGTAAGATATGCACCAAGTCCGACTGGTTTCTTACACATCGGTAATGCACGTACTGCATTATTTAACTATTTATTTGCAAGACATAACGGCGGAGATTTTATCATCCGTATTGAAGATACAGATACTGCACGTAATGTTGAAGGCGGAGAAGCGAGTCAGTTAAAGTTCTTACAATGGTTAGGTATGGACTGGGATGAATCGATTGATAAAGATGGTGGATATGGTCCATATCGTCAATCTGAACGTGCGGATATTTACAATCCGATCATTGAAAAATTATTAGCTGAAGATAAAGCATATCGCTGTTATATGACTTCTGAAGAGTTAGAAACAGAACGTGAAGCACAGCTTGCGCGTGGAGAAATGCCGAGATATGGTGGTAAACATGCACACTTAACAAAAGAAGAAGAAGCTGCTTTAATTGCTGAAGGTCGCGAACCTGCTATTCGTATTCGTGTACCGAAAGATAAAACTTATACATTTAATGATATGGTTAAAGGTGAAGTATCATTTGATTCTAACGGAATCGGTGACTGGGTTATCGTGAAAAAAGATGGTATTCCAACGTATAACTTCGCGGTAGCAATCGATGATCACTTTATGGAAATTACTCACGTTATCCGTGGTGATGACCATATTTCAAATACACCGAAACAAATGATGGTGTACGAAGCGTTAGGATATGATATCCCGACGTTTGGCCACATGACGTTAATCGTAAATGAAGACCGTAAGAAATTATCTAAGCGTGATGGTTCAATCATACAATTTATTGAACAATATCATGATTTAGGTTACTTGCCAGAAGCATTATTCAACTTTATCGGATTACTTGGCTGGTCTCCAGAAGGTGAAGAAGAAATCTTCTCGAAAGCGCAATTTATCGAAATGTTCGATGAGAAACGTTTAAGCAAATCACCAGCATTCTTTGATAAACAAAAGCTTGCATGGATCAACAACCAATATATGAAGACAAAAGATTTAGATACAGTATTTGAAATGACGTTACCGCACATGGAAAAAGCAGGTCTTATTTCAAACAACCCAACAGAAGCAGAACTTGCATGGGCAAAATCTTTAGTAAGTTTATATCAACAACAAATGAGCTACGCTGGTGAAATCGTTGAATTATCTGAGTTATTCTTCAAAGATGAATTAGCATTAGACGAAGAAGCATCAGAAGTTGTAAACGGTGAGCAAGTACCTGAGTTAGTAAAATCTTTAACAGCTCAACTTGAAGCGTTAGATACTTTTGACGCGGCAAGCATTAAAGCGGCAATTAAAGCAGTTCAGAAAGAAACTGGTATTAAAGGCAAGAACTTATTCATGCCGATTCGTGTGATGGTATCTGGCCAAACACATGGTCCTGAATTACCGAATACAATGGAGTTATTAGGTAAAGATAAAGTTATCGAGCGTTTAAGTGTTTACGCATAATGAAACAAAAATAGTTGAAAAATAATCGCAATCTATTATAATCAGAATATGAGAATAAGTAGATAGTTAAATTATCTAAAGAGAGCATACGGTTGGTGCAAGTATGTGATAAATTAATTGTTGAATGCATCTCATCGTGTTAATTGCATATTTTTAAAGTGAGTAGATTTATCTACTAATCAGAGTGGAACCGTGCAGAAGCACCTCTTATTTTAGAGGTGCTTCTTTTTTATATTGGGAGGTGTGTGTATGTTCGCAAGAATTAAAGATGACATTAATATGGTGTTTGAACAGGACCCGGCTGCAAGAAGTAGTTTAGAAGTGTTTTTGACATATTCAGGATTACACGCTGTATGGTGGCATTTAGTTGCGCACTGGTTCTTTAATCATAAAATGTATTTTATCGCACGTGCGATCAGTCAGATTTCAAGATTTTTCTCAGGTATTGAAATTCACCCTGGTGCAAAGATCGGTAAAAGATTGTTCATTGACCATGGTATGGGCATTGTCATCGGTGAAACGTGTACGATTGGTAATAACGTAACAATTTATCAAGGTGTGACACTAGGCGGTACAGGGAAAGAGAACGGGAAACGTCACCCTGATATCGGAGATAACGTGTTGATTGCGGCAGGCGCAAAAGTACTCGGGAATATTCAAATCGGTAACAATGTGAATATTGGTGCGAATTCTGTCGTATTGAAGTGCGTACCTGACTTTTCTACTGTAGTGGGTATTCCAGGACACATTGTAAAACAAAATGGTGTTAAAGTCGGTAAGAGCTTTGAACATACAAATTTACCGGATCCGATTTATGAAAAATTAAAAGAATTAGAACGTCATTTAGAGGCTACAAAAAAAGGAGAGATTGTTGATGATTACATTATATAACACGTTAAGTCGTAAAAAAGAAAAGTTCGTACCATTAGAAGAAGGTAAGGTGAAGATGTATGTGTGCGGTCCTACCGTATACAACTACATTCATATCGGTAATGCACGTCCTGCAATCAGTTTCGATGTCGTTAGACGTTACTTTGAATACCGTGGCTATGAAGTCAACTACGTGTCGAACTTTACAGATGTTGACGACAAACTCATTAAAGCTGCCAATGAATTAAATTCGACTGTGCCAGAAGTAGCTGATCGATTTATTGAAGCGTACTTTGAAGATACGAGTGCCCTTAATTGTAAGCATGCGACACATCACCCACGTGTTATGGATCATATGGATGATATTATTTTGTTTATCGAAGAATTGATCAAGAAAGACTACGCCTATGAAAGTGGCGGAGATGTTTATTTTAGAACACGTAAATTTGATGGATACGGGAAGTTAAGTCATCAGTCAATTGACGAACTTAAAGTCGGTGCACGTATTGCAACGGGTGAACTAAAGGATGATGCGTTAGATTTCGCGTTATGGAAATCAGCAAAGCCTGGTGAAATCAGCTGGGATTCTCCGTGGGGTAAAGGTCGACCAGGCTGGCATATCGAGTGTTCAGTAATGGCGAAGAAACATTTAGGTGATTCCATTGATATCCATGCAGGCGGTTCTGATTTAACATTCCCACACCACGAGAATGAAATCGCGCAATCTGAAGCACATAATGACACAACATTTGCAAATTACTGGATGCATAACGGGTTTATCAATATTGATAACGAGAAGATGAGTAAGTCGTTAGGCAACTTTATTTTAGTGCACGATATCATTAAAGAAGTTAATCCGAATGTATTGCGTTTCTTTATGATCAGCGTACATTATAGAAATCCAATCAACTACAATATGGAGCTTGTTTCTAGCGCGAAAGCAGGGCTTGAACGTATTCAAAATGCATATGCAGCGCTGCAGGAAAGAAAAGAAATTTCTGTAGGGATTGTTGATCACACTGAGATGATCAAAGTAGTTGATGATATTTTAGTGCAATTTGAAACAGCGATGGATGATGATTTTAATACAGCAAATGCAATCACAGCTTGGTATGAATTAGCGAAACAAGCCAATATCTACAATCAGAATGAATCAACAGATTTAAAAGTGATTGATCGTTTCCTGGAAGTGTTCGAAATCTTTAGTGAAGTATTAGGTGTCAAACTGGTTGAAGAAAAAGAATTGCTTGATGCTGACATCGAAGCATTAATAGCAGAACGTGAAACAGCACGTAAAGAAAGAAACTTTGCACGTGCAGATGAAATTCGAGACTTATTAAAAGAACAAAATATTATTCTGGAAGATACGGCACAAGGTGTGAGATTTAAACGTGGTTAACGAAGCGAGTCTTTATAATCCACTGACACTTGCTTATTTAGGTGATGCAGTACTCGATTTACATGTCAGAAATTATATCGTAAGAGAAAAGAATAAAAAGCCGAATGAACTCCATCGTCAGGCAACATTTTTTGTATCTGCTAAAAGTCAGGCGCAAACGTTTGATACTTTAGTTGATGAAGGTTATTTTACTGAACAGGAAAAAGAAATATTAATGCGCGGACGTAATGCCAAAAGTCATACCCGCGCGAAAAATACAGATGTTATTTCCTATAAGAAAAGTACCGCACTTGAAGCGGTTATCGGTTATTTACATTTAAATAACGAAACAGAACGATTACAGACGCTGCTGGATAAAATCATCACGTTATGTGAAATGAGGGGTAAATAATGAAAAAAGAAACAACTGATGAAATGATAGTAGGACGTCATGCTGTGAAAAGCGCGATTGAGTCGGATCACGAAATCAATAAAGTGTTCATCCAGGAAGGCATCAATAAATCACAAATTTCAAGCATATTAAATTTATGTAAGGAAAGAAAGATTATTGTTCAGACAGTACCGAAATCAAAGCTTGACCATTTATCGGATGTACCACATCAAGGGATTATGGCGATGATTTCACCATATGAATATGTAGATCTGGATGACTTCTTAAATGCGCGTGATAAAGATAAGTTAAGCACGATTATGATTCTTGATGGTTTAGAAGATCCACATAATCTCGGTTCTATTTTAAGAACGGCAGATGCGATTGGAATAGACGGTATATTGATTCCGAAACGTCGTTCAGTAAGCTTAAACCAAACGGTTGTGAAAGCTTCAACTGGCGCGATTGAACATGTGCCGGTAATGCGTGTCACAAATATTAGTCAGGCAATAGATAAACTGAAAGAAGCAGGATACTGGGTTGCGGGGACGGATGCCAGCAAATCAGTTGATTACCGTAAGATGGATGCTAATATGAACCTTGCGATTGTTATTGGTTCAGAAGGTGAAGGAATGAGTAGGCTCGTTAAAGATAAATGTGACTTCTTAATTCACTTACCAATGGTTGGACATGTTAATAGTTTGAATGCTTCAGTGGCAGCGAGTTTGTTAATGTACGAAGTTTATCGTAAAAGGAACCCACTTGACGCATGATAAAAAAATATACCATCATTGATGGTTATAATGTCATCGGACAAAGTTCACGACTCAAACAACTCGCACAAGAGTCATTAGAAGAGGCACGTATTCAACTATTGCTTGAAATTGCGAATTATAATGCACGTATTGCGGATGAAATGATTGTAGTGTTCGATGCATATGATGTGAAATCTCATGAGCGCGAAGAAGTGTTTCATGGCATCCGTGTTGTCTATTCTCGGGAAAAGGAAACGGCTGATGCAGTTATTGAACGGCTTGTCTACGAGATGTATGAAAAGCACATTACAACGATCAAGGTCGTAACGAGTGATTTATCAGAACAGCATACGATATTTGGCAGTGGTGCGTTAAGAATCCCGTCCCGTGAGTTTATCAACAATTTGCGTGAAGAAGAAATCAATGTGGCGAAAGATATGGTGAAGATGGATAACAATAAACCGCGTACACGTATTGAAATCGATCAGAAAACGAAAGAGCGATTAGAAAGATTAAGGCGCGGAGATTATTAATTCAAGATAATTTTATTGTTTGAGATAATCATTTATTACATTTAACCTAAAGAAAAATACATCTAGAGGTTAAGCGCATGTTTAAAACTTATACACAAATGATTTGTGAAGAACAAACAATGTATCATCTTAAGCCGGTAGAACATATTGTAAAAGATATTCAGAGTGGTAATATCGATGCTTTTGATAGTCTTGTAGCAAGACTACGTAATGGTATTGAAGTCCATATTCGTAAAATTTCGTATAGAGACCATGAAGCTTTATATCAAGAGAGTCTGATTGCGTTATATCAGGCAGTGAAAGTCTATGACCCAATAAAAAGCGATAATTTTGAAAGGTTTTATTTTTACCATTTGAAATATGCGTTGCTGGATTATGTGAGGGAGTTGCAGAAAGAGCGCAATCGTCCTATTGTGAGCTTTGAAACGACGCAGTATGACGATGAACCATCGCTTGAAGCGTTCATACAGGATGTGAACGCATTGCACCCTGATATTGAAAGTGAACTTGTTGATTTACAGTCGCGTATGACTCCTGTTGCATTGCAATTGAGTCCGCTTGAATATCGCGTCCTGGAATATTTAAAGGAACAGATGCCTGTCAAAGCGATGGCAGCAATTGAGAATGAATCGCTGAAAACAATTCATAATGCAATTTCAAGATTGAAAGTTAAGATTAAATCCTTCATACAAGGTACATGTTAGTTTGACAAATTACAATTTCACCGTTATATTAAACTAGGATTAGAATGAATGAATGTGATGATTAGACGTGAACAATATAGTACTAAAAAATAAGTATCGAATTACGGTTCGGTCTATTTTTTATCAATTTAAACATGACGGAGGCAAACGCATGGAACATAAAGAAAATTTCTTTCAAGGTGTTATTTCTGAGATGAAAAAAACTTCATGGCCAACTGGTCAGGAAGTTGTTAGAGATACAACAATCGTAGTATTAACTGTATTATTCTTTATTATTTTCTTTTACGCAATCGATTTAGGCATTTCTGAGCTTATTCGATTAATTAACTAAGGAGGCATATTATGTCTGAGGAAAGCAAAAAGCATTGGTACGCAGTTCATACGTATTCAGGCTATGAAAACAAAGTAAAAGACAACTTAGAAAAACGTCTTGAATCTATGAATATGCAAGATCAAATCTTTAGAGTTGTTATTCCGGAAGAAGAGGAAACAACGATTAAAGACGGTAAAGCAAAAACATCTGTAAAGAAAACATTCCCTGGTTACGTTTTAGTAGAGCTAGTGATGACGGATGAATCTTGGTATGTTGTACGTAATACACCAGGTGTTACAGGTTTCGTAGGATCTGCCGGTGCAGGTTCTAAACCAAATCCATTATTACCAGAAGAAGCTAAGTTTATTTTGAAATCAATGGGTATGAACGAAAAAACGATCGATGTTGAAATTGAAGTCGGTGAACAAGTGCGCGTAACGAGCGGTCCTTTTACAAACCAGGTTGGTGAAGTGAAAGAAATCGATATCGAGAAATACAAATTAACAGTATTAGTAGATATGTTTGGCCGTGAAACACCAGTTGAAGTTGAATTCGATCAAATCGAAAAATTATAATATAAATTTTAAAAAAATAAAATGTAAATTTTCACTTGCAATTTTTATGAGTAAGTGGTAATATTTTATGGTCGTGCTAATTAGTACGGTTGTTGAGTGGGAGGGTAAATATCATACCCTGTGACCACATCACGATATTATAGGAGGTGCACATCGTGGCTAAAAAAGTAATCAAAGTTGTTAAATTACAAATCCCAGCAGGGAAAGCGAATCCAGCGCCACCAGTTGGTCCAGCATTAGGTCAAGCAGGTGTTAACATTATGGGATTCTGTAAAGAATTTAACGCGCGTACACAAGAACAAGCAGGTTTAATTATTCCGGTTGAAATTTCTGTATTTGAAGATCGTTCATTTACATTTATCACTAAAACACCACCTGCAGCAGTTTTACTTAAAAAAGCAGCTAAAATCGAAAAAGGTTCTGGTGAACCGAACAAGACTAAAGTTGCTACAGTAACTGAAGATCAAGTACGTGAAATCGCTGAAGCTAAAATGGAAGATTTAAATGCAGCAAGCGTTGAAGCGGCAATGAGAATTGTTGCTGGTACTGCTCGTAGTATGGGTGTAGAAATTAAATAGTATTTTAAGATTTAACAAGCAGACTTATCTAAGTCTGCTCTTGCACTGTTATAGACAGTGCCCGTGGGAGGACATTCCGCTAAAACCACTATAAGGAGGAAATAAGAAATGGCTAAAAAAGGTAAAAAATATCAAGAAGCCGCTCAAAAAGTTGATAACACTAAATTCTACTCTGTAGAAGAAGCTATCAAACTCGCGCAAGAAACAAGCACAGTAAACTTTGACGCTTCTGTTGAAGTTGCATTCCGTTTAGGAATCGATGTACGTAAAAATGACCAACAAATCCGTGGGGCAGTTGTATTACCAAACGGAACTGGTAAAACACAACGTGTATTAGTATTCGCTAAAGGTGAAAAATTAAAAGAAGCTGAAGCTGCAGGCGCTGACTACGTTGGCGATGCTGAATACATCAACAAGATCAACCAAGGTTGGTTCGAATTCGATGTAATCGTAGCAACTCCAGACATGATGGGTGAAGTTGGTAAACTTGGACGTGTCTTAGGACCTAAAGGTTTAATGCCAAACCCTAAAACTGGTACTGTAACGATGGACGTAACAAAAGCTGTTCAGGAGATCAAAGCTGGTAAAGTAGAATACCGTGCTGAGAAATCTGGTATCGTTCACGCTTCAATCGGTAAAGTATCATTTGATACTGCTAAATTAGTTGAAAACTTTAACACTTTAAAAGATGTTTTAGCTAAAGCTAAACCAGCATCATCAAAAGGTACTTATTTCAAAACTGTTTCTGTAACTTCTACTATGGGCCCTGGTATCAAAGTTGACCCAACAGAAGTTAGAAACTAATTTTAAAAAAACAAATTGACAAGATTCAAATTTCACGATATAGTGTAATTTGTATTTTATAAATAACCTAAGACAGTAGGGGCGTATGCTTAATAATCCTACCGAGGTGAAATTTGACTTGATGAACTTTCAAGCACTTTTTACCATGGGTGAAAAGTGCTTTTTTAATACTTTATTAGAAAAGCACGAAAATCTTAATGGAGGTGTCATAATGAGTACAAAAGCTATCGAAATCAAACAACAAAAAGCTGATTTGATCACTGAACAATTAAAAAATTCAGTATCAACTATCATCGTTGACTATCGTGGTTTAACTGTTGCGCAAGTAACTGAACTACGTAAACAACTTCGTGAAGCTGGTGTGGAATTCCACGTTTACAAAAATACTTTAGTACGTCGTTCAGCAGAAGCTGCTGGTATCGAAGGACTTGAAGAATTTTTAACTGGACCAAACGCTATTGCATTCTCTAACGAAGAAGTTGTTGCGCCAGCAAAAATTCTTGCTGACTTCGCAAAAGAAAACGAAAAGTTAGAAATCAAAGCCGGTGTTATTGAAGGTAAAGTGACTAGCGCTGATGATATCAAAGCTATCGCATCATTACCATCAAAAGAAGGACTTATCTCAATGGTTCTTTCAGTATTACAAGCTCCAATGCGTAACTTCGCATATGCAGTTAAAGCTGTTGGAGAACAAAAAGAAGGCGGAGAAGAAGCTGCTCCTGCTGAAGAAGCATAATTCACTTAGCCAAAGACAATTAGTATCATAAAAAACTTAAATTAAATGGAGGAATACAATCATGTCAAACGAAAAAATTATCGAAATGATTAAAGAAATGTCAGTTTTAGAATTAAACGATTTAGTTAAAGCTATCGAAGAAGAATTCGGTGTTACTGCTGCTGCTCCTGTAGCTGCTGCTGGTGCTGCTGGTGGCGAAGGTGCTGCTGCAGAAAAAACTGAATTCGACGTAGAATTAGTATCTGCTGGAGCTTCAAAAATTAAAGTTGTTAAAGCTGTTAAAGAAGCTACTGGTTTAGGATTAAAAGACGCTAAAGACTTAGTTGATGGCGCTCCTAAAGTAGTTAAAGAAGGCGTATCTAAAGACGAAGCTGAAGAATTAAAAGCTAAATTAGAAGAAGCTGGAGCAACTGTAGAAGTTAAATAATTTCTCTTTTGTCCGAAACCCGTTATGTATATAACGGGTTTTTCTTGCTTTATATTGGTATAATTTCAACTGAGTGCGCATTGCGCTGAGTTGAAATAAGTGAGGTGTTAAGGTGAGTCATTATTATAGTGAAGAACAAACGGTAGAAAGCAATGAAAGTATCATCAGCTTTAATATGGGGAACCACAGTTTGAAGCTTACGACGGATAGTGGTGTATTTTCAAAAGGTGGCGTTGATTTCGGATCTAACTTACTCGTCAAAACTTTTATAGAAGATACACGTCCTGCTCGAGTACTGGATGTCGGATGTGGATATGGCACGATGGGCTTAATGGTGGCAAAGCATTATCCGGAATCAACAGTACATATGGTAGATGTGAACGAACGCGCATTATCTTTATCTGAAAGAAATAGTAATGCTAACAATATTCATAACACAACAATCTATAAGAGTGATGGATTAAATGGAGTAACAGAACGTTTTGATGCAGTGATTACAAACCCACCAATTCGTGCGGGCAAAGACGTTGTTCATCGCATATTAGAAGATAGTGCGAAAGTGCTTGATAAAGACGGTGCGCTATACGTTGTCATCCAAAAGAAACAAGGTATGCCATCAGCTAAAAAGAAGATGGAAGACGTATTTGGTAATGTTGCAGTTCTGAAGAAAGATAAAGGTTACTATATATTAAAGAGTGTAAAAGGTTGACCTTATACATTCCGTCTGTTATAGTAATAGAATGTAAAAATTTAAATGAATAAGTGTGCACTTTTCTATCTAATTTTAGGAGAAATGAGTTTAAAATAAAATGTGAAAATGGAGTTATGTGATTCCGTTTTCTTTTTGTCTTATTCCTCTGTTTAGGTAAAAGGCACCACAATTTTTGAGGGGTGAATCTGTTGACAGGTCAACTTATCCAATACGGAAGGCATCGTCAGCGTAGAAGTTACGCAAGAATTTCCGAGATTTTAGAATTACCTAACTTAATAGAGATTCAAACAAAATCTTATGAATGGTTCTTAGAAGAAGGTTTAATCGAGATGTTTAGAGACATTTCACCAATTGAAGACTTCACTGGAAATCTTTCATTAGAATTTGTTGATTACAAATTAGGTGAGCCAAAGTACGATTTAGATGAAGCAAAGAACCGTGATGCTACTTACTCAGCGCCACTTCGAGTAAAGGTACGATTAATTATTAAAGAAACAGGCGAAGTGAAAGAACAAGAAGTCTTTATGGGTGATTTCCCATTAATGACTGATACAGGTACGTTTGTCATCAATGGAGCAGAACGTGTTATCGTATCTCAGTTAGTTCGTTCACCATCTGTATACTTCAATGATAAAGTCGACAAGAATGGTAAAGTGAGCTTTGGAGCGACTGTTATCCCTAACCGTGGTGCGTGGCTTGAATATGAAACTGATGCGAAAGATGTAGTATTTGTTCGTATTGACCGTACACGTAAATTACCGATCACTGTACTTTTACGTGCATTAGGATTCTCAAGTGACCAGGAAATCATTGATTTATTAGGTGACAACGAGTATTTACGTAACGCATTAGACAAAGATAATACTGAGTCAACTGAAGCTGCATTACTTGAAATTTATGAACGTTTACGTCCAGGTGAACCACCTACAGTTGAGAATGCGAAGAGTCTATTATACTCTCGTTTCTTCGACCCAAAACGCTATGATTTAGCAAGCGTTGGACGTTATAAAATGAATAAAAAGTTACATTTAAAACACCGTTTATTCAATCAAACGTTAGCTGAGCCAATCGTTGATGTAGAAACAGGTGAAATCGTAGCTGAAGAAGGTACACTTTTAGATCGTCGTAATTTAGATCAAATTTTAGATGTACTTGAAAACAACGCCAACCAAAAAGTATTCACTTTAGAGAATGGTTTGTTAGACGAGCCGATTGAAATTCAATCTGTTAAAGTTTATGTTCCTGGAGATGAAGAAAAACGTACGACAACAATTATCGGTAATGCATTCCCAGATGAAGAAGTGAAGTGTATCACACCTGCTGATATTTTATCTTCTGTAAGTTATTTCTTTAACTTATTAGCTGGAGTAGGTTTCACTGATGATATCGATCACTTAGGTAATCGTCGTTTACGTTCAGTTGGTGAATTATTACAAAACCAATTCCGTATCGGTTTAAGTCGTATGGAGCGTGTTGTACGCGAACGTATGAGTTTACAAGATACTGAATCTGTAACGCCTCAACAATTAATCAATATCCGTCCAGTCATTGCATCTATTAAAGAATTCTTTGGTAGTTCACAGTTATCTCAGTTCATGGACCAGGCAAACCCATTAGCTGAGCTTACGCATAAACGTCGTTTATCTGCATTAGGACCTGGTGGTTTAACAAGAGAACGCGCAGGTATGGAAGTACGTGACGTTCACTACTCTCACTATGGCCGTATGTGTCCGATTGAAACGCCGGAGGGACCAAACATCGGGTTAATCAACTCACTTTCAAGTTATGCGCGTGTTAATGAATTTGGTTTCATTGAAACACCATACAGAAAAGTTGATATTGAAACAAATACTGTTACATCACAAATTGACTATTTAACAGCTGACGAAGAAGATGCTTACGTTGTTGCCCAAGCGAACTCACGCTTAGACGATAATGGTAAGTTCTTAGATGACGAAGTTGTTTGTCGTTTCCGTGGTGATAATACTGTAATGGCACGTGAACGCATGGATTACATGGATGTTTCACCGAAACAGGTTGTTTCTGCTGCCACAGCTTGTATCCCATTCTTAGAAAACGATGACTCGAACCGTGCCTTAATGGGTGCGAACATGCAACGTCAAGCAGTGCCGTTAATGAATCCTGAAGCACCATTTGTTGGTACGGGTATGGAACACGTAGCAGCACGTGACTCTGGCGCTGCAGTAGTAGCGAAATATAAAGGTCGTGTAGAGCACGTTGAAGCTCGTCAGATTAAAGTTCGCCGTATCGTTGAAGAAGGCGGAAAAGAAATCGAAACAGATTTAGATGTATATAAATTAGCTAAATTCGCACGCTCAAACTCAGGTACTTGTTACAACCAACGTCCTATCGTTGAAGCTGGTAACATCGTAACGAAAGGTGAAATCTTAGCAGATGGTCCTTCTATGGAACTTGGTGAGATGGCACTTGGTCGTAACGTAGTTGTTGGATTTATGACTTGGGATGGTTATAACTACGAGGATGCTGTAATCATGAGCGAACGTCTTGTGAAAGACGACGTATATACTTCTATCCATATTGAAGAATATGAATCAGAAGCGCGTGATACGAAGCTTGGACCTGAAGAAATTACAAGAGATATTCCTAACGTATCTGACAATGCACTTAAAAACTTAGATGATCGTGGTATCATTTTCGTTGGTGCTGAAGTACGTGATGGTGACATCTTAGTTGGTAAAGTAACGCCTAAAGGGGTTACTGAATTAACGGCTGAAGAACGTTTATTACATGCAATCTTCGGTGAAAAAGCGCGTGAAGTACGTGATACCTCATTACGTGTACCACACGGTGCTGATGGTATCGTATTAGACGTTAAAGTCTTTAATCGTGAAGATGGCGACGAGTTACCACCAGGCGTTAACCAATTAGTTCGTGTTTACATCGTTCAAAAACGTAAAATTCATGTTGGGGATAAAATGTGTGGACGTCACGGAAATAAAGGGGTTATCTCACGTATCTTACCAGAAGAAGATATGCCATTTATGCCTGATGGAACACCGATTGATATCATGTTAAACCCACTTGGGGTACCTTCTCGTATGAACATCGGACAAGTATTAGAGTTACACTTAGGTATGGCTGCTAAAAACTTAGGTCTGCATGTTGCGTCTCCAGTATTTGATGGAGCAAACGATGAAGATGTTTGGTCAACAATCGAAGAAGCTGGTATGGCACGTGACGGTAAAACTGTACTTTATGATGGACGTACTGGTGAACCATTCGATAACCGTGTATCAGTTGGTGTAATGTACATGCTTAAATTAGCCCACATGGTTGATGATAAGTTACATGCACGTTCAACTGGACCTTACTCACTTGTTACACAACAACCACTTGGTGGTAAAGCACAATTTGGTGGACAACGTTTTGGTGAGATGGAAGTATGGGCACTTGAAGCTTACGGTGCGGCGTATACTTTACAGGAAATCTTAACGTACAAATCTGATGATACTGTTGGTCGTGTGAAAACTTACGAAGCAATCGTTAAAGGTGAAAATATTCCTCGTCCAGGTGTTCCGGAATCATTCCGCGTATTGATGAAAGAGTTACAAAGTTTAGGGTTAGATGTAAAAGTAATGGATAACAAAGATGAAGAGATTGAAATGCGTGATTTAGAAGATGACGATTTCATCGATTCAAAGATTAACCTTGCAAAAGCACCAACACCAGAAGCTGAGATCACTGAATAATCACTATCTCAAAAGCTAGTCACTTATTTTGTTTAATACATCATGTAAGTCATTCCGCATTTACATGATGGTTAAACAAGTTGAAATATAAATCTTGATAAAATTTTTAATACACTAAGGAGGTAGGGCTTTGATTGATGTAAATAACTTTCATTACATGAAGATAGGTCTCGCTTCACCTGAAAAAATCCGTTCTTGGAGTTTTGGTGAAGTTAAAAAGCCAGAAACAATTAACTACCGTACATTAAAACCTGAAAGAGATGGTTTATTCTGTGAGAAAATTTTCGGTCCAACAAAAGACTGGGAATGTAGCTGTGGTAAATATAAACGTGTACGTTACAAAGGTATGGTCTGTGACCGTTGTGGCGTTGAAGTAACAAAATCAAAAGTACGTCGTGAACGTATGGGGCATATTGAATTAGCTGCACCTGTATCACACATCTGGTATTTCAAAGGAATTCCTTCTCGTATGGGATTGCTTTTAGATATGTCTCCGCGTTCTTTAGAAGAAGTTATCTATTTTGCTTCTTACGCTGTAATTGATCCAGGTCCAACTGGATTAGAGAAAAAATCATTATTATCTGAAAGAGAATACCGTGAGTATTACGATAAGTTCCCTGGGCAATTCACTGCTAAGATGGGTGCTGAAGCGATTAAAGATTTATTAATGGACATCGACTTAGATGGAGAATTAAAATCTTTACGTGAAGAATTAGAAACAGCAACAGGACAACGTTTAACAAGAGCAATCAAACGTTTAGAAGTTGTTGAATCATTCCGTAATTCTGGTAATGATCCTTCTTGGATGATTTTAGATGTATTACCAATCATTCCACCTGAAATTCGTCCAATGGTTCAATTAGATGGTGGACGTTTCGCTACATCTGATTTAAACGATTTATATCGTCGTGTTATTAACCGTAACAACCGTTTAAAGCGTTTATTAGATTTAGGTGCGCCTGGTATCATCGTACAAAATGAAAAACGTATGTTACAAGAAGCAGTTGATGCTTTAATTGATAATGGTCGTCGTGGCCGTCCAGTAACTGGACCAGGTAACCGTCCATTAAAATCTTTATCTCATATGTTAAAAGGGAAACAAGGTCGTTTCCGTCAAAACTTACTTGGTAAACGTGTAGACTACTCTGGGCGTTCGGTTATCGTAGTAGGTCCAAACTTAAAAATGTATCAATGTGGTCTTCCTAAAGAAATGGCACTTGAATTATTCAAACCATTTGTTATGAAAGAACTTGTTGAACGTGAAATTGCGACAAACATTAAGAACGCTAAAGGTAAAATTGAGCGTATGGAACCAGAAATCTGGGACGTTTTAGAAGACGTTATTCGTGAACACCCAGTTCTGTTAAACCGTGCACCAACACTTCACCGTTTAGGTATCCAGGCTTTCGAACCGACATTAGTTGAAGGTCGTGCGATTCGATTACATCCACTTGTAACGACTGCATACAATGCCGATTTCGATGGTGACCAAATGGCCGTTCACGTACCTTTATCTAAAGAAGCGCAAGCTGAAGCACGTATGTTAATGTTAGCTGCACAAAATATCTTAAACCCTAAAGATGGTAAACCAGTTGTTACACCATCTCAGGATATGGTATTAGGTAACTACTACTTAACATTAGAGCGTTTAGGTACAATTGGTGAAGGTAGAATCTTTAAAGATGCAAATGAAGTTATTATGGCTTATGTCAATGGATATGTTCATCTACATGCGCGTATTGCCGTTCAAGCTGGATCATTTAACAATCCAACATTTACTGACAAACAAAACAACCAATTATTAATAACTTCTGTTGGTAAAGTAATCTTTAATGAAATTATGCCTGAATCATTCCCGTTCATTAACGAACCAACTTTATCAAACTTAGAAACAGTAACACCTGATAAATATTTCATCGATGCAACTGAATTAACTGAAGAAGGATTATTAAAATACTTAAATGAGCAACCACTTGTTAAACCATTTAATAAAAAATTCTTAGGTCAAATCATTGCTGAAGTGTTCAATAGATTCCATATTACTGATACTTCTATGATGTTAGACAGAATGAAAGATTTAGGATTTAAATATTCTTCACGTGCCGGTATTACAGTAGGTGTATCTGACATCGTGGTATTACCTGATAAACAAGATATTATCGGTTTAGCAGAAGAAAAAGTAGATAGAGTAACGAAACAGTTCACACGTGGTTTAATTACTGAAAGTGAACGTTACGCTGCTGTTATTGAAATTTGGACGAAAGCTAAAGATGACATTCAAGCAAAATTAATGAACTCTTTAGATGACTTGAACCCAATCTTCATGATGAGTGACTCTGGTGCCCGTGGTAACGCATCTAACTTTACGCAGTTAGCAGGTATGCGTGGACTGATGGCCAACCCGGCTGGACGTATCATTGAGTTACCAATCAAATCTTCATTCCGTGAAGGTTTAACAGTATTAGAATACTTTATCTCTACGCATGGTGCGCGTAAAGGTCTTGCCGATACAGCACTTAAAACAGCCGATTCAGGTTACTTAACGCGTCGTCTAGTTGACGTTGCTCAAGACGTTATCGTACGTGAACCTGATTGTGGTACTGACCGTGGATTACTTGTTTCAGCGATCCGTGAAGGTTCAGAACTTATTGAACCATTCATTGAGCGTTTAGAAGGACGTTATTCTCGTGAAACAGTAAGACACCCAGAAACAAAAGAAATTCTTGTTAGAGTGAACGAATTGATTACACCTGAAATCGCGAAACAAATCGTGGATGCAGGTATCGAAGAAATGCATATCCGTTCAGCATTTACATGTAACTCACGTCACGGGGTTTGTGAAAAATGTTACGGTAAAAACTTAGCAACAGGTGAAAAAGTAGAAGTTGGGGAAGCAGTTGGTACAATCGCTGCCCAATCTATCGGTGAACCTGGTACTCAGTTAACGATGCGTACATTCCATACAGGTGGGGTTGCCGGTGCCGATATTACACAAGGTTTACCTCGTATTCAGGAATTATTCGAAGCGCGTAATCCGAAAGGTCAAGCTGTAATCTCTGAGATTAACGGTGAGATTATCGAATTAAACGTTGTAAAAGATCGTATGCAGGAAATTAAAGTTAAAGGTGAGAATGAAGTACGTACTTACTTAGCACCTGGTACTGCAAGACTTAAAGTAGAAGTTGGGCAAAAAATCGCGCGTGGTGAAGTAATGACTGAAGGTTCTATCGAGCCTAAACAATTATTAGCTGTAGCGGGACTTAATGCGACACAAAGCTACTTATTAAAAGAAGTTCAAAAAGTATACCGTATGCAAGGGGTAGAAATCTCAGATAAACACGTTGAGGTAATGGTACGTCAAATGTTACGTAAAGTTCGTATTATCGAAGCAGGAGACACAAAATTATTACCAGGTGCATTAGTTGATATTCATACATTTACTGATGCTAACCGTGAAGTGTTTAAAGCGAGAAAACACCCAGCAACAGCGAAACCTGTATTGCTTGGTATTACGAAAGCATCACTTGAAACAGAAAGTTTCTTATCTGCAGCATCGTTCCAGGAAACAACACGTGTGTTAACTGATGCAGCGATTAAAGGTAAACGTGATGACTTATTAGGACTTAAAGAAAACGTTATTATCGGTAAGTTAATACCAGCTGGTACAGGTATGAGACGTTATAGTGGCGTTGAATACGAAAAAGATGCACCAGCATTAGAGCAAGATGAAGTAGTAGTAACTGAAAATTAATAAATTTTACACCCAAATATTAATATTTGGGTGTTTTTTTGTCACTAAACATTCACAATCACAAAACAGATAATTTAATAGAAATTGGTGTATGATAGTTAAACTGAATACAATAAAGGAGGGTGAATATGAATATTAAAATGAAAGAACTCATCGTAATGGTATTAGGATTAGTTGAAATCATTGCCGGATTTGCATTATATGAAGAGTCGCAATTAGGGGGCATTACATTTATATTATTAGGCTTTGCATTCTTAGCGATTATGTTTATCATGGAACGAAAAGATTACCAAAGTAAACATTATAATTTGAAATAAAATTTATAAAAAACAATATATCACTATAAATAACAACAATAGCCTAAGAAAATAAATATTCTTAGGCTATTATATTGTGAAATAATTTTGTGTAGTGTAAAATCATAGACTAACTGTGAAGTATAAAAGGGGACATGATTTGAAAAAATGTCTCCTTTTATTTTAAAGTAAAAAAATGAATTATATAAAAATACATTATATAATTAAGAGTAATGTTTAAATAAGGATAGAGTTAAATTACTCCAAATTCATTAAAAGGGATTTCTGCAATTTAATATATGAAGTTGGCCATATATTAAATTGTGGAAAATAGGAATAAAAATTTATGAAGAATAATAAAAATTTCAAGAAAATATCATTTGCGATTACTTCAAGTATATTAGGAACTGTCGGCTTAATGAATGAATCTGTTGTGACACATGCTGCAGAATTACAAAATATACAACAACAAATTACGCAACAACACGCATTTTATTTACAGCGATCCTCACTGAGATTTTTAGAGGGTTATATATATTATGATGGAGATAACGATGGGCAATGGGATTCTCGTTTAGGTAATATCAACATTGAACTTATCGGAATAGATGGAAGTACTTATAGAGGTGCTACAAATAGTGAAGGCTATTTTTATCTAGAAGGAATGAACAGAGGTGATTATGAATTACGCATGTTTGTACCTACAGTTGATCAATCAGGAATGGAAACTATAGAAACTGTAAGTACTGCTGTAATAGTTGATCGTAATATTGTTAATAGAGTGAAAGTGACAGTTACGAAGCTACCAGACGATCCAACGACCGAAGCGCCGACAACCGAAACGCCATCAACGGAAGAAACAACGACTGAAGCACCTACAACAGCAGAACCAACAACCGAAACGCCATCAACGGAAGAAACAACGACTGAAGCACCTACAACAAGAGCTCCAATCATAAATGATAATAATTATCATTGAGAAACATTTTCAGTTACAATCATAACAGACTGAGAATTATTTTCA
>NZ_PZJH01000013.1 GCF_003259695.1 Macrococcus epidermidis
GTCTCGTCATCGGCAAGACGCGAAAATAGTGAGGAGATGTGTCATCTTTCCGGATACGCGTACTATCCGGCAAAGAAGGGCGGAAAATAGGTGAGAGATGTGTCATCTTTTCCGGATACGCGTACTATCCGGAAAAGACAGACGGAAAATAGGTGAGAGATGTGTCATCTTTTCCGGATACGCGTATTATCCGGCAAAGACGGGCAAAAAATATAATACAAATAAACATAAAAAGAGGCCGTATATAAAACCGGCCTCCATCGTATTACAATTACTTATTTAATTCATTGATGATTTTTTTGTCGTTGTGTGTGTAGATGATGTATTTTTTATCTTTAGTGTCTAAAAGGATACGATTAGTTTTACCAAAAGTTGAACCGATACGTACTACTTTCTCATCGTTATTCTCATCTGCACCAGCGTAGATGTTTGTATCTTCTTTTACGCTTAAGATGTCTTCGTTCGGAATTGTGATGTCAGCAACACGCCATTTGATATTTACTTCTTTATCGTTCTTAGTAATTCTCATTGCCATTTTTAATACACATCCTTATTTATTTGATACCATAAATATACTCCTTTTTATGACGACTTACAATTAAACCGATGTTTTTTCCCGAAAAAAAATGAAAATTACGTGATATGATTGAATTAACAAACAATCGTTAAAAATAGAGCGATTAAGGAGGACAAAATTGAATAAAAAAATTCAAATGTTGATATTACTACTCGGTGTTGTTGTCGTTGCTTCGACATTACGAGCACCGCTTACAGCAATTGGCCCGATGATTTCAGAAATAGGTGAAGCATTAGATCTTCCGAAAGCCTTACTTGGAATGCTAACAACGATTCCGCTGATTATGTTTGGCATGGTATCACCGTTTGTGGCGCGTTTCTCTCGTTCAGTAGGGATGAGCGCTGCATTGATGATTGGCATGTTTATTCTACTCTGTGGTCTTATCATTCGTATTATTCCTAACATCCCTATGTTGTTAACGGGTACGGTATTGATTGGTATTGGCATAGCGATAGGAAATGTAATACTTCCGAGCTTTGTAAAATGGCGTTTCCCTCAACAGATGGGATTGATGACGGGCGTGTTTGCTGCAACGATGAATATGACAGCAGGTATCGGTGGTGGTTTAAGTGTGCCATTGAGTATGGTTAATGATGGAGGGTATCAATATTCATTAGGATTCTGGATATTATTTAGTATTGCAGGTATTTTACTATGGATGCCACAACTGAAATATAATCCAAGATTAACTGTAACAGAAAGTAAGCGTCCTATATATAAATCTAAACTTGCGGTTGCAATTGCTTTAATGATGGGATTTCAGTCGATGAACTTTTATTCAACTGTTACATGGTTTCCTGATATTTTAATGTCATATGGCGTTAGTCAGGAAGCAGCGGGTTATTATTTAATGCTCAATCAGTTTGCTCAGTTGCCGATGACTTTTCTAATGCCTGTTATTGCAATGAAAATGAAAAATCAACGTCCACTTGTGTATTTATTTACAGCATTATTTCTAATTGGCTTCAGTGCATTGCTAGTTAACAAGACGATATTTATCGTAATTGCCATGATAGCGACTGGTCTGGCAGGTGGTGCGGCATTTAGTTTATGCATGTTGTTCTTCTCACTACGTGCCAGGACTACTGAAGATGCGATTGAATTGTCTGGTTTCAGTCAATCCGTCGGGTATTTTGTAGCTGCTATTGGTCCGATGTTGCTCGGATATTTACATGATGTATTTAATAGTCACACACCGAGTTATATTATGTTCTTTGTGATTACGATTGTGATGTTTATTTTTGCTTTTATCTCAAGTCAGAATAAATATATCTTTGAATAGAAAAACTGCTCAGTGATGTTAACTGAGCAGTTTTTTACGTTTCATTGTCTTAAATTGCATATACTTACTATAACTATAAAGGATAAGACCCGTCCATATACAGAAGAATGTTATAAGGTCGGTCATACTAAATGACTCCCCGAACAAAAAGACACCTTGTAGCAATATTAAAGTTGGTGAAATATATTGTAAGAAGCCGATTAAAGATAATGGGATACGCTTTGCGCCTGCTGTAAACATGATGAGTGGTACTGCAGTAGCGACCCCGGCAAAAAGTATTAGAAAACTCGTGTGATTCATACCGAAGTGCTGTTCACCTTGTCTTGCTAATAGGAAGAGACCAAGCATTGCTATTGGTAATGATATGATTGTTTCAAGTGCGATACTATAGATAGCATCGATATTGACAAACTTCTTCATCAGCCCATATAATGCAAAACTCATAGCAAGAATAATTGATATGAGTGGGAAAGTACCGCTGCTGATTGTCATATAAAATACACCAATTGCTGCAAAGATAATCGCAAACGTCTCTAGTATATTAAAACGTTCTTTCATAAAAATAAATCCAAGTGCGATACTCATCAATGGATTGATGTAATATCCAAGACTAGCCTGCAATACATGATGGTTGTTAATCGCCCAGATAAATATACCCCAGTTCACCATAATTACGATACTAGCGATAATCAGTGCAATCAATTCTTTTTTACGATTGAATAACGCTTTCGTATCTGTTTTAAAGGTGCTCCATTTCTTTAATGCGACAATCAAAATCACCATAAATACAGCTGACCAGATAACGCGATGAAATAATATCTCATAAGGGTTGAAGGTATTGACTGAACGCCAATATGTAGGAAGTAATCCCCATAATAAATATGCACCACCTGCATATAGTACCCCTTTTGTATTTTCCTGCATATATACACCTCCGCCTTTTCTATCATCATCATAGCAAAACTCTATTATGTCGTGCTGAAATGATGCTTAAGTACAGGATAAATAGTGTTTCTACACATTTTTAGTGCATGTGGTATAATACTTACATTGTATGTCGTTAATTTCATACATCTAAGGAGAGAAACAATGAAAAAGTGGATAAGTATTTTGCTCATGTCAGTAGTACTTTGTGCGTGTGGTAAGGCAGAAGATGCACCTAAAAAAGTCGATCATAAGCCTGATATAGAAGTGAAAGTAAAACCACCAGTTGATAAGAAAAAGACTGATGATACTAAAAAAACAGCAAAAAAAGAAAAGAATAGTACGAAAGAAAAGAAAGAAAAAAACAGTACAGCAACTACAACTAAAACTGTTCAAACATCAAGAGGTTATGATACAGAACGGTATAATCTTGCAAGAACTTGCCTTGTAACTCCGGGCAAAGAAAAAACAGCTGATTGTCAGGATATTAGTCACACTTCTGAATATTCGAAAGCGTGGAACAATCTGACGAGTGAGGGCTATATTTGTAGAAGTGGTCAATGTAATTTGGCAGTTCAAACCGAAACTGAAGAGAAAACGATTGAAAAACAAGAGAAGGTCACAAATGAACAGAAGAGCACTGTCCCGATTACAACTGAAGTCATCCCTGCTAAACCGGATAAGACGACAGAACCGAAAACGACAGAACCAACTACGGAACCGCCTCAAACTTCTGAATCTGATGAAGTAAGAACGACAGAACCGAAAACGCCAGAACAAAAAAATACGCTGACAAAAGAGGATACAGCGCAACAATCAAGGTCAGCAGTGCAGGACAATTCAGATGATAACAATCAATGATATTAAAGCAGCATACATTCCTCTAAAAAATAATGAACATCAACATTCGATGGAAAGTTATATGAAAAATAACTTTCCATTTCTCGGTATTAAGAAGAGTGTAACTGCGCCTGTAATGAGAGAATTATTTAAACAGGGGTTACCAGTTACTAAAGAAGGTGTGAAAACACTGGTGGACGATTGTTTTCTTGAGAGAGAACGAGAATATCACTATATTGGTATGGTGATTCTAAATAAAAAAGAAAAGTTGTTTAATGTGACTGATCTTGATTATATTGAAGGACTTTTAACGACACATAGCTGGTGGGACTCGGTAGATACAATCGCACCGAATATCGTTGGGTCAATAGTACTAAGAGAACGTAACATAGGAGAACAGAAGATGCGAGAATGGAATCGTTCTGATAACTTCTGGCTACAACGCGCTAGTCTTTTACATCAACTAAAATATAAGGATAAAATGAACGAAACATTGCTCACAGAATTTATTCTAAATACGAAAGATGATAAAGTATTTTTTATTCGTAAAGCGATTGGTTGGGTACTAAGAGAATATTCAAAGACGAATGCTGTATTCGTAAAAGATTTTATCTCTTCCAATAAACTCTCACCATTGTCAGAACGTGAAGCTTTAAAATGGCTGACAAGAACACAAAAAATCGACTCAAACTAAAATGAGTCGATTTTTTGTGTTCAAATGTAGTCATAAACATTTGACTAGAATGAGTTGGGCGAAATAAAGGGGGTTATTTCATTTATTTAATACTCATTGACTTATAATGCTAGTATAATAATATGTGAAATATATTTCAATGGATATGTGATGTTTTTCACAGAAGTGTCAAATATGAAGGAGATGTGTCTAATGACCGGAAAAACACATATAGCACTCGGTGTGCTGATCGGCACATCTTATGGTATGCATACTGCTTATGATATCAGTTCTTTCGCTGGTATTATCGGTACTACAGCACTGTTTAGTATCGTACCTGATATTTGCCATGCTGGTAGCAAGCTCGGGAAAAAGATATGGCCGATCAGTTCGTTAATTGCACTTATTTTTGGGCATCGTACGCTGACGCATTCAATCTTTTTTATGTTACTTACAGGTATATTACTCATTGTACTGAATGTTAATACGATATATGTGATCAGTGCAGTAATCGGTGTAATCAGCCATTTGTTATTAGATATGTTAACACCGCGAGGCGTAACTTTATTCTTCCCGATAAATAAGAAGATTGTTTTCCCTTTTACATTTAAGACTGGAGGGATTTTAGATTTGTCACTTGCAACGACTTTTAGTGTGTTAACGATGTATCTATTTTATACAGAAATGTTTCATAGAACATTAGTATGGCTAAACTAATCATGATAAAATATGAATAAACATAATTTTAAAATAATAAAGTCTAAGGAGAATTTCACGGATGAACAATAAATTAAAACAATACGGTCATACAACTTTAGCAACACAATTAGAGCGCTTATCTGATGATAAAAAGGTTGAGTTACAAAATATGCTGGAACAGCAGGACTTTGATAGCATCCAAAAGTTATATGATGAAGTTTATGTTAATCGAGAGGTAAAGTTACCACAAGGTGAAATTAAAGACGTTGAGACAATCATTAAAGATGAAATGTCAGAAGAAATGCGTATTACATATAAAGAAAAAGGGTTAGAAGCAATTAAACAACTTAAAATAGCACCTGTATTGATGGCAGGTGGTCAAGGTACACGTTTAGAACATCCAGGACCTAAAGGTACATTTGAATTTGATGGGAAAAGTTTGTTTGAATTTCAGGCTGAACAAATTATTACTTACAATGAAGCATATAGTATCAATATACCATGGACAATTATGACAAGTGACATTAATCACGAGGAAACATTAGCTTACTTTGAAGCACATCATTATTTTGGTATGCCAAAAGAAAATATTACGTTCTTTAAGCAACCGAATATCGTGGCATTGAGTGAGTCAGGTGAATTATTATTAAATAAAGAACAATCACTTCTTACAACGCCGAATGGCAATGGTGGTATTTTTGAAGCATTACATTCAACTGGTGTGAACAACGCTTTAAAGGACAAAGGCGTAGAATATCTTTACATTAATAATATTGATAATGTTCTCGTAAAAGTGTTAGATCCAATTCTTTGTGGATTAGCTGTAGACAGTCAGTCAGATGTTACTACAAAGACAATTGCAGCTAAGGATAATGAAAGTGTAGGACGTGTTATTGAAGTTGAAGGTGTTAAACAAGTTATGGAGTACACTGAATTACCTGAAGGTGAAGAGAATACATATCGCAACGCAAATATTGGTATTCACATCTTTAAATTAGATTATTTAATAGCACATGCTGAAAGCGAACTACCCTATCACTTAGCAATCAAGAACTTAGAACAATTAGACGGTGAATTAAATCCTGTAAAACAATCAACATTAAAGTTTGAAAAGTTTTATTTTGACATCTTCCGTTATGGTCAATCATTTAAGACATTACAAGTGGACCGTGCAAGTGAATTTAGTCCGTTAAAGAATAAAGAAGGAAAAGATAGTGTTGAAACAGCCCGTCAGGACTTAATCAATAATAAATTATTGTAGAGGTGAACCATTTGAAATCTAAAACACATATTTATGTCATTATCATGATGTTAGCGCTTGTGGCTATAAATCTCTATCTATCATACTATTACATTATTGGTCCCGGACGAGGAGAAGTCAGCTGGATGGGGTTTGTATCTTTATTTGCTGCTTTAATGCTTATCGGATTAACGTATAAGTATTACCAATCTCAGAAAAAGATTAATATGGATGATTTTAATGCGCATATTAAATCAGATGATGACCGTCTCATTAAATAGCTTTAAGTATAGAAAAGAGAAATTAAATCTTCTGGATGTGTAGATAAAAGTAATAAACGATGTGTAATGTGTTGTGCATTATAAATTGAAATTTTGGCATAGGGCGTGTGAATGTAATGAAAAATAAATGGTTTTTGCCGGTTGTCTTATCGTTAATTGTACTTGCGTTGGTATTAGCAAGTGTCATATTTTTATACTTAAATGAACAGGATAAGAAGAATACGATTGAAATTGATGAACGTATAAAGACACACGTATTAAATGTCGATGGTAAAGTTAAACAGAACTTATCGAACTATTTTCAGGAAGGTGAACAGAAAGAGCCGGTTCTCATGCATGTGGAACTAGGAGATACCGTCCAAAAAGGTGATCCATTGTTCACATATAATGATGAAGCCCTTTTCTCTAAAGAAAAAGAAGTTGGTCTTTCATTAGATAACAAGATGATTGAGAAAGATCAGATTGAAGGGCAAATTCTAGCGATGGAAATGATGGAAAGCGACACTTCTTCTGAAAATAAACTTGATGAAATTGAAGCTCAGTTAAACTGGCTGGATTCTGAACTATCTAAAGCAGAGAACAATATTGATATATTAAAGGAAAAGCAGACACAAATTTCAGGTAAGATAGATGAATTAACAGTTAAAGCAAGTACGGACGGAAAAGTTGTTAAACTGGATAAAGCTCAAATTGAGAAATTCTCAGAAAAAGCACAGAAAAAACCGATTCTGGTTGTGACAGACGAGAAGTACTTTGTAGAAGGAACAGCAAGCAGAAAGCAGATTGACTTCCTTGAAGAAGGATTAAAATTTGATGCTAAACACGTGCAAAACAAAGATAAATCATACAATGGAACTGTGGATACATATGAGCAGTTGGCAGTAAATCCTGAAGCTGATACACAACGCTTTTTATATCAAGGTAGTTTAGATCATCATAAAAATCTATACGTCGGAGATAAGATGAATGTTAAGATACATCTATCCTATAAAGATCATATTTGGTTACCAGAGCGATACGTGAAGAAAAAGTTAACAACACATAAAAATAAAAAGAAACTTGCACATCCGGTAAAAGAGTATTACGTCAATAAAATCTATGGTGATCAGGTGAATGAAGAGAAAGTTAAAGTGAAACGTTTTGTAAATGGTCAGTACCTTGTCGTTGATGGTCTTTCTTCAATCGATGCTATAAAAGCGTTTAAATAAATTTTATAACATTTTTATGATTGCGACATAGCAATTTAGGGTAAGTAATATTAACTATTATGTTAGCAATCAACCGAGTAGGGGGAACGTATATGAAATGGCAAGGTCGACAAGGTAGTTCGAACGTTGAGGATGCAAGAGGATCTGGTGGCGGATTCTCAGGCGGCGGAAGTCCGATGGTTATCGGCGGAGGCGGAATGGGATGTTTAGGTGTTATTGCCGTGATTATTTTTATGTTAATGGGGGGGAACCCTGGAGATTTAGGTGGTGTTCTTGGTGGAGATCCTTCACAACAAGAACAAACACAAGATAATGGCGCAACATCAGGTGGCTCTGGTTCTCAAGATAATCCTTTTGAAACAGGTAATGTGAAGAAAGAGGCTGAACAAGTTGATACTAAGACTGAACAGTCATTAGATGAACGTGGTCAGTTTGCGTCAGTTGTTCTTAAAGATACTGAAGATGTATGGCATGAATTATTTAAGAAATATGATCGTACATATACTGAACCTAAACTAGTGCTATATACGGATGGTGTGCGTTCAGGCTGTGGTAATGCAAGCGCACAGATGGGACCTTTCTACTGTCCGACAGATCAAAAAGTTTATATTGATTTATCTTTCATGGATGAATTAGATAAAAAGTTTAATGCACCTGGAGACTTTGCGATGGCTTATGTTATTGCACACGAAGTAGGTCACCACGTCCAAAATGAATTAGGTATCCTACCGAAATTCCACCAATTAAGAAATCAATTATCTGAAACTGAATACAATAAATATTCAGTTGCAGTTGAGTTACAAGCAGACTATTTAGCTGGTGTGTATGCGAAACATGCACAGGAAATGGGTTACACTGATGAAGGTGACCTAGAAGAAGCGATTAAAGCAGCGCATGCTGTAGGTGATGATACGATTCAGGAAAAAGCAATTGGTAGAGCAAATCCAGATACATTTACACATGGATCAAGTGCTGATCGTATGAAATGGTTTAAAAAAGGTTATGAAGCCGGCGATTTAAGTGAAGGCGATACATTTAAAGCTTTAGGATTAGAATTTTAAATCATCAGATAATAAAGGTATACTAATATTAATTAGTATATCTTTTTTTATTTGGAGGGGTAATCTTGGAACTATATTTTAACGGTCCGATCTATACGATGAAGCGTGAGGATGAAACAGTTCAGGCAGTACTTGTTGAAGGCAATCGCATAAAAGCGATTTATCAGGAAGTACCGGATTTAAAAGATGTTAAATACATAGATTTAAATGGAAACGCAATGTTTCCAGGTTTTGTAGACACACATATTCATCTTGTTGGAACAGGAATTGCACTGAGAGGTGTAAATTTTAAAGATGATGATGATATAGAGATTATCATCGAAAAAATTCGTAATGCAACTGAAAATATGGATGATAGCAGCTTTTTAATATGTGAAGGCTATAATGAAAATCAATTAGATGGATATAAAATAACGAAAGATGATATTGATGCAATCACTGACAAGAAGGTGATTATTAAACGTGTTTGCCGACATGCAGCAATTGTTAACTCAAGTGTGTTTGAGTATTTTAATATCAATGACAATGTAGCTGATATGCCAGGTGGGCATTATGAGAAGGTAGATGGCGTGTTAAACGGTTGGGTGCATGACAATGCAATGGAAGCGATGTTAGAAGTTGCATCAATAGAAGATGAAGCATCGCTAACTGGTCACGTTGAATATGCAGTACAGCAATTTACGCAGGCAGGTTTAACAGGTGTTCATACAGAGGATCTTGCTTACTATAATGATTTTAAAGATGTGTTGAATGCATATAAAAATGTTATTAATAAGGATAATCCTTTTAGATTAAATATTTTACGCCATACGGAGGTCATTGAAGATGTCGTCCAATATGCGTTTGAATATAATGATTATTTTAGACCAGATGCGATGAAATTTTATGCAGATGGAGCATTAGGCGGTAGAACTGCTTTGTTTAGCGAACCGTATAGTGATGAAGATACATATGGACTCGCGATCTATACGCCAGATGAACTTGCCGAGCAAGTGAAAAAAGCACGCAATTTAGATGTAAATATTGCTGTACATATGATCGGGGATAAAGCAGTTGAAATGGTGCTTGATGCGATAGAAGCTTATCCACCGCGCAGTGGCAGAGATAGATTGATACATGTGAGTTTCTTAAGAGAAGATTTAATCGAAAGAATGGCGCGACTTAATATAATATGTGATATACAGCCGATGTTTGTTGCTTCTGACTTTCCATGGGCAATCGAAAGAGTCGGTGCATCGCGTATCCGTTACAGCTATCCATGGAAATCATTACTTGATAAAGGCATTATTTGCGGAGGAGGTTCTGACAGCCCGATAGAAGATTTCAGACCACTATCAGGTATTGCTGCTGCAGTAAATCGTAAAGCAGCAGATGATAAAAGTGATGGCTATAATATGACAGAAGCACTCAGTGTTTTTGAAGCGATATCACTTTATACGACTGAAGCAGCTAAAGTTGCAGATAATGTACCAGCATATGGAACGATTGAGGAAGGTAAGATTGCTGATTTTACGATTCTTAAAGAGGACCCTTTTAAAGTGGATCGATATCAGTTACAGGGTATCGAAGTAGCTGCAACCGTAATTGATGGAAAAATAGTATACCAAGCTGAAAACTTAAAATAACTAATAAAGAGCCACACATTTTATTGTGTGACTCTTTTTATATGTATCTATAATTTCTTTCGCCAGTTATAATCAGAAAGAATCATATCGCCTAATGTATATTCTGGTGACCAGTTAAGCGTAGCACGTGCTTTCGTAGCATTCGCTAGCACGAAATCCGGGTCTCCACCACGACGTTCTGATATCTTTTTGTTAAGTGTCAGGCCGGTTACTTTTTGCGCTGCATCTACAACTTGTTTTACTGAATAACCTTGTTCTGTACCCAGGTTAAATACAGTTGATGTACCATCGTTAAATAAATAATCCATTCCAAGTTGATGTGCTTTTGCAAGATCGAAGACATGGATAAAGTCTCGAATACATGTACCATCTTCTGTGTTGTAATCATCGCCAAAGATTTCGAACACTTCTCTTTTCCCGAGCAATGTGCTGTTAATAGAAGGGATTAAGTGAGTTGGATTTTTTGTGCGCAGTCCATTAGACCCATCCAGCATTGCACCAGCCACATTAAAATATCTAAAGATAACGTAATTGATACCATATCTTTCGCTTACCCAGTGAATCATTTGTTCACCGATATGTTTTGATTCAGCGTAAGGATTAGTTGGAGCAATAGGTGTAGATTCCACTGCTTTAATATTAAATGAATTATTGCCATAGATTGAAGCCGTTGATGAGAACATAAATTTGTTTACACCTTTGTCTGCAATAACACGTAATACACTATTTAATCCACATACGTTATGTTCAAAATAATTTAATGGATCTTTTACAGACTCACTAACGACAATCTTCCCGGCACAATGTAAGACTGCATCAATCTGTTCAAGATCAAATATTTTTGAGAACTGTTTCTCATCGCTTACATCACATTGATAAAACTTTGCACGGCTATCAACTGCATCTTTGTGCCCTGTTGATAGGTCATCAGCCACAATTACGTTATAATTAGAATTAAGCAACTTTGTAACTGTATGTGATCCGATATAACCAGCACCACCAGTAACCAATATAGTGTTCATGTGTAAATCTCCTTTAACGATTAAGTTATTCCTTTATTATACAATAAAATTCAATAGAACAAATATTAAAAGTATAAATTTTACTGAAACGTAAAATAAAAACCTTGTTTATTTTATTTTACACAAAAACAAAATACTTTGTTAATCTATATTTAGATTATTTAACACAAAAAAAAGGGAATGGAAAAATAATGAGGGGGCAGTTGATGAAACAATTTAAATTTCCTAAAGGTTCTATATTCACGATTTTATTTGTTTTATCAGTTGTATTAATCTCCGGTGCCTCATTTATTTTGATGATTACGTTTGGAATGTATGGTTTAAGTCGTATTCTTATATATTTCAGGCTGGCTGAATTTACGTATAATGAGAATGTGATGGATAATAGTTTCTATTATGGATCATATATTGCGATAGGTTATTTCCTGCTTGTCGTCATAGAATATATATTAGATGACGTAAAAAGCATGCAACCAGATAATAAATATTTTCAAGGATGGTACTTCCATTTATTGACGATTGGTTTATCAACAATCGTGTTTTATTTTGGTGTTCATATTAATTACCAGCATATCAAGATAAATTTCTTTGTTATACTGGCAGTCATAAGCTTACTTTATTACTTAACTGAAATATTCTATCCTGATAGTGAAGATTTGAATAAAGAAGATGACTAGTACTTCAGTGCTAGTCTATTGACATTTATCAGTTTAATATTAAACTGATAAAAGAGGTGAGAAGATGGAAACCAATAGAAGTTATCTTGTGTGGCTTAATATCGCACGCATTTATAACGATATTCTGAAAGAAATTAATGAACAATTAAAAGAGACAGGGTATTCATCTAGTCACTTCGACTGTTTGAATCAAATAGATACACATCCTGGATGTACACAAAATGAATTATCAGAATTAATGTTTGTCACGAAAGGGAATATTACGCATTTGCTTAAGAAATTAGAAGCCGATGGGTTAATAGAACGTTCGCAGGAATGGAAAGTGAAACATATACGATTGACCCACAAAGGGAAACACGTTATTGAAACACTGAGACCTAAACACACTGCATTGCAGGAAGAACTTTTTGGTGGACTTAATCAGGAGGAACAAAAAGAATTATTACAGTTGCTTCGAAAGATAAAACATAAATAATCGTGAAACGGGAATAAATTTTCGGAATAAATTTAATATAAAACTTTAAAATAAACTTTAAAATTAAAAGAGGTAGATAAACGTGAGAAAAATATTAGGACAACATCATGCTTCAGGTATTACAAAAGATGCTGCAAAAAATTTAGTATTTTACACTGAAATATTAGGGATGCGTTTAGTGAAGAAGACAGTGAACCAGGATGATCCGTCGATGTATCATCTATTCTATGCAGATGGCGTGGCAAATCCGGGTACGGACATTACATTCTTTGAAATACCAAACGTCGGCAGTACATATCGCGGGACAAATAGTATTTCGCAAATAGCATTGCGCGTAAAAAGCGATGAATCGATACATTATTTTAAAGAACGCTTTGAGCAATATAATGTGTATCATGATACACCGATTGAGATTAACGGTAGACTAACATTAGAGTTTGAAGATTTTGAAGGTCAACGTCTCGCGTTAGTTTCAGACCGTACAAATTCGGGTGTAGCTGCAGGTACACCATGGGAGAAAAGTATTGTACCCGTTGAATTTGGTATTACAGGTCTTGGGCCGTTTAAGATGGATGTTCAAGATGCAGAAGGATTTAGTAGTGTATTAACAGAAATATTCGGCTATAGAAGTACTGGATCGTTTGTGCATCCAGTCACACAACAGCAAATACTAACGTTTAGTTCAGACCTTGGTGGCACTGGCGATGAATTGCAAGTAGTGCATAATACTGAAGCGAAAGAACGTCCAGGTAAAGGTAGCATGCATCATATTGCTCTGCGTGTTAAAGATGAAGATGCATTACAAGAGTGGATAGATTTTATTAAAGAAAATAATATACCATCTAGTGGGTTCGTAGATCGTCATTTCTTTAAATCGCTTTATATTAGAACGCGACAAGGCATATTGATAGAACTTGCAACGGATGGTCCAGGATTTGATGTGAATGAGCCGCTTGAATCATTAGGTGAAAGTTTATCTTTACCACCATTTCTTGAAGCAAAACGCGAATGGATTGAATCACAAGTGAAACCATTACCTGAAGTGAAACATTTATAATATTTAAAAAAGATGGCTGATCAGATTAATTGATCAGTCATCTTTTTAATTATGCTTCTTTTTCACAATATACAGACACACTGCCTGGATTTACTTTGAAGACACCGTTACCTTCTTCATCGATAACCACGCCTTCTTCAATGGTGTCGGTATAGTCATACCACGTTTGTCCGGCACGATCTGCGCCAACAAACATTTGTTTTTCAGCTGGTTGTTCGCTGTTATTAATGATGACAGCACATCCTGATTTATCTTCAGCATATCCACGTCTAACCCAACCGACAACATTTGGATGATCGAAGTAATCATCTTGCTGGCCATAAGCTTTTAATTTACGAACATAGAGTAAAGGATCAATCGCCATCTGTTTACTATCAATTGGATGTTCTCCGCCAATACCATAATAATCGCCATAGAATACACATGGGAAACCATCTTCACGAAGTAAGATAAGGGCGTATGCAGATTGTTTAAACCAATCTTTAACAAATGATTCTAAAGCTTCTCCTGGTTGCGAATCATGATTGTCTACAAAAGTTACTGCATGCTCAGGATTCTCTTTCACTAAAGTGCCATCAAATATTTGACGTAGATCATAAGCAGCGCCACCTTCTGAAGCAGCTTTAAAGTTAAAGTGTAGTCTTACATCGAATAAATCTAAGCTGTATTCTGCTTCATCTAAAAAGTTCTCATTCACTTCAAGATCTGGATTCCAGAATTCACCGACAAAATAGAAATCTTGACCGCGATGTTCGCGCATTGCATGTACAAAGTCACGTATAAAATAACTTTCAATATGTTTTACTGCATCAAGACGCATACCATCAATATTTAATGTATCGATAAACCATTTACCCCAATTAATTGTCTCTTCGCGTACGTCGGGATGTTGATAATCAACATTTGTAAACATCAGATAATCGAAGTTGCCTTTTTCCTGATCGACATTTTCATTCCAGTCTTTATTTTCACCTAAAATTTTAAATATACCCGTTCGTCCTGTACGATGGTCATAATCAGTACCATTGAAATGTGTATAGTTCCATTCGAACGCACTGTATTTTTTATTACGCCCTGGGAAATAGAATTTTGTAAACGCATCGATATCAAATGGTTCAGAAATTTCATGATTTCTGTCATTCGGATCAACTTCTACAACGCGTACTGTTTCAGCTTCATCGGCACCTGCTTTATGATTTAGAACGACATCCGCATAAACTTTAATGTCTTGTTCATGAAGTGCTTCGATTGCTGCGATTAATTCTTCTTTCGTGCCGTATTTTGTTCGAACCTGTCCTTTTTGGTCGAATTCACCTAAGTCATATAAATCATATACGCTATAGCCGGTATTCATGACGTGATCAGCTTTAGTCGCCGGTGGTAACCAGATTGCATCAAAGCCTTTTTCTTTAAGTGATTCAGCTTCATCCTTTAATCTGTTCCAGTGATTACCATCATCATTTGAATGCCATTCAAAGTATTGCATAATAGTGTAGTTTTTAGTCATAGTGGTCTCCTTTAAATGTGTACAATATGTATATCTTCGTTATTTTCAATTTAATCCGTAATCTATTATAGCCCTTTTAATAGAATATAACCTAGAATAAGAAATTAATTTATACAAAGTGACAATCTTTTGTTAAACTATAGCTATTAGAAATGAGAAGGAGCGTTTATTGTGCTGACAAAAGAACAAGTTATTGAATTAATCGAAAAGTTAAATGATCCGGTTGTGAATCTTCCGTTAAAAGAAACTGGTGGGGTAAAGGAAGTTTCAATTAAAGAAGAGAAAAATCATGTTTCATTAAAGATCGGTATCGCGAAACTTGGTGGACAAGAACAGCTAGATCTACAAATGAAGATCGTTGAAGTATTAAAAGAAAATGGAGCAAACACTGTTGGACTTCGTTTTGAACAATTAGATGACGAAGCTTTAGAACAATTCCGTGGCCAGTCATCTTCTGAAATTGAACGATTGATCTCACCAGATGATAAAGTGAATTTTATTGCGATTGCTTCTGGTAAAGGCGGCGTAGGTAAATCTACAGTTTCTGTTAACTTAGCAGTTGCATTAGCACGCTTAGGAAAGCGTGTTGGGTTAGTTGATGCGGATATTTACGGATTTAGTGTACCTGATATGATGGGGATTTCAGAAAAACCTGAAATTGAAGGAAATAGAATTAAACCAGTTGAGCGTTTCGGGGTAAAAGTTATTTCAATGGCATTTTTCGTAGAAGAGAATACACCAGTTATCTGGCGTGGTCCAATGTTAGGTAAAATGATCAATAACTTCTTCCAGGAAGTAAATTGGGGAGAATTAGACTATATCCTTTTAGATTTACCACCAGGTACAGGGGACGTGGCGCTTGATGTTCATACAATGTTACCGAAGAGTAAGGAAATTATTGTAACAACGCCTCATCCGACAGCAGCATTTGTTGCAGCACGTGCGGGTGCTATGGCAATTCACACAGATCATGAAATATTAGGTGTAGTGGAGAACATGTCATACTTTGAAAGCAAAGTGACAGGAGAGAAAGAATATGTGTTTGGTAAAGGTGGCGGAGAGAAGTTAGCATCTGAGTTAAACACAGAATTAATCGGACAATTACCACTTGCACAACCTGACTGGACTGAAGAAGCTTTTGCACCGTCAGTTTATGCTGAAGATCATCAACTAGGCCAAATTTATTTAAATATGGCAGAGCGCATTATTAATAAAACAGAAGAAAAGTAATGAGGTATTAAAGTGACTTTAAAGAATTTAGGTAAATTTTACGGTATTACTTTATTAATCGGCCTTGTTTGTACAGTGCTTGTCAGTTTAGTTTTCGGATATGACAAACTGACCGTTTACTTAGTGAAAGGTGAAATAGGTGAATTTTTAGCCGCATTAGTTTGGTTTATGGGTTATGGGTTGCTGATTGCATCAATTTCCCAGCTGGCATTTTTTGCATATCTCTTTATTCATCAAATGGGTCAAGGCATATTCAAGAACGGATGGAATGCTATTCAGGTTGTAATTATTTTGTTTGCGATAATTGATTTAGTGTATTTCAGATATTTACGTTTCGGTAAACAGGACGGAGATATCTTGAAATTTATCTGGATTCCATTGCTTATCGTTATTTTTGGAGTTGCAGTTGCAATTTATAAGAATAAACTTACAGGAAAGAATGTATTTATTCCGGCAATGTTCTTTATGGTTGTGATGACAACTGTTGAATTGATTCCATTTTTAAAAGTAAAAGATATGATGTGGCTATATTGCACGATATTTAGTTTGCTGTTATGTAATGCATTTCAGTTATTATCATTGCCGAAGTACAATCGTTTATCATTTGAAGAACGTAAAGCGCGTAAAATAGCGCGAGGTACATGGGTAGAACCTGTTATTGAAACAGTACAGAATACAAAACAGTCAAAATCAACACAGGTTGTATCGCATAAGAAAAAGAAATCGAATAAAAAGAAAAGATAAATCAGATTAGACGCAAGTTTAATCTGATTTTTCCTATGGAGGGATAAGATGAAAAAAGGATTAATTAGTGCATTAGTGATTATTATGTTTATGAGTGCGATTGAAACATCAATAATTTCACTTGCGACACCCGCGATAGGGAAAGATTTAAATGCAACAAAGTCACTTGCATTGATTTTTACTACTTATATGATAGCAATTGTAATTGTAACACCTATTGTTGGAGAATTGATGAAGCGGCTAGGTGCTAAACGGTTAATGCTACTCGGTATTATTGTTTTTATAATCGGTAGTATGTTATCTGGACTATCGTTTACATTTGAAATGTTGCTTGCATCAAGATTAGTGCAAGGGTTAGGTGCAGGAATTATGATGACGATGGGGAATATCATACCGAAGATAGCGTTTGAAATTCCTTACCGCTATAAAGTGATGGGAATCGTTGGATCGGTATGGGGTATTTCGAGTATCGTCGGTCCGATACTCGGAGGACTTATTTTGACGTATCTTAATTGGAGTTATTTATTCTACGTCAATGTGCCTTTAGCGTTTTTAGCAATTTTTCTTGTCATTAAATATTTTAAGTTTGAAGAAATGAAACAAGAAAGTAAATTTGATTTTAAAGGATTGATATACTTTTATATCTTTCTTGGAAGCTTGCTTTGTGCATTATTAATAGAAACACATTGGTTTATTCATGCTGCTTTATTTATATTAGCGATGATGATATTAATCATATTCATAAAATATGAAAGCAGAATTGACGAACCGTTTATCCCAGTGAAAGCATTTAATAAGAGGATAGGCATCGTGATGGGTACGGATATGCTATATGCGATTATCATGATGGGGACAAATATTTTTCTGCCAATTTACCTTCAGACAGAAAAGGGATTAAGTCCTTTGCTTGCAGGACTGACTACATTTACGATTTCGATATTCTGGTTGCTTTCAACATTTGTATTGAAGACGCTCGAAACAAAACTTACGATACAACGTGTCTATCAATTAAGTTTCTTATATATGATTATCGGAAGTTTGATCATATTCATTTTTGATCATGCGATAGCGGTAACGATCGCATCAGCATTTTTAGGGCTATCTTTTGGTACAGTTTTTACAAAGAATATTGTAACGATACAGGAAAGCGCAGCGCCTCATCAATTAGGTAGTATGATGAGCACTTATAGTTTGCTTAAATTTATTGGATCAACGACAGGATCGATTATTATGTCTTTCTTCTATTACAGTAACGTATTTACTACGATAGATAATAATATGGCTTTTGGCATTTTAGTAGCCTCATTCTTAATCATCATCTATCAATTCGTCTTTAAAAATAAGGTAGTTCATTAATCATTACAGCGATTGAATGCTCGTTCAATCGCTGTTTTATTTTGCTTAACAGTAAGCATACCGTAATTAATTTTAAAATAAATAAAAAAGTTTTAAAAAAGTATTGACGAAAGTAATCCATCTTGATAAGATATAAAAGTCGCTGAAAACAAGCGATGCACAGCTTTAAGACATCGAAAATAACAAAGTGAAAAAGTGT
>NZ_PZJH01000014.1 GCF_003259695.1 Macrococcus epidermidis
TAGTGGTACCATTTAGATGAGTCATTTGCATTCATTCCTTATTGTTTGTTGTGGTAACTACAATATTAACATGGATGCACATGGCTCATTTTTTATTTTAAAGCACACCGTAGGTGGCTAACTTGATTATAGAATTTCCCTCTTGAATAAATTTATTTATATGCATAAAATTTCATATATTGATGCATATATATTGGATACTGCGCTTTAAAATCATCAATTGATGATGTCGTTATTGCAACAATTTTAAAATCTACATCTAATTGATAAGTCGCTTCATCATCTAATCCGATAGTTGCACGCGTAAGTTCTTTCATGACAGGTAATGATACTTGTTCACCTTGTGCTGCATGGATCAGTGGTTTGAGTTGCGTTGCATTTAAGTGATGAAAATCTTCTATTAGTAAGTCGTGTTTTAACGAACTTGCTAATGCTTCTGTAATTATGCCTTGATGGAATACAATATCTTCATCTTCTTTAACATATTGACCATATAGATTACCACTTGTCCATATCGTATCTGCTGTGTAAATTTTTAAGTTATCTCTTTTAAGCTGTAGATATTTAATAGCAGTATCTACTCCGTTGAAATGTTCGGGCAGACTGAATACATAGATCATCTTCCATGGCTTTGGCGCAACTTTAGGTTTGTGTGATGTTAAAGACTGTTGCAATGATTGATGTTGAATTGATAGTCGATTGCTGGATTGCTGTGCATTTAATCGTTCATCATCCTGGTTATCTGACTGTTGATTACTGGAGTTATCGGTCTGAACTTTCATTTGCTTTTCCAGCGTACTTCTTCTTGACGAATAATTTGCTGTATCAATCATTTGCTGGATAGTAGGTGATTGTATTGGTTCAAGGTCCGTTAATGGATTTAAACATGTATCGTACTGAACGCGTGTTATTTCAGTAACGGATTCATTCCACTTCTCATTCAGGAAATATTGTGCACGCAATTGTGGTTCTCGGTCTAGTTCATAGATTGTACGCGGTGTAATGTCTTCTATATATTTTATCTTCACGGATGTACTGTCTGTTCTTCCCGGTATCGGTTGATTGCGCTGCATCCCTTCTACGACGATAGCAGTCCCGTATATTCCTCTTTCTGGCGTTATCTTGTAGATAATTACTTTATCACCTGGCTGCATCTGACCATAGTGTTTAAATCCATTACGATTCACGCCATTAATATTGCGCACATAGATTGTATATGTTTCATCCGCTTCAAAATCTATGTCTTCCTTCATTATAAAGTAACGGTTAATCTTCTCCTCATTTCGCCCAACGCGTACTATCTTTTCATAGTCTTCTTCAGATAATGGATTAAGCAGTTGTTCTTTCATACTATTAATCGTAAGTTTAAGTGCTTCATCTCGAATTAAATATTCTTTCGTAAATGGCGCAAGCTTTTCTTCGTATTTAAAATGTATTTTAATTTGTCCACGTCTTGGCTCTTCAACTTTTAAGACAGATCCTGCCCCAAGTATGCCTATTTTATTCTGCACTTGATAGAAGATGACTTTATCTCCTGGCACTGCGCGTTTGAATGCTGTATATCCTTCATTCGGGTTAAAGTGTACTGTGGAGTCGAACACTGATACTTGTCCCATTAAATCTTCGAAGTGATTAAATCTATTGTATCCACAATTCAGCCAAAAGTAGTTCACAAATATATCCCCCTGTTTACTCAATTAGTTTTATTATAGTAAAGATTTTATGGGTATGATAGCGTTTTATGTTAAATTAATTTATTTTTACACTGATATAATTAGCTTATATCAGTAGGTTTTTGCTCGAATATGTTAGAATAAACTGTATCATAAATATTTATGATTCAAAGGAGAATAAATAATGTCTTTTAAGAAAAAATGGTTACTCCCAGCTGTTGCGTTCAGCGTATTACTAACTGGTTGCCAAGATTCAGAGAAACAAAAGTCCAAAGAAACAAGTACTGAAGAAACATCTAAAGAAAATGTTACTCAAGAAGCGCCTTCTATTAAAAATGCAAAACAAATTAATGTAGCAGATTTCGGAGCAAAGCCAGATGACAATAAAGATGATACAGATGCAATAACAAAAGCAATTGAAAAGTCAAAAGACGAAGCTGTTGAAGTCGTGATTCCAAAAGGTACTTATGACACGAATAAAACGATAGAAGTAAATGATATTAAAGGGCTACATATTAAAGGTGAAGGTGCAATCATTAAACCGAAGAATCCAATGACTAATCCGCCTGAGTTTTATGCGATGCGCCTTGGATCAGAAAAGAATTTCTTGTCTGAAATCGAGATTGAAGGTATTACAATTGACGGTAGTAAAAACCCTCAAGACTTATACTTCAAGATGAAAGATGCTGATGATTTCTATAAAACACCAATGACTAAAGGCATCGCGATAAATAATACAAATGATTTAAACATACATGATGTTGAATTTAAACATATGTACGGGGGCTATGCCATATTTGCACAAGAGTACCGTGATGTAAATATTAAAGATGTGAATTTAGAAGATGTTGGTGGCGATGATATTACAGACAGTTTCGGTATGGCGATTTATTTAAGTGGTCATAGAGATGATGCAATTGTCAACATTGATAAAGTTGTATCTAACGCCAAGACATCGAAACGCTCTAAAGAATATATGGGTTGGATCGGCGTTGTACTTGAAAACGGTACAATTCAAGATACCAAAGAAGAGAATTGGTTAAAAGATCAAAATACAACGATTAATGTGACGAATTCTACATTTAATGATTACGAAACAACATTCCACGTAGAGTCAACGTACGGTAATGTGTATTGGAATACTGATGACGTGAAAACACGTGCGAAAAGTTACTTTATCGCAGCAGGTGTAAACGGCGAATTGCGTGAGCGTTCAAATAATGTGGAAATGGATTTATTACCGTTCGGACGTAACGATATTGTCCATGGTGTATATTACACAGAAGGCATGAAACCTGAGAACTATTCATTTAATATGCATAACTCTGTTGTGAATAATGTAGAAATGGATGGCAAACGTTCACCGATTACGGCTGTTTATGCCAATAATACGACTGCAACATTCCATAACACAACTTTCAATGATGTATCTAAGCGATTAGTTGCAAACGGAACAGGAACGTTTATCGATAGTGTCGTGAACTTAACAAAAGATGCTAAGAAAGATGCACTCGGAGAATTCTCAGAGAAGACACAAAAGATTGACTTAAGTAAGTCTACAGTTAATGAAGCTGGTACGAAAACTGAAGCAAAAGCTGGTAAAGTCCCAGACAAACTTAAATCTACAAACAAGCCAATACCAAAACGCGAAAACCCACTCGCTCCAGCAGATTTAGGACGTCAAGTCGCTCCACTTAAAACTGAATAATTCTAAAATACAAAAATAGACGCAAAAACCTCAAACATTGGTTTCTGCGTCTATTTCTAATTTTGTATTACTTTTTAAATGCTTTATGAAATTGTTGCCCACTCACTTCATTAGCATGTTGTTTTTGTAAATTTAATCTTTCATAATACAGATTATTATTCTTCTCAAAATTATTTAATAAGTCTATTAATGAATCTATTTGTTTAATCTCATACAAATTTTCTGGCGCGGTGCATTCTTTATTGTGTGCCACTTCATTAAACCCAAGAATCAATGTTTGATAATCGAATGCACCTTTTACCGATTCTAATATTTCATCTCCATGATTAATATCTAAATAAATATTTGATTTCTTATATAAATCAATTACTCTTTCTCTTTTGATATTAGGATATAAAACGACGTTATTGTATTTATTTAAATCCATTAACTTAGATGACATTTCAGTTACTGCTGCAATATGAAATTCATAATACGGCAACTTCTGTACTATTAATTCAATGCCTTCTACTTGATCAGAATTAGTAAGTGTAATCACTTGATTACCAAATTGCGCTTTTTTAAAGTATCTGTATAAGTAGCCAGATTGAATAATACGATGCTTTACATCGTGACCCACGACATTTTGTACACGATTGAATTCAAGGGCATCTGGAATTGCTACAGTAAACTCTCTCATATCATATTCAAACATCACCTTCATATTTCCCGGGATATCATCTCCAATGTTTTCTTGCCAAAACAAAATATCTTTCCCTTTAATACCCATTTGATACACAATAATGAACGGGTAAGAAAGTGAATTAATTATAAATCCATCTAATTGACTGAAAGCTTCTCTTAAAAAGAATTGTACAAATTCCACTTTACTAACAAAAGAATATTCCTTTGCCTTATAAGAAACAATAATATTTTTTGTAACAAAGTTTTCATAGATTACTTCATTACCTTGTCGGTCATAATACGTTTGTAAAATTGGTACTCCTCTTAAATCAAATACTTTCGTTGCAAATTTAAAACCCGCTTGATGATAATAATCAATAAATCTAATCTGTTTAGATTTATCTAGCCACTCAACGTGACTGACAATTCTATTTTTAAAATTAGCACGAAATCTAATATTTGCTCTCAATTCACCCATATCTTTTATCGTGCCACTAGTATTTGTCCCCTCAATTTCCCAGAAATCAGGTGTCTCTATTTCATTAAAGTGAATGCCTTTATCGTTTTGATACACTTTTACATTCGAAAAGAATTGATAGGGCGTAATGATGCCTTCCGGAAGAAATCCATCTTCTTCAATAACTACTGTATCATGTGTATATCCTGCTTTAAGTAATGTATTATATAATGCTTTAGTCGATGGGTTAAAATGCTCAAATAAATTTATCATTTTTGCACCTCTTCTATTAATCCTTTCCATTTCTCAATCACTTGATCCGTAAGAAAGTTCTTTGCTATTATATATGATTCTTTATGTGCATTATCATTAATTGTCTTATAATATGCTATAATAGCATCCGCATATCTTTGTATTAATGCTTCGTGATTTTCACTACCTGCTTCATAAGGTACTAATAAACCATTTTTACCCGAATTAATAAATGTAGGGTTCCCGTAATTTACATCAAATCCAATAAGACCTAACCCTGACCCTACTGCTTCCATTAATGTTAATCCAAATCCTTCACTCGTAGAACCAGATAAGAATAATTCATATTGAGAATAAACATTGTCTAAATCTTCATGACCTTTTAGATTAATAAATGACGAAGCATTATGTGTATTGATAATATTAAAGATTTTACCTTTTTCTACTCCTTCTCCGTAGATGTCTAATCTAATGTCTGGCAATACTTTTTGGGCTTGAACAACTGCTTGTACAATCCAATCTATATGTTTCTCACTCGCTAAGCGTGAAGCAGTAATAATTGAATAAGGCTGTCGTTCACTGTCTTTGCCTTTTAATTTATCTATGCTCCCCACTGGTATTGTATAAATTTGTGACTTTACTGCTTTATAATCATGTAACTGTTGTTTCAGTAGATTATTCTGTGTTTCTGTTGCAGTAATATAAAAGTCTATATGCTTGTTTTGTGTGAATTGATAATCATAGTAATTATTCCATAAAATATATTGATCATCTGTAAAGTTGGCACTATAATGTTCTGCATGAATCACCACACCCACTTTACTTTCGCCTTTATTTTGTAATACTGCCTGACCAATTACTGTAGCTCTATCTAATATTACAATATCTTTCTTAGTAAGATTCAATGCTTTAATAAAATAACCAACGAATTCAGATTTTGAATATAACTTTTCATTAGGAAAATCAAAAATACTATTGTCATTATCAATATATTCTTTATATGCAACCGAACCATCTTCATTAAAAAACGTTCTCATATAAACCTTGGCCTTGTTGTCAAATGGGGCATAATATTCACTAAATAATTTTACGTATGTATAAAAGTCTTTCCGAATCAAGAAACCATTAGAAACAAATTCAGCACGATCAACTACTCTAGAATCTGCGTCTTTTAAGTAACATGCGATAAAATTATTCTGCCCCTCAAATATAATTTTTAATATTTTGCCGACTTGTTCTTCTCTAATGATATTTCCATGTATTGATTCTTTTATGTTGTCGACTGTATACGTCGTTGGACTTATTTTAATGTCAGTAAAGTATTGGTATAACCAAATTACTTCGTCATCTTGAAAATCCATATTAGATGTTAACGTTTGAATATTCTCATTTGAGATAAAATCTAAAAATACAAACTTGGCATCAACATTAATATCTCTAAAAATCTTTGCACGATATCGTTGGGCATATTCAACACCACTACTAGCCCAACCAATACCGAAATTTATATTATAAATCATGTTTCCACCTCTTATTTATGGAAAATGAATAATCATATTTCCCTTTTTATCGAAATTTATGATACTTAAACACATATTTTTTACAATACTTTCATAGATTTTTAAACTCATACCATTATATGATTCTAATGCTACTCTATGGTATTCGCTCACTGAACTTCTATGTCCATTTCTATTGGTCACACTATGTTTCAGTTGAGATAACTGATCAACTTGTTTAATCCAAGCGCTATCTATCGCTTTTAAGATTGCTTTTTGTAAATATTCTTTATACATTGCTTCATGATTAATAATCTTATAGTTTTCTTGCAATTGTTTTTTAAACAAATCCATCAAAAATGCTATAATATTTTCTTTACTTTCCAATGTATCCTCCGGTAGGTCATTGTCATATTGAAAACTTACCGTTGTGTATATATAAGCTAGCAGTGTTCTTTCATCTAAATCCGGATGTTCTTCAACAAAACGCATAAACGTCTCACGCGCAATTGTAGTGAAATCAAAACTTGAAAATTCTGCTGCTTCTAGTACCCTATCTCTTTCTTGATAGACATTCATGCGTTGTATACTAATACTTTTTTCAAATTCATTTGACATCATACGCCCAATGACACCTTGTTCTTCAGAAACGATTTGTGCTTTTTTAACGATATTTTTAATACGATTAATTAAGAGCCTACCATTTTCTAAACGATCAGCATGTTGTGATAATCGTTCACGGTTATCAATCATTCTGTCATTTCCCCAACGCTTCACCAAATAATCTTCTAACGAAATATAAATTTGACTCGTTCCAGGATCCCCCTGGCGACCTGCTCGTCCACGTAATTGTCTATCTACCCGACTATTCTCCATATGTTCATTCACTACAACTGCAAGCCCACCTAAAGCTAATGAGTCTTTGTCTAATTTAATGTCTGTTCCACGTCCTGCCATACTTGTGGCAACTGTTACTGCTTTGTGGTGCCCCGCTTCTCTTATCATTTGCGCTTCTTTTGCAACATTTCTTGCGATAAGTAAATTATTGGGGATATCTACTTTAAATAATTCTGTTGAGAAATATTCTGCTGCATCAGCAGTGCGTGTGATAAGTAAAATGGGTCTTCCCGTTCGATGAATTTCAATCACATCATCAAGTATGCATCTATTTTTACTATCCATATCAATAAATACTTTATCATCAATATCTTGTCTTATTACCGGTTTATCCGTGGGTACTTGTATAACAACTTTAGAATATAAATCAGTAAATTCGCGCTCTCCTAATTTTGCGGTTGCAGACATTCCAGAAAAGTTTTCGAACTGCATAAATAGATTTTGAAATGTAATTGTAGCCATTGCACTTAAATCAGGTGATAGTTTTACTTGTTCTCGTGCTTCGATTGCTTGATGTAAACCAGACTGTAATTTAGTTCCTGTGAGCATCCTACCTGTCGTACTATCAATTAGTACGACATCACCATCTTTTACAAAGTAATCCGTATTAAATTCAAATAAATACTTTGCGCGTAAAGATAAATTAACAATGCGAATTAAATCAAAGTTATCTTCAACAAATAATGGATCAACATTAAAGTAAGTTTTGACCCTTTCAACACCCTTATCATTTAAATAAACTTCTTTTTGCGAGGTATCCAATTCATAATCATCTTCAGTTAACGTATCAATAAACTCTTTTACGTTAGCATATAAATTCGATTGTACTCTTGGCACTCCCGAAATTACCAATGGCGTTTGTGCAGCATCAAGAATAATTGAATCGATTTCATCAATTAATGCATAATTTAAAGGGGGCATAAATTTCGATTTTATGTGGTCTGCTAAATTATCTATCAAATAATCAAAGCCTAGTATACCGTTTGTAGTATATATGATATTAGCGTCATATAATGCCTTTTTCTCACCCGGTTTATATGTATGACCAGGTACATCAACAAACCCAAGATTTACAGTTAAACCTAACCATTCAAATAAAGGCTTCATTTCTTCATAATCCCGTTTTGCTAAATAGTCATTTGTTGTAATCAAAAAGTTGCCATTACCCTTTAAACCATTCAAATACAGCGGTAAAGTTGCAGTTAACGTCTTACCCTCACCCGTTTGCATTTCTGCAATATTACCTTGATGCATAGCAATCGCGCCGAGTATTTGAACCTCTTTATGATACAGCCCTATTACCCGTCTACTAGCTTCACGACAAACAGCATAGGCTTCTGGCAATATACTGTCTAATGATTTGCCTTTAGCAATTCTTTCTTTAAATATCATCGTTTGTTGTTGTAATTCAGCGTCACTATACTCAACATATCTGTCGGCATATGAAATAACTTTTTTTAGTACCTTTTGTAATGACTTCAGCCTTACATTATTTATAGAAGTGTTAATATATTTTTTCAAAAAATCACCTCTGTTCTAATATTTGCATGGTTAATTTATTTAAAACTGATGATTGATTTTTATAAATAGATAACTCATTTTCTGGAAATTCTCCATATTGAATAATGCTATCGTTATTAGGTTTAGAGGTGATGAATGCTATTTCGTTATGTTGTCTTGCTAGTTTACATGCAATAAGATTCGAAACCTCTCCATATCCAATAAAGTTCACTTGATATCTATGAACAAAGTCTTCTATTACATTTAACTCGTCTTTAGCTACTACTAACACATTATTTAAATGTTGAATACTCTCATCATTTATCCCATAATTAAAAGGTGATGGCTCTTTAATAATTATGTTTAGTACACTTTCTGTAGGTCTTATAATATTGTGATTTCTTCGATAATCTTTATCAGAAATAACTATATTAACAAATTCAAAAGAAACTACTGATGCACTCATTAATGCAATCTTATAGAAATACGCAGCTTCAGGAAAAGTGAATGATGCATCATAAGTATCAAAAATAATCGACTCTATTAAACTTTCGTCTCTTCTATAAAATAAAATTTTGAAATATACACTATTTTCTGGTGTAGATTCAATGTTAAATTTTATTTTATATTCTCTTTTTCTTTTTAATATTGGCAATGACGGTATATTTCTATCTGCTTGATAGTTCGTTCTCATTACCCATTCATGAATCAATGTACCAGAAGGCATTAACTCATTACGAAAAGTTACTGTATCATTAAAAGATATTTCAGTCCCATACATAAATGTTTTTCCGCTAATTTGATTCCATGTAATCACATATTTATTTTCTGTCATATGGTTTTCTCCCGAACTTCGTTTCTAGCATTAAATTAATGAAATGAACGAACCAGTTATTGATTGTTGTTGAATCATCATTATGTCTACCCGAGATACCACGACTAATTATTTTGGCTTGTTGTTTTGTTAACACATCCAATATTTCAGGAAATGCATTTAAGTCATAATCATCATGCATCATATAAGATAATCCAAATATTGTATTTTGTAAATCTGCAGTAGCAAACTTATTCCAAAATTTATCATTCAATTGTTGAATATGCTTAGTTGAAGTGCCACCTGTTAAAGAGAGCAATATGTCATTAGCAGTACCAAAATCATTGGGTCTTAATAACTTCATATTATCCGCAATTGTGCCTACATTGATAAGCGGCTTTCCGGCAATCACAGCAGCTGGTTGCATTTGTGCACCATAATATAGTGCCCCAAACGATCCCATAGAAAGGCCGGTTAATATTAAATCAGTAGACTTAAAATCTAATTGCTTTAGACTATTTTGAATGACATTTATGATACCCTTTTCGTATTCATCAGAACCCATATAAAATGATCCACCCTCTAGCCTCGGATCTGCTATTAATAGAAATGGTGCTTCAAAAGATTTCATCATATAGAATCCTTCAAAACCTTCTGCTGAACGATAACCACTGAAATATACATTTAATGGTGGCTTCATATCACCCGGGTGGAAGAAAGAAATAAATTCATTTCTTTCTTGATCGACAAATCTATTTCCACCTAAGAAAAATTCACCAAACTCTAAACGACTCCATCTTCTATGCAGTGCCCCAAGTGATATAGTTCCACTACCTTTTGCTTCAATAGAAACTGAAAGATAGCATTGATAATCTCTTCGTTCAAATAGTATTGGTTCATTTAATGATTTCAAATCAAAAATAAATTCTTCAGTTATTGTATCTACTAGCCCTGCTGGTATCATACGAAATATTATTCTAACATCGATATCTTCCCCAACTATGCTGAACTCAGGCCACAATTCTATTGCTCTATCTTGTTCGTAGAAGATGTTATATTTCCATGATGCAAATGGTTTAAAGTCTGAGCCAAAATCACCCTTAAAAACGACTTCCTTATTACCATTATATATCACTTCATCTTTGAAGGTTTTATTTGGAACAATCATCTTAGGATGGATTTTGTCCCCAAATTGCCCGACATAACCTAGTGTCTTAACTTTTTCAATCAATTCTTCTTTATTCTCTGCTGAAATACTGCGTATGATATTTTTTTGCACTATCCTTTCATACTGGAAAGTTGGCCAATATGGTGCTTCAACATACGTATTATATGGTTCAACAATATTCTCAATAATTTGTAATAATTCAGGTTGATTTTCAGTTTGAACCAAAATAAAATCAAACACTTTTACTTTTTTCAGTAACAACTTAAGTTCTTCTTTAATCACATTAATATCATTTAAATCATGAGGATGTATATGTTTCCAATAATATTTTTTAGGGTCGTCAAATAATGCACTGTAATTATCATTTCCAATTTGTAACACTTTAAAAAGTTTTCTCATCAAATCCTCCTTCGATAAACTGTTCTAACTCATTAATAATATTTATCGACGAATACTTCTGAGAGAGTTTCATAGAATATGAAAGAGATTTATTCCAATGTTTAAGTACTAATAAGTAATGGGCTATACCTTTTATCATTTCTTCATTATTTCGAACAATTAAACCGTTAACTCCTACTTCAACATAATCTGTTTTTCTAACATTGATTTGAGGAATACCAGCACTGATACTACAAATTTGTAAGAATAAATCAGGTTCTACATTCAAGTCGACTAATATTCTTAATTTTGCAATTGCTTTAATGACATCATTTTCGAAAGGGCATACTAGTAATTTAATCACTTCTAACTTATTCTTTTCTTTCTCATCTAATAAATCAATATCGTCCTCTTGCTCAATAAAGTATTGATTAATATCATGAATCATATCTGAAAGATAAGAACGATTATTTTCGTGTGATCTACTTATTAAGATAACTTTAATACGTTCATTCTCTTTAATAAATTCGAATACGCTATTCAATATAGTCACAATGATATCTTCATCTAAACCATCAATATTTATTCCTACATATGATTCATATAATTGACTACTTAAATTTGGTAATACTAACGTACTAAATGGTGTAATTCGTAATACCTCATTCATTTCTTCAGATTTTAATTTATCTTCATTATCTTCTGTATCGACGATACAATGCTCAGCTTCTTGAATTGTAGTTAATAAATCATTATTCAGAGATTTATTTCTTTTTGTGAACACAGAATACGTTAGTTTTTCGTTTCGGATTAAATTATTAATTAAGTTATTATGTCTTACATCTGCTCCAACAATATAATGTGCTGTTTCATCTAATCGACTAATATATGCTGCGAATTTCTCTTTAATTAATTCAACCATTGTATCGTAATTTTTCTGCTTAAAATCTTTATAGTAAGTTTCAGATACAGTCACTTTATAAGTCAATAAATTTTCTGTCAAAACGACATCACCTAAATAGTTTAATATTTTGAATAGTATTGGACTTCCTTCATTATTACATTCAATAATTGCAGACAAAATCCCTCTATCATCAAAGATGCATCTCTTAGTCATTTCATTATGCTCATAAAAATCTAACCACATCAAATAACCCATTGGTGAATAATAAATGTTTGTGTACGTTTCTTTAGATGTGATTGCTCTTATAATAAACGGTGTATATATAAAATCTGTTCCTTCGGGCCAAGCCAATTTTTGATAATCAATGGGTTGTGGTGTGACATTTATCAAACCCTTGTATTTCATCGAATACTGACCAATAATCTACTTCAAATAATTGATTTCTATGCATAAAAGTCCTTAAATCAGAAAAGAAATTTAAAATAATCATTTTAAATTTCTTTTCATTTTTAGTATGCATTCCCATTAAACTGATTAAATCATCAAATTCTGACCTTGAGTGTATTGCTTCATAATCTGGTCTTGCTCTATCTCTCCACCATTCATTTGAAGTATACCAAGCGGGAATAAAATATTTCATAAAAACTCCTTACCAATACTTTTTTAAGAAACCCTCATATTTATCAAAATATAATAACGTCTTTACATATTCAACCATATTAAGTGCGATATAAACTACCATTAATATTTGAATCGCAAAAAAGATTTCAATTGATATTTTCGGATATAATAATGTGGCAAATAACGGTAAACCAATAATAATTGTTACAACTGACGCACCAAAAAAACTAACTCTACGGGTCTTTTGCTTTATAAATCCTTCTGTTTCTTTTCCTGGTTCAATCCCATCGAAATAGTTTCCACTCTTTTGAAACATCTCTGCTTTATTTTTAGGATTAATCATAAATGTTGAAAGCCAATACGTGAAGAAGAATAACATTGCTATAAATATACTGATACCGACAGGACTAGTGAATCCTAAAAGTGTTTCATCAATTTTTGCGTTTTTCAAGAATAAGAAACGTACCAAATCTACTACGTATTTTAAGCTAATGAACAATGCAATTGTTATCATAATTGCTAAACTACCACTCGAATTCATTTTCCATGAAATATATGGAGATTGATAAGGCTTTGATACCGTCATTATATCTAAATACTTTATTCGGTATTCTGCAAGCTCCATAATCAACAAAGTAACAAATGCTATAAAGATACAAATCCCTGCAATTATTAGAATTTTTATATCAAATTGATATAAAAATTCTGATTGTTTAATAAAACTTTTTACTAAACTAATAAATACTATCGGCATTGCACCAGCAATACCGTGGATAGTATTTATATCCGCTATCCACATAAGCATCATACTACCACTTACTAAAACTAACATCGCAGTCCAGTTATTTATATTTTGATGTTTCTGAACTTCAAAAGCATGCTCTACAAGAAAATAACTTTGTAAAATAGCTATGACAAGCGTCAAAGACTTCTCTCTAATACTTCTTTGAAATTGTGTAAGCTTCATAATTTTTTTAGGAAATTTATAATAATATAAGCTTATAAATATCATAGAAGTTAACCATGGACCCAAACCGAGCGAGAAAATATTAATAATATCAAAATTACCGCCCATATTTGATGCTGTCATTTTATATATCTTATCAATTTTCATTTCAGCAGGTGTATGTAAGATTTGGATGTGATTTCCAAATATGAATATAATCAATATAAAACATGTAAATAATATTCTTTTAATTATATTTTTTCTTTCGTTAATCTCAATATAGTGATTAGACATTTAAATAACCTCAATTTCACACAATGTACATTTACCCTTCTATTATATCAAAGACAAACACGCGAGTGCGTGTTTGTCTCCATATAATACTGCATATTTAATTAATCATTTTCTTTTGGATCTTTTCTTTTTTTCTTGATTAATCCAAGACCTACTAGTAAAGCCGCAACTCCAGGAATTAACCCAGCATTATGTTCCCCTGTATCAGGTAAAGTAACTAAGTTTTTAATATTATCATCTTTAATCGTATCTGACTGGTTAGTAGGTAAAACTCCTTCTGTTGGTGTTTTTATATTATCAACGTCATCTAGTACATACGTTGGTAATACACCTTCTAATGGTATTTCATTATCGGAAGGTTTAATATTTTCTGAGCCAGTCGATGTCTCTGAATTAGATGATGACACCGATTCACTCGTTGACTCACTTACTGAACCACTTGTTGATTCGCTTACCGAACCTGACGTCGACTCTGATACTGACCCGCTTGTTGATTCACTTACTGAACCACTCGTTGATTCGCTTACTGAACCTGACGTTGATTCTGATACCGAACCGCTCGTTGACTCACTTACTGAACCTGATGTTGATTCTGATACCGAACCTGATGTCGATTCGCTTACTGAGCCACTTGTTGATTCTGATACCGAACCTGATGTCGATTCGCTTACTGAGCCACTTGTTGATTCTGATACCGAACCTGATGTCGATTCACTTACTGAACCGCTCGTTGATTCGCTTACTGAACCCGATGTTGATTCACTTACTGA
>NZ_PZJH01000015.1 GCF_003259695.1 Macrococcus epidermidis
TATCCCAGAAAAATTCTAGATTACGAAACACCTAAATACCTGTTTCTGAAGTCACTAAAATCCGAAGGAATATTAAGTGAACCATTAAGCTACTATCTCAATTAATTTGGATGTTGTGGCTAACTTGCAATTGAAATTTTCGTTAAATTTTTTTAATATAAATAAAAAATCACTAGTGTTGCATAAAAATAACGTAACCTTCGGTTATGAATTGAATTTTCTAAAAATTAATTTTCTGTATAAAAAAATTCCTTTATAATGGTTGGAAGTAGTAATACTCATCCAAATCCAAAAATAAAGGAACAACCTATGGATAAGTTTACTAGAAAATCATCATTTGAACAATGGATATCTCCTATTGATTTTAAAAAAATTTCAAAGCAAGTAACAATTCTTAATTTAGATCACTACACAAAGAAGTTAAACACATTATCTTTTATTAGGCTGCTATTATTTTCACAGTTAGTTGAAAGTGAAAGTTTAAGAGCTATAAGTGATAGTGTCTTTTCAGAAGAACTACAGAAAACCATTGGTTTTACTTCAATAAGCTATTCTCAATTAAGCAGGAAATTAGCAGAAGTACCGACTGAAATCTTTCAAAATATATTTTTGGAGTTACTCAATCAAATTCACTGTAAAAATAATTTCAGTCAAAAGAGAAAATTGACAACACCTTTGAAGATAATTGATTCCGGCACATTACCGCTAAACTTACGTAATCATCGATGGGCAAAATTTCGTAAAACAAAATCAGGTGTCAAATTACATATGAGACTTGTTCATATGCTTGATTATGATAGTTATCCGGATAATTTTTATATAACAAATGCTTGTGAAAATGACCAAAATCATCTAGAACTGTTTGTTGATGACAAAGAGTGTCTTTACGTCTTTGATAGAGGTTATGTTAATTATCAAAGGTTTGATGAAATGACTGATGATGGTTACTTTTTTGTATCACGTCTTCGTAAAAATGCAGTACATCGAGTGATTAGAACATTTGAAGTCAATGAAAACAGTCATATAATCTCAGATCAGATGGTTGTCGTTGGTACCATATTAAACAGAAGTGAAAACTATTTTAGAAGAATACTGGTAAAAGACTCATCAGGTAATGAATTAGTCTTAATCACAAATAGATTTGATTTATCTCCGGAGGAGATTGGTGAAATATATAAATCTCGTTGGTCGATTGAACTATTCTTCAAATGGATTAAGCAACATTTAAACGTTAAAACATTCTATGGCCATTCTGAAACAGCTGTAGCTAATCAGGTCTATATTGCGATGATAGTTTACTGCTTAAATGTAATTACTAAATTAAGTACAAATAGTAAAAAAATATACTCCAAATTACACGGTTACTTAAAGCTTCAATATGGAAAAGTAGCCATCTATGGATATGAAGAATCAGTGATAACGTACCTTAACACAAATATATTTTATCACTATGCCAATGGAAATTTTATAGTCAAAAAAATGGATGATTACTACCTTTAATCAGGTTTTTTCAATTTTTAAATTTTCGAAGAAAAATTAGTTTCAGAAATTTCAGTCTTTATTTATGCAACACTAGTGATAAAAAATATAAATATAATTATTTTACTTTTAGTTTAAAATGTTACATAATACAACTGTATCGAAATATTTTTATATCTTAAACAATACAAAAATCATTGGAGGATAATAATTTATGAAATGATTATATATTCATTTATAAGAAGAAATGAACATTTTCAATTTTAAAACAGTAATTATTTACCAGAATGATATTAAAAGTAAAAGTAGACAAATAAAATTAAAATGTCTCTTTTTAATATTTTGGGTAAAATTTATAATATTTATTATAGATTTTTAATATTCAATATTTAAAAAATTATTGAATATTAAACAATTTTCTTATAGGAGGAAAATATGAAAAGAAAACCAAACAACAAGCGCTATGATTTTATTTCAAATCGTTTGAACAAGTACTCGATCAGAAAGTTTACGGTAGGTACTACATCAATCCTGATCGGTTCGTTAATGTTCTTAGGCAATTCGGCTGATGCAGCTGAAACGACTACGACAACAACGGATACGACGGCAACACCATCAACTGATAGCCCTACGACCGAAGCCCCAACAATAGAAGCTGTGACAACAGAAGCTCCGACTACAGAAGCCCCAACAATAGAAGCTGTGACAACAGAAGCTCCGACTACAGAAGCCCCAACAACAGAAGCTCCGACTACAGAAGTGGTGAACACTCCAGTACAAGCACAAAACTTAGAGTTTAATGCAGACAATACTGAATTAACTGGTATTGCTACATCTGGACAAGTAGTTGAATTACACTTAGCGGATGGAACAATCGAAAAAACAGTAGTAGATACGGATGGTACTTTTATTTTCCGTAGTTTAACTGTGGCAAGTGAAGAAGTTGTATCAGTTATCACAGTTGACGGAGACGTTAAGAGTGAAGCTGTAAAAGTTACTGCAAATAAAATTGTAGAAGCTACAACAGAAGCGCCAACAACAGAAGCGCCAACAACAGAAGCAGCAACAACAGAAGCTCCGACAACAGAAGCTCCGACAACAGAAGCTGCAACAACAGAAGCCCCTACAACGGAAGCACCAACGACAGAAACACCTGTAGCGGATGCACCAATTACAGCAGCTACAACTGCAATCGAATCAGCAGTGTTAACACCAGATACAGCAACGGTTGACCAAACAACTGCGAAGTTAAACACTTTATCAACACCTGAAGAGAAGAAAGCAGTATTAACTGACTATCTTGTACAGAATACAGGTGTGACTCAAGATGCAGCAGTAGCTCAACTTGATACTTTAAATCTTGATTATACCAACTTAACATCAGATGAATTAATGGCAGCTTTATTACAAGCGATTGCTACGCAGCAAGATGCGACAACAGTTGCAGCAACGCCGGTTAGTCTATCAACTACATCATTCAACAATATGGATTCAATTAATTTAGATATTAATGGACCTATCCAAACATTAGTTGCAGCAGGTACTAGAACCCTTATAGAATCAGATGCAGTAAAGAATGGTTACATTAACTCTGCTACGGATGCAACAAATGCTTATGCCACATTATCAGGACGTGCTTGGGAAGTAGATTCAGGTACACCTTCTACGATGGCGAATGGTTTAACAGCTGTACCTGAGGGCACAAAAGTTTATATGCAATGGATTGATGGAGACGGTGCCGTATCTCCTATTTATATGGCAAGTACAACAAACCATCTTTCTTCTGTTGACGGAAGTCAAGTAGGCCCTGGCTTTTATGCGTTTGATTTACGTACACCGTGGGTTGATTCAAATGGCAAAGAACATATCTATCATGCAGTAGGAGATCAACAATATAAGCTTTGGATTCAAGATTATACGACAATTAACGGTAATGTCATGACAATGTTCCGACAAGCAGGTGGATTCTACCCAGGTTCATTCGTAAATTCTGCTACAGCTTATAACTTAGGGCAGTTCCCACTACTCGGAACAAATATGCAGCGTACAGGTATATATATGTATGAGGAGCAAAAAGGCGATTATATGACTAAACCACAATCAGAATGGATAGTCGATACTGCAGGTCCTTTAGCATCACCATCAGTATCACTTCAAGCGAAGAATTCAGTTTCTGGTAAAGTATGGATTGAAACGGGTGCGGGTGACTATGCAAACTCTGGAACTGGCCCTAATGATAATTTAGCTGATCCACAAGCAGCTGGTTATACCGTGGTGATGTCTTCATTAACAGCAGAAGGTGCGAAAGCATATGAAGCTCAAGTAAATTCATATCCAACATCACAACGTGGAGAAATTGCAAAAGCTTTATTAATTGCGCATCCAGAATATATTTCAGCTACAGTTTCAGGTGTTACAGATGTAAATGGTAAATATACTTTGAGATTCCCAACTGGCACATTGAATACAGATTATATTTATGGTTATGTTGTAGATCCAAGTGGTGTGGTGCAACAGACTTACTCATCATATACAACACCTGAATTTAGAGCGCCAAACTCAAATTTATCATTCACACCACAAACAGCACCAGCACAAAACTTAATTGTAAATCCAATGTGGTATAACGTTAACTTTGCGATTGTTCCACATACAGATATATCGTTAGATGTATTAACATATGATTCAACGACAAATCCTGCTGGACCAGATGTAAGTAAAGTAAATATCGATTTAATTGGTAGTACACAATCACCATTACCATTAAAGATTGAATGGACAAATGGAGCAGGTACTGTTGTTAAATCAGTACCAATTACAGACTTAACACAAGGTGAAATTGATTCGGAACTTGTATTCTCAGACTTAGCAACAGCACCAGTTGATGGTGAAATTTTCACTGCACGTTTATATGAAGGTGAAAATGTAATTTCATCTGATTCATTTATTTATAAGATTACTCAAGCATCAACTAACCAACAAGATTATATTGACACACTAGTAGAACCAGGATTACCAGAACCAACAACAATCGCAGCACCGTTAAATGCAGATGGAATAACACCACCAGCTAAAGATTATGCACCAGCAGATTCAACAACATTACCGGCATGGGCGGTTGTAAATCCAGATGGAACAATCACAGTACAACCAGATGCGACAGTGCCAGCAGGACCAGTAACGATCCCTGTAACAGTAAATTATTTAGATGGCTCATCAGAAGTAATTGATGTTGTGGTAACAGTTGCTCCTACATTAGCAGCTACTTATATTCCAACAGCGGAAGCAATCACGAATCCATATGGAACGGCTACAACTCCTGAACAAGTAATTGGAGCAGTAACAGTTCCTGGTTATCCGACTACAGGAGAACAACCAGTGATTACGATTGATGACCTTACTTTATTACCAGATGGTACTGTTGGTGGAAATGTACTTATTCCAGTAACAGTAACATATCCAGATAAATCAACTGATCAAATTAATGTATCTGTAACTACAGAAATGGATTTAGTTGCACCAGCAATTACAATTGATTCAATCAAAGCTGGGGATATTACAGTTAAGGGAACTAGTGAACCAGATAGTGAAGTGACTGTAATTCTTGAAGATGGAACAACGATTGTAACAAAAACAGATCAAGCAGGAAATTGGTCGGTTACTGTACCAACGATTACTGCAGGCGAGACAATTCAAGCTATTTCTCAAGATGCAAACTACAATGTTTCTGATCCGGTTAGTGCTACTGCACCGATAGTTTTACAAGCGACAACAGCACCAGGAACAGGTGTAGAAGGTCAACCAGTACCAGCAGGTCAACAGGTAGTAACACCGAATGTATCAGGTTCAACGATTACATCGACGCCAGTGAATGGTATTTCAGTGGATGGAACAGGTCAGTTAACGGGAACGCCGACAGGCTTAACATGGAGTAACGACCCGACAGCACCGAACTACGAAACACAGACGGTAACGATTCCAGTTACAGTAACGAATGGTACACAAACAGAGACAGTGGATGTCCTGGTAACAGTTCAACGTGATACAGATGGCGATGGTATTCCGGATGTAACA
>NZ_PZJH01000016.1 GCF_003259695.1 Macrococcus epidermidis
GCGGATCGTAAGACCAACTACCATCGGCGCTAGAGAGCTTAACTTCTGTGTTCGGTATGGGAACAGGTGTGACCTCTCTGCCATCGTCACCAGACAAATGAAAGATAATATATTATACTTTCAAAACTAGATAAGTAAGAAGAAAATTTAGATATTACTCGGCAATCCCGAATAAAAAATCTATAAAATTGATTAAGTCTTCGATCGATTAGTATTCGTCAGCTCCATACATTACTGTACTTCCACCTCGAACCTATTAACCTCATCATCTTTGAGGGATCTTATAACCGAAGTTGGGAAATCTCATCTTGAGGGGGGCTTCATGCTTAGATGCTTTCAGCACTTATCCCGTCCATACATAGCTACCCAGCTATGCCGCTGGCGCGACAACTGGTACACCAGAGGTATGTCCATCCCGGTCCTCTCGTACTAAGGACAGCTCCTCTCAAATTTCCTACGCCCACGACGGATAGGGACCGAACTGTCTCACGACGTTCTGAACCCAGCTCGCGTACCGCTTTAATGGGCGAACAGCCCAACCCTTGGGACCGACTACAGCCCCAGGATGCGATGAGCCGACATCGAGGTGCCAAACCTCCCCGTCGATGTGAACTCTTGGGGGAGATAAGCCTGTTATCCCCGGGGTAGCTTTTATCCGTTGAGCGATGGCCCTTCCATGCGGAACCACCGGATCACTAAGTCCGTCTTTCGACCCTGCTCGACTTGTAGGTCTCGCAGTCAAGCTCCCTTGTGCCTTTACACTCTGCGAATGATTTCCAACCATTCTGAGGGAACCTTTGAGCGCCTCCGTTACTCTTTAGGAGGCGACCGCCCCAGTCAAACTGCCCGCCTGACACTGTCTCCCACCACGATAAGTGGTGCGGGTTAGAAAGTCAACACAGCCAGGGTAGTATCCCACCAACGCCTCCACGTAAGCTGACGCTCACGCTTCAAAGGCTCCTACCTATCCTGTACAAGCTGTGCCGAATTTCAATATCAGGCTGCAGTAAAGCTCCACGGGGTCTTTCCGTCCTGTCGCGGGTAACCTGCATCTTCACAGGTACTATGATTTCACCGAGTCTCTCGTTGAGACAGTGCCCAAATCGTTACGCCTTTCGTGCGGGTCGGAACTTACCCGACAAGGAATTTCGCTACCTTAGGACCGTTATAGTTACGGCCGCCGTTTACTGGGGCTTCAATTCGTAGCTTCGCGAGATGCTAACCACTCCTTTTAACCTTCCAGCACCGGGCAGGCGTCAGCCCCTATACGTCACCTTACGGTTTTGCAGAGACCTGTGTTTTTGATAAACAGTCGCTTGGGCCTATTCACTGCGGCTCTTCAAGGCTTGCACCCTAAAAAGCACCCCTTCTCCCGAAGTTACGGGGTCATTTTGCCGAGTTCCTTAACGAGAGTTCGCTCGCTCACCTTAGAATTCTCATCTTGACTACCTGTGTCGGTTTGCGGTACGGGCACCTAATTTCTAACTAGAGGCTTTTCTTGGCAGTGTGAAATCAACGACTTCGCTACTATAATTTCGCTCCCCATCACACCTTGACCTTAAGAGTACCGGATTTGCCTAATACTCAGTCTCAGTGCTTGGACGTACATAACCAACAGTACGCTTCGCCTATCCTACTGCGTCCCCCCATCGTTCAAACAATCTTAGGTGGTACAGGAATATCTACCTGTTGTCCATCGCCTACGCCATTCGGCCTCGGCTTAGGTCCCGACTAACCCAGAGCGGACGAGCCTTCCTCTGGAAACCTTAGTCAATCGGTGGACGGGATTCTCACCCGTCTTTCGCTACTCACACCGGCATTCTCACTTCTAAGCGCTCCACATGTCCTTGCGATCATGCTTCGACGCTGCTTAGAACGCTCTCCTACCATTGTCCATTGGACAATCCACAGCTTCGGTAATATGTTTAGCCCCGGTACATTTTCGGCGCAGCGTCACTCGACTAGTGAGCTATTACGCACTCTTTAAATGATGGCTGCTTCTAAGCCAACATCCTAGTTGTCTGGGCAACGCCACATCCTTTTCCACTTAACATATATTTTGGGACCTTAGCTGGTGGTCTGGGCTGTTTCCCTCTCGACTACGGACCTTATCACCCGCAGTCTGACTCCCGTGTTAAATTATTTGGCATTCGGAGTTTGTCTGAATTCGGTAACCCGAGGGGGGCCCCTAGTCCAAACAGTGCTCTACCTCCAATAATCATCACACGAGGCTAGCCCTAAAGCTATTTCGGAGAGAACCAGCTATCTCCAGGTTCGATTGGAATTTCTCCGCTACCCACACCTCATCCGCTCACTTTTCAACGTAAGTCGGTTCGGTCCTCCATTCAGTGTTACCTGAACTTCAACCTGGACATGGGTAGATCACCTGGTTTCGGGTCTACGACCTGATACTCATTCGCCCTATTCAGACTCGCTTTCGCTACGGCTCCACATATACTGCTTAACCTTGCATCAAATCGTAACTCGCCGGTTCATTCTACAAAAGGCACGCCATCACCCATTAACGGGCTCTGACTACTTGTAAGCACACGGTTTCAGGTTCTATTTCACTCCCCTTCCGGGGTGCTTTTCACCTTTCCCTCACGGTACTGGTTCACTATCGGTCACTAGAGAGTATTTAGCCTTGGGAGATGGTCCTCCCGGATTCCGACGGAATTCCACGTGTTCCGCCGTACTCAGGATCCACTCAGGAGAGAACAACTTTTCGACTACAGGGCCTTTACCTTCTATGGCTGACTTTTCCAAAGTCATTCGTCTAAACTGTTCCTTTGTAACTCCGTATTGAGTGTCCTACAACCCCAGAGAGCAAGCTCTCTGGTTTGGGCTCTTCCCGTTTCGCTCGCCGCTACTAAGGGAATCGAGTTTTCTTTCTCTTCCTCCGGGTACTTAGATGTTTCAGTTCTCCGGGTGTGCCTTCTCATATACTATGTATTCATATATGGATAACATGACATAACTCATGCTGGGTTTCCCCATTCGGAAATCTCTGGATCAAAGCTTACTTACAGCTCCCCAAAGCATATCGTCGTTAGTAACGTCCTTCTTCGGCTTCTAGTGCCAAGGCATCCACCGTGCGCCCTTAATAACTTAATCTGTTATTAATAATTGTGATGTCTGCATAAATGCAGACGCGCGATTTTTTTAAGAATTCAAAAATGAACTCACTCGGTTTTGCTTGGTAAAATCTTTTATTTCTTCTTACTTTATCTAGTTTTCAAAGTACAAT
>NZ_PZJH01000017.1 GCF_003259695.1 Macrococcus epidermidis
TAGTGGTACCATTTAGATGAGTCATTTGCATTCATTCCTTATTGTTTGTTGTGGTAACTACAATATTAACATGGATGCACATGGCTCATTTTTTATTTTTTAAAGCACACCGTAGGTGGCTAACTTGATTATAGAATTTCCCGAAATATTATTTTTTTTAATTTTTTACTTTAAATTAAGTGTATATTAAGTTAGAATGAATAATGGTATTGAACAATATTATTCGTAATTTGTAATATTACATTGTTGGTCGGCTGGATTTGGAAACTATATAGAGGTGAAATATGAAGAGAAAACAAAACGATTTAAATATGAGCATTATAGATGAAAAAGTTAGATTTAAGCTATATAAAGCTGGGAAACACTGGGTTAAAGCTGGGATTAAAGATTTAGCATTGTTACGCGTTATGGGCTTACCTATGATTATTAAAGGAATTAATAATAAGGAAGGTATTGAAGTAAAAGCTAATAATACCATTAAAGAGAAAATGGCGAAAGCTTCTGCTTTTGCTGCTGGTGGATTCATTGCAGCGAATACACTAGATGGTAATCAAGCTTTTGCGGCGTCTGATTTGCCTGTAACGTCAGAGGTTACAAAAGGTAGTGAAGTGATTGCGAACCAAAACTCTACTGTATTAATTGATTCTGAAATGACTTCGACTGAATCAACAGAAAGTACTACAGAAGCATCAACATCATCTGATAGTATTTCTGAATCAGAGAGTGAATCGATATCTCTTAAATCTTCTGAAAGCGAATCAACATCTCTTAAATTATCCGAAAGTATTTCTGAATCAGAATCAATAAGTATATCAGAATCAACTTCAGAATCGAAGAGCGAATCCTTATCTGTAGAAACATCGGTTAGTGAGTCAACTTCTGCTGTTAAAGAAGAGACTTCTACTTCTGAAGATAATAAAAGTACAGAAGTTTCGACATCAGATAAAAATAACGAAAGTACAGGAAGTGAATCTACATCAGTAAGTGAAAAAGATTCATCAACATCAGAACTGTCGACATCAGAGCTATCAACATCAGAACTGTCGACATCAGAGCTATCAACATCAGAGCTATCAACATCAGAACTTTCATCAGTTTCTAATACTGAAACATTAACTTCTAACACTTTTAAAGGTGCTTTAAATTTGAGAAGTTTCAGCTTAGGCACCTTAAACACAGTTAATACGCTAACGACTTCAACAGCAACAACTACTACTTATACTGGTGCGGGAACAGATAATTTCGGAAATAAAATATATTATAAATTAGTTGTAAAATCTGTTAGTAGTACACAGACAAGTTTTACATACTCAGTATCTTATGATAATCCAGATACCACATCTGTTGAAAAACCTATTAATGCTATTAGTGGTTCAGTCTCTGATACATCACAAACAGCTAGTCCGATGATTAAGCTAGGTAGTGGTTATACCGCACCTACATCAACAACACCAGTTACAACTTCAATTGTTTCATCGACTGGTACTACACAATTAGCAGGTGGGCAAACACCATTTTCACCAGCAACAGGTGGAGGATATAGTTGGTCAAATGATGTGTTCATGAATTCTTTTTATGCCAATCAAGGTAGTGCTATCCAAACAACCTTTACTTTAAATCATACGGTAGGCGGGAATACGTCATTCACATTTACACCATTTGCTACACAAGATGGCTCTGTTTCACGTCCTAATTATTTTGCGGGAACAACTATTACCGGATCGGATCCAAGTCAATCGCTGTCAAATTCAGTAAGTGCGTCGGTACAACAAAGTCAGTCGACATCGGGTTCAGTAAGTAACAGTACATCAGTTCAGACATCACAATCGACAAGTGGATCAACAAGTCAGTCGACGTCAGGCTCAGTGAGTAACAGTACATCAGTTCAGACATCACAATCAACAAGCGGATCAACAAGCCAGTCGACATCAGGTTCAGTGAGTGAGTCAACGAGCGGTTCAGTATCAGAGTCAACGTCAGGTTCGGTAAGCGAATCAACATCGGGTTCAGTAAGTGAATCAACAAGTGGCTCAGTAAGTGAATCAACATCAGGTTCAGTAAGCGAATCAACGAGCGGTTCAGTATCAGAGTCGACGTCAGGTTCAGTAAGTGGATCAGTAAGTGAATCGACATCAGGTTCAGTAAGTGAGTCAACGAGCGGTTCAGTATCAGAGTCAACGTCAGGTTCGGTAAGCGAATCAACAAGTGGTTCAGTAAGTGAATCAACGTCAGGTTCAGTAAGCGAATCGACATCAGGTTCGGTATCAGAATCAACATCGGGTTCAGTGAGCGAATCAACGTCAGGTTCAGTAAGTGAATCAACAAGTGGCTCAGTAAGCGAATCAACAAGTGGCTCAGTGAGTGAATCAACGTCAGGTTCGGTAAGTGAATCAACAAGTGGTTCAGTATCAGAATCAACATCAGGTTCGGTAAGTGAATCAACATCGGGTTCAGTAAGTGAATCAACGAGCGGTTCGGTATCAGAATCGACATCAGGTTCAGTGAGTGAATCAACAAGTGGC
>NZ_PZJH01000019.1 GCF_003259695.1 Macrococcus epidermidis
GGTGCTGAACCCTTAATTTGAGACATAACAAAAAAGCATCTCAATTAGGCTGCTTGTTTTCGATATTCTATCGGAGATAAGTAGCCTAATTTTTGTTGAATTCTATTTTCATTATAATTCTTGATGTATTTCTCTACAATTTCTTTTACAATGTAATTAGAGCTATTTCGCTCACTGTTTAAATAGAATGTTTCAGACTTTAGCGAGGAATGGAAACATTCAATACAGGCATTATCAGCAGGTGTCGCTTTTCGCGACATTGATCTGATAATGTCTTTTTCTTTGCATTCTTCATAATAATCTTTAGAGGTATAAACACTTCCTTGATCGCTATGTAATATGCACCCCTTCGGGAGTTCTATTTGATTTAGTGTATCTAAAACAAAATTCGTATCTTGTTTATCGTTTATTGTGTAAGCTATGATTTCTCCATTATATAAGTCCATAATCGATGATAAATAAAGCATTGTATTACCAAATGGTAAATAAGTTATGTCTGTTACTAACTTAGTTAAAGGTCTATCGGTTTTAAAATCGCGATTTAAGATATTATCTGTAATATAGTATGGTTTGCCCAATTTTTGTTCCTTTTTGGCTCTAGCTCTGCAACTCCACTTATTTTTTTGCATTATTCTTTGAACACGCTTATGATTAATTGGCTGTTCAGAGTCACGATTAATTATGTTACAAATTTTTCGATAACCGTAGGTAAAATTATTGTCTTTGCATATTTTACCGATCTTTTTCTCGAGATGATAATTTCTATTGGAAACATGATTTCTCCATCTGTAAAATGTTGAACGTGCTACTTGCAATGCAGATAACAATATTTCTAAGCTATATTCACTTCTTAATGATTCAACCAATTCCACTACAATCTCAGGTACCAACTCCTTTGTAATTCCTTGTACTTTTTTAAGACATCTAACTCCGCATCTTTCCTTCTTATTTCTAATTTTAATTTTTCAATTTCATCCAGTTCTTGAATTCCCTTAGCATAACTATATTGTTTTCCAACTTGTTGGTCGAATCGATATGTTTCTCCATTTCTGTACCATCTCCACCATGTTTCAACTTGGGTTTTATTCCTAATATTTAGTTCATCCATTATTTCTTTTGTACTTAAGCCAGCGGCTTTGAGTTCAACACATTTCCATTTAACTTCACTTGAATATGAAACTCTTTTCATAATAAAAACACTCCTATCAAATTCATTTTAATATGAATTCAACAAGAGTGCTTTTTTATTTTGTCTCACTAAATGGGGTCAGTTCGA
>NZ_PZJH01000001.1 GCF_003259695.1 Macrococcus epidermidis
ATTTGTCTGGTGACGATGGCAGAGAGGTCACACCTGTTCCCATACCGAACACAGAAGTTAAGCTCTCTAGCGCCGATGGTAGTTGGTCTTACGATCCGCGAGAGTAGGACGTTGCCGGGCAATTTTTATATTTATCCACAGTAGCTCAGTGGTAGAGCTATCGGCTGTTAACCGATCGGTCGTAGGTTCGAGTCCTACCTGTGGAGCCATTTAGGCCCCTTGGTCAAGCGGTTAAGACACCGCCCTTTCACGGCGGTAACACGGGTTCGAATCCCGTAGGGGTCACCATTTGGAGGATTAGCTCAGCTGGGAGAGCATCTGCCTTACAAGCAGAGGGTCGGCGGTTCGAGCCCGTCATCCTCCACCATTTTTGGAAACTATTGAATTACATATACGGAGGGGTAGCGAAGTGGCTAAACGCGGCGGACTGTAAATCCGCTCCTTCGGGTTCGGCAGTTCGAATCTGCCCCCCTCCACCATCTTATTGGGCTATAGCCAAGCGGTAAGGCAACGGACTTTGACTCCGTCACTCGTTGGTTCGAATCCAGCTAGCCCAGCCATTTTTTTTGAGCCATTAGCTCAGTTGGTAGAGCATTTGACTTTTAATCAAAGGGTCAGAGGTTCGAATCCTCTATGGCTCATCATTTAGCATCCTGTATAGGGTGCTTTTTTTGTGCTCTTTTTTGACATAAATTCAATCGTATCAATGTATAGCTTACCGTTATTATACATAAATATCCATTTTATTCATTTATGCATAAAAATATTGTATATTCGTTCAGAGTTGTATAAAATTAAAGTAGTCAGATTATTTAAAAATTTATGGAATAAGGGGAAAACATAATGAATAAGACAATCGAGATTATTGGAGCGCCAAGTGCTTTTGGTCAACGTAAATTAGGGGTGAATATGGGACCAGATGCTATGCGCTATGCGGGATTAATTGAAAGGTTAGAAAGTATTGGTCATACAGTTATTGACCAGGGAAACGTGGAATCACCAGCGATTGATATGAAGAAATATAAATCAGAACAAGGTGGTCTTCGTAATTTAGAAGAGGTTACAACATTCTGTGAATCACTTTGTGAAAAAGTTGATGGAGTAGTACAAAAAGGTAATTATCCTGTTGTCATTGGTGGAGACCATTCAATTGCAATGGGTACTATCAGCGGTATCGCTAAGCATTATGAAAATTTAGGTGTAATCTGGTATGATGCGCATGGTGATTTAAATATCGATGAAACTTCACCGTCTGGGAACATTCATGGCATGCCACTAAGAGCTTTAATCGGAGATGGTCATGAAGATTTAGTTAATATTGGTGGATATAAGAATAAAGTGAAAATAGAGAATATCGTGTTAATCGGTATGCGTGACCTTGATGAAGGCGAGAAAGCATACATAAAAGAAGTAGGTATTAAAACATATACGATGGCTGATATCGATCGTTTAGGTATTGGTACAGTGATCGAGGAAACATTAGCTTATTTAGATAAATGTGATGGCATCCATTTATCATTAGATGTCGATGCTTTAGATCCTGTAGAAACACCAGGAACAGGAACGACAGTGCCAGGTGGTATCACATATCGTGAAAGTCACTTTGCTTTAGAATTATTAAATGATAGTGATAAAATAACTTCATTTGAAATCGTAGAAGTAAATCCATTGATCGACATTTATAATAAAACAGCTGAGCAAGCTGTTGGTTTAGTAGGATCTTTCTTTGGAGAAAAATTGTTATAAATAAAAAAATAAAAAAATAAATAAATAATATTCCCTGCCAATTAATTTTGGTCAGGGAATATTTTTATTTGGTAATTTGAATCACCATTTTTAGATGAAGCTTTCTTAACATACTTCTTAAGGTCTTTTTTAAATTCAGGAAATTCTTTTTCGTTGATTTGAAGCTTAAATGATAGATTATCTTTCTTGCTATCTTCCTCTGCATATTTCAGTAAATCTAGTTTAGGAACAAGCTGTTTTGCAACAGGTGCATAAAATTTTTGAATAATACTATGCTTTTGTTCTGTTTTCACTAATTCTATAATGCCTTGTTTTTCAAGTTCTGCTAAGTGGTAATGAATTTTTGCGCGTGGAATTTCTAATTCATCCGCAAGCTGTTGGCCAGTTTTCGCTTCAACTGCAAGTAATTCTAATAATTTAATACGAAATGGGTCACTTACGCACTTTAACTGAGCAAGGTTTTCGATTACTAAAATATCTAACATTACGCTTCTCCTTAGTCTTATTACTTATTTTATTTAGATAATTATATTATCCTTGTTAACTTCAATAATGTCAACGAATTACACTAATCGTTTAATTTTATTATTAGCATTATGTTTTCACTATGTTTTCCCTACCTTTTTTCTATCTTTTAGATACGCTTTGAATAATCTTTGATATTTAATTTCTGTTAAAAAGATAAAAATCATAAGTTCATATTATTAATATTATTTGTATTTTCTTAACATATTTATAATAGATGTAAATAATGTTGTATTTCATATTTTTTTATTGTGGGATATTGAAAGTAACGTCTATTATTCAGTTCTATTTTCTTAACATTATCGAATATTATCAATGTAAATAGTAAGTTACTTATGGAATGTTAACTTTATTTCGTTTATGATGATATTATATGAAAAAGAGGTGAATCTCGTGGTTGGTCAAAGAATAAAAGAATTACGTAATCAGGCAAATTTAACACAACAGGAATTAGCTGATGGTATTATTTCAAGAACATATTTAAGTTTAATAGAAAAGAATTCGGTACATCCTTCTACCAATGTCCTAAAGAAATTGAGTGTGCGTTTAAATTGTACATTGGAGGATTTTACAAATACATCTGAAGATCGTAATTTAAGTTTATTAGAGATTAAAAAAGAGATTAAATGGGCTGAGAATCATGTATTGATGAATGATTTCAAAAAACTTGGTGCCTTTATCAATAAGAATTACGAAACGCTTGAGAGTATAACAGAAGCTGAGCGTGGAGCTATCAGCTGGGTAACAGCCAGTTATTATTTTCACCAAAAAGACTATGATAATGCCCGTAAGTATGTAGAGAAGGCGATAGCGATCGTTAAAAAGATGCGAGATGTAACTATTTATTTACGTTCATTAGAATTATTAGGTCGAATTGAATATGAAGTTGGCAATGTCATGGAAGCCATTAATCAATTAACTAAAGCAAATAATATTACAATCGTTGAGAATGTTGTAAATATTACACGTGTCTCTATTCTTTACTATTTAGGACAATATTATTCACGTGTCGGTGAATTTTACGTTGCAATTAAACTGTGTGAAGAAGCAATTGATTTAAATATGAAGCTTAATACGTATCATATGGCATTAAATATCGAGAACACATTAGGCCGTTCTTATCATGCAACGAAAGATTTTGAACAGGCTGAATATCATTATCGTCGAGCAATTAGTTATGCTGAACTGCGCCCAGTCTCATTTGATCTAATAGGTAGTTTGAGTAATCTCGCGATGCTCTTAATGGAGCTGAATCGTTCAGATGAAGCATATGAAATCATTTTAAAATGTAATAAAATGATTGATAACTATCGATTTGATCATCCTTATGCAGTTAATATTCGTCTGCACTTAGCAGAGGTAATGATACGTAAAGGTATGTACGAAGAAGCGAGAGCAATTATTGCTGAAAATATTAAAAATGATGATACTGGATATGGTGAAGAGTTGATGGGTGACCTCGAATATCAACTGGAGAACTATCAAGGTGCATTAACTTACTACAAAATTGCGTTAAATGGTAATGAGCATGTGTACTATTTTGGTAGAATTTCGAAAAAGATTGCAGAAATTTATGTGAAACTTGGAGATTTAGAACAATCCAATGAATATTATAAAAAATGCATCAATCTATACGAAGATTCCCTGCCATACATGGTATAATTATTTTTAGCATGAATATGGAGGAGATACAATGCAGCTCTTTAGTGTACTTGATAATTTAAGTACTATTAAGATCATTACGGGCATCTTAGACTTGCTGATTGTATGGTATGTTATTTATTTGTTAATCAATGCAATTAAAGGCACGAAAGCCATCCAATTATTAAAAGGTATCTTCTTTATTCTGATTGGTAGAACACTGAGTAATCAGCTGGATTTAACAACAACGACGAAAATGTTTGATATGGTTATGGAATGGGGTTTCTTAGCCATCATTGTTATCTTTCAACCAGAATTAAGAAGAGCTTTAGAACAGCTCGGACGAGGTAGTTTATTTAAACGTAATGCAGCAAATTTAAAGGTTAACCAGGCAAAGCTTACAGATGCCATGGTAAAATCAGTACAGTATATGGCGAAACGTCGTATTGGTGCGTTAATCGTCTTTGAAAAAGAAACAGGATTACAGGATTACATAGAAACTGGTATACCCATCAATGCAGATATATCATCTGAATTATTAATTAATATATTTATTCCTAATACGCCATTACATGATGGGGCGATGATTGTACAAGGTGATAAGATTGCTGTTGCAGCAAGTTATCTTCCTTTATCAGATAGTGCTAAGATTCAAAAGAGTTTAGGAACACGTCACCGTGCCGCAGTGGGTATTTCTGAAGTGTCAGATGCTTTTACTGTAGTTGTTTCTGAAGAAACCGGCGATATTTCAGTGACGTATAACGGCAGATTACGTAAAGATGTATCATTAGAAGTGTTTGAAGCCTTGCTTACGGAACATTGGTTTAGTACACATGTCACGAAGAAAGGTGTTGAAGAATAATGCTTGAGAATAAATGGGGACTGAGATTTGTTGCATTTGTACTCGCTTTGTTTTTATTTTTATCAGTTAACGATGTCTTCGCACTTTTTGGTGATAATCAATTCAACCAGAATGATCAGACGGTCATTGAAGATGTCCCGGTTAAGATTGTGTATGATGACAAAAACTTGTATTTAACAGGTGCACCAAAGACCGTAAATGTACGTGTCAGCGGTCCGCAGTCTATCGTAAAGAAGACTGAGAGTATGTTAGACTTCACGGTAACGCTTGACTTGTCCAGCTCTAAAGTTGGAGAATATAAAAAGAAGTTCAAAGTAAAAGGTATTTCTGATAAATTAAATTATGAAGTGATTCCGAAATTTGCGAATATCACTTTATCAGAAAAAATTAAAGATACAAGACAAGTAGAAGCGGAAGTAAGCAATTCACGTATAGCTACCGGCTATGAACTGACAGGTAAAGAAGTTGATCCGTCACAAGTAACCATTACAGGTGGAGAAGACGAAATTAATAAGATTGCTTATGTGAAAGCAACATTGCAGGATAATACGAAATTATCTAAGACAACAAGTGAAGAAGCAGAAGTTAATGTATTTGATTCTAATCTTAATAAACTTGATGTATCCGTAAAACCTGCTAAAGTAAAAGTTAACATCAAGATTGCACCGACTTCAAAGACGGTAGCGATTAGTGCAAAGAAATCAGGACAATTACCTTCAAACCTAAAACTAAACAGTCTGGAACTATCTGAATCTGAAGTAGAACTATTTGGAAAGCGTTCGGTGCTAGATGGTATCGGTAGTTTAGCGATTGAAGTGGATTTATCGAAAGTAACAAAAGATACAGTCGTTAAGGAAAATATTCCTTTACCGAAAGACGTATCAAGTGCCAATCCAAAGCAAGTAGAAATTATGATAGATGTATCTAAAAAATAACGATATGAATAAAAGGAGTTTAAAAAATGGGTAAATATTTTGGGACAGACGGTGTAAGAGGTGTAGCTAATAGTGAGTTAACACCAGAATTAGCTTTTGAATTAGGGCGATACGGTGGTTATGTATTAGCACACGGCGGAACGGCTAAACCAACAGTAGTTGTAGGTCGTGACACACGTGTTTCTGGTATTATGTTAGAGTCAGCACTTGTAGCAGGATTATTATCTACAGGTGCCGAAGTAATGCGTTTAGGTGTTATTTCTACACCAGGTGTTGCTTATTTAACGAGAGAATTAAATGCACAAGCAGGCGTTATGATTTCTGCAAGTCATAATCCAGTACAAGATAATGGTATTAAATTCTTCGGATCAGATGGTTATAAATTAAGTGATGCACAAGAAGCGGAAATCGAAGCTTTATTAGATGCGAAAGAAGATACTTTACCACGTCCAACAGGCGTTGATTTAGGTCATACTTCAGATTACTTTGAAGGTGGACAAAAGTATTTAAGCTTTATTAAATCAACGATTGACGGTGATTTAGATGGATTAAAGATCGCATTAGATGGTGCACATGGTTCAACATATTCATTAGCGCCTTATTTATTCGGTGATTTAGAAGCTGATACAGTAACAATCGGCTGTAATCCAGATGGTAATAACATCAATGATGGTGTAGGTTCAACGCATCCAGAAGGATTGGCTGAATTAGTAGTGGACTCTGGTAGTGACTTTGGTTTAGCTTTTGATGGTGATGGAGACCGTATTATTGCAGTAGATGAAAAAGGTCAAATCGTTGATGGCGACCAAATTATGTTTATTTTAGCGCAAAGTATGCATAATGAAGGTACTTTAAAGGACAACATGGTTGTATCAACTGTAATGAGTAACTTAGGATTCTATAAAGCATTAGATGCATTTGATATTAAATCAAATAAAACGAAAGTAGGCGACCGTTACGTTGTTGAAGAAATGAGAAACGGTAAGTACAACCTAGGTGGAGAACAGTCTGGACATATCGTAATGATGGATTACAATACAACTGGTGACGGATTATTAACAGGTGTTCATTTAGCGAGCATCATTAAGAAATCTGGTAAGACATTAAGTGAGTTAGCAGGACAAATGAAGAAATATCCACAACGTTTAGTAAATATCCGCGTTTCAGATAAACATGCTGTTGAAGAGAACTCAGCAGTCGCTGAATCAATTGCAAAAGTTGAAGCAGAAATGAACGGTGAAGGACGCGTATTAGTACGTCCATCTGGCACTGAACCATTAGTACGTGTAATGGTTGAAGCAAAAACTGATGAAGATGCTGAACGTTTTGTAAACAGTATCTCTGATGTTGTACGTGAACATATGGGGATAGAATAAAATTATATAAGGGCCAAATCTTCTGATTTGGTCTTTTTTTATGGTTGTTAACTACAATAATTTCGAAAGAATCTTGCAAATAATGACAATAAAAAAATAATTTAACTCATATTTATAGTATAATAATATAAAATCTGAAGCTTGTATTGTTTTGATATATAAGACAAGTTGTATTAATAGTTCTATTTCCGAAAGATATAAGCTTCTAATACTTGTCTAATTTATATGAAATATAGTACAATTACAGAAGTTTAACTGAAAGCGAGGGTTGTTAAAAACTGAATATACAGCGCCAGAACAGGAAACTGTTGACGAGGAAGATGGTTATCGAAAATTCGGCGGATGCCATCACGGATAGTAGCTATTCGATAGTTGATGTAACAAACCACTTGGGCAACTGAGTGAACAAAAGACATCAACATAGCACAAATAAACAATCTATTTAAATTAACTTATTTTAAATGCGCCAATGCGCTCAGGAGGAACTTATTATGTGTGGTATCGTAGGTTATATTGGAACACAAGATGCAAAAGAAATTTTATTAAAAGGTTTAGAAAAATTAGAATACCGTGGTTACGATTCAGCAGGTATTGCCGTACGTAATGGTGAAGATGTACGTGTGTATAAAGAAAAAGGTCGTATTGCTGAATTACGTAAAGCAGTAGATTCAACGTTTGAATCAACGACTGGGATTGGTCATACACGTTGGGCAACTCACGGTGTACCAAATCGTGAAAACTCTCATCCACATCAATCTGAAAGTGGTCGTTTCACTTTAGTACATAACGGTGTTATTGAAAATTATGAACAATTAAAAGAAGAATTCTTATCAGGAGTAACTTTTAAATCTGATACAGATACTGAAATTATCGTTCAATTAGTAGAACACTTCTCAAAACAAGGTTTAGATACTGAGAAAGCTTTCACTGAAGTAATCAAATTATTACACGGATCATATGCATTAGGATTATTAGATAGCGAAAACCCAGATGTTATTTATGTTGCAAAAAACAAATCTCCATTATTAGTAGGTTTAGGTGATGGATTTAACGTTATCGCATCTGATGCGATGGCAATGTTACAAGTAACAGACACTTACGTTGAATTAACTGACGGCGAAATCGTTCTTGTTGAAAAAGAAAAAGTAACAATTAAAGATTTAGACGGTAAAGAAATTAAACGTAAACCTTACAAAGCTGAAATTGATGCAAGTGATATCGAAAAAGGCACATTCGCTCATTATATGTTAAAAGAAATTCATGAACAACCGGCTGTAATGCGTAAAATTATTCAAAAATATCAAGATGATAAAGGTAACTTAGTCATCGATAAAGACATTGTAAAAGCAGTACGTAAAGCAGATCGTATCTATATTGTAGCTTGTGGTACTTCTTACCATGCAGGTTTAGTTGGTAAAGAATATTTAGAAAAATGGTCAGGTGTTCCTACAGAAGTGCATGTTGCCTCTGAGTTCGTTTACAATATGCCATTACTTTCTAAGAAACCATTATTTATCTTCATTTCACAATCAGGTGAAACAGCAGATAGTCGTGCAGTATTAGTTGAAGTAAAAAAATTAGGTTACCCGGCGTTAACAGTAACTAACGTGCCTGGATCAACTTTATCACGTGAAGCTGACCATACATTAATCTTACATGCTGGACCAGAAATTGCTGTAGCATCAACAAAAGCTTACACAGCTCAGATTGCGGTACTTGCTATTTTAGCTCAAGTTGTAGCTAAGGATTCTGGAATTGACACAGGTGTTGACTTATTGCCTGAACTTGCTAAAGTTACTTCTGCAATCGTATCGATTGTTGATGATGCAAATAAAATGGAAGATTTAGCACGTCAATTCTTATCTACAACACGTAACGCATTCTTTATCGGCCGTACAATGGATTTCTATGTAGGTCTTGAAGGCGCTTTAAAATTAAAAGAAATTTCTTACATCCAGGCTGAAGGATTTGCCGGCGGAGAGTTAAAACACGGAACGATCGCATTAATCGAAGAAGGTACGCCAGTAATTGCATTAGCTACTCAAGATAAAGTAAACCTTTCTATTCGTGGTAATGTGAAAGAAGTAGTAGCTCGTGGAGCAAACCCATGTATCATTTCTATGTCAGGATTAGAACAAGATGGAGATGCATATGTCATTCCAGCGGTTCATGATATGTTAACACCATTAGTATCAGTTATTACATTACAATTAATTTCTTACTATGCAGCTTTACACAGAGGTGCAGACGTGGATAAACCACGTAACTTAGCAAAATCAGTTACAGTAGAATAATATGAATATGTATAGTGTCTAAACATTATTGTTTGGGCACTTTTTTGTATTAAAAATCATTAAAATGAGTGTATTTAATTATTAAGGATATTTATCTTATTTTGAATTAGGCGTTTTAACAAAAATATACCCCTCCTATGTATTCATGCATGGGAGGGGGTATATTTTTTCTATACTGGATATCATGTTATTACATTTAAAAACTAGATAAAATGTTAAAAAATGAATCTACAGCGAATTGTTGAAGGAATACTGTAATCGATTCGATAATCATCATTGTTAGCAAAGTTTGACAAACAATAAAAGCTAATATGATATAGTAACTTGCTATACTCGTTTTATGTTGTGTTAAGTACTTAGTTAAAATATAAAGTGGTGAAACTAAAAATACTAAGTAAAATAAGAAAATAAAGAATCCAGAAATTTTATAAGCTTCCATAACAGCGAATAAAATCGCTAATACGATACTGATCATAGAAAATGTATTCAACAAAATATAGTCAGACAATACTTTTTGAAAGCTAATTTTTGCTTTCGAGAATAAATTCATCAATGCATATATTAAACCAGTTGTACCACCGATTATCATGAATGTAAGGATGACAATTTTCTTGATTAATGACCAGACTGGTATGTAACCGTCAGGAAATTCACTCGTTATTTTTAATATGAGCAGTGAAATAATGATGAGTGTAATACTAATAAGTGAAATTGTTAATAAGTAACTGTATTTATGTTTACTGAGAATTTCCTCATCATGTGATAAAAACACATTTTTAAAGAAACCACGACCTTCACCAGCTAATTTACTTTCCTGTATCGCTGCTAAAGTTACTCGAGTATTTGAAGTTCCGTCAATACGAGTGCCACATTGTCCGCAATAGACGTCTCCTGCATTTACGTGAATTTTACAATTTGGACAGATCATAAGTACCTCCTATTAATATTTTTATAAGATGTTCATTAAACTTCCTAGCATGCCATCAATTGCACCTAGTGCATCTTTTAACATGCTATCAAATACGATGTAGTAGGCAATAATTAGCACGATAATATACACTAATACACCATAAAAACTTGCCATTCGAGAAGGTCTATGAACAGCATAACGCGCAATTAGATAAACAGATGAGATAAATATTGATGTAATGCCTAAAATAAATAAAAACATCGGTGCTATGCGTAGATCAATCCAGGTTATAATAAATCCTGCAACGATTAGCGCGATGGATACAGTATTGAGTAGGACGTAATCCGATAGGAATTTATGAAAATCTACTTTTGAAGTTACAGTCATAACAATTGCACCATAAGTAATACCAATAGAAATGGCAAGTAACAATAAAACACCAAAAGCAAATTTAAATGCGATAGATGACTTACTTTGTCCTATCATTTCAGTAGCATCCGGTAAATTAATTAGCGTTCCTAAGAAGATTAAGAAAATCCCTGCACCGATTAATCCCAGGATTAAACCATAGGAGAACTTCTTATCACTATCTAATATTGAATCATGTTCCTTCAATGCACTGCTGACAAAGCCATAGCTTTCCTTTGCTACTTGTTGTGATTGATTCGCTAGTTTTTCAGTATCTATTTCAATCTTTGGATACTCTTTTCTCACAGGTTCAGACTTCATATGTGTCGCTCCGCTGTTTTCAACTTTTTCAGTTTCAGTAAATGATTTTTCTTTCGGTTCATCAACCTTTGTCAGTTGAGGTTCTTCTGTTATTACATCTTGCTGATTGATAATAGGCTCACGGTTATTAATCACTGGTTCTGATTGAGGTATTACTTCATCATTTTTCACCTCTTGAACTGGTGGGGTATAAACGACTTTTTCGTTTGGTTGTTCTACTGGATGTCCACATTCACCACAAAAGCGATCTCCCGGTTCAATTGGAAACCCACATGCTGTACACTTCATATGTATCCTCCTTTAGCTTAATAATCATAGTTTAATGGATTACATGTTTTTGAACAATATACCAAAAAATGAATAATTACTGATTAATTATAAGTTTGTAATAATAGATAATAACGTTAATTTGTTCAAATTAATCATAATTAACGAAAGTATTTTATTAAAATTTAATTCTTTAAAATTCTTTATTATTATTCACTTATTTATATTGATTTGTTATATAATGGAACTGATGAGAGGATGATGAATATGAAAAAACTATTAACATGTTGTCTGGCAATGCTACTCCTTTTCACATTAACAATCGATGCGAATGCGGCATTAAAGAAACCCTCTGTTCCTAACTTAAAGAATAAGACGGTTGTTCAGGCGATGAAAAAAGGGAATTATAAATTAAACGGTATTAAAATCGGTAACACGTACGGCTATGTGAAGCAAAAATGGGTGAAACCTTCTTTTAAGGTGACGTCACTTTATCAACGTTATGATTTTGAATATCACTATATGACAGAACGTGGTGATAATACGATTCTTTACTTTACAGGTAAACGTGGTGATAAACCGGAGCAGTATCGTCTGCGTTCAATTAGTTTTGCAGGTATTCCGCAATACTTTACAGTGAGTGATATGAATAAATATTGGGGAGAAGGCGATCTTTATTATCCACAGGCAGGTACGATTAATTACATTCAGGGTAATACATTATTATCATTTGATGTGAATGGAAGTATTGCTTATGTTGCACAATTACATCCCGAAGACATTAAAGAAATACTAAGAAAATTTGCATTTTAAAAATTAAATATTGTAAACATTCGTAACCACCAATAATATGCAATTATTGGTGGTTATTTACATTATTAAAGTTGATTAGTTTGTGCTATCACTTAAAAATGTTGTTAGTCATAACTAATTTCAAAAAAATATTATTCTACGTTAGTTTTATTTTTATTTAGTTATTTTGATGTTAGTTTTATTATTTTCAAAATTAGAATTTAATGTCAATGCTTCAATAAAATATTGTGTATAATTTGATATAATTAAATTATATAGATATACAAAAGGAGGTTATTTTATTAAATACGATTGATATGTATTTAGTATTAGATGATATGAATAAAAAATATCCGGAATTAAAACTAAATGACGCAGACCAACTCATTTTAAGGACGCTAATCTACACCAATTATGCACTGGATTCTGTCGAATATATTACAGGACAAGATAAACAATCTATTCTAGATGTATATCAAAAGATAATGACCTCTCAAATTCCGCTAATGTCTGGTCGAGTGGATGATCGTCGTCATAAGAAAGCAGAACTTACTAAACCAAGAAGCTTTAAACGTTTGGATATGGTAGAGTTTTTAAAGCAGGAATTACGAACTGAAAATCCTGATATCGAATTTATCAGTTTAAAATATAATGTGTTAACATGTCAAATAGGGGAACGCTACTTTACGATCTATGTGAGTACTTCAAGAGATTATGAGTTTCTCAGAGATGAAGAGTTGATCATTAAGAAACGCGTTGCTGCATGGCATAAAGGTGATGAGCAGATCTTCAGTGACCATGATTATTACGCCTTAATGGTTAAAGTTGATGAACGTTCAGAATACATTACAGATAATCCATCAGGTATCGAATATTTATTATTAAGTCAGCAGGAAATTCAGGAATGGCTACAACAAAAAAGTAAAAATCAAAGCGGCATGATTAACTGTTATGTCCATTATATTCAAGATAAAAATGGTACTGCGATAAGAAAAATTGAAGACTCCAGAGAAACACCAAAAATTTCATTAAGGCGTTATCATAGACGAGGTTATAAGTTAAGTGAGTAGCGTGCAACGCTTCTGGAAACACTATACAACGTTTCCGGAAAATACACCAGAACATGTATCGAATTATGCAGCTTTTCATCCATTTGACCTTGAATTTTTCAAAGAACATTATCCCCATTTTTTCGATGAAATCACACAATTAAATAGTAGAAAGCTGCAGGAACGTTTGAAATTTGAAAGACATCTACTACAGGTAAATGGGATGTATAAATTAGACCATAAAAATAAAATGGTGAAAGACGAAGAACATATTCATATATGGGCACCAGAGCCATATACAGGTAATTTAGAACAGGCAAAGTTATTGATTATGCTTGTCAATCCTTCGTTTGATCCGAAATATCACCCATCAGAATATGAAAAACGTGTTAAGTTTGATAATCTGCATCTCGACTTACCTAATTATTCACCCTATGAATTTACAGATGGTAAGTTAAATAAAGCGAATTCATTAAACTGGCATTATCATTATATGTACCAATACATAGAACAAGAAATTGGTTACTTCCATCCTAATCAATTGTTCACATTGCAATATTATCCATATCCATCATACTCAAGAGATGATGTAACATTCTATAACGAACTATTGCCTAGTCAGGTTGCAGCTGTAGAAACGGTAAGAGAAGCGATGGCTAAAGGAATGAGCTTAATCGCGAGAAGTACGGATAGAACAAGGTGGTTTGCTCATATCCCGGAACTTGCTCAATACGACAAGTTATTCGTGTTTACAAATTATAAGCAACCTTCATTACACCCAAACGAAGTATTGCGTTATGATACGTATCGTAAGAAAGATATTCTCAACATGAAAGGTCTGTTAAAAGAGACACGCAAAAAAGACTGGCAAATGTTGATTCAGGATATCGTGCCGGAATAAAAAACAAGCGATAGCATATGAGCTACTGCTTGTTTTTTCCATTTAACTGATTAATACGTGTACGTATTTCGAAAAATACAGATAAAATAAGCATGAATTCAACGATTTTCGTTAATATGCCTAAATCATAAACAAATATACCGATTAACACAATTAACCCGAATATAAATAGCAGAATTGCTGCTATAAGCTGTTGTTTAACCATGGCAGTCGTCACAACTTTACCAGACTGCGTAAGCATTGCATTGTATAAATTAAATAGCATAAATAACCCAATGGATATTAAATAGAGCGCATTGACGACTCTATTCGGATCATTATGTGTAATCCCATCATATAAATTAAAAATTTGTGCCATAAAAAATAATAATGCAAAAAACCCAATTAAAATATTACCGAACTTCATCATGTACTCCTTTTAAAATATTATAAAGAATAGATAATTATAATGATAACATAATCTGGAAGATGAATCCCGTAATACACTGGAAATAAAAAAAGACGCCGAAGCGTCTTTGAATAATAACAATTATCTCACGCCAACTAATCCGTTAGAGAATGAATAAGCGTACCACTTAGAACCAACTTTTTTTAAGTAAATAATTGTGTGTGAATGACCTTTCGTCCATGAAACCATTTTAATGTTACCACTCGTACGAATATCTTTTGAAGGACCAAAGTTTTCATTACTTTCTTATATTCATGTTTTGTATGGGATTTTGTTGCAATTAAAATTTGATCCACTTTAGCTTTACTTTCAGCAACACTACCATTTGCCTGACCTTTGATCTTTAAATTGCCTAAAGGTCCATAGTTGTATTCCGGGATAGTGATTGACGAACGATAAACTTTCTTAGTAGTAGGTGTACCCCATTGTTTCTTCACAGTAGCAAATGAATTACCTAGTTTAACACCGTAATAATTGTAAGTACCAGATTTAACTTTTTGTGCGACAGATTTACTTGAAATGTTTGGGAAAGGCGTTGGTACAGGAGGGCGTTTTGCATCAGCGATTGGTGAAAAGATTGCAAATACTAATGATAATACAATGACTAAACTCCAAATTTTCTTTATGAATAACTCCCCTTTAAAATATTATGTATTACAATATTATATATAATTTGATGTAAAATGAAAATACACTTGTAATAAGTAACTTATTTTTCTGAAGTTAATTTTAAGTATCGTATTATCGAGAAGAGAAAGACAAAAAATTTATATTAATTTAAATTAATAAAAAATAACTAAAATAATTTAATTATAATATAACCTTGTATAAAATTTGAAAATTTCATTCTTTTTTATATATCGTTGATTTATAATAATAGTGTAAATATAAAATTTTATATCGAAGGAGAATTTACATGAAAAAGTTAATAGTATCAACTGTTGCAGCCTCTCTACTAGTTACTGGAGCAGGTTTTGAAAAAGCTGAAGCTGCAAAGAAAATCACTGAAACAAAAATCAACTATTTAAGTAAAACAACGGCTTATAAAATGAAAGCTGGAAAGATTACATCATTAGATGGTATGAAGTTGAATACAAAACGTTCAAAATATATCCCGAATATTCAATATAGTGTAAGTGAATATTCTTCGGATATGGATTTGAATGATGTGAGTAGTAATAATGAGGCGCTTTTTGATTTCACAGATCATTTCGGTGACCCTTTAATCACACGTTTAGTTGACAATGTTGCATACGATTATAATAATGATAAAATGACTGCAACTGCCATCCGCAAATTATATGGCAAACCACTTTATGCAAGAACTTCATATGAAGATAGTTACAGAAGATATAAAGATGATTATGTAATGATCTATAAGAATTATACATTCTATTTTGATTATGATTATAGTAATAGAACCCATTTAGAGTATGTTGTATTCCATGGGAATAACATTAAAAATAATTTATCAAAATGGAAATATTTTAATTTTGTCGAGCATAAAGATAATATGTTAAGTGCTGTTTATGACAATATGACTTATGAAAACTGGAAATATTATTATGCGGTAAAATAAGATTTATTTTGAAACCTCTTCGGGGGTTTCTTTTTTTACCTTTTTCATTTATATATTAATCTATGAGTAATAGTATATAAATAAACAGGAGTGATTGAGATGAGAATATTAATAGCCCCTGATTCTTACAAAGAATGTTTAAGTGCGATGCGTGTGGCAGAATGCATGGCTGAAGGACTACAATCTTCAATACAAGGTGCTGAAGTGATGCTTCGTCCGATGGCAGATGGCGGAGAAGGTACGGTTGATGCATTAATCTATGGAATGCAAGGTGAGAAAGAAGAGATACATACTGTAGATATGTACAGACGACCGTTGACGACTTATTATGGCAAGCTGAATGACACAACTGCAGTGATTGAAGTGGCTAATATTATCGGAATGGAAGTAACACGAGCGCGTAATCCTTATCTTGCTTCAAGCTTTGGTGTTGGCGATGTGATTCGTCAGTTAATTGAACGTGGATATAAGAAAATATTTATCGGTTTAGGTGGTAGTTTAACGAATGATGGCGGTGCAGGTTTATTAGAGGCACTTGGTTTAGAATTTCTTGATGAAAAGAGTGAAAAGCTCGTAATTAATGGTGGAAACTTATCTGAGATTAGAGCGATAAAAGGCCAACTGATACCTGCGCTAAAAGAAATTGAACTTCATTTAATTTGTGATGTAACTAACCCTTTAACCGGTGAGCATGGTGCAACATATACTTATGGTAAACAAAAGGGAATAGAAGAAGAAGAGATGAAAGCTTTTGATGAAAGTATAGCCTCCTTTGCTGTTAAATTAGAACAACATTTAAATGTACAATGTCATCATATTGAAGGTGCCGGTGCTGCTGGTGGTATAGGATATGGATTATTATGTGCTGGTGCTGTGATGCATAGTGGGGCTGAATATATTGCTGATATTGTATTGAAGGATCTTGATTTAAAGACATTCGATTATATCTTTACTGGTGAAGGGAAAAGTGACTTTCAGACACAGTACGGAAAGCTACCGGTATGTGTTGCAAATAGAGGGAATGAAGCGGGCGTAAGAACAATACTTGTGTCAGGTGGTTTAGGTACAAATTACGAAACACTTTATGACAATTTCTTAAGTATCCATTCAATTACTGATGGACCGATGTCGCTTGATGATGCAATAGATAATGCTGAAAGATTAATTAGGAATGCATGTAGGAATATAGGAAGATTATTGAAATAACTGTTTAAAACAAAAAGAGCCGGCTAGGCTCTTTTTTGTGTACCGTATTTTTTAAGACTTAATTTTAGTAATAAAGCGATCACGAGAATTGAGATGCTAGTGACAACAAGCCCACCTTCTAACCCGAAATTCCCACCATTTATAATAGCTTTATCCATATTCGATTCAGTATTTAAGATGGTTGCTGGTAAAGCCTGCCCACTTACTTCATTGCCTAAAAATACACCAAGTGTTATGTTCCAGAAGCTATGTGCAGCGCCTGTCAGCCAAATATTATCAGACCAGTAGAATAATAGTGAGAATACGATACCTGCCAGGAATAAGTTAACAAAGCTAAGGATACTCGTATTCGGATTTAAGAAATGCAGAAATGAGAAGAATGCTGAATTGATGATGATACCAGCAGGCACACCGATTTGATAGCTGATTTTGTTCATCAAGAAACCTCTGGCAATCACTTCTTCAGTTAAACCTTGTATCATAAATAGTCCAATCACCCATGTTAAAGTAAACCAAGGAATACTAGCGTTAACCGTGCTCTGCATTGCACCGAATAATAGATTGATGAGGTAGACGATAATGATGATTGCCATCCCTAGAAGCAATCCGAATCCATATTTAGAAAATACTTTTTCTTTAAAGAAACCCAATGCCTGGACAGGATGACGATATGCAAATTTATTGATGATCAGACATGCAACGAGCAAGAAAGGAAAGATTAACAAACTGATGAGCGTACTGAGCGGTTCTTCTTGTAATTCAGTAAGTGTTGCCGTTGGATTGAATGCGAGAATAATGGGCACTAATATTAATCCAGCAATGATTTGAACGATAAAGAAGATTGCAAATGCAATAAGTAGCGTCGCGTACCATGGAATATTGCTCGGAGATTTTTTAGATAGCGATATACTTTGATTGAAATTCATAATGTCGCCTCCATATAATTTTACCACTAGTATAGCATAGAAAATTTACCGTATATTGTGAATTTGTAGTATCATAGAATTTGGGTGAAATTTAGAACGGAGATGAACACATGAACGTAAAAAAGATGAGTATTTTATTATCGGCAGCAATTATACTTGTAGCATGTGGTAAAGAAGATACTGCACCGAAAGAAAAAGTGAAGACTGAGCAAAAAGAAAGTGCTGCAGATATCGCTAGAAAGAAAATTAAAGCGAGTCGTGAAAAACATAAATCAAATAAAAATGATTCAAATACGACTGAAACAGAAACAACTGAAACTGCAGCTACGACTGAAGAAGTGAATACTACAGAAGCAGTGACGACAGAAGAAGTTGTCAAAGAGAATGTTAATAATATAACGAATAGAAATACATTAAGCCAAATTATATATAGTAACGATTATACATATGATGAGAAAATGGCAGCATATCAAAGTGGTGTAGCCAATGGTGTGATTCCGCAAGGCACAAATACTTCATCACCAGCCGCTGCATTTGAAAGTGCATTACAAGTAGAACGTACAGGAGCACAATCTACGACAGAAACGCCAACAGCCGCACCAACAGTAGATCCGAATACGGGATTACCAGTGCAGCCGTAGGGGAGTTTGGATGAATGGGAAATGTTGCGGAAGCGGCTGTATTTATAATTTACAGCCGCTTTCACCATAAAAATAGAGAAATCAGCTGACTGCTGGTTTCTTTTTATTGTTAAGTTTAGGAGAAGATTATGGATTTAAATCAGGGTGTGTTTATTAAAACACTTCAACATAAAAACAATTATTCAGTAGATGAATTAAAAGCAATGCATGATACTGTAAATAACTTAATAGAAATATCTACATCAGAAAATAAGCCGGGTATGCTTCTTGGGCGTATACAGTCTGGGAAGACACGTAGCTTTATGGGTTCGATGGCACTTGGCTTTGATAATGGCTTTGAAGTAGTGATTATCTTAACTAAGAACGCTAACGCACTTGCGCGACAAACGTATGAACGGCTGCATAAAGAATATGAGGAATTGATTGATCTGGACTATATGTCAGCCTATGACATCATGAGTCTACCTGATGATTTACGTAAGTTTGAACTAAATAAGAAAATCGTCATTGTCGTTAAGAAAGAAAAGAAGAATGTGGAACGATTAACGAAAGCTTTATTTGAAATGTATCCGGTACTTAGAAAGCGTCAGATGATGATTATCGATGATGAAGCAGATTATGCGTCAGTTGTTTATGATAAAGATAAGGATAAGAACTTAACGGAACTCAAGGTCATTGCATCCCAACTCGATCAAATCAAAAGAGAAACTCCTACAGCAGCCTACTTACAAGTAACTGCGACACCGTATTCACTATATTTACAGCCGGACAGTGAAGTGTTATCTGCACGTGGTTATTAACCGAAACGACCAGCTTTTACAGTGCTTGTGCCGACATATCAGTCGTATGTAGGAGGAAAGTTCTATTTCGAACATTCTAAATATGAAGGTTCTGCAAGTCACGTCTATCAACCGGTAAGTGAAACTGAACTGGAGCTGTTACGTAAAGAAGATAACCGACGTGTAAAAGATGCTTATGTACTCACTACTAAACAATTAACCGGTTTGCGCAATGCACTGATTAACTTTGTAGTCGGTGGTAAGATTCGTAACCTTCAACAAATAGCTCAACAGGAACGACCTAAAAAGTATGCTTTTATTATGCATACCATTACGACAAAACGCGCACATATGTGGCAATACCAAGTTGTGTTGAAGATAGAACAGAAGCTCACACAACTGATTGAAGAAAACGAAGCTGCATTTAAATCACTTATTATGGAAGCATATGAAGGGTTTAAATTATCTTCAGAATCAAATTATTTTCCAGAGGCAAAAGACGTTTATGAAGCGGTAAAATCAGCATTTCTTGATGAAGAACTGTTGATTACCATCGTTAATTCAGAACAAGATGTGAATCAACTGCTGGATAAACGAGGAGAACTGAAACTTCGAGCACCACTTAACTTCTTTATCGGTGGTCAAATTCTTGATCGCGGCATCACAATCAGCAATTTAATTGGTTTCTATTACGGACGAGATCCGAAGAAGTTTCAGCAAGATACTGTTCTCCAGCATTCGCGTATGTACGGGGCACGACCAAAAGAAGATTTGTCTGTGACGAGATTTTATACAACACACAGAATCTATGACGTGATGGAACGTATGCATGCGTTTGATGAAGATTTAAGGAAGGCATTTGAAACTGGACGTAATGCGGGAGAAGTTATCTTTATGATGCATGATACAAAGAAAGACATTGTACCATGTAACCCTAATAAAATTCTGTTGTCGAAAGTGATTACGATTAAAGGAAAGAAACGTTTCTTACCGGTTGGATTTCAGACGAAAAGTCGTAGCGAGATGATACGTCGTACAAAGAAGCTGGATACGATGATACAAGATTTACGTAAGTTTGCCATCGATCAAAATAACAAAGACGCACGTCATATACTCGTACCTGTTCAGAAAGTAATTCCGATACTTAAAGAAATAACAGAATGTCTCATCATGGAAGAAGGGTATGAGTGGAACGTTGAAACTTATAGCGCTATACTCAATTATTTATCAAGACTACCAGGAAACAATACAGGATATGTCTGGATTGTTACACGTGAAAACCGTAATATATCACGCTACCGTCAAGATGGCGTAAGGTTTGCAGATCGACCAGATAACGGACAGGATGAACTTAAACAAAGTTATCAGCTTGGTACGACACATCCAACTGTAATGCTGCTCAGACAAAACGGAAATGAGAATGAAGGATGGCGCGGTGGACCTTTCTACTGGCCGGTCATTGTCGCACCTGCACAGATGAATACGATTGTATTTGAAGGATAAAAATCTTGTTAAAGAATACACCATAATTATATTTTTTTTAAATACAAACTAAATAAAATAATACTTTTATTATTTCTTCAATATAGTAAAATTTATATTAACAAACTAATTTACTTGAGGAGAAAACAATGAAGAAATTATTAGCAGCAACACTTATCATTTCAGCATTATTACCGACAACTGGTGCAAAAGCAGCAGTGAATCAATGTGAAATACCAGGCAAATATTATGATTCGAAACCTGTAGATAGTGCGCAGAATTTAAAAGCATTACAAAACGGTACGTATCAGGCACGCGGTGTCAAATTAAATCAGTCATACAAATATGTGAAATCAAAACTAGGGCAACCTGAAACGCTGGAAATTGAGAAAGATAAAGAAGGAACGATGATGTATGTAGGATATGGTGACTATGAATTTGGATTCTATTCACCGAAACGTTATATTACACGTGATAGTTTAAAACTAATCTCTATCGAAATGTATTTAAACGATAAAGCACGTATGTTACGTCGTGATATCATTGCAACTTTAGGTGAACCAACAGGTAAGTTCCACGATGAGGACTATGCATTAGAAGAAAGCTTCAACTATTTACATGCGAAATATACAGAGATTTCAAAAGGTTATTTAGCTGAAAGTGTTGCGATGTATCATCCGAAATACGATAATCATTCACGCATATTCTATAAAGGTAACTTTAAAAAGAATCAATTGAAAAATGTAGCAGAAAAATTACCGACTATTACAGAATTAAAGGCAATGAAAAATGGTAAGTATAGTTATAAAGGGATTAAACCAGGAATGTTATCAACGGATGTTTACAAAAAAGTTGGTGCATCTAATACAGAATCATTCTTTATTGATGAAGAAGGGATGACATTGGATCAAACATACGGCGTGAATGATTGGATGATGCTTTCTTATGATTCAGAAAAGTGTGATGGCAAATATAAATTATATAATATTTCATTTGCTTATGAACAAAAGAAGCTCTCAGAAAAGCGTATAAAAGCATTGTTTGGTAAACCTGATGACACATATGGTGTTGATACATATGAAAACGAACAAGGAAAACTTGTAAAAGAGAAGACAGTTGACTATGACAATTTGAGTCTGACGTATGAAAAAGTTGGTAAAGATTATTATGTAGCTGTTGTTTCGTATACAAAATAGAAGACCGTGAGCGATTTGCTCACGGTTTTTTAGTTTTCAGACTTATGAATTTTTACGATGATGCTCTCGTTCAACTGCATCAAGTTTGTTGTCAATTGCTGAAGTATTTTGTTTCGCTGCATTTTTCGATGAGTTAATCAGCATAATTACTACCCACGCGATGATACCGAAGATAACCATTAGAAATAAGATTATCGCCAACGACATTGTCATCATTAACATGTTATCACTCCTTTAGTTTAATATTACCCCAAATCAATTGAATTATTCTACATATAAAGTTAATACACTAAAGTAATAACTTGTTAAATACTTCAATAAATTTACATACAAGATATATATTACATGATACAATGAAAGAAAAATACTGGAGGAATTAACATGAAAAAAATTATAGCATCAGCATTAGTATTATCAACATTAATCGGTGGAGGACATGCTGCTGAAGCAAAGTCACAGCCGACATGTAAAATTGAAAAGTCTGTTGACCATAAGTTTCCAAACATTAAAAATCAAAAGACGATCGATGCATTAAAGCATTTAACATATAAGTATAAAGGTGTTGGCATCGGTACAACTTATGCAGAAGTACTTAAGAAGTTAGGTGCACCGGAAACGATAAGTTATAGTTCATCTGAAGCGGGTAAAGAAGTTACTGCGCAATTTGGAAGTGTTATGATTAGTGCGATTAATCAAACTGGTAAGGGTGGATATAATCAGGCAAAAGTTTATAGTCTTGAATTTATAAACCAGGGTGATCAACGTACAACACGCGATGACATTAAGGCGATGTTAGGTAAACCGACAGATACAATGAAAGAGAAATATAGTTTATTAGAAGTTTATAACGATTTCTCAATTTCTTATAAAATCATTAATAAAAGATCTGAAATCATTGAAATGGCAATGACGGATTTGTCTAGGATTAACTCAAAATATAAAGAGAACAATACATCACGCATTAAAAATCAAAAGCCACATAAATTTACAGCGAAAGAATTACTTGCAATCAGAGATGGAAAGTATAATTTCTATGGCTTGAAGTTATGGATGACACCAGAAGCGGCAAAGAAAGCTGTTGGAGGAGCGAATGAAACTTCAACGACACGTATTGGTAAAGATTATTTAATGACACAAACATACGGTAAGGATGATTTCTTAAGTGTAGATTACCGTTCTAACGATTGTGGTAAGACATACAAAATTTCTAACTTTATGGTCGATTATGATTTTGCGAAACAATCATTAACTGATATTGAAAAAGTAGTCGGTAAACCAGATCGTTCTGAAAAAGGTAGCTATGTTGAAGAAGAGAACGGTGTGAAGGGTAAAAGAATTCCTACAGTAATGAATGAATATGGTCACTTAGCATTAAACGCTGAAAAGATTAATGGTAAGTGGAATGTATTAGATATTCAGTATGTGAGATAACAATTATTAAAGAAATCAACATCATGTTGGTTTCTTTTTTTAGTTCCATCAGAGTATGTGATGATATATCCTAATGCTACTTTCTATTTTGATTATTATAATAATGTAACAAAATTACAATTAGTTATTCATCATGGAAAATCAATAAAAAATAATATATCTAAATGGAAAAACTATAATTTTGTAAAAAATAAACCTTTATTCAGAGGAGCTGCTTCATATCCTATAGAATATTATGAATGGATAGGATTTTAATCGGATAAGCCTTGATTAATTTGTAAGAGTAGTTTAAATAAACTTATTATAAAAGAGAAAAGGAACCGTTTTTCGGTTCCTTTTTTCTTTTTATTTATAGATTACCTGGATGCCATACTTTAAATAGCTCATCAGGTACATTTTTATCTTGGTCTGGGTTATCGTTTCCGTAATTTCGATGTGTCATATACGTTGAAAAGGCTGCTAAGATTATTAATGCTGCAAGTGTAATTAAGATTACAATTAACATTATCGTCTTCTCCTTTGTGTATATTTCCGTTTCACACAATTTTTAAACATAAAAGAAGCTTATCGTGTAGATAAGCTTCTTATGGTTTCGCGATACTATTTCTTCTATACTTAACGATTGTTACAACGATCATCAGTACACTGATGATGATAAATAAAAAGTAAAGGATCGTATCAAGCGTGTTTTCTGCATATTTCATCGCAAAGATACTTAAGATGAATATGCCAATATAGATGATAATATCAAAGATAGTTGAAATAATTAGAGATGATTTCCCGTAAAATAATTCGATTAAATCGTTATTGATTAAGCCTAAAAATGTTAGTGCAATAATCGCATAGATTAAATAATCAGCAGGCGGTGCACCTTGAGATATATGTTTAAAGACGTTAATCGATAAAAATGCTACTAAAAATAAATATACATAGAAGAATAGTTTGTTATTCATAATTTCCTGCCTTTCAATGCTTTCTTGTATTATAACATTGAATGAAGGTTCTCTGAGTTGGAATTTCATTTTGAGGGTAAAGATTTGTAATAGTGTATTGGAGTGAGCGTAATGAAATTAACGATTCAGGAGTTATATGATAAATTGTATGACAATCTAGGACCACAAGGATGGTGGCCAGCTGATAATCCGTATGAGATTATTGTTGGTGCGATTCTTGTGCAGAACACAAACTGGCGCAATGTAGAGCGTTCTTTAAATAATTTACGAGAGAAGACGCAGTTTGATCCGGATAAAATATTGGCGTTAGATCTAGAAACGTTACAAACTTGTATTCAACCAAGCGGGTTCTATAAGAATAAATCAAGAGCAGTGCATAGTATCTTTCAGTGGCTAAAAGAACATGATTATGACTTTAAAGCGATTGATGCAATGTATGTTGAAAGACTACGTAGTGAGTTATTAGCCTTACCAGGCATCGGACCAGAGACCGCAGATGTATTGCTCGTCTATGTGTTTGATAAGGTCGTGTTTATTCCAGATACGTATACACGTCGTTTGTTTAAATTATTAGGTCACGCTGGAAGTGATAGTTATAAAGGATTGCAGGAAGCAGTTGAATTACCAGCAGAATTTACACCAGAACATGCGCAGGAATTTCACGGCTTGCTTGATGAATTTGGGAAACTCTATTTATCACCTAAAGGCGTGAAGAGTGAGACGTTTTTGGATGAATATTTTTGTTAAATTAATATACGGAGGAAAATATTATGATAATCAACCCAACAGTAAAGGCGATGCCGTTATTTAGTGCAATACCGAAAGTTAAAGACATTGAAGATGCAAAAGTATACTGCAATGAAAACCCAATTTATTCATGGCACGCAAATTATTATACAGTGAATCGTAAGAAGATATTGATTCTTGTAAATGATTTAACATTACTTACAATTGTAATTCAGGATGTGAATGCTGAAAGCAAGAAATATCTGGATCATTTAATTCGTGATAGAATCTTTAAAATACTTATGAGTTGTGGCATAGCGCCAGACAAAATAGAACGATATATGGATAATGTGAATGAAATACTTATAGGTAAAGGTCATAAGAGAAATATAACCGGTGTTGTAACTCAGCAAATTATGGCAGCTGAAACATTTGAATACCACGACTTATTAAGGGCGGAACTTATGGACTTTTGTAATAACATGATATTTAGTACAACAAATTATGTGAAACTGATTGATAAGACGATAGAAGTGTTTGAGGAGTTATAGAAAAAAATAAATATAAAGAGGTGTTTCTCGTGATAACGATGCCGGATATTTTAGATAAAAAGATAATTAAACGATTAAAGAAAGGGAAATTTCATTATAATGGTGCGAAGCTTACGATGTCGTATAAACAGATCAAGGACAGATTAGGTGATGGACTGAATGATAAGCCAAGCTCTGATTACCCTGGTAGTAAAATATATGACGCGAAAGCATACCCCGAAGTGATAAGTTTTAGCTTTGCTGGAAAACCTAAATGGAAGAAGAATAAATTAAAGTTAATCACGATTGATTATAATCATTTAGACCAATTTTATGATTTGAAAGCGAAAGATATTAGAAAAGCATGGGGAAAACCTGATAAGAAAAAGAAAAATTCTTTCGATTGGGATGATGAAGGAGAATTTGATACGTACACATATCGATATGGACATGCGTGGTTATGGTTTGATAAAGAAAAGAATCTGTTTGCGATGACATACTTAAATAGAAAGCTACAGAAGAAGTGGGCAGATATATAAGAAATTTGTATTTATTTATAAATATAATGCTATAATTGTAAATAAATACAAGGAGGTTGTTGTGATGAAGAAAGCATTATTATCAGCAGTATTGTTAGCAGGTCTTGTGGGTCAGGTCAATATCGCAGATGCACAGGGAGAAGTTAAGCCATGTTACACAGCAAGCAAAGTACAAGTTAAAACACCAAATATGTTAGAGCGTAAGACGATTAATGCAATAAAGTCAGGGCAATACAGCTTTGGTAGTATTAAATTAGATATGACTTATTCAGCAGTGAAGAAAGCTTTAGGTAAACCAAAGATGAAAATGATACAGCAGAATCAATTTGGGAAGATGGTTACTTTGAAATACAATCAATTGACACTTTCTTTATTCTCTAACGACCGCTACGCGAAGACAAATACAGTGAAAGTGATTGGCATTACATATAACTTTCCGAAAGAAAATAGATTTGATATAAAACAATTGCAATCTAAGTATGGTAAAGCTGAAGATATTACAACTGGTGTAAATGATAAAGATGTGAATTACAATAACTACTACTTAAAGTATAAGAAATCAGGTAAATCATGGTTACTCAATTCTATGGATCTAATGACAAAAAATGAACCTGTAATTGATGAAAATACTATGGCAAAGAATAATAAAAAGACAAAAATAGCCCATAATGGCGAGTATACAATTACGAATTCGGATATTAAAAACATGGCTAAAGGAACGTTTGCGTTAAAAGGTGCGAAGTTGAATATGACACCGGCTGCTGCAACGAAAGCAATAGGACAGGCGCTTGAAGATCGAACGATTATGACGCCAAAAGGAACAGATGTATTTCAGGAATTTGCGTTTGGATCAGTGCATTTAAGATATCAATCTAAAGATTGTGCTTCATCACCAGTGCTTAATCAAATGATATTTGATTATGATAAGCGTGGTCTAACTTTTAGTAAGATTGAAAGCTTAGTAGGTAAAGCGGATCGAACTGTGAATGGTAAAATGGATACTACGTATGTTGGCAATAAAGAAATTAAAGTGAAAACAAGAACAAACACTTACGGTCATTTAATTGCAATAGGTCAGTATTATAAAGGTGCATGGCATGTGACAGAAGTGCAGTATAAATAATTGAATAATTAATAATTGGTGGAAACCAGCTTTGGCTGGTTTCTATTTTTAAACATATGTAAAAAAATACTAAGTCTTCTATATACTAAGAAGATTGAAGATAATATAATAATTTCATTAGTTAATTCAAAAGGAGAATATAGATGAAAAAAATAATGTGCTTATTTTTAATATTCGTTGTATTCATAACTGGTTGTGATAATAGTACTGATTCTCAAAAAGAAAATGAAGACTTAAAGAGTGAAACTAAGAAAGATACTAGTAAGGCTAAAAATAAAAAAGAGATTAGTACAATAAACGATAAAAAGAATATTACCAGTACAGTTGAAGATGCTTCTGAAGAAGAAAAAAATTTAGAAAAAAATGTTTCTACGAAATCTTCAGAAGAAGTAACAAAACCTTATATAAATTTAAATAATGTAGTAGATCGAAATATATTGCATAGTATAATTTACAATAATAATTATAATGAATATGAAAAAAGAACGGCATATAACAGTGCTTTAGCAAATGGAATATTACCGCAAGGAAATGTCATAGATGGATTAACAGTAGATGCCTATGAAAGTTCTTTACGAGTGGAAAGTGGAGCTGAAAAATTAGGATATAATCAAAATAACGTTGAACAATCAAATACAACTCGAGATGTTAATGCTGAAATTAATAATGCAAAAACAAAAGATGAATATATTAATGCACTTAGAAAAAAATATAATGGTGGTTTATCATCGGGTGAAATACAAACGATGTATGCTATAGAACAAGGCTACTATGATGGAGATGATGCTGAAGAAGTTTATGAAGAGTTGAAAAGACGTAAAGCGGAAGTAAATGCTGGAATGTATAATCAATATAAAAAATAAAAAATAATTGCATAAAACCAATTAAAGATATTCCGAATATTTATTTGATGATTTAGTAAATTACTACAAGAAAATAGTATGAAAATCTAATTGATTGGTTAAATGTAAAATAGAAAAATTTTATATTAGTTATAATAGTAGAAGGAAGTATACTAAAGCGATATGATATCAAATGAAGATAGACAACATTTTAACGTAAAGGAGTACATCCGTGGAGAAAGTAAAAATTAATTATTATGACTTTAACACAAACGTATTACCAAATATAAATGATCCAGTATTAGATGGATATCCAATTGTATACATATTAAATAATAATTCAGCTAATCCCGAAGCTTACATTGGTCAAACTGTTCAAGTAAAAAGTAGAATGAAAAATCATTTAAAGAATAAAGATAGAAAGAAACTGGATAAAATGATTCTAATAGGACACGATAAATTTAATCAATCCGCAACTTATGATATAGAAACAAATCTTATTAATCATTTCATCGCTGATGAAAAATATAAGTTACAGAACAAAAGTCAGACTGCACAGCAAATAACACATAATTATTATGATAAATCTTATTATCATTCTGTAATTTTTGATGATATATGGGATAAACTAAGACAAGATGGTATCGTGAAACATACAATTGAAGATATTCGTAATAGAGATGTTTTTAAACTTTCACCATTTAAGGAATTGTCTGAAGCTCAAATGGACCTCAAAACTAAAATAATTGAATTCTGTAATAATCATATCAATGATGATACAAAAGCTGTATTTTTAATCAAAGGAGATGTAGGCACTGGAAAAAGTGTGGTTCTAAGCTCGACATTCAATACACTTCAAGACCTAGCTAAAAATAAAGATTTTCTTTATTTAGAAAATACTCTTGAGAATAATTTATATAAAACGAAAAACTATTTACTTGTAAATCACAATGAGATGCTTAAAACTTATGAAACTATTTCTGAAAGTTTACCAAATTTAAAGAAGAGTAATTTCTTAAAGCCAACACCATTCATAAATAAAAGTAAATCTGGAAAAATATCAGCAGATATTACATTAGTTGATGAAGCACATTTATTATTAACAAGATCAGATAACTTTAACGCATTTAAAGAAAATAATCAGTTAGAAGAAATTATTAAGTATAGTAAAGTAACAATAATCGTATATGACGAAAGACAATATTTAAAGATTAAATCTTCATGGACTGAAAATTTATTAAACAGATTATTAAAAGGAACTAATAGCGAACAATTCAGATTAGATAGTCAATTTAGAATGCAGGCTAATCAAGATGTAATTAACTGGTTAGATGCTTTCGTGAACAAGGATATAAAAAGAATACCTTATTCTAATAGTGATGAATTTGAATTTAAAATATACGGTAATGCTGGGGAAATGCATAATGCTATAATTGAAAAGAATAAAGAGTATAAATTATCTAGGGTTGTTTCTACTTTTGATTATATTCATAAGAAAGATGGTAATGATTATTTTGTAAATGAGCCTGACTTTTCGCTAGCCTGGAACAGGACTGATTATAAAAGTACTTGGGCTGAAGAGCCACAGACAATTAAAGAAGTTGGATCAATATATACGATACAAGGATTTGATTTGAATTATGTCGGAGTAATACTTGGCCCATCTATCGGATATGATAAAGAAAATCATCGTTTAAAAATTGATGTTTCAAAGTATAGAGATACTGAAGCATTCAGACAATCTTCTGAAGAGATTAGAACTAAAGAAGAATTATTAAAAATGAAAGAGCAAATTATATTAAATTCGATGAATGTGCTGTTAAAAAGAGGAGTAAAAGGATTATATATTTATGCAAGTAATGAAGAACTTAGAAAAGTATTACTGAATGGGGGTCTTCCGATTGAATCAGGAAATCATTGATTTAATTAATAAGTTTAGAGAAGAACGAAACTGGAATAAATATCACAATCCTAAAGATTTATCATTGTCATTAAGTATAGAAGCGGCTGAACTTCTTGAAAACTTTCAATGGATATCAAGTGAAGAAGCGGTAGAAAAGAATAGAGATAATATTGCAGAAGAATTAGCGGATGTTTTTATATATGGCATACAATTAGCAGAAGAAATGGGATTTGACATAGAAGAGATTATTAGAATGAAGATTAAAAAGAACGGTGAGAAATATCCTAGCAAGTAACCATTAGATATGGATATTTATTGAATATAAATACTTAAATTAAGAAAATAGCTAATGGGGATGATTAAGGAAATGTAAATAGGCTCTAGAACGTATGAATGAATATTCATCGTTTTAGGCCTTTTTCTATTATAGAAATAACTTTCGAAGTAGAATGATTATTGACTAAACTCCAAAAATACTATTAATTAAGATGTAGTATAAGTTATTCCTCATCATGAAATTAATAAAGTTAAAATTATTTTCAGAAAATTTAAATATAATCTTATTATTTTGTGAGACTTATATTAGAATTAAATACAAGGCTTTTAAATTTTAGAAGGAGGGATTTGCATGTTCCGTCAAACGGATATGAGTATATGGCAAGGAAGATTAGATCATGAATCAGATAATAGTCATTTCAGGATATTTCAAAGTATACATAACAATCCTGATATAGCTTCAGATTATGCGATATTAGGTTACGCAATTGACGAAGGTGTTAGACTCAATAAAGGACGTATTGGAGCTAAACAGGGTCTGGAAGCTATCCGTAGAGCATTTGCTAACTTACCTAATTTAAGTGATCGACAGTTTATTGACTATGGTAATTATTATTGTGAGGACGAATCTTTACTAGATGTTCAGAAACAATTTGGTGATAAAGTTGCGGATATTCTTCATAAACATAAGATGACTTTTCTTATTGGTGGGGGACATGATATTGCGTATGCCCAGTATCTTGGTATGAGAAAATTATATCCAAATGATAGCATTGGTGTTATTAATATTGATGCTCATTTTGATACGAGACATGAAGAATATCCTACATCAGGAACAAGTTTTTCATACATTCTTGAAGATGGACATAATAACGGTTATTTAGTATTAGGGATTCAGAGAGCGGGTAACACTAAAGCATTATTTGAATATGCTGAACAAAAGAATATTGATTATGTTCTAGCTGATGATCTTCAAGGTAATATGAACAGTGTGATAGAAAAAATTGATTCATTCATTGAGCAATATGATCATATTTTACTAACTTTATGTATGGATGTTATTGACAGTGCATATGCTCCAGGTGTCAGTGCTCCAGCTGTTTTTGGATTAACTCCTTTCCAGGTTAATACTATTTTACAAACTGTTATGAAAAGTGAAAAAGTAAATAATTTTAGTATTGCTGAAATGAATCCTGAGTATGATAATGATCAACGAACTGCTAAGTTAATTGCTCAAATAATGCATCGTACTATTTTTTAATTAAAACCAACAAAGGGGTAATAAATATGACAATAACATTAAATGATATTACAACAGTTTTGCTTGCTTTTATTGTATATTTGGTTGGAGAGTTTTTAATAAAAAAATTAAAATTTTTATATCGTTTTGCGATACCAGCGCCAGTAATTGGGGGATTACTGTTTGCTGTAATAGCATGGATATTATCGAGTATGAATATACTAACGTTTAAATTAAATACTGACTTTCAGACTTTATTTATGCTTGCCTTCTTTACGACGATTGGATTAGGCGCTAGTTTTTCATTAATTAAATTAGGTGGAAGATTATTAGTGATCTATTGGTTAGCATGTGGCTTCCTAGCATTAATGCAGAACGTTATTGGTGTGAGCATTGCATCGATGTTCGGAATGCAACCTTTAATGGGAGTAGTTATGGGTGCAGCATCTATGGAAGGAGGACATGGTGCAGTTACGGCTTACGGTTCAACAATTGAAGAAATGGGAGCTACCGGCGCATTATCAATTGGTTTAGCTTCAGCTACATTAGGTTTAATTTCTGGTGGGCTAGTTGGTGGTCCAGTTGTACAAAGTATGATCAGAAAGTTTAATTTAAAGCCAACTGAAGAAAGTACAGAATTGAATACCCATTATGAAAGACACGAAAGTATTGATTCAAGTCAATTTATCATGACCTCAGCTGTTATTGCATTTTGTATGGCGATTGGTTCATTACTCGGAGAGTGGTTTACTAATGTAACAGGATTTGCATTACCTGGTTATGTAGGAGCTATGTTTTTAGCGGTTATTGTAAGAAATGTTATTGAAGGGATTAAACCTGAAATTATTAACCTCAAAATTAATAGTATGATTGGCGATATAACACTTGCTGTGTTCTTATCAATGGCGTTAATGAGTATTAATTTTGCTGAAATCTCAGGAAACGTAGTACCAATTTTTGTCACACTTATCGCTCAAGTACTATTTATTGTATTGTTCGGTCGATTTGTATTATTTAATTTATTAGGTAAATCATTCGATAGCGCAATTATGATAGCAGGGTTTTTAGGACATGGATTAGGAGCTACTCCTAATGCGATGGCAAATATGGATTCTGTTACTAAACAGTTTGGTCCTTCAAGAAAAGCGTTTTTAATTGTACCAGTCGTAGGTGCATTTTTAATTGATATATTTGCAGTACCGATTATTATTACAACTATGAATATGTTTGGAAATTAAATATTATGGCTTATTGTCCTCAAAAATTTTATTTTTGAGGATTTTTTTAGAAAGAAAATATCAGTTAATTTTATTTATTTCATTGACAGAATTATCAGATAATGATTAACTTATAAATGTAAACGTTTACTTTAAAGAGGTGTAGAATGGTTTCGTCAAAAGAAGTCGCAAGATTAGCAGGAGTTTCACAATCAACAGTTTCAAGAGTAATAAACAATCCAAAATCAGTCAGAAAAGACAAACGTGATAGAGTAGAAAAGGTCATGAAAGAATTAAAATATAGACCGAATTCTATCGCTCGCTCACTAATCAGCAATAAAACAAATCAAATTGCTTTAATTTCAGGTACTTTAAACAGTCCATTCTTTGTTGAATCTACGAAATATATTGTTGATTATGCTAGTGCACATGGTTATAACGTCAATGTATATTTTGAAGAAGAATCAAAGATGAAGAATGTTTATGACAATGTATTTTCAAACACGACTGATGGGATCATACTGTCTTCGATGTATTATGAAAGTGACCATTTCGAGGATTTTGAGTATTTAAATGTGCCTTACATCATGTATAACCGTAGACATAAAAATGGCGGTAATTACGTTGAAATGGATAACTATAATGCGGGTAGAGAAGCGGTAAAATTTTTAAAGTCTAAAGGGCATGACAATATATTATATTTAGGTGGTTTACTAAATAAATCTACGTTTATGGATCGATTACGTGGTTACAAGGATGAGCTAACTGCGCAAAACATGCCTATCGTTGATGAGAATATTATTGTGACACAAGAGACATATGATTCAATTGAACCGATACTTTTAGATGTTTTTAATAGAGAAAAGAAACCTACTGCTATTTTTGCAACGACAGATATGATCGCATTATTTGTTTTTGATATTTTAAGTAAATATGGATACGCTATTCCGGATGATTTTGCATTAATAAGTATTGATAATACTGAGGCGATGCAGCACAGGCATTTTAACTTAACATCCATTGGTGTAAGTACAGACGAAACGATGGCACAAGTTGCGATTACAAAGTTGATTGATGCTATAGAGAGTAATGAAGATTTAAATTGTCAAATCACGTTACCGATTCAAGTTTACGATAGGGGTACAGTTTAATATTTTAAGTATTTTTGAATACGTATTCAAAATGATATATTTTTTACTCGTTTTTGAATACGTATTCAAAATCATGGCAAAACTAAATAATCAGTCTAAAGGGGATGCTTAGATGAAAGCTTTAACACGTTTTTCTACGCGGTTAATGGAAAGGTTTTTACCTGATCCGCTTGTCATTGTAGTTTTGTTAACACTCTTTGTTTATGTCACTGGTATATTCACGACTAAAACTGGTCCACTCGAAATGGTTACTTTCTGGGGTGATGGTTTCTGGGCTTTACTGACTTTTACAATTCAAATGGCATTAATTCTTTTATTAGGTCACGTTATGGCGATGAGTAAACCATTTAGCAAACTTTTAGAGAAATTAGCGAGATTGCCACGTTCTGCTGGACAAGCAATCCTTATGGTTTCTTTTGTTGCTGCTCTTGCTTGTTTTATCAACTGGGGGTTCGGATTAGTACTTGGTGTTTTATTTGCAAAAGAAGTAGCAAGAGTAAGAGATGATACAGACTATAGATTGCTGATTGCTAGTAGTTATTCTGGTTTCTTAATCTGGCACGGTGGATTGTCAGGGTCGATTCCACTAACTATTGCTACAGCTGGTCATCCGTTTGAAAAACAAATGGGACTTGTACCTGTAAGTGAAACTATTTTCTCAACGTGGAATTTACTTTTAGTTGCAATACTTATGATTTCAATTCCCGTTTTAAATTATTTTATGCTCCCGAAAAAAGAGGATCGTTTCATTATTGAAAAAGCTTTATTGGTCGAAAATACAGAGGAAGTAATTGATAAGAAAGATTTAACTCCAGCAGAAAGATTAGAGCATAGTGTGATTTTAAATTACTTAATCGGTCTCATTGGATTAGTGTATATTGTTTATTTCTTCAGCAAGAATGGCTTCAATATAAATCTTGATATTGTGAATTTTATCTTCTTGTTTGTAGGATTAATACTTCATGGAACACCTAGAAATTATATTAATGCTGTGAATGAAGCAGCTAAAGGAGTAGGTTCAATTCTTATTCAGTTCCCGTTCTATGCAGGTTTAATGGGAATGATGACTCAATCTGGCGTTGCGAAGAACATAACTGATACTTTCTTAAGTATTTCAAATGAGCATACTTTTCCAGCATTAGCCTTTTTAAGTGCTGGAGTAGTAAATTTCTTTGTGCCTAGTGGTGGAGGGCAATGGGCTGTTCAAGGGCCAATTATGATTGAAGCAGCTAAAGAGCTTGGCGTGAGTAAAGCAGTTATGTCTATGGCAATTGCCTGGGGAGATGCATGGACAAATATGATTCAGCCTTTCTGGGCGTTACCGGCACTCGCTATTGCAGGTTTAAAAGCTAAAGATATTATGGGCTTTTGTTTATTTGTTTTAATTCTATCTGGCGTTATTATTACTGGAATGTTTTTAATTATTTCTTTATAGGAGGAATTTAAATGGAAAAGGTAGTTATCGTTTCTGCTTTAAGAACAGCTATTGGCTCTTTTGGAGGGACTTTAAAAGATGTCCCCGCTCATGAAATGGGTTCAAAATTAATTGAAGCTACGGTAAAACAACTTAATTTAGATGCAAACGAAGTGGATGAAGTTATTTTAGGCAATGTATTGCAGGCAGGTCAAGGACAAAATCCTGCACGTATTGCAACGATTAACGGTGGTTTAAATCAGTCAACATCTGCCATGACTATCAATAAAGTTTGTGGATCTGGTTTGAAAGCAGTAGAGCTCGGCTATCAATCTATTCTACTTGGTGATAACGCTATTGTCATTGTAGGTGGAATGGAGAATATGTCTTTATCACCACATGTATTAGAAGGTGGTAGATTTGGTTTTAAGATGGGTGATCAAAAGTTAAAAGATACTATGATTTATGATGGTTTAACAGATTATTTTAATCAATATCATATGGGTATTACAGCTGAAAATTTAGCGGAAAAATATAGTATTACAAGGGATGAACAAGATGAATTTGCACTAGCCTCTCAAGAAAAAGCAAATAGAGCGATTGCAGACAATAAATTTAAAGATGAAATTATCCCGATAGAAATACCAGTCCGTAAAGGGGATCCTATTGTTTTTGAAGTTGATGAGTTCCCGAGAGCTGGGCTTACAATTGAAAGTTTAAATAAGCTTCGTCCGGCATTTAAAAAAGATGGAACTGTTACTGCAGGAACTTCTTCAGGAATAAATGACGGTGCAGCAATTCTTTGTTTAATGACTGAATCTAAAGCAAAAGAAAAAGGGCTTGATATTTTAGCGACAATTGAAGGGTTTGGTAAGAGTGGTGTTGATCCTGAAATCATGGGGATTGGCCCGGTCGAAGCAGTTAAATCAGTGTTGAATAAAACAAATATTCCATTTGAAGAAATAGACTTGATAGAGAGTAATGAAGCATTTGCAGCACAAAGTTTAGCTGTTGGAAAAGAACTCAATTATGATTTCGATAAAGTAAATGTAAATGGTGGAGCAATTGCATTAGGTCATCCGATTGGTGCATCCGGAGCAAGAATTCTAGTTACGTTATTACATGAAATGAAGAAAAGAGATAGTAAAAAAGGCCTGGCAACACTTTGTATCGGTGGTGGACAAGGAATCTCTATCATTGTATCTCGATAATAAAAGGAGGAAATTCGAATGAGCAAAGTAATCAATGATATCAATGAAGGTATTAAAGATTTAAAGGATGGAATGACATTAGTAGTCGGAGGATTTGGTTTATGTGGTATACCTGAACATTCAATAAAAGCAATCAAAGATAAAGGTACTAAAGATTTAACAGTTGTGAGTAATAACTGTGGTGTTGATGATTTTGGATTAGGTTTGTTACTTCACGATAAACAAGTTAAAAAGATGATTAGTTCTTATGTAGGAGAAAACAAAACTTTTGAAAGCCAATATTTGAGTGGCGAATTAGAAGTTGAACTTACACCACAAGGTACACTTGCAGAGAAGTTAAGAGCTGGTGGTGCGGGTATTCCTGGTTTCTATACTAAGACAGGTGTTGGAACACCGATTGCTGAAGGAAAAGAAACAAAAGTATTTAATGATGAAGAATATTTATTAGAAGAATCAATCGTTGGTGATTATGCCTTAGTTAAAGCTTGGAAAGCTGATAAGTTAGGGAATCTTATATACCGAAAAACAGCAAGAAACTTTAATCCGCTGTGTGCGACTGCAGGTAAAATCACTATTGCGGAAGTTGAAGAAATTGTTGAGGTTGGAGAACTAGATCCAGATCAAATCCATACACCTGGTATTTATGTTCAGCATGTTTATTTAGGTGACAATTTTGAGAAACGTATTGAACGTACGGTATTAAAGGGGGAGAAATAAATGGCAGATAGAAGTGTAATTATTAAACGTGCAGCTGAGGAAATAAAAAGCAATATGTATATTAATTTAGGGATAGGAATGCCTACATTAGTAGCAAACGAAGCAAATGATCGTGTAGAAAATGTATTCTATCAATCAGAAAATGGTTTATTAGGAATTGGGCCATACCCTACTGAAGAAGAAGTGGATGCAGATTTAATTAATGCAGGTAAAGAAACGGTTACAGCAGCAAAAGGAGCGGTATATTTTGATTCTGCAGAGAGTTTCGGAATGATTCGTGGTGGGCATATTGATTTAGCAATTTTAGGCGGTATGGAAGTGAGTCAATCTGGAGATTTAGCGAACTGGATGATACCTAAGAAATTAGTTAAAGGGATGGGTGGTGCGATGGATTTAGTTCACGGTGCTAAAGAAGTTATTGTTGTCATGGAACATATGAATAAGCATGGTGAATCTAAAGTTAAAAAAGAGTGCAGTCTTCCTTTAACAGGTAAACAAGTCGTCAATAAACTCATTACTGATTTAGCTGTATTTGAATTTGTGGATGGAAAAATGTATTTAACAGAATTGCTTAACGGAACAACGGAAGAATATTTAAAGGAACATACAGAAGCATCATATGAAATAAATTTTAAGTAAGTTGATTAAAGCAAAGGGGCTTGCAAAAGTTAAGGTGGGAATATATGGATTTAATTATTGTTTTATTAGCACTTGGTTTATTAATGTTTGTAGCATATAAAGGTTATTCAGTAATATTATTTGCACCACTATGTGCATTATTAGCAGTGTTATTAACTAATCCTCATCATATGCTTCCGTTTTTCTCAGAAGTATTCATGTTGAAGATGTCAGGCTTTATTAAAAGTTATTTTGCAGTATTCTTATTGGGGGCTATATTTGGTAAGGTCATTGAGCTATCAGGAATTGCAGAGATAATTGCTAAATTTATTGTAAGGGTAATTGGTGCTAAAAATGCGATCGCTGCTATAGTTCTATTATGTGCAGTATTAACTTATAGTGGTGTAAGTTTATTCGTCGTAGTATTTGCAGTATATCCATTTGCAAAGAAATTATTCCAGGAGGCAAATATCACAAAACGACTTATACCTGGGACAATAGCATTAGGTGCATTTAGTTTTACAATGGATGCTTTACCTGGAACACCTCAAATTCAGAATGTTATTCCAACACCGTTCTTTAAAACCGATATATATGCTGCACCAATTTTAGGGGTATTGGGAAGTATGTTTGTATTGATACTCGGTTTAACGTATCTTGAGTGGAGTAAAAGAAAATCAATTAAAAATGGTGAAGGTTATTACGGTATTAATAATGAAATTGAAGAAAACGAAGAGAATGTGGAATACGGTGAAGATGTTAAAGGTTTAAAAGTGTTATTAGCGTTTTTACCATTAGTTTTAGTTGCTGTGACAAATAGAGTCTTAACAACGTATCTACCAAAAATATATGGGGAACAATTTAAATTTGATGGTACAGGTGTGAAAGATACACCACCCATTGAAATTAAGACTGTAATAGCAATATGGTCACTTGAATCCGCTTTATTACTTGGTATCCTAGCGGCAATACTATTTAACTTCAAACGTGTAACTTCTCAGTTTAAAGTTGGTGTAAATGCAGCAATCGCAGGTAGTTTATTAGCTGTTATGAACACAGGTGCTGAATATGGATTTGGTGGTGTGATCGCAGCTTTACCAGGATTTAAAATGATAAGTAATGGCATTTCTAGTGCTATTGATAACCCATTAATAAATGGTGCAGTTACGACTACAGTTCTAGCGGGGGTAACGGGAAGTGCCTCAGGTGGGATGAGTATTGCATTAGGTGTAATGGGAGAATCATATGTAAAGATGATTGAAGCGGCAAATATATCACCGGAAGTAATGCACAGAGTCATCTCGATGGCATCTGGAGGTATGGATACTTTACCACATAATGGTGCAGTAATCACATTGCTTGCAGTAACAGGATTAACACATAAGCAATCATATAAAGACATATTTGCAGTAACAATAATTAAAACTTTAGCTGTATTCTTTATTATCGGTATTTATAGTTTAACAGGATTAGTATAGGAGGAGGAAAAAATGCAGACTGCAATAATTACAGGTGCTGCTTCAGGTATAGGTTTGGAATTAACGAAAGCTTATATTAACGAAGGTTATAATGTAGTAATGGTGGACATTAATGAAGAAAAACTTAAAAGTGAATCAGCAAACTTTAATCAAGATCAAGTATTAACAATCAAATGTGATGTCACGAAAGAAGAGGACATAAAAAATGTTGTGGATTCAACTTTGTCTCACTTTGATTCAATCGATGTATTAATCAATAATGCAGGATTACAGCATGTGAGCATGATAGAAGACTTCCCGAGTGAGAAGTTTGAAATGATGATCAATATTATGCTCGTTGCACCATTTAAATTTATAAAATACGTTTCACCTATCATGAAGAAACAGAACTATGGCAGAATATTAAATATGAGTTCAATAAATGGTGTTATCGGATTTAGCGGAAAAAGTGCTTATAATTCAGCTAAGCATGGACTGATCGGTTTAACAAAAGTCGCAGCTTTAGAATTAGCGACAAATGGTATCACTGTAAATGCAATTTGCCCAGGATACATTGATACACCATTAGTAAGAGGGCAAATGGAAGATCTCGCGAAGACGAGAAATGTCTCAGTAGAACAAGTTTTAGATGAAGTGATCTTCCCGTTAGTACCTCAAAAGAAATTAATTGATATAAAGGAGATTTGTGATTATTGTATTTTCCTAAGTAAAGAAACAACGACAGCAGTAACAGGGCAAAGTATAATCATAGACGGCGGTTATACAGTGCAATAATAATGAGGTGATTAAATGACAGTCACAATATTAGGTGCAGGGATAATGGGTAGAACGATAGCATTGTCCTTTGCACTAGCGAATATTGATGTGAATTTATATGATGTAACAAACGAAAGTTTAGAGCTTGCTCAAAAGAAGATACTAGAACATTTAGAAATACAAAAAGAATACAATTTAGTAGATGACGAAACAAAGATTATGAGTCATATCGATTTTGTAGATAATCTTGAAGAAGCTGTTAAAGAAAGTGAATTTATTATTGAAGCGGTTCCTGAAGTATTAAAAATTAAGGAAGCATTGTATAGTAAATTGAGTGATCTGTTGACAGAAGATATTATCGTAGCTTCTAACACATCTACATTTAGTCTAGAGAAATTGCAAAAACTCTATCATTATAAAGATAAAATATGTATTACGCATTACTTCAATCCAGCACATCTTGTACCATTAGTAGAAGTTGTGACAAATTCAATGACAGAACAAGATATTAGTTTTGTAAAAACATTATTAGAGAAAAGCGGGAAAGAAGTTATTCTTTTAAATCAGGATATCGATGGATTTGTAGTAAATAGATTACAAGCAGCACTACTAAGAGAAGCATTTAATCTGGTAGAAAATAATATTGCCTCATTTGAAGACATTGATAAAGCCGTTAAATTTGGTCCGGGGTTAAGATGGGCATTAAACGGACCGTTTGAAATTGCAGATTTCGGTGGTTTAGATACTTGGGATAAAGTCGTTTCAAATTTATTCCCCGACCTAAGTAACAGACAAGATACGCCAGAAAAGCTCATAGAGAAAAATAAGCTTAATGAATTAGGAACAAAGACAGGCAAAGGATTTTATGATTATTCTAAAGTTGATTTAGTTAATGCAGAAAAAGACCGTGAGAAACAAATGATTGAAATATTGATTACTAAGAATAAATGAAAAAATTCCAGATTAAGTTCTGGAATTTTTTGTTGGTTAATCTTTTTATCAATTGCTAAATGATGGATTATACACTATATTATAGTTGTTAATGAATAATATTAAAAGGGGACTTGATATGAAAAAATTGATTACTACGTTTGTACTAAGTTCATTTGTAGTTAGTGGAATTTCAGTACAAGAAGTTAAAGCAGCTGAGATTAATTGGTTTAGTAAATCTGTTTCTTCAAAAGTAAAAGCTGGTACATTTGCACCAAATGGTATGAAAATAGGTCAAAAATTTAGTGCTTATGATGGAAAGAAAAATTATTTTATCAATAAAGAAGCTGGAATTATCTCAACAGAAGGTAGTCAAGCTTATGCATATTTTCAAATGAATAAACCATTAAATAGCAAAAAGATTTCAGTTATTAGAAACCAAGTATGGAAAAATTCTTCTAAGAACAGTATAAGAAAATACTATGGAAAACCATTACTAACAGTCAAAAATTTAAAAGCTGATGATGGATACGCATATGCAGAATTTTACAAAAATTATGCATTGGTATATTTTAGGAATATTGAGTGGAAATCTTATAAATTGGTTGAGATTCATATATTAAATAACCCAAACAAAGATGTAACGAAAAAATGGGCAAAAATTTATAAGGAGTATAGACCGTATTTAAATAATACAAATGCCGTTAAGTAGATCAATATATAGCTGATAAATATTAAAGTATACCAAATAAATCCTGATTCATTGAGCATTTAAAAACAAGAAACGCTGCAAGTTCGGGTAGATATACTCACCCCACTTGCAGCGTTTTTTATAAAATATAATCCACTCGTACACAAGCCTTTCTATTGGTTATACGAGAGGAGAAGAATTAATGGTTTTTCGCTGAATCTATTTAATAATCTACTTTATCACTGTTACTAGCAAAGAGGAAGATATCCGTCACTTTACCTTTTTGATCGAAAGAGAATGATATTTCGCCGTACTTTGTAGGCACAGCTAAGCCTGTAATTTGTGAGTCGTCTGATTGAGTTTTTGTAGCTACCTGACCAAGGTATGCTTTCTCAATTGTCTGTATTGAAATTTTACCTTTTTTAACTGGTAAATATATGCCGATAATTTTTCCGTCTTTTTTAAATGCAACAGTATCGTGTTTTTTCACTAAATATTTCTTATCAAACTTTTTCTTATACTTAAAATCATGATACGCCTTAATTACTGGTTTTAGGTTTGTTTTCCCGAGCTGTGTTGTTACTTTCCATCCATTAATTGTTACATTACTTTGTTTCACAGCATTAATGAAATGTTTATCTGTTACAAATTGATAGCTATCTCCAGTGTAACCGTTCCATTTGTAATAAGGCTTAACTGATTTAGCAGTTGTTGTCTTAGCATCAACGGTTTGCACACCGTTCATAGTCATCAGTAAAGTTGTTGCAATCCCTAAACTTAATATCGCTTTCTTCATTATAAATCCCTCTTTTCTGGCGTTTTTTAAACCCTATAATGTTATTTCTATTTTATTATAATACATTTTTTTACATTATGGAATTATTTATCTATTTGAGTATGCTAGTAAAATTATGTTTAATTTCTTGAAAACAATTTATATTTATAGATATAAGTGATAAATGAGGTGTTCATATGACTGAAAAAAGTTGAATCAAATTTTAGAAAATCAGGAGCGTATTGAAAAACGATTAGAGAATATTGAAATGTTGCTTGTAAATCTTGCAATGTCTTTCGGTGAAGTTGAAGAATACGTTGATGTGTCATTAAAATATGATTTAATTCAGGAAAAATATGCTAATAATCATTTATTTCAAAATTTTTACGTGACTTAGAGGGAGAGATGGATGAAGATCTACCGTTTTAATTGATTGTTATAGAAAATTAACGTAATAAAATATGCTATAATATTTCTATCACTCGTAATTCTTCAGCAAGCGTGACCCGCATTCGTATGATTGCGACCATAAGCTACGTGTAATCGTAGCCGCCCTGGAGTGGAGGATACATTAATTATATAATTATGCCATAATATAGATAAACACCCTTCAATCAGATTGGAGGGTGTTTTGTTTATTATTATTTGTATTAATAATCAAACTTAGCGAGTTCCTCTTCCATTTGTTCTTCAGTGAAGATTCCAGCTTCAATCCAGGATTCATACTTTTGTCTCATAATATCCTTTTCAGACATGCCATTTTGCATGTTCACAGAATCTCTGTAACGCTCAGCAGCATATAATTCGGTCGCTGGTGCCATAGGAATTAATCCTTTATCAACAGCTGATTGGTAAGCTAAAGTCTTTTCTCTTTCACTATAATTATTACTGTAAATAATTGCTTCTAATTGTTGCTGTGATTGAACATTATTAACATCTATTTTAGCAGTTTGAGTGGATTGTATTTCTGTAGATGTTCCTTCAGTACTAATGGCTTCTGTAGTAACAATTTCGCTCGTTGTAATTTCTGTAGTAGATGATTCAGTCGTTGGTTTTTCTGTTGTAGACTTTTCAGTCGTTTCTTTTTTCTTAGTAATTTTCTTTTCAGATATATTAATATTTCCCTTTGAATCTTTATTATGCTCTTTTTCTTTATCAGAACTACATCCAGATAACAAAATAGTAAGTGTAAGTGTAGGTAATAGTATTTTTCGCATATACTGTTCTCTTCTCCTCATTCATAATTAATAGTGTTTTCAACAACTTAAACTGATAGCTGATGGCATACTTTTTATTGTTAAAACTTACTTATGAGCCTCCCAAAAGGGTAAACGATAAAATAATAATATTTATCTTATATTAGCATATTAAAATATTAAAATTAAGGTGTGACCACATTGAACAATAAAGAATACAAAACCTATACAATTTCCAGTGACAATATAACAATTGAATTAACAAATCTCGGCGCAATTATGAAAAGAATTTTAGTTCAATATAATAAAAAAGAAATAGATATTGTTCTTGGATTTGATAAAGAGCAGGATTACTTCGAAAATGATTCAACTTATTTTGGTGCTGTAATTGGTCGTAATGCCAACAGAATAGAAGAGAGTGAGTTTATTTTAGAAGGACACAAGTATCAATTAGAATCAAATGAAGGTGATAATAATCTTCATAGTGGTTCCAGCGGGTTTCATACTAGAATATGGGACGTTGTATCTCATAATGAACATAGCATCACTTTTTCATTACTTAGTCCTCACTTAGATCAAGGATTTCCTGGGAAATTAAAGATGGAAGTAACATACGCACTTATTGACGATAATGCGTTAGAAGTGACTTATAAAGGTCAAAGTGACAGATTAACTGTATTTAATCCGACGAACCATAGTTATTTTAATTTAAATGGGCATGATAGTGGCGACGTTCTACATCACAAGTTATGGCTGAATAGTGATAAATACAGTGAATTAAATGATGAAAGTATTCCAACTGGTAAACAGTTAGAAGTGACGGATACGAACATGGACTTTACTAATTTAAGAATGATTTCAGAAGATAAGTCGGATGAATATGATGATAACTTTATTTTAAATAGTAGTGATATTCATCAGAAAGCTGCAACGCTTATTGGTGATGTTACTGGAATACAAATGGATGTTTATACAAATAGTCCATGTATCCAGCTTTATACGGGAAATGGTCTGGATGATGTACATGGCAAGAATGGTACGGTTTATAACAAACATGCTGGTGTGTGTTTAGAAACACAATTTGAGCCGAATAGTGTAAATTCAAATCATCCACCTTTAATTGATGGTAAGCTAGAATATAAAACGATTTATAAGTTTTCGGGATTTTAATATACAGAGCAAGATTCTGAAATATGAGATGACTTATTATATAACTGAGGTCTAGTTATAAGAGATTTTCAATTGATAATTTAAACAGAAGTTCCAATTAGGACTTCTGTTTTTTGAGTTAAGATACGACAATATGATAAATACGATATCTATTGAGAAACAACAATTTATTACTCATTGGTAGAATTATTATAATACTGTTTAATTGACTATAATATGTTAAAATTAAATTGAATAAAATTTTGTGTATTGGAGATGTTTAGATGAAAAAATATTTATCTATTTTTGTTACACTTACAGTATTATTAACAGGATGCGGTAATCAAGAGGAAACTAAACAAGCAGATTCACCTAAAAAAGAAATGTCTCAAAAGAAAGATGAAAAAAGTAAGGCAGAGCAAGCAAAAGAAAAAATTGAACAAAACAAGAAGAAAGTTAATAGAGAAAAAAGTTCTACTGAAGAATCTATTCAAACACCATCCACTGAATCCCAATCAATAGAACAAAATATCGTAACAACCGAACAGGCAACCCAGGAAGTTGTTACTCAACAACCTGCAACAATAGAGCAATCGCAAAATAATCAACCGACGGAACAACAAAGAATCGATTTCTGTAAAGGTATTCGTGGTGGTATTCCTGAAGCTTGTAGAACACCAGCAATCATTGAAGCAGGGAATAAGAAAGGGGCAATTGAAAGACAGGCAATGACAGATTTAGAATCAGGTTTAATTACTGAAACTGAATATCAACAACGATTACAAGAGGCAACTGAAATTATGAATAAAGCATGGCTTCAGGAATACGGTGTTGATCCATCACAAGGTTAACTTAAATATGTTAGTGAAAGAGATGATAGGAGATTGAATCATCTCTTTTTTTATTGAATTTTTCTATAACCTTAAATTTATCTTAATAATCTTACAGATCTAATATTTATCACAAGGATCATGATATGATGAGCGTATGATTAGGAGGGATATTATGGGATATATTCTAATTATGGTAGGTATTTTTATATGTAGCATGCTCATTTTAGTATTCGCCAAGTTACTGCATTTTTTGATTAAAGAAAGACTAAAGTTACAAACGATTTATACAGCTTTAATGGTAATCGTACTACTGCCATTACTTACAATATTGATTTATAAAGAAATGTGGAATTATTGGTATAGTCCGACTGATGAAGATTCTAAAAGACTGGGTGAAATGGTTGTAAAGACAATTAATAGTCCGGATTATAAGAAGATTGCGCGTGAAGAGACAATTTATGCGATTGAACCTGCTATGTCACGTTTTACACGGCCGAAAGACTCGTATTTATATGAAGTAAATGTCGCGACAGACAAAGATACATATACTTTTTCTTGTGATGAGAATGCATGGGTGAAAGTACCTAAATGCAAGAAGATAAGAGTCGGTAGATGGGGCGGAGTATTTTATTATGAAGATGGTCATACCTTCTTCAAAGGATATAAAGGATTTAAAGATGGAAAGGAGCAATAATAGTCACTATCTGAGGCATATAAATATCCCCAAAATAATCATTCAAAAGTGATTGCTAAAAGATGGATTACATACTACATTACAGTTAAGTGATAATATAAACAAAGGGGGTTAACAGATGAAAAAAGTTTTAGTATCGACACTTGCTGCTGGGTTGTTATTGTCATGTTGTTCTTTTAATGAAGCAAGTGCAGCAACGAAATATAATTTAACATCAAAGACGGTTGTAAATAAGATTAAACATAGTACGTTAGCTCCAAACGGTATTAAAATCGGTAAGAAACTTAAAGAATATCGTTTCAAGAAAGCATATACATTAATGCAATCTACTCATGGAGGTTATTCACCACCAAATCCACCGACAAGATTAATAGATGAAGTAAGTACAGTTGGTGCAACAGGATTTTCAGACTTACAAGAGCATATTTCTTTTGGAAATCGTAAGGTGAAACGTATTGTATTATCAAATTATTATAATACAAATATGAATGCGATCCGTAAGGTCTATAAGAAACCCGTTCTATCAGTTACGAGCAGATCAAATATGGGTGGGATTGATATTGTTCAGGACCATTATAAGTTTGCAACGTTTGTATATACGAAGTTTGATAAGAAACTGATTAGTGTACATTTAAATAACTTTAAAACAACTGCTGAGATTAAGAAATTCAGCAAAGTACTTAAGACCAAAGAATACTATCCAGCAATTAAGAAAAGTGAATGGAAGTAAAGACTGAAGTCCAGATGAAAATCTGGGCTTTTTTTGTGGTAAAAAGTTAAGTCAGTAAGACAAAATTTGTCTGAGAATGAATATATAATTTATTAAGTACATAATACTTAAACAAAATACATAGAGGTGAATGGCAATGAAAAAAATGTTAACAGTTATTCTTGCAGGGTCGATGTTAGTAGGATTAACAGGAACACATGATGCAGAAGCGGGTACAAAATTAAACTTATTAAGCAAGTCGACAATCAGTAAGGCTAAAGCTGGTAAGCTTACTCTAAGTGGTCTTCAATTAGGGAAATCTATTGGATATTACAAAGGTAAGAAAGGATATACAATTAATGATTTAACAAATTCAAAAAATTATAAGTCCGCTGAAGCATTAATATATGGGAAAATGGGCGGTGGTTTTGCTCATTTTACATCACATCGACCAATTAATAAACGATACATTACTCAATTAACGTATTCAGCAATGAAAGGCGAAAAATATAGTCCTACAACGATTCGAAAATACTACGGCAAACCACTTACGACAATGCATTATGGTAGAACATTTGACGGCTCATTAGAATTAACGGTGGATTACTATAAAAACGTTCGATTTCAATATTTGAGAGATGTTGACTACAGAACAGGAAAAGTAAAGTCTGGTTATAAGTTATTTCAAGTTCAGTTAACTAAAAGTCCAACTATGAGTAAAGTAAATGGTTGGAAACGTATTGATAAGAAATATGGGGTGTTCTCTGGAGGACCAATGATTTTACATAAAAGTGAATGGTAGGAGTAAGTAGTGATAATAGATATATTACTTAAAATATCAACTATCAAAATACTATATGAATAAGACAAATTCTGTCATGTGCAACAATTAGAATAAACAAGCAGTGATTATATAAAAGGAGAATGACGATGAAGAAATTATTAGTTTCGAGTGTTGCAGCAAGTTTGTTAGTAAGTGGTTTGGTAGGTACAAATGAAGCGGAAGCAGCAAAAGCGAATATTGATTATTCAAATCCAAGTGTTGCAAAAAAGGCTAAAGCAGGTAAATTATCGATGGACGGTTTTGTCATCGGAGCCAAAGTAGGAACATATTATAAAACAAAAAAATATTATAATGAAGCTGCTCGTAAATTCTGGTTGAAAGAAAATAATGTTTATTGGTTTCATAAAGAATATGATATTGCATTTGCAGATTTTCAGTCTTCCAAGAAAGTTAGCTTAAAAAATAAAAAGATTACAAGAATAGTTGATAAAAATATTGACGAAAAAAGGATTATACCAAGAACAAAGATGTTAAAAGTTTATGGGAAACCATTACGTACGCAGACAACTGTAGCTTCTTATGAAAATGATGACTCAAAAATTGTTGATGTGTATAAGAATATAACTTTCTTTTATACATATAGAGTTGGGTATAATGAAGCACCTAAACTTGAAAGTACTGTAATTTTCCATAACAAAAATAATAAAGATTTAGAGAAGTGGTATTATTATGCTGCAAATGATGCTGGATCAGATGGTAACATGATGAATGAATATATTACATCATCAGAGTGGTCAAGTTACTAATAATTTAAGGAGTTAATTATAATGGATAGACAAATAGTTAGAAAAGAGATAGATAACGCAAAAACTTTAGCGATGGCTGCTGGTGTTGTTGCGATTATTGCGGGTATTATCTGGAGTTTTACGATGGTAGGTTTACTATGGTCATGGCTCGATATAATAGGCGGTATTTTACTAATACGATCAAAAGGTTTTTCTGATGAGAAATTTGCTACAAAATCAAACGGGATTTTAATCTTTGGTTTAATATTTTTAGTAACTAGCCTCTTAGGTGGAATTTTAGCGATACTTGCGTATTTTAAATTAAATTCAGTTAAAAATTATATTCAACCTGAGAATCAACAAACTGATTTTATGAGTCTGGAAAAAGCTTTTGAACTAAAAGAAAAAGGTATAATTTCAGAAGAAGAGTTTGAAAAAGTGAAATCAAAATCATTAGCTTAAATATTAGTAAAACGAGTAATTTTATTTTACTCGTTTTTATTTTGCTCTGAATCGGACAAAAATTGTCATGATGTTCAATTATATTAAATATCATATAATATAGAAAAATACATTTTATGAGGTAACTGGGATGAGCCAGCATTTTGATAATAAGTCATCAGCAATACTAGATTTATATTTCTTGCTGAATAATAATAAATACGTTTCTTTAGAGTATTTAAAACAACGATATGGCAGGGGAGAACGTTCAGTATTACGTTATGTGAAAGGGTTAGAAAACTTTATTAATGCAAGTGAACGTGAGTTAGATGAGCACGCTGATTTAAGTAAGATTGATTATTTAAGACATAAAGGTGCGTATACATTAGTCTCTCCTCAAGTGGATGATCATACTGCGGCGTTATTAAGTATGTTGATTCAGATTAAAAGCTTAACGCCGTATTTGTCTAAAGAAACGATAGAATTTGTTAAGAGTACGTATAAGACACATAATATTAAGCAGCATTATATCCATGCGTTTATGAAAGATTTTGAAATGGATCAGGAAGTGTTCCCGCTACATCTATTAGAAATTCAGGAAATGATAAATAATAACGTTAAGATGAGTGTGACTTATTATGATGAGGTTGGTAATGAGATAACTGAGCGTGGTATCACGCCGATTCGTATTTCATACCAGTATTATCACTTCTATTTACATTATTTCTATAAAGGTGAAGTGAATACCTTAAAGATGATCGACATCATACAGGTGAAGCAATATGGTATGAAGGAAGCGGAAAGAGAATTTGATACGAAATCAAAGCTTATTTTAGAAATTGATGCTTCATATTTTCAGACGTTTAAAGAAGAGAATCCTGTGATTAAGCGTGAGTATTTAAGATTACCAAACGGGAACTATAAAATTGCAGTGAATATGACAGAAGAGGATGTTTATTTTCTGTGTTATCGTGTGTTCCCACGTGTAAAGATATTAGAACCTGTTGAGTATGTAAATTCATTTAAGAACAAGATGAAGGGTCTATATATGATGTATGAGGAAAGTGAGTAACATTTTTTCTAAATAAAACCCGACAGTGCCATCCACTGTCGGGTTTTGTTATGCATTTAGCAATTCATACGCCCCGGCTGTTACTGCCAGGTCATAATATGCGGCGCCAACTGATTTAAAGATGGTTACGCCTTCTGTTTCATTTTTGTCAGTTAAATCTTTTAATAACGTTGCCTGGTTGAAATCGAAATGCCCGTCTTGTTCAGCCTGAATGAATTCTCCTGCTTCATGCTGTGCACCGTGTAAATCATCCAGGACAATTGTGTCAGCGTGCTTGATTGATATTGTATCGATTTCTCGCATTTCAGGTAAGTATGATCCGACACCATTAATGTGTACGCTTGCTTGGAGGTCTTTATGGTCAAAGACACTTTCTTCTGAGCGTGTGGCACAGTTTATGATATCGGCATTTTTAACAGCTTCTGTTACATTCTCGAACACTTGAATGTCACTTGTAACAACAAAGTCTTCAAGCTTTTGTTTAAAGTCTTTCGCTTTCTCATAAGTTCTATTATAGAGATTAATCGTCTTTATATTCCTTACTTCAATAACCCCTAAAACTTTCTTTTCTAATTTTTTCTCCATACATTTCTCCCCTATGTTGTGCATGAAATTAAACAGTACTTAAATCATCTTATTATTAAAAGAATTTTCTAACAATTAAATTTTTAAGAATTATTAGAAAATTAAACTGATATTTCTATGAGGTTATTGCACTTAAAAAGTATTGAAAAAGTGTTAGATAAAAAAGTTATGCAATCGTTTGCAAAAAAATATTGCACTATCAAAAATAATGTGATAATCTTTAGTTGTATTAAATGAAAACGTTTTCCTATAAACTAAACAAAAGGAGATTGACGATGAAGAAAAAGACGTATTTATCGTGGGTAGCATTAATTGTATTAACACTTGTATTAGCGGCTTGTGGTAACTCAGGCTCAGGCGGAGGTACTGCAAAAGATGGAGACAAAACAACAGTAAATGTATTCCAGTTCAAAGTAGAATTCAAACAACAGTTTGAAGATATGGCCAAAAAATACATGGCTGAACATCCTGATGTTCAAATCAATATCGACACTGTTGGTGGTGGTAACGACTACGGTCAAGCTTTAAAAGCAAAAATCGCTTCAAAAAATGAACCAGATATTTTCAATATCGGTGGTCCTGAAGATTTAGAAGTTCACAAAAATCGTTTAGCTGATTTATCAGATATGAAAGCTACTAAAGCAGTAATTAACGAAGATTTATTAGCACCTGTTCAAAAAGATGGCAAATCTTACGGTATCCCAATGAACCAGGAAGGATATGGTTTAATCTACAACAAAGAAATCTTCGAAAAAGCTGGTGTTAAAGCTGAAGATATTAAAACTTTAGATGATCTAGAAAAAGTTGCGGAAAAAATCGATGCTAAAAAATCAGAGTTAAAACTTTCTGGCGTATTCGCTTTACCTGCAAAAGAGAAATGGGTGTTAAGTGACCATGCTTCAAGCATGTTCTTAGCAACTGACTTTGATAATGATATTAAAAAAGCTTCTGAAGCAAAAACGTTAACATTCTCTAAAGCTGATCAATTAAAACAATACTTAGATATTCAAAACAAATATTCAAAACAACCTGTTGCATCTTTAGATTACTCTCAACAAGTTGAAGAATTATTCTCAACTGGTAAAGTTGCAATGATTCAACAAGGTAACTGGGCATATCCTACAGTTGAAGGTGTAAACCCAGAACTTGCGAAAAATATTGGTTTAATCGCAGTTCCAACTGGTGATAAAGAAGTTACAATGCCAGTAGGGGTTGCAAACAACTGGGCAGTTAACAAAAAATCAGATGAAAAAGTTCAAAAAGCAGCAAAAGATTTCTTAGACTGGTTATATACTTCTGAAGAAGGTAAGAAAATCGTTGTAGAAGATTTCAAATTTATTCCTGCTTATAAAGACTATGATACTGATAAGATTGCTGATCCATTATCAAAAGAAATCTACAAATATTCACAAGAGGGTAAAACTTCTGCCTGGGTATTTAAAGGTTATCCAACTGGATACACTGATGACGCTTTAGGTGCTTATTTACAAGATTATTTAACTGGTAAATTAACATTTGATGAAGCAATTAAAAAATCACAAGATGCTTGGGCAAAAGCACGTAAATAAAAACTTAAGGGAGAACGCTTCGGTGGTTCTCCCTTTTTTAAACAAAGGAGTGAGCATATGAAGACGAAAAGTTTAGCTTTCTGGTTATTTTTATTACCTGTATTAGTAGCTTTATTTATGGTAATTATTATTCCGTTTATATATGGTATTTACTATTCATTTACCAATTGGAATGGAGACGTTAGTCAAACACCTGGATTTGTAGGGTTTCAGAACTATGTTGATTTATTAAAAGACGATACATTTATCAATGCATTAATGTTTACATTTAAATATTCGATTGCGGCGATTTTCGTCATTAACTTTATCGGTTTAAGTTTAGCATTAATTGTAACAAGTAAGATTAAATCAAAGAATTTACTAAGAACAGTATTTTTCATGCCCAACTTAATCGGGGGATTAATTCTAGGGTTTATCTGGCAGTTTATCTTTACGAAAGTATTTGCAATGATCGGTGAAGCAATCGGTTCTACTGCGCTGCAAGGTTGGTTAAGTGATACACATACAGGTTTCTGGGGAATGGTCATCCTTTCAACATGGCAAATGGCAGGTTACATTATGATTATCTACATCGCATATTTAGAAAATGTACCAGATGATTTACTGGAAGCGGCGGAAATTGATGGTGCGAATGCTTGGCAACGTTTCAAAAATATTACCTTCCCAATGGTAGCACCTGCATTTACAGTATGTATGTTCTTAACGTTATCAGGTGCATTTAAAATTTATGATCAGAACTTATCTTTAACAAATGGTGGCCCAGGTAACTCAACGAAAATGTTAGCGATGGATATTGTAGATACAGCATTTAAGATGAATCACATGGGTGAAGCACAAGCGAAAGCGGTTGTATTCTTCCTTATCGTAACAGTGATTAGTTTAACGCAAGTATACTATAACAAGAAACGTGAGGTGGAAATGTAATGGCTAAAGTCAGAAGATGGGGATTGGAAATATTAGCAATTATTTTAGGTTTAATTTGGTTATCACCGTTTTACCTGATGATTGTAAATGCTTTTAAGACAAAGTTAGAAATCTTTGATAATACTTTAAAACTTCCGGCAAACGTTACTTTCCAGAATTTTAAAGATGCTTTTGAACAGTTATCTTTTTTACGTACATTCTTTAATTCAGTGCTTGTATCAGTGATAGCAGTAACATTAATTATTATTTTCTCAAGTATGGCAGCATACGCTTTAAATCGTAATAAAAGTAAGGTTTCAGGCATCATATTCTTCTTATTCGTTGCAGCGATGCTGATACCTTTCCAATCAGTAATGATTCCACTTGTTAAGATATTTGGTGATTTACAAAGCTTAAATATCAGTGGATTAATCTTTATGTACTTAGGTTTCGGTGCAAGTTTATCTATTTTCCTATACCACGGTGCATTACAAAGTATCCCGAAATCATTAGATGAAGCAGCTATGATTGATGGTGCAAGTAAATGGCAGGTTTTCTGGTATATCATATTCCCGATGTTAAAACCAATTTCAGTTACAGTAGGTATTTTAAATATTATTTGGATTTGGAATGACTACCTATTACCAAGTTTAGTATTAGGTGCTGGTCAGGAAACGATTCCACTTAAATTATTCTTCTTCTTTGGACAATATACGAAACAGTGGCACTTAGCTTTAGCAGGATTAACTTTATCAATCATACCGGTTATTATCGGTTACTTCTTTGCACAGAAACATATTATTAAAGGCGTATCGGATGGGGCTGTGAAATAGTTGGTAACAATCAAGGATGTAGCTAAAAGAGCGAGTGTATCACCTTCTACTGTATCGCGTGTGATTAGTAATCATAGCGGTATCAGTAGTGAAACAAAGAAGAAAGTACAGAAAGTAATGGACGAAATAGGTTATACACCAAATTTATCTGCACGTTATCTTGTAACGAAACAGACAAAAACAATATTACTCGTGTTAAAGACTGCTTCGATTGAAATGAGACAGAACCCCTTTTTCACTGACGTATTAATCAGTGTTTCAAAGGTCTGTAAAGAGAATGGATATTCAACGATTACGACAACAAGTATCGATGAGCAAGCACTATTTAAAGAAGTTAAGAATTATTTAGATAGTCGTATGATTGACGGTGTTATTTTACTATACTCAAAACAAGACAAAGTAACAGATTATCTAAAGTCAAAATCTTTCCCGTTTGTAGTGATCGGTAAAGCGCTTGATGATAATTATCCTGTTATGTATATCGATAATGATAACGTAAAGGCAAGCGAACAGTTAACGGAATATATGGTAGAACTTGGTCACAAAAACCTACTATTTATTCGTGAACAAGGTGATTATGAGGTAAGTAAAGATAGAGAATGGGGATTCATCAATGTTTGCAGAAAACACGGTATTGATTATGAAGTATTAGAAGGCACGCTTGAATTAAAAGAAGCTGAATCTATATTTAAAGAAATTAATATTGAAAGATTTAGTGGTTTGATTACATCAGACAGTATGATGAATTTGTTAGTATTAAATATACTTTATCAGATGAAAATCAATGTACCTGAAACAATACAGACCGCAACATTTAATGACTCATTTTTAAGTGAAACTGCATGTCCATCACAAACTGTCGTCAATATTTATCCGGAATCACTGGGCAAAGTAGCAGCAACGAATTTAATTGAACTATTATCAGATAAAGCATTTCCAATATATAACGTGATTATTCCTACAACAATAATTGAAAGAAACTCAACACAAATGATTGGAGCGAGCAGATGAATATTACAGTATGGAATGAATATAGACACGAAAAAGAATCAGAAAAAGTGAGACTTCATTATCCAGAAGGGATTCATAAAGTTATTGCAGACTTTCTGGAAGGTGATGTAACGACCGCAACACTTGATATGCCTGAACATGGTTTAACAGAAGAAGTCTTAAATCGAACAGATGTATTAATTTGGTGGGGACATAAAGCACATGATGAAGTCAGTGATGAAATTGTTGAGAAAGTGCATCAAAGAATTTTAGAAGGTATGGGGTTTATTGCCTTGCATAGTGCGCATTTCTCAAAAGTATTTAAGAAACTCATGGGTACAGGCTGTGATTTAAAGTGGAGAGAAGCAGCAGAAAAAGAAAGAATCTGGGTAATCAACCCTGCACATCCTATCGCCGAGGGTCTGCCAGAATACTTTGAACTTGAAGAAGAAGAGATGTACGGTGAACACTTTGATATTCCGGCACCAGATGAATTATTATTCTTAAGTTGGTTTGAAGGTGGAGAAGTATTTAGAAGTGGTGCTACTTTTACACGTGGTAATGGCAAGATTTTCTACTTCAGACCTGGTCATGAAACGTATCCGACATACCATAACGAATATGTTCAAAAAGTCATTAAAAATGCAGTGAATTGGGTGAAACCAACTCAATCAACATATCCAACGTATGGTAATCATCAACCGATAGAATCGTTACAGAAAGGTGAATAATATGGCACAATTAAATGTAGGTATTATTGGAGTAGGTAGCATTGCTACACATAGACATATCCCTGAATATCAGCTTTTAGAAGATGTAAATATCGTTGCATATTGTGATATTGTACAGGAGCGTGCTTCTGAATATGCAGAACAATTTGGTGGCAAAAGTTACGATAACTATAAAGCATTACTACAAGATGATTCAATTGATGCAGTTAGTATCTGTACACCAAACTATTTACATGCTGAGATTGCGATAGAAGCTTTAACAGCTGGAAAGCATGTCTTATGTGAAAAACCGATGTCAACAACGATTGAAGATGCAGAGCGTATGATCGAAGCAGCAACAAACTCAGGAAAACAATTAATGATTGCTCAAAATCAACGATTTACAGAAGCACATGAACTAGCTCGCGAAACACTTTCACAAGGTAAGCTAGGTAAAATTTATTCATTCAAAACAACTTTTGGACATGCTGGTCCAGAGTCATGGAGTGTGGACGGTGCAAATAGCTGGTTCTTTGACAAAAGACGCGCTTTTATTGGAGCTATGGGAGATCTAGGTGTTCATAAAATTGACTTAATGCATTATTTATTGAATGAAACGTTCACTGAAGTTGGTGCTATGATCGAAAGAAGTGAAAAAGAAGGTACTGTTGATGATAATGCAGTCTTTATTTTGAAAACTAAAAGTGGTGCTATAGGAACAATGAGTGCTGCATGGGTGTACAAGGGTGAAGAAGATAACAGTACAATTATTTATGGTGAAAAAGGCATATTAAAACTTAACACAGATTCTGAATTTAACTATATCTTTATTGATGAAGAAGGCAATAAAGAAGCATATAAATTAGGTAAGATACAAACAAATGACGCACAAACGTCAACAGGTACGATAGAGCGATTTATTGAAGCGATTCAAGGTGGTCAACCAGTACCAGTAGATGGGCAGGATGGATTAGCATCATTAAATGTAATCGTAAAAGCTTTACAATCAGCACAAGAGAAAAAAGTGGTGAAGATTTAAATGGAACAAGTAAAGATTGGTATCGTTGGAGCAGGAGGAATCGCAACAGGTAGACACATCCCTACATTCCAGCAGTTCCAGGAAGTTAGTGTAAGTCATATTTATGATATCGATGCTGAGAAAGCAAAGATTGTGGCAACTGAGTTTGGTATAGAACATGTTTGTGATACGTATGAAGAAATGCTTGAAGCAGTAGACGCAGTAATCATTACTACTCCGAACAAGTTTCATGCACCTTATACAATCCAGGCACTCAATCGAGATGTCCATGTGATGTGTGAAAAACCGATGGCATTAACGAGTGAAGAGTGTGATGCGATGATTGAAGCAGAGGAACGTAGTGAAGGCGTATTACATATCGCATATCATTATCGTTTCATGAAAGAAGCAATAGCAGCTAAACAAATCATTGATCAAGGCGGTATCGGTGAACCTCTTGTAATTAACGTTAAAGCAATGCGACGTCGTAAAGTACCTGGTTGGGGAGTGTTTACGAATAAAGATCTGCAAGGTGGCGGTTCATTGATTGATTATGGATGTCATCTACTAGATTTAGCGATGTGGCTAGCAGGAGATATTAAACCTATTGAAGTAAATGGAACGACATATAATCGTTTAAGTAAAGACAACCATGACATCGTCAATGAATGGGGAAATTTTGATGCATCCACTTTTGAAGTAGATGACCATGTTACAGCATATGTTAAGTTTGATAATCAGGCTTCAATGTTATTTGAAACAAGTTGGTCAGCAAATATTGAACATGATGAAGAATTCATTAGTATAGCAGGTACTAAAGGCGGCATTAATGTATTTGATATGAAATATAATACAGCTTCAGAAGGTTTGATGACGACAACCACGATAGATTACGTGCAGGAGAAAAATACTTTCGAGTATTTACAGGCTAGCAATTTTATTAGAACAATCTTGCATGATTCAGTATTAAAAGTGAAATCTGTTGAAGCACGTAACGTATCTAAAATAATTGAAGCAATTTACTTAAGCAGTGCACAAAACAAAGCGATAAAAATTCAAAATAGTTAGGAGAAGATCACGATGAAATTAGGCGTATTCAATCCTTTATTTAATGATTTATCATTTACAGAAATGTTAGATTATGCACATAAAGCAGGTTTAGAAGCGGTTGAAGTAGGAACAGGAGGAAATCCTGGTAGTGCACATATTGATGTAGATTTATTGCTGGCATCAGAAAGTGCACGTGAAGAATATTTAGCAGAATTCTCAAAAAGAGGATTGATGATCAGTGCATTTAGTTGTCACGGTAATCCGATTTCACCAAATGAAGCTGAACGCGTTGATTCAGACAATGCTTTAAGAAAATCAATTAAACTAGCATCATTGATGAATGTTCAAGTTGTGAACTGCTTTAGTGGTACAAGTGGTGCAGATGATAATAGTAAATATCCAAATTGGCCGGTAGTAGCATGGCCAACCGAGTATAAAGATATTTATGAATGGCAATGGGAACAAAAACTTATTCCATATTGGAAAGAAATAGCGGAACTTGCAAAAGAGCATAATGTAAAGATTGGCATTGAGTTACATGGTGGATTCTTAGTGCATTCACCTTATACTATGCTGAAATTACGTGAAGCTACAAATGAATATATTGGTGCAAATTTAGATCCGAGTCATATGTGGTGGCAAGGTATTGATCCCGTAGCAGCAATTAAAATTTTAGGTAAAGAGCATGCGATTCATCATTTCCATGCTAAAGATACATATATTGATCAGGATAATGTCAATATGCATGGTTTGTTAGATATGCAGCCGTATGGAGATGTTCTAACACGCAGCTGGACGTTTAGAAGTGTGGGTTGTGGACATGACAAATTCGTCTGGTCAAATATGATGAGTGCATTAAGAACTTATGGCTATGATTATGTAGTCAGCATTGAACATGAAGATCCATTAATGAGTGTTGATGAAGGTTTTAGCACAGCAGTTAAGAACTTAAAAGAAGTACTAATAAAAGAAACGCCTGCAAACATGTGGTGGGCATAGGAGTGATATCATGGCAAATATTAAATTAGAACATATTAAAAAGACATATCCAGGTGGCAATACAGTCGTTAAAGATTTCAATCTTGAGATCCAGGATAAAGAATTCATCGTATTCGTTGGACCTTCAGGGTGTGGGAAATCAACAACATTAAGAATGATTGCAGGACTTGAAGATATTACTTCAGGTGAATTTACAATTGATGGTGTAAGAATGAATGACGTTGCACCGAAGAATCGTGATATCGCAATGGTATTCCAAAATTATGCGTTATATCCACATATGACGGTATTTGATAATATGGCATTCGGTTTAAAATTAAGAAAATTACCGAAAGATGAGATTAAGCGCCGTGTACATGAAGCAGCTGAAATATTAGGACTTACAGAATATTTAAATCGTAAACCAAAAGCATTATCTGGTGGACAACGTCAAAGGGTTGCACTAGGTCGTGCAATTGTCCGTGATGCAAAAGTGTTCTTAATGGATGAACCATTATCTAACCTGGATGCTAAATTACGTGTCCAAATGAGAGCGGAGATTTCAAAATTACATGAAAGAATTCAGACAACGACTATCTATGTAACACATGACCAGACAGAAGCGTTAACGATGGCATCACGTATTGTCGTATTAAAAGATGGAGATATTATGCAGGTTGGAACACCGCGTGAAGTGTATGATCATCCTGAAAATATATTTGTAGCGGAGTTTATCGGCTCCCCACCAATGAATATCTTTGATGCAACACTTACTGAAAATGGTGTAGTCATTGGTAATAAAACATTTGAAGTTCCAGGTGGTATTATGAAATCATTAAAATCTCGTGGATACGTGGGGAAAAATATCAAATTTGGTATCAGACCAGAAGATATTCATGATGAGACTTTATTTATCAATGCTTCATTAAAAACTTCATTTGATTCAACAGTGACAGTAAGTGAGTTACTTGGTTCTGAAGTGATGATCTATTCTCAATTAGAAGGACAGGAATTTATTTCTAAAGTAGATGCACGTAATGATTTATATGCAGGAGATAAGATTACATTAGCATTTGATATGAACAAAGCACATTTCTTTGATGAAGAAACAACAGAAAGAATTAAAAATGTAAACGAGTAAAAGTGCACGAAGGAGAAAGCGATGAAAAGACAGTGGTGGAAAGAAGCGGTTTGTTATCAGGTTTATCCAAGAAGTTTTAAAGATTCAAATGGAGACGGTATTGGTGATATTAACGGCATTACTGAAAAGTTAGATTACTTAAAAGCATTAGGTATTGATGTCATCTGGGTATCTCCAATTTATGATTCACCAAACGATGATAATGGTTACGATATTAGTGATTATCAAAATATTATGAGTGACTTCGGTACGATGGAAGACTTTGATCGATTATTACAAGAAACGCACCAACGTGGTATGAAACTTATTATGGATCTTGTGGTTAATCATACAAGTGATGAACATCCTTGGTTTATAGAAGCAAAGACATCTGAACACTCAGAGTACAGAGACTGGTATATCTGGCAGGATAGTAAAGATGGAAAAGAACCGAATAACTGGGCAAGTATCTTTGAAGGATCTGCATGGGAATATGACCCGGTATCTGAACAATATTATTTCCATACGTTCAGTAGAAAACAACCCGATTTAAACTGGGATAATCAAGAGATGCGTCATGCAATTTATAATATGATTAACTGGTGGCTGGATAAAGGAATTGACGGGTTCAGAGTAGATGCTATCAGTCATATTAAGAAATCATTTGATAAAGGTGATATTGAAAACCCAGAAGGATTAGAATATGTTCAATCCTTTACAAGACATATGAATCAGCCTGGTATACAGACGTACCTTGAAGAATTAAAGAGAGAAACATTTGAGAAGTACGACATAATGACTGTTGGTGAAGCAAATGGAGTTACAATTGAAGACTCAAATGAGTGGGTTGGAGAAGAAGATGGCAAGTTTAATATGGTCTTCCAGTTCGAACATCTTAAACTTTGGGAGATTCATGACAAGAAACTCAACATCTTAAAATATAAAAATGTATTGAATAACTGGCAAGTTGGACTTCATAACAGAGGATGGAATGCGCTGTTCATAGAAAATCATGATAGACCAAGAATACCCTCTACATGGGGTTCTGAAGACTATCGTATGGAAAGTGCAACTGCTCATGGTGCAGTATACTTCCTTCAGCAAGGAACACCTTTTATTTACCAGGGTCAGGAAATTGGCATGACGAATTATCCGTTTACTGATATTACTGAATTTGATGATGTACATGCGAAAAATATCTATAATATGGATCTTGCTTCCGGTAGAGAATCAGATGACATTATTGCCGACTTGCAACTCAATTCTAGAGATAATTCAAGAACACCGATGCAATGGGACAATAGTGAAAATGCTGGATTTACAGAAGGTACACCATGGATGAAAGTTAATCCGAACTATACTATGATTAACGTGCAGGAAGAAGAAAGAAATGAGCATTCAGTATTAAACTTTTACAAAAAAATGATTCAGTTTAAAAAATCACATGATATCGTTACTTACGGTGACTTCAAATTAGTTTATGCAGAAAATGAACATGTATTTGCATATCTGCGAACGTTAGATAATGAAAAGTTATATGTTATAGGAAATTTATCTGATCAGGAAGTGACATTACAATCAGAAAATATTCAGTATAACTCAGAAGATATCGTATTAAATAACTATGCAATTGAAGCACACAATGACACATCATTATCATTGAAACCATTCGAAACAAGAGTATATTATGTGAAATAAAGAAAATCCCTTGAGTTTTCAAGGGATTTTTACTATATATTATAAAAGTTATTCACCCTTCTTATGCTCATTCACCTTACTACCTTTATTCTCAGCAATCTCTTTAGCACGGGCAACTGCCTCTTTTTTCGTATCGAATGTTTGAGATGCACGTTTAGAACCTTTTGTCTTCACTTTCCATGATTCATCTTCGTAATACACTTCAACATCATTATCCATTAAATCAACATTCACTGAATCGTCTTTTTTATGCTGAGTGATCTTTTTATTTTTTAATTCATCCAGTTCGTCTTTTGTCGCATCTTTATACCAGTCTTGAGCTTGTTTCGTGGCGATAGGGATTAAATCTTCTTCTTTGTAACCTTGTTTCAACATTGCGTTACCGATATCGATGGCTTTCTTACGCTCGAGTTCATCAAAGTTCTTCCAGCTATTAGGATAATCTTTCATTGTCCACATGTCGAAACCTCCCAAAAATTATATTCAATTTATATATAACCTGTAATAAATTTCTTAAGCACTTAATATTAAAAAAATTTATTTTACTAACAAATATAGTTATATATTATTATGATGATCTCACGAAAGAATGCAGTTCTATTATCTTTAAGATGAGGTTTAATATCTGATAAAATAAATAAAAGGAGTGATAATGTGATCACAGTAAATATTTATTATACAGGAATTAACGGCAATGCACGAAAGTTTGCTGAGGAAATGAAGCGTACAGGGATAGTAGACAGAATTAAAGCACAACCAGGGAATACGCGTTATGAATATTTTATACCAGTTGATGATCCTGAAACAATCTTATTAATTGATAGCTGGGAGAATCAAGAAGCAATTGATAAACATCATGCTTCTGAAATGATGGCAGAAATAACAGAGCTGCGAGAGAAATATGATTTACGTATGAAAGTAGAGCGCTATGTATCGGATGAATTAGGAGAGCGTGATGCGAAGTTTATAAGAGAGTAGACCTTCCTTTATTGGGAGGGTTTTTGTATATAAATTAAATAAGTATATTAAATATTTAATTAATTTATATTAATCTAATGATATACTTAAGATATAGAATAATACCTATAATTTAATAAATTACTATATAATGGGAGCGTATATTATGATGAAAAGAAACTTAACAATTGGTGCTATGATTATTCCAACCTTATTATTAGCTGCGTGTAATACAGAGAAAAAAGAAGAAACGGTTAAAACAGAAGAACAATCAACTGATAAAAAATCTGCAAATAAAACTGATAATAAGACATCAACAGCAACTGAAGAAAAACAAGATGACATTAAGAGTTCGATTGATACAGAAGCATTAAAGAATATAGATACACTCTCAGACGATTTTAAAAATGAGTTTGAAAGTAATAACCAGATTGGATATAAAGGATTAGTTAAAGGTTTAACTTTTAAAGAAGTTAAAGCTGCAATGGGTGATTTTGAAATTAAGAATCTTTATTACAAAAATCATGGTGTCGTATTTCAAGAATATCCTAACATAGAAATTATTTTTGGTGATGGTTCAGAAGGTGTACCAAGTGATAATGAAAAAATATCAACAATTTACTTTAATCAAAATGGTACATTAATTCCCATGGAAGATATAGAGCCAGTATGGGGAACACCTAAGCATACTGGTTTTTGGGTTGGTGGCATATTCTTAAAGTATTATGAAAATCCAGATGGTACCTATACGGAAGTTGAAATCGGCAGAGGAGAATACTCAGGCGTACGAAAGTTGACTAAAGAACAATATATCGAAGCATTACGTTCAAGTTATACAGTTAGTGATACAGATTTAACATTAAATGTAATGCATCGTAATGTTGCAGAAGGATTGATCAGTAACTTCTTTAGTATTGAGAATGTAAAAGTAGGTAGCGATGCGTCTGCAGTTACTGAATTAATCGGAAATGGCAGTAAAGAAATTGGTAAATACTCGGTTGATGAAGATGGAGACATAGTAACGAAGGTTGCTATGGATATTAGTGGAGATAAAATCAATATTGAACAATTACGTGAGTTCTGGGGAAGCAAATATACTGAAGAGAAAGACGGCGATCAAATCGTAACGATATATGACGTTCAACCTGATGACGGATATGTTACGAAAGCGATAAGTGATAGCAACGGTATCGTTCAGGAAGTAGGAGTATATTCAGATGACTACTCAGAAAGTTCTAGTGATTCTTCAGGAGATGCAAGTAGTTCTGAAAATGTTGTAGATGATGCCAATATCGACATGGTAGATGGTATAGCGCATTATAATCTTCCGGATATTACGACATTTAAATTTGGATATCAATTTTGTACCAATAATTTTGAAATATTAGGTTATAAAGTCGGTGACGATGCGGGAGATTTAATTGAACAGTTAGGTGACACAGTAGAGGAGAAAGCAGGAAGAAGCGGCAGCCATACTTATGTATACGATAACTTTGAAGTATCGATTAAAGATGGCAAAGTATTTAGCTATATTATGCAACCGACGGATCAATATCCTGAATTCGTGAGTCTTGCAGGACAATGGGATTCTTCACCTGATTTTGAAGATGAGCATCACATCCGTTTTGATAATAATAAGACGAATGGATTCTATGTAGAAGTTTACGACAACGGTGAAGGGTTAGTAAATGGTATTGCGATATTTGGTGAGAATTATAGTGGTAGATAAAAACACTTTATTATCACATGGACGTTAATTGTATACAAATAATTGTAATTATATTATACTCAAATTAGGGAATAAACATTATCCCTATACAACGTTTTACATTGGGAGATGGTATAAAAATGTATGAGAAAATAATTGATAACGAGTCAGATATTTTGGTAGACGTGAGTGACTATGGAGACATTACAATTGGTGAGGTAAAAGATAGGTATATCGAGTTAAGTGGAAAAAAATTCTCAGATCCAAAATTGCTAGGATTGCAAAGGAAAGGATTTATTTATATTAAAACTAAGCATGACAATATATTTCAAGAAAAGTTTGTGAAAATGGATGAAGTGAACATAGAAAGACAAGGAAGCCTACTTAATACATTTGATGAAAGTTATTCATCAGTAACTGAAGAAATAATATCAAGACTTATTGATAACTTTGTTGACGATGGAAATATGAACTCACTTACTTATCAATTCAATATGTTTGATATGAAAGGAAACAAAGTGAGTGGTACAACTTCAAATAACTTTATAGCAAATGGGTTTTTAGAAGCGATTTTAGCAAAACATAACCCAAGAGCAGAAGATAATGAACATTACGATGAAGAAAACTATTACTTTCCTATAAATCATAAATTGTACGAACGTAAAATTGTTGACGGAGTTGATAATCTATCTATATTTGAAGACTTATTAGATTACTACAAACAAGTTGGTGTAGATGAAGCTACTGCAAAAGAATTTATAATACAGCAAGCAGCATTTGATATCTTGATTTCAAATAAAGACAGACGTATTAATAGTACGAACACTATATTCTTAGTAAATTCAGAACAAACAATACCGGTAAATATCGATTATGGTAGAGCATTACCATTTACTTTCAATTTAGAAGATAATGAAATGTATGAAAGTATGAGTGAGGAAAAATGGAACGAAAAGATTCGAGAATTATCAATAAATGAAACTGGTAAAGATGGATTGATCTCAGCTGGTTTGAATATGAAAGAAAACATCGAATTCCTTCAAGAAAACGGGTTGAAGAGAATTAAAATTAATGTTAAACGACTTCAGACGGATTTAGAAGCCTCTTGCGAAAGAATCAAAATACTAAAACCAGAATTATTTGAGTTTGCAAAAATTAAAGCAGGTATGGTTTTAAGTAGGTTACAAAATGAGATGATTAGTGAGCTATGGGAGGAATATCATGAAGAAGATAATCTTTAAAGTATCAGATCAGCCAGTTGTTACAGTTCAGATGACAGCAAATGGTGGAGCAGTTGAAGAGATAACGAAAACAAATGATTTGATGGCAAAGCTCATAATTCCTAAGCTTGCTAAATCGGAAGAAAATTTAACATATGGTGATGTATCGAAGATAATTAAATTTTATGTACAAAAAGTCGGGGAAAATGATAAATATAAAAAAATGAATATGACGGATATAGCAAAACACTTTAATAATAATATTATTGATATAGAAGTAAGAAAGAATATATCGATTGAATTTGTAGGGTATGAATAATTAAATAACAATTAATTCATCATATAAAGTAAGCATGTGCTTGGTTGAACATTAGGCACATGCTTTTTTGGTCTACATTTTTTATAATATACTTTTTATTATTAAATTGGTTATTGTGCTATTCTGAAGTTAATTTGGTTTAATAATTAATACTTTAAATGATAAATAATGGTGTGAAAATAAAACTTAGTTTCAGTATATTAAATAATACTTTAATAATTATTGATATCATAATCGGTTATTGTTGAAATCTCACTAAATATCTTAATTTGTATTATATTATCATATTTAGTACTTAAAACTTTATCACTTAAAAAGTTGGAGTAAATATATTTACAAAAATAAAATTACCATAAATGAGAATCGATATTTAAAATATTAATACTTTTAGACAATAAATATTCACCTAATAAACTTTCAATTGTATCCGCCATATTTTTTCCACCTTTAACCGGGATGACAAATGCTTGAGCATAATAGTTTTTCATGTCTTTTGTTATAGATTCAAAATCTTTTTCTGATTGATTTAATAATTTATATATTAATTTTTGAGTACCTGTTAAATTTAAAGGTGAACTAGGCACAATAGTCATAAATAAATCTCCTATCTTATCTATCGATGATTCTATCTCAATATTGAATGTACTTAATTTACTATCTTTATTAATTGCATTTTGAACATTGATTTTAGAGCTGGTACTAAATTGTGATCTTCCAACGACACATACCATACCGTCAAATCTTTGGACTACATATACATAGTGAAGTGAATCATTTGATAAAATTTCTAATGGATTATAGTTAGGAAGTAATTTAGTCATTAAAAATTCATTGATATGATAATCTTGATTATTACTATTAAGGTGATATAATTCTGCTAAATTATATTCATATACTGCATTTAATGAAATGACTTGTTTGTTGTTAATATCACTAATAAATTCGAAAATATATTCTTTAAGTATTTTTGTCATTTTTTCAAAGCTATAGTTCTTTTCATTGTATGATTTAATTTCTTCTTTTGCTTGTGTAAATCTTTCCTCAAACTCTAATCGTTTCCCCATTTTTATTCCCCCATTAAAATTAAAATTTTTAATAAATATTAATGATCTAAAATTTACCTTGCATTCAACGCATATACATAAGCAATATAATTTGCGAAATCACCTATACGTTTTCTGTTATCAGTTATTTCTTCATACCAACTTGTATCTTTATCTTCTAATTCTAAATAGCGTTTAATTACTTTTAAACTTCGTATTAACTCATTGTGTACACTTGTTCGTTTAGCATCAAAATCATTTTCGTTTTTTTCTTCACGTGATAAAGTTAGCCACAAACTTCTGAAATTACTATAATTCATGCACTCAGTTATAAAGTCGTCCCAGTACTCTTTTAATTCACTATCATTATGATTGTTTTCTGAAAGTAATTTTGTATAAATAGTTTGTGCTGTATCAAAATCCAGTAAATCTTTTTGCTCTTTTGCTTTGTCATAAGTTGGTATCATTGAATTCCTCCATTTAGCTATTATCTATTTTTAAAATCATTGTTACTTTATGAATATATTAAGCTTTTAAGTCTTTCTAATGTTACTTGCGATTTCCATTCAGTTTTTATTATTTGAAACTTATTGCACTTATTATAGAATAATATATCACCATTTCCAAAGAATCTTAATTTGTTATCGACTGCAAATGTATCTACAGCAATAATATCTTTTGAAATATCGATACTTTGCATAGGGGTATGGCCAACGATTTGTTTAGAAATTGTTTTATTTGGTTTAGTTAACAGCTCACTATAATCAGCCCATACGGGTGATCCACCTTTCGATGTACCACCACGTTCTGGTCCAATTGTATTCGCAAGTCGTTCTAAGGCTGTACTGTTATCTAATGTTAAAGGTTTAAAGTGCCATGGTTCTGGATTAAAGTATTGATTGTATCCTGCATGACTAATAATATATTCATCAAGTTGATAAGCTACTTGTAATGACAATTCTTCTAGAAAATCACCAATTGCCCAAAAAGCTTCTTCGTCTTTTATAGAAAACTCAGCCTTTGTACCAAGATAGTAATAGATATCATGATTGCCAATAAGATTAATTATTTCAATACCTTTTATTCTGTATTTTTGTTTCCATTCTGATAAGAATATCAAGTCATTAGCATAAAGTTTAATGTTGTTTTCCTGTCCAGGAAAATCAGTGTAATCTCCGAGAAATATAACGCTATTAACTTCAAATCTTTCGATAATATTATCAATGAGAGGAAGTATGATACGACTTTTAAGATGTAAATCTCCAACGAAGATTGTATTCAATAAGCATGTCTCCTTTAATAATTAATCATAATAGCTTCGTGATCTGAGATGTCGTTATCTATTAAATGATTCGTAATATCAATTGTTTTGAATGATACATTTGTTAGTGCGTAATCAATTCTAGTATTTCCTACAAAAGTTCTTGTGCTTTTATCGTTACCAGATTGTATCCAGGCATCTAATTCGTAATTCTTTGATAGCTTATTAAATACTTCGTAATTTTCATCACCTTCTTTATACACATTAAAGTCTCCGATAATTAAGAACTTATTATTTGTCTCACTAAATTCGATTAAGTTATCCCATAATTTTTTACCTAGTTCATCATTTGATGTATCTGCTGATGGCATATGCACACCCATTACTGAAAGATTAGTTTCAACATTTTGTAAATGAATGGTTTTATTGTAGAAATTAATACCATCATCAATAGAATCTTTTTGAGTCCAGGGACTATATTTAGTGGTGATAGCAATAGTACAACCCAAAGGTTTTTTTATTTTGATATTTGATGGTGGATGAACTATCAGATTTGTTGGTAACTGTTTGATGAAGTAAGTAAATGGTTCTAATTTCATATTTACTTCTTGTAAGATAATGCAGTCATTAGAAGTAATATGTTGCTCATTTATAAATTCGATAATTGAATCAATGTAATCATGTGACCAATCATGACCTTCAGCATTTCCCTTGTTTCCACCAAATTTATTAACGTTTAAACTTAAAATCATTGAATTCCTCCTTGATGAAATTAATAATTTTCTTTTTCAATGAATGTATATAATTTTTTCTCAGTATCATATACCAAGATTGGGAGATAGCCACTTTTTTGTACATCACCATCAATGTAGTAATGGCTTTCATTATCATGATAAATTCTTCCTAAGTATTCTTTATTATTAGCGATTTCGTGAGCGTATATATGTCCAGCGATTATATCTTTGTAAAAGCGTCCTGTTTCTGCGGGATATTTATGAGTATATAAATTTTCACAAGTATATGATTTCCAATACTCTTGATCTTCTTTAGTTTCCCATATACCAGCATGGACAAAGATTTGATTATCAGTTTCATAATATCTTTTTTCATTGTTTTTTCTTTTTAACCAATTCGTAATAAGGGGATATTTTTCAATAAAAACTTTTTTTAAATCACCATTTATTAAAACTGAATCATCAAGTTTTCCAAAAAAACTGAGCAATGATTGTTCATCGATTAAGCAAGGTTCAAATTTGAATAACCAATCAATCAGAAGTTCATCATGATTACCAAGCAGCGTGATAATTTGATTAGGATACTCTTGTTCTAAAGATATTATTTTTTCGATAACTTCAAGTGATTGTGATCCATTGTCGATGTAATCTCCCAAAAGTAATAGTTTGTTATCAGGAACAGATAGATCGATTTTGTCTAAGGCTTCCAGAAATTCTTGATAGTGTCCGTGGATATCACTTATTGCATATAATTTACTCATACAAATCCCACCTTTTTTCATGTTGTAGTACTTGATCAAAAGAATTCCTTTCTTAATAATCATTGGATAGATTATAATTACTTGTTCTATCACGATAATATTGTACCACGAAAATTAAAAGTGTAAACATAAAACTGTTGAAAATTTTAAAAAATATTTTATAATATAATTGTAAGTCATTCTAAAAGGTGGTTAAAAAGTGATGAAAAATGCAGTGAGAATGTATATTTTACGTAATTTAAAACAACAAAGATTCTCGTACAGTAAATTACTGTTAAGTGATAGTGAGAATGGAATAATTGATTTGTGCCAGAAGGATAGTATCGACATCATTTATGAGATAAATCCCAACTTCGTAAAAATCCAGACTAATATTCAGTTCCATGAAAAATATTTGGATTTACTAATGTTTCCGACACCTTGCATAGTGACTGATGAAAAGGTAGAAGATATAAAGTTATTCTTGAATTATGTGAATAGAATAATAAAAAGCTTTGGAAGATTTTATTTAGATGAGTACAATGACATAGCATATTCACTACGTATTCCGTATGACTTTTTTAATAATAATAAAGAAAGAATGATGAATGAGTTAATAGATACACCCATAAGTTTTTATATGGACATCAATCAAATTTTAGTAGCGATTTTGATAGATTTAATAAATGTTGAAGAGGCAGAAAAGAAATTAAATGAGGTTTTTGGGTATTAAAAAATTGTAACTGCAAATGCAGTTACAATTTTTTAATTGGATTTTTATCCTATCCAATAGGAGATTAAATTCTTCTTGATTAGCAGGTGCGATAAATCGATCCAGTTCGTCTTTAAAGTTATTAAAGATACTATCGATATTTAGTACATCTTCACCAAGTTCGGGTTTACTTTTTAATAGTAATGCGCCTTTGAATATAAATTTTAAAGTGACACCTTTTGTGACACTTCTAGTATTTGTGAATTTAGGTAAGAGGTGTTTATAGCTATCTATTGATTTTTGTAACTCATCACTTATTTGTACTCTTAATCGAAGTTCTTTGACTTCTTCAGGTTGAATATACCTTAATTTGATTGAATTATCATCGATAACTTTCTTCCAGTTACTTATTGCAGCAATATCTTCAATTGCTTTTGAAATCACCATTGCTTGTGTCATATTTGTTTTTGATTCTTCTTCATATTTTTCTTTCAATAATCGGAAGTATTCATGTGTTTCTATTGAAATTCTTACTTGAAAGTAGTCCATTTATATCATCCTTATAACGTAATTCATGTCTTAAGTGTATTATAAATAGTGCCACTTTACAAAGAAGTTTATTTTTAAGTATTATTTTCAAAAAAAAATAAGCTCTCACTTTTAAAGGCTTATCTGACTTGCATATTAATTAATAATTCTATTGAGTAATCTCATTTTATTATCAATTTGGTTCTCTAACTGAGCAATTTCATCTCTAATATCTTCTATTTGCACTTCTTTTATTCCGTCTATATTTTCTAACTCATCATTTTTAATATACTTAGCAATATTTAAATTAAAGTTATTACTATCAATTTCATCAAGTGAAGCAACATAACTTATCTTTTCGATATTTACTCTATCATTTATGATATCATTCACTTTTTGCTTCAATTGATTTAATGTAGTAGAGCCATTAATGTAATTTTCAATAAAAGTTGAACTATCTATAAATAAAATATCATTTTGCTGTCTATTCTTTTTAAATATTACGAGACATGATTGATGTCTAAAGGTAGATCCTACGTTTTTAGGAAGTGCGATAATTGTATCTATCACATTTTCTGTTTCCACTAAATATTGTCTAACTACCGCTTCATTTATCATTCTATACAAAGGTCCTTGTCCCATACAAATTACCATCAAGCCATTTTCATCTAACTGTGATAATCCATTTTGAATATATGCCCATTCACCTCTATGTTGGGTAACTAATTTACCTGGTTCACTAAATCGATTATCATTCAGTAATTCTTTTGCCGGATTCCATGACATCTGGGTATCAAAAGATGAAATAATTGTATCCACTGTTTCACCTTCCACTACTTTTTTAAGCCATTTATCACTTTGAAATTTGCGAAGTTTGATGTTTTCACTCGATACACCTTGTAAAAATAATAAAGCATAAGTATGATAAGCACCTCCCTTGACACGAGATAAATTCGTGCCAGGCATCACATCCACCAATTCACCTAAAATCATTAACTCACCTAATTTCATTAAAGCTTATTGAATTAATTATCCTTTATTCTATCGATTAAATGGAATGATTAATCCATACATTGCTGAATAGTCATTGTTTTTTCCGATGTCCTAATATTATATTAACTATATTTAGTTGCAAAAGTTATCTTTTGTGATAAAATATTATCACAAGGACGTAAATAATAACATTATTCTCAAAATGGAGGTAATAATTATGTACAATGAAACTGAAGAACTGGAAGCACTATTGAAAAAGGAAGAAGAGGAGGCAGAATACCGAGAAAAGCATGGATTGTTCGATCCTGAAGCTGCAGATTTTTGGGAAAACGAAGAGCTTTGTAATTATACTGAAGAAGAGAAAGGCGAAATATTTGATGGTATAGATTAACCATCAAATAGCTTTTCTTATTTAGAGGAGGATTTATCATAATTTATTTTATTTCTGACACCCACTTTTATCATAAGAATATAGCTGAATCACGAGGATTAACTGTAGAAGAAATGAATACGCTAATGATTAATAATTGGAACAATATCGTTAATGAAGACGACGAAGTTTACATTTTAGGTGACTTATTCTATCGTGCGACTATTGAACAAGCCAATGAAATATTAAATAATTTGAATGGTACAAAACACTTAGTGATTGGAAATCATGATAAACACTACTTAAAAAGAAAAGAATTTAATAAACATCACTTTAAAACAATCAAAGATATTATTGAATTCAACTATGAAGGTTATCACTTCTTCTTATGTCACTATCCTGTCATTGATTGGAATAGAAAACACTATGGATCAATTCATCTATATGGACATATTCATGATAATATATCATACGAATCTATCCTTGGGCCTCAATCAATAAATGTCAGTGTGGAATTAATTGAATACACTCCTATATCAATAAATAAAATTATAGAAAAAATTACTGGTTTTACGAAAAGATATTCATATTCTCATTAATTTTATAATAAATTTATAATAATAGAAAAATAAACGAGGTGATGTTTAATGGCTAAAGATTTAGTTGGATTTTGTGAAAGTATGTCCTTTAAAGTTACGAGACAGTGTAATGAAGTGTTCAACAAGCTTAAAGAAAACAAAGATTTAAAATTAATTCAAACTCAAGATTTATTATTAGCTATGGTTGAAACGCTAGATACTGGAGCTGGTTATGCATTAGGTAAACATTCAATAACCAAGTCAATGATTAAAGACGTTATTGATTCAGCAACTAGATGCAATGAAAGATTACCAATCGTCATAGAAGAACCTGAAAATACTTTTGGTGCAAAAAGAAGATATGAAGATGCTGTAAAAAAACAGCCTGCTCAAATATGTGATGAAGGAATTTCAGACGTAAAGATTAATGGTATTGATATACAAGTTTCCAAATATGTATTAGATGCATTCTTGTATGCTGAAGATATGCGAACACAAAACGATCCGCTGAGAGGCATAGATACGTATTGGTTATTAATGGGTTTAGCTCAAAATAATCAATGCAATGCTTTTGCGATAATCAACAAACTGATGATCACTAAGGCGCAATTAACGGTAGAAGGACTTGAAAATCATTTCAGTGCAAGAATTGGCTTTTATAGCGAGCGCCGTGATGGGAAAATGGCGGATACAATTGAAGAAGAAAAAAATAAACAGAATCGTATGAACCATAAACTACAAAATCCTGATTATTCATTATTAAATGACTTAGCAGCAGATATCACTGAGCTTGCACGAAAGGGTGAACTGCCTAAAGTTATAGGTCGAGAAGATGAGCTAAAACAAATAGAATTCGTTTTGTCTCGACGCAATAAAAATAACATTGCTTTAATTGGACCTGGTGGTGTAGGTAAATCTGCAATTGCCGAAGGATTAGCAGTAAAGATTGTAAATGGAGAAATGCCTTCTCTTCAAAATAAGCGAATTTTACAATTTAGTATGACAGATTTTAATCATATAACTGGTTCATATACAACGAATTCAGAAATTACACTTCGTTTTATGGAAGAGATGAAACGCGAACGAGATGTGATTCTATTCATAGATGAAATTCATATGTTGGGTAACAATAAGTGGCTGACAGATACTTTAAAACCTATGATGGCACGTGGTGATTTTAGAGTTATTGGTGCCACGACACCGAATGAATGGGCCATGTATATCGGTAGTGATAGTGCACTTGTGAGACGGTTTGAAATTGTAGAAGTGGATGAACCGTCAATTGAAGCAACAATTGAAATTGTAAGTAATACGATTCATACTTATGAACATTATCATCGTGTAAAAATTAATAGCGATATTATTGAAACGAGTGTTCATTTGGCACACAAATATTTGGAACATGAAAATATGCCAGATAGTGTGTTTACGCTGATAGATAACGCCAGCACGATTTGTAAGCTAGAGGCGGGAATTGTTAGTCAAATGGATAAAGAATATATTGACAATTTAAATGAATTAAAAGGCGAACTTGAAGCTTCTAAACAAATCGAGTTCAACGAATTAGCAATTGAAGTGGTACGTGAGAAGATTGAAATTCTTCAATCTGAATATAATAAAGCACGAAACGCTAACGTTGAGGGAGACTATGAATTAATCTTAACAAAAGACCACTTGAAAGAAGCGATTGAATACAAGTCTGAGAAGACTGTTCGTGAATTTGATTTACTAGATTATGTTGCACGTGAACATCAGGTGTTTAACAACTTGAAATCACTTGTAGGTAAAATGAATAAAAGCGTTATTGGTCAACCTGAAGCAGTGGAGGCGGTGGCACAAGCTGTTATTCGAAGTAAAACAGGGTTTAGAGATAATACAAAACCAGCCGGTGTGTTTATGTTCTTAGGCACTACAGGTGTTGGTAAGACAGAAACGGCAAAAGTACTAGCAGAGTTGCTGTACGGTGATGATGAAGAAATTGTGAGATTTGATATGTCAGAATATCAAATGCCACATGAAGTATCTAAATTGATTGGAGCACCACCAGGTTATATTGGATACGGTAGTGGTGGTTTATTAACAAATGCTGTTAAAAAGAATCCAAAAGCCATCATTCTTTTCGATGAAGTTGAAAAAGCAAATGAAAAAGTATTTGATACGTTGCTTCAAGTATTTGATGATGGTCGTTTGACAGATGGGCAAGGTAAGACGGTAGATTTTACTGAAACAATTATTATATTAACTTCTAATTTAGGGGCTAGTTCAATACGTAAAGAAAAACATGTTGGGTTTGGTGCTGTTGAGCCTTCTGAATTAGATTATCAGGTTGTTCAAACGAAATCTAAAGAAGCAGCACAAGAATTCTTCAGACCAGAATTTTTAAACAGGATCGATGAAATCATTACTTTCAAACCCTTCGGTAAAAAAGAAATATTTACAATTACAAAATTATTAGTGGAGAAAGAGATAGAGAAAATAGAAGCAGCAGGCTACACTGCTTACTTTGATGATACTGCGGTCCAGTATATTGCCGATACTTATTATGATCCGACAAACGGATCACGACCGATTAAGCGTGGTATAACGAAATCAATACAAAATAAATTATCAAGCTTACTGATTAATGGCCAATTACAAAAAGGCAAACATATTCACATCACCTCTGATGGAACTGATATTCAAATGGCAGTTGAAACTGTTAAGGAGGTGAGTTAATTCTAGAATTAGAAATGGTATGTTTCAAGAATTACATGTTATTTATAGTAAATACACATTAAAGGTAAAAATTTATCAATAATAAAATGAGTAGTTTTTACAGATTAAAAATATTTAACAAAGGAGATTTTATAGTGAATAAATTAATTAAAACTATCATTGCAGGTACGATTATTTTAACATCAGGTATCACAATTAACGAAGCGAATGCGAAAACGAGTAAATCTAGACCAAATTACTATAATTCAGCTGTAGTAAAGAAAGTAAAAGCAGGTACGTATGTATTTGACGGATTCAAATTAGGTGGGAGATTAGAAACATATTTAAATGATCCTGATTATGAAGAAGGTTTTGAAGGTCAAGTGAGACTTTATAACAGTAGGGTTGACATAGCAATTGCAGACCGCTATGACGGATTGGAAAATCCAAAAATTACCAGGGTGTTTGATAATAAGGCTGATGATAAAAATAAATTTGAGATGAAAAAAATGAGAAGGATTTATGGTAAACCAATTCAAACTTTTAGAAGTGTAGATGTATATGCAGACGTATATAAGAATGTAGTATTTGTATATGATAGAGAGCATGATAGCAACCGTGCTTATCTACGATGTGTATTGTTTTATAAAATGAATAGTAAAGATAATGTAATGTTTAAGAAATATATACGATCTACTTTTAATAACAATTTTTCTTTCTCATATCCAATTTCTACTGAGGATTTTAAATACCTTAAATAAAGCCCGTTTGATGGGCTTTTTTCTGTAAAAAAAGTTAATTAATAAAAATATAATATGTAACATTTTTACTTTAATTGATATAATTTTATATATAAACGTGTATTACATTTAAATACAAATTAAACTATAGGAGTATAGACATGAAGAAAATCGTGAGTATTGCAGTGAGTACTTTTATTCTATTAGCAGGTTGTTCAAATGAATCAGCTGATTAAGCTAAAAAAAATGAAGATACTAAACCGAAATTTGAAAAAACAGAAGAGAAGTCTAGTGTTGAAAAGAAAGAAGTGACAGATAACAGTACAGAAACTGAAGAAAAAGTGGAATCAACAGAAAATAGTAATAGTGCAGTGAAAGTGGAAGATAAGGCAATAGATGCTGAAGATGATATAAATTTAGATGAAAAAACTAAGATCGCCTTAGCTTTCTTTGCTGATGGTATTGAAAATTATAGTTTAAATGCTGAAGAGCTACTCACTGGAAAATACGTAAAGCAAGGCCCACAGGGTGAAGAAGCTAAACGAGTTTATAGAATATTATTAAGAGAAGAACAAGGTCCGAGTGATGCTAACGGCATGAAGTTTTATACTGTATATCCGAGTAAGGGAATGTTTAAATCTGTTGTAGGAATTAGTGATGAAGAAATTTTTGTTGCTGGTACTCAAAATGATATTAATATTATTGATATTCATAATCCATCAAATGGAGTCTTAGTCAGCACGAAAGATTTGTATGAAAAGTATAAGAATAACTCGGCGTTAAAAGAATTGGCTGAAAAAATTGAAATTACGGATTTAAATCCTATGGAAAATGAAGCAACAAAATCAGAGTTTGATTTACATGAAAGTGCAACTGCTATGTTAACAGCTAAGCAAAATATGATTAATGAAGTATTAGCATTTGAAGGTGTTGAGTATTTTGAAGATTTAGGGCTGATATCGGATGATGTAAGAGTAAATGAAAATACAGGGGAGTTCACGCTTAATTTAAGAAATCAAGATTTAGAAAAAGTAGCTACATATAAGTTAGAAAATTCAGGAGTAGTGAAAATAGATCCACAAGGCAATAAGATGGATAAAGGATTTAAATAAGCATTAGTGAGTAGTAACAATTTATCTTCACATTTACTAACCATTTTTTGTCCACTCCGTTTGATATACTCTAATCAAATAGGAGGGGATTAAAATGAAGAAAGTTTATTCAGGCATTCAAACTGCAATTTATAATAAAACATATGATTTAGATGAAGCGATCGCATTAAAATTTGGGAAAATTTATATTAGTGATGAATATGTCCTAATCAACAAACCGATAGAACTGAATCGCAATATTACTTTTGAAAATTGTGTCGTCATTTTAGATGAGAAGGGCAGAATACTGATGAAATATTTTATCTACAATTTATGAAAACCTCGTATAGCATTAATAATTTTTATTGCTATGTGAGGTTTTTTGATTATTTTTGATACACTTGTTTTCACGACTTTTGAAATCTTGTTATAATCTATCACTTCTAATTTTCCATCCATTAATTTCAATGTTAGCCATGGATATGACGGATCTTCTTCATTAAAATCATGCATGCGACCGATGAATTCTTTGTCATGTGCTACTGTGACTTTTACAAGACTGTCTCCATGATGCCAGAGCGAAATATGATTCTCGTCTACGCTATAATCGATATCGATATTATGTTGGATGCGTTTGATATTTGTATAAAGATGATTCACCCAGTCTATTTTAAGTAATGTTTCTAAATCATATTCATAGCCAAATTGTTCTTCGAGTATATGTTCAAAGTTATAGTCCAGCGTATTTTTAGCTAAATATAAGTCTTCTCCGATTAAATCTTTTAAGTTATAAATATCATGTTCATTTAAAAAGTCACGATCTTTCTCGCGGTACGCAATAAATTTTGGTTCCATATTATCACCTTGCTTTCTTTTTTATAATTGTAAATATTAATAGATAAGCTGACAATTATTTATTATTAAACAAAATATTATGATAACCTAAAGTATCACCAATTAATCGAATAAATATTATCTTTATTTTATTTAGATTGTATTTCCTATTTAAAACTATTAAACTAAAAGAAAAAACTGTAAAAGAGGTAAATTATGAAAAAGACTGGATTAGCTTTACTAGCTTTAGGAATGTTATTACCAACAGCAAATGCTCAAGCGGCAACGAAAGTTTCAGAATTAAAGGTTGGTAACCAGGATTATAACGCAACGATATTAAAGGATACTGTAGCTTTTAACCGTGAAACTTACAATTTATCTGCAAGTAAACAGAAGACACAATTAAAAGCTGGTACGAAAGTTGTTGTTACAAAGCATAAGTTAGTTAAAGGTTATAATTTCTTAGTGCTCAAAGGTAATCGTTATATTCCTGCAGACGATAGTTTAATTGAAATCAATGAGGCATTAAAGTCAAATATTGATTATGATAAAGCACATTTAACAAACCGTGCGAAATATTTACTGAAACAAAGCGCTAAGAAAAAATATGCGAAACAATATAAATCTTTCTTAACAGTATTAGATAAAGATTATCAAAACTGGATGAACGGCAAAGAAAACATGATGTTACTAAGCTTAGTCGGTCAAAATGTATCTATTACCAGTGAGGGTCGTGACCTAATCACTTATGCTGAATGGGTTAAACGTAAAATGCCGAAAATTAAATTGAATCCGCAGCCGAAAGATACAGCGAAGGTTGATATTTTATCGGATCAATTTATTAGTGACTTTATTAATAATAAAAATAATATTGTTCGTGGTCATAAAGTCGGAGAAAAAGCGACTGATGTTAATAAAGATTATAAAGTTAGTGATGCTATGGTAACATACGTAGGTGTATTCCAGTATGGAAGAAACGCAGGTTTCTCTGTGGATGAGAAAACTGGTAAAGTAAATAAATTAATTTATGTGCCAAATAAAACTGTGACGTATGCTCAAATTATCAGTAAATACGGTCAACCGAAAGAAACAGCATTCTCAAATAAAACAGTATTAGAGCACATCTTATCTTATGATAAATCAGACTATGGTTATAAAGTGCATGTCGGGTTAGATAGTTTTAAAGGAAATGTAAAGTATATTATTAAAGAAGAGATTAAGAAGTAATTTTTTATTTAAGTAAATAGGTACCACATAGAGATTCTGGCTTAGGCTAGAGTCTCTTTTTTGTTTTAACTTATAATACATATATTAAATGGATATTTACTTGTGAGGATATAAAACTTTAAAGTTTGACTTATACCCCTATAGGGTATAAAATGAAGTAGAATTAATAAACCTGAAGGAGTGGAACACATGAGAAGAATAATTGCAGTTGTTGCGAGTGCAGGTATTTTGTTAAGTGGGTGTGGTGCAAATGAAGAAGCGAAACATGACGAGCATGCACATATGAATCACAATAGTGAAGCTACGCCAGCAAACATGAAAGTTGCAGAGAATCCGAAATATAAAAAAGGTGACAAAGTCACATTAACTGAAGGTCATATGCCAGGTATGAAGGATGCAGAGGGTGTTGTAAAAGAGGTTTATACAACTTATGTGTATGAAGTGAGTTATCAACCGAAGAATGGTGATAAAAAAGTAAGTCATCATAAATGGGTGGTAAACGAAGAGTTAAAAGATGCACCGAAGTCCGGCTTGAAAAAAGGCGATAAAGCTGAGATGACTGCTAATCATATGGATGGTATGAAGGGTGCAGATGCAACAATTGATGATGTTCATAAGACAGATGTCTATGTTGTGGATTATAAAGATACAAAAACAGGTAAGACTGTTAAAGATCATAAATGGATGACTGAAGACGAGTTAAAATAATTATGTAGTATAATTCTCCGTATATGTAATTACATATGCGGATTTTTTATATTAAAAATAAGTAAATTATTAAAAATAATATTTATTCATACACAAAATTAGTAGATAATAGAAGTAATGAATAAATTTTAAAGGGGCTTACTATGAAAAAGTTATTACTATTATCTATGACAGCAATGTTGATGGCGGCATGTGGCAATGAAGAAGAAACGAAAGAAAAAGGTGCGTCAAAAGTAGAAACTGAAACATCTGCATCTACTGAAGAGAAGAAAGAAGTAAGCACTGAAGAAAAAGCGAAAGAGACAAAAAAAATAGTAGAGAAAAAAGATTCTACGGAAGAGAAAAACTTGAGTGGTAAATATCCTTACATGGATGAAGATGGCCATATCGATATTTTGTCTGATGCGTTTATCAATGCATACACGAGACAAAACCGTATTTCAGAGTTTGCAGGTATAACGCAGGGTATGGAGGTTACTGAAGTTGAAAAGATGTATGGTAAACCAACTCATGATGGTAAGAGCAGAATAAGTAGTAATCATGAGCGTTTTGGTGATATTGCGATAGAAAATACAGATTATAAAGTTTCTCAGATTTATATTAATTCATCAACGCCTCATACGCGGGAAGAAATTCTTGCTAAATACGGTGTTGCTACTGAAGTTTGGAAAAGTGATGATGGAGAAGTGATTTCATTAGTTTATAACAATAATCATTCAAACGGATTCCAGCTTATTCTCCACTTTGATAAGAATGATAATTTTATCGCAATGGAACAACAACCAGAAACATATCAAATGACTGGAGAATTGATCGTAAGTGATGATGATGCTCCGAGTGCAAACGAAACACAAGCTAATAAAAGTGAGGTATCTTGTAGTTATGATAATTCTCCGGAAGTATCAAATGAAAGACAACAAAAATTACGCACAATAGCTATCGCAAATAAATGTTTAGATGATTTTGAAAAAAATCCATCTGACACAGAATCTCAAACGATTGCGTGGAATTTAATGATTAGAGGTTCTTCTCCAGGTAGTTTTTCAGGTTATCCAGATGTGAGAGCAGCTGCTGAAAAAGTGTATGATAGATTAGGTAAATATGATGAAAGAGCACTTGAGTTTAAAGATGATTTTATCAATCCATGGCCGAAAGAATAGATAAAAACTTTCAGAATCCCTGCTATAGCTTTAAACTTAGGGAAAGGAAATATTCATTCATAAAATGAAGCATCGAATTGGTACAAAATGTCTAGCGCGGGAGAGTAATTATTAATGATTCTCCCGTGCTTTTGTTATACAAAGCATAAAAATTTTTTATAATCAAAGTAACAAATTACACACCGTGGAGGGCTTATGCAGAATAGATCAATGTCTTTTTGGGAAGCAACGTAGTTATTTTGGACGAGAGCATTTGATTTTAGTGGACGTTCACGAAGAAAAGAATTTTGGGTACCGGTATTCACACAAGTCTTATTTTATATTATTAGTGTAGTGATTTATCTTTTTATTATGATATCAGGGTTATCTGCGATAGACACATCTTCAACTGATGGTAATCATGAGGCTTTTGCATTTACTACTATTTCAATTGCTGTAATGATTGTATTTCTATGTTTGATTAGTTTAATCTTGTTAATACCTAACATTTCTTTACTTTTACGTCGTTTGCATGACATTGGTAAGAGTGGTAAATGGGCTATTTTATGAATTGGTGTACCGAATATTTTATATTATGTTATTTCTTTTACTAAATACTCTGGTGGCGATACAGATTTAATGGGTATCTATCTTGTAATTAATTTGATTATTGTTATTACTTCTCTTGTATTTTTTGTCTGGACGATCATTCGGTGTGTACAAGACTCACAACCTGGTCCTAATGAATATCAAGGCAATCAAGAACCGTATCATCTACGATACGGTTCTTTTTCTAAATTTAATTGCGCCAAATTATAGAATATTTCGTATAAATGTACTCTAAAAAACACTTATGTTATAATTTGATTGATGATAATAATACCTAAAGGAGTGATTGATGATGAAAAAATTACTCGTAACAGGACTTGCAGCTGGATTAGTATTAACATCAGTAAATGTACAAGCAGAAGCAGCGACACCTAAGAAGATCAATATCGCAACAGAAGCTTTTGCGAACAAAGCAAAGAGCGGTAAATTGACAATCAATGGGTTAAAAGCTGGGCAAAAGGTGAGTTACTATAAGAATAAAAAAGGTGTTCACTATGAAGACTTCTTAGTGGGTAACAAACCGGGTTATGATTCAGTACGATCACCAAATGCATTAGCATTTACAAACTTCCAGGAGAACGTACCATTTATGAAACGTACGATTACGCAGGTGAACGCAGATAATATTAAAGCAGTGTCTCGTAAGAAGATTCATCAAGTTTATGGTAAACCGCTGTATTCTATCCGTATCGGTATCCATTCAGAAATGGGATATGTAGATTTTTATAAAAATATAAAAATCATTTCAAGCGAACGATATAACAAAGATCATACAAAATTAACGAACGTCGTTGTTGACCGCATTGCTTTAATCAAAGCAAATGATTTAAAAACATTGAAGAAATGGCGTAACATCGATAAAAAATACGGTGGCGATCAATGGACTATCATGTATTTAAAAGGATCTGTCTGGAAAAAAGCATAGCACACAAAAAACAGCACATTTAAATTGTGCTGTTTTTTATGTTAATGTATTCTATTTCATCTAGATTGATTTTCACGATTTGTTTACTGAATAGATGTTTTACTTCTATATTGATTTCTTTATTCTCCCAATGCGTATCTGTACTTTTGCCTTTGATGATCGTTCCGTCTTTTAACTTTATTTCGCACGATACATCACTATAAGATGATACGTAATGATGGTTATAATTCAAATAGCCTTCATCCTTCGCAATATGGTCGTAAATTTGTAGGAAATCTTTTTTCATTGCTGCAATTCTGGGGATTTGTTCTATCTCATCAGGATCGAATTCATAGCCAAATTCACTAAATAATAGTTCATCATATTCATAGCCGATCATTCTAAAAATATCTTCAAAATCTTCTTCAAACTTTTCCGGATCTATATTATATTTTCTCAGCGTTGCTTTGTCTTCTTCTCTTAATATCACTGTATCCATTTAATCACCTCATTTTTGATAGTATAACAAATAAATTATGTATGTAACGTGTTATTTTCTATGTATTTCGTTATGATAATTTTAAGAGGTGAGTATATGATATATGTTATCGGAAGTATGTCTGTAGATTTAGTTGTGCAGGCAAACAGGTTACCAAAGAAAGGTGAAACAATCCTAGGAGATGCTTTCTTTATGACAGAGGGTGGTAAAGGTGCAAATCAAGCTGTCAGTGCTGCACGCCTTGGTGCAAATGTTTATATGGTAGGTTGTGTTGGGGATGATAATTTCGGTGAGATGATTGTAACGAATATGAAAGCGAATAAAGTTAACGTTGAATATATAGAGAAGATTGATGACTGTGCAAGTGGCACTGCGCATATTACATTAGCGGATAATGATAATTCAATTATTGTTGTACCTAGTGCAAATAGTGAAGTTTCAATTGAATTAGTAGATGAAGCACTAAATAGTATGGATCAAGATAGTATTATACTACTACAAAATGAAATTCCGAAATCCATCATTGAATACGTTATTGAAGAAAGTTATAAAAAGAAGATAACGACAATCTATAATCCAGCTCCGTTCATTGAAATCAATCCTGAATTACTGAAGAAAGTGACGTACTTTACACCGAATGAAACTGAAGTAAAGGCGATGTTTGGTGAGGAATTTAACGATGTGATTGAAAAATACCCAAAACAAATGATCGTGACGCTTGGAGAACAAGGAGCGACGTATTTCGATAGTGAGTTGATTAATATTCCAGGTATGAAAGCAGAAGTTATAGATACGACAGGTGCAGGTGATACATTCAACGGTGCACTTGCTGTAGGCATAAGTGAAGGTATGTCATTGAATGATGCTGTACAATTTGCGAATCAGGCAGCCGCTCTTTCAGTGGGAGGATTAGGTGCACAAGGTGGTATGCCTTATAGACATGAAATAAAATGAAAATAAAAAACACCAGTGAAAGTAAATGATTATCTTTCACTGGTGTTTTGTCGTTCAATAAACGCTGCGTATTCTTTTTTAAATTTCATATTTGTTCTAATCATCCCAATCGTAAATACACTCCAAATAAGGCCTATAAGAATCATTAGAAATATATCATAGTGCTGGAAATATAAATAGATACTTGAAAAAAGGTTTATTAACAACAAGCAAACTGCGAAAACTAAACTGACTTTTTGATACTTTAATCGATATGAATATTTTTGACTTTCATTATCAAAATCACCGTATTTAATTTTTGCTTCCGGCCAAATGAATAGGAGATAACCAAACATTAATAATGAAATAAAAATAATTTCTAGTGGATGAAGATGACCATTACCCGTTAAAAATAGATATAACAAAAATGCGGTGAAAATAGAGAAGTAAATATAATATTTTACTAAATATTGCTTCAAATCGTCTTTTCTTCTTTCATTTCACGACGTAACTCATAGTAGCGCAGCCATTTAAATAGGACATACAAAATAAACATAATTATAGTCGTGTAGTGCATATTGCTTCCTGGAATGTTTGGTGGTGAGAGATGGATTACAATATAGCCGAGACCAATAATAATAGATAATACAATGCTGTATGTAATGCAGTCCTTTAAATACCATTGTGCAACGAGCCATTCTTTAGCTTTGTTGGTTTCCAGGTATCTTTTAATTTGTGTAATCGTATCTGCATAGCAAATCAATAGCATCATTGTAAATGCATATACCGCGAATAAAGTATACTTCGGATAGTATATAAAGATAAATGCACAAGCTACAATGATAAGACCAACCATACTCGTAATATAAAATTTTTTATTGTGTTTAATATACCACGATATCATGTCGCCACCCCTTTTGTTCAATATACTCATTATAAACCACAAATTAGGAAAGTTGAAGAAAATGGTATATTTTTTCTAGAAAATTTTATGATTAATTGATGAAACTGTTATAAAATGAATTTAATAAAGGTAGGTGTGCTTATGAAGTGTTTAGTGATTGGATCAACTGTTGCTGATATTATGATTTACATGGATAGATTACCGACGAGTCAAGGTGATGAACATATTAAAAAGCAGATGATGGCAGTAGGTGGGTGTGCGTTTAACGTTGTGAATGTATTGCATCAGATGGGTGTAGATTATACTTTTATATCACCAGTAGGAACAGGTATGTATGGTGATTTTGTGAAGAAAGAATTGAATCGTCTAGGTATACAAAGTGAAATACATCTAAGTGGTGCGAATGGATGTTGTTATTGTTTCGTTGAAGAAAATGGTGATAGAACATTCTTGTCCCATCACGGCGTGGAGTATTCATTTAATCCAGAATGGGTAACGGATTTAGATATGACTTCATTTGATTATATTTATGTGTGTGGATTGGAGATTGAAGAAACAGATGGCGATAAGATTATAGAAATGTTGAAAGAAGTTTCAGGTCAGATTATCTTCTGTCCGGGTCCTCGAGGTAAATTAATTGAACAGAGGAAAATGGAAGCACTTTACGCGTTGTCTCCGATCATTCATTTAAATGAACAGGAAATAAAAGAATTAACCGGGATAGAAAATATAGAAGAAGCGGTACAAAAAATGTATGACTGGACACATAATACAGTCATTGTGACGACTGGTACAGAGGGTGTAATTTATTATGATGGTAAGCTGCACAGTGTAACAGGATATAAAGCTGAGGTCGTTGATACAATAGGCGCTGGAGATAGTCATACTGGTGGCGTAATGGCAGCATTAAGCGCCGAGAAAACACTACATGAAGCCATTGATTTTGCAAATCTAGTATCGAGTAAAGTGGTCGGTGTGAATGGTGTGCATTTGGAGAACGCTGAGTATGAAACACTACGTCAACTTATGCATAATTAATATTCGAAATAGATTGTTGTTTTCTGTAAATGATAGTATGATTTAGGTAAATCGCATTGGAGGAAAATGAAATGAAAAAAATTGCTATTAGTGCATTAACTTTAAGTTCTGCATCTCTGATGGAGCTTGTTGTAAATGATGAGAATCTCAATGAGGCAATAAAAAGAGTTAAGGCAAACAAAGGAGCAGCTGGAGTTGATGGTATGACAGTGCAGTGATGGTAGACGGATTCTTAGCTCACGGATTAGGTGCAACACCTAACGCTATGGCCAATATGGACTCCGTTACAAAATTATTCGGACCTTCACAAAGAGCATTTTTAATCGTACCTGTTGTAGGTGCATTTTTAATTGATGTATTTTCAGTACCAATCATTATTATGACAATAAATTTATTCAGTTAATACAAATATGTAAAAGCTCAGAATTTTTTTCTGGGCTTTTTGTTTTTTTGTTAGATTATTACAGAGTATTATCATGATCATCAGCACTTATCCCCATCTACATTAAAATTTAATATTATTGCATAATATTTGGATTTGTGGGAATGTATAAGTATTACTGTGTAAATGCACAAAAAGGAGTGTGTATTGTGACTGTTGATGAGAGATATAATGAAATTTTAAATTTATTGTTAAAGCATAAGAAACTTCGCTCTAAAGAAACTGCACATTTATTGAATGTGTCTTTCGAAACGATACGCCGTGATTTTGAAGCATTAGAATTGCAAGGGAAGTTAAAGCGAGTACATGGTGGTGCTGAATATATTGAACCGAAGTCGGATGTGGAGAAGAATTTCATAGAGCGTGAGAATTTATATGCAGAAGAGAAGAAAGAGATTGCCAGAAAGGCAACGCAGTTTGTAAAAGAGGGAATGTCCATTGCATTAGATGTGAGTACGACAAATACAGCGATTGCGAGATGTCTTGCCAGGAAGTTTAACCGCTTAACCATTATTACCAACAGTCTTCCCATCATAGAGATTGTTGCTAAAATAACAACTTTCACAGTTATTGTGCCAGGTGGCGTGTTATATAATCAGGAACGTTGTATTATTGGGGATGTTGCGATTGAGCATATTAGCAAATATAATATTGATTTATTCTTCATGAGTTTAAGTGGTATTGATATGCACAAAGGTTTTACAGATTACGGTATGGAAGAGGTAAAGATCAAGAAAGCATTTCATTCTCGTGCGCAAACTGTTGTGGCTGTTGCTGATCATAGTAAGTTTGATAATGTATCCCTTATACATCTGGGAGATGATCAATTATGTGATGTAATAATTAGTGATGAGCGATTGGCTGAAAATATAAAAGAGAAATATGCGAGTAAATATAAAATTATATAGATGGATGGATTAAACACACAAATTAATTTGTGTGTTTTTTATGTGTTTACACATAATTTACATATTATTAACATTGAATACATAATTACCTTGTATATTAGCATTGAAAGGAGATCAACATGAACAAGAATAAGAAGTTATTAAAAAGCAATTGGCTGACTTTATTATGTTTTATTCTGCCTTGTTTAATTCCATTAACAGCATTCTGGATTTTTCCGATGTTCTATAGCTTTTATATCAGCTTTACAGATTGGGATTTTATGAGTGAAGAATACAATATGGTTGCATTAGGTAATTATCAAAGTATTTTAACTGATGAGCAATTTTACAAAGTACTATGGAATACATTTTACTTTGTCGTTGGAACGACAATTCCTACTTTAGTATTGGGGTTATGTTTCGCGTTGCTTGTTGTGAAGAAGATTCATCTCGGTGGCATATACAGAACATTATTATTCTCGCCGTGGATTACGCCGATGGTTGCTGTGTCAATTGTCTGGTCATGGATCTTTGAACCAAAAATAGGTATTCTCAATCAAGTGTTAGGGATGCTTCATTTAGGACAACCTGGATGGCTACAATCATCACAGTGGGCGATGGTTGCCGTTATTATTGTCACAGTTTGGAAAGGTATTGGCTGGGCGATGATTTTTTATTTAGATGCTTTAAAGAAAGTGCCGAAAGAACTTTATCAGGCTGCATCAATTGATGGTACACCACCATTTAGACAGTTAATGAAGATTACATTACCTATGATCTCACCTACGACATTTTTCTTAGTGATTATTCTGGCAATTGATGCCCTGCAAGCTTATGACCAGTTCCAGATATTAACGCAAGGAGGTCCGGCAGGTTCTACTAGAACGATACTGTACATGTATTATCAGATGGCCTTTGAAGAATACAATATGGGTCGTGCGACAGCACTTGCAACGATATTAATTGTAATTACAGCGATACTTTCAGCAATACAGTTCTATGTTTCTAAGAAGTGGGTGCATTATCAATGAGGAAATTCAATTTAACGATTAGACATGTAATATTAGCGCTTGCAAGTTTCCTGATGTTCTTTCCGTTTCTATGGATGATTCTCAGCGCGTTAAAGACGAAAGATGAGATATTCCAGGTGCCATTTAAATTGTTTCCTGCATCACCGAAATGGCAGACATTTAATGAAGCTTTTCATTCAGCACCGTTTGCAACATACATATGGAATAGTACGTACACGTCTATTGCGATTGTATTAATTCAAACAGTGACTTCAGCATTATTTGCTTATGCACTGACTCAAATGCAATGGAAAGGTAAACATACGTTGTTCTCGATTGTCATGGGAACGTATATGTTACCTGCTGCGGCAACTTACGTACCGAGCTATATTATTTTGAGTAAATTAAATTTAATTGACAGTCATATCGGATTAATTATTTCGAGTGCAGCGAGTGTTTACGGTGTGTTTTTATTCAGACAGGCATTCAAACAGATTTCTAAAGAGGTGATTCAAGCTGCACTGATTGATGGTGCGAGTCACTTTAAGATTTTATTTAGAATTATGTTTCCGTTAACGAAACCGACATTTGTTACGTTTATGTTGATCAGCTTTGTACAGAATTACAACAGTTATCTATGGCCTTCGTTAATCTTGCAATCTCAAGATAAGATGTTGATAACGAATGGTTTAAGACAATTCTTTATTGAAGGTGGAGCATACGGTGTGAAGTGGCCGGAAGTAATGGCAGCTTCAACGTTTACTATCTTACCGTTACTCATCTTGTTCTTTGCGATTCAAAAGGTATTTGTAAGTGGTATTTCAGACAATGGTATTAAATAAATTATTAATCATAAACTAAGGGAGAAAGAAAAAATGAAAAAGTTTATTTATGCAGGTTTATCTTCTATTGTATTAGCAACAACATTAGCAGGTTGCGGTGGTACTTCAAATGGTGGATCTAATGGTAAGGTTGTAGAGTTAAAAAAAGGTGACAAGGTAGAAATCGAGTTCTGGTATGGTCTAGGTGGTAAATTAGGCGATCAAATGAAGGAGAAAATCGAGGCCTTTAATAAATCACAAGATAAAGTTGTAGTAAAAGGTGTTCAGCAAGCAGATTATGATGAAACTTATAAGAAATTACAAGCTGCTGTCGCAAGTGGTAAGACACCTGCTTTAATTTTAACAACAACGGACACTGGTAAGATTATGGCAAAGAAAAAGATTTTAACAGAGTTAACGCCATACATTGATGTAAAAGATGATTATGAAACGAAAGATATTATTGAGACATTCTTAAAGGATGGACAGTTTGAAGATAAGCAATTCACGTTACCAGCATACGGTACAACACAATTAATGTATTACCGTAAAGATGCTTTAAAGGAAGCGGGATTAACTGAAGATATCTTTAAAGACTGGACGAAATTTGAAGCAGCAGCAAAGAAATTAACTAAGAAATCTGGCAATAAAGTTGAACGTTATGGTTGGTCGCCAATGTGGGGTGCTGACAACTTAATGGATATGGCTTTCTCTAACGGTGGGAAAGTAATTGACGAATCAGGTAAGAAAGTAATGATCAACTCTAAAGAGTGGGTAGAAGCATGGTCAATTATTGATCGCGGTATTAACAAGGATAAGACGATGAAAATCAATTCAGGTGGCCAAGGTTGGGAATATTGGTATAAAACGATTGATGAAGTAATGCAAGGAAAATCTGCAGGTTATATCGGTTCATCAGGTGACCAGGGAGATCTTGACTTCAAAATATTAGCAGCTGCTGAGCAACCTGGATTTAATGGTAAGAAAGGTGCACCGGTTGCATCAAGTCAACAGTTAGCGATTCCATCTAAAGCTGAAGCGAAACAAAAAGCAGCGGCATTTGAATTTATCAAATTCTTTGAGAAGGCAGAAAATACTGCAGACTGGTCAATGAATACTGGTTATATCGCAGTGAGAAGTTCAGCAAAAGATGATGCAAAATTTAAAGCTTACGCTAAGAAACATCCACAAATCTTAAAGCCTATTGAGCAGGCAGAACATGCTTCAAGCTTATTTATCGATCCAACTGGCGGCAAGATACAAGATGCAATCAAAAAAGCAGCTGACAAAATGGAAATTGAAGGTAAGTCAGCGAAAGAAGTATTAGATGAAGCACAAAAAGAAGCACAAGCAGCTTTAGATAATAGTGCTAAATAGTAAGGGGCCAGTCAAATGAACAAAGCTATAGGTACAATTTCAATAAGAGGATTCCAATATCCTCTTATTACTTTTAATATACAATGTGAATTCTGGACTTATGTCCGTTTGTATCAGGGTGATACATTAGTGTATCAATATATCGGTAGAGATGCTGAATTAGTGGTTGATTTAGCAGATGTATCTTATGGGCAATCACAATTATTTGATGATAGCGATCTTACTTACGTCGTAATGGACGTGCAGAAGTTTACGATGCCGATTGTTAATGTTGAAGTAACTGATGGTAAGCCTGCGCATATCGAAGAGCATCATCATATTATTCAGAGTATGACAGATAAAAGTATAACAGACAAACGTTTTTATAAAGGCGACTTGCATGCGCATACGAACCTTACTGATGGTAGTTTAACACCAGGTGAATTGGTTGCACATGCAAAGGAAGTGGGCTTAGATTTCTTCTTTATTACAGATCATAACTTTTACCATACAATATGGCCAGAGAGTGATCTGTTAGTACTTCCAGGTGTTGAGTTTACAGGTAATACAGGGCATTGGAATGCATTAAACCTTCAGGATACCATCGATATGTATTCAGATGACTATAATATTGAATCTATTGAAGGCACGCATCGTTTGATGGATAGAATGCGTGATAAAGGTACGTTAGTGAGCATTAACCATCCATTCTTGACAATTTGGTCATGGTTACATGATGAACTGGATTTAACGAAGATTGATAGTCTTGAATTATGGAATGATCCAAGTTATAAGGATAATCCTCAGGCAACAGAAGATGCTTTAAAGTTCTGGCACGCATCACTTGTAACGGGGCATCGCATTACAGCAGTTGGAGGTAGTGATTTCCATCATCTAATTGATGTGAAAGATAACAATAGAACAAATGCATTAAATGATCCGACAACACATGTATATTGTGATGGACTAAATAAAGACAATTTACTCCAAAGTATCCGAAATGGCCATGTATTCGTAACGAGATTTATGGATGTTGAAGCATTCAGCGTTACTGTAAATGATAAAGCAGTAATGTTTGGTGAGACAATGAATACAAGTGGTAACTTACTAGTGTCATTTGAAGTTAAAGGAGAACCTATAACGGCAGAAGTAACGCTATTTACGAAAGATAAACGCTATGTTGCTGCTTTAGAAAATAATGTTGCTACATTTAATATTGAAGTTGAGCCTAATGATTTCTTTAGATTTGAACTAAGGAACGAAGAGCTAATAGCATTTACAAATCCAATTTATCAAGGTGTAATCGAACGTACTACAACAACATATAAAGAAGTGAAGGCATTGATGTATGAAGTATAAGTTAGTCATATTCGATAAAGATGGTACCCTGCTTAGATTCGAATCAGTATGGGTAAAAATTGGTCATAATATTGTAGACAGCTTTATAAATTCGTATGATGTTCAAGTTGATAAAGAAGATATATTACAAGCATTAGGCTTAGGTGCAGATTACATCGAACCTGCTGGCATATTATCAAGTGGCACAACAAACGACATTATCAAGGTGTTTAAAGGTTACACTAATGATGCAAGAGTTGAAACATGGACGCGCAAAAATATGGACGCACTCGCCAATCAATATGAACATCAGCTTGAAATGATTAAAGGCACGGACGTTGTACTGAAAAAATTACAGGAAAAAGGTTACCTGTTAGCAGTTATTACAGCGGATGATTATATTAGTACCGATAATTTCTTAACAAAGTTTGATATTCGCCATTACTTTAATGAAATTATCACAAGTGACAGAGTCCCTGTGCAAAAACCTAATCATTTAATACTGGATTCACTTATAGCAAAATATCAAATTAAGACGAATGAAATGATTATGGTTGGTGATACACCTATCGATATGCAGTTAGGTAAGAATGGCAATATTGGACTTACGATAGGTGTATTAAGTGGGACGAGTAAGCATGAACATTTGCACGAAGCAGATATTATATTAAATGATGTGACAGAATTAATTAAAGACGACCAATTGATTTGGGAAGAGGGATTTTAATGCTGAAAGTAGAAAATATAAATAAAAGATATCACAAAGAGCAATGGGTTTTAAAAGATATTAACTTTGAAGTAGCTGCTGGTGAGTTCTTTGTACTTGTAGGACCTAGTGGTTGCGGGAAAAGTACTCTGCTTAAGATGATTGCAGGATTAGAAGATATTACTGAAGGTAAGTTATTTATAAATGATACGTTAGCAAATCATTTACATCCGAAAGATAGAAGTCTATCGATGGTAGTTCAAAACTATGCGCTTTATCCTCATATGACGGTAGAGAAGAATATATTATTTACCCTGGAAAATAGAAAAGTGCCTAAAAGTGATCGTCAGCAAAAGATGATGGAAGCGGCAAAGCTTGTTGGATTAGAAAGTTATTTAAAGAAGAAGCCAGGTGAACTGTCAGGAGGACAACGTCAACGTGTAGCACTTGCTCGTGCAATTGTAAGTGAATCAAAGATATGTCTGATGGATGAACCATTATCTAACTTAGATGCAAAGCTGAGAGGCCAAATGCGTGTAGAACTACGTCAGTTACAGCAACGACTGGGGATGACGATGATTTATGTTACACATGATCAAGTCGAAGCAATGACGATGAGTGATCGCATTATGGTCTTAAATGACGGTCATATTCAACAAATCGGTACACCGTTAGAAATATACAATAATCCCGCCAATAAATTTGTAGCAAACTTTATGGGAAGTCCAGCAATGAATATTGTTAGAGGACATTTAATTGATAACGCGATTAAGTTTGGTGATTTCAGTCTCCCTGCAACGATTAATCATCAAACGATTGATGTAGGGTTTAGACCTGAAGATGTGTACATTGATCAAAATGGAACTGCAGTAACAGTTACCGCATGTGAAATATTAGGTGATACGACAATTGTGAACTTTAATATTAGCGATGAGAAATGTATCGCCAAATTCAATGAGCAATTACCATTGAATATTGGAGATGTCATTCATGTTCGTATTAAACAAGATAAAATTAAATACTTTGATGCAGAACAAGGTGCAGTCATCGCATAACTACCGGACAAAGATACTTTGTTCGGTTTTTTTAACTTAAGTGACAGCAATCATTTAATACTCTTTAGTACGATATCGTATTAAATGATTTGAAATCACTAAATATTATCGATATTATAGTAATTAAGTTATCCTTAACTGAATTTTCTAATAATTAAATGGAGGAGATGTAATGAGTGAGAATGTAAAAAAGAAAAGTATGATGGACAAGTTTTTAGACATGATTGAAAAAGCCGGTAATAGATTACCTGATCCAGTTGTTATCTTTATTAGTCTTTGTGCCATTATCTTAGTGGCATCAACAATAGCGAGTTTCTTTGGTCTATCAGCAAAGAATCCTACCGATGGAAAAGTAGTGAAAGCAGTTAACTTATTAACGCCTGATGGTATTGCGAAAATTATTTCAGAAGCGGTCCCGAATTTCGCTGCCTTTCCACCTTTAGGATTAGTACTTGTCGTGATGATAGGTGTTGGTATTGCTGAGAAGACAGGATACTTTGAAACGTTAATGAAATATACGATTGAGAAGACACCACGCAAAATTATAATTCCGATTATTATATTTGTAGGTATTATGGGAAATGCTGCAGGAGATGCAGCAACAATCGTCTTACCGCCTATTGCAGCATTAGTGTTTATAAAGCTTGGTTATCACCCAATTGCGGGACTTGTAATGGCATATGCAGCTGCGCTTGGTGGATTCTCTGCAAGTTTAGTAATAGGTATGACTGATGCACTAGCTGTGTCATTTACAGAACCTGCAACAAAACTTATAGATGGCAGTGTGAAAGTGAATGCTGCAATGAATTATTATTTCTTATGTGCATCAACGGTCTTGTTATTATTTGTAGCATGGTTTGTAACGTCAAAGATAGTTATTCCGAGGTTTGGTAAGTACACAGGACATATTGAGGAAGGTGCCGAAGAGAATCACGTATCAGATAGAGAGCGTAAAGCAATGTTATTTGCCAATATTAGTGTACTTGTTGCAATGGCAGTTGTAGCACTTTTAGCGATACCTGAAAGTGGTTTATTACGCAATGCAAAGACAGGTTCATTAATTGATGATTCACCGTTAATGAATGGGATTGTACCAATTATTACAGTTCTATTCTTAGTTCCAGGATTGGTTTATGGAATTGTTGCTGGAACGATGCGTTCAACACGTAAGTTCTCTGAAATGCTTGCAGAATCAATGAGCTCGATGGGTGGCTTTATTGTGATCGTATTCTTTGCTGCACAGATGCTGGCATTCTTTACGTGGAGTAATTTAGGAACAATTATCGCAATTAAAGGTGCTGAATTACTAAAAGGGCAGAATGGTATCGTATTAATACTAGGTATACTAATTTTGTCTGGATTTATAAACATGTTGATAGGTAGTGCCTCAGCGAAATGGGCAATACTCGCACCAATTTTAGTTCCGATGCTGATGCTTTTAGGTATTCACCCTGCATTTACACAAGTTATTTACCGAGTAGGGGATTCGATAACAAATCCGATTACACCGATGATGCCATATCTACCATTGCTATTATCGTATGCTCAGAAGTATCAAAAGGATATCGGCTTAGGAACGATGATTGCAGCATTAATGCCGTATTCTGTTGCATTCGGTATCTTCTGGACGATTCTATTACTTGTATGGTTTTACTTAGGCATTCCAGTGGGACCAGGTGGACCGATTCATTTAGGAGGAAATTAATATGATAGATTATCAGGAATACGAAGATAAAGTAATACAATATCGCAGACATTTACACCAGAATCCAGAACCGTCATTTAAAGAATACGAAACGACAAAATATATAAGGGATGTGCTTCGTAGTTTAGAACACTGTGAAGTAATTGAATTAACTGAAACGGGAACTATCGGTGTTTTTAATAAAGGTGGTAATAAAAAAATTGGTTTGCGTGCAGACATTGATGCACTTCCGATACAGGAAGAACGTACTGATTTAGACTTTATGTCACAACATGATGGCCTTATGCATGCATGTGGACATGACGTGCATACAGCAGTCTTACTCGGTGCTGCACATTACTTTAATGATCATGCACATGAACTGACAAATGAGATACATTGTATCTTTCAGCATGCTGAGGAATTAATTCCTGGTGGTGCACGTGAATTAGTTGAAACAGGCTATTTTGAAGGATTTGACTTTATATATGGACATCATATATGGGCAACATTGCCACTTGGGTATATTGATATAAAATCAGGTCCTGCAAGCGCCAATTCAGACTTATACCAAATTGAAATTCAAGGTAGAGGTGGACATGCCAGTCAGCCGAATAAAACGATAGATCCGCTGCTGATAGGTAGTCACTTCGTCAATGAAATTCAAAGCATTGTATCAAGAAAAGTAGATCCATTTGAACCCGTAGTCGTATCGAATACAGTATTTTTAGCAGGCAATGTTAATGGTGCTAATGTTATTCCGGATAAAGTTACATTGGCAGGGTCAGTGAGGACAACAACAGCTGAAAATAGAGAAATATGTAAATCACAAATTGAAAAGACAATAGAACATCTATGTCTGGCAAATGGTGCAACCCATAAAATAGATTATACGATAGGATATGATGCAGTTTATAATGATGAAGCACATACACAATGGGTAAGAGAAATTGCAGAATGTAATTACCCGGGAAAAGTTGTCTCTGAGCCAACGATGATGGGAGGCGAAGATTTCAGTGCGTATCAACAAGTAGCGCCATGCGTATATATCTTTATAGGAAGCGGCAGTGAAGGATTTGATTATCCGCATCACCACCCTAAATTTGGAATAGATGAATCAAGCTTTAAAGTAGCATTTGAAATGTTTGTCAATATCGCATTAAACTATAAATAAAAGAAACTGAAGAAACAGTGCGCTGAAACATTCAGCGCACTGTTTTTCATTGAAGATTGCCACGCTTTCTATCTAAATAATCTTCTAAACATCTCAACCACTTTCCGATTGCGATAAGCGTATATGTAATAAGAAAGCCAATTAATGCATTTAATCCTGGGATGTGATATGGCGAGAAGTGAATGACAAAGTACCCAGTAATAACGACAAAGATAATAAAGCCTGAATATGTTGCTGCATCTTATAATAACCATTCACTGATGAGCTGCTTTTGGGCATTCACATTTTCGAAGCGACGTTTAATTTGAGTAATTGTATCCACATATACGAATAAGGGAATAAGTAGTAGATAGTATATACCAATGAATCATACTATCTATCCCCTTATAATTTTTCTATATTATAACTGTTTAATTTTGGAGGATAAATCAAAATAGGATATATTTGTTAAATATATTGCTGAATTTTATATAATAATACTAATATAATGTATTAAAAAAGGCAGTTTTTTTATTCTCCGGCACCCGTATTCACAAGTGCGAATGGATATACCGCTTTTGCATGAACTAAAAGTTTTGATGCGACGACTGTCATTGTCCAGCGGGAATTGACGGTATCGTCAATGAGTAGTATGTGTTTGTCTTCTATTAAATCTTCGTTTTGAATAGCAATGGTTTCCTGGATATTTCTTTCCTGCATGATTGAGTTATGCATCTCGCTTTGTTTGTAACCAGGCTTTATTTTTACGACTGCATCGATATATTCGATATGGTTATACTCAGCTACAGCTTGTGCAAGTTTGTTAGTGAGCTTAGGTCGTCTCAAACTTGGAACTGCTACGATAGCGTCAATCTGATGTTCTTGTATCATGTCTTTAAGGAATTGGCTGATCTGTAAAGTCGTCTGTTCTGAGAAATGAAGATTGTCGCGTTCATACATAAATTTATGGCCGACAGGTGAATAGGCATCTGTTGTATACGTCCATCCTGTCTTAAATTGTAATGATTCATCAATCTTTTTATTATTCGACCAGCGTTTACGCGGTGAGATTTCCCCGTGTAATTTATTCTTATACTGGCTTGCGATAGATAGCATTGGATGATTTTTATCTATCGTTATGAATTCACGATTTCTACAATGTGCACAAATACCACACTTTTCCTGTTTATCTGGTGCATCAAGTTCGTCAGCGATATATTTCATATAACAACCGTCGTAATTGATAAATCGCTTTAAATGCTCGAGTTCCTGTAAACGCGTTACGTTTAACTGCTGCTGTAATTGTGCATTCTCTTCAGCATTAAAGGGTTTATCTGGATTGATGACGTACTTTCGCTTATCCATCAATATGTATTCATGGACGAATAAGTATTTAAGTACCGACCCAAGCTTTGTGACATTCATATTGAAGTGAGGCAGAATATCGTTTCTGGTCATACCTTCAGGATGCTGGCTAATGCGCGTTAATATTTCTGATAATAATTTCGGGTCTTTATTCGCACTTTCTATAAATGCGTTGATGATCGCTTCATCTTCATCACCATGAAGTAGCATTGCAAGCGCTGGTTTACCGTTACGTCCTGCACGTCCAATCTGCTGATAATATGAAATTAAGTTTTGTGGCAGCTGGAAATGAATAACGAAACCGATATTTGATTTATCGTACCCCATACCAAGCTTCACTGTTGCAACAATTACACGTACTTCCCCGTTATGAAATGCTTCAAGCGTAGTTACGCTAGTATCTTCGCCATATTCGTTCTGCATACCTGAATAATAAGGTGCGGCCGAGATACCTTGTTCAATTAAGAACTGTGCTACAGAAATACACTCTTTCTTCGTAAGACAATAGATGATACCTTGTTCTTTGTTCAAAAAAGGATGCTCTGTGAGAGATGCCGCTAAGAAAGCAAGTCGTTCTGCCTTCGATTGTGCTGGGTTCACTTGAATCGAAATATTTGAACGGATTAAATCACCACGAAATACCTGGAGATTTCCGAGTTGCGATTTAATATCTTCAATGACACGATCGTTTGCTGTTGCAGTTGTGCCAAGAATTGCGATTGAATCTGGTAAATCTTTAACGAGGTTCACAATACGCTGATAATCAGGTCTGAAGTCATGACCCCAATCTGAAATAGAGTGTGCTTCGTCTACTACAATAAGCTCGATATCATTCACTTGTGATAATGCTTCAATAAATCTTGCATCAGATAATTTCTCAGGAGAAACAATAATGGCATCAACCGCACTAAGCCGTGCATAAATATCATCCCATTCATCTTTGTTATTGCTATTGATCGTTACGACATCTAAACCAAGTTTAGCAGCAGCATCAATTTGATTGTGCATTAATGCAAGTAAAGGACTGATGATAACAGCAGGACCGCTACCATTTTCTCTTAATAACTTAGTAGCGATGAAGTATACAATCGATTTCCCCCAGCCAGTCTTTTGAATCACCAGCGTCTTCTGTTTATTTACTACCGCTAATATCGCTTCCAGTTGACCTTCTCGAAAGTTAGCTTCAGCTCCGTATGTTTCATGTAACATCTCTACCGCGCGCTGTTTAAAATCCATTGAGGTGACCTCCGTAGTTAATGATATTCATATTATAACATTTGTGATATTTGAATTTGTTAGCGAAGTGTTGGCACTGCTATTGTTAGCGTTATCATTTGAACAGGTTTATAATGTAATTAAATGGAGGCGATAAAATATGAAGAAGTTAATGAAAGATAAAACGCAATTTGTAAGTGACATGTTAAAAGGAATAGCACTTGCTGACAAAGCACATGAAGTAATTGCTGATTCAGTTATCGTAAGGAAAGAACGTAAAGAAAAAGGTGTTGCATTAGTTTCAGGAGGAGGAAGCGGTCATGAACCTGCACATGCGGGTTATGTTGCTGAAGGGATGTTAGATGCAGCAGTATGTGGCGAAATATTTACTTCCCCTACACCAGATAAGATTTTAGAGGCGATTAAAGCAGTTGCAACGGATGAAGGTGTGCTACTGATTGTAAAAAATTATGCCGGTGACGTTATGAACTTCGAAATGGCTATGGAACTTGCTGAAATGGAAGGCATTAAAGTAGATCGTGTGATAGTAGCAGATGATATTGCAATCGATAATAAAGAGCAACGTCGCGGTGTAGCTGGTACAGTATTTGTGCATAAAGTTGCAGGTTATTATGCTGATCAAGGATTGGCGTTAGAAGAAGTTAAAGAAAAAGTAGAAGCGATATTATCAAATATGGCGACGATAGGTATGGCAATAGAACCTTGTATGGTACCAACAACTGGGCAATATGGATTTGATCTCGCTGATGATGAAATGGAAATTGGTATTGGTATTCACGGTGAGAAAGGTATTTATCGTGAAAAAATTGAATCAATTGATTTGATTATCGCAAGAATGATGAAAGAGATAGAAGGTCAGTTAGATTTTAATGATTCAATTGTTATGCTTAATGGTATGGGCGGTACACCGGATAGCGAGCTGAGTGTTACTGCATATTATTTAAATCAATACTTTGAAGCACAAGGAAAAGCGATTAAGAAACTTTATGTAGGTAACTTTATGACTGCACTCGATATGCAGGGATTTTCTATTACAGTACTGAAATACGATGAAGCGCTATTATCAGCTCTAGAAAGTGAAACAGAGAGTAAATATTTTAACTAGGAGTGGGAATGATGGATGCACAAAGATTGACTGAAGTATTAAAAGGATTATTATCTCAATTTGAAAAAAATGAGACGAAGTTAACTAATTTAGACCGTGAGATAGGTGACGGAGATCACGGTGTTAATATGTTGCGAGGATTTAAAGCTGTAGATGAGAAGTTAACTGGAGATACAGTACCGGATATATTAAAATCATGTGGTATGACATTGATGAGTGCTGTTGGTGGTGCATCAGGACCATTATACGGATTTTCATTTGTAAAGATGTCTCAAGTTGCAGAAGAGGAAATTACAAAAGAAAATATCGGAAAATTAATCAATGAATTTGCTGAAGCGGTGAAAGCACGCGGAAAAGTTGAAGGCGGCGAAAAGACAATGTATGACGTATTGAAACCCGTTAGTGAAGCAATTCAAGCTGGTAATATTCCGACAAGTGCTGAGTTACAACAATTTGCTGAAGATACGAAAGATATTGAAGCGACGAAAGGCCGTGCAGCTTACTTTAAAGAAAAATCAAAAGGTGTCGTCGATCCAGGCGCTCAAAGTGCAGTGTATATTTTAGACGCATTACTTGAGGAGGTACGTTAATGGAAATACTAATAGTGAGTCATAGTCATGAAATCGCACAAGGTATTAAAGCATTGCTTGAACAGATGGCTGATGGTGTTGCAATTAAAGTCACTGGCGGTATAGATGGGGACATTGGTACTTCGATTGATAATATCAATGCGTTATTTGAAAGTGTGACAGACGATGCACTTTGTTTCTATGATATCGGATCAAGTAAGATGAACATTGAAATGGCTTTAGAATTAGCAGATTATCCAAACATTGAAATCGCACACTATCCAATCGTAGAAGGTGCATTTTTAGCTGCTGTTGAAAGCAAGATTGGAAAATCTAAAGATGAAATATTAAAAAGTTTAGAAGATAATTTTAAAGTGAAAGCATAACTTGAATGATACTATTTATGTATACTTTACGTATTTGAGGGTATAGTTAACTATCAAAATGTGGAGGCGATGTAGATGTCAAACGTTGATAAAGATACAACAAGTAACAGACGTGAAGTCATGCCAGAATCAGTTATTGATGGTGAAATGAACGAAAAGGTTAAAGATCAGCTTGAATTACAGCCTGGTGAGAAGAAGGTTAGTAAAGAAGATCAAGATAAATAAAGTTTAGACGTCCTTTATAGGGCGTTTTCTTTTTATAGGCAATATACATATTTATCAAGTTAATGTATAATGATGGAAGTAAATGAGAGATGAGTGATGAAATGAAACGTGTATTAATCAGTTTAGCTGTGATATTTTTATTGTCGATAGCAGCATTTTTTGTAGTTCATAATATGCAGAAAGAGCAATCTATTGTCGCAACGAAAGATATTAAAAAGATTAAAGATTCATATCAATATTACGATGAAGCTAAATTACATGTTGATGAACTTGCAATGGAACAATTGGATGATTTATCAATGCGTAATGACTTCTTTAAATTAAAAGATGGTAGCTATTTTAATTTAAGAACATATATGGGAAACAAAGTTGGTTACATTATGAATAGTTACTTAACATTTGATAAGACTGGAAAGACAAAGGTGGCGTTTCCGAAGGTTATCAGTCATCAATATATGAAAGATAACAAATTTATTGATAATACCTGGTCGATTAATACACCTGCAGGTAAACTTGATTATCAATCTGGTGCTATTGATAGAAGTGATAATCCAGGTCATCTCTTTATGAAGAGTGATGACGGTAAGCGCGGGGTATTAATGGATAAAACACTGAAAAAAGATGTGACGTTGATCGGAAATAACGGTGAATGGCTGGATAGTGAGAATAATCGTATCGGTACTGACGCATCTTTAAGAAAGTATAATGATCCACAAACTGCAGCAAATGCGGTATTGAAGCAAGTGTCAACAACGGGTCAACTTGTTGCAAAGTTGAATAATGGTGAAGCAACCTTTTTCTTTTACAGAAATAAATATGGTCCTGTAGATGAATATACGGTGATTCCTGTTTTAAAGGATAATACAGCAGGTATTTATCATAAATTTACGCTTGCAGGATTTAATGAATCGATTATCGATTACGAGTTCAAATATGCTGTAAAAGGTAATGAATATCATATTATTTTCAATGATGATTTCGAACATGCAGACAAGTTTAAACATAAAAAAGTCAGCGATAATATCATTATCGCTGTGAAATAAAGTGAACCACTTCTAATGTGAAGTGGTTTTTCTTTTGTTCAGTGCAATTTGAAGTTCTTCTTTCTCCATAAAGTAGCGCACACCTTGAGCGAATATGTTAGCTGCAGGATAAAAGATGATCATGAAATATGGACTGAGAAATAAATCTGGTTCATGTCTAAAATAAATGATTGTTCCGTAAATAATAAAGATTATGGTACTTTCTATAATATTATTACGAAAGTTAACTATATTTGCTTTATGAATTGCTATTTTGTTGGCAGGATCTATCATTTTAGTTTTATACTCAGCAATTAATTGTCTAACTGAAGTAAAGTAATAAAGAATCATAAATGAAAGTAATATGAGATCTTTATATATTCCGATATTAATCATCCATATCATTAAGACGAGATAGAATAATGTGAACATGAGGATTTTTAAAGAAATCTTCTTAGTCATAACGCACCTCTTTTACTTTTTATGTATATTATATCTTTAAATGGTTATAAAAGGAAGAGTGATAGTTTTCAACTTATTGCATTTGTTGTAAATTTAGTACTCACTATATGGTGCATCGTGTGGTGTGCTCAAGATTTTGAACCTGGAACAAACAAATGGGGACCAAATCCGAAAGCAATAAGGCAAGATAGATACTATAATCCTTATCAACAAAATGATTCTTATCGCAGATGATACGGGTCTTTTTTAGTACATTTTAGTATGATAAATATAAAATGATAAGGGGAGAATAACATGGGAGATCAAAATATAAACAAAGCAGTCATTCAACCTAGTTTTGCAAATACGCATAATGACGCTGACGTATTTGAAGAAAACGAAAGATATATTCATTACCACACACCGAGCCAGCTCGTTAAATATTATGCCAATTACTTTCAATATAAAGTGACGCCGGATGTTGATACTTTTATGACAGACTATGAAACGCAAAAGACATTTCATGAACAACGTGGACAAAAACATGCCCTGTTTATATTTCCTGAGAATGAAGTGCTGAATGATGCGTTGCAGGAGGAAGCAAAGGCTTTAGGATTTATTGTTGAAAAGATGGAGCTTTATTTATTGAAAGAGATGCCGAAATCAAAGGATTCAGAGATTGAAGTTGTTCAAGTATTAAACGATGATGATGTATTCCTGGACTTTCTTCAAATATGTCGTGAAGGGGACTTAGAGTATGGTGAGGAATTTGCTGATCTGAAAGAGCGCACGCATCGACGTGATTTATTGAACCCGCAAATCCTGCAGTTTGTTGGGTATCAGCATGGATTTCCAGCTGGTAAAGTTGAAGCGGTGGAAAGTGCGCAGTATGTGGAATTAGATGATTTCTACGTGTTGGATGCAATGCGTAAGCAGGGCGTTGGAACAGCATTACAACAAGCAATATGGCATTATGCAGAACAAGTTGGTAAGCGGGTTATCTTAATTGCTGACGGTAATGACTCACCAAGAGAAATGTATCAAAGACAAGGGTACGAGTTAGTGAGTGAACGTTATGAATTGTTGCGCGTGCCGTCAGCGGATAATTGAAAAATTTTAAATAAAGTGATTGAGTGAATCATGGCCGATAAATTGAATTTATCGGCATGAATCTTGGATTTCCATCGATTTCATAAATGATGGCCGATAAAACGAAAATATCGGCCATGAATTTTATTTTTCGGCCGATTTCATAAAATGATGGCCGATAAAATGAAAATATCGGCCATTAATCTTCCTTAAATATTATCAATTGTAAAAACTAATCAAGAATAGTTCAAACATGTACATTAATTCTAGATATTTTTACATATTATAGCTCAATAATTGTAAAATAAAAGTAATTAAATCGTTCTGGAGGATATGTATGAAAAAATCATTAATCATTGCTTTGTCTTTAACGACATTATTAGCTGCATGTGGAGAAGAAAAAACTCAGGATAAAGGTGCGACAAAAATAGAAAGTAATAATGCATCAAACGATACTACGAATACGAAGAACAGTGAAACTAAAAATTCATCTGAAAAGAAGATTGTTACAAAGTCTTCAGCAAAGAAAACAGGTAAAACTGATATTATGACATCGTCTTTTCATTCGATGTATATGCGAAATGATCATAGATTTGCCGTGGATAAGATTAAATTTGGTATGACTAAAGATGAAGTTGAAGCAATTTACGGTCCGTCACTTGGTAAAGGTAATGATCTTTATGGATTAAAGACGAGTGCATTATATGACGTATATGCAGTAAACTATGATAATCAAAATAAAGTACGTCAGATTGTCATTAATCCTAATAAGAAAATTACAAAGAGTGAATTCATAAGAGTATATGCGAATCCTAGTGACGAGCCAGTATATCCATTTAATACTTTAGAATACAATGATAACGATAATAACGGTTTCAAAATTCGAGCAGCTTTTGATGACAACGACTATTTAGTAGGTCTAGCTCAAATTAATGATGGTAAAGGTATGCAAGAATCAAGTGATGATACTGCAACTGATAAATCAATATATGAAAAATTTAAATCTGCAATGATTAATTATGCAGAAGATAAAGGTAAAGCTGTTACCGGCAGATACTTAAACCATGGTGGAGGAATCTCGACAGATATATTCACCAATACTGAGGATGGGTTAATCTTATTACAAACGATGCTTAATCCAGGTGCCGATGTACACGATATTATTGCAGATGCAGGAGTTGTCATGTACGATGCCAAAGATGGCACGATAGGGGAACATGACGCGTCATATGATACAGTTACAGCTGAAGGTATCACTGGTATGATGACTTCTGATTCTGATACAACCATTTATTTATTAGCGAATAACGGTAAAGTATACGAATATCACTTCAAAGGTAATCAAGGATTAGGATATTTTGCGCTATACACTGAATCATGGGGATTTGAATCTGATATGATGCCAGAATTTAAAGAAACAACTGATCCTGAAATTAAGAAGATTGCTTCAGAAGTATTAGCAGGTAAATCAGTGTCTAAACCTACTTCAAAAAGTAAAGAAAACAAGACAAAAACAAAAAGTCAGTACAGCTTTATAGATGAAAACGGGAAAATTGATATTAAAGACCCTGCATTTAAACAGTATTTCTTCCATGAAGCGCATACTGAAGATTTTGCAGGAATAAAGGTTGGTATGACTCGAGAAGAAGTAGAGGCATTATATGGTCCGGTTGAAAAGAACCGAGGTTATGATATGCATCAAGGTGGGCTAGATAGAGTTGGTGATATATCTTTAGCGATGGGTCAAGATGATAGAGTCGGTGCAATTTACATAACCCCAGGTGTAGAAATGACTGATGCTGAATTTAACAAAGTTTTTGGTGAACCAACTGAAATTGTAAATGATGACTTATTGGGACCAGTGAAAATATATAATACGAATAAAAATAATGGTTTCCAGATAGTGATTGGAAATGCAGGTGGGACAGTTCCGATTTTTATCAATAGGCCAGAAGGACAATATTTTAATTAATATTGAGCTCACTATTTATAGTGGGCTTCTTTTTTATTATTTCTCTCTATATAACGTGTAAATATAATTATTTTTAGCTAAGATTATCATAAGAAGGAGTGATGGTATGATTTTCGTAATTGGAGAGGTATTTAAAGAAAAATTAGCATCCGACAGTATGTCTGAAATTTTAAATACGATGCCACTTGCGCTTGCGTTACCTTTAAATGACAAAGGATATCGTATTCACTTAGGTACTCGTTTTAAAGATAGCGAGGATTTGCAGGATATTAAAGATTATCTGGCAGAAAAAGATATCTTTTTCAATCAATTTGATGACTATGATACATATACGTTAGATGACTGGGACCTTGATTACATTTATGATGCCTATGATACGGATACTTTAGTATTCTTCTCAAATGTGGGAGATGACACGATTGAGAGTATGGCAAGCTTCGGCAATAATTATGATTGTAAAAGTGTATTATATATCAATAAATTATTTATTAGTAAGGAAGCATTGCAGCTTATGTCTCATTCTTTTATAGAGGAGCAATATGTTCAGGGTTACGAAAGTGAAATCCCGAAAGATAAGATAACCATCATTCCAAAACATATCAGTGATACAGAAGCGGCACAGCTGATGATTGATAAGATTATTGAGATAGAGAAAGCATTAAATAAAAAAAAATAAAAAATTTTGCTTCACCGTATAACTAGAATATAAATTAAAAACGCTTATCCAGAAGGATAGGCGTTTTTAACTATATCGGTGCTGTGCTTTGAAAAATTTAATTATTTCATAGATATTAATAAGAGCTAAAATGATTGCAACGAAAGCATGTGTAACTTGTCCAAAGCCATAATAATGTTCAAGTTGATAAAGAAAAATTCCTAACACAAATGAAGCAGTGAGCACTGTAAACTATAGTAACTTTCTATGTAAATAGCAGCTGTTAAAAAATTAATATCCAAAAGTAATCGTAGTTGTAGAAAGGATATATACTTTATTTAATTTTTCATTTTTATCGAAATGGAATTCTGCTGAACCAGATTTTGTTCTGATAACATAAGATTCAGTATAGAATTTTTTAGTCTTACTATCTTTTAGTTGACCTTCTTCAATTTCATATTTTCCATACAACTTCTTAATTTGTGCTAATGAAACTTTTCCTTTTTGTACTGGCATCTGAATAACGAAATACTCTTTACCAGCTTTAAGACCAAGTGTGTCATATTTCTTAGTTAATAATTTGCTGTTGAACTTTTTATGTTCATTGTATTTTGCTAATGCCATCAGCGCAGGATCAGCTTGTTTAGCAGTGACACTCTTAGTTACTTTCATACCATTTACCGTTACGTTTGAGTTCAGTAACGCACGTTTGAAATCTTTATCCAGTACGAATTTGTGGCTGTAACCTGTGTAACCATTCCATTTGTAATAAGGTGCAACAGTCTTCGTTGAGGACTTCACAGGTATCTTAGCATCAGCGACAGCAGGTGTTAGACCAAGTAGAAGTGTTGAAGCAATTCCGACTTTTAATAAATTTTTCATAAATTATCCCCTCTTCCTTTTTTTCTTTTAGTATAAGAAGAAAAACTGTAAAAATATAGAGAATCATTTGAAATTTAAGGTAAATTTAAGGTTTAGATGAGTATATATAATGCTAGAATAATATAAAAGGAGTGATACAATGGATGCTTATATCAACTTCTGGAAAAATGCATTTAACTTCAAAGGTCGTTCAAACAGAACAGAATTTAATATGGGGTTCTGGCCACACATCTTATGTATCATCTTAGTATTTACGATTGGTCCGATGCTTGGATTACCGAAACTGGGATTTAATTTGAAGACACCTTTGTTTGAGATGTTATTCGATTTAAACTGGCAGTTATATCATCTTTTGATTGTAGTCGTATTTTTAATTCCGCTCATCTCATTAATGATGCGTAGATGTAATGATTTAAAGATTGAGGGTATTCATGCGATGCTAATTGGATTTTTTCCAGTATGTTATACATTCTATATTTTATTATTTGCGATTATGGGGCAAGGTTTACCTGGAGATGTGATATGGATAGAAATAATATTTTACGTTATTATACTGCTGCCGATTATTTATTTCTTTTATATGTTATGTATATTTTCATTTAAAAAGGGCAGCGAATATTAATATCAACTCATTTGTAAATATTTTGTAAATAAACCTTCGGACTGAGCGTAATAAAGAAATAATTTGTGTATAATGAAACCGAATACAAAATTAACCTTGGAGGTTTAAATCATGAAAAAATTATTACCTGTAGTGCTTGGTGCAACGCTAGTGTCATCCTTAATTGGTGGAGAAACAAATGCCGCTTTAAAGAAGCCTGAAATAGTTTGGAAAGTAAGTAATACTGCTGGGTTTGTGGATGTAGATGCAGCAAAGAATAGTACGGTTTATATTTATAAAGGTGGAAAATCTTTAGGTAAAGGGAAAGTCGGTAAATATGGTAGTGCTAATGTTTCGATTCAACCTCAGAAAAAAGGTACTGTGCTACGCGTATTCTATAAGACAGCTAAAGGTACAAAAAGTCCCGAAACGAAAGTAACTGTAACGGGTAACTATAAAAAGAAAAAGCAATTAGCAGTGAAGAAATTTACTTTAGCAGAACGTTACGCAATTACTAATGACTTCGTGAAATGGGCATCGGTTAAGGCAAAGAAAGAACGTAAAGCTGTGACGACTAAATTCTTTGATCACGGAGCTGCAGGAAAAGGAGATTGGTATGCTGGAACACCTCATGGTCATATGCAGGTGCAGGATTTTAATAATCCAGGCTATTATGCATTTGGGTTACACGCTATCGGAGGCGTAGCTTTCTATAGTCCTAAAGATAATCAGTATGGTTACTCTAAAGACGGATATAACACGTATACAGCTGAGGGCTATTTTAACATTGCTAAACCTAAGACTTATGTTACAAAATATGTACTGGGTGATAACGGCGTAGTTTATGAACTGAAGAAAAAACGTGAACATATGAGTTTCTCAGCTGGTTTTGGTGAATATAATGATAACGGATATGGCGGAACATTCACACCAGGTAAAGGTTACAATATGATTGTTTCAAAAGATAAAGCAGCACAATCTAAACTGAAAGCAATTATGAAAAAATATCAATAATAAAGACACGCACAACCATGATGGTTGTGCGTGTTTATTTTATATTTGATTGATTTTTGATGTCTTTAAGCAGTTCAATCATTTCTTGATTTTGTCTGATGATATATTTCGTATTCTGGCGTGTGTTGTAAATATGTGATAATACGAAGCCGATGATAAGCGCAGGCAACAAATACATAAGGATGTATAGGATGGACATTACAGATACTCCAATCCATTCCATTAGAAATCATCCTTTCTGTTTTGCTTCAATAGAGCGATGATTTCTTCGTTTTGTTTAATTAACTGTGATGTATTCTGATAATTTTTATAGATGTACTTCACAATTAGGATAATACATACTATAGGGAGAAGAATTGTTAACAAGGAAAAGACTAATCCTGTTATACTCATCATAATGTTTGTCCTCCACCTTTATTATTTTGCTTCAACAAAGCGATGATTTCTTCGTTTTGTGCAATGATCTTCTCTGAATTTAATTTCGTTCTGTAACCATCCATTAGGATAAGAAAGACTATGAGAATAGGAACAAGACTAATTACGATGGATACCAATGCTTCAAACCAAGCCATAACATTACCACCTTCTACATTTTTATTCCATTATAACATAAAATGTATATTTAATAGTTTGTAGCCTGTACAAAAAACTTCGAATGTTTATAGTGGTACGTAATCTTTGAGAAATCAAATGGCTCACCTGTTGCAAGGTAGACAACTTGTTCTAAAAACAGAGCAGGATTACCTTGTTTCAGTTCAAGTTTCTTAGCATCGATGTCATTGAGTTCATCAATATGCATATAAATATCAGCAAAACTAATATTAAACTTTAAAGCATCTGTTAAGTAATTAAAGATGGATCCTTCAGCAATTTCATTGTTCAAATATGGAACAAGTTTAACCGGAAAGTAAGATACTTCAATACATAAAATATCGTTATCAATTCTTCGCAAACGTTCTACGTAATAAACTTCTTCATTCTCTTCCAGATGCAGATTCATCTTTACTTCGTCATCTGCGTTCATTCTTTCTAATTTCAGAACTTCAGATGTGATATTGAATTCCTTTAAATCTGCAGTAAATCCTCTATTCGTCAGCAAACTGACATATCCTTCACGACGTTGACGTCTCACAAATATCCCGCTTCCGCGCTGCTGAAATATTGCACCACGTTTCTCAAGTGTATCGAGCGCTTTCGTGATGGTGCTTTTTGAAACGTTATGCTGTTTCATGAGTGATTCAACGTTTGGTAATTTAGTCCCCTGTTCTAATTTCTGGTCATATATACTTTGTTGAATAGTTTCTGCGATAATTTCATATTTGTTCAAATTTAACACTCCTAAATATCTACTTGTCACTAATTATACATTATTTATATTATTTCGCACTTGTTTAATTAAACCGGTTCAATTAAAATGAAAATGTATAATAAATTAGAACGTAATCAATGGAGATGATATTATGGCAAAACAAGTGAGAAACTATGAACAACTCGCTCATGATATTTTAGGGGCAGTGGGTGGAGAAGAAAACATTGTTAATGTAGCAAGATGTGCTACACGTTTAAGATTGGTATTAAAACGTTCGAATCCTGAATTTAAAAAGAAAGTGTCAGAAATGCCTGGAGTTATAACGGTAGTTGAGAACGGCGGACAATTTCAAATCGTAATCGGACAACATGTTGGTGAAGTATATGATGCATTTACTAACATTACAAATGTTGAAGATAATACAGAGGAAAACATGCAAAAAGGATCGATTCTTAACAGAGTCATTGCTACAATGTCTGCAGTATTTGCACCTTTCATCTATATCTTAGCAGCAGCGGGGATTTTACAAGGTATCTTAATATTAATTAACTTAGCATGGCCAGCTTTTGCGAAGACGGGAACTTATGAAGTATTTAGCTTCATTTCATGGTCACCATTCACATTCTTACCAATTTTCATTGCTTTAACTGCTTCTAAACATTTTAAAGTCAACACTTATATTGCTGTTGTTTGTGCTATGGCTTTAGTAAGTCCTACTTGGGCTGAAATTGCAGGACGTATTGCTGAAGGAGAGAAGATAACATTTATGGGAATTGCACTTTCACAAACAGTGTATACTTCTTCAGTATTACCTCCATTATTCTTAGTTTGGATTTTATCTTATGTTGAAAGGTTCTTTAATAAAGTTTTCCCAGAGGTTGTAAGATCTTTATTTGTTCCGTTAATGTGTATGGTAATTATGGTTCCTTTAACAATATTATTAATCGGGCCATTATCAACATTATTTGCAAATGGTGTAGCTGATGGCTATAACTATTTAGCAGAGAATTTACCAATAGTAGCTGCAATTATTATTGGTGCATTTTGGCAGGTGTTTGTTATCTTTGGTGTTCACTGGGGTATTACACCTGTTGTCCTTGCTAACTTCGATAACTATGGTCGTGACTCTTTCCAAGCTTATCAAACAATCGCTGTTATAGCACAAGTTGGTGCTGTATTGGGTGTATTCTTAAAATCAAAAGTTCAGGAAACAAAATCAGTTGCATTATCAGCAGGTATTACTGGTATTTTTGGTATCACTGAACCTTCTATTTATGGTATTAACTTGAGATTTAAAAAACCTTTTATTATAGGTTGTATATCAGGAGCTGTTGGTGCGGTAGTAGCAAGTTTCTTTAATCCATACTATTACGTTTATGCTGGATTGCCTGGACCGTTAACAATTGTAAATGGTATCAGTAAAGATAACCCATCATCGTTTATCGGAATATGTATTGGCGTTGCAATTGCAATTATTTTACCGATTGTATTAATTATGATGTTTGGTTATGGTGAAGATACAGCTAAAGCTGTTGATACGAAATTAGATACACCAGAAGATATTGACGATGAGGATAACATTATTACTACTGAATCATTAGAACAAGTGGTTGTTTCTCCGTTATCAGGTAAATTTATTCCATTGAATGAAGTTAAAGACCCGGTATTTAATAGTGGTGCAATGGGTAAAGGTTTTGCGATAGACCCTTCAGAAGGTATTGTATCTTCGCCAGTTGAAGGTTCGATTGTTATGACAACACCGTCAAAACATGCAATAGGTATAAAGAGTAATGATGGTGTTGAAGTTTTAATACATGTTGGTTTAGATACTGTTGAATTAAAAGGTGAACATTTTGATCTTTTAGTAAACGAAGGTGATAAAGTTTCAATTGGACAACCATTAATTCATTTTGATAAAAAAGCAATTGAATCAAAAGGTTATTCAACTGTAACTCCAGTTGTTGTGACAAATACAATGAACTACAATGATGTCATTATTGACAATACAAATACGTCGGTTTCAAATTCAAATAGAATGATAACAATTATTAAATAGGAGGATTTTAAAATGACGAAACTAAGCAAAGATTTTTTATGGGGTGGCGCACTTGCCGCACATCAATTTGAAGGTGGCTGGAACAAAGGTGGCAAAGGTCCATCGGTTGTTGATGTATTAACAGCAGGTGCACATGGTGTACCACGTAGAATCACTGATAAAGTAGAAGGTAATGAATTTTATCCGAATCATGAGGCGATTGATTTCTATTCAAATTATAAAGAAGATATTGCAATGTTTGCTGAAATGGGACTAAAAGTATTACGTACTTCAATTGGATGGACACGTATCTTTCCTAAAGGCGACGAATTAGAGCCGAATGAAGAAGGGCTTCAATTTTATGATGACGTTTTTGATGAATTATTAAAGCATAATATTAAACCGGTTATTACATTAAGTCATTTTGAAATACCTTTACACCTAGCGAAAGAATATGGTGGATTCAGAAGTCGTGAAGTAGTAGACTTCTTTGCGCGATTTGCGGAAGTTGTGTTTAATCGATACAAAGATAAAGTTGAGTACTGGATGACATTTAACGAAATCAATAACCAGATGGACGTTAATAACCCACTTTTCTTATGGACGAATGCTGGGATTCAAGTACAACCAGAAGAAGATGCACGTGCAGTGATGTATCAATCAGCACATCACCAATTATTAGCAAGTGCAAAAGCAGTGATTATCGGAAAGAAAATCAACCCTGATTTTAAAATTGGCGCAATGGTTTCGCATGTACCTGTTTATCCATACTCATGTCACCCGAAAGATATTATGGCTGCAGAAATTGCTAACCGTGAAAGATTCTTCTTCCCGGATGTGCATGTAAGAGGTAAGTATCCAGCCTATGCATTAAAAGAACTAGAACGATTAGGTGTTTCGCTACCGATTGAACCTGGTGATGAAGAAATCTTAGCTCAGGGTACAGTGGACTATTTAGCATTCAGTTATTATATGTCTACAACGGTTAAGCACGATGTTCACAATGATAATACCGGTGATATTGTTAATGGGGGATTATCGAATGGTGTAGAAAATCCACATATTAAGTCATCTGACTGGGGGTGGGCAATTGATCCTGTTGGATTACGATATGTATTAAATACACTTTATAACAGATATCAAATTCCATTATTTATCGTTGAAAATGGATTTGGTGCCATTGATGCGGTTGAAGCAGATGGTTCAATCAATGATGATACGCGTATCGAGTACTTCCGTTCACATATTGAAGCGGTTAAAGATGCTGTATTAGAAGATGGTGTAGACTTACTAGGATACACACCTTGGGGTATTATCGATGTTGTATCATTTACGACAGGTGAAATGAAAAAACGTTACGGAATGATCTATGTTGATCGTGACAACGAAGGTAAAGGCACAATGAAACGTAGTAAGAAGAAATCATTCGACTGGTACAAAAACGTTATTGCTACAAATGGTGAAGAACTATAATTAAAACAATAAGGATTTTGACATTTGTCAAAGTCCTTATTTTCAAATAGGAGTGTGTATTTATGGCTAAAGAAATTAAATTAATTGCTTTAGATTGTGATGGAACTTTAATAGCTGACGATAGAACAATTACAGAAAGAACGAAAAAAGTGCTGATGAAAGCGCAGGAAAAAGGAATTAAGGTAGCACTTGTATCAGGACGCCCGAGAACAGGATTTAAGTTTGAGATAGAACAGTTAGCGCTTGATAAACATCATGGCATAATCGGCGCTTACAATGGTGGTATGGTCATAGATATTGAAACGAATGAAGTGAAATATAAACAGTCATTAACGAATCAGGACGCTAAAGATTTCTTAAAAGCGATTGCGCATTTAAACATTATCCACATCGTTGATAACGGTACAGATTTATATGCAAACGATGCAGATAATCAATATGTCATTCATGAATATCGTGATCATGGACTTAATTTTAATCTCACACATGATTTACATGAAAGACTTGATTTTGATCCGATGAAGATTTTACTTACAGCAGATCCTGACCGTATAGATGAAATTGATGAAGAGATATTATCGATCTGTGGGGATACCTTTGGTGCAATACGGTCAACACCATTTTATTTAGAGATTACTGCTAAAGGTGTAAATAAATCCAGTGCACTCGACCATATTTGCGAAGGATTAAATATTGCTAAAGACAATGTCATTGCATTTGGCGATCAACTAAATGACATGGAAATGGTTAGAGATGCAGGTATCGGTGTTGCCATGGGAAATGCGCATCCAGATTTAAAGCAGGTTGCTGATATTGTAACTGATGATAATAATAATGATGGTATCGCAAAAGTACTCGAAGAGATACTTGATTTATAGTTTCTGTGATGAAGGGCGTGCGAAAGTGCGTCTTTTTTATTAGTTTTTTTCTGTATTTTCTGACAATAATATTTACTTTTTTTTAAGGCATTGTATAATATTGTTAATACAACAAAAAGAGGTGGGTTAAATGGGAGAAGCATATAGAAGGTTCTGGAATCTTACATTTGTAAATGACGAGCGAGACACACGATTTCAATTTTGGTCTTCCATGTTGATTCAGTTCATCCTATTATTATTATTTACCGGAATCTTTACATTTTTATTTACAAATCGTTTCCTACTTTCTTTTGTCTGGTTGCTTGTATTTTTAATTGGTTTTATGGTCATTATCTGGCCAACTGCAAGTGCAGCAATGCGAAGAGTGAATGATGTTGGAATAAACTCGTCTTTGTTTAAGAGTATGAGATTTTTATATTCTATATTATTATTAGGTGGGGCTTTAATTTATTTATTAAAAATATTTTTTAATATCAAGCTATTAGAAATAAGTCATTTCAATGCTTATATGATGATGGTATTTTCGAGCTATATCATTTTTATATTGTGGTATTGCACACTGCCTAGTAATCGATATAACGGTTATAATTCATTGAAAGAATTAAATAAATAATATTATTATTTATTAATTAATATAGAGGTGAAATGTGATGCAATCCTATCTGAGATTTATTAAACATGCATTTGATTTTGATTCTAAAGATTCGAGACAACAATTTTGGCTTCCATTTTTAATACAGATGTTTATTTGTATTGTAATCTTGTTGCCTTTAATAAAGGCAGAAGAAGGGGAAAACATACTTGGAAGATTGCTGTTTGTTATGATAGTAATGCCGGTAGTATTAATACCAATATATAGTGCTTTTCAAAGAAGGATGCTTGATGTAGGAAAAGACTCAAAAATATATAAATACTTCAATATTTTTTATATGTTTTTTGGAGTGATTTTCATGATTTATGGATTATTATATTTTTTTTCTGACATTAAATTATTTAAAGATGAAATAATATTACCTATCATTTTTTTATTTTTTGGTCTAAGATTTATATTTTTGTTATATTATTGTGCGTTACCAACAAATAAATTTAAAAGTACTACGGATAGTATTTGATATCCGTAGTACTTTTTTAATTTTTATTTATAGTTACGCTGTGATTCTTTGTTTCGTATAATGTTAGAGTTTGAATAGAAGATACGTGGTCAAGTAGATGCTCAAACTGTTCCCATATGAAATAAGCGATATTCTCAACAGTTGTATTCATTTCTGGTAGTGATTCGTTGAGGATGGGTGCATTTAATAGTGGTGCAATTTTTTCATTATAGTCACGTTCTATTTGATAGAAGTCTATAGCGAGGCCATATGTATCAACTGGACTTTTGATGCTAATATCAAATTTGTAGTTATGATTGAATAAATCTTTATGTTTGCCGTTTGGAAAGAAGATACGGTTGTTCGTTGTAAATGTGAAGGTCAGGTTCAGTAAGATATCTTTTTCGTAATAAGCTGTTTTTTGGGGTTGTTGAATATGTTCTAATAGGCTCATTTTATGCTCCTTTCAGAGTTTGATGCATCGTTATTCTAATCTATTTTAATCGTAAGGTATTTTTTTCATATATTCAAATTTAAATTGCGGAGATAAAAGTTTTATAATATTTCATTAGTTTTAAACTAAATTTTCAGAAAAAACTTACTTGTTGTTATGCTAAAATAATAAAAATGTGGGTATAGATTAACTGTATAAAAATAAAAAAGGGAGTCTTTCGCATGGATACACCTTATAAGGGTGGTAGAAAATTAGTTCTAGGTATTGTGCTTGGTATATTAACATATTGGTTATTTGCTCAGTCGCTTGTTATTGTTGTACTAGATTTGAAGCATCATTTTAACAGTAGCCTTGATGTCATCAATATCGCTGTCAGTTTAACGGCATTATTTTCAGGAATGCTTGTCGTTGGTGCTGGTGGTTTAGCGGATAAAGTCGGTCGTGTAAAGATGACGCAGATCGGTTTAATATTAAGTATCATCGGTTCATTTACAATGATCGCTACGCATATGACTGCTTTTTTATTAATTGGTCGTATCATTCAAGGTATTTCTGCAGCATGTATCATGCCAGCTACGTTATCAATTATTAAAGCATATTATGATGATAAAGATCGTCAGAGAGCGTTAAGTTATTGGTCATTTGGTTCTTGGGGTGGTTCTGGTTTATGTTCTTTATTTGGGGGGATGATTGCTAAGAACTTTGGATGGGAATGGATATTTATTATTTCAATTATTTTCTCAGGTCTTGCGATGATATTAATTCACGGCACACCGGAAACAAAATCTGATGAACCGAACGATATGAAGTTTGATTTAATTGGTTTAATTACATTGATCGTTCTGTTGCTAAGTTTAAATATCGTGATTACGCAGGGTGGTACGCTTGGTGTTACATCACCTCTATTTATTGGACTGATTATTTTAAGTATCGTGAGCTTTATTGCATTTATAATGATTGAGAAACGTCAAATCAATCCGTTGATCGATTTTCATCTGTTCCAGAATAAACCATATTTAGGTGCTGTTATTTCAAACTTTTTATTAAATGCAGTTGCTGGTACATTGATTGTAGCGAATACATATATTCAGGAAGGTTTAGGCTTTTCTTCAAGTAAGACCGGTATGCTTTCTATCTTATATGTCGTAATGGTTTTATCAATGATTATCGTTGGTGAAAAGTTATTGCAGAAGATGGGAGCTAAAAAACCGATGTTACTTGGTTCTGCGATAGTATTCGCAGGTATTGTGATGATTTCACTGACATTCTTACCGGAGAATATTTATATCATAAGCTGTGTGCTAGGCTTTGGTTTATTTGGATTAGGACTTGGTCTATATGCCACACCATCTACTGATACTGCAGTTGCAACAGCACCGGTAGAGAAAGCGGGAGTTGCTTCAGGTATTTATAAGATGGCTTCTGCTTTAGGTGGCGCATTTGGTATCGCAATTAGTATGGCAATCTATAGTTTCTGTATGAAATTTGGATTAGAGAAAAGTGCAATGGTTGGAATACTTGCGAATGCTGTGATGGCTATCATTTCTTTTGTTGCCATTCAAATTACAGTTCCTAAAGACGATTTAAGAAAGAAGATATAATTTTTGAAGACCTCATTGATTGAGGTCTTTTTTAGGCTTCAATCAGCTATTATTTGAAGAAATAATAATAAAATAATGAATACGGTTACAATATTTTTGGATTTTCATTATACTAGTATTACAAATGATGAAAAAAGGTCTATAATGGAAATATATTATAGATGTGTTGGGGGATATAAAATGAAAAAAGTATTTAAACAAACTGACGTAATATTAATCGGTGGCGGGATAATGAGCGCGACTTTAGGTGTATTACTTAAAGAACTTGATCCGGCAATAAATATTAAAGTATTTGAAAAACTTTCAGCACCTGGTCTGGAAAGTTCAAACGTATGGAATAACGCAGGAACGGGTCACTCTGCATTATGTGAATTAAACTATACGACTGAAGATAAAGATAAGAATATCAATATCGATAAAGCTGTGAATGTTAATGAGCAGTTTCAATTATCTAAACAATTCTGGTCTTATTTAGTGAATGAAGGCAAATTGAAGCATCCTCAGGACTTTATCATGCCGGTACCGCATTTAAGTTTTGTTGAAGGTGAAGACGATATTCGTTTCTTAAAGAATCGTTTAGCAGCTTTTAAAGATAATCCATTATTCCAAGGTATGGAGTTAACTGAAGATCATGATAAGATGCGTGAATGGGTGCCATTAATGATGGAAGGTCGCGACCCGAATGAGCGAATTGCTATCACACGTATGGCAGCTGGAAGTGATGTAAACTTCGGTGCATTAACACAAGACTTATTTGATGTGATGAAATCATTTGATGGTGCAGTGACATACTACGAACATACAGTAAAAGACATTAAGCGTGCTGAAGATGGCAGCTGGAATGTTAAAGTATATGATCAAAATAGTAAACAAACAGAAATCCACAATGCTAAATTTGTCTTTATCGGTGCAGGTGGTTATTCATTACCATTATTGCAAAAGACAAAGATTCCTGAAGCTCGTGGCGTTGGTGGATTCCCGGTAAGTGGTTTATTCTTAGTGTGTAAGAATCAGGAAGTCGTAGAACAACATTTAGCCAAAGTATACGGTAAAGCTAAAGTTGGTGCGCCACCGATGTCAGTACCTCATTTAGATACGCGTTATATCGATGGTGAACGCGGGTTATTATTCGGACCATTCGCTGGATTTAGTCCGAAGTTCTTAAAGACGGGTAAATATACAGATTTATTAGCATCAGTAAATCCAGGAAACGTAACAAACATGTTGTCAGCTGGTGGTAAAGAGATGAAATTAACACAATACTTAATCTCTCAAGTATTACAAACACATGAACAACGTATGGAAGAGTTACGTGAATTTGTTCCAAATGCAGAATCGAAAGATTGGGAAATCGTTGTTGCTGGTCAACGTGTGCAAGTCATTAAAGAAACTGAAGCTGGTGGTAAGGGTACACTACAATTTGGTACTGAAGTGATTACTGCTGAAGATGGCAGTGTTGCAGCCTTACTTGGTGCTTCTCCTGGTGCTTCTACTGCGGTATATGTTATGTTACAAGTGATCGATAAATGCTTTAAAGATAGAATGCCTGAATGGGAACCTCATATTAAGAAGATGATTCCATCATATGGCTTGAAGTTAGCAGAGCACAAAGATCTATTTGAAGAAATTAATGCAAATACTGCTAAAACTTTAGGTTTAAAAGAGAAATAATAAAGATAAGGCAATGCCAGATTTGGCATTGCCTTATACTAATTTTGATGATTTTAGTCGCCACCATCTCCTCTGCAAGCGTCACAACCAGCCTCGAAGAAAGATGAATCATTGCAGTCTTTATCAACAGTGCCAGATTGAAGTACTAGTAGAACCATCAAATATTGTATCATTTGAATGTGTTTGTTTTTCATTGATAAATATAATAATTTTTTTTAGAGAAATTAACCAGTATTATGATGCCAAGTTTGAATATAACAATATAGAGAAGGATTTCGAATGTTGTCATTTTAATCATATCATTTATATATTGTGCTACACTTTTATCATACCCAGATTTTTATAATAAATGATAGATAATAATTATTATTTTAGGAGAAAATCGTTGATTGATTTAATGAATAAATTTTTACAGAAAAATATCGCTTTGCTTACATTAATTAGTTTATCTTTAGGTGTCATTTTCGATGAATTTGGGCATCATTTTTTAATTGTAGTGCCGTATTTGTTCGCATTTATAACGTTTTCCGGCAGTATGAAGATGAAGTTTAGTGATTTGAATATTTTCTACAAAGCACCGAGAGACATATTGTTTTGTATGATTGTTCTGCATTTGATTATGCCGGTGTTAAGTTATCTCATTGCCAATCTAATTTTTGATGATCATTTACTTGTGATTGGTTTTGTGATGTTGATGTGTATACCAACGGGTGTTACGAGCATCATCTGGATAAATGTTGGTCGAGGAGACTTACCATTAGGTTTAGCTGTTGTATTACTTGATACATTTTTAGCACCAGTGATCATTCCACTGACGATGCATATTGTTTCAGGTGAAACTGTGAAGATTAATACGAGTGACTTAATCATGGATCTCATATTGATGATTGTCGTTCCAACAATAGTTGCCATTGTCATCAATGAAGCGAGTCATGGAAAAATACCTGACAAGATAGGTAACAGACTAAATCCTTTCAGTAGACTTGCATTGTTTGGTATTATCTTTGTCAATGGTGGGGCGATTGCACCGTATATGAAAGATTTCTCGATAGAATTAGTTATTATCATTGCTGTTGTATTCGTTGTTGTAGTGAGCGGTTATGTGATTAGCAGTGTGATGAGTCACTTTATGCAATGTAGTTATGCACGTCATGTCAGTATTACATTTTTATGTGGCATGCGAAATATTTCGACCGGAGTTATTGTCGCGACAACTTATTTTCCGCCTAAAGTTGCCTTACCAGTTGCTTTTGGCATGCTCTTTCAGCAACTTTTAGCAAGTATTGTGAGTACCCAGCTTGAGAAGAAAAGACCGATCAAAGAACATCATTTAGATGTTATTTAATATTTTTCGCATCTTCAGAAATTCATGTAATACACCGTGAGCTGCCATTAGTTCATAGTCGAGTGCTTCGAAACCACATCGTTCATACACTTTAATCGCACGTTCATTGAAAGTAGCAACTGCAAGCTCGATAATTGTAGTTTCTGGATATGTCGTTCGAATGAAAGTGATCGCCTCTCTGACGAAAGTTTCACCATAACCTTTACCTGTATATTCTGGCTTAAGTCCAAGCCCGAGTGTACAGGTATTTTTATTGTGATGTAATTCTATAAGTCCGATAAGTTCTTGCTGATACACACTATAGAAATGATTAGTACGAATTGTATCATTCAGTATTTCTGCAGGGTTTTTATCAGTATTATTGATATTGTAGAAATCATAAGGTGAATCATATTGCCATGTTAATATTTCTTTAGCATCTGTAAGTGTCATTGGTTGAATAATAAACATATTTTCACTCCCTTTTCATCAAAGTACCATACTCGAAATGATTTTAGAAGAAAGTAATTTATTTAAAATTTTTATTTTGTTTGTATGTAATTTACCTTTAATATTGTTTATATACTTTCACTTATTGTTCAATAAATCACGATCAATTATATTCAAATGAAGATTTACGTGAAGCATTTGAATTCGGTGCAGAAGGTAAAGTTGTACCGATTGTTGAAACACGTTGTCTACATGAAGTGAACGATGTATTTAAAGAAATGCATGACGGTAAAATACAAGGTCGTATGGTTATTGACATGCATAAACAATGTAGCCATTAAAAAAATTTGAATGAAATGCTAATTTTAAGAAACTGCAACGAAAATGCTGCAGTTTCTTTTTTAATTTGTTCCAAAATTCATTTTCTGCGTTGAACGATGCACAATTATTGAATTGCTACAATTTGCACACAATTTCTTTCCTTTATATGATGAGCGAAAGGAGGGCTTAAAATGTTACTCAAGTCACATCATCCATCGCGGTATATATCATATTTATTAGAAGTTGATCAGCGCTTATTCTTTAAGAAAAGAGACTACCTGGCATTATCACATTATAAGAAAGGATTAGAAGGTGAAGAAAAGTTTCTTCATCTAATAAGCGATATAGAAAATATTATTATCTTATGGGACATCAGAATAGAAATGCCTGGTGAAATACAATATGACTTTATCGTTATAACTGAAGATACTGTATTTCATTTTGATGTGAAGAACTTTAGTGGTCGATATGATTATGAAGATGGAATATTTACGAGTGAGAATGGATATGTGGAAAAAGATCTTGTGTCTTCATTAATGAAGGGACATAAGAAATTGAAACAAATCGTTAAGGAGAATAGTTTTCACTTTAATGTAATTAGTAAAATCATATTTATCAATGAGACATTGGACTTAAGGAACTTTCCGGGAAGTAAAGATATAAATTTTCATTTTGATGTACATAAAATAGTGAATCATCTTAAGCGTTATCAGCATATTAATTCAGAGATGCAGCGTTTTGCAAATATATTGGTCGAACAGCATAAAAATGATTCTGAACATGAGGAGATAAATTACTATGATTTTGAACGAATGAAAGTCGGGATAAAATGTAGTAAGTGTGGAAAACTAGGGATGAGTCATAAGTTTAAGAAACAATATTTTATTTGTAGCTGTGGTCATAAAGAGAAGAATAAAGAAGTGATGATAAGAACATTTGATGCCATTGCAGCGATAAAGAAAGGAAGGGCTAAAACGACTGAAATTGCCAAATGGACAGGTTTAAATGAAAGAACGATACGATATTTTTTATCGAAGCACTATCAAAAAGTCGGTGAAGCAAGATCAACTTGTTATATCGAATATGATTTTTAGGATTTTAACGTTTCATCTTTTCTGGATAGTTGGAGAATCCGGAAAAGATGAAGTGCATAAGCATTAAATATGATCCAACATTTCCGGATAGTTGGAGAATCCGGAAAAGATGAAGGGAATAAACATAAAATCTAGTCCAACATTTCCGGATACTAAGAGAATCCGGAAAAGATGAAAAATAATCTAATATATTAATCTATATTATTTTCGTTATTTAATATTGTATGATATTTTTTTATAAATTTTTAAATTATATACTTTGTCATTGTACATTTACTCTAATTAAAGTAATATTATTCTCATGAATATAATATGTATTCGGTCATACATATCAAAAGAGGAGATTTATAATGAAAAAATTATTATCAGTTTCACTTACAAGTGCAATTCTATTCTCAGGTGTATCTTACGATGCTCCAAAATCAGCAGATGCTGCAACAAATTCAGAATTTAATACGAGTAACAAATTAAGTAACTACCGTTTGAATGTTGAGTTATTAAAGCTTATTAATAAAGAAAGAAAAGCAAACGGTGTTGCGCCTATTAAATACATCAGCGATAAAAAGATTAAAACTGGTACGAATAAAAGAGCAGAAGAAGTAACAAAAGTATTCTCTCATTACCGTCCAGATGGTACACTTTTTAAAACAGCGTTTCCTAAATCTGTTCAACCGATCATTAAAGGTGAGAATGTTATGAAACGTAGCATTAAAAGTACTGAAACGCCATCAACGGATGAAAAATATTTAGCGCAATTAATGTTTAATCAATGGAAACAATCTAAAGATCATAGAGCAAATATGTTACGTCCAAATTTCAAAAGAAGTTCTATTGCAATGAAAGTTGCATATGACACTAACAAACAACGTAACTACTATTACGCTGTACAAATCTTTACTACTAAATAAAATGAAAAAATGTCCTGCTACAAATTTGTAGCGGGACATTTCATTTTAAACTAACTTATTTATAGATACCTTTTGCTGCATCAGAATAATCGATGTATAAGTTTTTAACTTGTTGATAGTGACGTAAAGTTTCTTTATACGTTTCACGACCGATACCTGATTTTTTGTAACCACCGAATGGTGAACCAGCTTGAATTTGATTATAAGTGTTAATCCAGATACGACCAGTATCCATTTGATTTGCAACTTGTAATGCACGATTAATGTTAGAAGTAAAGATACCACCAGCTAAACCGTAGATTGAATCATTCGCTTTCTCAATTACTTCTTCTTGTGTTTTGAATTTAGAAACAACAACTACTGGTCCAAAAATTTCTTCTTGAACTAAACGTGATTTGTTGTCATCGAATTCAATAATTGTTGGAGGGAAAAAGAATCCTTTATCTCGTCCATTATCCATTAAACGTTCTCCACCAGTAACGATGTTTAATCCTTCTTGCTTCGCAATTTCAATGTATTCTTCGATTTTATCGATTTGGGCTTGTCCAGTTTGAGAACCGTAATGATTGTTTGGATCTAATGGATCACCGACATTGATTTTTTCGAAAGCTTCTTTTAATTTACCAACAAATTCATCATAGATGCCTTCTTGAACATAAAGTCTTGAACCAGCTGAACATACTTCACCTTGGTTAAATAAAATACCTAATTGTGCACCTTCGATGGCTTGCTCAATATTAGCGTCATCAAAGATAATGTTCGCTGATTTACCACCTAACTCTAAAGTAGCAGGTACTAAACGTTCAGCTGCAGCTTTGGCTACACCGTAACCAACTTCAGTAGATCCAGTGAATGAAACTTTTGCAACGTCTTCATGATTGAAGATTGCATCTCCAGATTCTGACCCTTTACCACTTAATACATTTAATACACCTTTAGGTAATACATCTTTGATTAACTCTGCTAAATGTAATAAAGAAAGTGGTGTAGAAGAAGATGGCTGAATAACAACAGCGTTACCAGCAGCTAATGCAGGTGCAAGTTTCCATGCAGCAAGTAACATTGGGAAGTTCCATGCTACAACTGCCCCAACTACACCGATAGGTTCATGACGAATAATACTTAAAGTATTTTCAGCTAAGTCTTTATTTGTACCTTCATCTGCTAAAATTACACCAGCAAAGTAACGGAAGTGATCGGCAGCCATTGGAATATCAATATTTGCTGACTCACGAATCGCTTTACCAGAGTTCATAGATTCAATCATCGCTAAATCATCTTTATTTTCATACATAATATCTGCAATCTTATTTAATAAGGCAGCACGCTCTGTGCTTGTTGTATGTCTCCATGTTTTAAAAGCTTCACCAGCAGCTTTAACAGCTTTATCTACATCTCCTGTAGTCGCTTTTGCAATATGCGCTAAAACTTCACCTGTTGCAGGACTCTTAACCTCTAACGTTTCTTTGTTTTCTGCATCAACAAATTCTCCGTTAATAAATAAACCATATTGTTCTTTTAATATGTTACTCATGTTTTTTCCTCCTATATTTAACAGTTATTTTAATGATAGTGCTTACATAATTATAAACGATAGTAATTAAATATTGCAAAAAAACAGTTTGGACATTGAAATCAATCTAAATAAACATCATATTTATATTACATTTTGTAATATTTAATCTCAGAAAATGAATCAATATTAATGCGTAAATGCCTTTAAAGCTTGTCATATCAGGCTTTTACGAATGTTACAAAGCCTAATGCAATTTTGTAACAATGTGTCATAAAACGTATATGTTATGTAACAAGTCTATTACAATGCACATTTCGATATTTTTCGGTGTTATGATTATCTCAAGAAGTCGCACAGACAATCAAACTTATAAAAGAAAATTCTGGAGGAAATATATATAATGAAAAAATTATTATTAGCAGCAGTTACATCAGCAGTAGTATTCACATCGGTACCAACGCATGACGCAGACGCAGCAACTAAAAAGACAACTTATAAAAAATACAAAAAATACAATTCATATAATGTAGCATCAGTAGCACGTTCAATCGCAGCGAACAGAGTATACGTATACGGTGCAAACAACCGTTACGCAGTAGATTGTTCAGCTTTTGCACAACAAGTTATGCGTGCAATGGGCAAATCAATCCCTCGTACAACTTATGCACAAATGGCAGCAGGTAAACGTGTTTATAATCCAAGACCTGGTGATTTAGTATACTTCAACGGTGGAAGCCACGTAGGAGTTTACATCGGTAACGGACGTATGGTTGACGCACTTAACCCTAGAGCTGGTGTTGGTGAACGTTCAATCAGAGGATTCTACGGAACAGTTACAGGATATTACAGATTCTAATAACTTATGTTTAAGATACATCACGTCATGTGGTGTATTTTTTTGTTAAATAAAATTATTGCATTATAATAGAAGTAAAGGAGATTTTCATAATGATTTTAAATTATTTAATGTACATATTAATGTTAGCGATGGGGGGATATTTGATATATCTCAGTAAACAAATTGTTAATGCGAATGTGAATACGAAATACAAAAAAGAGAATTATAGAAAGTTATATTTGTATATGGGATATACATTTATAATATTTGCAGTCATTTCATTTATTACACGTATGACAGCACCACAATATGAATTTATTATGCCTTTTACAATGATTATTATTTTAATCGTATTAAATAAAAAGTATAGGAAGTAATAATATGAAAATAAGACAGGCTACTTTGCAAGATTTAAAAGATATCATGTATACAACAGAACTCGCTTTTGAAAATGAACCGATGAGTGATAATCAGGAACATACTTTGGTTGAAGAATTAATGCATTCAGATAGTTATATTCCTGAATTAACGGTAGTCGCAACCATTGGTAATAAGATTGTAGGACATATTATGTACTCGAAAATAAAAATAGATGAATATGATGGCGTTGCGATGGCACCATTATCAGTTCATCCTGATTATCAAAAACAAGGTATAGGTACTGCCTTAATGCATTATACATTATCGAAAATCCCATTATCAGTTCCAGTCGTAATATTAGGCCATCCTAGTTATTACACTAAATTTGGTTTTATAAAAGCATCAACATATAATATTAAAGCGCCGTTTGAAGTGCCTGATGATGTATTTATGATTCGTGCATCAGAAGAAGTTAAAGAAAAAGGTATACAAGGAACTGTCATTTATCCGGAAGCATTTCAGTAAATATAAGAAAATCCGATCAATAAATTTTAATAAAAAATATTTAAATAATAAGTAATGATACAAAAAACGTGTAAAAGCGCACTGTAACAACAATGTTACAGTGCGCTTTTTTGAATTAAAGTTTCGTAATATTCTTGGATAAAGTTTACAAATTCTATATTTGAATAGCTTCTTTCTATACTATAGGTATGGGCTTTTCGACAAAGTTAATAATATTACAAGGTCTGAAAAATTATATCACTTCGTTAACAAAACATTTACATCGCACTTTTTCATGTTTATCCATGTTATAGTTGGACATGTGATTACGACGAGTTGAAATTTTGTATCGAGTTCGACAAAATCACGAATTAAATCATTTAATTAAATACTATACTAATATATAAACAATTCTTGGAGGAATTAAACATTATGAAGAAAACTTTATTAACATTAACGACAGCAGCGACAGTAGCAACATTAGCACCGACGAATTCAGCAGATGCAGCAGCAGAACTAAGAACTGATGTCTCTACAACTTCTACATATTCAGCACCAGTTCAAACATCAACATACTCTGCACCTACAAATACTTACCATGCACCAGTTGCACAAACATCAACAGTAAATAATACTTTTAATACTAATAACACAAATAACACAAATAATACAATTTCAAACATTTCTACTAACGCAGTAACTGAAAGCACACGTGTAGTACAAAAAGCACCAACTTCAGTAGCTGTAAATAATGATGTAGCTTCAGTAGCATTATCAATTGCAGCAGGAAAATCATATGTATATGGTGCAAACTCTGCATCAGCAGTTGACTGTTCATCATTTGCACAACAAGTATTAGCAGCAATGGGTAAATCAATTCCACGTACAACTTATGCTCAAGCAGCAGCTGGTACACAAGTATCAAATCCACAACCAGGTGACTTAGTATTCTTCAACAACTACAGCCACGTAGGAGTTTATATCGGTGGTGGACAAATGGTTGATGCTTTAAACCCATCAGCAGGAATCGGTCAACGTGCAGTATCATACATCTCAGGATCAGTTGATGGATACTACAGATTCTAATTAGAACTTAATATTAATTTCAATTATCTCTCACTTGAATATTAGTGAGGGATATTTTTTTGGGGAAAAATTTATGTAAAGATATCTTTACATATGATGTTAATTATTGTATATTATCTGTAAAGATATCTTTACACTTTTAACAAAGGGGGATTATTATGATTGCCAAAAATTTAACGAGAAAAAAGCAAATTAGAAATTCACTGATAGCTTGTTTAGGAATATTAATGAGTAATTATTATATTAATTATTGTATGCATCCAGAAAAATTGTATGATATAAATGCTTATATGCCGATGTTTATAGGAGCATTAACAGGAACTATTATTGTCTACTTCATATCAAAAAAGAAACACCCGGGAAACTTGAATACTAAAGTTACGGATGAGCGAGATGAAATGTTATCAAAGGAATATAATACATTAGTATTTCCTTTTCTATTTTTATACTTGCCATGTTTATTTATGTTGTTAGCATTACCATTTAAAATTGAAAGCATATCTTTTTTTCAACTTTCGATTGCATGGTGGATTTTATTAATGATTTACGCAATCGGATATACTATATTTCATAAAATTAACTCGTAAAATAAGTATTAACTAAGTAGGTGATCACCATCGTTATCAATTATATTAAAGAACATCGGACGTCACGTAATATTTCTCAGGTTCAAATGGCCAAGGATCTAGATATTACACGCCAAACGATTAACGCAATAGAAAATCATAAATATAATCCAAGTTTAGAACTTGCTTTAAAGCTTATGCAGTACTTCGATGTACCAATTGATGCGCTATTTAAACTGGAGGAGGATTAAAATGAAAAAAGGAATGACGAGAAGGAAGATGATTCGTAATGCAGTCGTTTATTGTGCAGTATTAGTATTATCTACTTTTTATATTAAATATTTTAAAGATCCTAATTCAGCTTATGATATTGATAGTTATATACCACCATTGACAGGTGCAATAATAGCCTATATTTTCATTTTTATTATCTCTAAGAAAAAGAATCCAGGTAATCTTGATACAAAACTTACAGATGAACGAGATGAATTAATAGCTAATAAATATAATACTTTAGCGTTACCTGTACTCCTATTTTATATCCCAGTAATTTTCTTATTTATAGCGATACCGTTAAAAATAGAAACGGTTTCAGTTGGAAATTTATCGATTGTACTTTTGTTAATGATGGCATCGTATGCAATTGGCTTTTGGTTATATAGAAATGCTAAATCATAATTTGGAGCGTGTGTAAAATGTATGTAAAGAAAGCGACGAAAAAAACTTATTATAAAAATTTGATTATAATCTTTTCATTATTAATTATTTTAGAATTGTTAGATCATATTATTCTAAACGAAAAGATTCATTATGATTTTTTAATATTTTATTTAGGTGGTGTATGCTTAGGGACATGGAATAGATACAAAAAACATAAACAAAACATGAATGAAAATGGAGAAGTAATTATAGAAGACGAATTTACGATAAAGTTAAAATATGAATTTGATCATCGTTTTTTATTGTTCATCACTGCAACAGTAATGGCGAGCTATTTTATTCTAAAATGGCTAAGAATAGATTCAATAAATCTATCGGTTATAGCATGGATTATTCCAATTATGCTTTTAATATACGCGATTAGTAAATATGTATTTATAAGTGAGAGAACAGAGTAAAAACAAGTCCGATATACGACTTAAATCGGACAAGACGCACCTCATAATCGCGTAAAATCAAAAAACAAGTCCGATATACGACTTAAATCGGACAAGACGCACCTCATAATCGCGTAAAATCAAAAAACAAGTCCGATATGCTCAAATTATCGGACTTTTTCTATTTAAACTTTATTATTTTCTATCCTTATAATACAATCAAATAAACATATAAAGGGGTTGAGGGATATGTGGCATTATAAATTATTTGAAGAGCTTAAACCTTTGGAGATTTACAAGATATATAAACTTAGGGTAGATACTTTTATCGTAGAGCAGCAGTGCTATTATGAAGAAATCGATGAGAAGGATTTATCATGCGTGCATATGTATAAAGAGGTTGATGGTGTAATTGCTGCGTATGCGCGAATTATTCCTGAAGCGGATACGGTGCATATTGGTCGTGTTATCGTGCATCCTGATTTCCGTGGTACGGGTCTTGCTAAAGAATTGATGGATCAGGCGTTACAATATATTGATACACATCATCATTATTTAAATTTACATCTCCAAGGGCAGGCACATTTAGAAAGATTTTACGGTAGTTTCGGATTTAACACAGTATCTGACGTCTACTTTGTCGATTTAATTCCACATGTTGATATGGAGCGTCCTGCTTTTGGTTTGAATTCACCGTTAAAAGGAGCGTAATATGAATATTTATATTAGTCAGTTTGATATTAATGAACGCGGTTACGTATTAGCATCAAGCGACTTAGGTGTTATCTTCTTTGCAAATGATGACACGACAGAATATGTTGATCATCATATCAAGCGATTTATTCCTGATGCAGAGCGTGTAACAGGTTACCCTGCTGATGAGAAAAATAATGAGTATATAAGAGATATCGAACGTTATTTTCAAGGTGAGTTAAAGCACTTTAACTGGCCGCTTGATCTGCATGGTACTGAATTTCAGAAATCAATCTGGGAAGCACTTTTAAATATACCTTTCGGTGAATCAAGAAGTTACAGTGATATCAGTGAGATGATTGATAACCCGAAAGCGATTCGTGCTGTCGGTGGTGCAATTGGTGCAAATCCTGTTATGATTGTAGTACCATGCCATCGTGTAATCGGAAAGAGCGGTAAGCTCACTGGTTTCAGTGGTGGTTTAGATATGAAGATAGAATTATTAGTTATAGAAGGTATACCATACGTTAATTAATAGGAGGAAAAATAATGAGTTTACCAAATTGTCCGAAATGTGGTTCAGAATATACATACGAGGATGGCTTAAATTATGTATGCCCAATGTGCGCACATGAATGGCCGATTAATCCTGAAGTTGAAGAGACAGCGGTTATTAAGGATAGTGTAGGAAATATTTTAAATGATGGAGATAGTGCTACTATTATAAAAGATTTAAAGGTTAAAGGGACTTCATCCGTCATTAAGAAAGGTACGAAAGTAAAAAGTATCCGTATTATCGAACCGGAAAATGGTCATGACATTGATGGTAAAGTGGATGGCTTTGGTCAGTTAAACTTAAAAAGTGAAGTTGTGAAAAAGTTAAATGAATAAGCGTATCGATAGCATTGATATACTTCGAGGTATGAGTATTATCGGGATATTATTTATGAATATCGTGGGCTTCCATATGAATGAAGTTTATACGGATCCTTTAGTGTATTTTAAATCGCCGCTTGATCAGTGGTTATATAAGTTAAATATTATTTTTATTCATAATTCATTTTATCCGATATTCGCGTTTTTATTTGGCTTCGGTTTAGCCATAATGGCCGAAAATATTAAAGGTCGTGGTGGTAACTTTATTCCAGTGTTATATAGAAGGATGGCAGCATTACTCGTATTTGGACTTTTACATGGTTTCTTCTTGTTCTATGGCGATATTTTAAATGTCTATGCTGTCATAGGACTTGCTGCAATAATATTTTTACTGTTTCCAAATATTATTACGCTCATCACAGCGATAATATTAATTGTATTGAATATGATGAGAGCATTACCGAGTATGTTTGCGATATTTATGCAGCCGGATTTCTTCGGTAAAGAACTCGTAAGTTTTGAAACTTCACAAAATGAATGGATTAAAGTGATGTCGAGCGGTAACTTAAGCAATATTGTTCAATATAATAGTGATTTCTTCTATCAGGGGTTTGCAATCATTAATCCAGGTACTACGCTGAGTTATTTCTTAACGATCATGCCTTTTATATTATTAGGGATGTTTGTGAAACGTGCGAATCTATTGAAGGAAATAACAGAACATAAAGTGACGATGTTCGTGATTTCATTTGTCTTTGCATTTGTAGGCATTACTTTGAAATATTTAATGATTGCTTACGAAATCAATGTGATGGCTTCTTATGATTTTATTTATTATGGTGGGGTATTGTTATTTATAAGCTACATTATATGGGTCACGTTACTGTGCGAGTATCCAGCAGTAAAGAAATTATTTGAGCCATTTCAACGTATGGGGAAGATGAGCTTTACATTATATATTATGCAGAGTTTATTAATGTTCATCGTATTTTATGTATTTAGACAATATGGTCAATTATCAATTGCACAAGTATATCTTGTTGCACTTGCAATCGTGTTGTTCCAGATGATTTTTACAAGTATTTATTTCAAAAAGTTTAAACAGGGCCCTCTCGAATGGATTTGGCGCAAGATTACCTATATGAAATAATGTCATTATTGCAATGAATTTTTTAAATAGGAATTTACGCGTTTCTATGTTACAATAACATGGCTATTCAATCATGAGGAGGTGCATCAAATGCGCGTAGAATTACAGGGAAAAATAGAATATTACGTGTTAAGTGGAGATTTTGAATCTGCTAAAGCATTGATGCAATCGACTGACTTTATGATGTTTGAAGAAGCATTTGTAAGTGCCTGTCATGATAGTGAATCTGTGATGTATTATACGTTTATATTAGAATGTATGAAAGATACAGAAACAGTGGAACTACACGATTTAGCATTCTTACTGTTAGTTTATCCTTTAAGTGAAGTAAACGGCGCATTTAATAGTGCATATTATCATGCAATGCGTTCTGTTGAAATGACCGATAGCAATGAAGTGAAAAGTTTGTTACAACTCTTATTTTTATATGCTGTGCCAGAGCCGGTGATTACGGATAAAGAAGCATTTGATACAGCGAAACAAATATTAAAGCTTGATCCTAAAAATCAGGTTGCAAGAAATATGTTAAAGCAAGCTGCTAAAAAGTTAGATAAAGTGGTCGTTGATTTCAATCAAATATCAAAGAAAGCGTAATGACCGATGTCATTACGCTTTTGCTTTGTCTTACGCCTATTTACGGCGACTACAAAGCAACCTCAAGGCTGAACGCTTTGTCTAACGCCTATTTTATTCTTCTAACCATAACTCAATCGGGACGATAATCGGGAATTGTCCACGGTCTTCAGATAGTTTTGTAATAATTGATGACGCTTTCGCATATAAAGGAATTGCAAACATGCCTTCTTCCTTCTTAATTTCTGAAATAACATCAACTTCACTGCCATCTTCACTTTGGATCAGGATTGCTGCTTCGATAACGCCGTCTACTTGAGTACCAAAGTGTCCGAACATAAATGTTAATCTAAATTCATAAAGACTTGGATCTTGTTCACTTTGTTCATAATCTAATCGGTGCATTGTTGTTGGTTCTGGTGACATATCTTCAAAATCTCTTACATGCGCTTCTTTCAAGAACATATGTACAACTTGTTTGTTTAATTCCACTCTAATCGCTCCCTTAATATAAGTTATCTTCATTATAATATTATTTTACTGATTCACAAAGTTATTGATTGTATAATTATTATTTAGTTTGTAAAATTTAGTGGTGATAATGTAATTTTATACTAACATGATGTTTTGTTATTGATTCGTATTATTTAATGTTGTAAGATGTATAGACAAATAAAAGGAGAGTATTGAGCGCTAGCTCATTATTTTTTTGGAGGAAACATGAAAAAATCAACAATTATAATGATTACTTTTTTAATTGGTGCATTCTTTACGTTCTTAAATGAAACGTTACTGAATATCGCATTAACGGAAATAATGCGCGTATTTAATGTAGATGCACCTACCGTTCAGTGGCTGGCTACTGGATTTATGCTGGTGATGGGCGTATTGATGCCGTTATCTGCATCACTTATACAATGGTTTACAACGAGGCAGTTATTTATCGGTTTAATGTCTTTATTTTTAATCGGAACATTGATTGCAGGTTTTGCTGTCAACTTTCCGATGATTCTTGCAGGTCGTATGATACAGGCTGCAGGTACGGGACTGCTTATTCCAACGATCATGAATGCGATGCTGAATTTATTTCCGCCGCATGAGCGTGGTAAAGTAATGGGGAATTTTGGTCTTGTGATGATGTTCGCTCCAGCGATTGGTCCGACGTTATCAGGCGTTATCGTTGATACTTTAGGCTGGCGCTGGTTATTCTTCTCGGTTGTGCCATTTGTCATCTTCTCAATTGTATTTGCTATGCGTTACCTAGAAAATGTCGGTGAAGTAACGAAACCGAAGATTGATATTTTATCTGTCGTGTTATCGACTATTGGTGTTGCTGGTATCATTTATGGGTTCAGTTCAGTAAGTACAGCTAAAGGTGGATTTGGTAATCCGATGATTCTTACATTTATTATTGTCGGAATTGTAGCGATGGTATTGTTTGCATTAAGACAACGTAAACTTGCTGATCCATTACTTGATCTTTCTGTATTTAAATATGCAAACTATGCGCGTGGGATGTTCATCTTTGTTGTCGTTGTAATGGCTATGTTTGCTTCAGAAATCGTGATGCCGATGTATTTACAAGGTCCGATGGCATTTAGTGCAAAAGTGGCAGGTATGATTTTATTACCCGGGGCATTATTAAATGGTGCGATGAGTCCTGTTATGGGACGTATCTTTGATAAACTAGGGCCAAGAAAAATGATTATTCCTGGAATGTTTGTACTGGCACTTGTCATGCTATTCTATTCAACCATTCATCCTGGTATCAGCGTTTATGTCTTCATCGTTGTCTATATGGTATTAATGGTGAGTATTTCAATGATTATGATGCCGAGTCACACGAATGCAATCAATCAGTTACCGAAGAAACTATACCCACATGGTACGGCAATCGGTAATATGATTCAGCCAATTGCTGGTGCAATGGGTATTTCAGTGTTCGTAAGTATTATGACACATGGTCAAAAGAAAGCGCTAGAAGGGATTTCAAACCCATCGATGACCCAAGTTAATGAAGCATTAACGACAGGGGTGCATCATGCATATTGGTTTGCGATTGCCTTAACAGTTATCGGTCTAATCACAGCATTATTTATTACGAAATCTGTGGCACCTGAGGGTGAAACGTTCGGACTTCCGGAAGAACATTCAAAATAATGTTTTATTAATATAATAGCAGGGTAAACAAACATGTCTGTCTTAACAGGCATGTTTTTTAAATACGATAAAGGAGCGTTTTGATGAGTAAAAATAATATAGAAGCAATAAAAATTGGCTTCGCGTATGTAGGTGTTATTGTAGGTGCAGGTTTTTCTACAGGTCAAGAAGTTTTAACATTTTTTACGAACTATGGTATATATAGTTACCTAGCTATATTAATCGCTGGCTTGATGCTCACTTTCTTTGGACGCCAAACTGTAAAGTTAGGTTATGGTTTAGATGCAGAGAATCATGAATCTACGATTCAATACCTATTTGGTAAAAAATTTGGAAAAGTGATTGACTATCTTTTAGTATTTTTCTTATATGGTTTAGCTACAATCATGGTTGCTGGTGCAGGTAGTGCAGCACATGAAAGTTTTGGTCTACCTATATGGTTAGGATCACTAATTATGGTAATAGCGATTATTATTACTTTATTATTAGATTTTAGTAAAATAATTGGTGCGTTAGGTATAGTAACACCTTTTTTAATAATTGCAGTAACTACGATTGCTGTATATTATTTCTTTAAAGGTTCGATATCATTTGGAGAGATTCAAAGTCATATTAATACTGATAAACAACCATTTAAACTTTCATTCTTACCAGAAAGTTCATTGTGGTGGTGGTCAGGACTTAATTATGGAGGTCTTGCTTTTGCAAGTGGATTTAGTATACTCGCAGCGATAGGTGGAGACGCTAGTCGTATGAGAGTTGCAGGAAAAGGTGCAACAATTGGTGGAATTACGTTATTAATACTATTATTGATGGTGAACTCAGGATTATTAAGTGAATTAGATAAGATTAATAATTCTGCAATACCAACATTAATATTAGGTAAAGCGATTCATCCAATTCTTGGAATTGCTTTAAGTATAATTATGTTGATGGTAATATATAATACGATTGCAGGATTAATGTACTCATTTATTGCAAGATTTTCTGAACCATATTCTAAAAAATATAAAATAATGCTATTTAGTTTAATGGGACTATCATACTTATTAAGTTTTGTAGGATTTTCTAAATTAGTACAAACTGCTTATCCATTATTAGGCTATGTCGGTATTATTTTATGTATCGGTATTGCAAAGAAATACTTTGATCGAAAGAAAAAAGGTAAAAATCATATCGCATAAAGATAAAATGGGGATTGCCCCATTTTATTTTTTTATCATTTTAGGTGTTATGCTATAATAATGACCTACGAGAAAGGGCGGTTGCATTGAAGAAAAGATATTTAATTTACATCATTTTAATTGCGTTGATAACGATGGGAATCAGTGTGATGATGGGATGGCATATTAGTGATGATGCGAGATTATCAGAAAATGCTTTACTGAATGAGCGTGCGATAGAAGCATCAAATGTAAAGATGCTAAGAAACGTTACATATAGCGATATTGCCCCGTTATCACAGATGGATATCATTATGCCGAAAAACATCAAAAAAGGTGATAAATTACCGCTTATTATGTGGACACACGGTGGTGGATTTATTGCTGGAGATAAACGCCATAAAAATCCGTATCTTGCACAGATTGCAGAGAAGGGATTTATTGTAGCGAATATCAATTATGCATTGGCACCGGGAAACCAATATCCAACACCTATCCTGCAGGAATTAGCAGCGGCAAAATTCTTAAAGAAAAATGATCATCAATTACCGATTGATTTTACTCAGATTATCATCGGTGGTGATTCTGCTGGTGCTCAAATTGCAAGTCAGTTTGCAGCGATGCATACGAATAATAAACTGATGCATGATATGCAGCAAAAGCCTGTGTTTAAAGCCAATCAACTGAAAGCAGTAGTATTGTTTGGAGGGCTATATAATATGCAGACTGTGCGTGCGACAAAGTTCCCACGTATAGAACTGTTTATGGAGAGCTATACCGGTGAAAAGCATTGGGAGAAGCAATTCAAACCGATAGAGCAGCTCAGTACGACAGCAAATATTACGAAGCGATATCCACCGACCTTTCTAACGGTTGGCGATGCTGATCCATTTGATTCTCAGGCGCATGAACTGGTGAAAGTGCTAAAAGCAAGCAATGTACCATACGCCTATTCATTTTTTGATGACACGCATGGATTACGCCATCAATATCAGTTTCATATGGAGCTGAAAGAATCTCGTCTGACATATCGTAAACTCATGATGTTTCTCGGTAATCATACAAGTCAGTCACCTTATTCATCAAATACTGTAAAAGAGAAGATACCTGAAATTAAGATAAAACAGGATAAAAATTAATAAATCATTTTTATGCATATAAGAAATTGGGTACAATATAAGAAATAACCGTATGGAGGTCAAAAGATGAAACCACGTTTATTACTAACAGGTGCGACAGGTTATATCGGTAAAAACTTATATGAATATTTAAAAGATGATTATGAAATTTATGCGATGAGTAAATATCCTGCTGAAGACAGCAAAGCAGATATGCATTGGGTCACAGGAGATATGTTCTCATTGAATGACTGTATAGATGCACTCGGTCAAGTGGACTTTGGTGTATATTTTTTAGACCCGACAAAACGCTCTAACAAGCTGAATGATGCGACGTTTCAGGATATTAATGCAATCAGTGCTGATAACTTTGCACGTGCGGCAGAAGCGACAAACTTAAAGGCGATCATTTACGTGAGCGGTACAGGTGAGGATGAAGAAACGATTAATATCCTGAAAAGCTATAAAACACCAGTTCAAATCACAAAGACACCCGTTAAACGAAAAGGTATCGTTGCGCAAACCCAAAACTCTAAATCGAATGATGTCCGTAGCATTCAGCGTACATTAATGCCTTCCAGCTGGACGGTTGAACGTGTGAGTAAACATTACTTTGCATGGTTAAGTGACATGGCACTGGACTTTGTAGAAGTAAAAGAAAATGACGGTCGCTTTGAAATATATGGTGTTAAGAAGCATATCTTAACGCTTGAAAAAGATGATGAGAAATCTGATGACAATCGCATTGTCTATAATATAACAGGCGGTGTATTACATCATGCACACGTTGATAGTAGGGCACGTATGGAATTCAGACGACTAAAAGGTACGGATACGTTAATCATTGCGCTACATGATTATGAGCCGACGTTACCATGGCTTGTTTATATGCTTACGCAGGCACCCATTCATCATTTAACGATGAAGATATTTGATGTGGAGATGCGTATCGAACGTTTCCAGGAAGAAAAGGAAAAAGGTATTGAGAAGAAATATACAAAATAAAGGCAAAATGGCATCCTGATGTACTATGCATCAGGGTGTCTATTTTTTTACTTTTCAGACAAGTTTACAATACTGAAATACTAAATTTACAATACTGTAATATAGTAAACGTTTACTATAAATAGTTTACTTTATTTTTACAAAACACTATGCTTTCACTGTTTTTTCCTATAGAATATCGTTGTAGTCATAAAATATGTTTTTTATTAATGGGAGGATTTACGATGTTTAACAGAAAGAAAGATAAGTTTGCAGTGCAATTAGAAGCGATGGCAGAAAATCTGGATCGTGCAGCGATTGCATTTGGTGAGATGACGTTTCATAATGCGTTTGATCTGAAAAAATATGCAGACAATATTAAAGCATACGAAACAAATGGTGATGAGTTAATGCATCAGATGATTTCTGACTTAAATCAAACATTTATTACACCAATTGAACGTGAAGATATTCTTGCTTTATCCAATGCTATTGATGATGTTATGGATGGTATGGAAGAGACGTCAGCGATGTTTGAAATGTATTCTATCGAATATTCAGATGAGTATATGGCTGAATTTGTTCAGAACATTCAAGGTTGTACAAAGGAAATTAAGACAGCAGTGACACTTGTTGCTGAGAAGAAGTTATCTCACGTGCGTGTACACTCTATTAATATTAAAGAGCATGAAACAAACTGTGATGGTATTTTAAGACAATCAATTAAACATATCTTATCTGTAGAAACAGATCCTTTAACTGTGATGAAAGTTAAAGACATCTATCAGTCTTTAGAAGATATCGCTGATAAATGTCAGGCAGTAGCAAATATACTTGAATCAATCATTATGAAAAATAGTTAAGGAGCATTTTTATGGAACCGATTATTATTTTTACGTTTGCGATTGTGTTCTTCGCGTTAGCCTTTGACTTTATCAATGGTTTCCATGATACAGCGAATGCAATAGCAACAGCAGTTTCTACTAAAGCGTTAAAGCCTCGTCATGCAATTCTAATGGCAGCTGTACTGAACTTCATCGGAGCGATTCTCTTTCACGGTGTAGCTAAGACAGTAACAAAAGATATCGTTGACCCGTTTACGTTACAAAATGGTCAAGTTGTAATATTAGCGGCATTAATTAGTGCAATCACTTGGAACTTACTTACTTGGTATTATGGAATTCCAAGTTCATCATCTCATACATTAATCGGATCAATTGCAGGTGCTGCAGTTGCCTCTGGTGGATTTGGCATATTAGAATATGCTGGATTTACGAAAATTGTTGTCGGATTAATTATTTCACCACTACTTGCATTTATCGTCGGATATATTATGTATACGATTATTAAAACAGTATTTAAAAATGCGAATCTGACTAAAACAAATCGTAGTTTCAGAGTTGTACAAATCTTTACAGCAGCAGCTCAAGCTTTTGCCCATGGTTCTAACGATGCCCAGAAGGCGATGGGGATTATTACGATGGCATTAATCTCAGCAGGCATGCAGACCGGAAGTACTGAACCACAAACGTGGGTACAGTTATCATGTGCTGCAGCAATGGGACTTGGTACAGCAGTTGGTGGATGGAAGATTATTAAAACTGTTGGTGGTAACATTATGAAGATCAGACCAGCAAACGGTGTAGCGGCAGATTTATCATCAGCTTTAATTATCTTTAGCGCTACTTATACACATTTACCAGTATCAACAACACACGTTGTATCATCATCAATTTTAGGTGTCGGGTCAAGTCACCGTGTGAAAGGTGTAAAATGGACAACAGCACAACGTATGATCATTACTTGGGTAATTACGATGCCAATTTCAGCTTTACTTGCAGCAATTGTTTTTTATATCGTTAATTTTGTTACACATATCTTTTAATTAAATGATACATATTCGGGTAAACTAATATTAGTTTATCCGAATTTTTTTATGGAGGGATGAAGATGAAACACATTGTATTTGTGCATAGTGCCGGCGTACAGTCGGTTACGAGTGGTAGTAATCCACTCATTAGAAAGACGAAAGAAGAGATACCGGAATACATCTGGCATGCAGGTGATTATCCAAGAGACATCGGACAAATTTATGATAACTGGGTGAAAGTATTCATACAGAGTTTAGCTGAAGTACCGATGGATGAACCGGTTATATTAATTGGTCATTCGTTTGGTGGCACGGTTATTACAAAATATTTAACCGAAAACACAGTACAGCACAACATCGAAAAAGTAATCATGATTGGTTCACCATATTTCGGCTGCGATGAGAAATTTAGTGATTCACAAAATATCATAACTGGTGAATTAAAAGTAGCAGCCCCCTTATATCATATACAGTCAGAAGATGATGACCGCGTTCATATCAGTCATCAGAAATGCTGGCAAGAAAAGTTCCCGGAAATTCAGTTGATTACAGAACAAAGTGGCAAACATGAATTCCATGATGGTATTCAAGCCCTCAATCAACTTTTAAAATAGAGATATTTGCACGGTTTAATGTTTAAACCGTGTATTTTTTATATCTTTTTTAGTGACAATTTTGTAAACGCTTCAAAGTAACCGTTTACAAAAATAAAACTTTAAAGTAATATACTTGTATACAAGTAGACGGGGTGGAAAGAATGCTACCGAAACAGTGGATAGAAAATTTATCGTCAGGAGAACGTATCGCTTTTCATTTAAGACATAAGATTATTTCAGGTGAGGTAAAAGGCAACGAAAAACTTTCTGAAAATCAATTAGCTACATTATATGAAGTGAGTCGGTCACCTATTCGTGATGCATTAAAGATTCTCGCAAATGATCACCTGATTCGATTAGAACGTATGGGTGCTGTAGTGTGTGCTTTATCGGATAAAGATATTCAGGAATTGTACGATATGCGTATTATGATTGAAGGGTTTGCATTTGAGAAAATTGATCATGCAACAATAGAAACATTAGTACTCGAACTTGAAAAGAAACTTGAGATGATGCGTGTTGCGGTTAAATTTAATGATGCTGCAGAATTTGCGATGCAGGATATTTTATTTCATCAGACGATGATTGAATCCATTCATCATCAGCAGTTAGAAAAACTATGGCAGGCGATTAAACCCAATATGTTAATCCTTAATCTCATTTCAATGCAGCAACGAATGAATGAAGATAAAGCAGATTTTGAACGAATATTTAATAATCATGAGATGTATATTAAAGCAGTACGTACCCAGGACAGAAAGTTATATAAGAAAGTGCTGCACATTAATTTTGATGATTTAAATGATGAGGTGGATGATTTATTCTACTCTCAAACGAAGGAGGATATTTAAATGTATATGATCGGTGTTGATATCGGTACGACAAGTACGAAGAGTGTACTTTATAACATGCGTGGAGAAATCATTGCAGTCCATCATAAAGAATATCCATTACTTACCCCACATAGTGATATAGCTGAGCAAGATGTCCAGCAAATATTTGATGCAGTGATAGAGACGATTGCTCACGTTGTAAAGATAAGTAAAGCTAAAGAAGATGAAATAGCTTTTGTAAGTTTTTCGAGTGCGATGCATAGTCTGATATTAATGGATGAGGCACATCAACCACTGACGAATAGTATTACATGGGCCGATAATCGTAGTTATAAATACAGTGAACTGCTCAATCGAGAATATGATGGTCTATCCATTTATCAGCGCACAGGTACACCAATTCATCCAATGAGTCCTTTAAGTAAACTGATGTGGTTTAAACATGAAGAGGTAGATACATTTCGTGCTGCGAATAAATTTATCGGTATTAAAGGATATGTGTTCTTCAAATTATTTAATCGTTACGTAGAAGATTATTCGATATTAAGTGCGACAGGATTATTTAATATCAATACATTAGACTATGATGAAGCCGTGCTTGAGCTCCTTGGACTTACAAAAGCCAATTTCTCAGAAGCGGTAGATACGACAGAAGTCATTACTGGTCTTAATGTTGAATATGCGAGACTGATGGGGATTAGCCCTGATACACCATTTGTCATTGGAGCAAGTGACGGTGTATTAAGTAATTTAGGTGTTGATGCCTTCAAACCTGGAGAAGTTGCTGTAACAATCGGTACGAGTGGTGCTATTCGTACTGTGATCGATGCACCGAAGACAGATGCACACGGCAGATTATTTTGCTATGCATTAACGAAAGATAAGTGGGTTATTGGCGGACCGGTGAATAATGGTGGCGTCGTGTTACGCTGGATTCGTGATGAATTTGCATCCAGTGAAGTAGAAACTGCAAAACGTCTAGGTATAGATAGCTATGAAGTGCTTACAAAGATTGCTGAACGTGTACCACCAGCGAGTAATGGGTTGATCTTCCATCCATTTTTAGCCGGAGAACGTGCACCTTACTGGAATGCCAATGTACGCGGTTCATTCTTCGGACTGACATTATCACATAAAAAAGAGCATATGATACGTGCTGCTTTAGAAGGTGTCATCTTTAATCTATATACCGTATTTATCGCATTAGGTGTATTGATGGATGGTGAAGTAAAGACGTTGAAAGCAACAGGTGGATTTGCGAAAAGTGCACTCTGGCGTCAAATGATGGCTGATATATTTGAACATGAAGTGATTGTTCCTGAAAGTGTTGAAAGTTCATGTTTAGGCGCAGTTACACTTGGACAAGTGGCACTTGGTATTAAACCGGATTTCAATCACATCAGTGATATGGTGGGCGTTACAAAACCGCACAAACCGATTCACGAGCATGTAGTGCTCTACCGTGAAATATTACCGATTTATATGAAAGTAACGAATCAATTGATGGATGTTTATCTAGATATGGCAAACTTCCAGAGAAATCATGAAGGGAATGAAACAGAATGAATTTTATGACAGCACAATGGCCGCTAATCACGGTATTTATCGCAATACTACTATTGTTATTTCTTATTATGGGACTGAAGTTAAATACCTTTATCTCATTAATTGTTACAGCATTTACGACAGCATTGTTATTAGGGATGCCGCTAGATAAAGTAGTGGCAACAATTGAGGCAGGCATGGGCGGAACGCTTGGACATATCGCACTTATCTTTGGACTTGGTGCGATGCTCGGGAAATTACTTGCTGATGGTGGTGGTGCAACGCGTATCGCGCACACATTGATCGACAAGTTTGGTTTAAAACATATTCAGTGGGCTGTTGTCGTTGCATCATTTATTATTGGTATCGCATTATTCTTTGAAGTTGGATTAGTATTGCTTATTCCAATCGTCTATACAATCGCAAAAGAAACGAAATTACCAGCACTTTATTTAGGTATTCCAATGGCGGCAGCGTTATCAGTAACACACGGATTCTTACCGCCCCATCCAGGGCCGGTTATGATCGCCAAAGAGTATGGTGCAAATTTAGGTGAAGTATTATTATATGGTTTTATTATCGGAATACCGGTTGCAATAATTGCGGGACCAATCTTCAATAAAATTGCTCAGAAAATTGCACCGACTGCTTATACACGTGAAGGTGATATTTCATCACTCGGTAAAAATGTACATTTTAAAATTGAAGACACACCAGGATTTTTTATCAGTACATTAACTGCTTTATTCCCGGTTATCTTAATGTTAATTGCTACAGTAGTGAAATTGATTGTTGAAGCGGGTGGCGTAGCACCAAATGCATTGATGAAAACCATCTACTTAATTGGTGATGCATCAACTGCAATGTTGATTTCAATTATATTAGCGATATTTACGATGGGATTAAATCGCGGCAGACAAATGAAAGATGTAATGCAGTCAGTGACAGATGCCATCTATCCAATCGGGATGATGATCTTGATTATCGGTGCAGGTGGCGCTTTCAAACAAGTCTTGATTGATGGGGGTGTCGGTAAACATGTTGAAACTTTATTTACGCATTCAGACTTCTCTCCAATATTACTGGCATGGCTGGTTGCAGCAGTATTACGTATCGCTTTAGGATCAGCGACAGTTGCTGCGATATCAACGACAGGTATCGTTATTCCAATCTTAGAATCAAGTGATGTGAATTTAGCGCTCGTTGTACTCGCAACAGGTGCAGGTAGTGTTATTGCCTCTCATGTCAATGATGCAGGATTCTGGATGTTTAAAGAGTACTTTGGATTAACTGTGAAAGAAACAGTGTTAACATGGACATTGCTTGAAACAATTATTTCAGTGAGTGGACTCATCTTTATATTAATATTTAGTATGTTTGTTTAGATTAGACAGCCTTTGGGTTGTCTTTTTTACTTTGAGTATTAATTTAATATATTGATAGGATATCCTTATAGTATAGAGTTTAACTATAAAGTCCACAATATTTGTGTAATATGACGAAACAAAGTACAATAATATATACAAAAATAATAATTTTTAAAAGAATGAGGGATTTAATGAATAATTATAGTTATCAGGCTCCACGACAAATGTCACATGGCTCTGCAATAAGAAATGCATGGCTTTATTTCATGTATTACTGGGTGGTTTTTGCGGCTGGAACGTTTGTCGGACAGTTCGTGCCACCAGGTATGCGTATGATGGTTTCAGTCTTAATATTCGCTTTAGTAATCATTTCTTTATTTGTTAAAGCTTCAAGAAAATTTGGCGCAGTCATTTCAAACGTAATGGCATTTGCACTTGGCGTAGTAAGTTATGCTTCATTTATGTATTATATCGGAACGCTCGGGCCAACTGTATTCTATCAGAACGTAGGGTTAGCAATTGGTGCATTCCTAGCATTCGGTGCAATGGGTTACTTCGTTGTTGGTGATGCAACCAACTTAGGTCGTCTATTATTCCCGGCGCTTATTGTATTAGTATTAGCAAGCTTTGCGGGAATTTTCATTCAAATACCGATGTTCCATCTCGTGATTACGATTGCAGGTCTTGCGATTTTCTTACTATATACAATTTATGATTTTAACAGAATGAAACGTGGTCAATTTTCCCCACGTGAAATGGGCTTTAACTTATTTATTAACTTGTTAAATATCATCATGGATATTTTACGTTTAGCAAGTATTTTAAGAGATTAGCATTAAAGAATTTTGAGGATACACGTTTGTCGTGTTTCCTTTTTTTTGTTTTGTGCTATTGAAAATATAAGTGTATAATAATGACATATTAATTTGAAAGAAGCGTGTATATAATGGGTCGTAAGTGGAACAATATTAAAGATAAGAAAGCAGCAAAAGATAAAAATACGAGTCGTATTTATGCAAAATTTGGTCGTGAGATTTATGTTGCAGCAAAATCTGGTGAACCAGATCCAGAATCAAACCAAAATTTAAAATTCGTACTTGAACGTGCAAAAACATATTCTGTACCAAAACATATCATTGATCGTGCCATTGAAAAAGCTAAAGGTGGCGGCGAAGAGGATTTCGATGAATTACGCTATGAAGGTTTTGGGCCAGGTGGATCAATGTTAATTGTTGATGCGTTAACGAATAACGTCAACCGTACAGCAAGTGATGTGCGTGCAGCTTTCGGTAAGAATGGCGGTAACATGGGTGTTTCTGGTTCAGTAAGCTATATGTTCGAAAACACTGCAGTATTTGGTTTTGATGGTAAGACAGCTGACGAAACATTAGAATTATTAATGGAAGCCGATATCGATGTCCGTGACGTGTTAGAAGAAGATGGACACGTAATCGTTTATGCTGAACCTGATCAATTTGCAGCTGTCCAAAATGCGTTAAAAGAAGCAGGCGTTGAAGAGTTTACAGTAGCAGAGCTTTCAATGCTTGCACAAAACGAATTACAGTTATCAGATGCCGACTTAGAAGTATTTGAGAAACTAGTCGATGCAATCGAAGATTTAGAAGATGTACAAACAGTACATCACAATGTGGAATTATAATTGATTTGAAGTCAGGATGAATCCTGACTTATTTTTATGCAAAATAAAATCGTACAGGTGATAAAATGATTCAGGACCAATCGGTATCAAAAAAGAAGTTCAGACCAGAAATAGAAGGTCTTCGTGCAGTTGCTGCATTGCTTGTTGCAATCTATCATATATGGTTAGGTAAAGTTTCTGGTGGGGTTGATGTGTTCTTTGTCGTAAGTGGCTTTTTAATTACGACGAGTCTACTTTCTAAATTTCGTAGGACAGGCACAGTAAATTTCTTTGAGTTTATTATGGGACTGTTAAAAAGGTTGATGCCTCAAGCATTTTTTGTCTTGTTTACTGTGATTATATTAAGTTATTTCTATTTGCCAGGTGCGAGATGGATGCAGACGATAAAAGAGGTATTTGCTTCTGCATTGTACTATGAGAACTGGCAACTGGCTTTTAATTCAGTAGATTATTTAGATGCAGGCAATGAGAAGAGTCCTGTACAGCATTTCTGGGCGATGAGTATACAGGGACAATTTTATTTGATTTGGTTCTTTGTAATATGGTGCGCTATTTTACTATCACGTTTATTTAAACAACAGATAAAAAAACCTTTGTTTGTACTACTCGTAATATTGTTTAGTGTATCACTAGGCTACTCTATTTATCTTACACAAGTTAATCAGCCATGGGCATATTTTGATACACGTACACGCGTATGGGAGTTTAGTTTAGGTGGCATACTCTGTCTAATGATACAACGCATTAAGTTGCCATCATTTTTGTCTGCAGTAGCAGGTTGGTTTGGATTAATCATGTTGATACTTTGTGGTATTTTACTTGAAGTTTCCACAATGTTCCCAGGTTATATTGCATTATGGCCCACGTTATCTGCTGTGTTAATATTACTTTCCGGAGAGAATGCTACAAAATTTGGTGTAGAACGATTACTTGGTTCAAAATGGATGGTTAAACTTGGCGGCTATTCATATGGCTTTTATTTATGGCATTGGGTATTGCTGACATTTTATCATGTAATCTTTAACAATGAACACGTGTCTATTTTGCATGGATGTCTAATTATGGCTGCGTCACTTTTATTATCAGTATTAGTCACACACTTAATTGAGCGTCCGATTCGTTTACTTAAAGCTCGTAATAATTCATGGCCAGTATTGTTAGTGATATTACTTTGCTTAGCACCGGTTCTTGGGCTGAATTCATTATGGCAAAACCATATGCATCAGGAAATAGAAAAAAGTAAAGCACTTGCTAAATCAAATCAATATCCTGGTGCAAAAGTCTTTGAAATGAATGATTTTAAAGAAAAGCCTTATATCCCACGGGATGCTAATATTAAAGAAGATCAGGCACAAACGTATAAAGATGGTTGTCACGTATCGAGTAATTCTCCTGAAGTGAAAATTTGCGAATATGGTGTTACTAAAGGGTATGATTATACGGTTGCAGTTGTTGGTGGAAGCCATTCTACACATTGGTTTACAGCTGTTCATGATATTGCTAGGAAGCATAAGATTCGCTTATTAAACGTAACAAAGAGTGGGTGTCGTTTATCTACTGATAGAAAAGGCTTACCATCTTGTGATAAGTGGAATGAGCAAGTTGTAGAGAAAGTAAGCGCAGAGCAGCCAGATCTTGTGTTAGCCATGGCCGAAATTTCGTATTTCGACGTGACTGAAGTTCCGCAAGGTTACATCGAACAGTTTAATGCCTTTACAGAGCGTGGTATTGAAATATTTGCAATAAGAGATACACCTTATTTCAGGAAGGACGTACCTGAATGTATTCAGGCAAATGGACGTGATAGTGATCTTTGCAAGGTTGAGAAAGCACTTGTTGTGCCAAAAACAACAGATTGGTCAAAACTTGCTGAAAAACCAAAAGGTGTTCATTTTGTAGATTATACGGATAAAATCTGTCCGGATGATTATTGTGAACCTGTTGTAGGGAATGTTGTCGCCTATTTTGATAAATCACATATGACAAAAACATTTGTATCAACACTAACACCTTACGTTGAAAAAGATATGATGCCAATATTAGAAGATATAAAAGCCAAACGTGAGAATGTTTTGTCAGCTAAAGAAGATATACCGGAAAGTTATAAAGATGGTTGTCATATTCAGGATAAATCGAAAACAGTTAAAAGCTGTATCTATGGTAAGAAAGATAACTATAAATATACAGTAGCACTCGTTGGAGACTCACATTCAGCGCATTGGTTAGGGGCATTGCAAACGATATCTGAAAAGTATCCTATACGTATCGTTAATATGACGAAAAGTGGCTGCAGCCTTGAAGAGAAAGCAGTTGCACGTCCAGACTGTAAAGCATGGAATGATTCGATTATTGATAAGATAAAAGCGTTGAATCCTGATCTCGTCTTTACAACTGCTGAGAAATCATATTTTAATATCACTACTGTACCACCAGGGTATATTAAACAGTTTCATAAATTACAGAGCGCAGGCATTGAAATATTTGGTGTAAGAGATACACCTTACTTTAGAAATAGTGTACCTGAATGTGTCGCTCAAAATGGTGCAAAAAATATCAAATGTACTGTACCGAAAAATCAAGTCGTACCAAAAACGACAGACTGGTCAAAACTTAAAGAAAAACCTTCGAATGTACATTACTATGATTATACTCAATACATTTGTCCAAAAGAGCGATGCGAACCAGTTATAGATGGTGTCATAGCGTATTCAGATAAAGGTCATATGACACAAAGTTTTGTTAAAACTTTAGCACCACACATCGAATCGGATTTAATGCCGTTACTTAAAAAGACGAAATCAAACAAAGAGGATAAAAAATGATTAGAAAGTTTGAAGAAAATGATATTGATGCCATACAAAAGATGAATGCAGCAGAAGGTTGGGACAATTTAGTTGCACGTCATGAACAGACACTTGCTGCATGGTTAAATAGTGAGAGTTACGTCTATATTGAAGAAGAACAGGTTGTTGGTTGTGCCAGAGCTATTACAGATGGACATATTAGTCTCTATCTTTGTGAATTAATTACACATCATGATTATAGAGGCCGTGGTATTGCAAAGGCATTGGTTGAACATATTCACCAGTTATACCCGACCACACGTATGGAATTGCTGGCAACAAGTGACTCTAAAGGCTATTATGAAAAAAGTTTCAGACCATTTTATGGTTTTAGAAGGACATTTGGTGAATAAGGATTGAAATTGTGTATCTTTTCGATACTTTGAGTATCCGGAAAAGATGCATTTTTTTTTTTAGTTTCGCAAAAAGTTAATTCCTATTATCACAGCATGATTTTTGATATATTTTAGGTAAAAGGAGCTGATAAAATGGATTTAGGTTTACAAGATAAAGTCGCAGTGATCACAGGTTCTAGTAAAGGTATCGGGAAAGAAACAGCAACAGTTCTGGCTGAAGAAGGGGCAAACGTTGTTATCGCCAGCCGTCATGAAGATGAACTGATTGAAGTGGTAAAAGAAATTAAAGAGAAAACAGGCAAAGAAGTCGCATATCAAGTATGTGACGTAACAAAAGAAGCAGATTGTAAAGCATTCGTACAAAAGGCAATTGATACTTATGGCAAGCTTGATATATTAATCAATAATGCAGGTAGTGCGTTTGCTAAAAATTTTGAAGAAGTTTCTCTGAATGATTGGCAGGAGGATTTAGATCTTAAACTATTTGGAGCAGTGCATATGTTACATGCCGCGATTCCAGAACTTAAGAAAAATGGTGGGGCAATCGTTAATCTTACAGCTGTCGCAGGTAAGAATCCACCAGCTAACACAACACCAACCTCTGTTACACGTGCAGCAGGATTGGCATTAACAAAGACACTCAGCAAAGATTTAGCACAATACAATATTCGAGTAAATGCTGTATGTATCGGCTTAATTCGTAGCGGACAAATTGAGAAACGCTGGCAGGAAGAAGCACCAGAATTAACTTGGGAAGAATATGCAAGAGATCCGAAGTTTGATATTCCGTTAGGTCGTATTGGTGATACACGTGAAGCAGCGAATGTTATTTCATTCTTAGTCAGTGAAGCGGCAAGTTATGTGACAGGTGTAGCAGTCAATATCGATGGCGGGAAATCACCGAGCTTATAAGCAATAATGTTGAACACACGTTTGTGTGTTCTTTTTTTGTGTAATTTTTGTCATTTCCACTTGCATTTTTCTGTTATAGGTGTATTATAATGAGTAGTACAGTTAATACAGTAGAACGGAGAGATACAATGATATCAATCGATAATCGTAGTCGTGTCCCCATTTATGAACAACTCGTTAATGGATTTAAGTTACAAATCATAAATGGTGTGCTGCAAACAGATGATCAGCTACCTTCAGTCAGACAGCTTGCACAAGAGCTCACGATAAATCCAAATACGATTCAAAAGGCTTATCGAGAGTTAGAACATTTAGGATTTACATATTCAGTACCTGGCAAAGGCAGTTTTGTAAATAAAATTGAGGATACGATGCACAAGGAGCGTATAAACATGTTATCTGAATCATTAGAGAAAATTGTACAGGAACTACTATTCCTAGGGTTAACAAAGGAAGAGATTATTCAACAAATTCAGAACGTGAGGGGTGATTCCAATGATTCAAATTAATCATGCAACAAAATTATTCGGAACATATACTGCAGTAGACGCTGCCACTTTAACGATTCTTCCAGGAACAATTCAAGGATTACTCGGAAGTAACGGCGCAGGAAAGACGACACTTCTTAAGATGATTGCAGGAATTTACCGCACAGATCAAGGAGAGATTTTATTTAATGATCAACCTGTATTTGAAAATGAATCATATAAATCAAAGATGATATTTATATCTGATATTCCATATTTCTTTAATCATGCCAACTTAAAAGAAATGGGAGAATTCTTTAAAAATCTTTACCCAAATTTTAGTTATGAACGTTTCGAACAGTTGATTGAGTTGCTTAAGCTGAATCCAAATAAAAAATTGTCTAAATTATCTAAAGGAATGAAACGTCAATGTGCCTTTATATTAGCAATTGCAGCTAGACCAGAAGTGATGTTACTCGATGAACCATTTGATGGACTTGATCCAATCGTTCGACATACGATAAAAAATATACTTATACAGGATGTGAGTAATCATAACATGTCACTGTTTGTCTCCAGTCATAATTTACGTGAAATGGAAGATTTCTGTGATTCAGTGTCTTTAATGCATGAGGGAAAGATTTTAATGGCGAGAGATTTAGATGATTTAAAAGGAAATGTCGCTAAAATTCAAATGGCGTTTGAGCGTATTCCAGATGATCAGTTCTTTGAAGGAATGAATTTAATACAAAAGACTGTAAAAGGTCGTGTTGTTACATGTATCGTTAAAGGAAAATTTGATGATTTAGAGCAGTATATTACATCCGGTCATCCCTTACTGTACGACATATTACCATTATCACTTGAAGAAATATTTACATACGAATTAGGAGGCTATGGTTATGCAATTGAAAACATTATCGTTGAATAAGGCACTATTCAGTAATTTATCACGTTCAATCATTGCACTTACAATTATTAATATCATATGTACTTTTATTCTTGTGCCATTCTCATATGTTATTGCACATCTTGATAGTGTAAATAGCGACCACCAGCATAGTAAATATTTGATTGGTGAAATGATGACAAGCCCTATTTATTTTGTAGGTTCGATGAGTTATGCACTGTTATGTGCGGTGTTTATGACATATTTCTTTAAGTCTCAAGCTGCATCTGACTTTATTCATAGCTTGCCGATTAAACGTGAAAGTATTCTCGTTACAATTTATGCTGTGTTTTTTTCACATTTGATGCTTAATTTATTCGTTAACGGACTCATATCATGGATTTTTGGATTTAAATACTTATCTATCGAACTAGAAAAAGTAGTGATATGGATATTGTTAAATTGTTTGATAGATTTCTTTATCTTTACGGTTACATTGTTATTCGGATTATACATTAACAATATGCTAAACCATATCATTTCATCAGTAATATTGATTGCTTCACCTTTTATCGTGATGACATTAATCTATACAACACATATGTTCATGTTTAAAGGATTACAACAATATCCTGATAAAATAATGACCAATCTGACTGTTCCGATTCGTTTTATTAATGATGTTGTGACAGATCAGTTTAGTATTCAATATTTAATAATTTTGTTAATTGTCACTATTATCATCTCGATTTTATTATTTGTTATATATCAACACAGAAAGAATGAAAGAATTAATGAAGCATATTCAACAAATTATGCTCACTTCATCACATTTTTTATTTCAATGTTTATTGCAACAATGCTTGGTGGTATTATTTTTAATTCAATATTTTTTGAACAAAAAATACTGACAATCTTTATTTACCTCGTATCATTTGTAGTTGTATACATCTTTCTTGAAATGGTTGCACAAAAATCAGTGCGCATACAATATGATAAAAAATTGTTTCTACTTACACTTGGGCTTGTCATAATAGCTTTTGCTGGTGTATTTGTCTCTGGGCAGATGAGAGAGCAATATGTGCCAAAAGTAGAAGACATCGCAAGTGTAAAAACCTCTATCGATGAAAATAATACATTGGCAGAAGAAAGTATATTAAGTCAATCAGCTATAAAAGATAAGAAAATTATTCAAACTGTGATAGATGCGCATAAAGATTTGATTCAAGCTAATAAAGCATCTTTTAATAATGATACCAGTACAATGACCATCAATATTGATTACAAATTAAATGATGGCAGAAAAATTAATAGATTTTATCAAATTGAAGAAAAAATATATGATCGTTATATGAAAAAAGTAGCGACGCAGGAAAATATTGCACGTATTTCGAATGATATACCCTGGGAAAAATTATTTAATAAAAATATATATTTAAATATTGAAACTTCTGATAGTTCTTATGCTGGAACGTCATTGAATAACAAGCAAAAACAGATGCTATTAAAATTATTGAAGCATAAATATAATCATTTTAAAGTTTTACAAGGTGTACCATCAAATAATTCAGCATTACATTTTACATTTAATGAAAGTAATGAAGATGGATATGAAGAAGCAATTTATATCTCAGTTTATGATAAAGATATTATTAATTTTTTAGTGAAAGAAAATATTATTGAAAGTCCTAGTTCAGCATTACCACTAGGCAAAGTATATGACCTGGGTAATATATCGAATTACAGTAAAATCGGTAGTAGCGATGTGAGAGATTTACCTTTTGCAAAGAAAATAGATCGTAGTAAGTTCAATAAAGAATTTAATGAAAACGGTGCTGACGCGAAAGGAAATCATTTATATTTCTTTGATGAAAGTTACCAGTACGTCGTAATGAAAAAGTAATGAACAAAGTCCTTCCGGGCTTTGTTTTTTGTTATAATAAAGAAAATATGGGGGTGTACTATGCCTAAAAAATCTTCGAATACAGTAGTGAAAAAGAGCAAAAATAGACGCAAGAAAAAGAAAATTGGATTTAAAAAAATAATTTTAATTTGTTTTGGCATTTATATAATCTGTGCCATTTACGGTGCATTAAAGCCGCTGCCAGGCGGTATTTCAAAGTGGTACGATTACAGTAGGACGAACAATGCTGAAGTGTTAATCGATAACACATATGAGAAGAATAAAGTGATGCATTATGATCATGAAATCTTTAAAGCACAATTACAGGCAATTCGCGATGCACAGGATTTTATTATTCTGGATATGTTTTTGTTTAATAATGCTTATGATGGTGAAATTAAATTTCCTAAATTAACTGAACAATTAACGGATGCATTAATTGCTAAAAAGAAGGCTCAACCGAATATCAGAATTTACATGTTAACTGACCCAATCAATTCATTCTACGGTAGTTATACACCAGAGCATTATAAAAAGTTGCGCGCAAATGGTATTAATTTATACGAGACGAATTTAGTAGCTCTAAGAGACTCTAATCCAGTTTATTCAGGTTTTTGGCGTCCGACATTACGTTGGTTTGGCAATAATGAGAATGGTTTAATCACCAATATATTTTCAAAAGATGAACCGAATGTAACAGTTCGTGGATTTGGTAGATTGCTCAATATGAAAGCCAATCACCGTAAAACGTTAGTAACGGAGAAAACTGCAATTATCGCTTCAAGTAACCCACATGATCCGAGTGGTCATCATCAGAATGTTGCTTTAAAAGTAAGTGGGCAAATACAGGAAGATTTAATCAATAGTGAAGTACATGCGATGAACATGAGTGGTGCAGATTTAAGGATAGGTGACTTTGAGATCAATAAACGTGCATTTAATAACGGCATGGATTATACGACAACACTAGTTACTGAAGGAAAGATTAAAGCTGCGCTGTTAGAAGAGATTGGTCGAATGAGCGATGGAGATTCTGTTAAGATGGGCATGTTCTATATATCTGACCGTGATATTGTAAAATCTTTAATCAATGCAAGTAAACGTGGTGTTGATGTGCAGTTGATACTAGATGTGAACAAAGAAGCATTCGGTAAAGAAAAACCGGGCATTCCGAATAAACCTGTAGCGCATGAATTAATTGCAAAGTCAGATGATAACATCAAGATTAAATGGGCAGTGAGTCATGGCGAACAGTATCATGCGAAATTTACATTACTTGAGGATAAGGATAAGCATAAATCGACTTTAATTTTAGGTAGTGCGAATTTAACAAGACGTAATGTCGGTGACTTAAATCTAGAGACGGATGTTATGATTTCTGGACAATCGAGCTTACCAGTATTTACTAAGATTGATCAGGATTTTGATGCGAAATGGGATAATACATATGCGCATGTGACAGATCATTATGATGTAAAGAAGGATCCTTCATTCTTAAAATCCGTGATTTATCGCATTCAGGAGTTTAGTGGATTATCAAGTTTTTAATAGTATTTGATGGCCGACAAACTGGATTTATCGGCCAAGAATGCACAAAATTAGAAGAAAATCGAAAATGATGGCCGACAAACTGGATTTATCGGCCAAGAATCCACAAAATTAGAGGGAAATTGAAAATGATGGCCGACAAACAGCATTTATCGGCTAAGAATGCACAAAATTAGAGGGAAATCAAAAATGATGGCCGACAAACTGGATTTATCGGCCAAGAATCCACAAAATTAGAGGGAAATCAAAAATGATGGCCGACAAACTGGATTTATCGGCCAAGAATCCACAAAAATAGAGGGAAATCGAAAATGATGGCCGACAAACAGGATTTATCGGTCAAAAAAACCATCTCAAAATTTTTTAAAAAATTGTGTTGACAGATATTTTGATTCACTGTAACATGTAAAACAACTTAATAAATATTTTATCAAGAGAGACAGAGGGATATGGCCCGATGAAGTCTCAGCAGCGGACTCTAATTTAGAGCACTGTGCTAATTCCATCAAGCTCACGCTTGGCAGATAAATTCGGACGTGTAACGTGCATTTAGCTACCAGCTGAGTGCACGTTTTTTATTTTGGGAGGAGAAAAAATGGGAATCATTGAAATTGATCACGTGACTAAAACGTATCAAACAAAGAAAGGTCTGATTAATGCGCTAGATGATGTATCGCTTTCAATCGAGAAGGGTCAAATATACGGTATTGTTGGATATTCAGGTGCTGGGAAATCTACTTTACTCAGGTTAATTAATCGACTTGAAGCACCATCTTCTGGTTATGTTTATGTCGAAGGTAGAGATATCGTTGGATTAAAAGAGAAGGATTTACGTAAACAGCGTCAAAATATCGGCATGATATTTCAGCAGTTTAATTTATTTAAAGCAAAGACTATCAGTGATAATATTCGTTATCCTTTAAAGCTAACGAAACAATATACTAAAGCTGAAATCGAGCAGCGAGTAGACGAATTACTGGCATTTGTCGGTCTTGCTGATAAGAAAGACGATTACCCAAATCAATTATCCGGTGGACAGAAGCAGCGTGTAGGTATTGCAAGAGCGTTAGCAACAAATCCTGATATATTACTTTGTGATGAAGCAACAAGTGCGCTGGATCCTGAAACGACAGATGAAATATTAAACCTGCTAAAAGATATCAATGAAAAGCTTAATATCACGATAGTGATCATTACCCATGAGATGGAAGTTGTGAAATCAATTTGTGATGAAGTGGCTGTAATGGAAAAGGGCAGAGTGGTTGAGAGTAACAAAGTATTTGAACTATTTACTACACCTGTTCATCCAACAACAAAGCGTTTTGTGCATAGTGTACTAAATGATGACATTCCTAAAGATATTAATGTTACGAATCGTAAACTATATCGCTTTATCTTTAATCATGAGCAAATTCTTGAGCCGGTATTGAGTAAGATTGGTAGAGCAAATCATGTTGATTTTAACATTTTGTATGGCGGTATAACCGAGTTAACTGATAGATTATTTGGTAATTTATTAATTGAAGCAGTTGGTGATGTTCAAAATATTCAAAGTGCCTTATCAGAAATTACACAGCACGGCATAGAAGTAAGGGAGGTAGAAGGATTTGAAAACTGATTTAAGTACATTCTGGCCAGTAATATTAGAGCACACGATCAGTACACTCATCATGGTAGCAATTACTTTAGTGCTGGCTACACTGATTGGTTTACCTTTAGGCATACTGCTCTATGCAACTGGTAAGGGTAATATTTTAGAAAATAAAGTGTTAAATACAATTTTGAATGCAATAATCAATACGATTCGACCGATTCCATTTATTATTTTCCTCGTAGCACTGATTCCGATTACAAGATTTTTAGTAGGTACATCTATCGGAATCTGGGCAGCGATATTTCCGATGACGTTAGCTGCATCATTATCTATTGCACGTGTTGTGGAAAACAATATCGTTTCAGTAGATCGAGGTGTAATTGAAGCGGCACAATCTATGGGGTCAAGTAAATTTGATATTTTATTCAAAGTATTAATTCCGGAAGCAGCAGGAGCACTCATTCTAGGCTTAACGTTTACTACCGTATCACTTATCGAGTTCTCTGCAGTAGCAGGTCTAGTTGGTGCTGGTGGTATAGGATATCTCGCTTTTACATATGGCTACCAGCGTTTTGACGTTGCAGTCATGTTTATTACAGTTTTAATTTTGATTGTCTTAGTACAAATCACACAATTTATTGGTAACAAAGTAGCAAGCATATATACAAGTCGTTTATAAAAAAAGGAGAATGAAAAGATGAAAAAATTATTCGTATTATTTTTAAGTTTAATCGTAGTGCTAGCAGCATGTGGTAGTAAGAAAGATGAAAAGACAGTTAAGATCGGTGTAACTGGCGTAGACTCTAAAGTCTGGGAAGTTGTTAAGAAAGAAGCGGAGAAAGATGGCATAAAAATTGAATTTGTTGAATTCCAGGATTACACTGCACCAAACAATGCGCTAGCAGAAGGTGAAATTGATTTAAATGCATTCCAGCATTTCGCTTTCCTTGATCAGTTTAAAAAAGACCATAAATTAAAATTATCTGTAGTAGGTACAACAGTATTTGCACCACTTGGGGTATATTCTAAAAAGATTAAAGACATTAAAGATGTTAAAAAAGGCGATACAATTGCAATTCCTGATGACGTAACAAACCAGGCACGTGCATTAAAATTATTAGAACAAGCTGGATTAATTAAATTATCTGGCGACTTCGGTTTATTTGGTGGACCAGACAAAATTGAAGAAAATAAACTTGATCTAAAAATCAAACCGATTGATGCTCAACAAACACCACGAGTATTAGAAGATGTAGCAGTATCTATCATTAATAATGGTGTAGCTGCACGTGCTGGACTTAATCCAAAAGATGATCCGATTTATCTGGAAGATGCGGATAATAAAGATGTCGCACCATACATTAATGTGATTGCAGCGAAAACAGAAGATAAAGATAACAAGACATATAAGAAAATCGTTGAATTATATCACTCTGATTTAGCTAAAGAGGCATTAAAAGAAGATACGAAAGACGGAGAAATTGCGAAAAACTTATCACAAGATGAAATCAATAAGATTGAAGAGGGTTTGAAATAGACAGGTTGCTCCTCGGCAATTAATGTTCACTTAGTGAGACTCTAAGTGAACACCCCCTTTAACTCCATACCCATCCCAAACAAAACCCCTTATCCAGCTGATAAGGGGTTTTGTGATGATTGGATTATATGAATATATTATTTTGCATAATGTACGAAATTGAACTTTCCACCTGAAATGCCTAACTTTTGATAGTATGCATGCATGTAGTTTGCATTTGCGCGTGCCCATAATATATCTGTAGCATATTGGCTATCTCCTGGAGCAAATGGGTTCCAGCGCATTGCATATAATGTGTTTTGATTTTCAGAAACGAACCCTTTTGAAATAAATTCTGCACCGCCAATAATTGCTTCATTCGGTGTATCCCAACCGATATTTGCTGCATATTTTGCGCCATATTTCACTGCATCTTTGTCGTATGCACCAACACCATACATATTATAGAAACGTTTGTTCTTATCTTCACCTTTAACTTTAACGCCTTTAGCTAATGTACTTGTACCTTCTGCAGTTTCTAAGAAGGCATGGCTGATTAAATAGATTTCATTAATATTATACTTTATACTTGCCTGTCTAAAAGCTTCCCCATGTCCTTCTAAAATGCCTTTACCTTGTAATAATATATTAAGCTGGTCTGCAGTGAGATGTTGCGGTTCGTTTAGAACTAGAAATTGATATTTTTGTACAGGATCAATCATAGCCTCTTCTGGATTCATCGCATTTAGTACATCTTTACGATGTGCATTCTTCCATTTGATGCCGTTTGAGCTTTGTGGTTTTGGATGTAGTGACATTTGAATTTTTAAGGCATCTTTAATTGAGATTGGTAATTCGATATGGTTGATGCCTTCACCTACAGGTCTTGGCTGTGCAGCGATATCTACTAAAGTTTCTTCTGCTTCAGCATCCATTGATTTTTTATTTTCAGGTTTAACTTGAGGTTTAGCTTTCTGCTGGATAGGATTACGCTTCACCGGCTTTCGCCCAACATCATTCGTAATGTTAATCCAGCCTTTCATACCGCTTGGTAGTGTTCCGTAAATATAAGTTGAAGCGTTAACACGAATGGTCTTTTCAACTTTGATCACTTCATTTTTACTGATTCTATCAATCACTTGTCTAGAACTACCGTTTGGCACTTCGAAGAGTTTTGTAGAAGCGGCTTTCATCGTATATGTCTTCATTTTTGTAGGGACAATTTTCGTTGTATTGATTTTAAGGTCACTTGCTTTCACATAACCAATCGCATTGTTGATATCATCCGTTGTCTGAACGCGATAATATTTCTCACCGTTAATCGTATGTTGATCGTTAATATATAACGTGTACTGTGCAAAGTCGCCGGCAACTTTCTTTGACATCGCTGTTTTATTTGTAATAATGATTGCATTTTCGTCTTTAATCTTACCGACTTTAAGACTATCAGCTTTAGCAATGTGAGGTAATGCAAAAAGTGAAGCAGTCGCTAATGCTCCAATTGTAAGTGATTGATATAACTTCATTGTGTGCCTCCATTTATTTAATATCTATATTATTATACTCGATATTTGACATGAGTGAAATAAAACACTTTTAATTTAGCGGTTAATTTTGAGGATATTATTATAAATAATTTTACCGATGACTTCAGGAGATTCCGGACAGTCATTTTGCAGCCAAAAATATAAAATACCAAATTGGCCCCCGATTGTATAACTGACGAAATAATCAGGATAGTTTAATGAAATTGTATTATTTAGTACATTTAAATAATTTTCTCTCCAGCTGCTTAATAATTTTTGTGTGAAGTTTTGAGCAGGATGAAGTGTAAGTAAGATTTTAAAGAATTGCTTATTATCGAAAATATATTGAAATGTTTCTTTTAAATACTTTTCGACATATGGTCGCTTGTCTTCTTCGTCTTTTAAATTATTTAGATTATCGGTCATGAATTGTTCGATATTGTGAATATGAAAATCAATCATACCGTCTAACAGAGCATATTTGTCTTCAAAATAAGCATAGAATGTTGAACGGTTTATATTACTTTCTTCACAAATCATTTTTATTGTAATATCTCTAAATCGATAGTGTTCCATCAATTGAATAAATGAATATTCTATTAAAGTTTTTTTATCTGTCATTGTTTCACTCTTTCTTTTGGATGATAGCGTTATCAATACTTCATTGTAATCAAAATCCAACAATTAAACAAATTTTGTTGGTTGAATGAAAGTTAAATCGGATTATAATAATGGTTATGCGAAAAAAATAAGGAGGAATATATTATGAAAAAACTCGTATTAATTAATATTTTAACTTTAATCATTCTTGTTGCAGGAGGATTTGCAGCGTTTCATTTCTATAATGAAGCAACGAACTATGTCAAAACAGACAATGCTAAAGTAGATGGTACGCAATTAGTCATTGCGAGTCCGACAGCAGGTAAACTGACAGCATTAGACAAAACTGTAGGAGACAAAATTTCAAAAGATGATAAAATCGGTACTGTTGTAGGTATGGGTCAAGACGGGAAACCATCAAAAACTGATATCACTATGCCTCAGGACGGAACAATCGTTAAAACGCAAGCCACTGAAAATGGATTTGTTGGAGCAGGTACACCGATTGCTTATGCATATGACTTAAACGATTTATTTGTCACAGCAAATATTAAAGAGACACAAATCGATGGTATTAAAGTTGGTCAAGACGTGGATGTATATGTAGATGGTTACAAAGATACTGATTTAACAGGTGAAGTAAAAGAAATTGGTTTAGCAACAGCATCAAGTTTTTCTATGCTACCTTCTTCAAATGGTAATGCGAACTATACAAAAGTAACACAAGTAGTACCTGTAAAAATTGAACTAGATAAAGATAAATCATTAGACATTATTCCAGGAATGAATGTAACTGTACGCATTCATAAAAACTAAGGAGGTTTTTGTATGACCTCTATGTATATTCTATATATATTATTTAGCTTACTCGTGTTCTGGGCTTTAAACAGATTCATGATGCGAAGTACGAAGAAAAAAGATAACTTAAAAACAACGACACCGTTAACAGAAAGTAAGTTGGATACACCAAATGAAACAGTGAAAAGTACTACTTACACAGCGAAGTCAACAGATGAAACAACACAAGCAGAACATACTGAACTGGATGTTAATAAACCTGTACATGAGCAGGTAAAACCACAAGGTGCACTTGTTGAATATGGTAAAGGTATAACGCTTGGTAAAGTTATTACTGCTTTAATGATCGGTATGTTTGTAGCGATACTTAACCAGACGCTTATTAATGTAGCATTACCGGTATTAATCAATGATTTTAGTATTTCAACATCTACAGCACAATGGTTAACAACAGGATTTATGCTCGTCAATGGTATTTTAGTACCGATTAGTGCATACATGATTCAACGATTCACATATCGTCAGCTTTTCTTAACTGCGATGTTGTTCTTTACAATAGGATCAATGATCTGTGCCATTTCATTCAACTTCCCGCTAATGATGCTTGGACGTGTCATTCAGGCAGTAGGTGCAGGGATATTAATGCCGTTAGGAACAAACGTATTTATGACGTTATTCCCACCTGATAAACGTGGTGCTGCAATGGGGATGATGGGGATTGCAATGATTTTAGCACCAGCCATTGGTCCAACATTAACAGGTTGGGTTATTCAGAACTATCATTGGAATGTCATGTTCTATGGAATGAGTGTTATCGGTATTATTTCCTTAATTATTGGTTTCTTCTGGTTTAAGATTTATCAACCGACTAAAAACGTTAAACTTGATATTCCCGGCGTAATATTCAGTACACTTGGATTTGGTAGTTTACTTTATGGATTCTCTGAAGCAGGAAATAAAGGCTGGGATTCAGGCATCGTAATTTCAACAATGATCATAGGTATGATCTTCATCGTGTTATTTATTTATCGAGAAATGACAATGAAGATTCCGATGATGGATTTACGTGCTTTGAAATATAGTGGCTTCTCATTTACGTTACTGATCAATATTATTGTTACGATGAGTTTATTTGGAGGTATGCTTTTATTACCTGTCTACTTACAATCTATTCGTGGCTTCTCACCACTTGATTCTGGATTGCTCTTATTACCTGGATCTCTTTTAATGGGTCTGATGGGACCGATATCAGGTAAATTACTTGATAAGATTGGTATTAAGCCGATTGCAATCTTCGGTCTAGCAATTATGACCTATGCAACATGGGAACTCACGAAGTTAAGTATGGACACAAGTTATGGACATATATTAAGCATCTATATTCTGCGTTCATTTGGTATGAGTTTCATTATGATGCCGATTATGACAGCAGGGATGAACGCATTACCACTTCGTATGATACCTCATGGTAATGCAATTAGTAATACAATTCGACAGTTAGCTGGTTCTATCGGAACAGCAATTTTAGTTACAGTAATGACACAGCAAACAACTGCGCATATGGGAGACATTGCTAACCAATTAGATAAAACGAATCCTGCAATAGCGAATTCTATGTCACAGATTGGACAGCAGATGGGTAGTAGTAATCTTGGTACACAAGTTGTTATGGGACAAATACAGAAGATGGCAACAATTAACGGTATTAATGATGCATTCTGGGTCGCAACTGCATTAAGCTTACTTGCATTTGTGCTGGCATTTTTCTTAAAAGGAAAAGATCATTATACAACAGACGAAGTATAATTGAATATTTTTATAAACAAGGAGATAAAATGATTTATCATCCTTGTTTATTTTTATATAATGATTGGTAAGGAGTGGGTTGTATGAAAACCAAGTATATTGATAAACGCAGCTGGCGCCGTTTAATCAGAAAAGAATATCATGAAATTGCTGTCAAAGATGAACAGTTTGAAGGCATTATCGGGGAAATTATTATGGAGAAAGTAAAGTCACCGTTAGTGGTAAATATTATTGGAGAAGACATTGTCGTTGCAGATGATGGCTATCGCTGGCTACAAATATTACCGAAAGATAAACATTACAGTATAACAGTGATGTATAATCGTGAAAGTCAACCTATTCAATATTACATCGATATAAATGAAGAAAATTTTCCTGAACTTGGTCAGGCAAGAACGCATGATCTTTATTTAGATGTATTAGTATTACCTGATGGTCGATATGAACTGGTCGATGAACAAGATGCTAAACGTGCATTACGTAAGAAAGAGATTACGAAAGCACAATATGATTTTGCGTATCAGACAGCAAATGAGATAATGCAGCATGTAAAGACAAACTTTGGTGATCTGGAAAAGTTAGCGGTCTATTGCAAAGAAAAAATAGAAAAATAAAATGTGCCTATCGAGGATGATAGGCACATTTTTTTAGCTTGAAATATAATCTCCACCATTGATGTGGATTGTTTGACCTGTAACATACGTAGAATCATTGCTTGCAAGATATACGTAAGCCGGTGCATTTTCACTTGGTTGACCACGACGCCCTAATGCAGTTTCTTCACCATGCTTTTCAACTTTCTCAGCCGGGAAAGTTGCGGGGATTAGTGGTGTGTAGATAGGACCTGGAGCAACAGAGTTTACGCGAATACCATCATCAGCAAGACTTTGTGATAATGAGCGTGTAAATGCAGTGATTGCACCTTTCGTCGCTGAATAATCAATTAAAGTCTTAGAACCACGATAAGCAGTAACACTACTTGTATTGATGATCGTATCTCCTTTAGAAAGGTGAGGAAGTGCTGCTTTTGATAAATACATCATACCAAATACATTTGTCGCAAATGTTTCCTGAATTTGATCTGCTGTAATATCTAAAAGACTATCTTGTGGGAATTGTACACCACCGTTATTAACTAATATATTTAGGTTGCCAAAGTCATTAATCACATTATCAATCAATTGTTTACAATCAACTTCTGATTTTAAATCATGTTGATAAGCTTTTACTTTTGCACCGAGCGCTTCTAATCTCTTAATCGTATCGTTAGCATCCGTAGCTTCATCGAAATACCCGATTGCAACATCAGCACCTTCCTTAGCATACAGAATAGCGACAGCACGACCAATACCAGAGTCACCACCGGTAATCAGTGCAACTTTACCTTTTAATTTACCACTTGCTTTATAATTCTCATCTTCAGCGATTGGCTTAGGATCCATATCTTTTTCACTACCAGGTTGATGCTCTTGAGTGTAACCTTTAATCTCTTTGTCAATCTTCTCGAATTTATCCATCAATAACGCCTCCTAAGTAAGTATGTTTATATTATTCCCTGAAAGCATTCTATGAAACGACGTGCAAAATTAGAATTGAAAATTAGATTAAGTTGAGTTAATATATATACAATTCAATAAGAATTTCTTCAGATGAGAAGAGTAACTTATTGACTTATGATAGAGAGCATGTGGCTGGTGGAAACATGTATAAGTTAAAAGTGAATGGGCTCATCGTTTGAATACTGGTTAACACATATACCAGTCGGAAACATGACCGATACAACATGTACGTTATGATAGTAGCGATTAGGTGGTAAAGCGAGAGACTCGTCCTTATTCAGGGACGGGTCTCTTTTTTATAAAAAAATAGGAGTGATGATTATGAAAACGATACTTACAGGTATTAAACCAACTGGAGAGTTGCATTTAGGTAATTATTTAGGTGCTATTAAACCGGCTATCGATTTATCTCAGGATACAGCAAATCGTTATGCGTATTTTATCGCAGATATACATGCTTTAAACAATGATCAGATTCGTAAAGAAGGGGCAATCAATACATTGTCTCATAAAATAGCAGCAGCATTTATTGCGTTAGGTTTAGATACAGATAGATGTCTTTTCTATAAACAATCTGATATACCCCAAATTACTGAAATGACGTTTTATTTAATGAATGAAACAGCTAAAGGACTGCTTAATCGTGCACATGCCTACAAAGCTAAAGTACAAGAAAATATTGGAAACAATTTTGATTCTGATAAAAATATAAATATGGGGCTGTTTAATTATCCGGTATTAATGGCTTCGGATATATTGATAATGGATACTGATATTGTGCCAGTTGGTAAAGATCAAATACAGCATATTGAGATAACACGAGATATTGCACAAAGTATCAATCACCAATATGGCGATATATTTAAGTTACCGATTGCTCAAGTGGACGAAACGACAATGTTATTACCAGGAAATGATGGTCGTAAAATGAGTAAGAGTTATGGAAATACGATACCGCTATTTTCGACCGAAAAAGAATTATATAAAAACATTATGAAGATTAAAACAGATTCTATTCCATTAGGAGAATCAATCCCAACAGATAACTCAATTGTTTACACTTTATTCGAAGCATTCCTGGATAAAAGTGAAATGATTGAGGTAAAGCGACAATTTGAAGCGGGCGTTGGCTATGGAAATTTGAAGAAGACATTATTTGAAGTGATTAATAACGAATTGAAAGACAAACGTGAGAGATATTTCGAATTATTGGATGACTATAAATATATTGATACAATATTAGAGAATAATAAAGTAATCGTGTGTGAACAAGCTCAAAAGAAAGTTGGCCAACTGAAAGATAAAATGTTGAATTATTGAATTAGAAGTGTCCAATAAGTAGGTGATATTGGACACATCATTGCTAAAAGGAGAACACTAATATGTACGACGCACATATTCATTTAGATAAATATTCTGAATCTAAGCAGCAACATATACTTCAAAACGAAGCGATTAATGGTTTGATTGCTGTTGCCATGGATTATCATGGTTCTCAAAAGTTACTCGATTTAGTCGATTATCCAAAAGTTAATATCGCGCTCGGATTTCATCCTGAACAAAGGCTAAACCACACTGAAATCGATAAGATATTATCCCTAATCGATAATCATCATAATCAATTAACTGCTATCGGAGAGGTAGGTTTACCTCAATATTTAAAACGAGAACAGCCAAAGTTAAATATACAACCTTATATAGAAGTATTCGAACAATTTATTATTAAAGCGAAACAATATCGTTTACCGATCGTACTGCATGCTGTGTACGATGATGCACTTGTAATGCTAGACTTACTGCATAAACATGCAATTGAAAAAGCGCACTTTCACTGGTTTAAAGCGAGTGATGCTGTAATCGATCGATTATTAGCTACAGATTATATGGTGAGCATTACACCTGATGTATTGTGGAATCCAAAGACACGTAAAGTTGTCACTTCTTTCCCGCTTGAAAGATTAATGATTGAAACGGATGGTCCATGGCCCCATGATGGTTTTGAGGCGCATCACATTCATGCTCAGTTATCTGCTATAATAGAAGAAATTGGACATATAAAATCAATCGATACTGAAACTGTTAACCTGACAATAGAAGAGAATACGATTCGATTTTATAATCTTTAGAATTGAGGATTGTATATGAAAATTGATGATTACAGATTACTCGTTGCGCTTGCTGATGAAGAGACGTTACGTAAAGCAGCAGACACATTATATATATCACAGCCTGCAGTGAGTCAACGTCTTAAATCTATTGAAACAGAGTGGGGTACTGAAATCTTTATTCGTACGAAAAAGAAATTAATTGTTACGACAAATGGAGAAATGATTATTCAGCATGCCAGAAAGATGTTAAAAGAAGAAACGAATCTAAAGGAGATGATTCATTCTTCTGACGGTGTGGTCAACGGTAAGCTTTCAATAGGTGTATCTTCTTTGATTGGACATACAATATTACCGATAGTTCTAGGAAGATTTGTAGAACGTTATCCGAATGTAAAGATACAGCTGCAAGTCGGTTCATCTACACGCATTACAAACAATCGTCATGACTTTCATGTGTCGGTAATACGTGGGAGCAAGATTATGAATTTGCACAATGAACTGTTAATGAGTGAAAAGCATTACTTTATCTATCCTAAGAACAAAGCACATGAGCTTGATCAGTTACCGATGATTGAATTTCAGGCAGATCCCATTTACTTAAAGGAAATTGAACATTGGTATACAGAGCAATTTAATAAGGAATATGCTCCGCAAATAAAGACTGATCAAATTTCTACTTGTAAATCACTGTTATTAAATGGTGTAGGTATGACCGTATTGCCGGAAATCGTTATGAAAGACATAGATAATGATCAGTTCGAAATTCAGCTGTTAGAAGTCGCAAATAATCCATTACTGCGTGAAACTTATCTTTGTTATGAAACGGATATGTTAAGTTTACCGCAAGTGAGTGCTTATATTGAATTGATGAAAGAAGTAACTGCTGAATATCTTGATATAAAGAAATATGTACCTATTATATAGTGCGAATACGATGTGTATTCGTACTTTTTTCTGTGTAAATTTGGTATATTAGTCTAGAAGAGAGGGAGTAAATATGGACGTAAATCAAATATTTAGCAAAATTGAAGAACAGACTGAGTTTGTAAAAATGGCAGAAGAATTTCAATATTTCTTTAAAGAATATGAAATGGGGCTTCTAGAACTTACAAGTGATATTGAAATTATTGACCTTGAATGGCAGGCACGACATGGCTATTCACCATTCGAACATGTTAAATCGCGAATAAAAGCACCACTTTCTTTACGCGATAAATTAAATCGTAAAGGTATTCCTATTACACTAGATGATATCAGAGCAAATATATTCGATATTATTGGTGTACGCATTGTAACGACATTTGAAGAGGATGTTTATAAAATATGCGAGCTTCTCAGTGGACGAAGTGACTTAAGGATTGTACGTGTAAAAGATTACATTAAAAATCCAAAACCAAGTGGCTATAAAAGTTTGCATCTTATAGTGGAGACTGAACTTGTACTGTCAGAAGGTGTGAAGTGGATACCTGCTGAAATTCAAATTAGAACACTCGCAATGGACTTTTTCGCATCAACTGAACATAAGTTACAGTATAAATATAATACAAAACAATTAAGTGATGAAATCCGAAAAGAATTAAGAGAAGTTGCAGATGCATCAGCAGAACTTGATCGTAAGATGACTGAAGTACGAAATACAATTCTACTAGGGTAGGTGTAAACATGATAACATCCGTACTGGCTCAAGGAGTAGGAATAATGAATGAAGATGATGTTGTCATCAATGAAGCAGCAAATATTTATGGGGTTATTGACGGAGTAACAAGTTTGAAAGGTATTATGATTGATAATATCACACCTGGAAAACGTGCTACGGATGCTGTAAAAGCTACGTTTGAGCAAGTTGATAAAAGCATTACTTTAAATAATGCGACTGAATTTGCAAATGCCAGCATCCAAACAGAGATGGAAGCATTCAATATCGCTATTAATCATCCGAAAGATAGATTTCAGTGTTGCCACGCTGTTGTAAAGCTTCATAACAATATAGCCGATTATTCCAGTTCAGCCGACTGTGTTATCTACACAATTACGAAAGAAAATAAAGTATCTCAAATTGTTCCTGATTATAGTAAGAAGAATGAAAGTGATCGTGTGAAGTACTGGCAGGAAAAATATCCTGGTGTTTACGAATCAAATATATTGCCGAAAGAAATGATCGAAGCCATTGATAATGCTAAAAGTACAGCAAATATTCCAGGTGGATATTCGGTGATGAATGGTGATGTAAATTTCAATCAGTCATATAATCGTGGACAATTTGAATTATCAAATTTATCACATATCCTGATTACAACAGATGGTTTCTTTGATATAGAAAGACTTGGTCTTCAGAAATTCGTTCAGAAATTTATTCATGATGGCTTAGATGCCATGCTCGAATATATGATTACGAAAGAATTAGAAGATATCGAGAAGATTCATTATCCACGAGTGAAATTGCATGATGATAAAGCAGCGGTATTAATCACGTTATAAATAGACGTGACTATACAAATGATATTTTTGCTTTATAATATAACAGTATTATATGTGGTTATAATAAATAGAAAGTAAGTGTATATATGTTTAAAAATTTATTAAGTATTAAAAATTATGTCTTATTTCTTATTAATATGACATTACTTGGTATGGCATTAGCGATTACTGTGCCATTCTTTGTGCTTTACGCGACACAAGAACTGGGTATGACACGTGGTCTGTATGGTGTTATGATGGCATTATTTGCACTTGCTGGATTTGGTGTAAATACGATTGTTGCTAGATTCTCTGATAGAGCAGGATTTAACAGAAAGTATATGATCATGTTCAGTTTAGCAATGGCATCAGTTGCATTTAGTATGTATTATCTTGTTTCTAATCCTTACCTCTTTATTGCATTATATGTATTCTTTGGTGGTATGTCTGCTCCTGCGATGCCACAAATGTATGCTTCTGCAAGAGAGAGTATCAATGCTTCTGCCTCAAGTAAAAATGCAGTATTTGCAAACACTGTTTTACGTTCAATGTTTAGTTTTGGATTCTTGTTTGGACCATTAGTAGGGACGGTCTTACTTAAACATTTCGGTTTTGGGGGCATTTTTGGAGGAACAGTAATCATTTACTGGATTGTATTGATTTCATTCTTAATCTTTTTCCACGAAGTGAAACCTGAGAAAGTTGTCTACAATTCTAATAGAATTGAACCCGTTGCACCAAACTTAGCTAAAGATATGTATTTATTGATTCCATTTCTAGCATTTGTATTCTTACATGTAGGGCAATGGATGTATACATTAAATATGCCGCTTTTTGTAACAGAATTTATAAAAGAAGATGAAGCCAATGTAGGTTATCTCGCAAGTTTATGTGCGGGACTTGAAGTGCCTTTTATGATCATACTTGGCGTACTTGCAAGTAGATTTCAGACAAGGACATTATTGATGATTGGTGCAGTTTCTGGTGGTGCCTATTATTTCTCAATCGGTGTATTTGATAATGTAACAGCGATGTTAATCGGTCAGGTATTGCTTGCGTTCTTCCTTGCGATATTACTTGGATTAGGGATAAGTTATTTTCAGGATATTCTACCAGACTTCCCGGGTTATGCATCTACATTGTTCTCAAACGCGATGATTGTCGGGCAATTAGTTGGTAATTTATTAGGTGGCGTTATGAGTGGGTTTGTTGGGCTAGGTAATGTTTTCTTTGTATCAGCAACATTCATGTTGCTTGCATTCGTTTTATTAATATTCACTAAACCTGTTAAGATGGAGGATTTAGCATGACATTCATACTATGGACATTCGTTATATTAGCTTTTTTATCAGCATTCGTAGCATTAGTGATGCCAATGATACCTGGTATACTGATGATGTGGGTTGGCTTTTTTATCTACCATTTCGCGATTAACAATAATGAACTATCATGGTTCTTCTGGATAGCGATGGCAACACTTACGATTATTATTTTAATAAGTGATTATGTATTAGGAAGTCGCTTTGTTAAGAAGTTTGGCGGAAGTAAAGCAGGGGAGCTTACGGCAGCAATCGGGATTATACTCGGTAGCTTCTTCTTCCCACCATTCGGTATTATCATAATACCGTTTGTTGCAGTATTCATTGTAGAACTACTGATTCAGCAAGATTTTAAACGTGCGATGGATGCAAGTATTGGATCGTTATTAGGCTTCCTTACAAGCACGTTGGCTAAGTTTATCATTTTAATTATTATGATTATATGGTTTATATTTGATATCATCATTTAAAAAAATCATCCCAAAGCATAAACTTTGGGATGATTTTTTTATTTCATAAAGGCAACTTCCTTATCGTTTCGTGAAGCATTAAATAATAGCTTATAGAGTAAGTAAAACGCTACGCCAATGCTGATATTAACATACCAGGGGATATGAACAACTGGGCCGATGTGTACTAAATCTGGTAAGAACATCGAAACAAGGAATGGAATAACCATCACAATCCATAATACAAAAAATATTGTAATTTTTTGTCCTCTTGTTTCATCATCTTTAAAAGCGCTAAGTTGTAAATATTTGAAGATACCGAAAATGATTGCACCGATAACAAGTGAAGTTATAAGATTAGCAGTTAATTCACTACCGAGATAAATCGCATTGTCTTTGTGTAACAGATTAACGGTGATAAAATCAGCAATACCTGAAATACCTCTAAATATTGCAAATAGTAGAAATAACATTGAAGCACCGAACATCCACATATTACGCTTCGATTCTTTTGGAATCTCAGCAACTAAATCTTTAGCAAATTGTTCTGGATCATTGCCGAAGAATTCTTCGGTCGTTACATCATGCATCTGTGCTTCTAGTAAGTGATCTAATAAATCCATTAAAGTCACTTCTGTAACGCGCTCTGAAATCGATAAATCACAGCGTAAATACATTAATACCTGCTCATAAACCTTTAAATTTTCCGGCGTCAGTTCTTCACGTTTTAAATTATTTTGTTCGATAATATCTTTTGTTTTCATGACACTCACTCCTAAATGAATTGTTTTTTCGGAAAATATTTCTTCTTGATATAGATAGTTGTAACTATAAAGACAATAGCCAAGGGTAATGATAAATAAAAAGGAAAACTAAAATAAGGTCCTTGTTTAACAAAGTTAAAAATAAAATATGTGATTGAATAAGATAGAAACAAAGATAACGCTTGGATAATATTTTGAGTCTTCGTTCTATTTTGTGCATTTGAGTCTAAAAATATACTTAGCAAGCTGAAGATTAAGAAAACAAAAACAATTAATAAAGCAGCAAGTACAGGAATTTTAATATGATGAGAGATACTTATCCAACTTAAAAAATCAGCAAACCCGAAAATAACAAATAATATACTGAATATAATAGAAAATGTAAATGTACCAAATAGTAAAATTGATTTAAAAGATCTTTTAGGTAATTCTATTGAAATATCATCAACAAATTGATCTAAATCTTCACCAAAAAAAGAATTTGCTGATTTACCATTTCTTTGAGCAACTAGTAAATCATCTAAAATTTCTAATAATAATTCATCCGATTCATCTTCTGAAAGTGTTACTTTTGTCGTAATCTTATTTGCGATATAATCAAACGCTTTTCTGTTATGAGGTTTCAGTTGATTCACTTTTCTTATGTAATTTATATTCATTTCATTTAAATTCGTCATTTTAGTCCTCCTTAATAGGAAATTTTCTTTTTATAAGTAAATATACAAGTAATTAGAAAAGGAATGCCCAATAAGACAAGGATATATCCAGTAGGTTCAGATAAGTTTTTATCATAACCAAATAAATAAATGCTAATTGGCAAAAATATCATTAAAAAATATATTGGTAGCGTTAAAGTTTTTCCTCTATTTGAACTGAAAGTGTTATTCTTCATTAAATGAATGGTTATAAAGATAGCGAGCGTTAATAAAACTATGAATAGTGATATTGAAATTAAAGACAAATTATAGTTTACAGGAACATAGCTGCCTGTAATCCAATACTTTAATTGGCTAAGGAATCCAAAGGGTATTAAGATTGCAGCGATTGTTAGTGTGCTCGTAAACAAGATATACCACAATGGATGTGTGAATTTATTTTTAGGTAATTCTTCAAATAAGTCTTTACTGAATTGTTTTGTATCATTACCAAAGAATTCTTGTGTAGTTACACCATCATTTTGTGCATCTATTAGATGATCTAGGATATCAGATAAGATATTATCAACTTCACGCTCTTGCAGCTTAAAGTCCATTTTTAATTCATTCCTAACTTTAAGGAATGCTTCTTTATTATTTAAGGTGAGCTGTTTTAATTTTCTTTGATAAATTATATCCATCTCATTTAGTTTGCTCATGACATTCACTCCTTATTAATCAAATTCGTTATTGGCTTGACAATTGAATTCCATTCTTCGACCATGTTTTCAAGTTCTTCTTCACCCTCAGGCGTAATAAAGTAATATTTTCGTTTCGGTCCGACATCACTTGCACGCATTTCACTTGTAATCAAATTTTTCTTTTGTAAACGAAGAAGAACTGGATAGATTGTACCTTCACTGATGTTACCAAGTCCGGAATCAAGTAACTTCTGTGAGAGTTCATAACCATAGACTTCTTTTTCTTTAATAATCGAAAGAACGCATGCATCGAGTAGTCCTTTCAATAATTGAGTGCGCATACTCATATGTTTCACCTCTATTTTGTAATACAAGATAGCTAATCTTTTAAAAGCTACTTTGTATTACCAAGTAGCTTATTTATAATATATAACTTCTCGTTTTAGATGTCAAATATGGTTTTAAATAATTCGAGTGGGCTGAATTTATGGTATTCAGCCCACTCGAAGTTAAAATTCTATTAAAAATAACTGTGAGTGGGCTAAAAACATCATTTTCAGCCCACTCACACCAATTCATTCAACTATTTTCTTTTTCCCATCTTCGCATTACGATTTGCTTTACCTTGTTGTGTCAACTTCTTCCACTTATTACGTTCAGCACTCATCTTCGCTTCATCATTTCGTCGTTCAATGAAAGCTAGTTCTCTTAGATATTTATTATATCGTTCAAATCGATCTTCAGTTAATGCTCCAGATTCAATCGCCGTATTTATCGCACATCCTGGCTCATTCGTATGTGTACAGTCATTGAACTTACATTGTATTATTAGATTTTCAACATCTTCAAACTCAGTTACGAGTCCTAAATTCTCACCGGTACTCCAAAGCTGGAATTCGCGCATTCCTGGTGTATCGATTAATATTCCTCCATCATCTAGTACAAGGAGTTCACGATGAGTCGTCGTATGTTTTCCTTTATCATCAGTTAATCTGATTTCGCCTGTATCCATAACGTCTTTTCCTAATAATCGATTGATCAACGTAGATTTTCCTACACCACTAGAACCGAGTAAAGTGCCTGTTTTATGTTCTTTTAGATAAGTTCTAATTGTTTCTATATGATTATCACTATCATGACGCACAAAAAATACTGGTACTGTAGGAGCTACATTGCTCAATTCTGCAATCATAATTTCTTTATCTAGTTCTGTAATTAAATCAGCTTTTGTCATAATGATAATTGGTGTTGCACCTGAATCATATGTTGCGATTAAATAACGTTCTAATCGATTAGTGTTAAAATTATCATTACAGCTCATCGTAAGGAATGCATAGTCAATGTTCGTCGCGATTATTTGTGGTTTCGTTTGATTGCCTGCAGCATTTCTGATGAATTGTTGTGTTCTTGGTAATATATGTTGAATAATACCTTTATATTCATTTGGAAATGGCTTAATTAACACAAAATCTCCGACTGCCGGTACTTCTATAAGATTGCGACTGCTAAATTTATCTCTACCTGAGAGCTGAACGAGGTATTCGCCATTTTCAGTGAGTGCGCGATACATCCCTTTATGTTGTACAGTTATTCGTGCTTTAAGTAATTTTTCATCGATAGCGTTTGCTTGTTTCTTTCGTTCTTCGTTATATCCTAATTGAGTTAAAATTTCCATTATATTGCTCCTTTTATATATAAAAATACCCGTGGCGATTATTCGTCACGGGTATACGAGCAATAAATTAGCGAGTAATGTCCATGACGAAATAAAATGTAGCATTTACCAGATTAAATTTCGCCATAAAACATCACTCCTTCCTTTTTTAATATCATATATTAATTTATTATATTGTGTCAATATTACAAATTATATAATTATAATGTGTGGTTCTTTCGTTTTAATGGTATTTCATTAGGAATGAGGGTATATTAAAAGTATTACTAAGAAAGGGGCATTTCAATGTTTCGTATTAAACAGGATTTTATTAATCAATATCGCATGGAAGCAAATACGACAATCGCGTGTTTAAAAGAGTTAACTGATGAGTCTTTAGATCAAGCGGTATCAGAATTAGATCGTACTTTAGGTGAGATTGCATGGCACGTCATTTCAAGTGTCGGAGGTTTTGCCGAACGTGCCGGTTTAAAAGTAGAAGGTGCAACATTTGATTCTGCTAAACCAGAAACGGTTGCTGAAATGGTAAGTGCAGCAGAAGAAATATATAATAATACATTAGCAGCTTACGATGCTTCATTAACAGACGAAAGTTTAATTGAAGATGTTGATTTCTTCGGTCAAAATATGCCGAAAGGTCATCTGCTTTATTCTATGATTGCTCATCAGGCACATCATAGAGGTCAAATGACAGTATTAATGAGACAAGCTGATTTAAGAGTACCTCCTATTTACGGACCATCTCGTGATACACAATAATTTGCTAATAGATTAATTTAAAAGTAGGTAGTTGATTGTAGACTACTTACTTTTTTTAATTTTGATAAACTTTTATGTGATATTGATTCGTTTAGGGGTATAATTATTTATCATTAAAGATAAATAGAGGTGACAAATGGAAAGTTTTATTATTATTTTAAGTCTTGTATTTGCAATCATTGTCTCTACGATTGTTAATTACTATTTTCCGAAGGTACCGTTAGCATTTATCCAAATCATTATCGGGATGCTAATATTCTTAACACCAGTACCTTTACATGTAGAATTTGAACCGGAACTTTTCTTAATGGGCATTATCGCACCACTATTATTTTTAGAAGGCTATCATGTATCAAGATTAACTTTTATAAAATATTTAAAGCCAATCATCTTAATGGCAATGGGACTGGTATTTACAACAGTGATTGGATTAGGTTATATTGTCCACTGGATGATGCCATTTCTGCCACTCGCTGCAAGTTTTGCACTCGCTGCAATCATTTGTCCTACTGATGCTGTAGCAGTGCAGGCAATCGCTAAAGGTAAGAAGCTGCCTAAAGGTTTGATGACGATACTTGAAGGGGAGTCATTACTTAATGATGCTGCTGGTATTTTAAGCTTTAAGATTGCTTTGCTCGCGTTAACAACTGGTGCATTCAGCGTTAGTGAATCTGTCTCACAGTTTTTTATTGCAACTGTAGGTGGTTTACTGATAGGTCTATTTGTCGGTCTATTGTTTGTACAGCTAAGAATTTTCTTAATCAGAAAAGGATTTTTTAATGAATATATCTTTATTTTAATTCAGCTTTTAACACCGTTTATTATTTATGTAATTGCGGAACAAGTTCACGCGTCAGGCGTAATCGCGGCTGTAATTGGTGGTATCGTACACGGTATCGAACGTGATAGGATGAGTCAGGCAACGACGCGTTTACAGATGGGTTATAACAATACGTGGGGATTATTATCAACTGTACTAAATGGATTCGTCTTTACGTTACTTGGTTATTTAATACCTGAAGTGACTACTTCTTTAGTTGAACATGGTAATGAAGATATCTTTTCAACAGTGATGTATATGCTTATTATTGCACTACTTGTCTACTTCTTTAGATTTATCTGGGTATTTTTCCTATATGATATGTTCTATATTCGGGAAAGTCGTTTCGAGCGTATCTTAAAACGAGAGAATATTGATCAGAAAGAAGTTCGACCAAATCGTTTTAAGTATGCATTGATTGCAACTGTATGTGGTGTACATGGGACGATCTCTATGGCCATCGCATTGACGATTCCCCGAGAAATTGTTAATGGAGAAGTATTTAATTATAGAGATAATTTATTATTTATCGCAGCAGGTGTTATTGTCATCAGTTTAGTAGTCGCACAAATCTTCCTGCCAATATTGACGCCGAAAGTTAAAGAAGCTGTTGATGAATCAATGCTTAGCTTTAATGATGCACGTATTAAGTTAAAAGAATACGGTATTAAATATATTCATGACAATACGACTGAAGAAAATAGTATGATAGCTGGAAATTTAATCAGACAATATACAATGCAGGTTGGTTTCTATAGTGAAGTAACTGATAGAAATCATAGTCCTAAAGAAATTGATCGCCTGCATGCGATTGCGATGAATGTTGAAATGAAGACTTTAGATGAGATGATTGATTCAAATGAAATTACTCAAAGTTCATTTAATAACTATGTTCAATATATTGAGCGTTCGAAAATATTCCATTCCACAAACTTTTTTAGACGTATGCTGTTTCTATTTAGAATGCACCGCAAACGTAAAGAGTTTGCAAATCGTATTAATCAGGCAAGTTCTTTGTCGATAAAGAATAATTTATATGAAATTCAAAAGATCGCTGCGCGTGTTCATTACAATGTCGTCCAGCGTTTAAGTGAAGAAATGACTTTAGACAATCGTGTGGAAATTGCATTAGTATCAGATAATTATTTAAATAGGGTGAATCAATTAAAACGAAATGCAACAAGTGAGACATTAGAAGATGACGAAACGTTATTTGCACTAGATGTATTAAATGCTGAGAAAGATTTAGTCAACCGTCTGTTAGCTAGAGGAAAAATAACGACAAGTTTAGCAGTAGAACTCAGACAATCGATTAATTATGATGAAATGATGTTGCTCGATACATATGAGGATGACTAACATAGAAATAGTGAATACGAAAGAAGCTTCCAGCAAATGCTGGAAGCTTCTTTTAATTACTTAGTGGCGTCTTACCTTTAAAGTTTACAAGATCATATGCATGTTTTACATCTTCATCACTCGGTGGTTCAATATCAGATAAAGGATATTGAATACCTAATGCTTCCCATTTATGTACCCCAAGTTGATGATAAGGAAGTATTTCAAATTTTTCTACGTTCTCTAGACGATTGATAAATTCGCCGAGTTTGATTAAATCTTCTTTATCGTCTGTTATACCTGGCACAAGTACATGTCTGATCCAGACAGGTTGTTTTCTTTCTGAAAGTATTTGAGCAAATCTTAAAATATGAGTATTCGGTTTTCCTGTAAGTTTCAAATGTTTCTCATTATCAATATGTTTAATATCTAATAGAAATAAATCAGTATTTTTCTGCATTTCATCGAAGTGATGCATAAATGCTGGGGTTTCATTAAAGCAACCTGCTGATGTATCAACACAAGTAGATATGCCATGCTGCTTTAACTTTGGAAATAACTCTTCAAGGAATGGTAACTGCAGTAACGGTTCACCACCACTAACAGTTACGCCACCACCTGAAGCGTTAAAGTAGGGGATATAAGGAACTACTTCTTCTACAATTTCATCAGCAGTAACTTCTCTTGAAGGTGCACCGATTTCCCAAGTATCAGGGTTATGACAGAACTGGCAACGCAGTAGGCAACCCTGTGTGAATAATATATAGCGTAAACCAGGTCCGTCTACCGTACCTAAACTTTCTACTGAATGAATATGTCCTTTAATCATTTAAATCCCCGTCCTTTAACTACTTAGTGCTTTGTTATATTCTACATTTTTTCGTGGAATGTTCTTGAAATTACGTCTAATTGTTGTTCTCTTGTTAATTTAATAAAGTTTACAGCATATCCTGATACACGGATTGTAAGTTGAGGGTATTCTTCTGGATGTTCCATCGCATCAAGTAAAGTTTCTCTGTTAAATACGTTAATGTTTAAGTGGTGACCATGTTGCATCGCATATCCATCAAGTACACCAACTAAGTTTTGTTGCTGAGCATCATCTTCTTTACCTAAAGACTTAGGAACGATAGAGAATGTGTTAGAAATACCATCTTTACAGCAGTCATATGGTAATTTTGCAACTGATGATAATGAAGCTAAAGCTCCATTTTTATCTCTGCCGTGCATTGGGTTAGCACCTGGTGCAAATGGTTCTCCTTCTTTACGACCGTCAGGTGTATTACCTGTTTTCTTACCATAAACTACGTTTGAAGTGATAGTAAGTACAGACATTGTATGCTCTGAATCACGATAAGTTTTGTGTTTACGTAATTTGCCCATAAATGATTCTACTAATTGTACAGCGATATCATCGACACGTGCATCATTGTTACCGTATTGAGGGAATTCTCCTTCAGTTTCAAAGTCTACAACTAATCCTTCTTCGTTACGGATTGTTTTAACTTTAGCGTATTTGATTGCTGATAATGAATCGGCTGCAACTGATAGCCCTGCAATACCTGTAGCCATTGTACGAATAATTTCAGTGTCATGTAAAGCCATTTCAATTCTTTCATAGCTATATTTATCATGCATGTAATGGATCACGTTTAATGAGTTGATATAAACACCAGCTAACCATTCCATCATTTGATCAAATTGTTTGTACACTTTATCGTAATCTAAAATTTCATCAGTAATAGGAGCGAAGTTTGGTCCAACTTGAGCGCCACTTACTTCGTCAACCCCACCGTTGATTGCATATAATAATGTTTTTGCTAAGTTGGCACGCGCACCGAAGAATTGCATTTGTTTACCAATCTTCATTGCAGATACACAACAAGCAATTCCATAGTCGTCGCCATAGCTTTCACGCATTAAATCATCATTTTCATATTGAATTGAGCTTGTTTTAATACTCATTTTTGCACAGTATTTTTTGAAGTTTTCAGGTAAGCGTGTAGACCATAATACAGTTAAGTTTGGTTCTGGTGCTGGACCTAAGTTATCTAATGAATGTAAGAAACGGAAAGAGTTTTTAGTAACTAAAGGACGGCCGTCAATACCGACACCAGCGATTGATTCAGTTACCCAAGTAGGGTCTCCAGAGAATAATGCGTTGTAATCTGGTGTACGTGCAAATTTAACTAAACGTAATTTCATAATGAAGTGGTCGATGATTTCCTGTACTTCGATTTCTGAAATTGTACCAGCTTTTAAATCGCGTTCTGCATAAATATCTAAGAATGTAGATACACGACCTAAACTCATTGCAGCACCGTTTTGTTCTTTAATTGCTGCTAAGTATGCTAAGTAAGTCCATTGAACAGCTTCTTTAAAGTTTTCTGCTGGACGAGAAATATCAAATCCATAAATATTACCTAATTCTTTTAATTCATTTAATGCACGATATTGTTCAGAAACTTCTTCACGTAAACGAATAATGTCTTCTGACATTACTGATGATAAGTTATTGAAGTCTTTTTGTTTTTCATTCATTAAGAAATCGACACCATATAATGCAACACGGCGGTAGTCACCGATAATACGTCCACGTCCGTAAGCATCTGGAAGACCTGTAATGACACCAGCTTTACGACAAGCTAACATTTCTTTAGAGTAAGCATCGAATACACCAGCATTGTGTGTTTTACGGTAATCTGTAAATATTTTTTCAGTTTCTTTATCTAATTCATAGCCATATGCTTCACAAGCAGCTTTTGCCATACGAATACCACCAAATGGTTGCATAGAGCGTTTGAAAGGTTTTTCAGTTTGAACACCGACAATTGTTTCAAGATCTTTATTTAAATAACCTGCGTCATGCGATGTAATCGTAGATGGTATTTTTGTATCCATATCCCACATACCACCACGTTCACGTTCTTCTTTTGTTAATTGCATAACTTGATCCCATAATGTCTTCGTTGCTTCAGTTGGCCCTGCTAAAAACTCATCTTTACCGTCATATAAAGTGTAGTTTAATTGGATAAATTCACGAACGTCGATTCTTTTGTTCCATTTACCAGTTTTAAAACCTTCCCAAGCATGTGTTTTTTTAGTTTCTTCTTTAAACATATTAATCCCTCCAAATTTTCATTATGTTAATTACTTCACAATACTATTATAACAACTTTCGTGAAAATAATCACATTTATTTTGAAAACGGTTAATTTTTTTAGAAACATTGATTTAAAGCTTTTTATCTGTAATGGTACACACTAGTTTTTTGAATTTTGTATATATAACAGCTAAGAGTTAGAGCTTTAGATTGCAATAACATTCAAGTTTAGTGTGGAGTTATCAAACATATCCATGTACAATAAAAAAGGTGAAATAACATGAGAAAATTATCGTTAACTGAAACAAATAAGATAAAAGAAATTGCAGCATTACATGAAAATATCCCATTAGCTTACGATTCATCATATAAGGTAACACCTTTGGATATTGATTTGCGATATGAATCAATTCAATTACTGATGAAGCATAAGCATGATCAGATTACAGTCATAGAACACAACAACAAAATCTGTGCATATATTTGGTATGCAATAGATGGTGCAATACATATTAAATCAACATTTGTTTATCCGAAATATCGTAATCAAGGATACGCGATACAACTTAAGTACTATGTTGAAACAATCGCAAAAGAACAACACATTGGTATTATTTACAGTGACGTTGACCCTAAAAATTTTGCGATGAGACAATTAAATGAGAGATTAGGCTATCAATTTAAAGAGCATAGTAATCGAATGATAAAAATAATAGAGGTGCAAAATGATTAGAACGCTTTATATTGATGAAATGAATACGTTGCATGTTTGTGATTCACCCTATGATATAGAAGTAACGCCGAAATGGCTGTGGGTGGATATGAGTGAACCTACAAAAGAAGAGAATCTACTACTGAGTCAGTTTTTTCACTTTCATCCATTATCTATTGAAGACGCAACGACGGTTAAGCAACGTCCGAAATATAAAGAATATGATGATTATTTATTTTTCGTCTTTCATGCAATTGACTTGCGTACGATGAAACCTGAAGAAATTGATATCTTTATCAATTCAACCCTTATTGTGACCTATCATAAAGAGGCTTCTGAAGAGGTCGATAAAGTCTGGCATTCAATGCTGAACAAAAAGCCGAATGAAAAGGTTACGACAAATGAAGTGATGTATAAAACGCTTGACGCCATCGTCGATAACTATTTCCCGTTCGTATATGACTTAGAAGACAAAGTATTCTCGTTTGAAGATAGACATTCAGTAGATATCTCAACCGAGAATCTAATAGATGAGACGTTTGATTTGAGAGAAGATCTTTTATTGATTAGACGTACAGTATTGCCGATGCGCGACTTAGTATATCGACTATTAGAAGGCAGAGTATTGGCATTAAGTAAGAAACAGAAAATATTTCTGCATCATATTAATGACCATTTAATTAAGCAGGTAGAGATGATTGAATCTTCCCGTGAGATGACAGCGGATATTCGTGATAATTATATTTCGCTGAACTCTTTTAGAATGAATAATATCATGAAAATTTTAACAATATATTCAGTAATCTTTATGCCACTGACTTTAATTGCAGGTATTTACGGGATGAACTTTGATGTCATGCCTGAATTGCACTGGAAATACGGATATTTGGCAGTATGGATTGTGATGATTGCTATTACGGTTGGAATGATAGGCTATTTCCGAATAAAGAAGTGGTTTTAATATAAAAGGAGCAGAATTAAATTTCTGCTCCTTTTATCATTATTTCACGTAAGTACTACAATGATAAATATTGTGCCATTCTTTAAACATTATACCTTTGTCACCTTCGATAGGGTCATGTTCTGGTAACATTACACTATTTATCGTACTGTTAATTGTTTGGATGTCTTCATAACTTGTTAACGATTCAACATCAATATCTGTTGGGTATGCACCGACAACTTTAAAATCCTCACTTGCTGCGATACGTTTATGACCATAGCCTGCAGGGAGTAATAATGCATCACCTTGTTTTACTTTTAACTGACTTCCTGATTCACCACCAATCATCAAAGTTGCTTCACCTGAAGCGATACCAAGCACTTCATGTGTATTAGGATGGAAATGATGATAGTCAAATACACCATTTGTCCATATATCTGTCCATTGATTATTTTTAAATATTTCAGTAAAATCTCCTTCAACATTCTGATAGACGATAACTGGCAGAATCATGTGATTCGGTGTGCTTTTTGATACAGGGCTATGAATAATTTTATATTTCATAAATATTCCTCCTCGTATTGATATATTCTTATTGTTCGTTATTTCTTTTTATAAAGCAAAAGATAAGATTTTAACCAAATGTTAATTCCATACGAAATTTATATTCTATGTTAAAATAAAGACAGAATGATGAAGGTGGGATTAACTTGAAAAACTTTGCGTACTTAGCAATTTCAGGTGCTTTATTTTTAACGGGCTGTAGTAATGATGATACAACAGCAATTAAAAAAGATATTGAATCATTAAAGCAGCAAAAAGATAAATCAGAAAAAGAATATAAATCGTTACAGGAAGATAATAAATCGATTGATAAAGAAATTAAAGAAAAGCAGTCTGAAATAGATACGCTGAAAAAAGAAAAAGAAGCTGAAATAAAAGCACAGATTAAGCGTGAAGAAGCTGCGAAGAAAAAGCAGGAGGCTATCGATAGACGCAATCGATTAATCGCAAAACAAAAAGCTGAACAGGAAGCTAAAGTGCGTGCACAAAAAGAAAAGAAAATAGCACAGGCAAGAAATAAAGCAACCATGCCCAATACAATTGCAGCAAGTACAAATGGTAAAATTCAAACGATTAAATCGATTCGTAACGTCGGTCTGGATTTTAATGATGCCGGCATGAAGACATCAATTAACCGTATACAAATATTTAAAGTAACAGATATGCCTAAAGATCAGGTCGTTCTATTTGATGGTGAGACAGAAGGTTATGTACTAATCTATGAAGTAACTGCAGAGAATACTTTAGATAAGCCGTTATATTATAATAATATCGGTGTCCTGGATTTAGGAGATAAGAAAATATTTTCTGAGAACGCTTCTTTCATACCACCAGAATTACAGGAAAGTTCAATGAAGAAAAGTAAAAATAACTATACTGAATATGCGCCAAAGGAAAAAACGATAAGCTATAAATCAATCGCAATTAATAAGGAAGATTATAAAAAAGTTGAAACTGGTAAAGCGCTTCTGTTTATTAAAGGTGGCGTATCCCAATCACAAGATATGAATGATAAAACAGATACGCAGTCAAAAGGATATGTAATTCAGTAGTTAAAAAGATGGATATTTTGAATGTTTTTTACTGATAGAATCGGGAATATAGAAGAAAAGACTACGGAGGCGTTCAATATGCATGAAGAGAAATTTGTACTGCTGGAAGGTAAATCATTTACATTATCAGAGATAGCGCGTGAACTTGAAGCAATCACGGGTTATACTGTTAAAGATAGCTACGGAGATATCAATCGCATCGTTGCACAGAAACCAAACTTTGATCAGGATTTTGAAAGTTATTTAGTTACTTATGAATTCAATGAATCTGATGATTTAACGGATGTAACAGTAACAACACCGAAAGATGCTGACGTCAATCTGCAAACTGACAAAGTGAAAGTGAGATTAATTTCTTACAATACAAAATAAAAATAATAAATTTACAGTAGTGTGTTAATGTATATGTCATAATATATATTAATACACTATTTTAATGAGGATACTTATGAAAAAAATCACAGTACTATTTGCAGCAACGATATTTCTGACTGCATGTAATTCATCAAATGAATCTAACACAACAAATCTTAAATCTAATAACGTAAGCAAAATATTATTTGATGCTTCACATGGCGTGACTGCTGGTGAAGCGGATTGGGTTATCGATGGTGGCTTTTCTACGTTTAATGATGACATTAATAAGTTAGGTTTTACTACTGCTTCTACAGATTATCAGACAGAGATTACACTGAAATTATTAAAACGATATAAAGCATTTATTATGCCAGAACCTAATATACCTTTAAAAGCAAGTGAGCAACAAGCGATTAAAGAGTATGTCAATAGTGGTGGTAGCATCATGATGATTGCAGATCATTATAACGCTGACAGAAACTTAAATCGCTTTGATGCTTCGGAAATTTTTAATGGATACCGACGTGGTGCATTTCACAATATTACAAAAGGTATGTCGCAGGATGAAATAAATGCTGATAGAATGCAAGATGTTATTTCAAGCGACTTTCTAAGTGAAACATTTGGAGTACGTTTCAGATATAATGCATTAGATGATGTCGTATTGTCGGCGAAGGATGAAGATAATGCTTTCGGTTTGCTTGATGATGTTGAGAAAGTAAATATGCATGCCGGCAGCACAATCATGATAACTAATCCTGAAATCGCTAAAGGTATCATCTACCCTGAAAAATTATCAAAACATGATAAATGGTCGCATGCGGTAGATCAAGGGGTCTATACAAATGGTTTTAAAGATGAGGGGGCCTTTATTGCGATTAGTAAACTAGGGAAAGGTAAAGCCTTATTTATCGGTGATTCATCAATCGTTGAAGATAGCACCCCAAAATATGTGCGTGAAGATAATGCTCAGGAAAAGCAGACATACGATGGAATTCGCGAGATGGATCATCAAGTTTTAATGGAAAATCTCATACAGTGGATGATGAAACAAGAAGACTATTCTTCGTTAAAGGGTAAGGTTTCTTTAGATAAACCTACGAAAGTGTTAAAATTTGAAATACCAGAGCAATCAACTGAACCGAAACGTGAACCTTGGGGAACACCTGGACATGATTATAAATGGTATGATCCATCAACTTTTGAACCGGGTAGTTTTGGCAAAGACACAAAGCGTATAGCTGTATCAAGTAGCGAGCATCAACAGAATAATAAATCAACAAATAAAAAAGATAATACAGATAATAAAACCACACAGGATAAAACGACAACAGGAAATAAAATTGACGTACAGTATCCAAAGACGGTAAGTATCGGTCAGCGTTTCATCGTGGATGTATATACTCAGGAACAGCTAAATCAAGTTTCAATTGAACTGATTGATGCTGATGGTGAGCAAGTCGGCCTTTTTGATGGCAATCCGCCCGGACCATCGCGCGCTTATGATACTAAAAAAAATGAAAATCGTTTTCATAGCTATTTTCATGGTAAGATAGCTAGAGAAGCGAACGGTGAGATTACGATTAATATATATGCGAAAAATCAATTAATACAAAAAGAAAAGATGATTGTGAGGTAAGGCAGTGAATAAATTCATTAAAACATTATCAATAGCAGCTATTTCGACTGTATTGTTACCAACGAGTATGGTATATGCCACTAATACACAAGTACCAAAGACAGAAGAAGAAATTAAGTTTGATAATACCGATAAGATTAAAGTGAATGAACCAGTACTTAAATCGAGTTCTACTGTTGCAAATAAAGTGCCGGCATTTAAGAAAAGGATTTATCGTGAACAACCGATGAAAGAAAACGTGCTTGTCGTGATGATGGATTTTAGCAATAGTCCAGCTTCTACTTTGACAAAAGCTGATACTGAAAACTATCGTAAAGTTTATGATAAGTCATATTATGAGCAGTTATTCTTTGGTGATTCAATTACAGGACCTGATCAGAAACAGTATGATTCTATCAAAAAGTATTATCAGAACGTGTCTGGAAATAGTTTAGAACTACAAGGACAAGTAACAGGATGGTATCGTGCGAAACATCCTCTAAATTACTATGGACATAATGAAGATGAAAAAGTAACTGAATTAATTATGGAAGCAGCTACGCATGCAGCTCAAGATAAAAGTATCGATATGAGTAAATACGATCAATATGATTATTATGATTTAGACCAGGACGGTAACATGAAAGAACCGGATGGCATCATCGATAAATTTGTCGTAGTATTTAGTGGTATCGGTGAGAGTGAAGGCGGTGGTAAGTTCTTACAGAATTCGATTTGGGAACATGTTTCTGAAGTAGCGTTATCAAAAAATGGCAATCCAAAATCAATCCCTGGAACATATAGCAAACATTCAAAATTCTATAAAAATCGTCTTGGAATCGCTGAATATGGTATTTTAGCTGAAGATAGTACGGTAGGCACATTCTCACATGAATTTGGCCATATGCTTGGTTTAATTGATGAATATGACACAGCGCCGAATGCAAATAGTCATGCCGGAGAACCAGTAAGATTCTGGTCGTTGATGAGTTATGGCGCAGATGCCGGCATTATTCCCGGTATGGAACCAGTCGGCTTAAGTCCATTTGCAAAGTCAGATTTACAACAAATTTACGGTGGAAACTGGATACTAGGTAGTGAAGTAAACTATAAGAATATTTCTTCGAAAAAAAGATATTATTTATTAGATCAGGCAAGTATTAAAGGTGTTAATAATGATGTTGTGAAAGTGAATTTACCACCTATAAGAAAGAAAGATAAGAATGGTAAGGTGAAAAACTACAATCATTATTATCTGTTAGAATGGCGTTCACATAACGGTGTGGATAAAGGACTTTCGCATATTAAGGATCCTTTTGGCATCAATCAATATGGTAAAGGTTTATTAATCTGGTATGTAAATGAAACGTACCCGGATAACGCAAATTTATCTAAACACTTTGGTAAAAGTTTAGTTGGTGTCGTTGATGCTAGTCCATCTAATATCACAACACCAGATGGTTTAATACCGATGTCAGATACGCAAGTGTTTGATGCACCATTTAATACGAAAAGTTATGGTCAGTTTAACAAAGCAAAAAATTATTTCTTTAAGAAAAAATCGACTAAACCTGTAACTTTATTTACAGATAAACGCTATAGTTTATCTGCTAGAGAGCGCATGCAGGTACCAGACAGTAGTCGTATATTGCCACAACTTGGTATAAAGATTAAAGTTGAAGATCAAAATACTGATGGAACAGTAGCGAAAATCAGTATTTTCAAGTAAATATTTTGATAGAACAGGACAGTAATTGCTGTCCTGTTTTTTTTGTTACATATTTGTAATAATAAAAATGTTAAAAAATATATTTACAATTCTGAAAATTTAGAAGATAATAATTTCAGAAACAAAAATTAAAAACATTCGGGGGCTAAGCGATGAGAAAAAAACAATTATTTTCTTCACTACTTGCGTTATCTTTAGGGTTTTCAAGTCTTGGTTTAACAAGCGGTGCAGCATATGCTGATACAAAAGTACAGACGATGAGTGGCAGTGGTTTCGATTCGGGTGTTGCAAATGAAGAACGATTAATTAAGATGTTACAAAAAGAAGGGATACTTTCTAAAACAGCATCGAGAGCTGAAGCAGAGAAAGCAGTACAACAATTTCTAAAACATAAGCAGGAACAGTCTAATAAATACATAAGAAATAAAGGTGCATTCGATAAGAAATATAATAAAGTCACAACAAAGAAAAATGCACAAAATGCACAAAATAAATATACAAAAGGTAAAGGGAAAAAATTAGGACACGCTAAAAATTTACCATCAGTAGTACCTGAAGTATATTCAGGTGAAAAGCGTACAGACAAAGTCTTACTTTTAGCAATCGACTTTCCAGATTATAAAAACTCTACAATTACTAAAGAAGAATCAGATATGTTCTATGAAGACTATCCGATGAGTCATTTCCAGGACATGGTGTTTAGTAAAGATGGATATAAAGGTCCTAATGGTGAAACATTAGTAAGTATGCAACAATATTATAATAATCAGTCAGGTGGCAGTTACGCGTTGGACGGAGAAGTGCATGGCTGGTATACAGCAAAACATGAAGCAGCATATTACGGTGGAAATTATCCGGATGCTGATGGAAATGATCAACGACCGAAGGAACTTGTGAAAGAAGCGCTTGAAGCAGCAGCGAAAGATCCTAACGTCAATTTAGAGGAATATGATCAGTGGGATCGATATGATCTAGATGGGGATGGTGTATTAAATGAAAAGGATGGTATCGTCGACCACGTTATGATTATCCACGCATCACCTGGTGAAGATGCTGGTGGGGGTCGTCTAGGTACAGATGCTATCTGGAGTCATCGCTGGAGTTTAGACTTTGACGAACAAGGTGAGCCATATACTATTCCAAATACGAAATCAGGTCAGGATCGCTTCGGAGGAGAGCTTGCAGTAATTGATTACACGATTCAACCTGAGGATGGTGCTGCAGGCGTATTCTCACATGAGTTTGGACATGACTTAGGCTTGCCAGATGAGTACGATACAATTTACTCAGGTAAAGGTGAACCTGTTTCATTCTGGTCAATCATGTCAAGTGGTAGCTGGGCTGGTAAAATCCCAGGTACAGAACCATCAGGATTTGATCCATACATGAAGGAAATGTTACAGGATTTTCATGGTGGTAACTGGCAGACAGGTAGTGAAGTAGATATTAAAGATGTAACAAGTGTGCCTCAGGAGTTTTTATTGGATGAAGCGACAACGAAAGGTACGAATAATGATGCAGTGAAAGTAACGTTACCAGATAAAGTTACTAACATTGTAACGCCTAAATCTGGTTCTAAATTGTATCATAGTGGTTCTGATAATGATTTAGAAACAACACTGTCAACTTCTGTTGATTTAACAGCCGCTAAATCTGCTGAATTCACATTTGATGCGTGGTATGATATTGAAAAAGGTTATGACTATGCATATGTTCAGGCTTCTACTGATGGTGAGAAATGGACTAATCTAGAAGGTAATATTACGAATAATGATGACCCTGATAATAGCGGATCTAATATGGGTAATGGTATCGATGGTAAAAGTGATGGATTTGTTGAAGCTAAATTCAATCTAGATCAGTTTGCCGGTCAAAAAGTTCAGTTGCGTGTACTTTATAAAACTGATAGTGGATTTATTGCACCAGGATTATATTTAGATAACTTAAAAGTAACTGCAGATGGTAAGGTCGTCTTAGAAGATGGCGCTGAAACTATACCGAAGTTTGAATTAAATGGATTCAGTGTATCTGACGGTAAGAAATACAGTAAAAACTATTATTTATTACAATGGAGAAGTCATAATAAGATTGATGGTGGTTTAGCACATATTAAACGTGGCGACGGATTCTTAACATACAATCCAGGTTTAATCGTAGAATATGTCGATGAATCATTTAGTGACAACCACGTTGGTAAACATCCAGGTGAAGGTTATGTAGGTGTCGTTGATGCCGATCAAAACGCACTTGTTTGGGATGGAGAAAGCCCAGGACCAGCATCAACACAATGGCAGATGCGTGATGCAGCATTTAGTCTAACAAAACAAGATCCACTGAAAATTACATTAGATGAAACATCTACGTTAGTGGATAAATCATTAGTTGCAAATGCTTTATTTGATGACAGCAAAGATTATTCAAATAAAGCACAACCTCATGCAGGTAAAATCTTACCAAAACATGGTTTAAAAGTAAAAGTTGTTGGAGAATCAAAAGATAAAACGACAGCAAAAATTATTGTTTATAAATAATTCATTATAAGAGTGAAACAATTTTATTTGTTTCACTCTTTTTCAATGTCTTCATTTAAGTTAGACGTTGAATTTGGTATATTTATATCAACAGGAGGATATCATGATATATTTTGAGACCGAGAGATTATTATTTAGAGATTGGCAGGAAAGTGATTTACCGAAATTTCAGGCAATGAATAGTGATTTTGATGTACGACGTTATTTTCCGGATGTAATGAGCAGTGCGAGAAGTGAAATTGCCTTTTATATCATGCAGGCTGAAATTACACAACATGAGTTAGGTCTTTTCGCAGTTTCCTTGAAAGAAACAAATGAATTTATCGGTTTTATCGGGATGCAGTATTTAATTCCGACAAGGCATTTTAATCTACCCTTTATGCCTTGTTATGAGATTGGCTGGCGTCTAAGAAAAGCATTTTGGCATCAAGGATATGCTACTGAAGGAGCACGAGGTGTATTACACTATGCTCAACAAATAGGCATTAAAGAAGTATATAGTTATACAAGTTTAATGAATAGACCGAGCAGAAGAATAATGGAAAAGTTAAATATGACATTTGTTCGTTCATTTCAACATCCATTGATAAATGAGCGTCATCCATTGAATGAACAAGTGTTATTTCATAAATATTTATCTGGAAGTGATATAAATGATATTAATCAGTAGTTGTTTAATAGGAGCATATGTAAGATATGATGGTGGCTCGCAAGGTGATACACGTCTTATAGAACTCATAAATGAAGGCAAGGCGATACATGCTTGTCCCGAACTTCTGGGTGGCTTAAATGTACCACGTGAACCAGCAGAGATTATCGGTGGAGACGGATTTGATGTATTAGATGGACAGGCAAAAGTGATGACGGCTGGCAATAAAGATGTAACTGCAGCATTTGTAAAAGGTGCAGAAGCAACATTAAAGATACTATTAACTGAAAATATAGATACTGTTATATTAAAGGCTAATAGTCCAAGTTGTGGTAACAATCAAATCTATGATGGCACATTTAGCGGCACAAAAAAACAAGGCGTAGGTGTTACAACCGCCTTGTTAATTAGAAATGGTATTAAAGTGTTGAGCGAACAAGATTATTTTTCATCATAACGCTTAACACTTACGGGTGTTGCATTGTTCATCTTGTCAATCAATGTATCAGGATCACTTTCAACGATGGCAAGATGACGATAATGTTCACCGATAAATCCATCCTGCATCATTTTTTCTAACATTTCGATTAATGGATTATAGAAACCATCGACATTCAGGATGCCAATTGGTTTTTGATGCAAGCCGAGTTGCGCCCAAGTAAATATTTCGAAAAATTCTTCAAGCGTTCCGGCGCCACCTGGCATCATGATATAACCATCACATAATGAAGACATCATATCTTTACGTTGATGCATCGTATCTACAGTATAAAGTTCCGTTAGATTTGGGTGTGCCACTTCTTTTTCCTGTAAAAAGTTTGGGATTACGCCAATTGCGCGACCATCGTTATTGATGACACTATCAGCAATAACACCCATTAAACCAACTTTACCGCCACCAAAAACCAATCCTATATTATTTTTTACGAGTGTTTTGCCAAGTTCAGAAGCAAATATCTCATAGTTAGGATGAACGCCTTTATTTGATCCGCAATATACAGCGATATTTTTCATGTAAAAAATCCTTTCTTTTATGGTATTATAAGTTGTAATGAAATGGAGTGAATATCTTGATTAACATTAAACCGGTAGACACAATAACTGACATCGATTTGAGTCATTATGAATTACCAGCAAGACAAATGGTGTATGCAGGTCATCCAAGATTTATACTAACACGAAATAAACCACAATACATCCCATTTATCATTGAAGAACAGGACCGTCTCATCGGTGTATTTGCATTAGAGGCAGGCGAGATATTAGAGAAGATTGGTGCACCTCAACATGCAGTATACTTACGTGGCCTTTCAATTAATTTTTCTGAGCAGAATAAAGGTTATTTTAAAGCATCGCTTGCAGCACTAGAGCGATATTTATTAGAACATCATCCAGAAATTACAGCGATTTATTTAATGGTAAATGTAAATAATGATGCATATTATGCTTTTATTAAATCAGGATTTAAAGATGAGAAACGCATTGTGCGTCAAGGATTATCAAAATTAAAAGTATTATCAAAAAAACTTAGCAGTTAAGGTGCTAAGTTTTTTTCAATACATTGTTCTAAATGAGTTACAAAACTATGGCGATCATTCATTGTAAACTTTGAAGGACCTTTAATTCTTTTTCCTGCATTGCGTTCAATCTGATTATGATAACGTGTTAATAACAATAAATCGATATTATCTTTCGTATACATATTGCCATTGTGATGCATCACGATAGCATGATTGATTAATAGACTCGCTAAACCGTAATCTCCAGTAACGACGATATCATGGTTCGTAGCAATCCTTTTAATTTCGTAATCTGCACTATCGTTTCCTGTATCAACATATTTCGTTTCAACAAAATCAGGAAAATCCTGCATTGTAAAGTGTGAGAAGTCTTTAACGAGCAACACTTTGAGCTTGTACTTTTCAGCGACATGAATCACTTCCTGAATGACAGGAGAACTATCTGCATCGACAATAATCCGATTAACGATTGTCAATTTGCTGTGCCATCAACTGACGATGCTTTTCAAATAACTGCGCATTATCATAGTTTTCTTCAGCTTTTACAGCAGTTTTTTGTGTCTTTTCTTGTTGTGGCGTAGCAGATACATTTGTATTTTTTACAAATGGTTGTGATAGTGATTGGATTTTATTACTAGCATTTGTTTCTTCACGACTGTTTGAAACGTTTTGATTAAAGTTAAATAGAGAACGCTTTTGTTTTGGCGTGTTAAACTTATGGTTTTTGTATTTTTTCATTTCTTTGATCATCGCGCTTTGTTGCGCTTTGATTATTTTATCTTCTTCTGCGTGACGTGTGTTCATTGTTGCTTCTAATTTCTTTGCAAGATGATTTATAGCTTTTTGATCTTTGTGATTTACTTTTTTCACTTGCACTGGCGAAAAATTAATATTTTCCTCAGGTAGTTTTGCTTCATAGTTTTTATATTGTTTCATTTCTTTTTTTAGCTCTTTTTGTCGTGCATTTATATTTTTATCTTCTTCATTACGACGATCTTCAATATGTTTAGATAAATTCTTGTCTAACTTATTCATTTCTTTTTGAAGTTTTTTTTCATTTTTTTGAGCTAATTTCTCGTTCGTTTTATATAAATTCATTTGTTGGTTATATTGGTGTTTTTTCTTACTATCCTGTGCTTTTTGGCTCACAAATTGAGCTGTACCCGCTGTTGCACTTTTAACAGTATGAGCAGCCTTCGCCACATTATGAGAGGTATGTACAACTTTGTCTTTCGTTTTAACGCCAACTTCTTTTGTAGTATCCATCACTTTCAAAGATAAAGCAGTCGCTTTTTGAACTTCTTCATGATCTTTTATGCGATGACGTTCATTATAAAGGGGTACTAATATTAAAGCAGCTACATTTATTACTGATTTTATCGTTTCTTTTTTCATAGCCTGATTCTCCTTTTAACCTATTAATAGTCATTATTATATAGTATTTACCCTTATATATAAAAAGATAACGAAGTTATTTATATAACTTCGTTATCTTTTAAAACTATTCATATGTGACATTGTCTACTATTTTCTTGCTATATGCCATAAGTTTTTTATAGTCTTCAGCTTCTAATTTACTTGCTTTAAACATTTGTAGAGGCACTTTATATAAATCTTTGACTAATGATTCACCTTCCTCAGTCAGTTGAATCATCACGATACGTTCATCCGCATCACTTCTATGACGAGAGACGATACCACGTGCTTCCATCTTTTTTAAGATGGGAGTAATCGTTCCAGATTGAAATGCCAGGCGTTCACCAAGTTGAAGAACCGGCATCACTTTTTCTTCATGCAATACCATTAATACGAGATAATGTTGGTAACTTAATTGTTTGTCTTTTAATAAATTTCGATTATAAAATTTAATAATCTCACGCTGCGCAAGATACATTTGATAGTCTAACGAATTTTGTGGCATAAATGCTCCTTAAAGGTGTGGTGTAAATAATAGATTTATTATATCACTTATTGAATCAGAAATATAATAAAAATCACTTTTTTCACTATGAAAAAGTGAAATAAAAATACAACTCACGTGTGAGTTGTATAAAAAGTATCGTTAAATTCCATGTCCAATGCCGAATCCGTAATATAAAATTGCGATGACAGCAACTAATACTAAACGGTAAATTGCGAAAGGAATTAATTTAACACGATTGATTAAATTTAAGAATAATTGAATGGATAATACACCGAAAATAAATGCAGCGATGAAACCTACGATATAGAACATAATCTGATTGCTCTGGATATAATCGATATTGCTGATTAAACTTTTAGCACTTGCCGCAAACATAATGGGTACTGCCATAATAAAAGTAAAGTCACTTGCTGCTTTATGATTCATCTTCAACAGAACACCTGTAGAAATAGTAGAACCTGACCTAGAGAAACCTGGCCACAATGCTAAACATTGTGCGATACCGATAATTAATGCATTTTTGTAACTGATTTCATCTACTGTTGTTGGATTAGGGACTTTCTTAGCATAAAGATCTGCAGCGATCATTAGGAATGCCCCTAATGCTAAACCGATTAATACAGTTGGTACAGAAAATAAATGCTCATCGATAAAATCATCAAATAATAGACCCATAATTCCTGCAGGTAATAACCCGATAAAGACATGTAATAAATTTAGTTTTTTTCCGGATGGATGTGGTGTTTTATCTTTTTCAAGATGAAACATTTCTAAGAAACGATGACGGAAAATCCAGGCTGCTGCAAAAATTGAACCAAGCTGAATCACAATCTTAAATGTGTTTGCAGATTCCTGGCTGCCAAGTACTTGTTTTGTTTGTAACCACATATCATCAACAAGTATTTGATGTCCGGTTGATGATACGGGAGCGAACTCTGTTAATCCTTCAACGATACCAAGGATGAGCGCTTTAATTAATTCGAAAAATTCCATGAGTGAACCACCTTTAATATACTTTTTAAATTCTATAAAATTATAGCATAATCCGTCAGAATGCACTATTTATACTTAATGAAGAATAAATGCTATAATGCATTCGAGGAGGGATTATGTGAAATTTTTAACACAACTCACTAAACCATTTATCGGTATTCATATACTGTTATTCATTTTAAGTATCATGTTAAGTGTCATTATCATTACGCAAAGTTTAGAAATTGGTAAAGTCATTGATTTTATTTTAACAAACCACCAATATCAAATCTCTCAGACTTTAGTTGTAATTTTATTGATATTAGTCTCCAGAGCAGTCATCCAGTCTCTAATAAAGTACAGTGGACATCTGTTAAGTCATAAGATAAAAAATAAATTAAGAAACAGGATTTTATTTAAAAATAATGATGCAGGTGAACTGATGAATTTTAGTCAGCAGGGGGTGGAAGGAGTTCATCCATTTTTTGCAGATTATTTACCACAAGTATATAAATCGATGTTAATTCCATTGATGATCATCTTATTTTTATTTAACTTTCATTACCAAACAGCACTGATTATGTGTATCACAGCGCCTTTTATACCGATATTCTATGTTATTATCGGTATCAATACTGCTAAAAAAGCAACGGATCAGATGCTTTCATTAAATCATTTTTCAAATTATTTTTTAAATGTCATGAAAGGAATTATGACAATTAAACTATTTAAATATGATGATAAAGCGATGGGGAAAATTGAAGATTACTCCGTACAGTACAAAGATAATACAATGAAAATATTAAAGACGGCATTTTTATCTACGTTGATGCTTGAGTTTGTCTCTATGTTATCCATCGGTATCATTGCTCTGGAAATTGGATTATCACTCATCGTATTTAAAACAGTATCATTTTATGTGGCGGTAGTTGTGCTTATGTTAGCACCTGAATTTTACAATGCCTTAAAAGATTTAGGGCTCGCATTTCATACAGGTAAACAATCAAGTGGTTACGGTGACCTTATTGAATCTTCGTTAGATGAACAGGTGCAGACAACAAATATTTCGTATCACCAAAAAAACACAATCGCATTTAACAATATGAAAGTGAGGTACCCAGATAGTGATTATCTATTATCTATCGATACTGAAATACCGATGCATCATTATGTAATTGCAGGACCGAGTGGCGCTGGTAAATCAACGCTTGCTAAAGTGATTGCTCAGCTGCAGTATGCAACAGGTGAAATGAAATTACCTGAATATTTGAAAGATAATATCGTCTATTTATCTCAGGACCCGATTATATTAAACACATCGATAATGAATAACATTACGATGTTTCAGCATATCGACGAGAATATTGTGTATCAGTATGCAGAACAATTAAAATTACATGACTTGTTTAAGAATATGCCTGAAGGATACGATACCATCATCGGTCAAGGTGCCCGACAATTATCGGGTGGCGAAGCAAGACGATTAATGTTACTGAGAGTCTTCGTTCAACCTAAAGCACTCGTTATCTTTGACGAACCGACAGCGATGTTAGATATAGACAGTGAACACATCATAAATGAAGCAATCAATAAACTTAAAGACATAAGTACTGTATTTGTTATTGCACATAATAAAAATACGATAGAATCAGCATCTCATGTAGTGCGCGTGAAAAATGGTCAAGTAAGTATACATGACAAAGTGAAAGTTTCGGAGGTGATATAGTGCGCTATATTTCAAAAATGACAAGAAAATCACTTATCATCGCTATAATCATAGGAACGATTGGTGGTCTCACTGCAATCGGGATGTTCAGTCTTAGCGGGCTAATGTTGTCAAAGAGTGCCTATCAAGTACCGCTCTATACTTTAATGACGTTAGTAGCGACTATTAAATTATTTGGCGTCGTCCGTGCGATCTGTAAATATTTCGAACGTCTCATTAGTCATGAAGCTACATTTGAAATGTTAAAAGATGTGCGTGTAACAACTGTGCGTCATCTACTCGAAAACTTTATAACAATTCATTCAAAATATCATTTATCAACATTATTAAATCGCACTGTAAATGATGTTGAGAAACTACAGAATCTTCTGCTCAGAGTCATTTATCCACCTGTCATCGCTATGATTACTACAGTAATTGTAACTTGTATTTATGCTCAGTATAGTATATATGCAGTTATCGTATTATTTATTGCGATGTTGTTATTAACCATATTATTGCCGACTGTGATTACAAGATTTTTAAAAAGGGTAGTGAATAAAAAAATAGAAGCAACAAATCAATTTGAACATCACCTTTTAGATTATCATCTTGCCCAGGAAGCACTGGCAGTATTTGATAAATCGGATAATTATCAGCAACAGCTTGTACAAAAACAACGCAATATGGAACAGGCAATTAAGAAAGAACATAGTATCATTATCCTGTATGATTTTTTATTAAATCTTATCGCGATGATTGCTATATTTTTAGTAATATATGTAATGATGTTTGATCCAACCCGAAATACACTGATGTATTTAAGTATCGTAATGGTAGCGATAACACTTTTTGAAATGAGTATTCCTATGATTCACTATCCATATCATAAAGTAGAAACGGACCAATCGATTAATCATCTTGACACATTGAATGAACGCGTCCACTATCAAAATATAGAAGAAAAGGTTCATACAATACAGCTCGCAGATGTAATCGTCGATCAACGCCTTTCTAATATTAATATGACTGTTCATCAGGGTGAATTTGTGGGTATCGCCGGGCAAAGTGGTGCAGGTAAAACTACGTTATTAAAAACGATGCTTGGATTAGAAAAAATTAAAGGTGATTATTTATTAAATGGAAAGATGATAAAAACACCGGCTAATCTTTTACAGATGTTTAATGTAATGGAACAGCATAATCATTTTATCAATGGAACTGTTGCAGAAAATATGTTTGTAGATGTAAATCCTCATCAGTTAAATCAGCTTTTAGAACAATTTCAATTGCCATTTAACAGTGAAACAATGATACACTCATTTGGCGAGAATTTATCAGGTGGAGAAAAGAAACGATTACATTTTATACGCATGATTTTACGCAATAAAGATGTCTGGATAATGGACGAACCATTTAATGGTGTTGATAAAGCGAATCAGAAGATTATGCTTGATTATTTAAATCAATTACAATCAACAACGATTATAATGGTTTCGCATGATTTATCGGTATTTAATCATTGTGATAAGCTTTATCTCATTGAGGATGGGCAAATGATTGAAGAGGGTGCAGGATCTTTATTACACGAACAAAATTCAAGGTTTTATCAGTTACTTCAGCAACAATTGTTATCAGTATAAAATAATATATTAATAATACTCTTATTCATAACCAAGATTATAACTTTTGAAATAAAATATTGTTATATAAATTAAATATTTGAATCATTTTATGATATGATGAAATAAATAAAAGGAGGTACATCATGAACAAGATTGCTTGGGTAACTGACACGTCATCAGGCTGTATAATAGGTGAAAAAGATACATTTGTAGTGCCGATGGGTGTTATTTTGAACGAAAAACATTATCAGGATCAGGCAGAATTATCTGTAGAAGAATTTTATACCTTGCTTAAAGAATATGGTGATGGTGCAAAAACGACTCAACCTAATTTTAAGGCGATTCACGATGTGTATGAAGAAATTGAAAAGTTAGGATATACGCATATCATCGCAATACATCCTTCTAGTAAACTTACTGGATCATTTCAAAGCTCAGTGATAGCGAGCCAAGAAGTGAATATCACTTCAGCAGTAATTGATAGTAAGATTGGTAGCTATCCGATAAAAGCAATGATTGAAGCTGGTAAAGAGATGAATGCTGAAGGTAAATCATTCGAAGAAATTGTGGAAACTTTAAAAAGATATGCTGAAGATGCAGTATTAGTATTAAATCCTAAAAATTTAGATCAAATGAAGAAAAGTGGTCGAGTGTCAAAAACACAAAGTTTTATGGCTGGATTATTAAATATTCATTTAGTATTACAATTTGAAGATGGCAGTATATATCCGGTAGATAAAGTAAGAACGAAGAAAAAAGTAGTAGATGCTGTAAAAAAGCAGGTTGAGAAAAATCTTGCTGAATTTAAACCGAAAGAAATTTGTGTTGTATATGCTGGCGACAAAGAGGAAGCAAATATTTATATCGAGTGGTTAAGAGAAGCGTATCCTGAAATTAATATCGTTAGTGAAATATTAGTACCTGTAGCAGGTGTACATTTAGGATATGGGACAATTGGTATCTCATGGATTAAACGATAATAAAATACCGAGCACAAATTCTAAATTTGTGTTCGGTATCTTCATTTATTCTTGTTCTCGTAAGCTGTGGATTAATTTATTCAATAACTTACCGAATTCATTATATTCATCATCAGTAAATTGAGAAACTTCTTTTAATATATCTGTAGCACCTTCAAGGTGTGATTGAATTTCTTTGCTTTTATCTGTAAGATGGACAAATACTTCACGTTGATCTAATTCTGAACGTACACGCATAATTAAACCATTCGTTTCCATACGTTTTAGTAACGGTGAAATTGTACCTGTATCTAATGAAAGTTCAGTGACTAATTTTTTCACGTTAACTGGAGATGATGTCCAAAGTATTTGTAAAACAAGATACTGTGGGTAGGTTAGGTTATATTGCTTAAAGATTTTGTTGGAATAATATCGGTTTACTTGTCTTTGCGCGTTGTATAAGCTAAAACAAAGCTGATTGTCTAGCTTGAAATGTTCTGTCATTTTGTGCCTCCTATATATGTATGCTAAACAATTAATGTCATGTAAAGGTATATATCTTAATATCAGTATACTCTATAAACACGAAATAACCTAATTTGTTCTTAATTAACATATTATATTTACAAACATTTTTCAAGCTAATTTACAATCTTTTTGTATGTAAATTGTTAATATGTTCAAAGGTCTATACTTATTACATAAATAAGTCTTTAAATACAATACATATTATTTATATAATGGAGATGAATATTTTGAATCAAGAGAGAAAAATGAATATTTTAATTATAAGTGGATTTTTGGGAAGCGGAAAAACAACTTTACTTGCGCAAATCATAAAAAAGAATCAAAACAAAAAAATTGCTATCCTTATGAATGAATTAGGTGGTTTTAATATTGATTCTAAAATTCTTGGTGAGGAAACACCATATAATGAATTATTGAATGGATGTATATGCTGTGATCTTAAAAGTGATGTTGCAATTCAAATTAATGACCTCTATCATCGTCATCATCCTGAACTTATTATTATAGAAGCAACAGGAGTGGCTCATCCTGTAGAAATATATGATGCATGTACCGAACCAACAGTGACTAAAATTGCTCAAGTTTTAAATATAACAACGATTCTGGATTGTTCAAGATTTTTGGATCGTAATAAATTCTCATACACTGTGAAGCATTTAATGGAAGAACAAGTGAAATATGCACATGTTGTCATATTAAATAAGATGGATTTAGTCACTGAAGATGAGCAGCAACAAATTATTCAGCAAGTAACAGACCTAAATCCAAAAGCAAAGCAGATACAAACTACGTATTGTGCCTTAGACACAGCACAGCTTGAATATTATGGTGCTCATATTGATGCACATAACCATATGCATCACGGTATACAATCAATCGTATATGAGTTTAGTGGTGCAATAGACGCACGACAATTCGTAGAGTGGCTGAGAACTTTACCGGATGAAATTCTTCGGATTAAAGGATTTATAAAATTTAGAGAAAACCCTACACAGGTTGTGCTCTTCCAATATGCATATGGCATACCTCAATACGAAGAAGAAATGATGAATTTGCCATTAAAGTTAGTCATTATCGGTGAACAACTAAATAAAGAAAAGTTATTAAATCAATTAGATCTATTACAATTTGGATAAAAGACGGGGGAATACGTTATGGAAATGTCTAAAGTAGTTCAGGGATTTTGGAGATTGAATACATGGCAATATAATAAGGAAGCTTTAAATAGATATTTACATGAGCTCATTGAACTAGGCGTAACTACGATGGACCACGCTGACATTTATGGAGACTATACGTGCGAAACGATTTTTGGTGATGCGCTAAGCTTAACGCCGGAACTAAGAAAGAAAATGCAGATCGTTACGAAATGTGGTATTGTGCTAAGATCAAAGACAATGCCACAATTTGATTTTCATAAATATGACTATAGTAAAGCGCATATTGAAGCATCTGTTGAAAGAAGTTTGAAAGAACTTAAGGTGGATGAAATTGATCTATTATTATTACATCGCCCCTCTCCATTACTTGATGCTGAAGTTGTGGCTGGAACTTTAAAGCAGTTACAACAAAAAGGTTATGTGAAACAATTTGGCGTTTCAAATTTTAAAGCACATCAGTTTGACCGTTTAAATCAAGCAATGCAGCATGAAGGATTGTCACTTGATTATAATCAGGTTGAATTATCACCACTCAACCTTGAAAATATCGAAGATGGCACATTAGAAACGATGAAGGCAAAGCAAGTTGATATTATGGCTTGGAGCCCACTGGCAGGTGGAAAAATATTTGAAACCGGAAAAGTTCAGACTGTATTAAATGGTATTGCAAATCAATACAACACAACAGTTGATGATATTGCATATCGTTTCATTAATCATTTGCCATACAATATACATCCGATTGTCGGTTCGCAAAGTTTAGAACGCACGAAAGTTGCTTTACAAGCACAAAATCACAGTCTGACTGATAATGAATGGTTTATGATCTATACCGCAGCATTAGGCAGAGATATTCTGTAAATAAAGTATGCTAGAAATAAAAAAACGTATGTTGTTAACTGACAACATACGTTTTTTTATATCTATTCATAAACTATGACCGTTTTATGACGTTTTATAAGAAAATTAATTTATCATGAATGATTTTGGATGAAAAAGATTGACTTTGATGTTCGGATAAATTAAGATATGAGTGTATTCAAGGAGGGATGAACGTGCTAACGATTAAAAGACATGAAACCATCCTTAATCTATTAGAGGCACATGATGTGATATCACTACAGTTACTGATGGATGTAACTTCAAGTAGTGAATCAACGATTCGCAGAGATTTATCTACATTAGAAAATGAAGGCAAACTTATTCGTGTCCATGGTGGTGCGAAGAAACTTACTGAAAAACATAGAGATATTGCGTTTTCAGTCAAATCGACGACCAAAGTAGAAGAAAAAAATGAAATTGCAAAAATTGCTGCTTTACAAGTCAAAGATCATGATTGTATCTATTTAGATGCTGGTAGTTCAACATTAGCGATGATTCCGTATTTATCACAGCAACACATTACCGTTGTTACGAATGGTGCAACACACGTTCCGCAGCTTGTTGATAAAGGGATAGAAGTTTATATGATTGGTGGATTTATTAAAAAAGATACATATGCATCTATCGGTGTTCAGGCAATTGAAAATTTAAAGCAATTCAGATTTGATAAAGCTTTTATGGGCGCAAACGGTATCCACATTCAACATGGATTATCTACACCGGATATTGAAGAAGCGTATATAAAGCAACTTGCTGTGAAAATTGCACAGAAATCTTTTTTTCTCATAGATGATTCAAAATTTGATGAATATACATTTGCTAAAATTTGTGATCTGGAAAAAGGAAAGACCATTATTATTACGAATGCGCAAAATGAGAAGACTAAGCCCTATGAAAAATACTTAATATAAAGGAGCACATATGATTTATACAATAACATTAAACCCATCGATTGATTATGTCATGTTTACACAAGATTTTGATTTAGGTGGTTTAAATCGTGCAACAAGGACCCATAAGTTCGCTGGAGGAAAAGGAATCAACGTATCTCGTGTATTAAAAGCATTAGATCAACCATCCACTGCACTCGGGTATATCGGAGGATTCCCTGGCGCATTTATTAAGAATGAACTTGAATCTGCATACATTCACACAGACTTCATTCTTGTTGAAGAGGATACACGCATTAACGTTAAGTTAAAAGGTGATACTGAAACAGAAATTAATGCTGCAGGGCCAGATGTCAATGCAACGAACCTTGAAGCATTACTGAATCAGATAAAAGTACTCACGACAGAAGACTATGTCATCATTGCAGGATCTGTACCAAAGTCGATGCCAGATGATATTTATGCAACGATTGCTCAAATTTGTGCTGAGAAACACATTCCATTTGTCGTAGATGCAGAGAAATCATTGCTTACTCAAACTTTACCGTATCATCCAGAGTTCGTAAAACCTAATAAAGTAGAGTTAGAAGAAATGTTTAATCTTACTATAAAGGATGATCATGATACGATTCAGGCAGCACGGTTATTGATGGAACAAGGTGCAAAACATGTTCTTGTATCTCTTGGTGGAGAAGGTGCCATACTTGTTACAGCTGATGCTTGTTATAAAGCTACAGTGCCTAACGGTAAGGTCATTAACACAGTAGGATCAGGAGACTCAACAGTGGCTGGGATGGTTGCTGGATTTGCACAAAATAAGTCAATAGAAGAAAGTTTCAGACAGGCAGTATCATGCGGCACTGCAACTGCATTTACAGAAGATTTGGCAACAAGCGAGCAAATCGCTGCAATAATAAATAAAGTTACAATTACAAAAATTGAAGGAAAATAGGGGTGTAAACATGAGAATAACAGATTTATTAAAAGAATCTACGATTGCAATGGATCTTACAGCTACAACTAAAGATGGTGTTATCGATGAATTAGTTGAGACACTTTATAATGCTGGTGTATTAAACGATAAACAAGCCTATAAAGAAGCAATACATGCACGTGAAGCTCAAAGTACAACAGGTGTCGGAGAAGGTGTAGCAATTCCCCATGCTAAGACGGATGCAGTGGCTAAACCTGCGATTGGTTTCGGTAAATCGATTGAAGGTGTTGATTATGAATCACTTGATGGACAACCCGCAACATTATTCTTTATGATTGCAGCGCCAGCCGGTGGAGCACAAACACATTTAGATGCATTAGCTAAGTTATCAGGCATATTGATGAATGAAGAAGTACGCGCGCAATTATTACATGCAGCAACAGCAGAAGAAGTATTAGAAATTATTGAACAAAATGATGAAGTAGAAACAAAAGAAGAAGTAGTGTTAGCACCAACTGGCAATGCTACAAATGACAATTTAGTATTAGCAGTTACAGCATGTCCAACAGGAATTGCGCATACGTATATGGCAGCAGATGCACTTAAAAACCAGGCGAAGAAAATGGGCGTACCGATTAAAGTTGAGACGAATGGTTCTGGTGGGATTAAGAACCGTCTGACTGATGAAGAAATAGCACGTGCTAAAGGAATCATTGTAGCAGCAGACGTTAACGTTGAAACAAATCGTTTCCATGGTAAGAACGTTGTCATGGTACCTGTAGCAGATGGTATTAAACGACCTGAGGAGTTAATCAATATGGCTCAGGATGACACACGTCCATTATTTGAAGCAAAAGGCGGACAAGCGAAATCTTCAGGCAGCAAAGAGAAAAAAGGATTCTATAAACACTTAATGTCAGGTGTATCAAATATGTTACCGTTTGTTGTAGCGGGTGGTATTTTAATGGCGATTGCTTTCATGTTTGGTATTACATCATTTGATCCTACTAAATCAGATTATCATCCATTTGCTGAAGCGTTATGGACTGTTGGTAACAAATCAGCATTCGCATTAATGGTACCCATCTTAGCAGGTTTCATCGCTATGAGTATTGCGGACCGTCCTGGTTTAGCGCCAGGTATGGTTGGTGGTATGTTAGCGGTAAGTGGTGGTTCAGGATTCTTAGGAGGTTTAATTGCAGGTTTCTTAGCAGGTTATTTAGTTGAAGGTATTAAAAAATTATTAAGTGGTATGCCTCAATCATTAGATGGTTTAAAACCAACACTATTATTCCCGTTATTAGGGGTAGCAAGTACTGGGTTATTAATGTACTACGTTGTTAATCCACCAGCAAGCTGGTTAAATAAATTAATGGCAGATACATTAAACAGCATGAACGGCACAAACATTGTAATTCTAGGTTTAGTATTAGGTGGTATGATGGCCATCGATATGGGTGGTCCATTTAACAAAGCATCATACGCATTTGGATTTGCAGCAATTGAAGCAGGTAACTATGCGCCGATTACTGCAGCTATGATTGGTGGTATGGTACCACCACTAGCTATCGCATTATCAATGATTATGTTCAAAAATAAATTTACAAAAACTCAAAAAGGTTCATTATTATCAAATATCGTTATGGGATTATCATTTATTACTGAAGGTGCAATTCCTTTCGCAGCAGCTGATCCTGCGCGTGTTATTCCATCAATGATTGCTGGTAGTGCAACAGCAGGCGCACTCGCTATGGCATTTGGATGTCGTGTACCAGCACCACATGGTGGTATCTTCGTAGTTGGATTAGATAAAGGTCATTGGCCAATGTTCTTATTAGCATTATTCATTGGTGTTGTTGTGTCAGCAGTGATTTATGGCTTGCTTAAAAAGAAACCAACAGAAGCGGAATTAGAAGAAGAAGTAGAATTAGCATAATCCATAAAAGTATTTTAATCATCAAAAGAACACTTGAATATAACTCAAGTGTTCTTTTGATTTATAAAATTTTACGATATTTCCTGAGAAATATTGAAAACGTTCACAAAAAAATATATAGAACCGTGGTATAATATAATGATAATAGGGTATAATTTAATATTAATAATTAAAGCTACATAATTAGAGAACGGATGATCAATATGTTATATCATAAAACGTATATAAAAGATGAAAATGCCCCTTGGATTACTTTTATCCATGGGGCTGGTGGGAGCTCTACCATTTGGTTTAAACAAATCAGATATTTTCGTAAAGATTACAATATCTTACTTGTCGATTTAAGAGGACATGGTAAGTCGACAGAAGTTGTATGGAAGAAGACAGATTCGTTTAAGACACTTGCTGCAGAGGTAATTGAAGTACTTGATGAATTAAATATTAAAAGTACGCATATCATTAGTTTGAGTTTAGGGACAATCGTTGCTCAGACGATTGCTGATGAATATCCGGATAGAGTACGTTCTCTTGTATTAGGTGGTGCGATTATCAGTCTGGATATTCGCACAAAGTTTTTGTTAATGGTTGGTCGTATTTCAAAGAATTTTATTCCGTATATGTTATTATATAAACTTTTTGCTTATATTATTATGCCTCGTAAAGAGCATGAGGAATCTCGTCTTGCTTTTATCAATGAAGCTAAGAAAATGAGTCAGAAACAATTTGTGAAATGGTTCAGTTTAACGCGACTGATCAATCCATATTTAAGTCATTTACAAGTTTCAACAAAAAGGATTCCAACACTTTTTTTAATGGGTGACGAAGATTATTTATTTATTCCACCTGTACAAAAAGTAGTTGATAATTATTCCAACTTCGGTTTAGAAATTATTAAAGATTCTGGGCATGTTTGCAATATAGATCAGCCAGAAGCTTTTAATACATTAAGTCAAAAATTTATCGCTACATATTCGTAAGGATTGTAATACTCCTTTCTCACACAAAGGAGTATTTTTGTGTTAAAATAACCCTAGTCTTTCAATTTTATCTCAGGAGGTGACTACCATTGGGAAGGCCATAAATTTACATGATACTAACTTCATTCCATTTAATCTTTTAAAAAATATCAAACAAACATTTGTGACTTCAGTAGTCACTAAACAAAAACCGGAGGTGAATCCCTAGTCATAGGGAATTAATTGGACATACATACCATATCAAGTTTATTATTATTTGCTTTATTAATATTGCTTACTGCTTTATTCGTTGGATCAGAATTTAGTTTAGTAAAGGTTCGAACGTCACGTATAGATCAACTTGTTAGTGAAGGGAATAGTGCTGCTAAAATTGTACAGCATATGGTCCATCATTTAGATTACTATTTATCTGCATGTCAATTAGGGATTACAGTAACAGCATTAGGTTTAGGTTGGATTGGAGAATCGACATTCGAATCTTTAATTCACCCGGTGCTTCATTTGTTACACATCCCAACTGATATGAGTAAGCCGCTTACTGTATTTTTAAGTTTCTTTATCGTTACGTTTATACATGTCGTTATAGGTGAATTAGCTCCGAAGTCATTAGCGATTCAATATGCAGAAAAGATGACTTTAGCATTTGCCAGACCTTTATATTTCTTCGGGATTATTATGAAACCATTAATTTATTCAATGAATGGTACGGCACGTTTAATTTTAAGAATATTTGGTGTACAACCTGCTGACCATGAACAGGCGATGAGTGAAGAAGAGCTTAAAATTATTATGACGCAAAGTTATCAAAGCGGTGAAATTAATCATACTGAACTGGCATATATGCAAAATATCTTCAGCTTTGATGAACGTTTAGCAAAAGATATTATGGTACCACGTACACAAATGATTACGTTAACACAACCATTTAATATTGATGAATTATTAGAAGTTATTAATGAACATCAATTTACACGTTATCCAATTTCAGAAGATGGTGATAAAGACCATATTATCGGGTTTATTAACGTAAAAGAATTTTTAACGAAATATGCTTCAGGGGATCCTGTACGTATTAAAGATCATATTCATGACCTGCCATTGATTCATGAAGTAACGCGTATTAGTGATGCACTGATTAAGATGCAACGCGAGCGTGTACATATCGCATTAGTTATTGATGAATATGGTGGAACAGCTGGTATTTTAACGATGGAAGATATTTTAGAAGAAATCGTTGGTGAAATTCGAGATGAATTCGATGAAGATGAAGTTAATGATATTATCAAAACAGGTGATAACACATACCAGATAAATGGTCGTGTATTATTGGATGATATCGAAGAGAAATTTGGCATCGTTTTTGAAGATTCGGAAGATATAGATACCATTGGTGGGTGGATGCAAGCTCAAAATCCAGATATCGATAAAGATGATTATGTTGATACTAAATATGATAAATGGGTTGTATTGGATGCTGAAAACCACCAGATTAAATCTGTTGCATTGCACAAAGAATTTAATGCATCTCGTTCAGTAACAGAAGAAGATGAGGACGTTATAGATGAATAATCAAACATTAAAAAGTGTATTTCGATTTTTTGGATTTTTAGAAGGTGGGTCACTGCTATTGTTAATGGGGATCGCAATGCCATTAAAATATATGGCTGGTAAACCTGAAGTAGTGACAGTAGTAGGATCAATTCATGGATTTTTATTTACGATCTATATTGTGACTTTAGTGTTGATGACGATAAAGGTGAAATGGGACTGGAAATGGCCCCTTGCAGGTTTCATCGTGGCGTTTATACCTTTTGGTACATTTATATATGATCACTATTTTGTACGTTCAAAATACTATTAAAGATAAGAGCTGAGATGCTCTTTCTTTTTTTGGAGGCATTTATGATGAGAATCAATAAATTTTTATCTGAAGCAGGGGTTTGTTCGAGACGTGGTGCGGATAAATGGATAGAAGCGGGACGCATTAAGATAAACGGTGTGAAAGCAGAACTTGGTAGCAAAGTTTCAGAAAGTGATGTTGTTGAAGTGGATAATAAAGTAGTGACTTTAAACACTGATAAAGGCTATGTCTATATTAAACTCAATAAACCACGAGGTATTACATCTACAACAGAACGTCATATAAAAGGCAATATTGTGGATTTCGTTGGACACGCTGAACGTATATTTCATATTGGGCGTTTAGATAAGGATAGTGAAGGTTTAATATTACTGACGAATGACGGAGATATTGTTAATGAAATTCTGCGTAAAGAAGGCAAACATGAGAAAGAATATATTGTGACAGTAGATAAGCCGATAACAGCGGACTTTATCAAGCAAATGTCTGAAGGTGTTGAAATTTTAGATACAGTAACTTTACCTGCTGTCGTTACAAAAGTGAATGCGAAGACCTTTAAAATTATACTCACGCAAGGACTTAACAGACAAATTCGACGTATGTGTGAAGCGTTAGGATATGAAGTAAAGCAGTTACGTCGACTACGTGTGATGAATATACTAGTTGATGACTTGAAGTTAGGGCAGTGGAAAGATTTAACGGATAGTGAGAAAAATGAACTCTTTGATATGTTAGGATATACACCGAAGCGATAGGTAAGAGTGTTGTAGAAGAAGGCAGTTTAATACCATCTCATTCAATCAAATAATAAATAACATGAGTTTCATCACCTAAAAAAGCATCCCTCAACCAAGGGATGCTTTTTCAAATATTATAATTAATCAATTAATCACTAAACATATCGAATAATCCACCGATACCGCTTTCGCCTGTTTGTTTACCTGTCACTGGTGCTGCAGCAAAGATTCTTGATGCAAATCTAGAGAATGGTAGAGATTGAATGTATACAGTGCCTGGACCTTGTAGCCTTGCTAAGAAGATACCTTCGCCACCAAACAATTTTGTTTTAAGTCCTGGCACGGTTTGAATATCATAATCAACATCTTTAGACATACCTACAAGACATCCTGTATCGACAAGTAATACTTCACCGGGTTGTAAATTCTTACGCATGATTGCACCACCTGCATGAATAAACGCCATACCGTCACCTTGCAAACGTTGCATAATAAAACCTTCACCACCGAAGAAGCCTGCACCTAATCGTTTTTGGAACGCAATACCAACGCTTACACCTTGAGCTGCTGCTAAGAACGCATCTTTTTGACAAATAAATTCCCCATCAACTTCAGATAAATCTATAGGAATGATTTTACCTGGATATGGCGCTGCAAAATATACATGTTCTTTGCCGTGTCCACGGTTCGTAAATGTTGTCATAAACAAACTTTCACCAGTTAACGTTCGTTTACCTGCTGCAAATAATTTATCCATAAATCCACTGCCACCTGATGAAGAACCATCACCAAAGATAGTTTGCATTTCAATCGATGGATTAATCATCATCATTGATCCAGCTTCTGAAACGACAGTTTCGTTCGGATCTAATTCGATTTCTACATATTGCATATCATCGCCGTAAATCTTGTAATCAATTTCGTGGTTATTCACAATAGTCGCCTCCAATATATTATTTCACTTTCATTATACAAAACAATTGATTTCTTCGCTTATATAAACACATAACTTTTGAATAAATAATATGTTAGTCGTACTATTAAGTAAAGGAGTGAATCATATGACAAAGACAGTGACATTAAACAATGGTATTGAAATGCCAATGTTAGGGCTAGGTGTATACAAAATAACGGATGAAGAGATGCAGGATGCAGTTGACGCTGCAATCAAAGCAGGGTACCGAGCATTTGATACAGCACACTTTTATTTTAATGAAGCGTCTCTTGGTAAAGCATTGAAAAATAGTGGTGTACCGCGTGAATCTTTATTTGTGACAACGAAACTCTGGAATGATGATCAAGGCTATGAGAATACTAAGCAAGCGTTCAATGATTCTTTAGAGAAGTTAGGACTTGATTATATCGATTTATATTTAATACATTGGCCATGTCCGGATAATGATCTATTTATCGAAAGTTATCAGGCGATGGAAGCGTTATACGCTGAAGGTAAGATAAAATCTTTAGGGGTTGCGAACTTTAAACAACATCACCTGGAAAAATTACTAGCAGTAGCTAAAGTTAAACCTGTAGTCAATCAAATCGAATATCATCCGATATTTAATCAGAAAGATTTACAAGCGTATTGTGAGGCGCAGGATATTTTAGTGACAGCATGGAGTCCGTTAATGCGAGGTGGCGATATGTTTAATAACGAAGTGTTACAAAGTATCGCAGAGCAATATAACAAAACTGTGCCTCAAATTATTTTACGCTGGCATATTGATAGTGGTCGTATCGTTATTCCTAAATCCAGCAATCCTGAAAGAATAGCAGAGAATTATGATATTTTTGATTTCGAATTAAATGAAGCGGATATACAAGCAATTGATACACTAAACAAGAATGAAAGACAGTTTAAAGATCCTGATGTAGTGAATATGGGAGATTTGAAATAATTGCTAATGTTTATTCATATTTTTCATACCTCTTTAATATCGTCATTAAATTGATATATTTAAAGAGGTATTTTATATACACCTTTTAGTACAATAGGTGTTGAGGTGATAATGATGAAATTTAAAAAGCCAAATCAACACGGTGCATGGGCAATGATTATTATGCCGGTATTGTTCGGAATGTTTGCAAGTCAATTTAATGTGTATCAATTATTATTTTTTGCTGCCTGGTTTATGATCTTCTTCTTTATCGATAATGTATTATTTTATGTCAAACAGCGTAAGAAAAATTTTGCCTATATTAAAGGAAGTCTATTATTTTTAACGATTGCTATTGTGTTGCTTATTCCTGTTGTATTATATGATTACCGTATATTATTATTTTTCGCTGCAATGCTTCCGTTTGGAGCGATTAACTTATATTTTGCCTCTAAACGTAATGAACGTCATCTACTTAATGACTTTAGTGCAATTACAATTTTTTCGATTGCGGGATTACTATCATACTTTATCGGAGAAGGTCAATTTGATACAAAGATGAGTTATATCTTTTTGATTAGTTTTCTTTATTTTGTAGGAACAACATTTTATGTGAAGACGATGATTCGTGAGAAGAAAAATATTAAATATAAATATATTTCATTTAGTTATCACTTAATAGGGCTGTTACTCGCATTTATTGTACATCCATTGATAGGTGTCGCATTTATTCCAAGTTTAATAAGAGCAGTCTTATTTTATGGTAAACAGATGAAACCAATGAAGATTGGGATTGCAGAAATTGCGAATGCCGTATTTATAACAGTCTTTGTTGGAATTTTTATCACACAATATTTAAATTAATGCATAAAAAAAGCCCAAATGGGCTTTTTTATTAACGACGTTTGTGCATCATTTGTAAAACGATAGACACGATAGCGATTAATAATATTGTACCAACTAATGCTGGAATAATATGAACGCCACCCCATTCAGGTCCGAATCCTGGGATTAAATAGCCACCTATAGATGCGCCAAGTAAACCTGCGATAATGTTACCAATTTTTCCGCCTGGGATATCAGTTCCCATAATCATTCCGGCAACCCAACCTACAAGTCCACCGACAATTAACATAATAATTAAGCCCATATGATAAACCTCCTAATAATTTAAGTATAGAATAAAAACATAATAAGCTTTTGCTTATAGTAGTTAATACCCGTACGAAAATTGTATAAACATTTATATGCAATTTATTTAGGTTTCCTTGAATAGGTGGTTTTTCTTTATATAGAATATGTATGTTATTCCGATAATGACATAGAAGAAACTATATGGTAGAAATAGCGTGAGTAAGCAATAACTTATTACAAAAAATATTTCACCTAGTTGCTTCGGGTGTTTAATGTAGCGATATGTATTGATGCGTTCGATTTGGAACCAACGTACAGGGCGATCAATTTCTGAAAGCTGATATAGAATCAATCCAAGTATAAAAACTGACACACTTAAATATGCACTAGATTGATAGATAGATTGTGGTGATGTTATCAAGATAAATGGTATAGATATATTAAATATTATCGCAAATATCAAATGTATGAAACGATTATGAATATAAATATGATAATGTTCATAATGATAATATCTTAAATAAATATGAACGATGCTTGTCACCATTACAAATAATACAACTGTCTTTGATATAAAGTTACTTGTTCCTATCACAGGATAGTTGATGAGCGTAACAAGCAAACTGCTAAATATGAGTGGTATATAGGAAGGTTTTAATTCTTTTTTATAGAAGTATAGAAATAAGGTGCATGTAATGAAAATATTGAGTAATATTACTTTTTCCATCATTTCTACCTCCTTTTTTAGCCACATAAAAGAATTATAACAAGTAAGGCGTTTAATGCATAGATTAAACGCCTTTTTTATTACTCCATAATAATGTATGTAGTTGAGGTAAAACATAGCAATCATTCATCGTATTATCCTGCATCACTTTGTCAATCAATGCTTCATATCTAGCGAGTAATTTTTCTGTGTGGTCATTAACAGTTTCATCTAAATATGGATTACCAACCTGCAAGTAAAATTTTATATTCGGATAACGATGATGAATCATCTGTGCAAACTTATAGTCATCATCATTAAAAATTACTATTTTTAACGAGACTTTATTATATTCTAATTGATTGATGACAAAATCGAGTTGATTGATATCCTGTTGCATCTTTGAACTTGGCGGTTTTGGACTTAGTGTCAATTGATCAATCTCAGTCATCCATGGCTGAAACTTACTCCCTTGTGTTTCAAGTGCGACTTCTATATTATGTGCGTGTAATAATTCGACGAGTGCAGCAATATTTTTAATTAATGCAGGATTACCACCGGAAATCGTTACGTGATTAAAGTTATTCGGTGCGAGTTGCTGCAGGCGTTCAAAGATAATATCTGCTGTAAGCATTTCAATGTCATCTTTTGCGCTACCATCCCATGTAAATTTTGAATCACACCAATCACATTTAAAGTCACAGCCAGCTGTTCTAACAAACATTGTTTTACGGCCGATAACAGCACCTTCACCTTGTATTGTAGGGCCAAATATTTCGAGTACTGGTATTTTCATCGTACACCTCTATAAATAACATAGCTTGTTGGTGTTTCGCGTAAGAAGACTTGTAACACTTTTGGTGCATGTGGCAGTGTATTTAAATGATTGTCAATCATATCGAAGATGGTTTTCGCGACAAGTTCTGTTGATGGCATTTTATCTTTTAACTCGGGTAAATCATTGATTAGAGTATGATCAAATGTATCATTAATAATGGATTTAATATCTCTGAAATTCACTAAGAAACCCATTTCATCTAAGTGATTGCAAGCGATTGTCACATTGACAAAGTACGTATGTCCATGCGTTCTGCTACATACACCAGCGCGTTCGTCAGGAATATAATGCGCTGCTGAAAAGTTCATATCTTTATTTAATTCAAACGCATAGTTATGATTAACTTGAGGATATATCTGTTGCATCATGATAAAACTTCCTTTTCATTTAAATAATCATTGAGACCTTTGTTACGAAGTTTACAGCTTGGACATTCTCCACAACCGTCTGCAGGTATCCCTTCATAACAAGTGAGCGTTTTATTTCTAACGTAATCTAGTTTACCGAGTGCATCAGCGAGTGCCCATGTTTCTTTCTTGTCGAGCCACATTAAAGGTGTGTGAATTTCAAAGTTAACATCCATCGATAAATTTATCGTTACATTTAATGACTTTATAAAGTTATCCCGACAGTCAGGATATCCTGAGAAGTCTGTTTCGCATACACCTGTAATAATGTGTTTTGCTTCTATTTGATAAGCAAGTGCTGCAGCAAAGCTCATAAATAATAAATTACGTGCCGGCACAAACGTATTCGGAACATTATTATCATGAGTGATTGCAACATTATGATGTGTTAATGCATTAGGTGAGAGCTGCGATAACAATGACAGATCTAAAATATGATGTTTTATGCCTTGCTCATTTGCAACTTGTTTGGCGATATCAATTTCTAGAGCATGTCGTTGACCATAATTAAATGTCACAACTTCAACATCACTATATCTTTCCATCGCCCAGAATAGACAAGTTGTACTATCTTGTCCACCACTGAATACGACAAGTGCTTTGTTGTTGTTTAATTGTTTTTCCATTATAATTCCTCTTTTCAATAAAAAAAGACACCTTCCCCTAGCAAGATGTCAAACTAGTTTTTTATAGAGGGTATGTGCTAGGAACCTCTTATTAAATTTCGTTTCTCATTATAACATATTAAAGCTATAATAAAATCATTAAATCAATAAAAGCGTTTTCCATTAAAAAAATAAATGAGGCATTTAAATGATACTTATGATTGATCATCACGATTCGTTTACATATAATATTGTGCATTACATAGAGCAGTTAGATGAAAATGTCGTGACAAAGACAATAGATGAAATCACTATAGAAGATATAAGAAAAATAAATCCATCGCATATTATTTTATCGCCAGGACCAGGTCATCCTAGAGAAGCGAAATTGGCACATGACATTTTAGATAAATTTGGTGGAACAATACCGATACTTGGTGTCTGTTTAGGGTTTCAGGTTATTATGATGCATTATAATAATGTAATAAAGCAGTTAAGACCGGTACACGGTCATCAGGTAGATATCTTTCATGATGGTAATATGATTTTTAAAGACATTGCTTCACCTACAAAAGTAGCTAGATATCACTCGTTAGGGCAAAATGGAGAAGTAGAATTACCACTTAAAAAGACTGCCTGGACAGAAGATAACATTATTATGGGTATTCGTCATGAAGCGTTAGCGATTTACGGCATTCAGTTTCATCCGGAATCGATTCTTACAACTGATGGATTAAAGATGTTAGCATCATTCATTAAAGGAGATATATATGAAAGCTGAAATTAACTTTAAATATATTGCTGAAAAAAATAGGAACTATCATTTTAAGTTCGAACAACCATTTAAGATTGTTGTTGTTAACGATGCAGATAAAGTTGAAGCAGCACTGCGTGAAGCGGAAACAAGTGGATATATTGTGCTTACAGTGATGAAATATGAAGCGAGTAGATTGTTCGATCCTTTGCTTAGTACAAAAGATAGCGACCAGTTAATAAAATTTTATTATTTCAATCGTGAGAGTTTGATAAATAAGTCTTTCAATGAAGAGGCACCAAATATAACTCTTGATTTTCAATTTATGAATGATAAAGCACATATCATAAAACAGATTGAAGCTATTCAGCAGGAAATCAGATTAGGCAATACGTATCAGGTGAATTACACGACAAGACTGCTGGCGAAGAATAATGAACGCAATCTTTATCACGTTTATGAAAAGCTCTCAAAGCAGCATGGTGATTATACTGCATATATTGAAGATGACACACAAACAATCGTCAGTATCTCGCCAGAACTTTTCTTTCAGTATGATTTCAGCACAAAAGAGGTTCTGACGAAACCGATGAAGGGTACGATGCCAACGGACAGCAATCCAGTGAAAGACACACAAAACTTTCAGTTTTTAAAAGACTCAGTCAAAGATAGAGCTGAAAATGTGATGATTGTCGACTTATTACGCAATGATTTGAGTAAAATCGCAAAGAAAGGTAGTGTAAAGGTACCACATCTCTTTACGATTGAGCGATTTAAATCGGTCTACCAAATGACTTCAACAATCACTGCTACATTAGAAGACAAAGGTTTATATGATATCATGAAAGCATTGTTTCCGTGTGGTTCGATCACAGGAGCACCGAAACAGTCAACGATGAACATCATCAATCGTCTTGAAGACACAGAACGTTCAGTATATTGCGGCACAATAGGTTTAATCGTACCAAATGAAGTTGCAATCTTTAACGTACCGATTAGAACGCTTGAATATAAGCATAATGAGGAAGTAGTGACATATGGCGTCGGTGGAGGAATCACAATTGATTCGAATTCTGAACTTGAGTATGACGAAATGGTAGCTAAGTCCAAAATACTAGATTATATCCGTGATACAAGCGTAACTTTACCAGATGATTTCCATCTTATTGAAACGATGCGTGTTGAACGTGGAGAAATTAAAAGAAAAGCGTATCATAAAGCTCGAATGATGAAAGCATTGAATCATTTTAAGATTGATTATGATGAAAATGAACTAGATAGTCTCTTTGATTCAACCTTTCATGATATAAAAGAAGTTGAACCTTTCATGTTGCGAATCACAGTTGATTGTAATGGTAATATTTCTTCATCAATTAAGTCCATTGGCACATTTAATCATAAAGCAGCATTACGTTTGATGCATTTTAATAAAAAAGCGTTCCATCAAAATAAAACGTCAGTGCGTAGTCAATATGCATCTGAGGGCTTAACATTATTTCATGATGATACATATCTACTTGAGTTTAATATTGGCAATGCGGTTATCGAAAGTAAAGGGGTGTACTATACCCCAAAGCATGACTACATACTGAATGGATGTATGAGAAGTGCGCTACTGGATCGTGGTGAAGTGAAAGAAGCGCAAATTGAAGTAGCGACGTTTATTGAAAAGTATCGCGCTGGAGAAGTTAAATTATATATGATTAATAGTTTAAGAGAATGGGTTCAGGTAACATTACAATTAAAATAATATATTCCTGGTTTATTAATACACTCAAAAGCGTTATAATAAATGCTATTAAAGTGTAAAATCCGAAAATAGGTGAAGCGAATGATGAATTTCCTCATGATTTTATTTCTACTAGCAGGTTTATCGCTATTAGTCTATATAATGAATCGATATATCATCAAACTTTTTAAAGATGATAAGACGAATAATGCTCTGGTGATGTTATATGTGACGATGATCGCATCTATAATAATTGTTACGTTTATCGCTTTTTGTTTTAGAACCATATTGATTGATATCACCAATATATTCTACCGATCATAAGCGGTAGAATTTTTTTACGACTTTTGGCCGATGTAAAGGTTATATTAATATTGTAAATTAAATGAGAAGGGAAATATAACGATGTCTATCATATTTCAAACAGCAGGTATTTATACAACTTTTCAACAGTTAGAAACTAAAGAAAATGCTTCATTATCTTTAGATGGCCCATGTGATGCATTATCTCATATATTAGGAAATGCATTAGTAGGTAATCCGGTTAATACACCAACGATTGAAATGACTTTCCAGGCGCCGACCATACACTTTCGTGAACCGACGTTAATCGCTTTAATGGGAGCTGAGTTTTACGCTTATACTGATGAAAGACGTATTATGCCAATGAAAGTGCATCTTATGGAAAGAGGAGAAACGCTTTATTTTGGTCAACCTAAAAAAGGTACACGTGTTTATATGGCAATTGCCGGTGGTCTGCAAATCGATAGTTGTCGTTTAAAAGATACAGAAGATTATATTATTCAAGCAGGTGCTCGTTTTGAATTGGCGCGTAGTTACACACCATTTCAGAAAAAATTGTTCGAAAATATAGCGAAACGAAAAGAAACGACATGGGGTATTGATGCTTATTCACTGGCACGCATTTATTATTCAGATGTTTTTCATCTGGAGTCAGTAAGTGAGAATGAATTATCAGGTGAAACGAAACAAGCATTACAGGAAGATATTTATATCGTAACGAATCGGTTTGATAGAACCGGCTTTATTCTTGAAGGGAATATGATAAATTGTCCAGCATGCACCACAGATATCCGTATAAAACAAAGTGGCGCTTTACAGCTCACACAGGACGGGGATCTTGTTATTGTATTAAAGAGTATGCATCAGGACAATGATTTCTCATATATCGCTAATATTGCACCGTATCATTTACCAAAACTTTCCCAAAAGAAACCTGGGTCAAAATTGTACTTTAAATGGGTTTCCAAAAGTGAATTAGAACGACAACAAAAGAGTTATGAAAACTGGCTAAAGACGGTATTAGCACAAATTGAGTTTCTCCATCAAAAGGAATTGAATGTATAGACAAGTTTGTCACAATTCGGTCACTTTTTACACGAAAAAGATACTTATGAAGTAAAAACACTTGAAAATTTTGTGGAAACGGTATAAATTAATATATTGTACACAGAAAAAACATTACGTTTATGTTACAATATATAATAAAGTGTAAATGTAACTAAGTTATGATTAATATTATAAATAGCATCACGAAAGAAATGTTTGTTTAATGGAGGAAAACGTATGAAAGAAAAGAAAATATCGATATTTATGTTTTTTTTGTTGACAGTACTTGCTGTCTCACTAAAAACATATTTTGCATATTATATTGATTTGTCACTAGGTGTTAAAGGACTCGTTCAAAATTTAATATTACTCATGAACCCTTATAGTTTAGTAGCGTTAATCTTAAGTGTTTTTCTATTTTTTAAAGGTAGAAAATCTTATTGGTTTGTGTTTATTGGTGGTTTCTTACTGACATTCTTATTGTATGCTAATGTCGTTTACTTTAGATTTTTCTCGGATTTCATTACTTTCAGTACATTAAATCAAGTAAGTAATGTTGAATCAATGAGCGGGGCTTTATGGAGTTCGTTTGAGTGGTATGATTTTGTATACTTTATTGATACTTTTGCTTTTCTGTTTATTTTATTGTTTAGAAAAGAGAAGTTATCAACTAAATCATTTAAGAAAAAATATGTCCCTGTATTAATGGGAGTTTCAATTTCATTATTTTTCTTAAACTTAGCATTTGCTGAAACAGACAGACCAGAGCTTTTAACAAGAACATTTGATCATAAATATTTAGTGAAATATTTAGGACCGTTTAATTTTACGGTATATGACGGGGTAAAGACGATTCAAAATAACCAGCAAAAAGCATTAGCAAGTTCAGATGACTTAGCAAAAGTACAATCTTATACAAAGACAAAATATGCTGCACCAAATGGCGCAACATTTGGGATTGCTAAAGAGAAAAATGTCATTAAAATTCATTTAGAAAGTTTCCAGACTTTCTTAATCAATTACAAAGTCAATGGTGAAGAAGTAACACCTTTCTTAAATTCACTCGCAAGTGGACAAAAGGATTTTATCTATTATGATAATTTCTTCCATCAAACTGGACAAGGTAAGACGAGTGACTCAGAACTTACGATGGATAACAGTATATATGGTTTACCTCAAGGTTCAGCCTTCAGCTTAAAAGGCGATAACACATATCAGTCATTACCAGCAATCATGCATCAACAACAAGGATATTCAACTTCAGTGATGCACGGAGACTACAAAACATTCTGGAACCGCGATCAAATTTATAAGCATTTCGGTGTAGATAAATTCTATGATGCTTCTTATTATGATATGTCAGAAAAGAACTTAGAAAATTTAGGATTAAAAGATAAAGAATTCTTCGATGAATCTATTCCATTCCTAAAAGAAGAGAAAGCACCATTCTATTCACACTTAATTACTTTAACAAATCATTATCCATTTACTATCGATGAAACAGAAGCAACAATTGATTCACCGAATACAGGTAATCCAACGGTTGATGGATATGTTCAGACAGCACGTTATTTAGATGAAGCTGTACATGATTTTATCAATGATTTGAAGAAAGAAGGTCTGTATGATGATTCTGTAATCATTATTTACGGTGACCATTACGGTATTTCTGAAAATCATAACAAAGCGATGGAAAAATTATTAGGTGAAGAGATTACGCCTACTAAATTTATGGATTTACAACGTACTGGATTATTTATGAAAGTACCAGGCATAGAAGGAAGAGTTGATCATACTTATGCTGGACAAGTCGACGTCGCACCAACGCTATTACACTTATTAGGAATTGATGCTAAACCATACGTTATGTTTGGTACAGACTTACTTTCTAAAGCGCATAAAGATACTGTCGTGTTTAGAAATGGTGACTTTATTAGTCCAGAAGTTAAATCTATCAATGGCGTTTATTATGATAATAAAACGAACTTACCGATTGAAGATGTAGCTAAAAAGCAACAAGCAGTTGAAATTAAAAGAAGTGTAGAAAAAGAATTAGAAATGTCAGATTCATTATTAAATGGTGACTTATTACGCTTCTATAAAAATAAAGACTTCAAAAAAGTTGACCCATCAAAATATGAGTACATCAATGGTACTAAAGGGAAAGAAAAATAAAATTCAAAAAGACGAGGAAAATTTTCCTCGTCTTTTTCTATGTAATGATTATCCTAACGACACATCTAATATCATCATGATTGTAAAACCTAGCATCAAACCTAATGTTGCAAGGTCCGTATTATCTCCAGATTGTGATTCAGGAATTAACTCCTCAACGACAACGAATATCATCGCGCCAGCTGCAAATGCTAATGCATAGGGCAACATCGGTGTAATTAATAGTACAGCACCAGCACCGATCATTGCAAAGATAGGCTCTACGATTGCGGATCCATGCCCCATATTAAAAGAAAACCATTTTGATTTGCCGTCACCATGTATCGGTAAAGATAAAGCACTTCCTTCAGGGATGTTTTGTATACCAATCCCGATAGCAAGACCGATAGCTGCTAGGAGCATCTGTTCATTGCCTGAAACAACACCACCAAACCCAACACCAAGGGCAAGTCCTTCAGGTATATTGTGCATAGTAATCGCTAAGAATAATAAAGTTGACTTCTTTAAATTCGTTTTCGGACCTTCGTGCATATGGCTAGGCTGAGCTTTCGGATGGATATGTGGGATGATGACATCGAGTAATCTGATAAACATACCACCTAATAGAAATCCGATTGCTGCAGGAATCCAGGGAATCTGTCCATTTTCTTCACTGAATTCAATTGCAGGTGCTAATAGTGACCAGAATGATGCCGCGATCATCACACCTGCAGCAAATCCTTGCATTGTGTTTAATACTTTCATATTTACAGATTTAAATAAAAATACAACTGCTGCACCAAGTCCAGTCATAGACCAGGTAAATAAACCGGCTATTCCGGCCTGAGCAACAGGAGACAATTGACTAAACCATTCGAACATGTGTACCTCCTATAGTAAAAAAGTGTATAATATAATACTGAAGTTTATAATACATTAATATATCATAAAAAAACAAACCAGAATATCAAATTTGAATATCATACTGTGAGATATTGAAATGTATTATATGTGAGGAGAGCGAATATGGAAGCATATAAAATAGAAAATTTAACTAAACAATACGGTCTTAAAACAGTATTTGATGATATATCATTAAGCATATCTGTTGGAGATAAAATTGCACTTGTAGGTATAAATGGAACAGGAAAAAGTGCACTTCTGAAATGTATTGCAGAAATAGAAGATCACCATGGCGTAGTAACGCATCCGAAAGATTTTACAATTGAGTACGCAGCGCAACAACCAGTGTTAAATGAGTCGCTTTCGATCGTAGATAACGTAATCGATGAAACACATCCGGTTATGCAGAAATTTAAAAAGTACGATGCATTGCTCAAGCAAATGGAAACAGAAGTGAATGATCAACTTATTGAACAGTTAAGTATTATTCAACAACAAATAGAACAGCTTGATGGTTTCAGTTATCGTGCTGAAGCAGAATCAATCTTAACGAAACTTGGTATAAAAGATTTGTCTCAGCCCATTACCTCACTTTCTGGTGGTCAGAAAAAACGTGTAGCACTTGCGAAGTCACTTTTAAAAGCACCAGATTTATTACTGCTTGATGAACCTACAAACCATCTTGATTTCGAATCGATTCACTGGTTGATTACATTTATTAAACAGTATAAAAAGTCTGTATTAGTTGTGACACATGATCGTTATTTCCTGAATGAAGTAACGAATCGTATCGTCGAACTAAGAAACGGAAAACTTTATTTATATAAAGGTAATTACAACGATTACATCACACACAAAGCAGAATTAGAAATCATTGAAAGCAAACAGGAACAAAAAGAGAGACAGCTATATAAACAAGAGCTGGACTGGATGCGAAAAGGAGCAAAGGCACGTACTACAAAACAACAGGCACGTATTGACCGTTTCGCAAATATTGAGGATAAAGTTAAACAGCATCAAACGAAAGAGACGATGGAAATCAATCTTGCGCACAAACGTTTAGGGAAACAAGTCTTTGAATTCGAATCAATCGGAATGCAGTTTGAAGATAAAATCTTATTTAAAGATTTCAGCACAATCGTTCAAACATCAGATCGTATCGGTATCGTCGGACAAAACGGTACTGGAAAATCTACATTGCTAAATATTATTGCAAACGTAATGAAGCCAACATACGGAGAGATGATCACAGGTCAGACAGTAAAGCTCGGTTATTATAAACAGGAAGATGTTAAGTTAAATCAGGATTTACGTGTCATAGATTTCCTGCGTGAAAAGGCAGAAGCTGCAACGACATCGACTGGAGAAAAAATATCTGTTACCCAACTACTTGAACGATTCTTATTTCCTTCAAGTATGCATGGTACATATATTCATCGTTTAAGTGGTGGAGAACGTAAACGATTATATCTACTCAGTATATTGATTGAAGGACCAAATGTTTTATTACTGGATGAGCCGACAAATGATCTTGATACAGAGACATTAACGATTTTAGAGGATTATTTAGAAAATTTTAGTGGTGCAGTCATTACTGTTAGTCATGATCGTTACTTCTTAAATAAAGTAGTGGATACATACTGGTTTGTTAATCATCAGCATATTGATAAAGTACTTGGAGATTTTAACGATTATTTAAGTTTTAAACAAATAGCAGATGAGCAGAAGAAACAGGATGCGCTTGTTCAGGAGAAAGCAATGCCAGAACAAGCTAAGCAATCAACACGTGTATCTTATAAAGATAAACGTCGTTTTGAGTTTCTATCTGAAGCAATTGAAACACTGGAAACTAAGTTAGAAGCAATCGATCAATCCATTGCAGCAGAGACGACAAATTATGATAAACTCAATCAATTAACGAATGAAAGACAGGCTTTGGAAGAGGAATATGAAACATACTATGAAGAATGGGACGAATTAAGTGAGCGAATGGAGTAAATCATGGAGAAAGTATTAAAAGAGTACTATGGTTATGAAACGTTCAGACCTGGTCAAAGCGAATTGATTCAAAATGCATTGGATAATCATGCAACATTAGGTATTTTGCCGACAGGTGGAGGTAAATCAATCTGTTATCAAATACCAGGCATATTAAAAGGCGGATTAACGCTTGTGATAAGTCCTTTGATTTCTTTGATGAAAGATCAGGTTGATAGCTTGAATGCGAGTGGTATTCATGCAGCATTTTTAAATTCAACACAAAAAATAAAGGAAACAAAACAGATAGAAACGGGTTTGATCAACGGTGATTATCAGTTTCTTTATGTGGCACCTGAACGATTTAATCAACGTCAGTTTATTCATTTGTTGTACCAATTAAATATCAATTTGATAGCTTTTGATGAAGCACACTGTATTTCAAAGTGGGGACACGACTTTAGACCAAGCTATCGCGAATCGATCAAAGCTGTAATGAGCTTACCGCATCCGTTTACTATAATGGCGCTTACTGCAACAGCAACTGTGGATGTCAAAGAAGATATATGTAATTTATTACATATTGAAAACCAATATGTGATTGAAACAAGTACGAAACGCGATAATTTAAAGTTTATGATCGACCCAACGTATCAGAAGCAAAAGCGACTATTAGAATTCATTGGAACACATAAAGAAGATTCAGGCATTATATATGCCAATACGAGAAAACAAGTCGAAAGTTTAAGTGAAGTGCTACATTTAGAAGCTATTGATCATGTCATCTATCATGCAGGTTTAAATAAAGATATGAAAGATGAACATCAATCAAAGTTTGTTAAAGATGATGTTAAAGTCATGATTGCTACCAATGCTTTTGGCATGGGTATCGATAAATCCAATGTGCGTTACGTTGTCCATTATAATCTACCTCAGGACATCGAAAGTTATTATCAGGAAGCAGGTCGTGCGGGACGGGACGGATTAGATAGTGAATGTTTACTCTTGTTTGGTGAGCAGGATATTAAATTACAGCAGTTTTTTATCGAGACGAGCAATGATGAAAATGTGCAGGAGCTAAAAAAAGAAAAGCTAAACAAGATGATCGCATATACAAAGACGAAACAATGTTTACAGTCGACCATTATTCATTATTTTAACCCTGATGAACATCTTAATAAATGTGGGAAATGTTCTAACTGTATACATGAAATAGAAAATTATAATATGACGACTGAAGCAAAGAAAATATTAAGCTGTATGATTCGTATAAAGCAACCGGTTCATAAATTATTGATTACTAAAGTATTGCATGGTGAGAAAGATGATTCAGTGACGCATCCGGGATACCATCAGCTCAGTACATTTGGATTATTGAAAGATTATCCTACAAATGCAATTCAGTCATTTATCGAAACGTTATTATTCAATGGATATATCATTGAACAAAAAGGTAAACTATTTTGTCACGAAAGTGCTAGGGAAATATTAACCGGAGATAAGCAGGTGATGACATATTACAAGCACGCATCTTATAATGAACGTGTAAAAATCACTACGATTGAAACAGTGGATGAAATATTACTGAAAACTTTAAAGGATGTGCGTAAATGTTTATCTGATGATTTATCTGTGCCGCCATTTACGATATTTTCAGATCATACGTTGCAGTTATTTGCCACGAAAAAACCAGTGTCAAAAGATGAAATGATTCTTATTGAAGGTGTAGGATCATATAAATTAAAACATTACTGTCCAGAATTTATTGACGCAATCAAAACATATTCGGCATGACAAGCAATTGTCATGTCTTTTTTTAAAAATATGTGTTTTAATTCAATATAATAGGCTATAAGTTAAACATTAACTTTTTAAGAGGTGGCATATGATACGTTTTGAAAATGTGACAAAGCAGTATAATGATAAAATTGCTGTTGATAATATTTCCTTTGATATTGCTGAAGGAGAATTTTTTGTTTTAATTGGTCCTTCCGGTAGTGGCAAGACAACGACGCTTAAGATGATCAATCGATTGATACCATTATCGAAAGGATATATTTATTTTAAAGATAGACCGATAAGTGATTATCAACTAGATCAAATGCGCTGGGATATTGGTTATGTGCTACAGCAAATAGCATTATTTCCGCATATGACGATTAAAGAAAATATTAGTCAGGTGCCATTGATGAAGAAATGGTCTAAGGATAAGATAGATGCACAAGCGGATCGTCTGCTTGATATGGTTGGTTTGCCTGCTGCTGAATTTAAAAACAGATATCCAAGTGAACTGTCAGGAGGACAACAACAACGTGTAGGTGTAGTCCGTGCTTTAATGGCTGATCCACCTGTTATACTGATGGATGAACCCTTTAGCGCACTTGATCCATTATCAAGAGAGAAGTTACAGGATGATTTAATTCGCCTGCAATCAGAAATACATAAGACAATCGTTTTTGTTACACATGATATTAGTGAAGCATTGAAATTAGGAGATCGTATTTGTTTAATGAACGAAGGACATATTGAGCAGATTGGTACACCAGAATCTTTTATCAATCATCCAAACAATGAATTCGTAAAATCATTTATCGGTGATAATGCAAATCATGTTACATACGTACGCAATTATATTGAATCTGATAGAAATGTTGTTACTACTGCTGCTATTGATGCCAATGCATCTGCTAAAGAAATGTTTATACTATTAAGTCAGCATGAATATTTGACTGTTACTGAAGCGGGACAAACAATCGGTGTTATTTCGCGTGACAATGTATTTAAACAATTAAGTCAGGAGGCGAAATAATGAAGGCATTTATTAATACTTTTCAAGAACGTAAATGGGAATTGCTACAAACATTATTTGAGCATATTCAAATATCATTTATTGCTTTACTGATTGCAACTTTAATCGCTATTCCGATTGGTATATGGCTAACAAGACATACAAAAATCGCTGAACCAATTATTAATATTGCTGCTATCATGCAGACAATACCTTCATTAGCACTGCTTGGTTTAATGATACCGTTTTTCGGTATTGGTCGAGTTCCTGCTATTATTGCCTTAGTAATTTATGCCTTACTACCCATCCTGCGTAATACGTATACTGGTATTAAAGAAGTGGATCCTTCTTTAAAAGAAGCTGCACAAGGTATTGGTATGAATACATACCGACAGTTAAAAAATGTAGAAATTCCACTTGCTATGCCTGTTATTATGGCTGGTATAAGAACTGCTATGGTGCTGATCATAGGTACAGCAACACTTGCAGCATTTATCGGTGCCGGTGGTCTGGGAGATTTAATTTTACTGGGTATCGATAGAAATAATATGAATATATTATTGCTCGGTGCAATACCTGCAGCCTTACTTGCGCTGTTATTTGATTTTGTACTAAAACGTATGGAGAAATTAAGTTATCGTAAGATGATGATTGTTACAGGTTTACTGTTATTAACATTTCTATTAGTCGCGATTTGGCCATTATTCTTCCAGAAGGATAATCAAATGAAATTTGCAGGGAAATTAGGTACAGAACCAGAAATCATTACCAACATGTATAAATTAATCATTGAAGACAAGACCGATGTTAATGTTGATATTGAACCTGGTATGGGTAAGACAACGTTCTTATTTAACGCTTTGAAATCAGATGATATTGATGGTTACCTGGAATTTACGGGGACAGTATTAGGTGAGATTACAAAAGAAGATGCAAAATTTACGACTGAAAAAGAAGTATATCAACAGGCAAATGATAGTATCAATAAAAAGTATCAGATGTCACTATTAAAGCCAATGCAATATAATAATACGTATGCACTGGCTGTAAAAAAAGAATATGCAGATAAATATCAATTGAAATCAATCAGTGATCTACAAAAAGTAGAATCCACAGTCCGTGCAGGTTTTACTTTAGAATTTAACGATCGTTTGGATGGTTATAAAGGGATTCAGAAGAAATATGGGATTAAGTTTGATAATGTAAGAACGATGGAACCGAAAATTCGTTATCAGGCAATCGAGCAAGGAAAAATTGATCTGATTGATGCATATTCTACTGATGCTGAATTAAAAAAATATGGCATGGTCGTATTAAAAGATGATAAACATCTATTCCCTCCTTATCAAGGGGCACCATTATTAAAAGATGAAACGATTAAAGAACATCCGGAAGTGGTGAAGGCACTCAATCAATTAGCCGGTAAGATCACTGATGAAGAAATGCAGACGATGAACTATGCTGTAACTTATCAGAATAAATCACCGGAAAGTATAGCGCGTGCGTATTTAAAGAAAGAAAAACTGATTAGGTAATAAAGGTCAGATCATCGAAATATTTGTATCAAATTGTCATTTCATATATCATGATTCTAATATACTTTTATATATTAGAGAAGGTAGGGATATTTTTGAAACCACAATTAAAATCATTACAAGTGTATTCGGCTGGATTATCTGATGAAGCTTTAAAGCGTAAGACCGGTTATGAAGGTGAATTTAGCAGACTTGCTTCAAATGAAAATCCAATTGGCCCAACGCCTAAAGTAAAAGAAATGTTAGCAAAGTCTTTGACAGGTTTAAATTATTATCCAGATCCAGAAGCCAATGCATTAAAAGAAAAATTATCTGCATTTTATGATGTACCGGCTGAACAGATTTTTGTCGGTGCAGGTCTTGATGAAGTCATTATGTCGATATCTCGAGCAGTACTGGTTCCTGAAGGCGACGTTTTAACAAGTGAAGGTACTTTTGTACAGTATGCTACACATGCATTAATTGAAGGTACACATTTAAAAACAGTCCCACTAAAAGATGGTTACTTTGATCTAGATGCAATGGCGGAAGCGATAACAGATAATACGAATATAATATGGATCTGTAATCCGAATAATCCTACTGGAACGTATGTAACTGAAACTGAATTAAGAACATTCTTAAGTAAAGTACCTCAATCAATTACTGTTGTGTTAGATGAAGCTTACTTTGAATTTGTAGATGCAAAAGATTATCCGGATGGCGTCAAGTTATTAAAAGAATTTCCAAATTTAATTATATTACGTACATTTTCTAAAGCGTATGGATTAGCAGCAATGCGTGTAGGCTACGCAATGACTTCGAAAGCATACGTAAGTGAATTTAATAAGGTAAAGCTACCTTTTAATGTTACTACTTTGTCTTTACTGGCTGCTATTACTGCTTTAGAAGATCAGGCCCATTTAAAGAAATATGTTGCATTAAATAAAGCACAACGTGAGCAATTATTTGCAAAACCATACAGCAAACATTTTCTGCCGAGTCAGACGAACTTTATCTTTATTAAGACAAATCAGCCACAAGCGTTGTTTGACACTTTCATTCAACATGGTGTCATATCTCGTCCTATGCCAATTGGTGTTCGCGTAACCATTGGACAAATTGAGGATAATAAAAAGATTGATGCTGCCTTAACAGCATTCTTTGGTGAATAATACTAAGCTAAACGATATGGTAAACGTATCGTTTAGCTTTTTTAATGCATTGATTTATAATAGAAATTAAGCGATAAATTTCTTTAAAAATATAAATGAGGTGTAAGAATGAAAAAGTCAATTGCAATTGATATGGATGAAGTATTAGCTGATACGCTAAAGAAAGTAATCTTTCAATTTAATGAAAGTACGGGAATGTCTTTAACGAAAGAAGATTTATATGAGAAAAAATTGCGTACTGAATATCCAGAGCATGTCGATAAACTAGATGAATTATTACTTGATCGTGCATTTTTTAGAGATTTAGAAGTTTTACCTGATGCAATTCGTGTCGTTGAAAAATTAAATGAGCATTTTGATGTTTATATTGCAACAGCAGCGATGGATGTTCCAACTTCATTTGATGCGAAGTATGAATGGTTACGCGAACACTTTCCATTTTTAGATCCTCAGCATTTCATTTTCTGTGGTAATAAAGGTGTTGTAGGAACAGATTATTTAATTGATGATAACCCAAGACAACTGGCAGCTTTTAAAGGTACTGGTCTAATCTTTGATGCTGTGCATAACCAAAGTATAAAGGAATACGACAGAATGAAGAGCTGGCTGGATGTTGAAAAGTATTTCTTTGAAGATTAATGCGTTAATCTAATATAAAAATAAAAGGCAGGTGACAAAAGTCACTTGCCTTAAATATTATTCATTGATAACAACACGATCTGTTGCCGTGAGTATTTTTAGTTTACTAGGTATTACTTGAATTGAAAGTGGTGTTTCAAGATCAATTTCGCCATCCACATCGACATCCATCGCTTTATTTGTATTGATCGTAATATTTTCTCCCGAATAATGTTCGATATTCTGGCTGATTTCATTCCAGTTAATTTCTGACTTCATAGCAATCATTTCAGTAAATAGCTTCAAACCACTTTCTCTGAAGATAAATACATTTAGCTTGCCGTCGTTAGGTGATAGTTCAATTAAAGGAATTTTATTACCACCGACGAAAGCACCGTTCGCTACAACAATCATAGAAGATTCTCCATGATATTTTGTACCATCAATCTCGATATCATATTTAAAGAAAGTTGGGTTTGTAACATTTTTTATCGTTGAAAAAAGATAGCTGAATTTCCCGATTTTACTTTTAGCATCAGGATTAACACTATTTGAATTTTCAACGATAAGACCCATTCCTGCAAAGTTGAGTGCATATCGCTCATTCGTTTGCATAACGTCATAATATTTCACTTCTGCAGTTAATAATTGCTCTACCGCTCTTACTGGGTTTGGATGGAGATTTAAAGTCTTTGTAAAGTCATTAAATGTACCGCCAGGCAGTATACCGATTGGAACATGGTGATCCCCATCGATAATACCATTGATGAGTTCATGTACAGTACCATCCCCACCTAAGATAAGATAAATATCAAAATCTGATTTACCTTCTTTTAAGTAAGTATATATTTCACCTTGTTCTCCACTGCGATAAATTGTTAAATGGTCGATAAATCTTGTTAAACTTTTAGATACTTCACCGATGATTTGATGTACATCGCCTTGGCCGGCATGATCATGATAGAATAATATACCTGTTTTAAATTTTTGCATAAAGTTTCACCCCATTCTCAATATTTTATCATATCCTACTATTCCCGTTTTATATTTATTAAATCATATCAAAATAATGACATTACAGTTCATTTCGAAGCTTCTAGATGTATACATGGTACTGAATGTAGGGAAGGTTTACCACAAGTTTTCGATGTGAATATACGACCCTGAATTGATGTTACAATGCATCGAAAGAGGAAATTACAGAAGTAATAAGTTGTTCTAGTGGTGCATTGACATTTACAAGAGACGACCATTTTGAGGAAAGTTATCCTACTACAGTGATAAGAACAGGTCCAGATGTATATCGGTCATGTACATGCACCTAAAGCGTTAATGACTTATTTTCAATCTAAAGAAGGTCATATGATTATAAATCATACTGTACTGTCTAGCGAACTGTAAGGGCAACATGTCGGTCAATCTCTAGTAGATTTTGCAGCAAATTATGCGAGAGAAAACAATTTGAAAGTTATACCTGTATACCCGTTTGCGAAACAGGTTATGACAAATGATAGTAAATATGATGATATACTTGCAACAGCAGGGGAATAATATTAAATAACACTTCTTTAATGAAGAAGAGAGGGAGATTAATATGACGATGAAACATATTATAAACAACGGTAATAATGATACAACATTGTTATTATTACATGGGACTGGTGGTAATGAACAAGACATGTTACCTCTTAGTGGTTTAATAGATAATGATGCAAACGTATTAAGCGTAAGAGGAAATGTCAGTGAGCAAGGTATGCCTCGTTTCTTCCGCAGAATCGCTGAAGGTATATTCGACGAAGAAGATTTAGTGAAACGTACACACGAACTTAATGATTTTATTACAACAACTGCTCAGGAGAATAATTTAAACCGTAATAATGTTGTAGCAGTAGGATACTCTAATGGTGCAAATATTGCAGCAAGTTTAATGTATCATGATAAAGATGCATTACATGCTGCAATTCTATTCCACCCGATGGTACCACTTCGTAATATTGAATTACCTGATTTAACAGGTAAGAAAGTATTTATCGGTGCTGGGGTGAATGATCCAATATCACCGAGACAAGAAACTGAAGAACTTGCACAAACATTAACAGCGGCTGGTGCAGATGTTGAGATTTTCTGGCATCAATCAGGACATTCTCTAACACAAGAAGAAGTACAGCATGCTGCTGAATGGTATAAATCACTATAAAATAAATAATCACTGAAGATGCAGTTTCACATTAAACGCTATTGCATCTTTCGAGCTTTTATTTTAATTTTTTTCGATTCTTGATGATTATTGAAAAAGTATCCACCGATAAAAAGCAAAAGTAACAACACACAGTATTTGCAACGGAATATTCTGTAAGAACCGCAATGGAAGCAGTTTATAAATTGCTTGATAAAGATCGTGGTGTACCAGAAGTTTTTGGTTCAGTATATGATATACGCATGTTACTTCATGCTATTTCGGTATTAAATGATGGTAAGAAGTTAGAAGAATTGGATATGCCATTCTATGAAAAGATTGTAGAGAAAAGACGCATGAAAAAAGTAAAAGACACTTTTATTGAAGAGTTGCTTGAAAAAGCTAAATTAATATAAAAAATAAAAGATAAGGACATTGAAAAATATTCAATGTCCTTATCTTTTATCTTTATATAATTATTGGTTAGGCAAGATTAATTAGTGTATACCTTGCATCTTTCTAGAGATAAATCTACTTAATAAGAAAATAATAACAAACAATGCTATTGCTAAACTTCCGATAAATAAGAAGTAGTTCGCATAACCAAGTGGCTCGATTAATTTAACTAATTGAGCGTTAATACCTTGTGCTGTCGCATTTGATAGGAACCACAAGCTTAACATTTGAGAGTTAAACGCAACAGGTGCTAATTTAACTGACGTTGAAGAACCTGTTGGTGATAAACAAAGTTCACCGATGACACAGATAAAGAATGAAGCAACTAACCACATTGGGTTAATTAAATTCGTAGAACTTGCATCTTGGGCAGGGATAACCATGATTAAGAAACTGATACCTGCCATTAATATTCCTATCGCAAATTTAATCGGAGTAGATGGATTATATTTACCTAATTTAGACCATAAAGCAGAAATGACAGGTGCTAAAGCGACAACAAATAATGGATTCAGTGACTGGAACCATGCTGCAGGTACTAAGTAATCAATTCCTGAAACTTTATTAAGGTCGAGCTGAGTAAATTTCGCAGCAAATATTGCTAACGTATTAGCACCTTGCTCTTGAATAGACCAGAACATAACGCTCGCTAAGAATAATGGAACATATGCAACTAGTCGAGAGCGCTCGATATCATCTACATCTTTACTACGATACATTGTTGTCCAGTAAATGATTGGAAGAACTACACCTAGAATCGTTACTATTATTGAGAAAGTATTAAAGGTAAGGAATCCACTATAAATACCAATAGCAACAAGTAAAACGATGACTAAAAATCCAATTGAAAATAATTTTTTATATTTTGATTTTTCTTCACCTTCAAGAATGTGTGTTGGTTCAACACCAACTAAACCTAGAGATTTACGGTTAAAGATAACATATGCAATTAAAGCTAATGCCATACCAATCGCAGCGGCTAAAAACCCGATGTGATAGTTATATTGCTTTTGTAGTTCACCAACTATTAATGGTGATAAAAATGCACCCATATTCACTGACATATAGAAAATTACGAAACCAGCATCCATACGGTTGTCATTTTTGTGATACAAACCACCCAATACATTTGAAATATTAGGTTTCATTAAACCTGATCCAACAATAATTAAAAACATTGAAGCTAAAAATGCAGGAATACCAAATGGTAAACTCATTGCAATATGACCCAGCATAATAAGTGTCGCACCGTATAGTAAGGCACGTCTTGAACCTAATATTCGGTCAGCAAGCCATCCACCTAATATACCAGTCATAAAGATTAAAGCACCATACATTGATCCAATACTCGCAGCTGTAGTTTCACTCATTCCTAAACCGCCGTTAGCTACAGTATCATACATGTAGTAAACTAATATCGCTCTCATCCCATAATAACTAAATCGTTCCCAGAATTCTACGAAGAAAAGAATTCCTAACCCCTTCGGATGGCCGAAGAAACCGGTTTGAGGCACACTTTCAACCATCTGTTCTCTTGTATACTTCATTTTTTCATCCCTTTCGATTTATAAATATTTCGAAAATTTATATTATTTTAGAATATTATTTTACCATTATTATTGTCACATTCAATCTTTCAGTTAATAGTCGAAATTTTCTAAACAAGAATTGTTCAATTGTTTGTAACAATCATTATTTTTACAATTATATATTTATAAAAATAATATATTGCAATAAAAAAGAAGCATACTTAATCGTATGCTTCAATAGTAATTGATTCTTTATTAATGAATACCACGCATGAATTTTTTCATAAATGGACTGACAAGCAATAAAACAACAGCTATAGCAAGTGTTACTAAACCGATATTGTTAAAGTACTGGTGATTATCTACAGCTTCATAATAAAGTACAAGTTTACTGTTAACTAATTGTGCTACTGTATTTGCCAGGAACCATACACTCATCATTTGTGATGTATAAGCTTGTGGTGCTAATTTCGTAGTAACGGATAAACCCGTAGGTGATAAGCAAAGCTCAGCCATTGTTACTAGAAGATAGCTAAGGATTAACCAACCTGGATTCATCAACTGATCGCCATTATGTGTTAACGGATAAACCATTACTAAATAGCTCATTGCCGCTAGGAATAGCGCGATACTGAATTTAATGACTGTCGGTGGATTAAATCGTCCGAGTTTAACCCATAACCAGGCAAATAATGGTGCTAAAGTTACAATGAATAAAGGATTAAGTGACTGGAACCACGCTGCCGGGATTTTAAAATCAATTGCATTATTTGTTAAGACACCTAGATTAAGCTGCGTATTTTTATCAGCAAAATGTGCAAGTACTGTTGATCCTTGTTCCTGAATAGACCAGAATGTAACAGATGCTAAGAAAAGGGGCACATATGCAAATACGCGTGCTTTTTCATCTCTCGTAGTTTTCTTCGATACGATCATTGTAATAAAGTAATAGAATGGTAACGCCATTCCAAGTACTGTTACAAAGTTCATAAAACTTTCAAGAGATAAATTACCCATAAGGCCTGTAACTAAGAAATAAAGCAGGAATGCAGCTATAACGATACCAGTGATTGTAATTGTTTTCTTTTTATCAGCTTCCGTCACTGGATTAGGAACATCTAACCCTGAAAGTCCTAATGTTTGTTTAGAACGTAACATAAAGATGATTAATCCGAAGAACATACCAATAGCTGCAACTGCAAATCCATAATGGAAGCCTACATTATCTTGTAACCAGCCAACAAGTAATGGTGAAATTAATGCACCCATGTTAATTGACATAACAAATAGTGTAAAAGCTGAATCTACCTTTGGATCATTTTTTTCGTATAATTCTCCTACATTTGTTGAAATATTTGGTTTTAATAATCCTGTACCCAAAATGATGAATAACAATGCAATAAGTAATAAAGTGAAGTTGTTTGGTAAAGATAAAAGTATGTGACCAATCATGATAAGGATTGCGCCATATAGTATTGCTTTACGTGTACCGATGAATCTATCAGCTAACCATCCACCGATAACACCACTCATATAAATTAATGCACCGTAGATAGATACAATTTGCATCGCAAATCCTTCATCTAATCCAAATCCACCTTTATTCACAGAATAATAAAGATAGAATAAAAGAATAGCTTTCATTCCATAATAACTAAATCTTTCCCAGAACTCAGTCAGCATTAAAGTGAATAAGCCTTTAGGATGACCGAAGAAACCAGTTCTCGGCATACTGTTGACCACTTCTTCGCGCGTGTGTTGCGCCATACCATTTCCCCCTTGTTTCAAATAAAGTTGTACAAATAAAAGACGAATAGTTTATACACATAAACTATTCATATATAATACACTTATTTTAATTTTAAGACAATTCAACTTTTTGAATGGTAATCATTTTAAAAAAGGAAATTTATCTATTAGTAATTGTTTCAGGATATAGATCATGGTTCATTAATCTATAATTCGCGATCTCTTCATATTTCGTCCCTGGACGTCCATAATTTGTATAAGGATCAATTGAAATTCCACCACGTGGCGTGAATTTTCCCCATACTTCGATGTAGTGTGGATCCATAAGATCAATTAAATCATTCATAATAATATTCATACAGTCTTCATGAAAGTCACCATGATTTCTAAAGCTGAATAAATAAAGTTTAAGAGATTTTGACTCGACCATCTTTATATTTGGGATGTAGCTGATATAGATGGCTGCAAAATCAGGTTGACCTGTAATAGGGCAAAGGCTTGTAAACTCAGGACAATTGAATTTTACGAAATAATCTCTGCCCTGGTGTTTGTTATCGAACGATTCTAAAATTGATGGATCGTATTCATAAAGATATTTATTATTTTGATTACCGAGTAATGTGATATCTTGTAGTTCTTCTTTTTGTCTGCCAGTCATTTTTTGCCTCCGATATTTTTGATTGTTCTATTATAATAGATATCTCGATATATGTAAAAAAACATATATACACCTTTAGTGAAGAGAAGTTGTTATTTAATATCATTTTTTAAATGAAATTTCAACAGAATTTTATAGAATTAAATTTCATTATTAACCTTACAAATTTTCAAGTCAATTAAATATAGTCGTATCAATGGATTAAAAAATTTGATAAAAAGTCAACATTAAAATTAATTTTTTTTGGAGTTGTTAAGATTGAAAAGCAATTTTTAAGTGCTATAATTAATCGTATATCTTGTGTGTGTGTTTCGAACGCACCACTATATCTTGTGTTAAAAAAGAAAAACAACACAAGATAATATTAAACTAAAAATAGAAAATTACGTTTCATAATACATACATTATTGGTTTGAAATGTTTCATGTATTTTTTAGTGACATTCCTTACAGTTAGGAGTGAGGCCAATGTTAATTGTATATTATTCATTAACAGGGAATGTGCGTCGTTTTATTCAAAAGTCAGGACAACCTCGTGTGATACCTCTTGAAACTGCCATGGAAGAAGGTGTGTCAGAACCATTTATCATCGTCACTGGTACTATTGGTTTTGGACAAGTTCCAGATGCAGTATCGCAATTTTTAGAAAGATATCATCTTCATTTAACGGCAGTAGTAGGAAGTGGAAACCGTAATTGGGGACAAAACTTCGCCAAAGCTGGTGATACGATTAGTGAAACATACCACGTTCCGCTTCTTATGAAGTTTGAACTTCATGGAAATAATCGAGACGTAGAATTATTTAATAAAAAGGTGGAAGAATGTTATGAAAACAGTAGAAGAGAAACAATACAATCATATTGAATTAAATAACCAGGTTACAAAGCGCCGTGAAGATGGTTTCTTTGATCTAGAGAAAGATCAGGAGGCATTAGCTGTTTATTTAGAAGAAATTCATGACTTTACAATCCATTTTGACACGCCATTAGAGCGTTTACGTTTTTTAGTAGATCAGGATTTTTACTATAATTTGTTTGAAGAATATTCGGAATTAGATTTAATGGAAATCATTAAATATGCTGAGAACATTCCTTTCCAGTTTGCAAGCTACATGTCTGCAAGTAAATTCTTTAAAGATTATGCATTAAAGACAAACGATAAGAAACAATATTTAGAGGACTATAAACAACACGTTATTATCGTTGCATTATACTTAGCAAAAGGCGATAAAGAAAAAGCAAAAGCATTAGTTTCTGCAATGATTGAACAGCGTTATCAGCCGGCGACACCGACATTTTTAAATGCAGGTCGTGCGCGTCGTGGTGAACTAGTGTCTTGTTTCTTACTTGAAGTAGATGACAGTCTAAATTCAATCAACTATATCGATTCCACAGCGAAACAATTATCTAAAATTGGTGGCGGTGTAGCGATTAACTTATCAAAGTTACGTGCACGTGGTGAAGCTATTAAAGGTATTAAAGGTGTAGCAAAAGGTGTGTTACCTGTAGCGAAAGCTTTAGAAGGTGGATTTAGCTATGCTGATCAATTAGGACAACGCCCAGGTGCTGGTGCTGTATATTTAAATATCTTCCATTATGATGTATTAGAATTTTTGGACACTAAGAAAGTAAATGCGGATGAAGATTTAAGATTATCAACAATTTCTACTGGATTAATCGTTCCATCGAAATTCTTTGAACTCGCTAAAGAAGGAAAAGAATTCTTTATGTTTGCGCCGCATACTGTAGAGCGTGAATATGGGCAAACATTAGACGATTTAGATATCGAAGTAATGTACGAAGAGCTTGTTCAAAATCCGAATGTGATGAAGAAATCAAAAGACGCACGTGAGATGTTAAACTTAATCGCCCAAACACAATTACAATCAGGGTATCCTTACTTAATGTTTAAAGATAACGCGAATAAAGTTCACGCAAATTCTAACCTCGGTCAAATTAAGATGAGTAACTTATGTACTGAAATCTTCCAGTTACAAGAAACTTCAGTGATTAATGATTATGGTACAGAAGATGAAATTAAACGTGATATTTCGTGTAACCTGGGCTCACTTAATATCGTTAATGTTATGGAATCTAAGAAATTCCAGGATTCAGTACATATCGGTATGGACGCATTAACGACAGTTAGTGATGCTGCTGATATTAAGAACGCTCCTGGTGTTGCAAAAGCAAACCGTGAACTACATTCTGTAGGGCTAGGTGTGATGAACTTACACGGGTACTTAGCAAAAAATAAAATTGGCTATGAAAGTGAAGAAGCGAAGGAATTTGCTGCAACATTCTTTATGATGATGAACTATTATTCAATTGAACGTTCAATGCAGATTGCGATGGAACGCAACGAACGTTATGCAGATTTTGAAAAATCAAACTATGCAACAGGTGAGTACTTCGTGAAATATGAAACGACTGATTATGCACCGAAATCAGATAAAGTGAAAGCTTTATTTGAAGGTATGGATGTACCGACACAAGCAGACTGGACGACATTAAAAGAAGCTGTGATGAAAAATGGTTTATTCCATGCATACCGTTTAGCGATTGCACCAACGCAAAGTATCTCATATGTTCAAAATGCAACAAGTTCAGTAATGCCGATAGTTGATCAGATTGAACGTAGAACATATGGTAATGCAGAGACATTCTATCCAATGCCATTCTTATCTCCTGAGTCTATGTGGTTCTATAAATCAGCATTCAATACGAACCAAATGAAATTGATTGATTTAATCGCAACAATTCAGGAGCACGTGGATCAAGGGATATCAACAATTTTATTTGTTAACTCTGATATTTCTACAAGAGAATTATCTAGACTTTATGTCTATGCGCATCATAAAGGGTTAAAATCTCTGTACTATACACGTAATAAATTATTAAGTGTAGAAGAATGTACAAGCTGTGCAGTGTAATATCTGTATTAATAATAAACGATAACTACAATGAATAATTAAATTATAAAGAGGCCGCAAGGTCTCTTATTACTGCTTTTAAAATCACTTATACAAAGGACTGACAAAATGAAAGCTGTTAACTGGAATACACAAGAAGATATGACGAATATGTTCTGGCGTCAAAATATCTCACAAATGTGGGTAGAATCTGAATTTAAAGTATCAAAAGATATTGCAAGCTGGAAAGAACTAACTGAAGATGAGAAGTACACGTTTAATCATGCACTTGCAGGTTTAACAGGGCTAGATACGCATCAGGCAGATGATGGTATGCCGTTAATCGGATTACACACACAGGATTTACGTAAAAAGGCAGTGTACTCATTTATGGGCATGATGGAACAAATTCATGCGAAGAGTTATTCACATATTTTTACAACATTACTACCGTCTTCTGAAACAAATGATTTATTAGACAACTGGGTAGTTAATGAACCACATCTTAAATTTAAATCCGATTTAATCGTTGGTCGTTACCATAAATTATGGGCTAAAGATGCCTCTATATATGATCAGTACATGGCACGTGTAGCATCAGTATTTCTTGAGACATTTTTATTCTATAGTGGGTTCTATTACCCATTATTCCTAGCTGGACAAGGGAAAATGACAACTTCAGGAGAAATTATCCGAAAAATTTTACTTGATGAATCTATTCACGGTGTGTTTACAGGTCTTGACGCACAAAGTCTGCGCAATGAATTAACAGATGATGAGAAGCTACGAGCGGATAAAGATATGTATGATATGCTTCAAAAGTTATATGCGAATGAAGAAAGCTATACAAAGATGTTGTATGATCGTGTAGGTTTAACTGAAGATGTCTTAAACTATGTACAATACAATGGGAATAAAGCTTTAGCGAATTTAGGATTCGAACCATACTTTGACGAAAAGGATTTTAATCCGATCATTGAAAATGCTTTAAATACATCGACGAAAAATCACGATTTCTTTAGTGTAAAAGGTGATGGATATGTTATAGCATTAAATGTTGAAGCTTTGACTGATGAAGATTTTGTCTTCGAAAATTAAATTAATTTGACAAGCTAATGACAAATTTTGCATTAGCTTGTTTTTTTATGCTTTGTCACAGTTTGTTCATTGAATAGCAGAATGAAGTTCATGATAATTATATGGACATTAAATTTTAGGGGGATAACTATGAAGAAATTATTCATCATTGCAGCAAGTGCATTAATGCTTACTGCATGTGGTCAGGAAACACAACAAGAAGGTCATGAAGGGCACGGAACGCATTCAGAATCTAAATCAGTAACACCTTTAACTGTTGATTTAAAGGTGCCTGCTAAAGCAAAAGCAGGTGATTCAGTGAAGATAACTGCAACGGTTAAACATGGTAAGACTTTTGTAAACGAAGCGGATGAAGTCATGTTTGAAATCATTAAAGATAAAGATATGAAAAATTCTGTGAAAGAAAAAGTTAAAAAAGCTAAAGATGGCGTATATACTTTAGAATATACATTTAAAGAAAAAGGAAACTATAATGTCATCAGTCATGTGACTGCACACAATCAACATACGATGCCTAATGCAGATATCGTTGTTGAATAAGTTCTAAAATTTATTATTGTATTATAAAAAGGGATGTGGACACGCGTGTCCATATCCCTTTAAATCTTATCACCAATAACGCGAACTTCAGGCTGTAATTCAATACCACTATTTTCTAATACGACCTTTTGTACATGCGCAATCATTTCTTCATAATCTGTTGCAGTACCATTATCGACATTTACAATAAAACCAGCATGCTTTTTAGAGACTTCCACGCCTCCGATACGATAGCCCTGTAACCCAGCTTCTTGTATCAGTTGACCGGCAAAATGTCCTGGTGGTCTTCTAAAAACGCTACCACAAGAAGGATATTCTAATGGTTGTTTGTCTTCACGACGTTCTGTTAAGATATCCATTTGAGATTGTATTAAATTAATATCGCCACGTTGTAATTTAAATGTTGCTTCAAGTACGACATAATGTTCTGATTGAATAATACTAGTTCTGTAATCTAAGGCTAGCGCTTCATTCGTTAATGTAAGGATTTCTCCGTGCTGATCGACTACAGTGGCACTTTCAATAACATCTTTAACTTCTCCGCCATAAGCACCAGCGTTCATATAAACTGCCCCTCCAACAGAACCAGGTATTCCACAGGCAAATTCTAATCCTGTTAAATGATGGTCGCGTGCAATACGTGATACGTCGATAATCGCTGCACCACTGCTGGCAATAATCGTATCGTATTCAACCTGTACATCCGTTAATCCGAGCAGGCTAATAACGATACCACGTATGCCACCATCTCTGATGATAATGTTTGATCCGTTGCCTAGGAAAGTTACTGTTATATTGTTTTCATTAGCGTACTGAATTGTTTTTTGTATTTCGGAATATTTTATCGGCGTAATATATATATCAGCATTACCACCTGTTTTTGTATACGTGTAATTTTTTAATGGTTCATTCATTTTAATATGGATAGGATCGATAATTGTAGTCAATTGATTATATATTTCAGTTACTTGCATTCTTATTACGCCCTTTCGGTGAATTCAAACTTAATTATATCAGTTAAAGGAATGATTTTAAACTGACAGTTTACGTTTGAACCATTCTGACTTTTTATTTTCATATTCTTTCACAGAAATTTCATGATTAAGATCTTTCTTATATTGATTAAACGCTTGAATTTGTTCTATTAAAATAGCTTGGCCAATTAAGTAATGATTTAATTTTTTACTGTCTTCTTCTACGATATGTAAACGCACAACTTCAGTTAGTGATTGTAAATCACTAAACTGTGCATATACACACTTCTTTTGATAGGGGTGATGTAATCGATAAAAGTGTTGCAGGTTTAGACGTTTTTCATCAAGTGTTGTCATTGCATGCAAACTTTTTACTACAACAAGTATATCAATAATACCACTTGTTAAGGCTCCGTCTACGGAAGTAGAACCGATATGCAATGTTTTGATAATAGGAGTGTCTAATAGTGTGATTAGCATTTTATTAATCTCTTCAAATTTTTTTCTGTATTGTTCTGTTCTATTATTGATTGTAAGTATTGGTTTCTGTTTTTGCATGTACCATTTTTCCTTTCATAAGTAACTATAGCCCTTTGATTAATGAATGTAGGTTTTATTTCTCGGCTAAATTAGGTATAATATTGATATTGAGGAGAGCATATATGAAAAAATTATATTCTATTGTATTAATATTATTTATAAGTACAGTTATTGCAGGTTGCGGTAATAAAGTAAAGTCTGATATTAATGATTATAAAGCTCAAATGAAAGATGTACAATCTGAAGAAAAGAAACTTGTTCAACAAATCGATGGTTTAGGATTGGATAAAGCCGACCAATTACTAGGCTCAGAAGTTACAGAAGAGAAAAAGAAAAAGTTAAAAAAGATTGAATTAGATATCAATGAAAAAATAAAACCACAACTTAAAGCTTATGAGAAAAAAGTTATGGCCGTTAATCCTGATACGAAAGAAGTTAAAGATGTTCATAGTATATACGTGAGAAACTTAAATAAAAAGAAACAATTCATTTCTGAACTTGATCGATATATGAAGCTATTTAATCAGTCAATATTATCCAATGAAAAAATTTTAGAATATACGAAAGTATTTGAAAAAAATAAAGCTTTAAATGAAAAGTATGCAAAAAAAGCAGAAAGCAATAGTAATGAGTCCGAAGATTTTGATACATTAACTAAATTATTAAATGACAATAGCGATATTTTAAAAGAAAAAGTAGCCTATTTAACATCAAGTGGAAGTGTGAACGAGAAACAAGTGTATATTGATGAAACGTTAATTCCATTACTAAAATCAAGCGTCAATAAATTGAATCAAACGAAACTGAAATCTAAAAATGTAATCGGGATGCGCAAAGCTACAATTGAAACATATTACAGTTTAATTAATTATTATAAAGAACGAAAAGTTGCCATGAAGACAGAAAGTGAACTTCAAAAATTACCGATTCAAAATATTTTAGAAAATACGAAATATATTAAGTCGATTGATGAAAAGTATTATGATGCTTTAAATAGTTTAGAAGCAAAACAATAAAAGTATAAAAGGCAACTGCCTTTTATACTTTTATTTGAGTGTTTCATTTTTATCATGCTTAGAAATAATGATATTCTTTGCAATCACGGTTAATATCCATATTGCTATTGCAATAAATATAACGATAGTAAGCGTAGGATTTTTATTAATATCCTTAAAAAAGAGTAACACATAAATTAAAACGCAAGTATTTAATGTATCGATAAAGGTCCAGCGTTTAAGAGGGAATTTATTGTTGTTCATCGTGTAACCTCCAAATATTTGTTAAAGTCATTATACCAATGTGTAATTATTTGAGATAGGGGTAATATTAAATAATACATTGCAAAAATAATCTTACCATGATATATTTTAAAAATCGAAAGCACAATTATGGGGTGAAATCATGATTATAAAATTGAATACGATTGAACAGTTTGAAGAGATGCTTGAATCGAATAGTAAGGTATTTTTTCTGAAGCATTCAAACACATGCCCAATATCTGCGAGTGCATATGATCAATTTGATAATTTTGCTTATGAACGCGATATTAACGCATATTATTTAATCGTTCAGGATGCACGTGATTTATCCAATTATATTGAAGCGAAGACAAACATCAAACATGAATCACCTCAAGCATTTTACTTTAATAATGGAGAAGTTATGTGGCATGACAGTCATAAAAATATAACAATTGCAAATCTTTCTAAAGCAGAAGAATAGTGAAGAAGATTCAGAAATAAATAATAATTATATTAACTAATAGTGCTACTATTAGTTATTTATTTTGGAGGAAAAGATGAAGATATTAGTTGCTATGGATTCATTTTTTGATATTTTATTCTCTCATCACGCGAATCAATATGTTTTTGATGGTATTAAAGCAGTTGATAATACTGCAAATATCGTAATGGTCCCGTTATTTGAGAGCGATAAAAATATGATAGACGCTTTATTAGTATGGGAAAAAGGTCGTAAAATTAAACGAAATGTCAGCAGTGATTTATTAATGCCGATTGAAGTAGAAGTGGCTATTTTAGAACAGGACACTATGCTCATTGATGGAAAGACGATTTTAAGCAGTAAAAATCCATTAGCAGCTTCGAGTTATGGTCTTGGCCAATTGATTACACAAGGGTTAGATATGGGGGTAAAATCATTTATCATATCAATTGGTGGCATCACCACTTTTGATGCAGGTCTTGGGATGCTCAATGCATTCGGTGCAAAATTCTATAATCGAGATTACATATTAATAGATGGTCCACTTAAACAGAGTGATCTAAAAGAAATTAGACATATTGAGTTGGGTGATATGGATGATCGTTTAAAAGAAGTTTCATTTACAGTAGTGAGTGACCACCAGTATAAGATATATGGTAAAGAAAGTCATATTGCGAATAGTGAGTTTGATTTTGAAACGAAACAGACTATAGATAATAGTATTTGGTATATTTCAGAGCAATTTAAGAAATTTGGTATTGATTTAAATGCTTCAATTTATGGTGGCGATGGTGGTGGCCTTCGCGCTGTGTTTGAACAGCTATTCAATGCTAAGACGAAAACATCTGCTGAACTAATTTTTATGCGTACACACATCGGCAGTTTGATAAACGAAGCAGATATGGTGATATATGGTGGTGGAAGTATGAATGAAACGACGGGTTCACTAGTCGTTAGTGAAATTAATAAGCTGCAGAATCCTGATAAGATAAACATATATTTAATGGGTGGAAAACAATATAAGCAAATGAGTAATGATAAAGAAGCGATTGAGCTTAATATTTATCCTGAAGTAAGCTCGGATACTGAAGATATTCAAATCGGTATTCAATTACAGAATACTGCAAAGCAAATTGTGATGGCTACAAGAAAACAATAATTATTTATTAAAAGGGAAGAGGGTGAGACATAAGTCTTAGCCCTCTTCCCTTTTTATATGATTTATGCGATTTCTTCAAATTTAGCTAATATACCAACAATCGTCATCACTGATTTTTCCATATCATCGATTGATACGTATTCATATGGTCCATGGAAGTTTTCAGCCCCTGTAAAGATATTTGGAGTAGGTAACCCCATAAATGATAACTGACTACCATCTGTACCCCCTCGTATCGGTTCAACAATTGGTTCGATATTTAATGATTTCATAACTTCTAACGGTACATCGATTAGCGCTTTATGAGGTGTGATTTTCTCGCCCATATTGAAGTATTGATCTTTAATTGAAATGCTCGCTGCATCATTACCATATTCAGTTTGGAATGATTTAATAATCTCTTCCATAGTTGCTTTACGTGCTTCAAACTTTTCTCGGTCATGATCACGGATAATGTATGAAAGTTTCGCATGTTCGACGTTACCGTTCATATCCATTAAGTGATAGAATCCTTCATATCCTTCTGTATGCTCTGGACGCTCCTGCTCAGGTAATGTACTTTGGAAACGCACAGCTAAGTTTAATGCGTTAACCATTTTGTCTTTCGCACTTCCTGGATGCACGTTAACACCATTAAATTCAACTTCAACACCTGCAGCGTTAAAGCTTTCATATTGCAATTCACCACGACGTCCACCGTCAATAGTATATGCAAATTGTGCACCAAAACGTTCAACATCAAATTTGTGCGGTCCGCGACCAATTTCTTCATCAGGAGTGAAACCGAAACGAATTTTTCCGTGCTTGATTTCTGGATGATTGATTAAGTATTCAATTGCTGTCATGATTTCAGTAATTCCGGCTTTATTATCAGCACCTAAAAGTGTTGTTCCGTCAGTTGTCATCAATGTATGACCTGTATAAATTTCTAGTTCAGGGAACTTTGCTTTTTCAATGACTAAACCACTCTTTAAGGTAATATCTTCTCCATTAAAGTTGTCGATAATTTGTGGAGACACATTCGTCCCTGTGAAATCAGTAGCAGTATCAACGTGTGCAAGTAACCCGATAGTCGGTACTTCTTTGTCTGTATTTGCTGGTAGTGTAGCAAATAAATAACCATATTCATCGATATCAGTTTCAAGACCTAAAGATTCGATTTCATTTTGTAACAAGTTAAGTAAATCCCATTGTTTTTCTGTTGATGGGGTAGTGGTGCTTGCTGCATTCGATTGCGTATCAATTGTTACATAGCGTGTTAATCGTTCAATTAATTTATCTTTCATTTGTAATCCTCCTGTTGTGAATATAAGTTAATATAATTATTTTAATCTTAAATGTCAAAAAATCACACTTATTTTTAATTTTCTTGAAAATAGAAAACTAAAAATAAATGCGATTTATAGTTTGATTGGTTTTTGACCTTTCTTTCTGCGATGTTTATTATATTTAAAACGGGAATAACCTTTAAGAAATGTCTGGAACAATATTTCTGCGATTAATAATCCGAATGCAATTGCACCAGATGCAAGTGTGGCTTCCATACCTTTCGCTAATGCTTCACTAAAGTCCGAAATAATAAGATTCTTTGTTGCATCATAGGCAACGCCTCCTGGTACGAGTGGAATAATACCTGCAACGTTAAAGATAATTACAGGACGTTTATAATATCTCGCAAAAAGATGTGCACATAAACTGAGCGATAGGGATCCTAAAAATACACCGACAGCAAGAGTAAGTTTTGTAGATTCTGCAATCGTAAATACCATCCAGCCAATTGCACCGACAAATCCACATGCCATCAGTAGTTTACGCGGAGCATTAAATACGATTGCAAAAAATACAGATGCAAAGAAACTAATGATTGTTTGAAATAATAACGTCATCGATTAATCCTCCTAGAATATTATAAGAACTGTGGCAACACCTGCACCGATGGCAAATGCGGTTAAGGCAGCTTCTACCCCTTTAGAAATACCAGCTATTAATTGACCCGCCATCATATCACGTATAGCATTTGTTATCGGTACCCCTGGTACAAGGGGCATCACTGCTGAAATAATAATCTTATCAAATTCCCCTTTATATATATAATTTACAAAGAATAATCCGAAAAGTGCGATGGCCATCGCACCGGCATATTCTGCGAAAAACTGGATTTTATATATTTTACTAAAATAATCACAGACAAAATACCCAATCGCTCCAGCAATAAAAGCGGGTACAATATCTGCAGGTTGACCTTTGAACATTAAAAGGAATAATGCACAGACAAGCGCACTCGATAATACTTTTAACCAAAATGGATATTGCAAATTTGCTTTTTCCAATTCATCTAATGCAAGTTTCGCGGCTTCTAACGTCACTTTTCCACTCGTAATCGCACGGGAAATATCATTAACTTCTGAGATTTTTTCGAGATCGGTGGTACGACTGGAAATACGATATAATCGCGTAGAACTTTTTTCATTGAGTGAAAATATAATTGCTGTGGGCGTTACGAAACTATGTGTATTGTGTAAACCATAGTGTGAGGCAATACGGGTCATTGTATCTTCAACTCGGTAGGTTTCAGCACCAGACTCCAATAATATTTTACCGGCAAGCATTGCAACATCTTTTACTTTTTTTTCATCATATAACTGAATAGAAACCATATAGACCTCCTTAATAAAAAAATAACAGAAAGTATACTTCCTGTTATTTTATGATGGGATTAAACATTACAGTATTTTGTCCTTGATGCTTTGCAGCATGTAACATTTCATCTGCTTCTTTAAATATTTTACGGTGCGTCTTGACCTCTTCATTCGTAATATAACCTATACCAATTGTTACAGATAAGTTAATCACTTCTTTGTTTGGGAGATGAAATGTTGCGTTCATTACGCCGAGTCGAATACTTTCAGCTATTTTTACAGTATCATCAAGTGAGTGATTCGTAAAGATGACACTAAATTCTTCACCGGCATTTCTGAATGTTTTGGAATCTGTCGGCACATAATTTTTTACAACTTGTGCCATTTGTTTTAATACAGCATCTCCTGCATCATGTCCAAAACGATCATTGACCTCTTTAAAATCATCAATATCTATTAATAGTAAAGATAATGAATGTTTCGTTTCCGATGCATTTTTACTCACGATATTGAGATAACGATCAAACTCACGAACATTTCCTAGGCCAGTTAGATGATCGATTTCATCTTCTTTTTCATAGCGTTGTATCACTTTGTATATGCGCCATATATCTACGAACATCATACTTGACGTTACAGATAAAATAAAGCTGGAAATAGCGAGCAGAATTATTTCTAAACCATTAAAGGAATGGTTATAAAAATTGTATATACCTGTGATAAGAATACTCATTAAAGTTAACCACTGAACTGCATTAAAATCACTTTGTTTAATAAAGGGACCAATCATACTAGCAAGTGTTGCGATAATCAATAGATCGAATGTTTCGACTGGCGGTTCATTAAAAATATAAATTTCTGCAAGGACTAAGATAATGGCACTAAATATTGTATAGAAAAAATTAGTATAGCGGCCAAGAAATAAAAGTGGAATAAAAGCCAGATGAAACGCTATCGTATGATATGTAATGGGATAAGTCATTAGTAAAAATGAAATAAGTGTCATCAGTAATGTAATATAATTTTTTGAAAAAACGATTTCTTTCTCTTCAAAAAATTGAAATCTATGAAATAAATAGATTCCACTAACAGTGACAGCAGCATTAAAGATAATTGCTTCAATCATAAAATTCCTCCTTACTTACTACGATAAATTTTTGCCTTAGAAAAGCCTCTGCCAATTATTTCAGATGTATTGATGAAGATGACAAATGAATCCGGTTCTTCGCGTGTAATAATCTGCTTGAAATAAATCGCTTCTTTTTGTTCCATCACAGAAAATAATAAACTTTTTCCTTCTCGATTATATCCACCGAATGCATTAACGCTTGTAACACCACGTTCAACATGCTCATGTATGAGTTTAATGATTTCCTGTTCTTTAGTTGTAATGATAAATACAAGTTTATTATCTCCAGCATGTAATTGTACGATATCAATGACTTTACTTGTAACATATATTGAGATTAGTGCATATAATGCAAGTTCAAAATTAAATACGAATGCACTAAGAATTACTACAAATGCATCTACGATTAATTGACAGAACCCACTTGATAAACCAGTATATTTTTTTACGATTTGAGCAAGCGTAGCAGTACCACCAGTGGAACCATTACCACGATAAACGAGCCCTAGACCAATACCTAGCACAATGCCACCATAAAGTGATGCTAATAATGCATCAGTTGTTCCTTTTTCGACGAGGCTAGATGTTAAAAATATTGTGAGTGGTACAATAAATGTTGCGATAACAGTTTTTAAACTGAATGATTTTCCTAATGTAAACCAACCGATAATGAATATAGGGATATTAAATAGAAATTGAATCATTGCAGGATCTGATCCTATCATTTTATTTAAAATGGTACTCAGACCCGAAATACCACCAGCTGCAATCTGACCAGGTAGTAAAAATAAATTATAGCTAATACCAACGATGATTGAACCTATTACTGTATATAAAATATCAATAAGCACTGTTTTATTCATATCTTTACTCCTTTTTGTCAAAAAAATAGTAAAGCAGTGTGATCATTGCTTTACACATTTTTGAAGATTAAATCCCGAGATTATCTTTCATCTGCTGTTTGACATCTTCTTTAGAAGCTTCGTTAGGGATGAAGTACCATAGACCATCTGAATCAATTTTATTTTCACCGTTTAATTGCAACTTCTTAATTGTACCGATAGCAGGGGGATAATGTCTTCTTAATTTATTGATGTCCTGAAAGGCTATATTTGTTGTAACACTAGCAGAAATCGTCTTTAATATTTGATTGAATTTGGGTACGGACTCTATGCTGAGTAGTTTATCAGTCACAGCTTTTACAATGACCTGTTGACGTAATTGACGACCTTCGTCTCCCATTGCACCCGCTTCTTTTCGGCTACGTGCAAAAGCTAATGCATCTTTTCCATTTAGGTGATATTGCTTGCCGGCCTTAAAGTCATACTCAGCAAATTTGAAGGTATGTGGACTTGTTACATCTATCCCTCCGATATTATCGATGATAAATACAAAATCATCCATATCGACAGTTGCATAATAATCAATTGGCATATTGAAGTATTTTTCAATTGAATCTATCGCCATTTTAGGGCCACCATAAGCATAAGCGTGATTTATTTTTTCTTTAGTACCATGCCCGACAATATCTGCTTTCGTATCTCTTGGTATACTTATAATTGTCGTAAGCTGTTTAGATGGATTAACCGTTGCTAGTATCATTGTATCTGATCGCTTACCTTCCTGACGAAAAGCTCTACCGGCATCCGAGTCAAGACCAAATAAAGCAATTGAAATAGGCTGACCAGAATTTAAGTCAATATTAGCGTTGCGAAGTTCAGATGTTGTACGTGAATATTTTGGATCTTGTAAAGTATCCGTTGTATGTTTCAGCTGAAAAAAAACATATATAAAAAGTAATGCAAATATAAATATACAAACCATAAATAGTGAGGCAAGTATAAAAAATAGTTTTCTTTGTGTTCTAACTCGTGCGCGAGAACTCATAATAAAACTCCTTCATTAAATTGAAGATACTTTCTTTTAACCGTATTATTATGTAACAAATTTAAGCATTCGTCAAACAAATGTTCAACTTAAAAATATATTGTTTCATATTTATTACATATAATTTGATAGGCGACATACGTATAATGTGCTATAGTAAAAAAGAATGAAGAGCTTGAGGTGGCTTATGTTTACATTAAAATTAATAATGATAACAATTATAATTTCGTTTATTCTAACACCGGTTATTATCAAATTTTCACATGTTGTTGGTGCACTGGATAAGCCTAATTTTCGTAAAGTACATACAAAGCCAGTTTCAGTATTGGGTGGCGTAGTCATTCTAATTTCTTTTCTTATTGGAATCTGGATAGGACGTCCTGTTGAACCTGAAATTAAACCGATTATTATTGGTGCAGTATTAATTAATATCCTTGGCATCATTGATGATTTGTTTGATTTATCAGCAATTGTTAAATTAATTGGTCAAATAGGTGTGGCATTAATTGTTGTGATGCATGGTATCACGCTGGATCTCATAACGTTACCTTTTGGTGTCGTTATAGAATTCGGATATTTAAGTATACCGATGACGATTCTCTGGATTGTAGCTGTTACAAATGCAATCAATTTAGTCGATGGATTAGACGGACTTGCTGCGGGCGTATCGATGATTGCTTTAGGAACGATAGGTTTTATTGCGATACTACAACAAAATATTTTTATTATGATGATATGCAGTGTATTAATAGGTTCATTAATAGGATTTTTACGATATAATTTTTATCCAGCAAAGATTTTTCTAGGTGACAATGGCGCTTTAATGCTAGGATTCATAATAGGTGTATTAAGTTTACTTGGGTTTAAGAACATCACTTTAATCTCACTGTTCTTTCCAATTATTATATTAGCGGTTCCATTTATTGATATGAGTTTTGCGATGATTAGAAGGTATCGTCAAGGTAAACCCATTATGCAGGCAGATAAATCTCATTTACATCATAAATTACTCGGCTTAGGCTATACACATGCCCAAACTGTCATTTTAATTTATTCAATTGCGATTTTATTTAGCATCGCATCAATAATTCTTTATCTTTCTACACGAATTGGAGCAATCTTAATTGTGACACTTATTATTATAACGATTGAATTAATTGTAGAATTTACTGGTTTAATAGACGATGATCATAAACCGATGTTAAAGACGATACGTCGTTTATTAAAATAATGTTTATTACATAAATTAAACAAGCAAGAGGAACAACTTATATTGTTCTCCTTGCTTTTTTTACAGGTCAAAGGGCAGCATCATTTCTTCTTCAATTGAGTATTGGGCTGAATCCTGTGTTGTCTCAATAATAAACTGCTCAAACTGCTCTTTATCCTCAGCTGTGATCTGGACAACGTACGTAACTTTATCGGTATAGATTGTATCGAGAATAACGAAAGGTTCACTTGCTATCAGATGCTCAAATTTACCGGTGTTCTCATAATTCAATATCACATGATATTTTAATGCATTTTTTATAATAACTTTTTCAGCGACCTTAATCCCTTCAACGACGCCACCCTGATAAGCACGAATAAGTCCTCCTGTACCTAATTTAACGCCACCAAAATAGCGTGTGACAATAGCAAGTGTATTATGCACATCATTCTTCTTTAATGCTTCAAGCATAGGGACTCCCGCTGTACCACTTGGTTCCCCATCATCACTTGCTTTTTGAATCTGATGCTGGTCACCGATAGTATATGCTGAACAATTATGATTAGCATCCTTATGTTTTTTCTTAATTTCAGCAATTTTTTCTTTTGCTTCATCTTCATTTTCTATCTTAAATAGATAGGTGATAAAACGAGATTTATTAATAATCTCTTCATTTTCAATTTCTTTTTTTATCGTGATATAATTTTGCATCTTATCCCTCATAACTGATTAATTATTTGTAATATCATTTTAACAGAGTCATCAAAATATTATTATAATATTTGTATTACTTTATTTTTAGTAATAAACGGTATAAAATATATATTGGGATGTATTGGGACGGAGGTATTTTATGAAAACAGCTATTATTACAGATTCAACTGCATATATTCCTGAATCAATCCTGAAGTCAGAGGATATTCGTATCATTTCACTGAATGTTATCTTTAAGGATGAAATATATTTAGAAGAAAAGTATGATGCGCAAACTTTCTATGAAAGAATGCGTACTGAAAAAGAATTGCCAACGACAAGTCAACCGACAACAGGTGCGTATGTCGCTCTTTTAGAGGAATTGAAAGCAGAAGGTTTTACCGATTGTATTGCAATACATCTATCTAGTGGTATCAGTGGTACTTATCAAAATGCCATAACAGCTGGATCGATGGTTGATGGTATTAATCTTCATGCGTTTGATTCAGAAATTGCAGCGATGGCAATGGGCTTTTATGTTCAACGTGCATCAGAACTGAAAGATAAACTTAGTCCTGAAGCGATTATTGCTGATTTAGAAGAGATGAAGCAACATACAAATGCTTATTTTATTGTAGATGATTTAAAAAATCTGCATAAAGGTGGACGACTCACTGGAGCTCAGGCATTAATAGGCAGTATGCTACAAGTTAAGCCGATACTTCATTTTGAAGATACTAAAATTGTACCATTTGATAAAGTGCGTACAAAGAAGAAAGCACTTAAGCAGATTAAAGATTTGTTTGCACAGGAAATTAAAGATTACGAACATGTAACGGCTGTATTAATTCACGCCAATGCTGAAGAAGAAGCGGATGCAATACTCGCTGATTTAAAAGCAGAATTTCCACATGTTAAATTTATTAAAAGTTATTTCGGACCTGTTATCGGAACGCACCTTGGAGAAAAGTCGATAGGTCTTGGATTTACGAATAAAAAGTTTGATATTTTATAACATTAATCGTCTTATATTTTATATTACCGGCACACATTTATTTGTGTGCTTTTTTTTATGGAGGAAATGATGAGAATATTAGTTTCAGAACAGAAGTCAGAGATTTCGGCAATCGAAATAGAAAGAAAAATAAAGTGTAATTTTTGTTTGAATGAAGATAAAAAACTATTCTATCACTATTATCACCATGGCTTTAAAGAAATAATATATTACTGCAGAAACTGTATCACACAAAGTATAAATTCCAGGCTATTTATTCACTATTACGAAACACCACAAAATAGTGAACAGATAAAGATTGATCTACCATTTAAGCTTACTGAACAGCAACGTAATGCCTCTCAATTTATTAAAGAACAAATAACACTTCAGCAATCTTGTTTATTATATGCAGTAACCGGTGCAGGTAAAACGGAGATGATCCTTGAAGGTATCGTGAAAGTTAGAGGAGAAGGAGGAAACGTTGCTGTTGTTTCTCCACGTACAGATGTTGTAAAAGAATTATCGTTACGACTTAATATTTATTTGAAGACAGAGCAAATCAGTACGTTATATGCGGGTCATTCTGAAATAACACAGCCGTACCTTATTATCAGTACGATTCATCAGTTGATGTATTTTAAATCACACTTCGATTTGATTATTGTTGATGAAATTGATGCCTTTCCAGCACAACACGATCCTAGATTGATGAAATTATTAGAAAGAGCATTGACGCCAAAAGGTATTTTTGTGTACTTGTCAGCGACACCACCAAAAAATATTATTCGCGCTTGTAATGGAAATATTGTTTATTTACCGTTGAGACATCACAAAAGACCATTACCTGTCCCACAGTTTAAATATTTAAGTCATGGATCAGTAAAGAAGAAACTTGATGATATGTTAAGAAATATCAAAGGAGATAAAATCATTTTAATCTTCTTCCATGATATACGATTAATGGAACAGACTTTTCGTTCTTTAAATAAAAATATACAAACAAAGACTGTATGTGTATATTCAGGTGATGATGAACGTCACGAGAAAATTGAAGCGATTAGAAATGCAAGCTATCAATTTGTTTTTACGACGACGATACTGGAACGAGGGTTTACGATGCATGGATTAAGTGTCTGGGTTATGAATAGTCATCTATTTCGAAGTGACAGTTTAATTCAAATTGCAGGTAGGGTAGATCGAAAAGGTGATGAACGTAATGGAGAAGTCATCTTCTTTCATGATGGCATTAGTTTATCAATGTTAGCAGCAGTTAGAGACATACGACAGATGAATATAAGGGGTGCTCATGTATCATAATCAATGTATTATTTGTCATGAGAGAATAGCCAATCCCTTAACCATTGACAATCTATTTTCAAAGCTTGATGTTGTCTGTCAAAGTTGTATTGATAAAATGCTTATGACAACGGAGTGTAGACGTTGTCCAAATTGCAAGAAAAAACTTGAAGAAGGAGAAACTAACTGTCTGGACTGTATGTTTATTGAGAAACATTTCGGATTTGTGAATAAAGTCGACTATGTGTGCGATTATCATGAAATGGCAGCTAATCTAATACATCAGTATAAATCGAATGGCGATATTCTACTTGCACAAGCATTTGCATCATGTATAAATGCCAAATTTAATCGGCGCTATTTCAGACAGTTTGATTATATTATCCCATTGCCTATATCAGCAGAACGTCTAAAGGTGAGAGGGTTCAATCATATAACAGAAATTATGAAATATGTTAAAGTGCCATATCATCAAATAATTGAGACAGAATTTCGTGAGAAACAAATGAATCTTAGTAAAACTGAACGAATGCGTCAAGAAAATCCTTTTCGATTAAATCATCCTATTAAAGATAATTCACGCATCTTATTAGTTGATGATATTTATACGACAGGTTTGACGATCAGCCATGCGCGTAGTGTATTTTTATCCTATAAACATTGTGAAATCAAAGTGTTAGCGTTTGCAAGAGCCTGAATATTTGGTAAAATATAAGTAGGAAGAAACAACAAGAATAGTTTCAAAGGAGCGATTCATTATGATTAGATATGAAATCCATGGAGATAACATCTCAGTAACAGAAGCGATCAGAAATTACATCGAAGAGAAATTAAGCAAACTTGAAAGATACTTTACAAACGTGCCGGATACGAATGCACACGTAAAGATTAAAACTTATCAAGATGGAAAATCTAAAGTAGAGGTAACAATTCCTCTTAAAAATGTTACATTACGTGCCGAAGAACGTCACGATGATTTATATGCAGCAGTTGACTTAATTGTTGAAAAATTAGAGCGTCAAGTACGTAAACACAAAACAAAAGTAAATCGTAAATTCCGTGAAAAAGGTATTGAAAAAGAAGTTTTCCCAAGTTTACCGGAAGTTGAAGAAGTACCAGCTGAAAAAGAGGATGAAATTGAAATCATCCGTTCTAAACAGTTTGACTTAAAACCGATGGATGCTGAAGAGGCGGTTTTACAAATGAATCTTTTAGGACATGATTTCTACATCTTTAATGATGCTGAAACAAACGATACAAATATCGTCTACAAACGTAAAGATGGTAAATATGGCCTTATTGAAACAAGCGTTAACCAATAATTGAATTAAAGTATATATCAAACTGAAGCGATTTTTCGCTTCAGTTTTTTTCTCGCTATAAATATATATCATTTATTTATATTTAATTTTTATGGTTTATTTTAACAGATAAAATATACGAAATATTTTTATAAAATCACGATAAGTGCTATTATTATTAGTTGAAGACGTATGTATACGTATTAAAAGGAGAGAACACAATGGGATTCATTAAAAAGATGTTAGATGGCAATAAAAGAGAACTTAAAACGTTATCTAAAATTGCTGATAAAGTAGAAACATTTGCAGAAGAAATTGCTTCATTATCCGATGAAGACCTTAAAAATAGAACAGCGAAATTTCAAGCTGATTTAAAAGAGATTGAAGATTATAGAAAACAAGAAAAATATTTAGATGATATTCTACCTGAAGCATATGCGATTGTCCGTGAGGCTTCAACGCGTGTGTTAGGTATGCGTCCATTTAAAGTTCAAATTATGGGTGGTACTGCGATACATCGTGGAGATATTGCGGAAATGAGAACTGGGGAAGGTAAAACGTTAACTGCTACAATGCCGGTTTATTTAAACGCATTAACAGGACGAGGCGTTCACGTTGTAACTGTCAACGAATACTTATCTAGCACACAAGCAGAAGAAATGTCTCAGTTATATAATTTCTTAGGCCTATCAGTAGGTGTTAACTTAAACCATTTATCTACTGAAGAAAAACGTGCTGCATATAATGCAGATATTACGTATAGTACGAACAATGAATTAGGATTCGATTACTTACGTGACAACATGGTTACGTATAAGGAAGAACGTGTTATGCGTCCTTTAAACTTCGCTATCATTGATGAGGTTGACTCAATCTTAATTGATGAAGCACGTACGCCATTAATTATTTCAGGTCAGGCTGAAAAATCAACGAGTCTTTATATTCAGGCGAATGTCTTTGTCAAGATGTTACGTGATGAAGAAGATTATAACTATGATGAGAAGACTAAAGGGATTCAGCTTACTGAGCAGGGTATAGATAAAGCTGAGAAAATGTTTAAAGTAGATAACCTTTATGATGTTAAGAACGTTAACTTAATGCATCATATTAATATCGCTTTAAAAGCAAATCGTTCAATGCTGAAAGATGTAGATTATGTTGTACAGGATGGCGAGATTGTTATCGTCGATCAGTTTACTGGCCGTACGATGCCTGGTCGTCGTTTCTCAGATGGGGTACATCAAGCAATTGAGGCGAAAGAAGCCGTTGAAATTCAAAACGAATCAAAAACAATGGCTTCAATTACATTCCAGAACTTCTTCCGTATGTATAATAAATTGTCTGGTATGACAGGTACAGCAAAAACAGAAGAAGAAGAATTAATGAATATCTATAATATGGCAGTTACACAAATCCCGACGAATAATCCGATTGCCCGTGTCGATGCAGCTGACTTAATCTTTGCTTCTGAAAAAGGTAAATTCCATGCTGTAGTCGATGAAGTCATTGAACGTCATAAACAAGGACAACCAGTGTTACTTGGTACTGTTGCAGTTGAGACGAGTGAATATATTTCTGATTTACTTAAGAAACGCGGTATTCGACATAATGTATTAAATGCTAAAAACCATGAACGAGAAGCAGAAATCGTTCAATATGCCGGTGAAAAAGGTGCTGTAACGATTGCTACCAATATGGCTGGTCGTGGTACGGATATTAAATTAGGTGAAGGTGTTAAAGAATTAGGTGGATTAGCTGTTATTGGTACTGAACGTCATGAATCACGTCGTATCGATGATCAGTTACGTGGTCGTTCTGGACGTCAAGGTGATCCAGGTTTCTCAAGATTCTACCTTTCACTTCAGGATGAACTGATGGTGCGTTTCGGTTCAGAACGTATGCAGTCAATGATGACAAAGCTAGGTATGAATGATGAAGCACCGATTGAATCAAAAATGGTTTCACGCGCAGTTGAATCCGCACAAAAACGTGTTGAAGGTAACAACTACGATAGCCGTAAACGTGTATTAGAATATGACGATGTTTTACGTAAACAACGTGAAATTATTTATGAAGAACGTAACGAAATCCTAGAAACTGAAGATTGTTCAGCAATGGTTCATGGCATGATTGAGCAATCTGTACGACGCGCAGTTGACTTCCATTTTGCTGGTGAAGAAGATACGCATGACTATGAAACGTTTATCAATTATGTTGAAGATATGTACCTTACTGAAGGTGCACTGAATGTTGAAGATATTAATCGACGAGATAATGATGAAATATATGAAATTGTTATGAAAGCTGTTGAGAAACAATTATTACATCAACAAGATGAATTGGGCGAACAATTCTTAGAATTTGAACGTATGATTCTGCTTCGCACAATTGATATGAAATGGACGGATCATATCGATACAATGGATCAGTTACGTACAGGTATCCATTTAAGAAGTTATGGACAAATTAACCCGTTACGTGAATATCAAAATGAAAGCTTAACGATGTTTGATGCAATGCTTGAAAATATTGAAGACGATGTGAGTAAATATGTATTAAAATCTATCGTCGAAAAAGATGAACATGTTGAACGTGAACAAGTTGCAGTAGGACAAGCAATGGTTGCAAATGACGGAAAAGAAAAAGTGAAGAAACAACCGAAAACAAAAACTGAGCCAGACATTGGTCGAAACGATCCATGTCCATGTGGTAGCGGTAAAAAGTATAAAAACTGTCACGGAAGAGAGTAGTCTGAATGGAACAATTTGAAATTAACAATGCTTTAAATGAGATTAAAGAGAAAATAGATAGCTTTAGGGGGTCTCTTTGACTTAGAAGAAAAAGAGACAAACATTCAAGAATATGAAGAGATGATGGCTGATCCGGATTTCTGGAATGATGGGGATAAAGCCCAAGAGATTATCAATAAAAATAATGCTTTAAAAGAAGTTGTAAATGGCTTTAATGCATTAGTAGAAAAGTATGAAAACATTGAAGTATTAATAGAAATGTTGAAGGAAGAATCAGATAAAGAAAGTGAAGCAGAGCTGATTCAACAACTTCAAAGTTTAACCGAAGATACAAATGAATTTGAACTTAAAATGTTACTGAATGGTGAGTTTGATGCAAATAATGCGATTTTAGAGTTACATCCAGGTGCTGGTGGAACAGAGTCACAAGACTGGGGAGAAATGCTCTTACGTATGTATCAGCGATTTGCAGATAAACGTGGATTTAAAGTTGAAACACTTGATTATTTACCGGGGGATGAAGCTGGAATAAAGAGTGTCACAATCTTAATTAAAGGCCATAATGCTTATGGTTATTTAAAAGCTGAAAAAGGTGTTCATCGATTAGTGCGTATCTCTCCATTTGATTCTTCTGGAAGACGTCATACATCATTTGTATCATGCGATGTAACACCAGAACTAAATAATGAGAATATTGAAATTGAGGTTAGGGCAGAAGATATTAAAGTCGATACGTATCGTGCTAGTGGTGCAGGTGGACAGCACATCAATACGACAGACTCTGCTGTCCGAATCACCCATACTCCAACAGGAATTGTTGTTACTTGCCAGAATGAACGCTCTCAAATTAAGAACAGAGATCAGGCTATGAAAATGTTAAAGGCGAAATTATATCAGCGTAAGATTGAAGAACAAGAAGCTGAGCTCGCGGCAATTCGTGGTGAACAAAAAGAAATCGGCTGGGGATCACAAATTCGTTCTTATGTATTCCATCCTTATTCAATGGTGAAAGATCACAGAACAAATGCGGAAACTGGAAATACAGGAGCAGTGATGGATGGCGATCTTGATTTATTTATTGATGCTTATTTAAAAAGCCAATTATAAGCATTCCAAATGTTTAATAAAAGTATTAACGATAAAAGAGATAGAGACAATCATTTGTCACTATCTCTTTTTTGGGTATAATTAAAGTAATATAAAATATGGGGGTATTATCATGAAAAAATTATTTACAGGACTTGCACTTTCAGCATTAGTACTCGGGGCATGTGGAAATGGTGAAGAAGAAAAAACAACGGACAAAACAACTTCAAATGATCCAGGCAGAGAAGCATTTGCCAATAGTTCATGTATTGGATGTCATGGTAAAGACTTAGAAGGTGGAAGCGGACCAAACTTAACAAAGGTCGGAGGAAAATATTCTGAACAGGAAATTTTAGAAATTATAAAGAATGGTAAAGGCTCTATGCCAAAGAATTTAGTTGAAGGTAAAGATGCAGAAAATATAGCGAAGTATTTAGCAAAACAAAAATAATAAAATTTTATAGAATACTTAAAGATAATATTACAAGTACGTAACAAATGCCTGAAATTAGATGAACATATGCTATATTATTTTTAAGTAAACACATGGGCTTACAGGAGGCATTTGTACAATATGAAAAGATTAGTTTTATCGATTGTTGGCTTAACAACAATCATTACAGTTGCTTCACAGGCACAAGCAAGTAATTATCATGTGAAGCAAGGTGATACACTTTATACGATTGCAAAAGAAAATGGTACAAGTGTCTATGAATTAAAGCTTTTAAACAATTTGAATGAAACACAGCTTACGCCAGGACAAAAAATAAAGATTTCATCAGATTACTATAAAGTGACAAAAGATGATACAGTACAGAGTATCGCGAAGAAATTTAAGATTACACCATTTGAAGTTAGATTCTGGAACAGATTATCTTCAAATGAGTTGACAATAGGTAAAAAACTAATTGTTTCTGAAGATGCTTATCGTAAATATAAAGAAAAAAAACGTAAAAACCATCATGTAACGCCGGCGCTTTCACCGGATTCGGCAAGAATACTTGATGAAATTGATCAAAAAGAATTAAAAGAATCTTTAAACAACGAAGAAACTGATATTAATGAAGAAATGGATAGTAATGATATTCAAGTCACAGTAGATGAAAACTATTCATCTGAATCGGATGTCCAAAATATTGATGCTGAATATTATACTCAAAATAGTCAGTCATTGAATGAGTCATCGAATGCAATATCAGAAGAAAATACTCAATTAAATACACTAGTAGATAAGTCGACTCAAAAAAAACCATTCAATATGATTGAAGGCGATGTTGCACGAATAGCCCATCGCATTGCTGAAGGTAAATCATATGTTTATGGTGCCAACAGTAATAATGCTGTAGATTGTTCAGCATTTGCGCAACAAGTCTTAAAAGCTTTAGGTAAATCAATTCCACGAACAACTTATGAACAGATGGCAGTCGGTACAAGAGTTCTACAGCCACAGCCGGGAGACCTTGTATTTTTTAATAATGGCAGTCATGTCGGAGTTTACATTGGCAATGGCCAGATGGTTGATGCATTGAATCCAAAAGCTGGAGTGGGCCAGCGAGCAGTAAATTACATTAGTGGAACGATTACAGGATATTATCGTTATTAATATGGTGTTTAATAGAAGCGCGTGTCTATTATGTCATGCGTTTTTATTTTTTAGTTTTTCCGATTTTAGATGCTATAAATTAATAAAATATAAATATATATATATAATAATTTGAAAATTTGAAATCTTAATGAGAGAAGTAATATTTAGAGCATAAATCTACTATAGTATTACAAACTGAACATACTTTTGTAATATTGATGCAAAAAATTACGTGTGTCATGACACTTGTATTACATATCCGTAACATTGAATTCTTAATACTTTCTTTATGGTAATATAATTTCTGTTGATAAATAATTCATTATTTATACATAAATATATTATTCGGAGGAAAAAGAAATCATGAAAAAAATCGTTTTATCATTTATTACTACTATGATGTTATTGACTACTGCCGAGTTTACTGAAGTTATGCCACAATCACAAGTTAAAACAGCTGAGGCTGGTTCTTATGGATATTCAAATCCTTATTACTGGGGAAGTTGCGCATATTATGCATACCAACGTCGTGCACAATTAGGAAGACCGGTTGGTAAGTATTGGGGCAATGCGGCAAACTGGGCATATAAAGCACGTTATGCAGGATATAAAGTTAGAAGATCACCAATTAAAGGTGCTGTACTTGTTTCTCGAAGTGGATATTATGGTCATGTTGCAGTAGTGGAAAGAACATATAGTAATGGATCAATTTTAGTATCAGAAATGAATTATCCTCGTCAAGGTGTTAAGACTTATCGTGTGATTTCTAAATATCAAAAAGGAAACTATCAATATATTTATTAAAATTATACAGAAGATGAACATTAAATGGTTCATCTTCTTTTTTGTTTTTAAGTTGACTTAGGTTTAAACTTATTTCTAATTACGTTATGATAGACATAATAACTATTGAGGTGGAAAGATGAAGCATTTAATCACGGCAATACTTCTTTTTATATTTTTAAGTTTAGTGGGATATAGTATTTATCAAGCGACACAATTTAATACAGCTTCAGATGATGCAAAGCAGGTAACAACCCATGAACATCCTATCAACAATCAAAATATTAGTAATGTAACGGTAAATGATTTAGAATCAAATCAATTTAAATTGAAAGAACAATTAAAACATGATATCAATATCATTAATTTCTGGGCATCATGGTGTGGCCCATGTAATGAAGAGATGCCTGAACTTGTTGCTTTTGATAACGAGAAACCTAATCATGTAGGATTAATCGGTATGAATGTGCAGGACAAAGAGAAAAAGCGAACTGCGTTTATACAGCAGTATAAAGCGAAATACCCGATGTTAGTTTTAGATGAAGCACAAATGAAACAATATAAGATTAACAATATTCCTACAACAATTTTTGTTGATAAAAATGGTAAGGTTTTAAAAACTTATATTGGTGAACTCAATAGAAATAAGTTAGAAAAAATAATAGCAGATTTAAAATAAAGAGGAGTGATTGTAGTGGGTGTACATCAATATTTTAAAAGTTTATCTGACTTAGAAAAGCTAATACGCTGTCCAGGTAAGTTCAAATATCAGGAGCATAATGTAGCAAGTCACTCATTTAAAGTTACAAAAATTGCTCAGTATCTTGCTACAGTTGAAGAATATCATGGCACTGAGATTAACTGGAAAAATGTCTATGAAAAAGCACTCAACCACGATTATCCTGAAATTTTTACAGGTGATATAAAAACACCTGTTAAATATGCTTCTAAAGAGCTTAAGCAATTATTCAGTGATGTGGAAGAACAGATGATTGCACGTTTTATAGACTCTGAATTTCCGGAAAGCTATCGAGCGATTTATCATGAACGATTAAAAGAAGGAAAAGATGAAACGATAGAAGGTCAAATCCTTTCAGTGGCTGATAAAATTGATTTACTATACGAGTCTTTTGGAGAGATCCAGAAAAGAAATCCAGAACCGCTATTCTTTGAAATATATGAAAAGAGCTTACGCACAATTATACAATTTGACCACTTACATTGTGTACAGGATTTCCTTGAAAATATACTTCCTGAAATGTTACAGGAAAAATTTATTCCACGTTCAGAATTAAAGGAATTAACGGTATCAATATTAGAAGTAAAAGAGTCAGATCTATGACGATATGGTATTGGTTAGCCTCATTATTACCAGCGCTTATGGTCGTTATATTTAGTATGATTGTCAGAAATAAATACACGGGCATGATACTATCTACTATAGTAATCGGTGTATCAGTCTATAAAGGATTTTTTCATTCACAGATGATCGTATTTTTAGATACGATGAGTCTAATTATTGGTTATTTAATTGTGGACTTTTATAAATTAGATAAAGGAAATGACTAACAGTTCAAACATTTTATGTTCTGAGCTGTTTTCTTTTTATATGATAAAGTTAGTGTAATATCTCGTCCGAACAAATGTTTGTATTTTTTATTTTTTTTTTGGTAAAATATTATCGAAAAGGAGGGCGCATATGGAACATCATCCGTTTGTTATTAAATCAGATTATAAGCCTGCTGGCGACCAGCCAGAAGCGATTAAAAAAATCGTAGAAGGTATTAAAGAAGGTAAGCGTCATCAGACTTTACTTGGTGCAACAGGTACAGGTAAGACGTTTACAATGAGTAATGTTATTAAAGAAGTTGGTAAACCTACGTTAATTATGGCCCATAATAAGACTTTAGCAGGTCAATTATATAGTGAGTTTAAAGAGTTTTTCCCTGATAATCGTGTTGAATATTTCGTGAGTTATTATGATTATTATCAACCTGAAGCGTATGTGCCTTCTACAGATACTTTTATCGAGAAAGATGCATCGATTAACGATGAGATCGATAAATTACGACATTCGGCAACGAGTGCTTTATTTGAACGTGATGATGTGATCATCATCGCTTCAGTAAGCTGTATCTATGGATTAGGAAACCCTGAAGAATATAAAGATATGGTTGTAAGTATGCGTGTAGGGATGGAGGTTGAACGCAATCAATTATTACGTAAATTAATTGATATTCAGTATGCACGAAATGACATCGATTTTAAACGTGGTACATTCCGTGTGCGTGGAGATGTCGTCGAAATTTTTCCGGCTTCTCGTGACGAGCAATGTGTACGTGTTGAATTCTTTGGAGATGAGATTGAACGAATTCGTGAAATTAACTACTTAACAGGAGAAGTACTTAAGGAACGTGAGCATTTCACATTATTCCCAGCCAGTCACTTCGTTACACGTGAAGAAAAAATGCAGATTGCAATTGAACGTATCGAGAAAGAATTGGAAGAACAGCTGAAAAAATTTAGAAAAGAAGGTAAATTACTTGAAGCACAACGTCTAGAGCAACGTACGAACTATGATTTAGAAATGATGCGTGAGATGGGATTCTGTTCAGGCATTGAGAATTATTCTGTGCATTTGACATTACGTCCACTAGGTGCAACACCTTATACTTTACTTGATTATTTCGGTGATGACTGGTTAATCATGATGGATGAAAGTCACGTTACATTGCCACAGGTTAGGGGTATGTATAATGGTGACCAGGCACGTAAAAATGTGTTGGTAGATCACGGATTCAGATTGCCGAGTGCGCTTGATAACCGACCGCTTAAATTTGAAGAATTTGAAGCAAAAGGACATCAGTTTGTCTATGTTTCTGCAACACCAGGGCCTTATGAAATTGAACATACAGATGAAATGGTAGAACAGATTATTCGACCAACTGGATTACTTGATCCAATTGTTGAAGTACGTAAATCTGAACATCAAATTGATGACTTAATGGAAGAAATTAGACAACGTATTGAAAAAAATGAACGTGTACTCATTACGACATTAACGAAGAAGATGAGTGAAGATCTAACGACCTATTTAAAGGAAGCAGGAATTAAAGTTAACTATCTTCATTCTGAAATAAAAACTTTAGAACGTATAGAAATCATTCGTGATCTAAGATTAGGTGTTTTCGATGTACTTGTCGGAATCAACTTATTAAGAGAAGGATTAGATATTCCTGAAGTATCTCTCGTTGCAATTCTTGATGCGGATAAAGAAGGTTTCTTACGCAGTCATCGTTCTTTAATTCAGATAATCGGTCGTGCTGCACGTAACGATCAAGGGAAAGTTATCATGTACGCAGATAAAATGACTGATTCAATGAAGATAGCGATTGATGAAACCAATCGTCGTCGTGAAATTCAGGAGCGTTATAATACAGAACATGGCATCACACCGATGACCATTAATAAAAAAGTACGCGATATAATTAGTGCAACACCAGATGTTGCAGAAGATTTACCGACTAAAGATAAGAAAAAGAAAAAATTAACAGTAAAAGAGCGTAATGCAATGATTGAAAAAGTTGAGCATGAAATGAAAGAAGCAGCAAAAGCACTTGATTTTGAACGTGCTACTGAGCTGAGAGACATTTTATTTGAGCTTAAAGCTGAAGGGTGACAATATGAAAAATAAATCAATCGTAGTTAAAGGTGCGAGAGCACATAATTTAAAGAATATAGATATAGAAATACCGCGTGATAAACTGGTCGTTATGACTGGACTTTCAGGATCGGGTAAATCAAGTTTAGCTTTCGATACTATTTATGCTGAAGGTCAAAGAAGATATGTAGAATCACTAAGTGCTTATGCCAGAATGTTCTTAGGCCAAATGGATAAACCTGATGTCGATGTGATAGAAGGGTTATCGCCTGCGATATCAATTGATCAGAAAACGACGAGCAAGAATCCACGAAGTACAGTTGCGACAGTTACTGAAATTTATGATTATCTGAGATTGTTATATGCACGTATCGGTATACCTTATTGTCCGATTCACGGTATTGCGATTGAATCACAAACGATTCAACAGATGGTAGATAAAGTTATGGCGATGGAAGAGCGTACAAAGATTCAGATTTTCGCACCAGTTATTCGTGGGCGAAAAGGGACACATAAGAAGTTGATAGAAGAAATTTCTAAAAAAGGTTATGCACGTATACAGGTTGATGGCGAAGTATATGATGTTACCGACGAAATTGATTTAAATAAAAATCAAAATCACGATATTGATGTAGTAGTCGATCGTCTTGTTGTAAAGCCAGGTATCGAAGCAAGACTTGCAGACTCTTTAGAGAATGCTTTAAAACTTGCAGAAGGGAATGTCGTGGTAGATGTTATTGGCGGTGAGCAGGTAAAGTTTTCTGAACATCATGCATGTCCGATTTGTGGTTTTTCAATTGAGAAACTAGAACCGAGAATGTTCTCGTTTAATTCGCCGTTTGGTGCTTGTCCTGATTGCGATGGATTAGGCACTAAATTATCGGTTGATGTCGACCTTGTTATTCCGGATAAATCGCTCACACTTGATAAAGGAGCGATTCTGCCATGGGAACCGATTAGTTCTAACTACTATCCAACTTTGCTAAAGCAAGCATGTAAACATTTTAATATCAGTATGAAAAAACCTTTCGAAAAGTTAACAGAAGAAGAACAGCATATTATTTTATATGGTCATAATGACGAAATATCTTTTACATTTAAACAGGATAATGGAGTTACGCGTAAACGTGTAATGCAGTATGAAGGTGTATTAAATAATATCGAACGTCGTTATAAGGAAAGTCCTTCTGAATATACACGCGAACAAATGCGTAAATATATGGTGGATGAAGCTTGTCATACGTGCCATGGCTATCGACTCTCAAATGAAGCGATGAGTGTGAAGATAAAAGACCAACACATTGGACAAGTTGTAGAATTTTCGATCGGTGAAGCATTGAAATATTATGATTCGATTGAATTAACTGAGAAAGAGCAGCAAATCTCTAAACTTATATTAAAGGAAATTACTGAACGCTTGAGTTTCTTAAACAATGTTGGTCTTGAATATTTAACATTAAACCGTGCCGCTGGAACGCTTTCAGGTGGAGAAGCTCAACGTATTAGATTAGCAACGCAAATTGGTTCTCGTTTAACAGGTGTAATGTACGTATTGGATGAACCATCCATCGGGTTACATCAACGAGATAACGATAAGCTAATTGATACATTGAAGTCTATGCGAGATATGGGAAATACATTGATTGTTGTAGAGCATGATGAAGATACGATGCTTGCTGCAGACCATTTAATTGATATCGGACCAGGCGCGGGTGTACATGGTGGTGAAATTGTAGCGCAAGGTACACCGAATCAAGTCATGAAAAATAAAAAGTCATTAACAGGGCAATATTTAAGTGGTAAAAAACAAATAGAAATGCCTGAAACGCGTCGTAAACCAGATGGACGTTTTATAACCATCGAAAATGCGACAAGTAATAACTTAAAGGGTGTATCTGTCAATATTCCATTAGGTATGATGACCTTAGTCACTGGTGTATCAGGTTCAGGTAAAAGTAGCTTAGTTAATGATGTGTTGTATAAAGCACTTGCTCAAAAATTATATAAAACAAAAGCAAAACCTGGTCCCCATGACGCAGTGACAGGTATTGAGCATATTGATAAAATTATTGATATTGATCAATCACCTATCGGACGTACACCACGATCAAATCCAGCCACATATACAGGACTATTTGATGATATACGCGATGTATTCAGTCAAACGAATGAAGCGAAGTTACGCGGCTATCAAAAAGGCCGTTTTAGCTTTAATGTTAAGGGCGGCAGATGTGAAGCTTGTCGAGGTGATGGTATCATCAAGATAGAAATGCACTTCTTGCCAGATGTATATGTACCGTGTGAAGTGTGTGGCGGAAAACGCTATAACCGCGAAACATTAGAAGTAACCTATAAAGATAAAAATATTGCTGATATATTAGATATGACAGTAGAAGATGCATATCACTTCTTCGAAAATATTCCTAAAATTAAACGTAAACTAAAAACGATAGTAGATGTTGGTTTAGGTTATGTGAAGTTGGGACAACCTGCTACTACATTATCGGGTGGAGAAGCACAACGTGTTAAATTAGCCAGTGAGTTACACCGTAGAAGTAACGGTAAGACTTTATATATTCTGGATGAGCCGACAACAGGTCTTCATGTCGATGATATTGCGAGATTACTTAAAGTATTAGAGAAGCTTGTAGAAAATGGTGATACTGTCCTGATTATCGAACATAATTTAGATGTAATTAAAACAGCAGATCATATTATTGATTTAGGACCGGAAGGTGGTGACAATGGCGGTAAGATTATCGCCATTGGTACCCCGGAACAAATTATGGAATCAAGCGCATCTTATACAGGAAGATATTTAAAACGACATGTAGAACGTCAGTAAATAATAAAGAGACATTGACATGAATTTGTCAGTGTCTCTTTGTCGTTTTAAATTGTATTATTGCGTAAAGTTATTTAATATGAAAGTATTGGATGATGGAGGTTTAACATGATAACAAGTATAGAATTGATCGAGAAGTTTGACTTAGAAATTATTGCAGGTAATGTAGCGATAGAAATTCCTATTATCAATACGAATATATCGAGACCAGGATTAGAGATGGCAGGATTCTTTTCACATTATTCTTCTGATAGAATACAGGTGCTCGGAACAACTGAAATGTCGTTTTTCGAAACATTGAGTAAAGAAGACAGAAGAGAACGTATGCAAAAACTATGTAGAAAAGAAACACCTTGTATTATTTTAACGCGAGATATTGATGCGCCTGAAGAACTAGTGGATGCTTGTAACCGTAAAGGAACACCATTGTTAAGTAGTAGTGATGTTACGACAAGTTTAATCAATAAAATTTCTTCATTCCTGGAAAGAGAGCTCGCACCTGAAACAAGTCTTCATGGTGTTTTGGTTGATGTATACGGAGTCGGTGTACTCATCACGGGTGATTCTGGTGTAGGGAAAAGTGAAACGGCATTGGAGCTTGTTAAACGTGGACATAGATTGGTTGCTGATGACAATGTTGAAATTAAAGAAATTTCAAGAAATGTTTTAATGGGAAAAGCACCGAAACTTATTGAACATCTGCTTGAAATTCGTGGCTTAGGTATTATCAATGTCATGACACTTTTTGGAGCTGGTAGTGTATTACCTGAAAAAAGACTAATGTTAAATGTCAATCTTGAATTCTGGGCGAAAGATAAAACGTATGATCGTGTGGGTTTAGTAGAAGAAACATTAACGATACTTGACTCTAAGATTACAAAGAAAACTGTACCGGTAAGACCTGGACGTAACTTAGCTGTTATAATCGAAGTTGCAGCGATGAATTATCGATTAAATAAGATGGGTACAAATACTGCAAAAGATTTTAATGACAGGTTAAATGCACAAATTAAAAATCAATCATTAAAGGAGATTTAAAATGCTGTTAACGCTTAACCCTATAGCACTAGAGCTTGGTCCGATACAAATTCGCTGGTATGGCGTCATTATAGCGGTAGGTATATTACTTGGATATCTACTCGCACAACGTGAAACAGAAAAGAAGCATTTTCCTGAAAATACGCTGATAGATATTGTGATCAGTTCAGTAATTTCGGGCATAATTTGTGCGAGAATCTATTATGTTGTATTTGAATGGTCATATTATAAAGAACATCTGTCTGAGATACCGATGATTATGAACGGTGGTATAGCGATACATGGTGGCTTGATTGGAGCACTTGGGATGGCTTACTTTTTAACACGCAAGAAGCATGTATCATTTTTCCAGCTTGGTGATATTGCAGCACCAAGTATTATTCTTGGTCAGGCAATCGGACGCTGGGGGAATTTTATGAATCAGGAGGCGCATGGTGGGGAAGTATCAAGAAGTTTCTTAGAGCAACTTCATATACCTGAATTCATCATTAACAACATGAAGATAGACGGCGTTTATTATCATCCTACTTTTCTTTATGAATCGATATGGAATTTCACGGGTTTTGTTATTTTATTATTACTCCGCAAACATTTGAAGATTGGCCAGACGTTACTTAGCTATGCCATTTGGTATTCAATCGGACGTTTTTTCATCGAAGGTATGCGTACGGACAGTTTAATGTTAACGGAACATTTAAGAATTGCACAGATGATTTCAATTACGATTATCATTGCTGCACTTGCGATATGGATTTATCGTAATTTTAAATATCAATTGCCTAAATATAAAGACGTTAATTTTCCGATGAGGAGTTCAAGTGATGCGCAAAACGTCAAGCATTAGATCAAATGGAGTTAATCCTTTATGGCATATGTATCGCACAGTTTCATTTATTAAAGTAGCCAAGAATTTTGTTGTGATAGAAAGTGGCAGAATATGTCCTTCAGTTAAATTAAAACGTCATTTATATCGCATATTTCTCGGTATGAAAATCGGCAATAAAACTTCAATTGCATATAAAGCGATGCCTGACTTGATGTTTCCTGAAAGAATTACAATCGGTGATAATTCAGTAATAGGCTACAATGCTACTTTGTTAACACACGAATATTTAATCGACGAGTATCGTATTGGAAATATTGAAATCGGATCAAATGTATTAATAGGTGCTAATGCACTCGTATTACCTGGCGTAACAATCGGTGATAATGCAATCATTGGAGCGATGACACTCGTGTCCAAAGATGTGCCGGAAAATTCATTTGCATATGGTAATCCAATGATTATTAAAAATAAGGTATAATTGAAGTATCGACATAAAAAGGGGTGTGATGGATGGATAACATTATAAAATTTCCTAGTAATGATGATGAATTTTATAAGATCGGTTTAAAAAAACAGAGCCAGCAATCATATGATGAAGCCATCTCATTTTATATAAAATCCCTTCAAAAAGAAAACAAATGGAAAGTAAATAAAAGCTTATCAGAATGTTTACAGATGATTGGTAAGTTTGATGATGCAGAACAAACGTTAATTAAGTATTTAAGTACGGATTTTGATTGTATAGATGTGTTTTATGAACTCAGTCAACTGTTCGTAAAACGTCGCGATCCTAATAAGGCTTTTTTATTTGGTATGTACTACTGCTTGCATTCAGATGATATTTCATATCTTGATGAACTACAGACATTGTTTGAAGTATTTTACGAAGATCAGTCAAAGGTTGAAAGTGAAAGTGAAAGTTTTGTTGTGCACTATATCTTTCAGAATTTCTTTCAGAACTTTCATTATGAATTAGCGCTGGACTGGATTAATTATCAGCCTGTTGATATACAGGAACGTTCAGAAATACGTAATTTAAAAGCGATGACTTTACTTTTTATCGGACAATACAAGGAAAGTGGCGCGATATTAGAGCAGCTATTATATGAAGATGCGACAGATATACATGCACTTTGTCATTATACTCTACTGCTATATAATACGAATCAAACAGAACAGTATGAATTATATTTAAAACGTCTAAAAAAAATTGTACCGATTAATGATGAAGAGAAGTTTAAGCTAGGTATCGTGCTAAGTTTCCTGAAAAAATTTGAATCATCTCAAGATTTACTTTTACCATTGTACAAAAAGGGTAAATTTGTGAATAGTCAAATGTTACACGCACTTAGTTTTAATAGTTTTGCTTTAGGTCATCACAGTCAGTCTGATCAATTGTGGGCAAATCTTACTGAAATGGTACAGAATCCAGGACCTAGTCCGAGGCAAATTTATGATGGCCAACAATATTTGAGTGATGAAATTTTACCCCTTCTTGAACATATCGATCGCAATCATCGTTTGATCGGCATCTTTTTAATTTCGCAGATGAATGATAAGACACTTATTATCAATCGTAAAGTATGGGAAATTCTAGAAGGTATGCCTGACTTTGAAAAGCTCTACCTTTCATATATCTTTCATAATATTAATCTAATAAAACTTGATTTTATCCATAAAGGATTGAAAGTGTTAATCGATGAAGTATATGATATTGCTTTATTTGATTATTGGATTGAAAAAGCTGAAGCAATTATTGATGCTAAGATGGATCTGAAAAATATCCAGGCATACACTGCAGTATGTTACTTCTTATATATGAGGATGTCGAATGATAAAATAACTAAGCGAGAAGTTATCGAAAAATTTAATACGACGCGTTATCATTTTGTAAAAGTATATGATGCCTTTAAGCAAAATAATATTTAAAATTAATAAGTTGTTGTATATTGAACTTACGAATTGAAATAATGGAGGTAAGAAAATGACTGAAATAAAAGAATATGATGTAGTAATCGTTGGTGCAGGCCCTGCAGGAATGACTGCAGCAGTTTATGCATCGCGAGCTAATCTATCAACAATTATGATTGAACGTGGTATGCCAGGTGGACAAATGGCAAACACAGCAGATGTAGAAAACTTTCCGGGATTTGATTTAATCACTGGACCAGATTTATCTACAAAAATGTTTAATCATGCGCAAAAATTTGGTGCTGAATATGCATATGGAGATATTAAATCTGTAACATTAGACGGAGATATGAAAATTATCGATCTAGGTGAGAAACAATTAAAAGCAAAAGTACTAATCATAGCAACTGGTGCTGAATATAAAAAGATTGGTGTACCTGGTGAACAGGAATTAGGTGGCCGAGGCGTTTCATATTGTGCTGTATGTGACGGAGCATTCTTTAAACAGAAACACTTAATCGTTATCGGTGGTGGAGATTCTGCAGTTGAAGAAGGTGTATACTTAACTAAGTTTGCAGACAAAGTTACAATCGTCCATCGTAGAGATAAATTAAGAGCACAAAAAATCTTACAGGATCGTGCCTTTAAAAATGAAAAAGTTGATTTCATCTGGAATTCAACATTAAAATCAATTAACGGAGATACAAAAGTGAGTTCTGTAACGTTAGTTGATAATGATGGTGTTGAATCAACTGTACCAACAGACGGTGTGTTCGTATATATCGGAATGCAGCCATTAACGAAACCATTTTTAGATTTAGGTATTACTGATGAAGTAGGATACATTATTACAAATGATGAAATGGAAACAAGCATTCCTGGCATTTATGCTGCAGGAGATGTACGTGTTAAAAAATTAAGACAAATTGTTACTGCAACAGGTGATGGTAGTATTGCCGCACAAAATGCACAACACTATATTGAATCTTTAAACGACTAATGATAACCAGAAAATAGATACGCATTCGCGTGTCTATTTTTATGAATTCATGTATTATAGAAGTAATAGCTTTTTGAGGGGGATTTCAGTGAATAATGAAGAAAATTTTAAAAAATTAGTCGTTGTAACAGGAATGAGCGGCGCTGGAAAATCTGTTGCTATTCAGTGTTTAGAAGATCTAGGTTATTTCTGTGTTGATAATCTACCGCCAATATTATTACCTAAATTTGTTGAATTGATGCAGGATAATAATCAGTCACTTTCACGTGTTGCATTAGGTGTAGATTTACGTGGTAAAGATTTTTTTGACAATTTACGTGAAGAACTTCAAAATATAACAAATTTAACAGATATACTCGTTCAGGTATTATTTATTGAAGCAAATGATAATGTACTTGTTTCGCGTTATAAAGCGACACGTCGAACGCATCCTATTTCATCTGGTGGAACACCTTTAGAAGCAATAAATGAAGAACGCAGATTGCTAGCAGATTTAAGAGGCGTTGCAACCCATATTGTTGATTCATCAGATTTTAAGCCTAAAGAATTACGTTCAAAAGTGATTGAATTATTCGGCTCTGGAAAAGATAATATATTTTCTATCAATGTGATGAGTTTTGGTTTCAAACATGGTGTGCCAATAGATGCAGATATTGTATTTGATGTACGATTTTTACCGAATCCTTATTATATTGAGGAACTACGTCCTTTAACTGGAATGGATGCACGTGTTTATGATTATGTGATGAAATGGAAAGAAACTGAAATATTCTATACGAAGCTGATGGACTTATTGAAATTTGTAATTCCTGGATATATGCGTGAAGGAAAGTCACAAGTTGTAATTGCGATTGGATGTACAGGTGGTCAACACCGTTCTGTTGCTTTAGCAGAACGTATTAGCAATGAACTGATAGATTTCTTTGATTTTGAATTGAATACTCGCCACAGAGATGCATTAATAGAAGGAATCATTGATGAGAAGGCTTAAGATTTGTCTGATTGGCGGTGGTACAGGATTATCCGTAATGGCGAGAGGTTTAAAGCATTATCCTGTAGAAATAACGGCAATTGTAACAGTAGCAGATGATGGTGGAAGTACTGGTAAAATTCGTGATGTCATGGATATACCCGCACCTGGAGATGTGCGTAATGTACTTGCAGCATTAAGCGATGTGGAGCCGATGCTTGAGAAATTGTTTCAGTATCGTTTTAATGATGAAACTTTAGGTGGGCATCCAGTTGGAAATTTGATGCTTGCTGCAATGACAGATGTAACAAGTGATTTTGGGCATGCGGTCAAAGAGCTGAGCAAAATATTAAATGTTAAAGGTACAGTAATACCTTCTACAAATACGAGCCCTATTCTCAATGCAATTATGGAGGACGGAGAAATTGTAGTCGGAGAATCTTTAATACCTTTAAAAGATAAAAAAATTGAAAGTGTATTTTTGACACCTTCAAACATTAAACCGATGAAAGAAGCGGTAGAAGCTTTACTTGAATCTGATTTGATTGTAATGGGACCAGGTAGTCTATATACAAGTATCATCCCGAATTTAGTTTTGGATGAACTTGCTGAAGCGATTGTAAAAAGTGATGCTAAAAAACTTTATGTCTCTAATATCATGACACAACGCGGTGAAACGATTGATTATACAGTCGGTGATCATATTGAAGCGATTCATAAGCATGTTGGGCAGCCATTTATACAATTTGTTATTGCAAATGATACTACATTTGATAATAAAATTCATGATAACTATGCACGAAACAATTCGACTTTTGTTCATTGCGATTATGATAGCATCCGAAAAATGGGCATTGAACTGATTACTGATAACGAACTTGTTGATATCAATTTAGACGGTATTGTACGTCATAATAATGAAATCCTCGCTGATATGATATATGAACTTGCATTAAGTGAAATCAGTACAATAGAGTTTAACCAGAAAGAAGGCGAGTAATATGTCTTTTGCCTCAGAAATGAAAAATGAATTAACGCGGATTGAAACAGATATGTGCTGTAGTAAAGCAGAATTATCAGCGCTAATTCGTATGAATGGTAATTTGAGCATTCAGAACATGAAATGGGTAATCAATGTTCAATCTGAAAATGCTGCGATTGCAAGACGAGTATATAGTTTAACGAAGAAAATCTTTGGTGTAGATATTGAATTGCTCGTTCGTAAGAAGATGAAACTTAAAAAAAATAATGTCTATATCTGTAGAATAAAAATGAAAACGAAAGAAATTCTGGACGAACTTAAAATATTAACTGATGGTGAGTTTAAACAAATTGTCGATAAGTCTTTAGTATCAGATGAATGCTGTAAACGCAGCTATTTACGCGGTGCTTTTTTGGCAGGGGGATCAGTTAATAATCCTGAGACATCTTCTTACCATCTTGAAATATTTTCTTTATATGAAAGCCACTCACTTGGTTTAACAGCATTAATGAATGAATATGAATTAAACGCAAAAACTTTAGAACGTAAAAAAGGTTATATTTCATATTTAAAAGAAGCAGAGAAGATTTCTGAATTTCTCAGTATCATTGGTGGCTATCAGGCGCTATTAAAGTTTGAAGATGTAAGAATTGTACGAGATATGCGTAACTCTGTTAATCGTCTTGTGAATTGTGAAACAGCAAATTTAAATAAAACAATCAGCGCAGCGATGAGACAAGTAGAGAATATTAAATTAATCGACCAGGAAATTGGAATCGATGAATTACCGGAGCGACTTAGAGAAATAGCACGTCTAAGGGTATTACATCAGGACATATCACTTAAGGAATTAGGTGAAATGGTTTCTACAGGTGTTATATCTAAATCAGGCGTGAATCATCGTCTAAGAAAACTAGATGAAATAGCTGATAAACTACGTTCAGGAGAGTCAATTGAATTGAAGAAATAAAATAAACCGGATGAGCAATGTTGCTCATCCGGTTTCATTCGTTCTATTATTATTTCTTTAAGAATGATTTGATGTTCGTAGCATTTTGGATATTATGTTGAACACCTGCAAATTTCTCTTTACCTGGGCCATATGCGTAAACATGGATTTCTTCACCAGTATGAACTAATGATCCCCATCCAGCATTTGCACGAACGTCTACAACTTTATTGATTGCTTTTAATGTTGCTGTTTCGTCTTTTGCTGTGGCAGCATTGACGATTGCTTGACGCTCTTCAGCAGATAAATCTTCAAATTTGATGTTATCAGAGATTAATTTTTCAATATTAGCCCCGTCTTCAATTAATTTAGCTGTTAAACCTTCAGCAGTCATCTTCATATTGTTAACTACTTTTGGATGGAATTCATATTTATCACCTGTACCTACTGATAAACCACCAGTAGCGTGGTCAGCTAAAGCAATTACTAATGTATTACAATCTTTTTTAGCATAATTTACAGCTGATTGGTATGCTTTATCGAAAGCAGCAATTTCACTCATCATACCAGTTAAGTCATTAGCATGACCTGACCAATCAGGTTGAGACCCTTCTACCATTAAGAAGAAACCTTTTTTGTTTTTAGATAACTTGCTGATTGCAGTATCTGTCATTTCTTTTAAAGAAGGCTCTTCAGCTGGACGATCGATGTCTTTACTCATCGCAGATGGAGCGAATAAACCAATTAAACGACTTGATTTAGATGCTTTTTCTTTTAACATTGCATCACGTGTTGTAACGTATTTAAATTTAGAACGTTTTTCTAAAGTTTTTACTAAGTCTAAAGTCACTTTACCGTTTTCATCTTTTTGTTTGAAGAAATCAACACCCCCACCAAGCATGACATCAACGATTGGGCGTTTGTATTTTCCTACTTTTACAGTACGAGACATTTGCTTAGCAATATCCATTTCATTTTTACGAGATTCATTATGCGCAGCAAATACTGCAGGTGTTGCGTGTGTTAACTCACTTGTTGCAACTAAACCAGTTGAACGACCTGCTTTTTTATAAGCTTCTAATACAGTTTCAACAGGTTTTTTGTTTTTATCAACTGAAATTGCCCCATTGTAAGTTCTTACACCTGTTGCTAATGCAGAACCAGCAGCACCTGAATCAGTGATGTTTAATTTTTCATCGTCACTGATTGTTAATTGAGAACCTACTAAATATTGATCAAAGAAAATTTTGTCTAAACCAGGTGTTTTTTCATTGTCTTTGTAGTAGCGGTAAGCACCTAATTGTGAAATCCCCATACCATCACCAATCATTAAGATTACATTTTTAGGTGTTTTAGAACAAGTTGCTTTCTTTGCTGTCGCTGCGTCAGCAGTTGGTGCATTGAAAGGGATTACTGTTGAAGCTACTGTTGTTGCGATTAAAGTTGATGCTGCAATTGACTTGAAATTAACCATGTGGATAAATCCTCCTAATATTTGATAGCTTTAATATATCAGTATAATGTAAAGGATTTATTTCTAAGCAGTAAATTTCATATTAATAAATTGTAAAGATTCCTATTTGGAACTTTTGAAGTTTTCAAATGATTTAAAAGGAGTATCTTCTATTACAAAACTTCCTTCTGTTTCATTATTAACCTGATGAATTGCTGTAAACATTAATAATTCACGTTTACTGTCGTATTGCGTTGCGCCGAATTTTTTTGCATAATTCTCATAAGCTATATAATCTTTATCATTTTTATTTAGCGTATCTAAATATTTATAATCTTCTTCGTGCATTTCAAACTTTGGATAAAAATGTGCTGATTTATCGCTACTAACAATTTCAACATGCTTTGGATCAGCAGTAATAAAGCGACCATCCTGCAGCATATACATTTTTAGATCCTTATATGTTACTTCAGAAATAGCCGTAAATTCATGGTTTTCACCTGCAGGTATCGTTGGAATTCCGTGCCCTGTATCTTCTGAATAGATGATTGTGTCATTATCTTTAACTTTGATCACTTTACTAATGGTTTTTGATTCTACACCTTTAACCGGATATTTTTTTATTTTTCCTGGTCTTAATTTTTCAACGGAACCAAATATTTTTTTAGCTTGCTGCTCTGTATAAGGTTTAATGTTTTTATTTGCTGAATTACTAGACTTATCTATATTTGATTTTGTATCAGTAGTACTTTCTGTAGACGTTTCTTTTTTAACTTGAGAGGAATGATCTGCATTACATGCAGTTAACAAAAGTGTAGTAGATAAGAATAATGTAGATAGAGATTTCATTTTAAAACTCCTTCTGATTTAAGTATAAAAAAATATATCCAGACACAATTTGTGCCTGGATATTCTTTAAATAAGTTGACTATTTGAAGAATTTAAAGATGCGTTTCGCGTTATCTGTATTATCCATGCTACCGCGCCATTGTTCACTACCTGGTCCATATCCGTAAATGTATACGTCTTCACCAGTGTGTCCGCCAGTTGTCCAACCAGTAAAACTTCTTTTGTTTACAGGTTTTTCGATAGCGTCTTCAATCTTCACAGCTTCTTTAGAAGCTACTGCATCTTTAATAGCTTGAATTTCTTCAGCTTCTAATTCGAAACCGATATTGTCTTTAATGATAGCATCGATGTCAGCGCCATCTTTCATCATTTGAGCACGTAAATATTCAGGTGTATGTTTCATCTTTTTGATTGGATCTACGAAGAAGTTATATTCTCCACCTTGTCCCATTGATAAACCACCAGTAGAGTGGTCAGCTGTTGCGATAACTAATGTATTACAGTCAGTTTTAGCGTATTTAATTGCTTCCTGGAATGCAGCATCGAAATCTTGCATTTCACTCATTGCACCAGTGATATCATTTGCATGACCAGCCCAGTCAATTTGAGAACCTTCTACCATTAAGAAGAATCCTTTTTTGTTAGAACCTAATTTTTTAAGTGCTGTATTTGTCATATCTTTTAATGATGGCATATTTTTATCACGGTCAATCATTTTTGGCATTCCACCAGGAGAGAATAAACCGATAACTTTCTTTTGCTTAGAGTTACTTGAAACTTTCTTTAACCATTTTTTGTTTGATACGAATTTGTATCCATCTTTTTGGAATTCTTTAATTAAGTTACGATCTTCACGTTCGAAATAATCTCTTCCGCCGCCTAAGATAACATCAACTTTGTGTTGTTTGTTAATCATTTCATCAAAGTAATCATCAGCGATTGCAGCCATGTTTTTACGAGACTCATCATGCGCACCAAATGCAGCTGGAGTTGCATGTGTTACTTCACTTGTTGCAACTAAACCAGTTGATTTACCTTTTGCTTTAGCTTGCTCTAATACTGTTTTAACTTCTTTCTTATTAACGTCTACTGCGATTGCACTATTGTAAGTTTTAACACCTGCACTCATTGCTGTTGCAGCAGAAGCAGAATCCGTAATATTTTGATGTTCATCATCTGCAATTGTAGTTTGAGCACCTAATAAATAGTCATCAAATGAAATTCTGTCTAACTTCTTAGTAGCAGCATTGTCACGCATATATCTATGAGCAGCAACGAAAGATGGACCCATTCCGTCTCCGATCATAAAGATAACGTTTTTAGGTGTTGAACTTGGCTTACATACTTTTGTTGCAGCCTTTGCAGTGTGTGATGCATCAGTTACTGGCAGAGAAGTTGCTAATAAACCAGCAGTTAAAGTTGTAGCTAATACTTTGTTGATTTTCTTCATGATAATCCTCCAAAAAGTTAATAGTTTTTTAATGCATTCTAAATTTATCAAAACTTTGTAAATAAATGAGTGTGATTGTGTAAAAGTTTTGTAAATTACTTTTTATAAATAGTAACTATTCCTAATAGGATTAATTACTATTAGGAATAGTTATTATTTGTGTTAATCTTTTTAATCTATTTATTATTATAATATAATAAATAGATTCGCGTAAAATTGAAAAAGCACTTAGACATACAAATGTCTAAGTGCTTAGTATAAATAATTTATTCAGTTAATAATCTGTACCTATATTCTGATTATTTCTTCTCATCAATAGGATGCATAACTTCATCAATTAATCCATATTCTTTAGCTTCATCAGCAGATAAGAAATTATCTCGATCAGTATCTTTTTCAATTTTTTCAACAGGTTGACCTGTACGTTCAGAAAGAATACGATTAAGTTTTTCACGTGTTTTTAAAATATGACGTGCTGCAATTTCAATTTCAGTTGCTTGACCTTGCGCACCGCCTAAAGGTTGATGAATCATTACTTCTGCATTAGGTAATGCAAAACGTTTCCCTTTTGCACCTGCTGCTAATAAGAATGAACCCATTGATGCAGCCATACCAATACAAATCGTTTGAACATCTGGTTTAATATGTTGCATCGTATCATAGATTGCCATACCAGCAGTGACACTTCCACCTGGTGAATTGATGTATAGGTAGATGTCTTTCTCAGCGTCCTGTGCTTGTAAGAATAATAACTGAGAAATAATTGAATTTGCTACATTATCATCAATAGCAGATCCTAGCATAATGATTCTATCTTTAAGTAAGCGAGAATAAATGTCATAAGCACGCTCACCTCTGTTAGTTGATTCGATAACTGTTGGAATTAAATTCATAATTTATTGCCTCCTTGTTTACTGTTAAAAATAATATACACTATAACGTCAAATATAGTCAAAGATTTGAAACTGTATTATAAAATTTTTTAATTTACTTGTTATTCATTATAATAGTAGATATTACATATTGATAGTGAAGTGCTATGAAGTTTATTAATATACAAATAATAAATAATAAAAAAATGAATATTAAAGAATAAACATTAAATAACAATAAAAGACGCTTATTAAAATATAAAGGTAGGTCATTATGGAACATATTATTTTTTATACACAACCAAACTGTAATTTATGTGATGATGCAAAGTTTCAGATTTCATTTGCACAGGAAGATATCGATATTAATGTGACTGAAGTTAATATTCAGCAAGATGATAAGCTTAATGAATTATATTGTTTAAGTGTACCTGTGTTGATCGATAAAGATACTGGTGCAACAATACAGGAAGGTAATGTCGATTTTGTAACAATTATTGATTATTTTCAAAGTAAATATAAATAAATTAAAATAATATAAAATGTAAACGTTTTTAAGTTTTCTAATTACTTGCAAAACTTATTTAGTCTTGTTATTATTGCATTGTAACGTTAGTTAGTTTTTGACCCGTGCGGGTCGTATTTAGTCCAACTAATTGTTATCGATTAAAGGAGGAGTCATATGAATCATTTATTAAAGGTTCAACAATTACTGATTCCCGATTTAATTGAAAAGATGTATCGCCGTTATTTAATCTTAGATACGATTCATCTTCATCAGCCGATTGGTCGTAGATCTTTAAGTGATATTCTTTTGATTACTGAAAGAGTACTCCGAACTGAGATTGATTTATTGAAAGTACAAGGTTTAGTTAATATTTCATCTAAAGGTATGACAATTACTGATGAAGGGATAGACGTACTTGCAGATCTTCAATCTTTAATGGAAGGTTATGCAGCATTAGAAAGTTTATCTCAACAAATCAAACAATATTATGGTTTAGAAGAAGTGATTGTAGTGAATGGTAATGTAGATACTGATGAAGTTGTTAAGAACAGACTTGGTGAAGCAGCTAGTAATGTTTTGCAAAGATTAGTGATTAACGGTGATATCGTATCTGTAACTGGTGGTTCAACGATGCTCAGCGTAGCGAATCAGTTAAAACCGCTCAATAAACGCGTTATCTTCACACCTGCCCGAGGTGGATTAGGTGAAGACTTGTCTTTTCAAGCGAATGCAATTGTTCAGCAAATGGCTGAACACGGGAAATGTCAATTTGAAGTATTATATGTACCTGACCAGGTAAGTGAAGAAGCATATAATACACTTGTAAATGAACCATCTGTAAAGCGTGTACTCGATCATATTAAAAATGCAAACATTTTAATTCATGGTATCGGGGATGCGATGAAGATGGCAAAGCGTAGACATTCATCTAGTAATGATTTCGAAATTTTAAAACAAAAGAATGCTGTCGCAGAAGCATTCGGTTATTACTTTGATGCAGCTGGTGAAGTCGTCCATAAAGTTAGAACGGTCGGTATTCAACTAGAAGATTTAAATGAATCTATGAAAATTATCGCAGTTGCAGGTGGAAGTACTAAACAATATGCGATTGAAGCATATTTAAATGTTGCACCCAAACATACGATTTTAATTATTGATTCAACTGTAGCGCATTGGCTGGTGAAACAAATTAAACAACAGACTTTACCAGTTACATAATTTAAGTTATATGCGTAATATTTTTGTTTTAATGACTTTTATGGTTATAATTAAATTATGTTGTATAACGTGAAATAATTAGTGAAAGTATACAAATTGTGTATTTGATTAATGTGTTAAAAGAATTGGATTCACTTAGGGGTATCCCCTAATAAAATATATATGATATATAAAGGAGGCCATTACTCATGGCAGTAAAAGTAGCAATTAACGGATTTGGTAGAATTGGACGTTTAGCATTCAGAAGATTACAAGAAGTAGAAGGTATTGAAGTAGTAGCAGTTAACGATTTAACAGACGATAAAATGTTAGCGCATTTATTAAAATATGATACAACGCAAGGTCGTTTCAAAGAAGAAGTAGAAGTAATTGAAGGTGGATTCCGTGTAAACGGTCGCGAAATCAAATCATTCGAAAATCCAAACCCTGCTGAATTACCATGGGGCGAACTTGGAATTGATGTTGTTTTAGAATGTACTGGTTTCTTCACTGATAAAGAAAAAGCACAAGCGCATATTGAAGCAGGTGCTAAAAAAGTATTAATTTCAGCACCGGCAAAAGGTGACTTAAAAACTGTAGTATATAACGTTAACCATGACGTATTAGACGGTTCAGAAGAAATCGTTTCAGGTGCTTCATGTACGACTAACTGTTTAGCACCAATGGCTAAAGTATTAAACGATGAATTCGGAATTATCGAAGGTTTAATGATGACAGTTCACGCATTCACAGGTGACCAAAACACATTAGATGCACCACATGCTAAAGGTGACTTCCGTCGTGCACGTGCAGCAGCAAACAACATCGTACCTAACTCAACAGGTGCTGCAAAAGCAATCGGTTTAGTAATTCCAGAATTAAAAGGTAAATTAGACGGATCAGCACAACGTGTTCCAGTACCAACAGGTTCTGTAACTGAGTTAACTACAATTTTAGAAAAAGAAGTTTCAGTTGAAGAAGTAAACGCTGCAATGAAAGCTGCTTCTAACGAATCATTCGGTTACACTGAAGATGAAATCGTTTCTTCTGATATTATCGGTATTACTTATGGTTCATTATTCGATGCAACACAAACACGTGTAATGACTGTTGGTGAACACCAAATGGTTAAAACAGTAGCTTGGTACGATAACGAAATGAGTTATACTGCTCAATTAGTACGTACTTTAGAATTCTTAGCTGAACAAGCACAATCTAAATAACATTTTATTCACGCGTAAGCGGGGGAAGATTTCGCTTCTCCTGCTTATTTTATTATTAGGGGTTCATTGTTATAATTAACATCGTAAACACTAATATTTTATAGGAGGCCACAAAGATGGTTAAAAAAATTGTTTCAGATTTAGACTTAAAAGATAAAAAGGTTTTAGTACGTGCAGATTTTAACGTACCTATGAAAGATGGTGCGATTACTAATGATAATCGTATCGTAGAAGCATTACCTACTATTAAATATATTATTGAACAAGGTGGTAAGGTTATTTTATTCTCTCACTTAGGTAAAGTGAAAGCAGAAGAGGATAAAGCGAAGTTATCATTACAACCTGTAGCAACACGATTAACTGAACTATTAGGGAAAGATGTTAAATTTGTAGCTGAAACACGTGGACAAGCATTAGAATCAGCAATTGATGCATTAGCTGCGGGAGATGTTTTATTATTTGAAAACACACGTTTTGAAGATGTAGATGGTAAGAAAGAAAGTAAAAACGATCCTGAATTAGGTAAGTACTGGGCTTCTTTAGGAGATGTGTTTGTCAATGATGCTTTTGGTACAGCTCATCGTGAGCATGCATCAAACGTAGGAGTAGCTACACATTTAGAAACTGCTGCTGGATTCCTGATGGAGAAAGAAATTAAATTCATAGGTGGCGTAGTAGAAAATCCTGAGCGCCCATTTGTAGCAATTTTAGGTGGCGCGAAAGTCTCTGACAAAATTGGCGTTATCGAAAACTTATTAAAAGTAGCTGATAAAGTATTGATCGGTGGAGGTATGGCTTATACTTTCTTAAAAGCTCAAGGTAAAGAAATCGGTCAATCATTATTAGAAGAAGATAAGATTGAATTAGCGAATGATTTATTAGCACGAGGAGAAGGTAAGATCGTATTACCAGTTGATGCAGTTGTAACGAAAGAATTCTCAAATGATGGAGAAATTTCAACTGTTTCAGTTGATGAAATTCCTCAAGATTTACAATCGTTAGATATTGGACCAGCTACGATTGAATTATTCAAAAAAGAATTAGAAGGCGCTAAAACAGTAGTTTGGAACGGACCAATGGGTGTATTTGAAATGAGCAACTTCGCTAAAGGTACAATCGGTGTTTGTGAAGCGATTGCACATTTAGATGGTGCGACTACAATTATCGGTGGTGGAGATTCAGCTGCAGCTGCTATGGATCTTGGATTTGCAGATAAATTTACACATATTTCAACAGGTGGCGGAGCGTCATTAGAATATTTAGAAGGTAAGGAACTACCTGGTATTAAATCAATCTCTGAAAAATAAAAAGGTGGCTATTAAAATGAGAAAACCAATTATCGCAGGAAACTGGAAAATGAACAAAACAGTTAAGGAAGCAAAAGATTTTGTCGCTAATTTACCTGCTTTACCAAGCACGGATAGCGTTGATGCAGTTATTTGTGCACCAGCAATTCAATTAGATGCATTAGTAAATGCGAACGTTGAAGGTTTAAATATCGGCGCGCAAAACTGTTATTTTGAAGATAATGGAGCATATACTGGAGAAACATCACCAGCTGCTTTAAAAGACTTAGGTGTTAAGTATGTAGTTTTAGGGCATTCTGAACGTCGTGAGTACTTTGGTGAAACAGATGAAGATGTAAATAAAAAAGCATTAGCTGTTTTTAAACACGGTATGACGCCAATTATCTGCTGTGGTGAAACAGATGAAGAACGTGAATCAGGTCAATTTGAAGCTCGTGTTGGTTCTCAAGTTTCTAACGCATTAAAAGGATTTACTGAAGAACAAGTTAAATCTGCTGTCATTGCCTATGAACCAATCTGGGCAATTGGAACTGGTAAATCTGCTACAAGTGAAGATGCTGAGTCATCTTGTAAATTCGTTCGTTCAGTTGTTGAAAAAGACTTCAATACAGAAGTAGCACAAGCTGTACGTATTCAATATGGTGGTTCTGTTAAACCTGAAAACATTAAAGAATACATGGCAAATGAAAATATTGACGGTGCGTTAGTAGGCGGAGCGTCATTAGAAGTAGATTCATTCGTAAAATTGTTAGAAGGTGCTAAGTAATGAAAAGCCCAACTGCTTTAATCATACTTGATGGCTTTGCTTGCCGAGAAGAGACATTCGGTAATGCAGTAGCTCAAGCAAATAAACCGAATTTTGATCGTTACTACAACAAATATCCACATGAGCAATTAATGGCGTGTGGACTTGATGTAGGATTACCAGAAGGACAAATGGGTAATTCAGAAGTTGGCCATTTAAACATTGGTGCCGGCCGCATTGTGTATCAATCATTAACACGTATCAATAAATCAATCCAAGATGGTGACTTCTTTACAAATGAAGTGTTATTAGATGCGATGAAACATGTAAAAGAACATGATTCAGCGTTACACTTAATGGGATTATTATCTGACGGTGGTGTACACAGTCATTACAAACATCTGTTTGCATTATTAAAGCTTGCAAAAGAACAAGGTGTTGAAAAAGTTTATGTTCATGCATTTTTAGATGGTCGTGATGTTGGTCAGCAAACAGCATTACAATTCATTGAGGAAACTGAACGTCAATTTAAAGAAATTGGTGTTGGACAATTTGCATCTGTTTCAGGTCGTTATTATGCGATGGATAGAGATAAGCGTTGGGATCGTGAACAGTTAGCATATGATGCGATGACATACGGTAAAGGTGTCGAATACAAAACAGCTAAAGCTGGTGTTGAAGCAAGTTATGCTGAAGGTGTTAACGATGAGTTCGTAGTACCATTCGTAGTAAAAGACGAAGAAGTTGGTTCAGAAAATACAGGTGTTAATGATGGAGATGCAATGATCTTCTTCAACTTCAGACCTGACCGTGCAGCACAATTATCAGAAGTCTACACGAATGAGGAATTTGATGGTTTTAAAATGGATAAACGATTAATCGGCATCAAATTTGTAACATTTACTAAGTATAATGATCAAGTGAAAGCTGATGTTGTGTTTGTTAAAGAAGATTTAGTCAATACCATTGGTGAAGTTGCAAGTAAAAATGGCTTAAAACAATTACGTATTGCAGAAACTGAAAAATATCCACACGTGACATATTTCATGAGTGGTGGACGTAATGAAGCGTTTGATGGAGAACGTCGTGTATTAATTGACTCACCAAAAGTTGCAACATATGATTTGAAACCTGAAATGAGTGCATACGAAGTACGAGATGCATTGCTTGCAGAACTTAATAAAGGTGATTTGGATTTAATTTTATTAAACTTTGCCAATCCTGATATGGTAGGTCACTCAGGGATGCTTGAACCTACAATTAAAGCTATAGAAGCAGTCGATGAATGTTTAGGTGCTGTCGTTGATAAGATTATAGAAATGGGAGGCACTGCAATAATTACAGCTGACCATGGGAACTCAGATGAAGTATTAACAATCGACGGAACACCTATGACTGCGCATACAACTAATCCGGTGCCAGTAATTGTAACACGTGAAGATGTTACCCTGCGTAGTGGTGGTCGTTTAGCTGATTTAGCACCAACATTAATTGATTTATTAGGTGTTGAAAAGCCTGTCGAAATGACCGGTGAATCATTAATTCAAAAGTAATTCACACTTAGATTAAAAGTATTACTAAAATTAATTTAATTAATTGATTATTCCTGACAAATCGGGAATAATAAAATAGAAAATAAAACAAACAAAGGAGTTTTACACATGCCAATTATTACAGATGTTTATGCACGTGAAGTATTAGATTCAAGAGGTAATCCTACAATTGAAGTTGAAGTATTTACAGAAAGTGGTGCTTTAGGTCGTGCATTAGTACCTTCTGGTGCTTCTACTGGTGAACATGAAGCTGTTGAATTACGCGATGGTGATAAAGACCGTTACATGGGTAAAGGTGTATTAAAAGCTGTTGAGAATGTTAATGAAATTATCGCTCCAGAGATTATCGAAGGTGATTTTTCAGTTTTAGACCAAGTATCAATCGACAAAATGATGATCGCTTTAGACGGTACAGAAAACAAAGGTAAATTAGGTGCAAATGCTATTTTAGGTGTTTCAATCGCTGTAGCGCGCGCAGCTGCTGAATACTTAGGTATGCCTTTATACAAATACTTAGGTGGATTTAACGGTACACAATTACCAGTGCCTATGATGAACATCGTTAACGGTGGTTCTCACTCTGACGCACCTATCGCATTCCAGGAGTTTATGGTATTACCAGTTGGCGCACCTAACTTTAAAGAAGCTTTACGTTGGGGAGCAGAAATTTTCCATAACTTAGCGAAAATTTTAAAATCTCGTGGATTAGTAACTGCAGTAGGTGACGAAGGTGGATTCGCTCCAACATTCGAAGGTACTGAAGATGCAGTTGAAACGATTTTAGAAGCAATTAAAGCAGCAGGTCTTGAACCAGGTAAAGATGTATTCTTAGGTTTCGACTGTGCTTCATCTGAATTCTATGAAAACGGTACTTATGATTATGCTAAGTTCGAAGGTGAAGGCGGTGCGAAACGTACTTCAGCTGAACAAGTAGATTACTTAGAAGAATTAGTTAATAAATATCCAATTATCTCTATCGAAGATGGTATGGATGAAAACGACTGGGACGGTTGGAAAGCTTTAACTGAACGTTTAGGAGATAAAGTTCAATTAGTTGGAGATGACCTGTTCGTTACGAACACTAAAATTTTAGAGCGTGGTATCAACGAAGGTGTTGGTAACTCAATCTTAATCAAAGTTAACCAAATTGGTACTTTAACTGAAACATTTGAAGCAATCGAAATGGCTCAAAAAGCTGGTTATACTGCAGTAGTTTCTCACCGTTCTGGTGAAACTGAAGATACTACAATTGCTGATATCGCAGTTGCTACAAATGCAGGTCAAATTAAAACTGGTTCATTATCACGTACAGACCGTATTGCGAAATACAACCAATTATTACGTATTGAAGATGAATTATTTGAAACTGCTAAATTTGAAGGATTAAACTCTTTCTACAACATCAGTAAATAATAACTTTATAGTCTATACATCGAAAAGGAACGTGACGACGTTCCTTTTCTTTATGTTTCTTTTTACAAGTGAATATGTTAATATAATATGAGTTATTAGAAATTGAGGAGGACCATCAATGAATACTTTACTTACAGTATTACTAATTATTGATTGTCTTGTATTGATCACTGTTGTGTTATTACAAGAAGGTAAGAGTAATGGCTTATCAGGAGCAATTAGTGGTGGAGCTGAACAATTATTCGGAAAACAAAAACAACGTGGTGTTGATTTAATTTTAAATAGAATTACTATTGTTGCGTCTGTTTTACTTTTCTTAATTACAATTGCAATCGGTTATTTTGGTATTTAATAAGGGGTCCGGACACATTGTTCGGGCTTTTTTATTTTTATTTTGTACTTAAAACACATACAATAAATATATAAGGAGATATTTTTGATGAAAATGAAAATTCAATTACCTAAACCATTCTTTTTTGAAGAAGGCCCAAGAGCAGTGTTGTTATTACATGGCTTTACTGGAAACTCTTCTGATGTGCGTCAATTAGGACGTTTTTTACAGAAACAAGGGTATACATGTTATGCACCGCATTATGAAGGACACGGTGTACCTCCAGAGGAGCTGCTACAGTCCAGTCCACATGTTTGGTGGAGTCAGGTTATAGAAGCTTATGATTTCCTGAAATCAAAAGGATATGAGGAAATAGCAGTAGCTGGTGTATCACTGGGAGGCGTATTTAGTTTAAAATTGAGTCAATATCGAGATGTAATGGGTGTTGGGACGATGTGTTCACCAATGCATATAAAGACGACAGGGAATATGTTTGATGGTGTGCTTGCATATGCACGTGAATTTAAAAAGCGTGAAGGAAAGACGCCTGAACAAATTGAGAGCGAGATGTCAGCCTTTCATCCAACATCAATGCTTGAAGAATTACAGACGACATTAGCTGAAATAAGACCAACTTTAGATAATGTATATGCGCCTTTATTCGTTGCACAAGGACGTTTAGATACAATGATAGATATTGATTCAGCGAATATTATATATAATGAATCTGAAAGTGAAGAAAAAGAGATACATTGGTATGAGAAAAGTGGTCATGTTGTTACAATAGATATTGAGAAAGAACAATTGTTTAATGACTTTTTAGCATTTTTAGAAAAGCTTGAATGGTCAAATTAAAAAGGAGGCAATATATATGCATCTATTTGAAGAAGAAGTTATTGCATATTTACAATCATTAAAAGGGAATGCAATTACGGTAGAAGATATAGAAAAACATCTTGGTTTAAAAGATGCAGATGCCTTTACTGGACTTGTAAAAACTTTAGTAGCGCTTGAGCAGTCAGGCAAGATCAATCGCACTAAAAATGATAAATACTATATACCGGGTAGTCCGGGAGACTTAGTACAAGGTACTCTAAGTCAGCACAAAAAAGGATTCGCTTTCGTTCGTCCGGAAAATGAGGCGATAGAAGATGTATTTATCCCGCCAAATAAGATCAACAGAGCGATGGATGGCGATACAGTATTAGTGAGTGTGTCAAAAGCAAGTGATGGGCGTAACGAAGGTGAAGTTAAAGCAATACAGAAACGTGCGATAACGCAAGTTGTCGGAACCTATACTGAAGCGAGACATTTTGGGTTTGTACTTCCGGATGATAAACGTATTACACAAGATATCTTTATTCCTAAAGGTAAAAATCTTGGTGCTGTAGAAGGACATAAAGTATTAGTGGAATTGACACAATATGCTGATGGCACGAACAATCCTGAAGGTATGGTTAAAGCAATCCTTGGACATAAAAATGATCCTGGTGTAGATATATTATCCATTATCTATACACATGGTATTAATATTGATTTCAATCCTGCAACTATTGAAGAAGCGAACAATGTGCCGGATGAAATTGAACCACATGATTATAAAGATCGTGTAGATTTACGTGACGTATTAACCATTACAATTGACGGTGCTGATGCCAAAGATTTAGATGATGCGATTAGTGTGGAAAAGTTAGAAAATGGCAATTATAAATTAATCGTTTCAATTGCTGACGTTAGTCACTATGTTACGGAAGGATCAATGCTAGATCAGGATGCATTTGAGCGTGGGACGAGTGTCTATTTAGTCGATCGCGTAATACCTATGATTCCACATCGATTAAGTAATGGTATCTGTTCCTTAAATCCTAAAGTCGATCGATTGACGTTAAGCTGTGAGATGGAAATCGATCATACAGGACGTGTTGTAAATCATAAAATTTATCAAAGTGTGATAAACTCTGATGAAAGAATGACGTATGATGCTGTCAATCAGATATTAGAGCATAATGATGAAATCTTAATACATGAGTATAAACATATTCATGAACTGTTGATACACGCAAAAGATTTAGCTGATATATTAAAACAAATGCGTGTAAATCGTGGAGAAATTGATTTCGACCTTAAAGAAGCTAAGATTTTAGTAGATGAAGTAGGTGTGCCTAAAGAAGTTGTTATTCGCGAGCGCGGATTAGGTGAACGATTAATTGAATCATTTATGTTAATGGCCAATGAAACCGTAGCCGAGCACTTTGCAAAATTAAAAGTACCATTTATTTATCGAGTCCATGAAGAACCGAAAGCAGACAGATTAAAGCGATTCTTTGAATTCATTACAAATTTCGGTTTAATCGTTAAAGGCGGTACTGAAAATATTCATCCAAAAACGCTTCAGAATATCGGTAAAGAAATTAAAGATAAACCAGAGGAATTAGTTATCTCTACACTTATGTTACGTTCAATGCAGCAAGCGAAATACTCTGAACAGAATTTAGGACATTTTGGACTTTCTGCTGAATACTATACACACTTTACATCACCAATCAGACGTTATCCGGACTTAATTGTTCATAGATTAATCCGCAAATACTTAATCGAACATTCAATGAATGAAGAACAAAAAGCAATATGGGAAGACAAGCTTGTTGATATCAGTGAACATACTTCTAAACGTGAACGCCGTGCGATTGATGCAGAACGTGATACAGATGATCTGAAAAAAGCAGAATATATGATTCAACATTTAGGTGAAGAGTTTGAGGGTATTATTAGCTCTGTTGCTAACTTCGGTATGTTTGTAGAACTTGAGAATACAATCGAAGGTATGGTACATAACTCTAATATGACAGATGATTATTACCACTTTGATGAACGTCATATGGCGATGATTGGTGAACGTCATGGTAAAGTGTTTAAAATCGGTCAAAAAGTAAAAGTAAAAGTCGTGAATGTAAATGTTGATGAACGCATGATTGATTTTGCGATAGTCGGTATGGACATGGCTAAAATTGAAAGTAAAATACGTGAAGTTAAGATTAAAGCTGAACGTAAAAGTGGTGGTAACAATAATAACCAAAAACCACGTAAAAAAGGTCGTGGAAAAGCAGCTGGCGAAAAGTTTAGTAAAGCAGCGAAGAAAAATGGTGGAAAGAAACCATTCTATAAATCCAAAGCAGTGAAAAATGCAGGTAGAGGCAAAAAGAAATAGAGGTGAAGTTATGCCAAAAGGTGACGGAAAGACATTAGCACAAAATAGAAAAGCAAGTCATGATTATACCATTGAAGAAACATTTGAAGCGGGAATTGTGTTACAAGGGACAGAAATTAAATCGATAAGACGCGGCAGTGCGAACTTAAAAGATTCTTACGCAAGAGTGTATAACGGTGAAATGTATGTGTATAACATGCATATCGCACCGTATGAAGAAGGAAATCGATTTAATCATGATCCTCTGAGAACACGTAAACTGCTTATGAAACGTAAACAAATCGATAAATTATTCGGACAGACACGTGAGCAGGGTTATGCGTTAGTGCCGCTTAAGTTATATATTAAGAATGGCTACTGTAAGATGCTTGTAGGACTTGCCAAAGGTAAGAAAGACTACGATAAACGACATGCATTGAAAGCAAAAGAAGCGAAACGTGAAATGGATCGTGCGATGAAAGAGAAATACTAACTACCGGAGAAATTCGGTAGTTTTTTGTTTGGTGATGTACTAGATGTCCGAATGATGTAGTCCCAAGTACATCAATCAAGTTGCGTAATTTAGTAATTTCACAAAAAAACTTGTACGATACAAAAAAAGTGTAAAATGAATATGAAAAGGAGATGTTAAATATGAAAATTACGAAATTAGCAGTATCAACGATTATTGCAACGTCATTAACGTTACCAGCATTATCAACTCAAGTTGATGCGAGTGCAACGACAGTGTCTGTTCAAAAAATGTCAGAAAAAGCTTTTATTAATAAAGTTCAAACTGTCAAAAAAGAATATACTAAGATTCCAGTAAATATTAGAGCTGGTTACTATATTAATCCACAAAAACAAACAATTACTGTAGTTATTAAAAATTTAACGAAAAATGTAAAGTATAAAAATGGGATCATCAAAAAATTCGGTAAAAATAATTTAATCTTTAAAACTGCATCATATTCTGAACAAGGATTAGTAAAAGCTAAAAATCATCTAGAAAAATACATTGCTGCAAACAATCTAAAAGTTGCTGGATATGGTACGAACATCATGTCTAATAAAGTATATGTACAGGTTGTTAACAATGAAAAACGTACAATAAAATTACTTACAGAGAAATTTAAATCGGCAGCTTATAAAATAGAGATTATTACTCCTGAACAAGCGCCAAGAACTGAATAAGCAGAAATAAAAAAGCTTATACCCCTTAAGGTATAAGCTTTTCTTTATGTATGGAGACGGCGGGAGTCGAACCCGCGTCCAAAGATCCTGCAATTGATACTTCTACGTGTGTAGTCCTGTTATTGAATTTCACGATACATCTGAAAACGGACATCCGAATGTATCGCTAGCCCGATTAATCTCTTACGAACAGACTCCAGGCGGAAGTGTTCGTCGTATCCTACTAAAGTTGAACCTCTACATCAGGCACATAGGCGATGCTTGAGAGAGGTGCAGAGTGCGATTAGGCAGCTACTGCGAAATTGTTTGTTTTGCCAGTTATTATAACTGTTGTGTTGATAACGAAGACAACCCTCCGACACGCTATACCAACCCAAGTGACCCCTGTCGAATCCGTAACGCCCCCGAGATAGTATGAATAAAATAACTAGCATATTTAAATATAACAAATTGAAACACATATTTCAATAATAAAGCATAATACCTTATAGGTACTATGCTTTATTATGGATATGAATGGTCTTATCATTTTCATCAATAGATACGATAATCTGATTATTATTGTTCATATTTTTAAAAGTGATATTATCTTCACTATCTTTAGTGAATTCGATAACGTCCATTATGCTATGGCTTTTGTATATGGGTTTTGTAATCGCGATATAGTCTTCGTTTTCTACTAAACGAATGGCTATCTTCGTGTGGTTATCTATTTTCCATCCTGGTAACGTTTTTAAATCAAATAGTGTTTTCATTATTATCCTCCATATATTAATCACTATGCTTTCCAAATTAAATTATTGTGAACTTATAATATGGGTATAATTGATACAATTTATTAATCAAGTAAGGTAAAATAGACTTAAGAGATTGTTCAATAATTAACAGCACTTATCTATTTTACCATACTTTCACTTTAATTATTGGATGAATAAGAGGAGGACTTATTTTGACAGAGCAGAGTAGTGCAATTCCAAAGGTAATATTGACGTTATCAGATGTACAGAACACAGATGAAAAAGTGATTAAAGAAGCGGTTGAATATATCGATTATTTCGATGTCGTTGAATATCGAGCTGACTTAGCACAAGGTTCAATTGAATTTTATGAATCTGAGATTGCTTTTATAAAGAATAAGTTTCCATCAAAACAAATTTTATTTACATATCGCACAGAAGATATGAATAACAAGACAAAAATTACGATGGATGCTTATTTTGAACTTATTAAAGAAGTGATAGAGAAAAAGTTATGTGATATTATCGATTTAGAATTGATGATGTACGAAGACTATATGGATAAATTATTGGTTTTGGCACGTGCGAATAATATTTTAGTGTTAATCAGTCACCATGAATATGAATTCACTCCACGTATTAAAGATATGCTCGCGATATATAATCGCATGATTAAACTAGATGCAGATTACTGTAAACTAGCGGTTAAACCGAATGATGGTAAAGATGTGCTTAACTTAATGTCAGCAGTTTATGAAACAAAACAAAACTGTAATTTAAATATTATCGGTATAGCGATGGGAGAAATTGGAAAGATTACACGAGTGGCGTGTGGGATATTTGGATCATCTATGACCTTTGGCTATGTTGGCAATCCTGTTGCACCAGGTCAAATTCATATTAAAGATTTACATGATCAGATTGTACTTTATAAGTCATGATTTACAAATTAATGATACTTCTTTATAATTGATAATGGTTATCATTTATGAGGAGGTATTTTTTTGGAATTAAAAGATGCGATAAAAAATAGAAGAAGTATTAAACAGTATGTCGATACAACTGTTGAAGATAGCGCTGTAGAACGTGCGATTGAATTAGCGACATATGCACCTAACCACGGTATGCGTGAACCTTGGCGCATTGTGTGGGTGAAAAAAGAAAGATTAGAAAACTATGCTCAGACGTTTGCTGACGTTGCATTTAAGAATAATGCAGAGAAAAAAATTCAGCATGTAGACAAAACAAAAATACTTGCTGGTATATTGTTAGTCGTTGGTCCACGCGATCGACGTCAAAAAGAAAATTTAGAAGATGTTCTTGCGATTGGCGGTTTTATGCAGACGCTTTCATTAGCTTTATATGAAGAAAAGATAGGGAGCTGTATTAAAACACAACCACCTTTACTACACCCAGAGTTATCAAAACATCTAGGTTGCGAGACTGATGAAATGATTTATGGAGCGGTTTATTTAACAGCTCAAACGGAATCAGAATATAAGGCACGAAAGAATAATAATTTAATTTCAGCATATTAAAAAAACCATCCATTTCATCAATGGATGGTTTATAAATTTAAAATTTTATTTTAAGTTCTCGGCTAAAAATGCTTTAACTGATTCAGGTGTTTTTGCGTTAGCAGAATGAAGATGTGCTAATTTTTCACCTTTTTCAAAGATAAGGATACTTGGGATACCCATCACTTCATTCTCATCAGCAGCTTCAGGTACTTGGTCACGGTTGATTTTATACCATGTATAGTCATTGTATTCATCTACAATAGGATCAATCCAGAAATCCATACGTGTACAATCGGGACACCAATCTGCAAAGAATTTTACGATTACTTTCTCATCTTGATTTATAATTTCTTTAAATTCTTCATATTGACTTATTGTTCTCATAATTATTCCCTCACAGTGTTTTATATAATTTATTTATATGATAATTATATACCTTTTTAATAAATTATTAAACGATAAGGATTGCAGTTGTAACCTTTAAGAATAATTGTTAATATTAGGTTAAATTAAGAAGGAGGCCTATGATGATAAAATTTTATCAGTTACCAAATTGTAGTACATGTAGAAAGGCAGCAAAATATTTAGAAACACATGGCGTTAGTTTTGAACCTATCCATATCGTTGAACTTACTCCCACGGCTGCAGAATTTAAAGCGATTGTAGAACAGACAAATGTTGATATTGATGCGCTTTTCAATAAACAGGGTGCTAAATTTAAAGCATTAAACCTTAAAGAAACATTAAGCGAAAAGTCAGATGATGAAAAGTTTGAATTACTTGCTTCAGATGGTATGTTAGTTAAAAGACCGTTAGCTGTTAATGGCAATAAAATTACTTTAGGCTTTAAAGAAAAAGAATATAGCGATACTTGGTTATAAAAATGATTGAATAAACGCTTACAATGTGTCATTATTATAGTGATAGTACTTTAATTAAACGGAGGGTTTATAATGTCAAACTTAAAATTTTCAAAAGATCACGAATGGGTAAAATCAGAAGATAATGTTAAAACAATCGGTATTACAGATTTCGCACAATCTGAATTAGGGGATATCGTATTCGTTGAATTACCAGAAGTTGGAGATGAAATCGAAGTTGGTGCTCCTTTTGGTAGCGTTGAGTCAGTAAAAACTGTATCTGAATTATATGCTCCTATCTCAGGCAAAGTTATTGAAGTTAACTCTGAATTAGAAGATTCTCCTGAATTAGTAAACGAATCAGCAATGGATCAAGCTTGGATGATTAAAGTTGAAGCTGACGATGCTGCACTTGAAGAATTAATGGATCAAGCACAATATGATGAAATGATTAACGCATAAATGGTATAATTTCCTTGATAATAATTTATCAAGGAATTTTTTTATTATCAAATTGCTAAAACTGAATACAATATGATAAAAAGGTGATGGACATGTCTGTAATTACTAAAGTTATCGTTGTAGAAGGAAAGCGTGACAAACTAAGATTACAAGAAGTATTAACGGAACCTGTACATATTATATGCACCAATGGCACGATGGGTATCGGAAAACTGGATGATATGATTGAAGATTTGTATCATCATAAAGTTTATATTATGACCGATAGTGATAAAGCTGGACGTAAAATTAGATCTTGGTTTAAACGCCATGTGAGTGAAAGTAATCATATTCATATTGATCCGAAATACGGTGAGGTGGGTAATTGTCCACTAGATTATTTAGCAAGAACGATGATGAAACATCAGTTTGATGTAAAACAACAATTGATATGGAAAGGTAAGCCCGCGCAATATGAACTTAAATCAGCTTTTGCAATTTGAAATTTCAGATCAACCATTTATTCTATTTGGATATACCCCGTTTTGTGGTACATGTAAGCTTGCAGAAAAGATGTTAGATATTACTGCTGCATCTCTAAATATACCCGTTATAAAAATTGATTTAAATTATTATGAAAATTTAAGTCAGTATTATGAAATAAAAAGTGTACCTGTGCTATTGTTTATTCGTAATGGGATAGTCGAAAATATTTCTTATCAATTTGAGTCCGTAACAACTTTGTATGAAAATTTAAATTTACTGTTGACGAATACTTCAAATTGACTTAAGATAAAGAACATATTCATAAAACAACTAAATAAACTCTTATCCAGAGTGGTGGAGGGATGTGCCCTATGAAACCCGGCAACCGTCAATAATGACATGGTGCCAATTCACATAAAGTTATATTAACTTTAGAAGATGAGAGAGTCGAAAATAGATAATTATCGTCTTTCTTATGTTCACATAGGAGAGACGTTTTTTTGTTAGGAGGCCAAATTTGATTACATTAAACAATGTCGTAAAGACATTTACAACAAAAAAAGGAAATATACAAGCTGTCGATAACGTAAATCTTGAAATTCAAAGCGGTGAGATCTACGGTATTATTGGTTTCAGTGGTGCCGGGAAAAGTACATTAATTCGAATGTTTAACGGATTAGAATTACCGACGAGTGGTGACGTGATTGTAAATGGCAGTACCATCAATAAACTGTCAAAGCAGCAACTGAATAAAGAACGTCAAAAAATATCAATGATATTCCAGCATTTTAACCTACTTTGGAGTAGAACGGTTTATGACAATATTGCATTACCTCTTGAAATAGCCGGCGTTAAAAAGAGCGACATTAGTCCTAAAGTGCAATCTTTGATTAAACTTGTTGGATTAGAAGGCAGAGAAAATGCTTATCCTTCAGAATTGTCAGGAGGGCAAAAACAACGTGTAGGTATTGCCCGTGCATTAAGTAATGATCCTGACGTTTTACTTTGTGATGAAGCAACGAGTGCTTTAGATCCACAGACGACAGATGAAATTCTAGAACTATTAGTTGATATTAATAAAACGTTGAACTTAACCATAATTTTAATCACCCATGAGATGGAAGTTATTCGCAAGATCTGTCACAAAGTAGCTGTCATGGAGTTAGGGAAAGTGGTTGAAGAAGGATCAGTGATAGAAGTATTTAATAATCCAAAAACAACTATCACAAAACGTTTTGTACGTGATGATATCCAGGATAATGAAACTGAGACTTCAATCGAAGAGATTAAACAAGCATATCCACATGGCAGTATCATGAAATTAAAATTTGTTGGCTCTTCAACTGGCCAGCCTATCGTAAGTAAAGTAATTAAGAAGTACGGCATCGAGATGAATATCTTAGCAGGAAATGTTAAACATACTCAATCAGGATCTTTCGGTAATTTAATTGTTCATGTTAAAGAAGTTAACGGATCACTTCAACCTATCGCTGAAGAATTAAAAAGCCATGGTGTTGAGATGGAGGTAGAAAGACATGGATAATTTTATTAAAACATTGACAGATATGTTAAGCATGAAAAATGTGGTATGGGCAGATGTATGGACTGCAACCGTTGAAACTTTATCAATGACTTTTATTTCTGCAATATTCACATTTATATTTGGGTTAATTATCGGTATTATATTGTTCTTAACTTCTCGCAGTAAGTCAAAAGCAGCACGTGTATTTTATAGTGTTACAGCTTTTATCGTCAATTTATTCCGAGCAATCCCATTTATTATCTTGATTTTATTGCTATTTCCATTTACAAATTTAATCATGCAGACAATCAGTGGAGTAAAAGGAGCACTGCCAGCTTTAATTATTGGTGCGGCACCTTTCTACGCACGTCTTGTTGAAATTGGATTGAAAGAGATAGATAAAGGTGTAATCGAAGCTGTTGAATCAATGGGCGCAAATACATGGACATTAATTAAAAAAGTATTAATTCCTGAAAGTTTACCAGCAATTGTATCTGGTATTACAGTCACAACGATTGCACTCGTTGGTTCTACAGCAATCGCTGGCGTTATTGGTGCCGGTGGTTTAGGTAACTTAGCTTACTTAGTTGGATTCACAAGAGGACAAAATGACGTAATTTTTGTTTCTACAGTAATTATTTTAATTATTGTATTCCTCATTCAATTCGTCGGTGACATTATTACGAAGAAAGTTGATAAACGTTAATTATCCATAATGGATTTTTATAAAAATAATACAAAAAAGAGGAGCGTTAAAAATGAAAAAATTATTTTACGTATTTCTTACTGCATCATTAATATTAATTCTTGCAGCTTGTGGTAATGATAAATCTGACGACAACAAAACTTCAAAGTCAGATGACAAAACGATCACAGTAGGGGCTTCACCCGCACCACATGCAGAAATTTTAGAAGAAGCAAAAGCAGCACTTAAAAAAGAAGGTTATGATTTAAAAATTAAAATCATCAATGACTATACAACACCAAACCGTATGTTATCAGAAGGGGACATCGATGCGAACTACTTCCAGCATACACCGTATTTAGAAACTGAGAAAAAAGCTAAAGGATACAAAATTGAATCAGCAGGTAATGTCCACGTTGAACCAATGGCGGTATATTCAAAAAAAGTGAAAAACTTAGATGAATTAAAAAAAGGTGCAACAGTGTATGTATCTAATAACCCGGCTGAAGAAGGACGCTTCTTATCATTCTTTACAAAAGCAGGTTTAATTAAACTTAAAGACGGAGTAGATCCTGTAAAAGCGACATTTAAAGACATCGTTGAAAATAAAAAAGATATTCAATTCAACAACAAACAAGCAGCAGAGTTTGTTCCTAAAACTTATAACAATGGTGAAGGTGATGCAACAATCATCAACTCTAACTTTGCTTTAGCAAATAAATTAAATCCAGTTAAAGATTCAATTGCAATTGAAGGTGAAGATTCTCCATACGCAAATTTAATTGCAGTGCAAGAAGGACATAAAGATGATGCTAAGATCAAAGCATTAGTTAAAGTATTACAATCAAAAGAAATCCAGGATTTCATTAATAAAAAATATGATGGAAAAGTAATTCCAGCAAAATAGTAAAAAAAAGAGATTAAGACATTTGAGATTAAGACATTTGTCTTAATCTCTTTTTTTTATTAATGTGAAGATGATATAGAATGAAGAGTTAGTTTGAAAGAGATTTTTAAACTATATTGAAGATTAAGGTTGTATTCATGTTTCTTTATTTTCAATCAAAAGACATATTTTCTCACTGATTAAAAATATTTAGCCCGATTAATTTAACTAATACCTTATTTAGGTTATAATAAGTACTGTGATTTAAGTCATAGGTCTTTGACCTCAGATTAAAATTATTATAAACTAGATAAGATGAAATTATTATATATATCGGAGGGAATTCAATATGGTATCAGTTTTAGAAATTAAAGATTTACACGTTTCAATTGAAGGGAAAGAAATTTTAAAAGGTGTAAATTTAACGATTAAACAAAATGAAGTTCATGCAATCATGGGGCCTAATGGTACTGGTAAATCAACTTTATCAGCAGCAATTATGGGTCATCCTAAATATGAAGTTACGCAAGGTGAAGTTTTACTTGATGGCGAGAATGTATTAGAAATGGAAGTTGATGAACGCGCACAAGCTGGTCTTTTCTTAGCGATGCAATATCCATCAGAAATTTCTGGTGTTACGAATGCAGACTTCTTACGCTCAGCAATTAATGCTAAACGTGAAGAAGGTAATGAAATCAATTTAATGCAGTTCATCAAGAAATTAGACAAAAATATGGAATTTTTAGAAATGGATTTAGATATGGCACAGCGTTACTTAAACGAAGGATTCTCTGGTGGGGAGAAAAAACGTAACGAAATTCTTCAATTAATGATGCTAGAACCTAAATTTGCAATCTTAGATGAAATCGATTCAGGTTTAGATATCGATGCATTAAAAGTTGTATCTAAAGGAATTAACGAAATGCGCGGAGAAAACTTCGGTTGCTTAATTATCACGCATTACCAACGTTTATTAAACTACATTACGCCTGACTTCGTACATGTTATGATGCAAGGTAAAGTTGTTAAATCAGGTGGAGAAGAGTTAGCGAAACGTCTTGAAGCTGAAGGTTATGACTGGATTAAACAAGAGCTTAACATTCAAGATGAAACAATTAACGCGTAATACCTGATAATTAAATAGGAGGAAAATGTGATGAGTACAATCGATGTAACAAACGATATGATTAAAAATTTCTCAGCATCACGCAATGAGCCAACTTGGATGGCAGAATTACGTGCTGACGCTTTTAATAAATTAAATACAATTGAAATGCCAAAACCAGATAAAACAAAACTTGATAAATGGGTCTTTGATGTTCACCATAAAGCAATCAAAAGTGATGTCTATGCTTCAACTGATGCTTTACCTGAAGCGGTTAAAAATTTATTGGATATGGAGAATGTAGAAAACCTTATTGTGCAACATAACAATACACCTGCATTAGTAAAAGTTGAACAGTCTTTAATTGATCAAGGTGTAATCGTAAAAGATATTGAAACTGCATTAATTGAAAACAGTGATTTAGTAAAACAATACTATATGACTGAAGCTGTAAAAGTAGATGAACACCGCCTGACTGCATTGCATGCTGCTATGATGAATGGTGGACTATTCGTATACGTTCCACGTAATGTAGTTGTTGAAAATCCAGTTCAATATGTAGTATTACATGATAATGCAGATGTAAATATCATCAACCATTTAATCATTGTTGCTGAAGAAAGTGCTGAAGTAACATATGTTGAGAACTATTTATCAACTGTAGAAACAAAAGATGCACAGTTAAATTTAGTTTCTGAAGTTATCGCAAAAGATAATGCTAAGATCACTTACGGTGCCGTTGACTTCTTAAACAAAGGATTTACAGGACATGTGATTCGTCGTGGTATGGCTGCAAAAGATGCAACGATTGACTGGGCTTTAGGTTTGATGAATGATGGAGATACAATCAATGATAATACGACTTACTTAAATGGTGACAATTCTAAGAGTAATTTAAAGATTGTTGTAGTAGGTCGTGGAGAACAAAAATTAAACTTTACAACTCAAATCATACAATATGGTAAATCTAGTGAAGGTCATATCTTAAAACACGGTGTAATGAAAGATTCAGCATCTTCAATCTTTAATGGAATCGGCCACATTAAACATGGTGGTACAAAAGCAGACGCACAACAAGAATCACGTGTATTAATGTTATCAGAGAAAGCACGTGGAGACGCTAACCCGATATTATTAATCGATGAAGATGATGTTACAGCAGGACATGCAGCTTCTGTAGGCCGTGTGGATCCGATGCAATTATTCTATTTAATGAGTCGCGGTATTTCTAAACAGGAAGCAGAACGTTTAGTCATTCATGGTTTCTTAGCTCCAGTAGTAACTGAATTACCAATTGAAGCAGTAAAACGTCAATTAACAGACGTTATTGAAGAAAAAGTAATGGGTAAATTATAAAATACAGTTTTGAAAGGTCTTGATACAAAATGACCAGCTTAAATGTTGAAGCAATCAGAAAAGATTTTCCGATTCTAACTGAACAAGTAAACGGAAAAGATATCATTTATTTAGATTCATCAGCGACTAGTCAGAAACCTTCAAGTGTAATAGAGAAAACAAAATATTATTATGAGCATATGAATGCGAATGTACACCGTGGTGTACATACTTTAGGTACGCGTGCTACGGATGGGTATGAAAATGCACGCGAAACAGTACGCAATTTTATCAACGCGAAATATTTTGAAGAGATTATATTCACACGCGGTACGACAACAGCAATTAATACTGTAGCACACAGTTATGGTGATATTGCGGTTAGTGAAGGTGACGAAATTGTCATTACTGAGATGGAACATCATGCAAATTTAGTTCCGTGGCAACAACTTGCGAAACGTAAGAAAGCAGTGCTTAAATATATTCCACTTGAATCAGATGGCACGGTTACGTTGGAAAATGTACGTGCAACAGTTACAAGCAAGACAAAAATTGTTGCAATGGCACATGTTTCTAACGTTCTAGGCATAATCAATGATGTGAAAAGCATCGCTGAAATTGCACATGAAAATGGTGCTGTGATGGTAGTTGATGGTGCGCAGGCAATACCTCATATGAATGTTGATGTGACTGATTTAAATTGTGACTTCTATGCGTTCAGTGGACACAAGATGCTTGGTCCAACAGGAATCGGAGTTTTATATGGTAAAAGAGAATATTTAAATCAAATGGAACCGATTGAATTTGGTGGAGATATGATTGACTTTGTAGGCTTACAGGACTCTACATGGACAGAATTACCGACTAAATTTGAAGCGGGTACACCGCTTATCGCTGAAGCAGTAGGTTTAGCTGAAGCTATTAATTATTTAAGTAACATTGGCATGGACAATGTGCTAGCATACGAACATGAGCTTACGGCATATGCTTATGAAAAGATGAGTGAAATTGAAGGTTTAGAAATTTACGGTCCAACTGTAGATAAACGTGCAGGATTAATTACTTTTAATTTAGAAGGTGTACATCCGCATGATTTAGCAACTGCATTAGATTCACACGGTATTGCGATTCGTGCAGGGCATCATTGTGCACAACCTTTAATGAAATGGTTGGGACAGTCCTCTACAGCACGTGCAAGTTTCTACATCTACAACACAAAAGAAGAAGTAGATCAACTTGTTCAAAGCTTGAAAGAAACAAAGGAGTTTTTCAGTTATGAGTTTTAATAATTTAGATCAACTTTATCGTTCTGTCATAATGGATCATTATAAGAATCCTCGTAACAAAGGTGTTATCGAAGATGGTGCCTTAACAATAGATATGAACAATCCAACATGTGGAGATAGAATTCGTCTTACACTTGATATTGTTGATGATATTGTGCAGGATGCAAAGTTTGATGGTGAAGGTTGTTCTATCTCAATGTCTAGCGCATCAATGATGACTGAAGCAATAAAAGGTAAGACAATAGAAGAAGCATTAAAGATGAGTGATGAATTCTCTAAGATGATGCTTGGTGAAGATTATGAAATAGATGAAGAAGCTGGAGATATTGAAGCACTTTCTGGTGTAGCTAAGTTTCCGGCGCGTATTAAATGTGCGACACTTGCCTGGAAAGCATTAGAACGTGGCACAAAGAATGAAAACTAAAAGGAGTGAATGAAATGGTTAAACAAGCACCCGATGTTGGTGATTACAAATATGGTTTCCATGATAAAGACGTTTCTATTTTCCGTTCAGAACGTGGACTAACTGAAGATATCGTAAGAGAAATTTCAAAGATGAAGGAAGAGCCACAGTGGATGTTAGATTTCCGCTTAAAATCTTTAAAACAATTCTATAAAATGCCTATGCCGATGTGGGGTGGGGATTTATCAGAATTAAACTTCGATGAAATTACGTACTATGTAAAACCATCTGAACATACAGAACGTTCTTGGGACGAAGTTCCTGAAGAGATTAAACAAACATTTGATAAATTAGGTATCCCTGAAGCGGAACAAAAATATTTAGCTGGAGTATCAGCACAATATGAATCTGAAGTTGTATACCATAATATGCAGGAAGATTTAGAAGAACAAGGCATTATCTTTAAAGATACAGATTCTGCATTACGTGAAAATGAAGATATCTTTAAAGAGCATTTTGCTTCAGTAATTCCACCGGCAGATAATAAATTTGCTGCATTAAACTCTGCAGTTTGGTCAGGTGGATCGTTCATCTATGTACCAAAAGGTGTAAAATTAGAAACACCGTTACAAGCGTACTTCCGTATTAACTCTGAGAATATGGGACAATTTGAAAGAACATTAATCATCGTTGACGAAGGCGCAAGTGTACACTACGTTGAAGGATGTACAGCTCCAGTTTATACGACGAATTCTTTACACTCAGCTGTAGTAGAAATCATCGTTAAAAAAGATGCATATTGCCGTTATACGACAATTCAAAACTGGGCAAATAATGTATTCAACTTAGTTACAAAACGTACATTCGTTTATGAAAATGGAACGATGGAATGGATTGATGGTAACATCGGTTCTAAATTAACAATGAAATACCCTGCATGTTACTTATTAGGTGAAGGTGCACGTGGTATGACATTATCTATCGCCTTAGCAGGTAAAGGACAAGTTCAGGATGCTGGTGCGAAAATGATGCACATGGCACCAAACACTTCTTCAACTATCGTCTCTAAATCGATCTCTAAACAAGGCGGTAAAGTAGTTTACCGTGGTATCGTTCATTTCGGACGTAAAGCGACTGGTGCGCGTTCAAACATTGAATGTGATACATTAATCATGGACAATGAATCAACTTCAGATACTATTCCATATAACGAAATGTTAAATGATAATATTTCTTTAGAGCATGAAGCGAAAGTTTCTAAAGTATCAGAAGAACAGTTATTCTACTTAATGAGCCGTGGTATATCAGAAGAAGAAGCGACAGAAATGATCGTAATGGGCTTCATTGAGCCATTTACAAAAGAATTACCAATGGAATACGCAGTTGAAATGAACCGTTTAATTAAATTTGAAATGGAAGGTTCTATCGGTTAAAATATAAATAAATGCCTAAGACGCTATGTCTTAGGCATTTTTTTCTGTGTTGTAATATTTACCAATGAACTGCTGTTTGTCGTTAAATAAAGTCGGATAACTTAAAAATCCGACCATCACACTTGAAAGTGTTGCTGCTGTCAATAATAAGAACAGAATAAGTAATTGGAATTGTGCAGCAACGATAGGATCTGCCCCACCGATAATTTGTCCGCTCATCATTCCGGGAAGTTGCACGAGCCCCATTGTCTTTTGGCTTTCGATTGTCGGTATCATTGAATTTTTTATAGATGCCATAAGCACTCTATGAATGGCTTGTTTTGGATTTCCTCCAAGTGAGAGAATTAATTCGATTTGTTCTTCATTTTGATCAAGTTCACTTAAGAAACGATTGAGAAATAGTAGCGATAATACCATTGCATTACCAATCATCATTCCGCTAATCGGTATTACATAACGCGCTTCAAATGGTATGATATGAAAGCCTAGTAGAATGGTTTGCGTTACTACTTCTACTGTGATTAACGTCAGCACGATCTTCCAGGTGATACCTTTTATTCCTTTTCCTTTTTTTATAATATTTTGCGTTGCGGCTGTAATCATTAATAATATCATCAGCAGGATGTAGATTGGGTGATTGCCATCAAAAACGAAAGTTAGTAAATAACCGATGAAAATAAGCTGAATTGTACTTCTAATCGTTGCGATGATAATATCTTTTTCAAGCCCGAGTTTCAATGTATAACTTAAGACTAATGGTATCAGTACGAATATAAGTGTTAATGCCAGTTGTGTTAATGTCATTCTATTTCTCCTTTCAGAAAAGCATTCAAGGTTCCATTATTGGATTCAAATAATTGACTTGCTTCACCTGTAGTAACAACTTCACCATCTTTAAGCATGCAGTAGTAGTCTGCAGCCCGTTTCGCCTGATCAACGTCATGCGTTATCCAGATAACCGTGACGTTATATCTTTCATTGATTTTGTGAATCAATGCTTCTACTTCACGTACACTTCGTGGATCTAAGCTCGATGTAATTTCATCGAGTAATAAGACTTTAGGCTGGTTAACTAATGTTCGTGCGATAGAAAGACGTTGACGCTGTCCTCCTGAAAGACTTTTTACATTTGTATTGAGGTCAATTGTATCTAAATTTAGCTGGTCGAGCAGTTTCGATGCTGCTTCAACGGGTAACTTCTGATTAAAAAGCGTTTTAGGTAGATTGATATTATCGTATACTGTGCCTTGTATCATTGGTGCACTTTGAAGTGCTAATCCAATTTGTTTTTTCAGCTCAACTAAATCAAGTGATTGAATAGATTGATCATCAATTAATATATCACCAGAAGTTGGACTGATTAATCCGTTGATCATTTTTAAAATAGTCGTTTTGCCGGCACCACTGGGACCGATTAAAGCGGTGATCTTACCGGAATGAAAATTTGTCGATACATTTTTTATAATATGTTTATCATTAACAGAAAAATTTACATCATTAAGGGTAATGGTAGTCATAAGTTCTCCAATCTATATTTTGATAAGTTTATGATAAAATAACAGTTAGGTGATGAAATGATATATATAGGACTTACTGGTTGGGGAGATCATGATACATTATATGCAGATCTCACAAATAAAAATGAAAAGCTTTATCATTATGGTGCGCATTTTCCGATAGTTGAACTGGACGCTACGTATTATTCTGTTCAACCTGAACGTAATATTCAAAAATGGATAAAAGAAACACCGGATAATTTTAAATTTATCGTTAAAATTCATCAAGCACTCACAGGACATGCTGCAGTAGAAGATTTTGCTGCATCGAGAATGGAGCTCATTGAACAATTTAAAACAATGCTTCAACCTATATATGACGCTGGAAAGCTTGGATGTTTACTCATTCAGTTTCCACCTTGGTATGATTGTACTACAGTAAATATCAATTATATTATTTACTTGAAAAACCATTTTAAACAATTTCCTATTTGTATTGAATTTAGAAATGATAGCTGGTTTACAACTGACATGAAAGAACATACACTTAATTTTCTATATGAACATCAATTAATCCATTCTGTATGTGATGAACCACAAGCGGGTCATGGCAGTATACCATTCGTAAATCGTATCACACATGAGGATGCGCTTGTTCGCTTTCACGGAAGAAATGTTGGCGGATGGACGAAAAAAGATTTGTCTGACCAGGAATGGCGAGATGTACGCTATCTTTATGATTATAACGAAACTGAATTAAAATTTTTAGCGAAAGAGCTTCAAATTCTCAATCAGAAAGCCAGAAATGTATATGTTGTATTTAATAATAATTCAGGTGGCCATGCAGCCGGCAATGCGAAACGGATGTGTGAAATTTTAAATATCGAATATACAGGTTTAAACTTTAAACAACTAAAACTTTTTTAGGAAGTGTTGAAATGAGTATGACTGCAATTTTTGTTTTAATATTTTTAGGTTTATTTTCAAGTATTATTGGATCAATCGTTGGTATCGGTGGTGGTATCATTATTGTGCCGGCATTAATATATTTAGGTATGGAAATTGGATTAATAGATGGTATTACACCACAGAAAGCGATTGGAACATCTACTGTGATTTTAATTTCAACAGGTTTATCAGCATCTCTTGGTTATATAAAAAATAAACAGGCAGATCTTAAAAATGCTGTTATTTTTATGGTGGGTATTATTCCCGGAGCATTAGTAGGTGCTCATTTAAGTCAGTATTTAACGATTCACCGCTTTAATCTTTATTTCGGTATCTTCTTAATTATTATGAGTATTGTTTTAATGGTAAGGGATAAAATAAAACCGATTAAATTCTTCCAGAATAAAAAATATGAAAAATCATATACCGATATAAAAGGTGATACTTATCATTATAGTATTGCACCAATACCAGCTGTTTTATTAACATTTCTGGTAGGATGTTTAACAGGTCTTTTTGGAATCGGAGGAGGAGCTTTGATGACACCTCTGATGATCATTATCTTTAGATTTCCGCCTCATATTGCAGTAGGCACGAGCATGATTATGATTTTTGTATCAAGTGTCAGTGGCGCAACAAGTCATATAATACAAGGAAATATTATATGGCCATATGCAATTATACTAATTATTGCTAGTTTTATTGGTGCAAAGATCGGTGTGCAGATTAATAAGCGCATGAAATCAGCTACAGTTGTACTGATGTTACGTATTATATTAATGCTATTAGGAATATATTTAATTATTAAAAGCTTCACTGGATGATAAGGAGGCAATTGAATGGATATAAAAATATTTCATACGAATGATATGCATAGTTATTTATCAAACTATAAGAAAATCACACGATATATTCTGGACATAAAGTCAGAATCTCAAAACATGCTTTATTTAGATTTAGGTGATCATGTTGATAGAAGTCATCCATTTACAGAAGCAACGCTTGGTCAGGCAAATGTTCAGTTGTTAAACGAAGCGCAGGTGGATGTCGTAACACTTGGTAATAATGAAGGAATTACTTTAAATTTTGAGGATTTCAATCGACTTTATCAGAATGCAAATTTTAAAGTGACATGCTGTAATTTATTTGATGAAGCTGGACATTTACCTAACAATATTGATAAATCTGTGATTTATGAAAAGAATGGTATCAAATTTGGTATCGTTGGTGCTACGGCGGAATTCACACCTTTTTATAAGGCTTTAGGATGGATTGTTACTGATCCGATGACGGCTATTTCAGAAGAAATTCAAAATTTACGACCGAATGTCGATGTCGTTATCGTTTTAAGTCATTTAGGTAAATTCTTTGATAGAACGCTTGCAGAAAGTCATCCGGAAATCGATTTGATTCTCGGTGCACACACACATCATTATTTTGAACATGGTGAGCAAATTAACGGAGTTCTAATCGGAGCTGCAGGAAGATACGGTGAGTACTTAGGGGAAGTTACATTGTCTTTTGATGGTAAGAAGCTTGTGAATAAAAAAGCGAGATTAATTAACACAGATGATATACGTAATACTGAAGATGATTATTATGCACAAGGTAAAACGTTATTATCAGAACCGATTACAGAAAGGCAAATTGATTTACCGAGAAGATTATATAGTGCATCATATACGACATACATATTAGCGGATAAACTAATGCAATTTACTGGTGGAGAATGTGCGTTAATCAATACTGGACTTATCGTTAATGGATATACCGGCAATCAATTTACAAAATATGAACTGCATAAAATGTTGCCACATCCGATTAATCCTGTAAAAATTACTTTGACCGGACGTGAGTTAAAAGAAGTGATAAATGTTAGTCAACAACATGAATATAAAGATGAGATCGTTAAAGGGTTTGGTTTTAGAGGCGATTTATTTGGTATGTATGTATTACATAATATCGGATACATACAATCACAGCAAAGATATTTTATTGGTACAGAAGAAATTGATAATCATCAGAATTACAAATTAGCAACATTAGACATGTATACTTTTGGCCGATTCTTCCCACAGTTTGTTCAAAATGAAAAAGAATATTTCATGCCTGAATTTTTGCGTGATTTAATGCAAACAGCAATTGAAAATAATGAGTACAATTTTTGAACAATAAAATCTTAGAATTTCAAAATAATAACTTTATGTTATAATTGTAGAATAATTAATTGGAGGGATTGAATTGGCGACTAAGAACGAAGAAATCTTAAGAAAACCCGAATGGCTTAAAATTAAGTTAAATACAAATAAGAATTACACTGGCCTGAAGAAAATGATGCGTGAGCATAATTTAAATACAGTTTGTGAAGAAGCAAAATGTCCTAATATTCATGAATGTTGGGGTGAACGTCGTACAGCTACGATTATGATTTTAGGGGCAGTTTGTACGCGTGCATGTCGTTTCTGTGCCGTTAAGACAGGTTTACCCAATGAACTTGATTTAAACGAACCGGAACGTGTTGCAGAATCTGTTCGTCTAATGAATCTTAAACACGTTGTAATTACTGCAGTTGCACGTGATGACTTAAAAGATGGCGGTTCTGAAGTATATGCTGAAACGATTCGTAAAGTACGTGAAGTAAATCCTTATACAACAATAGAAGTCTTACCATCAGATATGGGTGGAAGTTTTGATAACTGGGAACGTTTAATGAATGCACGTCCTGATATTTTGAATCATAATATTGAAACAGTGCGTCGTTTAACGCCAAGAGTTCGTGCGCGTGCGAAATATGATCGTTCATTAGAAGTATTACGTCGTTCAAAAGAATTGCAACCAGATATTCCTACAAAATCAAGCTTAATGGTTGGCTTAGGTGAAACTTGGGAAGAAATTTTAGAAGTTATGGATGATCTACGTGCAAATGATGTTGATATTATGACAATTGGTCAATATTTACAACCTTCACGTAAGCATCTAAAAGTTCAAAAATATTATACACCATTAGAGTTCGGTAAATTGCGTAAAATAGCAATGGAAAAAGGATTTAAACATTGTCAGGCTGGACCGATGGTACGTAGTTCTTACCATGCCGATGAACAAGTTAATGCTGCTGCAAAAGAAAAACACAGACTAGGTGAAGCTGCAAGCGAGTAGGTGACTTATGATTATTAACGTGAATCAACATTACTTTCATATTATAGAAAATCATAAAGATGCATTTAATCAGGAAATGTTCGAAGGACGTTACTCAGAAATTTTAGACCGATATCCATATATCGTAGGAGATATCGGATTTGAACAATTAAGGTTAAAAGGATTCTTTGATGATAAGAAAAAAGGTGCAGATATTAGTAAGAGATTTTCTGCAATTCAGGATTACTTACTAGAATACTGCAATTTTGGATGTGCCTATTTCGTGTTAAAACGTTTAACTGAAAGTGAAGTTGTGAAATTAACACAACCAGAATTAATAACAGATATAGAATCAAATGAACATGATGATCTTACTGAAGTGATAGTTGAAGAGGAAATAGAAGATAGCGTTGTAGATGAAGTTGCTGATGATTCAAAACCGACTGCCGACAATGAAATTGCAGACGAAAGTCATCATGCATTAAAAGAAAAGAATATGAAGACATTTAGTAATTTCATTAAATAAAAAAAATTCCAGCTTACTTCGGTAAGCTGGAATTTTTAATGGATCACTTCGTTAAGGAATTCAGTAATTTCTATAGCATCAGCGTCATTAATGCCAAATACATGGGCAATATAACCTTCTTCATCGAGGTCATCGCGACCAATAATACCGAATTTATTCGACTGAGTATTGAGCACAATCGTTTTGCCATAATGTCTATCTGTTTGAATCAGTGCTAAGTCATGTCGATTTTCACCAACAAAGCTTACAAATCGTATATTTGCCTTTTCAGTATCATCGTATAAAAACATATCTATCATTAAGCATTCCTCCAGTAATTTTATTATACATGTTGTGTATTGCTTTTCAAAATTTGATAGAATAGTGGTGGAGGCGATCAGATGTATTTTGTAGATAGAGATGAATTAGAAGAAAAACTCGTGTATATTGATAAGTTATCAAAAGAAGTAGTAAATTCTGAAGGATTCGCATTAGAACGTGTATGTCATATGCTTATAGAAGCAGTTGTTGATGTAGGAAACATGATTATTGATGGATTTGTTATGCGTGATCCTGGTAGTTATCAGGATGTCATTGATATTTTAGAGATGGAAAAGGTGATTTCTTCGATATCTAAAGATGAAATTAGTAAGACATTACCTACACGTCAATGGTTTGTTCGAAACTATACTGATATTAACCATGCAGAAGTAAAGCGTATTTTTATGGAGAACATCAATGCCTATCAAAAATTCAAAAACGATGTTGATACGTTTATAGCAAATGAACTTGGTCCTGTATCAGCATTTGGGAAAGGTAGTAAAAATGAAAAAATATAGTGGATACTTATTAGATTTAGATGGCACGATGTATGCCGGAACAGAAGTCATTGAAGGTGCTAGAGAATTTATTGCCTATTTAGCGAATAATAACTTACCTTATTTATTTGTAACGAATAACGCATCAAAAAGACCGGATGAAGTAGCAGATAAACTTTCTAAGATGGGATTTGTAGCACATGCTGATAACGTAGTGACAAGCGCGATGGCTACAGCATCATATATAGCTGATGAAAAACCTGGGGCAACGGTCTATGTTATTGGTGGAACAGGTATTCGTCAAGCCTTAGAAGATGAAGGTTTAGAGATCAAAGAAGATGAACATGTAGATTATGTTGTAATCGGTCTGGATGTAGATATCAACTATGAAAAATTATCGATCGCTTGTTTAGCTGTACGAAATGGTGCGAAATTTATTTCTACTAATCCAGATACATCGATTCCAACTGAACGTGGTTTCTTACCTGGTAACGGTGCATTAACAAGTGTTATTACTGTTTCAACTGGCGTGGAACCTAAGTTTATCGGTAAACCGATGCCTACAATTATGAATAAAGCTGTTGAAATGATTGGCCTGGATAAGTCAGAACTTGTTATGATTGGTGACTTATATATGACAGATATTATGAGTGGTATTAATAGTGATATCGATACACTTCATGTACAGACAGGTGTATCAAGTTATGAACAGGTTATGGCTGAAGCGGTACCACCAACTTATAGTGTTAAGAACCTATTAGAAGTAATCGACATGTATGAAGGGGAATAATATGAAAGTATTGATTACAAGAAGTATTCCAAAGCATTATGTTGAGCAATTAGAATCTGTTGCAGAGGTAGAAGTTTATCCAGAGACGATTAAACCGATGCCAAGAGAAGCATTACTAGAATCATCAAAAGATAAATCTATTGTTATTTCAATGCTAAGTGATACTATTGATAAAGAATTTATCGATAATAACCCGGACCTTAAAGCAGTGATCAATCTTGCCGTTGGTTATGACAATATTGATATCGATTATGCACGTAGTAAAGATATAACGGTATGTAATACACCTGACGTACTTACAGAAACAACTGCTGAACTCGCATTTACTTTAATGTTTGTAACAGCAAGACGCATCATTGAAGCAAATGAATTAGTAAAAGAGGGTAACTGGGTTGGATGGTCTCCTTATTTACTTGCCGGACTTGATGTGTATAAAAAGACAGTCGGAATATTTGGTATGGGAAATATCGGTACGGCATTAGCGAAACGCTGCATCGGACTAAACATGCATGTTCAATATCATAACCGTAGTGAAAGCGAAGCTGCAAAAGCACTTGGAGCAAATTATGTATCTTTTAATGAATTACTTGAAACAAGTGACTTTATCATATGTACTGCACCATTAACTAATGAAACAAAAAATATATTTAATAAAGATGCATTTAAAAAGATGAAATCAAGTGTGATATTTATAAATATTGGTCGTGGTGGGCATGTCGTTGAAAATGACTTACTGGAAGCCATTCAAAACGAAGAGATTTATGCAGCAGGGATTGATGTATTAAATAACGAACCTGTAGGGAAAGAACATCCATTTCTATCTGAAAAGCGCATTACAGTGCTTCCGCATATCGGAAGTGCAACAGTAGATACGAGAAATGCGATGATTGAGCTGTGTATAAAAAATGCTGAGTTAATTATTGAAGGTAAGAAGCCTGTAAGTGAAGTGAAAAATAATTAAAAGAATGATCCATTATCAGGATCATTCTTTTTTAGTGATTATATTACTATTAAATTTCTATTTTTCTGTCTTTATTTTCTATTTTATCGGGAGACTGTAAAAAGGCATTTGATTCAATTTCAAAACCTAAATCTTCGATGATCTGATAATCTTCTTTGTTCGGTTGACCTTCAGTTACTAAATAATCACCAACAAAGATAGAGTTTGCAGCATACAAGGCAAGAGGCTGTAAAGAACGAAGGTTGACTTCACGGCCGCCTGAAACGCGAATTTCTTTCGTTGGATTAACAAGACGGAATAAAGATAAAATTTTTAAGCATTTATTTGGAGTCAGTTCATCTTTATCTTCAAACTTTGTTCCCTTGATTGCATGTAAGAAGTTTACCGGGATACTATCAGCATCAATTGCTTTAAGTGCAAATGCCATATCAACGATATCTTCATCTGTTTCCCCCATACCACAAATTACGCCGGAACAAGGTGAGATATTATTAGCTTTCATAATTTCAACAGTATTTACGCGATCTTCATATGTATGTGTAGAAACGACTTCTTCATGATATCGTTTACTCGTGTTGAGATTATGGTTATATCGATCTACGCCTGCAGCTTTTAATTTTTTTGCCTGCTCATCATTCGTTAATCCAAGACAAGCACAAATTTTAAGCTGTGGATGATTTGCTTTGATCGCTTCAACAGCGTTCGTAACTCGGTCTACTTCACGGTTTGTAGGCTTACGTCCACTCATAACGATGCAATAAGTACCTACTTTATTTTTAACTGCACTATCTGCCCCTTGAATAATCTTATTCTCATCGACTAAAGCGTAGGGTGTACAACCTGTTTCATTTTTATCTACTTTGATTGATTGACCACAATAGCCACAGTCCTCCGCACAGAGACCACTTTTTGCATTTAAGATCATATTAAGTTTTACCTTGTTTTGATAATAGTGATAACGTACTTGGTAAGCATCATTTAATAATGATAATAAATGATGGTCAGGTGTTTGTAGTATTTGGAGTGCTTCTTCTTTTGTTAACGTATAGCCATTAATAACACTTTCTGCATAATTCAATTTTAGTCCCCCTAATAATTAGTTAACTAAATTATATCATAGGTTTACAATAGGTGGAGATTAAATGAGTAGTAGGTCATAAAATTGATTTAAGTTATTTATTTATCAATCTCATTTATTTTGTATTAAAGATATAGCGGAATTGATAATATTATTGTCAAAATACCGCTAAAACGGTCAAAATAAAAAACCGAGACAATAGTCTCGGTTCAAATTATCATTAAAATACTTGTTCTACTTCTACTACGCCAGGTACTTCTTCAAGTAACGCGCGTTCAATACCAGCTTTTAATGTAATTGTTGATGAAGGGCAAGTACCACATGCACCTAAAAGGCGAAGTTTAACGATTCCATCTTCAACATCTACTAATTCACAATCGCCACCATCTCTTAATAAGAATGGACGTAATTTCTCTAATACTTCATTCACAGCATCAAACATTGTTTGTTGTTCAGTTGTCATTTTAACTCCTTTCGAGTAAATGTAGTGGTTTACTCTAACTTTTTTAGTATAATCAATATAGCATATAAATACGATAGTTTAAAGGGGGATGTATTATAAATGATAAATGTTATCATTTACGGCGCTGATGTTGTATGTGCAAGTTGTGTAAATGCACCGACATCTAAAGATATTTATGACTGGGTTCAACCGAATTTAGATCGAAAGTTTCCGGATTTACAATTTAACTATAACTATATCGACATTAATAAATCCGAAAACTTAACAGATCATGATGAAAATATCATTGAGCAGATTAACAACGATGAGTTATTCTATCCGTTAATTACGATGGATGATGAAATAGTGGCTGATGGATATATTCAATTACCACAGGTTACTAAATTCGTAGAAGAACATTATGTAAAATAAAACGATTAGGATGACCTAATCGTTTTATTTTATCCATTATGATATTTATATAACCATAAGACACCTGATTTCATTAATCGTGCGAGTCTTCCAGTCACTGTTTTCTCCATTAAATAAGCAAAGCCTTCTTTTTCTCCTAAAGATCCCATAAACCCTTGTAATTTTAGTTCTGGCATCACTTCAGGTAATGGTTTATCTGTCCAGATCATTTTCATAACATCGATGATTTGTTCTGCCTGAACTTCAGCAAGTTGAGCACTTGGTGCATGTGGTAAAGCTGCACAATCACCAACGACATAGACATTTGGATGCGTCGGGATTTGGTGATATTGATTTAATTTAACACGATTGCCATCACCGATTTCAACAGGTAGATTACGTACAATTTCAACAGGTTGTATACCTGCCGTCCATACACAAATATCTACTGAATAGGAAACGTCATTATTATAAAGCGTACCAGGTTCAACTTTAACGACGTTTGAATTAGGAATAACTTCTACATCGTTTTTATCGAACCATTTCTTAACATAATTACTTAATTTCTCAGGAAAAGCCGGTAAAATTCTTTCACCTCTGTCAAATAGTTGTATCTTTAAATCTTTTCTTGATTCACGTAATTCACTAGCAAGTTCGATACCGCTTAAGCCAGCACCTACAATCCCCACTGTAGAGCCAGATGGCAAGTCAGCTATCGCTTGATAAGTTTTACGTGCTTTTGTCATTGTCTGAATGCTGTATGTATATTCTTCTGCACCAGGAACGTTATGATATTTATCTTCACAGCCAAGACCTATTACTAACTCATCATAATCCACATGATTTTCACCGATAGATACAATTTGTTTCTCAAGGTCAATTTGAGTAACTTCTCCATAGACAATATTTAGACGCTTATCTTGTGGAAATTCTACACGTACATCTTTATCAGATTCTGTTCCGGCAGCTAGTGCATAAAACTCTGTCTTTAAACCATGAAATGGAATCTTATCGATTAATGTGATATTGTATTCCGCTGGTAATGTATTCGGCAGGAGTCTTTGCATAATACGCATGTTACCATAGCCCCCACCAAGTAATACTAAATTTTTCATTGTTTTAATCCCCTTCGTAAGTCAAAGTTCTATTGTTTTTCCTCAATCTAAATTATAATATAGATTACCATTAAATTATAGCGATTATATAATACTAACGATAATAAAAGTTGATATAAAATGATAAGTAAAAGTTATCATTATTAAGGAAGATGAAAATGAATCCAATTGTGGAGTTTTGTATTTCAAATTTAGCCAAAGGCAGTCAAAGTGTGTTTGATGAATTATCTAATGATCCAAATATTGATGTGTTAGACTATGGTTGTCTCACATATTGTGGGCAGTGTAATGATAGTCTTTATGCGCTTGTGAACGGGGATATCGTCACAGGTGACACACCAGAATTATTAAAACAAAATATTTACAAACATATCGAAGAAACATGGTTATTTTAAGGAGGAATTGATTATGAGTACTGTAATTTTAACAGAAGCAGCTGCATATGAAGTTAAATCAATGATGGAAAGCAATGGTTTACCGAATGGTTACTTACGAATTTCAGTAAAAGGAGGCGGATGTACTGGTTTATCATACGGTATGAGTGCAGAAGAAAATCCTAACGAAAATGATGAAGTTTTAGATTATTATGGTGTGAAAGTATTAGTTGATAAATCAGATGCGCCTATTTTAAATGGAACGACTGTAGATTTTAAACAATCATTAATGGGTGGAGGATTTGCAATTGAAAATCCAAATGCGATTGCATCTTGTGGATGTGGTAGTTCATTTAGAACAAAAGATGTCGCAGGTACACCAGAAAATTGTTAAGCCCCTTTAATTAAAAATTTACAATACACTTGTATTTATAGTGTAAAAGTCTTAATATATAAGTTGGAATATTCAAAAATAAATTTGTGACAAAAATCACATTTTATGAGTTGAAAGATTGATATATTAAAAAATTATTGAGAATGGGTGAATACAAATGGGATTTGAAAGAAAAAAAGTTGTTGTATTAGGTGGAGGATATGCAGGTCTACAAACTGTAACTAAATTACAGAAATTAGTTTCAACACAAGATTGTGATATTACACTAATCAACAAAAATGAATATCATTATGAAGCAACTTGGTTACATGAAGCTTCAGCTGGTACGCGTGAATATCAGGATTGTTTATATCCTATTGCAAGTGTTTTAAATCATTCAAAAGTAGATTTCGTCGTTGACGAAGTTACTAAAATCAATAAAGATGAAAAAACTGTAGAAACAACAAACGGTACTTACAAGTTTGATATTTTAGTTGTAGCATTAGGTTTCGAATCAGAAACATTTGGTATTGCAGGCATGAAAGAACATGCATTCCAAATTGAAAATATTAATACTGCGCGTCGTATTGCTGCGCATATTGAAGAACGTTTTGCACACTATGCAAACAGTACAGAAAAAGATGAAAAAGATTTAGCAATTTTAGTTGGTGGTGCCGGCTTTACTGGTATCGAATTATTAGGGGAATTAGTAGAAAAAGTACCTGCTTTATGTAAAGAATACAATATTGATCAATCTAAAGTGAAATTAACATGTGTTGAAGCGGCACCGAAAATGCTTCCAATGTTCTCTGAAGATTTAGTGAAATATGTTATGGATTACTTAGAAAAACGTGGTGTTGAATTTAAAATCGCTACACCTATCGTTGCTGCTAACGAAAATGGTTTTGTTGTTAAAGTTAATGAGCAGGAAGAACAATTATATGCAAACACTGTTATTTGGGCTGCGGGTGTTCGTGGTTCTAAATTAATGGAAGAATCATTTGATGGTGTTAAACGTGGTCGTATCGTAGTACGTGAAGATTTACGTATCGATGGCTATGATGATATCTTTGTAATTGGTGACTGTTCAGCAGTAATGAGCGGAGAGCGTCCTTTACCAACGACTGCTCAAATTGCTATGCAACAAGGTGAATTTACTGCTTCTGCTATCCAAAAATTATTAAATGGTGAGAAATTATCAGCATTTGCTTATGATGATAAAGGAACTGTATGTTCTTTAGGTTCTCATGATGGTGTTGGTGTTGTATTCGGTAAAGAAATTACTGGTAAAAAAGCTGCATTCATGAAAAAATTAATCGATACACGTGCTTTATTCAAAATTGGTGGCGCTGGTGTTGCATATAAAAAAGGTAAATTTTAATATTGTCTCAATATTAAATGCTTAAAAAGTGAGCGGGGCATAATGATTGCCTACCTCACTTTTTTTATAAGTAAGGAGAAGATTATGGCACGAGATAAAGTTTGGTTAGGGGTCAATGCAATAGTAATTAATGATGCAGGTGAATGGCTCTTACTTAAGAAACAATATAGCGGTATGCGTGGCATGTGGAGTACACCTGCAGGTTTTATTGATAATGGTGAAACTGCAGATCAGGCTGTAATAAGAGAATTATATGAGGAGACAGGTATTAAAGGAGAAGTTCAAGGTGTAATCGGACTAAGAAGTGGTGTTATTAATAATGAAATATCTGATAATATGATATTATTTCTTGTCAAACCGCTTACAACGGATATTACTATTCAGTTTCCAAATGATGAAATTGAAGTTGTAGCATGGAGAACACCAGAAGCAATTCTTCAGGACAAAACTGTGTCACCGATGATTCATCATCTTTTACAGGAAAAAAGCGAAGCAATAACGCTTACAAGTACTGAGTCTCCTGGAGCACATTTTAATTATACACATTATCACTTATTTACTTAGGAGGGGCACTTTTGACAGCACTTATTCAGTTGATTATTTCAACACTTTTATTTTTTGTTTTATTTTTTGGTATCGCATTTATTTTAAATATGTTACTGAAATCAACTTGGATTATGACGGCTCTTTATCCTTTTGTTGTATTTGCAATTGTCGATAAAATTTCTACAGCGGATTATTTATTAAAACCAAAGTTCGCTTTTAATAAATTATGGACAGGCTTAACCCACCTTTTACCTGCGGATATTATTATGTTATCAGGTGGCTTGATAGGAGCAATCACTGCGGGTTTTGTTATTAGAAATTTAAGACGCAGCGGATATACAATGTTTTAAGGAGTGGGCATATGCTAAATAAACATATACAGACACACATAGACACGAGCTATGTGTGTTTTTTACCATCACAAATCAGTCAGTTAAGACCGTTACTGGAAAACCATAAAGCAATTATTGAAGCACAGTATCCTTTACGGGATAAGGCATTACCATACTTTATTTCATCGGAGAATACTCTATTTTTATTTATACCGGTCGGAAATATAAAGCATTTTAATATGCAGAAGATTATTGATCTCGTTACAGTAATTGAAAATTTATATCTTGAAAATTCAGAGTTAGTAAAACGAGCTGCTCATGTAGACATTCATCTGGCATTACTTACAAAATATTTGTCACATGAACAAGTGATGATGATACAAGCAGCGTTGTTTAACTTATTTAAAATATATATTAATGATAGCGACGCGGTAAATACGCTAACAGCAATTCCAGAAGAAGTTACAGAAAGAACGATATGTTTAATCAATGATGAAAATATTAAGATGTATGAATATATTCCCAAAAGTGCCACTACATTATTTATCGTTATAGGTCATGTCAGTTCTGTTCCTGAAACATTACTAAAAGCATTATTACCATCTTCTGTTGGTATGATCTATATTCAATACAGTGAATTGCTGCAAGAAAGTGAAGAACGCATTGCTTTCAATGGTAAGACTGTCAGAACACATCGTCAAAATTACTTTAATATATTATATGATGTGTTGTTCTATGCAAAACAATATCGTTTAAATACAGCTTGTATACAGTTAAAAAATCATGAATATGAAGTAGAACAGATAAGAAGTATGAGCCAAATTGACAAAAGACAGATAATTATAAAACATAATAATTTACAATTCATTTCGAAACTTATCCAGGAAAACTTTGAGTTTACGTATCAATTTCGGCATCAGATAGAACCTAAAGATGTTCTGGATTTAATTACCCTTGAACAATTTGGCCTTAATGTTATAAGTCCAAATGTTCTTGAAGTTGATTTAATCAATTATCCTGATAATCAACATGTTTATTCCCATATTATAAAATTAATGCATATAGCGCTTGACGAAAATAAATAATTCCTTTATCATGGTAGTACATTAGCGAACTAAAGTGTTTGGGGGTTATTTATTTATGAATGCAGTTTTAATCGCAGTACTAGTGATGGTTATATTAAGTTTATGTAGGCTTAACGTTGTGCTATCACTTTTTATAGGAGCGTTAACAGGTGGTCTTGTTTCAGGGCTGGGAATTGAAAAGACCATTAAAATATTCACTGAAGGTATAGTGGATGGAAGTGAAGTCGCATTAAGCTATGCTTTACTCGGAGGTTTTGCAGCATTAATTTCTTATAGTGGTATTACAGATTATTTTGTTGAAAAAATAATAAATAAACTTAAAGTTGAAAATAAAAAAAATACGAGAATATACACTAAAGTAATATTACTTGTTTCTTTAATTATTATTTCTTGTATGTCTCAAAATATTATTCCGGTGCATATTGCATTTATTCCGATTATCATACCACCTTTACTTAGTTTATTTAATGAGTTAAAGATAGATAGAAGATTATTAGCAGTAATCCTTTGTTTTGGATTAAACTTTCCATATGTATTGATGCCATACGGTTATGGATACATCTTCCACGGTATTATTAAAAAAGGATTCGATAAAGCAAACTATGCGATTGAATTTAGTGATATATATAAAGCGATGATTATACCTTCTATGGGATTTATTGTAGGACTCATTCTTGCCTTTATAATATTTAGAAAACCGAGAACATATCATACCGTAGCTTTAGCACCGACTGAGAATAGACCACCGCTTAGACCATATGTCATATTTATTACAATTCTTGCGATTTTAAGTACATTTATTGTGCAGACTATGACTGAATCAATGATTTTTGGTGCATTAGCAGGGATATTAATTTTCTTTGTATCATTTGCATATGAATGGAAAGCGTTAGATGAAACTTTAACAGATGGTATTAAGATTATGGCTTACATTGGAGTGGTGATGCTTACTGCAAATGGTTTTGCGAGTCTTATGAGCGCTACTGGAGATGTAGAACGTCTAGTTCAGGATATGGTAGCATTCACTGATGGTTCAAAAGTATTAACAATAATTTTTATGTTAATCGTTGGTCTCATTGTGACACTTGGTATCGGATCTTCGTTTGCAACCATTCCAATCATTGCTGCATTATTTATTCCGTTAGGAGATTCTATTGGACTTAGCAGTATGGCGATTATAGCTATTATTGGTACTGCAGGTGCACTTGGTGATGCAGGTAGTCCGGCTAGTGACTCTACACTTGGTCCAACAGCAGGGCTTAACATGGATGGTCAGCATAACCATATTTGGGATACGTGTGTACCGACATTCTTATTGTTTAATATACCGCTCATTATTTTCGGATTTATTGCAGCAATGGTATTATAGATAAAAAGAAGTCATGGAGGATATCATGGATTCAAATTTATTATCTGTACCAAGTTTAATAACACATTTTAAGATTGAACAAGTAAGTTTTGATGGTGATTTATTAGTGATGAAAATGCCAATTACTGATGTTGTCCGTCAACCATTTGGTTACCTACATGGAGGAGCAACTGTTGCACTTTGTGAAACAGCAGCATCATATGGCTCATCGTTACTTATCGGTAAAGATGAGATTCCATTAGGTCTAGAGATTAATGCTAATCATATATCAAGCGCAAAGTCAGGCGATGTATATGCTAAAGCATTGATTATTCATCAAGGAAAATCGACTCATGTTTGGGAAATAAAAGTATATGATGACAGAGATAGATTAATTTCCACGTCACGATGTACCGTTGCAATTAAAAAGCTGAGATAAGGACGAAATCCTTATCTCAGCTTATTTATTTTAAATTTTTAACCTTACTATTCTGCATTCTTAAGGTCATCTCTAACAGTTGAATTTGTATAAGCAGTACCAGAATAATAAGCACTGCGCATAATTAAATGAGCTCCAATCGGTCCCGTAGAGAATATAAATAGAATTGCGAGAATCAATGTCGGTTCAAAATGATGATCTCGACCTAAAAAGTAAAGAAATACGCCGAACATCATAAACATAACACCAAGCGTTGAAGATTTACTGGCAGCATGTGCACGAGTATACACGTCTGGTAAGCGGATTAAACCGATAGCACTTATTACTGTCAGCAATGCACCGATAATAATAAAGAACATACTAATGACGATGACGATTGTGTCGATCATATTCAACGATTTCTCCTTTCTCTATAAACTTCGCAAAAGCAGTTGTTCCTAAGAAAGCAAGTACGCCAAGTAGCATAATGATGCTGATATAATATTTAGTATTTAACAGTACAGAGAATAGAGCAATCATAGCCATGAGAGATATACCTAAAGCATCAAGTGCAACAACTCTGTCGGCTAAAGTTGGTCCTTTAATGACACGGTATAATATACCGAGCATCGATAAAGAAACGATGATCAATGCGATAATGATGATAATATTGGTAAATTCTATTGTCATGTTAATCCAATCTCCTTTATCGCATCTTCAAAAGAATGCTTAATGCCATCTATTTCTGAATCTAAATCACTGAAGTCAATTGCATGGATATAAAGCTTGCTTTTATCATCACTCACTGCTACAACGACGGTTCCTGGTGTTAACGTAATCAGTAAAGATAATAAACTGATTTCCCAATCTTTTCTTAAATCGGTTGGATACATAAAGAATGCAGGCTGTATATCGATTTTTGGTGCAATAACGATTTTTAAAACACTGATATTTGCTTTAAATAATTCGATAATAAATATTACGATTAAACGTAGCACTTTTAAGAATGGAATGAGATAAAACCCACCAGGTAAAAATGGTCTCATGATATATATCCCTATGAGTCCGAATAAATAACCTAGTAACATATTACCGAAAGATACAGAACCAGTTAAGATACACCATAGTATGACTAGTCCTGTATGTATAATCATTTGTATCGCCATTATTTCACCCCTAATGCTTTGACATAAGTTTCTGGTGAATGAATTGATAATGCAGCTTTTTCAATGACAGGATATAGCGCGTCACTCATAACCCCGAATAATACTGCGAGAACTGTCATCAATACTGCCGCAAACATCATCTTGTTGATTGCAGGTTTTATGTATTTTTCACCAGTACCATAGAAAACTTGTAAAAAGATATTGATCACTGAATATAATACGACTAAACTACTGATTAATACGATGATAGCAGTCATCACATATCCTTCATTCATCGCTGCTTTTACGATAAAGTATTTTCCGTAGAAACCACTTAATGGTGGAATACCTGCAAGGGATAAGGCTGCAATAAAATACGTAAAGCCAAGCAGCGGATAATCTTTTATAAGACCACCAATCTTTCTAATGTCTGTTTCATTCGTAACTTTCATTATGATACCGATAAGCATAAATAAACTCGCTTTAATAATCATGTCATGAATTAAGTAATAAATGCCGCCAATTGTAGCTTCTTTTGTAAAAATTGCAAGTCCCACGATAATCACGCCTACAGCTATCATAATATTATAGATGATAATTTTCTTCATATCACGATAAGCAAGTGCTCCGATACAACCAAATATAATTGTGAGAAGTGCTAATATAAGGAGTATGTTGTGCACGAATTCTCCAGACTGACTGAAGAATAAACTGTACGTTCTGTATAATGCATAAACACCGACTTTAGTAAGTAATGCGCCGAATAAAGCAAGAACTGGTATTGGTGGAGCGTAATAAGCGCCAGGTAACCAGAAGTATAAAGGAAACATTCCTGCTTTTGTAGCAAATACAAAAATAAATAGTATCGCACAGATTACAATGATATTTTGGTTTTCAAGACTATCAATTCTGCTGCTCATATCAGCCATGTTTAATGAGCCGATAACTGAATACAGCATACCGATTGCGAGTACAAAAAATGCCGAACTCGTAACATTTACAAGGATATATTTTATACTTTCCTGTAATTGTATCTTCGTTCCTCCGATAATCATCAATACATATGAACTAATTAAGAATACCTCAAAGAATACGAATAAGTTAAAGATATCTCCAGTTGTAAATGCACCATTTAAACCAGTTAGCATAAACATTACGGAAGTATAATAGTAGTAGGTTTCACGATCGATACCAATAGATTGATATGAATAATAGATCATAATCAACGTAATTAATGTTGTTGTTAGCACTAAAAGTACAGATAACATATCAGAAACGAGCACAATACTATATGGTACTTTCCAGTTACCGAGTTCTAAATATATTGTGCCGTGTTTAAAGACCTGTATAAACTGATAAAGTGCAACAAAAAATGTTATTAAAGTACCAAAAAAAGCTACCATTCTTTTAATAATAGGTTGTTTTCCGATAAAAATTAATATTATTGCGGTTATTGCAGGAATAATAATAGGGAATACAATTAAATTACTCATCTTCAGGTACCCCCTTATAATCAGATACATTGTCAGTACCTAATTCTTTATAACTTCTAAAAGCTAGTACTAAGAAAAATGCAGTAACAGCGAAACTAATTACAATTGCTGTTAATATTAAAGCTTGTGGAATTGGATCTGTATAAAAATGCTGATCCTCTTCATAGATGGGTGATGCACCTTTTTTTAAGCCACCACTCGTAAGTAATATTAAATTGACTGCATGAGAAATGATAGATGATCCGATAATAATTCTGAGCAAACTTTTAGAGAGAATCAAATATACTCCACAAGTAACAAGTATGCCACTTAATATAATGATTAATATTTCCATTATTCATTCTCTCCAATCGTTAATATTATCGTTAAAGTCGTTCCAATTACGGCAAGCATTACTCCAGTGTCAAATAATACTGCAGTATGAAGATGTAGTTCACCCAGGAGCGGTAAATGCAGGTCGCCAAACGTATGTGTGAAAAACGGCTTGCCTTGTAGAATACTGATTAACGGTGTACCATAGCAAAACATTAAACCGATAGCGATGACCTTTTTAAAATCAATAGGAATAATCTGTTGTAAAGTTTTAATATCATACGCGATTAAAATAATAAGAAGAGCAGATGATATGAGTAGTCCTCCTACAAATCCTCCGCCTGGTGTGTAATGACCACCCATAAATATGGCAAAGGCAAAAGTGATAATAATAAAGAAGACAACAAGTGTACAAAACTGTAAAATAACATCATTATTTTGCTTTTTCATTATTATCACCTCTGTTCTGTCTTAATCGAATTAATGTATAGATACCTATACCAGCTATTCCTAGTACACTTGATTCGAATAATGTATCAAATCCACGGAAATCTACTAAAATTACGTTGACCATATTTTTTCCTGCAGCAAGTTCATATACATTTTTAATATAGTATTCTGCAATGGATGGATAAAATTTGTTACTATATGCTGCTAATGCAATGATTGTGACACAAATACCAGAAAGTAATGCAATTACAAAATTCGAAATTTTAAATCTTGAACTTTCTTCATGGCGATACTGACGTGGCAGATGATAGAAACACATTAAGAATAATGCGGTTGAAATTGTTTCGATTGCTAATTGTGTTAACGCTAAGTCTGGTGCATCGAAGAATACGAATAATAAAGCAATTGAATAACCGATAGCACTGAGCATGATAATACTAAATAAACGTGATTTTGATTTTAAGATCATAACAATCGCAATTAATATGATGCCAACGAGAATCAACTCATATGGCTGGATTGAACCGAGCGACTCAAAATTAATTTGAATCGGATTATTAATAAATACATAGATCGTCATGATGATAAGCGTAAGCAGTATTGCAGACATACTAAAACGAATTGTTCTTAACACTAAAAACTGATTAATCATCTTACTTTTCTTTTGTGATTGTGCAAGTAACATATCATAACCTCTATTCAGGCTGAATTGAGCAGGCAAGATAGTATATATTTTTTCCCAATATTTAAATGTAGCAACAAGTAGTGCACCAAAAATAATGATAGCTAATGTAATAAATAGTGGTGCATTAAATCCATGAAAATGATGAATATGCTCTATATGAACAGATTGATTTAATATACTGTTTGTTGCAGCGCTCAGTAATGGTAAAAACATATTTGGAACAAGTGAGATCACAACCATGATGCTAATTAATACTATAGGTGAAGCGAGTAATAACTTTGGAGCTTCGTGTGGCGCTTTCTCAGTTGAATTATCTTTAGGGGAGCCAAAGAATATATCGATGATTAACTTTATACAGTATATAAAAGTAAACATACTTCCTATAAACATGAGTATTAATGAAATACTTGAAAGTATTGGTTGACCTGAGAAACTACTATTTACTGCATTTAATACAGATGTAATAAACATTTCTTTACTTAAGAAGCCATTAAAAGGTGGAACACCTGCCATACTTAATAAGCCAAGCACTGCAATTGTAAACGTTACAGGCATTAATGTGAGTAATCCATTAAGCTTACGGATATCACGTGATCCTGCTTCATGGTCGATAATACCGACTGCCATAAATAGCGCACCCTTAAATGAAGCATGATTTAAAATGTGAAACACACTAGCCGTAACTGCAATAATGAAAAGTTCATTATGATTATTTTTTAGTGCAAATGAGCCAAATCCAAGTAAAGACATAATGAGTCCCAGCTGACTGATTGTACTGAATGCAAGAATTCCTTTTAGATCTTTCTGATTAACAGCTTTCATCGATGCAAAACACATTGTGAATAAGCCGATAAAGATTAAGCTGTTTGTCCACATATTACTGACTGCAAAAATAGGAGTAAATCTTGCTACAAGATAAATACCGGCTTTAACCATTGTCGCTGAATGGAGATATGCACTGACAGGTGTTGGTGCTTCCATAGCATCTGGTAACCATATATGAAATGGAAACTGAGCTGATTTAGTAAATGCTGCTAATAAGATTAATACGATAGCTAACGGAAATAATTTGTGATGCTGAATTATATTTGCGTTTTGAATCATTGCATCTACTGAAGTCGTGTGCGTAATACTTACTAAGATGGCAATAGCACCAAGTAACATTAAACCACCAAAGACGGTGATTAACATCGATTTCAAAGCTCCTTGAATTGATTTTTCTTTAAAATACCAGAATGATATCAATAAGAAACTTGAAATACTTGTCAGTTCCCAGAACATATAAAGCGCTAAAATATTATCACTTAGTACAACGCCAAACATTGCACCCATAAATAACAATAAATATGTATAGAACTTTCCAAGTTCCTCTCTTTTACTAAGATATGAAATAGAATAGAATACTACGAGCATACCTATCACAGAAATAAGTAGAGCAAAAAGTAAACTAATGCCATCTATTTTAAAGTTTAAATTTAATCCTACACGTGACATCCAGTTATTTTTTTCAAATAATGTCTGGCCTAATGAAGATAATTTGCTGATAAAGAATATTGAAGCAATTACAGGAATGGGTAGTACAAACCAACCCGTATGAATAGTACGAAGTTGTTTCTGTAGAATAATTGGAAATAACGCTGCTATAAACGGCAGCAATACTATCCATAAAGTCATCTTAAAACCTCCTTTAATATTTTATTATACAAGAAAAATACACGGATTTATTTCTAATGGTTTAATTCGATGACAACGTATCATCTATTCCTTAAATAAGAAGAAACAGATTAAAATTAAAAAATCGTCATATAATTGTCACTTTTTTATTCCGGGAAAGAAAACTTGTACTGACGTTCATAATCATGCTTTAAATTTGTTAATGTTTCGAGCGCTTTCCTATTAAATGGAGTGTCTTCGCTCATTAATTTTTGCTCCATTTTTGATACTGCCTGAATTAATGAATCGACATATGGGAGTATTTCATCTGTATAATGTTTCAGTAAATTTTCATCTACGATACGTTTTTCTTTATGAGAGAGTGCTTTACGTTCATGGAAAAATACATTTTCAACCTCTCCTCTATTATGCAAATCTCCCTGCATTGGGTGGGTGATAACACTTTCAACGCTAACCAGAACACCATTTGGCTGTTCCTGAACTTTCTCTACAATATAAATACCAGATTTGTGCATAAGTCTAAAATACATATTTCTCATCCTTTTTGTGTTAATATATTATGGTAATAATCATATCATGAAGGAGCTTAAAAATGACTAATTTTCCGCAATTAAATACAGAAATTTCAGAAAATGAACGTTTAGTAGAAATGGTAACAACAAAAGGGACTATGAAAATTAAATTATTCCCGGAAGTTGCACCTAAAACTGTAGAAAACTTTATTCAGTTATCTGAAAAAGGATACTACGAGGGTATTATCTTCCACCGTGTTATTAATGATTTCATGATTCAAGGTGGAGACCCAACTGGCACTGGTATGGGTGGAGAGAGCATTTACGGAGATAAGTTTGAAGACGAATTTTCTATGGAAGCATTCAACTTATATGGCGCTTTATCTATGGCGAATGCTGGGCCAAACACTAATGGCTCTCAATTCTTCATCGTTCAGATGAAACAAGTACCAGCTCAAATGTTATCACAATTAAAACAAGGTGGATGGCCAGAAGAGATTGTTGATAAATATGCTGAAGTTGGTGGAACACCTTGGTTAGATCAAAAGCATACAGTATTTGGTCAAGTCGTTGAAGGATTTGATGTATTAGAAACAATCGCTAATGTTCAGGTTGGTCCACAAGACAAGCCGGTAGAAGACGTAGTGATTGAAAAGATTAACGTATTAAAATAAATGTTGCATAGGGCAAAACGCTTTGTCGACGACCTGGAATAAACGGCGTCTTCAAAGCAGACGCTAGGCAAACTTCAACAAAGCATTCAAAATCAAAGAGTGATTTTTTAGCATTGTTTCCAGTTTGCTTGCGTCTAAACGCTTTGTCGACGACCTGGAATAAGTCATGAAATGTTCATGACTTATTCTTTTTTTGTGAATTTTTAATGATATAATAATTTATTAGATTAGGGGTGATGCATGATGATGGAATTTTTATATTTTCCGGAAAATAAGTGGGAATATGTCCCGGCAGTGTTATCATTAATATTCTTTATGACACTTGCGTATATTTCTTTTAAAATGTTTAAAAGAAATTCACTGAAACAAGAAGAAAAGTTTAAAATATTTGAAGCTGAAGTGATGCGAAAACTTGAGGATGAACGCCATGAATCCAGATTTTAATATAGCAATGTACAAAATTTTAAACAACTGGAACCCGATGCAACTTGAAGATGCTTCTCAAGGAGATATGGAATATTACGAAATAATGGATATCGTACATCAAAAATTATCTATTGACGAAACAATTCAGAGAATATCAGAAATTTTCATGCATAGTTTTGAACAGTCACCTGATAAACAAGAAATTAAAGATATTTTAAATGAAATTTATAAATTACGTGCAACTTGTGAAATCGTGTAGCAACTTACTAGCTACATGATTTTTTTATACTCATTTTTATGGTAAAATAATGATATTAAAAATGAGGGATAAATATGATGAATAAAAAGTACAAAAAGGGACAGTTTATTAAAGTTAAAGTGACAGGCATACAACCATATGGAGCATTTGTTGAGACTGATCAGCATACAGAGGGATTAATACACATTTCTGAAGTGATGAATGATTATGTCCACAACTTAAATTTATTTCTCTCAGTGGGTCAAATTGTTAAAGCGAAAATTCTCGACATTTCTGAAGATGGTAAATTAAATTTATCTTTAAAAGAAAACGATTATTTTAAACGTCAGGAACGAAAAAAGGAAAAGAAATCAGTACTTGAAGAACTTAAACAACCAGAAAATATTGGTTTCGAATCGTTACGAGAAAAACTGCCAGAATGGGTAGAAAAGGGAAAAAAACTACAATAGTACAGTGGTTTCTTTCTTTAATTTATGCATGTTTGTGCATAAAAAATTATTTTGCAAAATTTAAGTATTAAGGGTTGAAGTATTTCTTAAAATTAGTCATTATATAGTATGTAAGGGTTTTCTATTAAACAAACAAAGAGGAGGCAATGTAATGATTTCGTACAAACACGAACCATTCACAGATTTTAGCGTCGAAGAAAACAAACAAGCGATGTTAAAAGGCTTAGAAACAGTAAATGCATATTTAGGAGAAGATTATCCATTAGTAATTGGTGGAGAACGTGTAATGACTGATAAAAAATTACGTTCTTTCAATCCTTCAAATAGAGAAGAAACTATTGGTCATGTATCTCAAGCAACTCAAGAACATGCTGAGAAAGCTATGGCTATTGCAAAAGAAACATTTGAAACTTGGAGATCAACTAATCCAGCTATGCGCGCAGATATCTTATTCCGTGCAGCAGCGATTATTCGTCGCAGAAAAATGGAATTCTCAGCACTTTTAGTTAAAGAAGCTGGTAAGCCATGGAATGAAGCAGATGCTGATACTGCAGAATGTATTGACTTCTTAGAATTCTATGCGCGTGAAATGTTACGTTTAAAAGACGGTGTTAAAGTTGAAAGCCGTCCAGGTGAATACAATAGATATGATTACATCGCATTAGGTGTTGGTGTGGTTATCTCACCATGGAACTTCCCATTAGCGATTATGGCAGGAACTACTGTTGCACCATTAGTAACAGGAAACACAGTATTATTGAAACCATCTTCAAACACTTCTGTAGTTGCATATAAATTCGTAGAAGTTTTAGAAGAAGCGGGTATGCCTAAAGGTGTAGTAAACTACATTCCTGGTTCAAGCCGTGATATTGGAGACTTCATTGTGGATCACGTTGACACACGTTTCATTTCATTCACAGGTTCACGTGATGTTGGTGTTCATATTTATGAGCGCGCAGCAAAAGTACACGAAGGTCAATTAAACTTAAAACGTGTTATCGCTGAAATGGGTGGAAAAGATACGATCGTTGTTGATAGCGAAGCTGATTTAGAGTTAGCTGCTGAATCAATTGTTAAATCTGCATTCGGATTCTCAGGTCAAAAATGTTCTGCATGTTCTCGTGCAATTGTATTAGAAGATGTTTATGATGAAGTTGTTGCAAAAGTAAAAGAAAAAACTGAAAAATTAACTGTAGGTAATCCAGAAACGAACGAACACTTCATGGGACCTGTTATCGACGAAAAATCTTTAAACAAAATTAAAGAATACATTGAAATTGGTAAACAAGAAGGTAAATTATTAGTTGGAGGAACGACAGAAGAGTCTGTTGGTAACTTCGTGAATCCAACTGTATTTGTAGATGTTAAACATGATGATCGTATTATGCAGGAAGAAATCTTTGGTCCTGTTGTAGGAATTGCTAAAGCAAAAGATTTCAAAGAAGCGATTAAATTTGCAAACGATACTGACTACGGTTTAACTGGTGCAGTCATTACAAATAATCGTGAACATTTAGAAGAAGCACGTCGTGACTTCCATGTAGGTAACTTATACTTCAACCGTGGATGTACTGGTGCGATTGTTGGATACCAACCATTTGGTGGATTCAAAATGTCAGGTACAGACTCTAAAGCTGGTGGACCTGATTACTTAGTACTTCACATGCAAGGTAAAACAACTTCAGAAATGCTTTAATTTCGATGTTTGTACTTTAACAATCAAATAATTAATTTAATAAAGCAGTAGTGTGAATTCACTACTGCTTTTATAAAAAATTGTAAAAAGGGGAATAATAATGACTAAATCACAAGATATCATTGAAATTACAAATCATTACGGTGCACCAAACTATCACCCACTTCCAATCGTTATCTCTGAAGCTGAAGGAGTATGGGTAAAGGATCCTGAAGGGAATAAATACATGGATATGTTATCTGCTTATTCAGCAGTTAACCAAGGGCACCGTCATCCTAAAATTATTCAAGCATTAAAAGACCAGGCTGATCGTGTTACTTTAACTTCACGTGCATTCCACAGTGATCAATTAGGTCCTTGGTATGAAAAGATTTGTAAGCTTGCTGGTAAAGAAATGGTATTACCTATGAATACTGGGGCTGAAGCGGTTGAAACTGCTATTAAAGCTGCACGTCGTTGGGCATATGATGTTAAAGGTGTAGCAAAAGATCAAGCTGAAATTATCGCAATGAAAGGTAATTTCCATGGTCGTACGATGGCTGCAGTATCTTTATCAAGTGAAGCAGAATATCAACGTGGATACGGTCCATTATTAGGTGGATTCAAATTAGTTGAATTTGGTGATATTGAACAAATCAAAGCAGCAATTACACCTAATACAGCTGCAGTATTACTTGAGCCAATTCAAGGTGAAGCAGGAATCAATATTCCAAAAGACGGATTCTTAAAAGAAGTTCGTGATCTTTGTACTGAAAACAATGTATTATTTATCGCTGATGAAATTCAAGCTGGTCTTGGACGTTCTGGTAAAATGTTTGCTACTGATTGGGATAACGTAGTGCCAGACATGTACATTTTAGGTAAAGCATTGGGTGGCGGAGTATTCCCTATCTCATGTGTATTAGCAGATAAAGAAATTCTAGAAGTATTTAATGCAGGAAGCCACGGTTCTACATTCGGTGGTAACCCATTAGCTTGTGCAGTTTCAATGGCAGCTTTAGATGTTCTGGTTGATGAGAAGTTATCTGAACGTTCTTTAGAATTAGGGGAATACTTCCAATCTAAATTAAAAGAAATCGACAATCCAATTATTAAAGAAGTTCGTGGTAAAGGATTATTTATCGGTGTTGAATTAACTGAAAATGCACGTCCATATTGTGAACAATTAAAAGAATTAGGCTTATTATGTAAAGAAACACATGATACTGTAATTCGTTTTGCGCCACCATTAATTATTTCTCAAGAAGATTTAGACTGGGCGATTGAAAAAGTTAAATCTGTATTCGAAAAATAAATGGTAGCGTTTTCAAAAAGGGCTTTTAAAAGATTTTAAATATGTTACAATAAAAATTGAAGTACTTAAGAATGAAAAAGAGGGCGAATAACATGTCAGAAAACACTACAAGTTTAGTATCATCTACACAAAATATAATTCATGAAGCATTGGATAAACTTGGTTTCGATGAAGGAATGTACGATCTAGTTAAAGAACCTTTACGTTTATTAACAGTGCGTATTCCAGTTAAGATGGATGATGGAACAGTAAAAACTTTTACAGGTTACCGTGCACAACATAACGATGCAGTAGGACCTACTAAAGGTGGCGTTCGTTTCCATCCAGATGTTGACGAAGATGAAGTTAAAGCTTTATCAATGTGGATGACTTTAAAATGCGGTATCGTTGATCTACCATATGGTGGTGGTAAAGGTGGAATCGTTTGTGACCCACGTCAAATGAGTATTCACGAAGTAGAACGTTTATCACGTGGCTATGTACGTGCAATTTCTCAAATTGTTGGACCAACAAAAGATATTCCTGCACCGGATGTATTTACAAACTCACAAATCATGGCTTGGATGATGGATGAATATAGCATGATGGATGCGTTCAACTCTCCAGGATTTATTACAGGTAAACCGATTGTATTAGGTGGATCACAAGGACGTGACCGTTCTACTGCATTAGGTGTTGTAATTGCGATTGAAGAAGCGGCGAAACGTCGTGGAAAAAAAATTGAAGACTCACGTGTTGTTATACAAGGTTTCGGTAATGCAGGAAGCTTTTTAGCGAAATTCTTATATGACATGGGTGCTAAAGTTGTAGGTATCTCTGATGCACATGGTGCATTACATGATCCAAACGGATTAGATATCGACTATTTATTAGACCGTCGTGACAGCTTCGGTACTGTAACGAACCTTTTTGAAGATACAATTACAAACAAAGAATTATTTGAGTTAGATTGTGATATTTTAGTACCAGCAGCAATCTCTAACCAAATTACGAAAGATAACGCACATGATATTAAAGCTGAAATCGTAGTTGAAGCAGCAAATGGTCCAACTACACCAGAAGCAACTAAGATATTAACTGAACGTGGTATCTTACTTGTACCAGACGTTTTAGCAAGTGCTGGTGGTGTTACTGTATCTTACTTCGAGTGGGTACAAAATAACCAAGGTTACTACTGGACAGAAGAAGAAGTAAATGAAAAATTACGTGAAAAATTAGTTAAAGCGTTTGATAATGTTTATTCATTAGCAGAAGCTAGAAAAGTAGATATGCGTTTAGCAGCATACATCGTAGGTATTAAACGTACAGCAGAAGCTGCACGTTACCGTGGATGGGCATAAGATTATTGAGACACACTCTTTTATGGGTGTGTCTTTTTTATTAATAAGTTCTGAAATTGGGGAATCACCAATTTCGAAATAAAAAGTGGACTGAAATTGGGGAATCACCAATTTCGAAATAAAAAGTGGACTGAAATTGGGGAATCACCAATTTCAAAATTGGATATTCTATGTAAAGAGTCATTTTTAAGTCGAATAAATACCAAAAATCGAATATTTCTAATACAATAAACACAAATAGAAAGGAGATTATAAAAAATGAATGATTTTACATTTCAAAATCCAACGACTTTAGTCTTTGGTAAAGAGAGTACTGACCAATTACCACAAATGATTGAAAAATTTACTGAGGGTAAGAACATCTTATTAACATATGGTGGAGGTAGCATTAAGAAAACAGGTCTTTATGATCGTGTTATCAAATTATTAGAAGGCTACAATGTGTTTGAACTTGCTGGTATTGAACCAAATCCACGTCTTTCAACTATAAAAAAAGGTGTGCAGGCAGTAAAAGATAACAATATTGACTTTATTGTTGCAATAGGTGGGGGTTCAGTTATTGACGGTACTAAGTTAATCTCTGCTGCTTCAACAAGTGATGTTGATCCTTGGGATATCGTTACAAGAAAGGCAACTGTTGAAAGTGCAGTTCCTTTTGGAACGATTCTTACAATCTCAGCTACTGGTTCAGAAATGAATTCAGGTAGTGTGATAACTAACTGGGAAACAAATGAAAAACTTGGTTGGGGTTCTCCACTTGTATTTCCTAAATTTAGCTTGTTAAATCCAGAATTACTATATACATTACCTAAAAATCAAACAGCAAATGGTATTATCGATAGTATGAGTCATTTACTGGAGCAATATTTCAATGAAGCGTCAAATACTGAAATCGGAGATGCGATGATCAGTGGGGTAATGAAAGCAATCATGAAAGCTGGTCCTGTAGCAATGGAACAACCTGAAAACTACGAAGCACGCGAGACAACAATGCTTGGCGCAACAGTTGCATTAAATGGTTTCATGCGATTAGGATATGCTGGGGACTGGGCGACACATAATTTAGAGCATGCAGTTAGTGCTGTATATGATATCCCACACGGTGTCGGATTAGCAATTATCTTCCCGGAATGGATGCGTTATGTGAGCAAGAAATCTCCAGCGCGATTCGTTAAGTTTGCTGAGGATGTATTTGATGTCGATAGTCGTTTATCTGATGAAGAGAAAATTAATTTCGGAATTGATGCGATTTCTAATTTCTGGACTTCTCTTGGTGCACCAACGAAATTATCCGAAGTTGGCGTAAAAGAAGAAGACTTAGAAGTATTTGCAAAGAAAACTTTAATCTATGGACCTTATGGTAACTTCTATAAACTTCAAAAAGAAGATATTATGGCAATTTATCAAGCCGCATTATAAATCTTAGAAAGCCTAACATAGGCTTTCTTTTTTTAGATTTTTGATTAATTTTGTAAGCTAAATGTAAAAATTCTAAAGTTTATTTCTTAATTCACATTTATTGATTAACTTCTATTAAAATTTATTTGTTACATTAATTAAATTTTGCGGAGGTTATACAATGAGGAAAACAATTCGAGTGATCATTGCTACGTTATTAGGTATTACTTTAACTACACCACTTTCAGTCAATGCAAAAACGTTGAAACACGAAGCATTTATGAATGTTGCACATCGTGGAGCTAGTGGTTACGCACCTGAACACACGTTCTTTGCATATGACAAAGGGCATTATGAAATTGGTGCAGATTATATTGAGATTGATTTACAAATGACGAAAGATGGTCATTTAATTGCATTGCATGATGAAAAGTTAGATCGTACGACAAACGGTACAGGTTTAGTTAAAGACCATACATTAGCGGAAATTAAACAACTAGATGCTGGCTCATGGTTTAATGAAAAGTATCCTGAGTATGCAAATGAAGCATATGTTGGCGCTCAAGTACCAACATTGGATGAAGTGATCAGTAGATACGGGAAAAATGCTAATTACTATATTGAAACGAAGTCACCGGACGTTTACCCTGGAATGGAAGAAGCTTTATTAGCAGTGCTAGATCAACATGGTTTACTTAAAAAAGGGCGTTTAAAACAAGGACATGTTTTAGTACAATCATTCTCAAGCGAGAGTTTATTAAAAATGCATCAACTCAATTCAGATGTTCCTTTGGTACAATTAACAAGTAAAGGATTTATGTCTTCAGCAACAGAAGCAACATTACGTCAAATTAAAACATATGCTGATGGCTTTGGTCCAAGCTTTCAGGACTTAACGAAAGAAAATACAGCATTACTAAAATCAATTGGTTTTGAAATACATCCTTATACAGTTAATAAAGAAGAAGATATGCTACGTTTAAATGATTATGGTGTCGATGGTGTATTCACAAATTACCCGGACGTTTATGAACGTATTTCAAATGAAAAATAAAAACAAGGCGAGTCTAATTTAACTTAGACTTGCCTTGTTTTATTTGTGCTAAAACTGATTGCGTGCTTGTACCGTTATAATTTGTTCTTCGTTCAACGGCAGATTTTGGAGCTAATATTATATAAATTTCATCATTAATTTCAGGATGAATTGCTTTGTATCTTTCTAACGAAACATCTTTTAAATATATGTTCTCTTTTATACATTCAGCGACGAGTTTACCTGTTATAGCATGTGCTTCTCTAAATGGTATACCGAATCCGACGAGGTAATCAGCAAGTTCAGTTGCATTTGAAAAGTCTTGTTCAAGCGTATTTGAAATATTTTCTTTATTAATTTGCATTGTATCGATCATGCCGCTATAAATTGTTAAACTATCTAAACAAGTCTCAATTGAGTCGAAGAATGATTTCTTATCTTCCTGTAAATCTTTATTATAGGCAAGCGGTAATGATTTAAGTGTCATTAGCATACCAATATAATTGCCAGCGACTGTTCCGGATTTGCCACGTACGAGTTCTGCCATATCAGGATTTTTCTTTTGAGGCATAATAGATGATCCTGTAGAATAAGCATCACTCAACGTAATAAAGTTAAATTCATGAGAACACCAAATGATGATTTCTTCTGATAATCTGGATAGATGCATCATGATTAGATTGATATTGTTCATTGTCTCAAGAATATAATCTCGATCACTTACTGCATCGATACTATTTGGGTAAATGTGATCAAAGTTTAATAGTTCAGCAGTCTGTTGCTGATTGATTGGATAAGTAGTTCCTGCTAAAGCACCTGAACCAAGCGGTGAGATATTAATACGTGATAGACTTTCCTCTAATCTTTCTTTATCACGTTGTAACATCCAGAAATAACTCATCAAATGATGTGATAATAGTATCGGTTGTGCACGTTGTAGATGTGTATAGCCTGGAATAATGACTTCAATATTATCTTCTGAAACATGAAGGATACTTTGCTGAAGTTTTGTGAGCGCATCAATCATTAACTTCACTTTTTTCACAGTAAATAAATGCATATCTGTCGCCACCTGATCATTACGTGAACGCCCAGTATGCAGTTTTCCAGCAACTGGCCCAATTTTTTCAGTCAACAGATGTTCAATATTCAAGTGAATATCTTCATACTTTGATGAAAAAGTAAGTGTATTGTTTTGATGATCCAGCTTAAGTGATTCGAGTCCTTCTTTAATTTGTTTTGTTTCATCATGCGTTAAGATATTACTATCACCAAGCATTGTGACATGAGCAATACTGCCTTCAATATCTTCATAAAATAGAGCCTGATCAACATCGATAGACTGATTGAATTTCTCAACGAGCGCATCCATGGATGCTTCAAAGCGTCCTCCCCATAATGCATCACTCATTAAAATCACCTCTGTAAACCTCTGTTGCTAATTTTGTAGGTAATTCGTATATTTCAATAAAGCCGACACTTGCTTGTTGATTAAACGCATCCTCTTTTGTATATGTTGCGAGTTTCTCATTATATAGTGAGTTATCACTTGTACGTCCAACAACAGTAATATTACCTTTATACAGTTTAACTTTAACTTTTCCATTTACATATTGCTGCATATCATTGAGCATATTTCTAATATGATCTGATAATGGAGAGAAGTATAGTCCATTATAGATGAGGTTTGCAAATTGTTGTTCAACATATGGTTTAAAGTGTTGCACATCTTTCGTAAGCGTTATTGTTTCTAAAGCCTGGTGGGCATTAATAATAATCATAGCACCTGGTGCTTCATACACTTCACGAGATTTAATACCGACAAGTCTATTTTCAACGTGATCAATTCTACCGACGCCGTGTTCCCCACCTATTTTATTCAGTTGTTTAATCAGTGTATGTAATGGTAAGTTTTCTCCATCGATTGCAGTTGGCAGTCCGTCTTTAAACGTAATTTCGAGATAAACTGGATTGTCTTGAGCATCAACGGGTGACTTTGTTAATTCGTAGGCATCTTCTGGTGGTTCTATATATGGATTTTCTAAAATACCACATTCGTTACTTCTTCCCCATAAATTTTGATCGATAGAATACGGTGAATCAAGATTGATTGGAATCGGGATGTTATGTACTTTAGCGTATTCAATTTCTTCTTCACGACTAAATCCCCAATCACGCACAGGTGCTAACGTCTTTATACTCGGATCTAAACTATGGATTGCAACCTCGAAACGTACCTGGTCATTTCCTTTTCCTGTACAACCATGTGCGATATATTGCGCATCGAACTGATGTGCAACTTTTACAAGTTCTTTAGCGATAAGTGGACGGCTAAGGGCAGAAATTAAAGGATATGTATTTTCATATAAAGTATTACCTTTAATCGCATAGCTTAAATAATCTTGTGCATAAACTTCTACCTGGTCTAACATAATGGATTCAATTGCTCCAACTGTAAGAGCTTTTTCTTTTACAGTCTGAAGATCTTTACCTTCGCCAACGTCTAGACAACAAGCGATGACATCATAACCTTTTTCAATAAGCCATTGAATAGCAACACTTGTATCTAAACCTCCTGAATATGCAAGTACAACTTTTTCTTTTGCCATAAATAAAAACCCCTTTATAATAAATATTTGATATTATGAATTAATATACATATAAAGATAGCAGAATAGAAAATTGATTTCAAGTGTTTTATTCATAAAAGTGCATAATTATAGAATAATAATTTTGTTTAATTATTATTTAAGTGCTCTATAACAAGTATTCTAAGAAAGAATCAAATGTCATAAAAATTTAAATTTTATAAATATGTATACGCTTACAAAATGCGATTCCATTGAGATGTATGTTTGGTTAGAGTACAATAAATGTGAATTTACAAACAGGAGGATTTATGATGACACATATTAAATTTGATTACAGTACAGCTGAAACTTTTTTTGGTCAGCACGAATTAGAGCAAATGCAGTCGATTGTTAAGAATGTACATAGCACAATTCATGATGGAACAGGTGCAGGTAGCGACTTTCTAGGATGGGTGAACTTACCGAAAGATTATGACAAAGAAGAATTTGCACGTATTCAGGCTGCTGCGAAAAAGATTCAGTCTGATAGTGAAGTGCTGGTAGTTATCGGTATCGGCGGGTCTTATTTAGGAGCGCGTGCAGCGATTGAAATGTTAAACAAATCGTTTGATCATTTAAAAACTGAACAAGGTAAACCTCAAATCATCTTTGCAGGCCACCAATTATCTTCTTCATACTTAAGCGACTTAATCGAATATGTAAAAGATAAAGAATTCTCAGTTAACGTTATCTCAAAATCAGGAACGACAACTGAACCTGCTGTAGCATTCCGTGTATTTAAGAAATTATTAGAAGAAAAATACGGTAAAGAAGACGCGAAGTCTAGAATTTATGCGACTACTGACAAAGCTAAAGGCGCTTTAAAATCACTTGCAACAACTGAAGGATATGAGACATTTGTTGTACCTGATGATGTGGGAGGACGTTTCTCAGTATTAACAGCTGTAGGATTATTACCGATTGCAGCAAGTGGTCATGATATTGAAGCAATGATGCAAGGTGCAGATCAAGCGCGTATCGATTTAGGTTCAGATAGCTTAAAAGAAAATATTGCATATCAATATGCCGTTATTCGTAATGTTCTTTATAATAAAGGTTACACAATCGAAATGTTAATCAACTATGAGCCGAGCCTTCAGTACTTTAATGAATGGTGGAAACAATTATTCGGTGAATCTGAAGGTAAAGACTTTAAAGGTATTTATCCATCAAGTGCCAACTTCTCTACTGACTTACATTCATTAGGACAATATGTTCAGGAAGGTCGTCGTGATATTTTTGAAACAGTTGTGAAAGTACAAAATCCAAGAGCGGATATCACGATTGAAGCAGATGATAATGATTTAGATGGATTAAACTTCTTAGCAGGTAAAACATTAGATTTTGTTAATACGAAAGCATTCCAGGGTACAATTTTAGCGCATAGTGATGGTGGTGTGCCAAACTTGGTAGTTGAAGTACCACAACTGGATGCATTCACGTTTGGTTATATGGTTTATTTCTTCGAATTAAGTGTAGCGATGAGTGGCTACTTATTAGGTGTGAATCCTTTTAACCAACCTGGTGTTGAAGCATATAAACAAAATATGTTCGCATTATTAGGTAAACCAGGATTCGAAGATAAAAAAGCTGAACTTGAAGCACGCTTAAATAAATAATATCGTTGTCTAATTGAGCTAAGGTGTATTGCCTTAGCTTTTTTAATGCACTTTTTCTTTAATTTCGATAAAATGAGATGAGAGTAGGTGGCGTTATGGATTTTATAATGCAGTATTTTAGTGAAGAAGCAATCAAAGGATACTTTGATACTTTTGAATCATTTGGTATCATCATTGCATTCTTACTACCTTTTATCGAAGCATTTTTACCGATATTACCGATTGCTTTATTTGCAGTTGTTAATGTAAATACATATGGTCTTTTTTGGGGGTTTATTATTACTTGGTTGGGTGCTTTTTGTGGTGCATATATCGTATTTCTATTAATAAGGAAATACGGACAACACAAATTTCTGAGACACCTCAATAACCACCCTCATACTTTGAAATTCATTAGACGTATTGATGAAAAAGGTGTCATGCCGTTATTCATTTTATTGTGTTTTCCTTTTACACCATCAAGTGTGATAAACGTTGTCGCTGGGTTAAGTACAATACCCTTGAAACAATATCTTATTGCTGTTTTAAGTGGAAAAGCAGTAATGCTATTCATATTAAGTTTTATCGGTAACGATATATATTCCTTTGTTAGAGAGCCGAAAAAGAGTATAATTGTAGCTATAGCTTTATTCATTTTATGGATGATCGGAAAGCTTATTGAAAGGAGTATTACACATAACGAGGCCAAACGATGAAAATTAAAAGTATTGTTTTTTCGTTAGTATTTTCACTGATTTTTATCATGTTATTACGTTCTTTTTTTATTTCTAACTATATAATTGCTGGTCATTCAATGGAACCAACATATCATGATGGTGATCGCGTACTCGTCAATCAATTCATTGATATTATAATTGAACCGCAAATAGATGATGTATACTTTTTTAAACTGAATGAAAATGAAACTATGATAAAACGTATTATTGCAACGCCGGGTGATTACATAAAAATATCTAAGAACACGCTTTATATTAATGGAAAGAAGTCAAGATACAGTGATGCGTCGATGCAGCTATTGCTAGATGATAAGATGAGAAAATATCGTACTGTTCCGCAGGATTGTTACTTAGTTCTTGGAGATAATATAGATGATAGTACTGACTCAAGAACATATGGATGTATCAGTCGAAATCAGATGTTAGGAAAAGTGATATATACGTATTGGCAGAATAAAAAATAAGAGGTGGCAATTTGAAAAAGGAAATCGTAGAATGGTTGATTGCGATAGCAGTTGCAGTAGCGCTAATATTTGTAATTAATCAGTTTTTATTTGTAACGTATACCGTTAAAGGAGATTCAATGGATCCTACTTTAAAAGACGGTGAAAAAGTTATCGTGAACAAGATTGGTTACACATTAGGAAATATTGACAATGGAGATGTGATTGTTTTCCATGCAGATGAAAAAGCAGACTATGTAAAACGTGTTATCGGTAATGCTGGTGATACAGTTGAATATAAAGATGACCAATTATATGTTAATGGCAAAAAAGTAGATGAACCATATCTAGAAGAAAATAAAGTAGCAAAAACAAATATATTATTAACTGAAAATTTTAGTGTTAAAGATCTAGTAAATGCAAATGGGAAAAATAAGATACCAGAAGGTAGCTTATTAGTATTGGGTGATAATCGTGAAGTAAGTAAAGATAGCCGTTATTTTGGTTTAATTAAAGAGGATCAGGTGGTCGGTGAAGTTGCATTACGCTACTGGCCATTCAATAGTTTTCATTACAATTTTGATTCAAAATAAAAACTACTGCACTTTTTATAATTTATTATAAGAAGTGCATTTTTTTTAGGAGGTAAATTTTATGTCCGTTAAATTTTTGATGGGTAGACGTGGTACCGGTAAAACGCATTATATTATCGAATCTATTAAAGATAAACTTAAAGAGCAAGCATTAGGTGATCCAATTATTATGATAGCACCGAGACAGAGTACATTTTCAATTGAACAGGCGTTAAGTCATGATGAATTAATTAAAGGAAGTATGCGCACGGCAATATATTCTTTTGATCGATTATATTGGCGTCTGAAAAGTGAACTTGGTGGTACGGATTTATCATTGATTTCAAAAGCGGGTATTGAGATGTTGACGTATGATGTATTATTACAGCAACAAACAAAATTACGTCGTTTCCAGACATCGAGCCAGTATTATGGATTTAGTCAAAAACTCAGTCAGACGATTAGTGAATTAAAAAAATATAATGTTACTGTTGAGCAATTAAAAGCATTATCAACTGCTAACTTAGAAGTAAGAACGCAGGATAAACTACATGATATTGCACTTGTTTATGATCATTTAAATAATGAAATGAACAATGAATTTATGCAATCCGAAGACACACTCTATCATTTAATTCAGCTGATAGAATCATCTGCATCAATAAAGCAATCTGAAATATATATAGACGGATTTTATAATTTTACGACTATGGAATATTTAGTTATTTTAGCACTGTGTAGACATGCAAAATCTGTGACGATTGCATTGACGATTGATCCGGAAAAGCGAAGTGATCTATTTCGTAAAACAGAAGAAACTTATCATGATATTACAGAATATTTAAAGACTGCCCAAATTGATTTTGAAATCAAAAAATTTATTACGAAATTTCGTTTTAAAAATGCAGCTTTAAACCATTTAGAAGAAAATTTCGATGCAATTCATGTAGATGCTTTACCTGAAACTACTATTGAATTATTAGAATCAGATAACATCCACTCTGAAGTGAATGCAATAATGCATAAAATATACAACTTAGGAAAATCAGAATACAGATATAAAGATATCGCCGTATTATATCGAGATCAATCTTATGCGGATGCTTTGATTAAAAGAGCAAATCAACTGAATATACCTTATCACACAGATAAAAAAGAAGTGATGCATCATCACCATAGTATAGAATTAATCCGTTCTTTACTTGATTTCTTCAAAAATACTTATCAAGTCGATCATCTGTTTAGAGCATTAAAAACAGGTTTACTCACGAAAAATGTTGAACGATTAGACATACAGTTTGTTGATATGCTTGAAAATGTAATGATAACACGAGGTATGCAATATAAAGACTTGATTCAAAGAAGAAAGCTTCAATTTAATAAGGATGACATGTATTCCACGGAAGTTTGGGAGCAGTTTTCACAATACATAGAAACAACACTGGAAATTATTGAACCTTTAAGAATTAGTTTAATGAATGCTAAGAATGCGAATGAATTTGCTACACACTTATATCAATTCCTTTTAAATATTCAGTTACCTGAATATTTGATGGCAAGCCGTGATAAGATGCATGAAGTGGGACAAAATTATAAGGCGCTTGAGTTTGATCAATTGTTAACAGGTATTAACCAAGTGTTAGACGATTTTGTTGAAGTACTACGTGATAAAGATTTACCTTATCAAGTAATGGCAGAAATCTTAGATGTTGGACTTGTTGCTTTAGAATATAGTGCTGCGCCACAAGGCTTGGACCAAATACAAATTTTGAACTTAGATTTAGCTAAAGTTGAAAATAAAAAAGTTATCTTTATTTGTGGACTGAATGATGAAATATTACCACGTCGCATCAAAGAAGATGCAATTATTACTGATTATGAAAAAAGAAATATATCAGATATCGGTGGCTTAAAATTAGCACCAACCACTGATTTATTGACGCAAGATGAACGTTTTGTTGCGTATATTGCAATGACCAATGCATCTGAATTGCTTTTCCTGTCATATAGTTTGATGAATCAGTCTTATGAAGCGATGCGCCCTTCTCCTTATATTAACGATATTAAAGGCATCAGTCTTACACATACAGTTAACACTTCACAATTTAAACCAAACGAACGTATAACGACGATAAATACTGGTATTAATGTTGCAGCACACCATTATCAGGATGCTGAGTGGCAGGCTATTATTAACTTCTACAATAACAATGGCTACAGCGATATATTTGATTTAGGTAAATACCGTAACCAGACAAAACCGCTAAATGAAATAAATATTGATACACTATATGGTGATGTAATAAAAGCGAGTGTGTCACGATTTGAAAGCTATAATCAGTGTGCTTTTAAACATTTCGCTGATCACGGATTAAAACTAAGACCTCGTGATAATTATGAAATGCAAAGTTTCCAGCTCGGAAATATTTATCATGAAGTATTAGCATATTTAGGAGAAACGTTTAAAGACCAGTTATTTAATGTCTCTAAAGAGGATATCAGACAAGCAGTACGTCAATTTTTAGCACAACATTTACCGAATGTACAGTTTGAAATAATGTATTCTAAACAACATTATCGTTTTATGATGCTTAAGATTGAAGCGATGCTGACTGATACATTTAGCATGATTCAGTCACATCAGAAACAGAGTAAATTTAAGATGGCTAAGTTTGAAACACGATTCGGTAAAGGCGGAGCACTTGAAAGTCAAAAGATTAATTTACCTGCTGGAAAAAAGGTCGAAATTAGTGGTCAGATAGACAGAATAGATATATTAAATCATATGAATCAGGATTATGTCTCTGTCATAGACTATAAATCTGGATCTACTGCACTTGACCTACGTAAAGTTTACTATGGCATTCAGATGCAGATGATGACCTATATGGATGTCGTCCTACAAAATAAATCAGCACTTGGACTTAAAGAGACAACACTTCCTGCAGGTATGCTGTATTTTCATGTTTATGAACCAAAGCTTAAATTGAATCATAAAAATGAAATGTCTCAGGATCTGTTAAAGAAAAGAGCTGCGGCATATAAGATGGACGGTTATATTATTGATGATTTAGACCTGGTGAGTTATTTTGATGAAGCGATAAGTGAATCGAATAAATCAGATATTGTGCCTGCTAGTTTAAAAAAATCAGGAGAATTTACTGCTGCATCTAAAGTATTACCTGTCGATGTGCTTAATCGATTTATTGAACATAATCGTAACAATTTTAAAAATACTGCACAAAATGTATTATCAGGAGATTGCAGTATTACACCGTTATCCTATGATAATAAATTACCGTGTGACTTTTGTGATTTCAAACCGGTATGTCATATCGATCCAATCTTAAATGCACAGGATATACGTGTGAAGAATGAGAAGATAGATGCTATTCAAGAAATAATGAAAGGAGAACAAACTGATGGCGATGACGTGGACTAAAGACCAATTACTTGCGATAGAAACAGTCGGTCAGGATACTTTAGTATCAGCGGCAGCAGGTAGTGGTAAGACTGCTGTTCTCGTTGAACGTATTATTCGAAAAATAATCGATCAGAAAATAAATATCGATGAAATGCTGATTGTGACTTTTACCAATGCGAGTGCCAAAGAAATGCGCGAACGTATTCATGCAAGAATATTAAGCGAATTAAAAGATAATCCAACGGAACATCTTAAAAACCAGCTCATTAAAATTCATCAGGCAGAAATATCAACGCTTCATCGTTTCTGTTTAAATTTAATCGAGAAATATTATTATACAATCGATCTGGATCCTACTTTCAGGACAGGAAACGATGAAGAAATGTCACTATTATTGATGCAGGCGATTGATGAAGTTTTAGAAGAAGCGTATGAACGTTTGGATGATGACTATTTAAAGTTAATCCTACATTTAACAAATGAACGAAGCGACAATGAATTACGCACCTTACTGTCGAAATTATACTACTTTACGATTGCTAATAGTGAACCGCTACGATGGTTGCAAGATATTCGATTAGCATACAGAAATGCGCACACAGAAGATGAAAATTTCAAACGTTTAGCTGAGATTATCGACACGTCTATTCAGCATGCACGATATCTTATCAGACGTTCAGAAAGTTACTGCATGGATGAAGTGTTTGAGAAGACGTTAGATTACTTACAGAACATCGATAAAAGTCTTGAAATGCCGAGTGGATTAAACGCTCAATATGAAGTGATTAAGAATATTAAGTTTGGACGTAAACCAACTGTAAAGACTAAAGATGATCCTGAAGCGAAGATGATGAATGATTTAATCACTAAAGATCTGTCAGAAGTAAAAGGAATTATTGCCAGTCTTCAAAGCATGTTGTATGCTGCACCACAAGAAATGGCCGAAGATATACATGCAATGTACGGTGAAGTATCAGCACTAACTGAACTAACAGCTCAAGTGATTGAGCGTTTCGCAATATTAAAACGCGAACGTAAAGTAATTGATTTCAGTGATTATGAGCATTTTACATTAAAGATATTATTATCTGACGGTAAACCAACCGAAATTGCACAAAATTTACGTGAACATTATCATGAAATTTTAGTCGATGAATATCAGGATACTAACCGTGTGCAGGAAAGTATTATTCAGGCAATCAAAAAACATCCGGAATCTTCAGGTAATCTATTTATGGTTGGTGATGTTAAGCAATCGATATACAAATTTAGACAAGCTGAACCTGAGTTATTCCTGCAAAAATATGCTGAATTTAAAACAGAGAAAACCGGCAAAGTTGTAGAACTTTCCAGAAACTTTAGGTCACGACTTTCTGTTATTGATGATACGAATGCAATATTTGAACGTATTATGGACACGACGATAGGTGATATCGAGTACGATGATGCACAAAAACTATATTACGGTGCACCATTTGACGATGAACCACAATCAACAGAAATGGTAGTCATCAATAAAGCGCATATTGCGCTAGAACATCCAGAAAGTCATTATATTGCGCAGCGTATTCAGCAAATTATTGAAAATGAGCAGGTATATGATGTAAAAGCACAACAATACCGTAAAGCAACATATAAAGATATTGCGATTCTTGAACGTGGTTTTAGTAATGCGGTGACGCATATGCAGGTGATGAAAGCATATAACATACCGTTTCATGTAAGCAGTAAAGAAGGTTATTTTAAGACAGATGAAATTGAGTCTATCATGAGTTTTTTACGCGTTATTGATAATCCATTGCAGGATATTCCGTTAGCAGGTATATTACGTAGCATCATCTATCAGTTTAGCGCAGATGACCTTGCAACGATTCGGTCTATCGATACTTCAATCTATCTTTATCAAAACTTATTGCAGTATAAAGAGAGTGGCAGCAATGATACTTTAAAAACAAAAGTAACAAAAGTATTAAGTGATATTGAAGATTATCGTAACTGTCAGCAATCGATGAGTGTAAGTCAGCTACTGTCATATATTTATGAGGATACCCATTTTATTGAGAAATATTTATTACTAGCTGGTGGGCAACAGCGAGAAGCAAATTTAAATAAGTTACTTAGTTTAGCTGATAACTTTGAACAATCAACTTATCGCGGTGTTTTCCAGTTTATCCGATATATCGATAATATGTTAAATAACCAAAAGGATTTTGGTGAAGTGAATATCATATCGGATGAAGCGGATGTCGTAAGAATGATGACAGTCCATGCTTCTAAAGGGTTAGAGTTTCCATTCGTAATCTATGCAGGGCTAAATAAAAAATTTAACTTAAGAGATATGAATTCAGATGTTTTAATAGACCAGAATATGGGATTGTCAATTAATTATTTCGATGCAAAAGCAAATGTTTCATTTCCTTTAATGTTAAACGGTATATTCAAGCATCAGCTCAGATTGTCGCAAGTATCTGAGGAATTACGTCTCATGTATGTAGCATTTACACGTGCACGTGAGAAATTAATTTTACTTGGTTCTGTTCGAACGGAAGAAGCATTAGAGAAGTATCACAATATTGACATGCACGATAAACTTGATCTTTTCTATCGTATGAATGCTTCGACACCGCTTGCTTTTATCCTGCCAGCGATATTACAGCCTGATGCGCCGCTTCCTATTCCGGTCACTATGATTACTGAACTTGAATTTATTCAACCAGATATTACTGAACCTTCAGTCGATGCAGATACAGAAGCATTAAAATGGTTAACTGACCTAGAAAATTATCGTTATCCATATGAGGAAGAATTTACTTTACCGACAAAAGAAAGTGTGTCTGATATCAAAAGAGCAGAACAGGAAGATGACTTAACAATGTGGACATATGTCAATCGATATAAACTTGGTAAGAAACAATTTGAGCGTCCAAAGTTTATGACTGAACAGAAAAAAACATCACAGGAAATTGGAACACTAATGCATCTCGTTATGCAGCATCTACCACAGAAAAGAATGGATGATTCCGAGTTACATGATTTCATACTGAGTTTAGTAGATAGGAAACTGATTACTGCTGAAGAAGTATCATATATTAATATCAGTCATATTAAGAATTTTATGTCATCTGAAATTTTCAGTATGTTTTTGGAAGCTGATGAAGTTTATCATGAACTGCCATTTGTTATCGGCAAACAATATTTAGTCGATGCACATCCCGATCAACTTGTACAAGGGATGATCGACTGTGTGTTTAAATATCATGATGAATATTATCTATTAGATTATAAGACAGATAAAGTTGTGCCAAGGTTAGGCAGAACGATTGAGGAAACAATACATGCTATGGCAGAGAACTATCTCGTTCAGATGACTTATTATAAAGCAGCATTGGAAACGGTGTTAAATGCACCTGTAAAACCTTATCTGTATTTCTTTGAAGGTGGATTAGTAGAGGTGAAAGCATGAAACCAACTTTAGTACATGTGCTATATGCAATACCACTTATATTATATACATTAAGTGTGGCATTTTTAGTCAATCAGCCGATTGAACTGATTAATCCGTTTGAATATTATAATGCAATGGAGATGCCAACCTTATCTTTATATATCATGATGATTATTTTTGTAAGTTTTAGTATGTTCGGATTTATTATTGCGTATCGTTTTTCTCTTTTAAGTAAACTCAATAATAAATCGATGCTATTATTTATACTATTTAGTTTATTATTTTCATTATTTATCACAAGAATGAGTGTGCTATTAGGGCTAGCAGTCATGTTGCCTATATTAAAGTTTTTAAGCAGAAAGCAAATATCTTCCAGACAATATTTATTATTGTCTGGCAGTATATATGCTGGATTTTTATTGATTTTCATCATTCCATTAATGATTCTGTTTAAAGATTATGAAGCATTTTTAAATGTAAATCAATTTCAGCAGTTTATAGAGATTTATAATAAACATCAATTGTTTGATTTTATACGTTTAAATATTACCTTATTTATTTCTCATTTATTACATTATATCTTAGTGATATTTATCGGAATGATACCGGGATTGTTAATGGGCATGTATCATCGTAATAAAAGAGAAGCACCAATTAATATCATCATTCATGCCCTCATTTTTTTAATTAGTGGAACAGCTATAAAGCTACTTATCTTTAAATTTAGTTATAGCTTTCTGCAATTCTCACTGACCATTCTCGGTTCAAGCCTACAGGGAATAGGATTAATGTTATTAATTATCTTATGTGTAAAGTACATTGAGAGGCAGTATAAGGCAGAAGAGATGACAATGCATGCATTACTATATATCAGTACAATTTGTATAATAGAGCTAGTCATTTATAGTTTATTTACTGGAATATATAATTTACCGTATCCAGCACCATCTATCGTAAATTTATTGCAGTATTCTGTGATTGTTGCACTTATTATAGCTATATTATTCATTGTTTTAAGTAACGTGAGTGACAAAAATTATAAAAATAATCATAGATAAATCTAAAAAGCATGAAAGTTATGACAATATTCTGTATAATGAGGGCAACACAAAAGAGGAGTGGAAGCAGAATGAAGTTTTTAACATTTAAGATTGGCGATAAAGAAACATATGGTGTCAAAGTTAAACGTGAGGATGCAGCCTGGGATTTAGTAAAAGTATTTGCTGATTTCAAGGAAGGGGATTATCCTAAAACACTACTTGAAGCTTTACAGCAAAATAATACAGTAGATTTTCAGGAGTTAGTGCGTGCAACAATTGAAAAAGTTGAAGCTTCTGAAAATAAAGCTGATTATAAATATGAATTTACAGCGATTCAGTTCTTACCACCTGTTACACCTACAAATAATGTTATTGCTATTGGTCGTAACTATGAAGAACATGCATCTGAGTTAAATAATGAAGTAGATCAGTTATATGTATTTACTAAAGCACCATCAAGTTTAATCGGTGATGGTAACGCAATTCCTTCACATAGTGACGTAACGAACGCACTGGATTACGAAGGTGAATTGGGTGTTGTTATCGGTAAATATGGACATAAAATTCCAAAAGCGATGGCATTGGATTATGTTTATGGTTATACAATTATCAATGATATTACAGCACGTGACTTACAGAAAGCACATTCACAGGCATTTCTTTCAAAAAGTTTAATGGGTGGTTGTCCGATGGGACCATACATCGTTACAAAAGATGAATTACTTATGCCTGAGAATGCAAATATCGTGACGAAAGTTAACAATGAAATTCGTCAGGATGGTAATACGAAAGATATGGTATTAAAGATTGATGATTTAATTGCCGAAATTTCAAAATATGTTGCGCTTCACCCAGGAGACATTATTGCAACGGGTACACCAAGTGGTGTTGGAGCAGGTATGAATCCTCCTGTTTACTTAAAACGTGGCGATGAAATTAAAGTAACGATTGATGGTATCGGTACTTTAATGAACACAGTTGGAGAATAAAAATTTTAATAGAGAGACAGTCTTTAAAACGGACTGTCTTTTTTATGGAAAAATTTAATTATAGTGAAGAAACTAAACGCATTAGTAACGAAAATATTAATTATATGTTAAACTATATGAGTATGTATTATAGATAGGGGGAACAATGATGATCACTGGTATGTTACATTTACACATCATGAGTTGGGTTGTTTTATTAATCGTCTTTTTTGCAGCATATGAAAACTTCTCAGATCGTTTAGGACCAAGCAAATATTTTAAACCACTGATGATGTTATTACGTATCTTTGCTTTACTTGCTCTAGTAAGTGGATGTTACATCTTCTTTAAAGCAATGAATGCAGATGCAATGATGTATGGATTTAAATTTTTATTAGGATTAGCAACAATTGCATTGATGGAAGTAACTTTAGCACGTAAGAAGAGAAAGAAACCTTCAAGAAACTTCTTCTATATTGTGATTTTAGTTGCAATCATTACGATTGGACTAGGTGTTCATTTACCACTTGGACCAATCACAGGTATGTTTAAATAATCCATTAAGAACCTCAGAATTGAGGTTCTTTTTTTCATTCATGAACTTTTTATGAATTTCTCCCCACGTTCTATTTATTTTAGTATAATCAAATATAACGACTAAAGTGAGGTAATTATAATGAAAAAATTAATAACGCTACTAGCAAGCATTCTTTTATTGTTAACGTTTCACCAGAATGCAGATGCCGCTACAAAACAGGATTTACGTATTTATAGTTTAATAATCGATCGTTTTATGAATGCCAATGATGCGAATAACAAACATATTCATAACGAAAAAGATAATACACTACCATATGGTGGAGATTTAAATGGTGTTATCAATAAGATGGATTATATTAAGAAGATGGGATTTAATACAATTCATCTTTCTCCGGTATTCGAAAAAGATCAAAATGATTATTTAGGTTATAAAGTTAAGAATTATAATACGATTGATGATGTTTACGGTGGCGAGAAACAATTTAAAAAAATGATTAAACTCGCTCATGATAAAAAGATGAAAGTTATTGTAGATATTCCATCTACTGTAACAGAAGGTTATACTGAGACAAATGACACGAAGATGAATGACTTTCAAAAAGCTTATTTTAAGGACATGAAAATCATCGACTTAAAAAATAGTAATAACCAAAAAAAATTCAAAACATCAGTGACACAATTTGTTGATAAATATCATATCGACGGTGTTTCGATGTACGTTATGCAGGATGGTATTGATGCAAAAGCAATATTCCCTGAAAATGTTGAAACAATCGCAATATTAAATGAAGATATTACTGTTAGTGGCTTCAAACATATTCAAAAATTAGCTACTACGAAGGCAATCGCTAACGCTTTTAAGACAACAGATCAGGAAATCCCTGAAAAGTACGAAAAGAATGAATTACTAGCAAGTGATAACTTCTTTATGCCGAGGTTTACAAATTACGCAGCGAATGAAAATATGTTTCCTGGTACACGTATTAAACAGCTGATGAGTTATTTAATGGTTCAAAAAATGCCTATCAGTATGACATATGGTACTGAAATAGCGATGAATGGAGATAAGGCACCTGATATTCATCAGTTACTTGATTTCCGCGTTGATAAAGAAGTTATTGAATATTTAGAAGTTACAAGTGGTGTTTATAAAAAGTATGATGAAATGTTTGATGGTAAATCCGAAGTTATCTATAATAAAGAAGGTAATCAATTAATTTATTTTGATACTAACAAGGTCGACTTTATCTATAACATTAATAATACGAGCAAGGCAACGAATATTAAGCTGGATAGCAAACGCGTGCCTAAAGATAAAATGTTAAGTGGATTATTAATAGGAGACCGTATTCATTATAAAGATAATAAGTTTTCACTGATTACAAATCGTGAAGAAGCGGAACTATACGCAGTTGTGAAGAATCAAGGATTTAACAATGGTTACCTAATTGCTGCTGGTGCGATTATCATATTATTCACTTTATTTATTATCGGCGCAACTCGAAATAGAAAAAGATATATAGCGAATCAGCAAAATAATCAAAAATAAAAAAACCGCAAAATGCGGTTTTTTATTTTTGTTCTGCTTTATAGCCGAGCATATTGATAATATCTTTTGGACTACTATAGACAGGACTGTATGCAATCTCTATATCCTTAAAATCATCTATTGTCAGATTACCAATCATAGCAGTTGCGATAATATCGATACGTTTATCCACACCATATTTACCGAATGCTGAAGCACGTAATATTTTACGCGTCTTCTTATCGAAATAAACATTGATTGAAATTTGTTCTGCGTCAGGCATATAACCTGCATGATGTTTTTGTGTTTGTTGAACGATTTCATAATCAAAGTTATCCAGCATATTCGGCGTTATACCGACACTTGAGAATGTATAATCGAATAATCGAATGATGTTCGTTCCAAGCAGACCGTTGAACTTTGTGGACTGAGGGTTAACGATATTATGTGCGATAATACTTGCCGCACGATGCGCACCCCAGGCAAGTGCAATTTGAGCTGGATAATCAACATGACGATATTTTGTCTGGATTGCATCACCTAAAGCGTAGATATATGGGATATTTGTCTCGAAATACGCATTGACCTTAATATGTCCGCTTTCAGTCAGTTCAATCTTACTAGATTCTAAAAACTGTGTGTTTGGTTTAATACCAAGTGCTGTAATGATCATATCATAATCAAATTTGCGACCGGATTTTAACTGTACAGTTTTACCATCCAATGTCTTCACTTCATCGTCTAATAAAACACGTACTCCATGTGCTTCGAGTATATCAGGGATGTGCTTCGTCATATCCGGATCGACGGATTTAAGTAGATGCGAACTGCGATGAAGCATTGTTATATTTAATCCACGATTTTTTAAATTTTCGATTAGTTCTAAACTTATGTATCCTCCACCGATAATTAGGATATCTTTAGCACCTTCAGTTTCAATAAAATTATTGATTTTATCAGTGTCTTCTAAATTACGCAGTGTAAACACATGATTACCTTGTAAAACAGGTAATTTAACTTGAGTTGCACCAGGTGATAAGATTAAATAATCAAATGTATCAGTAAAAGTACGATTATTTTTAATATCTTTTACAACAATCTCCTTATTTTCAGCTGATACTGAAACAACTTCATGATATGTTTTCACTGTAATTGATTTATTCGTCTTAAAAGAAGATTCAGTTGCAGCAATCAGTTTATTTCGAGGTGTTACCTCCCCACCTAAATAATAGGGTAACCCACAGTTTGCAAAGCTCATATCACGATCTTTTTCATATACAGTAATTTCTGCGTCACTCAATCTTCTAAGTTGAGAAGCCACAGTCGCACCACCTGCTACAGCGCCTATAACAATAACCTTCATAATTAAAGCCTCTATTCTATATTAAAATAACGCGCTAAATATTTTCCGATACCGTCTTCATTGTTTGAATCGGTAATATCATCTGCAATTTCTTTTAAATCATCAATTGCATTGCCCATTGCAACACCAGTATTCACAAACTGAATCATTTCATGATCATTATCTTCGTCACCGAAAGCGATCGTATTTTCTCTTTTAATGTTAAGATAATCTAATGCAATTTGAACACCGACAGCTTTATTGATACCTTTTTTGACGATTTCAATAACCGGGAAAGGAGCACCCCATCGTCTATGTTCTAAGTGCTCAGCATAAACATCATCCAGATGTTGATAAATATTTGGTATTTCTTTCTCTTCTGCCTGAATGAGAATTGATGTTGGTGGTTCTTTAATGCTATCTAAAAGATTGCCGACTTCAATTAGCGGGTTACCCATACTAAATCCTTCAAATAAATATTCGTCATGATAATGAAGATAAACATGATCTTTTACCTCTGCAACGATATTTTGAATATTTAAATGGGGAATCTTTTCGAATATTTCACGTGCCACTTTATAGTCTAGAGGCTGATGGAAAGTTTCAAATTTCATGTCGGTAGGATGGTGAACGAAAGCACCGTTAAAATTAACGATCGGTGTTGTCAGTCCAAGCTCTGTATAATAGATCTGACTTGCACGATATGGTCGTCCTGTTGAAATCATAAACTGATGACCTAACGCTTGTACTTTCTTAATGATTTCTTTTGTATAAGGCGTTATCTGTTGATTGTTATTGAGTAGTGTACCATCTAAATCGAGGCAAATGAGATGTTGTTCCAAAGTAAAAACTCCTTTAATCAGTATGAAAATTTATTAATTTGAAATAAGTTTGATATTTGTTATATTTAGATTATAACAAAGAATGAGGTGATATAAATGGAAGAAGCAATGAAAGATAGTATTATGGGTGCATTAGAGAATGTTATCGACCCAGAATTAGGTATAGATATCGTAAATTTAGGACTAGTTTATCACGTAGATATGGATGATGATGGATTAGTCAATGTAGATATGACATTAACATCAATGGGATGTCCGATGGGCCCACAAATTATCGATCAGGTTAAAACTGCACTAGGAGAATTACCAGAAGTAAAAGATGTTGAAGTAAATATCGTCTGGAATCCAGTGTGGTCAAAAGACATGATGAGCCGTTACGCTAAGATAGCATTAGGTGTAAGCTAAAAACAGAGACATTTTCATGTCTCTGTTTTTATTCCATTTTGCAAATATTAATCGGACAATTTTCACAATTAATCTGATCTTTAAGATAGTCAATATTTTTTATCGTAATCCTTTTACCTTGTGTCGCTATGATATTTTTAGACTTCAATTCGCTGATAATTCGGTTGACTCCTTCACGTGTTGTACCGCCAAAGTTAGCTAACTCATTATTCGTCATATCAATATTAAGCTGGATGCCGTCTTCAGTTGAAGTACCATAGGTATTTGATAATCTTATTAGTGTAGAGTACACTGCACCTTTTTTACCTAACGTGTATAAATCTCTTAATTTATATTCCTGCTTTGCATTCTCATTTTGAATCCACAATAACCATTCATAGTTTAACACTTCGTCATTTAATATAGCATTTTCAAACTGTTCGATATCCATCTTATAAACAGAAACTTTTGTCTTTGTTTTAGCGAATAATGAATGTTTTTTTAATCCGCAAAATAAAGTTGTAGAACCAAAGATATTTCTTGGACCTAGTAATTTCATTGAAAATTCTTTTCCATCTTCTAATACACGATGAATAACTACATTACCGCTTTTAATGACATATATTGCATTCGCAGGATCCTCTGCCTGATAAATATATTGATTTTGTTCATATGTCTCAAGCTTACCTTCTTCAGTTATGTAATTGATTATACTTATTGCTTCATGGTATTCAGTATGTACCATTTTTATCACCCGTATCTTTATTAGATTGAATATATTATATCATACAAGAAATAATGATTTCTTGTAAAAATAATACTTTGTGTTAGATACAAGGTGGATAATTTGTTTTTTCTGTGAATTGGTTTTATAATACTATTATAGTCAAAGATAGTCAAACTATTGATGAGGTGATTTGATGAATATAGATAAGATGACATATAACGTACAGGCTGCCTTAGAATTTGCTCAAAATGACGCAGTAGAAGAAAAACTTCAAACGATAGAAGTAGAAAATCTAATGAAACATTTTGTAATACAAAGTGACAGCATGTTAAATACTATATTTGAACGCAGTAATTTAGATATAAAAGCATATGAGAGCATTTTAAATGAGGCATTAACTAAAATGCCCCGAGTAGAGGGTAATGTCCAGTATGGACAATATTTAAGCAATGGCATTAATCAGCTACTGAATGCAGGAGAAAAAAAGATGAATGAAATGGATGATCATTATATTTCTGTAGAACATATTATATTAGCTGCAATTGAAACACATGCACCTACAAGATCATTTGTTGGTAATAAAGCTGAAGTAGTATTTGAAATCTTAAATCAGATTAGAGGAGGAAACCACGTGACGACACAAAATCCGGAAGTTCAATATGAGGTATTAAAGAAATATGGACGTGATTTAGTAGAAGAAGTAAGGAACGGAAAAATGGATCCGGTTATCGGACGTGATGAAGAAGTGCGTAATACGATTCGTATATTAAGCCGTAAAACAAAAAATAATCCGATTTTAATTGGTGAACCAGGTGTAGGTAAAACAGCAATTGTTGAAGGATTAGCGCAACGTATTGTAAAAAAAGATGTACCTGATGCATTACTGGATAAAACGATATTTGAACTTGATTTATCAGCACTTGTTGCAGGCGCAAAATTCCGTGGTGAGTTTGAAGAACGTTTAAAAGCAGTGCTAAAAGAAGTTAAAGAATCAGATGGTAAAATTTTATTATTCATCGACGAAATCCATATGTTAGTCGGCGCAGGTAAAACAGATGGTGCCATGGATGCAGGTAATATGTTAAAGCCAATGCTCGCGCGTGGTGAGTTACATTGTATCGGTGCAACAACTTTAAATGAATACCGACAATATATTGAAAAGGACTCAGCTTTAGAACGTCGCTTCCAGAAAGTAAATGTAGCTGAACCTGATTTAGAAGATACGATCTCAATTTTACGTGGTTTAAAGGAACGTTATGAAGTGCATCATGGTGTAAGAATTCAGGATACAGCACTTGTTGCAGCAGCAGAATTATCAGACCGTTATATTACAGATAGATTTCTACCGGACAAAGCGATCGACCTTGTAGACCAGGCATGTGCTACGATTCGTACGGAAATGGGTTCTAATCCTACAGAGCTAGATGCTGTGAATCGTCGTGTATTACAACTCGAGATTGAAGAAAAAGCATTAAAAAATGAAACAGATAGTAAGAGTCAAAGCCGTTTATCTGAACTTCAACGTGAACTTGCAGATGAGAAAGAGAAACAGCAGACTTTACAGGCACGTGTTGAAAAAGAAAAATCTCAAATTAGTATCGTTCAGGAAAAACGAGCTGAACTTGATAAATATCGTACAGCGCTGGAAGAAGCTCAAAGTAACTATGATTTAGGTAAAGCCTCTGAATTACAATATGGTAAAATACCGCAAGTTGAGAAAGAATTAGCTGATCTGGAAGACAGTTTGATTGAAGAAACGAAAGGCACTGACCGTTTAATTCGAGAAGTTGTAACTGAAGAAGAAATTGGTTATATTGTTTCACAATGGACGGGCATTCCAGTAAGTAAATTAGTTGAAACTGAGAAAGAGAAATTATTAAAATTATCTGAGATTCTACATGAACGTGTCGTTGGTCAGGATGAAGCGGTTGATTTAGTAGCAGATGCAGTCGTACGTGCACGAGCTGGAATTAAAGATCCTAATCGTCCTATCGGAAGTTTCTTATTCTTAGGGCCAACAGGGGTCGGTAAAACTGAACTTGCTAAAACGTTAGCCAGCACTTTATTCGATTCTGAAAAACATATGGTACGCATTGATATGAGTGAATATATGGAGAAACATGCAGTTTCTCGATTAATAGGTGCGCCTCCTGGTTACATTGGCCATGAAGAAGGTGGACAATTAACTGAAGCGGTTCGAAGAAATCCATATACAGTGCTCTTATTAGATGAAATTGAAAAAGCACATAGCGATGTATTTAATGTATTATTACAATTATTAGATGAAGGCCGTTTAACAGATTCTAAAGGAAGAATCGTAGATTTTAAAAATACTATTATCATTATGACAAGTAACATCGGATCACAATATTTATTAGATGGCATTGAAAATGAAGAAATTACAGAGACAGCAAGAACGAATGTAATGGATGCATTACATTTACACTTTAAACCAGAAATATTAAACCGTATGGATGATATTGTACTATTTAAACCATTGAGTAGAAATGATATGACATTTATTGTTGATAAAATAGTGCGTGAATTAAATACGCGTTTAGATAGTCGTGGTGTAAAAGTTGAATTAACGGATGAAATCAAGCGATGGATTGCCGACACAGCTTATGAGCCACAGTTTGGTGCAAGACCATTGAAGCGATTTGTTCAAAAAGAAATCGAAACGCCATTAGCTAGATTACTGATTAAAGAAGATTATTCAGAAGGAACAGTGATTAAAGTAGATCGCGTAAATGATGAAGTTAAATTTATGGTATAAAAAAACGAGACAGCTGTCTCGTTTTTTTAATGCTCTTCGTGTGCTGGAATTGGCTCATTTGGAACAAGGTGTGCAATAATAATTGCTAATATACCAAAGATAACACTAATAATTGTTGCGAATGGTAAGTTTAAGTCATTTCCGCCACCTAAACTCATTAATACGAAGTTACCCATTTGAACTAAAATAAAAGCCCAAACAAATGTCATAATATATTGCATATGTTTATCCCCCATGAAAGATGTTATATTAATTATTATAAAAGAGTGTACGCAAATTGTATACCCCTGACATTGAAAGGAATAAAAAATGAAAAAATTTCTCGTTTTTCTAGTAGTGCTTATTACAGTACTTGGTACGATAGTTTATATTAAAATCCCAAAATATCATGAAATAAATAGTGTCGGTTTTATCTTTCCTGAATCAATCAATGATCAGACTTGGGGGACTAAAGGTTATAAAGCAGTACTGGATATTGTTCAGGAATATGATTCAAACTTTTACATACAGGAAAATATAGATAATGATGAAAAAACTAAACTAGTACTGAATGAATTTCTTGATAGAGATGTCTCTATTATTTATGGACAAGGATCAATGTATGAAAAAATCTTTAATGAATATGCAAAAAAATATCCTGATGTTCACTTTGTTTTTACAAACGGGATAAGTAAACACAAAAATGTTTCTGCACTTAATATAGAAGCGTATAGCATGGGCTTTTTTGCTGGTTACTTAGCTAGTCACGAATCAAAGACACATCAAATCGGCGTGATAGGTGCATTCGATTATCAGCCTGAAGTTAAGGGATTTATGGATGGTGCATATTATGAAAATAACAAAACTGTCATTCAGGCTTCTTTTGTGAAGACTTGGGAATATAATAATGATGTAAGTGTCATCACAAAAAAAATGATTGAAAATGATGTGGATGTATTTTATCCGGCAGCAGATGGAATTAACAGTGAAGTCATGGGAATTGTTAAAGATTATGATCGTAAAGCAATTGGATATATCACGGACCAAAGCTATCTCGGAGACTTTGTTCTGGCAAGTACTGTGCAGGATATTTCAACGTTGTATCAGGATATTGCAAGAGAATACTCAGAAGGTAGGCTTGTGGGTGGAACAAAATATTATGGTATGAAAGATAATATTAGTGAGCTGCAGGGTTATTCTCCGTTAGTATCATCAAGCACGATTGAAAAAATAGAAAAAATGATTGAGGAATATAAGAAAACAGATAAACTGCCAAATGGCAAAAAAGCACCTAAAAATAATGCGAATGTTTATCTCGAAATCGATGCTGAAAAATAAAGGACTTCTATTTGAAGTTCTTTATTTTTTGTGGTAAATTAGTACCAGATACTAAAAGTAGATATAAGAGGTGCGAATATGAATGTCGGTATTAAAGGTATAGGGGTATATATTCCGGAAAAAATAGTAACGAATGAACATTTTGAAAGTTATCTGGACACTTCTGATGAATGGATTTCACAAATGACAGGTATTAAAGAAAGAAGATTTGCAAGAGCTGATCAGGATGTGAGTGATTTAGCATACATTGCATGTGAAAATGCAATTAAAAATGCTAAAATAAAGAAAGAAGAAATAGATATGGTTATTGTAGCAACTGCAACAGGCGATCATAAATTCCCGTCTGTAGCAACGATGCTTCAGGATAAACTTGGATTAAGAAATGTTCCCGCAATGGATCAACTCGCAGCATGTACAGGCTTTATCTATAGTTTAATTACAGCAGAACAATTCATTAAAACAGGGTTATGTAAAAATATTTTAGTAGTAGGCGCAGAAAAGTTAACTAAAATTGCAGATTTAAATGATCGTAATACAGCAATTTTATTTGGAGATGGGGCTGCAGCTGTCATTGTGAGTGAAGTTGCTGAAGGATATGGCTTCCTATCTCATGAATGGGGAAGCGATGGTTCTGGCGGTAAATATTTATTTGATAATAAAGAAACTGGATTACTTGAAATGAATGGTCGTGAAGTATTTAAATTTGCGGTACGTATTATGGGTGATGTTTCATTGAAGTCAGTTGAGAAAGCGGGTCTAAAGCCAGAAGAAATTGATATGTTTATTCCACATCAGGCCAATATACGTATTATGGAATCAGCACGTGAACGTTTAGGGATACCTCCAGAGAAAATGAGTGTTACTGTCGATAGATATGGTAATACATCAGCAGCCAGCATACCGCTTTCATTATTCCATGAATTAGAACAAGGGAAGATTAAAAACGGTTCTAAATTAGTTTTTGTTGGGTTTGGTGGAGGTCTGACATACGGTGCTATGACATTAATTTGGGGAGATAAGGAGAGAAAATAATGAAAAATAGAGTTGTAATTACTGGAATCGGTGCACTTAGCCCTATCGGTAATGATGCACATACTACATTTGAAAATGCTGTGAATGGCGTTAACGGCATAGCGCCTATTACACGTATTGAGCATGAAGATATGGCAGTGAAAGTAGCGGGTGAATTGAAGGATTTCAATATTGAAGATCATATGCCATTGAAAGAAGCACGTCGAATGGATCGATTTACGCAATATGCAGTGGTAGCAGCACGTGAAGCATTAAATGATTCGAAACTAGAAATTACTGATGATAATAGTGATCGTGTGGGCGTTTGGATTGGCTCGGGAATTGGTGGCATTGAATCTTTCGAAAATGCACATCAAACATTAGTTGATAAAGGACCTAGACGTGTTAGTCCATTCTTTGTTCCGATGTTAATTCCTGATATGGCTGCAGGACAAGTTTCTATTGATTTAGGTGCAAAGGGACCAAATGGATGTACTGTTACAGCATGTGCAACAGGAACGAACTCTATAGGTGATGCTGCCAGAATGATACAATATGGAGATGCTGATGTTATGATAGCAGGGGGTACAGAAGCGCCAATTACACGTCTAAGTATCGCTGGTTTTACATCTAATCGTGCACTTAGTACAAATGCAGATCCTGAAATAGCATGTCGTCCATATCAGGAAGGACGCGATGGGTTTGTTATGGGTGAAGGTGCAGGTGTCGTCGTACTAGAAAATTTAGACCACGCATTAGCGCGAGGCGCTCATATCTATGCAGAAATTGTAGGATACGGTAATAATGGTGATGCACATCATATTACAGCACCAGCACCGAATGGTGAAGGTGGCGTGCGTACGATGAGGATGGCACTTAAAGATGCCGGCATTGAAGCGGATAAGATTGATTACTTAAATGCCCATGGTACGAGTACACCAATTGGTGATGAATATGAAGCGTTAGCGATTAAGACAACATTCGGAGAACATGCAGAAAATCTATTAGTATCTTCTACAAAATCAATGACGGGTCATCTATTAGGTGCAACAGGTGCAATCGAAACAATTATTACAGCACTTTCTATTGAAACAGGGAAAATTGCACCAACAATCCATCAGGAAGATGAACATGCTTTCGGATTGAATTTTGTACCAAATAAAAGCGTTGACCGCGACATTGAATATGCGATGACAAATAGTTTGGGATTTGGTGGTCATAATGCAGTTCTTATCTTAAAAAAATATAGTGAATAGGAAAAAAGTGAGAAATTAATTTTTCTCACTTTTTTCTTGTGTTAACAAATGTTAATTTTTATAATGTGGATGAGGTGAATATATGTTTATTAAAGTACATCATCTAGACCAATATATTCAATATTTACTTGCAGTAGAAGATAGAATTACATTACAAGAAAATGATCGCATCAATCTTTTCAGATATAAAAGTGGATTATCTGGAGAAAGAATGTTTTATAACCTTCTAAAAAATATACTTGAAGGTATAAAAATTTGGGACATTACTTTGGATAATAATGGTTCATCACAATATGACTTTCTAATAGTGGTTGATAAAGTGATCTATCATTTTGACGTTAAGAACTATAGTGGTGTATATACATACAAAAATGATAATTTCATTAGTGAAAATGGACGAAACTATAAAAATATTATGGTACAGCTCGATGCAGCACATGACAGACTCATTAGAATTGTGGAGTTAAACAATTGGGGATATAAAGTGGAAAGTAAAATTATATTTATTAATAAACAATTCTCTATTCGAAATTATGATGGTAATCCATTGATACTCTTTCATAATCAAATCGATAGTTTTATTCAGTATTTATTAAAAAGAAAAACATATAAAAAAGATCTTTACGTAGCAGAAAAACTTGTTGAATTAAATAATCCGAAAGTATTTGAAAGGATTTATTATTATCCATTCGAAAAGATGAAATCAGGTCCACGTTGTCCAAAATGTCTACAACTTAATAAGGTAGAAGCATTGAACAAATTTAAAACTGTATCATGTGCATGTGGACATACATATGAGAAATCAGAGATGCTACACAACATAATTGATGATCTCTTTCATATTAATCAAGGTATTATTAAGACAAAAGACGTGGTTTATTGGAGCGGCGTACCAGAGAGAAGTGTGCGAAGATTTTTAAAACAGAATTATCATTCTCAAGGGAGCAATAAAAACAGAAGTTATGTAAAGAATAATGGCCGATAAATTAAAAATATCGGCCATCATCATTATCATCAATATGCTACACACTGCAATACATAGCAATTAAACTTATAATCACTAATCCAAGCGATACAAATAAAATCGGATTAGTCCATAAATACTTTTCCTGTCTGATGCGCAATTCTTTATTGAAGTCTGGATCTTCATCCATCGTTTCCTTAATTCGTTTCGGTGCCATCATGTAATTAAACTTTCTAAAGGAATGTCCCATAATACTATATGCCCCATCACTATACATCATCATAAATAATCCGATACACAAACCGATCATTGAAACAGTAAAGATACCGTTTAAAAAATTTAATAATTTTAGACCACTAAACAATGCGTATATAACAGCTAAACCTGTTTCTATCGCAAAAATAATCATGTAATTTTTCACATATATTCCTCCTGTATTAACTTTATTTATTATATCTTTTATTTCTTTAAATGCATATAAAATGTTATAAAAATGAATAATCATTTTAAAATATATTACAATTATTGATAACAACAACATTAATGAAATTTTTATATACACAATAAAGTATAAATATACATATAATTCAACGCTTTAGTGCACTATACATGTATAAAAAGTATTAAAAATATTAAGAAAAATGTATAAAAAGTTATTGCTATTTATTTACTATAACATTTATAATAAAGTTAATCTTCTGAAAATTAACAGAGGCATTTTTAGAAATGGGGGAAAGAAATGAAAAGACAGGTAAAATCTTTATTAGTTTTATTTCTAGCAATTACTATGGTACTTGCTGCATGTTCAGGTAAAAAAGGTGGTTCTGGTGATACTGCTGGTGGCGACGATAAAACATTACGTTTAGTTGCTTCAAGTGATATCCCAACAATGGACTCATCTTTAGCAACTGATGCCGTATCATTCAATGTATATAACCAAACGATTGAAGGTCTATATACATTAGATAAAGATGACAAAGCGGTTCCTGCAATTGCTAAAGGTGAACCAAAAATTTCAGCTGACGGTAAAAAATGGACAGTAGAATTACGCGATGATGCAAAATGGACAAATGGTGATCCTGTTACAGCTAAAGACTTCGTATTTGCTTGGCAACGTGCATTAGATCCAAAAACAGCTGCAGAATATGCTTACATCATGTACGACTTAAAAAATGCAGAAGCTGTTAATACAGGTAAAATGAAACCTTCTGAATTAGGTGTTAAAGCAGTTAATGATACAACTTTAGAATTTGAATTAGAAAAATCTAAGCCTTATTTCAAAGAATTATTAGCATTCGGTACTTTCTTACCTCAAAACGAAAAATTCGTTAAAGAAAAAGGCGAAAAATACGGTACAACAGAAAAAGATACATTATATAATGGTCCTTTCGTATTAAGCGAATGGAAAACTGAAGACAAATTTACTTTAACGAAAAATGATAAATACTATGATAAAGATAAAGTAAAATTAGATAAAATTACTTACAAAGTTTTAAAAGATGCTAACTCAGGTGTTAACTTATTTACAACAGGTAAAATTGATCGTGTCGGTTTACCTGCAGAATTTATCGATAAATACAAAAATGATAAAAACTATTCTACAGAATTAGATGCTTCAACATTCTTCATTAGAATGAACCAAACAAAAAATAAAGATTTACAAAACAAAGATTTACGTATAGCTTTAGCGAAATCTATCGATAAAGAAAAATACGTTAAAAACAACTTAAATAATGGTTCTGTAGCAATTGACACATTAATGCCAAAAGACTTTGTTAAAGACAAAGCAGGTAAAGACTATGTTGATGGTGTTAAATCTCCATTAAACTACGATGCAAAAGCAGCAAAAGCTTCTTATGAAAAAGCGAAAAAAGCTTTAGGTAAAGATAAGTTCACTTTTGAATTCTTAACATTCGACCAAGAGTCTTCTAAGAAAGATGCTGAATACTTTAAAGAACAAATTGAATCAACTTTACCAGGTGTAACATTAAAAATTAAACAACAGCCATTCAAACAAAAATTAGATTTAGAATCTAAAGGTAACTATGAATTATCATTAGGTGGTTGGGGTCCTGACTATCCAGATCCAATGACTTTCTTAGATATGTTTGTAACTGACGGTCCACATAACCAAACTGGCTGGTCTTCAAAAACGTATGACAAAGCAATTGAAGAAGCGAATGGTCCATTATTAACAGATGTTGAAAAACGTTGGACAACATTACAAAATGCTGAAACTGAATTCTTAAATGATGCAGTAATTATTCCAATCTATCAACGTGGTGGCGCATTCTTAACGCAACCATACGTGAAAAACATTGTTTCTCATAAATTTGCTGGAGATTATTCATTCAAAGAAACTGAAATTAAGAAATAGTATCTTGAAACCAATTTAGAAGGAAGGATATGCAACTTATATCCTTCTTTTTAAATAAATAAAAAAAGTTGTATGAATTATGAGAAAATTTAGTTATTATAGTATTAGAGCAAAAAATGATTTTGCGCTATATGATTATAAGGAGGAAGAAGTGCATGTTAAAATATACGATTAAACGAATTTCTTATATGCTTTTAACATTGTTCATTGTTACAACGGCTACGTTCTTCTTAATGAAATTAATGCCTGGTTCACCGTTTAACGATGAAAAGTTATCAGCTGAACAGAAAGCAATCGTGAATGAAAAATATGGATTAAACGATCCATTAGGAGTGCAATATCTTAATTATTTAAAGAAAGCAGCAACAGGTGATTTCGGAGTATCATTCCAATATGATAATAAAGACGTATTAGGATTAATTATTCCTCGTCTTGGACCATCTGCTGAAATTGGTCTTTACGCAATGATCATCGGTGTAACGCTTGGGATTATATTAGGCGTTATTGCTGCAGTGAAACAAAATACATGGGTGGATTACTTAGCAACTGTATTCTCTGTACTTGCTATCTCAGTACCATCATTCGTTTTAGCCGTTTTATTACAATATTTCTTAGCAGTTAAAGTACAATGGTTCCCGGTTGCAGGTTGGGAAGGATTTGATTATGCAGTATTACCAGCCATTGCACTATCAGCGGGTGTTATTGCAACTATCGCAAGGTATATCCGTTCAGAAATGATTGAGGTTTTAAGTTCAGACTATATTACTTTAGCACGTGCTAAAGGTAATTCAACTTCTAAAGTATTATTTGGACATGCATTACGTAATGCATTAATTCCTATCATTACATTAATTGGTCCAATGACAGTTGGTATCTTAACAGGAGCACTTACGATCGAAACGATCTTCGGTATTCCTGGTCTTGGAGATCAATTCGTGCGTTCTATTCAAATGAATGACTATCCAGTTATTATGGCACTTACAGTATTTATCTGTGCATTATTCGTAGCAGTATTATTTATCGTTGATATTTTATACGGCATCATTGACCCACGTATCCGTGTACAAGGAGGTAAAGATTAATGGCAAAATTTAATGAAGTAGAAGAAAATGTTAGTCATGCAAATTTAAATCAAAATTTAGCGACACCTCCTGGTTCATTTGTATTAGCAAATCGTGACGAAATCAATGAAGAAAAAATTGAGCGTGAATCGAAAACATTCTGGCAGGATGCATGGTTACAATTAAAAGCTAACAAAGCAGCTATCCTTGGATTAATTGGTTTAATCTTATTGACGTTAATGGCATTTATCGGACCAATGATCAGTGGTCATACGTATCGTGCACAAAACGTTGACCATTCAAACTTACCGCCAAAAATTATGGCACTTAAAGATGTAGGATTCTTACCTTTCGATGGTAAAGATAAAGATGGTTTCGATGTTTATGAATCTAAGAATGTTAAAGAAGCTTATTGGTTTGGTACAGACTCGCTTGGACGTGACATCTTTACACGTACTTGGAAAGGTACACAAGTTTCTATCTTTATTGGTATCGTAGCAGCATTCTTAGACGTTGTTATCGGGATTACTTATGGATCTATTTCAGGTTTCTTTGGTGGCTGGGTAGATACATTGATGCAGCGTATCATCGAGATTATTGCATCGATTCCTAACTTAATCATCATGATTTTATTCGTAATTCTCTTCGGTGGTAGTCTATGGACAATCATCTTAGCCATGTCACTAACGGGCTGGATTGGAATGAGCCGAATCGTGCGTGGACAATTCTTAAAATTAAAAGGGCAAGAATATATTTTAGCGTCAAGAACATTAGGTGCTTCTAACGGAAGTCTAATTTTCAAACATATTTTACCGAACACATTAGGACCAATTATCGTAACGGCAATGTTCTCTATCCCTGGAGCGATTTTCTTCGAAGCATTCTTAAGCTTCATCGGTTTAGGTTTAGAGCCACCGATGACATCACTTGGGGCATTAGTAAACGATGGTCGTAAAATGTTATTGATTCACCCATATCAAATGTTTGTTCCATCTGCAGTATTATCATTATTAATCTTATGTTTCTATTTATTTGGTGACGGTGTACGTGATGCATTCGATCCGAAAATGCGTAAATAAAGGAGGAAATTAGAATGGCAGAAAGAATTTTAGAAGTTAAGAATTTAAAAGTTTCCTTCGATATTAACGCGGGGGAAGTTCAGGCAGTACGTGGAGTTGATTTCCACTTAGATAAAGCAGAAACATTAGCAATCGTTGGAGAGTCTGGTTCAGGTAAATCAGTAACGACGAAAGCGATTATGAGATTGTTACCATCACCACCTTCACGTATTAAAGAAGGAGAAATCTTGTTTGATGGTAAAGATATTGCAAAGCTATCAGAAAAAGAAATGCAGCAAGTGCGTGGTAAAGATATTTCGATGATCTTCCAGGATCCAATGACTTCATTAAATCCGACAATGAAAATTGGTAAGCAAGTTATGGAACCGCTGATTAAACATCAAAAGTTATCTAAAGCAGAAGCGAAAGAACGTGCATTAGATATTTTACGTTTAGTAGGACTTCCAAATCCAGAAGGTCGTTTCAATAACTATCCTCACCAATTCTCTGGTGGACAACGTCAACGTATCGTTATTGCAACGGCACTAGCATGTGACCCGAAAATTCTAATTGCTGATGAACCTACAACAGCACTTGACGTAACAATTCAGGCACAAATTTTAGAATTGATGAAAGATTTACAGAAGAAAATTGATACTTCAATTATCTTCATTACACATGACTTAGGGGTAGTTGCAAACGTAGCAGATCGCGTTGCAGTAATGTATGGTGGACAAATTGTTGAAACAGGAACAGTAGATGAAATATTTTACAATCCTAAACATCCATACACTTGGGGATTATTATCATCTATGCCAAGTTTAGATACTCATCAGGATACAGAATTAATTGCTATTCCTGGTACACCACCAGATTTAATTAAACCACCAGTCGGTGATGCCTTTGCACGACGTTCAGATTACGCATTACAAATTGACTTTGAACAGGAGCCACCTTGGTACCAGGTTTCAGATACACACTTTGTGAAATCTTGGTTGATGGATCCGCAAGCACCTAAAGTTGAACCGCCAGAAATGGTTAAACAAAAGCTGCGCCCTATGCCTGGTGACTATGCAGAACCAAAACGTGTTGAGGGGGTTAGCTTCTAATGAGAGACGATAGAGTTCATAACAATACAGAAGGTCGCGTTAAAGTAATTGACGATACAGGAAATACAACACAAGATGTTAAAGTTGAAAAAACTGTTACACATACGACAGAACCTGTAGTAGATCATACAGTAGAACATACAATTGAGGATGGTCCAATTCAGGTAAGTGAAGATGCAATTAAAGAAGATGCGTCACAATATAGTGCATCTGAATTGAATAAAACTAAACTTACTGAAGCAGAAAAAAAAGCAGCGAGGATTAAACCATATGCTGAAGGCAAAACAAAATTAATTGAAGTAAGAAATTTAAAGCAATATTTTAACGTTGGCAAGAAAAATGAAGTAAAAGCTATCGATGATATCACATTTGATATTTATCGCGGTGAAACTTTAGGTCTTGTAGGTGAGTCAGGTTGTGGTAAATCAACAACAGGACGTACACTGATTAAGTTATATGATGCAACAGGCGGAGAAGTTATCTTTGATGGGACTGATATTCAGTCGATTAAAAATAAGAAAGATTTATTGAAGTTTAATCGTCGTATGCAGATGATCTTCCAGGATCCATATGCATCACTTAACCCGAGACTTAAAGTTATGGATATTATTGCTGAAGGTATTGATATTCATAAACTTGCAAAGAATAAACAAGATCGTGCAAATCGTGTTTACGAGTTACTTGAGACAGTAGGTTTATCAAAAGAACATGCTAACCGTTATCCACATGAATTCTCAGGAGGACAACGTCAGCGTATCGGTATCGCACGTGCATTAGCAGTAGAACCAGAGTTTATTATTGCCGATGAGCCAATCTCAGCACTTGACGTATCTATTCAGGCGCAGGTTGTAAACTTAATGCAGAAATTACAGAATGAACGTGGCATTACATTCTTGTTTATCGCCCATGATTTATCAATGGTTAAATACATTTCAGACCGTATCGGTGTAATGTATTTCGGTAAATTAGTTGAAGTAGGACCAGCGGATGCGATCTATAACAATCCACTTCATGAATATACGAAGTCATTATTATCTGCAATTCCATTACCAGATCCGGAATCAGAGCGTACGCGCGTACGTAAAACTTATAACCCGGATGTTCATGCGTATACTGCAGACGATGTATTAGAGTTACGTGAAGTTGCTCCAGATCATTACGTATATTGCTCACCGAAAGAATACGAAGCATTAAAGAAATCTTATAATCATAATTATTAAACAATAAAGGACAATGAGAAGCATTAATCTCATTGTCCTTTATTTTTATGCATAAATCTTTATATATTTATAAAAAGTAATAAAAAGGAAAAAACATACTTTATAAATGTTAACAAAACATAAGAAATATAACTTACCGTCATAAAGGCATTCAGAAAGAAATTTAAAGTTATACTTAATAAAAGAATGTGAATAAATATAAAATAATAAAATATTCAAAAAAATTAAAAAATGTATAAAAAAAGTATTGCTATACCGTGAAATATAAAATATAATTAATACAAATCTTCTGAATATTCTAAACAGCAGATTGAATAATTTATATGTAGGGGGAAGTTGAATGAAAAAGAATTTTCAATGGTTTTTAGTTTTATTATTAGCTTTAACTGGCTTTGTATCAGCTTGTTCTGGCTCTGGCGGAGATAAAAAATCTGCTGGTGGAGACGGCAAAGACAGCCAAGTATTAAACTTTGCACAATCATCAGATATTCCATCTATGGATTCGTCAATGGCAACTGACCAAGTATCATTTGATGTATTCAACCAAGTAATGGAAGGACTTTACACTTTAGATAAAGATGATAAAGCCGTTCCTGGTGTTGCAGAAGGAGATCCTGAAAAGTCTAAAGACGGTAAAACATGGACAGTCAAATTACGTAAAGATGCCAAATGGTCTAATGGTGACCCAGTAACAGCGAAAGACTTTGAATATGCATGGAAACGTACAATCGATCCTAAAACAGGTGCTGAATATGCATATATTATGGCAGATTTAAAAAATGCTAACAAAATCATGGAAGGTAAAGCAAAACCTGATGAGTTAGGAGTTAAAGCAATTGACGATAACACATTAGAGATTCAATTAGAAACAAATGTTCCTTACTTCCAAGAGTTATTAGCATTCGGTACTTTCTTACCACAAAACGAAAAGTTCGTTAAAGAAAAAGGTGAAAAATACGGTACAACAAAAGATAACACATTATACAACGGTCCTTTCGTATTAAATGAATGGAATACTGAGAAAAATTTCCAGTTAACTCCAAACAAAGAGTATTGGGATAAAGATAAAGTGAAGTTAAAAGAAGTTAACTTCCAAATTGTTAAAGAAACACAAACAGCTTTAAACTTATATACAACTGGGAAAATTGATTCTGTAGTTTTAAGTGCTGAAAATGTAGATAAATACAAAAATGATGCAAAGTATAAAGATCATTTTATTAATGAATTAGATGCATCTACTTATTTCGTACGTATTAACCAATCTAAAAACAAAGATTTACAAAACAAAAACTTACGTTTAGCTTTAGCGAAAGCAATCGATAAAGATAAATACGTAAAAACTTTATTAAACAACGGTTCTGTAGCTGTAGATACTTTAATGCCTAAAGAATTCGTTAAAGGTCCAGACGGTAAAGATTATATTGATGGAGTTAAATCTCCGTTAAACTATGATAAAGATGAAGCGAAAAAGTACTATGAAAAAGCGAAAAAAGAATTAGGTAAAGACAAGTTTACATTTGAATTCTTAACATATGATGCTGATACATCTAAAAAAGATGCTGAGTATATTAAAGAACAATTAGAAACTAACTTACCAGGTGTCACTTTAAAGATTAAACAACAACCATTTAAACAAAAATTAGCTTTAGAATCTAAAAAGAACTATGAATTATCATTTGCTGGTTGGGGTCCTGACTATCCAGACCCAATGACATTTATCGATATGTTCGTAACTGACGGTCCACATAACCAAATGGATTGGTCAAACAAAGAATTTGATAAATTAGTTAAAGATGCAAAAGGTCCATTATTAGCAGATCCAGAAAAACGCTGGACAGCTTTACAAGAAGCTGAAAATTTATTCTTAGAAGATGCCGCAATCATCCCTATGTATCAACGAGGTACCGCACGTCTTCGTCAACCTTACGTGAAAAATTATGTAACACATAAGTTTGCTGGAGATACTACATTAAAAGAAGTTACAATCGAAGGTAAAAAGTAGTTACAATATTAAGAGCACATCACTGAATTTCAGTGATGTGCTTTTTTTAATTATCTATTTTCTTTTTCTGCCTAAACCCATTGCGTTTTCCATCTTTTTAAGCATTTTATTTGCTTTAAATGCTGCTTTTTCAGCACCACGGTCAAGTATTTCATCAAGCTCTGGTGAATTCATATAGTATTCATATTTTTCCTGGAATGGTGTGATAAATGCGACTACAACGTCTGCTAAGTCTGATTTAAAGTCGCCATAACCTTTTCCTTCATACTTACTTTCAAGTTCTTCAATCGTTTTACCGGAGAAGATTGAATAAATACCTAGTAAGTTAGAAATACCAGGTTTATTTTCTTTATCATATTTTACGATGCCTTCAGAATCAGTAACAGCACTTTTGATTTTTTTCGCTACTGTATTCGGTGGATCAAGGAGAGAAATAAATCCTTTCGTATTGCTATCAGATTTACTCATTTTTTTCGTTGGATCCTGTAAACTCATCACGCGTCCACCGACTTTAGGCATTCTAATTTCCGGAATCGTAAATATATCATTATATTTATTGTTAAATCGTTCAGCGAGATCACGCGTTAATTCAAGATGTTGTTTCTGATCATCACCGACAGGAACGATGTGTGTGCCATATAATAATATATCCGCAGCCATAAGTGGTGGATAAGTTAATAATCCTGCAGGAATACCTTCTTTACGATCCTTTGCCTTATCTTTAAATTGCGTCATACGTTCTAGTTCACCAATTGTTGAAATCGTTGTCAGCATCCAGCCTGCCTGTGCATGAGCTGGTACTTCTGATTGAATGAAGAGCGTTACTTTTTCCGGATCTAATCCACTGGCAAGATAAAGTGCTGCCAGTGAACGGATATTTTTCCTTAATGCTGCTTTGTCCTGTGGTACAGTAATCGCATGCTGATCAACAATACAAAAGTAGCAGTCATAGTCATTTTGAATTTCAACAAATTGTTGCAATGCTCCGATGTAGTTTCCGATTGTAGGAACACCGCTCGGTTGAATTCCTGAAAATAATGTTTGCATATATAAAACTCCTTTAATAATAGTAAGTATATTGTACTATATAAACGGATATAATAAATAAACAGATATCATAAATATTATGATTAATTTATTATGTGACAAAAATGAAAATTAATGAAAACGTATTGTAATAAGGATTTATAAGGTGTATAGTGTAAGAGTAAATAATAAAATTTTGTGAGACTATCTTGAGTGATTTATGATTGAATGTTCAGATAATTATTTTCATTTTATTAGAGAATTCTCATTAAATTTTAATGTTCAGATAATATAATAACAATATCAGGTTAGAACAAACTTCTATAGCATTTATCTTAACATTAGATTGCTTAATATAATTTTATAATTATTTTTAAGTTTTATTATTTGACAATGTTTAAGTTAACACGTATAGGGTAAATATAACTAAGCGTTTAAGATAAATTATGCAAATAATAATCTAACCGATAAATAACATAATTAGGAGAGTGAGATGTATGGTAACATTATTTACTTCACCAAGTTGCACATCTTGCCGTAAAGCGAAAGCATGGTTACAAGAACATGACATTCCGTATACGGAGCGTAATATATTTTCAGAAAACTTATCAATTGATGAAATAAAAGCAATCTTAAGAATGACAGAAGATGGTACAGATGAAATCATCTCTACACGTTCAAAAACATTCCAAAAATTAAATGTTGATATTGACGCATTACCATTACAGGAGTTATATGAAATTATTCAAAAAAATCCTGGGTTATTACGTCGTCCAATCATCTTAGATGAAAAGCGTTTACAAGTTGGATACAATGAAGACGAAATTAGACGATTCTTACCACGTAAAGTGCGTACGTTCCAATTATTAGAAGCACAACGTATGGTAGATTAATTTTAATTAACAAGCTGTCATAATTTGTTCACATGAACGAATTTGACAGCTTTTTTATGTATCATTTTAAGGTTTATTCATTGTGAGGATATACCCTTTAATGTACAATAGACTTACAATTCTATTGATAGGGGGAATAGACCATGAGAATTGAACGCGTCAATGACACTACATTAAAATTTTATTTAACATATGCAGATATAGAGGCTCGAGGATTTAAACGCGATGATTTATGGACGAACCGTAAAGCTGGTGAAGAATTCTTTTGGTCTATGATGGAAGAAATCAACGAAGAAGAAGAATTTTTTGTTGAAGGACCATTATGGATACAAGTCCATGCATTTGATAAAGGTATTGAATTTGTTGTAACAAAAAGTAAACAAGATGATGTTTTACATTTACCGGATGATGAATCACCTGAAAATCTTGAATATCAGGTAAACGATTTCTTAAACAAATCAGTTCAGGATGAAAAAGAATTACGTGATTTATTAATGAAAGCATCTGAAATAAATGATTTTGATAATGAATTTATTGCACACTTTGCTGATCTTGAGCATGTTATCCAGTTCAGTTATGATGATCATCTTGATATTGACATTGAAGACCTGCTTTATATGCATGAAGGAAGATATTATTATTATGTACAGTTTGACGAACGTTTATCAGATGATGAAGTACATACATATGTTGCGCATGTATTAGAGTATGCTGATGAATCACGTATTTCTAAAGAACAACTTGAAGAGTATGGAAAAGTTGTGATGAGTCATAATGTGAAACATCAAGTACAAAAATATTTTAAATTGTAGTGATTTACAATATTTACACAATTGTAAAAAATACCTTAAGCACTTTCTACTATATATAAGTAGGAGGTGCTTTTTTATGCTTGTTGCTTTAAATGATGCCGGAGAATTAATTGAGGCAAATCGTGCATTGCCAGGACGATACACTTGTCCAATTTGCAACAGACCTGTTGTATTAAAAAAAGGAAAAGTTAAGTTACCACATTTTGCACATCAAACTTTAAAAGATTGTTTTATGTACACATACAAAAAAGAAACAGTGGCCCATATAGAAGGTAAATATTGCCTATATGATTTGTTTCATCCTTCTACATGTTTTATGGAATATTATTTGTCATCAATTGAGCAGATACCTGATTGTTATCATACTTCTTCTATCGCATTTGAACTGCAGATGTCAGTAATACCAGTTTCTCACATTGTTACAAGAACGTCTGGCTACAATTCAATCGGTGTAGAAGTAATATGGATTGCTAAATTTGAAGATATTAAAATCAATGATACTCAAATGAAACTTACACACTTTCAAAAATCATTAATTCATTTAGCAAGTAATGTATTGTTTGCATATCATACGCAGTTAAAATCTTTTTTTGCCTTACAGATTATCCGTGTACTGAATCATAATGAGTTTGAAATTAAAATTATTAGGATTATAAATGGAGAAGCGATACTTTCTATTATTAATGATAATCAGCTAAAGTTGACACATCGTGTATTGAGCAAGATAGAAACGAAAAAGCATATTCAAAATTGCTTAGCCAAAAAGTCAGTGCTGCAGCCCACATTAAGTGGTCTTTATCAACTGAGAATAGATCATAGAAATATTCCAGAATACTTACGCATTGTAATACCTGAACAGATTTATATTGATAAACATCCAATAGAATGGCAGGTTGAATTGATGGTGATGATTCACAATCAACAATTTGATTTTGAAAAATGGATGAATTGCTTAAAATTATCCGAACAAAGTAACTTGTTGATATCGCAGCCAGAACTCGCTTTACACATCTTAAAAGTTTATCAGCATATATCAAATCAAATGCGTGCATTAATGACTGAAAAATGAGAAAATTAAATGTATTAATGAAATGGAGGATTTAAAATGACAGAATTAATGACAAGAAGCGAACAACAAGAGCAAAATACATGGGATTTAACGACAATATTTAAATCCGATGACGCGTGGGAAAATGCCTTTACTGAGCTTTCAGAGTATCTTGGCAAAGAAAAAGCATTTCAAGGTAAACTAAGTACCTCAAGTGAAACTTTATTAAATGCATTATTATTAGATGCTGAAATTGATGAACTATTAGGTAAAGTCTATGTATATGCACATCTTAAACATGATGAAGATACAACGAATGCAAAGTATACTGCTTTTGAGCAACGCGCTGCAACACTTGCAAGTCAATTCTCATCTGCCTGGAGTTTTATGTTACCGGAACTGATGACAATTGATGAATCACAGTTAAATACATTTATTGCAGAACATAAAGGGTTAGAACGTTTTAAATTTGATCTTGAAAAAATTAATAAACGACGTGAACACGTTCTTAGTGAAAAGGAAGAATTGATATTAGCTGAAGCTCAGGAAGCACTTTCTGCTTCAAGTAATACATTTAGTATGTTTAACAATGCCGATTTAACTTTTGATAACATAAAAGATAAAGAAGGTAATTCATTACCGTTATCTCATGGTAACTATATTACTTATTTAGAATCTGATGATCGTGTATTACGTGAAAATGCATATAAAGAGGTTTACGCTCAATACGGTGAGTTTAATAATACATTGTCACAAACACTCGCAGGAAAAGTTAAGGCAAGCGTATTTTCAAGTAAAGTAAGAAATTATGAAAGCGCTCGTCATCAAGCTTTATCAAACAATGATATACCGGAGTCTGTATATGATACGTTAGTTCAGACGGTTAATGATCATCTGCCATTATTACATCGCTACACAGCATTACGTAAAGAATTATTAGGTCTAGATGAGATGTATATGTATGATATGTATACGCCTTTAATAGAAGATGTTGAATTCAAAGTAACTTATGAAGAAGCGAAAGATTGGATGCTGGCATCACTTGAACCGATGGGTAGTGAATATATTGAAGTAATTAAAGAAGGATTAACGAATCGCTGGGTAGATGTTTACGAAAATAAAGGAAAACGAAGTGGTGCTTATTCATCTGGTACTTTTGGAACAAATCCATTTATTTTAATGAACTGGACGGATAATGTAAACAATACATTTACATTGACGCATGAATTTGGACATAGTGCACATAGCTATTTTTCTAGAAAGAATCAGCCGTCTAATATGTCAGGTTATTCAATATTCGTGGCTGAAGTGGCATCAACATGTAATGAGGCATTACTGGCAGATTATATGTATAAAAATTTAGAAGATGAAAAGAAAAAGTTATATTTACTTAATTATCAATTAGATGGATTCAGAGGGACTGTATTCAGACAGACGATGTTTGCTGAATTTGAACATATCATCCATACAATCGTTGAAAATAATGAACCATTAACTGCTGAACGATTAAATAAAGAGTATGCTGCATTGAATAAGAAATATTATGGAGATGCTGTTATAACGGATGATAATATTCAATATGAGTGGAGCCGTATACCACATTTTTATTACAACTATTATGTTTATCAATATGCAACAGGTTATAGTGCAGCATTTGCTTTAAGCAAGCAAATTCTTGAAGAAGGCGCACCTGCTGTGGATCGTTATATCAATCATTTCTTAAAAGCAGGTAGTTCTGATTATCCTATCGAAGTGCTAAAAAAAGCTGGTGTTGATATGACATCAAGCGCTGCTATTGAAAATGCTTGTAAAGTGTTTGAAGAAAGATTAGATGAATTTGAAAGATTAATAAAGTTATCAAAATAATAAATAAGTAGTGAATGCGTTTACAATATGTCAAATTTGTGAACAGTATCCATTTTATTTGAAACAGAATAAATAACGTGTTATATTAAGTACATGAAATTAATCACATACCAAACATACCCCTTTGTTTGAGTGAAAAATTTCTCCCATCCCCTTTGTTTAAATACCGTGTAATCAGACACGGTATTTTTTTTTATGAGTTTTTTTAATATTATATTTTAAGTGCACAAATAACTGTTATGAAAAACAATGAAACTGTACTAATAAATTCTTTGGAAAAACAGACACACAAAAACCGATATCATATACGATATCGGTTTTTGTGTGATATATTATAGTGATTTATAACGCCAGAATAAATCATGATCATAATAAACATCTTCAATAATATTCTGGAGCTTTAATTTTCGTAACTCATTCATCAAAATATGATGTGGCCACTCATAAACAGTTTCGAGTTCATGTTCACTTACCATTTCCTGATCACGAATATATTCTGAAAGCGTTGGTGGTAACTTTTTTTCTATCGGTGTTTCTACAAGTTCATTGATGATATATGTGTAAATATGATAAGCGTGAATACCTTCAACTTTTAATCCTTCATCTTCATAATTTTCGTTAAAGAAAACAAGTGTAGGTGTAACATTGACATCCATTTCATTCGCGATATGTTGGTCACACTTTAATGAGGAAGTAACATGATTACTACGTATGTCATTAGTGAAGACTTCTATATCTAATCCTGCTTTTTGCGCACAATGCATAATCAATTCTTTTGTGATTATATCTTGTTTTGGCATTATTTCATTCTGTATAAAGTTCAAAAATAGATTTGCTTTCTTTCTTCCTTGTAATTCAGCTGCTTTAAATGCTAAAGCGATATTATCATCGCAAGTTGTACTTTGTGCCTGGCATTTTGTGAGTACTTTCAAAGTAGGAAGTAGAATTTGTTTAATATCTACGAATTGATAGTATTCAATTTGCAATTTACGTAAAGTTGCTTTAAGTTTCCAAGAATCTTTACAAAAAGGATCAAAGAAAGAATAGATCTCTATTTTTTTATTAGGCGATAATTGTTCTCGCGTTTGATTTACCATTAATTGTAGTTGTCCCATTCTACATCACCTTCATCCTTTAATCGACATTTTTCATATGTTCAGCAGTAAGTGTTAAACGTTGCAATAAGTATGTTCTAACATCTTCATCCATCGGTACTTTATATGCAGCTTTCGTCATATTTTCGAGCCATGCGTCTTTTTCAAATTCTCCAATCACAAAAGGCATATGACGTGCACGCATCATGGGATGACCATGTTCGTCAGAATAGAGCGTTGGTCCTCCTAAAAATTGTGTTAAAAATTGCTTTTGCTTTCGAGCTGTTTCATTAAAATCACCAGGAAATAAATGATTAATACGTTCATCTTCTTTAACATAAGAATAAAAGATATCTATCATTTGATATAAATTATCCTGGCCGATGCGATCATAAATCGTATCCATCTGACATCTCCTTACTTTCATACTAATATAGCATGTATATTACAATTTTAAAGTATTTTGCTTGAAAGTTTACTGTAGTGGTTATAAAATCTTTGCACTTTGCTCATTGTTTCTTGTTTGTCAATGTTATAATATTCAAGTAACGCATCAAAGTGTACTTTTCCTTCTTCGTAGTCGTTTACTTCATATTCCAGCTCGTAATCGCTCGTATCAAGATAATAACTGGCATCAAGGACAAGTAGACCGGATTTATACTCTATTTCGCGACGTTCTGTCGATAGCGCACCAAATACACGAAGTGAATTATCAGCTATATTCATTTTTTTTAATTGCTGTTCAATATTTTCAGGGATGTAACGTTGTTCGATATATTCCTGATCTATGATACGCTCATCAATCACACCAGAATACTCCATGACACCAATTGTTTGTGGTATTTTTAATGTCATCATTTTAGATGCTCCATTATCACGAATTCTAAGTGCACATTTCTGCGATTTTAAATCGAATTGATTCGTATCGATATAAAAATTGGTTTGCGTAATCATCGGCGCATCGATAAATAACGCGTTTTTTAATTTTTCGTAAGTTGAATAGTCAAGTAGATTCTTGAATTCAATTTCAAGTTCTTCCATGGTGAACCCCCTTTTATATATTTTAATTATGTACAACATAATATATGAAGTAAAGTATATTACATTCTATTCATGACTAAATCAAGAATCATTAAAACATTTACAATAATTATGTTAAAATATTCATGTTAAGGAGATGACACAAAATGAATTTACATGTCAATGAAATTAAATTAGAAGAAAATAAAGTGATGATATTTACAGAAGAATCACCAATTGAAGCAACAGCCACAGGTACAATGGTGGTAGATAGTGATAATTTTCAATTTGTTTATTTATTAGATGGTGGCGAGAGCTTCGCTAATTTACGATTTGTTGAAGAGACATGGCATATGATGAAAGCTTATGAATCATATCCGTGGTTTTTATACGGTACAATTGAACTGATTAATTTTAAAGAAGAATTTGATGAACTCATTGAAAATATTCAAGGAAATTTTAATTATGGTAAACCTTTTGTTGAACGTGTTGAAGAGGTATTTGAGCTATAGAATGAGGTGTTGTTATGAACCAATGGGATTTATTTTTATCACCATACAAACAAGCAATCGACGAACTTAAAATTAAATTAAAGGGTATCCGTAAACAATTTCAATCAGAAGGTAAATCATCTCCGATAGAATTTGTAACCGGCAGAGTTAAACCGATACCAAGTATCATTGAGAAAGCAAATACACGAGGTATTCCGTTTGATCGTTTAAGTGAAGAAATGTACGATATTGCTGGTCTTAGACTGATGTGTCAATTCGTAGATGATATAGATGTTGTTGTACAGATGTTGCGAAATAGACATGATTTTGAAGTAGTTGAAGAACGAGATTATATTAAAGACACAAAAGAAAGTGGTTATCGCTCATACCATGTCATTATTAAATATCCAATTGAAACATTAACAGGTCAAAAATTTATACTGGCAGAAATACAAATAAGAACGTTAGCGATGAACTTCTGGGCAACTATTGAGCATACATTACGATATAAATATGCAGGAGACTATCCACCAGAAATTCAAAATCGTTTAGAGCGTGCAGCAGAAGCAGCATATCTATTAGATGAAGAAATGTCTGAAATTCGAGAAGAAATAAAAGAAGCTCAAAAGTTTTACTCAGAACAACGTAGTGAGATTAGAGACTAAGAGGGTGAGAGAATGCGCTTTAATATATTGTCTAAAGGTGATTCAAAAAGCAATGCTTTAAAACAGAAAATGACAGGATTTATGAAAGATTTTAATATGACTGAAGATGTTGAAACACCCGAAATCGTTATTTCTGTAGGTGGGGATGGTACATTATTACAAGCCTTTCATACATATAGTCACCGATTGAGTGAAACAAGTTTTGTTGGAATACATACAGGACATCTTGGTTTTTATGCAGACTGGCTACCGCACGAAGTTGAAAAATTAATTCTTGCTATAAATAATGATTCTTTTCAAGTCATAGAATACCCTTTAGTTGAAGTTATTGTTAGATATGAGGAAGGAAGACCTTCAAGATATTTAGCCCTTAATGAAGCAACAGTGAAAACACACAATGGAGCAACACTCGTAGCTGATTTGTTTATCCGTGGGGATCAATTTGAACGTTTTAGAGGAGATGGTTTATGCATTTCGACACCGAGTGGATCTACTGCATATAATAAAGCACTCGGCGGCGCATTGATCCATCCTTCATTAGAAGCGATGCAAATAACAGAAATAGCATCGATTAATAATCGGGTGTTTCGTACAGTAGGATCTCCTTTAGTATTACCAAAGCATCATACTTGTAAGGTTGTTCCAGCTAATCCTAGTACTTTACAACTTACTTTTGATCATCTGACAGCAGATCATAAAGGTGTGGCTTCGATACAATATCGTGTTGCAGATGAGAAAGTTCGTTTTGCAAGATTTAGGCCTTTTCCATTCTGGAAAAGAGTTCATGATTCTTTTATCGCAAACGATTGATTCAAATTAGATACACGATTAAAGAAGCCACAACTGTAAAAATATTTTTACAAAGTCAGCGTTATAGCAAGAAATCATTAAGCGCCATTAAACAAAATGGCGCTTTACTTGTAAATAATCATCCTGTAACTGTTAGAGCAAATATATCTCAGGATGATACATTAACTGTGCGACTTCCTGAGGAAATAAGAAGTCCATACTTAATAACAAATCACATTCCAATTGAAATATTATATGATGATTCTTTTATGATCATAGTAAATAAACCTAGTTTTATGAACACAATACCTTCTCAATTACATCCACATAATAGTTTATTAGAAGCAGTATATGGATATCTCGAACAAAAATTTGATAACAGTGTGCTTCATCCTGTTAGCAGGCTTGATAGAAATACGAGTGGTATTGTAGTATTTGCTAAACATCAGTTGATTCATCATTTGCTGACGAATGAAATAGAGAAACATTATTTATTAATATGTCTTGGTGAAATGAAGCCTAAAGGTAATATTTGCATACCGATTGAAAGAAGTGACACTTCAATCATCACCAGGCAGGTTAGTGTCTATGGTCAAAATGCTCGAACTGAATATCAATTACTTCAATATAATAAATTCATGAATATATCATTGGTAAAAGCACGTCTACACACAGGTAGAACACATCAAATACGTGTCCATTTTTACACATTAGGACATTCACTGATTGGTGACACATTGTATGGGAATGACAAAAAAATCGATAGACATGCACTTCATGCTAACGAAGTCCGATTTAAACATCCAATTTACGGTAATCAAATAAATATAAAGTCATCATTACCAAAAGATTTAAGTCATTTTTTTGATATGTTATAATAAATTGTATTTTGGAGGTGAGATTATGTCAGAAGAAGAAGTTGTTTTAGAAGAAGAAATGTATAACAAAGAAGCATTAGATGAACTATTGTTGAGTGGTGATATAGACCAGTTTAGAGAAGAATTCCTCGAACTTCATACATATGATCAAGGTGAGTATTTCACCGAGTCCAGTGATGAATATCGAGATAAAATTTATCATTATTTATCTCCAAAAGAAGTTGCAGAATTTATGGAAACAACTGAAATGGAAGATGATGAATATGATCACATCTTTGAAGAAATGGACGCACGTTATGCAAGCAGCATGTTTGAAGAGATGTCTTTCGATAATGCAGTTGATATTTTAAAGATGCTACCAAAGACGAAGATAGCGAGTTTGCTTCTGCTCATGGATAAAGAGACAGCAGGTGAAATCAAAGCACTGTTACATTACGAAGAGGATACAGCCGGTGGTTTGATGACAACTGAATTTATTTCAGTATCTTCACTAAGCACTGTGCGTGAAGCAATGATTCAATTGAAGGAACAAGCACCTCAAGCGGAAACGATTTACTATATCTTTGTGCTGAATGAAAAGAAACAACTTGTCGGCGTAATCTCTCTTAGAGATCTCATCGTTGCAGAAAATGATGAATATATCGAAGACATAATGAATGAGAGAGTTATTAGCGTGAATGTTGCTGATGATCAGGAAGATGTCGCTAATATTATGAAAGACTATGATTTCTTAGCGATTCCTGTTGTAGATTATCAAAATCATTTGCTTGGTATCATTACTATCGATGATATTTTAGACGTTATTGATGAAGAGGCAAGTGAAGACTACTCAAAACTTGCCGGGGTAAGTGATATTGATTCTACAGATGATTCTATGTTTGCGACAGCCCGTAAACGTCTGCCATGGCTTATGGCATTAACTGTTATGGGAATGATCACAGCATCAATATTAGGACAATTTGAAGATACATTAAGTAAGGTCGCTTTACTTGCAGCATTTATTCCGCTTATCGGTGGGATGGCAGGTAATTCCGGTACACAAAGCTTAGCCGTTGTAGTTCGTGGTATTTCAACAGGCGAGATTGATGAACAAAGTAAGTTTAAATTAGCATTGCGAGAAGCGGGATCGGGATTTATTACCGGGTTAAGCTGCTCAGTTATGTTATTTATTATCATTTGCGTATTATATAAAACACCAGTGCTCGGGTTGATTGTCTGTTTTAGTTTAACGATTGCAATGACGGTAGCTACATTAGCCGGGGCAATGGTTCCTTTAGTGATGCATCGATTAAAGATAGATCCTGCTGTTGCCAGTGGTCCATTTATATCTACTACCAATGATATTATCAGTATGTTAATCTATTTCGGATTAGCAACCACTTTTATGAGTTATTTAACTTAGGAGGAAAAGATGGGAAATCATGCAGAATTATTATCACTCGTAATTGTTGTCGTTTGTGCTTTCTTAACACCAATATTACTAAATCGATTACGTATTAATTTCTTACCGGTAGTTGTCGCAGAGATATTGATGGGTATTATCGTAGGAAAGTCTCTATTTAACTGGGTAGATCGTACAGCGATGTTAAATATGTTATCAACTTTAGGATTTATATTCTTAATGTTCTTAAGTGGTTTAGAAATTGATTTTAAAGCATTTAAATCATCACCGAAACAGAAAAAAGCAAAACAAAAAGAACCCAACCCAATTGTAATCTCATCAATGATATTTACCGGCATTTTGATACTGTCGATTATTGCAGCTTATTTATTTAAATGGACGGGTATTATAGACGATGTATTATTGATGGTCATTATTATTTCTACCATTTCTTTAGGTGTGGTAGTACCTACCTTAAAAGAAATGAATATTATGCAGACTACAATTGGACAAATCATATTGTTGGTAGCAGTAATCGCTGATTTAGCCACAATTTTATTATTAACCTTATATGGTACGCTTTATGCTGAAGGCGATTCACCGATTTGGTTAATTGGCATATTAATCGTATTTACCGGATTATTTTATATTACCGGTAAGAATTTCAAAAAAGCGCCATTCCTGGAAAAACTGATGGCAGGGACCACTCAAATTGGAATTCGTGCAGTATTTGCCTTAATTATTCTGCTCGTTGCACTTGCAGAAGGTGTAGGTGCTGAAAATATATTAGGCGCCTTTTTAGCAGGATGTGTTGTGAGTCTTCTAGGTCCAGATAAAGATATGGTTAATAAACTAGATTCTTTTGGATATGGCTTCTTTATTCCGATGTTCTTTATTATGGTAGGTGTTGATTTAGATATACCAGCTTTATTTAAAGATCCTTCAGGATTAATTATTATTCCATTCTTATTAATTGCATTCTATTTAACTAAAGTCATTCCGATAGCAATATTAAAAAAGTGGTATGATACTAAAACAGTTATTGCGTCTTCATTCTTACTGACATCAACGCTATCACTTGTTATCGCTTCGGCAAAAATCGCTGAACGATTAGGTACAATTGATGGTGCTACAAGTGGTACTTTAATATTAGCAGCAGTAATCACTTGTGTCATTGTTCCTATATTATTTAAGAAGACTTTCCCGGTTGCAATTACTGAAGAAAAAACGATTAAAGTGGCATTTATCGGTAAGAACCAGTTATCAATACCTGTCGCGCAAAGCTTTAAATCAGATTTATATTTACCGACGTTATTCTACTTAAAGAATAATGTCGATAAAAGAACGATTCAGGATCTGGAAACAATTGAACTTGATGAATATAGTTACGAGGCATTATCTGCATCTGGTCTGTTTGATTTTGACATTGTTGTTTGTTCGGCGAATGATGAATCAATTAATAGAAGTGTTGCAGAAATGGCGAAACAAGAAGGCGTACCACGTGTAATCTGCCGTTTAGAAACATTGCAGGAAGACGATAAGTTAACTGAAGCAGGTATTGAAGTATTCAGTGAATTCCAAAGTACAAAAACGTTATTAAAAGGTTTAATCGAATCACCAAACATGTTAAATCTTTTATCTAACGTTGAAACTTCATTATATGAAATTGAAATGTTAAATACAAAATATCATGAGATGCAATTACGTGAATTCCCATTTTCAGGTGATATTATCTTTGTGCGAATATTACGTGGAAATGATTCTATTGTGCCACATGGTGAAACGGAACTTCACTTTAAAGACCGATTAATTGTTACTGGTGAAAGAAACTATGTAGATGAAATAAAACGTGAATTAGAATTATTTTAAGTATCAACAATCTGGCCATGTCCCATAGAGACATGGCCAGATTGTTTTTTGTTTAAAGGAAAGATATGATTCGCTTTTTTTGAGTAATGATTTATGTTATAGTTAAATAAATTAGTACTAGATACTAGAAGTTGCATATAAAGGAGAACGATGATGTTAAATTTTAAGGATAAAGTTTACGTGATAATGGGGATAGCGAATAAAAGAAGTATTGCATATGGGGTCGCACAAGTTTTAGATGAAGTTGGCTGTAAACTTGTATTTACGTATCGTAAAGAAAGAAGTAAGAATGAATTAGAGAAGTTGCTACCTAACTTTAAGAATAATCAGAACGCAGAAATGATACAATGTGATGTACAGAGTGATGATGATGTTGTTAATGCATTTAAACAAATTGGAGATAAATTCGGACGAATTGATGGTGTATTTCATTCTATCGCGTTTGCAAATATGGAAGATTTGCGTGGTCGCTTTATCGATACGAGTCGTGAAGGATTTTTGCTGGCTCAGGACATCAGTTCATATTCATTAACAATTGTCGCTAGAGAAGCTTCAAAGTTAATGCGTGAAGGTGGAACTATCGTTACAACAACATATATCGGCGGAGAATTTGCTGTTCCTAACTATAACGTAATGGGTGTAGCGAAAGCATCGTTAGAAGCTAACGTTAAATATTTAGCATCTGATTTAGGACAAGATGGTATTCGAGTTAATGCAATTTCTGCGGGACCAATCAGAACATTGAGTGCCAAAGGTGTCGGTAGCTTTAATACGATACTAAAAGAAATTGAAGCGCATGCACCATTAAGAAGAAATGTTGATACTATTGAAGTAGGTAAAACTGCATTATATTTATTAACTGACTTATCAAGTGGGGTTACTGGTGAAAATATTCATGTAGATGGTGGATATCATATCGTTGGATAAAAATAAAAAAAGCCGAAATGGCTTTTTTTTATTCCCCTAATTTAAATGTTTCTTTTACATTCCATGTATCATTATCTAATTGATAACATAAACTAATCTTATCGATAACTTCAGAGTGTGTAACATCTTTCATTGATAATTGACCTTTTAAGTCTTCGAATTCCTGCGAAGAAAAACCCTGTCCAACTGTAAAGTGTGGCACGAATGGATATGTGTTCGTACCATAGAATGAACCATCATTCAATAATTCGAATAACTTAACGAGATTTTCATTTGGATTAACTTTTAAATAGATGATATTTTGAGTAGGTGCAAAATCTGATACTTTTTCTACGTTAATTTCTACTGGTTGTATAGTTTTTGCTACCTCTTTTAATTTATCAGTAACAGCGTCAATGTCATGATCATCTACCTCAAATGCTTCTTTAATCGTAATATGTGGTGTGATTAACGCATAATGAGAATCATAGCGCTTACGATACTGATTGATTTCATCCTGATATGCTTTTGATGGGTATAATACAATGCCTAGTTTCATAATGAATCCCCCTTTTTTTCTGATAATTCAATTATATCAGAATTTCAAATTAAGTAATAATTTAAACATTTTTCTATTTCTTTTTGCCATGTTTTCCATGTGTGTCCACCGTCCAATTCATCATAATAATGTGAAATATTATTATCTATTAGCACTTGATGTAATTGTCTAATTGGTGTTAAAAAATCGGCATAATCTCCAGTCAATAGTTTAAAATAATCTTCCTCTTTACCTACAATTAAATAGAGATTCAATTCGCTTTTTCTTTCTTGGGAAAGATTATTTATTTGATTTAATATTTTATCTGTTATCATTGGAGAGAATAGACAACATTTTGAAGTTAGTTCAGAATATTCTATAGCAAGTGTTAAAGAGATACTAGCTGCTAAACTATCTCCGATAACAATCGTATTATTTTTATCATGCACGAAATTAAAAGTGTCTTGTATGTAATCCAGCAATTCTTGAGACACAAATTTCTGGAATTTTTCACGGTGTATACCTTCTGGATGATATTCATCTTTTCTCTCATCAACATTATTATAATGTACGAAAAGAAATACTGAAGGGTTATCAAAATCATCTTTTAAAGTTTCATATTTACGATGAATTCTTCCTATCTGACTTAAATCCTGTCCATCAAAACAAATAAACAATGTGTGTTGTACGAATGGAGAGTAATCTTCTGGAAAGTATATGCCAAGTTTTACTGTTCTATTTAAATGTTCACTATTCATAGTAAATGGTGTTATAAGACCGTTTTTCATCATCATCAACTCTTTTCATATAATTATTATTTTAAATTAATAATATCATTATTTTTGGGTATAATAGACTATATCATTTCTAGGAGGACATTATGACAAAAAAAGTGTGGTTTAGATTTGGGGTTGCATTATTATTATCATTTCTAATCATCAAGTATTTTTTAGAAATTAATCATATTTTTTACCCTATAATAGTAATTGTTAAGTCGATTATCTTACCTTTATTACTAGGCGGTTTTCTTTACTATGTAACTGTTCCATTTCAGGATAAACTGGAGAAGAGATATAATCTCAAGCGATGGCAGAGTTTAACAACAATTATGTTAACACTCGTTATATTAACGGGTCTATTTTTATCATTTGTTGGACCAATTATTATGAAACAGGGTAATAATTTTGTAGATAATTTTCCAACAATCCAAAAAGAATTTCAATCTTATGTTAATATCGCATTAGATCAACGTGAAAAACTACCAGAAAACGTTAAGGATGGTATCAATAATGGGATTGAAAAATTAAATAGTTTTTCAGGAAAAATTGTTTCAAACGCATTTTCATTTATCACTCAGTTTATTTCGACTTTATTTTTAATTATTTTAGTACCTTTCTTCTTAATTTATATGCTTAAAGATCATGATCGTTTTATTCCTTTTGTTGCTGCACCATTTTCAGGACGAAGAAAATTATTTGTCGTTAATTTATTTAAAGATATCGATAAAACGTTAAGATCATACATACAAGGTCAAGTTACTGTTAGTGTTATCCTTGGTATTTTATTGTTGATAGGTTATCTAATCATTGGATTAGACTATGCATTGATTTTAGCGATGTGGGGTATGGTGACGAATTTAATTCCATTCTTAGGACCATACCTTGCAATAATTCCAGCAATAATCATTGCTTTAATACAAGATCCGGTAATGGTCGTGTATGTCATCATCATTATGTTTGTTGCACAACAATTAGAAGGAAATGTTATTACACCGAATATTATGGGTAAATCTTTAAATATTCATCCGCTCACAATTATTACCGTTATTTTAGCAGCTGGTAATTTGGGAGGATTTATGGCAATACTTGTTGCTGTTCCAACATATGCAGTCATAAAAACAATTGTACGCAACATCTATATGCATCGTCAGGACATAACTCATGAGGCAGTTAAATCTATAAACGAACATCAGAAATAATATTACTTAATAGAAGGATAACCATTTATTTGGTTGTCCTTTTATTATTTATAAATTCTTAATATTAATCCTTGATTAAAGTATGTTAAACTATAATAGATTGAATATAAAATAGAAAATTTAATTTGAGTAAAGGATGGTTTCTCATATGTCAAAAGTTAGAAAAGCTGTCATTCCAGCTGCTGGTATCGGCTCGAGATTTTTACCTGCTACTAAAGCAATGCCAAAGGAGATATTACCGATTTTAGACAAACCGACAATTCAATATATAGTTGAAGAAGCAGTTGCAGCAGGTATTGAAGATATTATTATCGTAACTGGTAAGCATAAACGTGCGATTGAAGATCATTTTGATGCCCAAATGGAACTGGAATTTAACTTAGAAGAAAAAGGAAAGTATGATTTACTAGAGAAAGTACAGCATTCAACGAATCTAGCGAATATCTTTTATGTGAGACAAAAATCACCACAAGGATTAGGTCATGCAATTTGGACAGCGAAACAATTTATAGGTGAAGAACCTTTTGCTGTCTTACTCGGTGATGACATCGTTGATGGTGAAGTACCGGCAATTAAACAACTGATGGATGTTTATGATGATAAACAAAAATCAGTAATCGGTGCTAAAACTGTTTCATATGAAGATACAGAACGATACGGTATGATTGAATCCAAATCACAGGATGGCCGTTTATATGAGATCGATACTTTAATTGAAAAGCCGAAATTAGGAACGACAGATTCTAGATTAGCAATTATGGGTCGCTATGTTTTAACACCAGATATATTTAATTATCTTGAAGAACAGAATATTGGAGCAGGTGGAGAAATTCAACTTACAGATGCAATTGCTCGTGTTAATGAAGATGATGAAGTATATGCGTATGATTTCGAAGGTGAACGTTATGATGTTGGAGATAAAATTGGATTTGTTAAGACAACAATGGAATACGCGATGCGTTCAGAAATGAAAGATCAACTTATTCCGTTTTTAGAAGATCTCGTTAAGAAATACAAAAATTAATTACCAAGCTAATAAAAATTAAAACAGAGCTGATTCATTAATGATCAGCTCTGTTTTTCTGATGATGCATTCTTAAAAAATAAATCCCGTAAAATAAGGCAAGACTTAAAAATAAACTAGCTGAAGTAAATAAAGTAAAATTAGTATTATGAAATACTTCAGTAATTATGCCTGCTATAACAGGTCCAAGCATGGTGCCAATGCCTTGCAGGGAATTAAATACACCCCATGATTCCTCTTTCAATTTAGCTTCAACCTGACTCGCCATAAATGCATTCCATCCTGGTAATAATAAGCCGTAAAAGATACCGATAAGCACAGCTGCAATAAGTACCAGATAATAGTTATTGATTTGCGTCATAGTAAATATAGCAACACCAAAGATGACAAATCCAGTTAATATAACGATATGAGAATAAATTTTAGAAACTTCATCCATAAATTTTGAAATAAATAGCATTGATATCGTGCAACCAATACCTCCTGCAATTAATAGATAGGTATATTCAAGTGTTGTTACATGAAGGTGTTTAATTGCGTATATTGGTAATATAGGTACAAGCATACCTATGGCAAGTCCCTGTAAAACAATACCAGGAAATAATACTAAGTGTCGCATCATAACATGTTTAATGTGGGCAAATTGTGTCTTTATAGACTTCTTCTCAAAAAATGAGACTTCTACATGCACAAAAAAGTAAAGCAACCATGCAATCAAAACAAATACTGGCATGAGAAAAGTAAATTTTGTCGGATGGATTTTAAATATTAAGTTCATAACAATCATTCCAGCCATCATGCCGACTAACCATGCAAAATAAACATATCCCATCTGTTTTGACCGTTTTGTATCATCAATTGAACTTAACATAATGACCCAAATTGGACTTACAGCAATACCTGTCAGTATTGCCGCAATAATTAGTGCAATCGGGTTATTGAAGCATACCACTATAGATAAACCAAAAAATGCTAATAAAAATCCTAAATTTAAAACTTTCTTCGTACCAAATCTTTTTAACATAAATCCAATTCCAAAGTTTGTGAGCGAATCACTGATAAAGTGAAGTGTGATGGCAAAAGAAACGATACCAACAGTAATTTTTGAATTAGTTGTCGGCAATACTGGGAGATAGCTCAAAACATACATTCCACGTGCAAATTCCATTAAAAACAAAATCGAAATCATTAACCAAAAGTTTTTGCCTGTAAATCTACTTCGCGAAGAGTCTCGCATATAATCTCGCTTTCGATTGAATATCATTGTGGATTAGTGATTCGTTTAATATTTCGATAATAGAACTACAAATGTTTTGTGCAGAATTTGGAATGTAATCTTTTTTCATATTTTGAATTAAGCGTTCTAGCTCACGTTCATGATTTAATAAATCTAATGTGACATGAATTGTCTCAGCATATGAATGGGTAATACGAGCATAGCCTTTATTGCTAAAATAAACTGCATTTTCCCCTTCTTGTCCAGGTGCGGGATCAAAGAATACAAGGGGGATATGTTTACATAAACTTTCAGTAATGGTAATACCACCAGGCTTCGTTAACATGAGGTCACATGCTGACATCCATTCAGCCATCTCCTGCGTATAACCCATAACCAGTACATTTTTACCTTTAAAATGTTGTTGTAAATTGTTTACGAGTGTTTGATTCTTTCCACACACAACAACAAACTGGTGATTACTTTTATCAACTAATGCAGTAAGCATTTCTTTGAAACCATCCATTACCCCGAATGCACCTGCTACCATTAATAATGTCTTCTTTTCTGGATCTAGACCATGTTCAGTTAACCATGTATCTCTATCTACGGAAAAATTAAATTTTTCATGGATAGGTATGCCAGTTACGGTAATATTTGTAATAGGAACACCTACTGCAACTAACTCTTGCTTCAAATCTTCTGTCGCAACAAAATATTGTTCCGAGTCAGGTGTTATCCAGTTTTTATGTAGACGGTAGTCCGTAATAACTGTGCAAACTGGTGTATGAATATTGAAATCACGTTTTAAAATGGATACAACAGGTGTAGGGAACGTTAAGAGAATTAAATCCGGCTTTTCTTTAATGATAAGATTGACAAGTTTATTCAATCCATAATATTTATAAAAGCAAGATTCAGTTCTCTCTGGTCTTGCATAGTAGAAATATTCATATGATCTTCTGAAATATTTATAACTATTAAGATAATATTTTTTAGCGATGCTATTGATGATAGGATGAGCTTCCTGAAACAAATCATGTTCAATTACAGTAACGTTCGGTAAGTGCATTTTATTAAATTGATTAACAAGTGCATTTGTCACTGAAATATGACCATTGCCGAAAGAACCTGTCAAAATCAGTATTTTTTTATTTTTAATCAGCATAATGACACTCCGATTCATTTGATTTATTGTAATGCTATCTTATTATCACATTGATGTGGTAATTTTTCTTGAAAATTACATAAAAATTACAATAATTTTGTTTATTCTTTACAAAACAATACTATTAAGTTAAATCAGTACGTTATATGTTGCGATAACGTTTTAATAATGCGATGTTAAGTATCATTAAAAAGATGAACATAAAAATTAAAACAATTATATTAGGGATAATTTCAATACTTTGTCCTTTTAACATGATACGTGATAAATTATCTGCACCAAACTTAAGTGGCATTATATAACTTATGATTTGTAAAGGTTTGTGCATATTCTCTATAGGTATAATACCACTAAACAGCAGTTGAGGTACAATGATGAGTGGAATAAATTGTATCATTTGGAATTCTGATTTTGCAAAAGTTGAGATAAATAAACCTAAGCTAAGCGCAACAAATGCAAGTATAATGTTACTGATGATGAGTAGCCAAATTGAACCTGCTACTTCCATTTTTAATACATATACTGCATATAGCACTAGCATAACAGTTTGAATTGTGCCAAACAAAGAGAAACCTAGCATATATCCTATTACAATCTCATATCTTTTGATTGGTGTTGAAAGTAACTTATTTAATGTACCAGTCGTGCGCTCTTTTAACAATGTAATTCCTGAAATTAAGAATGTAAAGAAAAAGATAAAGAAAGCAATCAATACTGGATTGATCATATCAAAGTAATTACTATTTTTATCGCCATAAATGTAGTGCGTCTTGAAAAGTACATCTTCATTAACAACTATCTGATTGTCTTTGTTATTAGTTTGTGGCAAATCTATGCCAATACGATCTAATAAAGGACCTAATTTTTTTAATTGATCTTTTAATTTATCCATCTGCTGATTAATATCTTCAAATTTCTGTTGCATATTATCAATAACAATTTGGGACTTTGAAAATTTTGTTTTAATTTTATATCCTTGTATTGCTGATTTTAACTTTATATTTTTGTTTGGATCTAGATTCGTATAATAAATTTCAATATCTTTTTTATTAGAAATAATAATGCCATCAAGTTTTTTATCTTCAATCGTATTTTTTAAATTTTTTGTCGAACTGATTTTGACGCGTTCTATATCATTCTCTATTAACTGTCGGTTAAGTTCTTCAGGAATATGATATATTCCAACACGTGCTTCTCCTTCATCAACTGTTTGAAATATATAATGAAGTAAAGTAAGTAACATAATAGGTGCTATAAATAAAAGCAGTAACGTCCGTTTGTCACGAATGATTTGGGTGATAATGCGTTGTGCGATTGTTAATATTTTCACTACAATTCACCTACTTTAATAAATATATCCTCGATTGTATCGACCTGATAATGTGATTTAAGACGAAGAGGTGTACCAAAACCAATCATTTCACTGTTATACAGCAATAGTAATTTATCACATGCCTCAGCTTCTTCCATTACATGCGTAGTAATGATGATTGTTGTACCGTTTCTATTTAAATCAATCAATGATTGCCATATTTTACGTTTTAATATCGGATCGACGCCAACAGTTGGTTCATCTAAAATTAAAAGTTGTGGCTGATGTAATAAACTGATTGCAAGTGATAATCTGCGCTTCATACCTCCAGAGTACTGAGCTACCCGCTTATTGAGATGTGAAGTCAATTCAGTAATTTTTGCTACATTATCAATTGCTGCTTGTAATTCTTTTTTATGCAATCGATAGAGTTTACCGAAGAATCTGAGGTTTTCTAGACCAGTTAAATCTTCATATAATGCGTCAGACTGAGCCATATAACCAATATTTCGTAATGAATTAAGATGCGGCATAAAATGATCATCTATCGTAACATTACCGCTATCACTTTTTAATATACCAAGCATACATTGTATAAGTGTCGTTTTTCCTGAACCAGAAGCGCCTACTATAGCTATACGTTCACCACTATTTACAGAAAAACTGATATCATTAAGTATTTTTTGATGATTAAAGGATTTTGAAAGTTGACTCACAATTACTTTTGACATAATAACCTCCCTTAATTTTATTTTTATTATACGCTTATTTATTTTGAATGAACATGTTTAACTTGTATAGGCGAATGTTTTAAAAAAGTGTATAATTAAGAATTGAACTAAAGGAGGTCACTGAATGGATACGAAAGAACTATTGAAAGTGATTAAAGCGAAGAAAATATATGGTCAATTTCCTCAACAAGTTACTAATATTGTAGTAGATTCAAGACAGGCAAATGCAGATTCTGTATTCGTCGCAAGTCATGGATATACCGTTGATAGTCATAAATTCATTCCGAATGTCATTGCACAAGGTTGTAGAATGATTGTTGTTGATCATTTCATTGATGGATTACCTCAGGATGTTGGGCAGGTTGTTGTTAAGGACACACTTAAAGTTGCAAATATCTTCGGTCAATTTCTCATGGATTTTCCGAGTCAGAAATTAACGACATATGGTGTGACGGGGACTAATGGTAAGACAAGTGTTGCCACGATGATTCATCATATCCATAGAGCCTTACAAATTAATTCAGCTTATTTAGGAACAAATGGATTTCAGTATAACGAAGATGTCGCTAAAGGTTCTAACTCTACACCAGAGACAATAACATTAAATCAACATATTAAGGATGCATATCATAAAGGTGCTAAGGCAATGTCTATGGAGATGAGTAGTCATGGTCTGGCGCTTGGCAGAACAAATGGTGTTGATATTGATGCAGCAATATTCACTAATCTGACACAAGACCATTTAGATTTTCATCAGACGATGGAACGTTACGGATTTCATAAATCTTTATTGTTTGCTCAACTTGGCAATGATTATACTAAACCTAAATATGCTATTATCAATGGCGATGATGATTATTTATCTGAACTTATCATTGCTTCTCCTAGAGAGATAATCACATATGGAATTGAAAATGACTGTGATTTTAAAGCAGAGAATATACATGAAAGCTTAGAGGGCATCCAGTTTGATTTACAGACACCGGATGGCAAAGCACTAATTCGTTGCCCTTATATTGGTCGATTTAATGTGTATAATATGCTTGCAGCTCTATGTGCGATGTGGACACAAGGGCATGATATTGAGACACTAGCACAGGCTACTGAACGTTTAAATCCAGTAGAAGGTCGCCTGGAAGTTTTAGACAGAAATTTACCGGTTGATCTGATTATAGATTATGCACATACACCTGACGGTATGAATAAGTTAATTGATGCTGTTGAACCATTTAAGAAAGGAAAGCTTATTTTTCTAGTAGGTATGGCAGGTGAAAGAGATTTAACAAAGACGCCTGAAATGGGTGCGATTGCTTGTCGTGCTGATTATGTGATATTCACTCCGGACAATCCGGCAAATGATGATCCTAAAAAGTTAACAGATGCATTAGAGAAAGGTGTTACGCATAATCGATATATTTCTTTTTTAGATCGGGCTGAAGGCATACGTCATGCAATTGCGGTGAGCGAACCTGGTGATATGATAGTACTTGCATCTAAAGGTCGTGAACCATATCAGATAATGCCAGGTTATAAAAAAGTGCCGCATAGAGATGATTTAATTGGTCTTGAAGCAGCATATGAAAAATATGGGAGAGAAACGGATGAAAATAAGAACGAATAATGGTGAGTCATTACAATGCAAAGTATATATACATGAGAATAAAAAGGAAGAGACAATTCTTGTAAGTGTACCGGATATATTCTTTTCAATTCAATTTGATTATGATATTTATGGTGATGCATTAGTTGACCATCTGTATCATCATTTATTTAACATATTAGACGAAAAAGAAGCAAATCAGCTGGCTTTATCTATCGCCCAGTGGACAAGTGAAGTATAAGGAGTATAAATATGACATTAAAACAAGAAGTAGAAATAAGAAAAACGTTCGCCATCATCTCTCACCCGGATGCTGGTAAAACAACTTTAACAGAGAAGTTGTTATTATTCGGTGGTGCGATTCGTGAAGCGGGTACAGTTAAAGGTAAAAAGACAGGTAAGTTTGCAACGAGTGATTGGATGGATGTTGAAAAAGAACGTGGTATTTCGGTAACAAGTTCTGTTATGCAGTTTGATTATGATAACTTTAAAATCAATATTTTAGACACGCCAGGACATGAAGATTTCTCAGAAGATACGTATCGTACGTTAATGGCAGTAGATAGTGCGGTCATGGTAATAGACGTTGCTAAAGGTATTGAGCCTCAAACATTAAAGTTATTCAAAGTTTGTAAGATGCGTGGTATTCCAATCTTTACATTTATCAATAAGCTTGATCGTGTCGGTAAAGAACCCTTTGAATTATTAGAAGAAATTGAAAAGACTTTAGAAATTGAAACATATCCTATGAACTGGCCGATTGGAATGGGTCAATCATTCTTCGGTATCATTGACCGTAAAGAGAAAACGATTGAACCTTTCCGTGATGAAGAGAATACTTTACATTTAAATGAAGATTACGAACTTGTTGAAGAGCATGCTATTTCAAATGATTCTGCTTTCGAACAAGCAGTTGAAGAATTGATGTTAGTTGACGGTGCAGGTGAAACATTCGATAATGAAAAATTATTAACAGGAGATTTAACACCCGTGTTCTTTGGTTCAGCATTAGCGAACTTTGGTGTACAGAACTTCTTAAATGCCTATGTTGATCATGCACCGATGCCAAGTGGACGTAAAACAGAAGAAGGAGAAGTTGTATCTCCATTTGAAACAGATTTTTCTGGATTTATCTTTAAGATTCAGGCAAATATGAATCCTTTACACCGTGATAGAATTGCATTTATGCGTGTCGTGAGTGGTGCATTTGAACGTGGTATGGATGTGAAACTAACACGTACAGATAAAAAGATGAAAATATCTCGTTCCACATCATTTATGGCTGATGATACAAAAACGGTGAATCATGCAGTAAGTGGCGATATTATCGGTTTATATGACTCAGGAAATTTCCAGATTGGTGACACGCTCGTAGGGGGGAATCAAAAATTTAAATTTGAAAAGTTACCTCAGTTTACACCTGAAATCTTTATGAAAGTTAGCCCTAAAAATGTATTAAAACAAAAACATTTCCATAAAGGAATAGAGCAGCTTGTACAAGAAGGTGCGATTCAACTTTATAGAACACTGCATACGAATCAAATTATACTTGGAGCAGTTGGACAACTTCAGTTTGAAGTATTCGAGCACCGCATGAAAAATGAATATAACGTTGATGTCATTATGGAACCAGTTGGACGTAAAATAGCACGCTGGATTGAAAATGAAGAAGATATTAAAGATAGTATGAACGGAAGTCGTTCAATATTAGTAGATGATCGATATGGGAATAAAGTATTTTTATTTGAAAACGAATTTGCTACACGCTGGTTCCTGGATAAGTTTCCAGAGATTAAGTTATACAGTTTGTTATAAGCAGATTTACAATATAAAATGTATTAAAAGCGTATAATACAGTCATTAACATTATTATTAATGATACGGAGTGAGAAGATGGATATGTCAATATTGATAACGTACGCGTGGGTTGTAATAGTTCTTGTCGTTTTAGAGGGATTACTTGCAGCAGATAATGCGATCGTTATGGCAGTAATGGTAAAACATTTACCTGAAGAAGAAAGAAAGAAAGCGTTATTTTATGGATTACTCGGAGCATTTGTGTTTAGATTTGCGTCATTGTTTGCGATCGCTTATCTTGCTAAGTTTTGGCAAATACAAGCTTTAGGTGCTGCATACTTACTATTTATGTCGATAAAAAATTTATATGAATATTTTAAGACAGGTGATGCCACAAGTGAAGCTGAAGAAGCAGAACTAGAGAAATATAGTAAAAAGGGCAGTGGCTTCTGGATGACAGTTGCGAAAGTAGAGTTTGCAGACATTGCATTTGCAATCGATTCAATGCTCGCAGCGATAGCAATTGCTTTAACATTACCAGAAGTTGGACCACAATTTGGTGGGATGAACTTAGGACAATTTTTAGTGATGTTCACTGGCGGTATGCTAGGAGTAATTATTATGCGATTTGCAGCTACATGGTTTGTAAAACTTCTGCATGATAATCCTTCATTAGAAGCAGCAGCTTTTGCAATTGTAGGTTGGGTTGGCGTGAAGTTAGTCGTGATGGTACTTGCCCATGAATCAATTCATATCTTGCCACACGAATTTCCACACAGTATGCCATGGCAATTAACTTTCTGGGGCGTATTATTATTGATATTAGCAATAGGTTGGTTTAGTGGTAAGAAAAAACAATCAAATGCATAAAAAACTTGATATATCATATAAAACTTAGTGTATCTATATTATAATAGATACACTAAGTTTTTTTATGGAGGAAATCATGCAGCGTAAACATAAAATTGTCATCAAAAAGAAAAATTACAGTCGACCTAAACGATTGTTCTTTAAAGGTCAGAAAGTTAGAATGATTTATCCGTATTTACATAAAAAAGATAATATATTAGAAAAAATAGCACCAAAAGAAGATATTGAAATTGTGGATGAAACAATAATAAAAAGTGACAAAGATAATCATATTAATGAAAATAAAGAATCACTGATCACCAGTAATTCAATTGCTACAGAAGAAGCGATTGATAAGGAAAATACTGTAGATGTAACAAAGCAAATTGAGAATGAAGAAAGTCCTGAAACTAATGATTCCCAAAAACATGAAAATAATATAAACAAAACGTCTGAGGAAAATGAATTAGTAGAAGCATCTTTCAGTAGAAATGAGATAAATGACGATTTAAAAAATAGTAAAGAAAATCGTTCTTTTGGTTCACAACTGCCAAAAATTTTGATGGGTACACTTGCTGGAATATTGATCGGTATATTACTTATGAGCTTGTTTAATTCGAAGCCACAAGAAGTATCTAAACAATCTGAAGTTAAAACTTCTACAGAACAAGCAATTAAGAAAAATATTAAGAATGTGGTGAGTATTACAAATCTTCAAAAAGCTACTGATAGTGAGACGATAGATCCTGAGAGTGCAGTGAAAGCGCCTGAAGAGGTGGGGATTGGTACAGGTATTATCTATAAAACAGAAAAGAATTTAGCATATATACTAACAAACTATCATGTTGTCGGAAAAGCTAATGCAATTGAAGTGACTTATGAAGGAAAGAAAGAAAAAGCAAAGATGATAGGCTATGATGTCTGGACTGATATGGCTATTCTTACAATGCCTAAAGGTAATATAAACTCAGTTATTGAGATGACAAATAGTAATCATTTGGAACCTGGACAAGAAGTCATTGCATTAGGTAGTCCCTTAGGACAAATGTTTGCAGGAAGTGCATCTTCTGGAATTATATCTGGTTTATCACGTAATGTACCGGTAGACATTGATGGTGATGAGATTTATGATTGGGAAATGCATGTATTACAAACTGATGCTGCAATTAATCCAGGAAATTCTGGGGGTCCTTTATTAAATAAAGAAGGAAAGATGATTGGTCTGAATTCAATGAAGATTTCTATGGAAGGCGTAGAAGGTATTGCATTTAGTATTCCTGTGAACGAAGTAAAAAAAGTATTAAAGGAGCTTGAACAAAAAGGTAGTATAAATCGTCCAAAAATGGGTATTATGATTGAAGATGTGGGTACGCACAGCAACCCTAATGATCCTAACTCTCCGACTGATCAAACTGGTGTAGAAATTATGGAGATAGAACCAAACACTTTAGCAGAGAAAAATGGATTAAAGTTAGGCGATATTATTAAAAAAATAGATGATAAAGAAATTAAATCTAAAATTCATTTTAGAAAGATTCTATTTAATGAAAAGAAAATTGGGGATACAATTACTTTGACAATCATTCGCAATGGTGCTGAAAAAAATATTAAAATTAAGTTATAAAATCTACATTGATTTAAGAAAGAAGTGAAATAATGAACAAGTTATTCCAAAAGTTAACACCACAACAAGGTATTGTGCTCTATTATCTTGTAGCAATATTCATTTCTTTCTTATTGCTCCGTATGCCATATGTACATCAACCAAACGTTGATATTAGTTACATTGATTCTTTATTTGTTGCGGTGTCTGGTGTCAGTGTAACAGGTTTGTCACCTGTGTCTATTGCAGAAACTTATTCGACTTTTGGTCAGTGTGTCATCCTTGTCATTCTTAATCTTGGCGGTATTGGTGTTATGGCGATGGGTACTTTGCTATGGGTTATTCTTGGTAAGAAGATTGGGATGCGTGAAAGACAACTAATAATGGTGGATCATAATCAAAATAAGATGTCTGGCGTTGTAACAATGATTCTTGAAATTGTGAAGGCGATGTTATTTATAGAAATTCTGGGCGCCTTATTTTTAGCATTTTATTTCTATAAAGATATGGATTCAATAAAAGATGCATTATTCCATGGGTTATTCGCATCGATTTCTGCAACTACGAATGGTGGTTTAGATATAACAGGCGATTCACTTAATAGTTACGCCGACGATTATTTTGTACAAACAATTACGATGTTTCTAATTGTATTAGGGGCAATTGGATTTCCTGTTATTATTGAAATAAAAACTTATTTAACAAACAAAATTCCAAATTTCAGGTTTAGTTTATTCGCAAAACTAACGATTAGTACATATTTTTTATTGTTTATTGTCGGAACAGTTGTTATTTATTTATTTGAGTATAATAACGCTTTTAAAAATATTTCATGGCATAAAGGTCTTTTTTATGCATTATTTCAATCTTCAACAACTAGAAGTGCAGGTCTTACGACGATAGATTTAAATCAATTAACAGAGGCCACACGTTTTTTTATGGGGGGACTCATGTTTATCGGTTCTAGTCCAAGTTCAGTAGGAGGAGGTATTAGAACAACTACATTTGCGATACTAATTTTGTTTTTACTGAATTATAGTAATGGTAGAACAAACATTAAAGTATTCAATAAAGAAATTGATCCCATTGATATTCAAAGAACTTTTGCTGTAATGGTTCTTGCTACTATTATCTGCTTTGCAGGTTTATTATTTATATTATTCTTTGAAAATGATAAATTCGATTTACTTTCAATTTTCTTCGAAGTGATGAGTGCTTTTGGAACTTGTGGTTTATCACTTGGTATAACAGGCGATTTAACAAGTGGTAGTAAGCTGGTCATTATGGCATTGATGTTTATAGGTCGTGTTGGATTAATCTCATTTATTATTATGCTCGGTGGTAAAGCAGAACCTGATAAATTTAGATATCCAAAAGAAAGAATTATGATTGGATAATAATATTTAATATAAATAGAAAATATTTTGATAGCAAGAAAGACTAGCATTTGTTTGCTAGTCTTTTTTAATTTTATTATTATTTTGATCATATTCAGAAGGAATAGAGATTAGTGGCAGCTTAATAATAAATGTTGTACCGATATCTACTTTACTAATTACTTCAATTTCACCGTTATTTGCATCGATGATACTTTTAGAGACTGGTAATCCAAGGCCCGTACCAGTGACTTTAGTTGTGAAGAATGGGTTAAATAACTGTTCAAGTACCTCCTCATTCATGCCACTTCCATTATCTCGTATTGAAAGAATAGCTTGATTATGCGTGTGGTCCACCTTGATTTCAATGATCCCTTGTTTATGTTCCACCATAGCATCTTTTGCGTTTTGAATAAGGTTGATGATAATTTGTTTAAATTGGTCGACAGCTACATGAACTAGCGTTTGATGATTGGTATAGCTTTTTATCGTTCGAATGTTGTTCATCGATAAGTCATACTCTAGAAATGTTAATGTCTCTCTCACAATATCTCTTAAATCTACAATTTCTACATCAAGTTTTGTAGGTTTTCCGAGTAACAAGAATTGTCTGACTATTAAATTGATACGTTCTAATTCTGTTTTTACAATTTTAAAATATTGATTTTCATGTTTAGTATCATATTGCATTTCCAGTAGATCTACAAAGCCTTTAATAGATGTTAATGGGTTCTTTATTTCATGTGCAGTGTTAGCAGCAAGTTGACCAATCAATTCTTTCTTTTGAGAATTTATATCTGCAAGTAATAATTCACTTTCTTTCTGTGCTTTATAGCTATGATAGAAAAGTTGTAATGTCGCAATAAGTAATGAAAATACTAATGCTGCAAGTAGAACTTTTTCAAATACTTCACGATAAACATTCTTATTTGAATTGATTGTTAGATTCCAGTCAACTTTTAAAAATTTCTGTGATTCTTTTATATTAGTAAATACGGGGTGATTTGACTGAAAAATGATATGATCTTTAAAATCTGTAATCGTCACAGTATTATCTTTTTGAAGAGAGTCAATGACTGTACCAATCGTATTAATATCAATTTCTGCAACAACAAGATTACTTTTTCTCTCATCTGTAATATTTTTTGTAATGTAGACGACATTCTTATTCATATTATTTTTACGAACGTCACTAATCGCCACATTATTCAAAGTTCTTTTTTCAATATGATTGAAGAATTTCATGGATTCTATTTTTTTACCAATCATTGCTTCAGAATTTGAGTTGATAACAGTTGCTTTATAATCTAGAACATAAATATTGATGATACGGTGGTCACGATTTTTAAGCACTTGTATCTTTTTATCGATATTTACTTTATCTTTTTCATAGATAACAGTAGTAGCGACATTTTCAACTGCAGAAGTTGTTTCACTAAAAAACGAATCAACCTGTTCCGTATGTATTCCGATAGATTTCTTTATGTTTTCACGAAGATGTACTTCTTCGTTATGCGCTAATAAATACCATAATAATGCCGAAAATAACAATGTAATTATGATATTATAAATGACGTATTTTTTGATATTATTCATATATTTCTCCAATTTAAAAAGTCATATTAAAAATCATGCTATAATATCACAAAGAGGTGGAAGCATGAAAAAAGGATTAATTAATATACATATTATAACAACAAATAACATCAAAGGTGCAATGTTTCAAGAAAATAATACATTTAATATTTATAAAGCAGCAACTTATATTAAATTAGCTAGGCAAAGTGGACAAGTTCTGTTAATTAATAATGGTCAGCTGATCACAGGTTCACCAGTGAGTGAGTATTATGCAGGTTTAAAAGAATATAAACGCATTCCATTAATATCACTTATGAATCTTTTGAAATTTAATGCAACTAATATTACGATTAAAGACTTTTCTTTAGGCTTTAATTATTTTAGCCGGGCACATGCGATGAGTGAATTTCCATTTTTATCATGCAATATTTTAAATGAATCTACGAAAGAGCCGTATTTTAATACCCCATATATTATTCATCAATATAAAGGTATTAAAATTGGTGTGATTGCTTTATCAGAAGCAGTGCAAATAGATCATGAAACAATGATTGCATCCAATCCAATGGCATCGATTAAAACTTGGATGAGATACATGTACGATAATGAGAGTCCGGATTATGTCATTGCATTACATAATGGACAAATCTCAGATTTAATTACAGAAGAAGATATTTTTTGTGTAGAAGGTGTTCATTTATTACTGACAAATAATATAGCCCAGGGTATTGAGCATGAATACACTGAAATTATTCAATTACCAGAAAGTTCGTCGCTACTACATATAAAACTGATGTTTAAAGAACGTACAGACTCCTTTGAGAACAAAGGATGTTCATATGAATTTATAGATGTTTCTAGATATGAAGAAGATTATTTATTAAAAGAATCCACTTATTACGAAGAAAAAGAATATTCACTTGTCAGAAAGAAAAAAATCCTTAGTGACTAAGGATTTTTTATCTATGGATGAGCGTTAATATTATTATTGCAAATATTTGACCTATAATAGGTGTAATCAAACGTTTCGTATTATGATAGCTCAGAGCTAAAATAAACTGAGTTAAAAAGATGAAAAGCAATAACTCAATACTTAAGGAATACATAAATAAGCTTGTTACACATAAACTGATGATACAAGCTGAAACAAACTGATTAAATCGATCATCAAGATAATTTTGCAACATATTACGAAAGAACAGTTCCTGCAACGGTATAGATATAAATAATGAAATAATAAGCTGCCATTTTACATAAACACCAAGTCCTACAATTACTTTCAGTAAATGAAAATAAGTAATATCTTTCATTATGAAAGATAAGAAGGTATATAATATAACGATCACAAAACTTGCAAGAATACCTGTGATGATCGCGTCTAATAAACGCTTAGAATGAATATTGCGTTCATAGAAGATATAACCGATAGAAGAGAATAACATTAAGCCGGTATATAAATGCCAGAACACCTGATGTTCACTTCTCATTCCGAACAATATAATGTGAAAGATAGTAAATAAAATTAAAAAACCATAGATAGGCTTTTTTAAAATGTTCATTATTTTATGCCTCTGTAATGATTGTATAACGTTTATGGTTAATAACAGTTTTTTCAGGGATTTCTAATTTTTCGAAGTTTTCCATAATCGTACAATCCACAATCACTGAATTCTCATTAACTTTCTCAACGATACCTTGTTTACCTTCGTGAAACTCAATAATATCTCCAACTTTAGCTGCCATAATTTTTCCTCCTTAAAAACATGCTAATTGCTATTATACTAAATTTGATGCATATTGAACATAAAAATTTATTGATTATTCAATAGATTTTTAATGAAGTTTATTTTAATGATTGTGATAAAAGAAGGTTAACTTCTTTTGTGCGTTTTTCTTATATTTTTTTATTGTAGACACACTAACCTTCATCTCATCTGCTATTTCCTTCATTGAATAACCTTTCAAAAATAACGTCAGCCACTGATATTCTTCAAGATTTAAATAATGCTTTATTTCTTTTAATGTCAAATGATCATATGAATCATTGAAATGATTACTATGATATATAATGTCGTCATTCATTAAGATAAACCGTTCATTTCTTTTAGATAACTTTCTAATTTCATCGATAAAGAAAAACTTGAGTTTTGTATAGACATAGTGATCTTTATTAGATGTTTTGTTGGAATCATAAGATTGATCTAATTCCCAAAGTTTTATTAATGCCATTTGATAAAACTCATCAAAGTCATAAGTTAATTGATATTTATGAATGAGGTGAAAGATTAACTTTTCATATTTATTCTTTGTTTCTTCAAACATATTTTCCCCATTGAATATCTAGATATTCTATTTTTATTTCCGGATGAAGTAAGTATATTCAAAATTTTTGTTAATTAAAAATTAACATTTCGATAATAATTGTTTAGTTTATTAAATAAATATAGTTTTATTGTCAAAAATTGATTAAAAAGTGAAGTATTTAGATGGATTTAATTATAATAATGTAGAAATGATAATTTGATAAGAGGTGAATATTATGTTAGAAATGCCGCTTTGTGCAACTGATATGTGTATTTATCAAAGTCCCGAAGCAGAAGGGAAGACTCAAATTTATTCCTTTTGTGGGGAAGTTAGAATGGTTGATGAAAGGCCAGAAAAGTTATTGGATCAAACATTAATTTTCTTTGGAAGTAATATAAAAACCCGTAAGCAGTCTGCAAAAGTATTAACCAGGCATATGCATCATCTTCCAATTATTATCGAACCATCTATTCAATGGATGTATTATCCAATCCATCAGTCAAAAACGCATTTTCAATTATTTATACAGCATCAGATGATTTATCATTTTGAAGGTAAGAAGGATCAGACAAGAATACTTTTTATAAATAATATGGAATTGATTGTGCCTCAAAATATAAATTTTATACATAAGCAACATCAAAAAGCACTGTTACTCGCAGACTTACAATCCAAAATAATAAAACGGCAATTGCACTTAAGCAATTACCGTTAGAAATGTTTTTAAGGATTATAATGAATTTATTATTTGTCGATAAAAAATTTGTGGAAAATTTTATTTAATACAAAAGGTACTTCTTCAGATACACTTTTAATATGAATACGCTCAGTTAACTGATGTGCATCTTTCCCAAAAGCACCGATATTAATTACTGGTGCTTTTAATTTTTTCATAGCTGAAAAAGGTATATCGTAATGTGTTTTGAAACCAGGTGTATTATCAGCAAATATATTAGTATCACTATCATCGTGTGTATAGTTAACATAACTTAAATCTGAAATTCCATTAAAGTAATGAATTTTTGTTGTCTCGCGATTAAACTGTTTCTTCATTTGTTTAATTGCATATTTTGTAATTGATTTTATTAATTTATCTTGACTGCTATTAACAGAAGGATAATAAGGTGCATTAAAGTATGTCACGACCGTATAATCATTACTGTTATCTAAAAGCAATAAATCTTTAATAACTGTCTGAGCATATAGACGATTATCAGATTGTTCTGTATTACTGATAATATTATGGATAGTTTCATAGCCATGTTTCTTTTTCATAGATTTAATTAATGCTTCAAAAGTTATTACTTTTATTTTTGGTGATGTTTCAAATACTAATCCTAAGTCACGAGAACATTCTGCAACAGTACGTTCAACGATTTGATTAAATAGTTTAAAAACATGTGCTGCACTTTGTTCAAATATGAATACGTTGTAGTAACTTGATGCCATAAAAGGTGTCTGTACATTGTAATCTTCTTTTAGATCTTTCAAATAGAGACTAACAGGTAAAGGTGTTTCTTCATTTTTATATCGTTCAAGAAATTGTGTATTGTATTCAATTTCAGAGTTAATACGACTAATTAAATAATTGGCACTAAGTCCATTTAATGGTTCTCCAACATGTGTTTCTTTTCCATAAACAAATACAGATGGCATGACTTTACCGATGCTACCATTATAAATATAATAATTTTCATCATGTGGAAACTGACTAAATGCAGGCTCACCATTCATGATCAGCAATAATTTTAAGTTTTCCTGTTCAATAAATTCCGATAGTTCAGAAACAGCACTTCTCATACCCGAGGAATTTACTTCTTCGTCAGGAACAGTTAATAAAATAATGTTAATTGGCCATTCTTCATGGATTGCTTTTTCAAGTATGCTTAAATGCATCATTAATCCAGATTTCATATCCATGATGCCTCGTCCAAATAAATACTGATTTGATAATATATCAGATTGATGATACTCACTAAATTCATTAAGGTTATTAGCAAATGATTTTGCTAACGCATCACTATCGAATGCATATGCTTCAAATGATCCATAATCATTTGTATCAACAGTGTCATAGTGGCTCATAATAATCACCGTATCATCTGTTACATGTGAACGATACATTGCAGCTACAGCATTCTTGTGATCATTCGTCTCAATTAATTTAATATGTGAATCATGCTGTTTAAAATAATCTAATTGTTTTAGTGTCCGTTTAATATAAAAAGGAAAGTTGACTTCACCTTCAGTATCTGTGATGCTGTCATGTTTAACAAGGTCTTTTAAAAGTGCAATTCTGTCTTCTGGTGTTTGCCAAAGTAAACGCATAAAAAATCTCCTTAAATTCATATTTAAAAGCAATATGTAATTTTATTTATATCAGACATATTCGTGCTCTCTTATAATAATTATACATATTTCTTCACAAATAAAAAATATTAAATAAAATTAATTCATATTAAATTTACAAAATTAAAAAAACCTCTAATGAGGTTTTTTAATTTCTACCACCGGTGAGGTTATCTTTTTAGTAGCATTCATACTAAGTGTATAAACTAAGAAGATGGTAACAAGAATCATAAAGATTAATATTGAAGCCACATGATCATTAAAATATTTCCCCCAATTATTTGCTCTGAATAACCCAATAAACATACCATGTAAGAGATAAATGAACATGGTTCTTGAGCCTATATACGTTAGAGGAAGTTTTCGGTTCGGTACAACATTTAAAAAGCTTGCAGTGCTAATTAGAATGATTACATAAATAATGGCACGTTTTAAGCCACTATACAGATCAGAAGCTTCATGTTCAAGTTTGATATAGGGTTTGCTCCCGAAAAGCCACTCAAAATTAAAATCTGTTAACATATAGAAAATAAAAACAATCGTCAACATAAATATAGAAACAGGAATATACTTCTTATTTCTAATATATTTAAATTGTTCTGGTTGCGCATAATACCCAATTAAAAACAAAGGAAAGAATACAAATGTTCTTGATAAACTTAAAGTATTATTAATAAATGGTAAATAGCCGACGATTATTCCTATGATGAATGAAACCATTAGGGTAACCCAAGGATTTATATCTTTTACGATAAATAGCATGACCTGCCATGAAAATAAACTGAGTAGAAACCACATCGCCCATTGCGGATCGAATGGATTTAAATCAACGGTGTTTACGTCATCGATAAAATAATAATAAAAAGCATAAAAACTTTGAAAAATAATATAGGGTAATAATAACTTCTTAGTTACTTTTTTGATATACCCTGGTTTATGTATGCCTTTAGCAAAATAACCAGAAATCAATACAAATGCAGGCATATGAAAGCTATAGATAAACATATATAAAGCTTGTAAAAAATGGCTTTCATTTATGAAAGAACGTAATAAATGACCAAAAACTACTAAAACAATTAATAAAAATCTTGCATTATCAAAATAATGATCTCTTTCTTTATTCATAAAAAATCTCCTTAAAAATATTCTCACAAAAAATTAATTATATTGCACACTTATGAATTAAATCTACAAATTAAATATGCTATGATAAAATATAAATAGCCCACAATTTTTTATTAATTCATTATATATCGTTGCTAAACTAAATAATTGGGCTTATAATCTATATAAGAAAAAAGTTGGGAGACAATAACATGGATGAAAAGCGACTTAAAAGATTTGGACAATTAATTTATTTTATGGATTCTAAAATTGATGAAATTGCTTCTGCAGAATTAACTGATGTAACTTTAACGCGTGAACAATTATATATGCTAGAACTTATTGCATCAGAAGAAAATATGACACAAAAAAAGTTAATCTATAAGTTAAATAAAGAACAGACGGCGGTTTCGAGAGCAATAAAAAAATTAGTTGATAACGGTTTTGTAAAAAAAGAGCAGAGTATTTATGATTTAAGATCTACCGTCTTAATTGCAACTGAACAAGGTGAAAAAGCATTAGAACGTGCAGAAGAAATTAAAGCTAAAGTTGTACGTAGCTTTATGCGAGAGCTAAATTCTGCAGAGTCTGAAGAATTGATTCAGTTACTTGAAAAAATATATCATTCATTTGCTCTTAGAGATCCATTTCGTTTTTAATTGTAAATCATCAGCTATTAGTAAATCGACTTAAATATTCAATTTAGTATTATATAGCCTAAATGCCGAAAAAATAACCTTCCTAATAACTATTAGGAAGGTTATTTTTTTAACATTAGATATATTCATGAACGATATAATTTAATCCATCTAGACCTAATGACTTATATAAACGCGCGATATTTTTCGCGTTGTTAGCAGCCCATCTAACATCTGTTGCATATTGATGTGTTGCAGTATTTTCTGGATTCCAGCGCATTTGATGAAGCGTACGCTGACCGTTGTCAATATATGCTTTACGTACGTATTCTGCACCACCGATGATTGCTTTAGAAACAGAATCCCAACTGTTTTGCTTAGCGTATGCAATACCACCTAATTCTACATTATTATCAGTAGCTTTAGTACCATAAGTATTATAGTATTTCTTCGTTGCATTTTCAATAATACGCGTATTATCGTCACTGATACCTAGACCGTTTGATAATCTGCTTTTTCCATGTCCTGTTTCAACAAGCGCATGTGCGATTAAATAGATTTCATTAATTTTAAATTGTTTTGCAGCAGCTGCAAAAGCAGCCCCCTGATTTTCTAAAACACCTTTTCCAGCAAGTAGTTTATTTAAATTTTTAGCTGAAATACCTTCAGATTGCCCTAAATCTAAAAATTGATACTTTAACTCAGGATCATTTAAAGCATTTTTTGTATCCATATTCGCTTTAATTTCGCTATCTTCTGCTAAACGTTCGTTATATACTCTTGCTGGTGTTGAGAATACTACTTTAGGGCCCGCATTACGTGCAGGATTTTTTAATCGAGATTGTTTCGCAACAGCAACTTCTAAACTTTCAGGTGCTTTTAATTTTACGACATTTTGTGAATAAAGATAGCTATCTGGAACATATCCAGTTGTTTTATCATCTAATAATACTTTATGCCAAACAGCATTGCCAACTTTATCTGTACGAATGACTTGTATAGTTTTAGAAGATAATGTACTTAATTTTTTAATACGTTGAGATTTAGAACCACCAGGAATTGAATAAATATATCCTGAAGATTTCTTAATCGTATAAGGCATCTTTGTCCATGATACTGTTTTAAATTGCTTTTCTTTAATAAATGTATCACTGATCCAACCTAAAAATTTATTTTTTGGATCGGCTACACCATAATATTGCTTGTTATTTTTCTTTGCTGACTGATTAATGTAGAGTTGCATATTAACCGGCTTTGTCTGTGCTTTTTTTGTAGATTTAATATCTGTATATAAAACAGTATTCTTAGCATCTGTGCGACCAATTAATTTAACATTTTTCATGTCAGTAATTTTAACGGCAGTCTTTGATGGAGAAACTGATTTTAAGGTCATTTGATTTAAATTAACCCAGCCAGTTAAAGCATTCACTGTGCCAAAATAATATGATGTTTGACCTACTTTTACAAATTGAGAAGCTTTAAATTCTTTTCCTGTTAATCCTTTTAAACTTCCAACCACTTGTTTTGAACTACCCCAAGGTGTTGAATAAATACTTTTAGCAGTACTATTTAATGTAAACCTTTTTGACGTTTTTGATGGTGGAGTAATCGAAAATGATTTTGTATCTTTTGCTTTTACCCAACCACGTGGGATGTTTTTATTGTCAGTTAATGAATAATAAGTAACACCATCTAACACAGCTTTCTTGTTTACATAATAAGCGGTGTTTGATTTTGAACCTGCTTTCGCTGTCGCAGGGTTACCAACTGAAGTATACACATCCGTATTTTGCCATTTAATTTTGGCAATACGACGTTCATTCGATGTGACGACTTTGCCCGTATTGTTTGGTGCAGGAGTCACCTTAGGTGGTGTGTTACCCGGTGCTGGCACAGGTGTGGCTGGCATCTTGCCAGTTAACTTATAATTATATTTTTCAGAAACAAGATTGTAGAATTCATCGAAAGAATAGTTGTTGGCCTGGAACCACCCGATTGGATCAGTATGATCAGTTCCACCAAGGAAGTTTGATACGCCTTTATGATTCCAAACAGTACCATTACCATCATAGTGAGCATTATCTAACGGTAAACCGTAATATAATAAATTTGTAGCAAAGTAATCTGCATAATTATTGATAGAGCGGCTAAATGCTTCTTTACCATATACACGAACTAATTCTACGTTGATGAAACGGGGGTTTGCAACAGGACCAGCTCCCCATGAAATATAATCAGTATCTGCAACTTCAACGATACGCTTATCATCGATAAATGCATGTACGAAAGCATTCGTGTAATTACGTTTCATATAAGCAATTTCACCATCAATTTTAGATGTAGGGTTAGCTGTTTCGTGTGCTACGATACCTTCCGGTTTAGCGACACCATTGCGATATGCAATTTTTGGTGAATTGAAAAAGCTTTTTTCATACACAGGAACTGTCCAGTTATTATATTTTATGACTTCATTAACTGACATAGAATCGATATTTTTTGCTTTAGTTGTTGCCGTAGTTCCTAAACTTCTTGTTTTTGTAGTTGAAGTAATTGCTGTTTTTTTAGGTTGAACAGCTGCAGTAGGCGCTTCAACAGTTGGTGTTACCGTAGAAGTCGTATCTACATTAGGCATTTCAGTAGTAACCGCTTCAGTCGTTGGTGTTTCCGTAGAAGTCGTATCTACATTAGGCGCTTCAGTAGTAACCGCTTCAGCCGTTGGTGTTTCCGTAGAAGTCGTATCTATAGTAGGCACTTCAGAAGTAACCGCTTCAGCCGTTGGTGTTTCCGTAGTTGTCGTATCTACAGTAGGCGCTTCAGTAGTAACTGCTTCAGCCGTTGGTGTTTCCGTAGTTGTTAGTTGTGTAGTTGAAGCTGTTTCAGTATTATTTTTTACTTGAGTTAATGAATATTGTTCAGCAATAGATGCAGGATTTGATAAATCATTTGTAGTAATCACATTAACTGGAACTTTTGATTCATTAGCAGTACTTGGATTAACTGTTTCGTTTGTCGTGCTATCAATTGCGTCTTTTTTTACAACCTCATTTTCTGCAGCATAAGCAGCTGTTGTTGTACCAGCAAACATCATTAACATTAGTGCAGGTGTTTTGTAATAAAATTTATTATCCATGTGTACTTCCTTTCTCAATTTAATTCATAATTTCATTCTCTTCTATTATAGGGACATTTATTCAATTAGTATATAAAGGATTTGAATTGTAATATTACTTTAATATATGAAATACTAAATTCATAATGTAAATTAATATATGCACACGTTTAAAGGATTAAATTCATTTTTTATTTTCTTAAAATTTTGTTGAATAAAAAAACCACCATCAATTTATATATCGAAATTGGTGGTGGTTTATATTTGTTTAATGCATTTTTAATATTGCAGTATATTGCCAAAATAATTGCATATGGTTCATATCCCAGTGAGTCATGCCCATCGCATACCCTGATGGTGTAAAGATCTGGATGTTGGATACTTCTAAAACGGCTGCAATTAAGTATTGATTAAATACATCAAGTGATGTGAATGTTTGACTTAAATTTTCACCATCAAATACGAAATCTAATGGCACTTCATAATCAAAAATATTAATTTGATTGAATATCGCTGGAATTGCTAATATATAGCATGCACCGTCCATAAGAGGATTGTTTCCTGCATCAGTATAATATATTAACAAAGCTTCGTAATTCTGCTGATGATAATCATCAACAAAATAAAAGTCTTTACGTTTATTTGATAAATCACGAGGTGAAGCAATGATTTCTTGTAATTTATCAAACATTTGGTTAATTTGTTCATACTTTTCATAGGTTTTACGAGTTGCCATAAAGGATCACTCCAATTTATTGTTGATATTGAGGAACAGTATTATTTTGATTTACTGGCTGCCTCACAACGTTTTGTGGTGCTTGACCACTTTGATTGTTACTATTTGCATTGATATCACTTCTAATAATATTTGTATTAGTAACAGAATTACCATTTGAATTGTTTGGATTAACTTCTGAAGTAGCGGGTGCCTGATTGATTATCTGATTATTATTTTGTTGTGGAATTACTGGTGCCTCAGTAATAACAGGAGCAGGTGCAGGCTCTTCTATTACTGGTGGTGCTTGTTCAGTAACAGGCGCACTTTCTACAGTTTTTGGCGCTTCAGTTTCTATAGATTTTGATGAACTTTCATTATTAGTTTCGTTTGTTTTATTCTCTATTGTATTATTTTTCTTATTTTTCTTCTTTTTGTCTTTCATCAGTTGTTTAAAATCTTTTTCAATTTGTTCAAGGTCAATCTTTTCTAATGGTATTAAATTTCCTTTTAAAGCGATAACTTTATAATCGAGTAATGACGATTTCTTCCCTTCAGGTAATTGTAAATCTTTGCGTAGAAGTTTAGATATCTTATAAATATGTTCAAATACTGGATTATAGTAGTAAACACCGTTATACATATAATCTGTACCTTTTAACTGCATTTGTTTGAACTCTACATCATTAGAAGTATAGTAGGAAGCCAATGATGTAATATTTTCAAAGGTTAAATTATGTTTTGCATTATTGCCGACAATTTCAACGAGTTCATCTAGTTTTGAAATAGAGTTGGTATCTTTCGCTTTTTTAACGATTGCTTCAATCATTTGCATTTGACGTTTGCCACGGCCTAAGTCTGTATCCACATGTCTACTTCTTACAAGGGCAAGTGCTTCATCACCGTTAATTAATTGTTTTCCTTTTTTTACTTTGATTCTACCTTTATCTAATTTTGTAGGTTCATCGATATCAAATGGTACATTAAATTCAATGCCACCTAATTCATCGACGATATCAACAAATGCCTGCATGTTTACACGTGCATAATAATCAACAGGAACATTAAAGATGTTTTCAACAGCATGCATAGAGCTTTCTGGACCACCCTCAGCATGTGCGTGCGTAATTTTATCATATTGCTTTACAGAAGGAATATAAGCTAAAGTATCACGAGGGATACTCACAAGTCTTATTTGTTTATTACTACGGTCAAATGTAGCTAGTATCATTGCATCCGTACGTGCTTCAGACACTTTCTGGCCATTTTCTCTTCTGGAAATGCTATCGTCAATACCTAAGAATAATACAGAAATATGATCCATTGAAGGATCGACAGCTTTTTCTCTCAAATTAGATTTATCACTATTTTTGCTAAACGACAAATCAATTGCACCTTTTGTTGTACTATATAAATATGCAGCATAGGATACAGGTACAATTACTAAACTCAAAGAGAGTAAAATTAATATTGCTCTGAACGTCTTATTCATATTATGCTCCTCAAATTAGTTTAATAAACTATTAAATTATATAGCTAATTATGTAAAATAACAATAAAAATAATATCTTTTTATCTTTCGATATAATGTAATATGCTAATCTAATTAGATTAGAATACAAAACATGAGTATTAAATAAGACACTTAGACAAAAATTCGTCAATATTTCATCAAAGCTACAATATAAAGGTTTTTAAATGTTGAAAATGATTGTAAATAAAATTAAATTGTTGTAAATTAAAAGTTGCATATTATCGAGTGTATTAAATATTGAATTGAAATCTATTGACAATCTTCTTTGTTTTTAAATTTCAAAGTAAAAGGGAGTAATTACTTTTGAAAGAATTATTAAACTTAATAAAAGAACAAATTTTGCATTTTCATTTAATACGAAAACTTGCAATATATAATATCAAAAGTAAATATTCTAATCATTATCTAGGTGTATTTTGGAATATATTGCAACCATTAATGCAGGTAGGTTTATATTATGTCGTCTTTGGATTAGGTCTTCGTGGTGTTCGTCATGATGTTATAGGAGTCCCGTTTATTATTCATTTAATTAGTGGTCTGTTTCCTTGGATGTTTATATCACAATCAATTATTGGAGGATCATTAGCGATTTACCAAAGGTTAGGATTAGTAACAAAGATGAAATTTCCGTCTAGTGTATTATTATCAATCTCTTTTACGAATACATTAATTAATTTAATGATTACAACAAGTATTTTATTCTTACTATCATTGTATTATCATCTAGTGCCGATTTGGCATTATTTATGGTTTTTCTATTTTATTATTGCGAGTTATGCACTAATTTTTGGAATTTCATTAATAATGAGTACATTAGTTATTATTGTTAGAGATACCAATAACATCCTACAAAACGTTATGCGTATGGCTTTCTTTGTAACCCCAATTTTTTGGGCTATTGAAAATGCAACACCTATAATGGTTAAAATTAACGCTTTTAATCCATTCGGTTATTTAGTAGGGACTTATCGTGTAGCATTTATCCGTGATCATGTAAATGTTTATGGAAGTTGGCATGATCATTTATATTATTGGATGATTTGTTTACTATTATTATTTATTGGAAGTCAAGTACATTATAAATTTAGAAATAAACTGGTTGATTATCTATAAATAAAATAACATTATAAAATAATAAAATTGGAATGATAAATTATGGAAAAAGTTATTGTACGTAATGTTTCTAAGGTATATGATTTAAACACAAATAAAAAAGATAAGATTTTGTCTTTGTTTAGTTTTAAAAAGAAAAATATATTAAAACCATACTATGCTTTGCGGGATATAAGTTTCACTGTCAATGAAGGGGAATCTGTAGGAATTATAGGATTGAATGGATCTGGAAAATCGACGTTAAGTAATTTAATCGCAGAAGTGACACAACCAACTACTGGGAGTATACAAATCAATGGAAGAAGTTCATTGATAGCAATATCAGCTGGACTTAATAATGATTTGACAGGTGAAGAGAATATTAGAATGAAATGTCTTATGCATGGTTTAAGTGAGCAACAAATAAATGAAAGATTTGATGATATAGTATCTTTTTCAGAACTTGATAAGTTCATATATCAACCTATAAAATCATATTCAAGTGGTATGAGATCAAGATTAGGTTTTGCAATCGCTATACATACGGAACCAGATGTATTAATTGTAGATGAAGCTCTCAGTGTTGGAGATGAAACATTTTCAAACAAATGTCTAGAACGTATGAAAGATTTCCAAAAACAAGGAAAGACGATATTCTTCGTGTCTCACTCAACACCTCAAATTAAGAAATTTTGTGATAAGGCTTTGTGGTTAAGCTATGGTGAAATGGTGGAGTATGGTAATACAACTGATATAATAAATAAATATACAAGATTTGTTCGTGGATTCAGAAACAAATCTAAAGAAGAACAAAATGAATATAAAAGAGAAATGATTGCAAAACAACAAATAGGCTACTTAACAAAAAGTGAAAAGAATAGTTTGGATTATAGGAATATTTTTGTATTTATTATATTAACTTTAGGAACAGTTATTTCTACTATAATACAGTATTTTTATAACTAACTAAGTTAATTTAGGAGTTACCTTGAGTAATTCCTTTTTTTAAAACTCGAAAATATTTTAGATTAATTGTATCACTTTTGTAAATTTCAAAAATTTCTATACAATTTTTGAAATTATAATTATAATATAAATTAAATAAGTTAATAAAAAGGAGTTATTATGAAGAAATTATTTATATTAGTCAGCTTATTTATTTTTACAGCATTTTTTGGACTACAATCTGAATCTCAAGCTGCAACTGAAAATTTGAAGACACATCCAGGAGTATACGAAAATAGGTTAAATTGGTATCCATTCAAATCATTAAAACCTTATACTAAGCAAGCTTTTACGGATCATAATCAAGGTTTTATAGACGGTTGTCATGCTGGAAAACGAGAATCAATTACTAAAAAAGTTTGTAAGTATGGAAAAGTGAAAGATTATAAATATACTTTAGCAATATTAGGAGATTCACATTCTGCACACTGGTTAGCTGCTGCGAACAAATATGCTGAACAAAATGATATTCGTATTATTTATGCAACAAAGAGTGGATGTTTATTAACAACCTCAAAAGTACAGAATTATGAAAGCTGTAATGCTTGGAATAAACAAATTATTCCTGCTATTAAGAGATACAGACCGGAAGTGGTTCTAACAAAAGCGAATAATACTCAAAATGGTTATAGACATGATGAAGGAATAAATGAAAAGTTTAAAGAATTAGCTGACAATAATATGAAAGTTTTTGCTATAAGAGATACTCCTTATTTTAAAGTAAATATACCTGAATGTTTGAGAAAGTATGGTAGAAAATCAATTAAGTGTGCAGTACCTAAATCTCACATACCTCCAAGAGCTGCATGGATAGATAGAATGAAAGCACAACCAAACGTAAAATATGTAGATTATACAAATTTAATTTGTAATAAAGGTAAATATTGTTTCCCGGTTCAAGGTAATGTTATTATGGTTAGAGATAGACATCACTTAACAAATACATATTCTTCAACTTTTGGTTATTATATTTTTAAAGATGTTTTCCCATATTTAAAAGAAGCAAAGGCAGAAAAAATTGCTAAAAAGAAAGCTGAAAAATTATCCCAAAATCAAACAGCTTTTTAATAATTACAAATAAAGAAAACACAGGTAAAAATTTTTCCTGTGTTTTCTTTATTCGTTAGTAAATTAGAATAATATGATAAAATATTATAGAATAATAAAAAGTGAATTCGAAGGTGAAGAGAATTGAAAAAAGTTACGATGTTTGTCTGGAATCATTTTACGAACGATGCTCGTGTGAATAGAGAGTGCACCGCGTTGTCTGATAATAACTTTGATGTACATCTTATAGCGATCGATGATCCTAAAGATGAAAAAGTATTACAAGAAGAAAACGTGAAAGATAACTTTAAAGTATCGCGTGTGCAACGCTATCCTTCTTTCATTACAGCATATCAAAAAGACAAAAATTCATTTCTGATAAAAGTAGGTACAGTAAGTACTGTCATTGGCGTTACACTTCTTTATTTTAATCTTATGCTGTTAATATACTTTGCATCTTTATTATTGATGATGGCGCTGAGCGTTAAACTTAGAAAAGTTCGTAAAAATATTGTCAATGCAGCAATTATCGGTCGAATGATAATTAAAGGTTATAAAGATAATGCCGATATATATCATTCAAATGATTTAAATACGCTACCGCAGGGGATTATTTGTTCAAAATTTAGATTGAAACCTAAAAAGTTAGTTTATGATTCACATGAAGTTCAAACTTCAAGAACAGGTTATAATCCTAAAACGATAAAATTTTTTGAGTCATTCATGATAAAATTTGTTGATGAAATGATGGTAGAAAATCATACACGTGCGAAAAAGAATGAAGAGTTATACGGTTTTTATCCAAAAACACTATATAATTATTCGGAATTATATGATATTGAAGAAAAACCTGATGTTGACTTACATGCTGAGCTAGGATTACCGAAAGAAGAAAAGATATTATTATATCAAGGTGGTTTGCAGCAAGGTCGTGGTTTAGAACTTCTAATTGAAATGATGCCTCAAATTAAAGAAGGTACACTTGTATTTTTAGGGGCAGGTAAACTTGAGAAGACACTGAAAGAAATGGCGGCACAAAGTTCTGAAAGTGATCGCATTAAATTTGTTGAAAAAGTTCACTTCAAAGCACTTCCTTCATATACAAAACAAGCATATTTAGGGTTTCAGGTACTACAAAATATTTGTTTTAATCATTATTCTGCAAGCTCAAATAAATTGTTTGAATATATTATGGCTCATGTACCAGTAGTGAGTTGTAATTTTCCTGAAGTTAAAGCAGTGGTGGATCAAGGTGTCGGTATTTCAGTAGATAGTCACGATATCAATCAAATAGCAGAAGCGGTAAATAAACTTGTTGCAGATGAGACATTACGTGATCAATATAGTGAAAAATGTAAAGTGATAAAAAGTATCTATAACTGGGAAAATGAAAAACAAAAATTATTAGATGTTTATAATGCCCTATAAATTATTGCCCGTAAATGTTTATATTTACGGGTATTATTTTTGAATTAATGTTTTAATGTATTGTTATAAATATCTTTTATTAATTGGTATAATATAAACAATATATTAAATATACAAAATTTCACGTTAACTATTTAGATGATTGGAGTTATTCTATGGGTCGAGTTTTATTGGTTACTCAAAATTTTTATCCTGAAATTGGTAGTGGCGCAAATCGGTATAAAAATATTTTTACATTATTAAATAAGAATGGTATCGAAGCAGATGTGCTGACATCTGATCCTTCATATCCCAATGCTTCGATGTACAAGACTGATGAATATTGGAATGATACATATATCAATGATAAGAAGCGTCAAATTTATAGAATTAAGACGTTATTAGACAAACAATCTAAATCTCATATTAAACGTATTATGTATTACATAGAGATTATGCTACATACGTATAAGTTCATTAATAAAAACGCTAATCATTATGAAAGTATTATTGTTACAAGTCCAAATATATTTATGCCACTTGCAATTGCACCGCTTAGGAAGAAAATTGATGCTGAAATTATTTTAGATGTCCGAGATTTATGGCCAGATAGTATTTATGCTTTAAATATTAAATGGATTAATTTATTTAAGCCTGTTCTTAATTATCTTGAAAGATATATTTATAATCAAAGTGCAAAAATTATATATAACCATCGAGGTTTTAAAAATCATATTCTTAAAAGAATGAAAAGAAAAGATAAACCTTTACTATATTTACCTAACAGTATAAATAAAGAAGAATTAAATTCAGTATTAACAAAAAAAGTAGAAGAGTTTACAGTTTTCTATTCTGGTAATTTAGGATTTGCCCAAAATTCTGATGAACTTTTAGCCATAGCACAACGATTGAATCAATTAAATATAAAATTTGATGCGATTGTATATGGATTACATGCAAATGAATTTAAAGAAAATGTACGCAAATTAAATTTAGAACATGTTACGATTTACGACGTTTTACCACGTTTAGAATGTTTAAAATTTATGAAAGCAAGGCATTTATCGTTATCTTTACTCATAGAAGATGATATTTTTATGAATATTTTACCTGGGAAAATTATAGACTCTATCAGCTTAGGAATTCCAGTAATCACAAATATAGGTAACATAGCTTCAGAGATGATTAACAATAATTTTCTTGGTTATGCAAAAGAGAAAGCCAGTATCGATGATATTATTACAAACATTCAGACATTCAAATTAGATTCAGAAAAGTATGAACATTATTGTGATAATTGTTCCGACTATACAACGAAACATCTTGTTTGGGATAATAATATTAAATCATTGATTGAATTAATTAATAAGGAGAATAAATAATGAATCTTTTAGAATTATATGCGACGAGAGATTTGTCATTCTATATTTTATGTCAGGAAAATGAAGATGAATTAATAACAGCAGTAGATGATAAATCTGAAGCGATTGGTGTATTGAGTGAACTTAATCAGAAAGTAGTAAAAGTAATAACTACAGAAAAAATAGATGAACAAGTTTGGGGATTGATTGAACAAAACGGCGAGCTTAGAGGATGGATTAAAATTATTTCGTCAATTTTATTAACGAGTATCGATCCTTTGACGGTTAAAGTAAACTTAGATCATTTCGAAGTTGTACCTATTAATAAAATGATAAATGCGAAACGTGATTATCAGCTCTTTTTTAATACAGGTAGTTTTACAGCTCGTGTAGCGCTTGAAGTAGAAGGTAGAATGACTTTAGGACTTTATAAAAAATCTCAATTCATAGGTTTCGTTTATGAAGATGATATTCATTATTCAAAGAAAATGAGCGAGCCGATGATAGCTAAAAATCTTACTACAGATGTATGTTACAAAGATTCTGATTTAAAATCTCAATTCAGTCAATTTATAGACTTTAGTGATGAACCTATAACGATTGTATTAGCTTTTCCATCAATAGATTTAGTTCGTTTCCATCATAGAAATAAATATTATTATACTAAAGCACAAAATTTACATGGCTTTGATATCACTTCAATTGAATTTACTAAACCTATACTAGATACTAATTCAAGTTTAATTAATAATCTTCTCGGTTTATTTGATGAAGAGAGAGAAACTTCGCGAAGTATCATACAAAAATTAATCAATGAAAATATTGCTTTGACGGAGCAAATTTATAAAGCAGAAGACCGTAAAGCACGTTTAGAAGAACTTTATAATAATTTATCTAATTCTAAATTAGGAAGAATCCAAAGACAAATATGGAAGAGGAGACGTTAGTTGTGGTAAATGATGATAAGAAAGCAATTGAAACTGAGCAAACTGTAGAAGATATTAATTTTGAAGAAATGTCTAAAATTGAAAGATATAAAACATACTATGATATGCTGGAAACGAATTATAATCTAGCAAAATTTCATTTACTGAATGACTCTGATTATCATTCTTTCCATAATTATTTTAAATTAGTTGATGAAAAAGCTAAAATTGACTTCTTTAATCAAGTCGAATCATATTTTCCGAATTTAAAAAAAGTTCAACCAAGTACTTATTTCAAAAAGTCGGGTAAAAAAGTGGCGATTATCTGTGATGAGTTTTTGTATAATTCATTTAAAGATGTTTCTGATCTAATATATATTTCACATAATGATATTGACAAAGTCTCTTCATTAGATGTTGATTATTTTATGTATGCAACGAGTTGGCGAGGCATTGATATGTCCTGGGAAGGTAGCGCTAGCCCGAACAGTGAATTGAGACAAGATATTTATAACATCATTAAAAAATTTAAGGACAGAAAAATAAAGACAGTATTTTATTCTAAAGAAGATCCCGTCAATTACAACTTATTTAAAGATGTTGCTGAATTATGTGATGTAGTATTTACTAGTGCAAGTGAGATGGTACCGACGTATGTTGAATTATGTGGTCATGTTAATGTCCACAGTCTTCAGTTTGGAATTAACCCTTATTACCATAACCCTATTGGAACGCGTTCAGATTATGCGAAAAAAGTTAAAGATGAAGTTTTATTTGCTGGAAGCTGGCTAACAAAATATCCGACGCGTAATAAAGAGACAAGCATGATTTTAGACGGTTTAATTCATGCAGAAAAAGAGTTTACAATTATTGATAGAAACTTAAATCTTAAGAAAGATCGTTATCTATTCCCTGCAAAATATATTCCATACCTTACTTATCCAATGAATCATGAAGATTTAATGAATACACATAAATTATATAGATGGGCGATTAACTTAAATTCTGTAAAATACAGCGAAACGATGTTTGCGAATCGTATTTTTGAATTACAAGCCTTTGGTAACCTGTTGTTATCTAACTATAGTGTAGGCGTTAATAATCAGTTCCCAAATGTTTTTATGATTAATAATAATGCTGATGTTAGTCCGATTGTAAATAATTATAATGAATTAGATTTACGTGAATTCCAAGGTAAAGCAATACGTAATGTATTTAGAGAACATACAACTTATCATCGTTTATCTTATATTGAAAATATTGTTTTAGATACACCACTTTTGGAAGAACATAATCGAATTTTAGTGGTAAACATAGAAGATAGTGAAGTGGTAAAAGAAAATTTTGAACGTCAGCTATACGTTGATAAAACATTAGTAAATGCATCAGAACTCTCAACAATTAATTTAAATGAATATGATTATATAACATATATGAGTAAACAAAATGTTTATGGAGAATATTATTTAGAGGACTTGTTAACGCCGTTTAAGTTTGTAGAAGTTGATTTTGTAACTAAAAAAGGAAATGGTGAAGTCCATAACCTGATCAATCAATTCTCTGATGAGACACTAACGATGTTTAAATTATCAAGCTTAAAAAACATTGAAGAAAAAGAGGCTTTAGCCAATGGTTATTTAGCTGATGACATAGAAATTGAAAATAACAGACGCGTGCCAAAGTCATCTAAAAAATTAAGTGTTATCGTTCCTATTCATAACAATGGCGTTTACCTAGAAGATAAATGCTTTGCAAGTTTAAGACGTTCTAGTATTTTTAATAAAATGGAAATTGTATTTATAAATGATGGTAGTACGGACGAAGAAACGATAAAAATCATTAATCGTATCCGAAGAAGATACCCAAATCATATTGTTTATAAAGCGTTTGAGCAAGGATCAGGCTCTGCATCACGACCTAGAAACGTAGGTATTGAACTTGCAACGTCACCTTACATAACATATCTAGATCCAGATAATGAGGCGATGGGTGACGGATATGCTAAATTATTTGAACGATTAATGAGTGATTCTAGTTTAGATTTAGTAGTAGGTAATATAATGAAAGAAGATAACGTGCGCCGCTCTAATTTCAACTTTGCACAAACGATAAAAAAATATAATCAAAATCAATTGTTGATAGAAAATACGCATCAGTTTATGAAAGATTCTGGTTTAAGAGCGCAAAGTATTCAGGCATTAATTGTTAAAAAATCAATTATTGAAAATAATAATATTAGGATGGTTGAAGGGGCTGCTGGACAAGATACAATGTTCTTCCAGGAGTTGATGCTTTATTCAAATAAAGTGGAAGCGATGAATGTATATGTTCATATGTATTATGCAGCTGTATCAGGGTCTGTTACGAATACAATTGGCGCAAAATTCTTTGATAAATATTACAAATTAGAGACGGAACGTATCCCTTTCCTAAAAAAGCATAAATTATTAGATGCTTACATGACAGAAAGATTTAATTTTTACGTTAAAGGTTGGTACATGGTTAGGTTTGATAGAATTAAACCGGAAGAAAGACATCAGGCTATCACAAGATTTTTAGATATTTATAGCTTGTATGATGGTATTAAACGACCTCAGGATATTGAATTAAATGAAACAATTGCTCAGCTTAAAAAAGAGGTAAATTATAAGGGGTGAAATAAATGTTAGAGATTAATTTCGAGGCATTGCAAAATTATAAATTTCAAGATGGTTTTAATGATGATTTTTGCGTGATATTAGAAAACAAAAAATATTATTTTCATTTAAAGTTTAATGAGAAATATGGAAATTTAATATGCTTTAGTAACGGAGCAATTGATCCAAATAAGAAAAAACCACCTTTATTTCAAAGATCATCATGGAAAGGAAGTTTTAGAGCTAGTTGTCTATTTATAGATGATCCAACACTTCATGGGAATGGATTGAAAATTGGTTGGGGCCAAGGTTCTATGGATTCATTTGGATTAGAAAAAATGGCTATTATAATAGAAGCAATTATTCATTCAATGAATTATTCAAAAGAACAAACTACTTTTTATGGGTCTTCTGCAGGGGGCTATATGTCTATCTACTTAGGTACATTGTTAAAAGGAACGAAAGTAATAGTGAATAATCCTCAAACATATGTATTAAATTATCACGAAGTTGCAGTAAATAAATTGTTAGAAACGATATATCCCAATCTAAATTTAGATGAGATTAAAGAAAAATATGCGTATAGACTAAGTCTGACTCAAGCTTTCTCAAAATATAAAAATACGCCAAAAATTTTATATATGCAAAATAGAGCATGTATATCGGATATGAGAGGTCATGTTGATCCTTTTATGAAGAACATTGCTAAATATAAAGGGATTCAAGATATTAATATTGAATTCTATTTCTATAAGCATCCGAAAGAAGGACACAATCCACTACCAAAAGAACAAACGATTAGAATGATTCATAACTTTATTTCTTAAAGGAGGAATTTTATTGTTTAGTAATAACAAAGAAATATTAAATCGTATCGATTCATTAGAAAATAAAATTATAGCAGAATTAACACATCAAAAAAATCAACAACATTTTAGAAGCATAAAGAAAGAAGATGTGTTGCCATTAGCGAAATATAATAAATCAACATTAAAATATGCCAAATTAGCATTAGAAAATACAATTGTTCCGTTTCCGGGTTTTGATCCGATTCAATTTGATGATAAATTTGATTGGTCATATATCCATCACAAAAATCATGTAAGTTATCAATTGTATCTTCAAAGCTTAAGAATAGTGGGACAATTATTAGCAGCATATGATCAATTTGATGAAAAAAAATACTTACTTAAAGCACAAGAAATTACGGAATCTTGGATGTCATTTGTTGAAAGTGGAAAGAGTACAGATATGACTTGGTATGATCATCCAGTGGGTAATAGAACACAAATTCTGATTCATTTATTATATAGTTTAAACAAGGAAAAGATTCAAGTAAACTCTGATAGATATTTTGAATTGTTATATAAACATGCTGAGTATTTAATGGATGATGCTAATTATAGAAAGAATAATCACGGTATTATGGTCGATAGAGGATTAATGATGCTCGGATTTGTTATGAATGATGAATTATTATTTAACAAAGGATTTTATCGTGTCGTTGATACATTTTGGCAAAGTTTTAGTTATAAAGGTGGCCATTTAGAGAACTCTCCTGAATATCATAATATGGTACTTAGAATGTATGTAGGTATAGAAGAATATTTAAATGCACATGATAAAACTTTAGGTAACGATGTTGTTAAACATATGGAAGCAGCAGATAACTATATGAACATCCTCCTAAAACCAAATAGAAGACTACCAGCAATAGGTGATTCAGGACATACTTCTTTACCTGAAAGAACACCAATTTATATGAACTTTGTTGACGAAGAAGCAGGTATTGCGGTAATAAAACAAAATTTGAATAACAAGATTTATATGTCTTTTGTATGTGGCTATAGTACAATCACACATAAGCACTCAGATGATTTAAGTATTACTTTTAGTATCAATGGTGTTGATTTTATTGAAGATGGAGCGAAATTCGATTACTCTAAAAGTCCGATCAGACGTTATATTGTTACACCTAGAGCACATTCAAGTTTACAACTTGAGAATAAGTTCTATCAAAAAGAAAAAGATAATAAATATACTCAGAAAATCTGGATAGAAAAATACTTTGATCATAAAAATTATTTTATTGTTAAGGGTAGGAATAGAGGATTCAATGATGGCACCTCATTATATCGAACAATATTATTTTTAAAAGATTATGAAATGTTTATTATTGTTAACGAAGGAAATTCTAATCATAATCATACTTTTATAGAGAACTATAATTTACATCATGAAGTGGCTGTTAAATCACTATCGGAAAATATTTTTGAATTAACAAGAAATGATGAGAAAATTATTATCGAATCATATTATAGAAATGCACCAGAAATAGTAGAAGGAAATAAAGATCCAATACAAGCAATTAATGCAACAGGTCCAAGTAAATTTAATCTAACCAACCATTTGCAGTTTAAAGATAATGGTACTGAAACTTCAACTGTTACTTTGATTAAGTCGAAAGATATTAAGGTTGATGAACTAGACTTAACAAGTGATCATATTAAATTGAAAATAAATAATGAGGAAATATTAATTGCTAGATAATATATATTTAAGAGCTAAAGATAAGTTTAATCATTTATTTCTTTAGCTCTTTTTTCAAAGGATGATTAAATGAAGTTTTTTAATAAAGTAAAACAATTGAGTGTTGCTAAATTAATAGAAGAAAAAGAAAGTAAATTTGATGGCAAACAACATCAAATTAAATATATGTTTCTTCCAGAACAAAATTCTCCATATTTGATAGTTGTCCTTTCAGGTTTTAGTGGTAGAGAAGCCTATCAAGAAAATGCTAAGTTTAATTATATAAAAACATTATTAAACGTAAAATGTAATAAACTTTATATTATGGATGAGGTAGAAAACATTCCAACATATTATTATGGAACTAAAAGTGAGCCAAGTTATTTGGAAGATTGTGTTAATCTAATTCGAGAAATTATGGAAAAACATAATATTCTAATTGAGAATACTATGATAGCAGGTTCTTCTAAGGGGGGGACTGGTGCAATATTAATAGGTAATGAATTAAAAGCAGGTTACATTATTGCAGGTGCACCTCAATATTTTCCACTTGACTATTTAAATGAAATAAATGAAAAAGCTAGAAACCTGATTATAAATAATATTCTTTTAAGTGAAGATGATTTTGAAAAGGTTCAAAAAGATATTAAAGAAAAAATGCTTGATTTAAATGAATCAACAAAACTCTATTTACATGCAGGGAATCAAGATTTGCATTATATAAAACATTTAAGACCGTATATGTCAATGTTGACTAAAAGAAAAAAATTATATGCATTAGATTTACAACATTATGAAGGACATCAAAATTTGAAATATAAATTTCCAATATTCTTAACTAGAATCATACATGAAATCATTTCTGATTAATAGGAAGGAGTAAAATAATGGAGAATTTTAAATTACATAAAGCGTTTATTATAACGGATAAAGAAATTTATAATGAAAATGTACCGATTAAAGTAAATTTAACAAATGATTATCATCTTTATATTTCAGAAGATGTAACTTTCGAATCATATATTTATAATGAAGATGCGGTACATATATTAGGGTATGCAATTGATATTATGAAACCTAATGATTCTACATATCATATATTGAAAGGAATCTTTAATGAAAAGTTATCAGCGAAAAGCCATTATGTAAATATGTTAAATGGCTCATTTGTTATCATCAAAGTTAAGGGTGGTTTGGTAGAATTATTTTCAGATGCTGCTGGTTTCAGATCTCCTTATTATACATCGGACTTAATGGTTGTATCTTCACACGACAAACTTATCGGTGATTTATTCAATAAAAAGAAAAAATATCAACGCATTAATGCATTAGATTATTCTAGATATGAAGATGTATATAAGCTTGTCCCTTCACTAAAATTATCAATTGGAAATGAAACGGAAAGGGTTTTTCCAAATCCAAACTTTAATCATCATCGATATCAAGAAATATTATCAGAGATGAAAAAGCATGTTAAAAATTTAAATATTGCTTTAAATGAACGTGATAATAAATTACTAGTTGGTATTACAGGTGGGATTGATTCGAAATGTACTTTAGCGCTATCCAAAGCATTAGGTAACAAAGTAGGCACATTTACGTATATGAAAGATATCTATGGTATTCAAGATAAAAGAGCACGACAAATTTATAAAAATGACAAAATGATTGTTAATAGATTAATAAAAAATATCAATATTAATCATGAATTCATTGAGTTTAATGTAAATGATGTTGATCAAGTCTATTCAAAAAATATGTTCGAATGGACAGGTACAACTTTTAATCATCCCATTGCTGAGATTTTTGAAAAGAAATATGAAAAAGAATTGGATGATGTATTACAATTTAGAAGTGTTATATTTTCAAATGCAAAATTTGATTATCCAAAAGAGTTCTTAAATAAAGATTTATCTATGCAAGATATATATGAACATATCCATCATAAACAATTAAAAGATTTAAGTTATGATAAAGTAGTAGATGCGACGAATGACTATATAAAAAGAACACATACAAATATTCATACGGATAACTTTATTGAACTACTAGATATTATCCATATTGATTCAAGAATGGGAAATTGGCATAGTCAATTAGTAAAAGAGACAGATAAAGTTATGGATTTCTTTAATTATTTAAATGATAGAAAGACATTAAATTTATTACTTCATTTACCACATGAAATTAGAATGAATAATTTATTCCATAAAGATCTTATCAATACGTATTGGCCAATACTGAACTTTTTTGAAGATAATGGTAGCGGCACTTTATATGATCATGAACGTAATGAGATATTACAAACGATTGCTGCACATGGTGGAATATTAAATGAAACAAATATGAAATTTGATTTAGATGAAGAAATGTACGTGTTAATACCTAAAGTAAATTTAAAGGATACTCAAAAGTTAAAGTACAAAGTGGATATCAAGAGAGAAAAAGAAGGTTTACTTTTCTCAAAATATAGCAATCCAAAAGGTAAAAATTATATTAGTGTTAAAATTTTGAATGATAATAAAGAAGAAGTTATTGATGCGGTCGATTTAAGTAAAGGGTATCATCTATTACCAAATCAATTTTATGAAATTGAGATTTTATACCACAAACCAACAACTACGGCGTCATGGGTTAAAGCGGGGACATTGTATCTAAAATAAATTTTCAAAAAGACGAAAATATATGCCATAATTTTGAAAATCAATAAACATATTTTAAGGTTATAAAAAATAAATTTTACAAATAATAATGTAAGATTTATAAAAAATATATAAGTAGATTATTGTAGCAATTATAGCTATAATGATGTAACATAAGTTTGGAAAAGTATATTTACCGCATAGAACTTTTTAACTTCTTTCAAAAGTAAATATATGAAAAATATACGCAAAGCGTAAACTAAAGGATAGGTGTTTATTTTGAAATTAACAACAATCGGATTAGGCTACATAGGTTTACCTACTTCTATTATGTTCGCTAAACATGGGGTAGATGTATTAGGAGTAGACATTAAACAAGATGCAGTTGATAAATTAAATAGTGGTCAAATTCATATCGAAGAACCAGGTCTTCAGGAAGCTTTAGATGAAGTAATAGCGAGTGGTAAATTCAGAGCATCAACTAAACCTGAAGAAGCTGATGTATATATTATTGCTGTACCAACGCCAAATAAAGATGACGAGCACAAATCTTGTGATAATTCGATCGTAATGGCTGGTGTAGAAAGTATCGTACCATTGCTTAAAAAAGGTGATACAGTTATTGTTGAATCTACAATTGCACCACGTACAATGGATGACTTTGTAAAACCTTATTTAGAATCAAAAGGTTTTGTTATTGGAGAAGATATTTATTTAGTTCACTGTCCGGAACGTGTATTACCTGGACAAATTATGCATGAATTAATATACAACAACCGTATTATCGGTGGTATCACACCTGCATGTGTGGAAGCTGGTAAAAAAGTATATGGTATTTTTGTAAAAGGTGAAATGATTGAAACACAAGCTAAAACTGCTGAAATGTCTAAGTTAATGGAAAATACTTATCGCGACGTAAATATCGCATTAGCTAATGAATTAGCTAAGATTTGTAACAAATTAAACATTAATGTTCATGATGTTATTTCTATGGCAAATAAACACCCACGTGTAAACTTACATACACCTGGTCCTGGCGTTGGAGGTCACTGTTTAGCAGTAGATCCATACTTTATCATTGCAGAGGCTCCTGAAGTTGCTAAATTAATTAAATTATCACGTGATATTAACGTTTCTATGCCAGAATATGTAGTTGAATATGCTAAAAAAGCACTAGCTAAAGTTGGTGGTAACAAAGTCACTGTTTTCGGCTTAACATACAAAGGTGATGTTGATGATATTCGTGAATCACCAGCATTTGACATCTATGAAATGCTTAAAGCTGAAAAAGATTTAGAAGTATCTGCATTTGATCCACATGTGCAATTAGATTGGGTTGAAAAAGATATCGATAAAGCATTAGAAGGCAGTTCATTAGTATTAGTATTAAGTGATCATTCTGAATTTAAATTATTAAAAGATGAAGATTTCAAAGCGATGAAAGATAAAGTCATCTTTGATACGAAAAACGTAGTACCTAATGAATTTAAGGAAGTAAAATACTACAACTATGGAAATATCCAAAATTTATAATCCATAAAAAAACAGAAACAGCAGCGCTGTTTCTGTTTTTTATGAGTTCTGGTTAATTACTTCATTCATTTGACCTTTAAATTGGCGATATGCTTCATTCACTTGACCATAATAATTACGATTGATTTCGATTACTTTATTTTCATAAATACGGTCAGCTTCTGCACGCATACCTTCGTGTTGTCTTACTGCATCTGCATTAGAACTACTATTTAATAATGCATCGGCTTTTTGATACGTTGCATTTCTTTCAGATAAAGCAGCTTGTAATGCATTATTTCGGGTTGATACGGCATTTTGAATAGCTTCATCACGATTTGCCACTGAAGTTTTTATTTCTTCCGGTGTTTGTTCATCATTAGTTTCTTTTTGTGGCGTTTCAGTAGTAACAGTTTCATTTGTTTTTTCTTCGGTAGAAGTGTTTTTGCTATTTTTCTCTTTTTCAGCTTTTAATTCTTCTTCTTTTTCTTTTAATTTGTCTTTAGCGATTTGTGCTTCCTTTTTAGCTTTTTCTATTGCTTTTTCTTCTTCGTTATCCCCACCACAAGCAGTAAGAAATAATGTAGATGACAAAAATAGAATAGAAAGATTTTTAAGTTGTTTGTGCATAATATGCCTCCTTTTATATCTTGTCTATCAATATAACATAAGTTCCATTTTATTGGAATTCTGATGTATATCTATGTAAATAATGCTATAATAAATTAAGTTTAAAACTAATGTGTGGAGGATTAACTTGTGATAAAAATAGCTATCTTGCATGAAGGTAAAGCATATATGCCAGAAATCGGTGCTTATGCTTCTTATTTAAATGAATCTGGAGAATTTTTGGTTGATGTTGTAGAAGATGCTGCTCAAATTACGGAAGAATACGATATCGTCTGGAAAGTCATGGGACTAGACCGTAAACGTAATAACAAGCAAGCTTTGATTCATGAATATAACACGATAACGGTAGGAAAAAATGCTAAAATAAAAGACTTCCTAAAAAAATTATTAAATGCAAAACCTGATGGTCGTATTTTCCAAAATAAAAAGGTGCATCAAGTTTTTAATTTTAAAGATAATCAACCATTTATATATAGAGATATGGGGATTAACAAGCAATACTTTCTGCAAAATGATGTAGAAAAAGAATATGATTTTGTATACATAGGTACGATGGATCCATCAAGAGAACTCAATAAGATGCTGGAAATGTTTAAGAAAAATAGTGACCTTTCAATTATTTTAATCGGAACACCTGATCCGAATCTGGAAAAAGATTATGGTGAGTTGCCGAATGTTCATTTCATTGGCCGTGTACCATATGAAGAACTACCTTTAACAGCAGCGAAAGCACGCTATGGTATGAATTATATTCCTGATGTATTTCCATTTAACAAACAAACTTCCACGAAATTACTTGAATATTGCGCTTTAAATTTAAAAGTGGTAACGACAAGTTATGAATGGGTGAATGAATTTGAGAAAGAAAATAATGCACGTTTTTACAAATTAAATGGTGATTTATCAAATTTAAATCGAGACGCATTAGAAAAATTCGATTTTGTTACACCTGACTTAAGTCATTTTGAATGGCATACATTATTTGATAAAGCTGAATTAATACCTTTTATTAAAGCAGTATATGAAAATCACAAAAGGAAACAAAAGTAATGAAGTTAATCATTATTGGAAATAGCGGACATAAAAAGGTTGTTTCGGAAGTAGCTGCTCACTTGGGCTATACAATAGTAGGTATCGCTGATGATGCTTTTGAGAAAAGATTTGAAAAGAATGGTGTGTTATACGGCAACTCACATCACATCTCTGAAATGGTAAAAGAAACAAACGCATTGCTTTTCTTCGGCATTGGAAATAATAAAGTTCGTAAATTAATTATTGAAAGAGAAAATTTAACAGATGAAATGTTTGCTCGGTTACTCTCTCCGCTTGCGATTATTTCTAAAAGTGCCCAAATAGGTAGTGGTACTTTAGTTATGCCAGGCGCAATAATCAATGCTGATGCAAAAATAAATAAACAGGTGATCATTAACAGTGGGGCAATCGTTGAACATGATTGTGTTGTAAATAATTATGCTCATATTTCTCCAAATGCTACTTTAACAGGTGCTGTCAAAATTGGTGAAGGAACACAAATCGGTGCTTCAGCTGTGGTGAATCCCACGATAAGTGTGGGAGATTGGGTCACTATAGGTAGTGGTGCGAGTGTCGTAAAAGATATTCAGTCAAATGTAATTGCTGTAGGTGTACCTGCAAAAGTGATAAAGAATACATAAGGAGCATTTTATGAAATTAAGTATAATTATGCCAGTTTATAATGTTGAACAATACTTACCTGAATCTATAGAAAGTATACTTAAACAGGACGTCGATCCTAATTTATATGAAATGATTATTGTAAATGATGATTCTCCGGACAATTCATTACATATTGCAGAAGATTATAAAAAGAATCATTCAAATATTAAAATAATCAGTCAGGCTAATGGTGGAATAGCTGCTGCTAGAAATACAGGTATTCGCGCAGCACAGGGTGAATACATTGTAATGCTTGACTCAGATGATTTTTATTCAAAAGTATTTTTTGATGATATTTTTAGCTTTATTGAGCAAAATAATCATCCAGATATTGTGCTATTTGATTATAATTACTTTTATATGCTTGATAATAAACATGAACGTGTTAAAAGACCATTTATGCCAGAAGATTTTAAAGGTTTATCTGGTAAGCAAGTTTTAGAAATGATTTTAGATAAAGAATTGATGTTTAGTTGGTATGCATGGCCATTTTTTGTAAAAACTAAAATTATTAAAGATAATGAACTTTATTTTATTAGGAATAAGAATTACGAAGATATGATGTGGACACCGATTGTATTTGCCTTAGCAAAGTCAGTTGCATACTTTGATGAAGCGGTATTAGAATACCGTCAACAACGAGCAGGTCAAATTACGGGTACGATGAGTTACAAAAATATTGTTGATCCTCTATATGCTTCAAAAATCGTTGATGATTTATTTGAAAAGCATGATATAAAATTGAATGAAAACACTGAATTTAAATTGAAGTGCAATATAGCGAATAAATATTTTATTGCTTTCATCTATGGTGCACTATTAAATAGAAATGAGCGAAATCAATTAATAGCCGAATTAAAATCTCATGATTATTTGCGTCAATATGCATATACTAAGTTAACGAAACGTATAAATTTATTGATAAGTGGTATAGGTATTAAAAATACGATTAAATTATTTAGTATCGTTTTACCTATCTACAGAAAAATTAAGGGCAAATAATCGTAGCGATATTGATAAAACATTAATAAAAGAGGGATTAAAATGAAAAAGGTATTATTTTCAGCGAATGTATTTCGTCATTTTACTGCGTTCCATACGCCGTATATGAAAATGTTAATGGATAAAGGTTATGAAGTTTATGCTATAGCGAATGAAGATTATGGCGGTCATAAAGAACAGCTAGATCAAATTGGTGTACATACGATTGAAGTACCGATAAATCGTAATCCACTATCTACAGATAATTTAAAAAGTTATCAAATATTAAAAGAAACGATGAAAAGTGAAGATTTTGATATTGTTCATGTTCATACACCTATAGCAGCATTCTTAACGCGTTTAGCAAAACCGGCCCATATGAAAGGGAAATTAATCTATACAGCTCATGGATTTCATTTCTTTAAAGATGCGCCGCTGATGAACTGGTTGTTGTATTTTCCATTAGAAAAAATGACTGCTGCAAAAACTGATTTATTAATTACTACTAATAATGAAGATACTGTGACAGCTAAACGATTAGGGTTTTCAAATGACAATTTAATACATATTAAAGGTGTAGGGGTTGAAATTGATCACCCACAATTAACAGATGAAGAGAAATTAAATTTGAGAACTGAATTAGGTTTGTCTTCATCAGACAAAGTGATTATTTGTGTTGCTGAAATGAATGACAATAAAAATCAAATGTTTATTTTACAAAATTGGAATAATATCAAGGAAGCAGTACCAGAAGCTGTATTATTATTTGCTGGTATTGGCCCAAATCTGGAATTATATGAACAGTATAAAACTAACAATCACTTAAAAGATGTACATTTCTTAGGGTTCAGAAGGGATGTTCCTAACTTATTGCAAATTTCTGATGTTATGACATTATTAAGTCATCGTGAAGGCTTACCTAAAAGTATTATGGAGGGTATGGCACAAGGTTTGCCATGTGTTGTAACTGATACACGTGGTTTAGTAGATTTAGTAGATGATAATGAAAATGGTTATATCGTAGAAAAAGGAAATGATGAAAGTTTAACTTATGCATTTGTTAAATTATTAAAAGATGATAATCTACGTAAGAATATGGGTGATAAAAGTAAGGAAAAGGTTGAATCTTTCACTTTAGATTCTGTAATGAAGGATTATGAACAGGCATATCTTAATTAATATGCACGTGATTGGAGTTTTTTCTAGATGAAAAAAATGAATTTTGTTTGGATGTTTTTAGGCACTGGTATGGGTGCCATTATGGGGTTACTCATGAACATTCTCCTTGCACGTAATCTTGCTAAGGAAGATTACGGTATCTTTGGTATAGGTCTAACTTTTATTAATATATTATCAGTGATAATTGGCTTTGGTGTAGCAGATTTTATTGTTAAAAGTTTCGCTGTAGAAGGTAGAAGAGCATATCGTTATGTGAATGCATGTATTTCATTATTTACCATTAGCTTTACGATCACCTTGTTAATACTTTTAATAGTTGTATTCTCACCAATGTATGATTTTGAAACAAAATACTTTCTATTATTAATTGTACCGAATATTTTCTTGCAAGGTATATATGCCATAAACAATTCAATCAACCAAATTGAAGAAAATTTTAAAGCTGTTTCATTAAGCAACTTCTTATTATACTTTGTACGCTTTTTTGCAGCCGTACTAGCAGTATTAACATTCAAAGATATTATTGCATTAGGATGGTATATTGTAATTCTATCTATACTTGCTATTTTTCCTTTTTGGCGTGTTGTTAGAAAGTTATATACTCGCGAAATAAAAGTGCCTGTATTACAAGATGCCAAGATTCCTGAAGATGCTACAGTTTTAGAAACATTTAAAGAAACTTATCCTTTCGGTTTGATAGGTATATTTTATTTTATTTATTATCAAAGTAATGTATTATTATTATCATTTTTAGTTGGAAAAGTAGCAGTAGGTGAATACAATGCTGCATTTGCAATAATTCAACTTGCATTTATGTTTCCTGATTTAATATTTAGACGTATTTTTTATACACGAATACATGTCTGGGCAACCCATGATCCAGTTCAGCTAAAAAGGTTTAATCAAAGAAGCTCGATTATATTATTTTTACTTGGTGTAGTAGGGATAGTATTTATATGGTTCACAGCGAAGTACTTAATATTGTTCACGGCTGGAGAAAAATATTTAGATTCAGTGTTTTATCTTCAACTATTGAGTCTGGCGATATTATTTAAATTTGCTACTGCGGTAAATGGCACAATACTTTCTACGCAACATATGGTATATAAAATGATGAGAATCAATGCGATTATTGCAATTATCAACCTCATTGCAAATATTATATTAATTCCAATATTTAAAGTGGAAGGTGCTATATTTGCTACACTTATTTCTGAATTTACAATGGCAATCATTGTATTTATCGTATCTCATAAATATTTAAATCGATTAGTAGCTAATGCAACTGAAAATAATTTGGATAGTTAGCGACGAATATCTTATTGTAAAGTTTTTGTAAATATCACTTAAAATTTTTGTAAATTCATTTTGAAATAGACATTTTATAAACAAAATTTCTAAAATGTAGTAAAAACATAAATTTCTTATGGTAAAATAAATTGATTATAAAATTAATTAGAACTTTTTGGAGGTAACAAAATGCAAGATACCATGAATTTCACTCAAATTTTTGAGGCATTAAAGAAAGGTTGGAAATTTATTCTAGGTGTTACGATTTTATTTGCTTTACTCGCTGCAGCAATTTCTTATTTTTTACTAACACCAGTGTACAAGTCAGAAGCTACTTTACTTGTAAATCAAGAAACGCGTACAAGCAAGAGTAATGATGCTGTAGATTTACAAACGAACTTACAATCTATTACTACATATGCAAGTATCGCAAAATTACCAGACACACTTTTACCGGTAATAGATAAGTTGAATCTTAATGTATTACCAGAAGATTTAGCAAAAGATATCGATGCAACAGCTGTTCAAAACTCGACATTATTAACGATTACAGTTGAGAACCCTTCACAAAAACGTGCTGTAGATATTGCAAACGAAATTACGAAGACAATGGTAGAAAAAAACTCATTAGATTTAAACAACTTAAAAGTTGCTTCTAAAGCACGTGTTATCCGCAATGCAAAACCAGTTGAACCTACGCCTTTAATCAATATCGGTATTGGTGCAGCTTTAGGTCTGTTATTAAGTCTATTCTATGTTTTAGCTAAAGCTTTAATGGATGTATCTCTTAAAACTTCAGAGCAAGTTGAACGTGAAATTGGCGTTTCAGTAATCGGTAACATTCCATATATCAAATAATCATTGAATGACAAAGGAGTTTTATTATGTTCAAGAAAAGTAAAAGTAAGATAAAAAATAGAACGGAAAAAGCTAGAAAATTAATCACTTTAGAAGATCCTAAATCGCCTGTGTCAGAGCAATTCAGAACTTTACGAACAAACATTTCATTTTCGACACCAGGTAGCCAATTACAAAAGTTACTTGTAACATCTTCTGTACAACAAGAGGGTAAGTCAACAGTTTCAGCAAATCTTGCCTGTGTATTTGCGCAAAATAATACAAAGGTTTTATTCATTGATGCAGATATGCGAAAACCGACTGTTCATAATACGTTTGGAGTAAAAAATGCTGTTGGTCTGTCGACATATCTCACAGAACAAAGCACATTGAAACAAACTATTCAACCAACTGAAGTAGAAAACTTAGATATTATGTCAGCTGGGCCTGTCCCACCAAATCCTTCTGAGTTATTAAACTCAAAAAATTTAGACATAATGCTTGATGAATTATGCACATACTATGATTTAATAATCTTTGACAGTCCTCCAGTTTTATCTGTAACTGATTCACAAATTATTTCCGCAAAAGTAGATGGCATGGTATTAGTTATTGATAAACAAGAAAATAATAAATCCAATGTTAAAGAAGCGCGTGATTTATTAACTGTAAGTGAAAACTCTAAATTATTAGGTATAGTATTTAATAATGACGAGTATGACACAGATAAATATTACGTTTATCAATAATTAGTTATAGAGAGGATTTTTTGTATGCATAAGAATTTCAAAACGTTACTACTCGTCTTAATCGATACCTTAATAGTAATTGGCTCAGTATTTCTTGCCTGGTTAATTATTAAAGGATCGACTCCTGAGCCGAATATATACTTTGTAGTAACAGCTGTATCGATATTATTAGCCTATCTCTTATTTGCCTTTTTATTTAATTTATTTAATAGATTATGGATTTACGCAAGTGTTAAAGAATTATTATCTATTGTTTATGCCGTAACATTAGCAGTATTTGTCGGTACAGTATTAACATATTTAGTTTTAACTTTGATGAAAGAAACGAACAACATTATCTTTGGTGCAGTAATCATCATTTGGTTATGCCTTATCGTCTTTATTGGAGCAACACGTATTTTCTTTAGAGTTTTCAAAAAGAATAATGAGAATACTGAAGAATTTGAACGTGTATTAATATTTGGTGCTGGTCGAGGCGGTACAACACTCGCACGCCAAATGGAAAATGTACCTTCTATGAAAATGAAGCCGGTAGTATTTTTAGATGATGATGTTAACAAATATAAGCAAGTCATTAACGGTGTTAAAGTGATGGGTTCTCGAAATGATTTACGTGCTTCGATCGATAAATATAATATTGATAAAGTAATTCTAGCGATTCCATCGTTGACTCAATATAAATTAAAAGAACTTTATGATATATGTATTGAGTCAGGCGTTAAAGTTCAAATAATGCCTAATATTGATGATGTATTAACAGGAAAAAAAGAAGTTGCCCATCTTAAAAATATTGATTTAGAAGATTTACTCGGTCGAGATCCTGTTAAATTAGATTCAGATGGTATTCGAGATGAAATTAATAATAAAACAATATTAATTACTGGCGCTGGAGGCTCTATTGGTTCTGAAATCGTTAGACAAGCTTCTAGCTTTGGTCCGAAACGTGTGTTATTAGTAGGTCATGGTGAGAATAGTATATATAACATCACAATGGAAATGAAGAATCGTTTTAAGGATGGACACATTAATTTTGTACCTGTTATTGCCGATATTCAGGATCGTGACAGAATGTTTAAAATTGTTGAGAAATATCGTCCAGACATCGTTTTCCATGCTGCAGCACATAAACATGTACCATTAATGGAAGCTAATCCTAAAGAAGCGATTAAAAATAATATTTTTGGCACAAAAAATATTGCTGAAGCGAGTGATGCATTTGGCGTTAAAACATTTGTAATGGTGTCAACTGATAAAGCAGTTAATCCGCCAAATATCATGGGTGCAACGAAACGTTGGGCAGAAATGGTTGTACAAAATTTAGACAAACGATCTGAAACTAAATTTGTTGCTGTTCGTTTTGGTAATGTTTTAGGTAGTCGTGGATCAGTAATTCCATTATTTAAAAAGCAAATTGAAAATGGTGGTCCTGTAACAGTCACACATCCTGATATCACAAGATATTTCATGACGATTCCAGAAGCAAGTAGACTCGTTATACAGGCAGGAGTACTAGCTGATGGTGGGGAAGTGTTTGTACTTGATATGGGAGAACCAGTTAAAATCGTCGATTTAGCAAAAAATGTTATTGAACTTGCGGGTTATTCAATTGAAGATATTGGTATTGAATTCACTGGATTAAGACCTGGTGAAAAAATGTACGAAGAATTATTGAATGAAAATGAGGTTTCTGAAGATCAAGTTCATGAAAAAATTTATGTTGGTCGTGCAGTACCTAAAGACTATGATGCGTTAATGGCAGATATTGATCGATTAATGTCAATGTCTGATGATGATGTTAAGGCACTTGTGATCGGTGAAGCAAATAAGAAGTTTTAATTATAACCGAACAAAATAAGTGAGTAGGAGTACAAGCAATGGAAAAAAGTCAAATACGAACTGCTGTAATTTTTACAGCGTTTATTACAATAATGTTTTTAATAACCATCGCCTTGTATTATGTGAGCTTAGCTACTGGATACCATGGTCTCGCTATCCCCATTTTAGGTGGTAGTGATGATGGAGTATTCTATTTAGAAAATGCACTTGAAATTAAGAATGGTGGTAATGCCATTCTTACTTCAGTGCATGTTCTTGTATTAGGCTATGTTTTAAAGCTCTTTAATACAGAATATGTATTTTACTTAAAGATGTTTAACTTTTTAGGTGTTATACTGTTTGCGATTGTTTCGTATTTATTAATACGTACATTAGTTGGTAATCGACATGCAATGAATCTTTATAGTTTGTTTTTAGGGATGATGTTACTATTTATTAGTTTCGTCTATGTTTCAACCATTTCCATTATCCGTGATATTTGGATATTTGATTTCTTCTTGTTAACGGTTTGGTTATTTGCTATTTTTCTAAAATCAAATAGTATTGCAAAAGTTTTATTAATAATACCTATATTGTTATCTATGTTTCTATTATTTAGTTATAGAGATTATGCGGCAGCCTCATTTTTAGGTGCGGCAGGATTATTTATCTTCTTTAATCGCAAAAATAAATCTACAAATACTGGACTTGTAGTGATCACTGTTCTTGTATTACTTGGAATTTACTATACTGTGTTAAAAGACTTTGAAATTCCTTTTGTAGGTCTAAGCTTAGCTGATGCCTTAAATTATCGTAAAAACGGACAAGAACTGTATGCTGGTGCAAGTCAGTTGAATATTTCACTGGATCAACCGAATTACATTTTCTTTTTATTCAGTTATGTTTATAGTCTTATCAGTAATGCATTAGGACCATTACCTTTTCAAGTACGTGGTTTTAGTACACTTGTATTATTCTTAACAGAATCAATTCCTATGACAATTATTTTCTTTTATATATATAAAAATAGAAAATCATTAGAATATATCGATAAAATGTTATTAACACAAAGTTTAATCTGGTTTTTATTTATTGGAATAACAAATGATAATCTAGGTACAGGTTCACGTCTTAGAATTTCAGGCTACTTATTTATCTTGCTCGTATTTGCAAAAATTTTCTATATGAAAAATTGGGGCAAAAAAATAGATGAAAAACATGAAATTTGGAAAAATAAAAGTCAGTTTGTAAACAGAAGATGAGGTGACCTATGGATTTCTTAAAATTAAGAGAAGAGTTTAAAACGCAAAGTTATGATTCAATTGTTCTAGCGACAACTTCTAATCATCGTTCCGATTTTCTTAGATTACCTGATAAATATATTAATGGTCAGAAATGTATGAGTTTCTCAATCGCTAATCCAGCGATAGCGACAGAAGTAATTCAAATCTTTGATGGTACTGCAAAATATATTTATGTAGATGTTGAAAGAAAACAAGATATAGATTTTATTACGATTGCACAAGAGAATATACAAATAAGTCGTTTACGTGAAATGAAGCCTAACGATTTAGCTATGGAAGCGGCAGATATTTTAATCTACAAAACAATTAAAGATAAGAATTCAAATGTATTAATTGTTGGTACAGGAAATATAGGTATTAAACTTGCTATACGTTTAACAGAACGTAACTATAATGTCTTCTTACACGGACGTAATAAAGAAAAGGTCGATAACTTTGTAACGATGATAAATCAAATGTTACCAAAATATAGTAAAAAAATTAAAGCATGGAACGAAGAATCTATAGATGTATTATGCTCGATGGTTTCTGCAGTTGAAGTAATTGATGATTCATATATTCCATACCTTAAAAATGGTGCGCTTGCAATCGACGGAGGCATCGGCAATTTCTCTAAAGGATTTATTAAAAATGCACATTTAAAAGATATCAATGTGTTACGTTTAGACGTACGAATTTCAAATGACCTACTAAATGGTATAGATCAATCTTATAATTCTAATTTCTTTACTGATATTAAAGGTGAAAAGGATTTTAATGGTATCCATATCGTATCTGGTGGTATTATTGGAAAAGAGGGAGATGTAATCGTTGATCGAATCCATATTCCTAAACGCGTTATAGGCATTGCTAATGGCATCGGTGGTGTAAAACCAGTTGATACAATCAGTGATAAAGAAAAAGAACAAATCAATATCATTAATGAAGAAATTCGAAAAGAGGCAGATAGAAAATGAAAAGACTATTTGATATCGCAGTAAGTGGGACAGCACTTGTATTACTTAGCCCTGTTATCGTAACTTCTGCAGTGCTGATTAAGAAAAAGCTTGGTTCACCCGTATTATTTAAGCAAACTCGTCCTGGTAAAAACGGTGAACCATTTGAGATTTATAAATTTCGTACAATGACTGACGAGAGAGATACACAAGGTGAATTATTACCTGATGCAGAGCGTTTAACTGATTTCGGTAAAACATTACGTAAACTCAGTATCGATGAATTACCTCAATTGTTAAATGTGTTAAAAGGTGATATTAGCTTAGTCGGACCTCGTCCATTACTGATGCAATATTTACCATTATATAATGAACATCAAAAACGACGTATGGAAGTTCGACCTGGGATTACTGGGTGGGCACAAGTAAATGGTCGTAATAACATCAGTTGGGAAGAAAAATTTGATTTAGATGTATGGTATGTTGACCATCAAAGTTTTATACTAGATTTATACATCATATACTTAACAGTTGTAAAAGTATTTAAACAGTCAGATATTAGTCAGGATGGGCATGCTACAGTACCGGCATTTACTGGTACAAAATAAAATCGTAATAAATGAAAGAGGGCATTATAATGAATAAACGTTTACATTTATCAATTGCACATATCGGTGAAAATGAACAAAAATATGTTAAAGAAGCATTTGATCAAAATTGGGTTGCTCCTCTCGGACCTAACGTAGATAAATTTGAAGAAGTAGTATCTAATTATGTAGGAAGACATTCAGGTGCGGCTTTAAATTCTGGAACTTCAGCGATTCACTTAGCAATTAAATTGTTAGATATTAAAGAAGGAGACACAGTCTTCTGTTCTTCACTGACATTTATTGCAAGTGCAAATCCAATTTGCTACGAAAAAGCAACGCCTGTATTTATCGATAGTGAACGCGAAACATGGAATATGTCTCCTGTTGCATTAGAAAAAGCATTAAAAGAAGCGAAAGTTAATGGTAAATTACCGAAAGCAGTTGTGATTGTAAACCTTTATGGTCAACCTGCGAAGTTCGATGAATTACTTGCATTATGTGATGAATACGGTGTACCAGTAATTGAAGATTCAGCTGAAAGTTTAGGTGCTGAATACAAAGGAAAGAAATCAGGATCTTTTGGTAAGTTCTCAATCTTTTCATTCAATGGCAACAAAATCATCACAACAAGTGGTGGTGGTATGTTGATGACAGATGATGATGAATTAACGAAAAAAGCTCGTTTCTTATCTACACAAGCTCGTGATCAGGCTATTCATTATCAACATAGCGTGGTTGGATATAATTACCGTTTAAGTAACGTATGTGCAGGTATTGGTCGTGGACAAATGGAAGTTTTAGATGATCGTGTAAATCGTCGTCGTGAAATCTTTGATATTTATGCGCGTGAAATTGGCGATATCGATGGTATTGAATTAATGCCTGAATTAGCAGAAACGAAATCAAATCGTTGGTTAACAGCTTTAACGATTGATCCAGTTAAATTAGGTATTCAACCTAATGATTTAATTGCTAAATTAGCTGAAGAAAATATTGAATCTCGTCCTGTATGGAAACCATTGCATATGCAACCTGTATTTGAAGGTACAAAATATTATACACATGATGAAGATGTTGCCAAAGATTTATTCGAAAGAGGATTATGTTTACCATCAGCTTCATTAATGACTGACGAAGATGTTGTATTTGTTTGCGATTCAATTAAGAAAATTATTCAAAAATAAATCCAATTAAAAACTGAAATGAAAGTTTCAGTTTTTTTTTGAATAAAGTGAAAAATGAGCTGTTGAAAGTGGGTTTTATATGAAAAACTTTTGGCGACTATTATTAATATTTACCATTCTTTTATATATTGGAAGTACATTAGTATTTACAATCTTTCATCATCAATTCAAACATCTAGCGATAAATGATCATATAAAATCAAGTAATTGTGTATTGGTTTATAACCCTGAGCAAGATAAAGAGATATTAAGCACTGCAAAACAATTATTAGTTAAAAATCCAGGAAGTAAACTTATATATACGCCTTTTATTGTCAATGATGATGTTAATAGTTTACAATTACTGAAAGAAGTAGGCATTAATAAGTCGAGCGTCATTCCAGAATATTATAGTGTTTCTATGAAAGATTCAGCGATAAGTGCTGCTGAAATTATGCATAATGAAAATATGGATGATTGTATTCTTGTTGGGCGTGACTATGAAATGAAACGTTTAGTTTCAACATTTGAGAAAACTAATCCATTATTTAACTTTTATCATCAGTCTGTGAAATTAAAAGGTAAGAATTATTTAGAAACAGCTGAAGGTAGAAAATCAGCAGAACATGAGTTATGGCAATATCCAAAACTATGGTTAAATCGATAACAGGAGGAACAAATCAATGAAGAAGAAATTGCTTGGTATTATCGGTGTGTTATTATTATTAGCAATCATTGCAGTGGGAATTGGAATATGGAGTTATAACAATGTTGATCATGGTGATAAACCGAAGAAAAGCGATGTAATCATAATGATTGATGGTGGAGATAGTGGTCGATATACTGAAACAGGTCGTTTCTATGAAGAAAACTATGCACCTAAAGTCATGATTTCACCTGCAATTGAAGATAAAAATGGTTTAAATAATGTTAAAGCAGTAGAAGAAGCGGGTGTACCAAGTAAGGCTATAATAAAAGAGATGAAGGCTACATCAACCTGGACTAATGCTACGGAAACTTTAAAATTAATGAAAGAACATAATTTAAAGTCAGCGTTAGTAGTTACAAGTGATTATCATGCAACGCGTACGAAACTTGCATACGATCGTGCAAATAAAGATTATGGCTATGATATTTCAGTAGTCGGTGTTAAAAGTAAAGATGGACTTAAATGGAATGAATATCAGTCAGGTAAAGATCAAGCATTCCGTGAAGCGTATATTCTTCCGGCATATTGGTTAGGTTTGTATAAATTTATTGACCTATAAACATATTGAAAGCACTAGGAGAAATCCTAGTGCTTTTTATAGTGTAAATGTTTTTTTCGCAAGTATATCTTTTAAAGTATATTGATCAAGCACTTTTAAATATGCAGACAAAGCTTCTCCTAACACACTCATCAAACCGCAATGATCAATAATTGGACAAGTATTCGTCTCTCTATCAAAGCATTCAACAATATTGAAATGTTCTTCTGTTTTTCTGATAAGTTTGCCAATATTGATTTCATCAGGAGCCATCTTAAGCGTAATACCACCACAACGACCACGGGTAGTTTCGATATAACCTAAAGTACCTAAATTATTTACAACTTTAGTTAAATGATTTTTAGAGATATTATAAAATTTTGCAATTTCATCTATTTGTGTACGTTGCTCAGATCTCGCCAGAAACATGAGTACTCGTAAAGAATAGTCTGAGTATAAAGTAAGCTTCATGTTAATCCTCTCCTCATACCATTATTATAGTCTTTTTTTTATCAAATAAAAAATTAATATTTTACTAATTTATGAATATTATTAAAGGATTATGGTTGAGTTTTTCTCTTTATAGATGTAACATTATAGATGTGTTTTAAAGATATATTTTAAATACTACTTTTAGGGGGAAGAAAAATGTTAACAGAAGAAACAAAAAGTATTATCAAGGCAACGATTCCGGTTTTAGAAGAGCATGGTGACGCAATTACTACAGCATTTTATAAACATATGTTTGAAGAACATCCGGAATTACTGAATATTTTCAATAAAACAAATCAAAAATTAGGCCGACAACAGACTGCATTAGCTCAAACAGTAATTGCAGCAGCAAAACATATTGATCATTTAGAAGCCATTATTCCAAATGTTAATCAAATAGCACATAAACATAGAGCTTTACAAATTAAAGAAGAACATTATCCAATCGTTGGAGAGAATTTAATTTGGGCGATTGGTCATGTATTAGGAGATGCAGCGACACCAGAAATTATTGATGCATGGACGAAAACATATGGCGTTATCGCTGATGTCTTTATTCAAATGGAAAAAGCGTTATATGAAGAAGAAGAATGGCATGATTTTAAACCGTTTAAAGTTATTGATATTAAAGAAGAAAGTGCAGAAATTAAATCATATACTGTTATTTCTGATGATATTAAAGTTCAACCGATTAAAGCTGGACAATATATTACAGTTAAAGTACATCCTGAAAACGAAGAAAATGATGCATTACGCCATTATTCAATTTGTTCAGTAGATTCTACTAAAGGGATTAAATTTGCAGTGAAACGTGATGTAGCAGGCAGTGAAAAAGGAATGGTTTCTAATTACTTACATGATAATGTAAAAGTTGGAGATGAATTATTATTATCAGCACCGGCAGGAGAGTTTACTGTAGATGCACCGCAAGAGAAAGATATCGTATTAATCAGTGGTGGTGTAGGTATGACACCAATTATGGCAATGCTAGAAGATGAAGATAAAAAAGGGCGTAATATTAAATTCATACATTCTGCTTATAATAGAGACGCTGTGCCATTTAAAGCAGAAATAAAGAAATTTCATAATAAAGAAAATGTTCAATTTTTCTTCAATTATTCAGAATCTGTTGGTCGTTTAAATAAAGCAAAATTAACGGATATTATAAATGGTAATGAGGAAATTTATATGTGTGGATCTGTTGCTTTCATGGAAGCGATGTTAGAAGTATTCAATGAAATGAATATTGATCGTAGCCAAGTTCACTTTGAACCATTTGGTCCAAAAATGAGTATAACAATATAAAAAACTGGTACATTTGTACCAGTTTTTTTGTCTATATTTACTTCATACTGCGTTTTGCTGCTAATAATGTATTGTTTAATACCATTGTAATTGTTAATGGACCAACACCACCTGGTACTGGTGTAATTGCACTGGCTACTTCACTTACTTCATCATATTTCACGTCGCCTGTTAATTTACCATCTACTACAGTGTTACCAACATCTACTACAACAGCTCCTGGCTTAACATCTTCTTTAGTAACCAATCCAGGCTTACCAACCGCTGAAACAATAACGTCAGAACGTTTTAATACATCTTTCATATTCTTACTACGAGAGTGTAATAATGTTACCGTTGCGTTTGCATCAGTTAATAATTTAGAAACAGGTTGTCCTACAATATGGCTACGTCCAATTACTGCAACGTCTTTGCCTTCTAAATCCATATCAGCATTTTTTAAGATCTCCATGATGCCAAGTGGCGTACATGGAATATATGTTTCAACACCTGCATACAAGCGACCTATATTGATTGGATTAAATCCATCAACGTCTTTTTCTGGTGCAATTTTTTCTAATACTTTTGTTTCATCAATTTGCTTAGGTAGTGGCACTTGTACTAAAATACCATGAACATTTGCATCATTATTCAATTTTTCAATTTCGTTTAATAAAGTTTCTTCTGTTGTCGTTTCATCTAAGTGAATAATTTCAGATGACATTCCAATTTTTTCTGCTGATTTTTTCTTGTTATTTACATAACTTTGACTTGCACCATCATTTCCTACAAGGATTACTGTTAAATTTGGTGTAACGCCTTGTGCTTTTAACGCTTCTACTTCTTTTGCTAATCCTGCGCGATAATCTACCGCAATTTGTTTACCATCTAACACTTTTGCTGTCATGAAAAAATCCCTCCATCTTTTTTTCGAACGATTAAGTTTATTATAGCAAAAAAACAATCAAAAATACGAACGAATATTAATATTTTCATAAAAAAGTTTGTAATTGTTCGTAATTTACATTGAAAAATCAAACCCTAATTGTTATGCTATATAAGTAATATACACTTAATTTAAAGCGTTTATCAAATAATTCATAAAGGGTGATAAAAGGTGAAGGTAGCAGTAATTATGGGATCCTCTTCTGACTGGTCTACAATGAAGGAAGCTTGCGAAATGTTAGAATATTTTGATATTTCTTATATTAAACAAGTTGTTTCGGCGCATAGAACCCCATTAGAAATGGTTGAATTTGCAAAGAATGCACGTAATAATGAAATCGATATTATTATCGCTGGTGCTGGAGGTGCTGCTCACTTGCCAGGTATGGTAGCTTCTATGACTACTGTTCCGGTGATTGGTGTGCCAATCGAAACGAAGACGTTAAAAGGAATGGATTCATTACTTTCTATCGTACAAATGCCGGGTGGAATTCCTGTAGCAACAACAGCTATCGGTAAAGCGGGTGCTAAAAATGCTGGTATACTAGCTGCGCGAATATTGAGCTTAAAAGATGCAAAGCTAATTGAGCAGTTAGATCGATATGAAGCTTCATTAGTAGAGAAAGTTGAGGCGATGCAGCATGACCTTAAATAAGTTTAAAATTGGTCAGTCGATTGGAATCATTGGCGGTGGACAGCTTGGAAAGATGATGGCACAGTCCGCTCAGAGAATGGGATTTAAAGTGAATATTTTAGATCCAGATCCAACATGTCCAGCAAGATTTGTTGCACATCAATTTATTGAATCACCTTACAATGATTTAAAAGGTTTGAAAGCGTTAAGCAACGTTAGTGATGTAATCACATATGAATTTGAAAATATCAATGCAGAAACATTAAAAGAAATCTGTAGTGAAAACAATGTTCCCCAAGGATATGAAACTGTTGGCATTTTGCAAAATCGTCTTTCTGAAAAAGAAGCAATCGCATCAAGCGGTGCTAAAGTTGTACCATACTATAAAGTTGATTCTAAAGCTTCTCTTGATATTGCGATAGCCGATCTTGACTATCCGATTGTATTGAAAACTGTATTTGGTGGATATGATGGTAAAGGTCAGCTTGTATTAAAGAGTGATGCTGAGCTGGATGAAGCATATAAAATGGTAGAAGATGCAGTACTTGTTGCTGAAAAAATGATCGAACTTGATAGAGAGATTTCTATAACGGCATCACGAAACATACAAGGGGAAATTGTTTATTTTCCTGTACAGGAAAATATTCATCGTAATCAAATTCTTTTTAAGACAACAGTTGAAAAGGAACATGCATATAAAGATGCAGCAGTTGCAGAAGTTGAAAAAATTATCTCTAAAATTCACTTTGTTGGTACATTTACTGTTGAATTCTTTATTGATAAGACTGGTGAATTATACGTTAACGAAATTGCGCCAAGACCTCATAATTCAGGTCATTATTCTATAGAAGCATGTGATTATTCACAGTTTGATACACATATCCTATCAGTAATTGGCTATACATTACCTAAACAAATCAGACTACACGAAAAAGCTGTGATGTATAACTTATTAGGACAAGATTTAGATGCTATGGAGCATTATTTCCATAATCATCCGGAATGGCATGTTCATGTGTATGGCAAAGAAGTGAGAAAAGAAAATCGTAAAATGGGACATATTACCCTTTTATTAGACGATAAAGAGGATACGTATTATCCTATATATGAGGAGATGATGTCATGACATTAATTTATGAAGGTAAAGCTAAACGCGTATTCAATACTGATGATAGTAATATTTATCGTATTAAATATAAAGATGAAGTAACAGCTGGTAATGGTGCAAAGAAAGATAAGATGGAAGGAAAAGGGCGCTTAAATAACTTAATTACGAGTTATTTCTTTGAAAGATTAGCAAAAGAAGGCGTTGATAGTCATTTTATTGAACGTATGAGTGACACGGAGCAACTCGTGAAGAAAGTAACGATTATTCCGTTAGAAGTTGTTGTAAGAAATTTTGCTGCAGGATCAATTGTAAAAAGACTGGGCTTTGAAAATGGTCAGGCATTTGAAAAACCGCTCGTTGAATTCTACTACAAAGAAGATGCATTGAATGATCCTTTTATCTCCGATGACCATGTTAAGTTATTAGGTCTAGCAAATGACGCAGATATCGCTGAATTAAAACGTCAGGCATTAATCGTAAATGAAACATTAATTAAGATAATGGATGAAATGAATTTAAAACTTATTGATTTTAAAATTGAATTTGGTAAAGATAGCGTTGGCAATATATTGTTAGCTGATGAAATTTCACCGGATACTTGTCGTATTTGGGATAAAGAAACAAATGAGAACTTCGATAAAGATGTTTACCGCAATGATACTGGATCACTAATTGAAACATATACTAAATTTTATAATAAACTGGAGGCATTATAATCATGACTAAAATTGAATTACACATCACTTTACAACCACAGGTATTAGATACTCAAGGCCAAGCTTTAACACGTGCAGTACACGATTTAGGATATAAACAGGTTGATGACATTCGCGTTGGAAAAGTATTATATATGACGGTTGACGAAGCAAGTGAGCAGGCAGTAGCGAATGTTGTAAATACATTAAGTGAAAAATTGTTTGCAAACACAGTTATCGAGGAGTACAGCTACAAAATTATTGAAGATGAGGAGACAAAATAATGAAATTTGCTGTTATTGAATTTCCTGGTTCTAACTGTGATAGAGATATGTTCAATGCAGCTCTTAACACAGGCTTTGAAGCGGAATATGTTGATTATAGAAAAACTTCATTAGAAGGATTTGACGGTGTATTAATTCCTGGTGGATTTTCATTTGGTGATTATTTACGTTGTGGCGCGATGGCTCGCGTTGCTCCGATTGTTCCTGAAGTTAAGCGTTTAGCAGAAGAAGGTCGTCCTGTATTAGGTGTTTGTAATGGGTTTCAAATTTTAACGGAGATTGGATTATTACCTGGTGCTTTAATGCATAATACAAGTCATAAGTTTATTTGTCAAAATGAATTATTAACTATTGTTAATAATGAGACGAAATTTACGCATCAATATGATAAAGACGAAACAGTCATCTATCCTATCGCACACGGTGAAGGTAATTATTATTGCTCACCTGAAACGTTAAAAGAATTACAGGACAACAATCAGATTATCTTAACTTATAAAAACAATCCAAATGGTTCTATTGAAGATATTGCTGGCATTGTGAATAAAGAAGGTAACGTATGCGGCATGATGCCTCACCCAGAGCGTGCAATGGAATCATTATTAGGTACAGATGATGGCGTGAAGTTATTCCAATCAATTTTAGAAAGTTGGGGGAAATAAGAATGGTTAAATTTTTAGAGCCAAATGAACAAGAGATTAAAGATAATAAGTTATATGCAGAAATGGGCCTAACAGATACAGAATACGATAAAGTAGTAGAAATATTAGGGCGTAAGCCAAACTACACTGAAATCGGAATTTTTTCTGTAATGTGGAGTGAACATTGTTCATATAAACATTCTAAACCTTTCTTGAAACAATTCCCTGTAACTGGTGAACGCGTATTAATGGGTCCTGGTGAAGGTGCTGGGGTCGTTGATATCGGTGATAACCAAGCTGTAGTATTTAAAGTAGAATCTCATAACCATCCTTCTGCAATCGAGCCTTACCAAGGTGCAGCAACAGGTGTTGGTGGGATCGTTCGTGATATCGTATCAATCGGAGCACGTCCAATCCAATTATTAAATGCATTACGTTTCGGTGAATTAACCGAAAAACAAAATAAACGATTGTTCTCAGGTGTCGTTGCTGGTATCGGTGGATACGGTAACTGTATCGGAATTCCAACGGTAGCTGGTGAAATTGAATTTGATTCTCGCTATGATGGTAACCCACTTGTTAATGCAATGTGTGTTGGTATTATTGATCACGACAAAATTCAAAAAGGAACTGCTAAAGGTACTGGCAACCCTGTAATTTATGTTGGTTTAAAAACTGGTCGTGACGGTATTCACGGCGCGACATTCGCATCTGAAGAGTTAAGTGAAGAAAGTGAAGCGAAACGTCCATCTGTACAAATTGGTGATCCATTCGTAGGTAAAAAGTTAATGGAAGCAACACTTGAAGCGATTACTTATCCAGAATTAGTCGGTATTCAAGATATGGGTGCTGCAGGTCTTACTTCTTCAAGTTCAGAAATGGCTGCAAAAGGTGAGTCCGGTATTCACTTACATTTAGAGAAAGTACCTACACGTGAAGCGGGTATTTCACCATACGAAATGATGTTATCAGAAACACAAGAACGTATGTTACTAGTAGTAGAAAAAGGTACGGAACAAAAATTCTTAGACTTATTTGAACACCACGAATTAGACGCAGCAGTAATCGGAGAAGTTACAGATACAGATCGCTTCGTTTTAACATATGAAGGTGAAGTCTTTGCAGACATTCCTGTTCAACCGTTAAGCGATGAAGCACCTGTTTACGTATTAGAAGGTAAAGCAGCTGAATTTGCTGATGTTGATCATAACTATGACAACATTGATGCAAAAGATGTATTTACTCGCCTGTTAAATCATCCAACAATTGCGTCTAAAACATGGGCATATTCACAGTATGATCAACAAGTTGGTGCAAATACGATTATTAAACCAGGTTTATCAGCTGGTGTAACGCGTGTGGAAGGCACAAATAAAGCAATTGCTTCAACAATTGATGGTGAAGCACGATATGTCTTTAATAATCCATATGAAGGCGGAAAAATGGTAGTAGCGGAAAGCTACCGCAACTTAATTGCAGTTGGTAGTTTACCACTTGCGATGACAGATTGTTTAAACTATGGTAATCCAGAAAAGCCTGAAATTTATCAGCAATTAGCTGATTCTACTAAAGGTATGGCCGAAGCGTGTGCTGCACTTAATACGCCAGTAGTATCAGGTAACGTATCTTTATATAATGAAACAAAAGGTGATGCAATCTTCCCAACACCAGTTGTAGGTATGGTTGGATTAATTAAAGATGTAAATTATTTAAACGATTTCAAACCACAAGCTGGTGAGAAAATTTACTTAGTTGGAGATATTAAACCAGATTTCGGTGGATCACAGATTGAAAAATTATTATTCAATGAAGTATCTCACGTAACGTCAAATATAAATTTAATAGAAGAAGTAGAACGTGGAGAAACAATTCGTAAAGCGATTACTGAAAGTAAATTATCACACGTACAAGCAGTAGGTAAAGGTGGATTAGCGATTAAATTAGCGCAAATCACTGCTTACTTTAATACAGGAATTGATGCTCGAGTGGATGCATCAAACGCAGAAGTATTTGCAGAAACACAAGGCAATTATATTTTAATCGCAAAAGAAGGTTATGTTCCTGAAAATGCAGTTGAAATTGGAACATTTGGTGGAGATACATTTACATTAAAAACAAACCAAGGCGAAATTACTGAAAGTGTTGAAACAATCAGTCAGTCTTGGAAAGGGGCAATCGAAACATGTATGACATCAGAGGCCTAAATGAAGAATGTGGCGTTTTCGGTATTTGGGGTCACCCAAATGCCGCTGACCTCACGTATATGGCACTACATTCATTACAGCACCGTGGGCAGGAAGGTGCTGGTATTGTATGTTCTGACGAGTCGAATATTTACGGTGCACGTGGTATGGGTTTATTACCAGAGGCGATCAGTCAAGTTAAACTAAGTTCATTAAGTGATTTTAATCATGCGATTGGACATGTTCGATATGCAACAACAGGTGCATCTGAACTGTCAAATGTGCAGCCGTTTATTTTTAAACATTCTAAAGGTGATATCGGTTTAGCACACAACGGTAACTTAACAAACGCAGAACAAATTAAATTAGCACTAGAATCTGAAGGTGCAATCTTCCAGACATCTAGCGATTCTGAAGTATTAGGGCATCTACTTTTAAAGGCGAAATCAAATAATAAATTAGCTAATTTTAAAGCTGCACTAAACCAAATTAAAGGTGCATTTGCATTTTTAGTTTTACATCCGGATCAAATGTTTGTGGCACGTGATAGTAATGGTGTACGTCCGTTAATGTTAGGAAAAGTAGACGGCGCTTATTGTGTTGCAAGTGAAACATGTGCATTTACAGCAATAGGTGCTGATTACATTCGTGATATAGAACCAGGTGAAGTACTTGTATTTTCTCATGACGGTTTAGTAGAAGATACTTATACAACGAACACTGAATCACATATGTGTTCAATGGAATATGTATATTTTGCTCGACCTGATTCTGAATTCAGAAAACACTCGATTTATGAAGTTCGTAAAGCTTTAGGGAAACAACTTGCAAAAGAGATGAATATAGAGGTTGATATCGTTATCGGAGTTCCTGATTCCTCTTTACAAGCAGCAAAAGGATTCTCTATTGAATCTGGTATTCCGAATGAACAAGGATTAATTAAGAATCGTTATGTGGGTCGTACATTTATCGCACCTAACCAAACTCTACGTGAACGTGCGGTACGTATGAAGCACTCACCAGTTAGAGACGTCATTGAGGGGAAGCGTGTCGTTGTCATCGATGATTCTATCGTACGTGGGACAACAAGTAAGTTTATTGTGAAGACTTTAAAAAATGCGGGTGCAAAAGAAGTACATATGGCTATTTCTTCTCCGCCACTTATTCATCCTTGCTATTACGGTATCGATGTTTCAACACATGCCGAACTCATCGCATCCGATAAAAGTGTAGCAGAAATTAAAGACATTTTAGAAGTAGACTCATTAACATATTTATCTGTTGAAGGTATGCACGAAGTGTTTAGTCAATTCGATTCAAAAGGTGAATGTAACGCTTGTTTCACTGGAAATTATCCGATCGAAATTATTGATCACTTATTACCTGAAGACAAAGAGAAAAAGAAGAAGGGAGTCTAACCATGGCTGAGAGTTATAAAGAATCTGGAGTAGATATTCACGCTGGGTATGAAGCGGTAGAAAGAATGAAGAAACACGTTGATAGGACGATGCGTAAAGAGGTACTTGGTGGATTAGGTAGCTTTGGTGCTGCATTTGATCTTTCACAGTTAAACATGAAGCAACCTGTACTTGTTTCAGGTACTGATGGTGTCGGAACGAAATTACGATTAGCAATTGATGCTGACAAACACGATACAATCGGTATTGACGCTGTGGCAATGTGTGTTAATGATATTTTAACGACAGGTGCAATGCCACTATATTTCTTAGATTATTTAGCATTAAATAAAGTAGACCCAGTCATCGTTGAACAAATTGTTAAAGGTGTAGCTGAAGGGTGTGTACAAAGTGAATGTGCATTAATCGGTGGAGAAACCGCTGAAATGGGCGATATGTATCACACTGGAGATTATGATATTGCTGGATTTGCAGTTGGTGCTGTTGAGAAACCTGAATACATCGATGGTTCAAAAATTGCTGAAGGTGATGTTATTTTAGGATTAGCATCAAGCGGTATTCATTCTAATGGCTATAGTTTAGTTAGAAAAATTATTAAAGATAATCATTTAGATTTAAATGCTGAGTTTGCTGATGGTAAAACCCTTCTAGACACAGTATTAGAACCTACGCGAATTTATGTCAAAGCAGCTAAAGCAGTATTAGAAAATGCAAAAGTAAATGGCATGTGTCATGTTACTGGTGGAGGTTTTATCGAAAATATTCCACGTGTATTTCCTGCTGGCTTTTATCCGGAAATCGATGTTACTTCAATACCTAAATTACCGATCTTTGATTTATTACAGGAAAAAGGTCAAATCGATGCTTTAGAAATGTATAATATTTTTAATATGGGTATTGGTTTCATCTTTATCGTGAATGAAAGTGAAGTTGAAAAAATTCAATCAATTATTCAATCTCAATTCAATGAAGAAATTTATACGATTGGTAAAGTTGTCTCAGGTGATAAAGAGATAGAAATCACGGGGGTATAACATGAAGAAAGTTGCAATTTTTGCATCTGGTAATGGTTCTAACTATGAAAAGATTATGGAAAATATTCAGGCAGACTATTTAACAGATATTGAAGTAGTTGGACTATATACTGACAAAAGAGAAGCTTTTGCTATAGAACGCGCAAGAAGATTTAGAACCCCTATTCAAATCTTTGAGCTTGCACAATATGACAATAAAATTGCTTACGAAAAAGCTATATTAGAACAACTTCAAAAAGATAAAGTAGAATGGATAATTCTTGCTGGATATATGAAACTTGTTGGGGAAACTTTGCTGGATGTTTATGAAGGAAAAATACTCAATATTCATCCTTCACTTTTGCCGAGTTTTCCGGGCAAGAATGCAGTTGGACAAGCTTTGCAATACGGTGTTAAAGTGACAGGTGCAACAGTGCATTATGTCGATATGGGAATGGATACTGGAAAGATTATAGATCAGATGAGTTGTCCGATTTACGAAGACGATACCGAAGCTACTTTACAATTGCGTGTACAAAATCTTGAATATGAATTGTACCCTAGAGTAATAAAAAAATTGATTCAATAAGGAGTCGACAATGAAAAAAGCATTATTAAGTGTATCTGACAAAACTGGCATTATTGAATTTGCACAAAATTTAGTAGCAAATGACTATGAAGTATATTCTACTGGTGGAACTAAAAAAACTTTAGAAGAAAATAATATACCCGTAAAATCAGTGAGCGAATTAACTAACTTTCCTGAAATTATGGATGGAAGAGTAAAAACATTACATCCTAAAATTCATGGTGGTATTTTAGCGGATCGTGATAATAGCGAACATGTTGCAGCATTAAAAGCCCATAACATTGCCCCAATAGACCTTGTTGCAGTAAACCTTTATCCGTTCGAAGCCACGGTAGCTAAACCAGATGTTACTGAAGCGGATGCAATTGAAAATATCGATATTGGTGGACCAACAATGTTACGTTCTTCTGCTAAAAACTTTAAACATGTTATTACAGTAGTTGATCCGTCAGATTACAATACAATAATTGAAAAAATTAAAGCAGATGCGGTTGATTACGAATTCCGTAAATCATTAATGGTAAAAGTATTTTCTCACACAAATAAATATGACGAAGCGATAGTAAACTTCTTTAGCAATAATAAAGAATCATTACGTTATGGTGAGAACCCTCATCAAGCGGCTGAATTCATAAAAACGAGTGACGCAAATAATACATTAGCAGGTGCGAAACAATTGCATGGTAAGCCGCTAAGCTTTAACAATATTAAAGATGCAGATGCTACCCTTTTCTTAGCGAAACAGTTTGATATGCCTGCAGCAGTGGCTGTAAAACATATGAATCCTTGTGGTGTTGGAACGGGCAGTACAATTCAGGAGGCTTTCCAAAATGCTTATGATGCGGATGCACAAAGTATCTTTGGGGGTATTGTTGCAGTGAACCGTGAAGTTGATAAAGCAACTGCTGAAATTATGCATTCAATATTCTTAGAAGTTATTATTGCACCAAGCTTTAGCAACGAAGCTTTAGCAGTGCTTACGCAAAAGAAAAATTTACGTTTACTTGAAATTGATATGACGATTGAAGATAAAGAAAAAGAATTTGTTTCTGTTTCTGGCGGATATTTAGTACAAGATAAAGATTTATTAAACGTTAAAAAAGAAGACATGCGTGTTGTAACAAATACACAACCTACAGAAGCACAATGGAAAGCGATCGAATTAGGCTGGAAAGTAGTAAAAAGTGTGAAATCGAATGCCATTGTTTTAGCGAATGAAAAACAAACTGTCGGTATCGGTGCTGGTCAAATGAACCGCGTTGGTTCAGCTAAGATTGCCATTGAACGTGCAATTGAAATAAATGATAATGTAGTCATGGCAAGTGACGGATTCTTCCCGATGAGTGATACTGTTGAAACAGCACATGCTGCCGGTATTAAATGTATCGTTCAGCCAGGAGGATCAATTAAAGATCAGGATTCAATCGATAAAGCAAATGAATTCGGTATCACAATGGTTATGACAGACGTTCGTCATTTTAAACACTAGGAGGCAGTTATGAAAGTATTAGTTATTGGTTCTGGTGGTAGAGAACATGCTTTAGCGCGTAAGGTTGGTCAATCTGAACGCGTAGATGAGGTATATGTAATTCGAGGCAATGAAGCGATGGCAAAAGAAGCTAAAGTCATTGATATCGCAGAAAATGACCATGATGCAATTGTGAAGTTTGCAAAAGACAATCAAATTGATTTAGTCGTTGTAGGTCCGGAACAACCATTAATTGATGGATTAAGTGATCGTTTAACAGAAGCAGGTATCAAGACGTTTGGTCCGAATGCAAATGCAGCCCAAATGGAAGGATCAAAAGATTTTGCAAAAGTATTAATGGAAAAATATAATATTCCGACAGCAAAATATAAAACAATCAACTATAAAACAGAAGCAATCGCCTATGTGAAAGCACAAGGAACACCAATCGTCATTAAATATGACGGATTAGCAGCTGGTAAAGGTGTAGTAGTTGCAATGGATGATGAAACTGCCTTTGACGCTATTAATGATTTTTATACAGAAAAGGATGCTAAAGTTGTCTTTGAAGAGTACCTTGAAGGTGAGGAATTTTCACTGATGGTATTTGTAAACGATGATTTCTGTATTCCGTTTGATACGATAGCTCAGGATCATAAACGTGCATATGATGGTGATAACGGACCAAATACAGGAGGCATGGGTGCATACTGCCCTGTAAGTCATATTAGTGATGAAATAATCGAACGCACAAATAATGAAATTGTTTATCCTATCGTTGAAGCGATGCATAAAGAAGGACTCAATTATTTCGGAATACTTTATGTTGGTGCTATTGTAACTGCAGAAGGTCCGAAAGTCATTGAATTTAATGCAAGGTTTGGTGACCCTGAAGCACAAGTTTTATTACGCCGATTAGAAACAGATTTCATTGATTTGATTGAAGCGGTTGATCAAAAACAACCTCTTGATTTAGTATGGAGAAATAAGACGATATGTGGTGTAGTTCTTGCGTCAAAGGGATACCCGGGTAATTATGATAAGGGAACGGTTGTTAAAGGATATGATTATCAGCAAGATTATATTGTATCGGCTTTAAAACAAGTAGACGGTGAATGGGTCACTACAGGAGGCAGAGTAATGATTGCTCTAGGAGAAGGTCATGATTTAGCAGAGGCTCAGTCAAATAGCTATAAACTTGTTGAAAATATTAAAAGCGATGGATTGTTTTATCGAACAGATATTGGTAATAAAGGTATTTAAAAAAGTCGCCAATTTGGCGACTTTATTTATTATTCAAATGTTTTTTGGATATCTTCTTTTGTTTGCTCGTTGCCACCATTTTCATTCTCTTGCTCTTGCTTATCATTATTTTCTTTTGCTTCTTCAGCAGCTTCTTTAATTTCTTCGTATTTGTCAGTCATACTAACTACCTCCTATACTTGTTATGTTTTATTTATTCCCTGAATTAAATAGGTTAAACATTCTCATACTTAAGGATGATTTTTTATGATTTAAAAGACATTTAATAAGTATTTTCATATAATGGTAGAGAGGTGGAATTATGAACTGGATTAAAACACATTTTGAAATACTAATTGGCTACTTTATAGCTGCCATAAGTATATTTTTGGGTATTTTTATTATTTATCATGGCAATCAGATTGCGCATTTTAAAGATATAGATATCAATAAATTACATATGTATAACTTTTTTGATTTTATTAATATTTATATTTTTGAATTAATTAAACTATTAAGCCATTATATCAAAAATTATCCTGCTATTTACGGCGTTCTATTAATTATTATAGGTTTATCATTTATCTATATTTCAAGAAAGCTTAAAGAAACGACCATTTTTGATAAAACGATCGCATACTATTATCTTTTAGCAGCAAGTATCATTTTGCTTGTAATCATCATCTTTTTATTTGAAGTATATGGTATATTTTCATTGTTTTATTTATTATTTTTTATCTTTCTTGTTTATTATACGATTAATCGCCGTAAACTCAATGAGCATTACCGTAAATTTCATTTTGTGGTATTGATTGGAGTATACGGGATAGCTTATTTTATGTCACAACTTGCTGTCTATGATAATTTAAATAAAGAAAAAGTATCACCGTTAGATGTGATGAGTATTAACTTTTATTTTATAGTACTACTTTTAATTGCAGCATTATGTTTGTTTAATTATGTTTTCCTGAAAAGAACATTACCAACAAAAAATGATGATCATGAAAAATTAAGTCGCCGCAATAAAAAGAAAAGAGATTTACAAATCAATCAGAAGTTACAGGAAGGAACAAATTCAACGATTGAAAAACTATCAACAACGTCGTTAAAGGTTGATGAAAAAATAATATTATGCTTTAAAAGAGCGATTAATTCTATTAAAGATAAAATTAATCTTGAAGAAGAAGACATACCTTCGTGGTTTAAACGTCCAAGATGGATAAGGTCATTTCATATTGAAATTTTACTTAGTGCATTAATGTTCGTCATTACAGTTATTGAACTGAATAATCGTAATATCTTATTTGATGCAAGTAAATTTAATGTCGTAAAAATGCAATATTTCTATGAATGGATTAATCTTGTTGGACTACTGATGATTATCATAGCATATATTTATTTCTCTATTAGAATTCATTTCAAAAGAAAAGGATACTTTGGTCAACTTTTTACAATTTCTTTTTTGACGCTAAAAATTGTGACGAGTATTTATTTAATGGTATTTAAAGGTATAAACTTAGCACTGTTTATCCCACCTATTTTATTGATGATGTTTATGTTTGTTGTACCGCTGTATATTATTCACATACGTAAACGATATTAATACGCGTGATATAACACACCGCTTAATTAATTTGTGAAATTATTGTTGTGTACTACAACAATACGGTATATAATCAAAGAGTAAACATTAACCCATGGGGATGGGAGTTAATTTTTCCGAATATATATCACGCAGTTGCCTCTGATGGCAACTGCCGTTTTTGTGTTATAGTAAAATTATCAAACTAAAGGAGTACAAACATGAAAAGCGTATTACTCAAAAAAAATAAACAGGAAAAATTTAAACAAGGTTATCTTTTAATAGAAAATGATGATATTTATCAAAAAGATGATATCCATGAGGGAGAATTATTTATTGTTCAAAGTGATACCGGCCAGCATTTAGGTACATTTTATTGTGGATTACAAAATAGAGGATTTGGCTGGAAAGTTAGTGAAGGCTATGTATCAGCTTTAGAGACATCATACTTTATTAATTTATTTGAAACTGCTAAAGAATTTAGAGCGTCTTTATTCAATGCGACTGATACAAATGCATTTCGACTATACAACGGTGAGGGCGATGGATTAGGTGGCTTCACGATAGATAGTTATGATGGACATTTATTAATTCAGTGGTATTCAAAAGGAATCTATCAGTTTAAAACTGTGATTGTAGAAGCAATTCAACAAATCTTTGAATATAAAAGTATATTTGAAAAACTTAGATATGATAAAAATGTGACGACTCACCAAATAACTGATGAAACTATTGAATTTCCAATAATGATCTTAGAGAATAATCTCAGTTACATGATTGATTTAAATGACGGTGCTATGACCGGTCTATTTCTGGATCAACGAGATGTACGTAAGAAATTATTGAAGCTTGAGACGAAAGGAAATGACTTCCTGAATCTATTTGCTTATTCGGGTGGCTTTTCTATTGCTGCAGCAACGAATAGCTATAAAACTACAAATGTGGACATTGCAAAGCGATCTATTGAACTGATGGAACAGAATTTCGCTATTAACGAATTACCTTTAGAATCTCAGAAGTTTTATACTTTAGATGCGTTCGATGCATTGAAATATTTTGCGCGTCATCTTAATACATTTGATGCGATCATCATAGATCCACCTAGTTTTTCACGTAATAAGAAAAAAGTATTCTCTGTAAAAGATAATTATCATGAACTCATAGAGGCTGCTGTTCCGCTCGTGAACTATAATGGTTATTTAATTTTATCGACGAATGCTTCTAATGTACCGTTAAAACAATTTAAAAAAATGATAACAGATACGCTAACGCCATTATGCCAATTTGAAATTGAATCAATTATGGGTCTTCCTAAAGACTTTAAAACAACTGATAAATATAAAGCTTCGAAATATTTAAAAGTAATTACAATTAAAATCTTATCAGAATAAAACTTTTAGATTAAAACTAAATTATTTAGGGAATATACTCTTAAGAAATTTGATTAAATTTTAGAGGTGATAATATGGGTATTTTAAATTCAGCAATTAATATAGCGACCAATGCTATGAATAAAGATCAAAAAGTTAAGAAAGAAATTAATCAGCTTCCTAAAAATGAAAGTGATTTAATTGATCGTCGTGAACGCTCGGAAAAATTAATTCATAATAAATCGTTAATGAGTTCAGCAGCAGCAGTTGTTCCGATTCCTGGCATTGATGTGACTGCAGATATGAAATTAATGTCAGATATTATTGAGGAAATTAATGCAGTATATGGTTTAAGCCATAAACAAGTGAGTGGTTATAGTGATGAAATGAAACAAAAAATAGTTTTTTCGGCTGCTAAAACAGGCAGCGATTTCATAGGTAAAAAAATTACTAAAGGATTAGTAGCTGTTTTATTTAAAACACTGCTTCGAAGAGAAGTACTGAAACAATCGAAATGGGTACCGGTTATCGGACAAGCTGTCTCTGGGACAATAAGCTATTATATGATGCAAAAGTTAGGCAAAGCACATATTGAAAAATGTGAAAAAGTAGCAAGAGAATTAATGTAAATCAAAAATTTAAATTTTACAAGTTTCAGACATTTTGATATTTGTAGTGATAATTGTCTAATATAATACGTTGAATTAATTGAAGTTAAGGGATTTATTTGATATATTATCTATCGTATAGACTAATAAAGTTATATATAAAATAAACTGTTGCAAATGCAACCAAAGGAGACTTTTATTATGGAACAACAATCTTACGTTATTATTGATGAAACAGGTATTCATGCACGTCCAGCAACAATGTTAGTACAAACTGCTAGTAAATTTGAATCAGATATTCAATTAGAGTATAATGCAAAAAAAGTTAACTTAAAATCAATTATGGGTGTAATGAGTTTAGGAGTTGGCAAAGATGCTGAAATCACGATCTATGCTGAAGGTTCAGATGAGAAAGAAGCGATTGAAGCTATCTCTGATGTTTTAGTTAAAGAAGGTTTAAGTAAATAATGGAACACATTAAAGGGATAGGCGCATCTGATGGTGTAGCGATTGCTAAAGCCTACCTTATGATTGAACCTGACTTATCTTTTTCAGATGAAAAAGTTACAGATACAGCTGCTGAAGTTGAAAAATTTAAAGCAGCTGTAAATCAATCAAAAGTAGAGTTAACGCAAATCAGAAATAATGCTGAAGTTGCATTAGGACCTGACAAAGCTGCTATATTTGATGCACATTTGTTAGTATTAGAAGATCCGGAACTTATTAACCCAATTGAAGAAAATATTAAAAATAATCAATCAAACGCTGCAGCTGCTTTATCTGAAGTAGCTAATAATTTTGTTACTATCTTTGAATCGATGGATAATGAATATATGAGAGAGCGTGCAGCAGATATTAAAGACGTATCAAAACGTGTTTTATCTCACATTTTAGGCGTTACATTACCAAATCCGACGTTAATTGATGAGCCAGTAGTAATTATTGCAGAAGACTTAACACCTTCAGATACAGCTCAATTAAATAAAGATTTTGTTCAGGGATTTGCTACTAATATCGGTGGCCGTACTTCTCACTCTGCAATTATGAGCCGTTCATTAGAAATTCCTGCTGTTGTTGGTACAAAAAATATTTCTTCACTAGTTAAACAAGGTGATTTTGTAATCGTAGACGGTATCGAAGGTGAAGTGATTCTTAATCCTGATGAAGCTACAATTACAGCCTATAAACAGAAGCAATCTCAATTTATTGAGGAGAAAGAACTACTTAAACAACTTGTTAATGATAAAACTGTAACGTCTGAAGGAAAACATGTTGAACTTGCAGCAAATATTGGAACACCTGATGATTTAACTGGTGTTGTAAACAATGGCGCTGAAGGTATTGGTTTATATCGTACTGAGTTTCTATATATGGGACGCGACACTATGCCTTCTGAAGATGAGCAGTATGAAGCGTATGCTAAAGTTTTAAAAGAGATGAATGGTAAACGTGTAGTAGTAAGAACATTAGATATTGGTGGAGATAAAGAGTTACCTTATCTAAACTTACCTAAAGAAATGAATCCTTTCTTAGGGTACAGAGCGATACGTTTATGTCTTGCACAACCTGAAATTTTCAGACCTCAACTTAGAGCTTTATTACGTGCATCTGTTCATGGTAATTTAAGTATCATGTTCCCTATGATCGCAACAATTAACGAATTCCGTGAAGCAAAAGCTATTTTAGAAGATGAAAAAGCTAACTTAACGAAGGAAAACATTAAATTTAGCGATAATATTGAATTAGGCATCATGGTTGAGATTCCATCAACAGCAGCTATGGCTGATATCTTTGCTAAAGAAGTTGATTTCTTTAGTATCGGTACGAATGACTTAATTCAATATACAATGGCTGCAGACCGTATGTCTGAGCGTGTTTCTTATCTATACCAACCATATAACCCTGCAATTTTAAGACTTGTAAAACAAGTCATTGATGCGAGTCACAAAGAAGGTAAGTGGACAGGTATGTGTGGAGAAATGGCTGGAGATACAACAGCTATTCCATTATTATTAGGATTAGGCTTAGATGAGTTTTCAATGAGTGCGACGAGTATTTTACGTGCTCGTCGCCAAATTAAAAACTTAAGCCAAGTTGAAATGTCTAAACTTGCTGAGCAGGCATTAAATAGTTCAACACAAGAAGAAGTAATCTCTTTAGTAGATGCTTATCTATAATTCAACAAAATAAAGAAGAAGCTGAAATCATTTCAGCTTCTTCTTTATTTGATATAGATTTTTGTTATTTGAGGTTTAGCGAAAAACCTGATTGGCAGATGTGTACTACCAAGACCACGGGAAACATGAAGATACATGCTATGTTTTTTATATTTCAAATTAAATAAACCTTTTAAATATTTTCTTCCTAATGATGGTTTAATTGGTGCACCAAGCATAGGAATAAAAATTTGTCCCCCGTGACTATGGCCAGATAATTGGAGGTCAACATTGAATTTCTTTACAAAATCTGCATAATCTGGTTCGTGTACTAAAGTAATAGTGTAGTCATTGGGATGATTTCTGTTTCGTATTGCCTGTTCGATATTTCCGGAAGCATTAAGAATATCATCAGTACCACATATATATATTTCTTCGCCATCATAATTAATATATTTACCAAAGTTATTCAGCACTGTTATATGACTATTAGTCAATACTGTTTCTAAATCATGTGTTAAGTGTGTACGCTGATCATGATTACCATAAGAAAAGTACACGCCTAAAGGGGCTTTAATTGTTTTTAGTAATGGTATATAATCATTAGGATTTTCTTTAAACACTTCTAAATTATCAAATAAATCTCCGGTAATCATGACGATATCAGGTTGTAGTTTATTGATTATTTTAATGTGTTCTATTAAATCATGATAATTATACTGAAAGCCGACGTGTAAATCTGAGATATGTACAATTGATAGCGGTCGAGCATGGTGTAATCTCAAGCCTTTAATAGTTATATTATCTACATCAACATTTTTGGGATTGGAATGGAATAATGGTACTAAACTTTTTCCGAAGCGGTCTATCATGCTATACATTAATAACTTAATCATTTTTAGTCTCCATATACTTTTCAATGGCTTCGATATCTGGTGTATAGAATAATTTTTCATCTATTTTTATAAGTGGGGTACTCAAAGCATCGTAATCAATCATCTCTATTTTATATGCCATATTTTTGATATTTTTTTCTTTAAATTGAAGTGAAGATTGTCTGAAGTAGTTTTTAATAAATTCGCATGGTGGACAATTATCTTGTGTGTATATTTCAATATTCATATCATTACCTCTTTTACTACTTTTTAATAACTATAAATACTATAGCGATTTCAGACAGAATTATCAATATTAATGGTATTATGGTCAAATGTAATTTAAATCGTTCGAAGATGATCACATATTTGTCACAAAACTGTTAGGCGTTTCTCTTTATATTCCTTATAAGGTGTATTAAACTTAAAGAAATGTGAGTACAATCACAAAAGGAGGATATACATGGATGGTGTTGTGTTAAGTCGTTTATTAACAGCGATGACGTTAGGTTTTCATATTATTTTTGCCACAATAGGTGTTGGAATGCCACTGATGATAATGATTGCGGAAGGGTTAGGCATAAAATATAATAATCCGAAATATACGGCAATGGCAAGACGTTTTGCAAAAACATTTACAATCACAGTAGCTGTAGGTGTTGTTACAGGAACGATTATCGGTTTACAGCTGTCATTATTATGGCCATCTTTTATGCAGTTGGGTGGTCAGGTTATAGCATTACCACTCTTTATGGAAACATTTGCATTCTTTTTTGAGGCAATTTTCTTAAGTATATATTTATATACATGGGATCGCTTTAAAAATAAATGGACACATTGGTTACTTAATATACCAATTATTATCGGTTCAACATTAAGCGCATTATTTATCACAAGTGTAAATTCATTTATGAATACACCGGAAGGATTCAAAGTAAAAAATGGAGTGCTAGTAGATATTGATCCAATTCAAGCAATGTTAAATAGCTCATTTTTAGTGCGTTCTTTCCATGTTGTAACAACAGGTGGAATGACAATAGCTTTTTGTATCGCAAGTGTAGCAGCCGTAAAATTATTACGTAATAAATTTCCAGAAGATAAAGATTATCACATGAAATCTTTAAAAATGGCGATGATTGTAGGGTTGATTTTTAGTTTATTGACGATATTAGCGGGTGATTTATCAGCGAAGTTCCTGCACAATGAACAACCGGAAAAATTAGCGGCAATGGAATGGCATTTTGAAAGTGATAAAAATGCTGACTTAGTCTTATTTGGTGTTCTTGATGAAAAAACACAGGAAGTAAAAGGCGCAATAAAAATACCTGGTATGTTAAGTTTTCTTGCTGATAACAGTTTTGATACGACTGTTAAAGGATTAGATGAAATACCTAAAGATGAACAACCCCCTTTGATCATTCATTATTTCTTCGATCTTATGGTGTTCTTCGGTATGTTTAGTTTTGCTGTCAGTGTACTATATGTAATATTAAATAAAGTTAAAAATAAGTTAGCAACGCATAATTTCATGCTATATCTCATTGCTTTAACTGGACCTCTGTGCATGTTAGCTATTGAATTTGGATGGTTCCTAGCTGAGATGGGACGTCAACCATGGTTATTACGAGGTTATATGAAAGTTGCTGAAGGTGCTACGCATGCAGATGGTGTGAGCCTTGTGCTTGTTGCTTTTGGATTACTTTATCTTGTTTTAGGTTTTTCATGTAGCTACGTATTACTCCGTATGTATAAAGATAAGCCGGCACAATTTGATGTAGAGCAATTTGCCAAAGGGGGTGCCAAATAATGGATTATCAACATATTGGTATTTTAGTATTATGGACTTTTCTATTTGGTTACGTTATTTTAGGAGCAATTGATTTCGGTGCCGGTTTCTTTATTTTATATGCGAAACTTACATCACAGGAAAATGAATTAAAAGACGTTATATCAAGATATTTGAATCCTGTATGGGAAGTTACTAATGTATTTTTAGTGTTCTTCTTCGTAGGTATTGTAGGATTTTTCCCTGATACAGCTTATTATTTCGGTTCAACTTTGTTGCTGCCTGTAAGTATAGCGCTAATACTGCTTACAATACGTGGATCATTTTATGCATTTGAAACGTATGGGAAAGACTCTAAACTTGCATGGGTAGCCTTATATGGTATTTCAGGATTACTGATTCCTGCAGCTTTTTCAACAGTATTAACCATATCAGAAGGTGGCTTTATCACAAAGACTGCTCAAGGTGTTGAATTGAAATGGTTCGAATTATTAATGAGTCCATTTGCATGGAGTGTTGTATTTTTATGTATCATCTCAGTGTTATATATTTCTTCAGCATTTTTAACAGTTTATGCACACAAAGCAAAAGATAGACCTGCGTATAAGATACTTCGAACATGGTTTTTAATATGGGCATTACCTATGCTTGTAATTTGTCAGTTTACATTTTTGAGTTTAAGACAGCAAAATAAAGAGCATTTCGATGTTGCAACAGGACAATACTGGTGGTTATTTGGACTAAGTATCGTATTTTTCTTGATTGCTTTTGCGTTATATTATTTTGAAAAAAATCTTGAAATAGGCCTTATCATGGTCATTCTGCAATTTGCTTCTGCATTCTATGGGTATGGGATTTCTAAGTTACCTTATATTTTATATCCTTATGTCAATATGGACAAAGCTGTTGTAAATGAAACGATGGCATTTGGATTAGTTGTGGTGTTTATTTTAGGTTTACTTTTATTACTTCCTTCTTTATATTTATTATTGAGACTATTCGTATTTGATACTGAATATGTTAAAGGTAAGAAGAAATAACGGAGGGGTAGTATGGAAAAAGAATTTGTAGTTATCGGTTTAGGACGTTTTGGTGGGAGCATTGTTAAAGAATTAAATGCATTGGATATGGACGTAATGGCTATAGATTCTGATGAAGCGCGTGTCAATGAATATGCAGATATTGCAACGCATGCTGTTATTGCAGATACTACTGATGAGAACGTATTAAAGAGTTTAGGTATACGTAACTTTGATCACGTGATCGTTGCGATAGGAGATAACATACAGGCAAGTATATTAACAACGTTAATCTTAAAAGATATCGGTGTAAAAAAAGTTACAGCAAAAGCGCAAAATGATTATCATGCGAAAGTATTAAATAAGATTGGTGCAGATACAGTTGTTCACCCTGAACGAGACATGGGAAGAAGAATTGCACATAATGTAGCAAGCTCTTCTGTATTGGATTATCTTGAACTTTCAGATCAGCATTCGATCGTTGAGATACGTGCCGGAGAAACACTAGCTGGCAATTCTATACTTGATTTAGATATACGTGCAAATTATGGATTAAATATTATTGCAGTTAAACGTGGTAAAGAAATAATTGTATCACCAGATCCAAGTGTAGTTATTGAAAATGGAGATATATTAATTATGATTGGCCATGATAATGACTTAAATCGTTTTGAGAAAAAGATTATTAATGACTAAATTATCGAAATAAAAATAGACCCTTGCGGGTCTATTTTTATTTTGTCGTTTCTTGTTCAACAAGTTGTTCGTTATTTTTATTAACATCCATAATCATCGGTAAGATCATTGGTTTTCGTTTCGTCTTTTCATATAAATACGGTGATAAATTTTCAGTAATGACATTTTTAATATGATGCCATTCGAGTTCTTCACCAGAATTTAATTTCTCGATTACTTTCTTTTTCAGTAAGCGACTTGCATCATAAATTAAATGACCTGATTCTCGCATATAGACGAATCCTCGTGAAATAATATCCGGACCACTAAGCAACTGATTTGTTTTAAAGTCAATACTCACAACGACAATAACAAGTCCTTCTTCAGATAATATTTTACGGTCCTTTATGACAACATTTCCGATGTCACCGATACCACTTCCATCAACGAGTATATTACCCGATGGTACACGACCAGCAAAACGAGCACTGTCTTTAGTCAATGCTAAAATATCTCCGTTCTCATGGATAAATACATTTTCAGGATTTACACCACAATCAATACCGAGTTGACCATGTAAACTTTGCATACGATATTCACCATGAATCGGCATGAAGAATTTAGGTTTCATTAATCTAAGCATTAATTTTTGTTCTTCCTGTGAACCGTGACCTGATGTATGAATATTTGATAGCTTACCATGAATCACATCAGCACCAGCTTTATATAATGCATTGATTGTTCGGTTAACACTTAATGTATTACCTGGAATTGGTGAAGATGAGAATATAACAGTATCATCTGGAATGATTGAGATTTGTCTATGTGTTCCGTTAGCGATACGAGATAATGCAGCCATCGGTTCACCTTGAGAACCCGTACATAAAATCAATAATTTATGTTTTGGGATACTATTAATTTTATTTGCTTCTACAAATGTTTCAGGTGGTACTTTAATATAACCAAGTTCAGTACCGATTTTAATATTATTTTCCATAGAACGGCCGAATATAACGATTTTACGATCGAACTTAACTGCCGCTTCAATAGCTTGCTGAACACGATATATATTTGAAGCAAATGTAGCAAAAATAATTCTGCCTGTACATTTTCTGAAAATCTGTTCTACGTTTTGACCTACTTCACGTTCACTGATTGTAAAGTTAGGAATTTCAGCATTTGTTGAATCTGATAATAGACATAACACACCTTCTTCACCAAGTTGTGCCATCTTTGCAATATTAGCAGGTTCACCAACTGGCGTGAAATCAAATTTAAAGTCACCAGTATGAACTATTTTTCCTTCTGGAGTATCAACGATAACACCATATGCCTCTGGAATAGAATGTGTCGTTAAATAGAAAGACACTTTTAAATGTTTAAATTCAAAGACACTGTCTTCTGTAATCGGATTTAACTGCGCAGTACGAAGTAAACCATGTTCTTCAAGTTTGTTTCGTATTAAACCCAGTGCAAGTGGTCCACCGTAAATTGGAACGTTCAACTGTTTTAGTAGGAAAGGGACGCCACCGATATGATCTTCATGTCCATGGGTAATAAATAATCCTTTTATTCGTTCCTGGTTTTGTACAAGGTAAGTATAATCAGGAATCACATAATCGATACCAAGTAACTCGTCCTCGGGAAACTTGATACCTGCATCAATAACGATAATTTCGTCTTGATACTCAACGGCGTAGGTATTTTTACCGATTTCACCCATTCCACCAAGGGCGAATACACCAACTTCATTTTTTTGTAAAGGCTTCATTTAGATAGTCTCCACACTGTAATTTTCAGCTTTTTGTTCGTACTCTAAGTGAGCACCTTTTAATTCCTGAACAAATTCAATGTTATAAGGACGATCGAGTAAATATCTTCTAACTTGTTCTTCGCTTACTGCTTCAAAATATTTAACTTGTGTGTTCTCACGAATAATTACTTCACTTTTGTCTTCTTGAAAAAATACTTTAAAAATTGCCATTAATAAATAGCCTCCTTATTATTATATACATAAAGAATGCCCTAGGAGTCTAGGGCTAAACATAAACCGTACAAGACATTTATATTAAATGTATAAGTATTATTATCTTACATGAATTAATACGGTAGTGTAAAGTCTTTGCATGCAACTTCTTCATATATATAATAATACATTTTTGAATTAATGCGTACAAAAAGGTAAACTAAAGGTAAATATACTGTACGGAGGATTACACATGAAGCGACATTTGATATTCTTTGATATTGATGGAACATTGTATAATGACGATAAAGAGATGAGTGAGCATACGAAAGAAACCATTAGAAAATTGCAGGAAAATGGACATATATTAGCGATTGCTACGGGTCGCGCACCTTTTATGTTACAAGAAGTAATTAAAGAAACCGGGATAACAAACTATATTTCATTTAATGGACAATATGCGGTGATGAATGGAGAAGTAATCTATGAAAATCCATTAGATATGGAAACTTTGAAGCAATTAGAGGAAGATGCAAGTTCAAATAATCATCCACTCGTATTTTTAAATGAACTTGAGATGGTATCTAATATTGAATATCATGAGCATATAAAGAAAAGTATTAGTACATTGAAGTTTGACCATCCAAGACACGAAAAAAATTACTATCTCGATAAACCAATCTATCAGACCTTAATCTTCAATACTGAAGAAGAAGATAAATTTTATGATGATCAATACGAAAAAATAAAGTTTATAAGATGGCATGAAGTTAGCCGTGATGTTGTGCCGGTAAACGGTTCGAAGTTTGAAGGCATAAAAAAGGTTAGTGAAACTCTAAATATCCCGATAGAAGATTGTATAGCAGTCGGAGACGGTTTAAATGATCTGGAAATGATTCAGGGTGTCGGACTAGGCATTGTAATGGGTAATGGAGTAGATGCATTAAAAGAAGTAGCAGATTATGTGACAGAAGATGTACATGAAGAAGGATTAACAAACGCATTTAAACATTTTAAACTGATAGATTAGGAGAAGATTAAATGGATAATATAACAAATATAAAAAAAGTCATTAGTAGAGCTGCCAATCATGAAACTTTAATATTAGATCACCTTGAGTTTAACAGAAGAGATAACGAAGTCATTATGAACTTTGTTTATCAAAAATTTAATCCGGTAGAAGTGCACACAGCACCACATGTTAATGATCCTGTTTTGATGGATGTAGAAACGATGCGAGAAGTAATTTCGTATTTAGAAGAAGTAGGTATTCGCTACGAAAAAAGAAAAGACGAATTTATTTAATGCAAAAAATCCGTTAAAACATTAAAGTTTTAACAGATTTTTTTTATTGCACTGCGATAGCGTTGTCCTGAACTGCCATCGGATTTTCTTTGTTGATATGATCATAGAACATTATACCATTTAAATGGTCAATTTCATGTTGAGCAACAATCGCAGCAAAATCTTTTAGACGTAATTTTACTTCGCTGCCATCAGGTTTAAATGCTTTAACAGTAATACGAGCATATCTATGAACTAAACCTGGAATGTTTTCGTCGACGCTAAGGCAACCTTCTCCAGTAGGTAAATAAGCTTTTTCAACACTGTGACTGATAATCTTTGGATTAATCAATTGATGTTCAACATATTTTTCAGTTTTTTCATCATAAAAATAAATAACAAGCATACGTTTATTATGATTAAGTTGAGGCGCAGCTATACCAACACCGCTACGCAATTTATATTTTTTTGAGAGTTCTTCATCCTGACTCATTTTAAGAAATTCTAGCATATCATCGATTAATTTTTGGTTCTCATTCGATAATGGTAGTTCAACTTCCTGTGCCTTTTCTCGCAAAGTTGGATGGCCATCTCGAATGATGTCGTTCATTGTTAGCATCGTAACATCTCCTCACTTTATTATTATAAAATATATCAGATAATCAGGGCAAATGCATTATATACATTGAAATAATATGTAAAAAAATATAACATTATAAGCAAATAAGAGGAGGCAATGTTAATGAAGCGTGTAAAAGGTATTATATTAGTATTCTTTGTTGTAATACTAGCAGCATGTACGAACAAAACAGCAAACTTAGAAGCTTTTTATCAAAAAATTGATGAAGCAAATACTAAAGAGCAGCAAATAGTTAGTGTAAGTGAAAAATTAGAGAAGCTAGAAAATAATAAATTGCAGCTATTTAATAAGGTGAATAAAGCGAAATCAGGAGAGATGACTGGTCTTGCAGATCAACTGATAAAAAATACGTCAGAACGTAAAGCAATCGCTAAAAAAGAAACAGAAATTATGTTAAAATCAAAAGAAATTTTTGATAATTCAAAGAAAGATGCAAAAGCAATAGAAGATAAAACGCAAAAGCAACAAGTAGAGAAGTTAGTCTCTGCTCTAGACGAGAAATATGCTAAACACTCAAATTTAATGACTTCATATCAAAATATTCTTAATAAAGAGAATGAATTATTTAATTATCTAAAAGAAGATACATTAGATAAAAACGTAGTTAATGAAAAAATCAATGTTGTTTCTAAATTATATAAACAGTTTCAGACAAAGACGGATGATTATACTAAGATAACACGACTTGTAGAACAAAATAAAAAGCCGATTGTAGAAACATTAAATAAGAACTAAGTATTGTGACAAAATTGTTAAAATGAAAGCGTTTACTGATATATAACAGTAAAAATATTGTAGTAATACAGTGTCGACAGCCATTGTTGTGACGCTGTTTTTTCTTTTATATCTTTTTCTTTATCTGTAGTACACAAATATGCTATGATAGATTATGTAATTAAAACATTTATGAAAGGTTTGGTGAAAAGAATGGCTCTTAAGAAAAAAGCCCCATTCGACGCTGTTTCAAATTTACGTGAAATCGAAGAAAAATTTGAAGTGGTTCAAGTATTAGATTTAGACGGAAATGTAGTTAATGATGCATATATGCCTGAATTAACGGATGAACAATTAGTAGAATTAATGGAAAGAATGGTTTGGACACGTGTGCTAGACCAACGTTCAATCTCATTAAACAGACAAGGTCGTTTAGGTTTCTATGCACCGACAGCTGGTCAGGAAGCATCTCAATTAGCATCTCATTATGCCCTAGAAAAAGATGACTTTATTTTACCGGGATATCGTGATGTTCCACAATTAATTTGGCAAGGTCTGCCATTAACAAAAGCATTTTTATGGTCAAGAGGTCATTATTTAGGTTCTCAAATGCCTGAAGGAATGAATGCATTATCACCTCAAATCATTATCGGTGCGCAATACATTCAAACAGCAGGAGTTGCGTTAGGACTAAAAAAACGTGGTACTCAAGCCGTTGCGATCACATATACTGGAGACGGTGGTACTTCACAAGGTGATTTCTATGAAGGTATCAACTTTGCATCTGCATACAAAGCACCTGCAATTTTCGTAATCCAAAATAATAACTATGCAATCTCTACACCACGTAGTAAACAGACAGCTGCTAAAACATTAGCTCAAAAAGCAGTTGCAGCTGGTATTCCAGGTATCGTTGTTGATGGTATGGATGCATTAGCTGTTTACTTTGCAACAAAAGAAGCACGTGACAGAGCAATTGCTGGTGAAGGTCCAACTTTAATCGAGACAATCACATATAGATATGGTCCACATACAATGGCCGGGGATGATCCAACACGTTATAGAACTTCAGATGAAGATGCTGAATGGGTTAAGAAAGATCCATTAGTTCGATTCCGTAAATTCCTTGAGAACAAAGGTTTATGGACTGAAGAAAAAGAAAATGAAATTATTGAAAAAGCTAAAGAAGATATTAAAAATGCCATTAAAGAAGCAGATGCAACACCTAAACAAACTGTTTCTCAATTAATCGAATTAATGTATACAGAAGAAATGCCTTTCCATTTAAAAGAGCAATATGAAATTTATAAAGAGAAGGAGTCGAAGTAAGTCATGGCACAATTAACGATGATCCAAGCAATAACAAATGCACTTCAAACTGAACTTAAAAATGACGAAAACGTTTTAGTATTCGGAGAAGACGTTGGTGTCAACGGTGGTGTGTTCCGTGCGACTGAAGGACTTCAAAAAGAATTCGGTGAAGATCGTGTATTCGATACACCACTTGCAGAGTCAGGTATTGGTGGTTTAGCGGTAGGTTTCACATTAACTGGATTCCGTCCGGTAATGGAAATTCAATTCTTCGGATTTGTATTCGAAGTATTTGATTCATTAGCAGCACAATTATCACGTCAAAGTTTCCGTTCTGGTGGAACGAAATCTGCACCAGTTGTTATTCGTTCACCATTCGGTGGAGGTGTCCACACACCTGAATTACACGCAGATAACTTAGAAGGTTTAGTAGCTCAAACGCCAGGTTTAAAAGTAGTAATTCCATCAAGTCCTTATGATGCAAAAGGATTATTAATTTCAGCTATTCGTGACAACGATCCAGTTGTATTCTTAGAGCATATGAAATTATACCGTTCATTCCGAGAAGAAGTACCTGAAGAAGAGTACACAATTGAAATCGGTAAAGCAGCAGTGAAACAAGAAGGTTCTGACCTATCAATCATTACTTATGGTGCAATGGTTCAGGAATCATTGAAAGCTGCTGAAGAATTAGCAAAAGACGGTCACTCAATCGAAGTCATCGACTTACGTACGGTTCAACCATTAGATATCGAAACGATTATTGCATCAGTTGAAAAAACTGGACGAGTTGTAGTGGTTCAGGAAGCTCAAAAACAAGCAGGTGTTGGTGCAGCTGTAGTATCTGAAATTTCTGAACGTGCAATTTTATCTTTAGAAGCTCCAATTGCACGTGTAGCAGCTGTTGATACGGCATATCCATACACGCAAGCTGAGAATGTTTGGTTACCAAATAAAGAAGACATCATTGCAGCAGCTAAAAAAACATTAGAGTTCTAATTTGAGTTTTAAAATTGAGTAAGAAGGTAATATGAAAAGTAACATTGTTTTAACTATGTTACTTTTCATCATTTATTGAAATGAATTTTATGATTATAAAATTAATTCTTAGGAGGAATTTATTGTGGCATTTGAATTTAAATTACCCGCTCTTGGTGAGGGGATTTTTGAAGGTGAAATCGTTAAGTGGTTCGTTAAAGCTGGCGATAACATCGCAGAAGACGATATTTTATGTGAAGTACAAAATGATAAATCAGTAGTAGAAATTCCATCTCCAGTATCAGGAACAATCAATACGATTTTTGCTGAAGAAGGAACAGTAGCTAACTTAGGTGACGTTATCGTTACAATCGATTCTGATGATGCACATGCACAAGAATCAGCTTCTGAATCTAAAGACGAAGCACCAGCAAAAGAAGAAAAAGCTGCAGAAGAAGTTAAAGAAGAAAAACCTTCACAAGCTCCTGCACAAGATGTAGAAGTTGATGAAAATCGTCGTGTTATCGCTATGCCATCAGTACGTAAATTTGCACGTGAACAAGGTGTAAATATTAAAGCGGTTACTGGTACTGGTAAAAATGGCCGTGTAATTAAAGATGATATTACTGCTTACTTAAATGGTGGCGCTAATACTCAAGCTACAGAAGCACCAAAAGCTGATGCGCCAGCTGCATCAACTGAAAAAGCTGCACCACAACCAATTGCAGCACCAGAAGGCGAATTCCCTGAAACACGTGAAAAGATTCCTGCAATGCGTAAAGCAATCGCTAAAGCGATGGTTAACTCTAAACACACTGCACCACACGTTACGTTAATGGATGAAGTTGAAGTACAAGCTTTATGGGATCATCGTAAGAAATTTAAAGAAGTTGCAGCAGAACAAGGTACGAAATTAACATTCTTACCATACGTTGTTAAAGCGTTAGTATCTGCACTTAAAGCATATCCAGCATTAAATACTTCTATAGATGACGCTACAGAAGAAGTTGTTCACAAACATTACTACAATATCGGTATTGCAGCTGATACTGAACGCGGATTATTAGTACCTGTTGTTAAAAATGCAGATCGTAAATCTATGTTCGCTATTTCTGATGAAATTAACGAATTAGCTGTAAAAGCACGTGATGGTAAACTTTCTCCTAGCGAAATGAAGGGTGCATCATGTACAATTAGTAATATAGGTTCAGCTGGTGGACAATGGTTCACTCCAGTAATCAATCACCCTGAAGTTGCTATCTTAGGTATTGGTCGAATTGCTCAAAAAGCAATCGTTAAAGACGGAGAAATCGTTGCAGCACCAGTATTAGCATTATCATTAAGTTTTGACCACCGTCAAATTGATGGTGCAACTGGACAAAACGCTATGAATCATATTAAACGTTTATTAAATAATCCAGAATTATTATTAATGGAGGGGTAAGCACATGGTAGTTGGAGATTTTCCTATTGAAACAGATACTATTGTAATCGGAGCAGGTCCTGGAGGATATGTTGCAGCAATTCGTGCAGCTCAATTAGGACAAAAAGTAACAATTGTAGAAAAAGGTAGTTTAGGTGGCGTTTGTTTAAACGTTGGTTGTATTCCTTCAAAAGCTTTATTATCAGCTTCACATAAATATGAAACAGCTGTACATTCTGAAGATTTCGGAATTAAAGCTGAAAACGTTACTGTTGATTTTTCTAAAGTGCAAGAATTCAAAGGTGGCGTTGTTAAGAAATTAACTGGCGGTGTTGGTGCATTATTAAAAGGTAACAAAGTTGAAATCGTTGAAGGTGAAGCTTATTTCGTTGATCAAAACAACTTAAAAGTTATGACTGAAAAAGCATCTCAAACGTATACTTTTAAACATGCAATTATCGCTACTGGTTCACGTCCAATTGAAATTCCTAATTTCAAATTCAACAAACGTGTAATCGATTCAACAGGTGCATTAGCATTAACTGAAATTCCAAAAAGCTTAGTAGTTGTTGGTGGTGGATATATCGGTTCTGAATTAGGAACTGCTTACGCTAACTTCGGTACTAAAGTTACAATTCTAGAAGGCGCGAAAGATATTTTAGGCGGATTCGAAAAACAAATGACACAAGTAGTTAAAAAAGGTCTTAAAGCTAAAGGTGTAGACATTGTTACTGAAGCGATGGCTAAATCAGCTGAAGAGAGCGAAACTGGTGTTAAAGTAACTTATGAAGCTAAAGGTGAAACTCATACAATTGAAGCAGATTACTGTTTAGTAACTGTTGGTCGTCGTCCTAATACTGAAGAAATCGGTTTAGAGTCATTAGGCGTGAAGATGACTGAACGCGGCTTAGTAGAAGTAAATGAAGAAGGACGTACTTCAGTAGACAATATCTTTGCAATCGGTGATATCGTTGCGGGACCTCCGTTAGCGCATAAAGCATCATACGAAGGAAAAGTTGCAGCTGAAGTTATCTCTGGTGAAAAATCAGAAGTTGACTATCTTGCAATTCCAGCAGTATGTTTCACTGAGCCTGAATTAGCAACAGTTGGTTATACTGAAGCGATGGCGAAAGAAGAAGGATTAGAATATAAAGCTTCTAAATTCCCTTATGCAGCAAATGGTCGTGCATTATCTATCGGCGAAACTGACGGATTCTTAAAATTAATCACATTAAAAGAAGACGGATTATTAATCGGTGCTCAAATCGCTGGTTCTGGTGCATCTGATATGATCGCTGAATTAGGATTAGCAATTGAAACTGGTATGACAGCTGAAGATATCGCATTAACAATTCATGCGCATCCTTCATTAGGTGAAATTACAATGGAAGCTGCAGAAGTAGCTTTAGGTAATCCAATTCATACTATGTAATTTATTTTTACAAAATATTAAGCACTATTCAGAGATGAATAGTGCTTTTTTTAACGGAGGAAGCAAAATGAGCTATAGTTATCCAATTGATCCGGAATGGACACAGGAAGAAATCATTGATGTGGTTAATTTTTTAGCACTTATTGAAGATGCTTATGAATCTAAAGTGAAGACTGATGATTATGCTGCAGTATATAAAGCATTTAAAAAGATCGCACCTATGAAATCAGATGAAAACAAAATTTATAAAGCATTTAAAGAAGTTTCTAATTATGACGGATATGTTGTAACGAAACGCTTTAAAGAAGCACAAACTGCAAACGAAAAAACTTTCAAAGTGTAATTCTGAATTAAAAATTTAGTATTACTGTTGTTTTATGCCTTTTTTTCTGCTATATTTAAAACGTTATTAAACAAATTGTTTACAATTATTAAACTAAGGTGTGAATACATGGATATAGGGAAAAAAATAAAAGATTTACGACGCCAAAAGAATTTAACGCAGGAAGAACTAGGGGAAAGAACTGATTTATCAAAAGGATATATCTCTCAACTTGAACGTAATTTATGTTCTCCGTCTATGGAGACATTCTTTAATATACTTGAAGTTTTAGGATCAGAACCATCAGACTTCTTTAATGAGAAGATGCATGAGCAGCGCATTTATTATCCTAAATCTGAACAGACAATATATGATGAATATGATAATGGCTATTTAATTCAGTGGCTAGTTCCAGATTCAAACGAATTTGATATGGAGCCTGTTATAATTACATTAAAACCTGATTCAGAATACAAAAAGTTTGAGCCAAGTCTTTCAGATAGCTTTATTTATGTGTTAGACGGAACAGCAAGTATCAGAATCGGTAGAAAAGAGTATACAGCACGTCGTGGTGAATCATTTTATTTTAAAGCGAATGAATCACATCAGTTATTTAACAGATATAAAAAAGATGCACGTGTATTAATCGTCGCAACTGAATCATATTTATAGGAGTGTGTCATGAAAGATTTTATTCTATTTAACAATGTATCTAAATCATACGGCGTAAACAAAGTTCTGGATAATATTAATTTTGAAATTGAAGAAGGTAAATTCTATACATTACTCGGACCATCAGGTTGTGGAAAAACAACAATTTTACGGTTGATTGCTGGTTTTGAAAAGCCAACGACAGGTGATATATTTTTTGAAGGTAATCGTATTAATGATATTCCTGCGAATAAACGACGTGTTAATACAGTGTTTCAGGATTATGCATTATTCCCTCATTTAAATGTATTTGAAAATGTCGCATATGGATTACGCATCAAAAAAGTAAATAATAATGAAGTGCAAACGCGCGTAATGGATGCTTTAAAGTTAGTAAAACTAGATGGTTTTGAAAATCGTGAAATAAAAGACATGAGTGGTGGGCAACGTCAACGTGTTGCTATTGCACGCGCTATCGTTAATGAGCCAGAAATTATACTACTTGATGAACCATTATCAGCACTTGATTTAAAACTCAGAACAGAGATGCAATATGAATTACGAGAAATACAGCAACGTCTTGGTAAGACATTTATTTTCGTTACACATGATCAGGAAGAAGCACTAGCAATGAGTGATTATATCTTCGTTATGAACAAAGGAAGAATAGAGCAAAGTGGTACACCAACTGACATTTATGACGAACCAATCAATCGATATGTTGCAGATTTTATAGGAGAATCAAACATCGTTTCTGGTGTAATGAAACGCGATTGTGTTGTTGAAATGTATGGCAATGAATATGCTTGTGTTGATAAAGGCTTTCAACCAAATGCTAAAGTAGATGTTGTCATTCGTCCTGAAGATATTGAAATCACTACGCCTGATGCAGGTAAAGTTAAAGCAGTCGTAGATTCACAATTATTTCGTGGTGTGCATTATGAAATTTGTTGTTTTGATGAGGCTGGAAATGAGTGGATTATTCAATCAACAAAAAGTGCAAAACCTGGAGAATATGTGGGTCTAACATTTGATGAGGACGCAATACATATTATGCTACCTGGAGAAACTGAAGAAGAATTTGATGCACGTATCGAATCTTACGAGGTGTAATATGGAAAAAGCAAAAAAATATTTTCTTATTCCTTATTTAATCTGGATTGTTATATTTATTATTGCGCCTCTAGTGATGATTTTCTATACAAGTTTTACAAACAATAGTGGTCATTTTACTTTAGAAAATTATAAAGATTTCTTTACGATGTCGTATTTTAATATGACACTCAGTTCAATCTGGTATGCAGTAATAATTACGCTGTTATGTCTCATCATTTCTTATCCGATTGCAATGGTTTTACGCACAGCAAAAAATAAACAGTTCTGGCTACTTATCATTATTTTGCCGACCTGGATTAATCTTTTATTAAAAACTTATGCCTTTATCGGTATTTTTAGTAAGCAAGGTACCATCAATGATTTATTGAACTGGATGCACCTTCCCGCAACGAGTTTATTATTTACTAACACGGCATTTATCTTTGTGTCGGTATACATTTATATTCCTTTTATGATATTACCAATTTTTAATAGTATGAATGCTATTCCGGAAAACTTATTACAAGCATCACGCGATTTAGGTGCAGATGAGATGACAACGTTTAGAAAAGTAATTATGCCTCTATCATGGGAAGGTGTAAAAACAGGTATTCAAGTGACATTTATTCCTGCATTAAGTCTATTTATGATTACGCGTCTTATTGCCGGAAACAAAGTCGTTAACTTAGGTACAGCGATTGAAGAACAATTTCTTGTCACACAAAACTACGGTATGGGTTCTACAATAGCTGTATTCTTAATTTTAGCTATGGCGTTAGTCATGATTATTACAAAGTCAAAAGAGGGAAGTGGGGATGTCAAATGAAACTAAAATCTAAAATATTTTTAGCATTTGCATTGTTCATTTTATACTTTCCAATATTCTACTTAATGTTTTATTCATTCAATTCCGCTGGAAATATGAATCATTTTAAATCATTTACATTAGATCACTATATAGCTGTATTTCAAAATAAGCGTTTAATGGTCATTATCGTTAATACATTAGCTGTTGCATTAATTGCAGCAAGTATTTCTACAGTTATAGGTATATGTGGTGCTTTAGGTATTCACTACATGAGAAATAAAAAATTAAAAGTTGGTTTACTTACTTTAAATAATATATTGATGGTGAGTAGCGATGTCGTTATCGGGTCATCATTTTTAATTCTATTTACTGTAATCGGTCACTATACAGGTATGGGCTTAGGATTCTGGTCTGTGTTGATATCACATATCGCATTTTGTGTTCCGATTGTCGTACTACTAGTATTACCGAAGTTATACGATATGAATCAATCACTAATCAATGCAAGCTATGATTTAGGTGCAAGTACTTACCAGACGATTACAAAGGTTGTCATTCCGCATATATTACCTGGCGCTATCGCTGGTTTCTTTATGGCATTAACTTATAGTCTTGATGACTTTACAGTAAGCTTCTTTGTTACTGGTAATGGTTTTAGTGTACTATCAGTCGAAATTTATTCAATGGCGAGAAAAGGTATTTCTATGGAGATTAATGCAATCAGTACATTACTATTCTTAATTGTGATGACAATCATTGTAATCTATTACTTAATCTCAAATAACAATGATAAAAGAAGAAAAGTGAAAGCAGGTGTTGTGAAATGAAGCAATTGATGCAGTTAATTCTTATATCACTGGCAGTTGCTGTACTTTTACTTTTCTCAGCAAAGTTTATCGATCCACCACCCAAAAGTGGTAAAGGTAATATACTTTATGTCTATAACTGGGGAGAATATATCGATCCGGCATTACTTAAAAAGTTTGAAAAAAAGTATGGCATTCGTGTAATTTTAGAAACTTTTGATTCTAATGAATCAATGCTCGCAAAAATTAAAAATGGTGGGACACATTATGATATTGCTGTACCAAGTGAATATGCGATTCAGAAGATGAAAGAAGAAAAACTTCTTATTCCGATAGATCATAAGAAACTTCCAAACTTAAAAAATATTAATCCAGATTTTATGAATCTTGATTTTGATAAAGGTAATAAATATTCGATTCCATATTTCTGGGGAACTGTAGGTATATTATATAATCCTGATAAAACAAAAGGGATTGACTTCTCGCGTTGGGATAGTCTCTGGGACCCACGTCTTAAAAATAATGTACTCATCGTTGATGGTGCCCGTGAAGCACTTGGTTTTTCACTTAATAGCATGGGTGAGTCATTAAATGCAACAAATCCACAAAAACTTGAAAAAGCTGAACAAAAGCTTGAAAAATTAGGACCGAATGTAAAAGGTGTTGTTGGTGATGAAATCAATACAATGATGGTTCAAAAAGAAGCAGATGTTGCAGTTGTTTGGAGTGGTATGGGTGCTGATATTATGACTGAAAATGAAAATTTAGATTTTGTTGTACCGAAAGAAGGATCAAATCTATGGTTCGATAATATGGTGATTCCTAAAACTGCACAAAATGTCGATGGTGCACATAAATTTATTAATTTTTTATTAGATGCAAAAATTGGTAAGCAGAATACTGAATGGGTTGGTTATGCTACTCCAAACACAGCAAGTTATAAATTACTTGATAAAGAAACGAGAGAAGATGAACGCTTTTATCCAAGTAAGTCAGTACAGGAAAAACTTGAAGTTTACGAAGATTTAGGATTTGAGAATATTAAGAGATATAATGAACTATTTTTAAAATTTAAGATGAGTTTGAATTAACAAGAAGTAAGGCTGATGTCTTACTTTTTTGTTTTATTTTTAAATTCATGCATATATAGGTTATAGTAGGGTATAGAATATTTAAGTAAAGTTATAAGGAGATGAACATATGAGTCGTAGAGAATACACACAAACAGTTAAACCTGTAAGTCGCGTTCCGGAAAAAATCTTTGGGTGGTTAGCTTGGTTACCATTATTAGCACTTTCTATCTTTGGTCTTTATCAATTATTAGTGAACGGTAATAATCCGGAGTTTGTTACACAATTAAAAGAAGCATTAAATAATGAATTTGGTAAAAATCCTGATTTTCAAAATTCGTTAAATGAAGCAAACATGTCAGTAGATGAATTAGTTCCATTAATGATAAAGAGTGTATGGGGGATTGTAGCATACACAATTTTACCATTACTATTTGGTTTAATTGGATTACTTAAAATGAAAAAGCGTATTTTAGCTGGTGTTATGTTATTATTAGCAGGATTACTGACTGCACCATTATTCTTAACAATCATTTTAGGATTTATTCCTTTATTTTTCTTTATCGCAGCAATTTTATTATTTGCACGTAAAGATAAAGTAATTACTAATAATGATTATTATGAAGATCATCGTGAAGTAGAAACAGTTGAGAGAAAACGCAATGTTGCACCTACTTATGTTGAACGTGACGAAACAATCGAACGTGAGCGTAATAATGATTATGTATATGATGCTGATGTTACTAAAGAACGTGAAGTAAACTACAACAATCGTACAGTTGATACTGAGCGTGATACGGTAATAGAGCAGAAAAATCATTCAAATGTTGATCATGATTTCAACGCATCAAATGAACATAATACGTTTGATAACAATCTTGATGGTGATCGTGATCGTGTAACTTATGTTGATAATACAAAAGAAGCAGTTAACGAACGTCGTGATAGCTACAATAATCGTAATCAATAAAAAAACGCCTCGGGCGTTTTTTTTATTGATATAAAGGTAATAATTCAAAGTATGTTTTCTCAATTTCCTGAATAAATGCTTTATCAGATATTAAAGCAGCATCATTAGGAAAGAACACCTTACCAAACATTAATTCACCTTTTTTGACATTAATAAGCCGATCGATATAAGCTTCGATATCTTTCTTTTTTATATCTTTAATGAGATCATAATTTTCTTTCATATGATCGCCTTTAATGATATATTCATCACCTAATTCTTGAATTGTTTTGATTTGTTTCTTCCATTTTTTCGCCATACGTTCTTTATCCTGGGACTCATAAATAATACCGAATAATACAAATGCATGACTGCCGAACAATCCAATTTGAAAATGAGGTAACATTTTATACCCACGTTTATTCGTAGCAAAAGCAACCCATGTATCAATTGGGGGATTAGTTTTTCTGCGTAGATGTTTGGCAACGTGTGGATAGAAAGTTTCATCTGTATGTTCACTTAAATATGCACTAAAGTGTTCTCCTAGAGCTTCTAGCTTAGGATGTGTCGTTTCAATCAATGCTTCCATACGTGGTGCAAGGCCATCAATATTAAAAACATCGAAATCTTTTTTTGTAAAAGTATATTTAACCATAGAAACCTAGCTTATTTTTAATTTTAATTCAAATGAATCATGATAAATACAAGATTACATGAAAAAACATAAAGATAAAACATTTTTGCATATATTTATTCTTGTGTATAATATATGGAACAGGAGGAGTGCTTATGGAACTTTATAATTTTTTAAAAGATATCACATTGCAGGCTGGAGAAAATATCCGCAAACAATTAAATGAACCACTTTTAATAGAAACAAAATCAAACCCAAATGATCTTGTTACAAATATGGATAAAGCAACAGAAAAATTTCTTTTTGATCGTATACAAGATACATATCCGGACCATCGAATTATTGGTGAAGAGGGTAGTGGAAAAGATATCGACAATTTAAACGGCGTCATCTGGATTATAGATCCGATAGATGGTACATTAAATTTTGTCCATCAACAAGAAAATTTTGCGATTTCTATCGGTATATTTATTGATGGTGAAAAATATGCAGGTGTTGTTTATGATGTTATGCGAGACATATTATTTGAAGCGCGTGCTGGATATGGTGCATACAAAAACGGTGTAAAGTTAGAAAATATAACAGAAACACCACTCGCGACGTCTATTATTTCTATGAACCCAAATTGGTTAACGAAAGATTTTACGCGAGATATTTATATCCCGCTTGTCAGAGATTCACGCAGTGCAAGAAGTTATGGTTCTGCTGCATTAGATTTTGCGTATGTAGCATCAAACAAGATAAATGCATATATTACACTTCGCTTACACCCTTGGGATTTTGCAGGTGGATTGATTATTGTTGAAGAAGTTGGTGGTATCGTAACAAATCAGTTAGGAGAACCGGTTAATTTACTAACTGCAAATTCTATAGTTGTAGCGAATAAGTCGCTTCATACTGAAATTATGAATGATTATCTTAGTCCGTTTAAATTAGAATTAGAAAAAATTCATCAAGGAAGATTTTCTAAACGATAATTTGTTTTATTTGTTTCTTTTTGGATTTTGGAAATAGTTTTTGTAATTGATAATTCGTAAAGAAATAATCAGAAAATCTTTGTATTTTTGCCTTTGTAATCGATTGATCTGAGTGAATTTGAATTAATGCATTCAAAGTATAATTAAAAATTTCATCGATAGTATGTATCGTCTGGCATTGGCCGCAATATGCAAGTGATTTGTATTTTGAAATGTGATTTAATGCTTTACATTTTGGACAGACAATCCCTGTACTATAAGCAGATTGTTTGTTGAGGATTGGCTCAATATGTGCACTTTTTAAGTACTCACCGTTCTGAGTGCTTTTTTTTTATTCATTTTGTTGATTTTATTAATATATGGAATGATATCGTGTCTAAAAAGAAATGGATAGTGATCAGAATTGGAATCAAGTTCAAACGTTTCATCCATGCACACACATTTAATATATATTGGTAAATGTTTGTATTTAGTATCTAATATTGAATATATCGAATATTTTACACAGTTTAACTGTAATATATCCAACTGCGGATGTTCAGTAATGTAGTGTGCCAGAATGCCTTCATTATTGACATAATGAGGGCCAGAATAATTGTTGAGTTTAAAAAGATAGATTGCAGATTCAGATACTAATATGACATTGATTAATGCATCAACATGATAATCTGAATAATTAAATTGCCATATCATATCAAAATAATCGGTATTTAAATGATTTAGAAAAGTTTCAAATTCAATTTCTAATCTTTCGATATTGCGCAGTAATGCTAATCTCTCTAACTGTTCTTCAGAAAATTCAATTCTTCCTTCTAAAGCTTCTAAATAAGCAAGATGTTTATTCTTTTGTCTTGGCTTTAATATCATGTTATCACCTCTAAATAGAATCAATACAGTGATAATATAATAGACCATTGAATTGTGTGCAAATTGCAGCATTTCAATTTTTAAATAAATAATTGTACAGAAAATTAAATTTGATTCAAAATATAAGAAAAACTGCAAAGATACCTTTGCAGTTTTACAAATTTACTATAACCAATCATTTTTTCGGTATTGACTTTTTAGTGTAAATCCATATCCAAAAGTTGCAATGAATAAAACAATTGAAATAACAATTAGTAAATAATTTAATTCAGCTAAACCAATACTAAAAACGATTAACATAATCACAGCAAAAATTGCGAGCAGTAAAAACGGTAACTTACTTTTTTTCAAAAAAAACACCCCTTATATTTTGAATCTGGAATTTATCGATATATAATTAACCTATAATATGATATAATATCACAGTTACATAATAAACTGTAGTTCGATTAAGGAGAAACAAATTAATGACAAATTTTAGAGAAGATGTTCGTAATATTGCAATTATCGCCCACGTTGACCATGGTAAAACTACCCTTGTTGATGAATTATTAAAACAATCAGGTACATTCCGTTCAAATGAACATGTTGAAGAACGTGCGATGGATTCGAATGATATCGAAAGAGAGCGTGGTATCACGATCTTAGCAAAGAACACAGCGATCGATTATAAAGGAACGCGTATCAACATTCTGGATACTCCAGGGCATGCTGACTTCGGTGGTGAAGTAGAACGTATCATGAAGATGGTAGATGGTGTATGTTTAGTTGTAGATGCATATGAAGGAACTATGCCTCAAACACGTTTCGTATTAAAGAAAGCATTAGAACAAAATTTAAAACCTGTAGTGGTAGTAAATAAAATAGATAAACCTTCAGCGAGACCTGAAGAAGTTTTAGACGAAGTATATGATTTATTTATTGAATTAGAAGCAAATGATGAACAGTTAGATTTCCCTGTAGTATATGCTTCTGCAATTAATGGTACTGCTAGTCTTGATGCGTCGACTCAAGATGAAAACATGCAAAGCTTATACGAAACGATTATCGATTATGTACCAGCACCAGTTGATAACCGTGACGAGCCATTACAATTCCAGGTTGCTTTATTAGATTACAATGATTATGTTGGTCGTATCGGTATTGGCCGAGTATTCCGTGGAACGATGGAAGTAGGACAACAAGTTTCGTTAATAAAGATTGACGGAACAATTAAAAATTTCCGTGTTACTAAAATCTTTGGTTTCTTCGGTTTAAAACGTGTTGAAGTTGAAAAAGCATATGCTGGTGATTTAATTGCCGTATCTGGTATGGAAGACATTAACGTAGGTGAAACGGTTACTCCAGTAGATACTCCGGAAGCTTTACCGATCTTACGTATCGATGAGCCTACATTACAAATGACTTTCTCAGTTAACAATTCTCCGTTTGCAGGTAAAGAAGGTAAATTTGTAACTGCGCGTAATATTCAGGACCGTTTAGAATCACAACTTGAGACAGACGTATCATTACGCGTTGAGTCTGTTGGACCTGATAGCTGGACTGTTTCTGGGCGTGGAGAATTACATTTATCTATCTTAATCGAAAACATGCGTCGTGAAGGGTTTGAATTACAAGTTTCTAAACCAGAAGTTATCGTAAAAGAAATCGATGGTAAGAAATATGAGCCATATGAACGCGTTCAAATTGATGTACCGGAAGAAAATACTGGATCTGTAATTGAATCTTTAGGAACACGTAAAGGTGAAATGGTTGATATGGTTAACAGTGGTAATGGTCAAACACGTTTAATCTTCAATGTACCTGCACGTGGATTAATCGGTTACCGTACTGAGTTCATGTCTATGACACGTGGTTATGGTATCTTAAACCACACATTTGATGAATATCGTCCATTATTAAAAGGTCGTATCGGCGGACGTCGTAATGGTGTATTAGTTTCTATGGATAAAGGGGTAGCTTCAACATATGCTATCTTAGCTTTAGAAGACCGTGGTGTAAACTTTATGGAACCGGGAACTGAAGTATATGAGGGTATGATTGTTGGTGAAAATTCACGTGATAATGACTTAACAGTAAATATCACTAAAGTAAAAGCTGCTAATAACATTCGAAGTGCTACTAAAGAACAAACAACAACAATGAAAAAACCAAGAACTTTAACGTTAGAAGAAGCTTTAGAATATTTAAATGAAGATGAATTAGTTGAAGTTACACCTGAATCAATTCGTTTAAGAAAGAAAACGTTAGATAAATCTCAACGTGAAAGAGAGCAAAAGAAAGCAAAAGCAGCGATGCAAGAGGAGGAGTAATCAATGAATTTTATGATCGGAAATGCGCAAGTGAGCGTAGATCCTGAACAAAGAATGTCATTTCTTGCTAAACTTTTTGCAGTTGATAAACATCCAGAGACTGGCATGTGGTATTTGCTGATAGCGATATTTATATTAAGTGCAATCGTTTATAATTTAGGATTTGCGAGAAAGTTAAAACCTTGGCAAAACGTGGTCATATATATTCTATTATTCCTGGGCTGTATTATATTAAACTTCCTGGCAGTATTTTTACCTGTCGGTGAAAGTTTAATCATTGCAGCGATTGTACTTGGATTGTATCGATATCGATTGCATAAAGAGCGACAACAAAAAGAAGCTTAAGACGAAAGTCTTGAGCTTCTTTTTGTGATGATAAATTTCGAATGATTATCTTATAAATTAAATTAACGCAATACCTGTAACGTGTTTCATGATTAATTTAAGTTCGTCGTTATATAAATAAGCATCTACCATGCCATCGTCGTATAAACGTTTACCGTCTTTAGAAAACTGGAAGTATAACACCTTCAATTCATCTAAAGTAATTTGCACTTTAGTATCTTCATTCGATAATTCGACTTTTGTTGCGTCACTATCTGGTTCTGCATTAATAATAAATGAATGCATGTTCATTAAAAATGTTCCCTCAAGTAAAGCTTGTTTCTTAAATTTCTTTTCAGATACAAGCGTCGGAGGTTTTGAACCACCTTCTAGTATTTCACGGTTCCATTCATAATTATCCTGGAAGGTTATTGCTTCTTCTCCTGAGGATTTACCTTGTAATAGTGCTTCCATTTCAACTTTACGATCATCAAAGATAAAAGTAGATGGATCTAATGTAATATTGAATTTTACTTTCCCTTTAATCTGTATAATCATACTATCACCCTTTCATATTTATAATACCATATTCTATTTAAGTAAATGCTTGATTTTTAAGGACTTGTCATATAGAATTTTAAAGTATAAGAATAATGAAATGAAGGTGTATGCTATGCGTGACCATTTAGATTACAAACAAAAGGCATATGACCAACTCAATCAAGATGCAGAAAAAATTTTGCAGTTGATTAAAGTTCAAATGGACAATTTAACAATGCCACAATGTCCTCTTTATGAAGAGGTGTTAGATACACAGATGTTCGGTTTAAGTCGTGAAGTAGATTTTGCAACACGTATCGGATTAATTGAAAAAGATGAAGGCAAAAAGATTTTATCTGCTCTCGAGAAAGAACTATCTAAATTACATGATGCCTTCACAAATGTCTAAAGTCTAGAGCGTTTGCTTTAGACTTAATTTTATTTCAGGAGCGGATTCTTTTGAAACACATAAGAAATTTTATTGATTATATAAAAGAATATACAAAGTATGTAGACTTTCCACTACTTTTAAGTTATGTGGCACTCGTACTCATTGGCCTCGTTATGATATATAGCGCTAGTATGGTCGCCGCAACGCGTGGGACGTTGACAGGTGGTCGTCCAGTAAATGCATCTTATTTTTATATTAGACAGCTGGTTACAATTATCTTGAGTTTTGGTATCGTCTTTTTTATGGCCTATTTCATGTCCATTAAAATTATTAAAAATAAACGCGTCCAACAATTCTCGATTATCACGATAATGATTCTATTACTTTTTACGCGTTTATTTGGCGTAGAAGTAAACGGTGCTAAAAGTTGGTTACCTCTGGGTTTTATGCAGTTACAAACTTCAGAATTACTTAAGATTGTTGTAATTATTTATTTAGCATATATTTATGATAAGAAAGAAAATCTTGAAAAGATGAGCTGGGATATTATTGCACCACTTGTTTTAGTAGGTATTTGTGCAGGACTTGTTATAATCCAGAATGACTTTGGATCTACAATGATAATCTTAATGATAATCGGCTGTATCTTTTTATATTCAGGTATCGCATTTCGTGCCATGATGATTATGATAGGTTTAGTAAGTGGTGCTGTGGTCCTTATTATGAGTGGTATGTTTTTAATCACTGGTAAGTTTTTAGCGACGCATCAACAGCAACGTTTTGAGGTGCTTGCTAATCCTTTTAAAGATGAAGAGGGTGCTGGTTACCATTTATCCAACTCGTTAATGGCGATTGGTAATGGAGGTATATTTGGTAAAGGTTTAGGAAATGGTGTGATGAAACTTGGTTATCTACCTGAACCCCATACAGACTTTATTTTTGCAGTTATTTCTGAAGAATTAGGGCTCGTTGGTGTCATCATCATTATTTCGTTATTATTCTTTATCGTATATAAAGGATTTATGTATGCAGCACTTGCAGATACTGTTTTTTATAAACTTATATGCGTAGGTGTCGCAAGTTATATCGGAATTCAGGCTTTTATTAATCTTGGTGGTATATCTGGTTTAATTCCATTAACAGGTGTTCCTCTTCCATTTTTAAGCTATGGTGGATCAAGTTTGTTAAGCTTATCAATAGCAATTGGATTACTATTAATGGCTGCAAAAGATGTGAAAAAGAAATCATTAGAACAATAAATTTTATTCAAAAAAATGAATACGTTTACAAGAATGCATGTGTCTTTTGACACATGCATTTTTGAATTAATCATTGATGTAAAAACATTGCATGAGTATAACACACTGTAATATTAGTATGACGCAAATGAATATTTTATGTATAATATGACTTAACAATTTTATTTCGGTAAAGGATTGTATATAATATATGTGAAAAGGATAACATAATAAGCCGAGGAGGAATTGTATGAAACACATTAAAAAGTTACTCGTAGCAAATCGTGGAGAAATCGCAATAAGGATTTTCCGCGCAGCAACCGAACTAGATATACCAACTGTAGCAATTTATTCAAAAGAAGATAAAGGTTCTCTTCATAGATACAAAGCGGATGAGTCTTATTTAGTTGGTGAGGATATTGGTCCGACTGAAAGTTATCTTCATATCGAACGAATTATTGAAATAGCAAAAAAATGTGGTGCAAATGCAATTCATCCTGGTTATGGTTTCCTAAGTGAAAATATGACTTTTGCTGAACGTTGTGCTGAAGAAGGTATTATATTTATTGGTCCAGAAACGAAACATTTAGATATGTTTGGAGATAAAGTGAAAGCACGCGCGACAGCAGAAATGGCAGAATTACCGATTATTCCTGGTACGAAGGATGCTGTTACTTCTTTTGAAGAAGTAAAGGAATTTACAGATTCATATGGTTTCCCTATAATTATTAAAGCCATTTCTGGTGGTGGCGGAAAAGGGATGCGCATCGTTAACAATCAGGAAGAATTGGAAGATGCCTATCAACGTGCCCAGTCAGAGGCATTAAAATCATTTGGTAATGCAGAAGTTTACCTAGAGAAGTATATTGAACAACCAAAACATATTGAAGTTCAAATACTTGGAGACATGCATGGTAATCTGGTTCATTTATTTGAACGTGACTGTTCAGTACAGCGTCGTCATCAAAAGGTAGTTGAAGTTGCGCCTTCTGTTGGTTTAAATGATGATTTAAGAATGCGCATTTGTGAAGCAGCTGTTCAGTTGATGAAAAAGATCAATTATATAAATGCAGGTACTGTAGAATTTTTAGTGAGCGGGAATGATTTTTACTTTATAGAAGTGAATCCACGTGTTCAAGTTGAACATACTATAACTGAGATGGTAACGGGTGTTGATATTGTAAAAACACAAATATTGATTGCTGACGGTGAGAACATGCATGATGGGCGCATTGCTATGCCGAAGCAGGAGGATATTATTACATTAGGTTATGCAATTCAGTGTCGTGTTACGACGGAAGATCCATTGAATGATTTTATGCCAGATACAGGAACAATTATGGCATATCGCTCTACCGGAGGCTTTGGTGTGCGTTTAGATGCCGGTGATGGTTTTCAGGGAGCTGAAATTTCTCCTTATTATGATTCTTTACTTGTAAAAATTTCTACCCAAGCGATTACTTTTAAACAAGCAGAAGAAAAAATGATACGTTCATTACGTGAAATGCGTATCCGTGGTATTAAAACGAACTTGCAGTTTTTAATCAATGTCGTGAAACACCCTAAGTTTGTGAGTGGCAATTATACAACGAATTTTATCGATGATACGCCAGAACTATTTGAGATTAAAACACCGCGTGACCGTGGTACGAAGACGTTAGAATATATTGCAAATGTGACTGTGAATGGCTTTCCAGGTGTTGAGAAAAAAGAAAAACCTAATTTCGAGCCACTTTATATTGAAAAAATGGAACCGAGTGCAGAATCAGGAACGAAACAGTTATTAGATTTGCATGGACCTGAATATGTTAAACAATGGTTGCTTGATCAAAAAGATGTTTTAATAACAGATACAACGTTTCGTGATGCACATCAATCATTACTTGCAACACGTGTCCGTACGAAAGATATTTTAGAAGTAGCACCGATGACTAGTCATTATCTAAAGGATAGTTTTTCTCTCGAGATGTGGGGAGGAGCTACATTTGATGTAGCGTATAATTTTCTGAAAGAAGATCCGTGGCAACGTCTTGAGCGATTACGTAAAGCTATACCGAATATTTTATTCCAGATGTTACTCCGTGCTTCCAATGCTGTTGGATATAAAAATTATCCGGACAATGTAGTAACAAAATTCGTAGAAGAAAGTGCGAAAGCTGGAATCGATGTATTCAGAATATTTGATTCATTAAACTGGTTAGATCAAATGAAAGTGGCAAATGAAGCGGTTCTGAAAGCCGGTAAGATTTCTGAAGGCGCAATTTGTTATACTGGTGATATATTAAACCCAGAACGTTCAAGCATTTATACGCTAGATTATTATAAAAAAATGGCAAAAGCAATGGAGCGCGAAGGATTCCATATTTTAGCGATTAAAGATATGGCAGGTCTGCTTAAACCAGAAGCTGCATTTGAGCTTGTAAGTGAATTGAAAGCAACTGTAAATATGCCGATTCATTTGCATACTCATGATACGAGTGGAAATGGTGTCATGCTTTATTCAAGAGCTATAGAAGCTGGTGTTGACGTCGTAGATACAGCACTTGGAGCAATGAGTGGGTTAACAAGTCAACCAAGTTCCAATACATTATTCTATGGATTAAATGGTAAAACGCGTCAAATGAGAGCTGACATTGATGGTATGGAAAAATTATCGCATTACTGGGAAGGCGTACGTCACTACTATAAAGATTTTGAAAGTGATATTAAATCACCACATACAGAAATATATAAACATGAAATGCCTGGTGGTCAATACTCTAACCTAGGGATGCAGGCAAAGAGTTTAGGTTTAGGAGAACGTTTCAGTGAAGTTAAAGATATGTATAGACGCGTTAACTTAATGTTTGGGGATATCGTTAAAGTTACACCGTCATCTAAAGTAGTAGGAGACATGGCCTTATACATGGTTCAAAATGACTTAGATGAAACGTCAGTTATTGAGCGTGGGGCAACATTAGATTTTCCGGAATCTGTTGTATCGTTCTTTAAAGGTGAGATTGGCCAACCAGTGAATGGTTTCCCGGAAGCACTTAAGAAAGTAGTACTGAAAGATATTGAAAGTATCGATGTTCGTCCTGGTGAATTATTAGCACCGGTTGATTTCGATTTGTTACGCAATGAACTTGAGGAAAAACAGCATAAACAAGTAACAGAACAAGATATTATCAGTTATGCCTTATATCCAAAAGTTTATGAACAATACATTGCAACACATGAAAAGTTTGCAAATGTATCGTTACTAGATACACCAACATTCTTCTATGGAATGCGTAAAAATGAGAAAGTTGAAATAGCTATTGATGAAGGTAAAACATTGATTGTGAATTTAATTAGTGTAGGACATGTTCATGAAGATGGATATAGATGGGTTTACTTCGACTTTAATGGTATGAGTCGTAAAGTATATGTTAAGGATACAAACGTTGAACCTAGTCTAGCAACAATTCCTAAAGCAGATCCGAAAAATAGAAGTCATATCGGTGCACAAATGCCAGGAACAGTCGGTGACGTAAAAGTAAAAGAAGGTGATGTTGTAACGAAAGGTCAACCTATAATTATTACTGAAGCGATGAAGATGGAAACGACAATTCAAGCACCATTCAAAGGTACTATAGACAAAGTTTATGTTAATACAGGGGATAGTATACAAACGACAGATTTATTAGTGGAAATTTCAGAGGCTTAAAAAATTGCACAAAAAAATAACCTGCCGCGGCAGGTTATTTTTGCGTTGCACGAGAAATGAGAAGTAAGAAATAGCACAGTAAACCAAATAATAATGTAATAAATAATGCATGTAATAATGCCACATATAAATTTAGCATCGTAAATATTGACAACGCACCTGTCGTTACTTGTAAACAAATTAATAAAAATGCGATTAAGTAGCCATATTTAATAACACGATACTGACTATAATTTTTTACGGCATGGCAAACAACGTAACTTAACCAGATAAATAAGATAAAAGCTAGTGTACGGTGACTCATCTGTACCCATTCAAAAAATGTTTCGGGCAAACGGATTTGTCCTTGTTTACAAAGTGGCCAGCTCAAACATGCAAGACTAGCTTTTTCATGACGTACAAGGGCACCACTATAAATTACAATATAAATAAAGCTCGTTAATGCTATTGTATGTCTTCTTAAATGAGAATGTATCACTAATTTTGTAGCATCGAACTTTTGGTCTACTTCAAATATTAATAATGTGAGTAAAAACACAGAGCTAAAACTGATCAATGAAATTCCGAAATGTAATGCTAATACAAATCCATTTTGTTGCCATATAACAGCAGCTGCACCGATTAAAGCTTGTGCAAAAATAAATCCGATACTCATCCAGCATAAAAATTTTGTTTCTCTTTTATGACCAATATATTTAATGCTTAAAACAACAAGCCACGTTACCGAAATCAAAGCAAGACCAGACACACCACGATGTGCAAGTTCAATTAATGTTTCCATAGGAATATGAGTCGGTACAAACTTACCATGACAAAGTGGCCAGCTATTGCCACATCCGTCTGCAGAACCTGTCTTCGTTACTAGTGCACCACCGATTTGAACAAGGATCATCAGTAAGGTCGTAAACAAAGATAACCATTTTAAATTCTTTTCTTTTAACAAATACCTTCACCTCTAATTATCATTATGCTCGTGAAGTGTAAATGTAAACTTTATTACATCGCGACTTCAGTATATACTTAAGATATAGTATAACAATCTAACCTTAAAGTAAATGTGTCACATTCGTGAATTATTTATGATTGTAGAGAAATAGAAAAATGTCACAATTTAATTTCGAAAATGTATAGAAAATGTGACAGTTTTCATATATTATTGTTATTATATGCGTTAGTATTGTTAAAGGAGGGTGAAAATGCAAAATGAACAAGTCTTAAAGAGCGTCAAATCGGTCGAACAAACGCGATTGACATTTAAAGATGTCAAAGCAATTGTCAAACTAGGTCTCGTTCAAGGAAATTTGATACCGACGTTTGCGGGAGCATTTCTTGCTATCATGATGACACAACGTTCATTTTTAAATAGCATTCCTGAATTATTAACGATGCTTACGGGATCCACACTTATTATGGCAGGAAGTTGTGCATTAAATAATTTTTATGATCAAGATATTGACCGCATTATGCCAAGTAAACAGGAACGGCCAAGTGTTACTGGGAAAATTGCTTCTCAATCACTATTCCAGCTAAGTTTATTATTGATGTTCATCGGAGAAGTTTTACTTTTCATGATAAATATTGAAACAGGAATAATCGGATTCTTAGGGATATTTGGTTATGTGGTGATGTATTCTGTTTGGTCTAAACGTCATTTAGTGTCAAATACTATAATAGGTAGTTTTCCAGGAGCGATTCCACCACTTGTGGGTTGGGCTGCAATTGATCCTAATCTTTCAAAGGTAGCATGGATGTTATTCGTCATTATGTTTATTTGGCAACCGGCACATTTTTATGCGCTGGCTATCAAACGTAAAGAAGAATATGCTATGGCGGGGATACCGATGTTGCCATCTGTTAAAGGTTTTGAAAGAACTAGACTTGGAATGCTTTTCTGGGTTGCTTTACTTCTTCCAACACCATTTTTAATGGATGAACTAGGAACTATTTTTATAGTACTTGCCACAATCTTAAATCTTGGTTGGCTTTTGCTTGCTGTATCAGGGTTTAAGTCAAATGTTAAAGAAAACAGATGGGCAATGACAATGTTTATTTATTCTTTAAACTATTTGATGATCTTTTTTGTTATGATAGTAGTAGTTACATTAATTCAAATGATTTGATTATGAATGGTGAAAGAGGGGTTAGAATTTAATGAAAAACAAATTTAAGAATGTAAAGTTGATGAGCTTAATTTCATTATTATTAATGACTTTAGCTGGTTGTGGTGAACCACATTTATCAGCTTTACGTCCAGCTGGGGAAGTTGCAAAAGATCAATTCAACTTAATGATGTTAGCGGTTTACATCATGCTATTTGTTATTGCAGTTGTTGTCGTTATTTTCGTTTTAGCAGTAGTAAAATTCAGACGTAGTAAAGTTGGAGAGAATTTTGTACCGAAAGATGTGCACGGTAATCATAAGTTAGAGATTATTTGGACTGCAATTCCAATTATTTTATTAATAATTTTAGCGATTCCTACGGTTATGCTTACTTTTAAATTAGCTGATACAAAAGCAATGGATAAAGTAGATGCAAAAGGAAAAAATAAAGAAATCATAGTCGATGTAACTGCAAATCTTTACTGGTGGGAATTTGAATATCCAAACCAAAAGATTGTGACAAGCCAAGAACTTGTTGTACCGACGGATACAAAAGTTTATTTCAAATTGCATTCAGCAGATGTTAAACACTCATTCTGGATTCCAGCAGTTGGTGGTAAGATGGATACGAATGTTGAGAACATCAATAAATTCTATTTAGTATTTGATGGTGATAAAGCTAAAGATGCTAAAAATATGTTCTATGGTAAATGTGCAGAGTTATGTGGACCATCACATGCATTAATGGACTTTAAAGTTAAAACAATGTCTAAAGATGATTTTAAAACTTGGGTATCTAAAATGCAGGATGTGAAAAAACCTGTAGCAACAACTGATGCTAAACAAGGTGAAGAAGTATTTAAACAATCTTGTCAAGGTTGTCACGCAGTAACGCCAACTGGTAAAGGAGCAAAAGGGCCTAACTTAACAACTTTCGGAGAAAGAACAACAGTTGCTGGCGTTTTAGAACATAACGAAGAAAACTTAAAAAAATGGATTAAAGATCCTGAAAAATACAAACCAGGGAATAAAATGACTGGTGCGTATAAAGTATCTGATTCAGACATCGATGCATTAGCTAAATACTTAATGGAACGAAAAGTTGAAGAGTAATAAATAAAGGGAGGTTACACAATTGGCTACACAAAAAAAACGTGGTTTAATTATGGAATATTTAACAACAGTTGACCATAAAAAAATTGCAATATTATATCTTATCATGGGTGGATTATTCTTTGCCATGGGTGGTATTGAAGCAATGATTATTCGAATTCAACTTGCTGTTCCTGAAAATGATTTTGTTTCAGCAGGTCTATTTAATGAAATAATTACGATGCATGGTACAACAATGATTTTCTTAGCGGCTATGCCGTTGTTATTCGCATTTATGAACGCTGCAGTACCTTTACAAATTGGTGCACGTGACGTAGCATTCCCATTCTTAAATGCATTAGGTTTTTGGTTATTCTTCTTTGGTGGAATATTCTTAAACTTATCTTGGATCCTAGGTGGAGCACCTGACGCAGGTTGGACATCATATGCTTCATTATCTTTAGCATCACCTGGACACGGTATTGATTTCTATGCTTTAGGTTTACAAATTTCTGGTGCCGGTACATTAATTGCAGGGATTAACTTTATCGTTACAATTATGAATATGCGCGCACCTGGTATGACTTATATGCGTATGCCATTATTCACGTGGACAACGTTTGTTGCTTCAGTATTAATCGTATTCGCATTCCCACCACTTACAATCGGATTATTCTTATTAATTTTCGATAGAATGTTCGGTACAGGATTCTTCGTAGTCTCACAAGGTGGTAATACAATTATCTGGGAACATTTATTCTGGATCTTTGGTCATCCAGAAGTATACATCTTAGTATTACCAGCGTTCGGTATTTTCTCAGAGATTTTCTCTACATTCTCTAGAAAACGACTATTTGGTTATTCAGCGATGGTATTCGCTACAGTATTAATCGGTTTCTTAGGATTCATGGTATGGGCTCACCATATGTTCACAGTAGGTATGGGTCCAACAGCAAATGCAATTTTCGCAGTAGCTACTATGGCAATCGCAGTACCAACAGGTGTTAAGATCTTTAACTGGTTATTAACAATCTGGGGCGGTAGTATCGAATTTACAACGCCGATGCTTTATGCATTAGCATTTATCCCATCATTCGTTATGGGTGGTGTTACTGGTGTAATGCAAGCTTCGGCGCCAGCTGACTATCAATATCACGATTCTTACTTTATCGTAGCGCATTTCCATTACGTTATCGTAGGTGGGGTAGTATTCGCATTACTTGCAGGATTCCATTTCTACTTCCCATTAATGTTCGGTAAGATTTTAAGTGAAAAATTAGGTAAAATTTCTTTTGTATTATTCGTTATTGGTTTCCATTTAACATTCTTAGTACAACATTTCTTAGGTTTATGGGGTATGCCAAGACGTGTATTCACATATTTACCTGGTCAAGGTTACGATACATTTAACTTAGTATCTACTATCGGTGCATTAACAATGGCTGTCGCAGTAATTATCTTATTAATCAACGTAGTAATCACTTTAGCTAAAGCGCCAAAAGTTGGTCGTGACGCTTGGGGCGATGGTCGTACTTTAGAATGGTCACTACCACAACCAGTTCCATTCTATAACTTTGCTCAAACACCACTTGTGCGTGGATTAGATGCATTTGATTTAGAGAAAAAACAAGGTAACGGTGAGATTTTACCTGCAGAATCTTTAGGTGATATTCATATGCCTAATAATTCAATCTTGCCATTTATGCAATCACTTGGATTATTTGTAGCAGCTTTTGGTGCTTTATACTTAGCTGATGGTCAAAAATGGGCGTTAGATGCAGTAAAAGATTTACCAGCTCAACCTTGGGCTCCATTTGTATTAACTTTAGGTTTAGCGATTACAGCAGGCGCAATGATTGCGCGTTCACTAAAAGATGATTTAGGTTATCATATTACTAAAGATGAGTTAATTGAGTACGAAAGAGGTGTTAAATAATGGCACATCACGAAGAGAAAATGACGGTTGAAAGATGGCCAAGTCATCCTGAAACAGCTTCTTTAGAAGGTAAAAATAAGTTATTAGGATTCTGGGTATTCCTTGGTGGAGAGACTGCATTATTCGCATCTTTATTCGCTACTTATTTAGCTTTAAAAGATCATGTACCGAGTGAAGATCATCTATTAGCTAAAGATTTATTCCATTTACCTTTAGCATTTGTAATGACGATGTTATTATTAACATCTTCATTAACGAGTGTATATGCACTTTATCATATGAAAAACTATGATTTCGGTAAAATGATTACATGGTTTATTGTTACAGTAATTTTAGGTTTAGGATTCTTGGGATTAGAAATTTATGAGTTCGCTGAATATATTCATCAAGGACATACATTTAGATCAAGTGCGTTCGGTTCAGCTTTCTACTTCTTAGTAGGAACTCACGGTTTCCACGTAATTATAGGTTTAACATGGATTACACTTTTAATCATCCGTAATATGAAACGTGGATTAAGTGTATACAACGCTGCGAAGTTCAATACTGCTGCTTTATACTGGCATTTCATTGATGTCGTGTGGGTATTTATCTTCACAGTAGTTTACTTGTTAGGGGTGTTAGGATAATGTCAAATGAAACTAACCACAACTTAAAGTTTAATCAGGAACGTTATAATTTCGAAAAAAGAACAAGAACTGAAGAAATGAGAATGCAGGTAACAACATTTGCTGTTATGATATTCTTAACATTAATTGCTTTTGCAATGGTAGCAGCTGGATTAAGTAAAGAATTCGTTATTCCTGCAGTATTATTAATGGCTTTAATTCAAGTCATCTTGCAGTTTTATTACTTCATGCATATGAAACATCCAGGACATGGGGCAGCTAAGTTAATGATGCTTTCTGGTTTGTTTATTGCCGGGACGTTTGTAGTAATGGCATTATATATCACTTGGTTAGGTGAGCCATTATTAAAGTAAATATTTAAAAACTGAGACACTTTGTCTCAGTTTTTTTCTTATCACGATTTCGTCAAGAATTTGATAAATTTTATCCACTTAACTGACATAATTTACGTTATAATGGTAACAGTATATTTTATGGAGTGATAATATGGGTAGTATTCGATCTATCTCAATTTTTGGATTTTTAGCAAACTGGAGTCCATTTTTCTTAGTTGCAATCATATTTGCAACCATTGTCTTTTTTCTAATTACTGTGAAGTGGTATAAAGATATCCCGGGCGGACGTCCTCTCAAGAAATCAGAAGGGATTTTATTCATTTTCTTAATGATTCTGCTTTATATCATGAAAGGTGCACCAATTGATTTACTGAGTCATATTATTTTTAGCTTTCATATGTTACAGATGGCAGTCTTGTATTTACTTATGATGCCGTTATTCTATTTTGCAATTCCGAATTACTTAATAGAATATGTAATCAATCTTCCGTATGTTAAGCCCGTATTTCAATTTATGACACGACCAATTATTGCCCTGGTTACTTTCAATGCATTCTTTTCATTGTACCATTTACCGATTGTACTAGATTTTTTAAAACAAAATGCAACACCACATTCACTATATACGATTTTATTATCGATTACTGCTTTTACAATGTGGTATCCGATTTTTAATCAAAAAGGTGAAACGAAGAAACAGTTATCTGGTCTAATGAAATTAGGATATATTTTTGCAATCGGTGTATTACTTACACCATCATGTGGATTGATTATATTTGCACAGCATCCAATGTATAAGACTTATACAGATCCGAAAGCCTGGATGAGTGCAATGAGTTTATGTGTGCCGACAGGGACATTAAATGATGTTTTACAAAATTCAGGTATTAGCGGTCCACAATATTTTACTAATATGACACCTAAAGATGATCAGCAAACTGGTGGAGTAATCATGAAAGTATTACAAGAAATATTCTTTGGTTTTATGTTCTATTATATTTTCGTCAACTGGTCTCGTTCTGAAAGATTAGATCCTGACGAAATTACACGTCTGAGCTTAGAAGAAAAAAGAAAGCAAGATGCTTATTTCAGAGAATTTGAATAGGGGGACAATATGAGTTTACCAATCTTACCAACAATCAGTACTACATTTATTGTCATCAGTGCTATACTGGTCGCTATCGGCTGGTATTTGGTGGCTAAAGGACGAATTGAAGCACATAAAAAAGTGATGCTCGCAGCAGGTGTTGCAGCGACAATTTTCTTTATCATATATGCTTCAAGAACAATTTTTATTGGCAATACATCATTTGGTGGGCCAGATAATATTAAAATTTATTATACTGTATTTTTAATTTTTCACATTACTTTAGCAACGATAGGTGCTGTAATGGGAATATTAAATATCTATACAGGCTTGAAAGATAAACTTAATATTCATAGAAAATTTGGACCGGTCACATCAATCATCTGGTTTTTTACAGCAATCACCGGTGTAGCGGTATACCTACTACTTTATGTATTCTACCATGGTGGCGAAACGACTTCTGTAATTAAAGCAATATTAGGATTTTAAAAAAGATCATCTCAATTGAGATGATCTTTTTTGATATAGATGAAGTTAAATTTTTATATTCGTTTTTATAGCACCTGATTCAATAATTGTTAATATAATAATTAACAGAATCGGGCCGATAAAGAATCCTACAAATCCCATTAATTTTAAACCGATATACATTGCAATTAATGTAGGTAAAGGACTAAGTCCAACACCGTTACCCATAATTTTTGGTTCTAATACTTTACGTTGTACGAGTAAAAATGTTGAGAGTACGATTAATTTTAACGCTAATCCAACGTCCCCTGTCACATATGCGTAAATTGCCCATGGTATCGTTATGCCGGTAGCTCCAATAATAGGCAATAGATCGACTAGACAAATAATAAATGACAGGACAAGGGCATTTTTAGGTGTAATAAATAGTAATCCGATAAACGTAAAAAACCAAGTAATTCCTGAAAGAATTACAGCAGCACGCATCATCCCAAAGATGGAAGACGTAACGCGATTCCACACAAAACTTGTCTTGTTGTAGGTTGTATCATACATATGGTTTTTAATAAATTGGTGCATCTTAGGTATTTCTAACATAAATAAAAATAAAGCAACGAGAAATACTAAGCCAGAGATAAAGGTCTCTGGAAGACTGGCAACAAGTGAAGTTATGCGTTCTACATTAAAGTAATTTAAAATAGAATCTTGCATTGAAAATAAGAAATTCTGGATCTCGTCAAATAAAGATGAAGCGATACTTTCTGGAATCATCTTAGAAATTTTTATTTCTACCTTGTCCCATACTGCCATCAAATTGTTCATCTTATTCGGTAAATCTTTAGAGAATTGAATGATGTGTTCAATTAATTTTGTTAAGAAGAAATAAGTAAATAATAGTATTGAAACGAGTATCGTAGAGTAAATGATTGTAACACTCCACTTTCTGCTTCCAACTTTCTTCTCGAGTATTTTAACAAAAGGTTCTATCATCAATGCAATTACTAAAGCTGATATAAGAGGAATAGATATTGGGATAATAAAATATAAAAATAGTATCGCAATAGCGATTAAAGAAATAATGAGTAATGTGCGTTTATTCAGCCATTTTTTTACCATGACATCACCTCTTCTTTGGTAATAAAAATAGCGTGAGACAAATGAATTTGTTCACGCTTAGTTAACTAGAATTATGCTTGAATCGCTTTAATATCATTATAGATGCTAGTAATCGTACGTTTACAATGTTCAACTAATGCATCACTAAAATATTCATCTTCTCCGTATTCGACACCAGTTGGATAATAGTGTTTACCTAAATATGGATCCATCATTTGCAAAGTAGCATTTCTAGCGCCGACATCACCATCAATAGCGTAACCAGGAATACGTAAATAATAAATACCTTCTGATAATTCATATTTTAAATCATAAGTAGCACGTTCAAAATCCCAATGTCCCCCTAATACTAAACCGTGTTTATTCATTACATGCTGGATTAAAGATTGTTCAGCTACGATTGTTTCAATCCCTGAATTTGTGAATACCATTCTAAGTTCCTCCCTAAATCATTCTATCTTCAATTTTAAGATAAAATCGTTATTGATGCAATCGAATATTCATTTCATTTCAAATAATGTTAGAATAGTGTTAAGAAATAGAAAAAGAAGGTGTGTTTTTGAAAAGTATTTTAATTAAACTTCTGCTAATTTTTTTAATGGGTGTATTTTTATTTTATTTATTTTATTCACCTTCATTAAAATTTGATGTATTAGAAAATCCCGCAAAAGAGAAGATTTCAAATGAAGATATCAAACCTTCATCTAAAAATACAGTGAAAAGACCAAAACTTAGTAAAGGTCTTGGAGTTTACATCGGTAAAAATATAGATCAGTTTACAGAACAATATGGTTATCCAAAACGAATATATGATTCAAATTTTAATTATAAGAATTTTGTTTATGAGTTTAAAGATCAATATTACATACTTGGTGTCATTAATAAAAAAATTGTAATGGCCTATGCAACGGGTAAAAATGCAAAAAGTTATCCGTTTAAAATTGGACAAAGTGCAGATAATATCTTTAATGGAAATGCGATTGTAAGTGAACCCATAATCAAAACAAAACAGTCAGAATATCAGTTTCAGTTAACTGAGGTAGATATTAAAACACAGACTTTAATACAATATGATGATATTTTTGTACAAGTTTATATTGATAGAATTTCAAATAAAGTAATGGCGATGCGTTATATTGAGCCGGATACACTCGTTCAGATGCAACCCTATGCGATGAGTAGTAAAGGTAAGACGATAGAGAAGACTGCAAATAACAAAATTCATACTAAAGATGAAGTTGCAATTAACAGTAATAAAGTACTGACAATGTTTGAAATCACGAATTATATGCGTAAAATAAATGGAAGACAGCCACTGGAAACAAACGAATTAATCAATCATGTAGCACAATTTCAGGTTGCTTCTTTAAATAGGGAAAAGCAAAAGAAAGTAAAGCAGGTTGAAGATGAAATCGGCAGTGAACTAAATAAACTGGATATTAATTATTTGCATTTATCTCAAAATATCGCGTTTAATTTTGATGATGTACCAAGTTTAATCAATAGCTGGTTAAACTCTGATGAGCATAGAGAAAATATGCTTTACAGAAATATCAATGAAATGGGTGGAGGAATTTCTGGTTCATATTATTCATTAATTTTTATTAACAATGAAAACAGAGATACACAAGTAGATTAGGAAGTGGAATTATGATTTATGATATAGATTTTATAGAAGTAATGGATCTTGCAGACGAATTAAATCAAATGATCCTTCAAAGTGAGTCTTATCAAGCATATAAAAAAGCATTTTTAGACTTAAGTATTAATGAAGAAGTACAGCAGCTAAAAAAAGAACTCATCCGTATAAAAGAAAGCTATGATGAAGTAAACCGATTTGGCCGTTATCATCCTGATTATCAGCGTGTGATGCTTGAAACAAGAAGGAAGAAAAAAGAATATGATATGCACCCTGAAGTGGCACAGGTGAAACTTCTTGAAACACAATTACAAACTTTACTGGATGAAGTTCTTATCATAATTGCTACATCAGTTTCAGCAGAAGTAAAGGTAGAAAAAGGTAATCCATTTTTTGAATCCCATACATGCAGCAGCGGATGCGGATGTAGTTAGGAGGTTTATATGGAGATAAATGAGAAGAAACTCATTTCTAAATGGGAAAAGAAAATTAAATTTTTGAACCGCCCTGATGAAAATTTATTTAAAGCTAAAAATAGTGATTTAATTTTTGTTCCGATATTTGAAAAATTTCTTGGTAACTATGTAACTTTAAAATATCATCAAAAAGTATTATGTATTGGATGTCATACCGGTAAATGGGTGAATAGTATTGACCATCAGACAAATATTAAAGGTTATATTCTGGATCAGTCTATTCGAAATTTGCAAACTTCAATGCATATATATCCTCATTTTAATTATGAAATAGCTTCCAGTAACGCATTGCCTTATAAAGATAAGAAGTTTCATTATATATTAATTAATCAACCTTTTGATACTTTTCTTGAAAAAGAAGAACTTATAAAAGAATTTCAAAGAATAATAAAGAAAAAAGGGAAAATTATTTTATACTATAAAATTAATCTCTTTTTTAACAGAAGACAACAGCTTGAATCAATGTTTGAAGCTGTGGGTTTACAAATTGAAAATATTACGCATTACCGAGGTATAGAAATATATGAAATAAAAAATAAAGGAATGGCTTAATCGAGCCATTCCTTTATCTAATTAATTAAACTTATTTTTTGTACTTCTCATTGATTAAATGCATTGCAATATCAGGGCGATCTGTAACGATAGTGTGTACACCTTTTTTTAGTAAAGCATCCATTTCATCGATACTGTTGATGACCCAATATCCTACTGCGATATTTAAATTTTGAAGAAACTGAATGAATTTTTCATTATTTAATGGAATACCACGATAATGTGTCGGTATTTGGAACGTATCCACATTAGGTTGATACATATGTTTCATCCCTGAATTAAAAGCATAATATGCACGAGCAACTTCATTTTGACCAGCACCAACTGCAACACGATCATGTGCATACGCATTAAAACGTAACGTTTGTTCATCTTCAAAACTTGTTACGCAAACACGGTCAAAGGCCTGTTTAGAATGAATTAAGCGGTACAATAGCACAGGTGCTAGTTTACCAGGCGTTGATTGTTTGCTATCTTTAATATCAATGTTGATGAGCAAATCAGGAAAAGCATCTAATAACTCGTTTAAAGTAACTATTTTAGCATCTTCATGTCCACGATATGGATATTCTCCATTGATATCTTTAAAATGATAGCCAAAGTCAAGCTGCTTCAATTCTTCTAATGTATGATCACATACTTTACCAGAACCATTTGAAACGCGATCAACAAGGGCATCATGAAGTACTACGATTTCATTATCTTTCGTTAATCTAATATCAATCTCAAAACCGTCAATGCCTAATTTATGTGATTGGTTAAATGCGGCCATCGTATGTTCAGGAGCAAGTTTTAATCCTCCGCGATGTGCAAATATGTACGGTGAACGTTTGCTGAAGAAAGGTTTAATATTGCGTGCACTTTGCTTACTCGTCATTTTAGTAGCTGCAACAGCTGCTGAATATGTAAGACCTGTTATAGCGATTGTTTTTAATAAAGTATTTTTTTTCAAAATATGTACCTCCAACTGAAATTTGTTATTTTAATTTTAACAGAACAAATGATACTATAAAAGAAAGCAGAATGAGAGGAAAGAAACATATGACATTAGTTCAAAGAGAACAACTTATTATTTATTTGAAAAGTCATAAACATGAACGTCAAATTCGAAAATATGGTCATATTGTGCATAGCAATCGTAAGGAAAAATGGGTCGCAATGTATATCAATGAAGATAAGTTAGATCATACACTTTCACAATTGGAAAAATTAAAGTTTGTGACAAATGTTCTTATCTCACCATATAAACAATTAAGGACAGACTACAGTTCAAGTGATAATAAACTTAATGCATCGGTTTAATAACACGTTGAAGTCGTAACACACCAATTAAGTACTGATGATAAAGTGCATCTTCATAAAAGAAATGCTTTGCTTTTACATCAAATTCTTTTACTGGAATCTGATATTTTTCAGTCCATGACTTTACGAGTTCAAAGCGTTTGTTACTATCGGGATATGGATAATTTATCCCTTCAAAAATACTATACATCGCCTGGAAGTTACCATCTTCTGTTGGATTCATAATCAGTACAACGGACGTTTTAGGCTGTTCTTCCAAAGTCGTATGTAAAAATAAGACACAATCAGTACGACCATGATTATATTTCATTAATTGCTCGAGTTCGAAAAGATCACTATATCCTTCGCCGAGCGAAATAAAAGCTTGTTTCATTATGGTTCTCCTTTATATATTGATATTATTATTATACATGAAAAGAACCGTGATATTAAATTTAAAAGGAGTAATATATGCGTGTTATTGGTGGTAAATATAAACGATTTCAGTTAACTGCGCCAAAAGGAGTAACTTCAAGACCAACAACAGATAAAATTAAAGAAACGATGTTTAATATTCTCGGTCCGATGGATGGCATAGGACTTGATTTATTTGCTGGAAGTGGTGGATTAGGTGTAGAAGCGATAAGCAGAGGACTTTCTAAAGTGATTTTTGTAGATGGTAGTTTTGATGCAATACAGATGATTAAGAAAAATACTTCTTTTCTTGACGAAGAAGTCGAAATTTATAAGAATGATTACAAGCGAGCATTAAAGGCTCTAAATAAAAGAGATATTCAATTTAATATGATCTTTTTAGATCCCCCGTATCAAAAGAATATCGTAAATGAAGCATTACCATTGATTAAGGCATTTGATTTACTTGCAGAGGATGGACAAATCCTTATAGAATGTGAGAAGAATGAAGCTATAGATACGCTTGACTTTGAAGTGATAAAAAATGAAACATATGGCATTACAAAATTAATCATATTAAGAGGTAATTATGAGTAAAACAATCGCAGTAGTACCAGGAAGTTTTGACCCTATCACAAAAGGACATTTAGATATCATACAACGAAGTAGTGAATTGTTTGATGAAATACATGTCTCTGTATTAAATAATGCTAAAAAGACCGGTTTTTTCACGATAGAAGAACGTCTTGCACTCATCGAAGAAGCGGTTAAAGATATTCCGAATGTAAAAGTTGATTATTTTTCAGGTTTACTTGTGCATTTTTGTGAAAGCGTAGGTGCTAAACAAATCGTACGTGGATTACGTGCAGTATCTGACTTTGAATATGAGATGCAGCTGACAAGTATGAATAAGAAATTAAACGATGATATAGAAACACTATATATGATGACTAACAACCAATATTCATTTATTTCTTCGAGTATGGTTAAAGAAGTTGCGAAATATGATGGAGATGTCTCGAGTATTGTACCTAAAAATGTTGAGCTTGCACTAAAAGAAAAGTATAAGCAATTAGCAGAAGAAGAAAAGTAAATCATATTGAAAAACCACATCCGGATATGATGTGGTTTTTTGATGGAGTAGTTGAATTTTATATACTTTCCAATAGGTTGAAAGCAAGGGGCAGAGTAAGCGATAGAAATTAGATAATACAACCGCTTTCCTAATGCGTCCCTATCGTTATCTCTTGTAAATAACTGGCGTATTATAGTCTGTCATCGAGCTACCACTTATAAGGTTATATATTTCAGTAGCTTTTATTTCCAAAGCAAAGTAATCACGCGACGCTCTGTTTACATTTGTCACGATTACAACATCTTCAATTGATTTAATTAACTTTCGTCCTGTGTCATTCATCCCTAATACACGTATAGCTGTAATTTCTTTTAATCGAGGAACATCTTTTTCTTTTATATTTAACAATATATAGACAAGTAAACGTTGAATTCTACTTTTTGTATATCGTTTTGATACCATCTTTTCAATTAATTCGTCGAATGTTTCAATTTCACTAATGACTTTCTTTAATCGATTTTCTAATCCTTCATACATCGTATATATTTCTTGAAGTTCAAATACATTCATGGATAGCATACGATATTTTAATAGTGTAAAATAATCTTCCCAAGAGACTGCATTGACGATTAATTCACTGTGAGGCATTGTCGCTTTAATGTCATTATCATTAAAGTAATTTTTCCGTATTGCAGTTGCACTAGAAATTGTACCTGTCAAAACTTCATCTGCATAATTATTATTGATGCGTGAGATGGGAATTAATGTGAGGGTAGGGTATATTTCTCTCGTAGCTTTTAAATAAGCATGTGCTAATATATCATTTGATTTTAAACCAGCACTCATTAATTTTGGATATGCAGCTCCAGTACGTATATCTTCACGTGTGGGTGACTTTATCTCAAAATCAATTTTGTTAAAGTCTCCGCTTTCACTGCCGAAAGACAAACCTTCGAGACCGAGTTTTTTAGCGATCATGATACCACCACGAGCAAAGTCATCTGCATAACTTACTGCATAGAATTGAGGGAGTTCAACAACTAAGTCCACATGATCAAGTGCCATTTTTGTACGTATAAATTTATTTAGAAATGCTGGTTCACCACGTTGAACGAATTGTCCACTCATGATTGCTACTATTTTTGCTTTAGGGTATAATTTTTTTACTTGTTCTATCTGATATTTATGCCCATTATGAAAAGGATTATATTCACAAATAATTCCGATTGACTTCATTGTATTTCCCCTCCCATCAGTTTATAATGATGATTGTAACAGAAATATCTGTTAAGAAAAACTCTTGACAAACTGTTATTAAAAGAGGTAAAATAAATTTTGTGTTTGTAAGAGGTGAAACCATATGAAATGGTCATTAGCTGAATTAAGAAAACACCGTGATAGTGGTTATCCATTTGAATCAGAAATCAACTTAAATCATTTAATATCTAGCTTACAGTTAGTTGATATATCACCTATTAAGGTGGAAGGTAAATTAACACCTAAGTCAAACGAAGTAGTAGCTGATTTACATGTAACTGGACAATTCGTTATGACTTGTGCAAGAACATTAGAAGATGTGGAAGTTCCATTCGACATCCAATCAGTAGAATATTTTGATGATAACGATTATGTTGAATATGATGAGAATAGACATGCCATTTTGAATGGTGTTATAGACTTAACACCCGTTATTCAAGAGTTAGTTGTAATCAATAAACCTGTACGTGTGGTAAAAGAGGATGTTGATTTAGAGCTAACAAAAGGTAAAGGTTGGGAAGTAATTGATGAAAGTCAATTAGAAGATGAAAAGCCTAAGGTTGATCCAAGGCTTGCAAAACTTCAAGCTTTAAAAGACAGTATGTCTGAAAACTAGATCGATAGGAGGCAAAATACAATGGCAGTTCCTTTTAGAAGAACATCTAAAACAGCGAAAAGAAAACGTCGTACACACTTCAAATTATCAGTACCTGGTATGGTTGAATGTCCATCATGTGGCGAAATGAAATTATCTCACCGTGTATGTCCATCATGTGGTTCATACAATGGTAAAGAAGTAGTTTCTAAATAATTTTTTTATAAGTGTATCGCTTTTGCGATACACTTATTTTTTTGAGTAAGCCGTAAAATTGTATTTGCGCTTGAATATCATTATACTAAATAATGATAAAATGCGAGGTGTAGACAAGTGGAGATAATTAAGCAGTTAGCAGATAACAAAGGGACTTTTATAGAGCGCTACACACATCAGGATGATGTGTTATCACAATATAGATATGATGTAACAAAAGATGAAAGTTATAAATTGCGTATGAACAATAAATCAAATGGTCTTGAATCTGAGCTTTCAAAAGTAATTGAGAAATATATGTCGAAGTTTGAACTAAGTGAAAAACAACGTGAAAATATCAATCTTTTAGCCGAAGGTAATAAAGTTGTCATCGGTGGGCAACAAGCAGGACTGTTTGTCAGTCCAATGTATACAATACATAAAATTATTTCTATAATTATTCTTGCAAAAGAGCAATCAACGAAACTAGGTACTGAGATAATACCTGTATTCTGGATTGCAGGTGAAGATCATGATTTTGATGAAGTGAATCATATTAATGTATTTACAGCGGAAAATAACGTGCATAAAATTAAATATTATCCAACTGAAGAAGTAACAGATAGTGTATCTGTACTTAACTTTGAACAGGAAGCATTAAAATTTACGATTGACCGCTTTATTACGAGTTTAACAGAAACTCATTCAACAAAATCGATTTATAAACTTTTAAATAATCTGCCAGAAAACTGGACGGATCATTTCCAATACATTATTCATACGTTATTTAAAGACTATGGTTTACTGTTAATTGATAGCCAGAACAAAGAAGTTCGTGCGCTGGAAACAGACATACTTGTGTGGATGTTTGATCACCATGAAGCAATCAATCAAGCTTTTAGAAATGGACAAGAGAAGATGGAATCCCTTATCGGAGAACGTCAAATTTTAACTGAAACAAATGTTCATTTATTTATGTCATTTGAAGGCAAACGTCAGTTACTAAAGTTCCAGGATGGTAAATATAAACTTTCTAAATCGGATGCCACTTTTACTAAAGCTGAAATTAGAGCTAAAATACAAGTAGCACCACATTTATTCAGTAATAATGTTGTTACTCGTCCATTGATGGAAGAAATGCTATTTAATACATTAGCATTTGTCGGTGGCCCTTCGGAAATTAAATACTGGGGAGAGTTAAAGCAGGTTTTTGATTTCGCAAAAGTTGAAATGCCTCCAGTGGTCCCACGTATGCGTATCACTTATACAAATGATAAGTTATTAAAGGATATGCGACGTTTTAATATAACGATTGATTCGCTTTACCATAATGGTATTGAGAAGTTTCAGAAAGATTTTTTAGGTTCAAAAGAAAATAGACTTTTGCTCAGTCAAATGCAGGAAACGATTGCAAATCTTGAAGTGGATTATGAAGCGATGCAATTATTAGATATTCCAATGGAGACAAAGCAATTGTTACAGGATAATTTGAATTATCATAAACGTCAGTTTGAATATTTTAAGAAACGCTATCATCAAGATATTAAACGTCATCATGATATTGATTTTAAAGCGTTGAACGCTATCGGCAACATGATGAACCCTAGTGGAGGATTACAGGAGAGAATGATGCATCCTCTTCAGTTTATCAATACGTATGGTTTTAACATATTGGATGAAGTTATTGATAACATCGATAACTACACGTTCGATCATACGATTTTGAAACCATAGATGATATACCTTCTTATTACAACTTTATATTTGGGATTTCCCCCCACCACCGTTTTTTAGCGTGGTGGGGGGATTTTTTGCGTATTCATATAAAAAATAAAAAAGTTTTGTATAATTAGTGGAGGAAAGTGGTGGGATGTGGTAAATTTATATTAAGGCTAGGTGATGACTATGTTCATGGGTGAATATCAACATCAATTGGATACCAAAGGTCGCATGATTGTACCTGCTAAGTTCCGAGATGAATTAACAGAACATTTTGTTATTACTCGTGGCCTTGATAAGTGTTTGTTTGGCTATCCTTTAGATGAATGGAAAAGAATTGAAGAAAAATTAAAAACTTTACCAATAACTAAACGAGATGCCAGAAAATTTATGCGTTTATTCTTCTCTGGTGCAGTAGAAGTAGAATTAGATAAACAAGGACGTATTAATATTCCAAAGAATTTAATGGAATATGCTGGTTTATCTAAGGAATGTACAGTGATAGGCGTTTCAACTCGAATTGAGATTTGGGACAGAAATAGCTGGGATAATTTCTACGAAGATACTGAAGAGCACTATGAAGAAATTGCTGAAGAGTTAATTGATTTTGATTTATAGGAGGTAAACATGTTCCATCATATTACTGTGTTATTAGAAGAAACGGTCGATCAACTTAATATTAAACCGGATGGTATATATGTTGATTGTACATTAGGTGGAGCGGGTCATAGTCTTTATTTAGTCAAGCAATTAACGAATGGTAGATTGATTTCAATTGATCAGGACCAGACAGCGATTGACAATGCACACATCATTTTGAAAGATCATTTAGATAAAGTAACTTTCGTTAAAGATAACTTCAGGAATTTAAGAGCTATCTTAAATGAACTTAATATTGATAAAGTAGATGGCATTCTTTATGACTTAGGGGTTTCTAGTCCGCAACTTGATGTTGGAGAAAGAGGATTTAGTTATCACCAGGAGGCGAAGCTCGATATGCGAATGGATCAATCACAAACGCTTTCAGCATATGAAGTAGTCAATGAATGGCCTTATGAAAAGTTAGTTTCAATATTCTTTCGTTATGGTGAAGAAAAATTTTCTAAACAAATCGCTCGAAAAATTGAAAATATGAGAGAAACAACGCCAATTGAAACGACATCTGATTTAGTTGAAATTATTAAAGACGCAATTCCAGCACCAGCCAGAAGAACAGGCGGACATCCTGCTAAAAGAGTTTTTCAGGCCATAAGAATTGCGGTAAATGACGAACTAGGTGCTTTTGAAGAGTCGATTGAACAAGCGATTGATTCTGTTAATGTGGGTGGAAGAATTTCAGTTATTACCTTTCATTCATTAGAAGATAGACTATGTAAACAAGTTTTTCAGGAGTATGAAAAAGGTCCTGATATTCCTAGAGGTTTACCGGTTATCCCGGATGAGTACAAGCCGAAATTAAAACGTATTAATAAGAAACCGATTGTATCGACAGAACAAGAACTAGAAGAGAATAATAGAGCACGCAGCGCAAAACTTAGAGTCGTAGAAATATTAAAATAAGAGGTGACAACATGGCAGTAGAATACATCAATCCAAATTATTATGAACAGACACAAGCACAACCCAAAGTTGAAACAAAAACAGTTACAAAATCCCATGTTGTTTCGTTATCTAAATTAGAGAAATTAGTATATTTATCATTGGTGACATTGATTGCTTTAGTTAGTATTTATATGCTATCTTTAAAATATGACGCGTATCATACAAATAGTAAGATTGCTGCAATTGAACAAAAAATTGTTCATCAAAAATCTGTAAATGGTGAGTTAAATTCAGAAGCGATGAAACAATCTTCTTATGAACGTGTCTATAGTAAAGCGAAGTCGTTCGGACTGAGTTGAATAATGATAACGTAAAGGTAGTGCAAAAAGATGTCACGAACTAAGTTAAAAATAAGAAAAAATAAAATAGGAGCGGTCCTTTTAGTAATGTTATTCGGACTGCTCTTTTTTTCATTGATTTTGAAATATTCTTTTGTCATGGTTACTGGGCACTCCAGCGGACAAGATTTATCAATGCGAGCAAGTGAAAAATATGTACGCAGTATCGTTAATCAACCTGTAAGAGGGAAAATACTTGATCGTAATGGTGAGGTCCTTGCTGAAGACATAGAATCATATAAACTTGTTGCTATACTCGACAAACGAATCAGTCAGAAAGGTAAGCCATCTCGTCATGTCGTAGATAAAAAGAAAACTGCAAAAGCATTAAGCAAAATAATTGATATGCCTTATAAATCAATCTTGAAAACACTTAGCACAAAAAAAGCGTTTCAAGTCGAGTTTGGAAAAGCAGGTAAAGATTTAACATTTAATCAGAAGAAAGCAATTGAACAATTAAAGTTACCAGGACTAACATTTTTCTCTGAAAAAAAACGATTTTATCCTAATGGCAATTTTGCATCTCATTTAATAGGTTATGCTGAAAAGAATTCAGAGACTAATCAAATCCAGGGTATGATGGGGACCGAGAAGATATTTGATACTTACCTTTCAGGTAAAGCAGGTAAAACGAGTTATAAACAAGATATTTGGCAATATGTTCTACCTAAATCAGGTAATGTAATACCTGCTGTAAATGGTGATAATGTTAAGTTGACAATCGATAAAAATATCCAAATATTTGTTGAAGATTCACTTGATCTGATGGTGAAACGATACCAACCTAAAGATTTATTTGCAGTTGTAACAGATGCTAATACCGGTGAAATTCTTGGCTATAGTCAGCGACCAACTTTTAATCCGCAAACACGAGAAAATTTTGGTGATAAATGGGCGAATGATCTTTATCAAAATACATATGAACCTGGCTCAACATTTAAAACTTATGGTTTAGCAGCTGCAATTGAAGAAGGTAAGTATAAACCAAATGAAAAGTTTAAGTCAGGTGAAAGAGAAGTTGCTGGAAGTGTTATTTCTGACTGGAATGATGTTGGGTGGGGCATGATTTCGATGAATAAAGGTTTCCAGTTATCTTCTAACGTATTAATGATGAAACTTCAGGATGACGTTGGAACGGATAAGATGAAATCCTACTACGAAAAGTTTGGATTCGGCAAATCCACAAACTCACTGTTTGATTCAGAAGTTACCGGACATATTTCCTGGGGTGATGAATTAAGTAAGAAAGTTTCAGCATTTGGACAATCGACAACTGTCAGTCCTGCCCAGATGATACAGGCGGAAACTGCAATTGTTAATGATGGAAATATGCTCAGTCCGTATTTTGTAAAAGATATTATTAGTCCTGATAAAAGCGTTGTCTATAAAGGTAAGAAAAAAGTGATTGGCCGACCAATTTCAAAAACGACAGCGCATAAAACGATGAAAGCTTTATATGATGTAGTTTACGGTTCTGAAATGCATGCCTATAATTACCGTATTGACGATTATAAAATTGCCGGTAAAACGGGTACGGCACAAGTCCCGGATACGAAAAATGGTGGCTATGTAAAAGGTTATCAGCCTTATATGGTAAGTTTTATGGGGTATGCGCCTGCAAAAAAACCTAGAGTAATTATTTATTATGGTATGTCTCTAGCTCAAAAAAATGCTGGTGAAGCTTATAATTTAGGTGTATCTAAAGGTTATAAGCCATTGATGGAAAATACTTTGAAATATTTAGATGTTGGTGCTACAAAAGATAAAGGTAAAAAGTTATCTTCAAAAGTGGAAGATGTAATTGGATCAAATGTCGATAAAGCAAGTGGAGTAATTGAAGGAAGCGGCTTTGTACCCGTTGTGATTGGTGATGGTAATAAAGTTACTGGACAAACGCCGCATCAGACAGAATTGTTAAAAGGTGACAAAGTATTCTTACTTACTGACGGAAAAATAACAATGCCCGATATGACGTCATGGTCAAAACGTGATTTATTGATATTTGAACAATTAACAGAAATCAAGGTTCAGTTTGATGGCAATGGTTATGTCGTAAGACAGTCAATTACACCAGATACTGCTGTTAAAAAAGGAGATAAAGTAATGGTTTCGATGGACTCACTTGATCCTTTAAAACAATCACCTGCCTATGATAATATTATTGATGCAAATAAAAAGGATGAAGAAAAAGCATTAAAAAAACAGCTTGAAACTGAGACGAAAAAGAATAAAAAAACTAGTCAAAGCTCAAATGATAATACAACAGAAGAAAATACGACAGAAGAAATAGCAACCGAAACAATTTCTACAGAATCTAATACTACGGAATAGAAAGGAATCAGTTATCAAACTGATATGTGAAAAATATGAATGCATTAATTTTTGGAGTAGCAAGTTTTATATTAACTGCAATTTTAGTCCCTTTGTTCATCCCATTACTCAAACGAATGAAATTCGGACAGTCCATTAGAGAAGAAGGTCCGAAAAGTCATCAACAAAAGAGTGGTACACCAACGATGGGTGGATTAACATTTTTAATCAGTACAATTCTTTTAAGTATTATTGCTACATTTTTTGTTGATGACAAAGGGCCGATTATATTATTGATTTTAGTAACTTTAGGGTTTGGGCTAATTGGATTTATAGATGATTACATCATTGTGGTAAAGAAAAATAATCAAGGTTTAACATCAAAACAAAAATTCTTATTCCAGATATTAATTGCAGTTTTATTTTACGTTGTAAGTAATGGACTCGGTTTACTTTCTTTATCAAATGAAATTAATTTACCATTTACAGATATCGGAATTCCTTTATCAATATTCTATGTTGTGTTTATTATATTTTGGCAAGTTGGTTTTTCAAATGCTGTAAACTTAACAGATGGTTTAGATGGTCTGGCAACAGGATTGTCTATCATTGCATTTAGTTGTTATTTCTATTTAGCACATCACACGATGAGCCAGGGCATGATGTATTACTTAGCGATTCTTATCGGTAGTTTATGTGGATTCTTAATTTATAATAAATATAAAGCGAGATTATTTATGGGAGATACGGGTTCACTTGCTTTAGGAGGCGTAATTGCTACTGTTTCTATCATGTTAAATCAAGAATTAACTTTAATTTTTATCGGGTTGATGTTTGTACTGGAAACCTTATCAGTAATGTTACAAGTTGCCTCATTCAAATTAACTGGTAAACGTATTTTTAGAATGAGTCCATTACATCACCATTATGAATTAGGTGGATGGTCTGAATGGAAAATAGTAATTGTATTCTGGACAGTCGGTATTATTTCTGGATTAATTGGGATTTATTTAGGAGTGAATTAAGTGAAGCATATTACAAGTTATCAGGGAAAAAATATTTTGGTACTTGGTCTCGGGAAAAGTGGTTATGAAACTGCGAAGTTATTACATTTACTTGGAGCGAAAGTAACTGTGAATGATGGCAAGGATATTAGCTTAACGAATGAAGCGAAAGAATTAGAAGCGCTTGAAATTAAAGTAGTAAGTGGACATCATCCAATTGAGTTATTAGACGGTATTGATCTTATCGTAAAGAATCCAGGTATACCTTATCGTATTCCTTTTATTCAAGAAGCACTTGACCGTAATATTCAAATTATTACTGAGGTGGAACTTGCATATGAGATTAATGAAGGCAAAATCATCGGTATAACAGGAACAAATGGAAAGACGACTGTAACGTCATTGATTGGTGATATGTTCAAGCATAGTAATCAAACAGGACTTTTATGTGGAAATATCGGCTTTGTTGCATCTTTAGTTGCACAAAATGCTAAGTCTGAAGATACATTAGTAACAGAACTATCATCATTTCAATTGATGGGCATCAGACATTTTAAACCACATATTGCTTTAATTACTAATATTTATTCAGCGCATCTGGATTATCATGGCTCGCAAAATGAATATGTCAGTGCAAAATTAAATATCGTAAAAAATCAGACTGCAGAAGATTATTTAATTTTTAACTTTAAGCAAAAAGAGCTACTTAATAATTTTAAAATTGATAGTCAGATTATTTATTTCAGTACAGAAGAAAAAGTCAACGGAAGTTATATTGTCGATGGGAAAATTTATTTTCAGGATGAATTTATAATTGGGGTAGATGAAGTGGTGTTACCTGGTAAACATAATCTTGAAAATATTTTATCAAGTATTGCGGCTGCTAAACTAAGTGACATTCCAAATGAAAGTATTATTGCTACGCTGAAGTCTTTTGAAGGCATTAAACATCGATTACAATTTGTGATGACACATGAAAATGTTAAATATTTTAATGATTCAAAAGCAACAAACACTTTAGCAACTACTTTTGCACTGGATGCATTTCACGCTCCGATTCACTGGCTATGTGGTGGTTTAGATAGAGGGAATGGTTTTGAAGATTTAGATGAACATGTCAGTAATGTAAAACATATGTATATTTTTGGTCAGACGACTGAAAAATTAAAGGCATTTGCAGAATTACATCATATACCATATTCAGTTTGCGATGATGTAAAAGATGCAGTAGTGCAAACCAAAGGTAAAACTGTGGCAGGCGATACGGTACTGTTAAGCCCAGCTTGTGCCAGCTGGGACCAATATCCGACCTATGAAGTTAGAGGAGAAGACTTCATTCAACAAGTGAAGTTGCTGCAATAGGCTATGGAAGATCAGATTATAGAAACACCTCACTATGTAGAGGAAAAGAAGAAACGTCGCAAACGAAGACAACGTATACAGCTTACAATATTTTTATCAATCGTAGCAGTAGTTACATTAATTTTACTGTACATGTTTACAAATATTAGTTACGTGAACAAAGTGTCTGTCAATAATACGGTACTAAATAGCAATGAAACTATTTTAAAGAAAGCTCAAATTTCAAATCGTGACCGAATATACAGTTTAGATACAGGCGAAATATCAAGTAATATTGAATATTTAGATGGTGTAAAATCAGCGACTGTAAAAAGACATTTTCCGAATAATGTATCAATCTTTGTTGATGAATACAATGTAATCGGAGTGATACCAGACGGAAGCGAATTTCACCCTGTCTTAGAAAATGGTCAGATAATACATCAAATGAATTTTAATAGACCGAGTGACGCACCATTAATCAATAATTTTGGAAAAAAAGAATTAAACCAACTCGTTAAAGTATTAAATCATACAAAACCGGCGATTGTTAATCAAATTTCAGAAATTAACTTTGTTCCAAATGAACAGTCTTCAGCTCGTATTCAAATGTTTATGAAAGATGGTATTGAAGTTATTGGAGATTTAAGGACTATGTCTGATAAACTTGATTACTATCCAAGTATGGCTAAAAACATTGAACGCGATGAATCTGGTAAAATGATAAAACCAGGCATAATTGATTTAGAAGTCGGCGCTGTATTTATTCCATATGAATCAAAGAAAGCTGAAACACGACGACTAGAAATGGAATCAGAAATGAAAGCAAGTGAAGCAAAAGAGAAAGCAAAAGTTGAAAAAGCAGTACAAGATTTACAAAAGCAGTTAAATGACGTAAAACAAAGTAACACATCAAATTAATATGAAAAATATATTGTATTAAACTTTATAAAAAAATTATTTTATTCTGAAAAAAAGCGTTTATAGTTTTCTGAATAAAGTCTATAATGTAATATTGATAGTGTATGTTAAACAAACATAAATAGGAGGTGCCTATCGATGGAAGAACATTACTATGTTTCTATAGATATTGGATCATCGAGCGTTAAGGTAGTTGTAGGCGAAAAGTTTCATAATGGCATTAATGTGATAGGTACAGGTCAAACTTTTACTGATGGTATAAAAAAAGGTATGATTGATGATTTTGATGTTGCAAGTCATGCGATTAAAGATACGATTAAAAAAGCACAAATTGCATCAGGCATCGAGTTTGAAGATGTATTTTTAAAAATGCCAATTATTCATTCTGAAATTCATGATATTGAACATGAAATTACATTTAATGGTGAATCAACTGAAATTACTGGAGAGCATATTGAAGAAGTATTAGATGGCATTCGTGCAAAAAACACTTCTAATGAAATTGAAATTATCGGTGTATTCCCGAAAATGTTTAAAGTTGATGACTTACATGAAGTAAGTGATCCGAAAGAAATGATTGCAACGCAAAGTTTATCGGTTGATGCTGGTGTAATCACAACAAATCGTTCAGTTTTAATTAATACATTGAAATGTGTTGAAAGTTGTGGTGTACATGTATTAGATGTTTATTCTGATGCATATAATTATAAACATATCTTGACGCCAACTGAAGTCGAACTTGGTGCAGTAGTCATTGATATTGGTGACCAGTTAACTCAGGTGGCATATTATGAACGTGGCAACTTGTTTGACGCTGATAATATTCCAATGGCAGGAAGTCAGATTACAAATGATATTGCACAAGCGTTAAATACAACTTTTGATCAGGCTGAGAAAGTTAAAGAACAGTATGGACATGCGTTTTATGATTTAGCTTCTGAACAAGATGTATTCACTGTAAATCAAGTAGACACTAATGAACCGATGAGCTTTAACCAAAAAGATTTAAGCGATATCGTTGAAGCACGTGTCGAAGAAATATTTCTTGAAGTTTTTGATTTACTACAGGAAATGGGCTTGAATAAAATTAATGGTGGCTTTGTATTAACTGGTGGTACTGCTAACATGTTAGGCATTAAAGAATTATTGTCTGATATGGTGAGTGAAAAAGTGAGAATTCATGTCCCACAACAAATGGGAATTAGAAAGCCAGAATTTTCTTCAAGTATTTCTACAATCAATAGTGGTATTAGCTTTGATGAACTATTAGATTATGTTACAATTAATAATCATGAAACTACTTCTGAAGAGGAGTATGTTGAAGAGTACGTGGAAGAGAAACCAAAATCAAAAGGATTTGACGGATTCTTTAAACGTAAAGCGAACAAAGGTGTTGAAACAGAAACTTATACATCTAAAACGATCAGCGCACGCGTTGAACGTGAAGATGGTACTTTTGAACAACCAAAAGATGAAAATGAAAAACCAAGTGTAATGAAAAAAATTATGAAATCATTATTTGAATAATAATTGGCCACAATTATATAGGAGGAAAATTGAATGTTAGAATTTGAACAGGGCTTTAATCACTTAGCAACATTAAAAGTAATCGGTGTAGGGGGCGGCGGTAATAACGCTGTAAACCGAATGATCGATCACGGTATGAACAATGTAGAATTTATTGCAATCAATACTGATGGCCAAGCTTTAAACTTATCTAAAGCAACTTCTAAAATCCAAATCGGTGAAAAATTAACACGTGGTTTAGGGGCTGGAGCAAATCCTGAGATCGGTAAGAAAGCAGCTGAAGAATCACGTGAACAAATTGAAGATGCAATCCAGGGCGCAGATATGGTATTTGTAACTGCCGGTATGGGTGGCGGAACTGGTACAGGTGCTGCACCAGTTGTAGCTAAAATTGCTAAAGAGATGGGTGCTTTAACAGTTGGTGTCGTTACGCGTCCATTCTCTTTTGAAGGCCGTAAACGTCAAACACAAGCTGCTGCGGGTGTTGAAGCAATGAAAGCTGCAGTAGATACATTAATCGTTATTCCAAATGATCGCTTATTAGACATCGTTGACAAATCAACGCCAATGATGGAAGCATTCAAAGAAGCAGATAATGTATTACGTCAAGGTGTACAAGGTATTTCTGATTTAATCGCAGTATCTGGTGAAGTAAACTTAGACTTCGCAGACGTTAAGACAATTATGAGTAACCAAGGTTCTGCTTTAATGGGTATCGGTGTATCTAGTGGTGAGAACCGCGCGATCGAAGCAGCGAAAAAAGCGATTTCTTCTCCATTACTTGAAACATCTATCGTAGGTGCTCAAGGGGTATTAATGAATATTACTGGTGGCGAATCATTAACGTTATTCGAAGCACAAGAAGCAGCTGATATCGTTCAGGACGCAGCTGACGAAGATGTTAATATGATCTTTGGTACAGTGATTAATCCAGAATTACAAGATGAAATCGTTGTAACAGTTATTGCAACTGGTTTCAATGACAAACCGACACGTAGTGTAGCTCCAACTGGTTTTGGAACGCCTCAACCACAACGTGAGACACGCTCAGAATCAGTTTCTCAACCACAACAAGCACAACCTGAAAGAGAATCAAATAGAGATGATTTAGATGTTCCAGGTTTCTTAAAAGACCGTGGTACACGTCGTCGTAGAAGATAATTCACATAAATAATTGATTGACAATACATCCGAACAAACATAAGTCGCTCTTTGATTTCTGTTTGTTCGGTTTTTATATAATATGCCATTTTGGAGGCACTTAATGGAACCATTTCAAAGAATGAAGCATACATATAACGTATCAAATGATTACAATAAAGTGATTGGTATTACGAGTCGACATGGTGGGATTAGTGAGTATCCTGAGGGTAGTTTAAACATGGCGTTATATATCGATGATGCGCCGTTTAATGTCCATCATAATCAGGCATTAGTAGCGAATGAAATTGGATTTAAGACGAGTGACTGGGTCTTTCCGATTCAAAAGCATGGCAATAATATTCAGGAAGTATTTTTAGAAGACAAAGGGACAAATGTTTTAGAGCTTACACCTAAATGGTTAGACGTAGATGGTTTATATACGAATGAAAAAGGTATACTACTAACAATGTGTTTTGCAGATTGTGTACCAGTTTACCTGTATAGTGTTAAAGATGACTTTATAGCATTGGGACATGCAGGTTGGCGAGGTACAGTCGGTTTAATCGTTGACCGACTTATAAAAGCATATACTGGTAATATAGATGATCTAAAATGTATCATTGGTCCGTCAGTCACTGCACCCTGTTATGAAGTGAATGATGATATTAAACGACAATTTACTGAACTAAATTTAGAACTAGAAGATTGTTTCCAAATCAATGAGAATAATATGTTTGATATTAACCTACAGGAAATTAATGCACGTATTGCGATGAATGCAGGAATTAAACAAGAAAACATAACAATCACAACACGATGTACATCAACTGAGAATGAAGCATTTTTCTCATATCGTTTAGAAAAAGGTAAAACAGGTAGAATGTTAGCATATATTGGAACGAGGGATTAATATGGAAGTTAAGGATAATCTAGAAGTTATCTTAAAAGATATTGAAGAGAGTAAGGCAAATTCACCTTATCATCAAACGCCGACAATTATTGCAGTAACAAAGTATGTTTCAACAGAACGTGCGAAAGAAGCTATATCTGCTGGAATTAAAGATTTAGGTGAAAATCGAATCGAAGGATTTATTGAAAAAAAAGATAATATCGACAACGTGACGATGCATTTCATAGGGTCTTTACAGACGAGAAAAGTTAAAGAAGTCATCAATCAGGTAGATTATATACATTCATTAGATAGAATGAGCTTGGCTAAAGAAATTCAAAAACGCGCAGATAAAAAAGTGAAATGTTTTATTCAGGTGAATGTAAGTGGAGAAGATAGCAAGCATGGTATTAAACCGGAAGAATTACAATCATTTACCCAAAGTTTAGCTGAATATGATAACATTGAAGTAGTAGGTTTAATGACAATGGCACCACTTGAGGCCAATGAAACAGAAATTAGAGCTTACTTTAAACATTTAAAGCAATTACAACTTAAAATTCAAGAATTGGCATTACCACATGCACCATGTACTGAAACTTCAATGGGAATGAGTAATGATTACAAAATCGCGATAGAAGAAGGTGCGACGTTTATTCGTATAGGAACGAAACTCGTCGGTTAGGAGGGAATTTATGGCTATTAAAGATGTATTTAAAGGATTCTTCGTTTATGAAGATGAAGAAGAAGTCGTATATGAAGACAACACACCGAAAAAAGCTGTAGAATCAGTTGAAAGAGAAAAAATTCAGGCAAGTAATGACAAAGCAGATAAAAAGATTGTCAAGCAAGAAACGGTGTATCGCACGAAACCTGAACCTGTAAAATCTAAAGTGAAAGTGAATGAGCGCAAAGTGAGTCAAAACAATGTTGTGAATATGCATGAGCAACCGTCATCAAGTATCTCTAAAGTGTGTTTATTTGAACCACGCGTTTTTAGTGATACACAAGATATTGCAGATGAACTTAAAAATCGTCGTGCGACACTTGTTAACTTGCAACGTATCGATAAAATTTCTGCAAAACGTATCATTGATTTTTTAAGTGGAACTGTCTATGCGATTGGTGGGGACATTCAACGTATTGGTGCAGACATCTTTTTATGCACACCTGATAATGTTGAAGTAGCTGGATCAATCACTGAAATGTTAGAAGCACCAGAAGATTATAATGAACACGAGGAGTTTTAATGAGTACTTTAGAAATAGTAATTTTGATTATGAACTTTATTCTTAAAGCAATTGATATTTATACAATCGGGATGATAATATATTTCTTTATGTCTTGGGTTCCAGGATTAAGAGAATCTGTAATTGGTGAATGGATGGGTAAAATTTATGAACCATTTTTAGAACCATTCAGACGTATGATACCACCGATTGGTATGTTTGATATTTCAAGCATTGCAGCGCTTATTTTCCTAAAGTTTTTACAAGTTGGTTTAGCTGCAATTTTTAACGCTATCATACCGTATTTCGCATAATCTTAAAAATCTCATTGCTATGAGATTTTTTTCATGTCAAAGTAAAAGAGGATATTATGAATTTATATCAGCATTTTCGAAATGAAGAAATAGAGATTGTAAAGTATTTAGAAAATTTAGTAGAACGGGCAGAATCTCAGTATTCACCTGTTCTAACGCATTTTTTAGATCCACGTCAGCAGTTTATTTTAACGACGCTTGTTAATCGAACGGAACTGAATGTATCTTTTAATGGCGGGCGTGGTGAGCGTGAGCGTATGCGCGCATTAATTTATCCTGGTTATCATGAAGTGAGTCCTGAGGATTTTGAATTATCAATCATCGAAATTAAATATGCTGATAAATTTGTAACATTAACACATCGTAATGTGTTAGGTGCACTTATGTCTATCGGCTTCAAACGTGATTTATTAGGTGATATACTCGTTGGGGACAAGATTCAGTTTGTAATTGCTTCACATTTAAAAGACTTTGTATTTCAGAATTTAACGAAATTAAAAGGTTCTCGTATTAAGTTATTTGAAATTGACAGAGAAGCAATGGTAGATACTTCCGAACCATTCACTTCAAATCAGTCAACAGTTTCTAGTTTACGTCTTGATAATATTGTGGCTTTAATGATTAATAAATCACGTAGTATCGCACAAAAACATATTGAAGCTGAGCACGTAAAAGTGAATCATGTTGTTATTGACAAGACAAGTTTCAATGTTGAAACGAATGATTTGATTTCAATAAAAGGATATGGTCGTGGTAGAATAGAAACAATCGGAGATCGTACGAAGAAGGATAAGATTCGCATAACTTATGGTACGATGTTTAAATAAATATGAGGTGACATTATGAAATTTAGTCCGGAAGAAATTCAAAATAAATCATTTAATATAGTGCATAAAGGGTTAAATGAAAATGAAGTAAGAGATTATTTGAAATCTTTAAGTGATGAACTTGAAAGAATGCGTCGAGAAAAAAAGATGTTAGAGCAATTAATTGCTGATAAAGATGAGAATATCACGCGATTTAAAAACGTTGAAAATACCATCTCAGAAGCTTTAATCGTTGCTCAAAAAGCAGGTGACGAAATTAAAGCAAGTGCTGGTATGCAGGCTGATGTAATTATCCAGGATGCAAAGAATCACGCAGAACTCATAAAGAAAGATGCGATGCAGCAAGCGAGAGAAATTGCTTTTCAGACTGAAGATATGAAACGTCAATCAAAAATTTTTAGAGCGCGTTTTAAAATGTTGGTGGAGGCGCAATTAGATCTTCTGAAGAGTGAAGACTGGGATCATTTATTAAATTATGATTTAGAAATGAAACCATTAGAAGAAGAATAATTTAAGAAATTTTATTTATTATTTATTTTCACTTATCAAATGAATAAAAACGTGATAGTATAAAGAATAATCAAAATAATCATATAGAACCGTATCTATTGATGACATGCACAGCGAATTAGGGTGAGTGGGAGCCTAATCATTGATAAATAGATAAGATCAGTCTATATTCAATTAAATATATTAAAGAGAACTCTTAAGTTGAGTTAATTCAGGTGGTACCGCGGATTCGTTCGTCCTGAAGCAATCAGCTTAAGTGTTTTTTATTTTTTCAGGAGGAATATATAATGGATTATAAAGACACACTATTAATGCCAAAAACAGATTTTCCAATGCGTGGTGGATTACCTAACAAGGAACCTCAAATTCAAAGTAGCTGGGATGAAAAAAATCTATATGAAAAATTATTAAAGAAAAATGAAGGTAAAACACCGTATATTCTACACGATGGACCACCGTATGCGAACGGACAAATTCATATGGGACATGCTTTAAATAAAATTATTAAAGATTTTATCACGCGTTATAAAGCGATGAATGGTTTTTACACACCTTATGTTCCTGGATGGGATACGCACGGTTTACCGATTGAACAAGCTTTAACTAAAAAAGGTGTTAATCGTAAAGAAATGTCAACGGCTGAATTCCGTGAATTATGTCGCAAATATGCATTAGAACAAGTTGAATTACAAAAAGCAGACTTCAAACGACTTGGTGTTAATGGCGACTGGGAAAATCCTTATATTACTTTACAGGAAAAATTTGAAGCAGAACAAATTCGTCTATTTGGAGATATGGCTAAAAAGGGTTATATCTATAAAGGTAAGAAGCCAGTTTACTGGTCTCCATCTAGTGAATCATCTTTAGCAGAAGCGGAGATTGAATATCAGGATAAAAAATCTGCATCTATCTATGTTGCATTTGATACAGTTGATGGGCGTGGCATCGTAGACGCTGGTGTTAAATTTGTAATCTGGACAACTACACCTTGGACAATTCCTGCTAACGTTGCGATCTCTTTAAATCCAGAGTTAACGTATGTACAAGTAACGATTGAAGGTAACACATATATCGTGGCGCAAGCATTACTTGATAGTGTATGTGAAGCAATTGGCTGGGATAAAGAAAGTGTTGTACTTGAAAAAGAATTTAAAGGTTCAGAATTAGAGTTGATTGAAACACAGCATCCATTAATTGAAGACAGAAAATCAATCATCATCTTAGGTGATCACGTTACTACAGATGCTGGGACTGGCTGTGTTCATACTGCACCTGGTCATGGTGAAGATGACTTTATCGTCGGACAAAAATATGACTTACCGGTTATTTCACCAGTTGATGATAAAGGTGTATTTACAAAAGAAGCTGGAGAATTTGAAGGATTATTCTATGATAAAGCGAATCCAGTGATCACTGAGCGTTTAAAAGAAGTTGGAGCATTATTAAAATTAGATTTCTTCACGCATTCATATCCTCATGACTGGAGAACTAAAAAACCTGTAATCTTCCGTGCAACACCACAATGGTTTGCATCAATCAATAAAGTGCGTCAGGATATCTTAAATGCGATCGATGAAACTGAATTTAAAGTGGAATGGGGTAAAACGCGTATTTATAATATGATTCGTGACCGAGGAGACTGGGTAATTTCACGTCAACGTGTTTGGGGTGTGCCATTACCTGTGTTCTATGCAGAAAATGGTGACATCATTATGGATGAAGCGGTAATTGAACATATTGCAACTTTATTTGAAGAGCACGGCTCTAACGTATGGTACGAAAGAGAAGCGAAAGATTTATTACCTGAAGGATTTACGCATCCTGGTAGTCCTAATGGCGAATTCACGAAAGAAACAGACATTATGGATGTATGGTTCGATTCAGGTTCAAGTCACCGTGGTGTGTTAGAAGCTCGACCTGAATTAACATTCCCTGCCGATATGTATTTTGAAGGTAGTGACCAGTATCGTGGATGGTTCAACTCATCAATCACTACAGCTGTTGCTACACGCGGTATGTCACCATATAAGAAATTATTATCTCATGGTTTCGTCATGGACGGACAAGGCCGTAAGATGAGTAAATCATTAGGAAATACAATTCTACCTGAAAAAGTCGTAAAACAAATGGGTGCTGATATCATTCGTCTATGGGTAATGTCTGTAGACTATTTAGCAGACGTACGTATTTCTGATGATATTTTAAAACAAGTATCAGAAGTATACCGTAAAATCCGTAACACATTTAAATTCTTATTAGGAAACGTAAATGATTTCAATCCTACAACAGATGCAGTTGCTTATGAAGATTTAAAAGAAATCGATCAGTTTATGTTAAATAAATTGTATAATTTTATAAACAATGCACATAATCATTATGAAAATAACGACTATCTTGATATTTATCAGGAATTACAAAACTTTATCAATGTTGAATTAAGTAACTTCTATTTAGATTACGGTAAAGATATTCTTTACATCGAAGCAGCAGATAGTCACGTTCGTCGTAGCATGCAGACGGTAGTATATGAAGTATTAACTTCTTTAACGAAAGTTTTAGCGCCAATTATTCCACATACAGCAGAAGAAATCTGGAGTCACACACCACACGTTACTGAAGAAAGTGTTCATTTAACGGATATGCCTGCAGTTCATGATGTGGATCAGACATTAATTGAGAAATGGTCTAGATTCTTAGAACTTCGTGATGATGTGCTAAAAGGTATTGAAAACTTACGTAATGAAAAAGTAATCGGAAAACCTTTAGAAGCAAAAGTTACTGTATTTACTGAAAATGCTGATGATTTAGCATTGCTTCAATCATTTGATAACTTACATCAATTGTTTATCGTTTCACAGGCTAAAGTAAGTGATAGTGCTGTTGGTACGCAATATACAAATTTAAACGTATTAGTAGAACGTGCTGACGGTGAAAAATGTGAAAGATGCTGGAATTACTCAACTGAAATTACAGCAGGAGATCATGAACACCCACATGTATGTCCAAGATGTTTAAGTGTTTTAGAAAGTAAATAATATAGTGATTCCCGAGCGTACTGATGTAAGTGCGTTCGGGATTTTTAATTGTTAATCTCATTAACTTGTTTCGTAATCATTTAAAAAAATTTTTAAAATAAAATATTATAATTATATTATGTAAACTAATATTGACATTCAAAAACAAAAACAGACTTACTCATAAAAATGTGTTAAAATACTAAAGATTGGAGTGAAATTATGAACAAGCGATATAACCTAACATTGATGTCTATTTTAGCGATATTTTTAATCGCGATGGATCAGATAACGAAATATATTATTGTTAAAACAATGAAAATCGGTGACAGTATTTCTATTATCGGTGATATTTTAGAAATTACATCACATAGAAACCATGGTGCTGCATGGGGTATGTTACAAAATCAAATGACTTTCTTTTATATAATTACAGTTGTCGTGTTAGTAGCGATTGCTTTCTTTTATTATAAAGAAGCAATGTTTAATCCGATAATGCAGCTTGGCTTAACTTTAATTTTTGCTGGTGCTATCGGTAATTTTATTGATCGTCTAATACGTGGAAATGTTGTAGATTTTATTGATACGAAAATTATCAATTATGATTTTCCAATTTTTAATGTAGCTGATAGCTGTTTAACAATTGGTGTAATTGTCTTACTCTATGACATGTTATTTAACCAAAAAGAGGAGAAAAGTAATGGAAACATATAATTTTTTAATTGAAGAAGAAGAAGTAGGGACAAGAATTGATCGCTACTTAACAGATATGAATGAAGATTGGTCTCGTAACCAAATTCAGGACTGGATCAAACTAGATTTAGTAATCGTTAATGGACAACCTGTGAAAGCGAACTATAAACTTCGCTTGGACGATGAAATCGTTGTTACTGAAAAACCTGTAGAGGAAATAGATTTGCAAGCTGAAGATTTAGGTATTGAAATTTACTATGAAGATAAAGATGTTGCAATTGTCTATAAACCAAAAGGTATGGTAGTGCATCCGGCGCCTGGTCATCCGAATGGTACTTTAGTAAATGGATTGATGTATGCGATTAAAGATCTATCAGGCATTAACGGCGAGATCCGTCCTGGTATCGTTCATCGTATTGATAAGGATACATCTGGATTACTTATGATTGCTAAAAATGATATCGCACATCGTGGACTTGTAGAACAGTTGGTTGATAAGTCTGTAACGCGTAAATATACTGCGTTAGTGCACGGTGTCATTCCACATGAATTTGGTACAATTGATGCACCGATTGGTCGTAATGTGCGTGATCGTCAGGAGATGGCGATTGTAGATAATGGCAAGCAGGCAGTCACACATTTCAATGTAATCGAAACATTTGATAAATATACTTTAGTAGAATGTGTATTAGAAACTGGACGAACACACCAAATTCGTGTACATATGAAGCACATTGGTTTCCCGTTAGTTGGCGACCCTAAATATGGACCGAAGAAAACGATGGATATTGATGGACAAGCGTTGCATGCAGGTGTAATTGGATTTGAACATCCAGTTACTGGTGAATACATTGAACGTACAGCGCCAATACCTGAATATTTTGAAGAAATCTTAACGAAACTGAGAAAATAAAATGTAATTTTTCTATGATGATTGACATTGAAATTAATAGTGCTATTATTAAATGTAATAAATCACACGTTAATGCTTTTAATTAAGTCCAGAGAGGCTTAAAAGGCGTCGAGGAATCCTCACGTCTATTTGACGTGAGGATTTTTTGAGGAGGGAATTAATGTGGATAAAAGAATCGTACTGGATGATAAAGCGGTTGACCGTACGTTAACACGGATTGCGCATGAAATCCTTGAAAATAATAAAGGCGCAGATAATCTGGTACTACTAGGTATTCGTACGCGTGGCATTTATCTTGCTAACCGTATTCAGTCAAAAATTGAACGTATCGATGGTGTTAAAGTACCTACAGGTATTTTAGATGTAACAAATTATCGTGATGATAAGACTGATCGCATCAGTTCAGATGTTATCGCTTACGAGATTGATACTGATATGAATAATCAGCATGTTGTGATTGTTGATGATGTTCTTTTCACAGGTAGAACAGTTCGTGCATCACTTGATGCAATATTAGATCATGTGCGTCCAAAACGTATCAGTTTGGCAACGCTTGTAGATAGAGGACATCGTGAATTGCCAATACGCGCTGATTTTATCGGTAAAAACATTCCAACGGCAACTTCAGAAGAAGTCATAGTCTTATTAGATGAAGTCGATGAACGAACACAAGTTTATATTAAATAACTCTTTTAAGTTGGTGCGAGACGCCTGCAAAGGGTTTAAGTGAGTAATAGACACTTAAGTCTCTTTGCATGTGCAAAGAGACTTTTTTAATGGTAAAAAGGGAGGAAATTATGAATTCTACAAATGAAGAAATTTACGAAAGAACTGTTGAACCAGTACTCGATGTACACGAAAAACCGAAAGCAAGTCAATGGTTCTTACTGAGTTCGCAACATTTATTTGCAATGTTTGGTGCCACAGTATTAGTACCTTATTTAACAGGATTACCAGTGTCAGCTGCGTTAATTGCATCTGGTCTAGGTACGTTACTTTATATATTAATTACAAAAGGAAAAATTCCTGCCTATTTAGGCTCAAGTTTCGCATTCATCACACCAATTATCGTGGGTCTTAAAACCCATGAGATGGGTGAAATGTTAATGGCTCTTTTCATGAGTGGTTTAATGTACGTTATTATCGGACTGATAATCAAAATGGTTGGAGTCAATTGGTTACTTAAACTTTTACCACCAGTTGTAGTTGGACCGGTGATTATGGTCATTGGTTTAGGATTAGCACCAGTTGCAGTTAATATGGCAATGTATACAGATAGTGGTGCAATGAAGGGCTATAACCTTACATATTTAAGTATTGCATTGATTACACTGTTAACAGTAATTATTTTTTCTGTGGCAGTGAGAGGTTTCTTATCAATTATCCCGGTACTTATTGGAATAATTGTTGGATATATAACTTCTATCTTTCTAGGCGTAGTAGATTTCACAGGTATAGAAAAAGCACAATGGTTTGAAGCGCCGAAAGTATATTTACCATATGTTAATTATGAACCACAGTTTGATTGGGTATTGATAATGATTATGTTACCAATCGTATTCGTAACGGTTAGTGAACATATTGGTCACCAAATCGTAATTAATAAAATTGTAGGACGTAACTTCTTTAAAAATCCTGGATTACATCGCAGTTTAATGGGTGATGGAATTTCAACAATGGTCGCTTCACTGATCGGTGGACCACCAAGTACAACTTATGGTGAAAACATTGGCGTTCTTGCGATTACAAGAATTTATAGTATCTGGGTGATCGGTGGTGCAGCAGTCCTTGCGCTTATCTTAGGATTTGTAGGTAAATTTACAGCACTTGTATCAAGTATTCCAACTCCAGTAATGGGTGGTGTGTCAATCCTGTTATTCGGTATTATCGCTTCAAGTGGTTTACGTATGCTCGTTGAATCGAAAGTGGATTTTGGCGATAAGCGAAACTTAGTCATCGCTTCTGTCATTTTAGTTTTAGGGATTGGTAAAGCCCACATTGATTTAACAGTGAATCAAATTCATTTAAATATTGAAGGTATGGCGTTAGCAGCACTTGCAGGTATTATATTAAACGCTATCTTGCCTGAATCAAAAACACATGAAGATTACTAAAAAAATACAATAAAATAAAAAGGGGCTATTTACTTTGAGACATTTACACTCGATCACAGATTTATCTAACGAAGCAATCATGACTACGATTCAACGTGCAATCGATATAAAAAATGGTAATGTCGCAAATTTTTCTGAAATTTATGCAGCAAACTTATTTTTTGAAAACTCTACACGCACAAAATGTTCATTCGAAGTGGCAGAACGTAAATTAGGTATGCAAGTGATACCGTTTGAAACTGGTACTTCGTCAGTAACAAAAGGTGAAAGTCTTTATGATACATGCAAAACACTGGAAAGTATCGGATGTAACGTTTTAGTCATCCGTCATCCAGAGAATGATTACTATAAACAGTTAGATGGATTAAATATACCAATTGTTAATGGTGGTGACGGGTCAGGACAGCATCCAACTCAATGTTTATTAGATTTGATGACGATTTATGAAGAGTTCGGGAAGTTCGATGGTTTAAAAGTAGTGATTTGCGGAGATATCTTGAACTCACGTGTTGCACGAAGTAACTACGATGCTTTAACTCGTTTAGGTGCAGATGTTAAATTTGTAGCACCGGAAGCCTGGATCGATAAATCAATACCCGCTGATTACGTAAATATTGATGATGTGATAGAAGAAGTGGATGTATGCATGTTACTTCGTGTACAACATGAACGTCATGATAAAGCATCATCGTTTACAAAAGAAGCGTATAATAACAGATTTGGTCTTAATCAAGCGCGTTATGACAAATTAAAAGATAATGCAATCATTTTACATCCTGCGCCAGTTAATCGCGATGTTGAAATAGCAAGCGACCTCGTGGAAGCACCGAAAGCGAGAATCTTTAAACAAATGGAGAACGGTGTATATACTCGAATGAGTGTATTATCTCAAGTCATTGAAGGAAATCAGTAATAACGTGTAATAAGAATAAGAAAATTGTAAAATAAACATAAATCATATTTCAAGGAGTGCATACAATGTCAACATTACTTAGAGGTGGCAAAATATTAATCAATGGTGAATTAACAGAGCGAGATATTAGAATTGAAGATGGAAAGATTACTGAAATCGGTGAAAAACTAAATGTCTATAATTCAGAAATTATCGATCTAAACGGACAGTTTGTATCTCAAGGTTTTGTCGATGTGCACGTTCATTTACGTGAACCAGGTGGCGAACATAAAGAAACGATTGAAACAGGTACAAAAGCTGCAGCACGTGGGGGATTCACAACTGTATGCCCGATGCCGAATACGCGTCCAGTACCAGATTCAGTAGAAAACCTGGACGCATTAAACGCTTCAATTGAAAAGAATGCGAAAGTTCGTGTATTACCATATGCTTCTATCTCAGTGCGACAAAAAGGTGAAGAACTTGTTGATTTTAAAGCATTAAAAGAACATGGTGCATTCGCTTTTACAGATGATGGTGTCGGCGTACAAACTGCTTCAGTAATGTATGAAGCGATGCAACAAGCAGCAGCACTTGATATGGCGATTGTTGCACATTGTGAAGATAATTCACTGATTTATGGCGGTGCGATGCATGAAGGTAAAGTGAGTAAAGCATTAAATATTCCTGGAATCCCTTCAATTTGTGAAGCGGTTCAAATTGCTCGTGACGTGTTACTGGCAGAAGCCGCGGATTGTCATTACCATGTATGTCACGTGTCAAGTAAAGAAAGTGTCCGAGTTATACGTGATGCGAAACGTGCAGGTATTAAAGTCACTGCAGAAGTTACGCCACATCACTTATTATTGAATGAAGAAGTAATCACAAAAGATGACGCGATTCTTAAAATGAATCCACCGTTACGTGCAAAAGAAGATCATGACGCGTTAATTGAAGCGTTATTAGATGGCACGATTGATTTTATCGCAACAGATCATGCCCCACACGCTGCTGATGAAAAAGCACAACCGATGACGAAAGCACCTTTTGGTATCGTTGGTAGCGAAACAGCATTCCCGTTATTATATACAAAGTTCGTTAAAAGCGGGGACTGGTCATTACAACAATTAGTTGATTATTTAGCAGTAAAACCTGGTAAAGTATTTAACTTACCATATGGCAAACCATTAGAAGTTGGTGGTATTGCAGATATTACAGTAATTGATTTAGAACAAGAATATGAAATCAAAGCTGAGGATTTCTTATCAAAATCAAGTAACACACCATTTATCGGCGAAAAAGTATTCGGTAACGTAACGAAGACATTTGTAGAAGGTCAATTAGCTTATGAGGGGGCACACCATGCGTAATAAAAAATATTTAGTATTAGAAGACGGTACAGTATTTAATGGCTATGCATTTGGTAGCGATAAAGAAGTAGTTGGAGAAATCGTATTTAACACTGCGATGACAGGTTATCAGGAAACATTGTCTGATCCATCTTATACAGGACAGATTATTACATTCACTTATCCGTTAATCGGCAATTATGGTATTAACAGAGATGACTTTGAAACATTAAATCCATCTTTAAAGGCGATGGTTATTCGTGAATTATGTGATTTTCCAAGTAACTTTAGAAATACTGCAAGCCTTGATGAAACATTAAAAAGTTATGATGTGCCTGGTATTGACGGTGTTGATACACGTCAATTAACTCGAATCATTAGACAGCATGGTGTCTTACGTGCTGCACTTATCAATGATGCTTCTAAAGTTGATGCAACGATTGCATCATTAAAAACAACTGAGTTACCTACAGATGAAGTCGCACAAGTCTCTACAAAAACACCATATATCTCAACAGGTAGTGACTTACGTGTTGTACTGATTGACTTTGGTAAAAAAGAAAATATCGTTCGAGAATTAAACTTACGTGGTTGTGATGTGACTGTAATGCCTTACACTACTACTGCTGAAGAAATCTTACGTGTACAACCGGATGGCGTAATGCTTTCAAACGGACCAGGTAATCCAGAAGTTGTGACTGAAGGCATTGAAATGATTAAAGGAATTTTAGGAAAAGTACCATTCTTCGGTATTTGTTTAGGACATCAATTATTCAGCTTAGCGTGTGGCGCAACGACTTTTAAATTAAAATTCGGTCACCGAGGCGCGAACCACCCAGTTAAAAACTTAGCAACAGGTAAGATTGAAATCACGTCACAAAACCATGGCTATGCAGTTGACGCAGATTCGATTGCAAACACAGATTTAGAAATTACACACATTGCATTAAATGACGGTACAGTTGAAGGTGTCAAACATAAAAAATTACCAGCATTTTCAGTACAATATCACCCTGAAGCATCTCCAGGGCCACATGATCCGAACTACTTATTTGATGAATTTATTGATTTAATGACTAACTTTAAGGAGCGTGCAAAATAATGCCTAAACGTAATGATATTAAAACAATTCTAGTGATTGGATCAGGTCCAATTATTATCGGCCAAGCAGCAGAATTTGACTACGCCGGCACACAAGCATGTCTTGCCTTAAAAGAAGAAGGATACAAAGTTATTCTTGTGAACTCAAATCCAGCAACCATCATGACAGATACAGAAATTGCAGATAAAGTTTACATCGAACCATTAACATTAGATTTCGTTGCGCGTATTATCCGTAAAGAACAACCCGATGCATTACTGCCGACTTTAGGTGGACAAACAGGTTTAAATATGGCTGTTCAATTAGAAGAAGCGGGTATCTTAAAAGAAAACAACGTTAAACTATTAGGAACAGAATTATCTTCTATCAACCAGGCAGAAGATAGAGACTTATTCAGAAGCTTAATGTACGAATTAGATGTTCCGGTTCCTGAAAGTGATATCGTGAATACGGTTGAACAGGCAGTTGATTTTGCAAATGAAATTGGTTACCCAGTAATTGTACGCCCGGCATTTACGATGGGTGGTACAGGTGGCGGTATTTGTCACGATGAGAGAGAATTAATTGAAATCGTAACGAATGGTTTGAAATATTCACCCGTTACACAATGTTTAATTGAAAAATCAATCGCAGGTTATAAAGAAATTGAGTACGAAGTAATGAGAGACTCAAATGATAATGCAATCGTAGTTTGTAATATGGAAAACATTGATCCAGTCGGTATTCACACAGGGGATTCAATCGTAGTAGCACCTTCACAAACATTAAGCGACAAAGAATATCACATGTTACGTGACGTATCATTAAGAATCATTCGTGCGTTAAAAATTGAAGGTGGATGTAACGTACAGTTAGCATTAGATCCACATTCATTTAATTACTATATTATCGAAGTTAATCCACGTGTATCTCGTTCGTCAGCTTTAGCTTCAAAAGCAACAGGATATCCAATTGCAAAGCTTGCAGCGAAGATAGCGGTAGGTCTAACATTAGATGAAATGTTAAATCCGGTAACAGGTACAAGCTATGCAGCATTTGAACCAGCGCTTGACTATGTTGTATCTAAAATTCCACGTTTCCCGTTTGATAAATTTGAAAAAGGTGAGCGTGTACTCGGAACACAAATGAAAGCAACTGGTGAAGTCATGGCTATCGGACGTACATACGAAGAGTCATTATTAAAGGCAATTCGTTCTTTAGAATATGGTGTACACCATTTAGGATTACCGAACGGTGAAAACTTCGAATTAGATTTTATTGAAAAACGTATTAAAGAGCAAGATGATGAGCGTTTATTCTTTATTGGTGAAGCAATTCGTCGTGGCATTTCTTTAGATGATATTCATGAATGGACGAAGATTGATTACTTCTTCTTAAATAAATTCCAGCATATTATAGATATCGAGCATGACCTAAAAGAACATATCGGCGATATTGATCGTTTAGAATGGGCGAAAAAATATGGCTTTAGCGACCGTGTTATTGCACATCGCTGGAATATGACTGAACGTGAAATCTATGATTTAAGACAAGCTAATAATATCAATCCAGTATTTAAGATGGTTGATACATGTGCATCAGAATTTGAATCGAATACACCATACTTCTATGGTACATATGAAACTGAAAATGAATCTATCGTAAGTGATAAGAAGAAAGTCATCGTATTAGGATCTGGACCTATTCGTATCGGTCAAGGGGTAGAATTTGACTATGCGACAGTGCATGCTGTATGGGCAATTCGTGAAATGGGTTATGAAGCGATTATCATTAACAATAACCCTGAAACTGTGTCAACGGACTTCTCTATCTCAGACAAATTATACTTTGAACCATTAACTGAAGAAGATGTTATGAACATTATTAACCTTGAACAACCTGAAGGTGTAGTCGTTCAGTTCGGTGGACAAACAGCAATCAACTTAGCAGAAAAATTAACGAAATACGGTGTAAAAGTATTAGGAACTTCTTTAGAAAATTTAGACCGTGCTGAAGACCGTAAAGAATTTGAAGCGTTAATGCAAAGAATTGAAATTCCTCAACCATTAGGTAAAACGGCAACATCTGTAGAAGAAGCGGTAGATAATGCTAACTTTATCGGTTATCCGGTACTCGTTCGTCCATCATATGTATTAGGTGGTCGTGCGATGGAAATCGTATATAATGAGCCTGAACTTGTGGATTATATGAATAGAGCGGTTAAAGCAAGTCCAGAACATCCGGTATTAATTGACCGTTACTTAACAGGTAAAGAAATTGAAGTGGATGCCATCTGTGATGGTAAGACAGTGGTGATTCCAGGTATTATGGAACACATTGAACGTGCTGGGGTTCACTCTGGTGATTCAATCGCAGTTTACCCACCACAAACATTAACTGAAAAACAAATCGATACGTTAGTAGACTACACGACACGCTTAGCGCATGGATTAGAAATCGTAGGATTATTAAACATACAATTTGTTATTGCGGATGAAGAAGTTTATGTATTAGAAGTAAACCCACGTGCATCTCGTACAGTTCCATTCTTAAGTAAGATTACAGATGTTCCGATGGCAAATATCGCAATGAAAGGTATTTTAGGAGAGTCATTACTGGATAAAGGTTACACAGAAGGTTTAGTACCATTCAAAGATGGTGTATTCGTAAAAGCACCTGTATTTAGTTTCTCAAAACTTAAAAATGTTGATATTACATTAGGACCAGAGATGAAATCAACTGGTGAAGTGATGGGAAAAGATAAAACGCTTGAAAAAGCATTATACAAAGGATTAGTAGCAAGTGGATTACAGGTAAAAGATCATGGTACAGCATTAATCACTGTAGCAGATAAAGACAAACAGGAAGCGCTAGGCCTTGCAAAACGATTACATGAAATTGGCTACCGTATTATGGCAACAAGTGGCACTGCTAAACTATTAAAAGAGAATAATATTCCGGCGGTAGAAGTAAGTAAGATAGGTACAGAATTTAACTTATTAGATGTTATTCGTGATGGACATGTTCAAATTGTTATTAACACAATGACAAATGGTAAGCAAACTGAACGTGATGGCTTCCAGATAAGACGTGATTCTGTTGATAATGGTGTACCATGCCTAACATCATTAGATACTGCACGTGCATTAATTGAAGTGATTGAGAGTATGACATTTAATATGAATCAAATGTAGGAGGGATCACAATGCAGGAAGAAATGAGAGTCGTTAGTCAACAAGGTATCGCAAAAAATATTTTTGAAATTGTACTTGAAGGTCAAATTACGAAAGAAATGACAACACCTGGACAGTTTGTTCATATTAGAATAGGGAATTCTTCTGAGTTTATGCTACGTCGTCCCATTTCTATTTGCGAAGTTGATCAATCTAAACATACATTAACTTGTTTATATCGTGCAGATGGTAAAGGTACTCAAGCATTATCACAATTAAAACAAGGTGATACTGTTGATATTCTCGCACCACTTGGACATGGTTTCCCTGTTGATGCAGCAGGAAATACTGCATTACTTATCGGCGGAGGTATAGGTGTTCCGCCTTTATATGAATTATCGAAACAATTAAATGCACGTGGTATTAAAACAATTCATGTATTAGGTTTCCAATCAAAAGAAGATATGTTTTACCTGGAGCAGTTTAGTGCTTTAGGTGAAACACATATCGCAACAGTCGATGGTTCTTTCGGTACGCAAGGATTTGTCACTGATGTTATTGAAGCATTACCTCAGACTTATGATACTTTTTATACATGTGGTCCAATTGTGATGATAAAAGCGATAGAAAACGCATTACCTGATACGCCAGGATATGTATCACTTGAAGAGCGAATGGGGTGCGGTATCGGTGCATGTTATGCATGTGTATGCAAAGCTGATAATGAAGAAGGTTATGTAAAAATATGTACAGACGGTCCTGTATTTGAGAAAGGAGCGTTAGCCCTATGAGTCGATTAAATGTTAAATTACCAGGATTAGATTTAAAAAATCCGATTATGCCTGCTAGCGGCTGTTTCGCATTCGGAAAAGAATTTGCGAACTTTTATGATTTAAATGAACTAGGTGCCATAATGATAAAAGCTGCAACACCTGAGATGCGCTTTGGGAATCCAACACCACGTGTTGCTGAAACTTCAAGCGGTATGATCAATGCGATTGGGTTACAAAATCCTGGTGTTGACCATATTATTGCACATGAATTGAAATGGCTTGAACAATTTGAAACACCGATTATAGCAAATGTTGCGGGTTCAAAAGAAGAAGACTATGTTGAGGTTGCTGAAAAGATTTCACAATCACCAAATGTTAAAGCTTTAGAGTTGAATATCAGTTGTCCAAATGTAAAAGAGGGTGGTATACAGTTCGGAACAGACCCAAAAACTGCAGCTGAATTAACACGAAAAGTTAAAGCAGTCTCTCATGTACCCGTATATGTTAAATTATCACCGAACGTTACGAATATCGTAGAAATGGCAGTAGCTGTTGCTGAATATGCTGATGGTATTACTATGATAAATACACTTGTTGGTCTTCGTATCAATGAAAAAACAGGTGCTCCGATTATTGCCAATGTTGTCGGAGGACTGAGTGGACCTGCAGTCAAACCGGTAGCAATGCGTATGGTTTATGAGGTGCGTAAAGCCTTACCTGAATTCCCGATTATTGCAATGGGTGGCGTTACTGATGCACAGGATGTAATTGACTTTATTTCTGTAGGTGCTGATGCTGTTGCAGTAGGTACAGCAAACTTCCAGAATCCTAATGTATGTATAGATATCATTAACAATTTACCAGATTATTTAGATAAACTTGGTGTAAACCATATTCATGAATTAAAAAATAGAACGCATCAATTATTGGAGGCAAAATAAATGTTTCATAAACCGATTATTGCATTAGATTTTAAAAATATGGATGAAGTAAATGAATTTTTAAAACCATTTGATGAACCGTTATTTGTGAAAGTCGGTATGGAATTATTTATGCAGAATGGTCCGGAAATTGTGAAAGTGATTCGTAGTCAAGGCCATGAAATATTTTTAGACCTAAAACTTTATGATATACCTAATACCGTGCGTCAAGCCATGTTAGGATTAGGAAAACTAGATATACAATTGGTGAATGTGCACGCTGCAGGCGGAAAAAAGATGATGCAGGAAGCGATGAATGGATTGCGTGATGCAGGAAGTGAAGCGAAATTAATAGCTGTAACGCAATTGACAAGTACATCGGAAGCAGTAATGCAAAATGAACAAGGTATACCGCTAACAATTGATGAATGCATATTAAATTACGCAACATTAACACGTGATGCTGGTCTAGATGGTGTTGTATGTTCTGCTAATGAAAGTAAAATGTTAAGAGATGCTTTAGGTGAAGACTTTTTAAAAGTAACTCCAGGGATTAGAACATTAGCTGATGCTGTTGGAGATCAAGTGCGAGTGGCGACACCGGAATTCGCTAAAGAGAATGGTTCAACGCATATTGTAGTTGGTAGATCAATCACTCAAGACGATAATCCTGTAGAAAAATATTATTCAATAAAGAAAGCGTGGGAAAATCATGTTAAGTAAAAATATAGCGAAATCATTATTAGAAATTGGAGCAGTATCTCTACAACCAAATGATCCATTTACATGGTCATCAGGAATTAAAAGTCCGATTTATTGTGATAACCGTTTAACGATGAGTTACCCTGAAGTCAGAGATGAAATTGCTGAAGGTATAAAAACATTGATCGAAGAACACTTCAGCGATGTAGAAGTTTTAGCTGGAACTGCAACAGCTGGTATTCCCCATGCTGCTTTTGTTGCTCAAAAGATGAACTTACCGATGAGCTATGTACGTTCTTCAAGTAAGAAACATGGAAAAGGCAATCAGATTGAAGGACAAGTTGATCGTGGGCAGAAAGTCGTTGTTGTAGAAGATTTAATTTCTACTGGTGGATCAGCAATCGATGCTGCTGATGCTTTAAAAGCGCATGGTGCTGAAGTTTTAGGGATTGTAGCGATATTTAGCTATCAGTTATCTAAAGGTAAAGAACGTTTAGCAGAGAGTGGTTATGAATATTACACATTAAGTGATTTTGATACGTTAATTCAAGTCGCAAAAGAAATGAACAAAATTGAAGCAAGTGATATTGACGGCTTAACAGAATGGCGTGACACTTTATAATGTTAAAAAAACTGTTTAATGTATACTTACATTAAACAGTTTTTTATGAGGTGAAGATTTTGGCAGACAAATGGGGACATATTAATAAATTTATAAAGAATCCAACACCTGTGGCTGGGAAAAAAAGAATAGACACTGAAATAAAGGATAATGAAAAATTTTCTAAAAATAAATTGATTGCGCAAGTCAAACGACCTATTAAAGAGTTTGATTACCAAATCGACTCTTTCTTTAACTATGTTTATAGAACAATCGCAATGCCGATTAAAATTATTGATAATCCAAAAAGCAGTAAATATTTTTTCTTTGCAGTACTGAACTTTATCGTCTATTTACTGCTAATATTTGCACTAGGTGCATTTCATTCTACGCAATTTAATTTTGAATCAGGACTAAGAATGACTGTAAGTGGGGCTATTTTCTCGTTAATTTCAATATTTATTACTTTTCTTATTCAAATGGTGGCATTGAATCGTACGAATAATTTCTATAAAGTTTTTGTTGATTCAATCAGTTATTACACAATATATAATCTATTTGTCATATTTGAGCTCATCGCTTTATATTTTTCACCAGAAACAGTGATGCTTTTTTACATTATTCGTTTTTTAATTATCATGACAATTCCATTTAAGCTTTTTGTAACATATCGTGAAATGAATGACTTAAAAATGGATGTCTTTCCTCTACATATTACTTTTATCATTATCATGGTAATCTATATCTTTATATCTAAAGATATAGAGTGGTTAAACTTCTTTAAGTTTGAACCTACGAAATAAAGAGGGTGAGACATAAGTCTTAGCCCTCTTCTGTTTAACAGCTTAAACGGCGGCACAGCAGTTGCCACTACGACAAAAACCGAACAAAAACTATAAATCAAAGAGCGATTTATTAGTTTTGTTCGGTTTTTGCTTGTGGCAGAACACTACTGTCCCAGCCTCTTTATTTTTAAATGTATTACTTATCAAATATTTCATTGTTAATTTTTTCAGCAATGGTATCAATCTCGTCTGTAATCATTGATACATATAATTTAATTTTAGGTTCAGTTCCAGATGGGCGTAGTGCAATCCATCCTTCTTCAAAGTAGAACTTTAATACATTTGCTGGCGGTAATTCTAATTTCGTGATACCTTCTGCGGTAGTGCTTGTCTGCGCTAAGAAATCTTCAGTTTTAATCACTTTATATCCAGCAATTTCAGAAGGTATATTTTGTCTGTTTTCACTCATGATTGTATCAATCTTGCCTTTACCTTCTTGGCCTTCAAATGTATGTGAGAATAATTTTTCCTGATAGTTGCCATATTTAGCATATATCTCACTCATTGCATCAACAATTGTTTTACCTTCATTTTTTAGTTCGCTCGCATGTTTAATAATCAATGGAACGATTTGTACTGCATCTTTATCACGTACGAAAGGTCCAGCCATATATCCGTAACTTTCTTCATATCCAAAGATATAATTATAATCTTTATTTGCTTCAAAAGAAGCAATTTTTTCTGCGATAAATTTAAAGCCAGTCAACACATCAAACATTTTCACATTATTTTGTTCTGCAATGACTTTACCTAATTCACTTGTCACAATAGACTTTACTGCTGCACGATTTTTAGTGTCTTGTGTTGATTGAATTCTATAATTTAGAAGTAATGCACCAATTTGATTACCATTAAAATAGTGGAATTGTTCATCAACTTGAGCAACAATACCCATTCTATCAGCATCTGGATCCGTCGCAATCAGTAAATCAGCGTTGCTTTTTTTAGCATATTCAATGGCCATATCAAAAGCATCGTGATCTTCCGGGTTTGCAGATTTTACAGAAGAGAAATCTGCATCTGGTACAGCCTGTTCTTTTACGACTTCATATTGTGTGAAGTTCAGTGCATCTAAAATCTCAGGCACGATCGGAACGCTTGTCCCATGTAAACTCGTAAATACAACCTTTAAGTCTGAAGCTGGGATACTTTCAACTAAATTAAATACTTCCTGTTTATATGATTCAATAACGTTTGTTTCTACGTATTCAATTAAACCTTTATTAATTAATTCGTCTTTAGCTTCAGATTGTAAATTGAACACATCATCAATCTTATCAATAAATTCACTTACTTTTGCAGCACCTTCTAATGCTAACTGACCGCCATCCGGCCCATAAATCTTGATACCGTTGTATTCTGGAGGATTATGACTAGCAGTAATCATCACACCTGCATCTGTTTTAAGGTGTCTTACACAGTAAGAAAGTTCAGGCGTCGTATGATAACGATCAAACATGAATGTTTTCACGCCATAACTACCAAGTACGCATGCAATCACATCACAAAATTCAGGCGAAAAATGACGTGTATCATAAGCGATAACGACAGTAGCATCCTTTTTCACCTCATTTAAATATTTTGCAAGCCCTGTAGCAACTTTTTGAACTGTGTATTTATTTAATCGATTCGGACCTAGACCGATTTTCCCACGGATACCTGCTGTACCGAATGCAAGTGCACCGACATAGCCATCTTCTTTTAATGCTTCAGAAGTGGCCGAATAAACTTCTTGTGTAATTAAACTGTTTTCAATATTTGATTCCCATAAATCACGAACTGACATGTGCTTCCATCTCCTTAATAATCATCATATTTTTATTAAAACAGGTAATGATATCGTTTACAATTAATTTCTATTGGACTTTTCCCTATAATTTCTTTTTTAATACAACATATTCAAAAGGACTGAGGTCGTAAAAGTTTTTAATTGCAATGTCCTCATTATAGTTCGAAAGGATGACTTTAAATTCACCCATTCTTGGTAGGTTGACGATGTGATGTAATGGTGTTGGATTAAAAAGTAAAATGAGTTCGGACTTTGAATCAAATAATAAAATACCGAGCAAAGGATGTTCTAATTCAAATGGTATAATGCGTTTATTGATTTTATCGATATTTTTAGATCTAAAAATGCGATGTTCATTTCTAATTTGAATGGCTCTTTTTATCAGATTGATATCTTTTTTGTATTTTATGCGTCGATTCCAGTCAATACGGTTGATGAAGTCACTTAAATTATACGTATTTCCATGGCCATATTTAGTTCTGTAAAATTCCTGGCCGGCATGAAGAAACGGAGTACCCAGTGATAAAATTGTAAAGACGGTTGCTAACTGATGGATCATATTTTTTTCTGCTAAAGATTTGTTACTTGTATAGTTGATGCGATCAAATAATGTATGATTATCATGAACTTCTACATAGTTCACAGTTTGGTTCACAGGTAACTCGCCTTTGCGTCCAATAAATATATTGAACATTTTTTCATAATACCTGCCACCACCATTAAAATATCCTCGATCCATCAAATTAAAGTTATTACCTTTTAATGTATCTCTAAAATAATCATTGAAAAAATGTATCTCTGGAAGTTTATATGCGTTTTCGTGTGTTGTTTTAAGTTCTTTCGGAAGTGCTGTAGCGAGATCCCAGCCTTCACCAAGTAAAAATGCATTTGGATTATCCTGCATGACAACAGATTTAATTTCATGCATAGTATCAATATCAATCGTTCCCATTAAATCAAATCGAAACCCATCAATTTTAAATTCATGGATGTAGTATTTAATCGTATCAACAAAGAACTTACGCATCATTATACGTTCTGTCTTTGTGTCATTACCGACGCCTGTTCCGTTACTTAATATACCGTCCTCATGATATCTAAAGTAATATCCTGGCACGAGTTTATCAAAACTTGAATTCGGCATATAGAATACATGGTTAAATACTACGTCTAAAATGACGCCAATACCTTTTTCATGAAATGCATGGACAACATGTTTTAATTCCTGAATTCTTTTTGCGGCATTAGTAGGTTGTATTGAATAACTGCCATCGATTGTCTGAAAATATTCAGGATCATAGCCCCAGTTATATGCTTTTTCAAATTCCACATCGTCAACACGCGCAAAATCATTGATAGGTAATAATTCTACATGCGTAATACCTAATTGAGTCAAGTAATCAAACCCTGTTGATTCACCTGTTGCAGTCGTTGTATGGGGTTCGACTAATCCAAGTAATTTACCTTTTTTCTCTGGAGAAACCCCACTATTAGGATGCATCGTAAAATCTCTTACATGTACTTCATAAATAAGTGCATCTTTCTGCATTGTTTCAGGTCGTGATAGGTCATTGAAACCGTCGATGTTCGTTTTATTAAAATCGATAACGACAGATTCAGTAGCATTCAATGTCAAACCTTTAGAGTATGGATCATTTACCTGAATCCATTGGTGGTTAATATATGCATCATAATGATAACTTTGGAGATGGTAATTTCCATATAAAGTGATACGGTGTGTACCATCTTTTAATTTCTCCATCGTATGACTCTTATCATTAATATTGAGCTTAATCACTTTTGCAACTGGCGACCACACTGTAAATGTTGTTTTATTGTCACGAACAATTGCACCAAACTCATGTTCACGGGCATCAAACATTTGTTCAAACGTATCCGTTTGGGTAACTTTACCTAAGATTACAGGTATTTTTAACTGTTTGATATGAATAAAAAATTTATCTGAAATATCTATGGGTCTATCTGTTTTAAACTTATAGTAAGAATGATTTTCAAAATGATTCGTTTCAATTAAATCGAGATTATGTACAAATTTATTGCTGACAAGTTGAATCGTCTTAAAATAGTTTTGTGGATTTTCGACTAAATCATAATGTAACGTGATAATCTGAAAATCATCAATATATGCTGTGCTCATAACAACCTCCTGATACGATTATTATATCGAGTTTTTCAGATATTAGTAAATAAAATGATATTATTATTAAAATTATGATGACAGATGTATACTAATAATATATAAGCATTTGTGTTATAAATTTTATTATGGTTAACGCCATACAAGTTAACACGATTGTAATGATTTCTTTGGGTTAATTTACACTAATTGACGTAATATTTACAAAATTATCATATAATAAAAGATAGAGAATAGAAGCGGTAAGGGGTGAGGGCATGATAACAGATTTAGACAAATATTTATTTCACCAGGGAACACACTATCAATCTTATTCGTTTTTAGGTGCACATTATAAACCGGAGACTAAAGAAACGACATTTAGTGTCTGGGCACCAAATGCTTTAGAAGTATCAGTTGCATTAGATGAAAATAATTGGACAGGGAATCATTTTAATCTAACTCGAGTTGAGGATAGTGGTATTTATTCAGGAACGTTCAAAGTACAGGAGAATACCGCATATAAATACAAAATAACACCTCGGAATGGAGAACCGTTTTTAAAATCGGATCCTTATGCATTTTATGCAGAGAAACGACCACTTACAGCTTCAATCGTTCGTGATATTGATTATAATTGGCAGGATGAGCAATGGATGAATAAACGTAAGCAATATAATCATCTATCTTCTCCGATGAATATTTATGAAGTACATCTCGGAACATGGAAAAAGCATAATGTTGAGCGAACACCAGAAGATACGATAGATACTTATACCGATAAAACGCACTTTTCATATATTGAAATGGCAGAAAAGCTCGTTCCATATTTAGTTAAAATGGGTTATACACATGTTGAACTGATGCCGATAACTGAACATCCTTTTGATTTAAGCTGGGGCTATCAGGTAACTGGATATTATGCACCGACTTCAAGATTTGGCACACCTCAGGATTTTAAATATTTTATCGATCAATGTCACCAGCATAATATCGGTGTCATTCTTGATTGGGTACCCGCACACTTTTGTAAGGATGAACATGGATTACGCATGTTTGATGGTACACCATTATTTGAATATCAGGATATGTACCGCGCTGAAAAGCGTAGTTGGGGCACATTAACTTTTGATTTTGGTCGTACAGAAGTTCAGAGCTTTTTAATTTCAAATGCTATTTTCTGGTTGACGGAATATCATATTGATGGTTTAAGAGTTGATGCAGTGCATAGTATGACAGACCTCAATTTTGAGAACCATGAAGATCATGAAAAGATTTATAACGATGAAGGAACAAATGAACATAAAGAAGCGGTAGCTTTTATAAAGAAATTAAATGATGAAATCCATAAAGCTGTACCACATGCAATTATGATAGCAGAAGATTCTTCAGATATTACGTCTATTACAACACCAGTTAAAGATGGCGGATTTGGGTTTGATTATAAATGGGATCTCGGATTTATGCATGACACATTAGATTATTTAAAAGTAGCTCCGGAAGACAGACAAAGCCATCATAATCATCTCAATTTTCCGATGATGTATCGATATAATGAACATTATATATTGCCTTTTTCACATGATGAAGTTGTTCATGGTAAATTATCAATGCTTGATAAAATGCCAGGTGACGAATGGAGAAAGTTTGCACAATATAGATTATTGTATGGCTATCAATTGACACAACCAGGAAAGAAACTAAATTTTATGGGTAGTGAAATAGGAATGTATGCTGAATGGAAAGATAAAGAACAAGTTGACTGGTTCCTGCTCGATTATCCGGTACATAGCGGCTTACAACGTTTCATAAAAGATTTTAATAAATTGTATTTAAGAGAAAAAGCATTATTTGAACAGGATTATAGTCACGATGGTTTCCAATGGATTGATGCAGATAATAATGAGCAGCGATTATTAAGTTATATCCGTCGAGCAAAAGATGGTACTGAACTCATCGTACTATTAAATTTCTCACCTGAAGTGTATTATGATTTCAAAGTTGGTGTGTCACAACCAGGAAAATATCGTGAGTTATTTAATTCAGATGCTAAGCAATATGGCGGATCAAATCAGATAATATCAAAATATTTATTTAGTAATCCAAACCCTATGCATGGTTTAAATCATTCGATACAAGGGAAAATACCACCATTAGGTTTTGTTATTTATAAGAAAGTTAAAGAGCGAAAAAATTAATCTAAGTAAAGGATTTTTTGCAAGAAAACTATAAATAATTTAAGAATAGGGGATTTCAAAATGGCTAAAGAAATTGTTGGTATGTTATTAGCAGGTGGTAAAGGTACAAGGTTAGGTCAATTAACAAAAAATGTGGCAAAACCAGCAGTACCTTTCGGGGGGAAATATAGAATCATTGATTTTACATTAAGTAATTTAACGAACTCAAATATTAATACAGTAGGTGTACTCGTGCAATATGCACCTTTAATGTTAAATCGCCATATTGGTATGGGTAAACCTTGGTCTCTTGATAAACTTGATGGTGGCGTTACAGTTCTTGCACCGTTTGCTAATCAGACTGGTGCTTCATGGTTTGAAGGAACAGCTGATGCAATTACAAAAAATATTCATTTTATCGATCAATATGATCCGGAATATTTATTAATATTATCAGGAGATCATATTTATCAAATGGACTATCAGGCAATGCTTGATCATCATAAAGAAAAGAATGCAGACGCGACGATTTCTGTAATCGAAGTACCTTTTGAAGAAGCAAGTCGATTCGGTATTTTAAACACGGAAGATGATCTTAAAATTTATGAGTTTGATGAGAAACCAGCAGTTCCTAAAAATAATCTAGCTTCTATGGGCATTTATATCTTTAACTGGAAAGTATTACGTGAATATTTAGTTGAAGATGAAAAAGATACACAATCTGAACATGATTTCGGGAATGATATCATTCCAAAAATGTTAGCGGATAATAAATTATTATATGCTTATCGTTTTGATGGATACTGGAAAGATGTAGGGACAATTCAGTCTTATTGGGAAGCTAATATGGATTTATTAAATGAAGATTTATCTGAATTATTAAATAGTAAAACATGGCCAACATTTTCTCATGAAGCTAATTTACCACCTCAATTTATCGGTAGTGAGGCTAATATAACTGATTCATTAATTTGTCCTGGATCTTTTATCTTTGGTCACGTTGAACACTCCGTTTTATTTAGTGAAGTAACGGTTGGTAATGGTACTTTCATTAAAGACTCTATTATTCACCCTAAAACAGTAATCGGTGAAAACTGTAAAATTGATAAGGCGATTATCATGGATAAAATAAATATTCCTGATGGCACTGTAATAGATGGCAATACTAGTGAAGAACCAATTGTAGTTGGACCAGATAATTTAAGCAAGTTCACAGGGGGTACGAAATAATGAGATCATTAATGGGATTAATCAATATCGAAAATGAACATGATTTTTTAGAAGAATTAACTTATTTTAGAAATGGTGCAAGTGTTCCATTTGCAGGACGTTATCGTCTTGTAGATTTTAGTTTATCGAATATGGTAAATAGCGGTGCAAATGAAGTTGCTCTATTTGTTAATCAGAAATATCGTTCATTAATGGATCATCTGGAAAATGGTGATAACTTTGGATTAGATGATAGACAATCTCGTTTATTCGTTTTACCTCCTGATTGGCATGATCCGACAGATATTTCTCGTGGTGACTTGCGTCATTTCCATAATAACCGTGATTTCTTTACAAGATCAAAAGCAACAGATGTTATTATTTCAGGGTCACAATTTATTGCCAATACGGATTATAAAGAAGCTTTTAAACATCATATTGAAAGTGATGCTGATATTACACTGATTACAGAACAAAAAGAGCACTTGGAAGAAATGCATCAACCATTGTTACGCGTCAATACAGATGGCGATCGTGTTACATTTTTAAATCATGATCAGGAAAATCATCATATTTTTACAGGTACTTATATCGTGAAGAAAGATAAATTGTTTGAAATTATGGATTTCTGTATTCAAAATTATAAAGATAGTTTCTTTGTTCAAGGTATTCAGGAACGTATGCATGAATTAAATATTATGTTTTTTGATATTGAAGAGACAACGATGTATATCAATTCTTTAAAAGCATTTTACAAGTGTAATCTTGATATTTTAGATCCTGATAAATATAAGAAAATATTTATGAAAGAAAACCGTATCAAAACTAAGATTTCTAATCAACCACCTACAAAGTATAAAGATGGCTGTATCGTTAAAAATTCAACTGTTGCTAACGGGTGTGTGATTGAAGGCCATGTTGAAAATAGTATCTTATATCGTGGTGTAGAAGTTGAAAAAGGTGCAGTGATTAAAAATTCAATTATAATGACAAATTGCTGCATTCATAAAGATGCTTACATTGAAAATGTAATACTTGATAAGGATGTTACGGTTAATGAACATCAAAAGTTAATTGGATCGACAGATAAACCATTTGTAGTTGCCAAACGACAAACAATTTAACAGAAAGTTGGAAGATAATAATGAAAAAAGTATTGTTTGTGGCCTCAGAATGTACACCATTCTTTAAATCTGGAGGACTTGCCGATGTAATTGGTAGTCTTCCAAAATATTTAAATCAAACGAATCAATGTGAAGTTCGTGTCATTTTACCGATGTATGCAAGCTTGAAAAAAGAGTATCGAGATATGCTAGAAGAAGAAATGGTTTACCAGACACCTGTTGGCTGGCGTTTTCAATATACACGTATCTTATCTTTAGAATTAGAAGGCATTAAGTATTACTTTGTTGATAATTTACAGTATTTCGGTCGTGATGGTATGTATGGATATGAAGATGACTGTGAAAGATTTGTATTCTTTTCAAATGCAGTAATAGAATTTATGTATCGCAGTGATTATAAACCTGATGTATTACACGGACATGACTGGCAAGCAGGTGCAGCTGTAGCAATTTGTAACATTAAACGACCGGTAGAAGGTATTAAGACTGTCTTTACCATCCATAATATTAAATATCAAGGTTTGCTGATGTACGACGCTTTTGAAGATGTGTTTAACTTAGATAGAACACATTTTGCAGGCTTTGAATGGAACGGCATGTTAAATTTACTTAAAGCTGGTATCTTCCATGCAGATAAGATTACAACGGTTTCTCCAAGCTATGCTGATGAAATAAAGACACCTTATTACGGAGAAGGTTTAGAAGATTTGCTGAATATGCGTCACCATGATTTAATAGGTATTGTGAATGGCATTGATGTTGATGATTATCATTCAATGAAAGATCCGTCAATACCGGTTAATTTCAAAAGTTCAATTCCTAAAAAACAAGAGAATAAGACAATTTTACAAGAGAAAATTAATTTACCAGTCAATAAAGATATCCCTATGTACGCGGTTATTACAAGAATGGTTGAACAAAAGGGACTCGATCTTGTTATGCGTATATTAGAAGAATTTGTTCAGCAAGATGTTCAAATTGTTATTTTAGGTAATGGTGATTATCGATATGAACAATATTTCCATTATTTAAGCGATAAGTATCCTGATAAGGTGAGTTTACATCTTGGATTTAATGAAGCATTTTCAAGAGAAATTTATGCTGCAAGTGATTTCTTTATTATGCCATCATTATTCGAACCATGTGGGTTAAGTCAGTTGATAGCACTTCAGTATAAATCAATACCAATCGTTAGAGAAACAGGTGGATTAAAAGATACTGTTATGCCATTTAATTATGTGACACATGAGGGTACTGGTTTAAGTTTCGCTAATTATAATGCACATGAATTACTGGACCGCTTATATGCTTCATTAGCAATCTATAGAAATAAAGAAGAGTACAAATCATTAATTAAGAATATTGCCAAAGTAAATCATAGCTGGGATGCTTCAGCTCAAAAATATATAGAGATCTATTAAGGAGACTTCAATGAAAACTTATTCAAAAACAGAATTCCGTGAACGCCTGGAGATGAAATTAACGAACAAAAGAAATACAACATTAGAAGATACGACAGATACAGATTTATTCTATGCGATTTGTTCAATTTTAAAAGATGAAATCAACCAAGCGAGTGTTGAAACGAAAAAAACTAATATAGAAAGAAAAAAACGTCAAATCAACTATTTATCTATGGAATTTTTAATTGGTCGTTTAATTGAAAGTAACTTACTAAATGCAGGATTGTTAGATGTTTGTAACGAAGTATTAACTGAATTAGGAAGAGATCCTAAAAAAGTATATAGTGAAGAAAATGATGCTGGACTTGGTAATGGTGGATTAGGACGACTTGCAGCCTGTTTCTTAGATTCTATCGCGAGTCTTGGTTATTTAGGTAATGGTTTCGGTATTCGTTATCGTTATGGATTATTTGAGCAACGCATCGTCAATGGTACGCAAATTGAATTACCAGATAACTGGTTACAAGAAGTATATCCTTGGGAAACACGTAAAATAGATGAAGCGGTGCATGTTAACTTCGGTGGTGAAGTATCAAGTGAAGTCGATGAGCATGGTAATTTTAAATTCACGTATCACAATCAGGAAACAGTATTAGCTGTCCCATATGATGTGGGTGTAGTGGGATATGACAATGACGTTGTGAACCAGTTAAGATTGTGGAGCGCTGAATTACCATCAAACATCATCGATCATGGCAATTATAAAAATAGATTAGAACATATGCAGAATGTTGAACGTATCTCAGGATTCTTATATCCGGATGATTCGACTGAAGAAGGTCGTTTCCTGCGTCTAAAACAACAATATTTCTTAGTATCATCAACGATTCAGACATTAATTAAGCAATTTAAAGAAAAATATGATTTACCTGTGACGCAGTTCCATGAATATCATTGTATTCAAATTAATGATACGCATCCTACTTTCGGTATCCCTGAACTCATGCGTATTCTAATGGATGAAGAAGGATTAGGTTGGGATGAAGCCTGGTCGATTGTTACTAAGACATTTGCTTATACCAACCATACAATCATGCAGGAAGCATTAGAAAAATGGCCAGTAAGTCAAGTTCAAAAGGTAAATCCAAGAATCTTTATGATTATTAATGAAATTAATGAAAGATTCTGTCGTGAAGTATATGAGAAACATCCAGAAATGCGCGATAAAATAGCTGATTTAGCAGTAATTAGTAATGATGTCGTGCATATGAGTAAGTTAGCTATCGTGGGTTCGTTCTCAGTAAATGGTGTTGCAGCACTTCATTCTGAAATTATTAAAGATCATACATTTAATGATTTCTATAAGATACAACCTGAAAAATTCAATAATAAAACAAATGGTATTACGCACCGTCGTTGGTTAATGACAGCAAACCCTGGTTTAACACATTTGATCAATGAAGCAATAGGTGATGCTTGGCATAAATCACCACAGGAATTAACACAGTTAATGCGTTATTATAATGATGAATCATTCTTAAATAAATTAGCTGATGTAAAGTTAGAGAATAAGCGCGTATTAAAAGAAGTGATCTATCAAAAGACTGGTATCGAAGTTGATGAAAATTCAGTATTTGATGTACAGGTTAAACGCCTGCACGAATATAAACGTCAATTGCTGAATGTATTACACATTATTTATCTATATAATGAAATTAAACGCAAGCCATCAATTAAAATACAGCCAAGAACATTTATCTTTGGCGCGAAGGCCGCACCAAGTTATCATATTGCAAAAGAAATTATTAAGTTAATTCATTCTGTAGCACAAGTAGTCAATAATGATGCTGATGTAGATAACAGAATTAAAGTAGTATTTTTAGAAAACTATAATGTAACACTTGCAGAAGATATTATGCCAGCTGCTGAAATCTCTGAACAAATCTCTACAGCATCTATGGAAGCATCTGGTACTGGTAATATGAAGATGATGATGAATGGTGCTGTGACACTTGGAACGATGGATGGAGCAAACGTTGAAATCGCTGAATTAGTAGGTAAGGAAAATATCTTTATCTTTGGATTAAGTTCAGAAGAAGTGATTAACTACCAGAACAATGGTGGATATCAGGCGGAAGCTATCTATCAAACAGATGGACGTGTTAAAGGTGCGATGGATGCACTTAAAAACGAACAGTTTGGACGAGACTTTGCATTTAACGATTTATATTATCATGTACTTACAAATAATGATCCATATTTCTTATTAAAAGACTTTAATTCTTATGTAGATATTCACTTAACTGCGATGGCAACATATCAGGATAAGAAGAAATGGAATCAAATGAGCTTGATGAATATTCTGAAATCAGGGCAATTCTCAAGTGATAGAACAATCCAGCAATATGCAACTGATATCTGGAAATTAGTATAGTAAGTTTTTGACCAATCCCGAGTGAAGGGTTGGTCTTTTTTTATTTGCTGGCAGAGATTTAGCGGAATTGAAGGTATGAAGAGTGAGATACCGCTAAAGGTAGTGAGTAATAGCGGAATCGAAGGTATGAAGAGTGAGATACCGCTAAAGGTAGTGAGTAATAGCGGAATCGAGGGTATTAAGAGTGAGATTCCGCTAAAGGTATAGAGTAATAGCGGCATCGAAGGTATGAAGAGTGAGATACCGCTAAAAGTATAGAGTAATAGCGGAATCACTAACTAAAATACACAATATCGCTATTACTTTCGCTATAAATCTATTCTCTGATAATATATAATATAAATAAATGGAAGGAGTGGATAAATTGACTAAACATATCTTGAGTGTCAATGCATCGATGTCTTTATATCGATCAACTTTAGTACCAGGTAAATTAAATTTATATGATAACGTCATAACTTTTGAAGCACAGGGTCCCTTGTCAGGAACTGAAGTAAAGGATACTTTTTTATTAGATGAAATTAAGAGTATCAAAAGCGGTATCTCAACAGTCCCATTCCGTATCGCGATAATGGAAAAAAACGGTGAATCGTGGCTGTTTGATCAGGTGAATCGAAAGGAAGCAAAAGCATTTGTAGAAGCATATAAAGCAACTGTTGGATAATTATCTGATGGTTTTATCTTGTGTTTAACATTCTTAAAGCATCTCTCCTTTCTTACATGTATTATTTTATGATACATGTTATATTTAAGGAAAAGGAGGAGATCAAATGTTTAATTTATCTAATCAAATTGCATTAGTTACTGGTGGAGCAAATGGTATTGGTCGTGGTATTGTAGAAGCTTTATATCAGGCTGGGGCATTCGTAATTATCGCTGACATTGATGAGGAGAATGGTCAAAAAGCATCAGAGGATGTGCAAGGTCAATTTATTAAATTAGATGTAACTGATCAGCATCGTTGTAAAGCAATCATCAAAGAAATTATTGATGAGCATGGTAAATTGGATATATTATGTTCAAATACAGGGATTTTTCCACAGGTGATGATTGAAGACATGACTGAGGAAGATTGGGACAAGACACTTAATATTAACTTAAAAGGGATGTTTAATATAACGCAACAAGCATTATTAGCGATGAAAGAAAAGGGTTATGGTCGTGTCATTCTTACATCTTCTGTGACCGGTCCAATTACGGGTTACCCAGGATGGGCACATTATGGTGCATCAAAAGCGGGTCAGTTAGGCTTTATGAGAAGTGCTGCATTAGAATATGCAAAGTATGGTATTACTATCAATGCAATTCAACCCGGTAATATATTAACAGCAGGCTTAAAAGCACAAGGTGAAAATTACTTAGAAGGAACTAAAGCGATTGTGCCAACGCATGAACTCGGTGAACCGATAGATATCGGATATGCTGCAGTGTTCTTTGCATCAAAAGAAACTAAATATATTACGGGTCAAAGTATTGTAGTAGACGGAGGACAAATACTTCCAGAGGAGCCAAGCGGCATTTTGTAATTTGTTAAAACATTGTTATACTTATAGTAAATACTATACTTATACACTAGGGGTGCACAATTTGTGCTGAGAGGAAAATTCCGACCCTTTGAACCTGATGGTTAACACCAGCGTAGGGAAGTGGGATGATACCTATACCTTACGTGTATAGGTATTTTTTAGGAGGATTAATATGTTTACAGAACGAATTTGGAAAAGAGTAGAACCAATTTGGAGTTCTTATTTAGAGCATTCTTTTGTGAAAGGTTTAGGAGATGGGACACTTTCAAATGAAAAGTTCCAGCATTGGTTGAAACAAGATTATGTCTATTTGATTGAATATGCAAAATTAATGGCAATTGGAAGTGCGAAATCAAGAGATTTATCTACAATGAGTACATTTGCTAATTTATTGCATGGTACATTATTCATGGAGATGGATTTACATCGTAAGTTTGCAGCATCATATGGCATATCTTCTGATGAACTTGAAGCAACTGACTCTGCTGCTACAAACACTGCTTATACGAGTTATATGCTAAATCATGCACAAAGAGGCGGTGCAGAACATGTAGTTGCATGTCTACTTGCATGTGCATGGAGTTATAATTTTATTGGAAAGTCTTTAGCGGAAAAAGGTGGATTATCACAATCAAACCCTTATCATGCGTGGGTAGAAACTTATTCTGGAGAAGAATTTACTGATTTAACAAACGATGCAATTAGATTGATGGATGAGTTAACTGAAGGTAAACCTGAAGCGGAATTAGCAGAGCTAGAAGAAATTATCGTAAAAACAAGCTATTATGAATATATGTTCTGGGACATGTGTGAAAATCTTGAGACATGGAATATCCCACAAGAATAAACCTAGGAATGACCTAGGTTTTTATTTTTCAAATAAAACGAGTTCTTTAACGAGTGTCCGATAGAAATCAATTAATTCTCCTGGCGTATGAAGTAAATTTGTCATATTGCCGCCAATCTGATCCATATGATCCCAGCCATACATTCTAGGTACAACATGCCATACACCACGATCTATCATCACCTTTTTGTTGTAAGATTTAGGTTCGGTGAATGGACCTTCAGCAGAAATTGCTGGGACAAGTCCATCATTTTCCCACCATTCTGGTGTTCCTGATATTGTACTGATCATACCCGTAAGATAGAAAGGGGCAAACATCCCAACATTTGCAATTTGATATTTCGTGAAGAAACTTTTATGTGTAGCAACAGTCGAATAACTTTTATATCGAATGTTGGGATTGATTGAAAGCTTGTTATTGATTTCCTCTGAGCCTTTTAATGTTAAGTCATAAAAGCCGTTATCAGTAGTCTGCCAAAGCTTATTCGCTCTAACACGTTTAATGTATGCAAAGTAACTTTCACCTTTTTGTTGACGTAACCCCCATTGACCAAAGCCCCAGTCTACTTTAAAGCTTGCTAAACCTTCGTTCTCAACAAGACGATAAAAGAATGATTTAATCAAATTCTTATTACCTAATCGATCTGCAATATATGTTCCATTATGAGGTGTGCCAATTGTCGTAATTGTATTGATCATATTATCTTGTCCACCTATAAATAGAGGAGCAACTTTTAAATGGTGGGCGTTTGCATAGGCTACTTCTTCAGGACGACCAAAACGTAACATATGCTCTAATATACGAATTGTCTGTCCGCCCATACTATGACCTATGAAATGCACTTTTTTACCTGGCTGCCAATCTGGAAAAATGCCCTCATATGTCTTACCGAAACGATGATGCCCAAATTTCTTACTATGAAAAGCACCATAGTCTACACGACCACCTTTTATATAATAATATAATTCAACAGCGCGGTCATAACTCGAGGTCATAGAACCTATGCTCGCTTCATAAATATTATAGCCTTCAATATTTAATGTAGAAGTTATATTAACTTTTAAACCACCCCAATAAGGCATTAACCCATGCGGTGTATTGTCCCTTGCAAATCCTGCAAAACCATGGACTAAAATAATCGGCTCTTTGTTAATTTTTAAATCATTGTCTGCGACTTTCTCAGGTAGAATCGGTGCACGTTCTGTAAGTAGTGTTGTAAGACGTTTACGCATAATCAAAGCTCCTTGAACAAAATAAGATCTTAATAAAATGTTTAATATATTATATCACTTCAAAATATTTATATCAGAAACTAAATTTATATATTGACCATGACGTAACGTTATTGTTTAAAGTAATATTGTGAGGAGGTAGGATATGAATATTAAAAAAGTATCTGAATTAACAGGTGTAAGCATAAGAACTTTGCATTACTATGATGAAATCGCATTACTATGTCCAAATAAAAAGGATAACGGATATCGTGAATATAATGATTTAGATTTAGACAGGCTTCAACACATAATGCTCTATCGCAAAATAATCTATCACTAAATGAAATCAAAGCCCTTTTAAAGAACAATGCAAATATGATAGATGTCCTTACAGATCAACGAACAAGACTGGAAGCGCAACAACAACAGATTCATTCAATGATTACACTAATCGACCAAACAATAAAAAGAAAAAAAGAGGGTAAGAAGATGACACCTGAAGAAAAATTTAAAGGCATTAATTTTAACGATAACCAGTATGAACAAGAAGCTCGAAAGAAGTATGGGGATAAGGCAGTAAATATATCACAAAAGAAAATTAACCAGCTTTCAGATGATGGTAAAGATCAACTTTCACAGGAATGGATAGATATATTCGTGACATTTAATCAATTAAAAGATAAACCTATTGAAGACCAAACAGTCTTGCAGCATACTGAAAAATTTTATCACTTTCTAAATAAAAATTTTGGAACTTATTCACGAGATGCCTTTTATGGATTAGGTGATATGTATATAATTGATGACCGATTTACTAATAACATCAATCAGTATGGCGAAGGACTTGCGGAATATATGAGTGAAGCAATGAAATATTATGCTACGATAAATTCTTAAAACAGCGCATTAGCTGTTTTTATTTTGAATAAATTTAACTATGCAAAATAATTATTATACGTTAAAAATAAAGTCCTTAGTAATAAATTTTTACAAAGACTTTTAAAAATTCAGAATTTAATATAAAATGTTATTAACAAATATGAAAAATAGGTGACATGATGATAAAACCAGAAAAAATAAAAAAAGGTGATACAATCGCCATTGTATCTTTATCTAGTGGCATGGCCGGCGAGGATGATTTCATATGGAGAACGAAGCAGGGTTTAGAAAGACTTGAATCTGTATTTGGATTAAAATATAAAGTAATGCCAAATGCATTAAAAGGTTCAGAATATTTATATGCACATCCTGAAAAAAGGGCAGAAGACTTCAATCAGGCAGTGTTAGATCCAGAAGTTAAAGCAATTATTTGTACAATAGGCGGTACCGAATCAGTGCGTATTATGCCGTATATAGATGTAGAAGCGTTTAAACAAAATCCCAAAATTTTTATGGGCTATTCTGATACGACAGTACAACATCTTTATTTCTATCAGCATGGTATAACAACGTATTATGGCCCCGCACTACTTACTGACTTTGCTGAAAATGTAAAGATGGATGAATATACAATCAGTCAAATATTAAATTTACTTTTTACTGATAATCCAGTTGGACGTATTTATACTTCAGAAACTGTGCGTAAATTTGGATTGTTATGGGATGAGATTGCCAAAGATTTTGAACGAGAAAATTTACTAAATACAGGGTACGAAGTGATTAATGGCGTAGGTAAAGTTCAAGGACACTTAATAGGTGGCTGTGTTGAATCGTTAAATCATATACAAGGAACGAAATACTTTCCCGAATTATCAGCATTTAAAGATGCGATTCTATTCCTTGAAACATCAGAAAGACACACACATCCTGAAGTGTTAGAGCAATATATCAGAACGTATGCAGTGATGGGAATCTTTAAAATAATCAATGGGATGATTATCGGTAGACCACAAGATGGGGTTTATTATGAAGAAATTAAAGCAGTCTTTCAAAAGATACTTAAAGAAAACGACAGAGAAGATTTACCGGTATTTTATAATGCAAGCTTTGGCCATAATGAACCGAAAGGGATATTACCTTATGGTGCTCAGGCTGAACTCGATACTTACAATAAGACGTTTACAATATTAGAAAATGCAGTAGATTAACCAGCGCTGGCTGGTTATTTTTTTAACTAATATTATTGATTCATTCTTTTGAAAAATCTGATAATAATATATCATTAATATAATATGTTAAGTAGGTGATGATTATGAGTAGCATACAATATACATCTCAAATCAAACAAGATGAGTATCAACAATTAGTAGCGGTCTATCATAGTGTCGGATGGATGGGACATGATTTAAATAAAGTTGAACAAATATATAATAATAGCTCACATTATATGATTGCGAAAGACAATGAAACAGTAATTGGATTTGCGAGGGCATTATCTGATGGCGTATTTAATGCAGCAATTTATGATGTTGTTGTACATCCGAATTATCAAGGACAAGGTATTGCTCGAAATCTCGTGCAGCAATTATTAGATCAATTTGAATCATTATCGTGTATCCATTTGATATCAACAACAGGAAATGAAGCGTTCTATAATAAGTTGGGTTTTAAAAAACTAACAACAGCAATGGCAGTGTATCATAAACCACAATTGGAAGCAGAATATACAGAATAAAGTTAAATTGATAAAAATTTGGTGAGTAAACGAACATACGAGATAAAAAAATCAAAATTATTCGCTAGCTCGAGAGCAAACGAACAATCGTAAATAAAAAAACTAAAATAGTACGCTTGTTCAAAAAATTAATAAACCCGGAGGTCAATATGTCTAATAAAGTATCTATCATTTTACCAAATAAAAAATTTATTGCTGATTTATATTATTGGTTATTTGAAGATGAAGTACAAGAATCTGCCAAATGGAATGGAACTTATTATGCGAGACCAACAACGGAGCTAACAAAAGAGAAATATATGAACAAGCCATTGAATATAGAATATGTCTATCAAGGTATTCCGAAATCAATGTATATCATCCACGAAGGACAATTTCTTGGGACTCTTCATGCAAATTGGGTGAGTGAAGAAACAAATTGGATGGAGATAGGAATCGTCATTTTCAATCCTGAATATTGGAGTGGAGGTTATGGTACTTCTGCATTCCAGCAATGGGTTGATTATATCTTTAATCATAGTGATTTACACCGTATCGGGATATCAACATGGTCTGGGAATGTTCGTATGATGAAATTAGCTGAAAAAGTAGGAATGATAGAAGAAGCCAGAATTCGTGATGCCAGAATAGTTGATGGACAGTATTATGATGCAATTAAAATGGGCATGCTGAGAAGTGAGTGGGAAGATAAAAAGAGGTGATAATATGTTACAAGGTGAACATATCATAAATATTAATCAATGTAATCATTGGGTAAAAATTATTGGAGATTATCAAAATCAAATCCCTTTAATTATCGTTCATGGTGGTCCAGGAGGTAATCATTATACATTCGAGCGTACTTCTGGTCTAGAACTTGAGCAAAAAATGCCTATTATATATTATGAACAACGCCACTGTGGTAGAAGTGATAAAGTTGATGATATTAGTACTATTCATATTAAACAGTTAGTTAATGATTTAGAGTCATTAAGAATCGAACTAGAAATTGATCAGTTTAATATACATGGTTATTCATTTGGAGGTGAGTTGGCATTACACTATGCTGTGACCCACCCACAACATATTCTTAAAATAATATTAGAATCTCCGTCATTAATTACATTATCCATCAGTAATTTAGTTCAACTTTCTGGTTTCTTATCAGTCTTTAATGATGGAAATAGGAAATTAATAAATGATTACTTACAAAACCACGATATCTATCAATCTATACAATATGCCTGGTCAATTGCTAGTGTTGAAGAAACAGATCAACTGCTATTTCATAAATCTAATTATGCTATTCTAAATCGTAAGTTGTGGGAAGAAAGTGGTTTAGTTAATGATGGGATATTCTATAATGAAATTGTGAAATCGTTAAATAGTGAAAATCTACTTGAACAAATCACATCTCTCGATATTCCTACGTTAATCATTACTGGAATATTTGATAAGAATACTGGTATAGCAACAACAGAATTAATACAATCGAAGTTAAAAAATTACCAGGTTGAATACTTTAAAGAAAGTGCTCATTTTCCGGATATTGAGGAAACAACATTGTTTGTAAAAACGATTAAACACTTTTTGGGAGGTTCAAAATGATCATAAGACATGCGACAATTAATGACGCTGAACAATTAATGAATTTAATAGCACATGTAGAATCGACATCTGACTTTATGTTAATGGAACCGGGAGAGCGTAATAATAGTGTGGAGAAACAAACGAAAATGATTGAGCATTTTAATAATCAATCTAATAGCACATTATTAGTTGCTGATAATGATGGATTATGTGGTTATCTCATCGCGATAGGCAATACTTCATTTCGAAATAAACATTCAGCGTATTTAGTAATAGGCGTACATCAAGAAGTCAGAGGGCAAGGTGTTGGGACTTTGTTATTTGAAGCGGTTGAACAGTGGGCTAAAACTGTCGGTATAACGAGATTAGAATTAACAGTCGTAACAGAGAATGAAGCAGGCATTAAATTATATCAGAAAAGTGGATTTGAAATAGAAGGCACAAAACGAAAATCACTTAAAATTAATGAGAAATTTTATGATGAATATTATATGAGTAAATTATTGTAGGTGAATCTATGGTTCCACAGATGAGATTAAGATTAAGATTATTAAATATTGATAAAGATATAAAATATGCTGAAAAATGGTATAACAATCGGAGAGTATTACTTGGTTCAGAAGGTATAAAAGTCTCAGGTTATAACGAGTTGACAATTAGAAGAATGTACAATGATTTAAATGCTAAAGGTACTGTGTTTATCATCGAAATACTGGATAAACATTGGAAACCCATTGGAGATATAACACTTTCACCAACTACTGTACCCATAATTATTGGTGAAGATAAATATGTTGGTAAAGGGATAGCTAAACGTGCCATGAAGTTACTCTTAAAAATTGCAAAGTATAATGACTATAAAGAAATAAAAGTAAGTAAAGTTTTTGATTATAATATAAATTCACAAAAGTTATTTGAAAGTCTGGGATTTGAAAAAAGTGAATTAATAACAGGTAGTAAAGGTGAAATATATTTTCGATATCATTTGAAATTGTGAATATATGATAATTAATTGAGATATTATATTTTTTGTTTTGAAATTTTAAGACATGAGAAAGAGAGAATGAATTATGAAAAAAATCGGACTTATTTCAGACATACACGGTAATACTACTGCTGCTAGAGAAGTGATAGAAGATGCTAAAAGAAATGGCGTAGATGAATTTTGGTTTCTAGGTGATTTATTTATGCCTGGCCCGGGAACTTCAGATTTGTTAGATTTACTACTTGATTCGAATACAACAACTTTTGTAAAAGGAAATTGGGATGGGTGCTTTACAAGTGTTATTGAAGAATACGACACAATTAATTACGACGATCCGGAAGAAATATTTATCTTTATGTTAGTGAAGTATGTATTTGATAATATAAGTGAAGATCAAATAAACTTTATGTTCAATTTACCAATGACAGTTGAAAAAGAAGTATATGGCGTAAAATTTCATCTGTCACATAATTTACCGAATAAATTTAATGGTGGAGATTTAGTGGTAGAAGCACCTTCAGAAAACTTTGCAAAATTGTTTGAACATACTGATGCTAAAGTTGCTATATACGGTCATATTCACCAACCTGTCATGAGACAAATAGGTATTGGGGATGAAAGAAAGATAATCAATCCTGGTGCGGTTTCTACAACCAAAGGAAAAGAGTCGAATTATGCAATCTTAAATGTCGAAGAAAACGGTAATTGGTCTGTGGAATATAGACACATTGTACATAATTATGATGAAGTATTAAATGAATCAAGAATAAAAATGATTCCATACTTCGATTTATACGAAGACACAATGCTCACACATGTAATACATACACATAATGCAGAAGGTATACACCAAAATAATATGAAGTATAACTATGCGGAGATAATAAAAGAATGGTTAGAAGATGAGGATAATAAGCGAAAGTTTGACGCGATCAAGTTAATGAGAAAGGAATAAGAAAATTGAAATATTATATATATCCCGTATGTGGATACGATAAAATAGATGAACCTCCATATGGAATTGGTGGTAGTCCATCTTATAACATTTGTTCATGTTGTGGATTTGAATATGGATATAGTGAGGATTTTGAAGTCGAACACAAAGCCATTGTCTTACCCAAAAGTCAATTAAACTGGGCATTTCAACAATATTTAAAGCAATGGGTTAATGATGGATGTAAAGTTTTTGAGGAAGAAGATTTTACAAATGAAGAAGTAGAAAACGGTATATTGAAGAAAGAAATTTTCGAAGAACAATTAAAAAGAATTGATATTAATATTGATGATGTTTTATAAAAAAGGAGATCAATTATGTTAGAAACAGAACGATTACTGATTAAAACACCGACACTTGAAGATATACCTGAATTATTCGCAGTTCATAATAATCCCGCTAATCAACTATATAATCCGAAAGGTCCTGATACTGATATTGAGGATTTTAAGAATGGTATAAAAGAATGGATAAAACACCATGAACAACATGGTTTTGGATATTATGCAATAATAGATAAAGAAGACCAAAAAATATTTGGCGCATGTGGATTAAAATTTAAAACAATTCTTGATAATACTTATTTAAATATATACTACCGTATTAATTCAGATAAAACACGTAAAGGTTTTGTAAAAGAAGCGGCGAATGAAATCATTAAACACGTAAATCAAATAACTGAAGGTAAGTATAAACTTGTTGCACAAACACAATATAATAATATTGCATCAATTAAAACTGCCGAATCATTAGGTTTTGAAATGGACTCATCTTTTGATGACGTGTTAGAGAAAGGTAATGTATTTTTGTTTAGATAAAAATAATTTAAGGAGGAGTATGTATGGATGATGAGGTAATTTTATTAAATTGGATTGAAGATTTTTTAAAACAAAACACCAGTATCAGTATTTTTGTGAAATATTATAGAGATATCTTCGATTTCCTAATTAGTGAAGAAGAAATAGAAGAACGAAGATATTATTTGTATAAAGAATTACATGAATACCTAGAATGTTATGATTTTATAAGTAATACAATTGATGAATATTATTATTTAGATGAAAATGATGTACGTGTGAAAGTATCAGAAATGTATTCGAGAATTCTTAACTGATTATAATAGGAGATTAATAAGATGGAATTTAGAAGACTGACGATTAATGATGAAACATTATTTATGGAATATTTTAATGCTTGGGGAGAAGAACAGGAAAGTATTGTACCATCTGCTACAAACTTTAAACGATATAAATCTTTTCAAGACTTTATCAATAATTTAGAAGAACGTGAAAGATCATATGAAGTATTAAATTCTACATTATTTTTAATTGAGGATGGTAAAATCATAGGTTCTTCTAATGTACGTCATTACTTAAATGAGTTTTTAATGAATTATGGTGGCCATGTTGGTTATGGAGTTAGACCTGACTTGAGAGGTCAAGGTTATGCGTCAAAGATTCTAAATGAGTCCTTAAAATTTTTGAAATCTTTGAATGTAGAAAAAGCACTTATTACATGTGATGAAGAAAATATTGCGAGTAGAAAAGTAATATTAAACAATGGTGGTGTACAAGATCAATCGTATATAAGAGAAGATAGTGGCGTAACGAATAGATTTTGGATTGAAATATAATATCCTTTTAAGATTTAGTATTACTTTATGCATATATAACGTATTATCTGTTTACTATTATTAAGGTCTAAATACAACTCACCTTTATAATTTTTGATAAAATAATAATGATTTGTTTGTGCAATCAAATCATCGTTCAAGTGGAGCAGGTAAGAAATTAATTGAAAAATCATTTGAATACGTAAAAGAAAATAATGCAAGATATGTATGTTTAGAAACTGGTGAAGATAACGTGAAAGCACAAGGGTTATATGAAAAAATGGGTATGTCAGTAGATTATGAAGTATTGCATTACTCAAGCGTATTTTAATATATTTGTACTTATAAGCTATCCATTGTAAAATGTAAATGAAAAGAGGAGTGCGGTAATACTCCTCCTGTAGATCCGTTTATACGGTGACCAGCCTAAGTTATTTTTTTGCTCAATAACCACTCAGCTATGTCCAGCTTATGAGTGGTTATTTTTTGTCTTTGTCATTTAGTCTAATAATGAGCGGTATAATGATTGCAAACATCATCAACATTATACTCAATAACTCAAAATCAGTCATGTTATCCTTTTCAGGAGAAACACCTAACAAACAAAATCAAAGGCATCACCCCCTAGGGCTAGCCACCACTATAAACTTATCTACAAATACTATTTTAAAGAGTAAATAAAATAATTAGAACTGATGTTCTGGTTATTTTGTTATTTTTATACCAAAGTCAGTACTCGCAATATACTTTATTTCTTTCTGATTGCGAAGTGTTGGAATCAATAACCAGAGTAATGAAAGTGCAAAATAACATATGCCAGACAATGAAATAAGTTGTATAGCACTTACATACTCCAATAGTATACCAGCAAGTATTGAACCTAAGGGTAACCCTAATATACCTACACTATTAGAGACAGAACTAACTCTCGCTAAATATTCATTCGGAATAATACTTTGGTTAACAGAAACGAGTAGAATATTAGCAATTCCAACAATAATCCAACTTATACAGTAAAAAATTAAATAGAATGGTAAAGAAATGAAAAATCCGGTCAGTATAGTTAACCCAGCTGTTACAAATAGAAATATCATTAATTTCCCGAGTGGTTTAGACTTAAATTGACCTGCTATAAAAGTTGAGAGTATCATACCAATACTCATTGTTGCTAAAAATAGACCATAATAGACTGGATTTTCAATTTCATGAGCTAATGTAGGTAACGCACCGTAAACGATACCAATACCAATATTCACAGAAAAAGCACCAATAATAAATATCCAAATGAATGATGATGCTACTATTCTAATGCCAGAGTGTAATGATTTGAAATAATTAAACTTTGTATTATCATATATTTTTGTTTGTTTAACCATTGGTATCTGAAAATATGAAAGTGCAGCAAATAAGAATAACATGGCACTAATCAAATAGAAGGTATCAGCACTCATTGTGATAAACAACCCAGCTATTACAGTATTTAAAACGATATCTAAGGTATTATTCGCAAACGTCATCTGTGCATTTCCTTTTACCAATTCTTCTTTAGATAACAATTGTGGTACGAGTTTATTACTAATTGGATATGACATTTCACCACATAACATTGAAAGAACTACTAATATAATGATTAATAGCCAGTGATTGTTCTGATTCATCACAAAAATACCTAATATCATCATTAAGATTGATTGTGAACACTGAGAGAAAATTAATATTCTTTTTACATTAAAGTGATCTATTATTGGTCCATATAATAATTGAATGAATTTCACCGCTAACATTGCAGATGTTGTAAAACCTGATATCAATGGACTTTGTGTAATTTCAAATATATAAAGTGATGAAATAATAAAATATATACTATCTGCTGCATTTGTAAAAATTCGTCCTATTAATAATCGATGAAAAGGACTTAAAGTCATTGAATCACCTCATTTTATTCAAATATATCTTTCGTTATTTCAAATGCTGTGAGATTAATATAATAGTTTTTTGATAAATTTTCTTCTTTTCCCTCCAGTTTATCTTCATTATCAATTGGTTTACTGTATTTTTTAACCAAGAGATTAAATGCATCCTTAAATGCTGTAACGTTACTTTTATCAATTCTAATTTGCTGTGTAGTTGAGATAACATATTGATTATCTTCAATTATTCCAAATTGATTTAATACTTGAACCGTTCTATTTAGTTGTTCTGTTATGATTTTTTTGGATGGATGTATATTATCGCTATTAATTAATGCAGGATTGACATTAAATCCGTTGTGTGTGGCTCGGTAATATTTTAGTATGTTGCTGCCTTCAGGAATTTGTTGTGTCATTTCAATCATGTTGTGTTTCTCTAATTCTTTCATGTGATAAAAGATTTTTGCTTTAGGAATATTTAACTTTTTAGATATATCAGTAACTGTCATTTCTTTTTCAATCAATAAAATAGAAATTCTCATACGTAACTCATCTGAAATACATTTTAATTGTTCGAACGTATTAACTTGAAATTGTGTCATAGCTGCCTCCTAAGTTAGTTGAAATAAACCGGTTAATTTATTTTAACCCTAAATGTAAAAAATCACAAATTATTTATAGGAATATTCTAATAATTTGTGCTATATTTCTTAAGAAAGGATATTTTATATGATTACACTGGAGCGAACAAAGCATTCAGAAGTTGATGTATTATTAAATATTCAAAAGAGAGCATTTATAACTGATTTTGATAAATACCAGGATCATGAAACGAATCCGTATTGTGAAACTGAGCAAATATTATTGGATAGCATTAAGAACGATGAATTTTATACGATTTACGATAAAGAAAAAATAGTCGGTGCTGTTGTTTTAAAAGTAGTTCCGAAAGAGAGAATTCATATTTATAAATTATTTATAGATCCTGAAATACAAGGTTCAGGTTATGGTACGGCTGCAATTAAAAGAATTTTTAATATTTATCAAGATGTTCCACTATGGACGGTATATACACCGCATGGTAATGTGTTAAATCATAAATTCTATCAAAAATTAGGATTTATAAAGTACGGTGAGGCAGAAATTAGTGATAAATTATCTTTATACAAATTCAAAAAAGAGGAAGGATTTTATGATTGAAGCAATAAACGAACAGAATAGAGCATCAGTTATTGAATTCTTTAATGAACATTGGGGATCTTCAGAAATGATTGTTTCTTCTGGGAGATATAATTGTGCTGAGTTACCAGGTCTAATTTATATGGAAGATGAAAAGATTACTGGACTATTAACATATATTATTAAGGATAAAACGATTGAAATCATTTCTTTGGATAGTGTGATTGAAAATAGAGGTATCGGTACACAATTAATGAATTTCTTGGAACGATTAGCGTATAAAAATTGTAAGTTTAATATTAGAGTAATAACAACTAATAATAATATAAATGCTTTGAAGTTCTATCAAAAACTGGGCTACAGAATAAAAGAAATAATTCCCTATGCCGTAAACGAAGCGAGACTAATTAAACCACAAATACCAATGGTTGCTGAGAATGGAATCCCTATAATGGACGAAATAGTATTAGAGAAATTCATTTAAAAAAATGTAATAGTTAAGAATCATGTTTCAACTTTTTATAATCTATTCACTAATAATAAATTATTAACATTATAATTTTATGGAAAGGAATATAAATATGCCGATACAATATAGACTGGAACCAGTTGACAAAGAAGTAATTCAGGAAACTAGCCAAGAGGAATTATTGAAAAATATTCCGAATGACTATTGGACTTTATTTGAAGATGGTAATTTTATTGTCTATAAAAATTGGAAGTTCTATCCGATTCGAGATAATAAAAATATAAAGAAAACTGCAACTGATATTCTAACTATAAATAAAAGAAAACGATCAGATTTTACAGTGATTGCAGAAAATACTGCTGAGGCAGAAGGATTTTTAGGTTTTTCTAAAAATGAAGAGGACGAAGGTTTGTATGTTTGGAGTGAATGGCCAGAAATTAAACCGATTAAAATATTTAATAACATAAATGAATTAATAGCTATTTTGAAAACTTCTAGCCGCTTTAATAATAATGATTTTGATAAAATGTTAGATTTGATAAAAACTAAAAAAATGTTCTTTTATATAATGGATAATGAAATAGGAAATGTAATGGGTGATATGTCATTTGATTACTTCCCCGCATTTTCTTATTATTTTTGGACGGATCAAAACATTCCGCAAACATTAGCAAAAAATAATTCACATTTTTTAGTTGAAATGATCGATAAAGAGATATTTATGAATGATGTATTAAATGATATTGATATGGAAGAAAATAGTATTATATTAAATCCAATGAGCAATGAATCCATTGAATTTTATCCCCATGAGGTACTTGAAGAATTTGAAAAGTAAGAAAACCTCCATTGACAAAATAATCTATGTCAATGGAGGTTTTATGTTTATGCTAATGGTAAAAAGTCACTTTTAAGATTGTACTTGTTCTTAAATTTTTGAATGTCGTGTTTTTTAATTTCTTTCTTTTTATTATTAATAACGTCGTAAGTGAAGTATCTATTATTTCGGTTTCTTGTGATAACAAATGTTTTATTGTAAATAATACCGTTCATGTATTGAGGGTACTGTATATCATTATCTTGACGTTTTAAGACATATGATCCTCCTCCCATACGCAAAATTTTGATGTTTTTTTCCTTGTCAATCCAAATGGTATTAGGAAAAGAATTTTCTATTTCTGCTAGTCCATCTATCCATTCTTGTTCTGTAGGAAGCCAGTCGATAAACGCTACGATTAGGATAATAAACTTTGTTATTATAAAGAATACATTATTTTTATTTTTCATCTAGATAACTTCTCCTTTTACCCCCACCACATTGCAGTAATGAAGAAAGTGATAGCACCAACGATAACAGAGAATACGATGACCATCATTGAAGATACTATATAAGGTTCGCTATTATTTTTTCTAATATTATTAATAGATTTAAATATAGCTAATAATAAAAATAAGAAAGCAAACATATTAAGGGTTGTGAGAACATATATAGGATTTATTATTGCTTCAGGTAAGTATGCGATATCTTGTGAAGTGTATGTAATTAAGATTGCTATTAATAAAAAAATAACGTGTTTCCATTTTGAAAATACTGACATATTATCACTCCTTTTATTTATTATACACAGAAATGCAGAAAAATAGAAAAATATGTATAATAAAATTATTAAAAATAGTGGAGGAAAAATTAATGAAAAATCAATACCCAATTGGTCGTTATCAAATACCTGCAGAATATAATAGAAGTATCTTGAATCAATGGATTACAGATATCGAAGAATTACCATATAAGATAAACGAAATAATTTCAAATATTGATGATTCATTAAGAAAAAAACAATATAGAAATGGATCATGGGATGTAAATACCTTAATTCATCATATAGCCGATAGTCATCTTCATGGTTATATACGAACAAAATTAATATTAACTGAGGATAAACCAAAGGTGTCAACATATGAAGAGAATGAATGGATAAAACTTGCTGATAATGAAAATGACTGTCATGATTCGATTATGTTTTTATTTGGTATACATCATAGATGGTCAACCATATTAAAAGAATTAACAGAAGAACAATTGGAAAGAGTTATGATACACCCAGATAACGGAGAAGTAACGTTGAAACAAATGCTTTCACTTTATGCCTGGCATGGAAATCATCATTTAGAACATATTAAGATAGCACTTGGTATTATTAAGGGAGAATAAATTTAGTTGATAGAATTATGAGAGATAATATGCAATAAAAATGTGAAGACGCAGTAAAATAAATAGTTTCGAAAATTTATTTATATAGATCTCTAAAAGAGGTCTATTTTTTTTTTCTATATATAATATAAATATCTAAATATTCTGAAAAAGGACTATATATGAAAAATATAATAAATATTTCCATCACCATTCTCATGCTCTTTTTTATTGCATGTTTACCATCACTTTTTCACGATCAAAGAATAGATGTTCCTTATTTATTCATTGCAATTAAAGACACGTTTTATTCATTATTACATCCAAATACAATCGTATTTGAGAATTTAAAGTCAGGTGTCAAACATGATATTTTCCCATTTATTTTTGAACCTTGGGTAAATTCAATGACGATACTATTTAGTGCGCTTATTATCTCTTTATTATTCTCATTAATAATCGCATTCTTGATGTATCAATCTCAAGTTTTTCACGATATTGTAATGCATATTAATCGCGTATTAAGTATTGTGCCTGATATTTTTTATATCCCAGTATTTATTTCAATTATTATATTCATTTATCTTAAAACACATGTATTGATATTTGATGTTGCATCAAGTCATGAACAAAACGCTGTCATATTCCCGATTTTATTACTGCTAATTATCCCAATAACAAATAGTATTACTGTCATTAATCAATTATTAATTGCAGAAAGAGAAGAAAGCTATGTATCTTTTGCAAGAAGTAAGGGTTTAAATAACAAAGAAATTTTTTATCGTCATATTTTAAAGAATATTCTAACAGGCTATTTTATTAACTTTAAACAAATTGTCTGGATGACTTTATCAAGTTTATTATTTTTAGAACGATTATTAAATGTATTTGGAATTTCTGTTTTTATTTTTGAATATAATACGCCAGTTGTACTGTTCATCTCATTTCTAATGATGTATATCCCAATACGTTTATTATTCTTAATTTCTGATTTATATACTAGAAACACTACAGGAAGGAGCATGTCATAATGAAACGCATTTATCTTTCTATTTGTTTGCTCATCGTTCCTGCGATTATTGGATTTATTTACTTTGATATATTAAACGGGAAGGTGAAAAAGACCAATTTCTTATATGATAAAGATGGGAATATGTTGGCGAGTTCACCATTTCCGCCCGGAAAAGATTATATATTTGGCGTTGATAGGAACTCTAGACATATGACTTATGAAGTATTATCTGGTTACAGAATTACATTAACACTACTTATAGTTGTTGCTTTATTGACACTCATCATAGCAATCAACATAGGAACTTATTTAGCCTTTAAGAAAAGTAATTTGGCGTTAATTGATCAATTCCTGCATCCGTTTTTTTATATACCACAGTCGATATTAGGTTATTTATTACTAAAACCTATACTTTATGAACCAATCGATCAATTTACGACAACACAAAGTTTTCGAATAATATTTAATTTAATTATTCTAATTTTACTCATGTTACCAACAACGATAGTATTAGTGAAATCAGCAACACAACTGATATTAGAAAAAGAATTTATCAGTAGTGCGAAGACAATGAGCCCATCTAAAGTTTATATCTTTATAAAGCATATATTACCAAATATGCTGATACAATATGTCATTGTATTTTTTAGAATTATGTTTCAGACACTAGTAGTCATATCACATCTCGCTTTTTTTAAAATATGCTTTGGAGGAACTGATGTATGTTATGGACCAGGTTGTTTAATAAATGAGCAACCAACGATACCAGAACTAAGCAGTTTACTAGGATTTCATTTCTATGATTTACAAGTTGCTTGGTGGACATTCTATTCACCATTATTTGCAATAATCTATATGTTGATTATTTGTCAGTATGTTTATCAACGATTAGATGTTATGAGTTCAAAGTGATTTTTTCCTTAATTTATTATTTATTAATAAATTGCTTATTGATGAAATAGTATTAATTAAAGTAAAGGAGCACCACAATGTCAATAATATATAGGTTAGAAGCAGTACATAAAGCTGTTGTTCAAAATGTCAGTCAAGAAGAAGATGTTCTTTTATTTAATGGATGAAGAAGCAGGAGATGTTATGGGAGATGTTTCATTCGACTATTTTCCAACATTTTCGTACTATTTTTGAACAGATCAAAGTATACCTCAAGCTCTAGCTGAAGCGCATTCACATTTAACGATAGAAATGATTGATAAAGGTACTTTTATTAATAGTGTTTTAAACGACATTGACATGGAAGAAAATTGTAGTAATCTAAATCCACTGAGTATTGAATCTATTGAATTCTTTCCAGAAGAAGTGTTTGAAGCGTTTCAAAAAATAACAAGAAATATTTATTAGATCTCTAAAAGAGGTCTATTTTTTTATAATTTAATGTATAATATAAATAACTAAAAATTCTGAAAAAGTAGCTTGTTTCAAAATTTTTGGATAGTTTAAATATTAATTAAAAATTTATAAGGGATAAGGGGATTATATAATGGAAAAAATTAATATTTTTAATAGCAACTATACTTCAAAAGGGGTTATGACTTATGAAGAGGCGCATCGAAATGAAGAATGGCATGAGACTTTTCAATGTATCTTCACTTATAAAGACTTCGTTATTTTACAAAAACGCAGTCAGGAATTAAGTGATTATACTGGTATGTTAGACGTTTCAATCGGTGGGCATATTCGTCATGATGAGACGATGGCAGATTGTGTTAGAGAAATTAAAGAAGAATTAGGTATAGATGTATCATTTGATGATTTAAAGATGCTATGTGTCATTCCTGAAAGTATTGACAATGAAGGTACAATGGATAAGGAATTTATCAATATCTTTACTTGTGAAATCTCTCGTGAATTATTGGATAAGATTGTAATCGATAACCATGAAGTTGAGGATTTAATATTGATGAATATTCTGGACTTTAAATCATTGCTTCAAAATAAACAGAAAGTTTTATCAGGAAAGACATTCAAAGATGATAAAAAATTTGAAATTACGAAGCAAATGTTTATTCCATACAGTGATAAATATTTCTGCATCGTAAGTGAAGTAATATAAAATGATATTAATAGTTGTAAATTTAATAACACCTGTAAACTATAATTTTACAGGTGTTATTTTTGCGCTTTTGATAAAGAAGAATACAGATAAATATGTAACACCGCCTAAAATCGTCCAGATAAGAAAACCGTTAGATATATTATCGATTAACAATCCTCCGGCAAGTGGTGCAATGATACGTGAAATACCAGTAAGACCTGTTAACGCATAATACGATCCTTTCATTGATTGAGGTGAAAGCTCATCAATTCTCAAATCCCACATCGTGAAGACGAAGATTTCACCGATTGTCAATATAAACATCGCGATACAAAGATTAAATAAGTCTGGAGAGATACCAACAAGCATCAAACCTAATGGTAGTAATATTGCTCCGATAATGATCGAAGTACTTGTCTTAATATGCTGTCCAATTTTATAGACGACAATCTGTAGACAGATAACAGCAATCGCATTGACTAATGTAAGTATTGCATAATGATGAATGGCAGTTGCATAAGGATAGATCTTACTTAAATAGATGCTCAGTGACGTCATCATCTGCGTATAACCAAAAACGATAAATATATTACCGAGTATTAAATACAGGAAAGCTTTATCCTGTTTGAAGATAAACATCATATTGAAGAAAGGGGTATGTGTCATGGATTGTTTATTTTTAAGATCGATATCATATTTATTGAAGATCACAATAAACATGACTAAATTAATCAGTAAAGCAGCAACCACGATATAGAAAAGCTTTTCAATACCAACCCACTGAATTTGACTTGAAATATAAGGACCCATTGCAGCAGCAACGTTGATTAAATAATATCTGATATTGAATATCAGTTTCTTGTGCTCATCTGCAGTAAATTGTGTAATGAGTACACGATATGTCGGCTCGACTAGTGTATTGCCGATAGTGGAAGTAATAGAGAAAAGAATGAAACCAGGAAAGCTATGTATCATTGGAAATGAGAGATAACTCAGTATACCGATAAGGAGACCGAAATATATGACGTGTCTTTTATTGAAGCGGTCTATGACACTACCTGACGTCATGCTTAATATAATCGCTACGAAACCTGCCACTGATAAAATGATTCCAATCTGAAAACCTGAATAATGATATGTATTGATTAAATAGATAGATAAGAACGGCATAACCATCAACAAACTAAACCGTGCAATGAACGTTGCTGCAAGCAAAGCTAAGATAATTGGTGAGAAACGTTTCATATATAACCTCCCACAAAACAAATTTAAATCATTATAACATAATGAAAAATAAAAAAACTGCCTTTGAGAGCAGTTTTAATTGCGATGTTTAAAAATTCTTGAAGTATTTAAGAAGATTATAAAAGCAATTGTTATGCATAGAAAAATGATAATAGTTATATGCTCTTGTAATATATTGTATTCTAAAAAAATAACAAATATAGAAGTAAAAATCATATATATCCCTACAAACTGGCACAAACGTTTTTCATTATACTTCGCTTTTTCTGCTTCAGGCATAAAATTATATCCAGCAATTAAGAACCCACCACGACCTGTTAACATGTAAATGCCTATAAGCGCAAATAACAGAATAATAAATATCATAATGTCACTCCTTATATTTCTTCTTAAAAGGTATGAACCTTATTATAAAAGCTAAAAATAACATAAAGTAAAATGGGTACAAAGAAATGGTATAGTCATCTTCGTTATGATTTGCTCCAATTATGTCCGTATTAATTGTGAAATAGTGCCATGAAATTGAAAGTGGATTCTTAGCATGCATTGATATGTCACTTAAGTACAACTCAGGTCTTGAAATGAGCCATATAAAATATCCGATAACACATAACATAAATATGTTAGAAATGATTCTTCTTTTCATCATCTTACCACCCTGAAATGTAGTAGGCTAAAAGTAAAAGTGCGCCCATCAATAATATTGGAACAAGACTAAATAACAATAAAAGTATTTGATGTTTTGCTTTTGAAATAATAGATAATATAAATCCGATGAATCCTGAGAAAATAAAGATATTCATACAAATACCTTGAGTATCATAATCGCTCATTATATCGTATGGAAGTATATAGGATAGGGCGAAAGCGATTAAACTAATTGATGTAAATAATATACTTATCCATTTCAATTGCATATCATCACCTCTTACAATGATTATACACTATTTACAAAATTAGTATAAATCAAAACATATCAATGATATTTTTAATAATAATACAAGCAACGATTAGAATAATAATCGCTGAAACTTTATTAAGGATTACAATAATATTACCTTGCTTATCAATTGATCCAATAATTTTTCCGATATAGGCAAGTGATATGATCCATAATCACGATACTGCGATACAGGTTAATGTAAATGCAATTCAGTAATGACCAAGAAATAAACAGTATAATCCTGAACATGAACCTATCGTTAAAGAATTCGAGGCCATATTAAATACATATAATATGACGTCACTAATAATATCGGGTGTTTAAATTAATGAACAATTAACCACCCGATAAATGCTACTATAACTAATACTAAAATAAATATGCCTAAAGTTTTATTATTCATAGAACTTAAAAAATTACCGGTATATGCATTTTGTGAACTGTCTTTAAGATTACCGATACTATTTCGTTCAATTTCTTTTCTTCTTAACTGATCTCTTTGATCCTCTGGTGACAGACTCATTAATATCAACTCATTTCAGTTTTTCCATTTATTATACATAATATTCGGAAAATTGGAAGTGAAGTTTATATCGAGCTTCTCTGGGTATTTATTAATTTTAAGATATTACATTACTAACTTAGAGGAGGCGCATATGAAAGATATCGAAATCATCCAATACACAGACGACTATAAGCAAGAGGTTAATGAGTTTATCATAAATATCAAACTCCATGAATTTGATATTGAAAACGTAACGTATGATAACCAACCAGATTTAAAGAACATATTAGGAACCTATATTAATACAGGTGGTCAGTTCTGGTTAGCACTCTATGAAGGTAAAGTCGTTGGTACAATCGCTTTATTAAAATTAAAAGATAACAACAGTGCTTTGAAGAGAGTATATGTTGATTCAAATACAAGGAATATGAAGATAGGTAAGAAACTATTAGATCATGTCACTCAACACGCACACGATGATGGTATTAAATCTATTTATTTAGGAACAATTGATAAGTTTGAAGCAGCTCAGCATTTCTATAGAAAGAACGGGTTTCATTTAATACCGAAAGAAGAACTGCCAAGCGATTTCAGTATTGTTCCACAGGATAATCGTTTTTATTATAAAGATATTTAAGATACCGAGAGGTGTCTTTTTTTATTTGTTCATATATAATATTTATAATTATTTGATATGATAAGGAGATTCTAATGATTAGAGAACTAAATGATATTTCTATGATAAATCAGGAACTAACTGATTTGATACAATTAGCAGTGAGTTCTAAAAGTGTAAACGAATTATTAGCAGACGCCATTACTTGTAACGTTGCTAAGTGTTATGTTTATGTAGATGAGAATAATTTCATTGGAATTATAACTATTAATGTACAAGACGATAAATGTGTAATTACTAGTTTTGCAGTTGATGAAACTTATCGAGGAAGAGGTATTGGGAAGAAATTGATCAATCACATTAAAGATAAATATAATTATATTGTTGCAGAGACAGATGATGAAGCAATAACGTTTTATCGTAAACAAGGATTTGTTATTGAATCATTAGGAGAAAAACATCCAGGTGTAAATAGATATTTATGTACAACTAAAATAGAGCGGTAATATATTGATATAAAGAATTCTATAAAAACGTGAGTGGAAGTGAATGGTTTATGTGTATTTTCTGTAATGAGCTTGATAAAGATCAAATTTTATATGAGACAAAGCATTTTAAGGTTGTATTTGATATCAATCCAGAACAAGTAGGACATATGCTTTTAATATCAAAGAAACATTATATGAATTATCTAGAACTACCGGATAGAGTGGTTTTAGATTTAATTCAACTAGAAAGAAAACTAATTCAAATATTAGAAAATGATATGAATATATTTGGCGTTTCAATAATAAGAAATAATGGACGAGTAATGGACAATGGAACACATTTTCACGAACATATTATACCGCGATATGAATCAGATGGATTTTGGGAAGAGGGTCCAACTGAAAATTTCTCATTTGATTTTACACGATTTATTACACTTTTAAATTCCTGAATGAGCATAGCAGAAGCTATGCTTTTTTATATCATCTGAAATTTAGATAATAATAGCGGTATCACCTAATTTGAAATGAGGATACCGCTAATACTCATGAGTTTTAGCGGAATTGAATTAAAAATTAATTCGATACCGCTAATATTCGATAATAATAGCGGTGTCGGTTTATAAAAAGTTACGATTCCGCTATCTACATAAAGAAATGTTCTTCTATACCTTAAATATACCTTAAATATTTAGTATTTTTATCCAATTTTTTAATTTTAGTGGTAAATTTAAGTTGTACTCATAGAAAGGGTGTTGTATATGAAAGAAAAAATTAGTATTAAAGATTATAAATTTATGCTGCTTTATTTGATACCATTTGCATTTTTTGATGCATGGGCAGAAATTGTCAGAGGGGATATGATAGTATTTATCCCAATTTTAATTTTTGTTGTAATTATGAATACGATAATTTATAGAAAGAAACTGAATTTTGGTTTCATAGCACTTGGTGTATTTATGAGTTATCTCGTAAGTTTAGGCGTGAGCTATATTGCACCTATTACAGTAAATGCTAGAAATGATAGCTATGCATTAATGCCACTTGGCGTAAATTTATACATTTTACTATCTTCCATTGTATTTTTATTTATACATGCAATTTCTTATTTCGTGATGAAAGTGATCTATAACACGAGAGGGAAAGGTTATTATAAGAACTAACGGAGGTAAATATGGTAAGTAATATATTTTTTAAAGATGCCTATATGGATTTCTGGAAACGTGCTTTAGATTTCTCTGGCCGCTCATCACGTAAAGCATACTGGTTTCCGATGTTAGTGAATATCATTATTCTATTGTCAATATGGACAATTTGTACATATATAGATGGACAGTTAGGTATTGATCCAGAAGCGAGATTTAGTATAAGTAATATTGTATATAAAACACTTAGTTTCTTTTTCTCGATTGGTGTTTTAAGCGTTTCAGTTAGAAGATTGCATGACACAAATTTATCAGGAATTATTGCAATAGTACCTGGCGTACTCGTTATGACAATCGTTTTAATATCGATGTTATTAAATCAATTTGGAGTGGATACAGAAAGTATGATTAATATTGCAATGCCCGTTTGCCTGATTGGTATTGTAATTATATATCTTGTGTTACTTCTTAGAGACGGAACACATGGACCAAACGAATATGGTGAAGATCCATTGAACAGGTAATAATAGCGGTATCACTTGATTTAAAATAGGGATACCGCTAATACTCATGAGTTTTGGCGGAATCGGCACATAAAAAGTTGCGATACCGCTAAGTACATTGCATAAAGTCGGTACTTACCTTAAATTTACCTTAAACATCAAAATAATTAGCACTATTTAACAATAATAATGGTACATTTAACTCAAGAGGTGATGATATGAGATGGATGTTTATAATAATGATATTTATACTCTACATCAGTCTCACAACGCGTTTAAATATGATGACATTTAATCGTAGAAAAATGGATCGTAATATAAGTAAGGATACATATTTTAAGTTAAGCCTTGGTGTTAACGCTTTATGTATAACTATATTTATTATTTATAACATTTTTACAAAATAAAGAATAAGAGGTGCAATATCATGAAAAAATTACTTGCAGCAACAATTATTATGACGTCTTTAGTATCACCTGTAGTTATGAATCAATCAGCAGAAGCGGCAACGAAGTTAGAAAAGAAAACGATTTATCTACCTAAATTTAATAAGGCAACTTTTGATCAAATGAAAAAGGGAACTTACAAATATCATGGTGTGGGTTTAGGAATGACAAAAAAACAAGTTGAAGCACAAATAGGTAAAACAAGCATTACGCAAGGACACCATGATAAAGACGATACTATGGGAACACATGTATTATCTGTATACGGAAAAAGTGAACGTTTATGGTTAAACTTTTATGATATAAACTATAAAACTAAATTTAATAATGCAAAGCTTGCAACTATGACTTTTATTGTTGAAGATAAGAATATTACTAAGAAAGCCTTTGAAAAATATACAGGTAAAGCTACTGGATATGAAGGTAGTATGAAATCTAATAAAAATATTGCAAGATATTATGGTAACTTAGGCGTAGTTTATTATAAAGATAAAGGAACTTGGAAAGTTGCTGAATATAGTATGCTAAGTCCTATGAATGAAGTAGGTATGCATGAATATGGTTATAAAGAAGGGCGTAAATTACCAGCTGGTGTGAAGTTACCTGAATGGATTACTGCAGACAATGGTGTTGAATATCAGTAAGGTATCGTAAGAAATTATATGGTGATGATATGGACATTTTTTCAATGATATCAAGTTGGCCTTTTGTTATTATTATTTCAACTCTAATGACTTATGAAGATAAGAAGGATAACGTGAAGCTTGCGAGTAAACGTAGTTATTGCTACATTGCAACTGATGCTATCATGAGAATCTTTATTTTATCAGTTGTAATGAAATTTACGATGGAATTTGTATTGGAGATATTCAATTAATAAATATATAATTATATCAATAGAAAACCAGACGCTAATTTTTTATGTTAGCCTCTGGTTTTTGTAGTCTATTTATTAAATTCTTCTGATTTTTTGTAGTATGCGATAGTAGAATAGATGAGCACTGATGTAATTCCAATCATTGCTAAATATTGATTTTCACCACTAGTAGCTTGATAGAAAGCCAGTAATAATAATAAGCCGCTTAACATATATATCATTACGATATATGTCTTTGATAGTGCATGTAACATCACAAGTCTTTCACCTTCATCTATATTGTTAATAAGCGTTGTCATGATTTGTCTATCTTCATAATCTAATTCGAATCCACTATTAGTGATTGAAGGAAAGGCTAATAATACAGTTCGATTATGTTTTGTGTATATTAGTACTAGAAACAAAAATATAACTACAATTATTGCATAATAAATTAAATATTGAGTTGAAGGCTTCAAAATAAAATCTGCTGTTGCTAAAGCAATTGCCAGAATAAGAATATTACTGGCATTTACAATATTTTTAGAAGATTTATTATATTGATTAAGCTGATAGATATATTGATCATCTTCACTTTTATTTTGTGGTTGAGACATAGCATTATATTGGTGCTTAGATTTTAAATATAATAAAACAGAGACAATCATTAACAATGGAACGATATATATCATAAAATTAATTTGATATTTATGCGTAAAGTAAGTTATAAAGTCATTTACTAAAGGGAGTCCACCTCCGATTATCCCACCGAATATAGCTCCGATTAATACTACATATAAGCTTCTTCCTAACTTTTTATCTTTTTTCACAGCTCTTCCTCCTCAATTATAAATACATTTTCTACGGGTTCATCAAATATTCTAGCAATACGTACTGCGGTAAGAATAGAAGGCATGAAATCATCTCGCTCTATGAGAGAAATGGTTTGTCGAGATACTTTAGCGAGTTTAGCGAGTTGCGTCTGGTTATAGCCATCGCGTGCTCTTAGTTCTTTGAGTCTGTTTTTCATCTCTTAACTCCTTTCTGCATTCTTTATAAGTAGTGTAATGTATATTTATCATTTTGACAAGTATATAAGTCAAAATATATAATATGATAGTCAAACTGATAACAAACTTTAAGGTAACTTTAAGATTTACTGTTAACAATTTATGTTAAAGTATTTAGTGGGAGGTGTGAATATTGAAAAAAGATCTCGGTTTTTTTGAAGCTTATAAAATATATTGGAAGAAGACTTTCAAAATGAAAGGTAGAGCTCGAAGGCTAGAATATTGGTCTCCAGCAATTATCAATACTATTATTGCTATTATTTTAATGGTGATTGGAAGTTATATAGATGCAGCTAATGGTGTTGCTATAGATGATGAAGATAGTATGACTGAAATGTTCAATTATATTTGGGGCTTAATTAATTTTATTCCTTTATTTACAGTGACAGCACGTCGATTACAAGATATTAATATAAATGGTTGGTGGGCGTTGTTTCCCTATTTAGGTGTTGTAGCTATTGGAATTATTTTATTCCTAATAGGTATGTTATTAAATTTTAGTAATTTTGAAATCGTAATTGTTATATGTATAATCTATTTCATTACAATAATCGTCTATTTCATATTTACATTAATTGAAGGAACCTCAGGTCCTAATAAATTTGGTGAAGATCCGAAGCGACAAATGTACTAAGTTGATTAGTTAAGTTAAATTTTACGATTGAAATGTCTTATAAATTTTGGCACATTTTTGTATTTATGTGCGTGGTATTGTATCATGAATGCAGGAGTGTGAAAAAAATGAAAAAAGAATTAAGAGAATGGATTATATCGATTGGATTAACATTAATTGCATTGTTTATTATCCGATCATTTTTCTTTGTACAATATCAAGTAAGTGGTGACTCAATGGCACCAACTTTTGAGGATAAAGATCGTGTCATCATTAACAAAATGGCAACATGGACAAATGGTCTTGATAGGGGAGACGTTATCGTATTTCATGCGAATGATAAGAGTGATTATATTAAACGTTTAGTGGGTCTTCCTGGTGACAAGGTAGAATATAAGGATGATCTATTATATGTTAATGGTAAGGTTGTAGAAGAGAATTATTTGCAGGCGAATCGTGAAATCAATGTTAACCCAATGCTAACTGAAAATTTCTCAGTGAAAACATTATCACATTCAGGCGGTAAAGATACTATTCCTACTGGTAAATATTTAGTGCTTGGAGATAATCGCGAAATCAGTCTTGATAGTCGTAAACCTGAGCTTGGTTTAATCAATAGCAAGAATATAGTAGGTAAAGTTTCAGTACGTATCTGGCCATTCAAAGATTTTGAGACTGACTTTTACGAAGAAGATTTTGATAAGGTAAATCAATAGAAAAAGCCTATTCAGTAGCTTTACTGAATAGGCTTATTTTTTATGATTCTAGGAAGTTATGTGTAAATGTAGCAATTGCTGCACCTACTAATGGTGCTACGATAAAGATCCATAATGTTGATAAAGCATCTCCGCCAGTAAAGATTGCTGGTGCAATACTTCTTGCTGGATTCACTGATGTTCCTGTTAATGGAATACCGATTAAATGTACCATTGTTAATGTTAAACCGATTACAAGTACGGCTAAACTTGGTGCGATAAATTTAGTTTTTGTTACAGATAATACAACGAACACAAATACGAACGTAAGAATTACTTCTACTAAGAATGCGCCCATATTGTTGATGTTATTTGGCACGTTAGCACCATAGATGAAATCAACTTTTTTAGTAAATGAGCTTAGAATCGCCCAGATTAATGATGTCGCAATAAACGCTCCGATAATTTGGAATACTGAATAGATTGCGAAGTCTTTGAAAGATAAACGCTTATCTAGAAACATTGCAAAAGATATTGCAGGATTTAAATGTCCTCCAGAAATATCACCGATTGCATATGCTGCTGCAATAACTGTTAAACCGAATGCGAATGCGATTCCGAAGATTCCTACGCTAGCGTCTGGATTTAAAGTAGCCATAACTGCTGTGCCAGTACCAAAGAATACGAGTACGAATGTACCTAGTAATTCAGATAAATATTTTTTCATTATAAAATTTCCTCCTAAAAATAGTGACAAGAACAATCATAATACAAATTACATGTATATGCAAGAGTAAAATTTCAATAAAAAAGAAGAATCATATATATGATTCTTCTTGAAAGTATAGTAATTGTTATTATAAACGAGCTCCACATACTGGCCATGGTTGAGATCCACGTTGGCTGTAAAGGATTTGTGCACGTTTCGTTTGCTCAGCAGCTGATGCTTGTGAAGGAACACCAGATCCTCCAACTGCACGCCATGTTTGAACGTCAAATTGATATAAACCGTGGTAAGTTCCAGAAGCATCTACGATACTTGGATTTCCACCAGATTCACATTGTGCTAAAGCTGACCAGTTAACTCCACCAGTGTTAGATACAGTAGCTGTTTGTTGAACAGGTGCTTTGTAAGTTTTTACTGCAGCAGGTTGTGCTACAGGAGCTTTATAAGCTGTTTGTTGAACAACTGGTTTAACAGCAGTTTGAGCAGCAGTTTTCGCAACTGGTGCACTTACTACTGATTGTACTTCAGCTTTAGGAGCTTCAACAGATGCAACTTCTACTGATTTGTTAACAATAGTATCAGCAGCGCCAGTGTATTTATATTCCCAAGTCCAGTAGATACCATCTGATTTGAATTCATAAGAGAATCCATCTTTGCTGAATTCGTAGTGGTAAGGTCCTGCATGAACTGGTTTTTCGTTTAATGATGCAGATTCTGCTTTAGCTAATTCAGCTAATTGAGCGAAGTCTACAGTTTCTTTTTGAGTGTTTTCAGTTTCAGAAGCGTATGCTTGACCAGCAGTTGCTACCGACGTTGTACCTAATGCTAATGCTAATGATGATGTTAAAATTGCTTTTTTCATAATATATAAGTCCTCCATTAATTTACGTTTTGTTATTTTCGTTATCGATTGTCAAAATTGACTGTCGATAATTATCTCTCTTTCGACATTAATAATGTAACATATAAAATCATTACATACGTTACAGTAAAATAACAATTCATTACAATGCCGAAATGTTTTTGTAATATAAAAAGCGAAGAATGCACTACAGAGCATCCTTCGCATGTAATAATTTAAATATTAAGCTGTAACCCAGTTTTGTGCACCGTACTCATTATATAATTTTACGGCAGCTGCATCTTGAACCGATTCCGGTGCTGAAGCTGGTGATTTACCTTTCCATTCTGCCGGAGCAACAGTATCCCATGTACTTTGTAAAAATTGATATTTACCTGCTGCACCTGAAGTAGGGTTGATCGCACGGATATTACCACCTGATTCGCGTTGTGCAATTAACTGTAAATGTGCATTGACACTTACATTTGATGTTGACGTTTGTGAAACAGGAGCTTTATAAGTGCTTTGTTGAACCGGTGCTTTTTGTTGAACTGGTGCTTGATAAGCTGTATGTTGAATTGGTGTATGTTCTTTAACATTGTCAAATTGTTGTACGGTTTTTGGTTGGGTAAATGTATGATTTACAACCGTGTCTGCTGCACCCGTGTATTTATATTCCCAAGTCCAGTAAATGCCATCTGATTCAAAGTTATAAGAATATCCATCTTTATTAAATGAATAATTGTATGCTCCAGCGTGTACTGGGCGTTCATTTAATGTTTCAGAATTGTTTCTTGCTAGGTTTGCAAGTTCATTGAAATCCACTTTAACAGCTTGTGTCGTTTCTGATGCTTGTGCTTCGTTTGAACCGTTTACTCCTGATAATCCTGTTACACCTAATGCTAATGCTAATGATGAAGTTAATAATGCTTTTTTCATAATATATAATCCTCCAGTAATTTAAAAATTTTATGTCTCTTGTCCAGCTATGTCGAAATTGATGTGTATTTCGACAAGAAGAAACGATTAAAAAATATATTTTTATAAGTTACAGATATAAGAATAATTTTTTATTCTGCATATAAACTGCAATATAAAGTTTATTTTCTGTAACGGTACATATTAGACCATATATATTCTTTGAGTTCAAAATTTTTGAGTAAGAAAAAGTTAATTCTATTCATAATGCTTACATTTTATGTAAAAAATATATGGTGTTTTTATTAAAATTGATGATGATTAAATATAGGAGATGAAAGGGATGAAATATATATATATATTTTGCAACGAATATGTTTGTCAAAAAATGGTCACAAATAAAAATTTTTTATAAGGATCATATACTTCTGATTTATTTATCGCATTTTGCAAAGAAAAATTGAGGTTTAATAACACTATATTAATTTGAGTTTCTTCTATTATAATTGTTGATTATTATTTGCTGCTGGTTTAATAAGAAGTATTTAATGAAATAAAATAAAAACAAAGGTCAAATAAAGTCAAAATAACGTTTGACCTTCTTTGACCAAATTGGTATAATAAGATTATCAAAGGAACATAATACCCTTTGTAGCCATACTTACAACTAAATAGGAGTGATTTTTATGAATAACGGAATTTTTGACAGTAACTTTGATAAAATGTTCAACAGCATGTTCAATGAATTAGGACAAGGTCAAGTGAAGCGCAAATTTTATATTAATGGGCATGAAGTAACACCTGAAGCAATTCAAAATATACAAAATAACCAATTTAATGATAATCAGACACAACAATTAAAACATCAAAATAACAATGTGCAGGGTGAGTTTTTATCAAAGATTGGTAGAAATTTAACTGAAGAAGCACGTAATGGAAAACTAGATCCAGTGATTGGACGTTCAAAAGAAATACGTAATACAGCAGAAGTATTAAGTAGAAGAATTAAGAATAATCCAATCTTAGTTGGTGAAGCAGGGGTGGGTAAGACTGCGATTGTCGAAGGTTTAGCTCAAGCTATTATTGACGGAGATGTACCACAGGCAATTAAAGATAAAGAAATTATTTCAATAGATATTTCTGCGCTTGAAGCAGGGACACAATATCGTGGTGCTTTTGAAGAAAATGTTCAAAAGTTAATTAATGAAGTGAAAGCACATGATAATATCGTATTATTCTTAGATGAGATTCATCAAATGATCGGTAGCGGAGCAACAGGTGCTGATTCTGGTAGTAAAGGCTTATCTGATATTTTAAAACCAGCATTAAGCAGAGGAGATATTACAATCATCGGTGCTACTACTCAAGATGAGTATCGTAATAATATATTAAAAGATCCAGCTTTATCTCGTCGATTTAATGAAGTTGTCGTGAATGAGCCAACTGCAGAGGATACAATCGCAATATTGGAAGGTATAAAAGAAAAATATGAACAACATCATGCAGTAGAAATACCCGATAATGTGATCAAAGCTTGTGTAGATTTATCGATTCAATATATCCCGCAAAGATTATTACCGGATAAAGCGATAGATTTACTGGATATCACTGCAGCACATGTTTCTTCTAATCATACAGTTGTTGATACTGTTCAATCAGAAAAACAAATCGAACAGCTTGAACAAGATAAATTAAAAGCAGTAGATAGAGAAGATTATGAACAGGCAAATGCACTACAAATGGAGATTAAATCAATAAAGGATAGTATAGAGGAAAGCGTCGAAACAAACACGTTAACAGTTGATGATGTAGCAGGCACAGTTGAGAGATTAACTGGAATTCCTGTTTCGCAGATGGATAGTAACGATCTTGAACGCCTGAAAAATATTAAAGATAGATTATCAGAAAAAATTATCGGTCAAGATGAAGCGGTACAAGCGGTGGCAAAAGCAATCCGTAGAAATCGTGCTGGATTTGACGAAGGTAACCGACCGATCGGTAGCTTCTTGTTTGTTGGTCCGACTGGCGTCGGTAAAACAGAACTCGCAAAACAGTTAGCTGTTGATTTATTTGGTCATAAAGAAGCATTAATTCGTCTGGACATGAGTGAATATAGTGATTTAACAGCTGTTTCTAAAATGATCGGTACTACTGCTGGTTACGTGGGATACGATGATAACTCAAATACATTAACAGAACGTGTTCGCCGTAATCCTTATTCAGTGATTCTGTTCGATGAAATTGAAAAAGCAAATCCACAAATATTAACATTGTTATTACAAGTATTGGATGATGGAAAATTGACTGATGGTCAAGGTAATGTAATCAACTTTAAAAACACGATTATCATTGCCACAAGTAATGCAGGATTTAGTTTGGACAGTAAGAAGTCGGAAGGCACTGACATTATGGCAATCATTAAAGATTATTTCAGACCTGAATTCTTAAATCGATTTAATGGTATTATAGAATTTAAACCTTTAGATAAAGCAAGTTTACTTCAAATTGTTGATCTTATGTTAGATGATGTTAAACGAACATTAGCTAAAAAGGAAATCACAATGACAATTACAGATGAAGCGAAAAACTGGTTAATTGATAATGGTTATGATGAACTGCTTGGTGCGAGACCGCTACGCCGTGTTGTTGAACAGCATGTTAGAGATAATATAACTGATTACTATTTAGAACATCCGGAAGTTAAAAATGTTCATTTAACGTTAAATAATGATAAAACAGATATTAAGATAGCATAAAAAGTGCGGGTACAAAATGTACCCGCACTTTTAATTTGTCTTTATTAAAGAGATGAATTCAGTCATTTCCTGAGTACATACGTAGCCTCTTTTTAATGATATGCCTATTGGATAATAGTTATTTTCATCGGTTAAATGAAATATTTTAGTTGTCTGATATCTACTTCTTAACATCCTTTTCATTTATCACTGCAATGATAACAAATTCTTTTATTATTGTAGATTGCCAAAGTAAAGACATAATAATAAAGAAATCGTAAGACTAAATAGCCCTACGATTCATTTTCTCTGTAATCTTCTTTCATCTGCTGAATATATTTCACATCTGGTGTAACAACTACTGTCGATTGATCGGTATATGTGACAAATCCTGGTTTAGAACCATTTGGTTTATATACATAACGAATTTCTGTGTAATCCACAGGTATCTTAGATGATCCTTGTGCTTTCGAGAAATGTCCTGCTAAAAAGGCTGCATCTTCAATCGTACCATCAGTCGGTTGTGCATCTAATATAACGACATGACTGCCTGGAATATCTTTTGTATGGAACCAGAGATAATTATTTCTGCCCATCTTATGTGTGATATATTCATTTTGCAGATTATTTCTTCCAACTACAATTACATGATTATCTCGCGATAAATAGTGATCGATTTCTTGTGTCTTCTTTTTCTTCTTATCATTCTTTTTATGTTTTTTCTTAATTAAATTTTGTTCAGCCAGCTCATTACGAATATCATCGATGTCATCGAGCTCAATATGATTGAGCTGCATTTGAATGGTCTGGATATATTCAATTTCATCTTTTGTTTCTTCTATCTGAACGATAGCATGTTGTTTTCTCGTTTTAAGACGATTGTACTGCTTGTAATAATATTGCGCATTTTCAGCAGGCGATTTTCTTGGATTTAAAGGAATTGTTACTGTTTCATCGTTATAATAATTCACAGTTTCAAATGCTTCCATGCCTTGTTTTAGCATATACATATTACTTGTAATTAATTCACCGAATAAATTCATTTCATCCATTCGTTTTGTTTCTTCAAGTTCATTCACGAGTTTTGCCAGTTTCTTCTCGTTTTTCTGAAGTAAGCTGGTTAAGTGACGGGCAAGATCGTTCGTCTGGTTTCTTACGCGCTCACGTGTTGCACGGTCTTTATAAAAGTGATCTAACAATTCACTTAAACTATCGAAAGATTCTACATCTGTAATAAATGGTACAGGTTTATAATAGAAATCTTCTTTATCGTTTAATGTAAATGCAACTGGTCTGATAAACTGATCAGTCATAAAGTTTTTAAATGCAGCATCTATATCGTTATCTGAAGCTAACAGTGCATTGACGGCAACCGGACTGAACCCCTCTAGTGCGTTGAGTAATGCTTTTTTAATCGGCAGCTCTGGATTAAGTAAGTCACTGACTGTAATAATTTCGTGTGGATTATGTTTTTTTAATGTTGGCGGGAATTCATAACTAAAGCCTGGCATTAACGTTCTAGCACTGTTCGTATTTGGTGTTAAATGTTTTAAGCTATCGAGTATTTTTTTATTTTCATCAGTAAGAATAATGTTGCTATGTTTACCCATTATTTCAATATAAAGATGTCGTACGATACGATCACCAATTTCATTTGTGTTATTGATGATGATTTCTATAATTCGGTCATTTCCAATTTGATTGATGTTCGAGACAATGCCGCCTTCAATATGTTTACGTAATACACGTAAGAACATCGGTGGCTCGAACGGGTTATCAAAGTTACCAGTTGTTAATTGTAATCGTGCAAAGTTAGGATGTGCTGATATAAGAAGTTTCTGATTCTTTCTATTCGCACGGATGACGAGTATTACTGTATAATCATCAGGTTGTGTAATTTTATTAATACGTGCTGTTTCTAAAAATGATATTTCTTTAATCATTTGATGTGTAAATAAGCCATCAAAAGCCATATGCTCACCTCTTTTTTTCGTCCCTTTAGTGTATCATGAATTCATTCATCATCATATATAAGTGCACATTTATAATAGAAAACATAGCTGTTTAATATTATCATGTATTTTTCTTAAGTTTTATGATAAATTTAAATATAATCACTTTTAGATGAAAGGTCGTTATTATGGAGAAAGAAAAAGGGTTATTAATTGTTCTATCAGGTCCATCAGGTGTTGGTAAAGGTACAGTGCGTAAAGCAATATTCGATGATCCGGAAACTGATTTTGAGTATTCAATTTCTATGACTACACGCGGCCAACGCGTTGGAGAGGTTGATGGCGTAGATTACTTCTTTAAATCAAGAGAAGAATTTGAAGCATTGATAAAAGAAGATGCATTTATAGAATATGCAGAATATGTTGGTAATTATTACGGAACACCTGTACAATATGTTAGGGATACGATGGATGCAGGTAAAGATGTATTTTTAGAAATAGAAGTGCAGGGTGCACGTCAAGTACGTAAGAAATTTCCTGAAGCTTTATTTATCTTTTTGGCACCACCTACTTTAGAACATTTAGAACAGCGTTTAATCGGTCGTGGTACTGAATCACAAGAAGTGATACAAAACCGTATTAATGAAGCGCGTAAAGAAGTAGAAATGATGAATTTATATGATTATGTTGTCATCAATGATGAAGTAATGGAAGCAAAACAAAAGGTGCAGACCATCGTAGAAGCAGAACACTTAAAACGTGAACGCATAGAAGCGCGTTTTAGAAAAATGATATTGGAGGCAAAATAGATGTTAAATCCACCGTTAGATCAATTGAAGAAAAATGTAAATTCTAAATACTTAATCGTAACACTTGCAGCTAAACGTGCGCGTGAATTACAGGATAATCCAGAAGGTGCATTATTAGATGATTACATCTCATATAAACCAGTTGGCCGTTCTTTAGAAGAAATCGCAGCGCATAAAATTAGAATTACGAATGAATTACCAAATTAAAACTAAGACTGACAAATTAATTTTTGTCAGTTTTTTTACTAGGAGGAAATCATGAAAATAATATTAGGTGTAACAGGTGGTATTGCGGCATATAAAGCGATTGACTTAACGAGCAAACTGACACAGGCTGGTCATGAAGTACGTGTGATTATGACGGAGGGTGCACTGGAATTCGTAACACCACTGGCATTTCAGGCACTGAGTCGAAATCCTGTGTATACGGATATCTTTAAAGAACATAATCCAGCTGAAATTCAACATATTAGTCTCACCGATTGGGCAGACTGTATGGTAATCGCACCGATTACCGCATCAACTATTGGTAAGATGGCACATGGTATCAGTGATAATATGCTTACTGCAACGTATTTAGCATATACTGGTCCTGTATATATTGCACCTGCGATGAACGCTAAAATGTACGATCATCCTGCAGTCATTGAAAATTTAAAGACATTACATCATAGAGGTGTCCAAATCATTGAACCAGGCGCAGGTTTTTTAGCCTGTGGTTATATTGCAAAAGGACGCATGAGTGAACCGATTGATATTATGAATATCATCACTACAAAACAGCATATTAAACTAGTTGAACAGAATTTAACGGGTAAAAGTGTGCTGATTACAGCTGGACCTACCATTGAGAAAATAGATCCGGTGCGTTATTTAACAAATCGTTCTTCTGGCAAAATGGGGTACAGTTTAGCTGAAGCGGCAAGTGTACGCGGTGCGCATGTCACGTTAATTTCAATGGATTTACCACTAGATGTGCCACAAGGTGTAAATCATATCAAAATTGAAAGTGCTGAAGAAATGTTCAATGCAGTAAAAGATAACATGGAAGAAGCGGATATTATTATCAAAGCAGCCGCAGTTGCAGACTATACGCCTGTTGAAGTGTATGATCAGAAGCTTAAGAAAAAAGACGGTGATTTAACGATTACATTTAAACGTACACAGGACATTCTAATGTATATCGGGACACATAAAACGCATCAATATGTTATCGGATTTGCAGCTGAAACCGAACAGGTTGAAAAGTATGCACGCGGCAAACTCGTTAAGAAAAATGCTGATGTCATTATTGCAAATAACGTTGGTGACAAAACGATTGGTTTCAAGTCAGATGATAATGCAGTAACGATGTATTTTAAAGATGGAAGTGAAGCTTCAATTGAAAAACAGCCGAAATTAGGTGTTGCTCACGAAATATTAACACAAGTGATAAAGAAGGGATTTAATTGATCGCAAAAGTTATTGTAGATGTGAATAGCAAACGGGTCGACAGATTATTTGATTATTTAATTCCCGATCATCTAGAAACACAAATAATACCTGGCATGCGCGTCGTCGTTCCCTTTGGGCCACGGAAAGTCCAAGGGTATGTGATTGCATTAAGTGAGACAGCTGAATTTGATAAATTAAAACCGATCATCAGTGTACAGGATTATGTACCAGAATTGACACAGGAACTGATTGAGTTGAGTGAATGGATGAGCTATACACATGTTTCAAAACGCATTGCAGTCCTTGATGCCATGCTGCCTGCAGCTTTAAAAGGAAAGTATAAGAAGATATTACGTATCGTAAATGACGAGGATATACCGCAAGATTTAATAAAATATTTTAACAATGATCAATTATATTTAGAGCGTGCACAAGAATTAGAAATGATGTCGATACTTACCCCATTTATTAAAAACGGAAATATCGTAGAAGATATTGAAGTGACACAGAAAAATAAAGTGAAAAAATTACTTGGTGTAAAGCTAGTTCCAGGCGTTGATTATGAGTCATTATCAAAAAATGATAAGCAGCTTGCAGCATGTGAGGAAGTGTTGTCGAACCGTGAAGGATTAACATTTGTTGCATTAGAAGCACGAGGTATCTCAAAAGGGGTATGTAACACACTGATAAAGAACGGTGTGTTCGAAAAAGTCGAACTAGAACAAATGCGAGATCCATTTGCACATAAAGTATTTTTTGAAGATGATAAGAAACAACTGCTTCCTGAACAGCAAATTGCGTATAACGTAATTCACGAAGCTTATGAAAATAAAAAAGCTGAGACATTTTTACTACATGGTGTTACAGGGTCAGGTAAGACAGAAGTATATTTACAGCTCATTAGCGATGTTTTAGACAATAATCAGCAGGCGATTGTGCTTGTCCCTGAAATTGCATTGACACCTCAAATGGTTGACCGTTTTAAATCACGATTTGGTGATGAAGTGGCAGTATTACATTCGGGACTATCAAGCGGTGAACGATATGATGAGTGGCGTAAAATTAAGAACCAGACTGCAAGTGTATCAGTTGGTGCGCGAAGTAGTATATTCGCACCATTCAAAGATATCGGTATCATCATCATCGACGAAGAACACGAAACGACTTATAAACAAGAAGATTATCCAAGATATCATGCACGAGAGATAGCAGAATGGCGTGCGCAATATCATCAATGCCCACTCGTATTAGGAAGTGCGACACCATCACTAGAAAGTTATGCAAGAGCTGAAAAGGGCGTCTATACGAAGCTTGAAATGTTAACGCGTGCAAATCAGCAGGCGATGCCTGAAATGTATATTGCCAATATGCGTGATGAACTGGCAAATGGCAATCGATCGATGTTCTCTGAAATTTTGAAAGAAAAGATTCAGGAAAAAATCGATAAAGATGAACAGGTCGTACTATTTTTAAATCGACGAGGACATGCACAATTTATGTTATGCCGTGATTGTGGTCATGTACCGATGTGTCCAAACTGTGATATCAGTCTGACATATCATAAGTTTACCGATGAACTTAAATGTCACTATTGTGGATATAAAGAACCTCCAGTAAACGTATGTCCAAGCTGTGGCAGTGACCATATCCGTGAGATGGGTGTTGGGACACAAAAAGTTGAAGAAATTATTTATGAGACATTTCGTGATGCGAAAGTATCCGCATGGATAATGACACGACAAGAAAGAAAGGATCTCATGAAAAACTGCTTGAGCAGTTTAAGCGAAAAGAAGCGAATATATTACTTGGTACCCAGATGATTGCGAAAGGCTTAGACTTTCCGGATATTACACTCGTTGGAGTATTAAATGCAGACACGATGCTGAATCTACCCGATTTCCGTGCTAGCGAGAAAACGTATCAATTACTTACACAAGTATCCGGACGTGCAGGAAGAAGCACGAAAAGCGGTGAAGTCGTCATTCAGACATACAATCCGGAACATTATGCCATACAATATGCAGTAGCAAATAATTACCATGGATTTTATAAAGAAGAAATGGCGTATCGTAGACTAGGGAAGTATCCACCGTATTTTTATATGGTATACCTGAATTTTAGTCATCACGATTTAAGGAAAGTACTACTCGAAAGTAAACATATACATCAAATATTATTACAACATTTGACGCCGGGAAGTTATGTATTAGGGCCTGCACCAAGTCCGATTGCACGCATTAACAACCAGCACCGTTTCCAGATTATGATTAAGTTTAAGTCGGAACCGGAATTACTGAAAGCATTGAACTACCTTGATGATTATTATCATGAGCAGTTTGTGAAAGATAAGTTTACGCTGCATATAGATATTAATCCATATATGATGATGTGATGTGAATTGTAAAGTTGTGACGGAAACGGTAGTATTTGAAGAATACAACCGCTTCTGCAAAGAAAAATTAAAATCACGGGAGTAAGCGGTAGTATTTCAAAAATACAGCCGCTTCTGCTAAGAAAGAATTAAAATCACGGGAGTAAGCGGTAGTATTTCAAAAATACAGCCGCTTCCGTAAAGAAAAAATTAAAATCACGGGAGTAAACGGTAGTATTTCAAAAATACAGCCGCTTCTGCTAAGAAAGAATTAAAATCACGGGAGTAAGCGGTAGTATTTACAGAATACAGTCGCTTCCGCATCACAAAATCAAACCCACTCACCCCAACATTTTGTATATAACCGCAAAATGTAGTAAAATGACACTAAACACTCTCTTTAGCCAAAGTTAAAGAGAGTTTTATCATTCAAACGAATATATCGCAATCTTACGCAAAATAAAGTAAAATAGAATGATTGAATAAAAAAGGAGCAAGTCCATTGATTAAACCATTATTAGATAAAAATGATGCATTACTGCATAGAGAAGTGAAAGATGTAACGGCTTTTGACGATAGTCTAAAAGCTTTGATTCAGGATTTAGAAGATAGTTTATACCATTATAATGGTGTAGGTATTGCAGCACCTCAAATTGGTGTCGATTTAAAAGTTGCACTGGTTGATATGGAACAGGATGGTATTTTACAGCTCGTAAATCCAGAGATTACTTATTACTCGGAAGTTAAAGAGAGTGATGTTGAGGGTTGTTTATCGGTGCCGGATGTATTTGGTATGGTTGATCGTTCAACAGAAATTGTTGTAAAAGCAAATGATTTAGAAGGTAATGAAATTGAAATGACAGCATATGATGATATCGCGCGTATCATTCAACATGAAGTTGATCACCTGTACGGTACAATGTTTACTGATAAAGTAACGCGTTACGTATCTGAAGAAGAGCTGGAGGCGATGTATGATGAAGAAGCCTAATATTATTTTTATGGGAACACCTGACTTTTCAGCACCGATCTTAAAGGCTGTACACGAAGTATATGGTGTATCACATGTAATAACACAACCGGATAAACCTGTCGGACGTAAGAGAGTGCTTACGGCTCCCCCTGTAAAAGTTCAGGCAACAGAACTTGGGATCGAAGTTTATCAACCGGAAAAGATGACAAGTGATGAAGCTTATGAATATGTTCAAAACTTAAATCCAGATCTTATTATTACAGCAGCATACGGTCAATTGTTACCTGAGCGTGTGCTTGAAATTCCTCGACTTGGTTGTATAAATGTACATGCTTCATTGTTACCGAAATATCGTGGAGGTGCACCGATTCATAAAGCTATTATCAATGGTGAAAGAGAATCAGGTGTTACTATTATGTACATGGCTAAAAAACTAGATGCTGGTGATATGATTGCTCAAGTTGTTGTACCAATTGAACAAAATGATACAGTTGGCACATTACATGACAAATTAAGTACAGCAGGTACGAAATTGTTAATACAGACTTTACCGGATATATTTGCAGAAACAAATGACAGAATACCGCAAGATCACGACGCCGCAACGTTTGCTTCAAACGTCAGTCGAGAAGAAGAATTTGTTTCTTTTGATCGAACTAGTCAAGCCGTTCATGATCATATCCGTGGGTTAAGTCCATGGCCGGTAGGTTTTGCTAAACTTGATGGACAAAACATGAAACTCTGGATGTCTGAAATTGTGGAGGGTTCAGGACAACCGGGAGAAATAATAAGTACAGATAATAAAGGGATTAAAGTGGCGACAAACGACGGTGCAGTGTTGCTCACTGAAGTTCAACCTGCTGGCAAGAAACGAATGAATGCCGGTAGTTACGTTGCAGGATTAAAACAAACGATTGTGGGGCAGACATTTAATGGAGCATAAACGTAGTGTTAGATATATTGCCTTAGAAATTTTGGATCAGGTTTTAACGGATGGTGGCTATAGCAATTTGCTTATTAATGAAGCGATTAAAGAAGGTTATGTTGAACCTGTTGATAGAGCATTACTCACTGAACTTGTTTACGGGACTTTACAACATAAATTAACGCTTGAGTTTTACATTGAACCTTTTATAAAAGCAAATATTAAAGGTTGGATGCGTCGTTTACTATTAATGAGTGTTTATCAGGCTGTATATTTAGACAAAGTACCTGATCATGCGATTATTAATGAAGCGGTTGAAATCACAAAGCAACGTGGCTCAGTTAGTGGTGCCAATACAATGAATGCTATTTTGCGTAACTTCCAGCGTAGTGAATTACGCGATTTTGCTGAAATTAAAGATGACCTAAAGCGTTTAAGTATTGAAACAAGTACACCGCTTTGGTTAATTAAACATTGGAATACACATTTCGGTTACGATAAGACACGTGCGATGGCGGAAGAATTTCTGACGTATCCTGATACAACGGTGCGTGTCAATACGACAAAAATTACGATTGAAGAAGCAATTCAGCGATTACAGGATGAAGGCTATACTGTTGAACAGTCAGAGATTATTCCGGAATGTCTAGCGATTGATGGGCTGCCTATCGTACAGAATCCATTATTTAAACATGGTTTCTTAAGCGTTCAGGATGCATCAAGTATGCTTGTTGCAAATGTGTTAGATCCACAAGAGGGAGAAACAATCCTTGATACATGTAGTGCACCTGGTGGTAAGTCTTGTCATATTGCTGAAAAGATGAACCGAACTGGTCGCGTTATCAGTCATGATGTCTATCCGCATAAGATTGATTTGATTAAATATAATATTAATCGTTTAAGTTTACGCAATATAGAACCTTCAGTTCATGATGCGCTCGAACCTTTTGAAGGAATGTATGATAGAGTCCTTGTCGACGCACCTTGCTCAGGATTTGGTGTCATTAAACGTAAACCTGAGATTAAATATGAAAAGACACCTAAAGATATTGATACACTTTGGCCGATGCAATTAGAAATACTCACGAATGCCAGTAAAGTTGTAAAACCAGGTGGTCTCTTAGTATACTCAACATGTACGATAGAACAGATGGAAAATGACAACGTAGTCTACTCATTTATAAAACAGAACCCGGATTTCGAGATTGAACCGATAAAATTACCAGTATTAGGTGAACATAAACTATTGCAAATATTACCGCAAGATTTAAAGTCTGACGGATTCTTTATTGCAAAGTTAAGAAGGAAGAGTGAATAATTATGGCTTTATTAGAAAAGAAGAATAAAAAATTTATGCCCAATTTTGAAAAACCGTCAATCTACTCATTACAATTGGATGAGTTAAAAGATTGGTTAGCAGATCACAAGCAACAATCATTTAGAGCGAAACAAATTTTTGACTGGTTATATGTAAAACGTGTAACAAGTTTTGAAGATATGACGAACTTATCAAAAGAATTACGCGAAGTGCTAGAAAGCAACTTTACGATGACGACTTTAAAAACAGTCGTTAAGCAGGAAAGTAAGGATGGAACAATTAAGTTCTTATTTGAACTACAAGACGGATATACAATTGAAACAGTTTTAATGCGTCACGATTACGGTAATTCTGTCTGTGTTACGACACAAGTTGGTTGTCGTATCGGCTGTACATTCTGTGCATCTACGTTAGGTGGATTAAAACGTAATTTAGAAGCGGGTGAAATCGTTGCTCAAGTACTTGCAGTGCAACAAGCGCTGGATTTAACAGAAGAACGTGTAAGTCACGTTGTTATTATGGGTATCGGTGAACCATTCGAAAACTACGAAGAAATGATGGACTTTTTAAAGATTATTAACCATGATGATGGATTAAACATTGGCGCACGTCATATCACAGTTTCTACATCTGGTATCATACCAAGAATCTATGATTTCGCGGATGAAGCATTACAAATTAACTTTGCATTAAGTCTACACGGTCCTAATAATGATATTAGAAGTCGTTTAATGCCGATTAACCGTGCATATGATCTTGAGAAGTTAATGGAATCAATTGAATACTATGTGAATAAGACAGGACGCCGTATCACTTTTGAATATGGTTTATTTGGTGGCGTGAATGATCAGGTACATCATGCGAAAGAGCTTGCTAAACTAATTAAACATTTAAACTGTCACGTGAATTTAATTCCGGTTAACCATGTACCGGAACGTGATTACGTACGTACACCGAAAGAAGACATCTTTAAGTTCGAAAAAGAATTAAAAAGAAATGGAATAAATGCTACAATTAGACGTGAACATGGTGCAGATATTGATGCTGCATGTGGACAATTACGCGCGAAAGAAAGAGCAGAAGAAACGAGGTAGTCATATGCACGCACGTTTTTTTACGGATATGGGACCGGTCAGACAACGCAATGAAGATGCTGGCGGAGTATATTACAATCATACTGGACAGATGCTCGTAGTTATTTGTGATGGTATGGGTGGACATAATGCAGGGGATGTAGCAAGTAATTTTGTTAATGATTTACTTGGTGCACGTTTTACAGAGGAAAACTATATTGAACGTCAAAATGCTGAAAGTTGGCTGAAAAGTAATATCTCGGATATTAATCGTCAACTTTATCAGCGAAGTCATGAAAATAATGAAAATCAAGGAATGGGTACTACTCTAGTTTGTGCTTTAATGTTCGACCATCAGGTTGTAATTGCGAACGTTGGTGATTCACGTGCTTATCTTATCAATGAGCGTGAAATGCGCCAGGTAACGCATGATCATACATTTGTAAATCATTTACTGATGGCTGGTGGTTTAACGAAAGAAGAGGCACGTAACCATCCTCAACGCAATGTTATCACAAAAGTTATGGGGTCTGACAAACGTATCCATCCGGATATGTTTGAATATGATTTCGACCGTTATGATTATCTTTTATTATCCTCTGATGGTCTAACTGATTATCTTGAAGAATCATACATACATGATATTATCAAGACGCGTGAAAATGTAAAAGCAGCTGGAGAAGCATTGATTAATGCTTCTGTTGAGGCAGGAGCACGTGATAATATATCTGTAGTACTAGTCCCTTTAAAAGGGGGCGAATAAATGATTGGTACAATTATTAGTGATCGCTATAAGTTAGTGAAATATATCGGCGGTGGAGGAATGAGTAGTGTATACCTCGCCGATGATATTATTTTAGATACACAGGTCGCTGTAAAAATCATTAATATTCCTCCTGTCGATGTTGATCGTGCGGTTAAGCGTTTTGAACGTGAAGTACAGAATGCAACGACATTATCTCATCCTAATATCGTTAAAGTGCTCGATGTCGATGAAGATGAACGTCATTATTATATGATTATGGAATATATTGATGGCCCAACTTTACATGAATATATACGTGATAATAGTCCGTTAGATGTTGAAGAAGCAGTATTCTTCACAAAACAAATATTGCGTGGTATTGAACATGCGCATCAACATCGTATTATACATCGTGATATTAAACCTCAAAATATTTTAATGACGCAATCAAAAGAGCTTAAAATATCTGATTTTGGGATAGCACGCGCATTGAGTGAGACAGCGATGACGCATACGAACCATATTATGGGAAGTGTGCATTACTTGTCACCTGAACAAGCGAAAGGAAAACAAACGGATGAAGCAAGTGATATATATTCAATAGGTATCGTTTTATTTGAAATGTTGACCGGACATCCTCCTCATGAAGGTGAATCTGCAGTCGGTGTAGCAATTAAGCACATTCAGGAACAACTGCCATCTGTAATCGAAGAAAACCCAGCAGTACCTCAAGCGCTTGAAAATATTATTTTGAAAGCAACGATGAAAGAGAAATATCAACGTTACCGTACTACGCAGGAAATGTATGATGATTTAAACACCTGTCTTGACGAAGAACGATCTGAAGAACCGAAAATGATGATTGTTGACGATGCGACAAGGATGATTCCAGTTGTACAAGCTGATGATACGATTGAAATGCATCCTGTTTCAACGATACCAACAGAATCAGTAGAGGTTCAAAATAATGATGAAATTGATAATCATGAACCGAAGAAAAAAAAGAGAAAATGGTGGTTATGGTTATTACCGTTGTTACTTATTTTAGGTTTAGGAACGGCTATTGCTTATATGACCTTTGCACCAAAATATAGTGAAGTACCGGATATCAATGGTAAATCAATATCAGAAGCAACAAGTTTACTTGAACAAAATAATTTACGAAAAGGTCATGTTGATTATGTTTATAATGATTCATATGACGATGGTACTGTGATAGAATCTGACCCAATGATTGGAGAAAAAGTGAAAGAGTTATCACTAATAAATCTCACTGTATCGAAAGGCACTAAAAAGTTTATGTTTGAAGATTATGTGGGTCAGGATATCATGAAGGTCAAGAAAAAATTAGAAAAGCAAGGTTTCAAATCAGTGAAAGTTAAGCAAGTCTATAATTATGAGAAGTCAGGCACGATTATTAAACAAAATGTAAAGGGTAATAAAGAAGTGGTGCCTCAAGATACGAATGTTGTTTTTACAGTTTCTAAAGGCGTTGAAGAGATATTTGTACAGGATTATACGGGTCAATCCTTTGAAAAAGCCAAAGTTGAACTTGAGCAATTAGGTTTTGTCGTTAATGTGGTACAAGTAATATATTCTGATGACGTTGCAAAAGGTGATATTATTTCTCAGAATGTCCGTAACATAAAGTTCCCTTATGGATCAACAATAAATTTTGAAGTATCAAAAGGAAAAGAGAAAAAGAATACAGAAGAGAAAGTCACTACTGAAACACCAGAAGAAAAAGATAAGAAGTACATCGGAACGGTTAGTATTCCGTATAAAGGCAAAGAAGTGACGCCAACAACAGAAGCACCTGCTACAAATGAAGAAGGTGATACTGTAGAACAACCTTCTGAACCGCCTGCTACCGAAAAGATGCCACAACTTGTCGAGATTTTTATTAAAGATAAAAACAATGATATTTCAACAATCTATGAATCTTATGAAACAACAAAAGAAAGTAAGAAAAGATTAGTACTTACAGTTGAACCAGATACACAAGGTGCGATTATTATAAAAATTGATGGCAAGACGTATTTGCAGGAACAAATCGATTATGACGAAATTGAATAGTTTTTTAGACGGCATAGTAAATTCATTTTTTGCCGTCTTTTTATGCTTTTTATTTGTAATATTTAATAATTAAACCTATATTTTAAATATACACACAAGGGGGTCACGACATGTCATACCATTACCACGAAATATTTTCTGAAGTGAAAGAGAAAATAGCAGCACAGTATAATTTATCAGATGATGCTGCAAATACATTATATTTAAATATTATCAAAAATCTAGCACCGAACAATGACTATACTTTTCAACAGATTATGTTGGAATATTTAACTGAACTACAAATAAAAAGCCTGTTTTTCTTTCACAAAGATATGGTAGGACATAATGGCTTTTACGTAAAAAAACAAGGTGATGTGTTAATCGTCACAGAAGTAAATGATGATAATCGTCTCGTTGTTGGGGATGTCATTACAAAAATGAGTAATGATGAAATTAATATTCTTGAATCGAGATACAAAAAATTGTTATTTCATGAAGATGATAATAATCAGGACTGGACACATATTATTGCTAAACAATCACAGCTTACAGTTTTACGCAGGGCAGAAGAATATACATTTGATGTACAGCACTTCAATCAATTTCCAGAAAATACAGTAAGACGATATGACGGCTATCAGGTTGTTACAATCTATAATTTTGATGAATTGATTACATATCAGCATGATGTTCCTGTAATTTTAGATCTTCGTTATGCACGTGGTATAAAGTCACATCAATATGCAGCTGATATTATCCTGATATCACCATTAACGAAAGGAAGTCCTGAGTATTTTGCATCACAAAGTAATGCAAAGAAAATTGGAGAAAATTCTTTCGGTGCGGCAAACATCTTTAATACAATTGAATTTGATGACTTTGTATTCGTATATGGCACAGATGAAGAATTTGTAGTTCAACCGGATATACATATAACGAACGAAGCAGAAAGTGATGCAATAATGGAAGAGGCAAAACGAATAATTTTAAGTTAAATTTTTGTAATTTAGGGTATAGATAATTAATACTTATTAGGGGGAATCATCATGGCGAAAAGAATGCCAAAAGATAGAGGTCTTGATAATACTTTAACGATTATGAAAGAAGGATATGAATATATCCAGAATCGTACGAAAAAATTTAATTCAAATGTATTTGAAACGCGTGTTCTAGGCGGTAAACAAGCTGTTGTTATTAGCGGTAAACAAGCTGCTGAATTATTTTATGATAACGATAAAATTGAAAGATCTGGTACATTACCACCTCGTGTAGTTAAGACGTTATTTGGGAAAGGTGCGATACATACAACGACGGGCAAAAAGCATATTGATAGAAAAGCTTTATTTATGTCATTAATGACAGATGAAAATTTAACATATTTACGTAAGTTAACGCGCAATTACTGGTTTCAGAATACGCAACGTATGCAGTTAATGGATGAAGTGAACATATATAAAGAGTCTATTATTTTATTAACAAAAGTTGGCTTTAGATGGGCCGGTATTATCGAAACACCTGAAAATATTGAACAACATGCAATGGATATGGATAAGATGATTGATTCATTTGGAGCAATCGGTTCACCATATAAAGGATATCGTGAAGCTAAAAAAGCACGTGCACGTGTAGAAGATTTCTTAGAAGAGCAAATTATTAAGACACGTAAAGGGAAAATTCATCCTGAACCAGGAAGTGCCTTATATGAATTCAGTCATTGGGAAGATATGAACGGCAAACCAATGGATTCGAGACTTTGTTCTGTAGATTTAATGAATGTGATTCGACCGCTTGTTGCTATTAACCGATTTGTTGCTTATGGGGTACTTGCGATGCATGAGTTTCCTGGAGAAAGAACGCGTGTTGCACGTAATGATAATGATTATGCGTATAAGTTTGTTCAGGAAGTTCGTCGATATTATCCTTTCGTACCTTTCTTGCCAGGTAAAGCTGCTAAGAATATAGAATTTGATGGCTATAAGATTAAGAAAGATACGATGATTATATTAGATGTATTTGGTACATTGCATAGAGAAGATACATTTAGTGAACCAGAACGATTTAATCCGTATCGTTTTGATAATTGGGATGGTAGTCCGTTTGATTTGATTCCTCAAGGTGGAGGAGACTATCATACGAATCATCGCTGTGCAGGAGAATGGATGACAATTATCATTATGGAAGAAACAATGAAATACTTCGCGCAGGAAATTAATTACGATGTGCCACCACAAGATTTTACTGTTGATCGTACGAAATTACCAGGGCGTGTGAAATCAGGTATGATTATAAATAATGTTAGATTGAATATTGATCGTACTAAATAGAAATGTATTTAAAAACCGTGCTCGATTGAGCACGGTTATTTTTAATCTTCTATCTTTACTTCGCCAGTCCAGTCATCCATACCTTGTTCTGCAACTGTAACGTTATAGCCTTTATCTTCTAAGTACTGACCAGCTTTCATTGCACGACCACCTTTTTTACAAATAATAATATATTCAACATCTTTAGCAAGAGCAACTGATTGTGTTTCAATTTCAGATAGTGGAAGATGTGTAGCTTGAGGAATATGACCTGCTACAAATTCATCTAATTCTCTTACATCTAATATTACTGCATCTGTTCCAGTATTGATTGCATCCTGTATCGCGTCTAATGTGATTGTTTTTGTCATTTGTTTCACTCCATTCTTCATTTATAGTAATATCATACATATATTTAGTGCATTTATAAAACAATAAGAAAAATATAAGGGGGGTTATTCATGATATTTTTTACAAAACCATTTAAAAATCTAGAAGATTTTATTATTGAAAAACAGGATCAGTTTCAAGCGATGATAGATCAGCTTCAATTGATGGTGATATTCGGATTTTCTAGTCTAGTTATCTTGATGTTATCGATACTATTCTTCAACTATAGGATTTATCGTCGTATGAGTCAGTCACATATAGATCGAATAAAGCTGGAAGTAGAAAGAGAATTACTTAAAAAATACGATTTGGAATTAAAGCCGGAATATAAAGAAAATCTTGGCAAATCATATAAAAGTATTGATCGTAAAAACGAGAAACTGGGTAATCAATAAGTGTTAAAAAATTTTATTGTAATTTGCTTTAAATGAGAATAAAATGCAAGAATCGGTTGAAATCGATTAGTAAATGATTAGAGGTGCGATAATGCATATAAATCAGAATAAAAAAGTGAATATAGGGATGTTGTTAATCGCTCTTGGTATTGTATATGGCGATATAGGAACATCACCTTTATATGTAATGAAAGCAATAGTATCTGTTAACGGAGGATTATCAAATTTAACAAGAGAATATATTTTAGGATGTCTTTCACTTGTTATATGGACACTCACGATGCTGACAACAATAAAGTACGTGATGATTTGTATGCGTGCGGATAACCATGGTGAAGGTGGTATATTTAGTCTATATACACTCGTACGCAAGCAGAAGAAATGGTTACTTGTTCCGGCAATCATCGGTGGTGCTGCTTTACTCGCCGACGGTATTTTGACACCTGCAGTTACTGTGACATCAGCTATCGAAGGGCTACAGGAAATTCCTTATTTTTATCATAGTTTCGCATCTGATCAAAATAATATTATTATGATTGTTATCGCGATTATTACGGCTATATTTTTTGCTCAACGATTTGGTACAGGAAGTATCGGTAAAATCTTTGGGCCGGTGATGCTGTTATGGTTTTCGATGATGGGTATATTCGGAACGATTCAGCTTATGCAGGATTTATCTGTTTTAGAAGCTTTTAATCCATTACTTGGCATTAAAATATTATTTAGTCCTGACAATAAGATGGGATTATTAATTTTAGGGACAGTATTTTTATGTGCGACTGGTGCAGAAGCACTTTATTCAGATATGGGACATGTCGGTAAAAAGTCAATTTACTACACATGGCCATTTGTAAAAATAATGTTGATTTTAAGCTATCTTGGACAGGGTGCCTGGACAATTCAGCATATTGGAGATACAAAGCATCTAGAAGAAATTAATCCATTTTTTCAGATTATGCCTGAGTCTTTCATTCTTTATGGTGTATTAATGGCGACATTTGCTGCAATCATTGCATCGCAAGCTTTAATTACTGGAGCATACACTTTAGTTTCTGAAGCAATCCATTTAAAGTTTATGCCTAAACTGGATATTAAATATCCTTCGACAGTAAAAGGTCAAATGTATATTCCAACTGTGACAGCAGTTATCTGGTTTTTATGTATACTTGTTGTCCTCTATTTTAAAACGAGTGTCAACATGGAAGCAGCTTATGGATTAAGTATTACTGTAACAATGATGATGACAACAATTTTACTTTCTTATTATCTTAAAACGAAACAAGTCAATACATTGTTATTATATTTAACGATTGGCTTCTTCTTTATATTAGAATTCGCATTCTTTATCTCAAGTCTGGCAAAATTTATGCATGGTGGTTATGTGGCAGTGCTTATTTCTTGCTTGATCATATTTATCATGATCGTATGGTATAACGGTTATTTGATAAAAGATAAACAATCGCATGATGTTGCGATCGATGAATATTTAGGACAACTGAAGTCATTAAAACAAGATCGTAGTGTACCGAAATTTGCGACTAATCTGGTTTACTTAACGACGAATGAAGAGAATCGTATGATAGAGAAACAAGTGATTAAGTCTATATTAGACGGACGTCCAAAACGTGCTGATGTGTATTGGTTTGTAAATGTAAAAGTTAGTGACGAACCGTTTCAGGTTAATTATCGAATAGAAAACTTTAATACTGACTCAATATTTAAAGTTCAGTTAATATTAGGATTTAGAATGCACCAGAACGTCAATTACTATGTTAAGAACATTGCCAGAACTTTAGTTAAAACGAAACAGATGAAAGAGCAGTTCAGACCGTATGGTACTAACAATTTGCGAATTATTAGTGACTTTAAATTTGTAGTACTTAAGGACGAAGTTTTACTGGATGGTGATCTGTTATGGTATGAGCGTCTTATCCTTCAATGGAAGATTGCTATAAAACGATTTACTGCATCACCAGTGAAGTGGTTTGAACTTCCATCCAATGAAGTGATGTACGAAACGATACCGCTTACTACACCGATGACAAAAACGATACCGATGAAACGTATCGATTAATTATAAGCATATCAAAGCAACAGGGCATTTATTTGTCCTGTTGCTTTTTTCTTGGAAAAATAATTATTGTATATTTAGTGAGAATGCATTAAAATTATCTTGTGAAATAAATCACATAAGGAGATAGGATATGAAAAATAATACTCAGTCAACTGAAGCAGACAACTTTAACTTTCCGGAAACCGAAAAGTTTTTTTACGGAAGAAAGTTAATGGATGGGATACAGGACACAGTTTTAACGAAAGAAAGTCTCGTAAAAGATTTTTTTATCAGATATATATTTAGAGCGATGATGGCAGGTTTTATTATCGGATTAATGATAGTATTCACCTGGAAAACGCGCATTGATTTTACGCCATACATTGGTGCAGATCTGGCTAGTCTTGTCGGTGGAATAACTTTCAGTTTTGCACTAATTTTTATTATATTTACCTATTCGGAACTGCTAACAAGTAATTTTATGTATTTTACAGTTGGTATTTTCTATAAATCAGTGACAGTTCGTCGTGCATTACTTGTTTTTACCCTGTGTTTTCTTAGTAATATGATAGGTGGTATATTGTTGTTTAGTCTGTTAAAATTTAGTACAGTAGTATCAAATGATATGCTTGGATTAATGCGTATAATCGTTGATAAGAAGCTTCATTTATCAAATGGTGATATTTTTATTCGCGGAATATTAGCCAACTTTTTTATCAATATTTCTATCATCGTAACGATGCATTTTAAAGAAGCTTTACCAAAGATGGTTGCCATGATTATCGGTGTGACGATATTTGCATATATGGGATATGAACACGTTATCGCTAATGGCGTTATGTTTATCTGTTCTTTATTTTATCAATTCAACCCGGAGAACATCTTACCTATGCTAAGAAATTTATTATTTAGTGGTCTGGGTAATTATGTTGGTGGGGGACTATTTATCGGTTTATTCTATGCATATTTAAATGCTCCGAAAAGACATTAATATAAGAGGTGAATATTATTAAAGGTCAAATTATTAAAGCTTTAAGCGGTTTTTATTATGTGAAAAGTGAAGATGATAGCGCAATTTATCAATGTCGTGCACGAGGAAATTTCAGAAAAAAAGGTATAACACCATATGTCGGTGATTTCGTGACATTTCAAATAGAGAACGAAAACGATGGTTACATTCTTGAGATTCATGAAAGAAAAAATGCACTGGTGCGACCGCCTGTGGCAAATGTAGATCGCGTATTAATCGTCATGAGTGCAAAAGAACCTGAATTCAGTTTAAATTTAGTAGATAAGTTTATTACGATTATTGAATCTTATGATGTAGAACCTGTCCTTCTTGTGACAAAGAAAGATTTATTAAATGAACAGGAAATTAGTTTTATTACGACGCAGTTAAATTATTACGAACGTATTGGATATGAAGTAATGTTCGTTTCAAATCTAGAACAACAAAACTTTAATGATTTAATAAAAGGCATCACTGTGCTTGCTGGACAATCAGGTGTAGGTAAATCATCGTTTATCAATGCTTTAATACCAGATGCGAATTTGAATACTGGTGTTATTAGTAATGCGCTTAATCGAGGGAAACATACGACAAGACATGTTGAATTGATTCCATTAGATCATGGCTATATCGCAGATACACCGGGCTTTAGTTCACTAGATTTAGATAATCTTGATAGAAATACATTAAAATATTGTTTTATTGAATTCGCTGAACGTGCCAATGAATGTAAATTCAGAGAATGTATGCATATCAATGAACCAGGTTGTGCAATTAAAGCAGGTGTTGAAAATGGAGAAATTCTAAAATCTAGATATTTACATTATCAGCAAATGTTAAATGAAATAGACACGAGAAAGGTGAGATACTGATGAAAGTAGCACCAAGTTTACTATCTTGTAATTTTTTAAATTTACAGCAGGAAATTAAGCGTCTGGAAGAAGCAGGAGTAGACTATATACATTTTGATGTGATGGATGGCAATTTCGTTCCAAATATTTCTTTTGCTTTTCCAATCTTAAATCAAATTAGACAAGTTACTGATTTAACGATTGATACACATTTAATGGTCCAGGATCCTGAGCGATACATTCAAACCTTTGCTGAAGCGGGTAGTGATATTATCACCATACATGTTGAAGCAACAAATCATATTCATAGGGCAGTTCAAATGATTCATGCTACAGGGAAGAAAGCTGGTGTTACCCTAAATCCAGGTACACCTATTGATTCCGTTGTACCTCTGCTTAAGGATGTTGACCTTGTGCTTGTCATGACAGTCAATCCTGGCTTTGGTGGTCAGCAATTTATCGAAAATGGTATTGAGAAAATTAAATTTTTAAAAGATTATAAAGAAAAACATCATCTTAATTATGAAATCGAAGTTGATGGTGGGGTAAACAAAGATACTGCTAAAACTTGTATTGAAGCGGGTGCTGAAGTATTAGTAGCAGGATCATACTTCTTTAAGCATAAAGATTTATCAATACCAACAAGTGTATTGAGAGGTGAGTAATATGGACTTACATATACTTTGTACACATTTAGGGGTATCAAATTCCCTTTTAGAAAAATATCATAATGAAGATTGGATTGGTATTGATTACGGGACAATAATGCTTGTTGATGCAGGTATTCGACCTATAGCAGCATTTGGTGATTTTGATTCTGTGTCTGAAGATGAACGTTTAAGGATTGAAGAAGTAATTGAAATTGAATATCTGCCATCTGAGAAAAACGAAACAGATCTTGAAGTTGGTGTACAATATGCAAATGGATTAGGTTATGACAAAGTTTATATTCATGGGGCAACTGGTGGAAGACTTGATCACTTTCTAGGTAATTTACAGACACTTGTCCATCCAGACCTGTTATTATCTGAAACGGAATTTATTATTGTAGATGCATTTAATGAAATACAGGTATTATCTACCGGTACACATATTATTGAAAGAAGCGAAGATAAAAAATATATATCATTTATTCCGGTAAATGATGGTGTTCTGTTAACGATAGAAGGATTAAAATATGATACAGACCGTTTAGAAGTAAAAATGGGGTTTACCCGCACAGTAAGCAATGAATTTATAACGGACCGAGCAGAAATAACAGTCGAACAAGGTATGGTCTATATGATTCAAAGTAGCGAAGCTAAATAAGACAAATAAAAAAAGACCTTTCACACAAAGGTCTTTTTTGTATCTATATATTCAATTAAACGCGAGTCACTTTACCTGATTTTAATGCACGAGCTGAAACCCATACACGTTTAGGCTTACCATCAACTAAGATTCTAACTTTTTGTAAGTTAGCACCAAAGCGACGTTTGCTGTAGTTCATTGCGTGAGAACGGTTGTTACCTGAAACTGCTTTACGACCTGTAACATGACATACTTTAGCCATTGTTTTGCCTCCTTTAATAGAATATAGAGATACACTTGATCTTACATACTATAACAATTTATCACAATCGACTTTTGATTGCAAGATTTATTTATCTGTTAATCCATTTTTTACTGCTTCTATATGACTGATAAATTGCTTTCTATTCCCTTTTGTATCCTGTAGATTATAATAACGCATTTCATAGATAAAATCTATTAATGGATTTGCAGTATTGATCTGACTGAAGTTTTGAGCAAACGTTTTATTCGGCTTAATCGGATAACCCTTTTTAATATAAAGTGATTCCAGTTTCTTAAGGTGCTTCATATAAAAAGGTGGTAGATGTTTATAATCTGAATTTACTGTTTTAAATTGATGAACATATTGAATCTTTCTACTTTCTTGTTGGATTTGTGGTATCTGAAATACATCTTGTCTTTTGTAGAGTATTAACGCGATAATTGAAAGTATTATCGTTGCCAATGCATAAACCCATAAGAAGTTGTCAGGTTCTTTTTTTATTTTTCTCATCGGTTTTGTTTCTATTGAAGGTGATTCTTTCTGTTTTATATCTTCAATCTGCCTAGGATTGATTTTCATCGGCTCATAATCAATATTTTTCAAAATATTAGAAGGGATATGCATTACAACCGTTTGATATGTTATTAATAAACCTATACCGATTATGAAGGTTGCGATCATAATACTTATTAAAGCAATAATCTTTTTATAATCGTTAAATATCGGGAACAATAAAATGAAAATCATACATACCGCATAGATTGCAGCGAGCACATAAAAATGTTGATAATAGCTTAGAAATAACAATAGATGCACGACAAAGAATGATTGAACGTAATATGCTAAATGCATGTCGTTTGTCACATTATATAATGCAACTAAACCGTATAATAATATCAAATAAAAATGTGATACATCAAGATAAATACTTGCAAATATACTGATGATTATCGTAATACTTAAGCTTAGTAAAAAATTTTCTTTCGTATGATATAGCATCAATAACAAAAAAACATGAACGATAAAAAATGAAGAATGAATAAACGTTAAAGGTGATAAAGCAATAAAAAAAATAAAATAATTAAAAATATTTTTATATTGCATCGATTTCACCTCGCTCAAAATGAATCATATTATGCTTTATTTTCATAACTTCACTATCTTTTATTTCTCCGAAATGAATCCATAGGTTTACTTTATGAGTATGAAGCACTTCGTCAACGAGGTTACTGAATTGAAAAGTGTAACTATCCTGATTGAATTCAGCAATAGCTCGATGCATCGCATGCATATCACCTGTGTTTTTTATAGTAATGACAACTGGTTCATCTGAAATGAGGCTCGTTTTTATATTAACCGCAATGTAAAAAGACATGTGCTGTTCGAAATAAGTATAGGCATAATCTGAAAGTGACTTTAGAATTTCTTCGATTTTATGATGGATGTGCTGATTACTTAATACATTTGCGCTAAGCATAATTTGATTTGCTTCATAAACTTCTGTTTGTTTAACTAGCAGCTCATTAGCTTTTAATGATGCATTAAAGTCAATGAGATGGAAAGGCAAGTCATATTGATAAGGCAAATTACTATATTTATCGTTAGAAGGACCTGTGACTTTATGACCTGTTTCATCCAGTGACAGCTCGTGCTCAATATTTTTTTGATTATAGGTACCGTAACTTGCATATAATGTTGATAAAGAGAATGGTTGGTCTACTTTATAACGCAATAACTTAAAGAATCCATCTACTTCAACTTCATATATATTTACTTTGAATCTACCGCGCTTATTGATTGTTATCGGTAGTGAAATAACTGTCATTTCATTAGGATTTAATTCAGTTTCTATTATTTGTGAGCGATTTTGATTTGCAAAGTAATTTTGTTCCAGCCCAAAGCGAATTTTTAACTTTAGTGATGATTTTGATGTTATAAAAACTTTGTAATTAAAGTCTGAATCAACGAATGGATAAGTGTGTTGCTGATCATCTTCAATTAAAATAGCGTGTTTTAAAGCGAAACGTCTATCTAAAAAAAATAAGATATAGATTAATACGATAAAATAAGAAAACAAGAAAAATCTTAAAAATAAACTAAAAATTAATACAAGCATTAGTAATGCATTGGCTGGTGCAAGGTTATATACAGGTTTTAAGTTGATATCATTTTTATAATGGAACATGAATATTTCCTAAACATTCATTTAGACAATCAATCTTTTCATTATGATTTCTAACATGATTGTTAAACTGAATTTTATGAAGTGCTACATATGGTAGGACTGCCTGTATATCGTCAGGTATGACATATTTTCTGTCATGCAGATAAGCATAGCTTTGTGCCATCTGTCTTATTTGAATGCCTGCACGGGTACTTAATCCTGTTGTGATATTATGATGATTTCTCGTTTCATTCAATATTTGAACGATATAAGTTGTTAAATCTTCATCGATATGTATCTTTTCAATTTCTTTTTGATGAGCGATTAATGTTTCTTTATCCAGAACATTTTGTATATTGGTAAATTGTTTCAACAATATATTTTTTTCTGCATCAATATCTGGATAAGTTACGTTAATCTTGACGATAAATCTATCTAATTGTGCTTCCGGTAAAGGGTATGTACCTTGATTTGTCTCAATATTATTTTGAGTGCCGATGACAAAAAAAGGTTCAGGTAACACGTGTGTAGTGTCATCAATCGTTATAGTATGTTCTTGCATTGCTTCAAGCAAACTACTTTGTGTTTTCGGCGTCGCACGGTTAATTTCATCTGCAAGTAATATATTTGTAAATGCTGGGCCATATTTAATTTCAAACTGTTTCGATCCAGGGTGGAAAAACTTTATTCCTGTAATATCGCTCGGTAACACATCAGGTGTAAACTGAATACGATTAAATTGTAGACCTAAAGAATGTGCGATTGTATGTGCGAGTTGTGTTTTTCCGACACCTGGTGGACCTTCCAGTAAAATATGTCCTCTACTGAGCATTGCACAGTAGATAATATTTAAACTTTCTGTATGGCCGATAAATCCTTTTTCCCATTCCTGTATTATGGTGTTCATCTTATCTACCTCATTTTTTTGAATATTTAGTAAATTAATTATAGCAAAAAGTTAAATTTCTGAGTATAATTTTGTCATTTTGTGTATGATTTACTATTCATTTATAATAAATTACACAGAATACAATAGAATTCTTGTAATTATCATAAATTATTGATTATAATAATGTGACGAATGTAAAACGATAAGGAGGATGGATTATGACGTTAGAGATAACAAATGAATTAGGCTCTATTGATATTTCAAGTGATGTCATTGCTACAATTGCAGGTGGTACTGCAGTAGAATGCTATGGCATTATTGGAATGGCGAGTAAACATCAGGTAAGAGACGGTATAGCAGATATCGTTGGAAGAGATAATTATTCAAAAGGTGTCATTGTAACGAATAATGATGGTGTATTAGATGTTGATATGTATATCATCGTTGCATACGGTACAAAGATTTCTGAAATTGCAAATAACGTTCAATCATCTGTTAAATATACATTAGAAAAAACATTAAACTTAAAAGTAAATTCAGTAAACATCTATATACAAGGTGTACGTGTTATTAAACTGGACGATGAAGAATAGGGAGGATAATATAATGAAAACGATTGACGGCAAGCTATTTGCTGAAATGATTATCACAGGAGCAAATAACTTATCTCAAAATGCAGATTATGTAGATTCATTAAATGTCTTCCCGGTACCAGATGGTGACACAGGAACAAATATGAATTTATCAATTACATCAGGTGCTCAAGAAACTGAAGCACATATTGAATCACATATTGGTAATGTTGGAATCGCATTTTCTAAAGGTTTACTTATGGGAGCACGTGGAAACTCAGGTGTAATTCTTTCACAGTTATTCCGTGGCTTCTCAAAATATATTGAACAAGATGAAGAAATCGATGCGAAAAAATTTGCTAAGGCATTTAAAGCGGGTGTGAAAACTGCTTATAAAGCAGTAATGAAACCTGTTGAAGGTACAATCTTAACAGTTGCGCGTGAAGCTAGTGAAGGTGCAATGAAAGTTGCTGAAGAAACTGACGATTGCATCGCTGTTATGGAAGAAGTAGTTCGTGCAGGTAATGCATCATTGCAACGAACACCTGATTTATTACCAGTGCTTAAAGAAGTTGGCGTTGTAGATAGTGGTGGTCAGGGATTAATGTATGTTTATGAAGGTTTCTTGAGCGTAATGAAAGGTGAAGCGATTGCTGCACCTGTTACACGTAAAGTGGATGATGATTTTATAAATGATGATCATGACTTTGGTGATGTTGTAAAAACTGAAGACATTGTTCCTGGATTCTGTACAGAATTTATGGTTCGCTTCAAACCAGGTATGAAACCATTTAATGAAGATGATTTCAGAAACGATATGTCTGAATTCGGTGACTCATTACTGGTAATCTCTGATGAAGAAATTGTTAAAACGCATGTCCATTCTGAAACACCTGGTGAAGCGTTAACATATGGTAGTCAGTATGGTGAAATCATTAAAATTAAGATTGAAAATATGCGAGAACAACACAGAGAAGTATTGCGTAAACGTGGTATTCGTCAGGAAGAAACAGCTAAAGTAGAAAAAGCAATTATTACTATTTCTATGGGTGACGGTATCACTGAACTGTTTAAATCAATTGGTGCATCACATGTGATCAGTGGTGGACAAACAATGAACCCATCAACTGAGGATATCGTTAAGATTATTGAGAAAAGCGGATGTAAAGAAGCTATCGTTTTACCGAATAATAAGAATATCATCATGGCTGCTGAACAAGCAGCTCAAGTTACAGATATTCCTGTAAAAGTTGTACCGTCAAAAACAATACCACAAGGTTTAACAGCAATGTTATCATATAATTCTGATGCTTCAATTGAAGAAAATGCACAAAATATGACAGATGCGCTGTCTAATGTTAAATCTGGTTCAGTAACGTATGCGGTAAGAGATACTTCAATAGATGGTGTGAACATTGAAAAAGGTGCTTTCATGGGTATCAATGAAAGTAAAATTACGGTATCTGATAAAAATCAACAAAAAGTGTGTATTGAATTATTAAAATCTATGTTAGATGAAGACTCAGAAATTGTTACTGTTATAAAAGGAGCAGATGCTTCTGACGCGGATGTTCAGGCGATTGAGTCGTTCCTAGAAGAACATTATGAAGATGTTGAAGTGGAAGTTCAGGATGGTAAACAACCGATTTACAGCTTTATGTTCGCTGTAGAATAAATCATATTGTAAAATAAAATCCGAGCAGCTTATTTATCCATGCGGATGATTAGTTTGTTCGGATTTTGTCACAATAAGGAAGCATTGAACATTCATGAATATAAATTAAAGGGGAAATGGAAATGAAATATAGAAGTGTTTTTGATATTATTGGTCCGATAATGGTTGGCCCATCTTCATCACATACTGCCGGGGCTGTTCGAATCGGTCTGGTTGCAAGAGATTTATTTGGTGGAACACCTGCTCAAGCTGACATCTATTTATATGGTTCATTTATGGAAACATATAAAGGACATGGAACGGATGTTGCATTAGTTGCTGGATTGCTTGGTTTTGATACAGATGACAGTCGTATTCCCGAAAGTCTTGAACTTGCTAAACAATCCGGTTTAAACGTAACATTTATTGAGCAGGATGAAGAGAAAAGTCATCCGAATACTGCAGTCATCCATATGAAAGATGGAGATAAAGAATTAACGATAGAAGGTATTTCTATCGGTGGAGGTAAAATTGAAATTGTTGCATTAAACGGTTTCCCGATTACGATTTCAGGTAATTATCCGGCATTACTTGTTTTCCATCAGGATTCATTTGGTACAATAGCAAATGTGACACAAATACTTGGTGCAAACAAGATAAATGTTGGTCAAATGCAGGTATCTCGTAAAAACAAAGGTGAAATTGCCTTAATGACATGTGAACTTGATGATTTAATTGACGAAAGAATTATAGAAGAAATTAGACAATGTAATGGCATATCTACTGTTACTTTAATGTCTGAAGCTTAAGGGGGATAATATGTTTAATAGTGTAGAAGCATTAATAGAACTATGTAAAACTGAAAATATTGCTATATCTGAAGCGATGATACGTCAAGAAATGGAAGTTTCTCGTGCGACGCGTGAAGAAGTATTTGCTAAGATGGAACGCAATCTCGTAGTAATGGAGCAAGCTGTTGAAAGAGGATTAAATGGTGTAAAAAGTCCGACAGGTCTAACAGGAATGGATGCTGTAAAATTACGTGAATATATAGCGCGTGGCAATACATTAAGCGGTGAAACATTACTGGATGCTGTAAGTAAAGCTGTTGCAACTAATGAAGTCAATGCTGCGATGGGATTAATCTGTGCGACACCAACTGCTGGTAGTGCAGGTGTTGTTCCGGGTACATTGTTTGCTATGAAGACGAGACTGAATCCGACGCGTGAACAGATGATTGAGTTTTTATTTACTACTGGTGCATTTGGATTTATTGTGGCTAATAACGCTTCAATTTCTGGGGCAGCTGGCGGTTGTCAAGCTGAAGTAGGTAGTGCCGCTGCAATGGCAGCCGCTGCGATTGTTGAAATGGCTGGTGGAACACCTGAAATGAGTGCGCATGCATTTAGTATCTGTCTGAAAAATATGTTAGGACTTGTTTGTGATCCGGTTGCAGGTCTTGTAGAAGTGCCTTGTGTGAAACGAAATGCAGCGGGTGCATCAAATGCTATCGTTTCAGCAGATATGGCATTAGCAGGTGTTGAGAGTAGAATTCCTACAGATGAAGTAATTGAAGCGATGTACAAAATTGGACAAACAATGCCAAGTGCATTACGTGAGACTGGTAGAGGTGGTCTTGCAGGCACTAAGACTGGCCAGGAAATGAAGGAAAGAATTTTTGGAAGCAAAACAACAACTCATTAAAGAACAGTCGATTGCTACATTAAAAGGTGTTGGACCTAAAACACTTGAACATTTAAATACATTAAATATATATGATATGGAAAGTTTATTATTATATTTACCATATCGTTACAATGATGAAACGATAATTAATATTCATGACGCTATGGATGGTGAAAAGATAACAGTTGCCGGAGAAATTTATTCTCAGGCAACTGTTGCACATTTCGGCAGAAAAAAATCTAAAGTATCTTTTCATATCATGGTTGATAATGTTGCAGTACGTGTAGAATATTTTAATCAGCTATATATTAAGCCGCAGGTTGTCGTCGGTGAACAAGTAAAGATAACAGGTAAGTGGATGAGAGGTAAACAAATTATTCAAGGTACTGGTTTTAAGAAATTATCAGATACCAACCAAAATGATGATCTTGTCCCACAATATAGTCTTAAAGGACTGATTAAACGCGCTACTTTTCAGAAAATATTGCATAATGCGTTATTAACAGCTGATTTGCCACCATTTTTACCTGATTATTTAAAACAAAAATATAAACTTTGGGATTTTAAAGAAGCAGTTGCTGAACTTCATTTCCCAGTTTCTCATGAGCGTCTTATACAGGCAAAACGAACATTTGCTTTCTGTGAATTATTATTGTTTCAGTTAAAGATGCGTATGCTGCATCTTAAGGAACATCAATCAAGCAATAGTGATATTCGCTATAATATAGATGACGTCAAAACATTTATTCAAACGTTGCCATTTGAACTGACTGACGCTCAAAAACAAGTTGTCAATGAAATATTCCGGGATTTAAAATCACCGATGCGAATGAATCGGTTATTGCAGGGAGATGTTGGTTCAGGAAAGACGGTTGTTGCAGCAATAGCAATGTATGCACTTAAAACAAGTGGTTTACAAAGTGCATTAATGGTTCCAACTGAAATTTTAGCAGAGCAACATGCTGAAAGTTTAAGTGAATTATACGGTGAGACGGTTAATGTTGCGCTATTAACATCATCCATAAAAGGGAAACGTCGAAATATTATTCTTGAACAATTAGCTTTAGGTGAGATAGATGTTTTAGTGGGTACACATGCACTCATTAGTGATCCGGTAAATTTTCATCATCTTGGCCTCGTTATAACAGATGAACAGCATCGTTTCGGCGTGAATCAAAGAAAGTTATTACGCGAAAAAGGTGAAAATGCTAACGTATTATTCATGACAGCTACACCTATTCCACGAACTTTAGCAATTTCTGTCTTTGGTCAACTTGATGTATCTACGATTAAACAAATGCCTAAAGGTAGAAAACCGATTATTACTGAATGGGCAAAACATGAAGCAATAGACACTGTCTATGAGAAAACAAAAAGGCAGATAGAGATTGGGCATCAAGTATATGTCATATGCCCACTCATTGAAGCATCTGAGCATCTGGATGTCAAGAATGCTACTGAAATATATATGGCTTATCAAGCTATTTTTGGAAAAGACCGTGTAGGTCTCATGCATGGTAAGATGAAAGCCGAAGATAAAGATAGCATTATGCAGCAGTTTGCTAATCATGAAATCGACGTTCTCGTATCAACTACTGTCGTTGAGGTAGGTGTAAATGTTCCGAACGCTACAATGATGATTATCTATGATGCAGAGCGATTTGGATTATCAACATTACATCAATTAAGAGGTCGTGTAGGTAGAAGTAGTCATCAAAGTTATTGTATACTAGTAGGTAATCCAGAAACTGAAACGGGTATCGAACGTCTTCAAATAATGACTCAGACGACAGATGGCTTTATTCTAAGTGAAAAAGATCTGGAAATGCGTGGCCCAGGTGACTTCTTTGGGGTGAAACAAAGTGGTTTGCCAGATTTTAAAGTTGCAAATATTGTAGAAGACTATAGAATGTTAGAAGTAGCAAGAGATGAAGCAAGTGAAATTATTTTAAGCGGAATGATTGATTCACCTGAATTATCGTTTTTAAAACAACGATTAACCGACGAGATACATTCACAAGAAATTGATTAAGGAGCACATGATGGGAAGAATATTACTGAGAGTTATTGGTGTACTATGTATTGTAGCAGCATTGGTTATGTTTTTCTGGCAGAATATCCGTGAGTATTACACTGAAATTGTAAACGAAAAGATTATTACTGCATATGAAAAAAATGAAGATAAACCTAAAGTAAATGAATTGGAAAAATGGATTACGAAGACTGAACCTGATAAATTAAAATTAAAGGCCAATATGTTAGGATACTTAAAGGTACCGGCAGCTAAAATTAATGAACCGCTACTTAAAGGACCAGCAACACAAAAGAATTTGAAGAATGGTGTGTCTCTTGTTGAAGAAGGAGAAAAGCTATCTGAACAAAATGTAGCAATCGCTGGCCATAGAGTGGAAGGTGCAGGGATACGATTCAATTATTTAGATCGCGCCAAAGTAGGAGATACTGTCATTCTGCAGTCACGTGATGGAATTAAAAAGTACCGTATCTATAAAATCTTTAACGTAAAACCGACACAGGTTGGTGTATTAGATGAAAAGAAAAACGCACTACAGGAACTTACTTTAATCACGTGTGATAATTATGATCCACAGCGTATGCTTTTTAGTGAACGCATGATTTTTAAAGCAAAGTTATATGAAGAGAATGGTGAAAAAGTAAAAGCACCACAAAAATCAAATACTAAAAAAGCTGCATAATAGAGATCAGACATTCAAGTCTGGTCTTTTTTTGTATAAAAAGTTGCAGTTAAAATAACAGTTGTGTTATATTTACTAGTACTAAGACCAACTACTAAAAGGATTTGTATATATGAAAAAACTAAATAAAAAAGACCGTCAGTCAGAACTCACGAAACGACTTAATGAGGACCCTTTTTTGACCGATGAAGACTTGAGTCGTGATCTCAATGTGAGTATCCAGACAATTAGATTAGATCGATTAGAACAAAATATTCCGGAACTACGCGAACGTATTAAAGATGTAGCAGTAAAACAACGAGACGAGGTACGTGCATTACCAATAGATGAAATTATTGGTGAAGTCATTGATCTGGAACTTGATAAATCTGCTATCTCTATACTTGATATAAAAGACGAACACGTATTTTATAGAAATAAGATTGCACGTGGACATTACTTATTTGCACAAGCTAATTCATTATGTGTAGCTGTGATTAACGACGAATTAGCACTTACAGCTAAGAGTGAAATTAATTTTAAGAAACCTGTAAAGCTAGGAGATCGTGTCATTACAAAAGCTACCGTTATCTCGAAAGGAAATAAACGTGCTAAAATCGAAGTTGTAAGTACAGTTAAACAGACGACGGTATTTACCGGACAATTTGAAATGTATTATACAGGTGAGGATGAGATAAATGATTAAAATAGCAGTTGATTTGATGGGTGGAGACGATGCTCCTCAAGTAGTATTGGACGGTATTGAACTTTTCTTAAAAACGTTTAATGATGTTGAGATTCAGGGATATGGCTTACCAGAATATAATACGATTAAACATGATAATTTTAAATTTATTGCTTGTTCAGAACAAATTACGATGGATGATGAACCGGTGCGATCAGTACGTAGAAAGAAAGATGCATCGATGGTACGTGCTGCAGAAGCCGTTAAGTTAAAAACAGCGGATGCATGTGTTTCAGCAGGTAATACTGGTGCATTAATGTCAGCAGGATTATTTATTGTCGGCCGTATTAAAGGTATAGAGCGTCCAGCCTTAGCGATGACAATGCCGACAATTGATAATAAAGGCTTCATGCTACTTGATATGGGAGCAAATGCTGATGCAAAACCTGAACATCTAGTACAATATGCAAAGATGGCGAATATCTATGCGAAAGCAAATCGTAAAATTGCTAACCCGACAATTGGATTAGCCAATATTGGTACTGAAGATAAAAAAGGAAATACATTAACGAAAGAAACATTTGCATTATTAAAAGCAGAAACTTCAATAAATTTTATCGGCAATGTTGAGCCTAAAACGCTATTGAATAGTACGGCAGATATCGTCGTAACAGATGGTTTTACCGGAAATATTATATTAAAAACATTAGAAGGTACAGCTAACAATATTTTTAAAATGTTAAAACAAACGTTAACAAGCAGTACTAAAAATAAACTCGCAACAGCAATTATAAAGAACGATTTGGCAAAACTAAAAGGTAAGATGGATTATTCTGAGTATGGAGGAGCTGTATTGTTTGGTGTGAATGGTCTTGTAATAAAAGCGCATGGCTCTAGTGATAAAGTCGCGATTTACAATGCACTGCGCCAGGCTCGACTTGCCGTTCAAGAAGATGTTGTATCAACATTAACGAAAGAGGTAGGAACAGATGAGTAAAGTATTGATGTTCCCTGGACAAGGCTCACAGTACACTGGTATGGCAAATGATATCTATCATGATGCTACAGGTAAGTCGTTATTAAATGACTTAAATGCAGCTCTTGATGAAGATATTATTGCAATCATGGAGAGTGGAGAAAGATTAGCTGAGACAGAAAATACACAACCTGCAATTGTCATGCATAGTATAGCAGCAATGAAACTTGCGCAGTTAAATGCTGATTATGTAATAGGACATAGTTTAGGTGAATATGCAGCACTTGTTGCAGCAGAAGTCATTTCACCGATAGATGCTGTACGCATCGTACGTAAACGTGGTCAATTGATGCAATCTGCATTTCCTCCGGGCGTAGGATCTATGGCAGCAATAATGGGGACTGACCGAGATGTTATTGAAAAAGCATGTCAATTATTATCAAATGACAGCGAAAAGCTAGATATTGCAAACTTAAATTGTCCAGGTCAAATCGTCGTTGCAGGTCATAAGACATTGATCGATAAATTAGTTGAATCGAAAGCTGAACATCAAATTAAGAAGATTATTCCTTTAAATGTTACAGGTCCGTTTCACTCAAGCTTAATGAAAGTTATTGAAAGTGAGTTTAGTGCATTTTTGGATACAATTGATTTTAGTGATGCATCAATTCCAGTTATCCAGAATGTGACAGCATTACCTGTAACGGATAAAGACGAAATCAAAGCAAATTTAGTGAAACAATTGTATTCTCCAGTTGAGTTTACCGCTTCTATAGCATATTTGCTGGCTCAAAATGCAGATACATTTATAGAAGTAGGTCCAGGAAAAGTATTATCTGGATTAGTGCGAAAGATAGATAGAAATGTAATTACGATACAAGTGGATACACTTGAACAAATCAATGAGGTGAAGTCATGGCATTAGCAATCGTAACAGGAAGTTCAAGAGGAATAGGTGAAGCAACTGCAATTAAACTTGCTGAGGATGGATTCGATGTTCTCGTAAACTATTCAGGGAATCAGGAACGTGCAGAAGCGGTTGTGGCAAAGATTGAAGCATTAGGACAAAAAGCGATTGCTGTTAAAGCGAATGTCAGTGATGCTGAAGAAGTGAAAGAAATGATACGTATTGCAATTGAAACTTTTGGTTCGATTGATGTCGTTGTCAATAATGCAGGGATAACACGTGACAATTTAACGATGCGTATGAAAGCCGAAGATTTTGATGATGTTATTGCGACAAATTTAAAAGGTGTATTTAACGTTGTGCAATCGGTAACACGACAAATGCTTAAGCAACGATCAGGCGTCATTATTAATATGAGTAGTGTTGTTGGTGCTTTGGGTAATGCCGGACAAGCGAACTATGTTGCAAGTAAAGCAGGTGTTGAAGGTTTAACGAAAACATTTGCTCGTGAGTTTGCTAGTCGTGGCGTGCGAGTCAATGCTGTAGCTCCTGGTTTTATTGTAAGTGATATGACAGATAAATTAGGTGCAGATTTAGTAGAAGGTATGAAACAGCAAATTCCACTCGGTACCCTTGGTGAAGTGAATGATATCGCTGAGGCAGTGAGCTTCCTTGCAAGTAATAAAGCAAAATATATCACGGGTCAGACATTACACGTAAATGGTGGCATGTTTATGAACTAAGGGGTAAAATAATATAGGATATTTTAAGGAGGTGAAACACATGGAAAACTTCGACAAAGTAAAAGAAATCATCGTTGATCGCTTAGGCGTTGATGCGGATAAAGTTACTGAAAATGCTTCATTTAAAGATGATTTAGGTGCTGATTCTTTAGATATCGCTGAATTAGTAATGGAATTAGAAGATCAATTTGGAATGGAAATTCCGGATGAAGAAGCTGAAAAAATCAACACAGTTGGTGATGCAGTTAAATACATTGAATCTTTAGAGGCTTAATCATATCAATCCTATAACACTAACATTTTAGTGCTATAGGATTTTTTTAGAAATCTCATATATTGCTTTTTTTATAAATCGTTTTAACGTAAAATATAAAGAGTATTACTTGAAAAAGGAGGAAAAAAATGAACAAAAGACTAGCAATTATTGAGAAGTTTAAGAAAAAAATTAACATAACGTTTGAATCGCTGGATATTGTACCTCAAGACATCACGATTTATACGCAGGCATTTTCACATTCTAGTTTCATCAATGATTTTAAACTAGATAAAGTGAATGATAACGAGCGTTTAGAATTTTTAGGTGATGCGGTGTTAGAATTGATGGTCTCACAATATTTATACAAAGAGCACAGTCATTTACCAGAGGGTAAATTAACGAAGTTACGTGCAGCAATCGTATGTGAACCTTCACTTGTGACATTTGCGAAACAATTAGGATTTGATCAATTGATCCTTCTTGGTAAAGGAGAAGAAAAAACTGGTGGCAGAACCCGTCCATCTTTAATTGCTGACGTATTTGAGGCTTTCGTTGGTGCATTATATTTAGATTTAGGGTATGATGCAACGTTAAAGTTTTTCAACCAGTTTATTTTTCCGAATATTACTGAAGACTTAATTGAAGGCATATTAGATCATAAGACATTTTTACAGGAATATATTCATAAGACGAAAAATGTTCAGGTGACATATCAATTGATTAGTGAAGAAGGTCCGGCACACTTTAAAACGTTTACTTCGGTTGTCTGCATCGAAGGTGAGCGTTTAGGTATCGGAAGCGGAAGAACGAAGAAAGAATCAGAACAGAAAGCGGCGCAGGATGCGTTAGCAATTCTGATGGCAGGAGCGTAATATGGTTTATTTGAAACAAGTCTCTGCATATGGCTTTAAATCATTTGCAGATAAGACAACTGCTAATTTCGATTCGGGTGTAACAGCAATAGTTGGACCAAACGGTTCAGGAAAAAGTAACATTACTGATGCAATTAAATGGGTGTTAGGTGAACAATCAGCTAAGAGTTTACGTGGTGCGAAGATGGAAGATGTAATATTCTCGGGTGCACAGGATAGAAAGCCACAAAATTATGCTGAAGTTACACTTACAATGGATAATCACAAACGCATGTTAAACATAGATGCTGATATTGTAGAAGTAACGCGTAAATTATATCGTAATGGTGACAGTGAATACTTATTAAATAAACAAAAAAGCCGTTTAAAAGATGTGACGGAATTATTTTTGGATAGTGGATTAGGACGAGATGCATTCAGCATGATCTCACAAGGGAAAGTCGATCAAGTATTAAACGCAAAACCAGAAGAACGCAGACAATTAATTGAAGAAGCGGCTGGTGTATTAAAGTATAAAAAACGCAAAAAAGAAACAGAATCCAAACTCGAAGATACGAATAATAATTTATTGCGTGTGCATGATATCATCTACGACCTAAAAGATAGAGTGGAACCTTTAAAGATTGAAGCCAGTATCGCTGAAGAATACTTAGCACTTTCTGAAGAAATGAAAGATGCAGATATACAAGTGACAATTGCTGATATTGAAACGACGCGACAAGACTTTACGAAATATGAAGATGAAATCAATGAATTTAATGGTTTGATTCAGTTTAAAAAAGAAAAAAGTGAGCGTATTAATGAAAGGTTATCACATCATAAATCACAAAGAAAAGCACTTCAGGAAAGCATTCATACTTTGAATCAATCACTTCTCTCAACGACTGAACAAATTGAACGATATATCGGTCAGGTAAACGTTCTAAAAGAACGTTTAACCAACCAGAATGAATCTTCAGCGAAACGAAACGAACGTTTAAAAAAATATAATGAACAGTTAACAAATGAATTAGCACGAAAAGAAGAAATTGAGACGAAGATTCAAACTTTATCGGTGAATAAGAAAGCGTTAGATCGTCAATTAAAAGCGCAACAAAAGGAATTAACAGAACTAGATTTAGATAACGAAACGTTGATTGATGAAACACGTGATAGCTATTATGAAAAGTTAAGCGAGCAAACTGCACTGTCGAATGAAATAAAACTTATTGAAAAAGAAGTCGAGCAATTTAATCAGAAACAATCGAAACAACAAACTGTCAATAATAATGTAGAACAAGACTTTGAAGCAATTCAGCAAACAATAGGACATTTGAACAATACAATTACATCCAAGACAAATGACCTTGATAAATTGCGAGAAGAATATAAACAGGCTCTTTCTAATATAGAATCCAGGAAAGCAGAATATAATACCGTGCGCGAAAAATATTCACAAGCACGCCGTTATATTGAAGATTTAGAGCGTAAAAGAGAACGTTTAACGTTAATGCAGGAAGAGTATCAAGGCTATTATCAAGGCGTACGTATATTGTTGAAGCATAAAGATCAATTAAATGGTATCCACACTACTGTATTAGATGTCATTGAAATAGATGCACAATATAATGATGCGTTAGATAGTGCACTTAGTGCTAGCTTACAACATATTATCGTAGATGATGAACAGGCGGGACGTACAGCAATTCAATTTTTACGCGATAAAAAGTATGGCAGAGCAACATTTTTACCGCTCTCAGTGATTAAACCGAGATCAATCACACACGAAGTCCGTCAAATCGTAAACAATATGCCAGGTTTTATTAATACTCTGAATGAACTGATTCACACAGAGCAAACATATCAATCAATTATTGATAATGTATCAGGAAATGTACTTGTTTGTGATACTTTGAAGCATGCTAATGAAATCGCCAGAGCCATCGGGTTTAAATATCGTATCGTAACATTAGATGGGGATATTGTTAATCCAGGCGGATCAATGTCTGGAGGAAGTAAAAATAAACCGACGCAAGCTTTAACAGCACGAAATGATTTACAAGTGATAACAAATCAACTTGCAGAATTTAGAGCATCTACAGAGCAACTTAAAAAGCAGGTTGATACTTTATCAGAAATGATAACAACTGAAGAAATGAAAGTGAACCAGTTGCGTATTGATGGCGAAACATTGCGTGATGATGTGCATCAACTGAAATTGTCATTAGAAGAAGCTACTGCAAAAGAACGCCGACTAAAAGTGATGCATGAAGAAGTGGAATCATTAATGAAAGAGTCTGAATACATTGCTTCTAGACAACGGCTTATTAAAGTGCATCGCGAAACGATAAATGCAATCGAATTAGAACTGGTTAATTTAAATGCACGTATTCAAAATTTTAATAATAATGCGAGCGACAAGAAGTCGATTGAAAAAAAATTAAATGATAATATTAATGATTTGAAAAATGAACTTGCAGTATTAACAACAAAGATTACGCATCAAACTGATATATTAAATGAACGTATAGCTCAAATCAAAGATGTACAAGCTGAAATAGATGCGCTTCATCTGGATGCAAATCAAATAAATGTAGCAGCTGTTGAGCAGGAGATTATTGCTAAAGAAGAAACATTAAGAACATTATCTGAAGAAAAATTAGCAATTGAGTCGCGTATGCAAACTGAAGATGAAAATTTATCTGAACTTGCATCATCCATTGATAATATGGATAAAGAATATAATGAATTATTGCGTCAGATTAGTGGTATTGAGAATGGAGTAGGTGAATTAAAAGGAAAGCATTCCAGATTAAATGTTCTACTGGACAACCTGATTAATCATTTACTTGAGCAATATCAGATGACATTTGAATCAGCAAAAGATTATGTTTGGGAAACACTTGGTGTAGAGGATGTCTTCCAGACAGATTTAGAACATCTACGTAAGCGTGTACGTTTAACGAAGATTTCTATCGAAGAACTAGGTAATGTTAATTTAAATGCGATAGAGCAATATAAGGCAGTCGGTGAACGTTATGAATTTTTAACAAACCAGGAAGCGGACTTATTAGAAGCGAAAGCAAATTTAGAATCAATTATTCATGAAATGGATGAGACAGTTTCTGTTCGTTTTATGGAGACGTTTGAAACTGTATCTCGTGCCTTTGAACGTATATTCAAACAGTTGTTTGGTGGAGGTACGGGATTATTACAACTTACAAGTGAAGATGTACTCACTGCGGGTATTGACATATTTGTTGAGCCGCCAGGGAAACGTCGTCAAAATTTAAGTCTTTTATCAGGTGGGGAACGAGCGCTGACTGCGATTGTATTATTATTCTCAATTTTACAGGCAAGAAGCGCGCCATTTGTTATACTAGATGAAGTAGAAGCGGCACTTGATGAAGCAAATGTTAATCGATTTGCTGATTTTCTGAATACTTTAACACAAGATACGCAGTTTATCGTAATTACGCATCGAAAAGGTACGATGGAAAAAAGTGATCGTTTATATGGTGTTACGATGCAAAACTCTGGAATAACACAACTTGTTAGCGTGAATTTAAAAGATTTAGATGATAAAAAACTAAAGGAGCTGACTAAATAATGAGTTTTTTTAAGAAACTTAAAGATAGATTCGTCGCAAAAGAGGAACCGAAAAATTTACAAGATGACCTGCAACCATTAGATGATATTGGAACGCAGGATATCGATCCCCAAAGCGAGAGTCAAACGAAAACGTACGATCATAAACCGGTAGATGTATTTGAACAGCCACAGCAAGAAACAAAGTCAGCACCTAAGAAACAATCTACTGGTTGGGAATTTGACTTTGAAGATGATGATTTAATCTCTATAGAAGAGTTCGAAGAATGGGAATCACAACAACTTGGTGCGAAATTCCGAGAAGGTTTAGAGAAATCTCGTGAAAACTTCCAGAATAAATTAAATGATTTATTAGCGATGTATCGTACTGTAGATGAAGATTTCTTCGAGGCATTGGAAGAAATGTTAATTCAGGCGGACGTTGGATTTAATACAGTGATGGAACTTGTAGAATCATTACGTATGGAAGCAAAACGCCAGAATATCACTGAAACTGCAGATTTACGTGAAGTTATTGTTGAAAAAATTGTAGAAATTTACGAGCAGGAAGACGATGAACTTCAAAAGATGAATATTCAGGAAGGCGAGTTAACTGTTATTTTAATGGTTGGGGTAAACGGTGTTGGTAAAACGACAACAATCGGTAAGCTCGCGCACCGCTATAAAGCGCAAGGTAAGCAAGTAATGCTTGCAGCAGGAGACACTTTCCGTGCCGGTGCCATTGAACAATTACAAGTATGGGGAGACCGTGTTGGTGTCGAAGTCATTAAACAGAAAGAAGGATCAGATCCAGCAGCTGTTATGTATGATGCTGTAAATGCTGCGAAGAACCGCGGTGCAGACATTTTAATTTGTGATACGGCAGGTCGTTTGCAAAATAAAGCGAACTTAATGACAGAGCTTGAAAAAGTAAAGAAAGTATTATCAAAAGCAGTACCAGGTGCACCACATGAAGTATTATTAGCACTTGATGCGACGACCGGACAAAATGCTTTAGTTCAAGCGAAAGCTTTTAAAGAAGTAACAGATGTGTCAGGTATCGTATTGACTAAATTAGATGGTACTGCAAAAGGTGGTATCGTACTTGCTATACGTAATGAATTACACATTCCTGTTAAGTTTGTCGGATTAGGAGAAAAGCTGGATGACCTGCAACCTTTTGATGCAGAAAGTTATGTATACGGATTATTTGCTGATATGATTGAACAATCTACAGATGAAGAAAACAAAGCAGCAGAAGTTTTAAAGGATGCTCGAGATGAGTAGTGATTTAGTTAAAACGATGCGCATGAATTATTTGTTTGATTTTTATCAGTCATTATTAACAGATAAACAGCGTAATTATTTGGAGCGTTATTACTTACTGGATGAATCACTTTCTGAAATTGCAGAAACTTTTAATGTGTCACGTCAGGCTGTTTATGATAATATTAGACGTACTGACGAATTATTAGAAGATTATGAGACGCGTCTAGGCTTATATGAAAAATTTGAACAAAGACAACAATTAATTAATAGCATTCATACTGAATTAGCAAAGGCAACAATTAACAAAGATAAGATTAATCAATATATTGAAGCATTACAGAAAATAGAATGAGGGGGGTCATTGTATGGCTTTTGAAGGATTATCAGATCGACTCCAGGCTACAATGCAGAAAATTAAAGGAAAAGGTAAAGTTACTGAAGCGGATATAAAAGTGATGATGCGTGAAGTACGTTTAGCATTGCTTGAGGCAGACGTTAACTTTAAAGTTGTAAAGCAGTTCGTTGCAACTGTTTCTGAACGTGCGTTAGGTTCAGATGTTATGAGTTCTTTAACACCTGGACAACAAGTCATTAAGATTGTACAGGATGAATTAACAACATTGATGGGTGGAGAAAACACTCAGATTAATATGAGTAAGAAACCACCGACAGTAGTTATGATGGTCGGTTTGCAGGGGGCAGGTAAAACGACAACTGCAGGGAAACTTGCACTATTAATGAGAAAGAAATATAATAAAAAACCTTTACTTGTTGCCTGTGATATTTATAGACCAGCAGCAATCCAGCAGTTACAAACAGTAGGTAAGCAAATCGATATACCTGTATTTACTTTAGGTGATCAAGTATCTCCTGCTGAAATTACAGAACGCGCATTACAACATGCAAAAGAGGAACATCTTGATTTTGTGATTATTGATACTGCAGGTCGACTGCATATTGATGAAAAGCTGATGCAGGAACTTGTAGATGTTAAAGAAGTAGCGAAACCTGATGAAATAATGCTCGTTGTAGATTCTATGACCGGTCAGGATGCAGTAAATGTTGCTGAAAGTTTTGATGGGCAATTAGATGTTACGGGTGTTACCTTAACTAAACTTGATGGAGATACACGTGGTGGTGCGGCGCTTTCTATTAGAAGTGTTACACAAAAACCTATTAAGTTTGTTGGTATGAGTGAGAAGATGGACGGCTTAGAACCTTTCCATCCTGAACGTATGGCATCACGTATTTTAGGTATGGGTGATGTATTAAGCTTAATCGAAAAGGCTCAATCTCAGGTTGATGAATCGAAAGCAAAAGAATTAGAACAAAAGATGCGTACGTCATCATTTACTTTTGATGATTTTCTCGATCAGCTGGAGCAAGTGAAAGCACTTGGACCTTTAGATGATCTGCTTAAAATGATACCAGGTGCAAATAAGATGAAGCAAGTTAATCAGCTGAATATGAATCCAAAGCAAATCGATCATATTCAGGCGATTATTCGAAGCATGACAAAAGAAGAGCGTGAAAATCCGGCAATCATCAATGTGAGTCGTAAAAAACGTATCGCTAAAGGCTCAGGACGCAGTTTATCGGAAGTAAACAAACTGATTAAACAATTTGATGAGATGAAGAAAATGATGAAGCAGTTTAGCGGAATGAAAAAAGGTAAAAAAGGCAAAAATCCATTTGCAGGTATGAATTTACCATTTTAATCAAAAAAGGAATGAAACGTTATCTGTTTCATTCTTTTTTGAATTTAGATAAAAAAATATAATTTTGTAAAGAAAAAATACTTTACAGGTTGGAGGGAGTCTGTTATCATTAATTCTTGTAGAAAGTTATGAAATGGAGAGATTTAATTATGGCAGTAAAAATTCGTTTAACTCGTATGGGATCAAAAAGAAACCCATTCTATCGTATCGTAGTAGCAGACGCTCGTGCACCTCGTGACGGACGTATCATCGAAGCAATCGGAACTTATAATCCAGTTGCTAAACCAGAAGCTGAAATTAAAGTTAATGAAGAGTTAGCTTTAAAATGGTTAGCAGAAGGTGCTAAACCTACTGATACAGTACGTAATATCTTGTCTGGACAAGGTATCATGGAAAAATTCCATAACCAAAAAATCGCGAAGTAATTCCGATGGAAAAATTATTACAAACGATTATTGAACCACTCGTCGATCATCCGCAAGATATTAAGATTGAAAAAGAAGAACATGCAACGAGTATTACCTATCATTTAATTCTACATTCAGATGATGTTGGAAAAGTAATAGGTAAACATGGACGTATTGCGAAAGCGATTCGAACGGTCGTTTCAGGGTCTAATAACGAGTCAAGTAAGAAAGTGTTTGTAGAAATTGATTAAGAGTGCCATTTTTGGTACTCTTTTTTTATGAGGATGAGTGGAGGTATTCTTAATGAATGTAAATGTTGGAAAGATTGTAAATATGCATGGTGTTAAAGGTGAGGTTAAAATATTATCAGCATCTGATTTTGCTGAAGAACGGTTTCAGCCCGGTAAAGTATTATTGATTCCTTTTAAAGATGAAACAGTAGAACTTACAATTAAGTCGTATCGTGTGCATAAGAACTTTCATATGGTCGCATTCGTTGGCATTAATAATATTAATGACGTTGAACAATATAAAGGTCTTGATGTTTATCAGGATGTAGATACTGCATCACTTCCTTTAGAAGAAAATGAATATTATTATAGCGATATCATTGGGTGTGAAGTTTTTAATGATGGTGTATCAATCGGTAAAGTGACAGATATTTTTGAAACAGGTGCAAATGATGTTTGGGTAATTCGTGGAGAAAAAGAACATCTTATTCCATATATTGAAGATGTCGTAAAAGAAATTGATATTGAAAATAAACGTATTACAATAGAAGCGATGGAAGGTCTCTTATCGTGAGAATTGATTATTTAACACTTTTTCCAGAAATGTTTGATATATTAAATCATTCCATTATGAAACGTTCACAGGATAAGGGCATCATTCAATTCAATACTGTTAACTTTAGAGATTATTCAAACAATAAACATCATCAAGTTGATGATTATCCATATGGTGGAGGGCAAGGGATGGTGTTAAAACCAGAACCAATCTTCAATGCGATGGATCATCTTGACAAAACTGATAAGACACGTGTCATATTAATGTGTCCACAAGGAAAACGTTTTGATCAGGCTAAAGCAGAGGAATTAGCACATGCAGACCATCTTGTATTTATTTGTGGTCATTATGAAGGATATGATGAGCGTATTCGAACAGAACTCGTAACAGATGAAATTTCTTTAGGAGACTTTGTATTAACAGGTGGAGAATATGCAGCGATAACAATGACAGATGCGATTGTTCGGTTAATACCGGAAGTATTGGGTAATGAAGTATCTCATGAAGATGACTCATTTTCAAGCGGTCTACTGGAGCATCCTCAATATACAAGACCGGCAGAATTTCAAGGGTTAAAGGTGCCAGACGTATTAATGAGCGGCGATCATAAACGCATTGCAGAATGGCGTCATAAAGCATCTTTAAAAAGAACGTTTGAACGTCGTCCAGATTTGTTAGAAACTTATCCTTTAACCGAGCAAGATTTAAAAATATTAAAAGAATTGAAAGATAATAAGTAGGATAATATAAAAAATATATTGACTTGTATTATGTAACCTAGTATAATTATAAAAGTGTGAAAAACACATAAATCACTATGATCCGCTGAGCTGAGCCTTAAGAACATAGGTAGAAGGAGAAGAATAATATGTCAAATAATGTATTAATCGATGCAATTACAAAAGACCAATTGCGTACAGACTTACCATCATTCCGTCCTGGTGATACTTTAAAAGTACACGTACGTATCGTTGAGGGATCTCGCGAACGTATCCAGGTTTTCGAAGGTGTTGTCATTAAACGTCGCGGTGGCGGAATTTCTGAAACTTTCACGGTTCGTAAGATTTCTTACGGTGTTGGTGTTGAGCGTACATTCCCTGTACACACACCTAAAATCGAGAAAATTGAAGTATTACGTCGTGGTAAAGTACGTCGTGCGAAACTTTATTACTTACGTAGCCTTCGTGGTAAAGCTGCTCGTATTAAAGAAATTCGTTAATAGAAGCAATAATTTGAGTCACTTCAGAAATGAAGTGGCTTTTATTATTCAAAAATAAACACCCCTAAAGTTGATTGCTAATGTTCAACTTTAGGGGTGTATTTCGTATTTGACTCACGCATTTTTTGTTATCTTTTTAATATTAGAATCTCTGGTGTTGATAAATGGTATTCTTTATAACCATGCTTCATATATTGTGCGATTAACTGTGACTGCGCAGAGCCATCAGTTGATAATGCTCTAGGTACAACGACATATTCAATATTTGTATCTATTTTCTTATCATTATGATAATCAAGATCATATAAATATTTGTTTTGAGCAAGTTGCGTCGTATAAAAGCCATAGGCCAATATTTTTTTATTTTGTGGCAGTGATTTTAACGTTTGCTTTTTTTCTTTAAAATACGTACTTTGTTTAGCATATGCTTTAATACCGTAAGTTGATGGATGCATTAATGTAAAGAATATCGACGCTGACATAATGCATGCACATGTTAATAATAATATGATTTTGCGATGACCGTTTGTCATTAAGACAAATTGTTGTTTTTCATGCTGTTCGTTGATTGAATCTCTATTTTTGGCTAATGTATTAACTGCAAGTATTGTCATAAACAATAACAATGCTGTACTTCCATAATGGTACTGAAAGCCGAAGTCAGCCTGATACGGGAAATCACTTAATAGATTAATGACCAGCATTGGAAGCAGGAGAATATAACTGATCCAATGTTTCTGTATTAGTGGTAATAATACATACATTGAAAGCAAAGTAACGATGTATTTGATTTTATTAAACGTAAATAGCGCACTAAAGAAATAGGTTGGATTCGTGAATATGTTGATAATTACATCCTTTAGACCCGTTTGACCTGGCAACATAAAGTTTGTGAACCGCGTTGTCATTGAACCGTCACCAAATGTATTTAAATAGTACATACATATAGCAAAGTATCCTATTGGCACAATGATTTGAGTTAACACTGTAAATAACGTACGTTTTGACGACATATCGAATTGTTTTTGAAAAGTAAAATACAATCCAATCGCAATAATATAGATCATAATATCTTCTTTAATCAGTAATGTGAATCCTAAAATAATAATCAGACGATACGTCCAGCCTTTTAAATTTTCCAGTATAAGCCATAACAAGAGTGGTGTAAGAAAACAGTTCTCATGTAAGCCGTATAAATGAGAACTTGAAAGTGTTGGTGTAACAATAAATAGTAATAAAAATAATGATTGTATCACTTTGTTGAACTGGAAATGTTTCAGTATAAAGTAAAGTGGAATAATGCCGCTCATTGTAACAAGCACCTGTAATAATTCCAGCGTTTCAGGTTTCGGCCAAAGTATATAGAAAGGAAGCATTAAATAAAATATTGGTGAGATATGCACATGAAAATGAGACATCCATTGATCTCTTTCGAGCGAAGTCATCGGGCCTCTTCCTTGACGCATACTTTCAAACATTTGTGTAAACAAACCTTTGTCATATGTTGCAAAACCCATAACGAGCTCTTTACCAATCATAATTATCGATGTGTAACTTGTAATGAGTATAAGCATAACGATGACAAATATCTTTAAAGCAGCTTCTATTTTTATTTTATTATTTAGTTTATTTAAAAATTGAGTACGTTGCAAAATTAAAAGTATACCAGCCGTAAAAATTGACAGATACAGTCCGATTAACAGACCTTTTTTTAAAGCAAGTTCTTTTTCTGTGATAGCATAGTTGAACTTTTGTAAAGCTTCACCATTTACATCATGTAAAAATATGCCTTTAATCATAATAATAATAAATGAAATGCCGATAAATATTGCAAACATGCTTTTTTCAAATAATAGTTTTGTAAATATCATGATACTAATCACTAGAAAACCGACAATGATTAAAGGACTCGGTGCTTTTAAACAAACACTTATCATATAAACACTTAAACATATACTTGCTAATTCAAATGGAGAGATAGGTATGAAACGATTCATAAAATAACATCCAAATGCAAGGGCTAAAACTGAAAGACAAACCATTGAGAACTCATATGGACGTGCCAGATGAAAATATAAATTGTTGGAATCAATAGTAAAAAGAGTGAAAAGTGCATACATAGTATATGCACTTAAAAAGTAGTAGAACCAATTTGAAATAATGCTCTTTGAAAAATTTTTTGAGTGTTGATTTGCTTCGTTATTCACTTATTTCATCTCCTTACATCTCAGTTGTTAAATGATGATCAAACTGTTTATCTTCTTCCTTATAAGTAATATTATTTCGTTTATGATGTAAGAATTTACGGTGATAGACTGCTTTAGCAAACAGAATAGCTAAAATAATAGATATTAATGAGATAAATTGCATCAAGTGAAAATAAGGAGGCGTATAGCGTATAATGATTTGCTTTGTTTCTTTTTCAATCGGGACAGCTGTCATTAAATAGTTACCTTCTTGAACTTCACTCGTCTTTCCATCTACTTCTGCATTCATTCCTTTTAAATAAGGTACTGGAATGACCGCGTAACCACCGTTATGCTTGCCAAGTTTAATAATCATCTTATCTTTATCTTGTGTGAACTGATGATTATTTTTTTGTTTTGTTGCTTGTGCTAATGTTTTATAATCCTCACCATAGATGCCATTTAGTTTGTAATGATATTCACCAGGTTTAAGTTTTAATTCTAATAAAGCACTTGACTTAACTTTCAATGTTATTGTTGGATTAAATCGGCGATAGTCATCATCAAGAGGTTTACGTGATTGATAAATCTCGTTGATCCAGACATAATGAAAGTCTTTAAATGTTTTTGATTCTATGCTTAAAGTGACATAGAGATCTTTATATTGATCGACGATTTCTTGAGGTAATTGTATTCTCGGACCACCATTTTCCTGAGTAACAATCAATTTATTACCATCAAATGTTGCATCTTTATAGGTCACTTGAGCTTGGTCTAATAAGTTTTTGGCAGGTAGCATAGTTGCTTTGCCTTTACTATCAAGGACTACACCATTTAACATCGCATGTTCACGGTCGATAGGCGTGTTTAATGTCTGTGCATTATACACTTTGTTTGTAACGCGAACAAATGGAAGTTGATTTTCATTGTTATAGACAATATATTGCTTTGTACCATTTGGCTCAGCGTATGTTTTATCTTTTGAGAAACCATAGGGTAACGTACTGCTTTCTGTATTTCTAATTGTAGTATCGACATTAAATAAACTATAAAGATTTGCACGTTCTCCAAGTCCATAATAGATAGAGTTACTATCTGTTGGCATCGTGATATTGAGTTCTTTATCATAAAACTTTAAAATGTCCTGATCAAAGATTGATGAATATAATTTAATGCCATTGAATTTTTGATACATTGGTGTATTATGTGTGCTCGAGGTTTGCCATTCAATGCGTTCGCCAGGCAACTGGTCTTTCTTAATGTCATTAATCATTTGTTGCTGTGTTTTTGAATTAAAGCTTTCAGAGTTTAAGAAATCAATATTATGTTCTTTTGCTGGATGTAACGTATCCATCTGCTGCGTCACATAATCATAGACAAAGATTAAATTCATAATAATGATGGTTGCATGTAATAATTGATATGTCATCCTATTTTTATTGTATATATAGAAACCTATCATAAGACAGATGATTGGAATAAATAATAACCACATCAATGCTTTTTCATGACCATACATTGATACCGGATAGATGATACACACCGGGATAAGTGAAATTAGAAAAGTCTTTAAATCAATGTGTTTTAAATGATTTAAATAATGCGCAATTAATACAGCTGACGTAAATGCGAGTAGATAAATCCAACGGCGCTGGTCGATTGAAAAGCCATTAAAAAAGCTGTCGAATAATGGACTTAATGAACAAATCATAAAGATTAACGTAATAGTCGCGAACAGACGATACAAATAATATTGATACATTTTAAATGACATTAATGCCAGAACGGTGATAAAGCAAATAACAACGTAATAGCCATCATAGAATAGATTATAGAAACCTACCATATCAATAAATGGCTTGACCTGAATCGGTGGTAATGTTCTATCATTCATCAAATAACTTGATATTCCTGTAAATATACCTACAGCCGCTATGCCAAGACCGAGTATTGAGGCTATAGCTAATAATAATAGTTTTTGTATACGCTCAACGACGTCAGTCTCTTTTGGATAAATAATGCGATATAGAAAATAGAATAATACAAAAATAAATTCATAATAGCTAAAGTAAAAATTCGAATGTAATGTGAGTGCAATCGCTACAATAAATAACCCGATTTTTCTTTCATGAAAGAAACGTTCAATGCCTAAGATAGTTAACGGCAACCATAGCATCACATCACTAAAAAAACTCCACGTAAATGTAAAGAAGAAATATGCTGTAGACCAGCCATATATAAATGCACCAGCCCAGCTTGAAAGTTGATTTAAATTGAAATAGCGTAAAAGTTTATACGTCGTGAAGATAATAAACGTAAGCTTTATGATAGAAATGACGAATTGATTCTTTGCCCAAAATACTGGGTCAGTCGTATCTATTGGCAAGACGATATTACTAAGCCACACGATTGCGAAATTTAAATATGCAAGTGGGGCAGTTGAATAGTAATAAGCAAGACTTCTAAAAAAGTCACCGCCTATACCAAAATCAATATCATAAAAGAAATGTAAATGTGTGAATTTGTCATACAAATACATTTGAAATGGAATCATTTGTGCGATACCATCACCTTTACCCGTAAATAAGGTGCCATCCTTAAATAAACGGAAAAGGACGAAACTATGAGCAAGGAGTGACAATATACTTGCCACTCCTAAGATTTTTATGTTAGACCAGTTCCTGTTTTTTATTTTTTGAGAAAACATATTTTATCTTCTTCCTTTCACTACTCGAATTTCTCGTGTACAACACAGAAAGAATAATACCTAAAAGTGATATTGCGACCATCAAATAAAAATATGGTGGCGTATAACGAAATTCTACTGTTTTTGTATTTTCATCGACTTTCACAGCGCTCATAATATAGTTTGCTCTTTCGACATTGACTTTTTTACCATCAACATATGCGCGCATGCCATCACGATATGTGATAGGTACTGTTAAGTAGCCATCTTTTGATGATTTAAGCTGAACAGTCATTTTATTACCTTTATCAGTAAACGTATAATTGTTTGACTGATTCACTTTAGATAAAGTTTTATAGTCTTCTCCGTAAATACCATTAATTGTTAATTGATATGTCCCGCCAGTTAGACCGATCAATATCTTTCCATTTTTCGGTGATTTAACGCTATACATTAGATCGTCATAATGCGTACGATATTTACTCGTTTGAAACAGTCGATTATTCGCATATCCATTGATATTGATCTGATGATTTGTGACAGGTGATTGTAACTGTACATGCATATCTACATAAAAATCTTTATACTGTTTTAATAAAGTTTTTGGGATGTCAATTACTAATCCACCGCTCGGCGGATTCACTTTTAATGTCTTATTATCAGCAATCCAAGCAGCACCTGAAGGTGTGACTTTCATTTCAGATAATAAATTTTTAGCTGGATTGATCTTATAATTCGTTGCTAAACGATCTGATACGATACCATCTATCATTGCATGTTCTCTGTCTATCGGAGTTGTTAAATCTTTGCTGTTTACTACGTTTGATGTAATTCGAGCGAATGGAATCATTTTAGTATTTTCATATATTTTATATTTTTCATTATCAGCAATTAACTTAAAGTTTTCAGGGATATCTGTCTGATATGATTTTCTTACTAAATATCGAATATTCATAAGAGACTCTAAGTTACTTCTTGAATTAAATGTAGAGTATCGAGATAATGACTCTTCTTTAATATTAATTTTTAATTGTTTGTAGTAAAAATCGATAAGTGAGCCATCAAAGATACTTGAATATAATGAAACCCCGTTAAAGTTTTGATACATCGGTGTATTATCTTGTTCTAATACACGCCAGTCGATACGTTCCCCAGGCTTTAATTTTTTCTTTAGTTCATCTACAATTTGTCTTTGCAGTGGAGAGTCATAAACACTAGACTCGATATAACTCATCTTTGCACGCTCATCTATACCTGGATTATAGTTATCGAGTTTATTATGTACGCGAACGATATCCCAGTTCAGTATAATCAACATTGCAATCAATAAATAGTAAAAAGTCTGTTTGATTGCATCGTCTTTTACAATCAATACAATTAATCCAATCATTGCGATAACAGGTAACAGCCATACCCAGGTTACAGCTTTATCTATATAATGATGACTCATAAATACAATAACGAATCCCGGAATTAAAGAATATAAGTAATTCTGGATTGAAATCTCTTTAAATTTCATTATATAGAAACCAATTAAGCCACTCGTAAAGAAAGTTATTAAATAATGCCAGCGTTTTTGAGGTGCACTAAAACCATTAAATACCGAGTCGATAAAAGGTGTGAAGCTAAGTAACATCAAAGCAATAGACAAAATAGCAAAAAAGCGATAGAAATAATTTTTATAGAATTTAAACGTAAGCAATGCCTGTAAAGTAATAAATAGGACAATGACAAGATAATTATCATAAAATATATTTGCATTTTGATCGAAAGGATCGAATAATGGAATTTTTACGTTGTATGGCGCACGTTCATTCTGCAGAAAACTCTTTGCCCCGTAAAAAAATGCAAAAGCGCTGACCATTAATCCAAGCACAGCCATGATCACAAAATTAATCCACTGTTTGCCGCGTTTAACTGTATCATACTCACTTTTGAAGATATTTCTTAGAATAAAATAGATTAATCCGAATAATACCTGATAATATGCAAAATAGAAGTTGTTGATAAAAATACATGCGGTAGCGATGATAAAAATACCTTTTTTCTCATCTTGTATGTAACGCTCGATACCAAGTAATAACAATGGTAAGAAAATAAAAACATCACTAAAGAATGACCAGTATAATGTAAACCTAAAGTATATTGCTGATGTTAAGAATAGAAAACCGGACAATAATGCAGGCAGTGGTGTCATTTTTATTTTTCTGAAATAATAGTAACTTGCTAAGATGCCAGCTGTTGATTTAGCTATCGAAATAAAGAATGCATTTTTAGCCCAGAAAGTAACAGTGTCTATTTGAAAATTAAAAAATAAATCAAAAAAACGTACAGCGAGCATATTAATAAAGAAAATAATCGATGTAGAATAGTAATAAGCTAAATCTGTATAATAATCTCCGCCGAGACCAAAGTCTAAATTATAAAAGAATTCGCCGGAGATGAATTTGTCATAAAGATAAAGTTGCATCGGTAACATTTGTTCCAGTCCATCATTTGGGCCTGTAAAAATAGTCCCGTCTTTAAAGAATCGGTAGATGTAAAAACTATGACCGAATATAGCTAATAATAAAGCAATTACAGTTAACAATAGTGGTGAGTATTTTTTGTTATTCATTTTTGCTCCTTCGTTAAAATATAAGTTGTAATGATATATGTTATTGGAATTGTAAAGATCAATGCAGGAAAAGGTGCCCAGACTTTATTGATAGAAAGAATGTCAACGAATATGTACAGTAATGCTGTCTGAATCCCCATATTGACAGCCTGTGTTAAAGGAAATGCTATAAATTTTTGCCATGTAGGTTTAACTTTATAGACAAAGTAGCAGTTAAGGAAAAACGAAATAATAAACGAACAGATAAATCCTGTTAAGTGACTAAATAAATAGTTGGCATGCACTATTTTTAAAAAGAAAAGATATATCACATAATAGTTTAAAGTATTGATGATACCTACAATAATGAACTTGATAAATCGGTGATATGATGGATTAATTTTCATCTGATTCACCAGCACTGCGTTTAATATTCGTATCCTTAATGATATAATGTGGTCTTTTCTTCGTTTCAAAATAAATTCTGCCGATATACTCTCCAATGATACCTAAACTAAAAAGCTGCAAAGCACCTAAAAACAATACAGATGAAATAATCGTGAAATAGCCTGGTTCATCAATGCCGTGTGTCATTATCTGTATTAAAGTCATTAAAATATATAATAAACATAGCACCATCGTAATACTTCCTAAATAAAAACAGATTCTAAGTGGCTTATTGTTATAACTGATAATGCCATCAATTGCATAATCGATAAGTTTAAGACTGGAAAATGATGATTGGCCTGATTCACGCTGAATATTCTTAAATGGTATCGTTTTTTTGTTATAACCAACCCATTCAAAAATACCTTTAGAAAATCGATTATATTCTTCTAGAGAAATGATACTGTCAATCACATCACGTGATATTAATCGAAAATCTCCTTCACCATCTGTTAATTTAACGTCAACTGCACTGTTGATTAATTTATAAAAAATTTGAGTAGGGATTTTTCTTAAAAGATGCTCTCCGGATCGGTCTCTACGCATAACGACCTGATCATATCCTTCTTGATATGCCGCAATCATTTCGGGAATAAATTCTGGAGGATGCTGAAGATCGGCATCTAAAATGATTGCACAGTCACCTGAACAATTTTTAAGACCCGCAAACATTGCTGCTTCCTTACCGAAATTTCTTGAAAAAGATATATATTTAAAATTGTGATGCTGTGCTGCGATTTCTTTTAATAACTGTAAAGAACGGTCTTTTGAACCGTCGTTAACAAGCATTACTTCATAGTGATAATGATGTTTATCCATCGTTTGCTGAATCGTTTCAGCTAGCTTATAAATATTTTTTTCTTCATTGTAGATAGGAATAATCAAAGATATTAACATATGTACGCCTCTTTTTTAAAATATATCTTCAAAATAGTATATAATATTATAATGACATTATAATAAAGTTCACGTGTTAAATCATTAAATATATAGTAGGGAGATATAATATAGATGACGATTCAATGGTTTCCTGGTCATATGGCCAAGGCAAGAAGAGAAGTAACCGAACAATTAAAGCTGGTAGATGTAGTATTTGAGCTTGTAGATGCACGTATTCCGTATTCATCTCGTAACCCGATGATTGATGAAGTAATAAAAGATAAGCCACGTGTAGTATTACTGAATAAGATGGATATGGCAGATCTTAATAAGACGCGTCAATGGATGCATTATTTTGAAGATAAGGGTTTCTATCCTGTGCTAATAGATAGTAAGAACGGTAAAAATTTATCGCAAGTGACGAAAGCTGCAGAAATTGTAACGAAAGAAAAATTTGATCGTATGAGAGCGAAAGGTTTAAGACCACGTGCAATACGTGCGATGATAGTAGGTATCCCCAATGTTGGTAAGTCAACGCTGATTAACCGTTTAGCAAAGAAAACAATCGCTAAGACGGGCAATATGCCGGGTGTTACTAAAAAGCAGCAATGGATAAAGGTAGGAACTAGTTTAGAATTACTTGATACGCCAGGTATACTCTGGCCGAAGTTTGAAGATCAGTTTGTCGGTAAAAAATTAAGTTTAACCGGTGCTATTAAAGATAGTATCGTTCATTTAGATGAGGTCGCGATATATGGGATTGAGTTTTTACAACAACATGATCTCCAAACACTGAATAAACATTATAATATCAAGGTTGAAGCGGGTACACCCTATGTTGAAGTATTCGATGCTATCGGAAAGTCTCGTGGAATGAAATTACGTGGTAATGAAATTGATTATGAAAGTGTTGTTGAATTGATTATTCGTGATATACGTAATGAGAAAATCGGTAAATATACGTTTGATTCACTTGATTTATTAGAGGATAAAGATGAAGAGTAATGACTATAATATCGCCCAGTTAAAATCAATGATACAAACAATTCCTGAAAGTGAACTTGATGCTTTCTTTGAAAATGAGACAAGAGCTGGTGCTATAAAAATTAAAACACAGCAACACAAAATTTATGAAAAAGGGAAGCAATTAATTAAACAATATAATGAGATGCTTTTATATGAAAATAAATATCCAGGGAAAGTTATAGCCGGTATTGATGAAGTAGGGCGTGGACCGTTAGCAGGACCTGTTGTAGCATGTGCTGTTATACTCAATGAGCATCATGCATTTTACGGACTAAATGATTCTAAGCAAATGTCAAAATTAAATCGTGCTAAAGTGGAAGCAGAATTACTGGAAAATGTGACTTATGCAATCGGTATTGCGACGGTAGAAGAAATTGACGCTATAAATATTTATGAGGCGACAAAAATAGCGATGTTGCGTGCGATAGAAGGATTACCTGTAACACCTGATGTGCTGTTAATTGATGCGATGAAGTTACAGACTGGATTAATAGAAGAGTCCATCATAAAAGGTGATAGCACAAGTATTTCAATTGCAGCAGCGAGTGTTATTGCAAAAGAATACCGTGATCGTTTAATGGTAGAATTAGCTGAAACCTATCCAGGTTATGATTTTGAAAATAACGCAGGCTATGGTACGAAGAAACATTTGGAAGGTTTAGTGACTTATGGCATAACACCAATTCACCGAAAAACATTTGAACCAATTAAATCGATGGTAACACGCAATTTTTGATTTAAACGTTACTTAAAACGTGTTTTTACTCATTTTTGAAAAATTTGAGTGAAAACACGTTTCTTTTTAGGTTTATTCAGTTTACAATAGCGCTTACATTTTCTATAATTGAAACGTAACATAAATAATTGTGCAATCTAGGAGGATGGAAGATGAATATCCATGAGTATCAAGGGAAAGAAATTTTTCGCTCGATGGGTGTAGCAGTACCGAACGGTTCAGTTGCATATACACCTGAAGAAGCAGTTGAAGTAGCAAAAGGTTTAACAGAAGGCGTGTATGTTGTTAAAGCTCAAATTCACGCTGGTGGCCGTGGTAAAGCGGGCGGCGTTAAAATTGCTAAATCATTAGATGAAGTAGAAAGCTATGCTAAAGAATTATTAGGCAAAGTTTTAGTTACGCATCAAACTGGCCCTGAAGGTAAAGAAATTAAACGCCTTTTAATTGAAGAGGGTTGCGACATTCAAAAAGAATACTACCTAGGTTTTGTATTAGACCGTGCAACAGATTCAGTTGTATTAATGGGATCTGAAGAAGGTGGAACTGAAATTGAAGAAGTAGCAGAAGCTACTCCTGAAAAAATCTTCAAAGAAGTCATCGATCCTGTAGTAGGATTAATGCCTTATCAAGCACGTCGTTTAGCATTCAACATTAATATTCCTAAAGAATCAGTAAATAAAGCAGTTAAAATTATGATGGGATTATATGATGTATTCATCCAAAAAGATGCATCTATCATTGAAATTAACCCATTAGTTACAACAGGTTCTGGCGACGTGCTAGCTTTAGATGCTAAAATTAACTTCGACGCTAATGCTTTATTCCGTCAAAAAGACGTGGTTGAATTACGTGACTTAGACGAAGAAGATCCAAAAGAAATCGAAGCATCTAAATATGATTTATCATACATTGCTTTAGATGGAAATATTGGCTGTATGGTTAACGGTGCGGGTCTTGCGATGGCTACAATGGACACAATTAACCACTTCGGCGGAAATCCTGCGAACTTCTTGGATGTAGGGGGCGGCGCTACGAAAGAAAAAGTTACTGAAGCTTTCAAAATCATTTTAGGTGATGAAAAAGTTGAAGGTATTTTTGTAAATATCTTTGGTGGTATCATGAAATGTGACATTATCGCTGAAGGTGTTGTAGCTGCGGCGAAAGAATTAGAGTTAACGATTCCATTAGTTGTACGTTTAGAAGGTACTAACGTTGAACAAGGTAAAGAAATTCTAAACAATTCTGGATTAGCAATTACTTCAGCTAGCACAATGGCTGAAGGTGCACAAAAAATCGTTGAATTAGTAAAAGAAGCTAAATAGGAAGCGGGGATAAACGTGGGAGTATTTATTGATAAAGACACGAAAGTAATCGTACAAGGTATAACAGGATCAACAGCATTATTTCATACAAAACAAATGATCGAATATGGTACAAAAATCGTTGCAGGTGTTACACCTGGTAAAGGCGGTATGGAAGTTGAAGGCGTACCAGTATTCAATACAGTAGAAGAGGCAGTTAAAGCAACTGGCGCAACAGTTTCAGTAATTTATGTACCAGCACCATTTGCTGCTGATGCAATCGTAGAATGTGTAGATGCAGAGTTAGATTTAGCAATTTGTATCACTGAACACATTCCAGTATTAGATATGGTTAAAGTTAAACGTTATATGCAAGGCAAGAAAACACGTTTAGTTGGACCTAACTGTCCAGGTGTTATTACAGCTGACGAATGTAAAATTGGTATCATGCCAGGTTACATCCATAAAAAAGGACATGTTGGTGTTGTAAGTCGTTCTGGAACATTAACATATGAAGCAGTGCATCAATTAACACAATTAGGTATTGGTCAAACAACAGCAGTAGGTATTGGTGGAGACCCAGTAAACGGTACAAACTTCATCGATGCGTTAGAAGCATTTAATAATGACCCTGAAACATTAGCTGTTGTTATGATTGGTGAAATCGGTGGAACAGCAGAAGAAGAAGCTGCTGAATGGGTTAAAGCCAATATGACAAAACCAGTTGTAGGATTTATCGGTGGGCAAACAGCTCCTCCAGGAAAACGTATGGGACATGCTGGTGCAATCATCTCTGGTGGTAAAGGTACGGCTGCAGAGAAGATTAAAGCAATGAATGCTTGTGGTATTAAAACAGCAGCAACACCATCTGATATCGGTTCAACATTAGTAGAACGCATTAAAGAAGAAGATGGGTTATACGAAAAATGTTTAACAGTTAAATAATAAATGTTAGTAAGCTGAGACTCAATTAAGGGTCTTGGCTTTTTTATTTAGAGAAATTCAGGAGAAAATGTTTCAATAATATGTACTAAATAAATCAATTAGGGATATTACAATATTAGAAAATAAGTGATAATTTTTTACATATATTATGAAATAAAAGAGTAGGAAAATATTTTAATCCTAAAATTTTTATTAAATCTCAATAATATTATGAATTAATTTAACAATGAGTTAATATCAAACAATTATTGTAATGTTTGAGGTGATAAAAATGAATTATTCACATGAAGAGCAAATCATATTAAGGCTCATCGCATCTGGATTTACGACGCAACAACTTCATAAAATAAAACAGAACTTTAATACATTTGATTTACATTATAAACGTGTCTTTCCGATATTAAATAATTTACTTAATCGGGATAATAAATTATATATAAAAATTCTACGATTCAATTCACTTAGTATTGAGGAAATACACCACGCTTTATCATCCCGTTTTATTACACCTGTATTTTACAATTCTGATCAATATCCATATTTATTAAAACAAGTTCATGATTTTCCCTTTTTGATTTTCTGTAAAGGGGACATTTCTATTTTATCGCGTAAGTATTTTTTAGCGATTGTCGGTAGTCGTAATAGAACAGATTATTCGTCAGAAGTGATAGATCATTTTATGCCGCAATTAGTGAAACATAATATTACAATTGTAAGTGGTTTAGCTAAAGGTGCAGATAGTGATGCACATTTAGCTGCAAATTATCATGGCGGCAAAACCATTGGAGTTCTTGGTTTTGGTCATGATTTTTATTATCCTGAAGAGGTGACGTTATTACGACGCAATATGGAATGTCATCATCTTGTTATAAGCGAATATTATCCGACAACACAGATTGCTAAATTTCAATTTCCTGAACGAAATAGAATTATTAGTGGATTATCTCAAGGTGTTTTAATTACTGAAGCACAATTGAGAAGCGGTAGTTTAATAACGTGTGACCAGGCAATAGATCAAAATCGAGAAGTGTACTGCTTGCCTGGCAAGATAACTTCAAAACTTTCTCAAGGTTGTAATCAAAAGATTGCTGAAGGTGCTAAAATAATTGTTCAAGTAGAAGATATTTTAGAAGATTTTATATAGATGAGTTTCTTCTATTATAATTATAATTTTTTAGAAATTTTATCATCTATTTTATTGATTATATTTTTATTTTAGTATGAATTTAGAAATAAAATTTGACAAGATAGAAATGAAACGTATATTATTTATCATTGAAAAGCAAAACAGTTTTAAAACAAAAGGGGGATATCAAAATGGCAGAGAATCTCGTCATTGTAGAATCGCCTGCAAAAGCAAAAACCATTGAGAAATATTTAGGAAAAAAATTTAAAGTTGTTGCATCGATGGGACATGTTAGGGATTTACCTAGAAGTCAAATGGGTGTGGATACTGAAAACAATTTTGAACCAAGATATATCACGATACGCGGTAAGGGTCCTGTTGTACAGGATTTAAAAAAACATGCGAAAAAAGCGAAGAACGTTTATCTCGCAAGTGACCCGGACCGCGAAGGGGAAGCGATTGCCTGGCATTTAGCACATATTTTAGATATAGATCAATCAGCAAAATCTCGCGTTGTATTTAATGAGATAACTAAAGATGCTGTTAAAGAAAGCTTTAAAAATCCACGTGAGATTAAGCATGAATTAGTTGATGCCCAACAGGCGCGACGTGTATTAGACCGTCTCGTTGGTTATAATATCTCGCCTGTATTATGGAAAAAAGTTAAGAAAGGTCTATCTGCTGGTCGCGTTCAATCTGTTGCATTGAAACTCATCATCGATCGAGAAGAAGAGATTAATGCTTTTAAACCCGAGGAATACTGGACAATTGATGGATTATTTTCATTTAAAAATAAAGAATTTAAAGCAAAGTTTTTGCATGAATCAAACAAACCGAAAAAGCTAACGAACGATCAAGATGTTAAAGCGATTGTTAGTCAGTTAAAGACGGATATGTTTGAGGTAATGGATGTTACTAAGAAAGAAAAACTGAGAAATCCTGCTTTGCCTTTTACAACGAGTTCTTTGCAACAGGAAGCTGCACGTAAACTCAACTTTAAAGCGCGTAAAACGATGATGTTGGCGCAACAATTATACGAAGGGATAGACCTTAAGAAGCAAGGTACTGTAGGTTTAATAACGTATATGCGTACGGATTCAACACGTATCTCTGATACAGCAAAAACTGAAGCTGCTGGCTACATTGAAGAAAAGTTTGGTAAAGAATATTTATCTAAACGAAAAGCGAGCGCTAAAGGCGGTGCACAAGATGCTCACGAAGCAGTACGTCCAACTTCAGCACTTCGAACACCGACTGAAATGAAAGCTTATTTATCACGAGACCAGCTTCGACTATATAAATTAATTTGGGAACGATTTATGGCAAGCCAAATGGCGCCAGCTGTTATTGATACTGTAAGCGTCGACCTTGTTCAGGATAATATTAAATTCCGTGCGAATGGTCAGACGATTAAATTTAAAGGGTTTATGAGTGTATACGTTGAAGGTAATGATGAAGATAAAGAGGAAGACGAAAACAGATTACCTGAACTGAATGTCGGCGATAAAGTAAAAGCAGTAAATATTGAAGAAAATCAACATTTTACTCAGCCACCGCCACGGTATACTGAAGCGCGTCTTGTTAAAACTTTAGAAGAAAAAGGAATCGGTCGACCATCTACATATGCACCGACGATTGATACGATTCAAAAACGTAACTATGTTAAAGTTGATCAGAAAAAATTCTATCCGACAGAACTCGGACAAATCGTTCATGAATCTGTAAAAGAATACTTTCCGGAGATTATTGATGTTGATTTTACAGTAAATATGGAAACGCTTCTTGATAGAGTTGCGAACGGAGAGATAGAGTGGAAAAAAGTTATTTCAACTTTCTATGGTGACTTTAAGACACATGTTGATCGTGCAGAACAAGAAATGGAAAAAATTGAAATCAAGGATGAGCCAGCAGGTGAAGATTGCGAAAAATGTGGTTCACCTATGGTTTATAAAATGGGTAGATACGGAAAATTTATGGCATGTTCAAATTTTCCTGATTGTCGTAACACGAAAGCAATTGTCAAGACAATCGGTGTACCATGTCCTAAATGTAACGATGGTGAAGTCGTAGAACGTAAATCGAAGAAGAATAGAATCTTTTATGGTTGCAGTAACTTCCCGGAATGTGATTACTTATCATGGGATAAACCGATCGCACGTAAATGTCCGAAATGTGATACTCAACTTGTAGAACGTAAAAAAGGCAAGCAAACGCAAGTCGTATGTACAAATTGTGATTACGACGAGAAAGCACAATAAAAAATGTGCACATCAAAAATACAGATGTGCACATTTTTTTGTCTTTGTAAATTTTCTATTAAGAATTAGACAAATTTATAATAAATTCAGATAAATCTCTTTTTAAAAATGTGAAAATATATTACAATCGGGTAGGACTTAGAGGAGGAATAAAATGAAGACAGTAAATATCATTGGTGCAGGTTTAGCAGGTTCTGAGGCTGCATATCAATTAGCAAAACGAGACGTTAAAGTTAAATTATATGAAATGCGCCCAGTCAAACAGACCCCGGCACATCATACAGATAAATTTGCAGAGTTAGTATGTTCTAATTCACTACGAGGCAACGCACTTACAAATGCAGTAGGTGTATTAAAAGAAGAAATGAGACGCCTGGATTCATTAGTAATTAAAGCTGCCGATAATGCTTCAGTTCCAGCAGGAGGTGCATTAGCTGTTGATCGACATGAATTCAGTGGATATATTACTGACACTTTAAAAAATCATCCGAATATTGAAGTAATCAATGAAGAAATAACGAGTGTTCCTGCCGGTCCAACCATCATTGCAACCGGTCCTTTAACGACTGAAAACTTGAGTAAAGATATCCAACGCTTAACTGGACAAGAACATCTTTATTTTTATGATGCGGCTGCTCCTATCATTGAAAAGGATTCAATTAATATGGAAAAAGTTTATTTAAAGTCACGTTACGACAAAGGTGAAGCTGCTTATTTAAATTGTCCGATGACAGAAGAAGAATTTAATAGATTCTATGATGCATTACTTGAAGCAGAAGTTGTTCCATTAAAAGAATTTGAAAAAGAAATTTATTTCGAAGGTTGTATGCCATTTGAAGAAATGGCTAAACGCGGTCGAAAAACTTTATTATTTGGACCAATGAAACCTGTTGGGTTAGAAGATCCTAAAACGGGAAAACGACCATATGCAGTTGTTCAATTACGTCAGGATGATGCTGCTGGAACTTTGTATAATATTGTAGGTTTCCAGACACATCTTAAATGGGGTGCACAAAAAGAAATATTAAAGTTAATTCCAGGTTTAGAAAATGTGGAAGTAGTCAGATATGGCGTTATGCATCGTAACACATTTATTAATTCACCGACTAATTTACAACAGACATATCAATTCAAAGGAAACGATGATTTATTTTTAGCTGGCCAGATGACTGGCGTTGAAGGATACGTGGAATCAGCAGCGAGTGGATTAGTTGCAGGTATAAATATGGCTAAGCATATTAGTGGTGCAGCTCCTGTTTTATTTCCTGAAAAAACAGTAATCGGTTCAATGGCATATTACATTACGCATACGAACAGTAAAAACTTTCAGCCGATGAATGCCAACTTTGGACTTCTGCCAAGTTTAGATACACGTATAAAAGATAAAAAAGAGCGTTATGAAGCACTTGCTGATCGTGCGTTAACTACTTTAGAACATTTTAAAGTAACACTTTAATTTATTGATAGAAATCATTTCAAAATAAAAATGAATTGTGTTACAATTCAGATAAATAGGGGTGAAAGTATGATAAACACTGAAGTTAAAGTATTTCTTAAATATTTAGAACAAGAACGTAACTTTTCAGAGCATACGATTGCTGCCTATGAAAATGATTTACAGGATTTTTTAATCTTTTTACAAAAAGAATGTTTAACGATATCAATTTTTGAGTATCGAGATGCGAGAAATTATTTAGTCCACATGTATAACAGAGGACTTAAAAGAACGACTGTTTCCAGACATATCTCATCATTAAGGTCATTTTATAAATATTTATATCAGGATTCAGAAAAAGTTAATCCTTTTAATCAGCTCGTTCATCCAAAACAAGAAAAATATTTACCTAAATTTTTTTATGAAGAAGAGATGGCGCAATTATTTGAAGCGATCGACACATCGAAACCTTTATATACGCGTGATAAAGTAATTTTGGAATTACTTTATGCCACAGGTATACGGGCGGCAGAATTAACGAATCTTAAACTTACGGATCTTGACCAGCAAATGATGATGCTAAAAGTTCGAGGTAAGGGGAACAAAGAAAGAATAGTGCCATATGGTGCATTTGCACAAAGTGCCATTGAAGATTATCTTGTATTGAGAGAAACCCGTAAAATTGATCATGATTATTTATTGATAAATAACAGAAATGCCCCGTTAACTGAAAGGGGCGTTCGTTATGTCTTAGACCAAATCGTAAAGAGAGCATCTGGACCGAGTGAAATACATCCACATAAATTGAGACATACATTTGCCACTCATTTATTAAATAACGGTGCAGATTTACGAACGGTACAGGATTTACTCGGTCACGTTAACTTATCTACAACTGGAAAGTATACACATGTCACAAAAGAACATCTCAGAAAATCTTATTTAAATGCACATCCTAGAGCTTAAGGAGCTGATATTTTGAATAACCAATTACATGCTACAACGATATTTGCAATACGTCATAATAATCAATGTGCTATGAGTGGTGATGGACAAGTCACACTCGGTCAACAAGTTATCATGAAACAAACTGCACGCAAAGTGCGAAGATTATTTAATGATGAAGTAGTTGCCGGTTTTGCAGGAAGTGTAGCAGATGCATTTACATTGTTTGAAAAATTTGAAATGAAATTACATGAATATAATGGCAATTTATCACGTGCAGCAGTGGAACTTGCTAAAGAATGGCGTGGCGATAAAATGTTACGACAATTGGAAGCAATGTTAATCGTGATGAATAAAAATGAATTACTAGTTGTTAGTGGGACTGGTGAAGTGATACAACCAGATGACGATATTATCGCAATTGGTTCTGGAGGCAATTACGCACTTAGCGCAGGACGCGCTTTGAAAAATCATGCTAGTCATTTAAGTGCAAAGGAAATTGCGTTGGCGTCTCTTGAAACTGCTGCAGATATTTGTGTGTTTACAAACCATAATATTATCGTTGAAGAATTATAGTTGGAGGGTTAAACTTGGATAAAAATAATTTAACACCGAAAGCAATTGTTGCAAGTCTTGATGAACATATTGTAGGACAAGCTGATGCTAAAAGAAAAGTTGCGATCAGTTTACGCAATCGTTATCGTCGTATGGCTTTAGATGAAACCATGCAAAAAGAAATTATTCCGAAAAATATTCTTATGATTGGACCTACTGGTGTCGGTAAAACAGAAATTGCACGACGTATGGCGACCCTAGTTGGTGCACCATTTGTCAAAGTAGAAGCAACAAAGTATACAGAAGTTGGGTATGTAGGTCGTGATGTAGAAAGCATGATTCGTGATTTAACCGAAAACGGTGTACGATTAATTAAAAATAGAATGAAAAATGAAGTGCGTACTGAAGCAGAAAAAAATGCAACAGAACGTCTCATAAAATTATTAGCACCAGCAATGAAGAAAAAAGAAAAGCAATCTTCTAATCCTTTTGAAATGTTGTTTAATCAAACGATACAACAGGAAGAAGAAGTTGAAGATGTACCTGATGAAAATGTAAAACTTAAACGAAAAGATATTAGAGAAAGACTTTTGGCAGGTCAATTAGAAGATGAGACCGTAAAGATTAAAGTAGAACAGGAAATGAAAGGTTTGGGTATGTTTGGAATGAACGGCATGCAGGATAACATGCAGGATATGTTCAGTCAGATGATGCCTAAGAAAAAAGTAGAACGTACATTACCTGTATCACGTGCGCGTGAAATTCTTATCGATGAAGAAGCAACGAAATTGATTGATGAAGAGTCTGTACAAGATGAAGCGATTCAGCTTGTAGAAACGATGGGAATTGTCTTTATCGATGAAATTGATAAAATTGCTGGTAGTAATCATGGCGCAGATGTTTCCCGTCAAGGTGTGCAACGTGACATTTTACCAATCGTAGAAGGCAGTGTTGTACAGACGAAATATGGTGCTGTTAATACTGAACATATTTTATTCATCGGTGCTGGCGCTTTCCATGTAACTAAACCTAGTGACTTGATACCAGAATTACAAGGACGTTTTCCAATTCGTGTTGAATTAGAAAAGCTATCTGTAGAGGACTTTATTAAAATATTAAAAGAACCGAAAACATCACTATTAAAACAATATGAAAGTTTAATGCAGACAGAACATGTAACAATCAACTTTACAGATGAAGCAATAGAGAAGCTTGCTCAAATTGCATATGATGTCAACCAGGAAACGGATAATATCGGAGCACGTCGTTTGCACACGATATTAGAAAAAATGCTTGAAGATTTATCGTATGAAGCGTCTGATATGCCTCATGCAACGGTTGAAATCACTGCGCAATATGTTGAGTCTAAGCTTGGAACAATTGCTAAAAATAAAGATTTAAGTGAATTTATATTATAAGAATCCTTAAATGAAAAAGTTAAATATTAAATAAATATAAAATATATTTTAAAGGAGAATCATTATGTCATTATTAAAAAGAACGCGTGAAATCAATCAGTTATTACAAGAACATAAAGGTTTAGCAGTTGATTTTAAAGAGATGGCCGATCAATTAGGTTCGACGATGCAGTCCAATGTATTCATCTTGTCTCGTCGCGGTAAATTATTAGGATTTGGTGTTAATGAACTTTTAAAAAATGAACGTATCATTAAAATGCTTGAAGAACGCCAATTCCCAAAAGAATACGTTGATTTATTACTAGAAGTTGATGCTACTAAAAGCAATATTACATTAGATAATAAATTAACAGTTTTCCCACCTGAAAATGAGGAACTATTTAAAAAGTCAAATACAGTCGTTATACCTATTAAGGGTGGCGGTACACGTTTAGGTACTTTAGTGCTTGGCCGAGTAGACAAAGATTATGATGATAACGATCTTGTATTAGGAGAATATGCTGCAACAGTGGTTGGTATGGAAATTTTAAGAGAAAAGCATGCGGATATTGAAAAGATTGCCCGCGATAAAGCAGCGATCAATATGGCAATCAGTTCACTTTCATATTCAGAAAAAGAAGCAATTGAACATATCTTTGAAGAACTTGGTGCTAATGAAGGATTACTTGTTGCATCAAAAGTTGCAGACCGTGTTGGGATAACACGTTCAGTGATTGTTAACGCATTAAGAAAATTAGAATCTGCGGGTGTTATTGAATCTCGTTCATTAGGAATGAAAGGTACATTTATTAAAATTAAGAAAGAAAAGTTCTTAGAAGAATTAGCAAATGCACATTAAAATAAAAAAGGTACACGTTTCATCACTATTTTACATTTAAAGTATTGATGAACGTGTTTTTTTATGATATATTTACATATGGCTTGAAAAAAGCCAAATTCACACACTATAGATGAATATTTTGGATGGTGCAACGTAAGTTGTTTCCAAAGTTGCCTGTAGTGGAGGAATAAAACCAATTAGGAGGAAAATAAAATGGCAGTAATCTCAATGAAACAATTGTTAGAAGCTGGTGTACACTTTGGTCACCAAACACGTCGCTGGAACCCGAAAATGAAGAAATATATCTTCACAGAAAGAAACGGTATCTACATTATCGACTTACAAAAAACAGTTAAAAAAGTTGAAGAAGCATACAACTTTATGAAATCTGTTTCTGAAGAAGGTGGTACTGTATTATTCGTAGGTACTAAAAAACAAGCACAAGATGCGATCAAAGACGAAGCAATTCGTTCTGGTCAATTCTTTATCAACGAACGTTGGTTAGGTGGAACTTTAACGAACTATAAAACAATTAACAAACGTGTTAAACGTATTTCTGAAATTGAAAAAATGGAAGAAGACGGTACATTCGACGTACTTCCTAAAAAAGAAGTTGTTGAACTTAAAAAAGAATATGATCGTTTAATCAAATTCTTAGGCGGAATTCGTGAAATGAAATCAATGCCTGCAGCATTATTCGTAGTTGACCCTCGTAAAGAGCGTAACGCGATAGCTGAAGCTAAAAAATTACACATTCCTATCGTTGGTATCGTTGATACAAACTGTGATCCAGACGAAATCGATTATGTTATCCCAGCAAATGATGACGCAATCCGTGCCGTTAAATTATTAACTGGTAAAATGGCAGATGCTATCTTAGAAGGACGTCAAGGCGTTTCTAATGAAGAAGTAGCTGCTGAACAAAATATCGATTTAACTGAAACTGCTGAAGAGCCTGCTGCAGAAGCAACAGAAACTACAGAAGCATAAGTTTTAAAATGAAGGTGATAAGTGTATAACATTTATCACTTTTTTTAAGAATTAATACTTTACTTTAGCGTTTTTCGCTTGAGTTTAGTATTATTATATTGTAAAAACACAAATTCTTTGGAGGTATTATATAATGGCTATTACAGCACAATTAGTTAAACAATTACGTGAAAGAACAGGCGCAGGTATGATGGACTGCAAAAAAGCATTAACTGAAACAAACGGAGATATCGACGCAGCTGTTGATTACTTACGTGAAAAAGGTATTGCTAAAGCAGCTAAGAAAGCTGACCGTATCGCAGCAGAAGGTACTACTTTTGTAGCTTCTAAAGGAAACGATGCAGTATTATTAGAATTAAACTCTGAGACTGACTTCGTTGCACGTAATGAAGGCTTCCAAGCTTTAGTTAAAGAAATCGCTGATCACATTTTAGCAACAAAACCTGCAGATTTAGATGCTTTAATGACTTCTGAAATCGAAGCAGGTAAAACTGTCGATACTAAAATGAACGAAGCAATCTCTACTATCGGTGAAAAATTAACTTTACGTCGTTTCGTATTAGTATCTAAAACAGATGCAGATACATTCGGTGAATACTTACACATGGGTGGACGTATCGGTGTATTAGCTTTAGTTGAAAACTCAACTGACGCTGAAGGTGCTAAAGACGTTGCGATGCATATCGCTGCTTTAAACCCTAAATTCGTATCTCGTGAACAAGTTTCTGCTGAAGAATTAGAACACGAAAAGAAAGTATTAAAACAACAAGCTTTAAATGAAGGTAAACCTGAAAATATCGTAGAAAAAATGGTTGAAGGTCGTCTACGTAAATATTTAGAAGAAATTTGTGCAGTTGACCAACCATTCGTTAAGAATCCAGATCAAACAGTTGCTGAATTCTTAAAATCTAAAGGTGGCACTTTAAAATCATTCGTACGTTATGAAGTTGGAGAAGGTATCGAGAAGCGTCAAGATAACTTTGCTGATGAAGTAATGGGACAAATGGGTAAATAATATGAATTAAAGACACTTCGGTGTCTTTTTTTATACATATTGAATAAATGTAAGGTTTATTCTGATTTTCTTTTCATTCATATTTATTTATTGGTATAATACTTATAGTTTTGTGTATAATAGAATTTAAATTAATGCAGTTTTTTGAGTTAATAAACGATGAAACTGAGCATTAATATCATTGAGAGGGCGGAGTTAATAAAATGAAAGAATTATCTAAATACAAACGTGTCGTATTAAAATTAAGTGGAGAAGCACTTGCTGGAGAAACTGGTTTTGGTATCAATCCTTTCGTTATAAAAAGTATTGCTGAGCAAGTAGCAGAAGTTGCTAAAATGGATTGTGAAGTTGCAGTTATCGTTGGCGGAGGTAACATCTGGCGCGGTAAAACAGGTAGTGACTTAGGTATGGACAGAGGTACAGCTGACTACATGGGTATGCTTGCAACGGTAATGAATTCTTTAGCCCTGCAGGATTCATTAGAACAATTAGACTGTGATACTCGCGTGTTAACATCAATCGAAATGAAACAAGTTGCTGAGCCGTATATTAGACGTCGTGCGATTCGTCATTTAGAAAAAGGCCGTGTTGTAATATTTGCAGCAGGTATCGGTAATCCTTACTTCTCAACAGATACAACAGCAGCTTTACGTGCAGCTGAAATGGAAGCTGATGTCATTCTTATGGGTAAAAATAATGTAGATGGTGTTTATTCTGCAGATCCTAAAGTAGATCCGAATGCAGTTAAGTATGAAAGATTAACATATATCCAAATGTTGCAGGAAGGATTACAAGTAATGGATTCTACTGCAAGCTCGTTCTGTATGGATAACGATATTCCTTTAGTTGTATTTTCTATTATGGAGGATGGCAATATTAAACGTGCAATTATGGGTGAAGAAATTGGTACGACGATTACGAAATAATTTGGTATAATTAAATTATCAATGATATAAAAGGAGATTCATAATGACGACTGAAATAATCAATGACTTAAAGTCTAAAATGGAAAAAAGTATTGAAAGCCTAGTTCGTGAATTTGCTGGTATTCGTGCAGGACACGCAAATGCGAATTTATTAGAACGCGTATCTGTAAACTACTATGGTGCTGATACTCCTGTTCAACAATTAGCTGGTATCTCTGTACCAGAACCAAGAATGTTACTTGTAACACCATATGATAAAACTTCAATCGATGATATTTTAAAAGCAATTAATATGGCAAACTTAGGTGTTAATCCTACTTCAGATGGAAACGTAATCCGTATTACAGTACCTGCATTAACTGAAGAACGTCGTAAAGAATTAGTTAAAGAAGCGAAAAAAGAAGCTGAAAATGCTAAAGTTGCAATCCGAAATATTCGTCGTGATGCAAATGATGCTTTAAAGAAAGCTGAAAAGAACGGTGAATTAACAGAAGATGATTTGAAATCATTTACTGATGATGTGCAAACTGAAACAGATAATCACATTAAAAAGATTGATGCATTAACAGCTGAAAAAGAAAGCAGTATTTTAGAAGTTTAATCGTTTATATTTAGGCTGAGATAATTGTAACTTTATCTCAGTCTTTTTTTGTCCTTTTTTCTGTATATCCATGTCACTCTGTTAGATTTATGATAGAATATATTAATAATGTTTTGAATTTGGAGGACATCATGATTCCTTTCTTTAAAAGAAATAATAAAAAAAGAAATATAGATAAGAATAATAAACAAACACAAGTATCTGCAGAAGCCGTTCCAACGCATATTGCAATTATTATGGATGGTAACGGAAGATGGGCAAAACAGCGCAATATGCCACGAATTAAAGGGCATTATGAAGGGATGCAGACTGTTAAAGCAATAACGAGACACGCAAGTGATATAGGTGTTAATTATTTAACACTCTATGCTTTTTCTACAGAAAACTGGTCACGACCTAAAGATGAAGTAAATTATCTAATGAAATTACCAGGTGATTTTCTTTCAACATTTTTACCGGAACTGATTGAGAAAAATGTAAAAGTAGAAACAATCGGCTTTATCGATCAGCTTCCTGACCATACGCGTAAAGCTGTACTTGAAGCAAAAGAAAAAACGAAAAATAATAGTGGTTTAACATTAGTCTTTGCTTTAAACTACGGTGGACGTAAAGAAATTGTATCTGCAGTACAGTTAATTGCTGAACGATATAAAGATAACCAGATTGATTTAAGTGAAATTAATGAAGATACTTTTGCAGATTATTTATTTACAAAAGATATACCTGATCCTGAGTTATTGATAAGAACATCTGGAGAAGAGCGATTAAGTAACTTTTTAATCTGGCAATCCTCATATAGTGAATTTGTATTTGAAGACACTTTATGGCCTGATTTCGATGCAGAAGCACTGGATCGTTGTATAGAAGAATACCATAGCCGACATAGACGTTTCGGTGGATTATAAGGAGTAAATAATGAAAACGAGAACAATAACAGCAATCATTGCTATGGCAATTTTCTTACCTGTTGTTATATATGGCCAGTTACCATTACTGATAATGGCATATTTATTAGCAATTGTTGCATTAAAAGAAGTATTAAATATGAAAAATATTAAGCTCTATTCATTGCCTGGTATATTTAGTGTAGTAGCTTTATGTTTAATTATGTCGCCGCAAAAAAGTGATCTTGTTTCCTTAGATTACCAAGTACCATTCTTGACAATAATGAGTTTAATTATGCTGAGCTATACCGTAATGTCTAAAAACCGCTTTAACTTTGTAGATGCTGCGTTTTGTATGCTGGCAGTTGCATATATCGGTATTGGCTTTATGTATTTTTATGAAACACGCGCAGCAGAGAATGGATTAGTCTTTATATTATATGCATTATTAGTTGTCTGGGTCACAGATACTGGCGCATATATTTTTGGAAGATTATTTGGTAAACATAAATTATGGCCGGAGATTAGTCCAAACAAAACAATTGAAGGTTTTGTCGGCGGTATTGCATGTAGTACGATTATTGCAGTCATCTTCAGCATAAACTATGATATGCCACTTTCTATTATGCCATTAATACTCGTAACGTGGTTATTCAGTATGTTCGGCCAGTTAGGTGATTTAGTGGAATCTGCATTAAAGCGACATTTTGATGTGAAAGACTCTGGAAACTTATTACCGGGTCACGGTGGTATATTAGATCGATTTGATTCATTTATCTTTGTATTACCTTTGATGAATATATTTCTTATTAATTTTCAGTAATAAACACGTAGATATAAATGCTACGTGTTTTTCTTTTTAAAAGTATAAAGTAGGTGTTCATTTTATTTTATGATAGAATTAAACTAATATATTTTAGAATAAGGTGAAGTCATGAAACATATAGGAATATTAGGAGCAAGTGGCTCTGTTGGAATGCAAGGGTTAGACATCATTCGTGAGCATTCGGATAGCTTTAAACTCGTAAGTTTTGCAGTTGGTAAATCAGTAGAAGTTGCACAGAACATTATCGATGAATTTGAACCGGATATTTGCTGTATTCAAAATGAATCTGATTTAAATAAACTTAATTTAAAAGGGAAACAGATTGAAGTTGTATTTGGAGATGAAGGTTTATTAAAGGTTGCAGGTTATGAAAAAAATGATATATTACTCAATTCTATTTTAGGGAGTGTAGGGTTAAAGCCTACATTACACGCCATTGATAACGGCATAGATATTGCCCTCGCTAACAAAGAAACGCTTGTTGTTGCAGGAGAGATTGTTATGCAGCGTGCTAGAGAAAAGGGTGTAAACATATTACCTGTAGATTCTGAGCATTCAGCAATATTTCAATGTCTAAACGGTGAAAATCATAAAAATATTGAAAAACTGATTATTACAGCTAGTGGCGGATCTTTTAGAGATAAGACGCGTGAACAGTTAAAAGATGTAACGCTTGAAGATGCATTAAATCATCCCAACTGGTCAATGGGTAAGAAAATAACGATAGATAGTGCGACGATGATGAATAAGGGCTTAGAGGTTATCGAAGCAAAATGGTTATTTGACCTGCCAATCGAGAAGATTGAAACAATATTACATAAACAAAGTATTATACATTCTATGGTTGAATTTAACGATACAAGTGTTATTGCGCAACTAGGGACACCAGATATGCGTATGCCAATTTTGTATGCATTCAGCTATCCAGATCGCAAACCGCGTAATGCCGAACGACTAGATTTAGCACAAGTTGGCACGCTTGATTTCAAAAAAATGGATTTAGAACGCTATAAATGTCTAGCACTTGCATATCGTGCAATCGAAGTAGGTGGGACTTTACCTGTTGTGATGAATGCAGTAAATGAAGTAGCAGTTCAACTGTTCCTGGATGGAAAAATATCATTTTTAGATATAGAAACAATCATAGAGCGTGAAATGGATGCACATATCGTAACAGAAAATCCAGGTTTAGATACAATTTTAGCAGTAGACGCAGACTATAAATCAAGAAATTACGAGGTGTAATATGGGGATTATTGCTTTTATTATAATATTTGGTTTGCTCGTAACCGTGCATGAATATGGACATCTACTCTTTGCGAAAAGAGCAGGGATTATGTGTCCGGAATTTGCAATCGGTATGGGACCAAAAATATTTTCTTACAAAAAAGATGAAACGTTATATACGATCAGACTTTTGCCGGTAGGTGGCTATGTCATGATGGCAGGAAGCGGAATGGAACAAAATCCGTTAACAGAAGGTATGACAGTCAACATTAAACGCAATGAAGCTGGTGAAGTAACACATATTTTATTAGATGATCAGCATCAGTTTCAACAGATTGAACAGCTTGAAGTAACTGACTCTGATTTTGAAGAACGATTATTTATTGAAGGTATCAATCAATACACAAATGAACAAGTGAGATATAGTGTGGCACATGAAGCGTACTTTGTACGTGAAGGAGATTTAATTCAGATTGCGCCACTAGAACGTCAATTTAAGAATAAGAAACCATGGCCAAAATTCCTGGCACTTTTTGCAGGACCATTGTTTAACTTTATTTTAGCTTTTGTGTTGTTTTTAGCACTTGCTTTTATGGTAGGGGCACCGACAACGACGATTAGTGGTGTTGCTAAAGAAAGTCCGGCACAGGAAGTGGGACTTAAAAAAGGTGATACGATAAAGCAGTTAAATGGTGAAAAAGTAACAAATTTTAATCAAATAAAAAACTTTTTAAATCAAAATGGTGGAAAAACCATTAAGGTAATCGTTGATCGTGCTGGTCAGGAAAAGACATTTGACTTAAAGCCGAAGCTGATGAAACAGGAAGTAAGTAAAGGAAAAAGTTTAGAACGATATGTCATTGGGTTTGAATCGGAGTTAGGTGGGAGTTTCTTAGATAAATTACTATACGGTATCACGATGACGATTGAAGGTGCTACAAAGATTTTCACCTTACTTGGTATCATGTTTGCTTCTATATTCAATGGTACGTTCTCATTTGATATGCTGAATGGTCCGGTTGGTATATATAAGAATACTGAAAAAGTTGCTAGTATGGGTTTAGAAAGCTTGATTTTTTATACTGCAATGCTTTCAGTCAACTTAGGGATTATGAATTTATTACCTATACCAGCGCTTGATGGGGGTAGAATTTTATTTGTGATTTATGAAGCGATTTTTAGAAAACCCGTCAATAAAAAAGCAGAAATGTATATTGTCGCAGCTGGTGCGATATTCGTATTCTTTGTCATGATCATGGTAACATGGAATGACATTTCAAGATATTTCTTAAAATAATGATGATCCGACTTCGGTCGGATTTTTTTATGTTTTTGATTCGTGTTATATAAACTTGGTAAATAACAATATTTATATTATGTTAACTTATATTTTTGTTTAACAATTAATCAATTTATTATATGATATATATATTATCGAAATTCAAGGAGGCAGCTATGAAACAGAGTAAAATGTTCATTCCAACATTAAGAGAAGTACCAAACGATGCTGATTCAAAAAGTCATCAGCTATTACTAAAAGCAGGTATGATAAAGCAAGTAGCGAGTGGGGTATATAGTTACTTACCGATTGCTAAGCGTGTACTTAATAAGATTGAAGCAATCGTTCGCGAAGAGATGGAAGCGATTGATGGTGTAGAAATATTAATGCCTGCATTACAGCCTTCTGAATTATGGTCAGAATCTGGTCGCTGGCAGAGTTATGGTGCAGAACTCATGCGTATGACAGATCGTCATGGTCGTGAATTTGCACTCGGACCAACACATGAGGAAATCATAACCTCTTTAGTACGTGATGAATTAAAATCATATAAGAAATTACCAGTTACGTTATTCCAGATTCAAAATAAATTCCGTGATGAAAAGCGTCCACGTTTCGGATTGTTGCGTGGTCGTGAATTTATTATGAAAGATGCTTATAGTTTCCATGCAACAGAAGCAAGTTTAGATGAAACATATCAGGATATGTATGATGCGTATTCAAGAATTTTCTCTCGTGTGAATCTTAAATTCCGTCCGGTTATAGCAGATAGTGGAGCGATTGGTGGTAGTCATACACACGAATTTATGGCTTTAGCAGAAATTGGTGAAGATACAATTTGCTATACTGATGAAAGTGACTATGCTGCTAACATTGAAAAAGCTGAAGTGAAATATGTACCAAATATAGAACATACAGAAGAAAAAGCGTTGGACAAGGTACATACACCAGGCGTCAAAACAGCACAGCAATTAGCTGACTTATTAGGTAAACGCTTAGATGAGATAGTAAAATCTATGATTGTAAAAGTTGATGATCAGTTTATCATGTTCTTAATTCGTGGACATCACGAATTAAATGATGTAAAAGTAAAATCATATTTTGGTACTGAAACAGTGGAAATGGCTACAGATGAAGAAATTCAGGCGATTTTAGGTGCTTCACCAGGTTCTCTTGGACCAGTTGGTGTAGAAAAGATTGAGATTTATGCAGATAATAGTGTTCAGGATTTAAATAATTTAGCGGTTGGTGCGAATGAAACGGACTATCACTATGTTAATGCAAACCTTGGACGTGACTTTAATGTTAAAGCATTCGATGACTTCAGGTTTATTTTAGAAGGTGAGATGGCTGCTGATGGTAGTGGGCCGATTAAGTTTGCTGAAGGTATTGAAGTTGGACAAGTATTCAAACTAGGTACGAAATATTCTGAGTCAATGAATGCAACATTCTTAAATGATCAAGGTAGAGCAGAACCGATGATCATGGGTTGCTATGGTATCGGAGTATCTCGTACATTATCAGCAGTTATTGAGCAGCATCATGATGACAAAGGTATCATCTGGCCAACGTCAATTACACCATTTGAGATTCATATTATTACTGCAAATGCGAAACAAGACACACAACGTGAACTAGCGGATCAATTATATGATGCCTATAAACGTGACTATGAAGTATTATATGATGATCGCAATGAGCGTGCAGGTGTTAAGTTTAACGATGCTGATTTAATCGGAGTGCCGGTGCGAATCGTTGTAGGTAAACAAGCAGCTGATGAAATTGTAGAAGTTAAGAACAGACGTACCGGAGAATCATTTGAAGTACCAGTATCAGAACTTGACGCAAAAATTAAAGCAATCTATGCATCATTTGAACATTAATTTGTTATAATAGAAGAAATAAGTGTGGGACTTTTGTCTCACGCTTTTCATTTTTGATAAGGTGGTTACTCATGACGTTAACACACACAGAAAAATTTAATGTATTACTTACGCAATTGGGTATTACAGACCTATTTGAAGATATTCATAACGGTGAATTGTCACGTATCGATATTTCTAAGGAAGAACGATTATGGCACATGCATTTTACATTTGAAACACATTTGCCATTTGTGCTCTATAATTTGTTACAAACGAAACTTCATGAACACTTTTCACATATCGCTAATGTCACTTTTGAAATAAAAGTGAAAGATGATGCGTATTTAACAGACCGTATTCGTGAGTATATTCCTTATGCAATCGATCAGACTGGGATGAGTCCAAGCTTAAAAGGACAATTGAAACAAAAGCTGTTTAATTTTTCAGGAGATGTACTTAAGTTTCAGGTTGTTAATGAAATTGAACAGAAGCATTTTGAGAAATCATGTAACGGCAAATTAATGGCAGCGTTCAAACATGCAGGATTTCAATTATCTCAGATTATCTTTGAAATTAGTGATGAAGATCAACTACGTGAACTTGCTTCTCTTGAGGCACATATACAGGAAGAAGAAGCACAACAAAGCGTGCTTCTACGCGAAAAGATGGTTGAGCGAGAGAAACAGAAAGCAGAAAGTGTATCTGAAGAGATTACACATTGTTCTATTGGTAAAAAGATTCAGGTAGAAACGATTAAACCGATCGAATCAATTATTGAAGAAGAGTTTAAAGTTGCTTTAGAAGGTGTTATCTTTGATATTGAAATTAAAGCGCTTAAAAGTGGTCGACATATCGTTCAGCTAAAAATCACAGACTATACGGATTCATTAATTTTAAAGATGTTCACGCGTAAAGGTAAAAATGATTTAGATCATCTATCTTCATTAAAAGTCGGAGATTGGGTTCGTGCCCAGGGACGTATCGAGCAAGATACATTTATTCGTGATCTTGTGATGATGATGAGTGATATTGAAAAGATAAATAAAGCATCGAAACAAGATAAGTCAGAAAATAAGCGAGTTGAGTTCCATTTACACACTGCGATGAGTCAAATGGATGGGATTACCCATATAAGTAGATATGTTGATCAGGCAGCGAAGTGGGGTCATAAAGCAATTGCAATTACAGATCATAATGGATGTCAAGGTTTCCCAGATGCCCACGCAGCAGCAAGTAAAGCGGGCATTAAAATGATTTACGGGATAGAAGGTATGCTGGTTGATGATGGCGTGGCAATTGCATATAAACCTCAGGATATAGCCTTAAAGACAGCGACGTATGTTGTGTTTGATGTTGAAACTACAGGTCTTAGTTCACAATACGATAAGATTATTGAACTTGCAGCAGTAAAAGTTAAAGATGGTGAAATTGTTGATAAATTTGAACGCTTTAGCAATCCTGGTGAACGTTTGAATGAAACGATTAAAAATTTAACTGGTATCACAGATGATATGTTAGTTGATGCACCACCGATAGAAGAAGTATTGAGTGATTTTAGAGATTTTGTTGGTGATGCCATCTATATTGCGCATAATGCAAGCTTTGATATGGGCTTTATCGATACAGGATTTGAACGTTTAGGTTATGGTGCGACGACAAATGGTGTTATTGATACGCTGGAATTATCAAGAACAATCAATACTGAGATGGGTAAACACGGTTTAAATTTCCTGGCTAAAAAATATGGTGTTGAATTGACCCAACATCACAGAGCGATATATGATGCTGAAACAACAGCACATATTTTTGTGAAGATGTTGAAGCAAATAGAACAGCTTGGAGTTACAAATCATAATGAAATCGATGCTAAACTTTCAAATCAAGATGCATATAAACGTGCGCGCCCGATGCATGTCACGTTAATCGTGCAAAATCAAACAGGTCTTAAAAACTTATTTAAAATTGTCAGTGAATCGATGGTGCATTATTTTTATCGTACACCACGTATTCCAAGATCTTTACTGATGGAGAATCGTGAAGGGATTCTTGTTGGTAGTGCGTGTGATAATGGTGAAGTATTTACTGCCGTGATGCAAAAAGACCAAGAAGAAGTAGAGCGCATTGCGAAGTTTTATGACTTTTTAGAAGTACAACCGAAAGCATTATATCAACATTTATTAGAACGCGATTTAATTCGTGATAATGAAACGATGGAAGAAATTTATGACCGAATCATTCAAGTTGGTGAAAAATTAGATATACCAGTCATTGCTACAGGGAATGCGCATTATTTACATGAACACGAAAAGCCAGCGCGTGAAATATTAATTGCTTCCAACCCAGGTAATCCATTAAATCGACAAACTTTACCTGATGCGCATTTCAGAACAACCGATGAAATGCTGGATGATTTTCATTTTCTCGGTGAAGAGAAAGCTTTTGAGATTGTTGTAACAAATACGAACAATTTAGCAGATGCTATAGATACTGTTATCCCGATTCGTGATGAATTGTACACGCCAACGATAGAAGGCGCGAACGAAGAGATTCGTGAAATGAGCTATAATCGTGCACGTAGTATTTATGGAGATGAATTACCTGAAATCGTTGTCGCTAGACTTGAAAAAGAACTGGATAGTATTATCGGAAATGGGTTTGCCGTTATCTATTTAATTTCACAAAAACTTGTTAAGAAATCACTGGATGATGGATATCTCGTAGGTAGTCGAGGCTCTGTAGGATCAAGTTTTGTAGCTACGATGACAGAAATTACGGAAGTTAATCCATTACCACCGCATTATATTTGTCCGAAATGTAAATCGAGTCATTTCTTTGAAGATGGTAGTGTAGCAAGTGGATTTGACTTGCCGGATAAAAATTGTCCGGAATGTAACGTTCCATATATTAAAGAAGGACAAGATATTCCGTTTGAAACTTTCTTAGGATTTAAAGGGGACAAAGTTCCAGATATCGATTTAAACTTCAGTGGAGAATATCAGCCGATCGCGCATAACTATACGAAAGTACTTTTCGGAGAAGATAAAGTATTCCGTGCTGGTACAATAGGTACGGTTGCTGAGAAAACAGCTTTCGGATATGTTAAAGGCTACCTGAATGATTCTGGCATTCATAAACGTGGCGCTGAAATTGATCGTTTAGTGAAAGCATGTACGGGTGTTAAACGTACAACCGGGCAACATCCAGGGGGTATTATTGTAGTCCCTGAAAATATGGATATCTATGACTTTACGCCGATTCAATATCCAGCTGACCAGCAGGATTCAGCATGGCGAACAACACATTTTGATTTCCATTCAATCCATGACAATTTATTAAAACTTGATATATTAGGACACGATGATCCAACGATGATTCGTATGTTGCAGGATTTATCTGGCATGGATCCAAAGACGATACCAGTCGATGATAAAGAGACGATGAAAATATTTTCTAGTCCTGAGTCATTAGGTGTCTCTGAAGACGATATATTATGTAAGACAGGAACACTTGGTGTACCAGAGTTCGGTACAGGGTTTGTAAGACAAATGTTAGAGGATACGAAACCTTCGTCCTTTAGTGAACTCGTACAAATTTCAGGGTTATCACACGGAACTGATGTATGGCTAGGTAATGCACAGGAACTTATTAAATCGGGCACTTGCGATTTATCAAGTGTAATCGGTTGTCGTGATGATATCATGGTGTATTTAATGTATGCTGGTCTTGAACCATCACTTGCCTTTAAAATCATGGAATCCGTTCGTAAAGGTAAAGGACTTACTGAAGAGTTTGAAGCGGCGATGATTGAGAATAATGTACCTGCATGGTATCTGGATTCATGTAAAAAGATTAAGTACATGTTCCCGAAAGCCCATGCAGCAGCATATGTTTTAATGGCGGTGCGTATTGCTTACTTTAAAGTGCACCATCCGTTATTCTATTATGCAAGTTACTTTACAGTTAGAGCTTCTGACTTTGATCTTATTACCATGGTTAAAGATAAACATACGATTAAAGCCACTGTAAAAGATTACTATGCACGTTATCATGATCTTGGTAAAAAAGAAAGAGATGTACTGACTGTCTTAGAGATTACCAATGAAATGGCACAACGTGGATTTAAGGTGCAACCAATTTCACTAGAAAAAAGTACAGCCTTTGAATTTATTATTGAAGGTGATACATTAATTCCACCATTTATTGCTGTCCCGGGACTTGGTGAGAACGTCGCAAAACGTATCGTTGCAGCACGAGATGAAGGACCATTCCTATCAAAAGAAGAATTAAACAAAAAAGCGGGAGTCTCACAAAAGATTATTGATTATCTAGATGAACTGGGTAGTTTAAATGATATGCCGGATAAAGCACAACTATCGATATTCGATTTATAATCATTTGAGTTATGCACTAATATGTGCTATCATTACATTGTTAAAGAAAATACTCTACAAGCGAAAAGAGTGGGATATCCCGCTCTTTTCTTAAGTTTTGTGAGGAGGATTATATGTCAAAGATTACTGAACGCGTGGAAGAGATTGTTACACCTATCGTTGAATCATTAGGATTTGAGTTGGTAGATGTAGAATATGTTAAAGAAGGCCCTGATTATTATTTGCGTATTGCAATTGATAAGCCAGGTGGCATCGATATCGCTGACTGTGCACTAGCGAGTGAGCATATTAGCGAAGTGATGGATAAAGAAGATCCAATAACAGAAGCTTACTTTATGGATGTTTCTTCACCAGGAGCTGAATGTCCACTTAAGAAAGAAAAAGATTACGAAAATGCTGTAGGTAATAATATCTATGTAAAACTTTATGAACCGATTGCCGGAGACAAAGAGTGGATTGGTATATTAGAGCAGTATAATGAAGAATTCATAACGATAAATGCAAAGATAAAGACGCGTACGAAAACGATTGAAATTGACCGTAAAAAAATAGCAAAAATTCGTCGTGCTGTCGTTTTATAATTTGGAGGGAAACATGAATAAAAATAATGAATTATTAAATGCAATTGATTACCTTGAAAAAGAAAAATCAATTCCAAGAGAAGTTTTAATTGAAACAATAGAAGCTGCGTTAATCACAGCATATAAAAAGAACTATAATTCAGCGAACAACGTCCGTGTTGAATTAAATATGGATAATGGAGCTTATCGCGTATATTCACGTAAAGATGTTGTTGAAGAAGTGATGAATCCACGTGATGAAGTAAGTTTGGAGATGGCTTTAGAGTCTAATCCAGCCTATGAAGTTGGCGATATTTATGAAGAAGATGTAACACCTAAAGATTTCGGTCGCGTCTCAGCACAAGCAGCGAAACAAGCGGTAATGCAACGATTACGCGACGCTGAACGTGGTATTTTATACAATGAGTTCATCGATAAAGAAGATGATATTATGACTGGTATCATTGACCGCGTTGATCATCGTTATGTGTATGTAACTTTAGGTAAAACGGAAGCGGTATTATCTGAAGCTGAACGTAGTCCAAATGAAGAATATCGTCCAACTGAACGCATAAAAGTTTATGTAAATAAAGTAGAACAAACAACTAAAGGACCTCAAATCTTTGTATCTCGTAGTCATCCAGGTTTATTAAAACGACTATTTGAACAAGAAGTTCCGGAAATTTTTGATGGCACTGTCATCGTTAAGTCTGTTGCGCGTGAAGCGGGCGACCGTTCTAAGATTAGTGTGTACTCGGAAAATTCTGATATCGATGCTGTTGGTGCATGTGTAGGTGCAAAAGGTGCACGTGTTGAGGCTGTTGTTGAAGAATTAGGTGGCGAGAAGATTGATATCGTTGAGTGGAGTGGTGATACAAAGACATTTGTTAAGAATGCATTAAGTCCATCTCAAGTCGTTGATGTGTTAGTGGATGAAGCGAATCAATCAACTACTGTAATCGTTCCAGATTATCAATTATCTCTTGCTATCGGTAAAAAAGGTCAAAATGCGCGTTTAGCTGCAAAACTGACTGGCTGGAAAATCGACATTAAATCTGAGACAGATGCAAAAGAAGCAGGCATTTATCCAGTAGAATAGGTGACATTATGAAACAAAAAAAAATACCTATGCGCAAATGTATATTAAGCAATGAAATGAAACCGAAAAAAGAAATGATTCGAGTTGTTAAGACGAAAGAAGACGAAATCTTTGTTGATCCGACAGGTAAACAAAATGGTCGTGGAGCATATGTTTCGATGGATTTAGAAGTTGTAGAAGCTGCACGTAAAAAGAAGAAACTTGAGCAATTCTTTGAGGGCGATACTGACCGTCTCAATCCTATATATGATGAAATTATTCGTTTAATATATCGAGAAATGATACCGAAACGATGAATAATCAAGATAAATTATTTAATTTACTCGGTCTTGCGATGCGTGCACGTAAACTTGCCACCGGCGAAGAACTTGTCATTAATGAAGTGAGAAATAAGAAATGTAAACTTGTAATACTAGCGACTGACGCTGGACCAAATACGACAAAAACTGTTACGAATAAATGTAATTCGTTCAATGTGCCGCTCGTGCAGCACGGAACGCGTTATGAGTTAGGATATGCGATTGGTAAGGCCGAACGGGTTACAATCGGTATCCTGGATGCTGGATTTGCAAAATCTATCCAAACGCTCATTCGTAACATCAATGAGGAGAGAACCTATGATTAAAAAGAGAATATATGAATACGCAAAAGAAGTTAAATTAAAAAGCAAAGACATCATTGATGAACTGAAAAAAATGAATATCGAAGTAACAAGCCATATGCAGGTGATTGAAGATAAAGAAATTACTGCATTAGATAAAATCTTTAAAAAAGATCAGGTGAAATCTGAACAGAAGGCCGAAAGCAAACCAGCTGAAAAAGTTGAGCCGAAAAAAGAACAACCGAAACAAGAGAAGAAACCTGCAGCGAAGCCTGCTGACAAACCAGCTAATAAGCCAGTTCAAAAACCGCGTCATAACAATAACCACCGACCAGGTAGTAATAACAAACCAGGAACAGGCGGTCCAAACCGTAATAAAAAAGGTAAAGGTAAAGGCAATCCGAAACCTGCTCCAGTAATTCAGGAGCCTGTAATTAAAGAAACACCTTCAAAGATTACATATGAAGAGGGTATTACAGTAGGAGAACTTGCTGAAAAATTAAACAAAGATGCATCTGAAATAGTTAAAAATTTATTTATGGTTGGAATTATGGCGAACATCAACCAAAGTTTAAATCAAGATGCGATTGAATTAATCTGTGATGAATATGGTGTTGAAGCTGAACTTGAAGTTGTAGTTGATGCAACAGATTTAGAAACTTATTTCGAAGATGTTGATGCAAATCCTGAAGATATTATTGAAAGACCTTCAGTAGTAACCATTATGGGTCACGTTGACCACGGTAAAACAACGTTGCTTGACTCTATCCGTAACACGCGTGTTACAGCTGGAGAAGCTGGTGGAATCACACAACATATTGGTGCATATCAAATTGAGAACGAAGGTAAGAAGATTACCTTCTTAGATACACCTGGACATGCTGCGTTTACAACGATGCGTGCACGTGGTGCCCAAGTTACGGATATTACAATTTTAGTGGTTGCTGCAGATGATGGTGTTATGCCACAAACTGTTGAAGCGATTAACCATGCTAAAGCTGCTGAAGTGCCAATTATTGTTGCAGTTAATAAGATTGATAAACCGACTGCTAATCCGGACCGTGTAATGCAGGAATTAGGTGAACACGGATTATATCCTGAAGATTGGGGTGGTGATACAATCTTCGTACAGTTATCAGCGATTAAAGGTGACGGAATTGATGAATTGTTAGAAATGATCTTACTTGTTTCTGAAGTAGCTGAATTAAAAGCAAATCCTAAACGTACTGCAATCGGTACAGTTATCGAAGCAGAGTTAGATAAATCTCGTGGACCAGCTGCATCATTATTAGTTCAAGATGGTACACTTGAAATTGGTGATTCAATTGTTGTAGGTAACACGTTTGGGCGTGTACGTGCAATGGTTAATGATTTAGGTAAACGCATTAAATCTGCAGGACCATCTACACCAGTTGAAATTACTGGTCTACAAGATGTACCTTTAGCGGGTGACCGTTTCGTAGTATTCAAAGATGAAAAACGTGCACGCCGAATCGGTGAAGCACGTCAACAACAAAACATCTTAGCACAACGTCAGGAAAGTCAAAAGGTTTCATTGGATAATTTATTCGAACAAATTAAACAAGGTGAAATGAAAGACTTAAACGTAATTATTAAAGGTGATGTTCAAGGTTCAGTAGAAGCTTTAGCAGCGTCATTAATGAAGATTGATGTAGAAGGCGTTAACGTACGTATTATTCATACAGCCGTTGGTGCGATTAATGAATCAGATGTTACTTTAGCATCAGCATCAAACGGTATCATTATCGGATTCAACGTACGTCCGGATGTAAATGCGAAACGTGCAGCTGAAGCTGAAGGCGTAGATATGCGTTTACACAGAATCATCTACAAAGTAATCGAAGAAATCGAACAAGCGATGATCGGTATGTTAGATCCTGAATATGAAGAGAAAGTGATTGGACAAGCTGAAGTACGTCAAACAATCAACATTTCTAAAGTAGGTACAGTAGCAGGTTCTTACGTAACAGATGGTAAGATTACACGTGATTCTCAAGTCCGTATCATTCGTGACGGTATCGTAGTGTACGAAGGACAAGTTGATGCGTTGAAACGTTTCAAAGATGATGTGCGTGAAGTCGCTCAAGGTTACGAATGTGGTATCACAATCGAAAACTTCAACGACGTTAAAGAAGGCGACATCTTCGAAGCGTTTATTATGGAAGAGATTAAACGTAAATAATCAATTTCTAGCACTCACAATTATTTGTGAGTGCTTTATTTGTTTGAGAAAATTTAATTATTTTTATGCATGTTTTATGAATAATTTGCTACAGAAAATCATTTTCTGCTAGTAAATTTTGTAGAATATTAATTATTGTATTAATTATGAATATTCTTGTATAACAACACTATTAATTATACATTTTAGGCTGTTTGCATGCTCAGTAATTATGTTTTATATTCATTTTGAGGTGATAATTTGTTTATAAAAACAGCAGTGAAACCACCACAACTTGAATATTTAGAAGAAGTTCATGGTAGAACACATATGACTGAATCGGATAGACGAAAATATTTCAATTTAAAATTGGGCTATGAAGGTGAAAAGAAAGTTTATGATTTTCTGAATCAGTTTAAGCAAGGTGTCTGTATTTGGGATGTACGACTGAATATATGCGGAGAGATACAATTTGACTTCTTTGTGATAGTTAATGGAATTATTTTTATATTAGAAATTAAAAATTTTTACGGAAACTATACATATAAAGATGGCAATCTGAAAAGTGAAAGTGGTTATGTATGTCGAGATGTATTTTCTCAGGCAAGTAATGAACGAGATAAATTTGAAGCGTTTTGTTATGAACAAAATATTCATTATAAAATTGTAAATAAAGTCGTATTTGTTAATGAGACTTTCAAGGTGATTAATAATGTAAAAGATATTAAATTTAGTAATATGTCTGATATCGAAAATCTTGCAAGATACATGTGTAGTTTTGAAATTACCGATGAGGATATTGCGATTGGTGAATTGATTGTTAAGCATCATATTGAGCAATCGAAAAATGAACAGAAGCATTTTTATCCATATGAAAAAATGACACGTGGATTGAAATGTCCAGAATGTCACAGATTTCTGAAAGTGAATCGCAATGCGAAGAAAAAAGTTAAATGTACATGCGGCCATGTAATGGATAAATCTAAAGCTATAATTGAAGCGTTTAGAAAAATCGAAATGCTGAAAAGGGATAGTGTAAGTGTTAGTGAAGTTGGTGAGTGGATTGATTGTAATCCGTCAGGCATCCGAAAAATATTAGGGGAAAATTTTATTAAGATAGGTACACATAAGAACAGGAAGTATAAAACTATTATATAATAAGTCAGATGCTAGCGATAAACACGTAATATCGCTAGCAAGTTGCAATTTTTTGTTGAAATAGTGAAGATGCTAGCGATAAACACGTAATATCGCTAGCAAGTTGCAATTTTTTGTTGAAATAGTGTAGATGCTAGCGACAAACCAGCGTTATCGCTAGCACCTAGCAAAATAATGTAGAAATAGTGAAGATGCTAGCGACAAACCAGCGTTATCGCTAGCACCTAGCAAAATAATGTAGAAATAGTATAGATGCTAGCGACAAACCAGCAATATCGCTAACAACTCAAAGCCCGACCCCTTCAATTGACATCACCACGGTACCGACGTATAATTGACACTATTCAATAGTTATAGATGAGGTGAAGATATATGAGTTTAAGAAGTGAACGTGTTGGTCAACAAATGAAAAAAGAAATCAGTGAGATCATCAACCAGAAAATAAAAAATCCTAATGTTGGATTCGTTACAGTTACTGAAGTAGAGGTTACTGGTGACTTATCACTTGCTACTGTATATGTTACAGTACTTGGTGAAAATCATGATCGCAAAAAATCTCTAGAAGCTTTAGAAAAATCTAAAGGTTTCATTAAATCAGAGATTGCACAACGTATGGACTTAAGAATCGTACCTGAATTAAAATTTCATTACGATGAGTCAATCGATTACGGTAACAAGATTGAGCGTATGATTGCAGAATTAAACAAAGATAAATAAAATTTATTAGAACAACGTGATAATTGTATCGCGTTGTTTTTTTATTTGAATTAGTTAATTATATAAAAATAGTATTAAAATTCCAAAAGGTAGACATTACTAAATAAAATGTCCATTTTTAATATAGGTTGTTTTCGTTATACTTAAATTTATTAAAATAAGATGCAAGTTCCTAAATAGTTAAATAATTTAATTATTTGTGAAAAAATTTTTAACAATTTATTTACAGAAAAAATAAATAGTTAAATTAATAAGTAGTAATAAATTATTATATTTAAGTAATTTGTATCTTATTTAATATTTTAAAATGAGGTGATTGAGTGGAATTAATTTTCAAAATATTCGGTGATTTTGTGTTGTTTTATCCAATTGTTATGTCTATATTTTGGATAATCGGTACAATTTTGTATTTTTTTATCATTGAAATTAAATTGAAAAAACAAGTGATGAAAGATAATCTTCCGGGAATCACCTTTATTATACCTTGCTATAACGAAGAGGATACTGTTGAAGATACGATAAGAAGTGTTCTTAAAATGTCTTATCCCAACAAAGAAATTATAGCAGTAAATGACGGGAGCAGTGATAATACTGCACAAGTGCTTTCAGATTTAGAACAAAAATTAGATTTTAAATTTTTGAATATCGTCAATAATAAAGGTAAAGCACATGCGTTGAATAGAGCCGCAGAGATAACAACGAATGATTACATCATTTGTATAGATGCAGATACAATCATCGAAGATATAGCACCTTACTATATGATAGAAAGATTTAAAAATAATCCTACGTTAGCAGCTGTAACAGGTAATCCTAGAATTCGTAATAAATCAACGTTGCTGGGAAAAATTCAGACCATTGAATATGCTAGCATGATTGGCAGTATAAAAAGAGCACAGACAATGAATGGATATATTAATACTATCTCAGGTGTGTTTACTTTGTTTAAAAGAGAAGCACTTGAAAAAGTTGGTTACTGGGATATGGATATGATTACAGAAGACATCGCCGTTAGCTGGAAATTCCATTTACATGGTTATCATATAGAATATGAACCGCGTGCGCTATGTTGGATGTTAGTTCCTGAAACACTTTCAGGTTTACTTAAACAACGTATTAGGTGGGCACAGGGTGGCCATGAAGTATTATTAAGAGATTGGAAAGAAATGGGGAGACAGCGCAATTTCTCATTCTGGTTCTTGTTTGTTGAACAAGTGTTATCAATCATTTGGGTATATGGTGTAGTGATTCTTTTAGCATTATCGTTAATACAAAATAACTATTTAGATTTTTACTATTACAAATATAATTTTAGTATTCTCCTTTACTCAGCTCTACTTCTCACATTTGTCAATATTATTCAATTTACAATTTCTCTTTTGATTGATAGCAAATATGAAAAGAAAAATATGTGGTACATATTCTTTCTTGTATGGTATCCAACTTTTTACTGGTTTTTAAATGCATTTACTGCAATTGTTGCATTTCCAAAAGCATTAAGAAGGAAGAAGGGAGAGTTTGCGACATGGTCAAGTCCAGACAGAGGAAATATCCAACAGTAAAATCTCATCTTAATATCTTTAGAGAAATCCTCATTTTTATATTTTCATGCAGTCTATGGGTATATTGTATTGCTGTTATTGCTATACTCTTAGTTTTATTCAGTCGAATTAACAATTATGAATTTAGACTTATAAGGAACGCTTTGAATTTAGAACTTTATCAAGTTTATGATACATCAATTTTATTGGGATATTCTTCTATCGGCATCACTGTATATTTATTAATTAGTTATTTTACAAACAAACAATTAAGGAAGCGCAAATATTATGAGAAAAATTATTAAGTTAATTTTACTGACAGTTATATTGATAAGCATTAATTGTTCTTATGATACACACACAGCTGAAGCTAATGATTATAAAAAAGTAATGAAGAAATTAAATAATACAAATGGTTGTCTTGCGATCAATTATCATCGCATTAGAAAAGATAATTTACTGGATAAATTGTTATTAATATTAACTAATAGTAAGGAAATGACTTTATATAGTATTACTGAAAAAGAATTTGAATCTGAGATTAAATGGCTTAGCAAAAAAGGTGCTACATTTGTAAGTGCTGATGAGCTATTCAAAGCTAAGGAAAAGAACGAATTCCCAAAAAAATGTGTATTTATTAATTTTGATGATATGGATATTTCATCTTATGAATCTGCACATCCTATACTGAAAAAATACGATGCGAAAGCGACGGGATTTATTATTTCCAGTGCAGTTGGTAATGAAGATTTTAATAATCTTCACATTACTTCCAAGAATCAGTTACAGGAAATGTATAACAGTGGTGTGTGGACATTCGGTTCCCATACACATAACTTACACGAATTAGAAGGAAATAACTCTATATTTCTAAAAGAAAAAAATAAAATTATAAAAGATTTACAAAAATCAAATAAGTACTTAGATAAAAATTTTACTGGTAGCAACCATCAATACTTTGCATTTCCTTATGGTCAATATGATAAGGAAGCGATTAAGAAATTGAAACAATCAAATTTCAAATATGCTTTTACATTAGAAGAAGATATTATTACGCATAAAAGTAATAATTATGAGTTACCACGAATACTCGTAAATCACGATGGATTTGACCGTATTGTTAAGAAATGGAAAGGTTTTGAACAAAATGAATAAAAAAATAGAATTGAATTACTTACGCGCATTATTGTGCATTTTTGTAGTTGTAACTCATTTGTTCACGCAATACTCACTTAATACAAATCCAGATGATAATCAAATTGCCACTCTTTATTGGGTTCGTATGATATTTATTGTAGGGACAGCTGGATTCATTATGTTAAGTCAAGTACTTGTTACAATGAATTATAAAAAAGATTTACCGAAAAAATTTATTTTTAATCGAATAAAATTTATATTTTTACCATATTTATTGATTGGTATCTTCTATTCGTTTAGTGAATACATGTATTTGAGAAAGCCATTTGAAGACATATTTTATCAAGCAGTCTTAAGAGGGTTTTGGTATGGATATTTTATACTAGTAATTTTCCAATTTTACATTTTGACAAAAATAATTTATTACATTAATAATAAATTCAATTTCAACTTATATAAGTCAAAAATAATCATACTTTTATCTGTTATTATAAATATGGGATACTTATATTTTTATTCCAACAACAAAGATGTTACAAAATTTATAGATCATAATTATTTCTTTTCTCCAAATACGATGATTTTAGGTTGGATTGGATATTATTTTATCGGCTCATTTATCGGGATTTATTATGATGAAATATTAGAATTTTTATCTGAATATATTAGTATATTGATATTTTTAAATGCATTAACTTTTGTATTTTTTATTTTTTCTCAAAAACATGATTACTGGATGGTCACTAGTTTTAGCTGGTCTATTTTACCATACTGTATTTGTATGTTTTTGATGATATTGGTTTTCTCTAAAACTATTGTACCATTTATGTATAAGTTTTTTACTTTAGTAAGTGCATATTCTTTTTTCATCTATTTAATACATCCAATCCTTTTAGATACAATATATATTTATACGAGTCGATTTGAAGACTTCACAGTAGTTTTTATTGTAGTTAGCTTAATCATTACTTTAGGCACATGTATCGGTATGGGACTTTTATTAAAGGAAATAAGTATATCTAAATATATTGTCGGTAAAGGACCTTTTCAAATTAAAGAAGCTGACATTACTTTAAATGAATAGCTGTGATTAGACCTTAAACACTTTTTCATGTAAACTATTTTAGAGTTTACTGAAGGAGTGTTTTTTTATGGATGGAATTATCGGTATCAATAAAGCGCGTGGTATGACAAGTCATGATGTTGTATTTAAATTGCGCAAAATTTTAAAAACAAAAAAAGTTGGACATACAGGTACACTGGATCCTGAAGTCGATGGTGTATTACCGATATGCGTTGGAAAAGCTACACGTATTAGTGACTATGTAATGCAAAGTGGTAAACGCTATGTAGCTGAAGTAACGTTAGGTGTTCAAACTGCAACTGAAGATGCTCATGGAGAAGTTATTGATGAGGTTGTCATTCATAACAACGCTTATACGGAACAACAGGTAGATAAAGTATTATCAGAACTTACGGGTAGGATTAAACAAATACCGCCAATGTATTCAGCTGTTAAAGTAAATGGCCGAAAGCTATATGAATATGCTCGAGAGGGTATTGAGATTGAGCGTCCGGAACGTATTGTCGAGATTTATGATTTAACACGAAAGAGCACCCTTTACTTTAAAAATAATCAATGTACATTTAATATTGAAATTTATTGTGGCAAAGGTACATATATTAGAACACTTGCTACTCAAATTGCAGAGTGTCTTGGCACAATTGGTCATATGTCAGATTTAACACGTACCGAAAGTGGTGGCTTTAAGCTTGAAGACTGTATAACGCTGGATACTTTGCATGAAATTCCATTTGATGAAATTAATAATTATTTACAACCGATAGAGGTAGGTCTTAAACATATGCCACATTATGCAGTTGATGTAGTTACCTCAAAAAAAATATTGTTTGGACAAAAGTTAAAACAAGTGAGCCCACCAATTGAAGATGAAACGGTGATGACGTACAATGATAAAGTAATTGCGATATTTGTGCCTGATGACAAGCATCCAGGTTTAATCAAGGCAAAAAAAGTATTTAATTAGGGGATATATATGAAAACAATAGAAATGATTCATCCAATAGAAAATTGCTATCAACATGAGCCATGTGCGCTTGCAATTGGTTTCTTTGATGGTATTCATTTAGGTCATAAGAAAGTGATAGACACAATGATCAATATTGCTGAGGATAAAAATTTAAAAAAAGCTGTAATGACATTTGACCCACATCCATCCGTGGTTTTGAATCCAGAAAAACAGAGAACAGATTATTTAACACCAATGTATGAGAAAAAACGTATATTAGCATCAATGGGAATCGATTATTTATTTATTGTCCCGTTTACATCATCGCTCGCTAAAATGGAAGAACATGATTTTATTAAGGATTACTTTACAAAAAATAATGTAAAGGAAGTCGTAGCAGGATTTGATTTTACATATGGAAAGTTTGGTAAAGGTAATATGTTAAAATTAGAAGCCGATAAAGACGGATTTAATGTCACAACAGTTGAAAAACATGCATTGCATGACGAAAAAATTTCTACGACCTTAATTCGCACGGATTTAGAAAATGGTAACATCAAATCAGCCAATGCTCAGCTAGGCCGTCCTTATAAAATTACCGGGCTTGTTGTACAAGGTGAGAAAAGAGGGCGTACAATTGGATTTCCAACAGCTAATGTTGAACCGAATGAGAATTTTGTTTTACCTAGATTAGGTGTATATGCTGTAACACTTAAAATAGACCAAACAGGAAAAGTTTATAAAGGTGTATGTAATGTTGGTGTCAAGCCGACATTCCATGATCCTGAAAAACAACAAGTTTCTATAGAAGTTAATATTTTTGATTTTAATCAATCTATTTATGGTGAACGTGTTGAAATTGAATGGCATGATTTTCTTCGTGCTGAGCAAAAATTTGATGGCTTAGACAGTTTAATTGCTCAGATTAATCATGATAAAATACAGTCTATTAAAATTTTAGAAACAATTAATATTGACTAAGGATTGATTATTTTAATTTTCATGTTATAATAGTCAAGTACCTTTCCTTGGTATTGAGACACTCCGACTCATACTCGGGTTATGGTGTAAATTAAATTATAGGAGGCTACTAATAATGGCTATTACTCAAGAACGTAAAAATGAAATCATCGCACAATACCGTGTACACGATACTGATACTGGATCTCCAGAAGTACAAATCGCAGTTTTAACTGCTGAAATCAATGCTTTAAACGAGCATTTACGTACGCACAAAAAAGATCACCATTCTCGTCGTGGACTATTAAAAATGGTAGGTCGTCGTAAAAACTTATTAACTTACTTACGTGATAACGATGTTCAACGTTACCGTGAATTAATTAAATCATTAGGTTTACGTCGTTAATTTTTAATGTTAAGAGCACAAATGAATTTGTGCTCTTTTTTTATGCAATTTGTGACAATATAACCACTGTCGTGGTATGATTAAAGATATATGCTATGAGCTAAGAGAGGAAGATATGAATGTCTCAAGAGAAAAAAGTATTTACAACGGAATGGGCTGGCCGTCCATTAACAATCGAAACAGGTCAACTTGCAAAACAAGCGAACGGTGCAGTACTCGTTCGATATGGTGATACAGTCGTATTATCAACAGCAACTGCAAGTAAAGAACCGAGAGATGTGGATTTCTTCCCATTAATGGTGAATTATGAAGAAAAATTATACGCTGCAGGAAAGATTCCAGGAGGCTTTAATAAACGAGAAGGTCGTCCTGGTGAAGATGCAACTTTAACATCTCGTCTAATTGATAGACCGATTCGTCCGTTATTCCCAAAAGGTTACAGAAACGATGTTCAGGTTATTTCAATTGTAATGAGCGTTGATCCGAATAACTCACCAGAAATGGCTGCAATGATTGGGTCTTCTATGGCACTTTCAGTTTCTGATATTCCTTTTGCAGGACCGATTGCTGGCGTAAACGTTGGTTTGATTGATGATAAATTTATTATTAATCCGAATGTAGAAGAGCGCGAACAATCAATTTTGGACTTACAGGTTGCGGGTCATTTTGATGCGGTGAACATGGTCGAAGCAGGTGCTAAAGAAGTAACCGAAGAAAAAATGTTAGAAGCTATTATGTTTGGACATGATGAAATTAAAAAGTTAGTGACGTTCCAAAAAGAAATTATCGCTGAATTGAACCCGGTTAAAAAAGAATTTGTTCCTATAGAAACTAATACTGAAGTTGAAGAAGCTGTAACACAGCAAGCTGAAGCATTAAATTTAGCAGCAGCTATTCAAACACAGGAAAAGCAAGAACGTGAAGAACGTATTACTGCGATTAAAGTACAAATTGTTGAAAACTTCCAGGAACAAGGGGAAGAAGTTATCGCAATCGTTAATAAAACGTTTGATGCGTTAGTTAAAGCTGAAGTGCGTCGCCAAATTACAGAAGATAAAGTACGTCCAGATGGTCGTCGTCCTGATGAAATCAGACCATTAGCTTCTGAAGTTGGTTTATTACCAAGAGCACACGGTTCTGGGTTGTTTACACGAGGACAAACTCAAGCTTTATCTATTGCTACTTTAGGTGCACTAGGTGAACATCAAATTATCGATGGTTTAGGTGTGGAAGAAGAAAAACGCTATATGCATCACTATAACTTCCCTAATTTCTCAGTTGGTGAAACAGGTCCAGTGCGTGCGCCAGGTCGTCGTGAAATAGGACATGGTGCATTAGGTGAGCGCGCATTATTACAAGTGATTCCTGATGAGAAAGAATTCCCATATACGATTCGAGTTGTTTCAGAAGTATTAGAATCAAATGGTTCAAGTTCACAAGCATCTATCTGTGGCTCTACTTTAGCATTAATGGATGCTGGTGTTCCGATTAAAGCACCAGTAGCTGGTATTGCTATGGGACTTGTAAAAAAAGATGAACATTATACCATTTTATCGGATATTCAAGGTATGGAAGATGCATTAGGAGATATGGACTTTAAGGTGGCAGGTACATCTAAAGGTATTACTGCGATCCAGATGGATATTAAAATTGATGGATTATCTGAAGATATTTTACGTGAAGCTTTAGAACAAGCACGTATCGGTCGTCTGCATATTATGGAGCATATGCTATCTACAATTAGTGAACCAAGAGCTTCACTGAGCCCATATGCACCGAAAATTAAAATCATCCATATCAATCCAGATAAAATAAGAGATGTTATTGGACCAGGTGGTAAGAAAATCAATGAAATCATTGATGCAACTGGTGTTAAATTAGATATTGAACAGGACGGTACAGTATTTATCGGATCAAGTGATGAGGCAATGATCGCTAAAGCACAGGAATTAATTGAAAATATCGTGCGTGAAGCAAAAGTTGGCGAAATTTATATGTCAACAGTGAAACGTATTGAGAAGTTCGGTGCTTTCGTTGAAATCTTCCCGGGTAAAGATGCACTTGTTCATATTTCACAACTTGCAAAAGAACGTGTCAATAAAGTTGAAGATGTGATTAAGATGGGCGATCAGTTCTTAGTAAAAGTAACTGAAATTGATAAACAAGGTCGTGTGAACGCATCTCGTAAAGTTTTACTTGAAGAAGAAACTAAAAAAGAAGAAAAATAAGCAATTATGAGACTACCGCTTTTGCGTTAGTCTCATATTTTTAGAAATTGAGGGTTATATTTGGAACAAAAAATATTAGAAAATCAATTGAAAGTAGTACATCATAATACTTCGATGCAAATCGTTCATATTGCTATGTATATTAAAGTAGGTACTGCTGATGAGATGAATTATCCAAATGGTATCGCGCATTTCATAGAACACATGCTATTTAAAGGAACAGAACGTTATCCTTTTAAATTGTTAGCTGAATCGATTGATGCAATTGGTGGAGAAGTTAACGCCTATACAACGAAAACATATACTTGCTATTCAATCAAAACGTTAAAACGTTTTGAACAAAAAGCGATTGATATACTAAAGGAAATGATGTTTTATGCAACATTTGATGAAGAAGAACTTGAAAAAGAACGTCTTGTTATCCTTGAAGAAATAAAAATGATTGAAGATGATGATGAAGAAAATGCATTTGAACGTTTTGAAACAATTTTATATAAAGATACGCCTTATAACACGCCAATCTTAGGAACTGAATCATCCGTAAAAGCGATTACGCAAGATGACTTAAAACGTTTCTATCAAGCTTTCTACCAGCCGGATAACATGATCCTGTCATATGTTGGGAACGATATTGAACATTTATCTGAAGCCTTTCAAATAGAAGGGCAACCAACTGAAAAGCAAAATGTTCACCCATTTAATATGAATCCCTGCACATTAACCCATTATAAATCTGGACTCGAACAAGCCCATGTCATATTAGCACATCCGGCTGTTGGGTATCGTGATGTAGCTCAACCCGTGTTTGAAATTATCAATAATTTATATGGTGGATCAATGACAAGTATGTTGTTTAGAAAGCTACGAGAAGAAGAGGGATTATGCTATAGTTTATATTCTTCTGTAGATAGTTATTACTCTGGTGGCGTACTTTACACTTATTTTGCGACGGATAATGATAATACACAGAAATGTTTATCGATTATTGATGAAATCCATGCAACACTTGTTAACGGTATTGATCAGGAAATTTTAGATAAAACTAAACAATATTTAATTACTAATCTGCATATGAATCTTGATTATGATGGTGCAATTTTAGAACATATGGGGAAAAGTATGCTGCTCTATGACAAAATAATCGATATTACTTCAATAGAAGCTCAAATCAGTGCAGTAACATTAGAACAAGCAAACAAGGCTCTTCAAATATTTAAATCTACGAGTGCGTCATATCAATTACGACCGCAATGATTGGCAAGTAATAAATTTAACGGTATAATAAAAATGTAAACGTATACAAGGAGATGAAAAGTAATGGTATTTGACAAAATTCACGTGAATGGTCAGGAATTTGAAACAGATGGTCGCTTTTCAGTAGATGAAGAACTATTAAAAATTTCAACTGCGAATGGTGATGTCGGTTTATTATTCAAACAAATTGAAGCGACAAGCGAGCCTGTAGAAGTGGTTCTTTTCAAAGGTGAAACAGACCGTTACCATTCAAAGGATTTAAAATTGACACACTACACTGTAGCTGGTGGGGATTTTAAGATGGAATTACAAAAATAATTAATTGCGAGCAGAATATTCTGTTCGCTTTTTTTATTGTTAATTAATCTGCAAATAGCTTATAATAAAGAAGTATGAATTGTACGGGCGAATGAATTTAGGAGGAAATATTTTGAACTTAGTTAAAAAAGAAAATCAACATATAAGAATGATACCTTTAGGCGGTGTCGGTGAAATTGCAAAGAACATGTATATCGTAGAAGTTGACGATGAAATGTTTATGCTGGATGCAGGGTTAATGTTTCCTGAAGATGAGATGTTAGGGATTGATGTCGTAATTCCGGATATTAATTATGTAATTGAAAATAAAGATAAATTAAAGGGTATCTTTTTGAGTCATGGACATCAAGATGCTATTGGTGCGTTGCGTTATATTATTGATCGAGTAGATGCACCAATTTACGGTTCACGTTTAACGATCGCACTAGTTAAAGATCAGATGCGTGAAGCAAAAGTAACAAAGAAAATTAAATACTATACAGTAAATAACAATTCAATTATGCGTTTTAAAAATGTGAATGTGTCATTCTTTAGTACAACGCATAGTATTCCGGATGCGCTTGGTATTGTGATTCATACGTCACAAGGCGCTGTTGTATATACTGGTGAATTTAAATTTGATCAAAGTATGACTGGTAGCTATGCACCAGACATTACGAAGATGGGTCAAATTGGAAACAAAGGTGTATTAATGTTAATCAGTGATTCAACTGAAGCAGAGAAACCTGGTTATAATACACCGGAAAATGTTATTGAAAGTCACATTGTTGATGAATTTGCTAAAGCACAAGGACGTATTATCGTATCGTGTTATGCTTCAAACTTCATACGAATTCAACAAGTACTAAATGCTGCAGCGCGATTAAACCGTAAAGTTTCATTTTTAGGTAAATCTTTAGAATCATCATTTAATATTGCACGTAAACTTGGGTATTTTGATATTAAAGAACAACTATTAATACCAATAAAAGATGTTGAGAAATATCCGAAAAATGAACTAATCATTATTTCTACTGGCTCTCAAGGTGAACCGATTGAAGGATTAGCTCAGATGGCTTTACAAAAACACAGCATTTTAAATATTGAAGAAGGTGATACTGTATTTATTACAACGACACCATCTTCAAATATGGAAGTTATTTTAGGATCAACAATCAATCACCTAGTTAAAGCAGGTGCAAAAGTGATTCCAACGAATAAGAAGATCCATGCATCAGGACATGGATGTATGGAAGAGCTAAAATTAATGCTGAACTTAATGAAACCGACATACTTCGTACCGGTACAAGGTGAATTTAAAATGCAGATTGCGCATGCAAAACTTGCTGCTGAAGCGGGCGTGCTACCAGAACATATTTTCTTACTTGAAAAAGGTGATGTCATCAATTATGACGGAGAACGTATGATAGCCAATGAGAAAGTACCAGCAGGAAATGTTCTGATAGATGGTATCGGTGTGGGCGATGTAGGTAATATCGTTTTACGTGATCGACGATTATTAAGTGAAGATGGTATTTTCATCGCTGTTGTAACACTTGACCCTAAAAATAGACGTATCGTAGCTGGACCACAGATTCAGTCACGTGGATTTGTTTATGTACGCGAAAGTGAAGATTTAATGCGTGAAGCTGAAGAAAAAGTACGTGAAATTGTTGAGCTAGGCTTAATGCAAAATCGTATTGAATGGTCTGATATTAAGCAGGAAATGCGTGATAAATTAGGTAAATTCCTATATGAAAATACGAAACGTCGTCCAATGATTATTCCGGTTATCTCAGAAATTTAAAGATAATAAACAAATGAACAAGCTAACTTTAGCTTGTTTATTTGTTTATATAAAGCAGGTGAAATGAATGGCAGTTAAGAAGAAAACGACCAGAAAGAAAAAAACAAATAAAAATAAAAGTAATGAACCATACCGTTTTATTATTTCTATTTTGTTTATCGCGATGCTGTTATTAGGTGTTTTTCAGTTTGGGTTATTAGGTGTAGGCATAGATAGTGTAATGACGTATATTTTCGGTTCAGCTCGTTTTTATGCATATATTCTACTCATACTCATAACAATTTATTATGCTGTAAATAATAAATGGATTCCTATCAATCGTCGTGTTAACGGCTGGTTATTGCTATTAATTAGTACACCATCCTTTATGCAGGTGGTTCAGCACTTTTTACACGGAAAATCAGTTACACCTGTTTTTGATAAAATCTTTGAATTACAATCTAAGTCGGGGCTTCATTTTTTTGGAGGCGGTATGATTGGTTTTCTGTTTGATTCAGTCTTTTCTACGCTATTAAGTGTTTTTGGTGCATTTATATTATCTATTATTATGATTATTTTAAGTATTCTTTTGATATTAGGACGATCTATACGTAATACAGCGCAGAAATTTCTGCTTTATCAAGTTGATAAAACGAAAGATCTTTCAAGGCAGGCAAAAGTTCAATTAGCACAAAGAAAACAAAGAAAAATGGAACAGACGGTTAAAGATGTTTCTGATTTACCAGAAATTACTGCAATTGAAGCTGAATCTGAGCACTATCCTGAAGTAGAAATACCAATATATGACGGCAATCAAGCAGTAACACTTCAAAATGATCAGGAACATGTTGAAGCAGTACGTCAAAATAGTAATTCTGAATCTGTAACTTTTGATACGAGTCAAGATGAATTTTCAACACAAACTGACGTCACTGAACAAAGTGAAACAAGTGAAATGGAGAACGAAGATTATGATCTGCCTCCTATAACATTACTTTCTCCGGCAACTGACAAAGCAAAATCAAATATGCAGGCAGTAAAAAAGCGTGGTCAATTACTGGAAACAACATTGAAGAATTTTGGTGTGAATGCTAAAGTATCGCAAATCAGAATAGGTCCAGCTGTAACACAATATGAAGTGCAACCAGCGATGGGTGTAAAGGTTAGTCGTATTGTGAATCTTCATAATGATATTGCTTTAGCGCTTGCTGCAAAAGATATTAGAATAGAAGCACCGATACCTGGTAAATCTGCTGTAGGTATTGAAGTACCGAATAGTTCTACATCAATGGTAACATTAAGAGAAGTAATAGAAGCTTCACCTGTTGAAGAAAATAAGTTGAAAGTTGTACTCGGACGAGATATCAGTGGTGAAGCAATTACTGCTGAACTTGATAAAATGCCACATTTACTTGTTGCAGGAGCAACAGGTAGTGGTAAGTCTGTATGTATTAATGGTATTATCACAAGTATTTTGATGCATGCTAAACCACATGAAGTGAAATTAATGATGATTGATCCTAAGATGGTAGAATTAAATGTATACAATGGTATCCCTCATCTATTAACGCCAGTCGTAACGAATCCACAGAAAGCTGCTCAAGCTTTACAGAAAATTGTAGGTGAGATGGAAAGACGATATGATCTTTTTAGTCATACAGGTACACGTAATATAAAAGGATATAATCAATATTTACGACGCCAGAATGCAGAACTTGGCGAGAAAAATGCAGAACTACCCTATATCGTTGTAATCGTTGATGAGCTTGCAGATTTAATGATGGTCGCAAGTAAAGATGTTGAAGCAGCAATTATGCGTATCGCACAAATGGCACGTGCAGCTGGCATTCATTTAATTATTGCGACACAAAGACCATCTGTTGATGTCATTACAGGTCTGATAAAAGCGAATATTCCTTCTCGTATTGCATTTAGCGTTAGTTCAGCAGTTGATTCTAGAACGATATTAGATATGCAGGGTGCTGAAAAATTACTTGGTAAAGGTGATATGCTTTACTTGCCATATGGCGAATCAAAACCTAAACGTATTCAGGGTGCTTTTCTTTCGGATAAGGAAGTTGAAGATGTAGTAAACTTCGTCTGTAAACAACAATCAGCAAACTATATTAAGTCACTGGAACCAACAGAAGAATATACTCAAAAAGGTGAATCTGAAGATGAACTTTATCAAGAAGCTTATCAATTTGTCGTTGAAAAACAAAAAGCATCAGCAAGTCTGTTACAACGACAATTTAGAATTGGTTATAATAGAGCTGCAAGATTAATTGATGAGCTTGAAGCAAATGGTGTTATAGGACCAAGTACAGGTAGTAAACCTAGAACGGTATTAATCGAAAACAATGAAATTATAGAATGAGGTGGAATACATGTCAGTAAATAGAGAGGTCGTCTTTATTAAAGATTGGATTTTAGAACAGATAAATTCAAGGAAATTTGAATTGCACCGACCTTTGCCATCGCAATACGAAATCTCGCGAATGATTGATCGATCGAGAGATGATATAGAATTAGCCTTTCATGAATTAGTAACAGAACAAATCCTTTCAGAACATTTTCAGGAGGGTTACTATATAAAATCTAAGCCGATATTTTTCTATCCAATTGATGAACTCAAAAGTATAACGAGTATGATAGAAGAGGGAGGACAATCGGCAGGTACATTGATGATCAGTCATGATATTGAACAACCTTCTATTGATGATAAACGTGTATTAAATTTAGGTGATGATTGTGACATTACAGTTATCGAACGTATCAGAACAGCAAATGATGAGCCTATCGTATATTGCTTAGATAAGATTGTTGCAGCACCCTTAGAGGGTGGTCACGATATATTAACCCATTCATTATTAGAAATTATGGATCGTACCGATGGACTTAAAATTGTGTATGCTGAAAGTGAAATTGAATCAATTGCATATGAACCATATATTTCTAATGCGTTACAATGCACACCAGAAGAAAGCTTATTATTATTTAAACAAATTCATTTTAATGCTCAAGATGAGCCCGTATTATATTCATTGAATTATTTTAAATCGAGTCAGGTACAATTCGTTATACAAAGAAAAGTTAGGAGTATTCTATGACAATTAATTTATTGAACACAGACAAATTTAAGACAGTGTCTATCGTGCTTAAGTTTAAAGCGCCTCTTGATATTGAAACGATGAGCAGGAGAGCAATTTTATCTAAACTTATTCAAAAGACAACTGCAAAATATGCTGACGAACAGGCAATGATAAATCATCTTGCATATTTATATGGAGCACATCTTTATAGTCATGTTATAAAACAAAACAATGCCCATGTATTAACAGTAGGTATCGATATTGTTAATGATAAATATCTGAATGATGAAGACTTATTAGAAAAAGCATTTCAATTATTATACGAGGTCATATATGCACCTAATGTAGAAGATGGATCATTTCGTGAAGATTTATTAACTACAGAAAAACATCTCTTTAAAAATAAGTATGACGCTATAAAAGAGAATTTAGGCCAATATGGTTTTTATCAGTTATTAAAAACAATGTTTGAAGATGAGTCGATGCGTAATCCAAGTTTTGGGGATATACAAAATTTAGAACTTGTTACAGGCGAAGAAGTTTATCAAGCATATAAAGCTATGTTAAAGGATGATGAAGCACACCTTTATATCGTTGGAGATGTAGATGAATCGAGAGTTGCTAAACTGGCAAAAGAATATCTGGATTTACCTGAAAATAAAATTGATCTAAAACCGATAAAATTAAAGGATATTCATACACCTCAGACAGTTGTTGAACACATTGAGACGAAGCAAGCACGTATTAATATGGGCTATAAGTTAAATGTTAAACATCCAGAGAAAAGCTACTACGCATTTATTTTACTCAATCAAATATTTGGCGGTGATCCATCAAGCCTATTATTTACAAATGTTCGAGAAAAATTAAGTTTAGCTTATCAAATACATAGTCAGATTGATGCAAGAAGCGGTATGTTATATGTACTCTCTGGTGTTAACCAGGATAAACGTCAGCAGGCGATTGACACGATCAATGATGAATTTGAAAAGATTAGACAAGGTGACTTCGATAATGAACTATTGAATACGGCGAAACGTATGATTATTAATCAGAAGAAAGAATCAATGGATCGACCGAAAGGCTTTGTAGAAATTGAGTTTTCTAATACGTTTGGTGCGCACGTTGATGAAGGTGAATGGATAAAAGGTATACAGTCAATAACGAGAGAAGATATTATAGATGTTGCACAGACTGGGGCTTTACATACTGTGTATTGTTTAACAAGTGAGGGAACAGAATGAAACAAACTTATTATAAAGCAATAGATGAAACATTATTTGAAACAGTTTTAGATAATGGCATGCAGCTATTTATTATTCCAAAAAAAGGGTTTCAGAAATCGTATGTCACAATGACAACAAAGTATGGTTCTATACATAATGATTTTGTTAGACAAGATGGAACGAAAGTACATATGCCAAAAGGTATTGCACATTTTCTTGAACATAAAATGTTTGAGAAAGAAGATGGGGATATGTTTAACGCATTCTCAAAATATGGAAGTTCGGCCAATGCATTCACTTCATATGACAGAACAAGTTATTTATTTACTACTGTTGAATCATTAAAAGAAAACATTAAATTATTAGTAGATATGCTACAAACACCATATTTTACAAAAGAAAGTGTAGAAAAAGAAGTAGGTATCATTGCTGAAGAAATTAAAATGTACCAGGATCAGCCTAATTATCGTCTGTATTATCAGACTTTAAAAGCAATGTATCATACACATCCAGTACGTGTTGATATTGCAGGTACAGTTGAAAGTATCAATGAGATTACTGATCAAACTTTATATGACTGCTATAATACATTCTATCATCCAAAGAATATGGTGATGTTTATTGTAGGGAATGTTGAACCGAAAGCAATGACCGAATATATTAACGGCATTATCAAACCATTTAATACTTTTCAGCCAGTCAATATATTACCTTTTGAAGAACCTGAAGGTGTAGCAGTTAATGAGGTTAAGTCGATTGATAATGTGCAGATGGATAAATTAATGCTTGGTATTAAAACAGATAATTTTAAAAGTACAGATAACTTAATATTAACTGAACTCAAGATACTATTTGCTTTAGATATGCTTTTTGGAGAACAAACAGATTTTTATCAGTCGCTATTGAAAGACCAATTAATAGATGATTCTTTCGGATTTAATTTTACGATAGAGCCAACTTTCTCACATATGTTTATAGCTGGTGCCACTCGCGATGCTGAAAGATTAAAACAACGTATAATCAGTCAATTATATAAATTTGACTTATTAAACGACCAAAAAGCCTTTGATTTAATTATCCGTCAAACCATCGGTGAATATGTTTCAAGCATGAATAGCCCTGAATATATTGCGAATCAGTTTACACGATATTTCTTCAATGATGTTATATTATTCGATATTCTGCCACTTTTAGAACAACTGACTTTAGCTGAGTGCATTGAAACTTATAAAAGTACATTAAATAATGCTCATATTACGGATAGTAGAATTGTGAAGCGCAATGGGTAAATATCTCGTTATTGGAGCAAGTGGTGATATAGGCAAACAAATAACACATGATTTATTATTTAAAGGACATGAAGTCATTGCGCATTATAATAATACGGACATTACTGCTTTACAAAATGAATTTCAAAATGAAACAATAAGTTTTGTTCAATTTGATCTAAGTAAACCTCTTTATGAAAATCCATTACAGAATTGGATGACAAGTTACCTGGATGGTATGATATATGCAGCAGGCACTGCTTATTATGCAGCTATACAAGAGGTGACAACAGAGGCTATGGATGCTCAATATCATATTCACTTTTCAAATCTTGTAAAGTTAACTCAATTTGTATTGAGTGGCATGCAAAGTAATGATCATGGTCGCATTGTTGTAATCAGCTCGGTTTGGGGAGAAACAGGCAGTGCAACGGAATCCATCTATAGTGGTATGAAAGCAGCACAAATTGGATTTATTAAATCTATTGCGAAAGAACTTATACAAACAAACATTACAGCAAATGTTGTAACACCCGGTGTAGTTAATGGTAAAATGACATTACAATTAGATAAAGAAGATATACAATTATTATTATCACAATTACCACAACAAAGACTCATTTCACCGAAAGAAATTAGTCATGCTGTATTGTATTTACTAGATGATTTATCACAATCTATTACGGGTACAGTACAAAGCGTGAATGGTGGTTGGTATATATAGGGGGTTTGTTAATGACAGCACTTCAGGAAACGAAAGAATGGTATCTTGAATATGAAATTAAGATTAACAGAGCCGGTTTACTTGGTGATGTTTCAAGTTTACTCGGTGTACTGGGAATCAGTATCATTACAATCAATGGTGTCGATCAAGGTGTCCGTGGATTGCTAATTAAAACGGACGATCTTGAAAAAGTGACGCGTTTTGAAAATATTATCAGTCAGTTAGAAGATATTGAGATTATTAAATTACGTAAACCATTATTACAGGATCGACTGGCAGTACGACATGGACAGCATATTGAAAGAGATAATAAAAATAAGCATATCTTTAAATTTGTGCGTAAAGATCTAGGTATTCTTGTAGATTTAATGGCTGAGTTATTTAAGCAGGATGGTAACCAGGTGATTGGTGTGCGAGGGATGCCACGTGTAGGAAAAACAGAATCTGTTGTTGCTGCAAGTGTTTGTGCGCATAAGAAGTGGTTATTTATTTCTTCTACGATGATTAAACAAACCGTTCGTAATAAATTGTATAAGGGCGAATATGACGATAAACATATCTTCATTATAGATGGTGCTTTGACAATCAAACAGAACGCTGAACATCTTAATCTTGTAAGAGAAGTTATGTCATTACCAACAACAAAAGTAATAGAGCATCCAGATTTATTTGTACAGAAAACAGATTACACATTAGAAGATTTTGATTATATTATAGAATTACGTGAAACAGAAGATCAGGAAATTACGTACGAAAAGTTATCAAAGAACAGTTTATTTGATAATGACGAATTTGCGTTCTTTTAAGCCGTAAAGGGGGCAATTATGAAACCAATCGGACAAATATTACGTTCAAAACGTGAATCGTTAGGTATGACGTTAATAGATTTAGAGAAAAAAGTGAAGATACAAAAGAAATACATAGAAATGATTGAGAAAAATGAATTTGATCGTTTGCCCAATCCTGACTATACACGAGGGTTTATAGAAAAATATGCAAAAGCAGTTAATTTAAATGCTGAAAATCTATTGAACGAGCATCAAAATGAATTACCAACTCGAAAATTAAGTGCTAAAGAAGCAAGCAAACAGATTAAAAGTACTCAAACTACGCAAAGTACAGATCAAAGTGTTCATAAATTACTTGCATGGCTGTTAGGGATTATTCTTATAATGTTTTTAATATGGCTTATTTTTTCACAGTTTATCTTCACAGATAAAAATAGTCAGTGGCAGGCAGAAGATATCAATAAGAGCCGTAATGTTAAAGTTGAAAAAAAGACGGAAGAAAAACCTATTGCATCTAAAACCGAACAATCAACAAGCGATAAACAAAAAGAAAAAGATAATGCAAAAGTAGAAGCGTCGACTAAATTAACCTATAAAAACTTTGATGGTGCAAACTTAGCGTATGAATTAGAATCGACAGAACCGTTAAAGCTTAGGATAGATTCTAAAATACCAACATGGGTACAAATCTATGATGATAAAAAGAAAAATTATGCATATAAAGAAATGAAGAAAGAAACATTCAAAATCGATGAAAAAGTTAAAAGTATCACGTTAATATCAGGGAATTCAACTTCGATGGAAGTATACATTAACGATAAGAAGGTATCTGTACCAAAAGAAGCAGATAATTTAATTACAAGAACATATTTCTTTAAAGTAATACAATAATTTATTGATTTAAACTAATAAGTAAAGGAAGTTAATCATGAATATACCAAATCAAATTACAGTTGCGCGCGTTTTGCTCATACCTGTATTTCTAGTGTTTTTACTAGCAGATTTTAATATGGGGAAAATGAGCTTTTTAGGTAGTGACACGATGCGTATTGAACAATTTATTGCAGCATGTATTTTTATCTTCGCATCACTGACAGACTGGATTGACGGCTATTTAGCAAGAAAATGGCAGCTTGTAACGAATATGGGGAAATTTTTAGATCCGTTAGCTGACAAATTACTCGTATCAAGTGGATTGATTGCTTTAGTAGAACTTGGATTAATTCCATCATGGATGGCCATTGTGATTATTGCAAGAGAATTTGCAGTGACAGGATTACGTTTATTACAAATCGAGCAGGGGTTTGTTTCTGCTGCTGGTCAATTAGGAAAGATTAAGACGGCAGTAACGATGTTAGCAATGACATTATTATTGCTTAATGAGCCATTCAATCAGATGATTGGTTTCAAGCTGGGTTATCCATTGATGTATATCGCTGTATTTTTCACTATTTTGTCTGGTATTGAATATTTTTATCATGGCAGAAACGTCTTTAAAAATTCTAAATAATATTAAGGGCTAAGTATATCTTAGCTCTTTTTTTCTAAAATTTTACTTTATTCAAAAATAAATAAGGATAATCACAGAAATTATAGTGTGTGTTCCCATTTTTAAGGAAAATATAAAAAAATACAAACATGCGTTCGCTTTTCGCTTGCTAAATTAATAAATAATCAGTATAGTATTACTTGTAGTGAGTAATGAGGTTACCATATAAATATTTGAAATAGTGTTATAAATGTAAGTGATATATGAGTAGTATATGAGTAACATACAACAACAACCAATGATTGTAATTATAGGAGGACTCGAACATATGAGTGAACGTCAACAAGCTTTAGATACAGTAATTAAGAATATGGAAAAATCTTTTGGTAAAGGTGCGGTAATGAAACTGGGAGAAAATGCTACACGTAATGTGTCAGCAGTTTCTTCAGGATCAATTACACTGGATAATGCTTTAGGGATAGGCGGATATCCTAAAGGACGTATAATTGAAATATATGGACCAGAGAGTTCTGGTAAAACTACAGTTGCTTTACATGCGATCGCTGAAGTACAGAAACAAGGTGGTATTGCAGCATTTATCGATGCAGAGCATGCACTTGATCCCGTTTATGCCCAAAAACTAGGTGTAGATATTGATAATCTTTATTTATCACAACCTGATCACGGTGAACAAGGTTTAGAAATCGCAGAAGCATTTGTGCGTAGTGGTGCTGTCGATATTATCGTAGTCGATTCAGTCGCTGCATTAACGCCTAAAGCTGAGATCGAAGGTGAAATGGGAGATTCTCATATGGGTCTACAGGCGCGTTTAATGTCTCAGGCTTTACGTAAACTTTCAGGTGCAGTTTCTAAATCAAATACGATTGCAATATTCATTAACCAGGTGCGTGAAAAAATCGGTGTTATGTTTGGTAATCCTGAGACAACGCCAGGTGGTCGTGCGCTTAAATTCTACTCTTCAGTACGTTTAGAAGTACGTCGTGCAGAACAGTTAAAGCAAGGTCAAGATATTGTAGGTAACCGTACTAAGATTAAAGTTGTTAAAAATAAAGTAGCACCACCATTTAAAGTTGCAGAAGTGGATATTATGTATGGTCAAGGTATTTCTCGTGAAGGTGAAATGGTTGATTTAGGTGCAGAGTATGAAGTACTACAAAAATCTGGCGCATGGTATTCGTATGAAGGTGAGCGTATCGGACAGGGACGTGAGAACATTAAAACATACTTACGTGAAAATCCGGAAGTTCGCGACGAAATTGATATGAAGATTCGTAAAGCGATGGGCATCGGTGAAGATAAAGATGCAATTAAAACTGAAACACCAGATACACCACCAGCAGATGATTTGTTTGATGATGAATTAGTATAATATTTCGAATCCGAATAATATGTTATGAAACAAAATAACATGTTATTCGGATTTTTGTAATATTTCAACAATTAATTAAATATACGTTAAATTATTTTCTACTTATCTTGACACGCTTAACTTATTAAACGTACAATTAATTTGTATATGAAATAAGTGGTATTTTATTTCTGTACGGAAGTCTTATGGTATAACTAGATGAAAAAAAGCAAATAAGGAGGTGTTTATGTGGAACTATTAACCCTCTTATACATTTTGCTTGGAATAATTCTAGGTGTTGGTGTAGGGTATGTATTAGCAAAAAACAGCTTAACTAATCAGCAAAATCAAGCGCGTACAACTGCTGAACATATTATTAGTGAAGCAAACAAAGAAGCTGAAAGTCTTAAAAAGGAAAAATTACTTGAAGCAAAAGAAGAGAATCAAGTAAGAAGTGATCGTTTAGAAGCAGAGTATAAAGAACGTCGTTCAGACCTTGCAAGACAAGAAGCAAGACTACTTCAAAAAGAAGAAAACTTAGATCGTAAAAGTGAACTTTTAGATAAAAAGGATGAACTTTTAGAACAAAAAGAATCTAAAATTGAAGAAAAACAACAACATGTAGATGCGTTAGAGCAAAGTGTCCAAGACATTATAGTAAAACATGAACAAGAATTAACACGCATCTCCGGACTGACGCAAGAAGAAGCAAAACAGGAAATCATTGATCAAGTTGAAGATGAATTAACACATGACATTGCTGTTATGGTGAAAGAAAAAGAACAAGAAGCAAAAATGCAGGTTGATAAAAAAGCCAAAATGGTACTTGCAACAACAGTTCAACGTTTAGCAGCAGAACATACTTCAGAATCAACTGTATCAGTAATTAACCTTCCAAATGATGAAATGAAAGGTAGAATTATCGGTCGTGAAGGTCGAAATATTCGTACATTAGAAACGTTAACAGGTATTGATTTAATCATTGATGATACACCTGAAGCGGTCATTTTATCTGGATTCGACCCAATCAGACGCGAAATTGCTAAAACAGCATTAGAAGCTTTAGTTTCAGATGGAAGAATTCACCCTGGACGTATTGAAGAGATGGTTGAAAAAGCGCGTAAATCTGTTGACGAAATTATTCGTGAAGCAGGGGAAGCAGCGACTTTTGAACTTGGTATACATAATTTACATCCAGACTTAGTGAAGATTTTAGGACGCATGAAGTTCCGTACGAGTTATGGACAAAATGTGCTGAAACATTCTATTGAGGTAGCACATTTATCAGGAATGCTTGCAGCTGAACTTGGTGAAGATATTACTTTAGCAAAACGTGCAGGATTATTACATGATATCGGTAAAGCGATTGACCATGAAGTTGAAGGATCACATGTTGAAATTGGTGTGGATTTAGCGAAGAAATATCGTGAACATCCTACAGTAATTAATGCGATTCACTCACATCATGGTGATATTGAACCGAATAGTGTAATCTCAGTACTTGTTGCAGCAGCTGATGCGTTAAGCGCAGCAAGACCTGGAGCAAGACGAGAAACATTAGAGAATTATGTAAGACGTCTTGAACGATTGGAACAAATCTCTGAAAGTTATGATGGCGTTGAAAAATCATTTGCGATTCAAGCTGGACGCGAGATTAGAATTATCGTTTCTCCAGAAGATGTTGATGATTTAAAAGCACATCGTATTGCAAGAGATATTAAAAATCAGATTGAAGAAGAGTTACAATATCCTGGTCACATTAAAGTGACAGTCGTCAGAGAAATGCGTGCGATTGAATACGCGAAATAATTATAACAACATTAACAACGCTTAAAGCTATAAAGCTTTAAGCGTTGTTTTTTAATTTTTTGAAGGTAAATAGTATCTATAATGGAAATATATTATAATTAAATTATTCATATGCTTGAAAGGATGATGAATTTGATGGATACACATCATAAAGAGGAGATTACACAAACCATATTACCACTATATGCATTGTTTTTTGACGCATTACCAAATGATTTGGGATTAAGCATTCAAACGAATATCAATTTACCTGATATGTCTGATCACTTTGAATCATATTGCATTCATGAAGAATACACTGCTTTTTCCAGGATGAAGGAGACATCAATTAAAGCGCAAAAGAATGCTATGAAATCCATTAGCCATCCTCTGCAAGATTTACTTCAGTTATATGAACAACCAAAGATAAAGTCAATGTTACAGCAAATAACCGATAATGATAGCGTTACGACAATGCAAAGTAAAATGGAGCAAAATAGTAATATCATCAATAAATATTTTTTTGATGCAAACCAAAAGAGTGAAGTGATTAAAAATCATCGTGATAATCTAATAAATAAACAATTAAGTGAACTTAGTGAAAATAAAAGAGAGGTCTTCATTCATTTACCACCTATCAAAAAAAGCAATATTGATATTTTAACTTCTATTTTCTGCGGGAAATATACTGCTATTCAATTCGCCTTTGCAGGTGATAATATTATAGGTATACATATTGTATAAGGAGTGAAGCGATGGAAAAACGTGTAAAGATTTATTTATGTATAGCTGCAATATTAATTTTATTATCTTTATTACCGCTCCTTGAAGCATACAAACTTCATTCAAACAGACAAGGTGCAAACAACGAAAGATTATTAACTGAACTAACGATTGATAAAAAGAATATTACTGAAGTGAAAGCAGCTGATAATATTAATGTTGATATGATTAGTGTTGAACATATATTTATTGATGATAAAGGGAAAGAAATAGTTGCGCATAATATGGATGAATATCAAAGGTTGATGAAAAAGAGTAAAACCTATTCTCGTGAATATCAGTTGGGCGATCAAGCTTTAATTCTCACAGAGGATATTAGCAAAAAACGTGTGAAAGAAATCCGGGTTAACAAACAGGAAGTTAATATGAAGATAAAAACGATTCAACAATTGAATAATCATTATGTGAATACTCCCTTAATCTTTGAAAAGAAAATAGCGACTGGTGAAACATTATTAATGTTAATGCAGCAAAATAAAGAAGATATTCGTTATATCGGTTTACAAAGTCATGATGACAATACAGTTGGTAAAACGACGCTTGAATCGATTGATTTAGATGGTGTGTGGAATAATCGCATGAATTTAGTTGGTTTTAATACTTTACCGAAACAGCATCTGAGTCATTATATTTTTCATCTTTTTATATTTTATCCATTGCTCACATTGATTCTAGCACTATTTTTATGTTATATATGTTATTTAAGATTGAAAACAACACGAATGAAAGAATGAGGAAGCTATGAGAATATTATTTATTGGTGATGTTGTTGGTGCTATCGGTAGAGAGATGCTAGCAGAATATTTACCACAACTGAAGAAAAAATATGGACCGAATATAACGATTGTTAATGGTGAAAATGCAGCACATGGTCGAGGGATTACAGAAAAAATCTATAAGGAAATGATGACTTTAGGTGTAGACTGCGTAACGCTCGGCAATCATACGTACGGCCAGCGTGATAGTTATGAATTATTAGATAGTGATGTAAAGATGATACGTCCCGCAAACTATCCGGATGATAATCCTGGAAAAGGAATGCAGATTATCAAATTTAATGACAAAAAGATTGCTTTCATCAATTTGCAGGGGCGCGCATTTATGCAGCAGATTGATTGTCCATTTAAAAAGTTCGATATTCTTTATGAAACTGCTAAAAAAGAAACAGATTATATCTTTGTTGATTTTCATGCTGAGACAACAAGTGAAAAAGGCGCATTTGGATATTATGTGGATGGACGTGCAAGTGTTGTTGTAGGTACACATACACATATTCAGACAAGTGATAACCGAATTCTTGATAAAGGTACTGGTTTTATCACCGATGTTGGCATGACTGGTTATTATGATGGTATATTAGGTATTAATAAAGATGAAGTCATCCATCGCTTTTTAACGTCGATGCCGGTTAAACACGTCGTCCCGGAAAAAGGACGAGGCGTGCTAAGTGGCGTTTTTGTAGAGCTTAAAGCAGATGGGACAACGAAGAAGATAGAAAGAATATTAATTAATCAAGATAACCCATTGAAATAGGAGAGGTAAGAATGTTTAGTAAGAAAAATGAAAAACCATTTTTAAATAAAAGAGATCAAATCAGTTATACAGACGATTCACTTGATTTTTATAATTATGCTGAAGCAATGTTATTTGATAAAAATATTATACTCACATTCAAACAAATTACACCAGCGGGCACAGTTAAACAAAGAAAACTTGTTATGTCAGGAATTGTGGCAAAGGTCATTGCTGAGACTTTTATTGAACCACTAAAAGATTACAAAAAATTTGAAGGTGAAATTGATAAATATAATGTAGATTTCTATAATACACATGATAATGACATACAATCATTAGATGAGACATTATTATATATTCATGATTTTGAAGTAGCTTTCAGTCAAATCGCATTCCTATTACAATTCGAACAGGATACTGCTTTTGAAGATGTATATTATGAAGCATTTATTGTTAATCCAGAACTTGCAGTTTATCTTAAAGACATCCTGGATGATGTAGTCAATCAATACGAAGATAATTTTGGTGAAATTGAATTAGATTAATCGTATCGGCCATTCGACTGATTTTTTATTGAAGAACTACTTGTCTATGTTAAGACAAGTGGTTCTTTGTTATATTATAATAAGTGATTAAAGTAGGAGGGTATTTATGAAATCTCAAATTTCTTGGAAAGTCGGCGGACAGCAAGGTGAGGGTATTGAAAGTACTGGGGAGATGTTTTCAACTGCGCTGAATCGATTAGGTTATTATTTATATGGATATAGACATTTCTCAAGTCGTATTAAAGGTGGACATACGAATAACAAAATTCGTGTCTCTACAACTCGAGTACATTCAATCAGCGATGATTTAGATATATTAGTGGCATTTGATCAGGAAACAATTGATGTGAACTATCATGAAATGAATGAAACAGGCATTATTTTAGCAGATAGCAAGTTTGATCCGGAAAAGCCTGAAGATTATGAAGGTAAGTTCTTCCCAATCGCATTTACTGAAATTGCAAAAGAACTTGGCACTGCATTAATGAAGAACATGGTAGCAATTGGTGCGAGTGCAAGTCTAATTGGTGTAGACCTTAAACATTTTGAAGTATTAGTTGATGACATATTCGGTAAAAAGGGAGAAAAGATTTGTGCATTAAACAAACAGGCTTTACATGCAGGTTTTGATTTAATGGAACAAGAAGATTTCCATACGTTTACATTAAATCCGTCAACTGAAGAAGGGCATTTATTTATGATTGGTAATGACGCGATCTCATTAGGTGCAATAACTGGTGGAGCACGCTTTATGGCAGCTTATCCTATCACGCCTGCGAGTGAGATTATGGAGTACATGATTGATAAGTTACCTGATTTCGGTGGTACGGTTATTCAGACTGAAGATGAAATTGCAGCGGCCGTTATGGCAATTGGCGTGAACTATGGCGGCGTTAGAGCATTTACTGCTTCAGCTGGTCCAGGTTTATCTTTAATGATGGAAGCCATCGGATTAAGCGGTATGACAGAACAACCATTTGTGGTCATTAACACAATGCGTGGTGGTCCATCAACAGGTTTACCAACGAAACAAGAGCAATCAGACTTAATGCAGATGATTTACGGTACGCATGGTGATATTCCGAAGATTGTATTAGCACCGACAACAGCTGAAGATGCATTCTACTTAACAGCAGAAGCATTTAACTTAGCTGAGCAATATCAGTGCCCAGTTATTTTATTAAGTGACTTACAACTTTCTATGGGTAAACATACAGTGCCTCATTTAGACTTTAACCGTATTAAAATTGATCGTGGTAACTTAATTACTGAAGTTGAGCCACGTGAAGATAAATCATACTTCAAACGATATGAAGTAACTGAAAGTGGTGTATCGCCTCGTGTGATTCCGGGTGTTAAAAACGGTATTCATCACGTTACAGGAGTAGAGCATACAGAAGAAGGTAAGCCTTCTGAAAGCCCGGTAAACCGTGCGAAACAAATGGAAAAACGTATGCGTAAAATAGAACAGTTAAAAATATCAGAACCTGTTGATTATAAAGAAAATCATGCAGAAGCGGATGTATTAGTCATCGGCTACTTATCAACGTATGGTGCAATTGATGAAGCAATTGAACGAATTGATGGCCAGGTTAACCACCTGCACATTAAACAATTACATCCTTTCCCGACAGATGAAGTACAAGGTGCTATTAATAAAGCGAAGAAAGTTATTGTCGCTGAACATAACTATGCAGGCCAGTTATCAAGCATCATCAAGATGAATACGATGCATGAAGGTAAGATTACGAACTTCACAAAATATGATGGAACTCCATTCTTACCGAAAGAAATTGAAGCAAAAATCAATGAAGTAATAGAAGTAAAGGAGCGCATCTAAATGGCAACATTTAAAGATTTTAGAAATAGTGTGAAACCCAACTGGTGTCCAGGATGTGGTGACTTCTCAGTACAGGCTGCAATACAAAAAGCATGTGCTAACGTAGGTTTAGAACCTGAAGAATTAGCAGTTATTACAGGAATCGGATGTTCTGGTCGTTTATCAGGTTATATTAATTCATACGGTGTTCACTCAATTCATGGCCGAGCATTACCGATGGCACAAGGTGTTAAAATGGCAAATCAGGAACTTACAGTTATCGCTTCAGGTGGTGACGGAGATGGATACGCAATTGGTATGGGACATACAATCCACTCCATTCGTCGTAATATTGATTTAACATATGTCGTAATGGATAACCAGATTTATGGATTAACAAAAGGTCAAACATCACCAAGTTCAGCACATGGATTTGTGACAAAAACAACGCCACTAGGTTCTATTGAGAAAAATGTATCACCATTAGAACTTGCAATCACTTCAGGGGCTACATTTGTAGCACAAAGTTTCTCAAGTGATATTAAAGAATTAACAGCAATTATTGAAGCGGCGATTAACCATAAAGGGTTTGCATTCGTTAATGTATTCTCTCCATGTGTGACTTACAATAAAGTAAATACGTACGACTGGTTTAAAGAAAACTTAGTTTCTTTAAACGATATCGAAGGTTATGACAATAAAGACAAAAAACAGGCATTAAACACTGTAATAGAACATAATGGATTATTAACTGGTATTATTTATCATGATACTGAAACACCAAGTTATGCAGAACAATTAAATGGTTACTCAAAATCATTGGCCAAAGAGTCGATTGAAATGGATCCATCTAAATTTGAAGCTTTAATGGCTGAATTTAAATAATATAATTAAAAGCGCTTTAGCAATGAACATTTTGCTAAAGCGCTTTTTGCAACTTAATAGTTATTTAAACGGTCTTTTTACACCTAATTTATAGTAACCATATTGATTTTTATAACCAGATACGATTTTTACTTTATTGTCAAGTGAATGTAATATTTGGTTGTTACCTAGATATAATGAAACATGTCCAGCTGTACCATTTCCTCTAATATAGAATATTAAATCTCCACGTTGAATATTATTAATACTGACATATGAAAACGCTCTGTTTTTCCATAATTCATTTGCTAAATCTGATTGTGGTCTAACATTGCTGAAGTTCGATATTCCTTTCGGATCAAATCCACCAGCACGCATCGCCTGTAATAATAATCCTGAACAATCAAAACCGGCTTCTCCTGTACTTCCCCATATATAGGGCTTTCCGACTTGTATGTTGGCATAGTTAATCATCGCATTAATACGTGTCTTATGATTTGCATTCGTTGCTACAACACTTGGTTTTTTCCGAGCATCAATGTTAAATGCAACCGAATTACCGAACATTTTGGTCCAAAGGCTTTTAGTTACAATACCTGTCGGTTTTAATCCATTTCTTTTTTGATAAGCTTTCACTGCATTAACTGTACGTTCGTTCATTGTCGAAGTATAAGGTGAATAAGGTATACCTAATTTACGTTGAAGATAATAAACTTTTATCCCATTGTAACCCGGATATAACGTATAACCACTATTAGAATTAGGTGCCGTAGATGTCAACTTAGATCTGTGGATGTACATTCCTTTATATTGAGCAGGATACGTTAGTTTAAGGTAAGATCCTACATTTGAGCCGCGAACTTTCGTCGCAGGTAATAGGTTAGCCACCTGGTAACTGTATATTGATGGTTTACTATATACAATAGTTCCTCTATCAAAGGTATATTTCTTATAAGTTTTTACAGCCGCCTCTGCGTGATTGACTGGCATAACTTGCGTTGTAGCCATACTTGATAGTAATAATGCAGAGATAATCATTTTTTTATTGATATTTTGAAATCTTTTCATTTTTTCGCCTCCAATTGGTTCAATTTATTATATAATTAAAAATTTGAAAATAATAGAGGATTTTAATATTTAAATAACTATCTCTAATAAGAAATTTAAAGTAGAATAATCAAAAAATATTTCTGTTAAAGAGAGCACCAATTAAGTCTTAAACATTTGATACTAGGTATTTCTTTGGTATACTTGTAAAGGAAAATAAAATAACTAAAAACACTAGGGGAGTCATTCTGAGAATGGACATTGGTCCTAAACCCTTATTCACCTGATCTAGATAAAACTAGCGTAGGGAAGTGTCGCTTGTTGACACAACTTTACATGTAGGTTGTGTTTTTTATTTGGAGGAAAATAAGATGAAAAAAAGTTTATTAGTAGGTATGAGTTGTGCAGTATTATTAGCTGGTTGTGGTAGCGAAGAAAGTAAGGATACTAATCAATCAACAAGTAAGACAAATAGTAACAAAACTGAAAAAGTTACGATGATGTTAGACTGGACACCAAATACGAACCATACGGGTATTTATGTGGCAAAAGAAAAAGGCTTCTTTAAGAAACATGGTCTGGATGTTGACATTAAAACACCTGGTGATGTTACTGCTGATCAGATGATAGCTGCAAATAAGAAAGATGTTCAATTTGGTATTAGTGCGCAGGAGCAGGTGACGCAATCTCGTTCTGAAGGTGTACCTATTAAATCAATCGGTACAATCATTCAGCATAACACAAGTGGTTTTATGAGTTTAAAAGATAAAAATATTAAATCTCCAAAAGATTATGAAGGTAAAACGTACGGTGGCTGGGGTGCACCAATTGAGAAGGCTTTTATTGAAACATTAATGAAAAAAGAAAATGCTGATATCAATAAAACAAAGATTGTCAATATGGGGAATACTGACTTCTTCTCGGCTTCTAAGAAAAATATTGATTTCTCATGGGTATACTATGGGTGGACCGGTATTGAAGCAGAAACAAGAAATATTGACGTAAACATGCAATACTTAACGGATTATGATAAAAATCTAGATTATTATACACCTATCATTATTGCCAATGAAAAATATTTAAAATCAAATCCGGATACAGCTAAAGCGTTTATGGCAGCCGTAAAAGAAGGATATGAATATGCGATTAAACACGAAAAAGAAAGTGCGAATATTTTAATTAAATCAGCACCGGAATTAAAGAAACAAAAAGATTTAGTCTATAAATCTCAAAGCTATTTATCACCGAAATATCAAGATGATGCAAAATCTTGGGGTATTCAGGATGAGAAAGTATGGGCCAATTATGCGAAGTATTTAAAAGATAATAAAATTATTAAAAATGATTTTGTAGCAAAAGATGCATTTACAAATGAATTTGTGGAGGGTAAATAATGGCGAATACAATAATGAGCATTCAAATCATCCCAAAAACACCCGAAGGTCAGGATGTAATACCATATGTCGATGCTGCGATTGAAGTGATTGAACAATCAGGACTTAAATTTGTCGTATCACCACTTGAGACAAGTATTGAAGGTGATATGCATGAACTGTTGCCATTAATTGAACAAATGAACCATCGTATGCGTGCATTAGGTTGTCCTTCTATTATTTCTCAGGTGAAATTCTATCATGCCGAGACAGTATCTATGGATGCATTGGTAGAGAAATATCGATGATTAAAGCAATAAAATTCTCATTGTTTATGATTTGCTTGTTGCTTGTATGGGAAGGGCTTGTATGGTTGTTAAAAGTCGATCCCTATACACTACCTGCGCCAAGTGCTATTGCAAAGTCATTTGTAGTAGATTTTCCTGAATACTTTCCACATCTGTTACCTACGATACAACTTGTGTTATTAGGTTTATTTTGTTCAATTATTTGTGGTGTATTATTTGCGGTCATACTTAACTTAATACCAGTATTAAATGATTATATATATCCATTACTCATTATGAGTCAGAATATCCCTGTTATTGTTATTGCACCGTTACTTGTTATATGGTTTGGATTTGGTCTACTACCGAAACTCATTGTGATTACTTTAATCTGTTTCTTTCCCATAACAGTGAGTTTGCTGGAAGGATTTCACGAGACAGATAAAGATTTAAAGAAATATATGCAGATGATGGGTGCTTCACGCATGGAACTATTTACAAAATTAGAATGGCCAAACAGTATGCCGTTTTTCTTTAATGGTTTGAAGATTGCTGGCACATATTCAGTAATGGGCGCGATTATTTCTGAATGGCTAGGAAGTGACAAAGGTTTAGGTAAATTTATGATACTTGCACAACGTGCATTTCAAGTCGATCAGGTTTTCGTTGCGATTGTCTGGATCATTATATTCGCATTAATAATATATATAGTAATAGAAGCGATAAAACGTTTCGTATTGAGGTGGAATCATGAATAACTTAATAACAATACAAAATGTTTCACATCAATATGGAGACAAACAAGTATTAACTGATATCAATCTTACAGTACAGCAGAATGAAATTATTGCAATTCTAGGGCCGAGTGGATCTGGAAAGTCAACGCTTATTAATATTATAGGTGGACTATTAGAACAAACATCTGGAGAAGTCTATATTAACGATAAGAAAGTGATGACTACCGGGCATGTTTCATTTATGCCTCAAACGAGTTCTTTAATGCCATGGCGTACTGTAGAAGATAATATAAAGCTTGCTACTGAAATTGGAAAAGAAAATAACCAAGATCAAAGTTTATCATTATTAGAGCGTGCGGGTTTTACTGGTATTAAAGATCAATATCCAGCCAGTTTATCTGGAGGTATGAAACAGCGCGTGTCTTTCTTACGTGCATTAAATACAAACCATCAAGTATTGTTACTCGATGAACCATTTTCTGCATTAGATGAAATTACACGTGTGGATATGCAGCAGTGGCTAAAGGGATTGATTAAAGAAACAGGTAAGACTGTACTTATGATCACGCATAGCATTGAAGAAGCGATTTCAATGTCTGACCGTATTATCGTACTCAATGGTAAACCAGCAACGATAACTCAAATTTATGAAACTCAAGCAATTCAGAATGAATCGGAAAAACAAACGTTGAAATTAAAATTGTTCGATCAATTAAGATAAGTAGGCAGCAAAGCAAAAAGGAGAGACAATTGTCTCTCCTTTTTGTAATTCACAAAATTTACTTAATTACTTAAATATTTATTTACTAATATGATATTGTTCTGCGTTTGAACCGAGATCTGCAATGGTAAAGAATTCACGTTCATTTGCGTTTAATACATGCAGTTTAATTGCATCGTTTCTTATATATTGTTTAGTTAAATCAGGATGTGTCTGTGTATTAAAACTAAAAGTAATAGTACCATCAGTATTAATCTTACCATTATTATTGGTAGGTGTGATAAATGGCTGATCATTTGTATTCGTACCGTTAACCGTATAAAGTGATTTCGGAAGTTCTAACCTATAGCTTAAAGATGGTTTCTCTTTTGATAGATACTTTGCCAGCTGTTCTGTAAATCGATACTTTACGATAAACTGAGTTTCATCTCCAGCTTGCTTTTGTGAAAGTGAGCGCACTTTGAAATTTAAAGGAAAATCTTTCATGCTTTTAACGGGTGGTAAAGATATATTTTCTTGTTTCTGTGTAGTATTCACAGTTTTGTTTTCTTCTTTTTGATTATTATCGCATGCAGCGAGTATAATGATTAAACTGCATAAAAATAAAATTAATTGCTTCATTCACTTAACTCCTTATTTGTTTCGTAGGTTCTTAATAACGCTTATAACTGCAGGTAGGATTGAAACTAAGATAATAAGAATAAGTACAATTTCAAAATTATTTTTTACAATCGGTATATTTCCGAAGAAGTACCCACCCGCAAGACAAATTCCAACCCATGCAACAGCACCGATGATGTTATATAGAATAAAGTAGCTGTATTTCATAGAACTTGCTCCGGCTACGAATGGGATAAAAGTTCTGATAAATGGCATAAACCTTGCAATAACGATTGTTTTTCCACCATATGTATTGAAGAAGTTTTCTGCTTTTAACATGTGATCCTGTTTGATTAATCTGCCGATTTTTGGATGATTCACGATACCGTATCCTACCCATTTACCGATATGGTAGTTTAGGGTATCACCAATAATCGCTGCGAGTGATAATAATATAAATAAAAACCAAATATTTAATGCGCCTTGTGGTGCTAATGCTCCTGCTGCAAATAACATAGAATCACCGGGCAAGAATGGCATGATGACTAAACCTGTTTCTACGAATACGATACCAAATAATATTGCATATGTAAGTGTGCCGTATTCTTTTACGATATTAACGAGATGTTCGTCGATATGTAATATAAAATCCATTAATTGAGTAAGTATTGACATTTAATTAGCTCCAATTCATTTGTTTTTTCTAATCTATTATACGCTAGTATATCTGACTTGCCAAAGAGTAAGTATATTTATTTTTAATTAATTTATTTAATGGCATAATATGAATAAGAAAGAGGGTGGGAATATGATATTAAAGTTTACGAAGCCATATTCAGGTTATATCATCTTTGCTTTAATCCTGATGTTACTGGAACTAGCTGTTGAGTTAAGTTTGCCTGTCATCTTATCCCAGATTATCAATGAAGGGATATTAAAGAATGATTTGAATCAAACGTTCTTTTATTTAGGTCTTTTACTTGTAATGAGTATTGTAGCATTTATTTGTGGTATCATTAATTCATTTGTGGCAAGTCATGTATGTCATGGGTTTTCATTTGACTTAAGAGAAGCTTTGTTTCAGCATATTCAAAAGTTTTCTTTAGCAACACTTGAGCAATTTAGTACTTCGAGTATTATAACTCGTCTTACAAGTGATGTGATTGCATGTGAAATGGTGCTATTCATGAGTTTAAGAATTATGTTACGCGCACCATTACTCGTCATCGGTAGTATTATTATGAGTTTTATGGTTGCCCCTCATTTAGCAATTTACTTACTTATAGGAAGTCCGATTATCTTTATCTTTTTATACATATCAGCAAGAAGTGGCATGAAACTCTTTAAACGTGTTCAAAAAGAGCTGGACGGTGTCAATCGTACCATTCAACAGAATTTATCTTCAGTAAGAATGATCCGTGCAAATTTAAGTGGAGCATACGAAACTTCAAAATTTGAAAACACTTCATCATTACTAAAGAATGACACTGTTAAAGCACTTAAATTGATGGAACGCATTTTACCGTTCTTATTAATAGTTATGAATATTGCACTTTTAATAGTGATTTATATGGGTGCAAAAGACGTTACGCAAAATGCGTTAAATGTTGGAGCACTTGTCGCTGTAATCAATTATGCATTGCGTATGCAAGGCGGATTTTCAATGTTTGCTTTTATTATCATTGCTTTCTCACGTGCAAAAGCAAGTAGTGATCGTATGACTGAAGTCCTTGAAACTCCTGTTGATGAAGATCTTTTAGAAACTAATATTCAGCCTCATGCTGGTGGCGCAAGTGTAGAGTTTATAGATGTAGACTTTAAATATCCTTTATCACATCGAAATGTACTGGAGAATATCAATTTTAAAGTGAATGCCGGAGAAAAGTTTGTCGTTATGGGGGCGACAGGGTCAGGAAAATCTGCGATGTTAAGTTTAATCCCTAGAATGTATGAACCAACAAAAGGTCAGATACGCATTGATGGAAAAGATATAAAAGAATATCAGGAAAGCTATTTAAGAGAAATGATTGGCTATGTTCCTCAGAAGAATACACTGTTTACAGGTACAGTATTCGACAATATTATATTTGGCAATCAACTGGCGAGCGAAAGTGAAGTGATGAGAGCAACTGAAATTGCACAAATTCACGATAATATTATGGATTTTGATCAGCAGTATAAAACACGTGTTGGCCAGGAAGGTGTTAATTTATCTGGTGGCCAAAAGCAACGTATCGCAATAGCGCGTGCAATTATTCGTGAGCCGAATATTTTAATACTCGATGATTCGACTTCAGCTTTAGATATACATACAGAATCAAAACTATTTAATACTTTACAGCAACTACCGATGACTCGTATTATCGTAAGTCAAAAAATTGAAACTGCAAAAACAGCTGATCATATTTTACTGCTTGATCAAGGTAAAGTAGTTGGCTTCGGAGACCATGCAACTTTACTGAAGACATCGGAGCTGTATCAACAAATCAATGATTCTCAGGAAAGAGGTGAGGTAGGTGCCTAAATCAATTCTGGGACATGAATTTATATTAACGAAAGAAGATTTAAGGAAGAAAAAACAAAAAACTGATCAACGAGGGAACACAATACCGAATGCGAAGAACTGGCAATATTCAATGAAGAGAATATGGCAGTTGATGGATGATGCACATTTTAAACTATTTGTCGTAATTATGTGTGTGATTATTTCCTCCTTATTAGGATTGCTTGGGCCATATATGATTGGTAAAATTATTGATCATAAAATCATTCCAAAAAAGTTTGATGGTCTGACACAGGATTTGTGGATTTTACTTATCATATTTATATTATTATCTGTAACATCATATATTGCAGCAATTATCATGGTCACAATCGCGCAGGATACTGTATATAAACTAAGAATGCAATTATTTTCACATATGCAGAAGTTACCGATACCTTTCTTCGATAAACGACAACATGGTGAACTGATGAGCCGTATGACAAATGATATTGATACAATATCACAAGTATTAAATTCATCATTTATACAGTTTACATCATCTGTTATCACAATCATTGGAACGATTATCGTGATGCTGATGTTGTCACCATTACTCACATTACTGACGATGATTATTATTCCGCTGATGTTTATTGCGATGCAGTGGATTACAAGAAGAACTGGACCACTTTATAAACGCAGACAAAAAGCAATTGGGGAAATGAATGGTTATATTGAAGAAATTATTTCAGGACAAGTTGTTGTAAAAGTATTCTCACAGGAACAAGAAGTCATTAGTGGATTTAATGAAAAAAATAGCAATGTACGTGACAATAGTTTCTGGTCTGTGACGTATTCTGGTTTCATTCCGAAAGTGATGAACTTATTTAATAATATCTCATTTGCAATAGTTGCCGGTATCGGTGGTATTTTAGCGTTAAAAGGATACGGTATAACAGTTGGAACAATCGTTATATTTGCAGAATATGCACGTCAATTTACGCGACCATTAAATGATCTAGCAAACCAGTTTAATACAGTGTTAAGTGCATTAAGTGGTGCTGAACGTGTATTTGAAATTATCGATACTGAAGAAGAAATAGACGTAGATAATGCGAATCGTAACCTTGAAATAAAAGGTGATATACTACTAGAAAATGTAGTATTCAAATATAATGAAGAACAGACGAAACCAACAATTAATAACGTATCATTTGAAGTGAAAACTGGTGAATCTTTAGCGCTTGTCGGAGCAACAGGTGCAGGAAAGACGACGATCATTCAACTGCTTGCCAGATTTTATGAAATACAAGGTGGCATTATAAAGATTGATGACATCGATATTAAAGATATACCAAAGTCAACCCTTCGTAACCAGATGGCATATGTATTACAGGATCCATTTATATTTGATGGGACGATAAGAGAAAATATTAAATATAAAAATCAGGACATTAGTGATGAAGTGATGATTCAGGCTGCTAAAGATGCCAATGCATATGACTTTATTATGAGACTTGAACATGGATTTGATACAGAAATTACTTTTGAATCAACACATCTATCACAAGGTGAGAAACAATTAATCAATATATCGCGTGCACTCGTATTAAATCCTAAAATACTTTTGCTCGATGAAGCAACAAGTAATATTGATACTGTAACTGAGATGAAGTTACAGGAAGCGATTGAAAAACTTATGCATGGAAGAACTAGTATTATCATTGCGCATCGATTAAATACAGTGAAAAAAGCAGATAAGATAGTCGTATTAAATCAAGGAGAAGTCATAGAAGCGGGTAAACAAAGTGATTTAATCGCATCACGTGGTGTGTACTATGACATGCTGAATTCAGATGATGACCTTGAATTACTGGAATAAAATGTGAAATTTAGAACCGATAAACAATGGTTTATCGGTTCTTTTTCTATATAAAAATAGTTTGTAATAAACATAATATACCTAATAAAAACAATAAAAATAATAAAAATAATTTATATTTGCGCACTAAATCACTTTACAAAATCGTATATACTGTGTATATTGTATATATACAGTATAACGTTAAAGAAGGTGACATATTGAACATTCATTTTGATCCAAAAAGTGATTTACCAATTTATGAACAATTAAAATCTGAAATTATTCGGCTGATTATGTCAAAGGAATTAAAAGAAGGAGAATCTTTAATGTCGATGCGTGCACTTGCAAAGATGCTGGGCATTAGTGTTATTACGACGAAGAGAGCGTATAAAGATTTAGAAGATTTAGGATATCTATATACAATACCTGGTAAAGGAACATTTGTCTCAGAAGGAAATATCGCAATGATCGAAGAACAATCCAATAAAGAATTAGAAAAAATGATCATTAGTGCAATACAACTTGCAAAACAACTAAACTTCGATAAAACAGATTTTATAGATTTGTCAAAAGACTTATGGGAGGAATAAACATGACAAAGCATGTAATCGAAATTTCTAATTTAAAGTTTAAACAAAATAAATTTGTACTAGATATACCAAGTCTTCATATACCAATGGGCTACATTACAGGACTTATCGGTGAAAACGGTGCAGGGAAAACGACGCTTATCTATCAACTATTAAATCTTACTACACCAGATAGTGGAGAAATAAAGATATTTGATCAAACTTATTATGAAGATAGAGCAGGGATACTTTCAGAAATAGGTATTGTATTCAGTGAAAACCACTTTCCTGAGTGGATGAATGCAAAAAAACTGGAAACGATTATGAAGATGTATTTTGAGCATTGGGACAGCAGTGCATACTATAACTATTTAGACCGCTTCGAAGTACCTGTTAAAACTAAGATTAAACATTTATCACAAGGGATGAAGGTGAAACTCAGTTTAGCAACTGCACTCAGTCATCAAGCTAAGTTGCTTATCTTAGATGAACCAACATCAAATCTTGATCCGACGTTTAGAGTGGAATTATTAAAGATATTTCAGGATTTAATGCTCGATGAAGAAATGACGATATTATTTTCGACGCATATCACGTCTGACCTTGAATCAATTGCAGATTATATTGCATATATTGAAAAAGGAAAACTACTAATGATGGATGAAAAAGATGTGATATTAGATGATTATAAAATTGTAAGAGGACCAGCATATATATTAGATGATGAGATTAATGGATTATTGATCGGAACAGAATATTTTGAAGATAGCTTTACAGCATTAACAAAAGAAGCTCAGGCAATGGAAGAATTATTTGGTAATGAAGTATCAATTCGAAAAGTAAATATCGATGAGCTGATGTACTTTAAGAAAAGGGAGCGTGTGCATCATGATCAATCAGTTGAAGTTGTTAATAGTGTTCAATAGATACAAATGGGTGTATGCAGGATTATTTATAGCTACGATTGCATTCGATATATTTCTTTTTGTAATAAGAAATGATGAAGTCTCTGCATTTTCACCTTATAATATGACTTTTTATATTATGTTAATGTTTGCATTAAGTGTATTTAGATATAGTATTAATAGTACACGATCTAGAGAAATATACTACCTTCAAAACATTGAAAAAAAGAAATTAATAATCAACGAATGGAGACTCATTTTAATTTTTAATTTAATTAGTTTTTTGTTTTGGTCATTAGAATTAATACTTTCTAAAATGACGATTTCAATGTTGCCTTTATTGTACGTTTACAGTATTTCAATTGTATTAAATGCATTAATCATTTTTTGCTACTACATGAATAATAAATATTATCACAAAGTGATTAAAGCAATATTTCCTTTATTATATATAGGAATTATTTTCATCTTTACGAATTTACAATTCGATTATGTAAAAAATAATGATATTGTTAAACAACCGTTATTTAGTATTTTACCTTTTATTACGTTAATTCTATCCTATATTATAGGTAAATTATTTATTCAAAACACGATTAAAAAGTCACATTCAAAACATCTATTATGGAGTGATTAATATGAAAAAGACTTTAGTAACAGATATTAAATTGTTAAGATATTTACCTTTAATTATGCTTGGTTTATCTATATTAACTATAGTGCTGAAGATTTTTGTAGGTAACGATTCATTTACTAAATTAGATCAAAATACTTTAACTTTTAATATTTCTGATACAGTATTTATATTTCTTATTACATGTGTATTTTATATACTTACACAGAAATATAATAGTTTAAGAAAATATAATTTAACAGCATGGTACGATAGTTTACCAGTTTCTATAAAGGATATACATTTTTCAAATTTCATACTGGTGATTGTGCCTCATATATTGTTATTTATTTTTACCTGTTTATATTATGCGATTAATGATGATTTCTTTAAATTTCACGGTATTATGCTGATGTACGGTATAAGTCTTATCATGAATGGATTAATGTTAATATTCGGTATTAAAAATCCACTTTCTTATGTGATATTAGCAAGTGTCGGTGGCGCATTTCTTTTATTCGCATTTAGCTTCCATTACTTATTAGTAATGAATGATTTCAATATGCATCTAAATCTGAGTGATAATAAGTACTGGCACTTTTACTTATATCAAATGCCGTATATCGTAACTGCTATCGGGATTATCATTTGTATTTTGTCATTATTTAAATATAGAAAGCATTAAGACACTTCAATCAAGAAGTGTCTTTTTTAGTGATAAATATTGTCCACGTTATATTTTTATTTATTGCATGAATTTGATAAATTTAAAATAGGATATTATTACAATTGGAGTCTATTATGACAACTGTTGATATTTCTACAATTACTAAAAATCGCTATAACAGACTTATCAATTTAATGGAATCGGAAATTATGAATACGAATTATTATTACTTGGGTTCAAAGGAGGATATTGATCCATTTCTACTAAAAGGTATTCATTCATATATAAATTTAATCTATATCAGGCGATGTATGAACAGATAACAAGGATGAAAGATGAACGACCGCTTACGTCTCAAGATGCAATGAATTATTGTTATGACAGCTTATATCCATGAATATCCATATGGCATTTCAATGGCGATGATGAATGGAATGTATTTTGAAGGTTTAGATTATGACACTGAACGAAATTTAAAGCGTATGTATTTCGATAATCCAGGTTCAAACACATTAAAGAGAGTCAATGAGATAACAGATCAATTTATGGAACAATATGCGATACAATAAAAAAAAGCGCTTCGGCGCTTTTTTAACTGAAGAAAAGATCGATAATATTTGCTGTACTGTTACCCTTATCTTTATAGAACTCTGTATAACCACAATTGTTACATGAGATTGCAACAAAGTTATTATGTTCAATGTCAAATATTTTTGATAAACCAGAACCTGCCATCGAAACATTCTTAACTGTAGTTTCTTTCGTTCCGCATTTTACGCACCCATCAGCTCTTTCCAAACTACTCACTCCTTTAAATAATGATACTTCTTATTATATGCTATATATTTCCATTTTGAAAATGATAACTGTAAAGTAAAAATACTTTGAAAAAGAGACTTTAAAAAGTTATACTATATGAATGATTAAGTTGAAAATGGGGTTATTATGAAATGAATGAAGAAAGCAGATTAGATGCTTCTCAAGTGCGTGGTAAGACCGCACCAGAGAAAGATTACAGTAAATATTTCGAAAAAGTTTACCAGCCGCCAAGTTTGAAAGATGCAAAAAAACGTGGTAAAGAAACTGTCGAGCATCATGCATTTACAATTGATGATAAATATAAAGGATTAGGGCGTGGTCGTAAATTCTTTATCCGTACCTACGGTTGTCAGATGAACGAGCATGATACAGAAGTAATGGCAGGAATATTTGAAGCGTTAGAATATACAGCTACAAACGATGTGAATGAAGCAGATGTTATTTTATTAAACACGTGTGCAATTCGTGAAAATGCCGAGAACAAAGTATTTGGTGAAATAGGTAATTTAAAACATATTAAACTTGCCAAGCCAGAAGTATTAATTGGTGTCTGTGGATGTATGTCTCAGGAAGAATCAGTTGTCAATAAAATAATGAAATCATATCAAAATGTTGATATGATTTTTGGTACGCATAATATTCACCGCTTACCAGCCATTTTAGATGAAGCATACATGTCTAAAGCGATGGTCGTTGAAGTATGGTCTAAAGAAGGGGATGTAATTGAGAACCTTCCTAAGGTCCGTATGGGTGAAACGAAAGCATGGGTTAATATTATGTACGGTTGTGATAAATTCTGTACGTACTGTATCGTACCATTTACACGAGGTAAAGAGCGTAGCCGTCTTCCAGAAGAGATTATTGCTGAAGTAAGAGATTTAGCACGTCGTGGTTATAAAGAGATTTGTTTACTTGGACAGAATGTTAATGCTTATGGAAAAGATATTGAAGGATTAAATTACGGATTAGGTGATTTAATGGCTGATATTCAGAAGATTGATATTCCACGTGTAAGGTTTATGACGAGTCATCCGTGGGACTTTGATGATCGTTTAATTGAAGTATTAGCACAAGGTGGCAATATCGTCCCACATATCCATTTACCAGTTCAAAGCGGTAATAATGAAGTGTTGAAAATTATGGGTCGAAAATATACACGCGAAAGTTATTTAGCGTTAGTTGATAAAATTAAAACTGCTATTCCTGATGTTGCATTAACAACTGATATTATTGTCGGTTATCCGAATGAGACTGAAGAACAGTTTTTAGATACAATAGACTTATATGAACGCGTTGGATTTGAACACGCATATACTTATCTATATTCACCACGTGAAGGTACGCCAGCTGCAAAAATGAAAGATAACGTATCAACTGAAGATAAGAAAGATCGTTTAAGACGCTTAAATAAAGTTGTTGAACACCATACAGAAAGTGCATTAAAGCAATATCAGGATCAGGAAGTTGTTGTCTTATGTGAAGGACCTTCAAAGAAGAATGAAGCTATTCTTGCTGGTTACACGGATAAAAGTAAGTTAGTGAACTTCCCTGGACCAAGCGAAGCGATCGGTAAATTAGTTAAAGTAAGAATTACTGAAACGATGCGATATTCATTAAACGGAGAATTAGTAGAAATATTAGAACCAGTTGAGGTGGAAAATTAATGTATACAAATGATGAGATATTAGCAAAAGCAAAAGAATTAGGTAAGATGATGGCAGAAACAGAAGCGGTAGATTTCTTTAAACGTGCTGAAGCACAAATTCATGAAAATCAAAATGTTCGTGAAAAAATGGCATCATTAAAATCTTTACAAAAACAAGCGGTTAACTTCCAGAATTATGGTAAAGAAAAAGCATTAGGTATGGTAGAAGAGAAGATTGCGAATGTTGAAGCTGAACTTGATGAAATGCCGATTGTGGATCAATTTAAAGAGGCACAAGGTGAAGTCAATGCATTACTTCAAATGGTATCTCATGCAATTAGTCAAACTGTAACGGATGAAATCATTGTTTCAACGGGTGGCGATTTATTATCTGGTGAAACGGGTGCAGCTGCAGCGAATAGCACTCCAGGTAAATGTAGTTAATTTTATAAAATGTAAATAATGTCGGTTCTTTTGAATCGGCATTATTTTATTAAATAGGAGGATATATGAGAAACGATACTAAAAAATTAACATTAACGAGTATTTTTATTGCGATGAATGTTGTTTTAAGTCAAATGATCTATATTCCAGTCGGACCGATAAAAGCTTTTCCAATGCAACATTTTATCAATGTATTATGTGCAGTATTTGTTGGACCGTGGTACGGTTTAGCACAAGCATTTATTAGTTCAGCCCTTAGAAATTTTTTTGGTACAGGTTCATTATTTGCTTTTCCAGGTAGTATGATCGGTGTGTTACTCGCATCATTATTGTATCGCAAATTCAAGAGAATTGAAGTCGCATCAATAGGAGAATGGATTGGTACAGGTTTAATTGGTAGTGTTTGTACAATACCATTAATGTGGATGATGCAAATTGATATGAAAGGATTTATGCCGATATTTTATGCTTTCTTATTGAGTAGCTTAATCGGCAGTATTATTGCGTATATACTATTAGTATTATTAAATAAAAGAAATTTATTAACTAAAAGGAATGGTTAAAGATGTCCAAACCCACACCAATGATGGCGCAATATTTACAGATGAAAGAACTATATAAAGATACGATTCTGTTCTTTCGGCTTGGTGATTTCTATGAGATGTTCTATGACGATGCGATACTCGCAGCGAAAGAACTGGAAATTACGTTAACGCGTCGAGATAAGAAAAATGCAATTCCGATGTGCGGTGTACCGCATCATTCAGCGAAAAATTATATTGAACGATTGATTGAAAAAGGTTATAAAGTAGCCATTGCTGAACAAATGGAAGATCCTAAACTGACTAAAGGGATGGTCAAGCGTGAAGTCGTTCAGATTATCACACCTGGAACAGTGATGGATGATATGATCAGTGAGAATGAAAGTAATTATCTAGCTTGTCTTTATAAAATTGAACATGATTATATTATCGCTTATAGTGATGTTTCAACAGGTGAATTGAAAGTTACACAGTGCGATGAAACAACGATGATGAATGAATTAAGTAGTATTTCACCGAAAGAGATTATAGTAAATTTTGAATTGCCACAAATAATGGATCAGCAAATTCGTCTGATGACAAATGTTGTATCTTTCTATGAGTCGCATGACACTTTTAATCTGGTCGATGAACTTGATGCTGAATTACAACCAGCAGTTAATTTGCTACTAAGCTATATTAAAGATACGCAGATGAAAGCATTAAACCATATCGATAAACCAATTGCATATGAAGCGCTGGGTCATATGAGGCTGGATATGTATGCAAAGCGCAACCTAGAACTTACAGAAAGTATCCGTTTAAAAACAAAAAAAGGTACGCTTCTATCCATATATAATCAATGCAGGACACCGATGGGGAATCGCAGATTAAAGGACTGGATTGAACGACCATTAGTAAATAAGGAACAAATTGAAGCGCGATTATCAGTTGTTCGTTTATTTAATGATGAATTTATACTAAGACATAATTTACGGGAAGCATTAACGCACGTCTATGATATTGAACGCTTAGCGGGAAGAGTCCAGTTTGGTAATGTTAATGCGAAAGATTTGATACAGTTAAAATATTCATTAGAACAATTGCCTAGAATTAATGAATTACTGCAACCTTTTCAACATATTGTTAGCGGGCTTGACGGGATACAAAGTTTAGCACCGTTATATCAGATGCTGGAAGATAGTATCGTCGATGAACCACCAGTTACGATAAAAGAGGGTGGTATTTTTAAAGATGGCTATAATGTTACACTTGATGAATACCGTGATGCCCAGAAAAATGGTAAAGCATGGCTTGCGGAACTACAGGCAAAAGAACGTGAACGTACAGGTGTTAAATCACTTAAAATAAGCTATAACAAAGTATTTGGATATTATATCGAAATTTCAAAAGCGAATCTCGTCAATATTGATATTGCTAATTTCGGATATGATCGTAAGCAAACATTAAGTAATGCAGAGCGTTTTATTACTGAGGAACTGAAAGAAAAAGAAGCATTGATTTTGGGCGCTGAAGAAAAGGCGATAGATTTGGAATACGAAGCATTTATCGAATTACGTGAACAGGTGAAAACTTATATTCCTAATTTAAAACGCCAGGCAAAACGCATTGCTGAACTTGACTGCCTGCAAAATTTTAGTGAAGTCGCAACGAATAATAATTATACAGAACCAGTAATTTCAAGCCGTCGTGTGCTCGATATTAAAGATGCAAGACACCCTGTAGTAGAGCAGGTGATGGAACGTGATCAATATGTACCAAATGATTGTTTGTTAGATGATAATGGTTTTATTTACTTAATCACAGGACCAAATATGAGTGGTAAATCGACATACATGCGCCAAGTAGCATTGATTAGTATTATGGCGCAGATGGGGTCGTTTGTACCAGCTAGTCGTGCAGAATTACCGATATTCGATCAAATCTTTACACGTATCGGAGCTGCAGATGATTTAGTCAGTGGTCAAAGTACATTTATGGTGGAAATGTTAGAGGCGAAAAATGCTTTAGTAAATGCGACTGAAAATAGTTTGATTATCTTTGATGAAATTGGACGTGGTACGTCTACATATGACGGGTTATCACTTGCGCAATCAATGATAGAATATGTTCATAATCATATCGGTGCGAAAACGCTTTTTTCAACGCATTATCATGAATTAGTAGGTTTAGATGATTCGCTTGATGGATTAAACAATATACACGTTGCAGCAAAAGAATATAATGGCGAACTCATCTTTCTGCATAAAATTATGCCAGGAGCTGTAGAAAACAGTTATGGTATACATGTTGCAAAACTAGCAAATTTACCTGAAGAAATTATTAATCGCGCAGGACATTTGTTAGAAACATTTGAAAACTATAGTATTAAAGATTTAAATTTTGTAAAGAGAAATGACGAAAAAGAAGAACGTTATGAAATTATAGCGCAAAATATAGATGATGGTAATAAAAATGAGATTATAAAAGAGCAAGAGCATGTGTTACAACCATCGTTTGATCTTTTCGGAGAAAGTGAAAATAATGAAATTATTACTGAACTAAAAAATTTAACGATAGAATCTATGACACCAATTGAAGCATTACTCAAGTTACAACAATTGAAGTCTCAAATAAAGTAGGTGAATAAATGGGAATCATAAAAACATTAGATGCCTCATTAAGTAATAAAATTGCAGCTGGAGAAGTGATTGAACGTCCGCAATCTGTTGTTAAAGAATTAGTGGAGAATGCAATAGATGCTCGTGCTACAAAGATAACTGTTGCAGTAGAAGAAGCAGGTTTAAAAAGAATTAAAATAACTGATAATGGTTCAGGTATAGATGAAGATGATTTGGCGTTGATGTTTTTAAGACATGCAACGAGTAAGATTTCAGATGATCATGATTTATTCCATATTCGCACGTTGGGTTTTAGAGGAGAAGCATTAGCTTCAATTGCTTCAGTAAGTCGTGTGACAGTTAATACGTGTAATGACGGTAAAGTTGGACATCAAATTAAAGTTGAAAATAGTCAAATTGTCAGTCGTAATCTACATGCAGCGCGTATAGGAACTGAAATGATTGTCGAAGATTTATTTTATAATACACCTGCTCGGCTGAAATACGTAAAAAGTTTGCAGACAGAGCTTGGTAAAATAACGGATATTATAAATCGATTTATAATGAGTTTTCCGGAAATACAGTTTACTTTAATAAGCGATGAAAAAGTCGTTGTTCAATCCACTGGCAATGGTAAATTAAATGAAGCAATGGCCGTTATATATGGCATGAAGATTGCAAAAGATATTGTAGAAATAAATGGTGAAACAGGCGATTATAAAGTGAATGGCTATATTGCTAAACCAGAACATACAAGAAGCAATCGCCACTACATGTCGATATTTATCAATGGTCGTTATATTAAAAACTTTATGCTTTCGAAAGCAATTATCAATGGCTATCATACGTTATTACCAATCGGCAGATACCCGATTGTAAGTATACACATTTCTATGGATCCAAGTCTTGTTGATGTGAATGTACATCCAACAAAGCAGGAAGTTAGATTGTCAAAAGAACCGCAATTAATGCAATTAATTGAACAGTTAATCAAAGAGAAGCTCCTTGGACAAAATCTAATACCGAAAGTTACGACAAAGAAAAAAGTACTCGAACAATTTGAACAACAAAAGTTTGAATATGAACATCGTAATTCTGAGCAAGTTGTGAAGGAAAATCAAAGTCCCGATTTTAATGTCAATCGTGGCTTTAGTATTGAAAAGTCTAACGCTTTTGACAAAGCTTCAGAAGTTGTACAAAATAATAATGATTATGTACATAGTAATGACACTTTTATAGCATCTACTCATGAAAGTGATATAGACGATAGTTCTGGTGAAAAAAAACTTGAACATGACCAACTATTCGAGACGAAACAAGATATTATTAAAGACGCTGTTACCTTTGAAACAGAAATTGTAAAGATGCCTGAAGATTCACCACAGCAAGAAGCAGCGCACATTCAACCCCGAAAACTTCCGTATCTAGAGGTTGTCGGACAAGTACATGGGACTTATATTGTCTGTCAAAATGATTCGGGGATGTTTATGATTGATCAGCATGCCGCCCAGGAACGCATTAAATATGAATACTTTAAAAATAAAATCGGTGAAGTGAGCCACGAATTACAGTCTTTATTATTTCCGGTTAATATACAATTAACACAAGATGAAGCAATGAAGTTTTCAATGCTTCAGGAAAAATTATCAGAAATTGGTGTTACGCTTGAACACTTTGGTGGACGAGATTATGTCGTTAATGAAGTGCCTGTCTGGTTTCCTGAAGACGCAAAATCAACGATTGAAGATTTAATTGAATATTTATTTGAACATCAGCAAGTGAATTTAAATAAATTCAGAGAAGAGACTGCAATTATGATGAGCTGCAAGAAATCAATCAAAGCAAATCATTATTTAAAGAAAGATGATATGATGCGATTAATAAATGAGCTGGCACAAACGAACGAACCTTTTACATGTCCACATGGACGTCCGATTACCATTCAATTTACAACCTATGAATTAGAAAAACTGTTTAAGAGAGTGATGTAATGATATTACCGGCCATCAGAAGTATGAAAGATTTAGAAAAATTTATTCAAACAAATTATGACTATTGCGTCATTCTTGATTTGCATATCAGTCAACTTGAGCACATATTAAATATGTTGAAATTAAACGGTAAATCAGCTTTTTTTCATGTCGATCTCATTAAAGGACTTGCGATAGATGAAGCCGCCGTTGAATATTTAATTCAGAAATTTAAAGTTTATGGTATTGTTACGACGAAAACAAAGCTTATAAAAAAAGCAAAGTTACTCGGAGCACAGACAATATTACGTACTTTTATCATCGATTCGAGTGCTTTAAAGAAAAGTTATCGTTTTATAGAAGCATGTGAACCTGATTATGTTGAAGTATTACCAGGCATTGCAACAAAAGTTATCAAAGAAATGAGTGGTCACACAGAGAGAAAGATTGTAGCTGGAGGGCTCATTGAAACGATTGAAGAAGCGGAAATCGCATTAGCAAACGGAGCATCTCATATAACTACGAGCAATCAGAAGTTATGGGAGCACTACAATCCGATTAATAAAAATTGACAACGTTTACATTTTATTATAAGATTATTTCAAGTTAATATTTTGGGACGAGTTAAAGAGACCTTTTTATCATTAGATAAAGGGGTCTTTTTGTCTTTTTTAACTTAATATCATATAGGGGTGAATTTATGAATGAGTATGTAGCGGAATTTGTAGGAACGGCAATCTTAATATTATTTGGTGCAGGTGTGTGTGCAAATGTGAATTTAAAGGGGAGCTTTGCACGTGGTGCTGACTGGATAGTAATTGCTGTTGGATGGGGACTTGCAGTAACATTAGGTGTATATGCAGTTGGTGCCTTTTCAGGTGCACATTTAAATCCAGCTGTTTCAATTGGTTTAGCAGTGAATGGTGATTTTGAATGGGCAAAAGTACCGGGCTATATTTTTGCACAAATTTTAGGTGCGATGGTGGGTGCTGCAATTGTATGGCTGCATTTCCTGCCACTGTTCAAAGCAGAAGAAGATGCAGGAGCAAAGCTTGGTGTCTTTGCAACAGGTCCGGCCTTTCCAAACTATTTCTCAAACTTTTTATCTGAGATTATCGGCACTGTGATTTTAATGATGGGATTATTGTTTTTGGGAGGCGATTTTACCAATGGTTTGAAACCAGTAATTGTAGGACTATTAATCATTGCCATCGGAATTAGTCTTGGTGGTGTAACTGGATATGCGATTAATCCTGCACGTGATTTTGGACCAAGACTTGCACATTTCCTTTTACCGATTCCGGGTAAAGGTAGTTCTAATTTCGCATACGCTATCGTACCCATATTAGGACCAATAGCAGGAGGGATGTTTGGTGCAACGCTTTATCGTCTATTATTTAAAGGTCAGTTTGCAACAATCGATTTCATTTCAGTCATCGTAATGATTGGCGTATTAGTATTAGGTGTTGTATTAAATAAAGCAATATTAAAAGAGAAAACTTCACCGATTATTTAATGTACCGAGCTGAATTGCGATGATTTGTTCAATAAAGAATATAGAATAAAGGGGATAGAAATATGGATAAATTTATTTTAAGTATTGATCAGGGTACGACAAGTACGCGTGCAATGTTAGTTAATCATGAAGGTGATATTAAAGGCGTATCACAAAGGGAATTCAAACAGCATTTCCCACATAGTGGTTGGGTAGAACATGATGCCAATGAAATTTGGTCTTCAGTACTTTCCTGTATTTCAAGTGTATTAATAGAAAATGATGTTAAAGCTGAGCAAATTGAGGGAATTGGTATAACAAATCAACGTGAAACGGCTGTTGTGTGGGATAAGCATTCGGGCAGACCGATTTATCATGCAATTGTCTGGCAGTCACGTCAAACTCAGGAAATTTGTAATGAGTTAAAAAATAGGGACTTAGAGCAAACGTTTAAAGATAAAACAGGATTGTTGTTAGACCCGTATTTTTCAGGTACTAAAGTAAAATGGATCTTAGATAATGTTGAAGGTGCCAGAGATAAAGCTGATGCCGGAGATTTACTGTTTGGTACGATTGATACATGGATTGTCTGGAAATTGACACGTGGTAATGCGCACGTAACAGATTACTCAAATGCTAGTCGAACGTTAATGTATAATATTTATGATTTAAAATGGGATGATGATTTACTTGAATATTTAACTGTACCACAGTCAATGTTACCTGAAGTTAAACCTTCAAGTGAAGTATACGGTCATACAGATGCAACGCATTTCTTTGGATTACAGATTCCTATTGCCGGTATTGCAGGCGATCAACAGGCTGCGCTATTTGGTCAAGCATGCTTCAATGCTGGTGAAGCGAAAAATACATACGGCACAGGTTGCTTTATGTTAATGAACACAGGTGAGAAAGCTGTGAAATCAGAAAGTGGTTTACTGACGACTTTAGCATATGGTATCGACGGTAAAGTTAATTATGCATTAGAAGGCTCAATTTTTGTTGCCGGTAGTGCCATTCAATGGTTACGAGATGGTATGCGTATGATTAAAGATGCTCCGCAATCTGAAAGTTATGCAGCAAGTATTGAATCAACAGATGGTGTATATGTAGTGCCTGCATTTGTAGGTTTAGGTACACCATATTGGGATTCAGAAGCACGTGGGGCAGTATTTGGCATTACACGTGGTACTGAAAAAGAACATTTTATTCGAGCAACGCTAGAAAGCTTAGCTTATCAAACGCGTGATGTTATTGATGCGATGGAAAAAGATTCCGATATTGTACTTAAAAAATTACGTGTTGATGGGGGAGCAGTGAAGAATGATTTTCTAATGCAATTCCAATCAGATATTCTCGATGTACCAGTTGAAAGACCTGAAAACAATGAAACAACAGCTTTAGGTGCTGCTTATTTAGCAGGTATTGCTGTAGGTTACTGGAAATCTAAAGATGAAATTAAAGAAAACTTTAAATTGGATCAGCAATTTGATCCAAAGATGGACGAAGAAAAAAGAAATGATTTATATAAAGGATGGCAGACAGCGGTTAAAGCTACACAAGTATTTAAAAAATAAGTTTTTATGGAGGAATAATAATGCAACTTTCAAGTCTGAATAGAAATCAAACATTGAACAAAATGAAGGAAGAATATTATGATATCGTAGTGGTTGGTGGTGGTATCACCGGTGCAGGTATCGCATTTGATGCAGCACAGCGCGGTATGAAAGTCGCACTCGTTGAAATGCAAGACTTTGCAAGCGGAACTTCTTCACGTTCAACAAAGCTTGTTCATGGTGGATTACGTTACTTAAAACAGCTGCAAATTGGCGTTGTAAGTGAGACTGGGAAAGAAAGAGCGATTGTTTATGAAAATGGACCTCATGTAACAACACCTGAATGGATGCTCTTACCGATGCATAAAGGGGGTACATTTGGCCCGACAACAACATCTCTTGCATTAAAAGTTTATGATTACCTGGCAGGTGTAAAAAAATCTGAACGCAGAACGATGTTATCAGCTAAAGAAACATTAGCAAAAGAGCCCCTAGTGAAAGAAAATGGCCTTAAGGGTGGGGGCTATTATGTTGAATACAAAACAGATGATGCGCGTATGACGATTGAAGTGATGAAACGTGCGGCAGAATTTGGTGCAGATATATTAAACTATACGAAAGCAACAGGCTTTACTTATAATAAGAAAAAGAAAGTAAATGGTATTGAAGCTATAGATACTATCTCTAATACAAAGTTTAAAATTAAAGGTCGTAAAGTTGTTAATGCATCTGGACCATGGGTTGATGAAGTGCGTGGAAAAGATTATTCGAAAAATAATAAGCAACTCCGTCTGACTAAAGGGATTCATCTTGTCTTTGATGAAAGTGTTTTTCCTTTAAAACAGGCAGTATACTTTGATACTGAAAGCGATAAACGTATGATCTTTGCGATTCCTCGTGATGGCAAAACGTATGTCGGAACTACAGATACATTCTACAATAATGATAAAACAAGTCCGAAAGTAACACAGGAAGATCGAGATTATATCATTGATGCAATCAACTATATGTTCCCGACTGTAAAAGTTACAGACGAGGATATTGAATCAACTTGGGCAGGTATTCGTCCTCTAATCTTAGAAAAAGGGAAAGATCCATCTGAAATTTCACGTAAGGATGAAATTTGGGAAGGTAAATCTGGCCTTCTGACGATTGCCGGTGGTAAATTAACAGGGTATCGCCATATGGCTCAGGATATTGTTGATCTTGTTGCAAAACGTTTAAAAGAAGAATATAAGATTAACTTTAAAGAAAGCAACACTAAGCATACAACAATTTCTGGCGGAGATGTAGGAGGCAGTGCTAATTTCGAGCACTTTATTGAAAAGTCACTGAAACCTGAACTCTACAGTTATCTTCCGGAAGAGGAACAAAGATTTTTGATTAAAAAGTATGGTTCAAATGTAGAGAAATTATTTAACATTGCACATACCAAACATACTGCTGAAGTGAACGGATTGCCATTAGTTTATTACGCACAACTTGTGTATTCAATACAGGAAGAAATGGTCGTTAAACCAACTGACTTCTTGACACGTAGAACAGGTGACCTCTATTTTGATATTCATAAAGTTGAACAGCGTAAGGAAGCGGTTATAGATACGATGGCTAATTTGCTCAATTATGACAACGGACAACGAGAAGATTACACACGTGAGCTTGAACAAAAGATTCATGAAGCAAAATCTCCTTCAGTTCAAGTTTCTGTAGAATAAATAAAGACGAATAACAATTGTGAATAAAACCATCCAAATAATTTTATTTGGATGGTTTTACTATATTTAATTTGAGGATAAGATTATGACGAAAATAAATACTTTCGTTATAATATAGAAGAGGTGAAGAATGATGGAAATTACGAATAAGTTTATTACGTTAAAGGATAACACACGTATTGCATTTAAATTATATAGACAAGAAAAAAGTAAGGGTGTCATTCAGATGCTTCATGGCATGGCTGAGCACATGGATCGTTATGATGCAGTTTGTCAATATTTTTGTAGTATGGGTTACGATGTTTTGATTCATGATCACAGAGGACATGGAAAGCATATCAGTCCTTCTGAAAAAGGTCATTTTCCATCAATCGATACATTAATTGAAGATGCATATGAAATATTTGAAACATTTGATTTTAAAGGAGAATTTATTTTGTTCGGACATTCTATGGGAAGTATCGTCGCTAGAAAATATGTTATTAATTATCCGGGTTTATTCGATAGACTTATATTGTCAGGTACTAGTTTCTATAATAAGAAATTTGAGGCAGCTGCGCTATTGCTTAAACTATTATTAAAGTTGCATCCCGCTAATAAAAAGCTAGATTTCGTCAATAAATTGACTCTGAACGATTTTAATCGTAAGTTCAGACCATTACGAACAGAGAGTGACTGGATCAGTTTGAATGAGGATAATGTCAATGCTTTTGTCTCAGATCCTGATGCAGGATTTAATATGTCGATAGGTGCTTTAAATTCAATTAATGAATCATTAAAGTTTACAAGTAGTAAGAAGAATGTTAAACGCATGAATAAAAATCTTAAGATTCTTCTGGTAGCTGGCCACGATGACCCTTTCTCAAATTTCGGAAAAGGTGTAGATAAAACAGGGAAGTTATTTCATAAGTGTGGCATTCATCATGTATATGTTCAGCTCTATGAAAATGCAAGACATGAAGTATTGTTTGAAAAAAATCAACAAGAAGTATTAAATAATATTGGAAAGTGGTTAAACCGAAATGAATAAGATACCTTTAATCGTAATTGTAGGGCCAACTGCAGTTGGCAAAACAGCATTAAGTATAGAAATTGCGAAACGCGTTGACGGTGAAATCATTAGCGGTGATGCCATACAAGTTTATCGGGGCATGGATATCGGCAGTGCTAAGATTACCGAAGAAGAAATGGATGGCATTCCACATCATTTAATTGATATTTTAGAGCCTGATGAACCATATTCAGCAGCACAGTTTAAAATACATGCGGAAGCAATAATTGAAGATATCTATGTACGCGGAAAAACACCTATGGTTGTTGGAGGTACTGGACTATATATTCAGAGTTTATTGTATCAATATGAATTTGTTGAAGAAGATCAGCTTGTAAAGATGCAATTGCAGGAAAAATATAATCCAATGAATCTAGACGAACTCTATCAAATACTGACGGAAATAGATGCTGAAGCGGCATCTGTTATTCATCCAAATAATAAACAGCGTATAATTAGAGCGATTATTTATTTTGAAATGCATAAAAAATCAATTACATCGCAAAAAAAAAGTCAGACAATCAACGAAAAATATGATACAGTTATTATAGGACTTAATATGCCGCGTCCTACATTATATAATCGAATCAACCATCGTGTATTACTTATGATTGACCAGGGATTGGTACAAGAAGTGAGTAACTTAATAGACAGTGGCTATAGAGATAAACAAAGCATGACTGCAATAGGGTATAAAGAGATAATTCCTTATATAGATGGAGAAGTTTCATTGAATCAAGCGGTAGAAAGTTTGCAGCAAAATTCTAGGAATTTCGCAAAGCGTCAGTTGACATGGTTTAACAATCAAATGTCGATTGAATGGTTTGACAGTAGTGATTTATCCATTCAGGAAATGGGTGATCAAATAATGACAAATATAGAGGGGAATTATTATGACAAATTCAGGTAATCTGCAGGATGCATTTTTAGACAAGTACAAGACAAGCGGAACAGAACTGACTGTTTTCTTAACAAATGGCTTTCAAATGAAAGGTACAGTATTAGACTTTGACAAGTATGTAATTTTACTTAATGTTGGAGAAAAAGAAAACCTTATTTATAAACATGCAATTAGTACTTTTGTAGAATAATGTGATGCAAACAAAATAATAGAACAAATCCAGAGATGGATTTGTTCTTTTTTTGTTTATTATTAAGTATTATTTATTATTCCATTAAATAAGTGATATCTTAAAGCAAATTTTCGATATCTTCAGTTAATGATTCAGGCGTCTTTGTTGGTGCGTATCGGTTTACAACATTTCCATTTTTATCTACAAGAAATTTCGTGAAATTCCATTTGATACCATCACCAAGTAATCCTTTTGTTTCCTGTTTTAAATATTTAAATAATGGATGTGCATTGTCACCATTGACCTCAATCTTATCATGCATTGGGAAGGTTACGCCGAAATTTAAACGGCAGTTTTGTTCTGCTTCAGCACCATCACCAGGTTCCTGGTTTCCAAATTGATTGCATGGAAAACCTAATACGATAAAATCTTGATCTTTATATTGTTGATAAATTTTCTCCAAACCATCGAACTGTTTAGTAAAACCACATTCACTGGCAGTATTAACAATTAACATCGCTTTACCTTTGTATTGTGATAATGGGTATGTTTCATGTTTGGTGTTTGTAACATTAATATCATAAATTGACATGTTGTTTCTTCCTTTCTACTTGTTTATTTTATTGTTTTACCGCAAACTATTGTAAGAGGTGATATTTTGAACGATACATATATAAATATTGAACGTGCTCTTATTATAGCAGTTCACTTAAAAAAAGAATCAGATTTTGACTTTCAGGCGAGTGTTTCAGAAATAAAATCATTATGTGAAACAGCTGGGCTTGAAGTAGTCAATACTGTAATACAAAATAAAGATCGTCCTGATCATTCATTTTACCTCGGTAAAGGAAAGATTGAGGAGATTATCGAATTAAAAGAACGCGTTGATCTGGAATTTGATGTCGTTGTCGTAAATGATGAATTAACGAATTCACAATCAAAGCGTTTAAATGAAATGCTGGATTGTAAAATTATTGATAGGACGCAAGTCATACTAGATATATTTGCACAACGCGCAAAAAGCAGAGAAGGTAAGCTACAAGTAGAACTTGCTCAGCTGGAATATTTATTACCACGTTTAAGTGGTCATGGTCAATCGTTATCCCGACTTGGTGGTGGTATTGGAACACGTGGACCAGGTGAAACAAAGCTTGAAATGAATAGACGACATATTCGTAATAAAATTCACGATATCAAAACGCAGCTTGAAGTAATAAAGGAACATCGTAAAAGATATCGAGAAAATAGACAGAAAAAACAAATGTTCCAGGTGGCGCTCGTTGGTTATACAAACGCAGGAAAATCAACATGGTTTAACAAGTTGACCGAAAGTAATACATTTATGGAAGATAAACTATTTGCAACACTTGATCCAAAAAGTAAAATTATGAAGGTAAATGATGGCTTTAATATTTTATTAAGTGATACCGTGGGATTTATTCAGCAGTTACCGACGCATCTTGTTGAAGCATTTAGTTCGACGCTTGAGGAAGCAAAGTATGCAGATGTGATTGTCCATGTGGTCGATCGTAGTCATCCTGATTATATGAATCATATTAAAACGGTCGAAAATATTCTTGCAGAACTTGATATGAAAAATATCCCGATGCTCACTTTATATAATAAAAAAGATTTACTTGAAATGTCTGTTGATACAACTGGTCCACATCAACTCGTTGTGTCGGTTAACGACCCTGAAGATGTATCACGCTTTAAAGCAGCATTGGTCAATTTAATAAAAACAGAAATGCAGTCATATCATATTAAGATGCTGGATTATGATGGACAAACTATTTCTACACTAAAAGAAACGACGCTCGTAGAAAATTTAGAATTTAATGAAATGAGTCAGTTATATGAAATTAAAGGATATGAAAATCCTGAAAATGGTGTAACTGAACAATTGATGAATCACAAAGCAGTTGAAACAATATTTACAGAAACAGAGGGTAAAAATGAAGATAACTAAAAATGATGCTTTACAGCATTTAATCGAACAAACAGATATAAAAATAGCTGAACAATTGAAACGAATTGAACAAAGCGCACTGTTTAATCAGAAAAAAGTACTGGACGCTTTCAGTGCCTTGAAAATATCTGAGGGAGATTTAGTAGGATCAAACGGATATGGGTATGACGATATGGGACGAGACAATCTTGAAGCAGTGTACAGTCATGTATTTAAAGCTGAAGACACGATTGTTAGGCCTCAAGTAATCTCTGGGACGCATGCCATCACACTTGCACTTCAAGCGAACTTAATGCATGGAGATGAACTGATCTATATTACCGGGAAACCTTATGATACGTTACTTGAAGTGATCGGTGTTGAAGGGAACGGTATAGGTTCTTTGATTGAACAGGGTGTAAAATATCAACATATTGAATTGAAAGAAAATCAGATAGATATTCCTTCAGTATTAGATGCGATGAGTGTAAATACGAAGTTGATTGCAATACAACGTTCAAAAGGTTACAGTTCAAGACCGTCGCTTACCATCGCACAAATTGAATCTGCCATTCAAGCGATTAAAGCGCAATATCCAAATGTAATTATATTTGTCGATAATTGTTATGGTGAATTTGTTGAAGATAGGGAGCCTATAGAAGTTGGTGCAGATTTAATAGCAGGCAGTTTAATCAAAAATCCTGGTGGTGGTATATGTAAAATAGGGGGTTATATATCCGGTCGAAAAGATTTAATAGAACGTATTGGTTATCGTTTAACAGCGCCGGGCATCGGAAAAGAAGCTGGTGCATCATTATACAGTCTGCTAGAAATGTATCAAGGTTTCTTCTTAAGTCCGCACGTAGTCAGTCAGGCATTAAAAGGTGCGGTGTTTACAAGTGCAATACTATCACAATTAGGTATGGAAACTACACCACGATTTGATGATTATCGTACTGACTTGATACAATCGGTTACATTTAATGATAAAGAAAAGATGATATTATTCTGTCAGGCGATACAAAGTGCTTCACCGATTAATTCTCAATTCTTACCGTTGCCAGCATATATGCCGGGATACACAGATGACGTAATTATGGCAGCAGGAACATTTATTCAAGGTGCATCCATTGAATTAACGGCAGATGGGCCTGTTCGTGCCCCTTATGAAGCTTATATTCAAGGTGGATTAACATATGAACATGTGAAACTGGCCATCATTAAAGCGATTGAAAATTTAGTTGAAAAGCAAGTTATTAAATTATAAAATTATCCATGTAAGGTTTCCTTACATGGATTTGTTTTTTAAAAAAAAGTATGTTAATTTATAAATAGTTCTTAGTGGAGGTGCAAAATTGGCAAGTGATAAAGTAAGAAGAAACATGCCGGTATTTCCTATAGGTGTAGTAATGAAATTAACAGAGCTAACGGCGAGACAAATTCGTTACTATGAAGAACAACAATTAATAAAACCAGAACGCACTGAAGGCAATCAACGCTTATTCTCAATGAATGACCTTGATACATTACTAGATATTAAATTATTACTTGAAAAAGGATTTAATATGAAACGTATCAAAACATTATTATATGAGAAAGAAAGTGCAATTAAGACATCATTTGAAGTGAAAGAGTCTTTATATTATGATGTGAGTGAACTAAACAGTAAGACAGATATACCTATTAACCGTGGAGATTTATCAAGATTTTTCAAATAAATTTATTGGAGGCTATTATGGCTAAATACACTAAGGAAGATATTAAAAGATTTGCTGAGGAACAAAACGTACGTTATTTAAGATTACAATTTACTGATATTTTAGGCGCAATTAAAAACGTTGAGATTCCAATCAGTCAGTTAGACAAAGCATTAGATAATGAAATGATGTTTGATGGTTCATCAATTGAAGGATTCGTACGTATTGAAGAATCTGATATGAAATTATATCCTGACTTAGATACTTGGGTTATTTTCCCTTGGACATCTGATAAAGGTAAGGTGGCACGTTTAATTTGTGATATTTATAAACCAGACGGTACACCATTTGCTGGTGACCCACGCTCTAACTTAAAACGTGTATTAAAAGAAATGCAAGATTTAGGATTTTCAGATTTCAACTTAGGGCCTGAGCCGGAATTCTTCCTTTTCAAATTAGATGAAAAAGGCGAACCAACTTTAGAATTAAATGACCAAGGTGGTTATTTTGACTTAGCACCAACAGATTTAGGAGAAAACTGCCGTCGTGATATCGTACTTGAATTAGAAGATATGGGCTTTGATATCGAAGCATCTCACCATGAAGTTGCACCTGGTCAACATGAAATCGACTTTAAATATGCAGATGCGATTACAGCATGCGATAATATCCAAACATTCAAATTAGTAGTTAAGACAATTGCTCGTAAACATAATTTACATGCGACATTTATGCCGAAACCATTATTCGGTTTAAGTGGATCAGGAATGCACTTTAACGTGTCATTATTCAAAGGACCAAAAGAAAATGCGTTCTTTGATGAAAGTGGTGATATGCAGTTATCTGATGATGCACGTCACTTCATCGCTGGTATTATGAAACACGCAAGAGGATTTACTGCGGTATGTAACCCATTAGTTAACTCATACAAACGTTTAGTACCTGGATATGAAGCACCAGTTTACGTTGCATGGAGTGGCCAAAACCGTTCTCCATTAATTCGTATTCCATCATCTCGTGGTTTATCTACGCGTGTTGAAGTACGTTCAGTTGACCCGGCAGCAAACCCATACATGGCGTTAGCAGTAATTTTACAAGCTGGATTAGATGGTATTAAAAATAAATTAGAAGCACCAGCACCAGTGGATCAAAATATTTATGAAATGAACCGTGAAGAACGTGAAGCTGTAGGTATCGAAGATTTACCATCAACTTTATACACTGCAATTAAAGCAATGCGTGAAGATGGCTTAATGAAAGAAGCATTAGGTGAACATATTTACCGTCAATTCGTAAGATGTAAAGGTATCGAGTGGGATATGTACCGCCTACAAGTAAGTGAATGGGAAATTGAGCAGTACTTAAAGCATTATTAATATAGATTAAACCGCCAACAAAAGTTGGCGGTTTATTTTTTATTACTTTTTTTCAATTTTTACCTTCACAGCATTTTGTATATTTAATATTTCATCTTCATTTAAAGTGACATCCGTTTCTTTTTCGTCCTTTATATTTAATGGATAATAATTTTTAGAATTATACGCTCCTTTAAAGAATAATTATTGTTTACAATGTAAATATATAAAAAAGGTATGTTGTTTTACACTTAATGTGTCGTATTTACATAAAATTTACAATTAAATAGTATGATAATTATAAAAAAATAATAATATTATTAAAAATGATTAAAAAGGGTATATACATATTGAAACTATCCATAGATTAATATAGAATATGTTGAATGTGGCTAATTATTATTTATATTTATTATGAAAAATATAGAATTAATAGTTTATAAATAAATAAATGGAGGCAGCAAGATGCCAGAAAAAATTAAAAAGCAATTTATTGCATATTCAGAAGCTGTCAAAGAAGACAGCCCGCTGTATAGTTACATCACTAAGCAAATCGCAGAAGAAGAACAATTAATGATAAAGATTAAGCCTCATTTTTTTAATGCACATTTTATTTCTTTATACTTGTCTTCTGTGTTAAAACATCTATATATTTACGAGGATCAATTACGTGATTATTATCTAAACTTTACGAATGATCCAAGGAAACCTTCAAAAGAGATGATAAAAGCATTTCTTGCTTTTCAGGAATCACATTTCTCTGATTTATTAGGTGACATTGAACGATTTAACTTGAAGAAGAATATTGTTGAACGCTCTTCTGTGTTAGTTCCTGTCTTTCAGCATATTATTAAGTTAAGTGGACAGGAACAATTTAATGTTGTAGAACTTGGTTCAAAGGGTGGATTATTACTTAATTATGATTGGTATGGCTATACTTTCAATAAAAAAATAGAAATTGGTAATACGAAAGATTTTAATATTAAAGTTAAATTAAATGGCTATGACGAAGGGTTTGATATATCAAATCTTGCACATCCACATAAAAAAGTGGGTATCACAAAAAATAAGATTGATTTAACGCTGGATGATGAATATTTCTGGCTGATGAGTCTTTATTATCCGGAAGAGACGAAGCGACGTAAACATTTTATGAAAGCACGCAAAGTATTTCTGGAACATCCTGTTGAAATATTAGAAGGCGATGAGCTTACGCTTTTACCAGATGTACTTGCGACATTACCAGAAGATGAAGCTGTTATTTTATTTCATATTCATGTGACCAAAAATTGGTCAGATGATAAAAAGCAACAGTTAATGGAAATCATTAGTGATTTTTCACAAACGCATGAAATATATCATGTTCATCATCAAATTTTTAATAATGATATCTATCTGGATTCATTTGTTGAGGGTAAATTACAACGTCAAAAACTAGCACATTTTGATTTAAATACATTGACCATTGATTGGTTACATAATCAAAAAGTGATATTTTAAATTGAGCAATAAAAAACAGCGCGTTTTGCGCTGTTTTTTTATGCCGTAAAATATGCATCATATATGGCTTGTACTGCTTTTCTTTCATCTGTTTCATCTATCCCAAACATCATACTAATTTCTGAAGACCCCTGATTGATCATCTTCAAGTTAATATTATTCCGTCTGAATGCTTCTGTCGCTTTATTTGCTGTACCAACCTGAGTTTTCATACCTAGTCCAACAATCATGAGAATTGCTATATTCTCTTCTACAGAAATATCATCAACATTGAGTTGATTTTTTATTTCAGTGATCAGTGCATACAAATTATCGTTGAACTGATTTTTTCTAATGATTAAACTGATATCATCAATACCAGATGGCATATGTTCATAAGAAATATTATTGCTTTCAAGTATCGTTAATAACTTTCTTGTAAAACCTATTTCTCTATTCATTAAATACTTAGTCATATTAATACTAACAAAGCCAGAATCACAACTTACACCGACAACACCGCTTGAAGCTCTAGTTTTAGTAATCATCGTTCCAGGATGGTCTGGATCGTTTGTATTTTTAATATTGACGGGAATACCTTCTTTGTATAATGGCATTAATGCTTCATCATGAAAAACATTGAATCCGGCATATGAAAGTTCGCGCATTTCTGCATATGTTAAGTTGTGTATGGAAGCTGGATTTTCCACTATATTAGGGTTGGCGGCAAAAATTCCTGAGACATCCGTGAAGTTTTCATAAATTTCAGCATGAACACTTCTTGAAATAATTGCTCCTGTTATATCACTTCCGCCTCTGGAGAAAGTGACGCGATCTCCGTTTTCATTTACGCCAAAAAATCCTGGAATAATTATTTTTCCTTCGATATTTTGAATAACCTTATAAATTTTTTCATAGCTATCATCTAGTATAATCGCGTTACCTGGTTCGTCTGACACAATCATATTTAATGCTTTCGGAGATAGATAAGTTGTTTTTATACCATTTTGATTATTATATGCTGCAATGAGCTGTGCATTAAAATCTTCACCTGAACTTTTTAGTGCATCAAGTAATCGTAATGGCTGATTATTATATTTTTGTATAAAGTCCAGAAGTTGTGTCTTGAAAAGAGGGGTTAATGATGTCGTTAATCCTAATTCATCTTCTATACTTTCAAAACGGTGAAGAATATCATTTAATTTATTGTCATATTTTTCACTTAGCAGTACTTTATCGTATAATTGAATTAATAAGTCAGTTACTTTGACATCTTCAGCATATCGTTTCCCTGGTGCTGAAACAATTACAATTTTTCGTTGATCATTTTGATTTATTATATTTAGGATTTTCCTTATTTGCTGCGCATTTGCAACACTGCTGCCTCCAAATTTACATACGATCATTAACAACACTCTCTTCTTTTTGTATTTTAAGCTTTACTTTATTAATGACTTAGTTATACTATAAATATAAATCTTTTTCAAGAGTACATTTGTATTTATGAGAAAAACAGGAGGTTGCTATGAAACAATTAAAGATTGGCTTACTCGGACTAGGAACAGTAGGAACAGGTGTTGTTCGTATCATAGAAGAAAATAAAGAACAAATTAAAGAAAAGCTTAATACAGAATTACTTATCACCGCAATCGGTGTTCATAATATAAATAAAAAACGTGATATAGATGTAGAACAATATCACTTAACAACAGATTTAAAATCAATCGTGAATAGCGACATTGATATTCTTATTGAAGTGATGGGTGGAATAGATGACACTTATGTATTAATTAAAGCAGCATTACAGAATAAAATTCATGTGATTACCGCAAATAAAGATTTACTTGCAGAGCGATTAGAAGTATTAGAAAATGCATCCCGTAAATCTGGCGTTTCATTAAAATACGAAGCAGCAGTAGCTGGAGGTATTCCGATTATCAATGCGTTGAACTATGGCTTAAGTGCTAATGGTATTACACATTTTATGGGTATATTTAATGGTACAAGTAATTTTATTTTAAGTAAGATGAGCAATGAAGGTCAGTCTTATGAAGAAGCTTTGAAAATTGCTACTGAATTAGGATATGCCGAAGCAGATCCAACAGCAGATGTTGATGGTATCGATGCGCAAAGAAAAGTAGTGATTATGAGCTACTTAGCGTTTAATCAGTTCAACAAATTACAGGATTGTGCGGTTGAAGGTATTCGAGATGTGCGATTAAGTCATATAGAGCTGGCAAAACAGCTTGGATATCGCATAAAATTAATCGGTAACGGTTTATATGATGGAAAACAAGCTAAGTTATCTGTTGCACCAACTGCTATTCCACAAACGCACCAGTTAGCTCATGTTGAAAATGAATATAACGCAATCTATATTGATGGTAACGCTGTAGGCGATACGATGTATTATGGTAAAGGTGCTGGTAGTCTTGCCACTGGTAGTGCAGTAGTTAGTGATTTACTGCATATTATTGAAATGTTTGACACTGATAACCATAATTTACCGCTTCATCTTGAAGTAAATACTAAATCAGTACAATCTAATCACTCTCACAATATGCTGCTAATGATTGATTTATTTGCTGATAGTAAGGTCGATACATTGTTAAAGGATATCAAACATTCTCGATATATCGTTCAGGACGGCATTGTTGCACTTGAATGTAATGAATTAAATGCACAGGATTATGAGACGATTAAGGATTATTTAAATCAATTAAATGAAATATACAAAATATACAGAATCGAAGGTGTTTAGCATGAAAAGATGGAATGGATTACTAGAAGAATATAAAGCCTATTTACCGATAAATGAAAATACACCATCACTTACATTGAATGAAGGAGGAACACCATTAATTCATATGCCATTTCTTTCTGAATTACTGGAAAATGAAGTGTATGTAAAAGTTGAGGGTGCAAATCCTACAGGTTCTTTTAAAGATAGAGGTATGGTGATGGCTGTTGCTAAAGCAAAAGAAGAAGGTAAGGAAATCGTTATCTGTGCATCTACTGGTAATACTTCAGCATCTGCTGCAGCTTATGCAGCCCGTGCTGGATTAAAGACTGTCGTTGTCATTCCGGAAGGAAAGATTGCGATGGGGAAACTTGCACAGGCAATTATTTATGGCGCTGAAATTGTATCGATTGAAGGCAACTTTGATGAAGCGTTAAATATCGTTAGAAAAGTGAGTGAAATAAGAGATGATATCGCACTCGTAAATTCAGTTAATCCATATCGTCTTGAAGGACAAAAAACTGCAGCTTTTGAAGTGATAGAACAACTTGGTGCATCTCCAGATATTTTAGCAATTCCAGTAGGGAATGCCGGAAATATTTCTGCATACTGGAAAGGTTTTAAAGAGTATGCAGAAAAGCATAATACTTCATTACCTCAAATGTTTGGTTTTCAGGCTGAAGGTGCGGCACCTATTGTAAAAGGTCATGTGATTGACAAACCGGAAACAATTGCTACAGCGATTCGTATCGGAAATCCTGCAAGCTGGAAACTCGCTGAAAATGCACGAGATGAATCTTCAGGATTAATAGATGCAGTAACTGATGAAGAAATTTTAGAAGCTTATCAACTCATTACGAGTAAAGAAGGTGTATTTGCTGAACCAGGTAGTAACGCAAGCATCGCAGGTTTAATTAAGACGCATAAAGCTGGTAAACTCCCGAAAGGCAAAAGAATCGTCGCAGTATTAACAGGTAACGGACTAAAAGATCCACAAACAGCGATAGATACTATAGAAGTACAACCTAAAGTATTAAAAAATGAAGAAGAAGCTATCATAAAATATATTGAGTCGGTGATTTAAATGTTATATATAAAAGTACCTGCATCTACATCGAATTTAGGACCAGGATTTGATTCATTGGGGATGGCAGTTAATCTTTATTTAGAATTAGAAGTTTCAGAAAGTGACGCGTGGAATATCCAGCATTTTGGTGAGGAACTTGCTGGTTTAGAAAATAATGAGGAACATTATATACGTAAATACTGTTCATATTTTATGGAAAAATTTAATTTACAAACAAAATCCTTTACTGTTGTTATGCATACAGATATTCCTTTAGCAAGAGGTTTAGGTAGTTCAGGTTCAGCTTTAATTGCGAGCCTTGAAATCATTGATTATTTTTATGGGCTGGATTTGTCGAAAGAGGAAAAAGTAAGTCTATTATCTGAAATTGAAGGTCATCCTGACAATGTTGCACCAAGTGTATTGGGTGGTGTTGTGGTAGGCTATTATAATGCACATCACAATACTACAAGAACATTGCAGGTTCCTGTCATTGAATGGCCGATTATGGTGGTTATTCCAAACTATGAACTAAAAACAAGTGAAGCACGTGAAGCCTTACCTGCAAGCTTACAATATAGTAAAGCTGTTGAAGCAGGTGCAATTGGAAATATGCTCATTGCAGCATTGTACGCAAAAGATTACGTTACTGCTGGTCAAATGATGATGCAGGATGTATACCATGAACCATATCGTAAACATTTAGTGCCACATTATGAAATGGTGAGAGCAGCAATTACCGGAGATTGTTTTGCATTTTTAAGTGGTGCAGGCCCGTCCATCTTTGTCGTATGTCATCCAGATCATTTCAATGAAAACTTTAAACAACTCAATCAGTTACAAAATTGTGAAGTTAAACACATTCAAGTTGATGTTAATGGTGTTATTGCATACGAAAAATAATTATTTTATGATACGATAACTTTATTAAATGATATGGAGTGAAGAAAATGCAATATAAAATGATTGTTTTAGATATGGATGATACGCTTTTAACATCTAACAATACTATTCTAGATTCAACGAAAGAAGTATTAATAGAGGCACAGGAAAAAGGCATCAAAGTGGTACTTGCATCTGGAAGACCAACTGGTGGTATGCTTGTTGCTGCAAAAACTTTAAAACTTGCTGAATATGGATCATACATCTTAAGTTATAATGGGGCTGAAGTAACAGATATGCAAACAGGAGAACGTATTGCAGAGACATATGTCAGCAAAGCGTCGTTCGATGAAGTTTATGATTATTTAAAGGCACGTGATGTCTTTGTTTTAACATATATCGATAACACAATCGTTTATGAAGGCACACATGAATACATGAATGTTGAACATGAATTAACAGGTCTGCCGATGCAGCCTGTTGATGATTTGAAAACATTTGTACAGATAAATGTTCCGAAATTAATGGGTGTTGATGATATCGATAAAATTAGTGCGATGAACGAGACAATCGGTGGTAGATTTAACGATGATATCCATGCTACGACTTCTAAACCATTCTTCCTTGAGTTTATGAATAAAAATGTATCTAAAGGTAAAGTTTTAAAACAGCTCGTTGATAAGTTAGACATTCAACCAAGTGAGGTTATGGCTTTCGGAGATAGTAATAACGATAAGGATATGCTTGAATTTGCAGGACTTGGTGTTGCAATGGGTAATGCAAATGACAATATAAAAGCAATCGCGGATGTTATAACTGACGATCATAATCAGGATGGAATCGCACGTATTGTTAAACAATATTTATAATAATAAAACGCAGGTCATCAAATTTATTATGACCTGCGTTTTTTTCAACGGTTATATTGATATCCTTTTAAGAGTGCATAAACGATGTCTAGTAAAGGGGTATTTAGTTGATGATGTCTTGCACGTGTATAAATATATCCCTGAATAAACTCAAATTCTGTTAATGCATTTTCTTGTACATCATAGTACATCGATGTGCCCATATGATCAGGATAGCCGTTATATATATTTAATATTTCATCTATCGTATCTTCATTAAATGTCAATCCGTCTTTATTTGCCACTGCGATACCTTCTTTTAATAACTGATTTAAAACTTGATTAACTTCCTCTACTTTTAATACTTGTGCGGTATTTTTCGTTAATGCTGTCATTGAGTTGATGCCAAGATTAACAAGCAGTTTAAACCAGATTTGTTGAAGATAATTATCGCTAATCGTTATATCAAGGTCTGTATTTAGAAATATCGATTGCAGTTTATTAGTATGCGCATTGTTCGGCAATACAAGTCGATTATCTCTAAAATATATTACGATATCATCTTTTTTCTGTCCGCTAATATAGACGACTGCATGGAAGGTGTTAGGATGCGTTATTCGCTCTGTTTGAGAGTAACCATTCTGGCAAATGATAATAATTGTTTCAGGGTGCGTTATATTCTCAATATAGGGTACGATGTCTTTTAATGTATATGCTTTTGTTGTAATAAATATGACATCGTATTTTTTAGATGATTCTTTTAGCATTTGTGTTTTGTAGGGTAACGATATTTTTTTATTATCTATTTGTAAGTTGATGTCTCTCTTATTTGTCGCAAATATATCGATATTAAGAGATTTATCTTTTGATATTAGATGCAGTATAATACTTCCGACAGCACCAGCACCAATAATTGCTATATTCTTCATCATAATTCTCCTCGTATAATAAATTATTTCATTAATATATTATTATATTAAACTATACACATACTCCTTTACACACTATAATGTATATACTATGAAAAAAGGTGTGAAGAATTTGAGAACGACTCAAGATTTATACAAGATGAAACAGAACGGTGAAAAGATTACGATGCTGACTGCATATGATTATCCGAGTGCAAGACAAGTTGAAAAAGCAGGTATTGATACAATACTTGTTGGAGATAGTCTTGGTATGACAGTGTTAGGATATGAAACGACAGTGCAGGTTACACTAGATGACATGATTCATCACGGACGAGCAGTGCGTCGTGGTGCGCCGAATACATTTGTGATTGTCGATATGCCGATAGGTAGTGTCGGCATTAGTATGGAACAAGATTTGAATAATGCATTAACGTTATATCAAACAACAAATGCCAATGCAATTAAAGCAGAAGGTGCACATTTAACAGATTTCGTTGCACGTTGTAAACAAATTGGGATACCAGTTGTCGCGCATTTAGGATTAACGCCACAATCTGTTGGTGTTATGGGTTATAGTGTACAAGCGAAGACTAAAGATGCCGCAACACAACTCATTGAAGATTGTAAAGCGATGGAGGTTGCAGGTGCCATCATGATCGTATTAGAAGTGATTCCAAGCGACTTAGCTAAAACAATTAGTCAGACGGTGAATATTCCGATTATCGGTATCGGTGCAGGAAATGGTACGGACGGGCAAGTACTTGTATATCATGATATATTACAATATGAACAAGATCACCGTGCGAAATTTGTTAAAGTTTATGGTGACTTCTCGACAGGCGTAGATGCGATAAAACAATTTAATGAAGAAGTAAAATCAGGCGTATTCCCAAGTGAGGAATACACATACAAAGCAAAAATTATGGATGAATTAAATAAAGGTGAGGTTTAAAATTGACAGTAAAAGTAAAGACGATAAAAGAAATGCAAGCAATTGTAAAATCTTTAAAAACTGAACAAAAATCAATCGGACTCGTGCCAACGATGGGTGCTTTACATGAAGGTCATATGACATTAATGAAACGTGCACAAAGTGAGAACGATGTTGTCATAGCAAGTGTATTTGTAAACCCATTACAATTTGGGCCGAATGAAGATTATGATGATTATCCAAGACAAATCGATCAGGACCAAGCATTATTAGCTGAGAACGGTATTGATTATGTATTTGCGCCAGAACCAGAAGAAATGTATCCAAGTCCATTGCAAATACAAATGACAGTAGGTGCAATGGCGCAAGTATTAGAAGGTGCGAAACGACCTGGACATTTTGATGGTGTTGTTACAGTTGTAAATAAATTATTTAATATAATTCAGCCAGATCAAGCTTACTTCGGTAAAAAGGATGCACAACAGCTTGCGATTATAGAACAAATGGTTACAGAGATGAATCATTCTGTTGAAATAGTAGGGATAGATATAGTGCGTGAACAGGATGGGTTAGCGAAAAGCTCGAGAAATGTGTATTTAACTGAAACAGAAAGATTAGAAGCTGTGGCACTTTCACAAAGTTTACAAATTGCAAAAACTTTGTTTGATAACGGCGAGCGAAATGTTGAAGTAATTGAATCTGCAATAAAAAAATATTTAACAGCGCATACAGCTGGTAAGATTGATGAAGTTGCAATTTATAGTTACCCTGAATTAAAACAAGTTGAAAAAATTGATACACAAGTGTTCATTTCATTAGCAGTGAAATACAGCAAAGCACGATTGATTGATAATATTATTTTAAAGGATGATAAATAAGTGATTAGAACAATGATGAACGGTAAGATTCACCGTGCACGCGTTACAGAAGCAAATTTAAATTATGTTGGCAGTATTACAATAGATCAGGACATATTGGATGCAGTTGATATGTTACCAAATGAAAAAGTACAAATCGTAAATAATAATAACGGTGCGCGTCTTGAAACGTATGTTATTTCAGGAGAAAGAGGAAGTGGCGTTATTTGTTTAAATGGTGCTGCAGCCCGTTTAGTACAAGTTGATGATATTATTATCATTATTTCTTATGCACAATTAAACGAAGAAGAATTGAAACATCACGAACCTAAAGTTGCGATAATGGATGAGAATAATAAGATTAAATCATTGCTGCATGAAACTGCACATACAATCGTTTTATAAATAAAGAGACGTCAAAAGACGTCTCTTTATTTTGGCGTATGTGTCCATGTATTGCTTCCGCGTAGTCGTTTTGTATGTGCAAATAGATTATCAGCTGCATAATCTTCATTGTATATACTGATATATCATAAAATACCATATGATCTTCAAATGGTTCAGAGAGATAAGTATCTTTTAAATGTTCAAATAGACGGTGCATTGCTGTACTATCTAAACTTGGATATTCTCTTAATATTTTTTTGATGATTTGTCCATTCTTTTCGTAGACACCTTGTACGACAATAACAAATTTTTCATCTGTTTTTAATACATTATCAAATAGGTTCGTTTGTCCTGCACTCATCTTAATCACTCCTTTGTTACTATAATTATACAAAGAAACCCTTTACAATGTACAGTACATTGTAAAGGGTGATTTTATAGCTGATGTTCATCTAAATTAATTTTTTGTGCTGGGATAACATTAACTTTACGTATAACTTTATAAGAGAAATATACGGCTAACGCAATAATTAACGGTAAGAATGATTCAAACACTTTAACCCAGTTCATTGCCTGAATATCAGCAAATGATTGACCAATCATCAAAAATGCAATTGTTATGAGAACAATTATCGGACCGACTGGATATAGTGGTGCTTTAAATGGTAACAGCTGATCAACACTTTTTCCTTGTGCTTTTATTGCCTGACGTAATCTTATGTGACTGATAATACTAATTGACCAAACAATCAAGACAAGTGAACCGACCATGCTCAGTAGCTTACCATAACCACCCATATTTATATTGGCATAAATTAATATGATAATGATAAATGCTGTTGTTACAAGTAACGCATTGAACGGCATTTTATTCTTATTTAAATTCCCTAAGAAACGAGGAGCCTTACCATCCTGACTTAAAGAAAAGAGTAATCTGCTTGTTGCATATAAACCTGAGTTACCAGCACTTAATACAGCTGTTAAGATAATAGTATTCATAACTGATGCTGCAAACAGAATGCCGACCTTTTCAAAGATAATCGTAAATGGACTCATCGCAACATCGCTATTTTGATTTAATAATCTCGGATCCGTATAAGGAATGATACAAGCGATAATAAATATAGAACCGATATAGAATAACAAAATTCTCCAGAAAACTTGCTTGATTGCTTTCGGCATCGATTCTTGTGGATTTTCTGATTCTCCTGCAGTTACTGCTACTACTTCAGTACCACCAAAAGAGAAACCAGCAACAACGAGTACCCCAAGTAAACCAAGAATACCATTATGGAACGGTGCATCTCCGATAGTGAAATTTTTAAATCCGATCGGTTCTCCACCGATAATCCCGAAGATTAATAACAATCCCATGATTAAGAAGATTATAATTGTCGCCACTTTAATAATACTGAACCAGAATTCAGCTTCACCAAATGATTTTACTGAAAATGCATTTAATGCAAATAATAAAGCTAAAAATACAAGACACCATATAAAAGGATGAAGACCTCCAAAAATTTGCCAGTAACTTAAAACTTGTGAAGCGGTTAAAATATCAACACTAGTTACTAAACTCCAGATAATCCAATATAACCAACCTACAGTAAATCCTGCAGCAGGATCGATAAAACGACTTGCATAAGCATTAAATGCACCTGATACTGGATAAAATGTTGCAAGTTCTCCAAGTGCTGTCATCAGAAAATAAATCATAATTCCGATAATTGCATAAGCGACAATAGCACCACCAGGACCAGCCTGTGAAATTACAGCACCACTTGCCATAAATAGACCTGTACCAATAGAGCCTCCGATCGCAATCATGGATATATGACGCGTTTTTAAATCTCTGTCCATCTGTTTCTTTTCCATAACAACACCTAACTTTCTTTCGTTGATTTATAAAGATAAAAGTAATATGTTTTATATTGTATGACTATTCTAAAAATTTATCAAGCAAAAGTTTTAATGCGTCTATGCTTTTATGCGTTAAAGCAAAAAGAAATCCATTTATGACGGCATTTTCACTAGTAAAAAAATTTAAGAAACAATTAAATTGCATTATTATATTTTCTAGATTATAATAATTATAAATAAGACCTATTCTAATCGTTATCAACAAGGAGGAAAAATTATATGACAGAAAATAATAATCAATTAAGAGGTTTGTTTGGTGCACCAGTTGGCGATAGAGAAAATTCTATGACAGCAGGGCCTCGTGGTCCTTTAGTAATGCAGGATATTTTCTTTTTAGAGCAGATGGCACATTTCGATCGTGAAGTTATTCCTGAAAGAAGAATGCATGCAAAAGGTAGTGGCGCTTATGGTACTTTTACAGTAACACATGATATCACAAAGTATACAAATGCTAATATTTTTAGTGAAGTTGGTAAACAAACACAAATGTTTGCTCGATTCTCAACAGTTGCAGGTGAACGTGGTGCAGCAGAAGCAGAACGTGATATCCGTGGATTTGCACTAAAATTTTATACTGAAGAAGGTAACTGGGATTTAGTCGGTAATAATACACCGGTATTCTTCTTCCGTGATCCTAAGTTATTTGCTAGTTTAAATCACGTTGTTAAAAGAGATCCAAGAACAAATATGCATAATCCGGAAAGTAACTGGGATTTCTGGACATCATTACCTGAGGCTTTACACCAAGTTACAATATTAATGAGTGATCGTGGTATTCCAAAAGGGTTCCGTCATATGCATGGATTTGGTTCTCATACTTACAGTATGTATAACGATGCTGGAGAGCGTGTATGGGTGAAATTCCATTTCAGAACTGAGCAAGGCATTGAAAATTTAACTTCAGAGGAAGCAGCACAAATTATTGCGACAGATCGTGAATCAAGTCAACGTGACTTATACAATGCGATTGAAGCGGGTGACTTCCCTAAATGGAAAATGTATATTCAGGTGATGACTGAAGAACAAGCAGGAAATCATAAAGATAATCCATTCGATTTAACGAAAGTATGGTATAAAGGTGAGTACCCATTAATACCAGTTGGGGAATTTGAATTAAATAGAAATCCTGAGAATTATTTTGCTGAAGTGGAACAAGCTGCATTTGCTCCGACAAATATTATCCCAGGTTTAGATTTTTCACCTGATAAAATGTTACAAGGTAGATTATTCTCATATGGTGATGCGCAAAGATACCGTTTAGGTGTTAACCATCATCAAATTCCAGTAAACGCACCAAAAGCAGTTACTGGTGGATGTCCATTCTCAAGAGATGGTGCAATGCGTGTAGATGGTAATTTAGGTAGCCATACAAATTATTATCCTAATCAGTATCAACACCATCAGGATGATGCAAAGTATAAAAAACCTGCACTAGCAGTTGATAGTGCAGTATACGAATGGAACTTTAGAGAAGATGATGATAATTATTTCGAACAACCTGGAAGATTATTTAATATTTTATCTCCAGAAGAACAAAAACGTTTATTTATCAATACAGCTAATGAAATGAAAGATGTTTCAACACCAATTAAACATCGTCATATCAGACACTGCTATAAAGCAGATCCATTATACGGACAAGGTGTAGCAGCTGCCATGAATATTGATATTAATGAAGTTGATTTAGTAGGGGAATAGAAGTATTTTTAAAGCCTGCACCCAATTTGGGTGCAGGTTTTGTTTGTTTTAATTGTAAGTGTCGTCAAAAGAAGTTTGAAGTCACTTACTAAATGAAATTGAAAAAAGGTTTGAGTAAGTGTCGTCAAAAGAAGTTTGAAGTCACTTACTTAACGAAAATGAAAAAAAGGTTTGAGTAAGTGTCGTCAAAAGAAGTTTGAAGTCACTTACTTATTTAATCTCTATAATTATGATCAATAATATGTTCAGACAGCATGAATGTAATTAAAATAGGCATCCGCAACCGGATGCCTTGTGTCGTATTGATATATAACCGCAATAATATTGCACGTTTAACGATAATTATTTTGTTTCGCGATGTAAAGTGTATTTTTTTAATCTTGGGCTGTATTTCATTAATTCAATACGCTCAGGATTATTTCTTTTATTTTTCTTTGTAATATAGTTACGATCTCCACATTCTGTACAAGCTAAAGTTACATTTACTCTCATTTTTATGCTCTCCTTTAAATTTTATTTAATATTTTATAAAACAACATCGGCTTCAACTGGTTCGGCAACTGTGAACTGTGGAAGCGGATCATTAAATGTTGACCAATCTTGTTTCATCTCATCATCAGTTAACAGGCAATTATCTAAATCCTGAATAATTTGTTCTTTATTCATCTCAATGCCAATGAATACGAGCTCAGTTTGACGGTCACCAAATTCATGATGCCATCTGACTTTCAATGTAGGGTCTTCCAGCATTTCTGCTTTAATATCTGCTTCATTATAAGTTGCAATCCATTCACCGGCACCTTGTATTTGCATAGAATTTCCTGCCTGAGAAAGTAAACCGCACATATTATTTCGAGATGCTAGCCAGAAGAAACCTTTTGAACGAATAATATCTAATGAGAAATGTTCTAGGAAATGCATAAATCGCTCTGGATGGAATGGACGCTGTCTTCTATAAACAAATGAAGCTATCCCGTATTCTTCTGTTTCAGGTGTGTGTTCTTCATTTAATTCTTTTATCCAGCCTGCTGCCTGACTGGCTTTATCGAAATCAAATAGTCGTGTATTTAAGATGTTATCTAATGTAATATTTGAATGCTCAGTACGATAAATTTTAGCATCAGGATTCAATTGATGCAGTAATGCTTCTAATTCTTTTAAATCTTCAACGTGTACAAGGTCACACTTGTTTAAAAGGATGACATTTGCAAATTCAATCTGATCGATCAATAAATCGATGACTTCACGTGTGTCAGTTTCGTCGTTCGCCATTTTACGATCTATTAAAGAATCACCAGATGCATAATCGTCCCAGAATCGATTGGCATCTACAACGGTTACCATCGTATCTAAAATTGTATTATCAGCTAGATTTATATTGAGCACTTCATCATTTAAAGTTAATGTTTGTGCAACAGGTACAGGTTCTGAAATACCTGTAGATTCAATAACAATATAGTCTAACTGATTGTTTTTAACTAATTTATCGATTTCGATTAATAAATCTTCTCTTAATGTGCAGCATATACAACCGTTTTGAAGTTGTATCATTTTTTCGTCTGTACGTGACATGTGTACTAAGTCAGCATCGACATTCACTTCACTCATATCATTAACAATTACACCGATTTTTTTATTTTCATTATTGGTAAGGATATGATTGAGCAACGTCGTTTTACCACTACCTAAGAAACCACTTAATACTGTAATAGGTACTTTCAAAATCTTGCCTCCAATTCGTAATCTTTACGATTTATAATGATACGCCTTGAATGAATTTTTGTAAAGCTTTTTTATTAAATTTTTCTTAATACTTTTTCTTCTATATAATGGAGATATTACTTGCTATAATAAAATGTATTTATATAGACCTTTATATTGGATTAAAATGACTTAGGGTTAAAAAATAAAAAATTAGTGATTGATTTCTTATTAAATAAGGTTTAGAATGTTAAAGCGTAATGATTACGAAATAGGAGATGAACGTATGAAGAAGTTATTTTCATTATTATTAATTGCAACATTAGTATTGATGGCTGCATGTGGTAATAAAAGTAGTGAGAAAGAGTCTGGCGATAAACTACAGGTTTATACTACTGTCTTTCCATTTAAAAGCATGATAGAACAAATTGGTGGTGATCATGTCACTGTATCGAGTATCTATCCAAATGGTATCGATATACATACATATGAACCAACACAAAAAGATACGATGCGTATTGCAAAAAGTGACCTTTTCTTTTATTCAGGTGATGAATTAGATCAGGTGAGTGCTAAAATAGCGAAAGTTATTAACAAAAAGGATAAGACAGTTCAACTTGCAAAAGATATCGATGAGCATGATTTATTAGCGGGAGAGGAACATGATCATGATCATGAAGCGGACCATGAGCATGACCATGGCGCACATGACCCACATGTTTGGCTTGATCCAGAAATGAATAAATCATTTGCAAAAGTGATTAAAGATGAATTAGTTAAAAAGGATAAAGAGCATGAAAAAGAATACACAAAAAACTATGAAAAACTTGTAAAAGATATCGATGAAATAGATAAACAGCTAAAAACAATTACAAAAACTAAAAAGCAGGATACAGTTTTTATTTCACATGATTCAATAGGCTATCTTGCTAAACGTTACGGCTTTAAACAGGAAGGGGTTTCAGGTATGAATAATGAAGAACCTTCTCAAAGTGATATTATTAACATGATTAATCATATTAATAAATCAAAAGCAACAGTAATCCTATATGAACAAAATATTCCTACAAAAACAGTTGATATTATTAAAGATAAAACGAATGCTACTGCTGTGCCATTCCACAATATGGCTGTGTTAACAGATAAGGATAAAAAAGATGTAACATATCAGGATCTCATGAAAACAAATATTGATTCATTAGATAAAGCACTTAACAATAAATAAAGGTTTTATAAAGTAAATTAATCTTTGAAATTTGGGTTCGGTATAGCCGGACTCAAATTTTTTATTTTACATGCATAGTATGGTATGCTATATTATAAATCGTAATAATTATGATTTAGGAGATTTAAATGATGAAGTTGACAAAGAAAAACTAATCCAGGTCTTAAGAACACTTCAACCCACAGCGCGCTTTATTGAAACAAGTCATTCACAAGTAGATCCGAGCGAGATACTTAATACCAATTTATTTGATTTTGAAACGGCTGCTAATTCTGCAGGATGGATTAAAGAACTTACAGAAGGAGGACATCATACGCATACACCAGAAACAGAGGAGTATGGTATAAGTTCATTTGTTTATCATAGAACATTACCTTTTCATCCGAAACGTTTTTATGATTGGTCACAATCAATGGATGTATCAATTGTCAGAGCAAAAGGAATAGCTTGGCTCGCAAATTATAATACTGTCGCATGTTTATTCTCACAAGCAGGGCCGTCAGTAGAAATTAATCCAGTAACATTTTGAGTAGCTGCAATGCCAAAAGATGAACAAGATAGAATATTAAGTGAACGTCCTGAAGTATTACAGGGCTGGGATTTGGAATATGGTGACAGACATACAAAAATTGTGATTATCGGGACAGATTTAGAACAAGAAAAAATAACAGCAGAACTTGATGCATGTTTATTAAAAATGAATGAAATTGATGAAGCGTGGGAAAGTTTTGCTGATCCTTATGGATGGCAAATCAGAAAAATATAAATTAAAGGAGAAATTATGGCTAAAAAATCAAAAATTGCAAAAGAAGCTAAAAGACAAGCATTAGTAGAACAATATAGAGAGAAAAGAGAAGCATTAAAAGCAGCAGGAGATTACGAAGGTCTTCAAAAATTACCAAGGGACTCAGCACCTTCAAGACTTACTACACGTTGCCAAGTAACTGGAAGACCGAGAAGTGTTTATCGTAAATTCGGATTGTCTAGAATAGCTTTTCGAGAACTAGCACATAAAGGACAAATTCCAGGTGTTAAAAAAGCGAGCTGGTAATCAATATAAAACAAGAACAAAGACGAATGAGTTAATTTAATTCATTCGTCTTTTCATTGTATATCACTTTACTTTTATTCTAAACAGTAGTAAAGTTTCCATTGGATAAATGATAATAATAAAATTTTATTAATGAAAAATTCTATATTATTCATAAAATATAACAAATGATTAGAGGTTTTAAATATGCAGGATGTATTTGATTATGAAGATATTCAACTGATACCTAATAAATGTATCGTAAAAAGTCGTTCTGAATGTGATACATCAATTCAGTTTGGTCCATTACGTTTTCGAATCCCAGTTGTACCGGCAAATATGCAGACAGTTATCAATGAAGAACTTGCTGAGATGTTTGCTCAAAATGGCTATTTTTATATTATGCATCGATTTGATGAGGCAGCAAGATTACCATTTATCAAGAATATGCACGAAAAAGGTTTATATGCATCGATTTCAGTAGGTGTAAAATCATCCGAATATGATTTTATTAAAACGCTGGCCAATGAAAATATTGTACCTGAATATATCACAATTGATATTGCACATGGCCATTCTGATCAGGTCATTGAAATGATTCATCATATTAAAAAGTTGATACCGGAAACATTCCTGATAGCAGGTAACGTTGGTACACCAGAAGCGGTTCGTGAACTTGAAAATGCAGGAGCAGATGCTACTAAAGTTGGTATCGGACCAGGTCGGGTGTGCATTACAAAGATAAAAACTGGCTTCGGAACAGGTGGATGGCAACTTGCAGCATTAAGATTATGTTCAAAAGCTGCGCGTAAACCATTAATTGCCGATGGTGGCATTCGTACGCATGGCGACATCGCTAAATCCATTCGTTTTGGTGCTTCCATGGTGATGATTGGATCATTACTTGCGGCGCATGAAGAATCACCAGGAGAAATGATTGAAAAAGATGGTAAACACTATAAAGAATATTTTGGTAGTGCATCAGAATTTCAAAAGGGCATACGTAAAAATGTCGAAGGTAAAAAGCTATTCGTTGAACATAAAGGTTCCTTAAAAGAGAAACTCATAGAAATGGAACAGGATATACAATCATCAATTTCATACGCAGGTGGAAAAGACCTTAAAGCAATAACAACGGTAGATTATGTTATTGTGAGAAACTCTATATTTAATGGAGATACTGATTATTAAGCAATTCGTACAGAAAAAGAATTAAATTTGATATAATTAAAAACATACACGCTGTGTATGTTTTTAATTTATAGAGGTGTTACATGAAGCAAATATTGTCATTATGCCTAGTAATAATATTTATACTTATTTTTCCGATTAGTTTTCTTCAATTATCCGATAATATTATTTTGAATATAAAGTCTGAACTACGTGAAATGATTAAAGAAAATCATTTACTGACTGAAAAGCCGGAAAAAGCAAAAAATATAAATGTCGGAAAAATTAAAATGGGGATGACCCAATCACAAGTCAATCATATTTTAGGTAAACCGCATGAACAATTGTTAAATGAATACCAACAGTACTGGACGGTCTATCATAGAGATTATGATGACTTTATGCTGGTTATGTATTTAAATGGTAAGGTGAGTGGTGTCTATTCCAATCAGAATATGATCGTTACTGATAATGGTATAAAGTATGGTTTGACACGCGAAAATGTTGAGAAAAAACTAGGTCAGCCGTTGGAAGTTTTTCAAGGTAAAGATTATCAACTTGCTTTAGACAATAAAGAAAGTGCGATTTATCAGTATGGACAGTACTTTGTTACAATTTATTATGATAAGTATCGTAATAATACAGTAAGTGGAATAAAAATTATTAATAAGTCAATTGATCAGTTGAAGCAAAATTATTATGCTTATCCAAATGATAATTTAGAGAAAGATTATGCAAGGTTACACTTTGAGTTAACAAATGCAACAAGAAAAATGTTTGGTAAGCAAATACTAAATGTACATCCAGAAATTGCAAAAGTTGCATCTGCACACGCAAAAGATATGGCTGAACATCATTATTTCAGTCATACAAATAAACAGAATGAAACACCATTTGACCGTATTAAAAAAGCAAATTTAAATTATAGTGTCGCTGGTGAAAATATCGCTTACGGTCAAGTATCACCCATCGAAGCGCATCATGGATTGATGAATAGTTTAGGCCATAGAAAAAATATTCTGAAACAGAATTATTTGAGTTTAGGCGTAGGAATAGCATTCAATGACAACAATCAGCCATATTATGCTGAAAACTATATTACGCAATATAAAAAAAAAAATTTATTTTCAAAAGGAGTTTCAAATGAAAGAAAAAATATCTGCTTCATTATTGATAACAACTGAAGACAAAATATTAGTACAGGATTTCGGAAATAAACAAATGAAATTACCAAGTGTCGTAAAATCAGGTCAATCAACAATTAAAGATACTGCAGAACAATTTGCACGTAAATTAAATCACGATATTAAAGTTGGGGGTATATTGTTTGTCGTTGAAGAGAAAAAAGAATTCAAGACATGGTTATCGAAAACGATGGCCAATGATACTGCATTTGTGTTTAACGCTAAAAATAAACAAGAATTTAGAGTTCGTGCACCATATGCCTGGTTAGACTTTGACTATCTAGATCAGCTTGATATCGCAGATGAGTTAAAACATTTAATTGTTTCGAACCAAGTGATAAAATCAAGTGTACCACTTATTAATTTACACAAATAAAAAGAGCAGAGGGAGAATAAATGAAATCATACTGGATTAATTTACCTGTTGCAGATGTGAAAGCATCAACTGAATTTTTTAGAAATATTGGTTTTGAGATTAATGAAGAGCGTTCAAATGATGATACATTAGCTGGAATAATGGTAGGGAAACAAGTAATTTGTTTATTTAGAAAAGATGTTCTGGAAGGCTTTATGGGACGTGAAAGTAGAAGGAGATCTGATTATCCTGAAACGATTATTTCTTTTGATATGGAGAGTGATGAAGCAGTTGATGAATTGGCAAGATTAATAGAACAAAATGGTGGGAAAGTATTGAGTCCTCCAGGTAAGAAAAATGGTTATTATGGTATAATGTTTTCAGATTTAGATGATCATTTATTCAATGTTATCGTAATGTAGGAATAAAGGCAGGAATTATTATGTATCGTTTTATTGTAATATTATTATTATTAATGAGTTCACTTTTATTGATATTTACACCATTTATTCATGGAAGAGGTCAAATTAATTTATATGTACAGATGCTTTTGTATGTAACGACCTTACTTGGTTTATATATGAGTGCTTTATTTGGTAATGTAAGTCATAGAAAGCTATTTGTTGGATTAAATCTTATCATTGTGATATTAATTATTTCAATGCATACATTCAACTTCTGGATAGGAAAATAAAAACCAGGAGCTTATCATATTAGGATAAGTTCCTGGTTTTTTATTAATGTGCTAACATTTCTTCTTTTACTTCTTCACCTTTTAAATCACTTGGATAATATGTTGGCCAATTATCCATTTCTTTGAGTAACTGTGCACGATCATTACCCATATATATATGGTAGTGTAATGCTTTTTCAGGTGCGATAATATGGTCGCTAAATTGTATAAACTTTGGTGCAGCATCATCACCGCTCACTTTTTTAAAGATAAATCGTACACCACGGTTGCCTGCTTCATAAGTTAATATTTCTTTACCATCATATGTATATTCACCTGTCGATTTTTCTTTTCCTTTATAAAAAGATATTGATTTTTCACCGATATTAATTCGATTTACATCAGTCTTATAGCCTGTTGTATAATATGCTTTATATTCCTTAGCAGATTTTGAATCATCTTCTTCTGCTTTATGCTCAAATACATCATCTAGCGTTCCATCTTTTAAATAAGGATATACGGATTGCCAATCGCCTTCCCAATCTGTTAATGGACGATCTTTAACTTGTTCATCTTTAAAAATACCTTTATAAATATTTTCTTCTTCTTTCGTCATTGCATGACCACCATGTGAATGACCATGATCGTGAGCATGTTCGCTTTGTTCTTGTTCATGGTCATTTGCATGCTCTTTAGAAGTCGTTTTCTCATGCGTTGCGTTAGAATTTGTCTCAGTCTTATGTGTTTGTTCTTTTTCATTTTCAGTGTTAGCATCCTGACAGCCCACTAATAATACACCTAATGATAAGATGCCTAAACCTGTTAATATACTTTGTTTCATAATAATTCTCCTTTTTCGTAATCATTACGATTCAATACTAAAGCAATACAATATAAAAGTAAATAGGAATTATTACTATTTAAACAAAAAGTTAAATATATTAAAAAAAGATGGTATGATGAACATCATATAATATAGAAAAGTAGGGTTGAAATGTCTAACTATCATATCAAGATACTCGTTTTGTTTATTTATGCATTCATATTATTCATATGTCGTTATGGCTTAATGATCATTGATGATAAAATAACGATATTATTGCTCGTATTAGGATTTGGGACTGTGGCGTTATTAAATAAGAGGGAATAAGTAGCAAATATTAAAATGAATAAGCAGAGAAAGAGCTTAAGACAAATGTGCGAATACACATTGTCTTAAGCTTTGTTTAATTTAATAAATTTTTAATTAGTAACGATCGATAACATCAACGTCTTTTGGCATAAAGAGTGCAAGAATAAGATAGATTGTAAATGTTGGGATATGTACAGTTAAGAATGAAACAAGAATAAAGATAACACGGAGTAGTGTTGAATCCATGTTTAAATATTCAGCAAAACCGCCTAATACACCAGCCAAATATCTATCAGTTGTAGAACGTGCTAATTTTCTATGCATGTCATTCGCCTCCTTAACTATATTATATCAAGGAAAAGGAAAGTTATAAAATTTCTGAAGTGGAAAAAGTGAAATATTTGTATGTTCTCATGAATTATTGTAAAATATTAGTAGTTAATTTAATATAAATTGTTACTTCCTGTATTAAAAACAAATACATCGATGTTTGATTCATTTCTTTTTGGGTATATTTTATAAGTAAGCCTTTTATAATGAATATACATTATAAGAATGAGATAAGGGGATAGTACGATGGAAACAAAATCAAAAGAACATAAAGACATATTAGAACAAGTAAAAGAAATCATTGGACGTAAATAATCGTAATAGTAAAATAATTATTATCTAAATGTAAAATAATATAAACGAAAATAAGAGCGAATGACATTAGTCATGCGCTCTTATTTTTAAAATTCTCTAAACAACCCAACAACTTTGCCTAAAACAGTTACAGAATCTAAATAGATTGGATCCATTGAACTATTTTCTGGTTGTAATCGATAACGATTATTTTCTTTATAGAATCTTTTGACAGTTGCTTCGTCTTCTTCAGTCATAGCAACGATAATATCCCCATTCTCTGCAATAGACTGTCTTCTAACAATCACTTTATCTTTATCATATATACCAGCTTCTATCATACTTTCACCAACAACATCTAAAATAAAGATGTCACTATTATGACTACTTGTAAAGTGAGCAGGTAATGGAAAGTATTCTTCAACATTCTCAATCGCAGTAATAGGGACCCCTGCTGTTACTTTACCGATAACCGGAACGTGAATGGTTTCTGAATAATCAGTAGGTGTTTCATCCTGTACTATTTCTATCGCTCGTGGCTTAGTTGGGTCTCTTTTAATATATCCTTTTTCTTCTAATCGAGATAAATGCCCATGAACTGTCGAAGATGAAGCTAAACCAACCGCTTCTCCGATCTCTCGAACACTAGGTGGGTATCCTTTAGTTGATACAACATGTTTTAAATATTCATATATTTCTTCTTGCCTTTTAGTTAGTTCTCTCATTTATAAACACTCCTTAGCATTGGTGTTATTTGTATTATAGCATATACGTTCGCATGTAACAAACATTTGTTCGTGTTTTTATTGACACAGAACAAATGTTCTGTTAAAGTATAAATACAAACAAATGTTCTAGGAGGAATTAACTATGACAGTTACTATTTCAAAGGAATTTATGATGTATTTTCTATTATTTATTGTAATTACAGTCTTCGGCCTTTTATATATGACGCAATCTCATTATATTTATGAACAAACTTCACCAGGCATTACAGAACAAGTAAGCGAACAAAATGATGTTCGTAATGATAAAGAACAAACGATACATGATCCAGTGCAAAATGGAGAGGTTTTAGGTGTTGTAAATTAAACGTCCATATAATTTTTTAATTAAGCGAGTGTGACCAGTTGGTTTCACGCGCTTTTTTTGGTATCTTTAAATGGAAAGGAATGAGGGTATGTTAGAACAAGAAAAAATGAATAGAATAAATGAATTAGCACAAAAAAAGAAAACTGAAGGATTAACTGAAGAAGAAGGTAGAGAGCAAACGTTATTACGTAAAGAATATCTTCAGACTTTCAGAAATAGCTTTCAAAAAACAATAGAGAACGCAAAGGTAATCGATCCTGAAGGCAATGATGTTACGCCTGAGAAAGTGAAAGAAATTCAAAGAAACAATAATTTAAGAGAATAATAAATAGTATATTAATGAGTAATTAATATACTAGATAATTATGTATTAGTTTAGTTGAATAATTTAAAATATATTATAAAGGAGAAATAAATATGTTTACAAAAGAAGATCAACTTGCAATTGACACGATCAGAGCATTAAGTATCGATCAGATTGAGGCTGCAAATTCTGGTCATCCGGGTTTACCGATGGGTGCTGCACCATTTGCTTATACATTATGGACGCGTCACCTGAACTTTAATCCTAGCTCAATGAATTTCTTCAATCGAGATAGATTTATTCTTTCTGCTGGTCACGGATCGGCATTATTATATTCTTTATTACATGTTTCTGGTGGATTAGCACTAGAGGAACTGAAAAACTTTAGACAATGGGATTCTAAAACACCAGGACATCCGGAATTTCGTCATACTGAAGGTGTGGAAATTACAACTGGACCATTAGGTCAAGGATTTGCGATGAGTGTTGGTTTTGCCATGGCTGAGAAGCATTTAGCTGCTACGTATAACAAAGATATAGATATCGTGGATCATTATACGTATGCACTTGTTTCAGACGGAGATTTAATGGAAGGTATATCTCATGAAGCTGCAAGTTTAGCAGGTCATCTTAAATTAAATAAACTGATTGCTTTATACGATTCAAATGATATTTCTTTAGATGGAGATCTTGACAAAGCATTCTCTGAGGATGTAAAAGGTCGCTTTGAAGCTTATGGCTGGGAGCATATCTTAGTTGAAGATGGTAATGACTGTGATGCGATTGATAAAGCGATTACGCAGGCAAAATCTTCAGACAAACCTTCAATTATTGAAGTTAAGACAATCATCGGTTATGGTTCACCAAACCGTCAGGGAACAAATGGTGTGCATGGTGCGCCACTTGGTAATGAAGAGAGAATTTTAGCATTTGAAACATATGGATTAGATGCAAACTTAAAATTTGAAGTACCACAATCTGTATATGACATCTTTAATGAAACGATGTTAAAACGTGCAAATGAAGCAGAAGAAACATGGAATAATAAATTTGCAGAATATAAAGAAAAGCAACCAGAACTTGCAGCTCAATTTGAATTAGCGATTAAAGGTGAACTTCCAGAAGGTTATGATACTGAATTACCAAAATATGAAGTAGGTAAATCTGCTGCTACAAGAAGTACATCTGGAGACATGATTCAGGCAATCGCTAAAACAGTACCATCATTCTTTGGTGGGTCTGCAGACTTAGCATCATCAAATAAATCAAATGTTAAAGATACTGCTGATTTCTCAGCTGAATCTCCTGAAGGTAAAAATATATGGTTCGGTGTTAGAGAATTTGCGATGGGAGCTGCATTAAATGGGATGGCTGCTCACGGTGGTTTAAAAGTATACGGGGCGACATTCTTCGTATTTAGTGACTATTTAAAACCTGCTGTAAGATTATCAGCGCTCATGGGACTACCTGTAACATACGTATTTACGCATGATTCAATTGCAGTTGGTGAAGATGGACCAACACATGAGCCGATTGAACAATTAGCAGGATTACGTGCAATCCCTAATCTGAATGTGATTCGTCCGGCAGATGGTAATGAATCTCGCATTGCATGGAAGATTGCTTTGGAATCAAAAGATGTACCTACAGCATTAGTATTAACACGTCAGAACTTAGACGTTACTGATGTTTCTGAAGATGCTCTAGAAGAGGGTGTACGAAAAGGTGCTTATGTCGTATATCAATCTGAAACACCTGAGTATTTACTGATCGCTACTGGATCAGAAGTTGGTCTTGCAGTTGAAGCAGCAAAAGCTTTAGAAGCACAAGGTAAAGGGGTACAAGTTGTTTCAGTACCGAATACACGTGTATTTGATTTACAGGATGATAATTATAAAGAACAAGTGATGCCAAGAGATTTAACGAAACGTGTTGCAATTGAAATGGCTGCCACTGCTACATGGTTCAAATATGTTGGCTTAGATGGTAAAGTGATAGGTATTGATACATTTGGTGCAAGTGCCCCAGGCGAATTAGTTATGGAGAAATTTGGATTTACAGTAGACAATATTGTTAGAGAAATTTTAGACTTATAATATTAATGATCGTTGTTAAAGAAGACTGACTCAGTTCAGTCTTCTTTATTCATGATAAATAACTATTGAAAATTAGACTTTAATCTAGTAAACTTTTAAAAGAATGAGAAAGTGGGTGAAGTGAATGGATACTTGGATTTGGATATTATTAATTATTTTAGCATTAGCAGCAGGTGCAGCTGGTGGTTTCTTCTTAGCACGTAAATACATGATGGATTACTTAAAGAAAAATCCACCAATCAATGAAGAAATGTTACGCATGATGATGATGCAAATGGGTCAAAAACCTTCACAAAAGAAAATTAACCAAATGATGCAAATGATGAACCGCAATATGAATCAAAATTTAAAATAGTAAGACAGTAATTTATTTTACAAAAAAAGCATGAGGAATTTCCTCATGCTTTTTATTATTGACCTGGCATCGGCTCGATAAATCCATCATTAGATGAAGGTGGCTCAGGTGTTGCCGGTTGTGTTGTAGCCGGTTGAGTCGTCGTCGGTTGTGTTGGTCTTGGTGTTGTCGTTGGTGTTGTTGGACGTGTTGTCGTTGGTGCTGTCGGTGTCGTTGGTCGTACAGTCACTGTCGGTGTTGATGGTCTTGTCGTTGGTGATTGTGTTGCAGGACGTGTCACAGCAGGTTGAGACGTACTTGATGCTGGTCTTGATGTAGAAGTATTTGAACTGGTATTACTGTTAGATGTGTTACTAGATGAATTGCTTGATGATGTTGAACGACTTGATGCAGTTGATTTTTTCTTTGATGACGTTTTAGTAGACTCTTTTTTAGAATCGCTTTTACTTTCAGAAGTAGATTTTTCAGTTGTATCATTACTTTCTGATTGTGTTTCTTTATCTGTATCACTGGAAGCAATTTCTTTATTATCTGCTTCTTCAATATCATTTTTACTGTTTTTCTTTTTATTTTTACCGCGTTCTTTTGCAGCTTTGATTTTTTCAAGTGCAGCTTTAGATTTATTTTTGTCTGTTACCTTTTTATCTTCGTCAGTTGATTCTTTATTTTTCGTTTCAAATGCAACTTTTGCTTTATTGACTTCTGATTCATCACGTGCATCTTTTCCACACGCTGCTAACAAGGATACCGATAAAAGTGAAGTCATCGATAATAAGAGATATTTATTTTTCATAGCAAGTCCTCCTGTTAATGTAAATATAGCATTTTTTTCTTAATTTGAACATGATAATCTTCTGATTGTTTAATGTATTTGGTGTGATAAATATTAATGAAATAGACTCAAGATTCTATGAATGTCACATTTCGTTCAAAATCTTAGCATTAAGATGCGCAAATATTTGATAAAATGATTGAGAATGGAGGTTGATTATGGGAGATATTACGATAGCCGTTGCTTTCGGCGCTGGTATACTTAGTTTTATTTCACCGTGTGTTCTGCCGATTTATCCTGCATTTTTATCTTATATTACTGGTGTAAGTTATAATGATCTAAAAGATAATAAAATGGATAAAAAAGCCTTATTACACACTGTATTCTTTTTAATTGGTTTTTCTATTGTCTATATTTCGTTAGGTGTGGGATTAGGTTTTGTTTCAGATTTTCTACAGTCGTATGATAATACGATTCGTATGGTTGGAGGACTACTATGTATAATATTTGGTTTAGTGGTACTAGGCATCTTCAACCCACAGTTTTTAATGAAAGATCGTAAATTTGAATTTAAGAATAGACCGACTGGCTTTATCGGAACGTTACTGATAGGCATTGCATTTGCGGCAGGCTGGACTCCATGTATGGGTCCGATTATCGGAACTATTTTTTCTATGGCAGCTGTTAATCAATCGTTAGCGCTGATCTATATGATTGCCTATGTTCTTGGATTTTGTATTCCATTTTTCTTATTGACATTCTTTATCACAAAAATTAATATATTAAAGAAATATAGTCAGATAATCACTAAAATTGGTGGAGTAATGATGATTATTATGGGATTGTTATTATTCTTTGATAAGTTAACAGCAATCACCCAATTTTTTAGTTAGAAAGAAGGATGGATATGTATTTTGTGATATCGATGCTCGTAGCATTATTTATGGGTACGGCAGTTATTATAGTTAGAATGAAGGCTCAAAATTATCCCACAAATGTTAAGAAAATTATTCTTCCACCGTTTTTTATGTCTACGGGAGCGTTGATGTATGTAGTACCTTACTTTCGATTGACACCGATGGAAATATTAGAAGCGGTTGTCGTCGGAATGTTCTTTTCGATTTTCTTAATCTATACTTCTAACTTTGTTGTTAAAGATAACTTAATTTATATGAAACGATCGAAGTTATTTCCGCTCATTTTAATTTCTTTACTGATTATTCGTAGTGTGATGAAATTTTACTTAAGTAGTACGATTCATCCAGGTGAATTAGCTGGTATGTTCTTCTTACTGGCATTCAGTATGATTGTGCCATGGCGTATTGCGATGTATATTAAATATAAGAAGTTAGAGCGCACTTTAATTAAAGATTGACATAAAAATAAGCCGGGTAGTGAATGATCACTGCTCGGCTTATTTTTGTTTTTCAGTTTTCACTATTTCTGAATGATCAAATATAGAGAATTTTTGTTTCTCATCATCCGCATACTTAAAGTAATCTTCGTAGGGCGAATAATCAATTCCTAATTGATTGAGTTTCTTTTTCATAAAAGGGTGATCACGTTTTGGTGTAGCGATGATGTATCCGCGTAATATATGATCAAGTTCTATACTTTCGGCTTGTTCGTCTAACGCAATTTTTGAGATACGTCCTGCGATACGTTCTTTTGCAACATCACGAAATAGTTCCGGTACAGGAGAAACCAGTTCATTGAGTAAACTTTTAGCATCATCTCCCCAGAGTGGTAAAGCTTTATTAATGTAATAATCTTGCCAGTCAAGCTCACTTTTACCATCTTCTTTTGGCATACGCTTTAAAAATTTACGGAACATAAAGAAACCACCGATTGCCAGCATAGAAATAAAGAATACTGTCCATAAGAAAATAAATATCATAAACCAGTCGTTCATGTCGTTCACCTCTAAACACATTATATAGAACTAAAAAATATGTGTCTATCTAATAATCTTTATTCGATATATAAAGTGTAAAGGAGGTGAGAACATGTTAAAAGAAGTTGTATTAAATCTTATGTATGTTACAGGTGTAAAAGAAGATGGTAAAGAAGTATTTAAGACAAGACGTTTTAATCAAGTGCGTATGGATTTGCTTGATAGTGATTTACAAAACTTTGCAACATTAATGTCTGAATTGACTGGTGAAGATTATGTAAAGATTGATAAAGTTGAAACGAAAGCAGTGATTTAATTATTAGCGGGAGGAATAAATGATGAAAAGCTTACAAATGAACTTTTTAACGGATACTGGAAAAAACTACACATTTACAGTGAATCAGCCGAAACAGGATTTGACACGTGAAACGGTATTATCTGTAATGGAGAGCATCGTCAATAGTAAATATTTTATTACGACAGCAGGTGTTCCAGTATCGATAAAATCAGCAAAATTAGTCGATAAAGTTGAAACGATTCTTTTTGATTTAGAGGAAAAGTAATAATAACATATTAATAAATGCATACTTGTTGAATATACCATCGGCACATCCCTATATCAGGGATGTGTTTTTTTGTATAATAAATGCTGAGGTGAAAAAGTATGAAGATAATGCATATCGCAGATTTACATATTGGACGAACAATCAATCAGTTTTCTTTACTAAATGATCAGCAGATGATTTTAAATCAGCTCATAGAACGAATTGATGAAGAGGGCATAGATGTACTTGTCATAGCAGGTGATATATATGATCGTTCAATACCATCAAAGGAAGCAATGCAGGTATATGAGTCATTTTTACTATCAGTAAATGTAGATAGAAAAATTCCGGTGCTCGCTGTAAGCGGAAATCACGATGGTGCTGAACGTTTAGGTCATGCAAGAAATTATTTTAAGCAGTTCCAATATTATCTTTCAACTACGATTGAAGATAGTTTAACACCTGTAATCATTGATGGTGTTCATTTCTACTTAGTCCCTTATATTGATCTGGCATATGCCCGTCAGTATTTCAATGATGAATCGATAAGAACGCATCAGGATACATATCAGAAGATAATATCAAACATAGAAAACAATATGGATAAAAATAAGAAAAACATATTGATCAGTCATCTATTTGTTGCTGGTGGTGCGGTAACAGAATCTGAAAGAGAACTCGTTATCGGGACTGTCGAGCATGTGAATAAATCATTATTTGATGAATTTGACTATACGCTGCTCGGTCATCTGCATACACCAGACGCAATAAAAGATGAGAAAGTTTTTTATAGTGGGAGTTTAATGCGTTATTCTTTCTCTGAAATTGGCCAACGTAAGGGTTATAGAATATTTGATTTAAATGAAAATGTAGTAAATTTTAAACCTCTAAAATATGAAAGAGATTTAGAGGTTGCACAAGGAACGTTTAATGAGGCGATGCATTTACAGCTTAAGTGTAATCAGCATGCATATTTAAGGCTTGAACTTAGTGAGATGGAAGCGGTTAATGAACCTATGGCTAAATTAAAACAAATTTATCCGAATTTACTCGAATTAAAACCGATATTGAAAGCAAATAATACATTTACGATGAGTAAGGATGTTACAAGTCTAAATACAATGGATCTCATAGCGACATTCTATCAAGAAATGACGGAAGAAACGTTAAATGATCAACAAATTGATACGCTTCATTCATTACTGACAGCAGGAGGTGATTCAGATGAGACCTAATACATTAACGTTAAAAGCATTTGGTCCTTTTAAGGAAGAAACAATCGATTTTAAAAGCCTTCAAAATCATCAGCTGTTTCTAATCAGTGGTAAGACCGGTGCAGGAAAAACGACGATATTTGATGGGATGATGTACGCATTATTTGGTGTCGCGTCGACGAGTGATCGTGAGGAATCAAATTTAAGAAATATAAATGCACAGGATGATGAACCCACAGAAGTTATCTATAACTTTTATATGCAGGGCAAACAATATGAAATTTACAGAGACATATCCTTTATAAAAAATGGTAATAAGACGAAGAAACCAACTCAGCTCAATGTTTATGAAATCGATGCAAACGAGAAACGATTGCTAGCATCTGGACTGACTGCTGGAAAAGAAAAGATAAAAGATATTATAAAGCTGGATGCCCATCAATTTAGAAAAATTTTTATATTACCACAAGGTGAATTTAAATCATTACTTGTCTCGGGATCAAAAGAAAAGTCAGATATATTACGTACACTTTTCGATACGACGAACATTCAAAAGTTGTCTGCACAACTGCGAGAAAAAGTTCAGCAGGATCAAAAAGAAATGCTGGCATTAGAATCTGAAATAGGTGTCCAGTTTGCCATGTTCAATGGACTAATCGATCAAAATGGGGCAAAAACTTATACCGATAAACGTGATGCAATTCAATCTGCTTTATTAACGATGAATGATGAAATTAAAAAGTCTAAAGAAACGCTTGAAATTAAACGTAATTTGTTAAAGGAAAAAGAGAAAGAAGTAAGTGACGCAGAAATTTTAAATGATAGTATCATACAATTAAAGGAACATGAAGCGGAACGTATTCGTTTAATGGAAAACGAAAAAAATATTAATGACAAGCAAAATGATTTAAAATACCTTATTCAGTTTGATCATTATAAGATGATTGAAAATGATTTATTTTCTCATATTAAGAAAAGAGAAATAGTAGAACAAAACATAAAGCGCCTTAACATTCAATTTCAGGAAATAGAAAAAAGGTTGAAAGTATTACGTAAGCAACAAGAAACATTTCAACAAAGTTATGAAGATATCACTGAAAAGAAAAAATATGTTGTTCAAAATGAGCGTTATACACATTCAAAATATAAAAATTTACAGCAAGATATTCGTAAAAGTAAAGAAAAAATAACCACTTTAACAAATAAGATTGAATCAATACAAGAAAAAGTAAATGATGCGCAAAACTATGAAAGAGAAAAACAGTTGATACAAACGCAAGTACTTGAAAATGATTCAAAAATTACCACACTGGACAATACAATCACAAAAGTTAAGATGCAGATTGTTACATTATCAAAAATTATACAACAATTAGACCGTTTGCTATCAACTAAGGAATCCTATCAAAATATCGATGAATCAATAAAATCATTAAAAAGTAAATTAAATGATTTACAAAGTAGTGAGAAAGTACAGGATGTTGAACAAATAGAAAACATCAAATCTCAATTAAATGTTGGGGATAAATGTCCGGTTTGTGCGAATGTTATTCACAATCTAGATGATACATCACATATAGAAGCACATAAATACCAAATAGAACTAGAACAAATGAAACAACGTCAGCAAAAATTGAGTACTTCTATTGAAATTTACATAAATGAACTTGAAAAAATTCCATCAATTACTCATATTCATGATGAAGATAAATCGAAATTTAATACAATCGAAATTGGTGCATTAAATGAATGGATTGATAATATAACAATCGAAAATATAGGTAATGCAGTGTATTTGGCAATACAGGAACAGGTACAAGCTAATATTAAGGTACTTTCTCATGATATAAAACGTGCAGATAATGAACTTCTGGAACTAACAAATGTTAATTTAAAGTATCAAGAGCAATTACATACGCTTGACGCAGCACACGATGAAACAGTTCAATTTGTTGAATCACTTAAATCAATTCAAGAGGAAGTTACTGTGGTCGAGAAACAATATCACACAGACGCATCTGATTTTTCAAAGTTTCTGCAAGATACGAATACGGATAATCACGAGTCATTTATCAAACGATTCAATACCTATAAAAATGAAATCTCAACTTATGAATCGTCCTTTGAACAATGTAAAGATAATATCGCACAAGACGAAAAAGAAAAACTGGTTATTCATCAAAATGTTGAGAGTTTGAACAGACAAAAAGAAGAAATCGTTCAATCAATTCAACTTTACAATGAAAGAATAGAACAATATCAAATCCCTGAAGCAATTAAACTAAAGTATACTGATAAAAATATTAGTGTTATTATTGAACAATTTGAGAAAGAAATTAAAGCGTTCCATGATAAGCGACTTACACTATCCAATGAAATAGATCGATTCAATCAGATTATTGACAATCGTAAATCACCTAATCTGGATAATTTGCATCAGGAACTAGAAACAATGAGAGAAATGATAGATGAACTGGTTTCAAATGTTGGTTCTATGCAGGAGAAATATCAGAATTATACAAACCAGTTTATAAAGCTTGAAGATAGACTTACTTATTATGAATCAACAATGAAAGATGTAAGATCACTTGTATTATTGAGCGATGCTTTAAATGGAAATAATGCTCAGAAGATAGATATTGAAACTTATGTATTAATGTATTATCTGGAACAGACATTGCTATTAGCTAATAATCGACTAAGACAGATGACGGGTAATCGTTATGAGTTACGACGTCGTGCTGAAAAGCGAGGTGGTGGCAGACAAGGCCTTGTTATAGATGTATTTGATTATAATGCGAATAAAACGAGAAATATATCTTCATTGTCTGGAGGAGAGACGTTTATTGCCTCATTATGCCTAGCATTAGGCTTATCAGATTTTGTGATGCAAATTTCTGGGGGGATTCATCTGGAATCTGTGTTTATTGATGAAGGTTTTGGAACGTTGGATGATGAAACTTTAGAAGTAGCAGTTAACGCATTAATCGATCTGCAAACATCAGGTAAACTCGTTGGAATGATTAGTCATGTACAATTACTCAAAGAAAGAATACCAGCAATATTAAAGATTGAGTCGAACGGTTTTGATAGCAGTGCCACATTTATCATTCAATAATTTCAGGAATCTTAAAAATTGTAATAATTATGACAAAACTTTCGTTGTATTCATATACTCATTACACCTATTATTTGTTATATTAATGTTTGATAAATAGGAGGGAATTATGAAAAAATTACGAATTTTTACAATTATTTTAACTACTTTATTTATTTTTGCGGCTTGTAGTAATTCAAGAATAGTACCGAAGTCTTTATTTGGGAATACCATTACTGAATTTTCAGGGACAAATGAAGAAGGTAAAGCAATTTCTGAGAAAGATTTGAAAGGCAAAGTCTGGTTAGTAGATTTTATCTTTACTAACTGTAAAACTGTTTGTCCACCGATGACTTATAATATGAGTCAAGTTGCAGATGAACTGAAAAAAGAGGGTGTATCTCCTAAAGACTACGGAATTATTAGTTTTAGTGTGGATCCAAAGAAAGACACGCCTGAAAAATTGAAAAAATATATTAATCAGTATAATCCGCCAAAAGGTGTGTGGACAGCTGTTACTGATTATGATGAAAAGTTCATCCGACAGTTTGCAGAAGAGAATTTTAAAACGATTGTCGTTCCACCGACTGCTGACAATGATCAGGCGACACATGGTACATCGTTTTACTTAGTTGACCAAAATGGTGTAATTATGAAAGATTATGCAGGAAAAGATACTGGAGATAAAAAATTTCCGAAAGCAGAAATTGTTGAAGATGTGAAGACAATGATAAAAGAAGGACCTTATAAAAAGTAAAAAAGATAAGAAAAAGAGATTGCAATCGCAATCTCTTTTTAATATTATTTAGAACGCAATAAATCTCTAATTTCAGTTAATAATACAGTATTTTCTTCTACTGCTTCCTCAACTTCTTCAACATCGCTCTTACGTGTTAATTTATTGATTAATTTAACGAATAAGAAGATGGCTGCGGCAACGATTAAGAAATCAACGATAGATTGAATGAAGACACCATATTTAATACCTTTATAAGCCCAGTTTGATGCGAAATCAGTATCACCAAAGATAAGACCGATTATTGGCATAATAACATCTGCTACTAATGAAGATACGATTTTACCAAATGCTGCACCGATTACCACTGCAACTGCTAAATCAAGAACGTTTCCTTTAATAGCAAATTCTTTAAATTCTTTTATTAATGACATGTATAGTCACCTCCTATAATAATTCTATTTTACAATCAAAAATATAAAAAATCAATCTCTATTTATTTATTAAATTAATTTTTATTAAATTTTTATCATTTTACAAATAATATTTCTTTCAATTATAAATAATAAGTATATTTGAAATGAGGTGATGAGAAATAAAATTTTTAGATTATAAAGAAATAGCAATGAAAACGATTTAAATTTTTCATTTTGATATTTTCTTAATATTTATTTATTTGAAATTAACTTTTCTCTTTGTTATACTATAGACTGTTTTTAATAATTAGAGAGGAGTTTTTTAATGAAAGAAGGTAGAAAATTAACACCTGTATTTTTTATTGCACTAGCTTTAGTGGCCGTTACAGTGATTTTAGGTATTACTATTCCAGAAGAATTTAGTAAAATAACAGGTAATATTAACCAATGGATTTCTAAATATTTTGGTTGGTATTATGTTATGGTGACTTCTATATTTGTCTTTACATGTTTATTCTTAATATTAAGTCCGATCGGTAAACTTAAATTAGGTAAACCAAAGGATAAACCTGAATTTAGTACAATCTCATGGTTTGCAATGTTATTTAGTGCAGGTATGGGGATCGGTTTAGTCTTTTATGGTGCATCAGAACCTTTAAGTCATTTTATTACCTCACCTGTTGCTGAACCAGAGACGGATGAAGCGATGAAAGATGCATTTCGTTATACATTTTTCCACTGGGGATTTCATGCGTGGGCAACATATGGCGTTGTAGCGCTTGGACTTGCATATGCACAATTTAGAAAAGGTGAACCAGGATTAATTTCAAGAACACTACGTCCTGTGTTAGGGAATAAGGTTGATGGATGGATTGGAACAATCATTGATGTACTTGCAGTATTTGCAACAGTAGTAGGGGTTGCAGTTTCACTTGGTATGGGTGCTCAGCAGATCAATGGTGGTTTGCATTATCTCTTTAATATTCCAAATACATTTAACGTGAAATTAATCATTGTTATTATCGTTACAATATTATTCTTGATAAGTGCGTGGAGTGGCTTATCAAAAGGTATCCAAATTTTAAGTAATGCAAATATTACGCTCGCAACATTATTATTATTTGCAGTATTATTTTTAGGTCCAACAGTATTAATTTTAAATATGTTTTCAACATCAATCGGTAATTTATTACAGAATTTCTTAAGTATGAGTTTTGATGTTGCGCCACTTGATAAAAATAAACATGACTGGATGAACAGCTGGACAATTTATTATTGGGGCTGGTGGATGAGCTGGAGCCCATTTGTTGGTATCTTTATCGCACGTGTTTCAAAAGGAAGAACGATTCGTGAATTTTTAATCGGTGTATTACTCGTTCCTACTATTATCAGTGCACTATGGTTTAGTGTGTTTGGTGTAACAGGTATTGAAGTATTCAAGGATGTTCCGAAAATTGGTGAAATGGTCGTTGAAACTCAATTGTTTGCAATCTTTGAACATTTGCCGATGGCGATGGGCTTATCATTGATAGCTTTATCATTGATTTGTACTTTCTTTATAACGTCAGCAGATTCTGCGACGTTTGTATTAGGTATGCAGTCTACAAACGGCTCTTTAGAACCAGCAAACTATATTAAAGTGATTTGGGGTGTTGCGCAATCTTTAATCGCGCTTGTGTTAATTTATGCAGGTGGTCTTTCTGCATTGCAAAGCGCAGCGATCATTGCAGCTTTCCCATTCTCATTTGTATTAATGTTGATGTTAGTTTCTGTCTATAAAGACGGAAATAAAGAAAGAATGAGGCTTGGGTTAACGTTGAAACCCGATAAAAAGTTTAGAAATAAAACTTATGAGGTCAATCCTCAGAAAAATAAATAATAGTAAAGACAGTTCAGGTTATTTTACTTGAACTGTCTTTTTATCATAAGTAAAACTTATAAACTGGTATAGCTTATTTGGAATGTGATAATATTTACTTCTCATTCTATTTTGATTAAAATAGGGTTGTAAAGGCTTTAATAATCTTTAGGGGGAACGAATATGAATTCAAATTTACAACAAACTGCAAAACAGATATTTGAATTAAATGGTAAATCGTACACGTTTTATAGTTTAAAATCTTTAGAATCATTAGGTTTAGGAGAAATTAAAAATTTACCTTATTCTATTCGTGTATTACTAGAATCAGTGTTACGCCAATATGATGGTCGTGTAATTAACGAGGATCATATTAAGCATTTAGTAAAATGGGGCAAAAAGAATGATCCAAACGCTGAAGTGCCGTTTAAACCATCACGTGTTATTTTACAGGACTTTACTGGTGTGCCTGCGGTCGTTGACTTAGCATCACTTCGTAAAGCAATGGATGACGTTGGTGGGGATGTTACGAAGATTAATCCGGAAGTACCTGTAGATTTAGTAATTGACCACTCTGTACAAGTGGATGCCTATGGTAATGAAACTGCATTAAAACGTAACATGGAGTTAGAATTTGCACGTAACAAAGAACGTTATCAATTCTTAAACTGGGCGACAAAAGCATTTGATAACTATCGTGCGGTTCCGCCAGCAACAGGTATCGTACATCAAGTAAACTTAGAATATTTAGCGAACGTTGTTCACGTACGTGACGTAAATGGTGAACAAGTTACTTTCCCTGATACGTTAGTAGGTACTGACTCACATACAACGATGATCAATGGTATCGGTGTACTTGGATGGGGTGTAGGTGGAATTGAAGCAGAAGCGGGTATGCTTGGTCAACCATCTTATTTCCCTGTACCGGAAGTAATTGGTGTAAAACTGACGGGAGAACTTCCTGAAGGTGCAACTGCCACTGACTTAGCGTTACGTGTGACTCAGGAATTACGTAAAAAAGGTGTTGTCGGTAAATTTGTTGAATTCTTCGGCCCAGGTGTAGTGAACTTACCACTTGCAGACCGTGCGACAATTGCTAATATGGCCCCTGAATATGGTGCTACGTGTGGTTTCTTCCCAGTTGATGAAGAAGCTTTAAATTATATGCGTTTAACAGGTCGTGATGAAGCACATATCCAGCTTGTAAAAGAATATTTAGTAAAGAATGACATGTTTTTTACAACAGATAAAGAAGATCCTACGTACACTGATACATTAAATTTAGATCTTTCAACTGTGGAAGCTTCATTATCAGGACCGAAACGTCCTCAAGATTTAATCAAACTTAGCGATATGAAAAAAGAATTTGTGAAATCCGTTACTGCTAAAGCGGGCAATCAAGGTCATGGATTAGATAAAGCTGAATTTGATAAAACTGCATCGGCTACACTTGCTGATGGTAAATCCATCACAATGAAAACGGGAGATATCGCAATTGCGGCGATTACATCTTGTACAAATACATCAAACCCTTACGTGATGTTAGGTGCTGGATTAGTTGCTAAAAAAGCTGTAGAAAAAGGATTACAAGTGCCTGCTTATGTGAAAACTTCATTAGCACCGGGTTCTAAAGTTGTTACAGGATATCTTGAAGATTCAGGATTACAAACGTATCTTAATCAATTAGGATTTAATACTGTCGGTTACGGATGTACGACATGTATCGGTAACTCAGGTCCGTTATTACCTGAAATTGAAGAAACAATTTCAAAAGAAGATTTATTAGTAACTTCTGTATTATCTGGTAACCGTAACTTTGAAGGTCGTATTCATCCATTAGTGAAAGCAAACTACCTTGCTTCACCGCAACTTGTTGTGGCATACGCGTTAGCTGGTACTGTTGACATCGATTTACAAAATGATCCGATCGGTAAAGGTCACGATGGTAAAGATGTATTCTTAAAAGATATCTGGCCAACGATTGATGAAGTTAAAAATGAAGTTAATGCTGTTGTAACACCAGAATTATTTAGAAAAGAATATGAAAATGTCTTTAATTCAAATGAAATGTGGAACCAAATTGAATCAACTGATCAACCTTTATATGATTTTGATCCGACATCGACATATATTCAAAATCCTACATTCTTCCAGGGATTATCTAAAGAACCAGGAAGTATTGCACCACTTAAAGATTTAGCGGTTATGGGTAAATTTGGTGACTCAGTTACAACTGACCATATTTCTCCGGCAGGTGCTATCGGTAAAGATACACCAGCAGGAAAATACTTAAGAGAAAATGGCGTTGAAATCCGTGACTTTAACTCATATGGCTCTCGTCGTGGTAATCATGAAGTAATGATGCGTGGTACATTTGCAAATATCCGTATTAAAAACCAAATCGCACCAGGTACAGAAGGTGGATTTACAACGTATTGGCCAACGGGTGAAGTAATGCCGATTTTCGATGCTTGTATGAAATATCAGGCAGATGGTAAAGGATTAGTCGTGTTAGCTGGAAATGACTACGGTATGGGTTCTAGTCGTGACTGGGCTGCAAAAGGTACTAATCTTTTAGGCGTAAAAACAGTGATCGCTCAAAGTTACGAGCGTATTCACCGTTCTAACTTAGTGATGATGGGTGTATTACCTTTACAATTCTTAAAAGGTGATTCTGCAGATGCATTAGGGTTAGATGGTTCTGAAACATTCTCAGTTGAAATCAATGAAGGTATCAAACCACGTGATGAAGTGAAAGTTACTGCAGTGAAAACTGATGGAACTGTTGTTGAATTCAATGCTTTAGCACGATTTGACTCAGAAGTAGAATTAGATTACTACCGTCATGGTGGTATTCTACAAATGGTTTTAAGAGATAAGTTAACGCAATAAAAATAATTGACCTATGAATTAAAAATTCATAGGTCTTTTTTTAGTACCAAGTACTAAACATTTGGTACAATAGAGTTATCATTTATAAGAAGGTGGATAATTTGTATTATACAGAAAAAGAAATAGAAGTGCGTTATGCAGAAACAGACAAAATGGATGTCGTTTATCATGCAAATTATTTAATATGGTTTGAAGTTGCTCGAACAGATTTTATTGCAAAAGCTGGATTCAGCTATGCAGATATGGAAAAAGATGATCTAATCTCACCTGTATTAGATGTAAATGTAAAATATAAACGCTCAATTACTTATCCTGAAAAGATAACAATCAAAACATGGATACATGCTTATTCAAAGTTAAAAACTGTCTATGCTTACGAAGTGATTAAAGAGAATGGGGAGATTGCTGCCACAGGACAAACAACACATGTCGTACTAAAAAAAGGTAGCGATCGACCAATACGATTAGATCGCTATTATCCAGAGTGGCATGCCAAGTATCTGGAGTTTGTTGCAATGGGTGAACTTTAAAATATACAAAAGTAGCCGGGTCAATATTGACCCAGCTTTTTTGGAGCTATTCTATACTTAATTTCATCATTTACTGCCACAACATTCATCGTGTCATCTTTGTAATACCATAGATCCGTTTCTTCAACAAAGTAGACGAGTCCACCTTTTTCATCCTGATAGCCGACATTTTGTAGTTTATCAACCATAAATCCTGGTGAATAGCCTTGTTTTAATTGAAATGAGCCACCATAACGAATAAAAAACTTTAAACCTGAACCTTCTGGGAAATCAAATTCTGATTTAAACCACTCAACTGCTGTATCATTTAAATTTATCTGCATGATAAACCTCACTTCTTCTTATAATTTATTTTAGGTTCTGAACCGTTCATGATACGTTCTATATTTGATTTATGTCTAACGATGATAACAATCATAATGATAAACGATACAACCATTAAAATTTTATCATCAAAAAATAGTGAACCGATAAAATTTGCGATACTTGTTAGCATACTTGTTAGTGACACCATTTTCGTTGTAAACAATAAACTAAAGAAGATGACAGCAATGATTAAGAATAGCACCGGATTTGTACCAAGGATCACACCTGCACTTGTAGCAACAGCTTTGCCACCTTTAAATTTTAAGTATATTGGATATACATGGCCGATAACTGCTGCAACACCAATGATAATGGGATGAACATTCTGATTAAATATAACTGGGAATAGTGCGGGTATCGTACCTTTTAAAACATCAAAGATCGTTACGAATATTCCTGCCTTCTTACCGAGGATTCTAAACGTATTCGTTGCACCTAAATTCCCACTGCCATGTTGTCTAATATCTATATTGTAAAATAATTTACCAATAATTAATCCTGTAGGGATACTACCGATTAAATATGCTGCGATTAACATCATCGCGATAACCATAAAATCTCTCCTTATATTAGCAGGTACTAATAGTTATTCATAAAATCATACTATTATTATAGCTTATTCAGATGAAATAGAAAATAATTATCGAAATTCCATCGCTATTATTTTAATTCATCTATGATAGCCCGTACCGTTTTTATAATGTTTATGATAAAGTTGAATAGAGCACAACTATTTACTACTATAAATATATTATGTAAACTTTTATGTTTTTGTATAAATACTTGCAAAAATATAGGGATTAGATAAAATAGTGAATGTGTATAAATTAAACGAACGTATGTTTGTAGGGGGTAATATTTTGCCGAAAAATCAATATAATGATGAATCGATACAAGTTTTAGAAGGTTTAGAAGCAGTTAGAAAAAGACCTGGTATGTATATCGGTTCTACTGACACAAGAGGGCTTCATCATCTTGTATATGAAATTTTAGATAATTCTATCGATGAAGCGTTAAATGGTCATGGTAATAAAATAGATGTGATATTGAATGAAGATGATTCTGTAACAGTAACAGATAATGGGCGTGGGATGCCGACAGGTCTGCATAAGACAGGTAAACCGACACCTGAAGTAATTTTTACTGTATTGCATGCCGGAGGTAAGTTTGGACAGGGTGGATATAAAACGACAGGTGGTCTACACGGTGTAGGGGCCTCTGTAGTAAATGCTTTAAGTGAATGGTTAGAAGTAACGATTCATAATAATGGTAAGATTTTTAAACAACGTTTTGAAAGTGGTGGTGTGGCTGTAACTACTTTAGAAGAAATAGGGACATCAAAAAAAACAGGAACGCGTGTAACATTTAAACCGGATCCCTCAATTTTTAAGCAAACGACGAAATTTAACTATGAAACGTTAAGCGAGCGTCTACGTGAGTCAGCATTTTTATTAAAAGACTTACATATTTCAATCACGGATAATCGTGTAGTTCCGGAACGTCACGATGATTTTTATTTTGAAGATGGCTTAAGTGATTTCGTGAAATTTGTTAATGAAGGTAAAGAAACCTTACATGAAGTGGCGCATTTCAGCGGTACATCAAATGAGATTGAAGTGGAAGTTGCCTTCCAGTACAATGATCAGTATTCAGAGACGATACTTTCATTTGTTAACAACGTACGTACGAAAGATGGCGGGACACATGAAGTTGGTATGAAGACAGCGATGACGCGTGTATTTAATGAATATGCGAGAAAGATTGGTGAATTAAAACAAAAAGATAAAAATCTGGACGGTAATGATATTAGAGAAGGTATGACTGCGATTATCTCTGTTAAGATTCCAGAACATCTTTTACAGTTTGAAGGTCAAACGAAATCTAAGCTTGGGACAAGTGAAGCAAGAAGTGCAGTAGATGCGATGCTTGCTGAACAGCTACCGTATTATTTTGAAGAGAATGGTAAGCTGAGCCAGGTACTTGTGAAAAAAGCTGTAAAAGCAGCTCAAGCAAGGAATGCTGCACGCAAAGCACGTGAAGAGGCTAGAAATGGTAAGAAAAATAAGCGTAAAGAAACATTATTGTCAGGTAAATTAACACCTGCTCAAAGTAAAAATACAGAGAAAAATGAACTATATTTAGTAGAGGGTGACTCTGCCGGCGGTTCTGCTAAACTAGGACGCGATCGAAAATTTCAAGCGATACTGCCATTGCGTGGTAAAGTCATTAATACAGAGAAAGCTAAGCTTGAAGATATATTAAAGAATGAAGAGATCAGTACGATTATTCATACGATCGGTGCCGGTGTCGGCAACGACTTTAATATTGAAGATAGCAATTACAATAAAGTGATTATCATGACAGATGCAGATACAGATGGTGCACATATCCAGGTATTATTACTTACATTCTTCTTTAAATATATGCGCCCGCTTATTGAAGCAGGAAAAGTTTATATAGCGTTACCACCTTTATATAAAGTTTCAAAAGGTAAAGGTAAAACAGAAGTGATTGAATATGCATGGACGGACGATGAATTAAAAGATGTACAGAAAAAAGTAGGTAAAGGATTTATTTTACAGCGATATAAAGGTTTAGGTGAAATGAATGCCGATCAGCTTTGGGATACAACGATGAATCCTGAAACGCGCACATTAATTCGTGTTGAAATAGATGATGAACTAAGAAGTGCCAAACGTGTATCAACATTAATGGGTGATAAAGTTGAGCCACGACGTGACTGGATTGAACAAAATGTTGAATTTGGTATGCAGGAAGATGCCAGTATACTTGAAAGTGATGAGTTATTGTTACTTGAAGAAGAAGAGGATGTTGCTGTGATTAAAGATGTAGATTTATCTGAAGGAGGTATAGCGTAATGCAGGAAAATATACAAAGCTTACCTTTAGAAGATGTTATAGGTGATCGATTTGGACGCTATAGTAAATATATAATTCAGGATCGTGCAATACCAGATGTCAGAGACGGCCTAAAACCAGTACAACGTCGTATTTTATTTGCGATGCATGCTGAAGGTAATACTTATGATAAGAACTTCAGAAAAAGTGCTAAAACAGTAGGTAACGTTATCGGTAATTATCACCCACATGGTGATACTTCAGTATATGATGCCATGGTCCGTATGAGTCAGGACTGGAAATTACGTCACGTACTCGTTGAAATGCACGGTAATAACGGTAGCATCGATAATGATCCTCCTGCAGCAATGCGTTATACAGAAGCAAAATTATCTAAACTTGCCAGTGTATTATTACGTAATATTAATCAGGATACTGTTGATTGGGTACAAAACTTTGATGATACTGCAATGGAGCCTATGGTGCTACCTGCAAATTATCCTAATCTATTAGTCAATGGGTCAACAGGTATCTCTGCAGGTTATGCCACTGATATACCACCACATAATTTGAGTGAAGTAATCGATGCCACATTAATGATCATCGATAATCCTAATGTTACTACTGAAGAAATTATGACAGTCATGCCAGGACCAGATTTTCCGACAGGTGGTATTATTCAAGGTAAGTCAGGTATAAAACAAGCATATGAAACGGGTAAAGGTAAAGCGATTGTACGTGGTAAAGTTGAGATTGAAAAATTACGTGGCGGCAGAGAAGAGATTGTTATTACTGAAATTCCTTTTGAAGTGAATAAAAGTACGCTTGTTAAACGTATTGATGAATTAAGAGCTGATAAGAAGATTGAAGGCATTCTTGAAGTTCGTGATGAAACAGATAGAAATGGTTTGAGAATTGCCGTTGAGCTTAAGAAAGATGCTAATGCAGAAGGTATATTAAACTATTTATATAAAAATACTGATTTACAAGTTGCCTATAACTTTAATATGGTAGCAATCAGTGACAGACGCCCAAGTCTTTTAGGTGTCAAAGCGATGCTACAAAGTTATATCAAGCATCAACAGGAAGTTATTTTACGTCGTAGTCAGTTTGAGCTAGATCAGGCTAAAAAACGAATGCACATTGTTGAAGGTCTCATTAAAGCATTGTCGATTTTAGATGAAGTGATTGAAACGATTCGTCAGTCTAAAAACAAAAGCGATGCAAAAGAAAATTTAAAAACTAAATATGACTTTACAGAAGCACAAGCTGAAGCCATTGTGATGTTACAGTTATATCGTTTAACGAATACGGATATCGTGCAATTAGAAAATGAACATGATGAATTAAAGGCAACTTTAGAAAAGCTTGAAAAAATCCTTAACGATAAAAAGCACTTAATGTCGGTGATTAAACGTGAACTTAAAGCTGTACAAAAAGACTTTAGTGAACCTAGATTAAGTACTATTGAAGACAAGATTCAGGAAATTAAGATTTCTAAAGAGATTTTAATTCCTAGCGAAGAAGCAATTGTAAGTATTACGAAAGACGGTTATATTAAACGTACTTCACCAAGAAGTTTTGGAGCAAGTGGATTAAATGAACTCGGAACTAAAGAAGGAGATTCAATACTTGATTATAAAGAGAGTAATCTGCAGGATGTACTGCTTGTGTTTACAAACTTAGGGCACTATATCTACATACCAGTTCATCAGTTACCTGATGTGAAATGGAAGGAACTTGGTACACATTTATCACAAATTGTCCCACTCACGCAAAATGAATATGTTGTAGGAATGATCAATGTTACTGACTTTAATCAGGAACAAAGTATAATGATAGCGACACAAAATGGAATGATTAAAAAGACATTGCTTAATGATTTTAATGTGACACGTTATTCAAGACCGATTGTCTGTATGAAGTTAAAAGATGATGATCAGGTAATTACTGTACAATCTATCACAGGTGAAGAACATATACTTGTAGTTACTCAAAATGGTTTTGCATTACATTATTCCTTAGCTGAAATCAATAATATTGGTATTAAAGCTGCGGGCGTAAAATCAATTAATCTCAAAGATAATGATAAAGTTGTTTCAACTGAAATTCTTTATCCGGAGAGTGATCTTATTATTGCGACGCAACGTGGGGCAATGAAAAAGATGAAAATAGATTTATTTGAAGAAAGTAAGCGAGCGAATAGAGGCGTTGTTATCTTAAAAGAGCTCAAATCTAATCCGCATAAAGTAGTTAATGCATATATCATAACCGATGATTTAAACTTTACATTATCTGCTTCAAATGAAACATATCAGTCTAATACAAAAACAATACGTAATGCTGATCGATATACAAACGGTAGCTTTATCGTAGATGAAAAAGAATTTGGACAGATTGATGCATTTAATCTTATGATTGCTGATGAGTAAGTATTAAATTTTACGGTTAAATATTGTTTGATAGCTTATTAATATATAATAAATAAATTTATATATAAAAAAATAAAAATTGAAACCTTCATATTCTATGATAAAATGAACTTTGTATTATTTTTATTAAAGAATATGGAGGTTTTATATGTTTTCGAATGTTGATTTTGATGCAATGATACCAGAGTGGTTTAAATCGATTGTCACTGCTGGTAATGATTTAATATGGACTGAATTTTTAATCGGTTTATTATTACTTGCTGGATTCTTCTTTAGTTTAAGTTCAAGATTTGTTCAGTTTAGATGGTTACCTGAAATGTTTAGGGTAATCGGTGAGAAACCTGAAACACTCGAAGATGGGAAAAAAGGTATTTCATCTTTTCAGGCTTTTGCTATAAGTGCAGCAAGCCGAGTAGGTACTGGTAATATCGCTGGTGTTGCAACTGCAATTGTCTTAGGGGGTCCAGGTGCAGTTTTCTGGATGTGGGTCATTGCATTCTTTGGTGCTGCAAGTGCATTTTTTGAAGCGACACTCGCGCAAGTATATAAAGTTAAAGATGAAAAAGGTGGTTTCCGCGGGGGACCAGCTTACTATATGGAACATGGATTAGGTCAAAAATGGTTAGGTACAACATTTGCAATACTTATTACCGCAACATTTGCTTTTGTCTTTAATACGGTACAATCAAATACGATTGCTGCAAGTTTTAAAGAACAATATAATTTTGATCCATTCTGGACAGGAATCATCCTGGCTGTGATTACGGCACTTGTAATCTTTGGTGGCGTACGTTGGATTGCTAACGTGTCAACAGCAATTGTTCCTTTAATGGCGATTCTTTATATCGTTATCGTATTGTTTGTATTAATCACACATATAGGTGACGTTATACCGATGCTTATGCAAATCGTAAAAGGTGCATTCGGTTTAGAACCAGCATTTGGTGGTGCTTTAGGATTTACCATCATGCAAGGTATTAAACGTGGATTATTCTCAAATGAAGCAGGTATGGGTTCTGCTCCAAATGCTGCAGCTACTGCAGCAGTAAGTCATCCGGTTAAACAAGGGTTAATACAATCCCTTGGTGTATTCTTTGATACGATGCTAGTATGTACGGCTACTGCAATAATGATTTTATTATATGGTGGTTTAGAGTTTGGTGAGAAAGCACCTCAAGGGATTGAAGTTACTCAAGCAGCTTTAAACAGTCATATCGGTTCATTTGGCGGAGTATTTTTAACGATTGCAGTATTTTTATTTGCATATTCATCTGTGTTAGGTAATTACTATTATGGACAATCAAACATCGAATATTTGACAACAAATAAAACAGTAATGTTTATCTTCAGATTGTTAGTAGTACTCATGGTATTTTTCGGAGCTGTTATTAAAGTTGAAACAGTTTGGTCTACAGCTGATTTATTTATGGGATTAATGGCCATCTTAAATATTACAGCAATCATTGGATTAGCACATGTTGTATTCGAAGTTGCAAAAGATTACGGAGAACAACGCAAAAAAGGTTTAAATCCAGTGTTTAAGACAAAACATGTTAAAGCAGATTTATCATCTGTTGAAACATGGGGAGAGAATCCTTACGAATATCATCCTGAACAGGATAATCTAGAAACGAAAGAGATTAAAAAAAATTAAATAGTAAAACAATTTTCTAAATAAAGACAAAAAGAATCAGCGAATGAAATCATCCGCTGATTCTTTTTATATAACATTATTTAAATAATCCCATAATTGCATCGATAATGGATTGAATAAAGTTCATAAATTTATCCCATACGCCTTCTTTTTCAAGAGAATCCTGGATACTTTTCCCCATATCTTTTGCTTTATCAGTAGCTTGTTTAAAGCCATCTGAATTTTTAATCTCATTGACATAGTCTTTTGCACCATTGATAAACTTATCTTTATTTTCTCCACTGAATACACCAGAATTTTGTGCATTATTAATGAAGTTAACGATGATGTTAATTTGGTTGTCAGAAATAATGTTATTCAGTCCATTGTTTTCAATCTTCTGTACAACGATATTTTTAATTTCAGTCGTATTTAAGTTAGCACCTTGCTTGGCAATTTCCGCTTTAGCTTCGGCGATTGCTTTATTTAATTGTTCTTGAGAGAACCCTTCTTTGCCGGCATTTTCTGCATTAATATTTGAAATTGAATTCAATTCATTTTGAGCGGCTTGCGTCTGTGCAGTGTCAATTGTTTCGCCTTGAGCTTCAAATGCTTTATATACACCAGCTAACGCACTTTCACCAGTAACATCTTCTGCTGCTGCAATCGTAACTTCAGCATCCGTTACACCAGCAGTGAGTAATGCATTTTTGTAAGTATCTTCGGTAATTTTAGTGATTTTACCTGCTGATTGGTTTATATTTAAAGAAAGACCAGATCCAGCTGATAATTTTTTGATTCGAATACTAGATTTTAAAACACTATCGTTAGATTGTAAGCCTAAATATTTTGTTAAATCTGCAGCATGGACATATGTTGTCTTATCACTATCATCTGTGCCGAGTAATGATTTAGTTTTACTTTGCAGATCACTATTTTGTTCAAGGGCAGCACCGTAAACAGTAACAGCTTCAGACCAGGCTTCTTCAGTAACAGCGTCAGCATTTTTAAATGGAACTACAAGTAGTAATAATGCTATTGAAATGAATAATAACTTTTTGTATAATTTCAACTTAATCCCTCCAATTTTTATTTAATATTAAGTTTCACTATATTTACTTATAATATAGCAGCTATATATATAGCTAACATTATTTTACCATGTAACTAAATTGAACACATAGGTCTTTGGAATGAGGTATTTAATATGGGACAATATATTGTCGAAAAAGTGTTGAATAATAATGTGTTAATTGCACTTAAAAATAATAAGGAAGTTGTATTGATCGGTAAAGGTATAGGCTTCAATAAAAAAGCTGGGCATACAATTATAGATCAGGATTTAAACAAGATAGAAAAAATGTTCGAACTTAAAACGGAACAGGAAAAAGAACGCTATAAAGATTTAATGACGTTAACAGATGACCATGTTATTGCAACAGTCATCGAGATTGTGGAATTTATCGATAAGCGAACAGATGGACAGATGGACGATAAAATTATTTTATCATTAACGGATCATATCATTTTTGCTCTGAAACGTTATAAAGATGGTATTTTTGTTGCAAATCCATTTTTAAAAGAAACAGAAGCACTATATCAGAAAGAATTTTTAATTGCTGAACAAGTTGTTCAAATGTTAAATGATAAGCTACAAGTTAATTTTCCAAGAACGGAAGTAGGTTTTATTGCGTTACATATCCATTCATCCGTTAATAATCATTCGCTTCGTGATATGAATATGATGGCCGAAGTGATTACAAAAGCGATTCATATGATAGAACAGGATTTGAAAGTTAATATAGATAAGGATTCTATAGCTTATTCAAGATTTGTTAGACATATTAGTTTTGCTGTTCAACGCGTGATGGCTGATGATCGTATGCCTGAACAAAAAAAGTTAGAAAACCTATTGAAAGTACAATATCCATTGTGTTACAATACGGCTGTAAAGGTTGTTAAGATGATGCAGACGCATTTAAACAAGCCGGTTTATGAATCAGAGCTTGTATATCTTACTATGCATATTCAAGCATTTAATACTGAAGTAGATAACGTGTAACTGATAAGCAGGCATGAGTTATTACTGGTACAAAGGGACCAGTATATACTTATGCCTTTTTTGTTAGCTTAGTATTTTATGAATATGTATGTAAATTTGCTTTTATCTTCTTCTTATCACATCTAACAATCTAAACAAAACATTTTAGGAGGAATAAAATATGTTCAAAACGTTATTCGGTCAATTACAACGTATCGGTAAAGCATTGATGTTACCGGTAGCAATCTTGCCAGCAGCCGGTTTACTTTTAGGGATTGGTGCTGCGCTACAAACTGAATCATTAGTTAATTTTTTCCCGTTTTTAAGCAATGACATTATCGTCAAAGTTGCTTCTATGTTACAAGCCGCAGGTGGAATTATTTTTGATAACTTGCCACTGCTCTTTGCACTCGGGGTCGCTGTAGGTTTAGCTGGTGGTGACGGTGTTGCAGCTATAGCAGCATTCGTTGGTTACCTAGTGTTAAACGTTACAATGGGACAAATTGGAGGCATTAATGCTGAAAATGTTGGTTCTAGTCCTGGTTATGCTACTGTATTAGGTATTCCAACATTACAAACAGGTGTGTTTGGTGGTATTATTATTGGTATTTTAGCTGCTTGGGCATACAATAAATTTTATAATATCCAACTACCGCCATTTTTAGGATTTTTTGCCGGAAAACGCTTTGTACCAATCGTTACAGCTTTTAGTGCTTTTATACTAGGGATTGCAATGTTCTTTATTTGGCCGGCAATACAAAGTGGAATGAATAGCTTATCACTTTACTTAATGGAAGAAAATAAAGCATTAGCAGTCTTCGCATTTGGTATGATTAAACGATTACTAATTCCATTTGGTCTTCATCATATCTTCCATGCACCATTCTGGTTCGAATTTGGAACATATACAAATGCAGCAGGAAAAGTTGTTCATGGTGATTTAAATATTTTCATGGCTCAAATTCAAGATAAAGTCCCATTAACAGCAGGTGCATTTATGCAGGGTGAATTCCCAGTCATGATGTTTGGTTTACCAGCAGCAGCTTTAGCAATATATCATACTGCTAAACCTGAAAAGAAAAAATTCGTAGGTGGTTTAATGGCGTCTGCAGCCTTAACATCTTTCTTAACAGGTATTACTGAGCCATTAGAATTTTCATTTTTATTTGTTGCACCAGTATTATTCTTTATTCATGCAGTATTAGATGGATTATCATTCTTAATCTTGTATTTAATGGATTTACATTTAGGTTATACGTTCTCAGGAGGATTTATTGATTTCTTCACTTTCGGTATTTTACAAGGCAGAACACCTTGGTGGTTAGTAATTCCTGTGGGATTAGTATATGCAGTTATTTACTACTCAGTATTTAGATTCTTTATTGTAAAATTGAATCTAAAAACACCTGGAAGAGAAGATGAAGAGGTTGTGAATAAAGTAACTTCTAATGATGAATTACCTTTCAGTGTGTTAGATGCAATGGGTGGTAAAGAAAATATCAAACATTTAGATGCTTGTATTACACGTCTTCGTGTGGAAGTTAAAGATAAATCTAAAGTTGATGTACCAGAATTAAAAGCGTTAGGTGCTGCAGGGGTATTAGAAGTTGGAAACAACATGCAAGCTATCTTCGGTCCAAAGTCAGATCAGATTAAACATGAAATGGCACGTATTATGTCTGGTGAAGTTACACGTCCAGAACAAGTGCATATCGAAGACCCAGGTGCTGTAAAAGCAGAAGAAACAATTGAAGCTGTTCCAGCAACATCAAATATTTCAACATCTACAGCAACTTCAATTTATGCACCAATTACTGGTGAAGTGGTTGAACTTTCAACGGTACCTGATCAAGTATTCAGTCAAAAAATGATGGGTGACGGGGTAGCGATTAAACCAGAAGAAGGATTAGTTGTTGCACCATTTGACGGTGAGGTTAAGATGGACTTCCCGACAAAACACGCACTTGGTCTTGAAAGTAATGATGGTATTGAAGTTTTAATCCACTTCGGATTAGAAACAGTTGGATTAAAAGGTGCAGGTTTTGAAATGTTAGTTAAACCTGGTGATCATGTAACGAAAGGTCAAACATTATTAAAAGTAGACCTAGAATATATTCGTGCAAATGCTGATAGTGATATCACACCAATCATTTTCACAAACTTAACAGACAAATCAATGCACAATATTAAATATGGTCATACAGTTGCAGGAGATGCAATTTTAGATATCAAATAATTATATTGAAACGATTAGGGACTAGCATGCGCTGGTCCCTAATTTGCTTTTTTATGATAATTATGGTTAAATTTGATATTATATTTAACACTAAAGAATACAATAACTTGATTATGTAAACCTTAATTAATTTGTTAAAATCAAAATAAAAAACATAAGGAGGAAACAATCTATGCAGGATAATCGATTTATGCGTTTTTTAGGTGGAAAAAATCTCATCTTTTCATTATGTGTCCTTATTTTAGTAGGGATATTAATCTTTGTTTTTGCTAAAGTATCATTTGTATTTAAACCACTTCTCATTATCTTTAATACGATTATTGGTCCAATCATTTTAGCTTTTATACTTTTTTATCTATTAAATCCAATCGTAGATTTACTGGAACGCAATAGGGTCAAAAGACTTTATGCGATTATTATTTTGTTTTTATTGATTATCGGTGTATTCACAATACTTATTACTGTATTAATACCTTTAATTGAACAGCAAATATTAAGTCTAGTAGCAAACTTTCCGGATTATATGAAACATCTCCTTAATAAGTTTAATGATATTGCTTCTAATTCACGCATTGCTCCATATATGCAGGATATTCAGAAGTGGGTGAATACGAACTTAAGTGATCTACCTAATAAAGTAGGGGATTATCTCGGTAGCTTTTCATCTCGTTTAAAATCTATTATCGGCACAATTGCTAGTGTAGCAGTGGTAATTATGACATTTCCTTTTGTATTATTCTTTTTACTTAAAGACGGTAAACAATTTAAAAGCTATTTGATCAAATTATTACCCCCACGCTATCGCAGTGATTTCAATGAAATTCTGGAGAAGATGAATGTCCAGGTTGGTTCATATATTCAGGGACAAATGATTGTTGCTTTTTGTATAGGAGTGTTACTGTTTATCGGTTATAAAATTATAGGACTGGAATATGCACTTATCTTAGCGTGTATTGCTGCAGTTACAAGTGTTGTGCCTTATTTAGGACCTATGATTGCCATCAGTCCGGCAATCATCATCGCACTTGTTGACTCACCACTTATGCTATTGAAGTTAGCTGTTGTGTGGATGGCGGTACAATTTTTAGAAGGTCATTTTATTTCTCCAAGTATTATGGGTAAAACGATGAAGATTCATCCACTTACAATTATCTTCGTTCTGCTATGTGCAGGAAACATGCTCGGTATCATCGGTGTTATTCTTGGTATTCCGCTATACGCAATTATGAAAGTTTTAGTACAATTTTTCTTCCATAAATTTAAAATACGATATAATAAATATTTTCAGGATGCACATGGTCCATATGAGATTAATAAAAATGAAGCATAACTCTTGTTTATGCTTCATTTTTTTGTGATTTTGCAAAAATGTTATTTACATGTACAATAGTAATATCGTTTTTTTACATAAACAATATTTAAATACATTTTTTAACATAGAAAGTGGGTAAATATGAAAACATTTTTAAATTACCACCAAAACAAACTAAAAATATTATTTATATCTTTACTATTTGTTTTTATTTTTTATAAATTAATCGGTGAATTATCATCTATTGATTATAAAGCAACCTATATTGCGTTTAAATCGTTGCAGTCTTATGAACTCGCTGGTCTGATTATATCAGGGTTTTTAGCAGTAATGTTGTTATCGTTATATGACTTTGTATTGGCTAAAAATTTAAATTTATCAATTCCTAAGAAAAAGTTATTGAACACAAGTTTTATAGCGAATGCATTAAACGCTGTAATTGGATTCGGAGGCATAATTGGTGCTGGACTGCGATTACTAGTTTATAGAAATTATGCTGATGACGAAAGAACTTTAGTTAAAGCAATCTCCTTGTTGTTAATATCAATGATTTCGGGAATGAGCATTTTAAGTCTAGGTATCATATTCAATTTATTTAATAACACGCATGCCTTTGATCACTACCCATGGTATAACATTGCATTAATTATCACTGCTTTATTCTTACCTGTGTTTTTAGTATATACATTTATAAAACCGGTCAATCAGGATAAATTATTAGGATTAAAATTTACTTTAGTCTCTGCATTGGAGTGGATTGCAGCGAGTGGCGTAATGTACTTAATCTTTAAATGTATTGGTAATCCCGTACCATTTGCAGTTGTCATCGGCATATTTGTTGTAGCAGCTTTAGCAGGATTAATATCACTCGTACCAGGTGGATTTGGTGCATTTGATTTAATGATTCTTGTAGGTTTTAAAGCTATTGGAATTACAGAAGAACAAGTATTACTTGCTTTACTTATTTATCGCGTAGTTTATTACTTTGTACCATTCCTGCTTGCACTTGCATTATCGACTTTCGAGTATAGAGGTGTGGCGAGAAAACAATTTGAAGATCGATTTGAAGATCATAAATATGTTGGACCAGCAATTGAGACAAGCAATTTGTTTTTAAGCATTTTACGTGACGTAATTGTAAAACTTCCCGCAATTGCATTAGGAGTTATTGTTGGTATTACTGGTCTCTTATTATTTTTAAGTAACGGTTTAGTAATCATAGAAGCTATCTATGATGTGAAACATAATACGTATTTATTTCTAGCCGCATTATATGGAGTGGCTGCGCTGATATTAATCATTAATGCTAAGGGTATTATGCATGACACAAGACGCTCGCATGTAATGAGTATGGTCGCAGTAAGTATTTTACTGATTGTCGTATATCTGACATATGGAAACTTTCTCATTTATATCTGGCTATTTATTGTGTTAATACTATTGTTTATCGGCAATCGGAATGTCAGTTCGATTAGAAGACCAATAACATTAAAAAGAGCTGGATTAACCATTCTTTCATCAATCGTGTTATTATCAATCAACGGATGGTTACTTTCATTACAATTAGAAGGTTTGATTCGCACAGAAAATATTGATTTCGATAGTAACTTACTAAAATATTATTTCCTGCTTTTAATCGTATTATTTGCAGGTGTGACGTATACACTCTCTTATCTTTTCAATAAAAAATTTAAAACTAAAGTTGATATGCAAATGTCAACAGAGGAGATAGACAAAATTATTCAGTCTTATGGCGGGAATTTTGTAAGTCATCTGGCATTCACTGGAGACAAATTATTCTTTACAAATGATGAGCGTGATGCATTTGTCATGTTTCAATTTAAAAATGATAGTATTATCGTATTAGGTGATCCAATAGGGAATAAGGCATCTTTTCAATGTTTACTGACACAGTTCTATGATAAGACAGAATATTATGGTTATGACGTGGCATTCTATCAGGTTCAACCGCATCTGTTACCGATGTATCATGATTTCGGAAATATATTCTTTAAACTAGGTGAGGAAGCAGTCATTCCGCTTGAAGACTTTACAATCAGCGGAAAGAAAAAACGTGCATTTCGAGCAACTGTCAATAAATTCGAAACAGAAGGATATCGCTACGAAGTGCTAGAGCCTCCATTTGATGATTGTTTAATTGCACAATTACAAGAAGTTTCGAATGAATGGTTAAATGGACGTAACGAAATGAATTTCTCAGTAGGGCAGTTTAATCCTGATTATTTAAGCAAAGCACCGATCGGAGTGATTAGAAATGATGCTGAAATCATTGGCTTCGTCTCATTCATGCCAACACATTATAATCATTCATTCTCAGTAGACATGATACGCTGGAAAGATAATGAACTCCAAATGATGGATGGTCTATATTTAAATACAATGCTATTAATGAAAGAGAAGGGCTATCATTCATTTAATATGGGAATGGCACCACTATCAAACGTAGGCAGTCATAAACATGCATTTTATCGTGAACGACTGGCAGGTAAGATATTTGATTCTATCTCAAGACTTTATAGTTTTAAAGGATTACGTAAATATAAAGAAAAGTTCAATCCTGACTGGCAATCAAGATATTTAGTCTACCGAAAAGATAGTTCACTCATCACACAGATGATTCGTATTAATGCAATCATCAATCGATCAAAAAATCTGAGCATTAGCTCAGATTTTTTTGTGTCCTTATGTAATTTTCACGATCAATTTGTTCCTGTTTGTAACGTTCAGGGTTTCTTTTATAGAAGTCCTGGTGCTCATCTTCAGCTAAATAGAACACTTCAGCGGCACGTATTTCAGTTACAATCGGCTTATCAAATCTATCTTGAATACTTTCTATGTAATCTACTGTTTTCATTTTTTGCGTTTCATCAGTATAAAATACAGCAGTACTATATTGTGTGCCTCTGTCCATATATTGACCGCCAGCATCTGTCGGATCAATTTGAGCAAAGAAAATCTCTAATAATTTATCAAATGAGAATACAGCATCATCATAAATTATTTCAACGACTTCAAGATGATCTGTCGTACCTGTTTTCACTTGTTCATAAGTTGGATTTTCAATATGTCCACCCATATAACCACTCTTTACACTTTCAATACCATCAAATGAATCAAAAGGTTTTACCATGCACCAGAAGCAACCTCCGGCAAAATATATCGTTTTCATTTCAATCTACCTCCTTTTAATTATTTTACGATAATAATGTACAATTACCATAGGTATTTGCTTGCAATTTAGTCCTATTTTTTATAAGTTTAATATACTGGAGAATGGAAAGTAGGGTGTTTTATTATGGATGGACAAACGCCACCTGTACGTCGCCGAAAAAAGCGTCGTATTCGTAAGTTACCGTTTATATTATTATTTATTATTTGTATTTTATTAGGATGTTTTTTATACATAAAATCGAGTTATGAAAGTGGTTTAAAACAAGCAGAAAAACACGAACCGAAACATGAACAATATGAATTTAATGGTGTAAATAAAAAAGATGGGAAAATTAATATATTAATATTAGGTCAAGACCGTGCGGTTGATGGATCTGCAAGAACTGATTCAATCATGATTGGCCAGTATAACTACTTAAATAAAAAGATGAAAGTTATTTCCGTGATGCGTGATATTTATGCTGAAATACCAGGTTACAGAAATTATAAGATTAATACAGCATATACATTAGGTGGACCGGAACTTTTACGCCAAACGATTAAACAGAATCTAGATATCGATATTGATCATTATGCGATTGTTGATTTTAAAGGATTTTCTGCAATGGTTGATGAAATATCACCGAATGGTGTACCTATTGATGTTGAAAAGGATATGTCAGAAAAAATCGGTGTCACGCTGACTGAAGGTAAACACAATCTAAATGGTAAAGAGTTACTTGGCTATGCACGATTCAGAAATGATGCTGAAGCTGACTTTGGTCGCGTTAGACGTCAACAGCAAGTAATCCGTGCTTTAAAGAAAGAAATGGTTAGTCTTCCAGTAATCTTAAAAACACCTAAACTTGCTGGTATTGCAAGAGGGTATATCAATACAGACATGACTGATGGAGAAATATTTAGAACAGGCACTTCGTTTGTAATTAGAGGGAGTAAAGACCCTAATACACTAGTTATTCCAGTGAAAGATAGTTATACTCAGATGAGTTATCCTGAAGCTGGCGCAGTATTAGAAATTGATAAAGAGAAAAATAAAGCAGCCATTAAGAAATTTCTAGAGGAATAAACTCAGTCAGAAGACTGAGTTTTTATTATATGCATTCATAATATAACAATGATAAAATAAATTATGAATTAAATGGAGGGATTTAAAATGAATGATTTAGAAGCAATGTACCAGTATGCTGTGAAAGTTGCTGATACATTACAAGCGTCACCTGTATACGATGAACATAGTGATGCAGATGATCAGGCAATGGTGGCGTATACTTTCGGTGTACTCAATGGTTATGCACAAAAAAATGACTTTGGCGCAGAAGAAATACAAGTTGTTATGGTCAGATTAATCTCAGAATTTATCGGCTATCCAGTTGATTACGCTGAAGCTTTAACACAATATATTATCTCTTGCACAAACAAAGAAGAAAATGAATCAATCTATATCATTATCCATAAAGGACTCGATCAATATTTAGATGGGGGACGCGTTGTCGACTTCCAAAATGATTATTCGATGATACTAAATGATATAAAAGCAGTTGTAGAACCTGAGCCTGCTCCGAAACGTATTAATATGGCTGCACGAATCAATCCGAATGAACAATAAAAACCTGCTTGTCCGCTAAGGACAAACAGGTTTTTTCTTTGAATTAAGATTCTGATTTTAATTTACCAGCCACTGCATAGCGCTCTTTTTTCAATTCTTTAATAAATACATGAATATTTTCTTTCGGTGCGTTCGCATTTGTAGCAACAACTTCTGTTACTTCTTCAACGATTTTCTTTAACTGTTCTTCTGAACGACCTTCTAGTAATTCTACTGTAATAAATGGCATATAATTCTCTCCTTATTTGTGTACTATATTTACTGATGATCCTTTACCACTGATCCAGTCATCCGTACCGTCATCTTCCATGATTTCGATATTGACATCTGTAACGTGTGGTTGTTGTAATAACTTTGTAACTAAATCTTTCTTGATTGCAGATAATTCACGTAGATTAAATTGATGACCTAATGTTTCCACAGTCGCTTCAATATGCTTATCTTCTCCTTCTTTCATAACGACTAAACGTTTAATATCAGAGATTTCAGGATGTTCTAAAATGATTTTAGAAGCATAAACTTCCATATCTTCATCAGCGCGACCGATAGCACCAGCTGCATTTTCCATAAACACTTTAAATACAACGTAGAACATCGCTAAACCGATAATAACAGATACAATACCTTCAATCATTGTGAATCCTGTAAAACGAGAAACAATAACGGCGATTAAAGCGATAACACCGCCACCCGTTGCAACAGTATCTTCCATAAATACTAACTTCGTTGCAGGCTTAGCTTTAGCTAAATTGGCATAACTCGTAGTGAAAGGGTGAAGACCAGTTGTTGGTTTATTAACTTCTTCTAACACTTCTTTACCAGCTTTATATAAAACTGAACTTTCTAACACAACACCAATTAATAATACACCGACGTTGATTAAGAAGTGCGTAGGATTGTGATCACCCGCAGCAGCAGGGTGCTGAATATGGTGAATCCCTTCTAAAATTGTCTCGTACGCTAAAATTGCAACGATAATCACTGCAAATAAACAAACGATATTAACAAGACGACCATAACCAAATGGGAATTTCTCGTTCGGTTCTTTCTTAGAAACCGCTGAACCAACCCATACGAATAATTGGTTTGCAGCATCACCGAATGAATGCATCATTTCAGCGAACATAGCGACGTTACCAGTAAATACGTAAGCTCCGAACTTTAAACAACCTAGAATAAAATTTACGATTGCTGCAATTAGAGAAGACTTACTACCTTTTTTGAGTAAATTAAATAAACGTGACATAGAAAACTCCTTTATTCATTTTATTATTATATTGTAACCGAAATTAAAGTGAAAAACCTTAATAATCGTTGTATAACTGTAACCATAATTGAAAAGAAATAAACATTATTTCAATAGAATAAGGATATTATTTTAAGTCTAACATGCATTATGGTACGATTAATTTAATTTAAGAGAGATTATATTAAAAATTCATATACGCAATAAGGAGGTATATCATGTTTAAAGAACTTCTTACATCAATAGGAATTGGAGATGCAAAAGTTGATACACTTGTTAAGAAAACAACATTTCATCCTGAGGAACAGATTGCTGGTATCGTAAAATTAGAAAACTTAGCTGAGCAAGATATTGATCGTATTGAACTTATTTTAATCGAAAGAAAAGAAAATACTGATGAAACAAGTGACTTCCATACAATCGATCTTCCTGTTTCTAAAATAATTCTTCAACATGACGGAACAGAAGAAGTACCATTTATATTTGATACACACGAAGAAATAGAAGACTATAACCATGAATTCTTTATCATGACACACGTATTTGTTGATAATGCAGTAGATTATTATGATGAAGATCAAATTTATTTTGAAAGTGTACAATCAAGTTAATATTATTATAGACAGGACGCAAATCAAATATTGCCGCCTGTCTATTTTTATTATCAATTAAGCTTTATACATACCTTCATAAGCCTTAATATTTATCTTCAACTTCCGGTACAATACTTACAAATAAGCGTTCAATGGCACATAAAATAATCAGTGATAAACAGCCATACATTACAATCACCTCTTTCTTAAGTCGATTGTAATGTATGAAACGATTTTCATAGCAAGGGGGAATTGCTTCATGTCAAATATTCGTGATATCGCAAAGGAAGCAGGTGTGTCAGTAACCACTGTATCCAGAGTAATAAATAATCATCCATATGTTACAGAAGAGAAACAACTCGCACAAAAAATACTGAAACAAACGAACTTACCTGATGCGTTAATTGTGACCAATGATGCCCACTGTGCAGGACTATATGCAGAGTTTCAGAATCAAGGCATTAAAGTGCCAGAAGACATTGCACTCATATCCTACGAAAACGGTGAACTATCACAGGTAAATAACATAACAAGTATCGATCTGCCATTATTACAAATGGGAGATCGTAGTGTGGAATTAATACTGTCTGACTCGGCAACATCAGAGGAATTGTCGTCAAAATTGATTATTAGAAAGTCAACTTGAATTCGGCTAAATAGGCGAAAAGAAGTGAATTCGTTTATTTAGCCGGATTTATTGAAAATATTAATAAATCTCAAGGAGTAACTTATGGACATCACATTTACTAAAGATAATAAGCGTTTCAAATACAGAGCTTCAGCTTTAATTATAGAAAATAATCATATTTTACTTCAAAACATCAAAAATTACTGGGCACCACCGGGAGGCAAAGTTCAAATGCTGGAAGATTCTAGAATAGCGTTGAAAAGAGAGATATTTGAAGAACTTTCTACTGACATAGCGATTGAACAAAGTGCTATTTTCATTGAACAAACATATCATTCACAAGAAAAGTCATTCCATGAGCTCGGCGTTTATTATTTTTGTCACTCCAAATTATTATGGGATAGAGGAATATCTATAATCGGATGTGAAAATGGAGAAGATATGGCGTATCGATGGTTTCCACTAAATGAAATCGAAAAGATTAATCTTCAACCTGCCGTATTAAAAGACAAGTTGTTAGGTGAGAATAAAATTTTTGAACATATTATTAATCATGAATAAGAAAAACAGCCATCGATAAACGATGGCTGTTAAAATTTATGTAAATTATTGTAAAATTATTTTTGTTACTTCTATAATACATCATACATATTTTTATAATATAAGTCTATTCTTTTTTGTAGTCATCGTTACAATTAAATTACTGGGCCCAAGTATAATTAGGAGATGAATAGAATGTCACAAAATATTTATGATAATGAGCATTTCTACAAAGGTTATACAAAAATTCGTAACAATAAGTTAAGTTATAACGAAATGATTGAAATGCCGGTAATGAAAGAAGAGTTGCCAGATATAAAAGGGAAAACGGTATTAGACATTGGTTGTGGTATGGGGAAATTTATTCAATATATGCTCGAATTGAACCCAAAACAGATTGTAGGGTTAGATATTTCGAACAATATGATTTCTTATGCGAAAGAGCATGTAAATGATGAACGCGTGTCATTTGTTGTATCTGATATACTTTCATATGAAACAGACATTAAATTTGATGTGATAGTATCAAGTCTGGCATTTCACTATATAGAAGAGTATGAAGCACTCGTTCTAAAACTATTTGGAATGCTAAATAACGGTGGGATATTACAGTTTTCAACAGAACATCCAGTTACAACTGCAACAAAGCAGGAAGAAATCTGGTCACATGTAGAAAGTAAGTTTAATCACTATAAATTAGATCATTATTTTGAAGAAAGCGCAAGGCCGATAGAGTGGTTAGATACAGAAGTCATAAGATATCATCGAACGATAGGGACGTTAATGAATACTTTGATTGAAAATGGATTTCAAATTGAACGCGTTATAGATACTGGAAATACAGAAATATCACGAAAGTTTTGGGATGAGGAACATATTATGAAAGTAAATCATAGACCACCGTTTTTAGTGATAAAAGCGAAAAAATCGTAATGTAAGAAGCTTGGGTATAAGGCACTCGTCGTTCACCACAGTTCTCAATACGTTAATATCATTGTTATATTGACATATATAGCACCTCTCGAAATTATTCGAGAGGTGGCTTTTTATTATTATCTTGCATGGTAACTTTATCTAATTACAATTACTTATTAAGTACACGTTCTAAGTACAATATTTTTTCGAAATCTTTATTGTTATTATTATTATTTCTATAACTATCCTTAGAAGATGACTCATAAATTTTCAAATACTGCTCCAAACTTGGGACATAAAAATGAGCGCCATCTATATGCATATCTTGTAAATCAGATAGTGGTATACCAGCGAACTCAGGTAAGGTATCAATACAACCATATTCTATACTTATAATGCCATTAGTGAATTCATGTTCATGCCGATCTACTAAACGGTAATCTAACCTGTTCATAACTGAATAAATAACATTAAAATTATATATTCTATCTTCATCAGGTGCATCCCAACCTCGTGGATCTCCTGGAACATGAATATCAATATCACTCGGTTGCCAGTCTGTATTACTAACTAATTCTAACCCCAAAGATCCCATCAAAGTAGGTTTTATATCTACCTTATTTAAATCTTTACAAACCTTAATAAATTCATTGAATAGCTGATTATTCATATTTTCTCTCCTTTGGTGTTGATTATTTAGAAACATTAAATTTAGTAATTTCAATGAAACTCTCTACTAATTCTTGAGTACTTTCTTCAAATCCACCCTCCATCCATTTCATTAAAATATTAAAGAATCCTCCTGTATTAAAATATAAAGCAAAAATAAGATGTTCGTCGCTTATTTGATAGTTAAATTTATTCTTAACAGATATATGGAGTTGAGGCAATATTTCATTAAACTGATTAAGTAATAAAAAGGACAGTCCTTGAGAATGTAACAGTCTTAATAAATTAATTTCTTCATAACAAATTTTAAAAAAGGCGAGAGATAAAAATTCCATATTTAATGATTGTGTGTTTTTTAATACATCCATGTATTTATTTTTAATTTTTGAAATGCCTACATTCAAAATATCTTCTTTAGAGTCAAAATTTCTATAAAACGTCGTCCTATCAAGATCAGCATTTTTTGTAATTTCACCAATTGTAATGCTATCAAATGGTTTATCTTTCATTAGCATTATTAAACTATTATATAGCCACTGTTGAGATCTAATTACTGATGGATTATTAGATTTTTTCATTTCTATTTTCTCCTATGCAACAAAAATTGAATTATGTGGAACTTAATTAAGTAGTATTGAGTTTTTCTTATAATAAATTTACTATATATACAAAAGTTCTACAAATGTTGCAAATAGGAGGAGTTTTAATGAAAAATTTAGTATTAAAAGGTATCGTTAAGGCAGGTAGTTTTATGAATATGAATAATAGAGTCAACTATTTTAAAGTATCTCCAGTTGGTATGGAAAATGTTATGTTACAAGAAAAGTATGTAAATAAAATAACGATGGACAGAAAACTAATACCATTAGTAAAGCTATATATTTCAGTATTAAATGGTTGTTCTTATTGTATTGAGTTGCACTATAAAGAAGCAGTAAAAAAGAAAGTTGAGAAAAAGTATATAGAAAACATAATTAACTTAGATATTGAAAATGAGATTTTTAATAATAAAGAGAAAACAATACTCTTATTCTCCAAAAAACTAACTCTAATCACGGAACATTCTATTTCAGATGAAGATTATTTGAATATGAGAAAATACTTATCAGAAAAAGAGTATATTGATTTTATATTACTAATTAATCAAGTCAATACATGGAACCGAATTTCGATAGGTTCAGGTAATATTGGAAACGAAATAGATGATAGATGAATCAAGTCTGTATTGGTTGTTTCCGATTCTATTCATGACACATGAAATAGAAGAGATTATATTTTTACCTAGATTCGTGGAACGGTTAAAATGGATTAATAGTAATAAAGTAATTGAAAAGATACCATCAATTAGTAGTTTTCAGTTTACTATTATCGTTATCGAACAATTGATCCTCATTATACTCTTATCATTTTATTGTTATATGAATAATAATATCTCATTATACATTGCATTAATCATAGTTTATATAGTTCATATTTTGATTCATTATATACAGGCCATTGTAATCAAGAAGATTATACCAGGATTTTATATGGGGACATTAAGTTCGATTGTATTAGCGTATTTATTAATAACGATTGAGGTAGATATAAAAGAATTAGTAGGTTATATACTTATAATTTTACTTATAGCAATCTTCAATCTATTAATTATGTATAAAATTATTTCTAATAAATTTAAATATTAACTCGTGTCCAGTATAATTTTATAGATAAATAATTTCATAAAATTTAAGTGCTTTTCGATGATAATCGAGAAGTGCTTTTTTGCTTACTATATAACTCTTTATTAGAAAAGGGACAATCGTTTAATTTGTTTAGTGTCATCTAATCATGATTATTATATAATTATATTTGAATATTCTGTATATTTAACAGGGTGGAGGGATATAATGTTTAAAAGTGAACTAGAGTTATTAAGTAAATATTTAATTGAGGAATATGTCGGATTTGATGATAAAAAGGATATTATTACATCGATGAATTTTTCAAATATTCATGATTTCTTTCCCGATGTAACTGAACAGCTCAATAAACTGCATGATCCTCATTTACGTATTATTGATAAACTGAATACAAAAAAAATATCAATCTTATGTAAGAACCATAATAATCGGCTGTTTGTTGTAAAATCTATCGACCCAGACATATCGATTGGTAGTGAAATAATAAAAATAGGTGAGCACTCAATTCAAGATATAATTGAGAATGAAGCAGATTTATTATTTGATCCAAATCCTGAAAGATACGAATGGCATAATGTTCTTCGTAAGTATAAAACTGTAACTATAAAAAATGGAGAAGTTAAAAATATCTTTATCGCGTCTAATGATGAATTATATGATGAAGAATATAGAATAGAAAATCATGATGATTACATATTTATCAGATTACCTGATTTTAAAAATGTTAATGCACTACATGAACTTATTAAACAAAATCGTAATTTACTTAAACGGAGTAAAAAATTTATTATCGATGTGCGTGATAATAGAGGTGGCAGTGACTTTGCATATTATCCATTGTTAGAATACATCTTTCCACCTGGATATATATTAAATATCGACTACGGATTAACGTTTAATTATACAAAAAAATATTGTGATTATATGATTAGTAAAGTGGATAAAGATTTGATGAAGATGGATGAGGGAGAGACGAAGGAAGCGTTTAAGGAATATCGCAAAAGAATGTCTGATAACTATGGTAAAGGTATGATCAAATTCAGCGATGATATTGAACCGATTGTACTGGACGGAATTGCTCAAGATATCAAAGTTATTGTAATCGCTAACGAAAGATGTGGGAGTTCAGGTGACAATTTTGTTGAGACCGTTAAACATAGCGAATTTGTGACGGTTATAGGAAGAGCTACTAAAGGCATGAATGATTATTCAAATTGTAGTTATCTCTATTTAAACGATCAATTTGACTTACTTTGTCCTTATTCAAGATATAACGGTTTAGACCATGGTGTCTCTATGGCTTTAAAAGGAATTTCACCAGATATCGAAATTCCATGGACGACTGAAGAATTATCACGCGATGTTTTACTTGAAAAGGCGATTAAGATGTTAAAAGAATGATAAAATGTAATTAAAATAAAACGTTTTTACAAGGAGATTTAAATATGTATGATTTTGATAAACTTAAAACCGGTGATGTTCTAGTAGAAAAACTACCGTACGGGTTATATACATGTTTAGTTATTATTAAAACAGTTGAAAAATCAAAGCAATATTATGTTGCTGACTATATTGACATTACCTTACCGAAACTAACTGATACTAGATTAAAACAAATTTATCCTACTAAAAATCCATTTTCAGAATTCGCAATAAGTTGGGCAGAGGAATATCATGATTCAAGTATCGATTTTGAATATATAGGAAATATAGAAATAGATTTTCATATCCCTAAAAATAACGAACATTTCCTAATGAATGCTAGAGATCCATTTTGGGATTGGATGGAGGAAAATAGGCCAGAAAAAATTGAAGAAGAAAAAGATAAGTTTTATGGAATAGAAGATGAAATCGTAATGAACAATAAAATGCAAATGGATGATACAAAATTTTGGAAAGTGATTGACCATCTTTTCCCTGACGAGCTTGATGAACAATATGCAATCAAAAAGTTAACTAAATATCCTAGAGAAGAAATAATTTCTTTCCATAATACTTTAGCAAAGCATCTTGAAGTACTGGAAAAACTACCTTTAAAGGATAATAAATATAATTCAGATGATGCTTTTCTATATACGAGATGTTTTATTGTTGCTCAAGGTCTGGAATATTATAATGAAACATTAGAAGATGGATTTATTGAAGAAGATCTTGTCGAAGATAGTTTTGAAGAGTTACTAGAAATTACAGAAGAAGCGCTTGAACGTGCTAATTATTCTTATGATTATCAAGAATTATTGGAATTGAAATAAGCAATTAAATTGATTCATTATTATTTACAAACCAACAAAAATGCAAAGGCAAAATTTTGCGTTGCATTTTTGTTGGTTTATAAATAGAGGTGGTCTAGTTGATTGAAAATAAAACAACTGCATTTAAAGAAAAAGTATCAAATCAGTTCTTAAAGACCGTGAGTGCCTATACGAATTATGGAAATGGACAAATAATATTTGGTGTATCAGATAATGGTGAATATATTGGGTTTGAAAACATTCAGAAAACAATATTAGATATCGAAAACAAAATTAACGATAGTATAAATCCTAGTCCTGACTTTACTTTTTCAATTAACAGAAACAATACGATTTGTTTAGAAGTTACAGAGGGCGTTCATAAACCATATTTATATAAAGGTAAGGCATATCGAAGAAATGATACTGCTACAATTGAAGTTGACCAGCTAGAATTAAAGCGTTTAGTATTGGAAGGTTCAAATTTATCTTTCGAAGCACTTGAAGTTAAATCAACTGATCTTACTTTCAATACACTTTCAAAATTATTGATGGAAAAAATTCATGTTAATGTAGTATCCGATGATTTATTTAAAACTTTAGGAATTATTGATATGAATGGTAAATATAATAATGTAGCGTCCATTGTAGCTGACCGTAATAAGTTTTACTGCATTGATATTGCGCGTTTTGGTCATTCTATAAATGAAATACTTGATAGAAACCGTCTATACGATATTTCAATCCTTTCAGCATATCAAACTGCTATTGACTCATTTGAACGTTATTATGAATACGAGAAGATAGAAGGGTTGCATAGAAATTCAATCGAGATTATCCCGAAAGATGCATTTAGAGAAGCTTTAGCCAATGCAATTATTCACCGTCATTGGGACATTAACAGCCATATTAATATTGCTATGTTTCCAGATAAAATTGAAATTACATCTCCAGGGGGATTGCCTAGTGGGATTAGCGAGTTCGATTATCTTGAAAACAATGTTTCAATCTTAAGAAATCCTATTTTTGCTAATATATTTTTCAGATTAGGATATATTGAGATGTTTGGTACAGGTATTAAACGTATTAAATCTGCTTATAGCCAATATAAAGTGAAGCCACAATTCTTTGTTTCAGAAACAAGTATTAAGATTATCCTTCCTGTAACAAATGTTTTACCAAAAGTAACAAAAGATGAAAGTATCATTATGGAGACACTGAGTTCTGGATATGTGCTTTCAAGCAGCGAAATAGTAGAACGCACGCCTTTCAATAAATCAAAGGTGATCCGCTTAGTTAACCATCTTTGTGAAAATGGCTATGTTTATAAAGTCGGCACAGGTCGTGGTACAAAGTATAGAATATAATTCTTGAGTGATTAAAGCAAAATTGAAATTTAATAATTTAAATGTTATATATTTTTACTAAGTATTATCTTATCCATCGCTTTTATACCATTTTCAATTATGACTTCTTTATATGCATTGATAAAGAAGTCTTTTTCTATTTCATGAAGTCTAAATCCACACTTTTGATATAATGCGAGTTGGTTCAGACTTGAGTTGGCTGTTGCAATGATTAAATTGTTATATCCTGAATGCTTCGCTATTTTTTCTGCTTCTTTTAGCATCAACTTTCCATATCCTTTTCCTTGATAAGCTTCACTAACTGCAATATTCATTATTTCCATCGTTGATTCACTTACTTCTTTAAGGACAATAACACCAATGAGATCATTTTCTTCTAATATATAGATTGAACTTTCACTAATATATTGATTAATCATAACTATCGAAGGGTCTGCTAATAATAGCAATTCTTTTATTTCATCGTTGATTTCTTTAGCTTGTTTTAACATCGAATCACCTTTTTGTGAGAATTTTCTGTATAATGTCATTATATATTTTTTTCTTATGATAAACACAGAAAGGTGCATATTAATGAAACCAATCTATACTTTTGAACAAGCAGCTGATCTTAATAAGTATCATGCTGATATTACATTTTTCCATACAAAAATAAATGATTTCCAACAATATCTTGAAGATAATTTTCAGTTAAAGGATATACCAAATGGAGTATTCTGGACATCACGTTTTGTGATGGAGGAGGTACTTGAAAAACCCGTACCTGCTTTTACGAGAGATGAAGCGATCTATATGTGTGCTGATCAAGATTACTGGACACAATATTTAACAGAGTTGCTTCCAGAATCTTCAAAAGATAAATACACGTCATTTTATGTCGAACACACTAAAGATGAGATGCTTGCAATATTAGGACATGAACTCGCGCATCATAGTGATCTATTTCTTGCTGAGTTCGATGAAGAGCATCCAACGTGTGAAGATATGTGGTTTGAAGAAGGAATGGCGACTTACCTCCCAAGAAAGTTCTTTTTTGATGAACAGTTATTTGATGATATCTATCATCTTGAAAAGTCACTTTACGAATATTATTTAGATGAATTCGGTGACTTACCTTTAGAACACTTTACATATGATATTTACTCGTATTCGAAGGAATATATTATGTTTCATTACTGGATGAGTTATGTTAAAGTTACTCAGTTTGTAAATCTTGTAGATGGAGATGTATCACGTTTATTTAAACTTTATCATGATTGGGATATGGAAGGCAGAAAGATATCTTTATCGCATTATTTTGAAACACATATATAGGAGGGTGCCATGCATATTGATGATTTAAATGAACGCTTGCCTGGCTTTCATTTTGTGAAGTTAGAAAGCTTCAACAAAGGATGGTCGGATGACCAAAAATATATTGTTACGACTCGGGATGAAAAGTATCTATTACGTCTTTCTTCTATTGAAGAAATAGAGGATATTAAATTGCAAATTTATTTAGTTGAACAGTGTATGGACCTTGGGCTTCCTGTGCAACAATTAGTATCACACGGCGAGTTTAAAGATCAATACTATTTATTATACCAATGGATTGAAGGTCATGAAGCTAAAGAGATATTACCGACATTAACTTTAGAAGAGCAATATGAACTTGGTCATGAATCTGGGAGAATATTGAAAGCCATTCATGCTATACCTGGAGCAAATCAGTTTGGATGGCGTGACTTTTTCCTAAAGAAAATCGAACGTAAGCAATCGATGTATCTAAACTGTGAATATAAATACGATAATGATCAGTGTTTATTTAATGTAATAGATAATTATGAAAATCGTATTATCGATAAATCTGTTGTCTACCACCACGGCGATTATCATGTTGGGAATATGGTCATTGATGAAAAAGGTAAACTGTGGATTATTGATTTTGACAGATGTAGTATCGGTGCACCATTTGAAGAATTCAATCGTATCAGCTGGTGTGTAAATACGAGTGAGGCATTTAGTAGAGGGCGCGTTGATGGATATTTTGATGGTAAAGTACCGATTGATTTTTGGGAAGTATTATCTGTTTATATCGCTACGAATATCTTATCCTCATTACCATGGGCAGTCCCATTTGGTGACAAAGAAATACAAGTCATGAAAGAAGAGTTTGAAGTACAACGTAAGTATTATGAAGATTTTAATATTGTAATTCCTAAATGGTATAAATAATATTTCTTATTTTGATTATTATCGTTTTGAGTGGGCGAATTACGTCAGATTTCGCCCACTGGGCATTAATTTTTCTATATTATTAATGTCGAGTGGGCAAATTGTAGATTATTTCGACCACTCATTTCTCTATTTACAATAATAAATATAATAATATTGCAAATTACAACATTGGAGGGATACACTTGAGTGAAATATGGGAACTTCTAGATATGAATAGACAAAAAACTGGTATCCTCCATGAAAGAGGCGTTACAGTACCTGATGGATTGTACCATTTAGTAGTAGAAATTTGGGTACAGAAACCAAATGGTGATTTGCTACTTACACAACGTCATCCTGATAAACCACTTGGTTTGAAATGGGAATGTAGTAGAGGATCTGCTGTTGCAGGAGAAGATGGTGTCCTTGCTGCACATCGTGAGTTACTTGAAGAGACTGGTATTTATGCATCTTTAGAAGACATTCAATTTAAAGGCTACACCATGCATTCACATTATATTACTGAAACTTATCTTTACGAAGCACCAACGAATGACATTACTTTTAATCTTCAGGCTGAAGAAGTTGTTGATGCTAAGTGGGTAGCACCGAATGAAATTGAACAAAATTTAGATGAATTAATACCAGATTTATGGGATAGATATTGTAAATATATTAAAGTGGGGTAGTGAATATGCGTAATTTGAAGTTCGAGTTTGATCTTTTCTTTATATCAGAAGTTTTCTTAAATGAACATCAGCATAATTTAATAAACACTTTAGTTGTACCGAAAGATGAGTTTAAGAAAAACAGTAGCTTATCAAATGTTGTTTATCATTCAACGTATCAAACATGGCATCTGACATATGAATTTGTTATTGTAGCCGAACCAGGATGGTATGAAAGCATAGAAAATACATTTAAAAATGCATTGAAACAAGAAATGATCGATAATGGCACTCAGCTGATCCATGTTGATAGATTAATCACTTCAGCATATTGGGATACGCTCTCTCAAAAAGAACAAATAAGCTTTATCCAACAGTTCGATGATGAACCTAGCAAAACAGATATAACGCAGTTCAGTACAATAGCTCATCTTAATGCATTGCATAATAAATTCCCGGAAAACCATGGCGCAAATTATTTGTCGGCAACACTGTATGCATTAACTAAAAATCCATTTATATTAGAACTGTGGGTGCATCAGGAAACCTTTATGCTCTTCCTTAATCGTCTTGGATACAAAGAAGTGGAAACTTCATTTAATAGAGGAGATATTATCTGTTTCTATCATGATAATATACTAACATATGCATGTTATGCGATTGATGACGCATATGTCTTTAACAAGCAAGGACAGACATTCTGGGAACCGTGGACGATAGAACGATTTGAGACGATTCAAAGTAACAGAGATGAAGTTAATTATAAAATTTATAAAAAAAATTAAGGTAGGATAGTCTAATGAATGGCTATTCTACCTTTTGTAATGAAAACGACATTGTAAAATACAAATGGAATCATCTTCTATCTTATATACGAGCCTATGTTCATGAGTGATCCTTCTGCTATAGCAACCTGTATAGTTTCCTAATAATTTTTCTGGCTTACCTATACCTTCATTTGCACCATCAATCATAATACTCTTTATTAGTTTATTTATTTTCTTTAATACAGTTTTATCGTTAGTTTGCCAGTACGTATAATCTTCAAAACCACTTGAATAAAATAGTATCTTTTTCTTAAGCATCTAAATCAATCTCAACTTGAAGTAAGTTATTTTTATCAATTGATTTATCAATCGCTTTTTGTAATCTTTCGGCATTCGCTGGTGTACTCTGTAAATAAAGTGTTTCAATCATACTATTATAATCTTGTTCAGATAATATCACGGCATTATGCGTATTTGTTGTGATTGTGTAAGGTTCACAGTCTTCATTAACAATATCTATTATTTTTCTAAAATTTGATCTTGCATTAGAATACGTTGTGACTTTCATTTTATCGCCTCCTTGTACAATATTATTGTACCACTCACGAGTTATTATGTATATAATTATTACATTTTACTCCTGGATATACTGATTTTAAAAACCCATCACTCAAACATTTGAGCGATGGGTTTATGCTTTAAAATATATTTTTATATCGATATGTGAGTAAACATATCAATATGTAAGCAAGCGATGCTACAACAAATGCGAATGTTAAGGTAGCGTGTTCTGCTAGTAACGACATCACAAATGTTGATAAACAAAATCCTAAACTATATATACTCTGATTCAGTGTATAAGTATCAAGCAGTGTTTCATGATTTAAATGCTTTTGTATTTCTGTGTGTAGTGAAATAGATAATAATTGCTCTATAATGCCATAAAGCCATGATAGCAGAACTGCTAATATTAACCACCTGTTAATCCCGAAGACAAACGTAATGAGTGAAAGCAGCATATATCCACTATAATAGAAGTGCACCATTTTAAATCTTTCAATCAAATGAATCATCTTTGATCCGACAAGTAAACCTACGAAAAATGCCGCGTTAATAATACCAAACCAGTATGATGGGGCATTTAAATATTCTTTTACAAAGGCAATCATTATTGCAGCAATCCAGACAGCATGGCCAAATGACGCGATGAAAGTATTCCAATTTAAATATTGACTGTAACTGGTACGATTGCTTTTAATAACCGCTTTGAAACTTTTGGAACCTATATGCTCACTCTCTACAGTATTAATATTAAAATTTATCTTCATCATAAATATCACAGATATGATAGACAAGATGACACAAAACATAATCAATCCATCACTATGTAGGACTGCTAACAATAAACTGCCTAATGCCCAGGCTGAAATTTGTATCATATTATTCATACTGCTAATTTTTCCGTTTGCTCTAAGTATATTATCCTTTAACTCAAAGTAGGGGATTAATGTGTTGCTTAATGGATTTGTAAATCCATCTAAGAACGCAATCATAAATGCTAATCCTAATATATAAATATAGTGCAATTCAACATACATTGTACCGATCAATAAGATCAGCAAGGCACATTTCATCGTTTGATTAAACACTAAAATATATTGCTTCTGAAATCTTGAATATACAATTGGTGCGATAAACCCACTTATAAAATAAGCAGATGTGATGAATATCGGAACTAATGCACTTAATTGAATAGAGTGCGTTAATTCATATAGATAAGCAATCAGTGCAATAATATAAATATTATCGCTCGTATTGGCGAATAACTGACTAAAGTATAAGTATTTAAAGTTATTTGTAAATCCTTTCATGATTTCCTCCTAATTTAAGAAGATCATAGACTTACAAATACAACTTATTTAATTGTTTTTATTGACTTGTAAGTCTACGTCTAATTGATGAATTAGAAAGAAATCATTACATATGAAATCACCTTTTATAATTTTTTAATGCATTCATCTTATCATTATCAGAAAATTTGTACAATATTAAAGTGGGAGAATTTATTGATTATATTGAAATAAATCATCTTTTAAATCTGGGCTTTCAATAATAACTGCATTTAAACCATTATTCGTTCTTGTTTCATGCATTTCTCCAGCTTCAAAGAATACCGCGGTATTCTTACTGATTGAAATAGGTGTATGATTGTTTGATGAAACAATTGCTTCACCGTCGACGATTAATAATATTTGATTAACTGGTGCTTTATGATTACCTATAATGCCATTCGCTTCTAAGTGGATGAAGTTAATAGAGATTTTTGAATTCATAGTAGTTAATCTATTGATATAAAATCCACTCGAGTTGTGATTATCAATTTTAGTTGCCTTCGATTTCTCCAAAGGATATATTTTCATATTTTTCTCCTTTTTAATTCATTTTAATTTTTTGAAAATTCTATATAATAAATATAATACATTAATTTTAGAGAGTTACGTAATCTATAATATATTATGTAATCATATTATTTTATTCGCACGAACAAATGATTTTTTATTTTGAGGTGATATTTTGGAAGCTTTATTAGTTATTGATTTTCATACACATTTTTTAGAAAAAGGTGATTTTTCAGTAGTTAAGAAGAATGCTATTCATCTAGTAGAAGTATTTAAAGCAAACAAATTACCTGTGATTGCAGTGGAACATATTGATGACAAAACAAATAAGCCATTTCCTTTAGACCCATTTATTCATAAAAATGCCGATAAGATTTATTCTAAAAATAAACCGAGTGCTTTTAAAGATACGGATTTGCAACAATATTTAATTTCACTTGGTGTTACTGAACTGATCATTATCGGTTTTAATATGGAATATTGTATTTTATTTAATGCGATTATTGCTAATGAACTTGGCTTTAAAGTTACAGTAATCGAAGATGCTTGTGCAACAGTTAATAATTGTGAAACATATGAAATGCCTGGGTTAGATATTAATGATTTCGTATCTACAGTTTTGCATTGGTCAGATGAAGTAGAAGTTCTGATGATAGAAGAGTATGTGTGATTTGGGTTATTTATAATTTTGATATAATCTCATTTTTAGCTGTAAATAATATCGTGAGGGTTATTCTGAAGTTTTTGCAGGTACTATTCATCATAAATATTTAAATATTCTAAAAATTATTATATAATATAATTAATTTTTACGAACGGAGGTGTTGGTATTGTTTTTAGAAGTTGCGAAGCGTATGCGTTTTGTTTTAACGGTACGTGGGAAATTTGCGTTTGAAATTAAAAATTGGTGGAGTCTGCCCTTTTTTAAGCAAGTACAACTTCTAGAGGAATACTAAACACGGTTCCTCTAGCAAACTAGAGGAGAGAAAAAATGAATATTTTAAACGTAGCCCAAGTATCAAAATCTTTTACAGGTGATGTGATTTTTGAGGATATTAAATTTGAGGTAAACGATAATGATCGTATTGGTCTTATCGGCAGAAATGGTGAAGGTAAAACAACCTTATTCAAACTCATTTCAGGAGAAGAGCGTCCTGATAGTGGTTTTATTAGTTTATCAAAAGATATACGAGTTGGTATTTTGAGCCAAATCCCAAAATTCCCGGATGATATGGATGTTTATTCATGTTTTGCACAAACTTTTATTGATCTTGATGTAATAGAGAAGAAAATGAAAGCATTAGAATTAAAAATGGCAAGTAACCCTGATAATCTTGAAAAGATTTTAGTTCAATATGCCAATATACAAGAGCAGTTTGAAGTACTAGGTGGGTATGAAAAGGATAGTAAAATCAACTTTGTAATGCACGGTCTTAAAATTAATCCATTGGCCGATAGACTTTGGTCACAGCTTTCAGGTGGAGAACGTACTAAAGTTGGTTTAGCCATGTTATTACTTCAATCACCGGAATTATTACTACTGGATGAACCGACAAATCATCTGGATATCGATAGTATTGAATGGTTAACGCAATTTATTAAAAATTATACAGGTGCTGTTATTATTATTTCTCATGACCGTTATTTTCTTGATGAGACGGTGAGTAAAATATTAGAGATAGATCAACAAGCGCTGCATATTTATCACGGAAATTATTCTTACTTCATAAAAGAAAAAGAAGATAGAATCTTAAGGGAGTATGAAGAATACAAAAATCAACAGAAGAAAATTCAAAAGATGAAAGCACAGATCAAACAATTAAAAATATGGGCGAATCAAGCTGTACCACCAAATGCCGCAATGCATCGTCGCGCAAAAAGTATGGAAAAAGCTTTGGCTAGAATAGAAATAAAAAAGAAACCGATTATTGATGCTAAAACAATGCAGCTTGATATTCAAAGTGCAGACAAATCTTCTAAAGATGTGTTCACTTTAATTGATGTTGCCAAAATGTATGATGATATATTGTTTGAAGATGTAAATATGAAAATCAGAAAAAATGATAGGATTTCTATTGTTGGAGCCAATGGTACAGGAAAAAGTACGTTAATAAAAATGATGTTAGAGGATGTTTTTCCTGATGAAGGCGAAATCATTATTGCACCTAATATTAAGATTGGTTATCTATCACAACATCATTTTACTGAAGACAATGATACTGTTTTAGACGCGTATCGTGCATACGCATCAGTCACAGAAGGTGAGGCTCGTAATCATCTCGCTGGCTATTTATTCTATGGTTATGACGTATTTAAAAAAGTGAAAGATTTAAGTGGTGGTGAGAAGATGCGTTTACGATGGGCACAAATTATGTCGAATGATTTTAATGTACTCATTCTCGATGAACCTACGAACCACTTAGACATTGAATCTAAAGAAATATTAGAAGATGCTTTAGATAAATTCGAAGGAACGATTATCGCTGTTTCGCACGATAGATATTTTCTTGATAAGTTTTTTGATGTTACTTATTGGATTGAAGATAAAAATGTAAACATGTATTTAGGAAATTATAGTTATGCGAAGCAGAAAAAAGCTGAATAAACGTAAATATTTATGTTTATTTAGGTTGGATGTTTCTAATTTTCATATTAAATGAGTAATATTTCAATCGATTCATGATACTATATTAGTGAACTACACTCTTAATAGGATGTGATTATTTCATGAATATTAATGATATAAAGCTTACTCAACTTTATTTGAATCAACGTAAAGTGAATGAGGTAAGTGAATGGCTGGATGATGTTTCTGTCAAAAATACAATAATTTCAGTAATTCAGTATGACAATCAATTTTACATCGTTGATGGTCATACACGTTGTTTCATTGCTTTTCAAAAAGGGATTATTGATATCCCTGTTGAAATTTATGATATTGATAATACATCAGTAGAGATGCAATTATATCTGGATTGTATTAAGTGGTGTGAACAAGAAAATATTGATCATATTAATGACTTATCCGATCGCATTCTAGGAGAAGTAGCGTTTGAAAAACTGTGGATTGAGAGATGTCAAAATCATATGGAAGATATTCAGGATGCTCGTGATGCTGATATTGCTTATCGTGAGCATTTGAACCATAAAGTAACCTATACTCACGAAGAAGTCATGAAACACTTCTAACTTGTAATCCTACACCAATCTGTTATAATAAATGTATAACAGATTGGTTTTTATTTTTGCCTTTAAATCTGTTCTATACTTTGTATAACAGAGAGGTGGTTTAATGTATATAGAGATTGATGAAACGAGTAGTGTACCGGTTTATTTACAGCTTGCCAATCAAATGATTCATCATATTGCAGAAGGGAATGTCGTACCTTATGATCCATTACCTTCTGGTCGTGCATTTGCGAAGAGTCTTCAGATTAATATGCATACGGTGAACAAAGCCTATCATTATCTGGAGGAGAAACAGTTGATTCTTGTGCAGCCGAAGTCCGGAGCGATAATTCATCCTGATGCTTTAAAGGCTGCGACAAAAGTTGAACGGGAAGATTTAATAAGTCGTTTGAAACCGATTATTGATGAAGCAAAGTGCAAACAACTGGATGTAGCTGATTTACTGAGATTAATTAAAGAGGGAGAGGGTTAATCATGGAAGGTTTATTACTTAGTGGCATATTATTTTTAACCGGCTTATTGTTCTTATTGAATGGTCGTTTCGTTCGTCGTAATATAATATTTAGTGTCTTTGTGCCTGAGAGTGAAACAGATAATGGTGCAATTGAGACGGTAAAGGCACAATACAGAAAGCAAATTTTAATGTTAGCCATTGCTGTAGCACTATTATTTATAGTAATTTATTTATTTGCCAGTCATTCTGCAGCTTTATTAAGCTTTGTTGTATTGCTTCACGTTCTTATTATCGGTGCAATTATTATCTATAAAAGTGCTCATGATCATTTGAAAGCCGTAAAGTTAAACGAAGAGTGGATGAAAGATATTAAAGTAGTGAAAGCGACAGACACACGTTTAATGACAGAAAGTACATCACTTCCGAATGTTCTATTTATAATGCAGTTAATCGCATTTATTGTTGCATTTATATTTGTTGCATTAAATTATGATAAGATACCTGAAACGATCGCTACACATTGGAATTTTAAGGGTGTAGCTGATGATTTCAGTCAAAAGAATTTCTTTAGCGTGTTTTCACCAGGATTACTTGGATTAGCCATATTATTATCACTTTGGGCAAGTTCAAAGGGGACAAGCTTTTTCAATACAACTGTAAATCCTGCTGTAAAAGATGCTTCTATCAATTTTATAAAAAATTCTAAGCTGATTAACAGTATGATGATTCACCTTATTTCATTTACGATGACCTTATTATTTATATTAATCTTTATTCGACCTGCAGTGTATAATGATAATTATTTGCCGAATGGTATCATGATGATGCTGATTGGAATGCTGCTTTTAATTACAGTGGCGTGTATCTATTTACAAATTTCGGAAAGCAAGAAGTATCGTCAAGCCATAGCCACTTCAGATAAAGCGCCATATTACAATGAGAATCATTATATTTTCGGACTATTCTACTATAATCCTAATGATCTGAATGTCTGGGTACCTAAGCTTTCAGAAATGGGGATGACATTAAATATGGCAAGACCGATGTCTTGGTTTATAGCGTTTATTTTACTTGGATTACCGATTGCTATACTAATTGTAATTACAATTTTCTCATAATGTTTTAATATGAAGTTAACTTCATTTTTACGGATATTTTAGTAGATTTGAAGCTAACTTCATTTTTTATTTATTCTGTTTTCTATTATTATAAAGATAACAATCAAATCATTAGGAGAGAGGCTTATGATTTCATATGAACAATTACAATACAAAGACGTTAATCAATTAAAAGACTACTTTAAACATGTTATTTCACATACATTTTTAAACAATGGCGTTGATGATGATGAAGACCTTATTAACGAAATTAATAAAAAGATGACCTATATCAATCGTTATTTTAATGGTTCAGATGATATGTTTATCGTCGCTAAGGATGGCGATGTTGTTGTTGGAATCATTGGGTTCTATACACCTAATCAAATGATCACGGAGCTTGTCGGAGATAAAGTTGATGGATTAAAAGAGATGGGGACATTATACATACACCCTGATTATCAGAGTAGAGGAATAGGTAGTCAGCTTATCACGCTTTTAACACAGTTTATTAAAGAGCAGGGTGTCGATTCGTACTGTTTTGACTGTGGTTATAAGAAATCAATGGCCACATGGACGCGTAAATTTGGTCAACCTACGTATTTCTTTAAAGATTACTGGGATGTAGGAGATCATTATGCTGTTTGGATTGTGGATATCAAGGAGGCGTCTGTATGATTCAACCTTTGACGTTAGAAAAGTTAGATACCGTCACCAACCTTGCTTTAAGACTATGGCCGGACAATATATATGAAGATTTAATAGATGAATTTAAGTCTTTAATCCATCATGATAATCAACGTGTATTTCTGTATCATGACAATCATCTGGATGTAGGTTTTGCGCATGTCAGTTTGCGTGTTGATTATGTTGAAGGGACAGATTCAAGTCCGGTAGGTTTTCTTGAAGGTATTTATGTCTCTCCTGATTATAGAAATCAAGGTATCGCAAGAGAACTTATTGAAGCATGTGAGCATTTTGCCAAAGATAAGGGCTGTACTGAATTTGCGAGCGATTGTGAGTTAACAAATATAGATAGTATTTTAATGCACGAAAAATTAGGGTTTGAAGAAACTAATAGAATCGTGTGTTTTAAAAAGAAAATAGAAAGATTTAAATGTTAATCACATTTATTCCGGCAAATATAGAGTTGTATTCCATATTTGCCGAACTTTTTTGATTGATTTTTATGTTTTTTTCGGCTAATATGGATTTGTATTCCATATTTGCCGGAGGTGGCTTAATGTATATCCATAGAACAATTGAAGATACATTGCTAAAAGTTCAACAAAATTTTAAAGTTGCTTTAATTACTGGACCACGACAGGTCGGTAAATCTACTGTATTGAAGCATTTATTTGGTGATGATTACGAATATGTCACTTTAGATGATTTATTCGAATTGAATCTTGCGAAAGAAGATCCAAAGCTTTTTTTTATGAATCATCCTGGGAAATTAATCATTGATGAAGTGCAATATGCACCTGAATTATTTATAGAAATTAAAAGACTCGTTGATCAAAACGATGATTATGGACAATATATTTTAACAGGTTCTCAAGGATTTAGTTTAATGCGTAATATTTCTGAGTCCTTAGCAGGTCGCGTTGGTATTATTGAAATGAATGGTCTGTCTACACGTGAAATTGTTGGTGATGATATGTTATCACCATTTATTCCAAATAAAGATTTTATTGCTGCAAAAAGAAAATATGTTGAATTAAGTGAGATGTGGCGTATCATTCAGCGGGGAAGTTTACCTGAACTGTATAAGAACGAAAATCTCGATTGGGACATGTATTATGCTTCTTATGTAAAAACATATATTGAACGAGATGTCCGTGATTTGCTTAATGTTAAAGATTTAAATCTATTTTCTCAATTTTTAACGGCATTAGCTGCACGTACTGCTCAAATGTTGAATTACAACACGATTGCAAATGAAATTGGTGTTGATATTAAGACAATCAAAAGTTGGATTAGTGTACTTGAAACATCAGGTATTATATATCTTTTACAACCTTTTTCTAATAATAGATTGACCCGTGTTATTAAAACACCGATGTTATATTTTAAAGATACAGGGCTTGTTTGTTATCTACTGAAATGGAAAACACCAGAAACACTAATGAATGGTGCAATGAGTGGAGAAATTCTTGAGACATTCGTGATTTCTGAGATCATTAAGTCTTTTAATAATGCAGGTATAACTAATGTACCTATAATGTTCTATCGTGATAGAGATATGAAAGAGATTGATGTCATTATTGAAGAAGATGGTGTTTTGTATCCAGTTGAAATAAAAAAAACATCGATGCCAACATTAAAAATGGCCAAAAATATGGCTGTTTTAGAGAAAGCTGAAGGCTTTTCAATTGGTAATCAAATGATTTTAAGCTTTGTTCAACAAAAAAGTTATTTAGCTTATGATACGATTACTTATCCTATTTGCGCCATTTAACCCTGTCCAAAGTAGTCTATAAAGGCTACTTTTTTATTTATACAAAACAAGAACATACGTTCTATTTTTATTGAAATAGAACGTATGTTCTGGTATGATAAATATATCATCAAAGATTATAAGAGGGTGCTTAATATGTATGATTACAGTCTGTGCGAGAAAAGGAATGTACTCTGTATTGACCAGAAGAGTTTCTTTGCGAGTGTTTCTTGCATCATGAAAGGACTTGATCCTATGACAACAAAGCTCGCTGTTGTCGCTGATACGAAACGACAGGGGTCTGTTGTGCTTGCTGCTACACCACCTCTAAAAGCAATGGGGATAAAGACCGGTTCACGTTTATTTGAAATACCTCATCGTTCTGATATCTATATTATCAATCCATCGATGAACACTTACCTGAAAGTTGCCAGTCAAATTGCTGAGATTTCACTGCAGTATGTTGCACCGGAGGATTACCATCAATATAGTATCGATGAATTTTTTATGGATGTTACAAAGAGTTATAAACTATACGCAGAAAGTCCGTATGCGCTTGCCTTAAAGATTAAACAGGAGATTTATGATAAGACGCAAATTCAATGTGCCGTGGGAATAGGGGATAATGTCTTACTCAGCAAGATTGCACTGGATATGGAGGCAAAGAAACAACCGGATGGTATTGCTGAGTGGCATTACGAAGATGTACCGGCAAAGATGTGGTCGATTGAGCCGTTAAGTAAGTTCTGGGGAATTAATCGTCGTACCGAGAAGAAACTCAATCAAAAGGGAATATTTACGATTGGGCAGCTTGCTAATTATCCGCATCATTATTTAAAGCGCGATTTCGGTATTATCGGAGTGGATCTGCATTTACATGCGAATGGAATCGATTCAAGTTTAATTCGAGAGAAACATCATATTTATAAACCCTCTATTAATAAAAGTCAGATTTTAATGCGTGATTACCGTTTCGATGAACTACGTGCTGTCGTGTTAGAACATGTTGAAGAAGTAACATTCAGACTACGTGCCGACAATATGATTGCACGTACGATTTCTTTTACTATTGGTTATAGTGATGAAGGGAAAGTGAATAAAAGTTATACATTATCTGAAGGTACGAATTTAACCACTGATATCTTTCAGGTTGTATGGGGATTTATGATGCAGTTATGTGATAAGAAGCGTATGTATCGTACAGTAAATATTTCACTTACGAACTTTATTCGTGAGGAAGATCGTCAGTTATCGCTCTTTGTCGATGAGTTTGAACGTGAGAAACAAGAGAGACTGGAAAAGACTGTAGATCAGCTAAAGATACGTTTTGGGAAGAATAGCGTCTTGCGTGCAGTTTCGTATACAGAGCAAGGCACGGCGATGAAGCGCAATGGTCTTATCGCTGGTCATAAGGCATAAGTACAATAATAACCCCTAGAGCTACAAGGCTTTAGGGGGTTACTTGTGTTGAAATCTTAAAAAATTCGGCAAACTGTGCTAAAAACTGAAAAATTAAGCTAAAATGTTCTCTAATAAATCTCTCGTTTTATCCTGCATATTTTGAGTAATGTGAGTATAAATTACTGTGGTTGTTGCTGGGTCATGGTGACCTACACGCTCCATAATTGCTTTAAGAGGTACATTCTCTTGAGCTAATAGTGATATGTGAGTGTGTCTCAAAGCGTGTGAGGTTATCTTCTTAGTTATCTTATCCGCTTCAGGCAGTTCAGGCTGAGCGTTATGAAGCTTTATGAAGATAGAAAAAATAGAGCTGAAAAGGCTAAAAGCCAAAGATTAGAATTGTGTATGTAAGACATTTTTATTATAATATAGTTAGAAATCAAAATAAAAATTTATTAAAATAATACTTGGTATTGTTTTCTGTTCTATCGTCCTTAAGGTAATTGCCGTATTTTATCTCATTACACTCACATTTAATAGTGTGGGTGTTTTTTTGTTGTCTAAAAATGTATAATTTATTTAACTAATAGGAGAGTAGGCGAGTACGGTGAGTAGTGAAAATGGCCAAAACCAAGAAGGAAATAAAACAATAAATAAAAATGAAATTACAGTCACGTTTAATAAAAAGCATTTAGGGTGGGTTATATTTTTCATAGCTTTATCCCCTTTGGCAGTAGCTTTAGGTATAACCTGGCCGAAGGAGTTATTCGGTCATACTTCAGCTGACGCTAATAGCTGGCTTCAGTTTTGGGGTAGTATGCTTGGAGGCTTTATAGGTACTATAGCTGTTATTTATGTAGCACATTTACAAAATACTAAGCAGGAACAAATTATGAGAGAAACTTTTGAAGAACAGAGAAAATTAAATGAAGAACAACAAGAAGAACAAAGAAAGTTAAATAAAGAACAGCAAGAAGAACAAAGAAAGTTAAATAAAGAACAGCAAGAAGAACAAAGAAAATTAAATCAAAAATCATTAGACACACAGATAGCTCTTAAATTTGATACAAAGAAAGTAGAACTAACAAAGTTTAAATTTGATACTTATCAATCATTATCAGACTTAATAAATGAATATGGAAATATATACAATAATTATTCTAATATGTGTAGTGATATACTAGATTACCTTTCTCAATACGATACACAAAAATACAATATAAATATTAATCAACTCAAAGAATATAAAAATAGATGTATTTCAGAGAGAAATAGAATGAGTTTTTCGTATAATAGATTGAATATATTAGTTAAAGTTGCGTTTAGTGAAGAAGAAATACAAATTGAAGAACCGTATGGTAATATTATCAATCTCCTAGATACAATCATTGTAACAGAAACAATAGATAAAAAAGCAGTAAATGAGGAAGAAGTAAAATTAATTGTCAACAATGAGACAACATATAAAGATTTAAAAAATTGCAATTTAATAATAGGAGGTTTCCTGTCTCTTTATATTGAATATTACTTTAACGATGTACAACTAAAAGAAAAAGAACAATGATGTAATATTCGGCAAAAATTCGGCAAACAGTTGCAACTTTCGGCAACTCGTCGAAAATGATTTTTCACATGTGAACGCTGAAAGCCTTGATATTATTGAGTTTGACACTTCGAGAAAATTATCGAAAATAGACAGTCTGAAAGCTGGTCATAAGGCATAGTCAGATATCATAAATATAAACAAAAGATATAATCAATCGTAAAACCAACCTGTATTTCTAGAATTATTCATCTATCAAACGTATAATAGACATAAACTGTTAATAAATCAATATGAGGTGAATACAATGAAAGAAGATGTAATCCGTTATGAGAAAGTCTTAAATGAAACAAGTGAAATTGTAGAAAAGATGAATGCGTTATTAAATCAATTGGAAGCAAATAGCACAGATTATAATGCCTTAAAAGACTATTATGGTAGTGAAGAGTATATGCGTGATGTAGATCTATCAAATGAATCTAATACGTTTCAGGATATCCCAACTGGTGTATTATCAGAAGACGGCGTATATAACTTAATTGCTGAACAATATGCTTTAAATATAAGAATGCTGGAAATTGCGACACAGCAATTGAAGACGCATTAATATAAATCTATTTTATTTGTTTTGTAGCAACCAAATACAAATATGGTATAATTACATCAATCTAAGAGGACGAGGTAAAAGGTCATGGTAATTCTATAAATCCAAATGATGATATTGAATACAATATGATAATTTGTGATGACAGGATTACTATGTCCTTTTTTAATATCATCATTTGGACTTTCATATAATAAAAGATGAAAGGAAGAATGACATGATGCTACAATTTCATAATATTAATAAACAAGTTAAAGATACTACTTTATTCAAAATAGACCAATTAAAGATTAACCAAGGAGATAAGATTGGCTTAATCGGTAAAAATGGTTGTGGAAAATCAACTTTACTTAAAATGATTGCCCAAATAGATACTTCATATTCAGGTGTAATAACTAATCCGTTTCAAACAAAATATGTACCGCAATTAAAAGAAATAACGAGCCAGTCAGGCGGAGAACAGACGAAAAGTTACTTACTTGATGCTTTTAACAGCAATAATGCTTTATTGTTACTTGATGAGCCATCCACTAATTTAGATATGAACAATATCAAGTGGCTCATCAATCAAATCAATCAATTTCAAGGAACAATGATTATCGTGAGTCATGATAGATCATTACTCAATCAAACAGTACAAAAAATATTAGAAATAGAAGAGAAAAGACTTAATATATATACCGGTAACTATGATGATTACGATGAACAAAAAAAGAAACAATATGAACAACAAGTAAAAGAATATGAACAGTATCAAAAGAAAATTAATCAACTCCAGCAAGAATCAATTGAAAGAAATAAACATGCCTCAAACTTTAAAAAAAGAAAGAAGAATATTAGTATTTCCGACTATAAAGTCAACTCAAGAATGGGTGCTTATGACAGTCAGGAAAAAGCAATCGCTAAATCAAGTAAAGTGCTGCAAAAACGAATGGAACAAATAGAAAAAGTAGAAAAGCCTCTGAGTGACAAACAATTTAAAATTAAAGCAATAGGTAAATTAAAACATACAGGTGCTACGTTAATTCATTTAGATACTTTTACCGTTAGCATTGAAAATCATCTATTATTTCAATCGGGCATCTTCAAGCTAGTTCAAGGGGATAAAATTGCAATAACAGGACCTAATGGGAGTGGTAAGACAACTTTTATTAGACGGTTAATTGAAAAGCAATTAAATGGCTACTATAAACCCAATTTAAAAATAGGCTATTTTGCGCAAAATTTAACGACGTTAGATGAACAGAAAAGTATATTTGAGAATGTACGAAATACATCAGTACAGGACGATATGCTTATTAGAAATGTACTTGCTGCATTAGGATTTGATTATTCGAGATTGAATCAAATTGTTAATTCTTTATCTGGCGGAGAACGTGTCAGACTACAAATCATAAAGTTAATACTCGGTGATTATGATCTGTTAATCTTGGATGAACCGACAAATTTTCTGGATGTTTCTACATTGCAAGCATTAGAGCATTTCTTAAAAGATTATCCTGGTAGTTTTCTGATTGTATCTCACGATGAGCAATTCATAAATAATACGACAAAGAATAAATTTGTCATAAAACAACAACAATTATTAGATGACACAAAACAGAAAAACTATCAAATCCCTGACAATAGTAATTTACAACTATTAGAATATAAATTAGAACAAATGATAATTAATCCTGACGTAAATATACAGGATGTTATCAAACTTAAAAAGAAAATAGAAAATCTTAAAAAGTAATCAAAATTCATAAAACCAAAAACTTTTCAGGAGACCTGAAAGTTTTTTTTATCGTTTAATCACAAGCTCTGAAAAGTTATAGAATCCAGCAGTAGTCACTTTTGCATTATGTATGCTATTTGGTACTTTAACTTCCTGAGTAATGTTGAAGATAGGGTAGAGTGTATGTGATTCAAATAACGACTGATTAATCGCATGATTCAGTTCATTCCACTCACGAGTATCTGTTGTGATATATGTAGCATAATAATCGCTCAACAAAGGAAATTGTTGTGATAAATGGCGATGCATCGTTTTATTTTGATAGAGCAGTGTAAAATATTCAAAGGTTTCCGCTTCACTAAAGAACATACCATGGATATAGATATCCCCCTCAATTGTTATTTCACTTTTAAAAGAAGTCATAATATCGATAGGTTTTAATACCGCTTCTATATTGTATCGCTTTAAATATCTTTTATACTGGAGCATCTTTTTTTCGATATAGCTCGGATAGACAATTGTAATAGAGAAATGATCTTCTAATTTATTTAATGATTTAAGTGAAAGTGGCTGATCTTTCAGAATATAAGAGGTTTCTTTACTTGTGTGTATATCTTTAACATGATGAACGGACTGCTGAAATAAGTAATGCACAGTTGCTTTCTGAAGATCAGATAACTTATTTTGAGCGAGTGACAGCACATAATAAAAACCATCTGTTACTTCGATATGCTGGAACGTATCACTATCACTTAATGTAAAGTTAGTTTCTTTAAGCTTCGGTATATAAATTAATTCAACTTCATCAAGATATGATTGATAGCCATAATACTGATTAAAAGATTTTAAAGTCGTTTGAAATTCATTATTCATTGCGATATAAAATGGTCCTGTACCAATAATTTGCTGCTTATCCTACTTATAGATTGCAAGATTTACCTTACATAATACATCTTTGAAATATGGAAAATCGTGATAATATACTTTAACTGTAAGTTTATTAAGCACTTCAATTGAAACAATTGGACTTAATAACACTTTCGTCTCCTGATACGCTATCGCATGACTCAGACATCGTTTAATATCTTCAGCAGTCACTTGAGTACCATCATGAAAGTAAATATTCTTCCGTAAATATATCACTGCATAATCATCATAAAAATCGATATGCTGTGCTATCTTAAAATGATACTGATCCGAATGTTTATCATAAGCGACTAACGTGTCGTAAACATTACTCAATATATTGGCGCTATTGATATCGACCACTTCTAAAGGATGAGAATAGAGTGGGGCGTAGCGCTTCTTAACAACTAATTTGTCGATATCAACTGTAGATACCCCGAGTAATTGATTCGCTTTCGTAATCAGCATCTGTTTATGATGAACAGACCAGTCCCATGTTAAATATTGAATAGCGTCTGACAATTGATATGGTGTTAGCATTGCATTCACCTTATTGAAATATAATGTATCGATATCCACGAACCATTGAACCGTTGATTGATTCCCACGACCACGCGCACTCTTAAAAGTGATATAACCACTATCCTGCCACCTTTTTAAACTTCTGGATAAATGCTTCTGGCTCACCTTTAACTGTTCACTGACAGATGATTGATGAAATGCTGTAATCTTCAAATTATAGAATGACAGTAATAATTGCTCCATAGCTCCTCCTAAAAGTGGACTCAAATAAGATATTGTCCATTTTTAAATCGTTTAGTCTACTTTAACATATGTAGAAAGTTAGGGGGAATGAAAATGAAAGTTCGTGACTTACCAATCAATATACAACTCAGATTGTGGGGTTCATTTGTCAATCGCTGTACTTATAGTGCGACACTACCATTTATTGCACTATATTTAACTGATCAGCTGAATGCAAGAATCGCTGGATTGTTTTTAGCATCAATCGTCTTTGTCCAGTTTATCAGTAATATTTGGGGAGGTTACTTAGTCGACCAATTCCCGAGGAAAAAGATGCTGATATTTGGTTCATTTACTGAAGCATTATCGCTAATATTTATGTGGCTCACCGTTGTCAACTCATGGATTTATCTATTTATGATGACATTTATACTCTTTACGATATTCAGTGCATTTCGCAGACCTTCTATGAGTGCACTAGTACAGGATTCAGCAACAGATGAAAATAAGAAATTATTATATCGGATGGATTACTGGCTGATTAATTTATCACTGGCAATAGGCGCACTTCTCGGTGGGCTATTCTATAACGAACATAAAAGCTGGTTATTCTTTGCTTCAGCGATGGTGGCACTGTTATTAAGTTTCTTATATATGAAATATATTGAAGAAACAAACAGCTTTATCCGTAAAAAAGAACATAAAAATGTATTTGTAGATTTGTTCATTGCATATCAGACTGTCGTTAAAGATAAACGATTCGTATTAATGGTAATCGGTACGATGTTTATTGCAACTGTGGAGCTCATGACAAGTACTTACGTTGCTGTAAGATTACATAAAAACTTTGACACAATTTACTTGTCCGGCTTTGAAATTACCGGTGTTAGAATGTTTACAATCATTAACCTCGTTAATACAATTACCGTTATTACATTTTCTTTATTAGTTGGTAAGTGGTTAGAGAAGTTTAAAGTAAGTAGAATTCTAGGATTTGGACTATTGATGTATGCAATAGGATATGCAGTACTTACTTCTGCAAATATGTGGTGGCTGATTATCATAGCTGTGCTTATTGCTACATTTGGTGAAATGATATTTGCACCGATTAAAAGTGCTGAAATGCTGACACTAATACCAAAAGAAAAACGAGGTACCTATAATACATTCAGTTCATTCACATTCAGTGGTGCACAACTATTATCAAATGGATCTTTGATCCTTGGTACATATTTAAACCCATATGCAATGAGTGTAGTTGTGTATGTGATCGTAATTATTGGATCAGTACTTATGATGAACAGCTTGTTTAAAATGAAAAAAATTAATAATACATAGATATAAAAACTTTCAGTAGACTGATAATTCCTTAAAAAATTTAATAAACTTTCAGTTAACTGAAAGTTTTTGTATTTTTCTTATCAACCATTGTACTCCCCTTCATTATCAGATAAGATTAAATTATCAGTAAATTTGAAAAGGAGAATGAAAATGTATCCAGATGTAAATAGCACGATGCAAGAGATTGAGCTTTTAGTAAATATTCCAGGTCCTTCAGGTTTTGCATTTAAAGCGATTGAATATGTGACAGAAACGTTATCTTCAGTAGGTTACGAAGTACAACAAACGAATAAGGGTGGGGTATTGATTACTGTGCCCGGTAAAGATGATACACGTCATAAATACTTAACGGCACATGTTGATACTTTAGGTGCAATGGTTAAAGAGATTCTACCGAGTGGACGTTTACGTTTATCAATGGTTGGTGGTTTCAGATGGAATGCTGTTGAAGGTGAATACTGTGAAATTCATACAAATGATAAAGTGTATACGGGAACAATCTGTCTGCATGAGACCAGCGTCCATGTTTATCGTAACGCTGGTGATATTAAACGTGATGAGGATCATATGGAAGTTCGTATAGATGAAATCGTAAAGTCTCAGGAAGATACTGAAAAATTAGGTATCAGTGTCGGAGATTTTATCACGTTCAATCCAAGGTGTGAAATTACAGAATCCGGATTTATTAAATCGCGTCATTTAGATGATAAAGCAAGTGCGGCGATGCTTATCCAGCTGTTACGTCATTTAAAAGCTGAAAATATTGAATTACCACATACAACACATTTCTATTTTTCAAATAATGAAGAAATCGGTTATGGTGGTAACTCTAATGTTCCGGAACAAGTTGTAGAATATATTGCTGTTGATATGGGTGCATTAGGTGATGGACAAGCCTCTGACGAATATACGGTATCGATATGTGCAAAGGATAGTTCAGGTCCTTACCATTATCAATTGAAACAACATCTCGTTCAGCTATGTAAAGACAACGAAATTGATTATAAAGTTGATATTTATCCGTATTACGGTAGTGATGCGAGTGCTGCAATGAGCGCTGGTTATGATGTTAAACATGGTCTATTCGGTGCTGGTATTGAATCCAGCCATGCGATGGAACGTACACATAAAACTTCACTTGAAAATACCGAAAAGTTAATTTATCAATATGTATTGAGTGATGTAATTTAGTATAAATTTAAATTTAGAATTTTCTGATAAATATAAGTTGAATATTTTGAGACACACGTCCTTTTTCGTTATAATGTGGTTACTACATGAGAAAGGGCGTGTTTTATTTATGACAAAAAAAGTATTAATGGTACTGACAAATCAAGAGAAGTTTAGTGATGGCACACCAACAGGACTATGGTTAGAAGAAGCTGCAGCACCATATAAAATTTTTGAGAAAAATAATATCGCAGTAGATTTTGCTTCTATAAAAGGTGGCGCAATTCCACTGGATCCAAACTCTGTAGCCAATGATGAGACGAAGACATATGCAGATGTCGTTAAGAAATTAGGAGACTCTCTAAAATTGAGAGACGTTGTATTTGAAAATTATGATGGTGTATTTATTCCGGGTGGACATGGTACGATGTATGATCTACCTAATGATCCGGATTTACAGAACATCCTTGCATTCTACAAAGAAGATGGTCGTGCAATTGGAGCTGTTTGTCATGGTCCAAGTGCTTTTGTCGGTGCTAAACTTAAAGATGGCAGCTACTTAATAGACGGTGTTAAACTTACTGGATTTACGAATAACGAGGAAAGTGCGATGAAACTAGATGAAGTTGTTCCATTTGCATTACAATCAGAGTTAGAAAAACAAGGTGGACGCTTTGTCGTAGGTGAGAATTTCACATCACACGTTGTAACAGATAAGAAGTTCGTGACCGGCCAAAATCCTCAATCAAGTGTAGAAGTCGCAGAAGCATTTGTAAAAGTATTATAAAAAATAAACCACATGGGGTAATGCCTCATGTGGTTTATTTCAAAAGTAAGAGATTTCTTAAAATTAATCCGAGTACAACACCAATAAGTAAACTTAGCATCGTCCCAAGTAATATATATTCACTTGTCTTATCAATCTTCTCTAAATTGTTATTTGGTTTATCATCTTTAAGGTCATTAAACCGAAGTATCGATTTACTGGCGATCGCAAGTCCAATCGCTGTATATTCACCAAAAGCGATAAACATCAGGATCAGTAGCCTTTCAATATAACCAATCATTAATCCTACGTTATCTGACTGCTTCGTCTTTGTTTCACTCATCGCCGTTAAAATCCATTTAATGATAGGACCTGACATAATAAATAACAGTATAAATATAGCAATTAAAATAATTTTCAGCATAATGCATACTCCTTAAAAGTATTCGTGACGTGTAAAGAAATATGATTATCGTTGTCGAGTTTTTTTAATGCCGCTTCTATAAGCATTAACTGTTTTTTATGGCTTTTTTTTAAATGTTCTGAAATGGTAGATAGACCTTTACCAAGGATTTGCGCAATTTCTTTTTGCTGATCATACACATAGGAGAGCAGCAGCACTTGTTGCTGCATTTCAGAATGATTATGAACGATTTCAGTTAAATATGGATATAATACGTTGTTGATAACCGTAACATCCTGTTCTTCAATCGTTAAATGAAAATCTGTAATATCTGACTGTTTAATTTGAGTTAAATTACGACGTGCCTGTTTAATGATCGGTGCATTCCAATGTTCAAGGTTTCCGGTAGGTATTTCTTCATTACTCGCAGCAATTCCGAATTTAATCGGTTGTGATTTATATGGCCATAATAACTTTATATAGTAACTTGTTAAAAGGGTTGCTGACAGACTATCGCTTACAAAAAACAATTCATCACCCATACGAAAATTAATATACTTAAATGATACGTCCTTAGTCCACTGTTCAATTTCATCGGTTAAATTTACTAATGCATTACTAATCGCTTCAGAATTATCGTATTTTGTACTTCCTGAAACATCCATTACGAATAAAGATAACATTTCATACCTCCAGTTCGTTTATTTAGACGAATTATCATAATTTCGTTTATATAACCGAATTATATCATACATGAAATAATTAAAGTAACAATATAAAGTTAATGGTAGAAAATAAGTAATGTACATATATTTAATATAAATTTATGTTAGTCAAATTTAGTGTAAATTTCATTTAAATCTTCATTAAAGTTGAAACATTAATGCTATGAAGTGATTAAATAGACGCTTTTATGTTATTATGGTGCATGAGATTAATGAACAATAGTGTTCATTCGAATAAGGAGAATCATCATGAAATTTATAAACTTATCAAGAGAAGCTTTCGGAGAATTTACAGATAAACAGACATATAGTCATTTTACGCAGATGGCAGTTAACTATGATTTGAAAATCGCAGAAGGTGCTGAAGTACATCTTGTAGGCGTTACAGATGATAATGAAAATATCATTGCAGCAGGTCTTTTCACCGCTGTACCTGTGATGAAAGCGTTCAAATACTTCTATTCAAATCGAGGTCCGGTCATGGACTTTCACAATAAAGCGCTTGTGACATTCTTTTTCAAGGAATTAGAACGTTATTTAAAGCGTCATAAAGCACTTCATCTTAGAATCGATCCATATGTGCCATATCAATTGAGAGATCATGATGGCAAAGTGATAGAAAGCTATGATACACAAGATATTTTTGAAAATTTAAAAACATTAGGCTTTAAACACCAAGGATTTACGACTGGTTTCGATCCAATTCATCAAATTCGCTGGCATTCGGTGCTAAATACTGCAGGTTTGTCGGAAAAAGAAGTAATGAACAATATGGATAGCCTACGTAAACGTAATATCAAAAAAGTGATTAAAAACGGTATAAAGGTACGTGATCTCTCAATAGATGAACTGCATATCTTCAGACAGTTTATGAATGATACGAGTGGAAAAAAAGAGTTTGTTGATAGAGATGATGCATTCTATAAAAATCGATTACAATATTTCGGAGATCGTGTGAGAATGCCGCTCGCATATATTGATTTTTCTACATATATACCTGAGCTCATTGCTGAAGAAGTTGATGTACAATCTCAAATCGAAAAAGCTAAAACAGAACTTCAGAAAAAGCCTGATGCGAAGAAATGGAAAAATGTACTGACAACAAGCGAAAATCAATTAACAGCAATTAAAGAAAAACTCGCTGAAGCAAAAGCTTTACAGCAAAAACATGGTGATACTTTACCGATTGCTGCTGCATTCTATTTAATCAATCCATTTGAGGTCGTTTATCTTGCAGGTGGTACATCAAATGAATTCAGGCATTTTGCAGGTAGTTATGCGATTCAATGGGATATGATAAAGTATGCCATGGAAACGGGCATTAATCGTTATAACTTCTATGGTATCAGTGGTGATTTCACGGAAGATGCAGAAGACGCTGGAGTAATCAAATTTAAAAAAGGATTTAATGCCGACGTTATTGAATATATCGGAGATTTTGTGTTGCCGATCAATAAACCGGTTTACAAAGTATACGAAACGATGAAGAAAATACGTAAATAAGATTTGAAGGGAAGATTTTCATGGAATTCACTGAGTTGACGGTTGCAGAATATACTGATTTTATTTGGAATACAACTGAAATGAGTCACTATTTTCAACTGCAGGAAAACATAAAGAATAGAGAAGCTGACGGTTATCCAGTCGTATTACTAGGTATTAAAGCAGAAGGCGAAGTCATTGCTGCCAGTCTATTTTCTAAAATACCGACATTCGGAAGTTATTTCTATTATTCAAACCGTGGTCCAGTCATGAACTATAAGAATTCAGAGCTTGTTGATTTTTACTTCAAATCGCTGGATACATATTTAAAAACACATCAGGCTTTATATGTGAAACTAGATCCATACTGGATATATAAAATGTACGATAAAGATGTGAATTATAAAGAAGAACATGGCACAAACGATGCGATTATTAAACAGTTAAAATCGCTTGGCTATAAACATACCGGTTTCTCAGTAGGGTATACAATGGACACACAGGTCAGATGGATGAGTGTGTTATACCTTCAAGGTGAAACACCAGCTTCTATAATGAAACAATTTGATTCACAACGTAAACGTAATGTGAAAAAAGCGCAAAAATACGGCGTGAAAATCCGACTGCTTGGTAAAGATGAATTAGATGTATTTTTAGATCTATATCGTGAAACGGAACAACGCGCTGGTTTTATTGCTCGTCCAGATCGTTATTTTGAAGGATTCCATCAATATTATGAAGATAAAGTACTATTACCGTTAGCATATATTGATCTTAATGAATATATTGAGAAATTATCGAATGATATTACATCATCTGAATCAAAACGTGATCAGATGATGGCAAATGAAAATAAATCAGATAAGCAGATGAAGAAGATTGAACAGTTAGATCGTGAAATCAATCACATGCAAGACGAATTATTAGAGATGAGTACATTGCGTAAAACTGATGGTAATATTCTTAATTTAGCAGCTGGTATGTTTTTCTTAAACCATTTCGAAGTGAACTATTTCTCTGGCGGTTCTAGTGAGAAATATAATAAATTCATGGGACCATATGCAATGCACTGGTATATGATCAATTATTGTTTTGAACATGGATTTGATCGCTATAACTTCTATGGTGTATCTGGTGATTTCAGTGAATCTGGTGAAGATTACGGCGTATATCGATTTAAACGTGGATTTAACGCTCAAATTGAAGAACTTGTTGGAGACTTTATTAAGCCAATCAATAAACCTAAATATGCTGTATATCAAGCCGCATTAAAAACGAGATTAAAATTAAGTGAATTAAAACAACGTAAACGAAATAAAAATAATCAGTCAGAAGATGAATTAGAAACGACAGAAAATATTGTATTACAAAAAGGACCGGATAAAATTAGTGATCCGAATTAATCATTAAGATATAAAAATTGAATAATTAATCTTAAGTACAAAATAAGGCATCATATAATATAAATGTATATATAGTATTATATGATGTCTTTATTCAATATTTTAGTTTACATAATATATATTATCGGAAGTTGTATGGAGAAGAAAAAGATACTACCTATTTCGTAGTATCTTCTATTCTTTCCATTATTAATGTATACATGTTTCAATTATAAATAATTAATTACATTTACTTTAAAGCCGTTAATTCATAAGCAGCAATTGTTCCGCTCATTTCATGACTTGCAAGTAATACCGGTTGTTTTGTCGGAGAATGTTTCGCATCGATAAATGTTAAACCTTCCGGTGAAATATCGCCATTATCATTTGCTTTGAAATATGTTTCAAATACAGGTTTCTTCGGATTTGAAACGTTATAAACCATAATTCCACCAGTTCTTTCTAAACCAATAAATGCATACGTTTTACCATTGATAACGCCAGTTATAACTGATTCTGGCTCTGGACCTTTATCGTCACTTCTTGAGTCAAATTCAATTTTACCAAGTTCTTCATGATGTGAATTGAATGTATCTTTATTTGCTTTTGCAGTAATTGATTCAAAATCTGATCCTGAATCGTACACTAATCCTAAATTACCCGCATTGCGAATTGAGAATGAACGTCCACCAAATGTTACAGGAAAAATGAATTTACCTTCTTTATTAACAAAACTTTGAGCAGTTGTTGTTTTAAGACGTCCAAGATGCTTGTCATCTTCTAAATCTTTAATATCTGTACCTTTTAAATATTTACTATTTAAATCATATTGATCAGCGATATCTGCAATTCTAGTTTCTTCACTATATCCTTCGTAATCCTGTGAATCCCCTTCATTTGCTGTTAATAAGTAAGTTTTACCTTTTATCGTCATTTGAGCAATACCGTCAGGTTGATACATACCAAGTAACGGATAATTTTTCATATTAATCTTTTTATCTTTATCAGAAACATCAATTGTATGCTTTAAATATGACTTATAGCCTAGTCCTCTTACTTTTACGAATTTATCTTTTTTAAGATCAAACTTTGCGATCGCATTACGCTCCTGAATCGTAATATATGCAAATTCATTTTTATCATCTATCGTTACATATTCTGGTTCAAGATTTAAGAAGCTTTCTTCAGCAGTACGGCCAAGATGACGTAAGTTACTTGGAATCATCTTTTTAGAGAATTTAACTGTCTTAACTGCTGATTGTTTTACTTTACCTAGTGCATTGACTTTAATTGAAGATACAGAACCTTCCGGATTAACAGTATAAGCATCATTCGGTTCACCTTCGTTAGCAACGATTAATTTCTTGCTATCGTGCGTGAAGGTTAACATATCTGGCAATGCCCCAACAGTAACCTTACTGATTAATTTACCGTCTTTATCTAAAAATGCAACGCGTCCATTGTCTGTTTTTTCTTTTGCAGGAATACTGATAGCGATATAGTGATATTTCTTATTCACTGCGACACTTGTAATATCACTACCTTCAATACCAAGGTCTTTTAATAAGATACGTTTCTTTAATGTGAATTTCCCTTTTGATAATTTAGACATATCTATAATATCAACTGCATTTAATGCACCGTTAATTGAGTATGCTTGTTTGTATTGTGGATCATAACTTACAATTTCAGTACCGCTTTCACCGAATTCAGTCTTTGAATCATAGCGAGCTAATTGAGAAACTTTAATCTTGCTATTTGGTCCATAATTGTTTACTGATTGTGCATCAGCAATAGGTGTTGCTAGTAATGATGTTAACGCTAAAGTACTAATAACTTTGCCTACACTTTTCATAATGACATTCTCCTCAAAATTTATTCTTTAGGATATTTAATATGTACAAATTAAATTTTAATGTAATGATGTAAACTACGAATAAAATTTATTAATAAAATGTAAATATTTGATTACAATATAAAATAAAGCGGTCAGGAGATTTCCTGACCGCTTCTTTAAGCTTTTAACGATTTAATTTGTTTTCATGATGCTTTACCGATTCCATCTCAGCACGGTTTTGATTTTCATCATATTTACGTTGTTCTAATTTTGCTTTTTGTTTTAACTTTCTGTTCTTGCGATAATCTTTCGTCATATACCAGAATAAAATGCTTAGCAATAATGAAATAACCGCTAAAAAGCCTGCATATCCAAGTAAAGGTTGGTAAGTAATATCGTAAAAGTTAGGTAGTATAAACGCCACAATTGCTAATAATAAAAACGTAATGATCGGTGCAAAAAGAAATCTACCTAATGCTAATCCAAAGATTAACGAGATAACAAGCATCCCTACAATAGTGATTAATAGGAAGTTCGGAATTTCATAGAAGTTGATTGTATTTAATGTCATCATTTTATCACTCTCTTATCCTTTATCAATTTTAGAAAATACAAAACTTATTATACCCTATAATTATAAATATAAAATCAATATTCGGTAAATTTCTTATCATTTAAAGAAATCTTTAGAACTTTAGAAAAAAACTTAATATTTTACGAAAAACACTTTTGTTAAAAAAATTTCTAAAAATTCATAATAAAGCGTATAATAAAAATATTAACATCTATAATGGATGAATCTTTAATGACAAAAGGAGAATGTATATGAGTTTACCGAAAAGAAATGAAGTTCCAGTTGAACAAACTTGGGATTTATCTACATTATTTGACTCAAATGATGCATTTTATGCGCAACTTGAGAAAACAATCGCAAGAACGAAGCAATTCAATCAAGAATACGCAGGGACACTTTCTGATACTAGTAAGATTGAATCTGCTTTAGATGAATATGCTGCAATTAAAAAAGAACTGGATCACTTAGGCAGTTATGCTTCCTTATTGTTTAGTGTTGACCAGACAGATGATACTTCAGGCAAATTATACAGTAAATATGTGAATAGTTATGGTACGATTGCAAGCTTACTGACTTTCGTAGAGTCAGAGATTCTTGCTCTTGATACAGAAATTTTAAACAAATTAAAAGATGAAACTCCAGCGTATCAACGTTATCTGGAAAAGCTAATCGCGCGTAAACCGCATCAATTACATCCAGAAGTTGAAAAGACACTTGCATCTTTCTCACCAGTATTTAGCGCCCCTTATAACCTTTATGACACGACTAAGATGCTGGATATTGATTTCGGAACGTTTTCTGCGCATGGTAAAGAGATTCCGATGAGCTACGTTTCATTTGAAGGAGAACTGGAAGTTGATGCAGATACAGAAATTCGAAGAAATGCATTCAGAAAATTCTCTGATACGTTAAAAAAATATGAAAATACAACAGCAAAAACTTACGATATGGTCGTTCAACAGGAAAAAATCGAATCTGAACTACGTGGATATGATTCAGTGATTGATTATTTATTACAACCACAAGAGGTTACTCGTGAACTATATAATCGTCAAATCGATTTAATCACAACTGAACTAGCGCCACATATGCGCCGATATGCAAAGTTACTGCAAAAAGTTAATGGTTTAGAACAAATGAAATTTGAAGATTTAAAGGTTTCTTTAGATGATACCTTTGAACCAGAAATTACTGTAGAAGAATCTCGTGATTATATTAAAAAAGCGCTTTCGATTATGGGTGAAGATTATATGCAGATGGTAAATGATGCATATGACAAACGCCAGATTGACTTCGTACAGAATAAAGGGAAGTCAACTGGTGCATTCTGCGCAAGCCCGTATCAGGTGAATCCGTTTATCTTAATCTCATGGACTTCAAAGATGACAGAAGTATTTGTGCTGGCACATGAATTAGGTCATGCCGGTCACTTCCATCTTGCTCACCAAAATACAAATATATTTGATGAAAGCTGCTCTTTATATTTTGTTGAGGCACCAAGCACAATGAACGAGATGCTGATGGCAAATTATTTATTGGCCGAATCCGATGATCCAAAATTTAAACGTTGGGTAATCGCTTCGATTATATCACGTACTTATTATCATAATTTTGTAACGCATTTATTAGAAGCAGCTTATCAGCGTGAAGTTTATCTATTAGTAGATAAAGGTGAATCTATGACTGCTGATATATTAAATGGTATTAAACGTAAAGTGATCGAAGATTTCTGGGGAGAAGCAGTAGAAATCACTGAAGGTGCTGAACTGACTTGGATGCGACAACCCCATTATTATATGGGCTTATATCCTTATACGTATTCAGCTGGACTGACTATCTCTACGATTATGTCTCAACGTATTCTTAATGAAGGTGAACCGGCTGTACAGGAATGGACAGAAGTACTTAAGAGAGGTGGTTCATTACCACCAGTTGAACTTGCAAAGATGGTTGGTATCGACCTTACTACTGATGCTCCGCTTAAAGAAACGATTGCTTATATCGGTTCATTAATTGATGAACTGGAAAAGTTAACTGAAGAAATTGAACAGCACAAATAAAACAACAAACGCATAATACAATGGCTGTATTATGCGTTTATTTGATTAAATATTAAATAATGAGGTGTTTATATGAATATTAATGGTAAAGTTGTCATTATAACTGGTGCTGCAAATGGTATCGGTAAACATATCGCAGATACATTTAGACACAATAAGGCCATTGTCTGCGATATTAATATCCAGCCAGGATGTTATTTTCAGGGCGATATATCAGATACAAATGTAATTGATGCATTCATTCAGCAGGTTATCAGTGAGCATAAGAAAATTGACTATATTATCAATAATGCACTTCCTATTATGAAAGGCATCAATGATTGTACGATAGAAGAATTTAACCACGCGTTACAAGTTGGTGTCTCTGCACCATTTTATATTGTACAGCAATCCCTACCCTATCTAAATGATAATGCTGCTATTGTAAATATCTCATCATCAAGAGCACTGATGAGTCAACCACAAACAGAAAGCTATTCCGCTGCCAAAGGTGGCATCAGTGCATTAACACATGCCTTAGCTGTAAGTTTAAGAGAACAAGCACGCGTCAATGCGATATTACCTGGATGGATCGACACGACAAATAGTGAATTTTCTGGCAGCAATAACTTACAACATCCTGCCGGTCGCGTCGGAGTACCGAATGATGTTACACAAATGGCACTTTATTTATGTAGTGATAATGCAACATTTATTACAGGACAGGAATTTGTCGTTAATGGTGGTATGACTAAACAAATGATTTATCATAATGACCAAGGATGGTATTATGATAAATAAAACCAACATTGCCGGATACTTGAAGTATCGGCAATGTTGGTTTTGATTATATGAACTTATTATTCAACCGCTTTAATTTTATCCGCTTCAATCACGATGCGTTTGTTTTTATATAAGCGGCCAATCGCACGTTTAAAACTACCTTTACTCATGTTAAAGACTTCTTTTATCGCTTCAGGATCTGACTTATCAGAGAATGGCAGTTCACCACCGTATTCTTCTAATAACTTTAAGATTTGCTCTGAATCATCATCTAAGCGCTCATGTGCAAGTGGTAAAAATGAACCATTTAAAGTTCCATCTTCTTTATGTCCGATAATTCGTACTTCTACTGCTTCACCAAGTCTAGGTTCACTTCTACGTTCTGATTCGTGAACGAATATTTTGTAACCCTCTTTAGATAAAAGAAACGTTCCGATACGTAATAAACGGTATGGATGTGCTGTGATCGTCTTGTGTAACAGCTCTTCTGGTGCTGGTGTAAACATGGCATCGACCATCGTTTCACTTGCTAAACGTCCATATAACTGATCATTTCTGTCTACACGAAGACAAGCAAATACTTCATCTCCTGCTTCCGGCCAAACTTCTTTTACTTTCGGTAGATCTTCCCACGGAATAACGATTTCACGTGGGATACCGATATCTACCGTAACCCCGTCTCTATCTTTCTTAATCACTTTTACCCAGTCATAGCGGTCAGTTGAAATATCGGGAATATTTTGGGTTGCAAATAAATCTCCAGTACGACCTGGATATACAAAGAAAGAATAATCCTCACCAATTTCTAATTCATCATCTTCTAATACTTCTGATTGATTTAACTTTACGACTTCACTATTCGGTCCAAGTAAGTAATACGTAGACCCTTCTAATCGATCGACGCGTAAAAAGTCGATACTACCTGATAATTGTTTGTTCTCCATATGTCTCTCCTTTAGGTTAAATACCTATTTCAATAAATCATTATAGCACATTTTCACCCATTCGTCAGAATTAACAGTATAATAGAACTATCTGTGTAAGTAAGAAATCAGTAATATCTATTTCTTATCAAACTATGATATAATCTTACTGATTATAAATTAAAGGAGACCACTCAATGTTACAAGTATCTAATGTTAGTTTACGATTCGGTGATAGAAAATTATTTGAAGATGTGAACATAAAATTCACACCCGGAAACTGCTACGGTTTAATCGGAGCAAACGGTGCAGGAAAATCTACTTTCCTAAAAATTCTTTCAGGTGAGCTTGACTCTCAATCAGGTCATGTTTCATTAGGAAAAGACGAACGATTATCAATATTAAAACAGGACCACTTCGCTTATGAAGATGAACGTGTACTTGATGTTGTACTTCGTGGTAATGAAAAGCTTTGGAATGTCATGAAAGAAAAGAATGAAATCTATATGAAACCAGACTTCAGTGATGAAGATGGTATGCGTGCAGCTGAACTTGAAGGTGAGTTTGGTGAAATGGGCGGCTGGACTGCTGAAAGTGATGCACAAGTATTATTGTCTGGTCTTGGCATCAAAGATGATCTACACGAAAAGAAAATGTCTGAACTTGAAAATAACCAGAAAGTTAAGATTCTTTTAGCACAAGCATTATTTGGTGAGCCAGATGTATTATTACTCGATGAGCCTACCAACGGTTTAGATATTCCTGCAATCAGCTGGTTAGAGGAATTCTTGATTAACTTTGAAAACACAGTAATCGTTGTATCACATGACCGTCATTTCTTAAATAACGTATGTACGCATATTGCTGATTTAGACTACGGTAAAATTAAAATTTATGTTGGGAACTATGACTTCTGGTATCAATCAAGTCAGTTAGCACAACAAATGCTACAAGACTCTAATAAGAAAAAAGAAGAAAAGATTAAAGAATTACAGGACTTCGTTGCACGATTCTCAGCAAATGCTTCTAAATCTAAACAAGCAACAAGCCGTAAGAAAATGTTAGAAAAGATTGAATTAGATGATATCCAGCCTTCTAGCCGTAAATATCCTTTCGTTAACTTTAAACCAGAACGTGAAATTGGTAATGAGTTACTACAAGTTCAAGGTTTAACTAAAACTATCGATGGCGTAAAAGTTATTGATAACTTATCATTTACGATGAATCCAAACGATAAAGCAGTACTAGTCGGTGATTCTGAAATTGCTAAGACTACCCTACTTCGTATTTTAGCTGGTGAAATGGAACCGGATGAGGGTTCTTACAAATGGGGTGTGACAACGTCACAAAGTTATTTACCGAAAGATAACTCAGAATTCTTTGAAGGTAAAAATATCGACTTAGTAGAATGGTTACGTCAATATGCACCGCCTGAGGAACAAACGGAAACTTTCTTACGCGGATTCTTAGGTCGCATGTTATTCTCTGGTGAAGAAGTACGTAAAAAAGCAACTGTATTATCAGGAGGAGAAAAAGTAAGATGTATGTTAAGTAAGATGATGTTATCATCAGCGAACGTATTATTACTTGATGAGCCAACAAACCATTTAGACTTAGAAAGTATCACTTCTGTCAATGATGGTTTAAAGGCATTTAAAGGTTCACTGATCTTTACTTCTCATGACTTTGAGTTCATTAACACAATTGCCAATCGTGTTATTGACTTAAATGCAAACCTTTCTAAAGAAATTACTTATGAAGAATACTTAAAAGAACAAGGTGTACTTAAATAAATATTTTCTTGCGTGTATTCATTTTATGAATACACGTTTTTTGATTTTAAGTATTGTTAAATAAACTATTATTTTTAAATTTTCTCAAAACACTTTACAATTTTAAAATCTTTCTGTAGTATATTAAATATCAATTAAATAAATGTAACAGATGAGGCGCATCGATCATGAGTAAGTAATGGTAATTCTGCAAATGAATTACTGAAAGGGTGAGATGCCGAAATATAGTATTGATTGCAGTGAATACTATGTTGGATCCACAGGTTAAGAGCTATGGATTTGTCATTATTGAAAAATAATGGAGTGCATCGCTTGTATATAAATTCAACAAGTCCAGATGTCTCTGGGCTTGTTTTTTTGTTGGTGATGACCCCTTGCAGGAGGCAAAAAATTGATAACAGAAAACAGTATTCAGACAGAAGAAAAAGCAAGTAATATCAAAGTATTAAAATTTGGCGGAAGTTCTGTTGCTGATTTTAATAAGATTAGGCACATTGCTGATTATCTTAAAAAGCGTGTTGAACAAAAGGAAAAACTCGTCGTCGTTGTTTCAGCGATGGGAAAGACAACGGATGCACTACTCAAAAATGTAGCGTCACTTACAGAACGTCCAAAAGAAAGTGCACTAGCTATGTTATTAACCACAGGTGAGCAGCAAACCATCGCTTATCTTTCAATCATATTAAATGATTTATCAGTAGAATCCGTTGCTTTAACGGGAGCGCAGGCTGGAATACGCACTGAAGGTCATCATCTAAAAAGTAAGATTCAGTCTATTAACACGACTAAATTACAGGAACTATTTAAGACAAAAGATATTATTATTGTAGCTGGCTTTCAAGGTATCAATCATGAAGATGAGTTAACGACACTTGGTCGTGGTGGAAGTGATACAACAGCAGTAGCACTTGCAGCATCACTTCAATCATCATGTGAAATATATTCTGACGTAATAGGAATATTTGGTACCGACCCGAGAGTATATCCAGAAACAATGAAGATGGACTATGTAAGTTTTGAAGAAATGATGGAACTGTCATCACTCGGAGCTGGCGTACTTGAAACACGATGTATTGAAATCGCTTATAATAACAATACTAAAATATATACCGGAAAAACTTTATCCGAAGAGAAAGGAACATGGATTGTGCCAAATGAACAAATCATTGAAAGAAAAGCAGTAACAGGAATTGCATTAGATGAAGATATGAATTACGTAACTTTATCTTATCCAATGCACGATACAAAAGTATTAACCTCTCTTTACGAATTATTAGAACAAAATCAGATCAATATCGATATGATTTCTCAGACAGTAAATATCGATGGTATGCAGTTATCATTTACGATGAAAAATACAGAACAATATCAGATTAAAGCAATTATTGATCAGTTAACTGCATCATACCCTGCCCTACTCCATGAAATTAAAGATAACTATGCGAAAGTATCGATCATCGGTTCAGGTATGCGTGATATGTCTGGTGTCGCGTCAAAAGTATTTATGTCTTTAATCGAGGAGCAGATTGCATACTATCAGGTATCGACAAGTGAAATCAGTATTTCATTAGTAGTAGATGCTGGAAATGCAAAGCAAGCAGTACAAATATTATGTGAAAAATTTAATGTTTAATTTTTATTAAAACACTTTAACTCATTAAAGAAAATGCGTAACATATAAGTAAATAATTGATTAATTATAAGGAGTGTATGAAATGTATAAAATCGCAGTCGTAGGTGCAACTGGTTTAGTCGGTCAAAAAATGTTAGAAGTACTCGAAAGAAAATCAATCCCATTTAATGAACTTACATTATTTACTTCAGCAAGATCTGCAAATAAAGAAGTTGTTTATCAAGGTAAAACGTATATTACAGAAGAATTAACAGAAGAAAAAGCGAATGAAAAGTATGATTTTGTATTAATGAGTGCAGGAGGTAGCACGAGCTTAAAGTTCTCTCCTCTGTTTGAACAAGCAGGAAGCATTGTTATAGATAATTCAAGTGCATATAGAATGGAAGAAGGTATTGATTTAATCGTACCGGAAGTGAATAGCCCACAATTAAACAGAAAAATTATCGCAAATCCAAACTGTTCAACGATTCAGTCAGTCGTCCCTTTAAAACCGCTTCAAGATAAATATGGTTTAAAGCGTGTGGCATATACAACTTATCAGGCGGTGTCTGGTAGCGGTGTTGCCGGAAGAAACGATTTAATCAATGGCGCTAAAGGTGAAGCACCAAAGAACTACCCTCACCCTATTTACAATAATGTATTACCACATATCGATGTATTTTTAGAAAGTGGCTATACAAAAGAAGAACAGAAGATGATTGATGAAACAAAGAAAATATTAAATTTACCTGACCTAAAAGTAACAGCAACATGTGTACGTGTTCCTGTGCAGGATTCGCATTCTGTTGCTATCAATGTAACTTTAGAGCAACCAGCAACAGTACAGGATTTACGTCATCTATTTGAACAAACTGAAGGTGTTATCCTTATCGATGACGTTGCGAATAATGAATACCCTTTAGCCATTAATACAACGGGTAAAGATGAAGTATTTGTAGGAAGAATTAGAGAAGATGACACGCTAGATAATTCATTCCATATTTGGTGTACAGCAGATAACTTACTAAAAGGCGCAGCACTTAATGCTGTTCAAATTTTAGAACAGATTCATTTGAACAATCATAAATAGTAAATAGGAATAGTAAATAATAAATAGCTATCGAAAAAATGCACAATAATCATCATAAATTATCAAGGAGTGTTCATATGACACAAGTTCAATTTAAAGGTACTGCAGTAGCAATTACAACCCCTTTTACCAATTCACAAGTAGATTATGAGACTTTCGAACGTCATGTTAATTTTCTTATCGATAATGATATTCAGGCGATATTTGTTAATGGTACGACAGGAGAAGGTTCAACATTAGCAGAAGAAGAAAAATTAAAACTCGTTGAAATCGCTGTACGTATTTCAAATCAACGTGTTCCGATTATCGTAGGTACTGGAACAAATAATACGCAGGCAAGCATTGATCATTCTTTAAAAGTAAAATCACTTGGAGCAGATGGTATTATGCTCATTACACCATACTATAATAAAACAAACCAAAGAGGTTTAATTGAACACTTTACTACTATTGCTAACGCTGTTGAATTACCTGTTGTACTATATAATGTACCAGCAAGAACGAATATGACGATTGAACCAGAAACGGTTGAAGTATTAGCACAAAATCCATATATCTATGCTTTAAAAGATGCAACACACGATCTTGACTATACTGCAAATATTAAATCAATTATCCCTGATGATTTTATGCTTTATAGTGGTAATGACGATATTGTCGTACCATTCTATAAAGCCGGTGGAGATGGCGTTATTTCAGTAATCGCAAATGCAATACCAAAAGAATTTCAGGAAGTTTATACGACATTTAATAATGACCCTGCCCTGGCTACAGAAAAGTTCAATACAATTGCACCTTTACTTAATGCACTAGAAGTTGACATCAACCCAATGCCGATTAAAGCACTCGTTACGCATATCGGATACGCAAATGGTGAAGTACGTTTACCGCTCGTACCTTTATTAGTTGAAGAACAGCAGCACATTAGTGATGTTTATGACAACTTTAGAAGTAAGGTGATCTAATTGAAAATTTTACTAGCAGGTTTTGGAGCAATGAACGAACGTGTTGCTAAATTAGCATTAGATAAAGGACATGAAATTACGGGAATCATTTTGTCACGAACGACAGAGCGACAGCTTCCCTACCCAATCTATTATGTGGATGATAAATTCCCTGAAGCGGATGTGATTATTGATTTCTCCAATCCGGAAATTACACTGCCACTCATTCAGAGCAAACATAATATACCTTTAGTCATTGCCACAACCGGAGAAAAAGAAGCAATAATCGATGCATTGAAAATTAAAGCACAATATACGCCTACTTTCTTTAGTGCAAATATGAGTTATGGCGTGCATATCTTAACTGAACTCATCCAATACGCAGTCCCATTATTAAAAGAATATGATATTGAACTGATTGAGCGCCATCATAACAAAAAAGTTGATGGTCCGAGCGGTACACTCGTTAAACTACTCGATGCAATTCAGGAGAAAAGATCTTTAAATCCTGTCACAGACCGTACATTAGAAGATAAAGTAAGAGCGCATGATGACGTTGGTATCAGCGTAGTACGTGGTGGTACGATTACTGGTGAACATGAAGTGCTTTTTGCAGGCATTGATGAAACAATACAGATTATTCACCGTGCACAAAGTAAAGATATCTTTGCAAATGGTGCCATCGAAGTCGCTGAGCAACTCATCAATAAGCAAAATGGATATTATACATTTGAAAATTTATCATAAAGAATATTTATAAAAAAGTTAAAAACATATCAATAAATTATCTTAAAGGAGATTATTATGAGAGACTTATCAGCACAAGAAATTATTCAATACATTAGTGATTCAAAAAAGCAAACACCGGTAAAAGTATACGCAAACGGAAATTTTGAAGATGTTGCATTCCCTAAAACGTTAAAAGTATTTGGATGTGCACAGTCAAAAACAATATTCGGAGATCTAGCTGATTTTGAAGCTTTTTATAATGAGAATCAATCAATATTCAGTGAAATCGAAGTTGAATATGACCGCCGTAACTCAGCAATTCCATTAATTGATCAACGAAATATTAATGCACGTATTGAACCAGGTGCTTTTATCCGTGAACATGCTGTCATCGACGATAACGCTGTTATTATGATGGGTGCTACAATTAATATTGGCGCAGTTGTCGGGGAAGGTACGATGATTGATATGAATGCTGTGCTAGGAGGTCGTGCTACGACTGGTAAAAATGTTCATGTAGGTGCAGGCGCTGTTCTGGCAGGCGTGATCGAGCCTCCTAGTGCACAACCAGTAATCATTGAAGATGATGTATTGATCGGTGCAAATGCCGTAATTTTAGAAGGTGTACGTGTTGGTCGTGGTGCTGTCGTTGCAGCGGGCGCTATCGTTACTGAAGATGTTCCTGCAGGTAGCGTTGTTGCTGGAACACCTGCACGTGTAATTAAGAAGGCTTCTGAAGTTGAAGGTTCTAAAATTGAAATCGTAAGTGCTTTAAGACAATTAAATCAATAATACATAGGCTGATACATGTATCAGCCTTTCATTCTACTATAGAAAGGTGACACAATGATAAATCTAGATAACATTATTACTACGCGACGTACATTACATCAGTATCCTGAACTAGGCCTGAAAGAACATCATACAACAACATATATTATTAAAAGAATACAATCGCTTGGCATTGAATTCTTTACCCCTCTTGATACAGGAGTTATTGCAATCATCTGGGGATCTTCAAACGAAACAATCGCGTTTCGTGCTGATATTGACGCACTGCCGATTGAAGAACAAAACGATATTGAATACAAATCTACTGTGCCGAATGTTATGCACGCATGTGGCCATGATGGTCATACGACGATGTTACTATCATTAATGGAAGAAGTATACGCAATGCGTCAGAAAACACCATTAAAACATAATATTATGTTCATATTTCAACCGTCGGAAGAAGCAAATGCTGGTGCTAATTTACTGATACAAAACTTTAATTTTGAAGCATATAATATAAAAGCGATATACGGTATCCATATGATGCCTGATCATCCCGAAAGAGAAATGATTTACAGAAGTCATGAAATTACAGCCAGTGCAACTGAATATCGATTCTTTATTAATGGTAAAAGTGCACATGTTGCAAATAAAGAGCAAGGCCATGCTGCAAGCAACGCTTTAATTCAAGTCTTAAATCAAGTTAGTACACTCCAGCAGTTCTATTTACCAGGACTAGAACGTAATATTATTCACATCGGAAAGTTTAATGCTGGTGAAGCGATAAATACTGTACCTTCCAATGGATATTTAGAAGGTACAATCAGAACATATCGTTCAGCTGATTTAAATATTATCCAGCAGCAAATGGAACACATTGCACAAGCCGTATCATTAACAACACATTGTGAGGTCAATGTCGAATTTTCTGAAGGATATCCTCCAACAATCAACGATTCATCTCTTGAAGACAAAGTTGTACAAAGTATTGCACAATCTAATCTTGTCGCTGTAAAAAAAGATGTACCCTATTTATTCGGAGAAGATTTTTCTTTCTATAGCAGCCTAGCTCCAACTTACTTTGTATTTCTCGGTTGCAGAAATGAACAAAAAGGCTATGTACATGGTTTACATCATAATCAATTTAACTTTGATGAAAAAGTATTACTGAACGGCATTAACTATTACTTATCATTAATTAGAGGTTACGAAGATGAGTGCTAAATGGGAAATTAATCAAACACAGTTTACGGAAAACATCAAACAGGTCATTAAAGATAATCCAGTAATTGCTGTCGTTAAAAATAATGCTTATAATTATGGCCTTGAATTTACGTTAGATTGCATGACAGCTTGTGGTATTAAATATTTCAGTACGACAAGCTTAGAAGAAGCAATTGCTATTCGTAACTATAATAATACATGTAGTATCTTCCTAATGAATCCAGTCACGGATTTCGAAAGTTTAAGACGATATAACATAGAAATGACACTGCCATCAACACAATTTTTTGAGCAATACAGCGATGAACTTTATGGCATCCCACTTCATATGGAATTTGAGAATTTGTTACATCGTTCAGGTTTTAAATCAATTGCTGAAATGCAGGAAACACTAGTAATCATTAAAGCACAATATCCTGATATTGATATTAAAGGATTGTGGACACATTTTGGATATGCCGATGAATTCGAAGTTACAGATTATGAAACTGAAAAGAAGGACTGGTTAGACGTAGTAAACACTCTGGCTCCGCTCCATTCATTTGAAGTCATACATGCACAAAACAGTGCAAGCTACGTTCGTGAAGATGGTCTATTATCACAACATACACATTTACGACTTGGCATCATTCTTTATGGCTCTCGTCCCTATTCGAGTTTACCGGAAACGATAACCAGACAATCATTACGTATATCAAGTCATGTTATACAGATTCGTGAAATAAAATCCGGGCAGTCCGCTGGCTACAGTTTCGCATTTACTGCTCAAAAAGATACGCGATTAGCAGTCGTGGCTATTGGATACGGTGACGGTATTTTAAGAACACGCGCAAAGCATGACTGCCTGATTAATAACAGACGTTATCCTATTAAAGCGCTGATGATGAGTCATATGTTTGTTGAAGTCGATGAACACGTAAAACCGAATGATATCGTTTATTTATATCATGAACAGATGCGTATCGATGAATATACATTTTTAGGTGTGGGTGCTAATTCTGAACAGCTTTCTGCACTCAATCACAATACACTATTACTGGAGGTTACACAGTGAATTTAACAAGAGAACAAGGCGTACTAACAATACACGGCCATTCATTACTAGATATAAAAGAACAATATGGTACACCTTTATTCGTATATGACGAATCATTAATCCGTAATCAATGCAGACGTTTCCATGAAGCATTACAAGCTTCAGGATTAACTTATACGATTTCATATGCATCAAAAGCATTTACATCTATTCAATTATTTAAACTGATGCAGGAAGAACATATGGGATTAGATGTCGTATCAGAAGGAGAACTTTATTCTGCCCTTACAGCTCAATTTGATCCGCAAAAAATCCATTTCCACGGTAACAATAAGACAGATCATGAAATTGTATATGCGATTGAAGCGGGTGTTGAATACTTTGTGATTGATGCAATTGATGAAATTGAACGCATCAATAATATCGCTAAACGTAAGAATAGTACTGTTAAAGCTGTATTACGCGTAAATCCAGGTGTAGAAGCACATACACATGAATTTATCCAGACTGGACAAGAAGATAGTAAATTTGGTTTAAGTATTAAACACGGACTTGCATTACAGGGCATAAAGCACATTCAGGAAGCAAGCCATATTGACTTTTATGGTATACATTTTCATATTGGCTCTCAAATATTCGAATCAACTGGAACGATAGAAACAATACAAATCGTTATTCATTGGTTAAAAGAAAATAATATTGAAATTAAAGTTTTAAATATCGGGGGTGGCTTCAGTATAAAATATATATCTGAAGATATCAGTTATCCTATTGAAGATGGTATTAAAGCCATAACTGAGACGTTAATTGATACATGTAACAAAATTGATTATAAAATACCAGAAATCTCTTTAGAACCAGGACGCTCAATCGTCGGTGAAGCTGGGATAACACTTTATGAGGTTGGAACTGTAAAGTCAATACCTGAAACAAATAAATATATATCTATCGATGGTGGTATGAGCGATCATATCAGGACTGCACTTTATGATGCACAATATGAACTCGAATTAGTAGATCGTGAAGAAAATCAAACTGAAAATGTAACTGTAGCAGGAAAGTTATGCGAATCTAGTGATATTATCGCACGTAATACCGCCCTACCCGTTTCAACGAAGCGTGGTGATACATTATGTGTGAAATCAACAGGCGCTTATCATTATTCAATGTCATCTAATTATAATCAGATGCTTAAGCCTGCTGTTGTCTTTGTTTCAGAACAAGGGGTACGTGAAGTCATTAAAAGACAGTCTCTTAAACATTTAATTGCTAACGAAGTACAATAAAATAAGTAAAAGAAAGACACCCTGGAAAAACCAGGGTGTCTTTCTAACGTTCATATATAATTTATTGCATTAAAATTATAATTTTACAACGTTTGCAGCTTGTGGTCCACGATCGCCCTCAACCACTTCGAATTCTACTGCTTGTCCTTCTTCTAATGATTTGTATCCTTCTTGATTAATCGCTGAGAAGTGAACGAATACGTCGTTTTCTCCTTCGATTTCGATGAATCCAAATCCTTTTTCTGCGTTAAACCATTTAACTGTACCTTGTTTCATAATTAGAAACCTCCACACTATATTAATTCAATATGTGATTATTCACATATTACAAAATAAATAAAAAAGTGAATAAATATATTTACTTTGTAATATGGAATAATCATATTGCTATAAATAATTATAAAATACCGATAATCATAAATCAATACAATATTCTGTAAATTTAAACACTTTACAAATTTTACTTTACTGTAATAATAAAAAAATTTTAATTATCTTTTTTATCATTTATATAGTATTTATTATTATTTCAACGATATTGATATATTTCCCCATTATCAAGAAATAAAACACTATGAAAAATTTGAACATCATCATCGCAATCTTCACAGAATTCGATTTCACAATTGTTATAAAAAGCATGTATATCATACTTTCCAACTAATTCATTGCAAAAATGCTGTCTTAACATTACTAATTGCTCATTATAATAGCTTTTTGCTTCAGATAATTGTGAAAAACTTTTTATTTCGGTAGCTTTCTCTCGATAATCTTCAAACAGCCACCATCCTTCATAATCTGCTCTTATTGTTATGATTTCATACATCTTTTTCACCCCATTAAAAAGATTATCTTCTGTTTATTTCATATTTTCAAGTAAATCACCTTACAAATGCGATTTATTAGGTGTTTTGAGTCTTTTTACATATAATAGTGATAAGAGGTGAAGTATGATGAAAACAATACAAATTAAAGTTTTTGGACGTGTACAAGGTGTGGGATTTCGTTACTTCACAGCGCAACATGCGAAAGATAATAATATCACTGGCACGGTTCAGAATGTAGATGATTATGTTGAGATTTATGCAACCGGAGAAAATTCAGACTTAGATACTTTTACAGACAAAGTTATTCGTGGTGCTTCTCCAATGTCTCGCGTACAATCTTATGAGATTAATGATATACCAGAGCAACAATTTAAACAGTTTAAAACGATATAATATATTTAAAGGAAATGATGAGATGAAATACAATGCATCGTATATTTTTGGTGCGATATTTGCAGTACCAATCGCACTATTGACAGGGTTTATCAGCATGAATTTTTTTCAGTTTGATATGTGGCTTGATTCACTTGTTATGGCGGGTGGTTATCTAGGTGCATTCTTACCTATCCAGATGACGACTGGTAATAAATATTTAAAAGAGATGGGTGTTACAAAACAAGACTATAAATATATCAGACAGCAGATGAAGATTGCTGAACCAAAGATCAAACAATTATTAGTTCAATATAAAAAAGTACGTTCTGTAACTGATTTTCGCAATGTAAATGAAATTAATAAACTCGCACGCACAATTTATAAATCAGTGCAAAAAGATCCTAAGAAGTTTTTTAAAGTTGATAGCTTCTTTTTTTCTCATTTAGATAATACAGTAAATTTATTAGATCAGTTTTTATATTTATCAAGAATGCCGCATAAGACAGCTGAAGATAAGCAGTTGCTTTATAATGCGCGTTTAACACTTGAAGAATTAAAAAGAACTTTGCAGGCAGACTTAAAAGCATTAAATTCAAGTGACTATGAACAGATGAAAGTCGAAATCGATCTCGCTTCTATTCAGAAGTCCGGCCATCAAATACCGATTCAAAGTGACAATGCGAACCACGAAAATGTCAATCATAGTTATAAACATAGTACAAACAAACAGCAGGCTTTAGATTATGAGGAACGTGTGCCTGTTAATTTTAAACGTTCTAAACAATATGCACATGTAAACGAAAGGAAAGATATAAATGAATGAAAACGAGTTACTTAATGATTTAACGGCAAATCCATTTGAAAGCAATGCAGTGTTACAACCGGAACAAAAGAAAAATAATTTAACTACATATCAAACTGAAACCCTTTCTCCTGAAAAACGCGAAAAAATCAACCAGATTAAAAATCAGATTAAACCTCTCGATAATGAAAATTTATTATTATATGGCGCAAGTGCACAACAAAAACTTTCTACATTTTCTCATCAAATATTAGATGAAGTACAAAAAAAAGATGTAGGTTCAATTGGTGACAGCCTTGATCAATTAATGAAAAAATTAAAAGAAGTTGATCCAGATGAAATTTCACAAGTCGAAAAAAGTAAGTTTAAAAAATTATTTAAACGCGTTTCTAAATCAGTCAATGAGTTAATTTCTAGATATCAGTCGGTTTCAGGACAAATCGATCGTATATCAGTACAGCTTCAAAATTCTAAAGATGTATTATTAAGAGATGTACATATGTTAGACCGCTTATATGAAGAAAACAAAGCATATTTTGAAGCTTTAGATATGTTTATCATCGCTGCTGAAGAAAAACGTGAAGAAATTCAGACCGTAATGCTTCCTGAGTTAGAGCAACGTGCATTAGCATCAAATGATCAGATGATTGTACAAGATGTTAATGATCTTAGACATTACCTTAATCGTTTAGACAAACGTATCTATGATTTGAAATTATCACGTCAAATCACTTTACAATCTGCCCCACAAATTAGAATGATTCAGGATGTCAATCAAACACTAGCCGAGAAAATTCAAAGTTCAATTCTAACAAGTATTCCATTATGGAAAAATCAGATGGCAATCGCCATGAGTTTATTACATCAGCAGAAAGCGTCTAAAGCACAACAACAGGTTACGAATACAACGAACGAACTACTGCTTAAAAATTCAGAAATGCTTAAGATGAATACAATAAGAACAGCAGAAGAAAACGAACGTGGCATTGTAGAATTAGATACTTTAAAAACCACACAACAAAACATCGTTGATACGATACGTGAAACCTTAACTATTCAACAACAAGGTAGTGAAAAACGACGTGCAGCTGAAATAGAACTTGGCAAAATGGAACAGGATTTAAAACAACAATTACTCCAATTACAACAGGATCAACAAAATCGTAATTATTAAATAAAGAGACCTAAGACGTTAATTCAAACGTCTTAGGTCTTCATTTATTTATATGCAATTTTAGTTTGTCTTAATCCTAATACATAACCGATGATATATCCAACTACAGCAAATATTAGCCATTCCATTGATTGTGCTTTTAAAGGTAATGCATTCATAAAAGGAAAAATATTAAATTCTGCACTCAGTACAGATAAAACAGAAACAATCGTTACTAATATAATCGGAATTTGAAATGCTAGTAATGGTGTTGGTACAAATTTTGCGACTAACATAATTAATACTAAGGTCATCGCTATAGGATACAAGATTAATAATACAGGAATTGATTTTTCAATTACTGCTTTTAATCCTTGGTTCGCTAATATAAAACTAAATAATGTAAAAGTAATTGCATATGTTTTATAAGATATTTTCGGGAATATTTCATTGAAATATTCACTTACAGCAACAACTAAACCTGTTGAAGTTGTTAAACAAGCTAAGCTTACTATGATTCCAATTAACAGCTTACCGAAAGTGCCGAATGTATCATGTGCAACGTGCGTTAAAATATATGTACCTAAATCTAATTCATTTTTCTTAATTTCTGAAAGTTGTGCAGCTGATAAATGATAGTGACTACCAATCCATCCTAAAGTTAAGTAAATGAAACCTAATGCAATCGCAGCAATGATGCCTGCTAATACCGTTTGTTTAAATAAACCAGTTTCTTTTGTAATACCTTTATCTTTAATCGCATTAATAACAATTACTGAGAATGCAATCGCTGCAATTGCATCCATTGTTTGATATCCACTAGTAAACCCGCTAAAGAAACTTGTATTTAAATTCGTATAAACATCAGCTTGCGCCTTCACTGGTGAAGTATCAAATAATGAGAAGATACTTACCACAACTAAAGCAATAATAGAAATCAGTAATAGTGGTGTTAAGATTGCTCCTACTCTATCTACCATTTTAGATGGATTAATCGCTAACCATAATGTAATTCCAAAGAATATAATAGTAAAAATCAATAAAGACATTGCAGATGGTGCTTTTAAAAATGGTAACACAGCCATTTCGTAAGATGTTGCACCTGTTCTCGGAATAGCAAATAATGGTCCAATCGTTAAATATACTGCTGACAGAAATAAGATTCCAAATACCGGATTAATTCTATGAAGTACACCTTTATAACCTGATTCATCTAAAGATCCGACGATAATACCAAGTAAAGGTAAGCCTACCCCTGTTAAAATAAAACCAACAATTGCCGGCCAGAAAAATTGACCACTAGCAAAACCTAAATTTGGCGGAAAAATTAAATTACCCGCTCCAAAAAATATTGCAAATAACATAAAACCTACGACCCAAGTATTCTTATTCATGGGATGACCTCCTTACTTTAATGTTAATTATACTATCACTTTAAACGCATAAAGTCTATAACTTTTCAGAAAATTTAAAAAAAATACACACACCGTTAATATGTGTGTATAATTATCCTAAAATTGTTTCATACTTTGAAGTAATAAAGTTTTAAGAAGCGGCTGTATCACACTTGGTAACTTTTCTACACCTTCCACAAAGATGCAGTAATCATTATAAATATTTTTTATTGTTGCCATCGTATTTTCGTCGATTTTTGTCTGGCTTAAGAAAATATTGATGACATATATATTTTCTTTTCGCAGCGCAACTACTGCATCATGGGTATCTATAATACCATTCGATTCATAATCAAATGCTGATGGCTCACCATCTGAGAATACGATTAAAAATTTTTGTTTTTCCTGACGTGCTTTTAACATATTGCCAGCTATTCGAATCGCTAAACCATCCCGATTATCCTCACCTGTCTTATAACTCACTACATTTGGAGAATATTGATTTTGTAAGGAATTTTGGTAAGTAATGATTTGTTCTAAAATGTTTGGCTGAATATTTTTATCCGCTTCAAACCCATCTTCAGAGAAAGCCATAATTTCATGTCTTATCGATAATTGTTGTAATGTCTCATGAAACAACACGATACCCTTTTTTGTTTCTTCCAGTTTATCTTCCATGCTATAAGAAGCATCAATTAATAACATAAACGTTGCATCTAATTTATAGGATTTCTGATCTTCTTTATAAAATACGCGTTTGCGATCATCTAAAAACCATTGTGTAAGGTTACGACTTAATTTTCCTTTACTCAATCCTTGACGCTTTGCGCTGACCTCATGATCGACGCTTTTGTTAATCACGTTGACCAATGTTTTTATCTCTTTTAATACATCCTCTTTATATGTATTATATATTGTCAGACTTTTATCATCTTGCACAGTTTCTTTCCAAATTATCTTTGTATTGATGTTCTCTTCCCCGACGATGTCACTAATATCATTACCTTCTGCGTCTGTCTGAGGCGGTTTTGTCTTACCTTTCCCCATCATCATCTCAGTAATGTCATCACTTGCGTCACCTTCACGCTCATTTTCTTTTATATTATTACTGTTCGAACCTTCTGTTACTTCAGTCTCAAGATAAGCACCACTCTTTGTTTCTGTATCACGTTGTTTTGTCTGTACTGACTCTGATTCATCCATTTCTGCTACGTCTTGTTTCGCTTTATCTAAATTTGCTTTTTTAATAGCTTTAGCATTCATATATGCTAATTTCGGGATATGGTAATAGGCGTTTAACATATCTTTCGTTAAATTTGGTTCAATTAATAGCATAAGTCTTATTGCAAGATTTGCACTATCTTCAGTATTTTTTAAGTCATAAAATGATTGTAAGGCAAGCTGAATGCTATATTCAAGTTCCGTAAAAAACATTGTCTGAAAAGAAAGGATATTATCTGTCAGTAATGCATGTTCAATTTGTAAAAATAATTCATCAGTGGGCATCGCCTTTGTCTGATAAAATTTAATCTGGCTTTCATTCTCTTTTAACTTTGCTCGAATGCGTATATCAAAGAATTTCTTTGTGAAAGGTCTTTCTTCACTGATTAAATGCATTAATCTAAATTCATCAATCATCATAAAGAGCTGCTGAAAGAAGCTTTTAACTCGAAATGACTCTTCAAGTACATCTTCTACAACGTCTAAATCCGTGTACTCAAACCCAATAGCATGTAATATTGTGTCACTCTTTAATAATTTCATTTCTTCTTCACGTTCTCTATGTTTCCATTTGAATGCTACATTAATCGTATTTTCTGCAAGGTCAAAATAAGCAAACTTCTGAAAGTTTACTTTCACCGTCTCATCTTCACGTAATAATTGGGCTAAGTCAGTCAAAGTCATTATTAATGATGGATCGACGCGCTCATCATTAAATAATATAAATTTTTCACTCATTAAAAATTCAGTTCCATTGCATTGATAATCGCATTTTGTTCTCGCTCATCATCCAACTTATCAATGATTGCACGTTTCGCTGCACGTTCAATCGGCATTACTTGTATTAAATCACAGAAATCAAGCAAAGCACGGACTGAACTTGCTTCTTCACTAATTTGACCTTGACTCGCCATCGTTACTAAATCCTGATTAAACTTTATAATCTGATCAATTATCTTGGTATCTTGTAATGTCGTCTGTTCTACTATAACTTGTTTTAAGACATCACCACTTATATAGTGAAGATCTAAAACGACAAATCTATTTTTTAATGCTTCGTTCATTGGTAATGTACCTACATAACCAACATTTATCGCTGCAATAACTTTAAAATTATCATGTGCTTTAATCACTTCTCCAGTAAACGGATTCGTTATTGTTCTACGAAAATCAAGCACACCGTTTAAAATAGGTAACGTTTCAGGTTTAGCCATATTAATTTCATCAATGTATAATATGTTACCTTCACGCATTGCTTCAATAACTGGTCCATCCACGAATACGATTCGAGATTCACCATTGCTATTTTCGATTGTTTTATAACCTAATAAACTCTCTGCATCTAAGTCTACCGAACAGTTAATACTATTCATCTTCTGATCCATATCAACACTCAAAGTTTCTGCTAATTTCGTTTTACCAGAACCAGTTGGCCCCTTTAATAATACATTTTTACTTAAATTTAGCATTGCCAGAGCGTCCTCGTATATCGTTACATCGCTATTTTGATATTTTTGCATGATCTTACTCCTTTTCAAAATAAAAAGAGGCAATATTTTGCCCCTTTATTGTTTAACCTTATTATACATGATTGTACTAATATTTTGTTATAAACTGTTTTTACGAAATTATCACAAAAAGTATTATAAATATAATACTTTATCAGTATTTACTTTCTGTATTAATAAAATTCTTAAATTTCTTCAAAATATTCTTTATAATATCCGCCAACTTTACCACTATTGTCTCGTATATGATAATATTCTTCTGTTTCATTGACCACATCATAAACTTGACCGACAGTAAGCATATCGTTTACTTTATATTTTTTAGCATCAACATTAACAACTTTAACTTGTTTGATTGCAGCTTTATCTTGCCATTCTTCATGTAACATATTAACAACCCCATATCTTTATTTTGTTTGAATTGGTTTTAATGCGCTTTCAATTTCATTTCTACGTGCTTCTAAAAATGGTGGTAAACTCAAACGTTCACCTAAAGCATCAACTGGTTCATCAGATGCAAATCCAGGACCATCTGTTGCAAGTTCAAATAATATACCAGAAATATCTCTGAAATATAAAGATTTAAAATAATATCGATCAACTACCCCTGAGTTTGGAATATTACCAGTATTTAATTTATTTAAGGCAGCTTGTAATTTTAACGCATCACTCACTCTAAAAGCGACATGATGAACACCACCATATCCTTGCTCTGTCTGACCAGTACGTTTTAAAAGATGTACTTCACCGCCGTTACCACCGTCACCCATTGAAAATACATGTACTGTATCTAAAGAGTCACTATGTTCGTATTCTCCGGTACGTTCCATACCTAATATTTGTGTCAAAACGGATGCTGTAACAAGCGTATGTTCTACAGCAAGTAAAACGGGTCCTAATCCTAAAACCTGATGAACACTTTCTACAGGACTATGTGGATTAGGTTTCCCCATCGGAATACCAGTATTCAATTCATCAGAAATCAAATAAATTAAGCGATCATCGAAATCATAGAAAGGTAGTGCATGTTTGCCGTTTATTTTAATAACCGCATCATATTTAATCTGCATTTCATCAAAACGCTGTTTAAAATAATAAAGGCTATAATCTGTTGGTACACGCAATGAAAAGGCATAAATATCATTTGTACCACGTAAATGTTTTGGTGCATCTTTAAAATCAAAGAAAGTCACATCTGTACCTGGACTACCTTCATTATCAGCAAAAAACAGATGATATGTATCGACTGCATCTTGATTAACTGTCTTTTTAACAAGCTTTAATCCTAAAACTTTATGATAAAAGTCATAACACTTTTGTGCATCACTCGTAATGGCAGTGACGTGATGTAATCCTAATAAATCCATGATTTCTCCTCCAAATATAAAAAAACAGTAACTTATACTTATTATAACGTGTATAAGTTACTGGGTAAATTATTTATAACAAATTAGCTTTCTAATAATAAATCTTCAGGATTTTCGATTAATTCTTTAACAGTTTTCAAGAAACCTACAGCTTCCTTACCATCGATAATTCTGTGATCATAACTTAATGCGACATACATCATCGGACGATTTTCCATGCGTTCTTTATCAATTGCAATTGGACGTGTCACGATAGAGTGCATACCTAAAATAGCAGCTTGCGTACCATTGATAATAGGCGTAGACATTAATGAACCGAATACACCACCGTTAGTGATTGTAAATGATCCACCCATCATATCATCTAATCCTAATTTTTTATCACGTGCTTTAATTGCTAAATCATAGATAGAACCTTCGATTTCAGCAAAGTTCTTCTTATCACAATCACGTACAACAGGTACTACTAAACCTTCGTCAGTAGATACAGCAACACCGATATCATAGAATTGTTTTAAGATTAAATCGTCTCCATCAATTTCAGCATTAACAGCAGGATATTTTTTAAGTGCTGCTACCACTGCTTTTGTAAAGAATGACATGAAACCTAAACGTGTACCGTCATGATTTTCCTGGAATGCATCTTTTTTACGTTTACGTAAATCCATAACATTTGTCATATCGATTTCGTTAAACGTAGTAAGCATTGCAGTATTCTGAGAAACTTCTAATAATTTATTAGCAATCGTTTTTCTTCTGCGACTCATTTTTTCACGAATTACAGGTTTCGCAGGATTTTCAGGTTTTGCAGGTTTTTCCTGTGCTGGAGCTGCTGGTTTTTCAGCTTGAACAGGTGCATTAACTGCATTTTGTACATCATGACTTCTGATTAATCCTTTAGGATCGCGAGGATTAATAGAAGCTAAATCAATGCCATGCTCACGTGCATACTTTCTAGCAGATGGTGTTGCTACAATACGTCCGCTTTTTTCGTTAGGTGTCATAGGCTCAGATGATTCCGGAGCATTTTTAGAAGTTTCAGCTGATTGTACTGTTTCTTCTGTTTTTTCAGAAGTTGCTGGAGCAGCATCAGGTGATTTATTTTCTGCTGGTGCCGATGTTGCCCCACCTTCACCAACGATTGCGATGACTGATCCAACTTCAACTGTATCTCCTTCTTGTGCTTTTATTTCTGTAATAACACCTGCTTCTTCAGAAATAACTTCTACGTTAACTTTATCTGTTTCAAGCTCAACGATATTTTCGCCTTTTTCAACTGCATCTCCAACTTGTTTAAACCAGGTTGATATTGTACCTTCTGTAATAGATTCTGCTAATTCTGGAACTCTGATTTCTGCCACTTTTATTTTCCCCCTTATAAGTTTAAAGCTTCATTGATGATTTTTGTTTGAACAAGTTTATGAATCTCATTATCACCTTCAGATGGTGCAGCACGTCGAACACGACCATAGTATTTAACGTTAATTCCTTGTGCCATATCCAGTAATTCTGGATAAATATATTGCCACGCACCTTGATTTTCAGGTTCCTCCTGAACAAATCCGATTTCAGTTAATCCACGTAAATCGTTAATAATTGCTTGAATTTCTTCCTTTGGTAATGGATACAATTGTTCTAATCGAATTAAGTGAATTGTATCATTTGGATTTTTTTGCAATTCAGTGTATAAGTCAATAGCTACTTTCCCACTTGCAATTAACAACTTCTTAACTTTCGTCTTTTTATAACTTTCAGAAATAATAGGTTTAAAGCTACCCTCAGTAAACTTATCCACCGTATCTGCTACGAAGTTATTACGTAATAAACTCTTTGGACTCATTAATACTAGTGGTCGCATCTGTAACGTATTTAAATAATGTGCCTGACGACGTAATAAGTGGAAATAGTTTGCTGTCGAAGTTACATTCGCAACCGTCCAGTTATTTTCACCGGCAAGCTGTAAGAAACGCTCTAAACGTGCAGAAGAGTGTTCCGGACCTTGTCCTTCATATGCGTGAGGTAAAAGCAACGTTAATCCACTACGTTCTCCCCATTTAGCATTTGCACTTGATACAAAATTATCAAAAATCATTTGTGCCATATTAGCAAAATCTCCATACTGAGCTTCCCATACAGCTAATGCATCATTATTTTCAAGATTATAGCCATACTCAAAACCTACAACAGCTGCTTCTGATAACGGAGAATTATGAATATCAAAAGATGCTTTTGCGTCAGAAATGTGTTGTAAAGGTACATATTTATCTCCATTGTTCTCGTCATTTAATACCGCATGACGATGTGCAAATGTTCCTCGCTCCGCATCCTGACCTGTATGTCTTACAGGTTTTCCGTCTTGAATGATTGTTCCATATGCTAAAAGTTCAGCATGTCCCCAGTCAATTAATCCATCTTTAGTAAATGGATCATTTCGACGTTCAAGAATTTTTTGAAGTTTATTAAATACTGTAAATGTCTCTGGAGTATTTAACATTTCTTCATTTAGTTTCTTCAATCGATCAAATGAAACGCCAGTTTCCACACTTTCATAACCTTCTGTCACTTCAACAGGTGCTAGCATTTCACTGTCATTATTTTTAGTACTCTTATCTATTTTATCATGTGCAGCACGCATTTCAGCAGTAACACTTTCAAAAATTGCATTCATTTCATCTTCGGTAATAACACCTTCTGCTACAAGTTCTTTACCGTATTTGATTTCAATACTTGGATGACCTTTTACTTCTTTATATAACATTGGGTTCGTAATTGTTGGTTCATCCATTTCATTATGACCGTAACGACGATAACCTACTAAATCAATTACGAAATCCTTGTTGAATTTTTGACGGAATGCCATTGCAAGTTCAATCGCTTCCATACAAGCTTCGACATCATCAGCATTAACGTGAATAATCGGTAAGTCATAACCTTTCGCAACGTCAGTTGCATACGTAGTGGATCTTGAATCATATGGCTCAGTTGTAAACCCTACACGGTTATTTGTAATAATATGCAGCGAACCACCAACAGAGTATCCATCTAAATTGCTTAAATTCATACTCTCAAAGTTAATACCTTGACCAGGAAATGCTGCGTCTCCATGAATTAAAACTGCTAATGCTTTATTGAAATCCTGTTCAGGTTTATTCACATCAGTAGTTATTTCCTGAACTGCACGTGTCTTACCTAAAACGACAGGTGCCACAATTTCTAAGTGAGATGGATTATTTGCAAGTGACACGATTTGTTCGTTACCATATTTTGTCGTTGTCTTTTTACCACCTAAGTGATATTTAACATCACTTGTCCAACCTTTAGTGACCACTAACGAACCATCTTCCGGCAAAAATTTCATAGGGTCGGTATGCATAAACTCAGATAACATCATTTCGTACGGCTTTTCTAAAATGTGTGTTAATACATTTAAACGACCTCGGTGTGCCATACCTATTTCAATATTTTTGATGTTTTCTTTGTTTCCAATACGCAATACTTGCTCTAACATTGGTACTAAAGCATCTACACCTTCAATAGAGAAACGTTTTGCTCCTACAAAATTTTTATGGATATATTTTTCAAAGCCTTCAACGTGTGCAAGACTCTTTAATAGATTAATCTTTTCATCTTTACTTAATTGATGATGCTCACGTGATTCGATTTGTTCAATTAACCATTCACGTTCATAAGCATCATTTATATGTGAAATTTCAAAACCAATTGTACTTTGATAAGCCGCTTGTAGATGAATGATTGCTTCTAATGCATTGGCAAATTTTTGAGCATATTGATCAGAAATAAGACCAGCTGGCAAAGATTTCAAATCTTCTTCTGACAGATTAAAATCCTCAAGCGATAATGCTGGCAAATTTTCTCTCTGTGGACGGTATAATGGATATATATCAGCTGTAAGATGCCCATACAATCTAATATTATCGATTAACTTTAACACACGCTTAACTTTTTCAGTATCGGCATTACCTGCACTAGTTGCATTGCCTGATTGTGCTGATTGCCCCCCCTGAATACTTGAAAATAAAACTTGTAACTCATCAGATACCGACGATGGATCCACTAGATATTGATCGAACATGTCTAAAAGAATACCTAAGTTCGTTCCAAATCTAGGTGGTGCTTCATCTAGGTTTTTACCTTTTGTCATGGTTCCACCCTCCATTTAATTAAATAAAACGTTTACATAGCTATTTTAACAAAGCAAAGCACGAAATTAAAGGGGAAAAACATATCTTTGTGAATTATATTGTACGTATCGGGAATTGTATAATAACTTTTGTAAATTGATTGACTTCACTTTCTATCTTCACTTGTCCTTTATATGTTTCGATTAACTTTTTAGCGATCGATAAACCCAAACCATTTCCACCTTTACTTCTTGCTCTTGATTTATCAACACGATAAAAACGATCAAATATATTCGGAATATCTTCTTTTGGAATACCTTCTCCATTATCGATAATTTCAATCTGAACTAATTTATTCTTCAAAGAGGTACGAAGTACAATATGTTTATTAATCTGATCATATTTCATCGCATTATCCAGAAAAATCAGTAAAATTTGTTCAAAATGAAAACGATTGATATTCAGCTTAATCTGTTCATGAGTTGAATGATATTCAAACATATAATCGTCTTTTAACTGTTGTATGGAATGAATTCTACCTTGAATTTCTGCATTGATATCAATATTTTCAATCTGCTTTGTTTCTAATAAATTTGAGTCTTTCGATAATAATAACAATTCTTCTACAAGTTTATTAATACGATTCATCTCCTCCAATGAGATAGAGAGAGATTCTTCTAATATTTCGGGATTATTTTTCCCCCATCTTTGTATGAGATTTAAATGACCATTAACAATCTGTAGTGGTGTACGAAGCTCATGACTTGCATCTTCTACAAATTGTTTCTGCTGTTCAAAGCTTGATTCCAGCTGACTCATCATCTCATTAAATGTGTCAATCATATCATCCGTTTCATAGTAACTCGTAGAGACTTGCAGTTTATTTTGAAAACCATCTCTTTTAATTTGATTCATCTTACTCGAAAGTCTTCGAATAGGCTTTGTAATCTGATTAGAAAATAAAAAACTGATTAAAGCCGTCATAAATAAAGCTGTAAGCCCAAAAAAACTACACAGCAATATAAGAAATTGCATCACATTAAAGTAATCATCCAGAGAACGTGCAACGGTAATATAGCCGTTATAATGTTCGTTGTGAAATGGCGTTGACATTAATAAGAATTGTCTTTCTCCAATTTTTTTCTGAACAAGACTGCGTTCATTTGTCTTTATAACTGGTAGATTAAAGTCGTAACTAGAATTCGTACTGACATCATAAATACTATTTCCATCAAGATTATACAAAAATACTTTTTCATTTTTATTGATTGCACGGTAAATATCTGACTGTGTCACTTCGCCAGTCGTTTTTTCTTCAAATAGATTAGAAATATCCGTGACACTTTTCCTTAGATCTTCTACTTCCTGCTCTTTTTGGTATGTACTGATTAAAAATATTATGAATAGGCTAAAAATCATAAAAATGATAAATGTCAGTGTCGTTGTTAAGACAGTCCATTTAGAGCGTAATGATTGTGATTTCGTATTCATCGTATGACATAACCTACGCCGCGGACGGTTTCTATCAGCTTATGATATTGAAATGGTTTAAGTTTATTTCTTAAATATCTTATGTACACATCAACTACATTTGTCTCAACTTCACTTTCATAACCCCAGACACTTGTCAGAATCTGTTCTCTAGTCAATACATGTTTTTTATTCTCTACAAGTAGCTTAAGCAGTTCAAATTCAGTCTTTGTTAATTCAAGTACTTTTTCGTCAATCGAAACTGAGAATGCATCAAGATTGATCTTCATTTGATCAATTTGTAAGATATTTTCTTCAACAATATCATTCTTCGGTTGCTGTTGACGACGTAAAATCACCCTTATTCTCGCAAGTAACTCTTCTATATCAAAAGGTTTTACGATATAATCATCTGCACCATAATCCAAACCAATGACTTTATCGTAAGTATCACCTTTCGCTGTAATTATAATTACTGGAGTATCTTTCACTTTTCTAAGTTTCCTACATACTTCTAAGCCATTAATTTTAGGTAGCATTAAATCCAAAAGTATACAGTCATAGTCATTTCTTATTGCTTCTTCAAGTCCAGCTTCACCATCATAAACGACACCGACATCATAACTTTCATGCATCAATTCTAACTGAATAAAACGGGCTAAATTTTCTTCATCTTCTATAATTAAAATACTATGCAAATCACCAACTCCTAAAAAGCTATTTCTTGTTGTATTTCTCCTGAATTTGTTTAATATTTTCTTTCACATCTGGCCATTCATCATCAATGATTGAATAAATAATTAAATTTCTTCTCACACCATCTAGATTACGTTCTTTACGAATAACACCTTCTTTTTGAAAACCTAATCGTTCTATCGCTCTATTAGAACGTTCATTGCGCTCATCTGCTCTAATTTGAACACGTACCATATTTAATGTTTCAAAACAGAATTCCAATAGTAAAAACTTACTATCTGTATTAACATAAGTTTTTTGTGCTTTCACACCAAACCAGGTCGTTCCAATTTCACAACTATCATTATCATAATCTATCTCTTTTATTCGCGTAGAACCAACTACTTCATTTGTTTCTTTCATTACGACGATAAAAGGAATAGATTTCATCTTTTCTCTTAAATGCACCGCGTCAATGACCCATTGTTCCATTAAATCCATATCTGTCGCTTTAAATAACATATAACTCCAAATTGATTCATGGTTGATTTCATGAAGATCTTTCGCATGTTCAATTTGCATCGGTATTAATTTAATTCTTTCATTCTCTAACACGACAGATTCAAATACGTTAATTGTCACTGTGGCACCTTCTTTTTCTGTGATATAGCAAAATCATATCAAGAAATTAAGAAAATTCATATGTTTATGATTAAAATTTACAAAGAAATAAAAATCAACACAAAAAACTCCTGACTGGGCAAAGTCAGGAGTGTATGGGCAAAATATTGGGGGGTTAATTGAAAATGTTCTACTAGAGGGGGAACTCTTCAATTGAGAACCATTTTCAATAACTATTATACCTTATTGAGAACGATTGTCAATTACTTTATGCAAAATTGTTTGAGATAAAAGAATACAAACAATACCACCTACAATTCCGGCAATGATATCTGTCGGATAATGAACACCTAGATAGACTCTACTTGAAGAAATCATGATAATTGTAAACACACATAATCCAATCAAATATGGTTTTAACTTACGATCACTTTTACTAAAAAGATATGCGAGGCTTCCAAAAAATGCGGTTGACCCCATTGCATGACCACTCGGGAAGCTAAATCCAGTAATATCGATTAGACGAAGTAAAGTTGGACGTTCTCTATCGAAAATATTCTTTAATAAAGGATTTAATGTACCTGATAGAATCATAGATAGTGCAAAAAATAACGCTTCTATCTTTAATTTTTTCAGCATAAGATATGCAACTACTAGTAAACTTAATGCTATCATTGCCCAGACTTCACCCACTTTAGTAAATCCGAGCATGATAGACGTTGTAATAAAACTTTCAGAAGAATATATAAATTCATATACTTCATTATCAATCCATTTACCTAGTCTTGATTCATGGAAAAAAGCTATTACGCCAAAAATAAAACTAAATATTAAAATTAAGGTAATTCTTCTCGCTCTCGACATATTATCTCTCCTACTTGGCATCAAATATAATTTTTTCTAAAAGGGTTTCTGCTGTATATGTAACCTGTTCAGCATGCATTTTATTTTTTATTTCAGAATAATTTTTTTCTACTTTTTCAATCGTATTGATTATATTCTGACTATTTAATTCAGATTCATGTAAAACTTCTGCAAAACCTTTAGATTTAAAAATCTTGGCATTTTCAATTTGATCGCCTCGGCTTTGATCTAAACCGAGTGGAATTAATATCATCGGTTTCTTTAATGCTAAAAATTCATAAAGTGCGTTTGAACCAGCACGTGAAATCATAATATCTGTAATTTTGTAAAGATGCATTAACTCTTCAGAGACAAATTCTCTCTGATAATAACCATTTTTTTGAATTGAAATATCTAGATTACCACGACCCACAAGATGTATAATTTGATATTTTTTTAATAAAATATCTAAATTATCTCGTACAACTTGATTAATAATCTTAGAACCAAGTGAACCACCCATAATCATAAGTACTTTCTTATCACGATTAAATTGTGTGATTTGATAAGCTTTTAAAGCGTCTCCAGAAAATAAATCATCGCGAATAATACCGCCAACATAATCAGATTTTTCTCTAGGAACATATTTTAAAGTTTCTTCAAATGTCGTATAGAATCTATTCGCGAACTTTAATGCTAATTTATTAGCGAGTCCTGGTGTTACATCAGATTCATGGATAATAGTTTTAATATTAAGCATTTTTGCAGCAATTGTAACAGGAACAGCAACAAATCCACCTTTTGAAAATACTATATCCGGTTTTTCTCTTTTTAAAACACGCAATGCATCTAATACGCCTTTTTGAACTTTAAAGATATCCTTAAGATTTTCAGCAGAGATATATCTGCGTAATTTTCCACTCGAGATGCCATAATATTTAACGTTTGGAAATCGTTTTGTAATTTCATCTTTTTCTATCCCATTTTTAGAACCGATATATATACATTCAATCCTCTGCGCTTCTGCTTTAGGAATTAAAGCCATGTTAACAGCGACATGACCAATCGTTCCCCCACCCGTAAATGCAATTTTCATTCTTTTCACTCCATTATTTTGATTTTGCTTCTTTTATTGCTGTTTTTAATTGTGTATCATCAGTCTGAACTTTTTTCATTAATAATTCAGTAAACTTTTCAGTTGTTTTGCCACTGAATTGACCATTGATCGTTAAATCTTTGTCTGTCTGGAAATCAATAATTGCTTGTTCAGTCTTGCTATCAAATACAGTGTCTATTTTACCAGGATTATACCCTAGAGCTTTTAGTCCTAACTCTAAAGATTTAATATTATTACCTTTTTCACCAAGACTCAGCACTGTATCTGGATCTAATATTTGCGCATTCGTATATGCAGGTAATTTTGCTTCAACATCTGGTACAATTCCTTTTTTATGAATCCAGTTCTCTTTAGGCGTTAACCATTTCATTTGTGTATATTTCAACCTCGATTTATCTTTATAAGGCGTTGCAGTCTGAACGATACCTTTACCAAATGATTTCGTTCCAACAATTTCTGATTTATCATTTTCACGCATTGCTTCAGCAAATACTTCTGAAGCACTCGCCGAACCTTCATTAAGCAGGATCACTGTTTTCAAATCCTTTGTGATTGGATTGGCAGGATTTTTCGCTGTCAGATTCTTTTTATCACCTTGTTTATTTTCTGTATATAAAATGGTATCACCTTTATCAAGAAACTCATTCGCCATCTTAGTAGCTTCATCCAGATAACCACCAGGATTATTGCGTAAATCAATGACTAAACGTTTCATACCTTTTTCATGCATGTTTTTCAGCGCATCATGAAATTCTGTTGAAGTTTTTTCCTGGAATTTTGTCACTGTAATAATAGCAGTTTTATCTTTTGTAATTTTTGAAGTAACACTGTTCATATGGATTTTATCACGTGTTATCGTTACTTTAAATGGATCCTGTGACCCACGTTTAATGGTTAAAACGACATCTGTTCCCTTTTTACCACGTATTTTATTGACAACTTGCTGTGTATTCCATCCTTCAATGGTCTTACCATTAATTGCTAAGATGATATCATTTGGTTTAATACCTGCCTTATATGCTGGTGCACCCTTAATCGGACTTGAGATTAAGATTTTTCCATCCTTTTGTTCAACTTCTGCTCCAATACCTTGAAAATCACCTTGCATCGATTCAGAAAATTCACTTTGTTCTTTTTCTGTCATATATTCACTATAAGGATCTTTTAATCCACTAACCATCCCTTTAATAGCTGCATCGACGAGGTCTTCTTTTTTTACATCTTTATAGTAATCCTGGTTTAAAGTATCATAAACATGATAAAGTTTTACAAATTCACTACGTTTCGGAGAATCATCTGTAATGATTTTTTCATTGCCACTTAAGATTGAGAATGCAGTAATCGCAGCAGTAATGATGATTGTCGACACAATCATCATTATAAATTTAAAAGGGGAAATCACGTAATTTCTTTTTATCTTTTTGTCATTTTCTTCATTTGATTGATCAAAATCATTTTTGTCATGGTTCAACATATTTCACATCCAATTAATTTAAGTTTATTTCAATAGTATATAAAAAAACAAAAAATAAAGCACGTATCAAATGATACATGCTAAAAATTTAACCATTCCTGATATGCTTCGTACATTTTATCAAATGTAGAAAGTGACATATCAGAAGAACCATATTCTTCTATATATGTTGACAATTTTTCAAAATCAAGATTTTCTTTAGGAAACATTAAATCATTGAATACAGCTTCAGCAAAAATACCAAATTCATTTTTTGCACCGCGTTCAGTTAATGCGTAATGATAAAAAGAACTTTGCTTCATTATTTTACTTCAACTGATAAAACAGTTGTTTCACCACGAGCTAATAAATCACTATTTAATGTATCCAATTGATTAATCACATCAGAATTTGTAATGATAACTGGTGAAATAATAGATGAAGCTTTTTCTTGAATTAAATTAATATCAAAATCTAATAACGCATCACCAACTTTTACTTTATCGCCAGCACTTACTAAAGCGTCAAATCCTTCTCCGTTCATTGCAACAGTTTCTAAACCAACATGGATAAGTACTTCCAGACCATTATTTGCTTTAATACCAATAGCATGTTTTGTTGGGAATACATTGACGATTTCCCCATCTATTGGGGATACAACTTTGCCTTCCGAAGGTTCAATACCAAAACCTTCACCCATCATCTTTTGTGCAAACACAGGATCAGGTATATTTTCAATCGCTACATACTTACCTGTAATCGGCGCCTTAATTTCAATTTTTTTTGAAGCTTCTTCACCTTTACCAAACATTTTTTTGAACATAATAATTCCTCCAATACAAATTTATTTTGTTAATTATGTTTATCATACCCAATAAATATTAATCTAATACTTTTATATACTCAGAATAACCTAATGCTTCTAATTTCTCGTATGGTATAAATTGAATACTTGCTGAATTAATACAGTATCTTAATCCACCTTTATCTTTTGGACCATCGTTAAATACATGACCAAGATGAATATCACTAAGTTCAGTTCTGACCTCTGTTCGTGTCATTCCGAAAGACTTATCGACTAATTCAATAATCTCTTCATCACTTATTGCTTTTGAAAAAGATGGCCATCCACAAGAAGAATCAAATTTATCATTTGAAGTAAATAGCGGTTTTCCGCTCACTTTATCCACATATATCCCTTTTTCAAAATGATTCCAGTATTCATTTTCAAATGGTGGCTCAGTACCATTTTGCTTCGTAACGTAATATTCCATTTCATTTAGTTCATTGATATCTTTTTTAAGCATCCTGTTCACCCCAGTGTGATTTAATAAATCCTTTTCGTCCAGAACCCTCACTGTACGCAGCATAATGTGAAGGTGCTTTTTTATAATAATCCTGATGATATGCTTCTGCAGGATAAAAATTTTTATACGGTATTATTGGTGTAGATACCGGTTTTTTAAATATTTTAGCTTCATTTAACTTTTGAATCACTGTTTCTGCGATTTGTTTTTGTTCATCGTTATGAATAAAAATTGCTGGTGTATAACTTTCGCCTCTATCAAAGAATTGTCCTTCGTTATCAGTAGGATCAAAAGTTTTAAAGTATATATCCAGAATTTCCTGGTAACTTATAATATTTTCATCATAAGAGATTTGAACTGCTTCACGGTGACCAGTAGTATTTGTACAAACCGCTTCGTAAGTAGGATTTTCTACGTGTCCACCACTATACCCACTCACTACAGACATGATACCATTAAACTGGTGAAATGGTTTAACCATACACCAAAAGCATCCACCTGCTAAAGTTGCTAATGCCATCCAATCACTCCTTTATTTTTAAATCGAAGTGCCACGCTTTCTCATTATCAATTTTTTTCAGTAAAATTTTTGTATCGCCAACTTCTTGTATACCTAGAGTATAGATGAAACGCTTATTTTCTTCATCCAATGTGACTTCTTTAGGCAAATCACCATATTTATCAACAATACGCAAAGCTTTTTGTTTTGATAAAGGTAGACGTCCGATGTCTATACGCTCTATATTTAAAGCAAGAACCCCAGGTGCAATAACTTTTGGCGTTGTTTTTATTTTAGTTTGTACATCTAAAGTCATAAATTTTGATTTAGCATCAATCCAAATGAAGTGATCTTTTAATTTAATCTTTGTATTTTTATCATCCATTGTAATAAAATGCTTGATGGTTTTTTCCGATAAAATCATCTGATCCTTTGAACCCATCTCAAATGAAGGTATAGCTTTAATTTGAAAAGGTTCAGAAAATATTTGTCTTGCCCAAAATATTGAATAAATATTTATGCACAATAATAAAATAAACAAAATAAACCAAACAGGATGTTTTATCGCTTTAGTCATTATATCCAAATACCGACAATCCTATTGCACCCGGCCCAGTATGCGTTGATACAATTGGCGTTGTAGTATTAACAGAAATTTTCTCGTCTGTGTATTGTTCAATAGAAGCTTTAATTTTCTCTAATAGTTCCATTGCATCCGCTTGTGAAATACCAATACGTAAATATTTATAGTCATCAGCCATTTTTGCAACTTCTTTCGTCAATAATTTTACGACTGCATTTTGTGTGCGGGCATTTTGTATCACTTGTATCTCTCCATCAATTACTTCTGCTACCGGTTTTAAATTCATCAATCCACCTATAAATCCCTTACCACGAGAGATACGTCCGCCTTTTCTTAAGTAATCAAGTTGACTAATTACCAAAAATAAGCGAGATTGATGCTTCATCGTATCAATAGCAGCTACGATTTCATCCATTGATTTATGTTTGATGATAAGTTCGGCCACATTTTGAATGATAAATCCATATGATTGCGCAATAAACCCACTATCAACAACAGTCACTTTACCATTCACCATACCTGCAGCTGTTTGTGCACTTCCTACAGTACCACTTAATCGATGCGTCATATGTAGGCTTAATATTTCATAACCTTCCTCTATATATTTTTCATAAATTTCAGCAAACTTTCCTGTAGGCGGCTGACTTGTTTTAGGAATATCCTTTAAAGTAACGAGTTGTTTCAAATATTCCTCAGATGTAATTTCTTCCTGATCTAAATATGTCTTGCCATCCATCACAATATTTAAAGGCACCTGTACAATGCCATGGTCATCTAAATATTGCTGAGGTAAATCATGTGTTGAATCTACTATCAATTTTATTTTACTCATTTTATCCCTCGATATCTGTTGTTATTTTATTACTGATTCTATACGCTCATGTACAAGATTAGCAACTTCCTGTAAAGAATAACGATCGAATATTTCTGGTTCAATTGCATCTAATATCGTGACATCAACCTGACCAGGTACAATTCTTTTACTATTATATTTTTCCATCAGTTCAGAAGTACCTTTAATAGCTATAGGAACGATTGCTACTCCAGCACTTTTTGCAAGTTTGAATGATCCCGCTTTAAACTCTGCCATACCATTCCCCTTACTACGCGTACCTTCAGGGAAAATCATAATACTATGTCCTGCTTTTAATGATGCGACCCCATCTCGAATCATTTGAATTGATGAACGACGATCCGTCCTATCGAGATAGATACAATTTAATAAATCCATCCACTTATGTAAAAATGGAATTTTCTTCACTTCCACTTTTGAGACGAACCCAAATGGTTTATTGATGGCATAAATTAGCACAGGAATATCAAAATTACCTTCATGGTTTGAAATAAATAACACACCATTTTCTGGATAATTTTGATTGCCGTGAATATTTACTTTTACGCCGGCTGTTCTTAATATTTTACTGGCCCATCTTTTCGGATATTGATTTGTTACTAAATCTTGTTCAGCAACAGTATCATATTGGGTTAATGAATTTTTTACACCGTTTAATTTTGGCGTGACTAAAGCTGCATACCCAATGATTGTCCCTATCGTTCTTATTAATCTAATCATTTTTCTTTCCTCACTAAATGCATAAAATGATGCGGTACAAGATTCTTTTCATCGAGTATACCTTCTTCAATCGATTCTACTGTGAAATCCTCGAAAGTATATTCCGGAAAAAAAGCATCACCTGGATGTTTATTCTCGATTACAGTAATGTACATATCTTCAACCATATCGATTGTTTGTTCATATAAATTTTGTCCGCCAAATATATATACATGACCTTCTAATGCTTTGATTTCTTCTAGTGAATGAATAACATCTGCATCATTAGGTTTAAATGATTCATCACGCGTAATGACTACATTGCGTCGATTTGGTAAAGCTTTACCTAATGATTCATAAGTCTTTCTACCCATAACAATCGTGTTCCCAGTTGTTAATGTTTTTACGCGTTTTAAATCATTCGGCAAATGCCATGGCATTTTATTTTCAAAGCCAATAACTCTATTTTGATCGTGACAAACAATAATTGATAACATAATAATTCTCCTTATACTGCAATAGGTGCTTTTATCGCTGGATGTGCTTGATAATTGATTACTTCTAAATCTTCATATTCAATGTCGAAGATTGACTTATCGGTATTAATATTTAATGTAGGTGGTTCAAAAGACTCTCTTGATAGCTGTTCATTTACAGCATCGATATGATTTGAGTAGATATGGGCATCACCAAATGTGTGCACAAACTCACCAACTTCAAGATTGCATTCTTTAGCGATTAGGTGTGTTAATAAACTATAACTAGCGATATTGAAAGGCACACCTAAGAATATGTCTGCACTTCGTTGATATAACTGACATGATAATTTATTATCTTGAACATAGAACTGAAACATCGTATGACATGGGGGTAACGCCATCGTGTCTATCTCTCCTGGATTCCAGGCAGAGATAATATGGCGTCTACTCGTTGGATTATTTTTTATTCCTTCAATTACTTCCATAAGCTGGTCAGTCGAACCATTCTTCGTTTCGAAATTACGCCACTGCTTACCGTAAACATTGCCTAAATCTCCATATTTTTTACTAAAAGCATTATCATTTAAAATTTTATCTTTAAAAATTTTAAGTTGTTTTTTATATGCTTCATTAAAATTTTCATCAACAAGTGCACGATGTCCGAAGTTCGTCATGTCCGGACCATTATAATCGTCGCTTTCAATCCATTTTAAGAATGCCCATTCATTCCATATGTTATTGTTATATTCCAGTAGATACTTGATATTTGTATCACCTCTCATAAACCATATAAGCTCCGTTGCGATAAGCTTAAAAGAAACTTTTTTTGTTGTTAACAAAGGAAATCCTTTTGATAAATCAAAGCGCATCTGATGACCGAAGACAGAAAGCGTTCCCGTGTTTGTACGATCATCTTTATTTTTACCAGTCTCTAAAACTCTTCTACACAAATCGTGATAAGCTTGATCGAATGAATTCATCAAGTCACCTCTTTCTATTTTTTCTTATATACTTTATAATACATTTATATACCAATTAATTAAAGAATTAGATATTAGAGATTTAAATTCTAGGGGTGAAATATATGGGCGCAGATATGATGGTCGTTTCAGGTTTATTTTTATTATTATGCTATATGATCAGCATGTGTATAACTGAATAATTGATACATCATAAAAAGGCTTCGAATTTACGAAGCCTTTTTATTGTGCAATGATTTATATATATCGATAACCATAATGTGTCTTCGTTTGTTTTCTAACATTCATAGTAAACTGATAATCACGAATTAAACTGGATTTAAAATGCGCGCGCAGTATAACTTTCCCTCTGAAATGCTCAAATATCGTATTTAATAGCTTACGATCACTTTCAATATCATAGGTCACGACTTTAACTAAAGAAGCAATGTTAGACGTCACAACAGTTTCTTCATACATTGGATCTAAATAGATAACATGTGCCTGATTCAGTATACCGATATGATTTACAACACTGCCATAAATAAAATGTATGCGCGATATATCTAGTTTGTTTTTCTCTAAAACATTGAAATAGAAATGCACGCCCCATTTTATTGCAAAATGAATATAGAAATTGTCTTCAAATGCATAAAATATGCTGTTTTCCATCGTTAGAGCCATTAAGATTAAATCATTTGCCATTCCAGTTGTGGCATCGATGATGATGTCAGTATTGATAGAATCATCCTGAATAAGTTCAATAAGAGGAGGTACATGATTGCCGGTAACATAAGCTTTATACTTAACGCGTGTGGTATTTTCATGATAAAAAATCTTATTTTCATCAGAAGTATATAATACAACGCCTGTTTGTTGAATTACCATTACAGGTGTTGTATCTTCTTCAAATAAATTTTTAATGGTTAGCTTCTTTCTTTCAATAACTTCATAGTTTACATCTGAATATGTCTTAACATCAGTTACAATACATTTCAAATAATTCAATATTAAACGATTCGGTTTAACGCATGTTGTAATACGCAGTTTAATTTTAGCAGTGGTCATCAAAATATTCTTTAATATCCATACAAATTTCTTCTACCGGTCGTCCTTCGATATGTTCTCTGGGAATAAAACCAACTAATGATTGTCCTTTAAATAATGCCATAGAAGGACTTGACGGTGCTTGTGCTACGTATTCACGCATTTTATCTGTCGCTTCACGGTCCTGACCTGCAAATACTGTAACTAAGTGATCAGGTTTCTTGTCATTTTGTGTAGCTACTGTAACAGCTGCCGGGCGTGCTAATCCTGCTGCACATCCACATACCGAATTAATAACAACAAAAGTTGTTTCATCTTCTTTCACTTGATTAAAATAACCTTCAACCGCTTCACTTGTTTCTAAAGATTCAAAACCATGATTCGTTAATTCACTTCTCATTCCATTCGCAAGTGATTTCATATAATCTTCATAAGCATTCATTTCATTATTCTCCTTTGTTACGGTTAGCAATTTGTTTCCAAACGGAACCAACAGCTGCTTCACCATTTTTAATTCGTTCGTAAGCCATCTGTACTTGAAGTTTGACATCAAATGCAGAATCTTCTAAATGTTGCTCTAAATAAGTTAAACTACTTTCATCACCTTCGTCAAAGATAAACATCGCTGCACGCCATCTGACAATTGGATGTTTATCATTTAATGCTGCATGCATTATTGGTAAACTTTCTTTAAACCCAAGATCACTAAGTGTATCTCCAGCTGTACGACGCACAGTTAAATTATTATCATTCATTGCTTTATGCAAAGCAGGTAATACTTTTCTATCTTCTATCATACCTAAAAATACGACAGCAAGACGCCTAATCTGAGGCTTGTCATCTAGTAGCACAGCTTCAAAAAATGGCAGATCAGATAAGTCTGGATTCGGATAATGATCTATCTTTCGATAACGCTCCTGCCAATCTTCAATCGTATTATATTCATCCAAAGTAATTTTTTCTAATTTCTTGGATGTATCTATATACTGATTTGCTTTACCTTTTGCAATATATTCTGTCAGAACATCATTAGGAAATTTAGCATCAATTTCTTCTTTAATAGATTGGATGATTTCATCTTTCTCACCATATCTTACACCGTAATCAATCCATTTACGGAGTAAAATAACATTATCATCATCATTTTGTGCAGCTAGCATCGCATCGATAAATCTTACATCCAGTTGTTTACGTGATTCTCCATCTTTATCTGTAACTTTTATTTGATAAGGAATGCTTTTAAATTCTAGTACTTCAACTTTCTTTTCACCATTATCCACTGTTATTTCTTGCTGAACATCAATCTCTTCTTCAAAAACAGATTTAATTTGTGGTAGTACCACTTCCCAATCCGACTTCGGCGTTTTATCAACAGAAATAAAATCCATAACATGAAAAACTGATTTTACATCTTCTATTTGAAGTAATGCATTGATAAATGCGGGATTAGTTTCATGTATTGTTGAATATGTATTGCTTTTCATATCTTCTTTTTTATAATCAAGTGTTATCTTTAATGTGTTAGGACTTGGTGTTGGTTCGATTTTTATGATTCTCATAATAGCTCCTTACTGCAATATATTGCCGAGTTGTTTTATTTCAATACCTACAGAACATTTCTTTATACAATAGTGATGTGCGTAAGTTTTGCCATACGCTTTGCGGTGGTATGATTTAAGCTTACATCCTTCACAATAATGATCCGTTAAAGTATCGATTTGTTTTAAAGTCACTTTTTGTTGCAGGTTCATTATCTCACCTCAAAAAATAGTATATCAAAACTGCAAAAAAATTGATGCTCATTTGTTTCCTAATTGATAACTTGCAAATTCCACAGATACACTCTATAATACATAAGTTGAATTTTTATAGAAAGAGGTTTGCTATGAGTAATGAGTTATGGGCAGCAGCTGCCTTTTTGTTAACGTTTTTATGTATGGTACTCATGTACCGTTTTTTTGGAAAGGAAGGGTTATTTGTATGGGTAGCAATCGGTACAGTGATTGCAAATATTCAAGTAACAAAGTCTGTTGAGTTATTTGGTATTACTGCAACTTTAGGGAATGTCCTATTTGCGTCAATCTATTTAGCAACAGATATTTTAAATGACAGATATGGCCGTAAAGTAGCAAAAAAAGCGGTATGGTTAGGATTTGCATCAGCTATTATCTTGACGATATTAATGACGATATCCTTACAATTTACACCTACAGAGACAGATATCGCACAAAAAAGCATGCAGACGTTATTTGGTGTCGTACCTAGAATCGTATTAGGATCAATCATTGCATATATTATCGGACAATATGTAGATGTTTACTTATTTAATTTAATCAAAAAATATTTTTCATCAGAGAAAACATTTATTGTACGTGCATATGGAAGTACAATATTCAGTTCAATTGTAGATACTGCATTATTTTCTTTAATTGCATTTACCGGTTTAATGCCTAATAATATTGTTATTGAAATCTTTATAACGACTTATTTATTTAAATTAGCTTCAACAATTTTAAACATTCCTTTCGGTTACTGGGCAAAAAGTTATCATAAAACAGATAACTTATAATCGTTTTGCGAGATTTAATAAAAAAATAGGAACATGAGGTATAAATATGGCTCAAATATTTATTGATGCATCAACAAAGCAGAATCCACTTCATAGCGCATGTGGTATTGTTCTCAAACTTGATGATAAGACGATTGAATATGGAGAATATTTAGGTGATGTAGATAATCATATAGCCGAATGGCAAAGTCTAATTATCGGCATGAAGCTTGCTTTAACCAATGATTGTAAAACTTTACTGATAAAAAGTGACGCCAAAATTGTTGTAGATTCTATTGATAAAAATTACGTGAAGCAACCTCTGTTTAAACCTTATTTACAGGAGTATCTTCAGTTGCAACCAAACTTTGATTTAATAATTATTAACTGGATACCTAGACATCAGAATAAACATGCAGATGCTATAGCAAGAAGAACTTTGCAGCAATATTTATAATTTTGCTCAAAGTTCTTCTTTTAATATTTTCTCCATTGTAATTAACACACCATTTTCGTCATTACTCGGTATTTCATACTTTGCGATTGATTTAACTTTGTCATTTCCGTTTGCCATTGCAAAAGAATTTTTTGTAAGTTTTAGCATTTCAATATCATTATCACTATCACCAAAGACATATAAATCTTGCATATTTGCAACCAATATATTCAACACCTTTTTAATTGCGACAGCTTTATTTGTACCTTTATGAATGATGTCGATACAATTAAAACCACTATAGACTGCAATGCTTGACTGGCATAAAGCATTTAACTGAGCAATCAACTCTTTCATATCACCTTTTATTTCAATTGTGATTTTAGTAATATCATTCATTTCATTCATTTCATTCAAATTATTTATAATTAAATCGTTATAATAATTCTGCATTCGACTGATAAATTGTTCGCCAGCTAATTTGTTTACATAAGATTTTTCTAACGTACTTGTTACATAAGAATAAATATTATTATAATTTAAATACTTTAAAATCCGATAAATATCAGTGTTATCGAGAAATTGCGTATCTATAATTTTATCATCAAACGCAATGACTGCACCATTAGAGCCAATATAGTATATATCTTTTTGTCTAAAGAATGTTTTGAGATGAGAAATAGTATTGCTACTTGCTACTAACAACTTAAATTCATCTTTATATTCTGTATTTAATCTTTCGAAAAATTTCTTATCATAATTATTATCACTATCTAGAAACGTGCCATCCATATCCACTGCAAATACTTTCATAAACTCATCCTTATTCACGTGAAACAATCATTATTTCAATTTATATTGTGTAGATTTTCCTTGTCCAACTTTAACAATAAAGTCTTCTTTTTGAAGTTGTACTAATGCCCGTTCAATTGTTTTACGACTAATATCTGCGAGCATAATCTCTAGATCTTTACGCGCAATCGGTTCAAAGGATCTATTTAAAACATTAAGTACTCTATACTGCGGCGTTATTTTCTCATCTAACATTAACTGGAAATTAAAGTCCAATGATTCATAGGACGCCAGTATTTTATAAAAATAATAATTCATAAAATCCTGTATATCTTCAAAAGGAAAATAATCAACATTCTTTTTCTTTAATTTTTTATTATTACCTACGATATCTTCATAAATCAGTTTATCGATACTTTGATACTGAGTAACTAAAATATTTGATTTATATAATAACAAATTCAATAATAATCGGGAAAATAAAAGCGTTTTATTAGCAAACAGATTAGACTGAATAAATTCAAACACAAATTGAAATATCTCGATTAGTATATTTGTATGTGGCAGATCTATTACATTATTATAATGTAAACATAATTGCTCGATAGTCTCTCTTTGTGTTTCAGAAGATTTTGATATCGATTCTTCATCTCCCATTGACATCTCTAAATACATCGCACAAATTGATTCATAATTGATGTCAATAAATTCATAATCCTCTACAATATATAACAATGCATCTCTAAATCCACATATCTGCGCTTCTATTTCATTATTAAATGATTTTTTAAACTGTAGTATCTGTAATAACTTTGTATCAGATACAGAATATCCTGATAAAGCACAACCATATTTCACATTGTGATATATGCCTGAAAATTTAAGTTTCTCCAATGTGGCAGTATTATATTGTAAATAAATAATTTGTTTACCTTTGAACTCATGAATTTTAGTCATTAAATTCACAATATTCGAGTTATATCCAACCATATATACACCTCTTTATCAGTCATTTTATATCATTTGACTGATAAAATAAAGAATATTAAATAAATTTAAGTTATTTCAAAAACTTTTAAATCAATAACATTTATAAGGATATTGCTTTATTATTCCAAATGGATATTATATAATATTTCCACTACTAAAAAATGGAGGCTTTTCTTATGACTGCTTTAACTATCCAGCAAGCAATATTCATCTCAAGTAAATTACGTGCTCAACTTGATAATGCAACAGAAAAATTCAGAACAGAGTTTCGCGTTCCGATCGCATTAAATAATAAAAGTATTGTTACAGAAGAAAAGAATGCGTCGGTCCATGAAACAATAGGCTTAATTGAGAGTTTAAAGTCTGATATCTCCAATTTAAAAACAGCCGTACATAGAGCGAACTGTAATGCTCAGATTGAATTTGAAGATAAATTATACACGCCATCAGAACTCCTGGAGTCTCTTAAAATCGAAAGAAACATCGTCAACATGCTTGAAGATAACATTTCATTTGGATATGGACAGGAGCGAATTAAAGCAGTCGCTGGTGTTGGAATCGTTGAAGAAGGTATTGTCGATGAGCTCTACGTTCGTAGCTACATAGAGCAATTAGAATCCTCTGCTAACAATAAATCAATGTTAATCGATCGTTTTAATAATGAGTATACAATAGAAGTTGCGTTGAATAATCAAATATAATTATCTAATTTTGATATCATATAATAAGTTTAATCATATTCAATTAATCTATTTCTGGTAGAAAGTACTATTTAGTCATCGAATGGAGCCGCTTTTCGTTTTACTTAACATTTACGTCTTACGTATACGAAGATTACGGAACTCAATTTGTGATCATTTAACTTTCGATGGGTGTAAACCAAAAACGCAGAATAGCTCGTTTTGCCTTTCAACTATTCAAAAGAGGATTAGACACTGTCTAATCCTCTTTCTTCATAAAATTTCATTGATTAATAATTACCTGGACACCAGATTCGACCATTTGGACAAGGTTTTGTCGTTGGTCTTTCAGTAGTTGGTTGTTCAGTTGTTGGTGTAGTTACAGTATTTTCGACTTCAACGAATTTGATATTTTGACCTTTATCAGATGGTACTTTAAAAGAATTCTGCACATCAAATACTACTGAACCTCCTGGAGCTAATGCAGATGGTAAATTTGTAATATGTCTTCAATTGTCACAAATAACAAAACCCTCTATGCATTACATTTTTGCATAAAGGGCTTGTCATTACAATTTCGCTATAAAATTTTTGGCAACCTTTAGTTCGTATTGATTACATATATCGATCATTGATTGCAAATCAACTGAATATGGCATTTCACTGATAATTTCATCTAACTTTAGTGGTACTTCTGTATGGATTGCTGCAAGTTGATGAGAAAGCTTTAAAGCATCTGCTGCTCCATTGATTTTATTTTGCTGTCCTTTCGGAAGTTCTTCAATATGTTCAAGTACACATTCAACACTTCCATATGTCTGAATTAATTTAAATGCTGTTTTTTCACCAATACCCTTTACACCAGGATATCCATCAGCAGTATCACCCATAAATGCTTTTACATCAATTAATTGCTTTGGCTGAATTTGATATTCTTCGATAAATCGAGTCTTATCATATTTATTGTAAATATTGAAGCCTTTTTTTATTAACCATACTTCAATATGCTCATCCAGTATTTGCAGCAAATCACGATCGCCACTAATTACTTTTATATCATATGTGCCATCTAACGTATGTGCTAACGTCCCGATAACATCGTCAGCCTCGAAATTTTGTATGCCAATATTATGAAATCCAAGTTGTCTTGAGATTTCCTGCACCATATCAAATTGAGGAATCAACTCGTCTTGTGGTGCTGGACGATGAGCTTTGTAGTTAGGGTCGATTTCGTTTCTAAATGTTTTAGCCCCCATATCCCAACAGACTATTACATGATGGGCATCGGTGTCATGAATCGCACTTACAACATGTCTTACAAATCCTTGAACACCATTTGTAGGAACACCTTCTGAATTTTTCATATAGTTTTTGTGTAGACTTGTAGCAAAGAAGTGACGAAAGAGCAATGCCATTCCATCAACAATTAATAAATTGTTCATTTTTGTTCTCCAGTTTCTATTTGATTTGGATATTTTGACACCCACTCGGAATAACTACCTACATATACTTTTACATTTTGGTCTAATGTCTTGAGAGCGACATATAAAGGTGTAGCGCTTAAACCTGAACCACAATAAATAATGCTTTCTTTCTCTAAAACATTTCTAAATACATTTCGTAGTGCCTCACTATTTTTCGGGACTCCATTTGCATACACTTCACTAAAAGGAATATTGATTGCTGTCGGAATATGGCCCGCAATTTTATCCATCGGTTCAACTTCGCCAACATAGCGTTCATGAGCACGTGCATCAATAAGTACGACATCATGTTGAGGAGCCTTAATTAAGCTTTGGATATTGTTACAGAAAGTGATGATATCTTTATTAAAATTTTTGTTTAAATCTCTATTTACTAATTCTTTATATTTTTCCACCGCCATTTCATACTCTTTGTCGGTGCATTTATATAATTTTAATAAAGCATGCTGTTTTCCTTCTATTGGATCTTTTGTCGATTTCTTAAACAGTTTCAAATCTTCATAACCTTCCTGAATAAGAAGACATTCAATACCTACAAGATGACACAGAAATACAAAGCGAGTGCCATAAAAACTATTACGATTATCATAGCCTATTATCGTCTTTCCTTGAGCAAATGCTTCCACAATATCAATGAAATCATTTAAATCAGGTAATGGATGTCGTCCACCTGATATTGGATTGTTACCCATTAAGAATGAATGAATATACGCTGCTCCTTCAATTCTTTCTTCGTGATAGTTTTGAATACTTTGTTCTAAATTGTCCATTATACCTCGACAATCAAAAAGTATTGCATCATTATTTTGTACCAGTTTATAAGCTTGTTGTTCTGTTATCCATATTCTCATGACTACACCTCTATTTTTTGAATTGCTTTTGAAACTTCTTCTTTTAAAGTATGGTCAATTTTTTGTTGCATTTTTTCGCGCATTGTTTGATGCATCATTTTATTTTTTTCTTCAATATAATTAGACAATTTTATTGCATTGTCGTCAATAAGCTTCAAGATTTCATTTTCATACATATCAATTAATTTAATTAGCATTTGTATCGTTTTTTGGTGTATTTCATCGTACAGTTCAGTTTTCAGTGTCTGATTCATCAACTGCTTCTGCTTAATATTACCTAAATTTATTGTATGAATTTCATCAGTGAGCTTACTAATACTTACGTCATTAGGATTTAGTAATTGTTCTTTATATTGTAAATCTTCATAAATCTCTTGTTGTTCTAATTGATTAGTAAGCACTTGAATACCTTGACTAAAGAACGACTGCGCACTTTTATTTAATCTTGGCATAATCAAATATAAGTCTTCATTTAACTTTTGCTGAACAGCATGTAAATAGCTCTGTTGTACTTTAGACAAATCCGAAGAAGTATTGATTTGTTCTTTTAAGACGTCATACAGCTGTATTTTCATCTTGTCTTTAAGATATGTTGTTTGTTCAGTCAATATATCTTTTACCGATCGTATTACATTATCTTTTACATTTAAATCGATTGGACCATTGGCTAACCACTCTGTGTAATACTGATTTCTAATTTGTATTTGATTTTCGTACTGATCAAAATTACTTACAAGTGCTTTTGCTTTTTCGTATAAAACAGATGTCTGGTGATTAATTTGTTTAATTTTCTGTTGTTTACTTGTTGTTGTCACAAAGCTTTCAATTGCTGTTTTAAATTCAGTAAAATTATCATCGTAACTTTTTAATGCATTTCGACTTGAAACCGGATAAATAGGATCATCAATGTTTAAAGTTTGTAGTTCTCCTGCTAAATAATCTATCACAGAATTTAACTCCTGTTCATCTTTTGCTAAATCTACTGCATTAATAACAAAGAAATTCTGACTATCTTCGTTTATAATTTCTACTTCATTTAAATAAGAAAGGAATGCTTTGTCTTTTTCAGTATAAACATGATTGTAATATGACACATAGATTAATAAATCGCTATCAGTAATTATTTCAGTTGTTTCTTTTGTATGTCGGCTGTTCGTACTACCTGTGCCTGGTGAATCAATAATAATCTTATCTTTTAGAAAATCATTTTGGATGCCGAGAGTAATCTTCTGTACAAAAGCTGCATGTGCATCAACAGCAGTATACTGTGTTATTTCGTCATCATTCACTTCAATTGTTGCATGATTCTCTAAATACTGTGCATATAGATCATAATTTTGAATAATCGCTTCTGCAAAATTTCTGTTCTGTGCATTTAACTGATTAAGTTTTCCTTTAAATCGTTTAATCCATTGACTAATTGTAGGTATTTCAATTGTTGAAGTTAACATCATGTCATTTAATGATTTCAATATGTCTTTTTCCAACTTAAATGTGACATAATTCTTATCACCATATTGAATCTCAGTTATTGAAGCTGTCGTTGGATTCGGTGAAGAAATCAATATTTCTTCTTTTAAAAGTGCATTAATCATCGCACTTTTACCTGCACTAAAAGCACCAAATACAACAATTTTAGTTATATTCTTATTCAATCGTTCAATTTGAGCATTTACTTTCTCTATATCAGTCTTGAAGTACATAACATCAGACAAATGTTGCAGAATTGATTTACTTAGATTCAGATTCTCATTTGCAAAAGTTGTTTCTTTAATAATTTTTGAAATTTCTGTAGGTTTTTCTTCAAGCATTTCAAATGTTACATAATTTCTATCAATTAATTTATCCACCGATTCATCAACATGAATATAGTAGTGTAGATAGTTTTTAGTAGTGATTGACTTTATTAATGATTCATTCTCAAAATATTCATCAAACTTCACAGTTTCCTTACTATTTTCATCATTTGTATTTAAAATAGACATATTTATATTTTTTATGAACAGCTCATGCCAATTCTTTTGCTGATTAACGATCATACGTTCAATGAATAATTTTAATTCATCTGAATAAATTAAAACATAATCATTTGTGATAGATGTTTGTTGCTTAATTAACTGCTTAACATCATCTTGTGAAATATTAAAAACAAGTTCATTAATTATATTTGGATTACTTAAGTATTTTGAGAATTGACCATAATATTCTTTAAGCTGAAATGTAATTTGTTTCTCAATTAACGCATTCAGTGATGTAACAACTGTTGCCACTTTTTCATCCTGAATCGCTAGTACTTTTGCTTTTTTACCAAAAAGTCCTGGTACTTTATAGTTATCTGCAAATGTTTCGAGCATCTCACGATTTTTCTCGCGCATTTCATAAGGCATTAAATAAGCATTTTTTATAATATCTTTCACACCATTTAACAATAACTGTGCGTTATTTGCATCTGCTAATATAGCTTGTTCAGCGTTCATCGCTACATTTGCACTTGCTTTTTGATATGCCATATCTACTTCGTCTTCTTCAACGTTTATTGTAGCCAGTAAATTTGTTTTAATTTTATTCAGATAATGTATTTGTGTCGATTCAATATAAGCTATCATGCGTTCAAAATAATACGCTTTGTTTGTTTCTGCATTGTGCGCAAAGTGCTCCATTAATGGAATCACATTATCAATTTCATTATTAACACTGTCATAAATTGATGTATATAAAATATGCTCAATCTTAAGATGCCAACGTTCAATATTATCATTTATAGCAGTTTTAAAATCCTCAAATGATATTTCTTCTTCATGATGTTTATCAATCTGATTGATTATCAACACGACTGGGACGTTTAATTGATTTAATGCTCTAATTTGATCAAAGTTTTTTTCTGAATTTACATGATTATACTCAACCGTATAAAAAACCACGTCACTAATAAGTAAAAATTTCATTGTACTTGCTTCATGATTTTTAAATGTTGCATCAATGCCTGGAGTATCCTGAATGACGGTACCATTATCAAATAGATGAGACGATTTTTTGATTTCAACTGATTCTATTTTATGGTTAAGTGTATTTACTCTTTTTATATCTTCATATTGATTTAAATCACTATATGTATGATTATCAAGATTGATGCGTACATTTTCAGTGTCACTGATAATAATTTGAGCCGTATTACTTGTAGTAGGAACTGGTGAACTCGGTAAAATATTCTCATTGAATATATGATTTATTAAAGATGATTTCCCTGAAGAAAAGTGACCAATAAAGCTGATAACAACTTGATCCTGATGCACTTTTTTAATAATTTCATTGATTTGTTCCACCAAAATCACATTGTTTGACTTCTCTACTTCTTTTTTTAATTGATATAATTGCTTGATTTGTTCATGATGTTTCATAACATACCTCATTTATATATATTTATTTGTGAAATTTTTAACGAAAATAAAAAAAGTGTGATATTTATCACATTAATAAACTTTGTACTCTATTATTATAAAGAAAGAAAAGCTATTAAGAAAGGGTGTTCATTATGGCAGAGGATAAAAATTTAAATCAATCACATGATCCGATTCAGGTTAATGAAGAAGTTCATCACGATTTAGATTTAAGAGGCACAATGGCGTCAGTATTATTTTTAGGCGCAGTGTTTATCGTAACATGGTTTGCAATTTTTATATTATTTTTAGAACGCGTATAGGAGGGGAATATTTTGCATAAGTTAGAGAAAATTTGGCTGGGATTAGGTATGGGATCACTTGTTTTATTCTTAGGTATTATTTTTGTTTCTGCAATACATAGCGGTCATGAGCCAATCGCCAGTGGACGAGAATTTGTCGATCCAGAATTAATTGATAAACATGAAGTATTCAGCAAACCAGGATTACATAAAGTTGAAGGTAAAGATTGGGATTACGAATTAGTATTTGTAGTTTCTGCATTTAACTACAATCCAGGTGAAGTTGAAATTCCAAAAGGTGCGAAAGTAAAAATTATCGCAACAAGTCGCGATGTTGTTCACGGCTTCGAAATTGCTCAAACAAACGTTAACATGATGATAGAGCCAGGACACATCTCAACATTCGTAAAAACATTTGATAAAAAAGGTGAATACCTATTATTGTGTAACGAATACTGTGGTACTGGTCATGCAGACATGAAGTCAAACATTAAGGTGGTAGATAAGAAATGAACGCATTCAAATTAGATAGCGGCGTATTTGACGATCGCTCTACTTATAGAAACCATCATGCCGAAGAAATGGCAGAACGTGTAGAAATGGACCGTAAAGATGGTAAATTAATTATGGCGCATATGTATGTAGCAATTGTGTGTTTAATCATCGGTGGATTAGCAGGTCTACTACAAACATTAGTGCGTTCTGGTCAATTAAAATTACCTGCAGGAATCGGTTATTATCAAATCTTAACTGTTCATGGTATTATTTTAGCTTTAGTATTAACAACATTCTTTATTATGGGATTCCAGACAGCTGCAGTAATCCGTACTTGCGGTAAACTTTCACCATTACAAAGAAAATTAGTTTGGTTAGGATTCTGGGTAATGTTAATCGGTACTGCAATGGCAGCAACGATGGTATTACTTAATAAAGCTACAGTCTTATATACATTCTATGCTCCTCTGAAAGCACATGTAATCTTCTATGTTGGTATGGCATTAGTCGTTGTTGGTTCTTGGATTTCTGCAGCTGGACAAATCATGCGCTATGCACAATGGAGAAAAGAACATAAAGGATTAAAATCTCCTTTATTAGCTTATATGGCAACAATCAATAATGTAATGTGGATCGTATGTTCTATCGGTGTTGCAGCAACAGTTTTATTACAAATGATTCCTTGGTCATTAGGTATAGTTGAACGTATCGATGTTTCACTTAGCCGTACGCTATTCTGGTACTTTGGACATGCTTTAGTTTATTTCTGGTTATTACCAGCATATATGTCTTGGTATGCAGTCGTTCCAAAAATTATCGGTGCTAAAGCATTTAGTGATAACTTAGCACGTATGAGTTTTATGTTATTCTTATTCTTCTCAATTCCAGTTGGTATTCACCATCAGTTAACTGAGCCTGGTATTGATGTAACATGGAAATATGTACAAGTTGTATTAACATTCATGGTCGTTATTCCTTCATTAATGACTGCATTTAGTTTATTTGCAACATTTGAAGCGTATGGAAGAAAAGTTGGTGCTAAAGGATTATTTGGATGGATTAAAACATTACCTTGGAATGATGCACGTTTCGTATTACCATTCATCGGAATGGCAGCATTTATTCCTGGTGGAGCTGGTGGTTTAGTTAACGCTTCAGCTCAAATGGACCAAGTCGTACATAATACTATCTGGATTACAGGTCACTTCCATTTAACAGTAGCAACAGCAGTTATCTTAACGTTCTTTGGTACAATGTACTGGTTAATTCCACATGCTACTGGGCGTGTAATGACAAAAGCAATCAATAGATTAGCAATTATTCAAGGTGTTATGTGGGCAATTGGTATGTCAATCATGTCTGGCGCAATGCACTACATCGGATTATTTGGGGCGCCACGTCGTTCTACTTATTCTGAATATGGTGGTTCAAAAATTGCAGCTGAGTGGATTCCTTACCAGGTAATGCAAGCAGTTGGAGGTACAATTTTATTTATCTCTATCATCTTAGTAGTTATCGTGTTCATTCAGTTAGCATTCTTTGCTCCTAAAGGATATGAAGCATTCCCAGTTTCTGAAGCAATGGATGAAGCAGCACCTGCTTATAAATTCGTTGAAAACTGGAAATTCTTAATTATCGTTACGATTGCATTAATTTTAGTAGCGTATACAGTACCTATCGGACAAATGTTTATGGATCCACCTCCTGGTGCTAAAGGTATGGGCGAAGGAAAACTTTGGTAAAATCAAAACATCAAGCGAAAGCTTGATGTTTTTTTATTTTTATATTCATTATTTCTCACTATTAATTTCATCTATTATTTCTTTAATCACTTTAAAACTTTCTATTTTTAATGTAAAGTCAAACGTATTGTTGATTACCATCAGTTCATCAAATCGATACGTTTCATATAATTTTTTAATTTCATATTTAACATCTTCTTTTATTCCAATAAAATAACGTCCTCTGTTCTTCTCAATGATACGTAAATCCTCTTCACTATATTTATTTTTATTAACCTGTTCAATTGAAGGAATAACAGTATCCCTTCCTTTAGTAACATTTAATAACCAATGATCTAATATACGTCTTTGCATCTCTTTTTCTGCATCATCTTTCACAACAATGATAAATGAACAAAATATCGTATATGCGTGTTTCATAAATGCATTAGGAATAAACCCCTGTTGATAAATTTTTATAGCACTGTCTCGAAACTTATCACTGATAAAATTACCGAATACAAAACCTATCCCTAATTTTGCAGCCCTTTTAGCACCATTATCAGTCAACCCTAACGTAAAAATTTCTGGATGATTTTCAATCCTAGGTCCAGCTTTAACACCTCTATATTGATGCTCTAAAGGCAAAGTGTTACGCATGAAACCTAAAAACTCTTCTAGCATTCTATCATAATCTCTCACCTTACTTGCGCCACCATCTGTTAATGCTTTTCTGGTCATTTCACTTCCACCTGGAGAATTTCCTAAGCCAATCGTCACACGACCAGGAAACAACGCTTCTAATAAGTTTGCATTTTCCGCAACCTTATAGGGGCTATATTGAGGTAAAAGAATACCCGCAGAACCAATATTAATGGATGACGTTACTGATAATAATCTTGTCATAACAATTTCTGGTGAATGACTAATTAATCCTGTCGTATTATGATGTTCAGCAACAAAATAACGATCATAATTTAATTTTTCTGCAAATTGAACGAGTTCTATCGTATGCGCCAATGCATCCCCTGGCGTTTCTCCACGTGACATGGGTACTTGATCTAATATACTTAATTTCAATGTATTTTCACCTTCTTCTTGATACATATATCATAAACAAAAAACCACACAAAACATATAGTTATGCTTTGTGTGGTTACATTTATTTAAAGGTTTGTCGACATCCTCTTCTATCTCTCGCCCCAGTATTGATAGTACGTACATTCAATGTATCCATTAAATAATTTTCGGCGTTTAGTTGCTTTTTTGCCTACTAATATTTCAAATGTCTTCAAACTTGTCAAAATATATAGTGACCATTTAGGATTTTTTTCAATTAGTTCTCCTAAATACGTGTACATTGCTTCCACTTCTGCTCTCTCACCTATACGTTCGCCATACGGCGGATTACCAACAATTGCACCCTTTTCACTGTTTAACGTAAGATCATGAACATTCATTTGCTTAAATTCAATGATATCTCCAAAGCCTACTTCAATCGCATTATTACGCGCAATTTCAACCATGTTCGGATCAATATCACTTGCTGTAATCGATATTTCTTTATCATATTCAGCAACTTCTTCTGCCTTAACACGTTCTTCATCGTACATACCTTCAGGAATGATATCCCAGTTTTCACTCACAAAATCTCTGTTAAATCCTGGTGCAATATTTTGAGCGATCATTGCTGCTTCAATTGCAATGGTTCCTGAACCACAGAAAGGATCAATAAATGGTGTTTCTCCTTTCCAGTTAGATAACAATACAAGTGCAGCTGCTAACGTTTCTTTCATCGGTGCTTCACCTTGTGCGAGACGGTATCCACGTTTATGTAATCCGGCTCCTGAAGTATCAATTGTAAGTAATACTTCATCTTTAAGAATCGCAACTTCAACTTTATATAATGCGCCATCTTCACGTAACCATCCTTGCTGGTTGTGAGCTTTTTTTAGACGTTCAACTATTGCTTTCTTGACAATTGCCTGGCAGTCAGGTACACTGAATAACTTTGATTTTAAACTTCTACCTTGAACTGGAAAACTTCCATTTTCACTAATATAGTTTTCCCACGGTATATTTTTTGTCTGATCAAACAACTGTTCAAAAGTAGTAGCATAGAAACGTCCAACAACAAGTTTAACGCGATCTGCGCTGCGTAACCAAAGATTTGATTTCACGATTGCCCGTGCATCACCCTGATATAATACACGTCCATTCTCTGTTGTTGTTTCATATCCAAGGGCCTGAACTTCTTTTGCTGCAACAGCTTCCATCCCCATAGGTGTAGTAGCTAGTAATTGATACATAATTCCCTCCAAGTTTACATAATACTTTTATAGTAGAATGTAATGTTTATTAATTCCATTGTAACACGATAAATACGTTCAATAAATAAAAAAAGTCCCCCATTATAAATGGAGGACATCTAGAAAGATATCTCTATAAGCCATGTTCTGTTCCTTAGTACTGCAAATGAGCCTAGATACTCTCGTACGCCGGTGATAATCATCTGTCTGTATTTTCATACCTCTTCTATACGTTCATTTCCGCTAGAAAAGTGCTCCTACCAAATTTGGATTGCTCACTCGAGGGGTTTACCGCGTTCCACCTTTTCTATTTCTAGAAAAGCTACGTCACTGTGGCACTTTCAAGTTACTCAGACCATATCAAAGACTTAGGTCTATTCACTGCCGTCAAATTAATGCCCTGGCTTATTGTTTCACCAGGCACGATCACTACAGCCATCTCAGGCATGTGTGAGCATGGACTTTCCTCTATACAAAGTATAGCGATTATCCGAGATATCTTTTAACATTATTAAATTATAGCATCAAATGCATTGAATTGCGATGACTATTATTTACCGAACACTGCTTTTTCAAGATTAGAAATACGTTTTAATAAATCGTAGTTATTCGGTGTTTGTTGCTGATGATCACTTCTACCTGTTGCAACACGCATACGAAGGTTTTCAATTTCACGTTTCAATTTTGAATTTTCATCAGAAAGCTTTAATAATTGATTGTTCATGTCTGCCATCTTTTGATAGTCTTCTATCACTTCATCTAGAAAACTATCTACATCTTCCGGTTTAAAACCGCGTACCATCGTTCTTTCAAATTCTTTTTCATAAATATCTTTTGCAGATAATTTTAAATTCATTTCTGACATAATAACACCTCTAATTTTCTTGTTCTCTCGTATATTCATCTATAAAATCTGATAAGTCGAAAAAACTGATACTATCCATAGTATATTGATTTTCTGTCATAAAATCAATGAGCGTTCTTTTGAAGAATTTAGGACTTGCTTCATGCTCTTCGTCATAAAATAATAAAGTACCTTCAGTATTATCCAAAATGAACTGATTCGCCTGACTAAACATATATCCACCTTTATAAGTATCCTGAAACACACTATTTATATAATCTGCTTTACTGATAATCTGTTGATAGTATTGTTGATTTTCTTCATTCCATTTTTCTGTGTGACTTAAAAATGGCGTGATAATGCCCAATTTAATATCATATTGTTTTTTTAATCGAATCGTTACTTCAGCTGCCCATAATTCAGTACCTAAATTCCCCTGGATAATGACCCATTCAAGACCTTCTTCAATATATGATTTAATTTTATCCTGAAGGAAGAGTTTTATATATCGTACTTCAGGCTGATTATTTTTAAAAATACCAATCTCATACGGTTTATATCCAGTTATATATAAAGTCTTCATTACTATATCCTTAAACTTTTTCTATTACTCTGTTGATATATTGAAGATCATGATTGACTGCTTTGAATTTGTCGATAAATATTTTTTTACTCGTCTTATCAAAAAAACAATCGACAGATAACTCTCGAATATATAGCATCAGCAATGATAATTTCTTTTCATTCATTAAAGGTAAAGATAATATCTCTTCTTTATAATTATTTAATTGATTTAAATTTACATCTACTTGTTCAGTAAATGGTTGTACATCAATAACAAAGTTAAATAGTTCACCATTTTTTGCGCTATGAAAGTACTGATCAATCTGTTGCATATTTTCAATTAAACTTTTAATACAATTTTGTAACATTTAACTACTCCTTTCACAAGTTGTGTTAAACTCATTGTATATGAAAAAATAAGACATCACAATTAGGATGAATAAAATGGTCAATTATCCAAATGGTAAGCCTTCTAAGTCTTTAGACTTAGTTACAAATACTATAAATAATAGTAAAATTGAATATGGAAAACGTGGTATGAAATTTGAAGATGAAATCGACAACAGCAATAGATATTATCTCCAAAACGATCTGGCAATTATACATAAAAAACCGACACCGATTCAAATCGTAAAAGTAGATTATCCGAAACGTTCGAAAGCAGTAATCAAAGAGGCTTATTTCAGACGTGCATCAACAACTGACTATAATGGCATATATAATGGTAAGTATATTGATTTTGAAGCTAAAGTTACCCAAAATAAAACGAGTTTTCCACTGATCAATATACACCAGCATCAAGTTTCACATATGCATCAAGTTTATCGTCATGGCGGTATCGTCTTTATTTTAATTTGCTTTTCCAGTCTTGAAGAAGTATATTTATTACCGTTCGAAAATTTTTATCATTATTGGCAAAGATACAAAGACGATGAAAAGAAATCTATTCAGTTAAAGGAAATTAAAAAAGATGGTATATTGATACCATATACATATCGTCCTAGAATTGATTATTTAAAAGCAATACAATCACTATATTCTATTTAAGTTTAATGAGAGAGAGGATTTAAGAATGGCGAAAAAGAAAAAAAGTTTAAAGAAAACGATCTTACAAGTTGTAGGCGTGCTTGTCGCATTATTTACAACGATGGTCGTTGCTGGTATGCTACTGTTTCTATATTATGCATACAATGCTCCGAAATTTAATGAGTCAGCATTACGTGATCAATTACCGACTAAAATTTATGATAAAGATAATAATCTAGTAACCATATTATATATGGGACAAAAACGTGAGAAAGTTAAGTTTGCAGATATTCCAGATACGATGCGCGATGCTGTACTTGCTACTGAAGACAATCGTTTCTATGAACATGGTGCATTAGACTTTAAACGATTAACCGGCGCAGTATTTAAGAATTTTACTGGTGGATTTGGTTCGCAAGGTGCTTCAACATTAACACAACAAGTAGTTAAACGTTCTTTCCTAACAGATCAAAAATCTATTGAACGTAAAGCACAGGAAGCTTACCTATCTTATCGATTAGAACAAGAGTATGATAAAAATCAAATTTTTGAGATGTATATGAATAAAATTTATTATTCTGATGGTATATATGGTGTTAAAACAGCAGCTAGATATTATTTTAATAAAGATTTAGATCAACTATCACTTGCTGAATCAGCATATTTAGCTGGACTTCCACAAGTTCCTAACACGTATAATTTATATGACCATCCAGAAGCTGCAGAAAAACGTAAAGATACTGTTTTATATTTAATGAATCGTCATAAACGTATCTCTAAAGCTGAAATGGAACAGGCGCAAGCTGAAGACTTATCAAAAAATTTAGTACCTAGAACAGCTGCGCAACGTCAAAATATAGAAGAAAATGATCCGAAATATGCATCATACGTCAATGTAATAAAGCAAGAATTAAAAAATAATAAAGAATTTCAAGGCAAATCATTAAGTGATGTGTTAACTAGCGGATTAAAAATTTATACGAACATGGACAATAATGCACAGATTTCACTGCAAAACAATGTTGATAACATGAATATCTATAAAAACAAATATCAACAAGCAGCATCAACGATTGTTGATACTCAAACTGGTGCACTTGTTGCTATAAGTGGTGGGCGTAATTTTACAGACGTCGTTGATAGAAACCTTGCAACAGACGTACATCCTGTTGGTTCAACAATCAAACCATTCTTAAGTTACGGTCCAATTGTCGAAAATGAACAATGGGCAACAAATCATAAAATACAGGATGAATCAGAATACGATATAAATGGTATCAAATTTAAAAACTATGATACGCAAAACCACGGCGTTGTAACAATGCGTGATGCTATCCGTCGTAGTTTAAATATACCGGCATTAAAAATCTTCCAGGAAGTAAAAAAAGAAGCTGGTAATGATGCATCTTATGAATTTGCCAAAAATGTTGGATTAGAATATCAATCAAAAGACTTAGGTCCTGCTGAAGCTTTAGGTGGATCATCTTCTGAGTTCTCTCCTACTCAAATGGCAAGTGCATTCTCTACTTTTGGTAATGGTGGTACATACAACAAAGCGCATGCTATTCGAAAAGTTGTGACACAAGATGATGAAACGATTAAGTTTGATACAGTTTCTGAAAAAGCGATGGAAGACTATACGGCATATATCGTAACGGATATGTTAAAAGGATCATTTGAACCTTTAGGTACAGCTTATGGTAGTAGTATTCCAGGTCTTACACTTGCAGCTAAAACAGGTACAGGTACGTATGGCAATGAAACGTATGAAAAATACAATTTACCTGACAATGCTGCAAAAGATGTCTGGATTGTAGGGTATTCACCACGATATACTATGTCTGTTTGGATGGGGTTCACTAAACTTGCTGAAGGCGGTGCTAATTCATTCGTTGGTCCTGAAGAGCAAGCATTACCAAAATCTTTATTTAAACAAGTAATGAGTGAAATCAGTCCAATAGATGGTCAGGATTTTGCAATGCCTGATTCAGTTGAAAAAATCGGTACAGATGTTAAAGTAAAAGGTCAACAAGATAATAATGATGTTTTAACAGGAAAAAATGATAATTCATCTACTACAGAGTCAGACTCAACGACAACTTTTCCTACAGGTTCTTTAGATGAGCAAACTGAGGCAGCGCGTAATAACAATGAACGTGCTGCTGAAGCTGCTAAGAGAGCCTTAGAAGAAGCAAAACAGGCAGAACAGGATGCGAAGAATCAAATCAATAACCAGTCATCTAGCAACTCTGAAAAAAAAACTTCTAATTCAAAAGACAAGAATAAAAACAACACCACTGAGGTTGTAACAGAAAATATACCTACTACAATGGAAAGAAGAACAGCTGAAACTGTTCCATCTAGCCAATCTGCAGATCAAAAAGCTGCCGCTGACTTGAAAGCAGCGAGTGATAAAGCTGCTGCAGACTTAAAAGCTGCAAGTGATAAAGCTGCTGCTGATTTAAAAGCCGCAAATGAACGGGCAGCACAAAATTTAGGTCAATAAAAAAGAAGCGAAACAATGATGTTATCGCTTCTTTTTTATGCTTTTTATCGCAATTAACTTATTGATTTCAACAAGCATTGTCTTCATTTGCTGATAACCCATAAAATGATGTTTACGCTGTTCAATATACTTTATACGTTCAATAAAATTTAAAGGTCCTATTTGAATATTATCAGCTTTAAGTTCAACATTGGGTTCTAAATCATTTAATGTTCTCATTAAATACAGTAATCCTTCATAATATTCATCAAGTAATTTTATTGCATCAATACTATTCAATGTTCTATTTTTACTGTGCTGATCAATTTGTTCTTCCAGCTCACTCATTCTCGCTTTCATGATACAACCACCTTATGACGTTTCTTACCTTCTCTGCAATCCTTTAACAATGGACATTCAAGACATTTCGGATTGCGAGCTGTACAATGATATCGGCCAAAGAAAATTAATTGATGATGCGTTTTGTTCCATCGTTCTCTCGGAATCTTATTACATAATGTTGCTTCAACCTGCTTTACATTATCTTTCCATTTACATATACCAAGTCTCTTAGATACACGTTCTACATGCGTATCAACAGCAAGTGCAGGAATTCCAAACGCTACTGATACTACTACATTGGCAGTCTTTTGACCAACACCTGGTAATGCAACAAGTTCAGCATGTGTCTGCGGAACTTTTCCATCATATTTATCTATTAAAATACGACATAATGCCTGAATATTTTTTGCTTTATTCTTATATAAACCGATTGAGCGAATATCATCCATTAGCTCCTCAATCGGAACATTTATATAATCTTCTGGTATTTTGTATTTTTGAAATAACGTTCGAGTTACTTTATTGACGAGAACATCTGTACATTGTGCCGATAATAATACAGCAATTGTTAATTCAAATGGATTGTCATGAACAAGTTCACATTCAGCATCAGGAAACATTTCATCAATAACATCTAACATTTCTAAAGTTTTCTTCTTACTTATCATATGGATTCTCTCCGTTCACCCAATCAAAAACAGGAATATCAGGTACTGTTTTAGATAGCGTTTTTGACGGCTTATATTCATTACTTACTATTTTTGATTCATCAATCGTCTTAACATTACGTTTTTTCCAGTTCAGTAATATTCGATCGATATATTTAATACTCAGTTTATTATGACTGCTTGCTTCGTTTAAAGCTGTAATAATTAGTGGCGCAGAATGCTGATCTGTATCTATCCAATGAGAAATCGTTTCGATTTCAATAGGTGTTAAAGGTCGTGCAAATGTTGCTTCAAAACGTTCAAATATTTCTTTAAAACTCGTTTGTCGTACATTGACATCGTTAATTTTTTCTTGTTCTTCTTGTAATCTTAATAATTGCGATTCTAATGGTGTTAAATCGTAACGTTCTTCAAATGACACATCATTATATTTTTTTACATCAATTTTTATAAAATCTTTACTGATTAAGTTTTGTAATATCAACATCACTTGCGACTTGTCAACACTCATCGCATTGCTAATTGTCTCAAATGAAGGTAAACTACTTTCATTTGATAATTCTATTATTTTCATGATCATGATGAGTTCTGTTTCACTCATCCCAAGTTGATGATATTGTTCAAAAAGAATACGAGGAATGATGACATCTTGTTTAAATATACTCATTGTTTCCCCCTTGGTGATAGAAAAATCGTACAGATATAAAATTATATCTATACGATTTAATATTATTAATCTATATTAACTTAAATTTTATGGATATAAACGATTCAGTAAACGTGGGAAAGGACTCGTTTCACGAACGTGTTCTACACCTGAAAGCCATGCTACTGTTCGTTCTAATCCTAATCCGAAACCAGAGTGTGGTACACTGCCGTATTTACGTAAATCAGTATAATAACTATACGCAGCCGGATCTAAACCATGTTCTTTAATACGTGATTGAATTAATTCAAGATCCCAAATACGTTCTGAACCTCCAATAATTTCACCGTACCCTTCTGGTGCAATTAAGTCTGCACATTTAACTGTTCCTTCTTCATCAGGATTAGGCTGCATATAGAATGGTTTAATTCCTGTCGGATAGTTTAAAATAAATACAGGTAAATCGTAGTGATTAGCAATTGCTGTTTCATGCGGTGCACCGAAATCATCGCCCCACTCAATATCATCAAATCCTTGTTCTTTTAAGAATTGAATCGCATCAGTATATGTTATACGTGGAAACGGTGCTTTTACTTTTTCTAATTTCTCAGTGTCACGACCTAATAATTTTAAGTCTAATTGACAGTTCTTAAGGACTGACTGAACAATATATGAAACATACTGTTCCTGAACTTCTAAACTATCTTCATGTTCGTAAAATGCCATTTCCGGTTCAATCATCCAGAACTCGATTAAGTGTCGACGTGTTTTAGATTTTTCTGCACGGAATGTAGGACCGAATGAAAATACTTTACCGTGTGCCATCGCTGCCGCTTCCATATAAAGTTGTCCTGATTGGCTTAAGAACGCATCTTCTTCAAAATATTTCGTTGCAAATAATTCGCTTGTGCCTTCTGGTGCAGATCCTGTTAAGATCGGTGGATCAATCTTTGTAAATCCATTGTCGTTAAAGAACTCATATGTCGCACGTATAATTTCATTTCGAATTTTCATTACCGCATGCTGACGTTTAGAACGTAACCATAGATGACGATGATCCATTAAGAAATCTGTACCATGTGCTTTCGGTGTAATAGGATAGTCCACTGATTCATGAATCACTTCTATGCCTGTCACTTCCATTTCATAACCGAAATCTGAACGTTCATCTTCTTTAATTACACCTGTGATATATAAAGATGTCTCCTGCGTAATACCTTTTGCAACTTTAAATAATTCTTCACCAACTGATTCTTTTACGACTACTGCTTGCATAAAACCAGTTCCATCACGTAACTGAAGGAATGCAATTTTACCGCTTGATCGTTTATTTAAAATCCATGAACCGATTGTTACTTCTTTACCTACATATTTACTCGCTTGATTAATCGTTATTTTTGTCATGTTTATTTCTCCATTTTCTCTTCTACGAATTCTTTAATGCGTTTAATCGCTTCATGCATTGAATCTAAATCCGTCGCATAGCTTAAACGAATATTATTTGGTGAACCAAAACCTGATCCTGGAACCACTGCAACTAATTTTTCTTCTAATAATGCAGTCACAAATGCCTCTGTATTTTCATATCCACAAAGTTTCACTGTTTCACTTACATTAGGATATAAGTAGAATGCACCCTTTGGTTTAATACATTGAATGCCTGGTACCTCCATCAGTTTAGGATAAATCTCATCTAGACGACTTTTGAATATACCATTCATTTCGTTTAAGAAAGTTTTATCTCCATTGTATGCTTCAACTGCTGCCCATTGAGAAGGTGTTGTCGGGTTACTTGTAGAGTGACTTGATAAATCCGTCATCGCTTTAATTAATTTCGCATCTCCACAAGCATAACCGATACGCCAGCCTGTCATTGAATGACTCTTTGAAACACCATTGATTACAACTGTTAATGCTTTGATGTCATCATTAAAGCTAGCGATACTCACATGTTCACCATCGTACACAAGTGTTTCATAAATTTCATCTGATACTACGACAATATTATTTTCTACTGCCCAGTCTGCAATTTGTTGTAATTCTTCTTTCGTGTAAACCATTCCACTTGGATTACTAGGTGATGTTAAGACAAGTGCTTTTGTTTTGTCTGTTTTCACTTTATTTAGCGCATCGATAGTAACTTTATATTCAGTTGTTTCGTCACTATCAGCATAGATAACTTTACCGCCAGCTAATATTACTTGTTCAGGATAGCTTACCCAATAAGGAATTGGGACAATTACTTCATCTCCCTCATCAAGTAATGCCTGAAATAAATTGTAAAGTGCATGTTTGGCACCACTTGCTACCATAATTTCATTTAATCCATAATCTAAATTATTATCATCTTTTAATTTCTTTTGAATAGCTTCTTTAAGTTGTTTCATTCCACCAGATGGCGTGTATTTCGTTGCACCATTTTGAACGGCTTCGAATGCTTTATCAATAATATTTTGAGGTGTATTAAAATCTGGTTCCCCTGCTGCTAAACCAATAACAGGTTTTCCACTTGCTTTTAATTCATTTGCTTTAGCTGTTATTGCTAAAGTCGTTGATGGTGTTAACTTTTGAACACGTTGTGATAATTCCACGATTCCTCATTCCTCCCAGGATTCATTATAAGAACAGTTTACCAATAATTAAGTCATTTATTAAGTAGTTTAAGCTAGAATTCCGAAAAACTTTTGTAGAGTGTATACATAAATTTCTCAAAATCCTCAATATTCCCCTCTTGCTTATTAAAGTTTGAAAGTATATGACTGAATTTAGTTGCATAGCGACTATCTACTATTCTTCTATCAAAACAAATCATCCAACCACGATCTTTTTCGTTCCGAATTAAACGCCCAGTAGCCTGGTGTAGTTTATTGACAGCGATAGGAACCTGGTAATCTAAAAACACATCTTCAACTTCTTCTTTCATTAAAGCAATATTTAAATCTTTCGGATGCATAAAAGGTAAAGAAACAATCATTACGCATTTTACACCGTCATACTTAAAATCTATACCTTCATAAAATGTTTGCGTAGCGAGCAATACACCTTTTTCTAATTGATTAAATTGCTGATTCAGTTTCGTAGTATTAACATCACTATTTTGCGTCAATATAACTTGATCAAGTGCTGTTTCATATAAGTAGTCTCTCAAAATTTCAACTTGTTGATAGCTATTTAGTAAGATTAATGCTTTACCATCATAATTGTTTAAATACATCAATATATATTCCAGACATTTTTCTATATATGCTTCTTGTTGCTGATAATTGAATGCTGGTATATCTGTAGGTATATATAAAGGTGCTTTATATTTTTCGAATGACGCATCAAATTTTATATATTTTTTGCTCTCCATAAATAAGTCTGATAAAACGTTATGTTCATTAATTGAGTTTATCGTTCCGGAGATAAATATTTTCGAATCAAAAGCATCTAAAATATAGTTTTCAATCACTTCTTTTACATTATGCTCTTTTAAAATAATATGAATGCCTGATTTATTGTGATTATTAAACATGATATATAGCTCACCATGTAACAATATATTGTTATAACATCGTTCAAAGTTTTCTTTTAAGTTAATAATCATTTTGCGTTGGATTTTTGTAATGTTAGGTGCAGAAGCAATCGTTGACAGCGTATGCATTAATTCAAGCATTAAAATAGCTGGTTCATCTGCTTTATTGATTTCAGCTTGTATAATACGATCTGAATAATAATGTGTAAGCAGGTAATCAAATAACTGTTCATACTTTTCATTTAATTGCTGTAATTCATTATTAATACTCCCGTATTGGAAAAATGTCAAATCATTTAGTTTTTGCTTGTGACTAATAGCACTTGTATCAAATTCCTGCAATGTCTGAGATATTAAATATTTTAAATTCTGATATTTCATTTCAAATGTCGTGTATTTTAATGCGTAATTAAGTATTTGATGTGCTTCATCAATAATAATATGACGATAATTTTCAAATACATTAAATTTTCGATTTGATAAAAGATGTGCATGATTCGTGATTCCAATATGCGCCGTATCTGGATAAGCATCAAACAAATAAGTTTCATTTTGTTGAGGTATATAGAGGCTACGCATCAATTCAAAGTATATTTTACGTCCTCCATTTAAGTTCAGCTGTTCGATATCACCATCGTTACCACTCATTAAAAAGATGATCAACTGCATTTTTAATATGGAAATATCATGATTAATTTTTGTATCCTTTAAAATATAATCTACAAATTCAATGGTTAAATAATGATTTTTACTTTTAATAATTTGATACGGTATATTTAAACCTTGACGCTTTAAAAGTGTGATATCATAATCAATCATTTGATTTTGTAGCGCTATCGTAGAAGTAGACACGAGTACAGATTGATTAGTCTTCGCAATAAAATATGCGGCAGCAATTAAATAACTTAATGTTTTTCCGCTGCCAAGTTCTGCTTCTATCGTGATTTCAGTTTGTTGTTTTAAACTTAAATAAATTTCATAAGATAATTGATATTGTTCTTCTCTATAAATAAAATCGAGTGAATGTATCGTCTGTTCAAAAAATGTTTCAAAAGATACATCGATATTAAGTGGATTCACTTGTCTATTTTTTTTGATAAAATTAATGCCGTTCACTGTATGATAATCAATAGAACTATGTTCATAATCTCGTATCAGATCAAATAATACTTCATCAAAATGATAGCGCATTTGTTTGGCATGGCTATATAATGATTTCAAAGTAGTACTAGGTAAATTGCGTAATTGATCTAATGCAATCATTAAGATTTCACAAGTTGCTTTCGCATCGTCAATTGCTCGATGTGCATTTGTTAACTTTATATTTAGCTGCTCAGATAAATAAGACAATTGATACCTCGACATTTGAGGAAATACTATCTTAAATACATCTACAGTATCAATAATATACTTTGGTTTATAGAATATATTACTTTCATTAAAATATTTTCTTAAAAAATTTAAATCGAAATCAACATTATGTGCTACAAACACACACCCTTCTAATAATTCATATAGTTGAAGAGCGATCTTTTGAAATGTCGGTGCATGTTCGACCATTTCATTATTTATTTTTGTTAATGACTGAATAAACGGCGGAATCGGTTGCGTAGTATGCACAAATGATTCAAATGTGTCGATAATCTGATTGTTTTGCATAATACAAACACCAATCTGAATCATTTCATCCACTTCCAGATTATTCCCTGTTGTTTCTAAATCTACAATAGCATATTTTAATGCCATATTTTACACCTACACTTCTATATCTGCACTTATGAATTGATGGCGTTCACCTGTATCATCTAATACAACGAGTACACCATCGTCTTTTAAATCGATAGCTTTGCCATAAATTTGTTTATTGCCTTCAGTATACCTTAACGTTCTATCCCAAATCATAGAATAGCCTTTATAAATTTCTTTTATCTCTTTAAATGGTTGCGTTAAAAAAGCTTCATAATAGTGTTCAATTGAATCTATTAATGCTTTGATAAAAATATAACGATCAGTATCTGTTTTAGACTCAAGTTTAAAACTTGTAGCAGTATCTCTTATAGTTTCATCAAAATCTTCGAGTTTATGGTTAATATTTATACCGATGCCGCAAATGATCGTATGAACACCATCAGAATCTCCATTGATTTCTGTTAAGAAACCACATACCTTCTTATCATTGATATATACATCATTCGGCCATTTAATTTTTGGTTCAAGCTGTGTTACATTTTTTATCGCCTCAGCGATCGCAATAGAAATAAACAAATTAAACGTTGCAATTTGCTGATAGCTAATATTAGGATGCAGCACAAGGCTCATCCACAAACCAGTATCACGTTTAGAAGCCCATGGACGTTTAAAGCGACCTCTACCAACTGTCTGAATTTCGCTTAATACAAGTAACGGTTCATCAAATTCCATTAATAATTCGTGTGCAATAGTCTGAGTTGAAGTTACTTCTTCATAAACAAATTGTTTTTGAAATATTGAATCCCCTAAAACATATGATAATAAATCACTGTCCCAATGATCTGGAACTGACGTAATGCGATATCCTTTATTCTTTATTGACTCAACTGAATAGCCTTGTGTCTTCAAAACTTCAATTGCTTTCCATATCGCAGTGCGTGATACGTTGAATTGTTCAGCGAGTTTTTGTCCAGAAACATAATTGCCTTTATGCATCATTAAATATTCAAGTATATCCTGTTTATATTTAGACATGATTCTTTGCCCACTCCAATATTTTTTCTTGTCGATTGCTCAGTCGTCCTTCAATAACTGCTAATTCAATGTTGTTTAGCATACTTTTTAGCCATGGACCAGGTTTTTTATTTAAATATGTCATTAACACATTCCCATCAATTTGCAATTCATCTCGTGTCTGAATTGTTAATTGCTGTTTAGCTTTTTGAATTGATGTTATATCTACTAAATTATCTATTACAACTTTTTCATTTAATATAAAATGATACACATTTTGAATTAAATCTATATCAAATCGATATACAAACGCTTTTAAACTCATCTCAGGGTGATTAAAATAATCAAAAATTAAGACGCAATCTTTTATTTTTTTCTTCTCTTGATTGGATAGTTTAAAATCAGAAATTTTAGATGTTAAATCCTGATCTATTTTTAATTCACAATATATAATATATGCGATGTAAACTGTAAATTCAGCAGGTGATTGCAGCTGATACGTAGTAGTATTCCCCCTTATATCTCTAAAAAAAGGTAGATATCTATGCATTGTCTTATAAAAAATTTGTAATGCTTGATGTACGCCTTTACCCATCAATAGTTTCTTCAATTCAACAACGATACGTTCGATAGAAACTAAAGCAATTGTTGCAGCAAGTTCATCAATAGCCAGCAGCGTATTCTCTTCAATATTGAAATTTAGGACACTTTGAAATCGGATAGCACGCATCATGCGTAATGCATCCTCTTCAAATCGATGTGCTGCATGACCAACTGCACGTATTTCTTTATTTTTCAAATCTTTTTGACCATCAAAATAATCGATAATTTCGTGTGTTTCACTTAATGCCAGCGCATTGATGGTAAAATCTCGACGTTCTAAATCAGATTTCAAATCGGTAACGAATTGTACTTGTTCAGGACGTCGATGATCAATATATTCACCATCTACTCGAAATGTTGTTACTTCAAACTGAAAATCCTGCCACAATACGATGACTGTACCATGTTCAATACCAATAGGCACAGTCTTACTAAAAATCTTGATAATATTCTCCGGTAAACAATTTGTAGTTATATCGATATCATTTACCTCTTTTTTAAGCAATAGATTGCGTACAGCACCGCCTACAATGTAAGCTTCATATCCATGCAGCTTTAATTCTTCGATAACTTCATTCGCAGCTATAATCAACGTTTGTGTTGTATGATTTAAATATGTTAGTTCTAATTTCATAACTACTCCATTTTTGATATTAATTTTTAACTAAAGATTGGTAGATTGCCTCGTATTGATCTGTAATAATTGTAGAATGGAATCTTTCATTAATATCAACTTTCATCGCTTTCTGAAATTTTGAATATAAATTATCATTCATAAGTAATTCAATGGCGTATTCACTTGCTTGAACTGTATCCCCTACATCTACAATATATCCTGTTTCATTATGTTTAATGACTTCCTGAATACCGCCAGCTGTTGTTCCGATACACACGACACCGGTATGCATCGCTTCAAGCAATACAAGTCCAAAACTTTCTTTTTCACTCATCAATAAGAATAAATCAGCCATTTGATAATAGCTCGCTACCTTATCCTGTTTACCTAAAAACATGACATCTTCAAGAACACCTAGTTTTTTTGCATAGCTTCTCATTTTCGATAGTTCTGGACCATCACCTAATAAAATGAGCTTAGACTTTAACTTTGCTCTTACTAAACTAAACGTTTTAATTACATCCTGAATGCGTTTTACTTTCCTAAAATTTGATACATGAATCAACACTTTATAATTATCAGGTATACCATAACACGCTCTTAATGCTTTATTATCAATTGGTTCAAAATCTTTTTCATTAATAAAGTTGTATACTGTATTGATTTCCTTATCAGGTGCAATAATATCATATGTTTCCTGTGTTAATGCATTACTCACACTTGTGACTATATCGCTCTCTTCGATACCAAATTTTATGGCACCCTTTAATGTTGAATCGTACCCAAGAACCGTAATATCAGTACCATGTAAAGTTGTTACAATACCTACATCTTTTCTGGCAATTTGACGTGCAAGGATACCACAAATTGCATGTGGTACAGCATAATGCATATGTAATACATCAAGGTCATACACATTGATAACTTCCGCAATTTTAGTTGCCAACGTAATATCATAAGGTGGATACTGAAAAACTGAATATTGATTAACATCAACTTGATGGATCGTAATATTTGGCATTTGGAACTGTATTCTAAATGGGGTGTTAGAAGTAATAAAATGGACGTCATGGCCTCTCTCTGCCATCTTTATTCCGAGTTCAGTTGCAATAATTCCTGAACCACCCATTGTAGGGTAACATGTTATACCTATCTTCATAATGACCTCCTATAATGACTCAAAATACGTAATAATTGCTAGAGCGCTACCTTCGTTTGTAGCAAGTGGTACATCATAAACATCAGACAACCGTAACAATGCACTGACATCTGGTTCATGAGGTTGCGCAGTCAAAGGATCACGGAAGAAAAAGATGGCATCAATTGCTTTATTAGCGACTAATGCACCAATCTCCTGGTCACCACCGAGTGGTCCTGATTTAAACCTTGTTACATTCAAACCCGTTCTTTCAATTACACGTAGACCAGTTGTGCCTGTTGCAAACAACTGATGTTTAGTAAATTCATCTATGTGATCTTCAATAAACTTAACTAGCGCATCTTTTTTCTGATCATGTGCGATAATAGCAAACTTCACTCCTTATCCACCCTTTCAAAGCGATTTTTATCCCTATTATTAAATTTATCCATCGTCTGATTAAAACTTTCTGTCAAATCAATATTCATTGAGTTAGCAAGACAGATTAACACAAAAAGATTATCAGCAAGTTCTAATCCAATCTCTTTTTCTTTTTCACTAAGTTTCTTTTGTTTTGGACCATACACATGAATAATTTCTCGTGCCAATTCCCCGACTTCTTCTGTTAATCTCACCATATTTTCCATTGGTGAAAAATAACCAAGTTTAAATTGATTTATATATGCATCGACTTCTTGTTGCATTTCTAATAATGATTTCATAATTACCTCCAAAATATTAACATTATTATGTATAATTAATTTTATAAAGGGGGTTAATAAATGCAAAAAACGATTCAAGTAAAATTAATTAATATTATCATGATTCTTATCGGTGCATTTATTTTTAGTTTTGGTATCGTAAATTTTAATATGGCTAATGCGCTGACAGAAGGTGGTTTTACCGGTATTGCTCTAATATTATATCATTTATTTCATTTCAGCCCTGCTATATTGAATTTAATCTTTAACATTCCACTTTTCTTTGTAGGATATAAACTATTAGGGAAACTTTCATTTATCTATACCTTAATCGGTACTTTAAGTGTATCGTTATTTCTTGGTATTTGCGAAAAATATCCATTACATATTAATTTAAAAGATGATTTACTTCTCGCTAGTTTATTTGGCGGTGTATTTATTGGTGCAGGTCTCGGCATTATCTTTCGATTCGGAGGAACAACCGGTGGTGTTGATATCCTTGCCCGACTTATGAAAAAATATTTCGAAGTACCGATGGGAAGAACGATGTTCGCATTCGATTGTCTCGTTATTCTTGCAACATATTTAACATTAGGTGATTATCGCATTACAATGTATACACTCGTCTGTGTATTTGTTGGAGCGCGCGTCATCGATACAATCCAGGACTCAGGTTACTCTGCACGAGGTGCAATGATTATTTCTGAGCAACATCAGGCAATTTCTGATGAAATCAGTAACGTATTAGAACGTGGTGTTACATTAATCTCAGCACATGGACATTATTCTAAAACTGACCGTCCAATAGTATACTGTGTCGTGCCAAGAAATGAAATCACACGTCTAAAACAGGTCATTAACAGTATAGATCCACATGCCTTTGTATCATTGCTAGATGTACACGACGTGTTAGGCGAAGGATTTACTTTAGATGAATTTAAAAAGCCGATAGAAAGATAGTATAAAAATAATAAAATACATAATTAAAACACCATATCTTTAAATCAACGAATGATTTATAGATATGGTCGGTTTTATAAATTAGTTATATTAATTATAAGTTGCTTAATGATTCAGCATGATTAATCTGAATTTCTTGCCATCATAAAAAATCTTAAGAACTCTGCAACAGCTACTGCAGTCGCTGCAACATATGTCATTGCTGCTGCAGATAAAACAGTTTTAGCATGACGGTATTCTTCTTCATTAACAATATGCAATGCTTCAATCTGATTCATCGCACGCTTACTTGCATCAAACTCAACCGGTAATGTAACGATTGAGAATAATACTGCAAATGACATTAACACAACACCAGCCCATATAGCCATTGTTCCAATGCCACCACCTTGTTGGCTCATTCCAGTTAATACTGCACCAATCATGATAAGTATGTAGCTAAATGTTGTCCCTAAATTTGCTAATGGTACTAAAGCACTTCGTACTTTAAGCATTCCGTAACCTGTAGCATGCTGAATTGCATGACCAACTTCGTGTGCAGCAATTGCAGTTCCAGCAACACTTGGTTGTCTGAAATTAGATGGACTAAGTACTACAACCTTTTTATTAGGGTCATAATGATCTGATAAGAACCCTTCACCTTCAATAACTCGAACATCTGTAATACCGTTTGCTGCTAAAATTTCTTCAGCTACTTGTTGTCCAGATTTTCCACTTGTAGAACGTACGCGACTATATTTATTATAAGTAGACTTTACTTTATATTGGAAATACATCGGTACTAACATAATGATAATAAAATACAGGATATAACTCATTAATGTATTGCCTCCTTATATTAGATTAGTTTTATTTTATTAAAATGGTCAAAATTAATCAAATGTTATGTCCTTATCCATGATGTAAAGTAGTAGCACAAAACATAATATCGATAACCAGTATGAAAAATATCCAATATGTTGTATGTATTCATTCAACATACTATATACAGGATACTGCATATAGACATAATCTATGACATCATTATGAAATACCCACATTGCAGTAAATAAAACGTGTTTTAAGCTTATTTTGAATAATGGAAAGAAAAGAAGTGCCTGCACCGCCATGATGGCATGTGATATACAGAGCATTAAACCGATAGCTGTCACCTGACCTAATTCAATAAAGGTAAATATATTCATCATTACTGCCCATATGCCATATTTAATAAGCGTGATAAATGCAAGGCATTCAAACAACGGTAAATGTTTTTTAAATAAAATAGTTGTAAGCGCAATAATTAAAAATAAAGTGGCTGTCGGACTGTCTGGTACAAACGGAATAAAATACCATTTCGTTTCAGTAAGTTGTCCCATATACCAATAATAGCCATAAAGCGTACCTAAAAGATTACACAGAATTATGAAAATAAGAAATACTTTATTCTGAATCCAGTAATAAATTTGATCTATCATCATGCACCTCATAAAAAAAGAATCATCACATGGATGATTCTTTAGTTATTATTTCTTAAGTGGTTTACCATTTTCGTCAGTTTCTTCTAAACCTTCGATAAATTTACCAACTTCTTTAATTTGTTCTTTTGTTAAAGTATCTTTAAATGATGGCATTGCACCACTACCTTTTTCAACAAAACCTTCAACAGCAGCTGCAGGTAATTGAGATTTAACTAAGTTAGGACCAGCCCCACCAGTTAATTCTCCACCGTGACAACTTGTACAGTTAGATTTAATAATCTTTTCGTACGTTGGATCTTTCTTGTCTAAGTTAGTGAATACAATCTTACCTTGAGCAGCTTGTTTCTTCCAATCATGATAATGAGAAGATTCCCACGTAGTGTAGAAGATTATAGCAACTGCAAGTAACATAAATCCAGAAGCTAAAGGACGTTTTGTCCATTTACGCTCAGGGCCTCTGTCTAACCATGGTGCTAACATTAATGCACCGAAAGCAATACCTGGCATTACAATTGCACCAAATGTATTAAATGGACCTGATGCGTAAGTATATTTTAAGATTTGATATAAGAATAAGAAATACCAGTCAGGTAATGGTGTATAACCAGTGTCTGATGGATCTGCGATACGCTCTAATGGAGATGGATGCGCAACTGTTAAACATAAATATGCAACTAAGAATACTGCTCCAGTCATCCATTCTTTTAATAAGAAATCAGGCCAGAAACTTTCTGTTTTACCTGGAAATTCTGAATAATCTCGATTTAATTTTGGTTTCTCATATGATTTAATACGAGAATCTCCAACAAATTTCATACCTTTTCCGCGATGCATCTATATTACCTCCTTTTATAGTGTATTCGTGTTTATAGTGGCCCCGAAATACCTTGTTTTCTGATCATGATAAAGTGAGCTGCTAACAACGCGAATAAACATGCAGGCAAGAAGAATACATGAATAGCGAAGAATCGCGTTAATGTTTGTGCACCGACAATTTGTGGGTCTCCAGCTAATAACGTTTTAACCCATGGACCGATAAACGGTACAGATTCTGCAATTTGTAAACCTACTTTTGTTGCAAATAAAGCTTTCATATCCCATGGTAATAGATAACCTGTAAACGATAATCCTAACATTACGAAGAAAATTAATACGCCGACTAACCAGTTTAATTCACGAGGTTGTTTATAACTACCTGTAAAGAATACACGAAGCGTATGTAAGAACATCATGACTACAACTAAACTTGCACCCCAGTGATGCATACCACGTACAATAACACCTGCTGCAACATCATGCTGTAAATAATAAACTGATTTCCATGCATTTACGATATCTGGTACGTAGTACATTGTTAAGAACATACCTGATAATACTTGAATTACTGTGATGAAAAACGTTAAACCACCAAAACAATAAACGAATGCAGAAAAGTGATAAGCAGGGTTAACATGCTCAGGCACCTCATGATCTGCGATATCGCGCCAGATTGGTGTAATATCAAGTCTGTCATCGACCCAATCATAGATTTTATCGATCATTTTTTACCCTCCTATTTCACTAATTCATTTGGATGTTTTTTACCGATTGTAAGCATTCCGCCTTTATCACCAGTTTCATACTGATCTAAAGGTCCAAGTGGTGGTGTACCAGGAACATTTTTACCATTCTTCTCGTAACGACCATTATGACATGGACAGAAGAATTGGTTTGGATTTGATTTATCACCATTCCAGGCAACAGTACAACCTAAGTGCTTACAAACTGGAGACATTGCAATAATGTTTTCCCCATCTTTATAAACCCATGCAAATTCTGTTACTTCGCTCGTATACCATGCATCTTTTTGTTCGAATTTGAAGTCAACTTTCGTTGGTTCTTCAGTAATTTCCGAAACTTTAACGCTTGTTGTTATCATATCTCCTGCTGCTCCAGATTTAAACACAGGATCTAACGCAAAGCGCCCTAAAGGCATAACCATACCAGCAGCCATAAATGATCCAACTCCCATTAAGGAATAGTTTAAAAATTGGCGTCTTGTGACACGTTGGCTCATTTAATTTTCCCCCCTCTAACGCGATTCTTTTATATAAAATATACTAGGACATATCAATTTTAGCTTATTAAGGTGGCTTGGTCAATAAGATGTCACAAATTATGTAATAAAATTGTCATTATTTATTCCATAAAATAATAATTGATTTCATCAATGATTTGATGTTCTCTTGTACGAACTCCTGTTTCATTTCATGATCTAATGTTTCTAATGGTAAAATATTTATTTTATGTACATTTTCTTTTTCAAGATTAAATTTTTGTGGTATCACAAATACCAGGTTTTTAAATCCGAATGTTTGTAATTGTGATTCGATAGTATCAAGGATTTTAATATCATCTATGAGCTGAATAGGTGGTACTACTAACAGACGACCTTTAAATTGTTGTTCTACTCCCATCGTTACATATTGAATCATTTCATAATGATCAGCGATGTCCATCAAATGTTTTGAGTAATCCACCGGTACAACCGGAATAATTGCAGTGTCGATATATTCAAGTTGATCCTGCAAAGTTTTTAGATCCTGATGATTAAATAACATGTTTTCTTTTCCCCTCTAAATCAATTTTTAATTGCGTAAGCATTGCAAAACGGATCTGATTTTTTGTAAGTAAAGTGTCTTCTATTGCGTAGTTAATCTGTTCAATCAAATAACTAAATAACTTAGGATTTGTGAATATTTCATACAAATCTATTTTCATTTCAATATAATCAATGTTTAAATCGTTTTCATCCATCACCAGGAAATCAATTTGATACATTAACTCCTGCTGACATATAATATCGTATTTCAAATCACTAAATAATATATTAACGTATAACTGTTTTTTGTTATTTAGTAGATAATGGAAAATAACATCACTATCAGTATAAATACCATGACTTAATATCAAATGTACTTTAAAATGATTAAAAATGATTAACTGATCTTTTAGTTGGGTCGTTTTTTTAAATTGTATATGTTCTAAAATATTTGGTTTATCTTTAATTAAATTAAGTAACCACACCGTATTTTTATCATGAATTTCATATTGATTGAGTAAATACTTTATGAATCCACTACGTTCATCAATGATATTGTAATTCATTAAGCATCAATATCCGCATTCGGGTCGATTTGAAGTATTAACGCATACAATTGTTCGGCAAGTTTTACATCTGCAATCTCACGTGCATAGTTATAATAATCCGTTAAGAATTGTGTATTATCTTTTAGCACATTATAGCTTTCGGCATAAAAATGTTTCGCTTCTGTATCTTTTTCTAATTGCTGATAACTAAAAGCCAGATGCCACATCACTGTTGGATCTAAATCTTCTTCGTCTATATATGCAAATAATTTCACAAGATCTTCATATGCTTCTTCTTCTCTATAGTAATCAGCAAGTAATAATGATGCTTCAACATATGATGGATCTATTGTTAACGCCTGAATTAAATATTCAACCCCCTTTTCATTATGCATCTTAATCATGATGCGTCCTGTATCAACAAGCAACTCTTTATAAAACTCATTTAAACTTAAACCTTTTTGTCCTACAATGATTGCATCATTGTATTTACGTTCGCTTTCTAACAAGTTTACGAGTAATAAATAAGCCTGCATATAATCCGGATCTTTATCTAATAAGGTTTGCAATGTTTGAATACTGCGTTCTATACGATCTGCTTTCTGATAACTGATCGCCATCTTGAAATAATCATCACTTAGCATATCCTTGTCATCTATTTTTTCATAATGTTCTACCGCTTCTTCATAGTCACCTGATTGTAAGACACAATCAGCTAAGCGAGATTGAATATTAACATTATTGACACGGTCAATTCCATTATTTAACAAATATTCATAACTTCGTGCTGCCGGTAAATATTGACCGTCAAAATAATAGAGTTCAGCAAGTGCAAAACTTATAATTGGATCCTCACTGGACATCGTATATGCCTGTTTCACTTTTTCAATCGCTACTTCAAGCATATCCTGCTGTTGATAGATATCAGCTTCTAACATTAAACGTTCTACAGTTAGTGGTGTATTATGTAGTACCTCTATCGCCTTATCATGTTGATTATCATCAATTAAACATTCAATATAATAAGCCATAACATCTGGTTCATCAGGATACAGCTCAAATAATCTTGCGAACACCTTCAATCCTTGTGGATTAAGGCCATATTGCAATAATGTATCCCCGAGTTGAAATAAAGCGTCATGATCATCAGTAAATAGTGCTCCGTCAATTGATTCGTACAGATTGTCCAAATTTTGCAGATGAATCTGGTCAATGATCTGATAAATATCCATTATTTTCCTCCTTGTAGTGTTCTTAAATCATCCATAAATGATGGATACGATATATTAACTGCTTCAAAATGATCAATTTCAATATCTTCATTTTCTAATAAATTCGCAATTGCAAGCAGCATACCAATACGATGATCATTAAAAGATGAAAATCGCGTGTTTAGCATCGATTCTTTTTCATGCCCATAAATTATCATACCATCATCAGTAGCTTCTAAATGATAACCGAGCTGATTCAAACTTTCAACTACCTTGTCTATTCTGTTCGTTTCCTTTACCTTCAATTCTTCTGCATCACGTATCATACTTCTACCACGCGCCTGTGTCATCAATAATGCAATAATCGGTATCTCATCAATTAATGTTGGGATCATATCCCCATAAACATCTGTTGCATTTAACTGGGCTGTATATTTCACCTCTATATCGCATATCGGTTCCGCGCCGTCAGAAACAGATTTTAAAGAAATTTGTCCACCCATTGCCTGTACAACTTCAATAATACCAGAACGTGTCATATTTGTTCCGACATTTCTGATGACAATATGACTTCCGGGAATGATTAAACCGGCTACGATAAAGAATGCAGCAGAAGAAATATCACCAGGTACTTGTACATCAGTAGTTACTAAATTATCTATGGAATGCGCTGGTAAGTGGATATAATCATCTTGCTTCTCAACCTCAATGCCAAACTGTTGAAACATGAGTTCTGTGTGGTTACGTGAAGTCACCTGTTCTTTTAACATAACATCGCTTTTTGCATACAAACCTGCAAATAATATCGCTGACTTTACTTGAGCACTTTTAACCTGCATATCATATGTTATCCCATTAATATTAGCAATATTATTCATGCTATTGATAACAAGTGGTGTACGACTATTATTTTGACTACCAGTAATATCCACACCCATTAAACGCAACGGTTCAATGACACGATCCATCGGTCTTTTCGCTATTGAATCATCACCACTCATCACAGACATAAATGGCAGCCCCGCAAGTACACCAGACAATAACCGTGTCGTTGTGCCTGAATTACCAGTGTCCAGCACTTGTGTAGGCTCAACAAAATTACGATAACCTTGCGCGTTAATTATTATTTCTTTATTTACTTCATTAACCCGAATATCCACGCCTAACTTTCGGAAAATATTAATCGTACTCAAACAATCTTCACCTAATAAAGGGTCTATGATTTTCATTTTTCCTTCCGATAAACTACCTAAGATAATTGCGCGATGTGTGATTGACTTATCGCCAGGTACTTTTATCTCGCCTGTTAATCCTTTACTTTTCACCATAACAACTCCTTAATACAGTAACCCAGCGCTCAAAAGACTTTTTCAATGTGCCGTATTCAAATGATTTCAAATAAAACACATCTTCTAAATGACCTTGTCGTTGTTTCATGACAACAAAACTAATACTTTCAGTTTCATTTTTCTTATCTTTACTGAGCAGTGCGTAATAATGTTCAAATGATTTCACTTCTACTTCTGGAAACCCTAGCTGAATCAGCCAATGATAAAACTTTTCGATTACATTTTCTTCATATCCACTTAAAATAAGTGCATACATCATCCCATGTATAACAGCAATACCATGTGGCAATTTGTGCGAAAATTCTAAAGCATGTCCTAACGTATGTCCAAAGTTTAAATATTTACGTACGCCACTTTCTAACTCATCACGCTCTACGATATTCAGTTTTGTTTGAATGCCATAAGTAAGCCATGTTTGTATTTTAAGCATATCTTTTAAGTCGTCCGGTTTATTAAATACCTGCATTAATCTTGATAAATCATCATTTACGATATCACTTATCTGATTTACTTTGTAATTGCCATTCAATAATACGTGCTTCAAGATTTCAGCAAACCCACTTAAAAGCTCAGCATCATTTAAAGTATTCAAAAAAGAAATATCATATATCACTCCATCAGGTCGTTTAAATGCACCGATTAAATTCTTGCCATGTTTAGAATTTATTCCTGTCTTTCCTCCAATTGCAGCATCATGAGCTAAGATCGTAGTAGGTACCTGAATGAACGAGATACCACGTAATAAACTTGCAGCAACATAGCCTGTAAAATCTCCAGTAGCCCCTCCACCGATAGCAATCAAGCAATCATTACGTTTAATATTTTTTTCAAGTAATAGTTCTATCATTGTATTAAAATGATACATCGTCTTTACAGCTTCACCTGAAGGAATCAACATTTTATCAATATCATATCTTTTCATGAATGCATCTATCTTTGCTTTGTGAAGACGATACACATAAGTATCAATTAATGCATAACATTTGTGATAATGATTTAGATCATATTCCAGTTCCAATGCATTTTCTGAAACAATAATCTCATAATTTTTCGCCTTTTGGTCCACCTGATAATTTGTTATGAGTTTCATCTAGAACTCCTTAATATAAGTTTTGTGACGTTCAATATTATCCTGTAATTGAGCTAAATCATTGGATTGAAACTCATCTAGTATTTCTTTCGCAATCTCAAAAGCAACAGCATGTTCACAAACAATTGATGCTGCCGGCACAGCACAGCTATCACTGCGTTCTATAGAAGCTTTATATACTTCCTTTGTATTAATATCGACTGAATCAAGCGGTTTGTATAGTGTTGGAATAGGCTTCATTACAGCATTAACGATAATTGGCATGCCATTGGTCATCCCGCCTTCAAATCCTCCAAGCTGATTAGATAAGCGATAATATCCTGACTTATTATAACCAATGGGATCCTGCACTTGACTACCGGGTAAATGCTTCATATCATAGCCTGCACCAAATGACACTGCTTTAAATGCATTAATGCTAATAACAGATTGTGCCACTTTACCATCTAATTTACGGTCATAATGCACATAGCTTCCTAAACCAGCTGGAACGTTCTCTACAATAACCTGTACTTCACCGCCGATAGAATCCCCATTTGATTTTGCCTGATCGATTGTATCTCGCATCTGTTGTGCAACATTGTCATCTATACAACGCACATCATTATTATCATTATTTTCTTTAATCGTATGAATTGGATAATCGTTATTATCTCTAGCACCACCAATTTCAACGACACGTGAAAATATATCAATACCCAGCTGACTCAATAACACTTTGCAGACAGCACCTACTGCAACACGCGCAGCCGTTTCACGTGCACTAGAACGTTCTAACACATTACGGAGATCACGATGGCGATATTTCATGCCGCCTACTAAATCAGCATGTCCTGGACGTGGTTTGGTTATAACACGTTTTACAGGTTCTGTATCATCTTTTGGATCTACACCCATCACTTTCAACCAATGTTTATGATCATCATTTGTAATCTCTAAAGTAATCGGTGAGCCAAGTGTAACACCGTGCCTCACACCAGAAGTTATCTCTACAGTATCTTTTTCAATCTGCATACGTCTACCTCGGCCATAACCACCTTGACGTTTAAATAATTCCTGATTGATCTTATCGCTTGTAAGCTGCATGTTAGAAGGCATACCTTCTATAATGACTGTGAGTTTAGGACCATGTGATTCTCCCGCTGTTAAAAATCTCAAAATAATCGCTCCTTAATATTTATCATTACTAAATCTTATCAAATATATGCTTGTTTCTCCAATGTATTATATTTAAATCCAAATAAAAAAAGACAGTCATCAAAATGATAACTGTCTATCTTATGAATTAGTACACCCAAGCAGATGTAACTAAGTTGTAATCTATAATTTCTTCTTGTTTGAACCATAATGCGATTTCTTTTTCCGCTGATGCTACTGAATCAGAACCGTGGATAATATTTTTACCAACTGTCATACCATAGTCACCACGAATTGTTCCTGGTGCACTTTCAGCAGGATTAGTTTTACCAACTAATGTACGTCCAATTTCCACTACATTCTCCCCTTCTAAAACCATTGCAAAAACTGGTCCAGAAGTAATGAAATCAACTAATTCTCCGAAGAAAGGTTTTTCACTATGTTCACCATAATGTGTCTTTGCTAAATCTTCAGACACTGTCATTAATTTAGCACCTACAATTTTAATCCCTTTGTTTTCGATGCGTTTTACGATTTCTCCAACAAGTCCTCGTCCTACGCCATCAGGTTTAATCATTAAGAAAGTTTTTTCCATTATTTATCCCTACCTCATTGTTTTTTGTGTAGCCTAGAATATTTTATCATTGTAAGCGATTTCTTTCAATTCCTAATATACACGGTAAAGCATTTTTTCATGTATTTCCAGAAGATGCTTTTTTTCTTCGCTATCTGGTAATTGATTTAAATGATATTTTGCTTTCTCCGCATACTGTTTACTTAAGCGTTTCGTAGCTTCAATGCCATAAGTTCTAACATTGATGATAATGAATTCAAATATCGCTTCGTTTTGTTTATTTTCCAGATTGATGATAATTTGTTCTAACTTTAATCTTTCAGGATTATCTTTATTATTTATAGCTGCCATTAATGGATATGTGATATGTCCGTTACGAATATCGCTAGCAACTGGCTTACCTAATGTTATTTCATCACTTGTATAATCCAACATATCATCTATAATCTGATAGCTCATGCCGATATAATGCCCAAATTTGCGAATATGAAATAATGATGATCGTTCAACATAAGTACTTATCGCACCAAGTACACAACTGGCTTCAATTAATATCGCAGTTTTACGATTAATACGACGTAAATATTGTGTAAATGATATTGGATATTGGAATCGATCTGCCATCTGATCAAACTCTCCGAAACATACTTCCAGAATGGTCTGACTAAATACTTTATGAAAATCTGTTTGATTAATATCACTAATATTTGTTAATGCTTTTGCCAGTAAAAAGTGACCTGTTCGAAGTGCAATATCTTTATCAAATGCAGTATGCACACTCATTACGCCGCGACGTTTATCACTATTGTCAATATAGTCATCATGAACTAAACTTGCCATATGAATTAATTCTAAGCTTACAGCAGTATTTAATAGATTTTCATAATATTTATCATCACCCATCAGACCCGTTAGTAAGACAAACATCGGTCTGACGCGTTTGCCACCTGATTGCAATGTATGCATACTTGCCTGTTGTATCACATTTGAGTTGCTATGGATAACTCGATTTAAATGTGCTTCAACTCTTGTGATATGTGGTTTTAAATATGACTTATAACTCATTGCAACCATCCATTTCTTTTATTATTTCTTAGGTTTGTAAGCTTTATGCATCGCACTTACGCCACCAGTAAATCCTTTAAATTTAATATGGGTAAAACCCACACCTGCCATTAATTTTGCTAATGTATATTTATCTGGGAAATCAAAAGCTGATTGTTGTAACCAGCTATATTCTTTCATTGATTTTGCAAATACTTTTCCGAACAATGGCATAACGTATTTGAAATACAATGTATATCCTTCTTTAAAAACAGGCATGGTTGGATGACTTGTTTCTAAAATCACAATCATGCCACCTGGTTTTAAGACACGATAAATTTCTGCCAATCCTTTTTCAAAGTCCGGTAAGTTTCTTAAACCAAATCCAATGGTTACATAATCAAATTGATTATCTTCAAAAGGCATATCCATCGCATTACCATGAATTAGTTCTATATTGTCATAGCCCTTTACTTTCTTCTTCGCTACTTCCAGCATATTCTCACTAAAATCAAGCCCGGTTACGTGACCGTCTGGTCCAACCGCATTAGCCATCTGTATCGTCCAGTCACCTGTACCGCAACAAACATCTAAAGCTTTCGACCCTTTTTTTACTTTCATTTGCTTCATCGTATATTTACGCCAAGCTTTATGTTGATTGAAACTAATAATGTCATTTAATTTATCATATTTTGTTGAAACGTTTTGAAAGACGTTATGTACCATTTCAGTTTTTTCTTCGCTTGTCATTGGTTTTGACATTTAAGCCACCACTTTCATCTATGTATAGTTAAGCCATAAAAGGCATTACAAAAATATTATCGATTTTTTCTTTCACTGTAGGATCATTTGACTGCGAATATTGTTGCTTAAGTTCATTTTGTCTTGCAACACATTCAGTAAGTACCTGATATTGCGTTTGTTGGAAAGGTGATGCTAAATAACGATAGAATAATGCACTTAATAAATCGGTTGAGAGCACATATCGATCTTTATTGCTATCATCCACCATATCCTGCATGCGCATACTTGTGTCAATCGCAAGTATCGCACATTTCGTCTGATCATCAAGATCTAACAATTTCGTTTGTGCTAATATATCCTGGTTGACTTGTATCATTTCGAAAAAGGGATATCGCTTCTTTAATTGGTCAATATCGTTTAGGAATCTTTCATAAAAGCTCATCGTCTTTACCTCTATCGTTTATTCTTTTTCTATTATAACTTAATATTAGAAAATTTAAACAAGATTAAACCGATTAGGAAAAAAATAAAAAGCCCTATTCGGGCTTTTTATAACACAATTATTTAACTGCGTCTTTTAATGCTTTACCAGCTTTAAATGCTGGGACTTTACTAGCTGGAATATCGATTTCTTTACCTGTTTGTGGGTTACGACCCTTACGAGCAGCACGTTCACGAACTTCAAAGTTACCAAAACCGATTAATTGTACTTTCTCACCATTTGATAATGATTTTTGAATTGATTCAAAAACAGCATCAACAGCTAAACCTGCTTCTTTTTTAGTTAAGTTAGCACTTTCTGAAACCGCATTGATTAAGTCTGTTTTATTCACGTCAATTCACCTCCCCAAAGGTTATGTAAATGATACGAAAGTATCATTCTGTAATGACTTTAACATAATAAACGTTGTCACTGCAACGATTAATACAAAAAAATGAATAAATTTTTCATTTTAATGCTGTACTGTTCTGAAAATTGGTTCATTTTTCTCATTTATTGTATATGGAACAGAATATGCTGGTAATACTGGAGAATCTTTGTAAAGAATGTATCTGATATCTGTACCTTTCTTTAACTTAAGATGATTTTCATTAATCTTTTTACCAAGATCAATCGTATAATCGATTTTAAATTCATTACCACCATTAATATATATCGGTAGACTTTCATCACTATATGGACTTTTTACTGTCGGATACTTTTTTAGTCCATATTTTTTATAGTCTATCTTATAAAGGTTTGGTCCAATTTTTTTGCCTAAAGCGAGCATATCTGATTTTGTCTCAAGTCGTATCCTTAAATTTTTCAAAGCTTCAGAAGTTCTTAAGTCGATTAATTTAACAGTAGGATTTTTTTCTACATCCATTAAAACGTATTGATAGTAGCCTCCCATTTCAAAAGAACTTCCTGGTAACTGAGATAAATATTTTGGTTTTAATTTTTCAAAGTCTACAGGATGTTTTAAGTAAATTTCGTAGGACATATCTCGTTCTTTAATTGGTAATAAACCTCCACTATCTTTTTGATAGCTATCGACAGCACTTTGTACCATTTTTAACTGATCTTCAGGCGCTACTTGATTTTGAGCAAGTTCTTCTTTCGGATACATACAACCTGATAAGATAAATGATACTACAAGCAATAATCCAATAATTCTTTTACCCATGGCTCGACCCACCTAACACAACAAACATGAGTAATGCACTTATAATGAGCGCAATATAAGCTAAGCCGGTAACAATTACATTTAAAATTTTATTTTTTACTTTAAAACGCGCTACGTAAATTAACATCATAGCAAGTAACATAAGGCCTAATGAATAAAAAGAAACCCACATTAGGTCCATTTTAGATATATTGAACATAATTTCCCTCTATTCATTCTTTTTTTCTCGGCTCATGAGTTCCATGACACCAGTATTAACATCTAATCCTTCAAATAATAATTTATAGAGCGCAGAAGTTATCGGCATTTCAACATTAAAGGCTTTAGACATTTCGTAAGCTGCATCCGTAGTTCTAACACCTTCAACAACCATCCCCATCTGAGCTAATGCCTCATCTAACGTTGCTCCTTTACCAAGCATGTTCCCACACTTCCAGTTACGTGAATGTACTGATGTACACGTTACAATTAAATCTCCAATTCCGGCTAAACCTAAAAATGTCATTGGATCTGCACCCATCTTAGTACCAAGTCTCGTAATTTCAGCTAAACCACGTGTCATAAGTGCAGCTTTAGCATTATCACCATAACCTAAACCATCTGTAATACCTGCTGCTAATGCAATAATATTTTTTAAGGCACCGCCGATTTCTACACCGATCAAATCATCATTAGTGTAGACTCTGAAATATTCATTCATAAATAAATCCTGTGCGATTCGAGCAACAGATATATCTTTTGATGCAACTGCTACCGTTGTTGGTTGTTTTATAGCTACTTCCTCCGCATGACTAGGCCCACTTAATACACCTACACCTTTTAATAGCGCAGTATCCATTTCCTCTTCAATCATTTCAGAGATACGTTTAAAAGTTAAAGGTTCGATTCCCTTGGAAACATGTATGATTATTTTTGGCGCTTCACTTACATCATTGATTTGAATCGTTACAGAACGTATCGCTTTTGTCGGAACAGCCAAAATTAATATTTCAGCATGTCGCACTGCTTGTTTCAAATTAGTTGTTGCTTTTAAAGATTTATTCAATTGTGCCGCAGGTAAATATTTATGATTCGTATGTTGTTCATTTAATTCATTAATTGTCGCTTCAGTTTTACCCCACATCAGACAATTATGACCGTTATCAGCGAGGACATTTGCTAGTGCAGTACCCCAGCTTCCGGTACCAATTACAGAAACGTTTGTCATTAATTACACCCCTTAGTTTCGTTTGCGGGCAATAATATGAACTGGTGTGCCCTCAAATCCAAATGCTGCTCTTATTCTATTTTCAAGGAATCGTTTATATGAGAAATGCATCATTTCTACATCATTTACAAAAACAACAAATGTCGGTGGTTCGATAGCAACTTGTGTTGAATAGAATATATTTAATCGACTGCCATTATGTGTTGGCGTTGGATTCATCGCAACAGCATCTGTTATAACTTCATTTAAAGTACTACTTTGAACACGTTTACGGTGATTTTCACCTGCTTCATTGATGAATGGGAATAATGTTTTTAATCGTTTACCTTCAAGTGCAGAAACGAACGCAATACGCGCATAATCTAAAAATTGGAAGTTCTCTCTCACTTTATCTTCAAATTTCTTCATCGTTTTAGAATCTTTTTCAACTGTATCCCATTTATTTACAACAATGACTACTGCTTTCCCCGCTTCATGTGCATAACCTGCAATTTTCTTATCCTGTTCGATAATTCCAGTATCAGCATCAAGCACTACTAATACAACATTTGATCTTTCGATTGCCTTTAATGCACGTAATACAGAATAACGTTCAGTCGTTTCATATACTTTACCTTTTTTACGCATACCAGCAGTGTCAATCATAACGTATTCCTGATCTTCAAATGTATAAACCGTGTCAATTGCATCCCTTGTTGTTCCTGCAATAGGTGACACGATTACACGTTCTTCACCTAATATTGCATTTATTAAACTAGATTTACCTACATTTGGACGACCAATTAAAGAGAATTTAATGACATTATCATCATATTCCTCTTCAGGTTGTTCAGGGAAATGTTTACTAGCTTCATCCAGTAAATCACCAATTCCTAATCCGTGTGAACCAGAAATCGGGAAAGGTTCTCCAAATCCTAAAGAATAAAACTCATAAATATCAGTACGCATTTCTGGATTATCAATTTTATTCACTGCAAGTACGACTGGTTTACTTGATTTGAATAATAATTTCGCTACAAATTCATCTTCAATCGTAATGCCGTCACGACCATTAACCATAAAAATAATGACATCTGCTTCATCAATGGCAATCTCTGCCTGCGCACGAATTTGTTCCTGAAAAGGTTCATCGCCAAGTTCTATACCACCAGTATCAATGATATTGAATTCATGTGTTAACCATTCACCACTTGAATATATTCTATCTCTCGTAATCCCCGGCGTATCTTCTACGATTGAGACACGCTCTCCTATAATCCTATTGAAGATTGTAGATTTGCCGACATTCGCTCGGCCTACAATCGCTATTGTTGGTTTTGTCAATTTTGTTCTTCCTCTCAAATAATATCTGTTCTATTTTAACACAGAAAGTGTGTTTATCAAATCGATATAAAAAATGCCGATATGCATACAGTATTATCTGTATACATATCGACATGTAAAAACTAAATTATAAATTTAAACCTTTAAATTTATCTCCGAAAACATCACCTAAAGTTGGTGCGTCTTCATCCGTTGTAGTTTGATTATTTAAATAAGAAGTATCAAAGTCTTCAGTTTGTTCTTCAGTTGCTTTAATTGATAATCCAATACGTTTTTCATCTTTATTAATATCTAAGATTTTAACTTTAACTTTTTGACCAGCTTCTAATACTTCATTTGGATTTCCGATATGTTCATGGCTAATTTGTGAAATATGAACAAGACCTTGTAAACCTTTGTCAATCTCAACAAATGCACCGAAGTTCGCTAAACGCATTACTTCACCTTCAACCACATCTCCAACTTTGAATTTTTCATCAATTGTTTCAAATGGCCCAGGTAAAGCAGCTTTAATTGATAATGACACACGTTCATTTTCTGGATCAACACTTAAAATTTTAACTTTTACTTTATCACCTACTGATAATGCATCTTCTACTTTATCAATATGGTCATGTGTAATTTGAGAAATATGAACTAAACCATCTACATCGCCAATATCAACGAAAGCACCGAAATTTGTCATGCGAAGCACTTCACCTTCAACCACTGCACCTTCTTCTAGATTTTGTAGACGTTCTGATTTTAAAGCTTTGTTTTGTTCAGCTTCAATCACTTTATGATTTAAGATTACTCTATTTTTTTCTTGATCTAATTCTTCAATTTTTAATGTTAATACTTTTCCAACATAATCAGAGAAATCTTCAATATAGCTTGTAGAAATTAATGATGCCGGGATGAATCCACGTAAACCAACATCTACAACTAATCCACCTTTAACAGCTTCTTTAACTTCAGCTTCTAAAGTTTCTCCATTCTCAAACTTTTGTTGTAAGGTTTCAAACGATTCAGATTCATCTAATTTACGTTTAGATAAAATGTAGTGACCATCTTCTTCTTTGTCTTCAATCTTAGTCACATATGCTTCAATTTCATCGCCAACTTTTACAACATCTTCCGCATTCTCAACGCGTAAGCTTGATAATTGACTGATTGGAATGATTCCATCATATTTAGCACCATCTAATTGTAATACAACATGTTTCTCTTCAATTGATTGAACAGTGCCTTTTACTTTGTCACCTTCATTAATTTCTAAAATCATGTTTTCGTTAAATTCTTCTGTCATTAGGGACGCCTCCTCAAAGTTTACAGCTTATAGCTTATAATAAACTTCTTATAAATTGACGATAAAGTCAAGAAATTCGCTTTAATTCTCAATAATTTCACGTGCTAATGTAATGATGTTATCTTTCACCGTTTCAATCGTCATGCCAGTTGTATCAATCTCGATCGCATCATTTGCCTTCACTAGAGGTGAAATTTCGCGTGTCATGTCGAGATGATCACGTCGTTCTATATCTTTAACGAGATCTTCGAAATTTGCTTCAATGCCTCGTTGCTGATTGTCTATTAGTCTTCTTTCAGCACGTTCAGTTACAGACGCTATCATATATACCTTAAGTTCCGCATCTGGGATAACATGCGTACCGATATCACGACCATCCATCACAACACCCTTTGCGGCTGTCATCTCCTGCTGTATACCCACAAGTTTCTCTCTTACAGCTTTTTGACTTGCAACATGACTTACATTTAAAGTTACATCATTTTCTCGAATGCGTTCTGAAACATCTTCTCCATTTAAATAAATTTTTTGACCATTATCATTGACAATTTTTAAATTTATATTTTGGACAAGTGTTTCAAAATCTACTTCAGGTTGTGCTAAATGTGCAAGTGTTATAGCACGATACATCGCACCTGTATCGACATAAACCATGCCAAGTTCAGATGCGACAAGTTTTGCAATGGTACTTTTACCAGCTGCAGCAGGACCATCCACTGCAATATTTATCTTTTTCATCTTATTACCTACCTTGTCGTTTAATCTTAATTATTTTATCATAGTAGTTATACGTTGTATATTTGGAGGATAAATATGAAAAATATTCTTGTGATGCATACTGGTGGTACAATCAGTATGTCAGAAAATGCGGAAGGATACGTTACAACAAACGAAGTCAATCCGATGTCGAATATCCAGTTAGACGCTTATGCCAATATTACTGAAATCCACCCTTTCCAAGTGCCCTCACCACATATCACCATTCAACATATGAATGAACTTAGAAAGAAAATTATTCAGGAAATCTATAATGAGAATTATGATGGTATCGTGATCACGCATGGAACAGATACTTTAGAAGAAACTGCATATTTCCTGGACTTAACACTGAATGTAAGTATTCCGGTCATATTAACTGGTGCAATGCGCTCTTCAAATGAAATTGGATCAGATGGATTATATAATTATATTTCTGCAATAAAAGTCGCTTGTCATGAAGCAAGTCAAAATAAAGGCGTATTAGTTGTATTTAACGATGAAATTCATAGTGCCACTAACGTCACTAAAACACACACATCTAATACGAGTACCTTCCAGAGTCCAAATTACGGACCGCTCGGTATCGTCACTAAAAATAATGTTTATTTCCATCACTTACCAATATTGAATCATCCACTCGTAAAAGTAGATGAAACAAAAAAAGTTGGATTAATCAAAGCACATAGTGATCTTGATGAAGCATTACTTTCATTCTTTGTAGAGCAAAACTACGATGGTTTAGTAATCGAAGCACTCGGACAGGGAAATTTACCGCCTTCTAGTTTAGCCGGCATCAATAAACTGATTGATGCAGAAATTCCAGTAGTACTCGTATCTCGCTGTTTTAACGGCATAGCAAGTAATACATACCACTATGAGGGTGGCGGTTATGAATTAAAAGAAAAAGGACTTATTTTTTCGAATGGATTAAACGGCCAGAAAGCAAGACTTAAACTTTTGATAGCTTTAAGCAATAATTTAGACCAGGAAGCATTAAATTCTTATTTCAGCAAATAAAAATAGGACATCACTGTCCTATTTTTATTTTGACTTTTTAGTTAAAATGCTATCAACAATCATGCCACCATGAAATTTTCCATTCTCGATAAATATTGTATTGGCATCATTACCTGCTGCAATAACACCCGCTATATACAGATTTTCGACATTTGTTTCCATTGTTGCACGATCGTAAAATGGCGCAGTGCCATATTCATTTGTCACAAGCTCAATACCCATAGATGCTAAGAATTCATAATCCGGATGATAACCAATCATCGCAAACACTGTATCGTTTTTTATATTGATTTCACCGTCCGGCGTACTAATTGAAACTGTTGATTCATCGATGTTTGTTACATGACTTTCAAAATATAATTTGATTTTCTCATGATTAACAAGAGATTCATAGAGCGGTAATATCCATGGTTTTACACTTTTAGAATACGTTCTTCCTCTATACACTGCAGTAACGCGAGCACCCGCTTTCTCAAGTTCTAGTGCAGCATCTATCGCTGAATTCTTTCCACCAATGATCAATACATCCTGATCAAAATATGGATGTGCCTCCTTAAAATAATGGTGCACTTTTGGCAGATCACTCCCTGGAACATCAAGTGTATTATGCTGTCCATAATAACCAGTCGCAACTGTAAGATATGAACATTCATACGTTGCTCTACTCGTACTTACGATAAAACGATCATGAAGCTTTTCAACTTTGATTACCTCTTCATTCGCATGTATTGTTAAATCATGATGCTTCACCACTTCGCGATAATATACTAACGCTTGGTTTCTTTTCGGTTTATGCTCTTCTACAATAAAGGGTACATCACCGATGCCTAACTTTTCACTTGTTGAGAAGAAAGTTTGATGTGTTGGATAATTATAGATTGCTTCAACCACATTTCCTTTTTCAATGACGATATTTTCAATGCCTGCTTTTTTCTGTTCGATACTTGCAGATAACCCACATGGACCTGCGCCAATAATAATACTTTCAATCTTAATCACTCGTTTCACCTTCCGAAAAAAAGAGACTCCGGCTAAAGAGTCCCCTTTTATTAATTATCTTCCTGAATATCTAATACTTTAAATCCATTTTGTTTTAAATATTTAGTGAACTTCTTGATATTTTTATGATCTTCAACTTTAACGATCATTCTGCGATGCATTTTGTCTGTTTCATCAAATGTTACAAACGAAATGGCATTTAATTTAAATTTAGATAAAGCTGAAGCAAGACGTTTAATACGTCCTTCTGCATCAATAGAAGTAATCGCGATACGAACACCAGGTTTACTCATACCAAATGCAGATTTAAATTGTTCCATAACATCAAAACGTGTTACAACACCTAAAAATTCTTTGCGGTCATTAATAATACTCAAAATCGGAAAATCCTGTAATGTTAAGAATGATTCTTCAAAGAAAGTTGTGTCATTCACACTATATTCATCTAAAGTAAGAATTTCTCCTATTTTAGTTTGTTCCATAAATTCATCACGTAATTTTGGTGTTTTCATAAAGAAGAAATGTCTAAATATATCATATCGCGTTGCTGTACCCATATATTTCCCTTCTTCTACTACAGGCATTCCATCAATTCCATGATGTTCTAATTTATCCAAAACACTTTTAATCGTATCATTTGGATTTGCTACGTAACATTTTTCTTTCGGAATCATAATCGTTTTTAAATACATAAATCCATCCCCTTTGTATATAGTTATTCTGGTATTACTAAAGTTTGACCTGCAGAAAGATTGTTACCAGAAATGCCGTTTGCTCTTCTGATTTTCTCAACGTTTTCCGGAGATCCACTTCCATAATATTTAATTGCTATACGATATAAATTTTCTTTTGCACCAACAACATGTGATGCACCGCCATTTGTTCCCGTATTATTTGAAGAAGTATTATCAGCATTGTTATTTGTAGTTGAATTACTATTGTTTGTTGATGCATCGTTATTGTTTGTTGTTGCTGCATTATTATTAGTTGATGTATTGCTATCATTTGAATTTGCAGCAGTATCTTCAGTACTTTCATTCTCTGCGACTGCACTTTCTGTCGTAGCATCTTCCGTCGTTTTATTATTTTCTTCTGCCACTTTTTCTTCTGATGCTTTTTCTTCTGTTGATTTAGTTGCTGCAGTTTTATCTTTATTTTCTTTACCTTTGTTAACAACAACTTCTTCTGTTTTAGGTTTACCTTCATCCTGATTATTAATAAAGTTACTTAATAAGAAAATAATCGGTATCAATAATAATATCGCTGCAAGAAACGGTAGATACTTCTTCATTCCATTACCATCATCTTCTTTTTTGTCTTCAATCTCTTTATGGTCATGCTGCTTTTTATTAGCTGATGTTGCAGCTGCGACAGTACCTGTTGCACCCGCACCAACTACCGCTGCACCTGCAGCAGCTTTTTTCTTCTTATTATTAGATTCTTTTTGTGATACTTCCTTTTCTGTCTGTTGCTGAGCTGTATTTTTATTGCCATGAATTCCACTTTTATTTGAAGCAACATTTCCAACTACGCTTCCGCCAACACCTGTAGCTGATGCGATAATTGAGCGGTCTCTTTTTTTATTTTCTTTAACCGCTTCTCCATTAGTTTCAACAGCATCTCTATCTGTCTGCGCATCGTAAGTTACTTTTTCATCGGGTTGAATTGATTTTTCACGATTTTTTCGTTCCTGCGAACGATTTCTTCTTGAAGCCCCGCGTGGTGGAAATATTTCATTTGATTCAGTTTTTTTGACTTGTTCACTATCCACTTTATCTTCATTAACTGCTTCATTTTCAACAGCTTGATCTTGGTCTGACAATTCTTGTCTTTCTCGTTCAATTTTCTGTTTACTTTTTTCAAATTCATCTTTGAAATTATCTCTTGACACAATATCCACCCACTTAATTAATATTTTAATAATACATATTTATTATAGACAAAATATGTTGCTTAAGTAAAGACATATAAATCATTAAACAGTTGATTTAGAAGCGTTTTTCCGAACTTTTTTTGAACATGATAACTTTGCTGTTCAAAGGAGATTTTAACTTGTTCATTGCATTGCGCACAACTTTTACACTTTAATATATTATCATGCTCCATACTTTTTAAATCTCTTACATTTTGTTTGTTTAAACTGGATTGATTTAATTTTTGTGTGAAACAGTTTTTTTCATTAATGTATTCAATCATTTGTGTCAATGCTGTTCGCTTCATATACTGGTGTTGCCTAATTTTTCGTATTATTTCTTCTCTGTTATACTTTGCTGAAAGTATATTCATTAATTCCTGCTTTTCCTCAGTTAGTGCTGCACCTTGAAAATATAAATCTATCTCAGTATGCGTCAATTCATTTAATTCATTAAGACGGTATGGAAGGATCTCATCATTTGGACTATATAATAATATAGATTGTGATAATTCACCATCTCTCCCTCCTCTACCTATCTCCTGAATAAACTGAAAAATAGATTTAGGCATATGATAATGTATTACTGTTCTAATATTTGATTTGTTAACACCCATACCAAATGCATTCGTCGCACAAATCACCTGTATTTCATCATTCATAAAGCGTTGTTGTACTGACATTCTTTCTTCATATTGCATATCTGCATGATAGCGTTCTACCATTATACCTTGTTCTAAAAGATATCTATACACGTATTCAACTTGTTTCTTTGAAGAAAAATAAATAACAGTTGCAGCAGATGCTTTTAAAGTTTCTAAAATAAGGGACAGTTTGTCTGCATCATCATTTGTATTTACTACGGATAAAAAGATATTCTCTCTTTCCGTTAAATAATCCATTACTGTTAATTCTCTTTTAATAACGTGCTGAATATCATATATCACTTGATCATTTGCAGTGGCGGTTAATGCAATAACCTGTGCATCATAATAAGACACAATTTCATCAATCATCAAATAATGGGGGCGGAATTCATACCCCCATTCAGAGATACAATGTGCCTCATCTATTACAATTGCTTCGCAACGATAGTGCTTTAAATAATTCAGACCATTTGTAACCAGCCATTCAGGTGAACAATATATAAAATCATATGTCTCAATACGAGATAGTAATAATTGTTTGTCCATATCATCTAACTGACTATGTATACAGCATGCTTTGATCTTTTTTTGTTTAAGCTGCATAACCTGATCTTCCATTAATGCAATTAATGGCGATATGACTATGGTCTTTTTATTATTTACCAGCATCGGCAATTGGAAAGTTAGAGATTTCCCAGAACCTGTCGGAAGAAGCGCTAATACATCATGTCCCTCAAGAATCTTTTGAACAATTTCAATTTGATTTTCTCGTAAGCTTTCTATACCAAAAGTTTCTTGTAAAATTTTATTGATTGCATTCATTTGCATTGCTCCATTTTATATTTTACGATTGCGATTTTTAGTTTGAAATAATCCTTTATCGGCGAAATTTCATACAATGTCTTTAGTTTCCCGTATCGATTGTTTTCGATAATTTCTTTGATGGTTATATATTCTTGTTCTGATAGATGATTTGAAATATCCAGAGGATAGTCTTTAATCAATATTTCAATAATATGATCCTGTATCGTATGTATTCTTACTGATTTATTTCGCTGAATCATATCTATTGAGTCGCCATTAATTAATCGCTGATACGTATCACTCGTATTGATATGCAGTGGCGTTCTGACATATAAATAACTTAATAACTTATATTCACGCGTCTTAAATGCATGAAGCATCAAATTCTTTTCGGTGATCATTTGAGATTTTATCTCATCAATACTTAAGTTAAATTGTTTAGATAATTGTTCATAACTATCAGGTCTTATTTGATGACCATGCAGAAAATGTATAAAATAACAGCTACCAGTTGATTTAAAGATATACTGCGATAAATCATCAACTTCCTGGGCTAACTGAATAAATTGATCTTCTTTTTTAATTTTCGTAAATAGTTGCTTAACATGTTGTTGTATAAATAAACGATTTGAACTTGGTAAATAGTCTGAAGAATGATAGAGATATTCTGAAACTGTTTGAAGCAATAATACAAATGAAGAAAAAGATAGCTCACTTGCATAGTAAAAATATGGATATAGTTTGAGATTATTATTAAGACTGATATTTTCCTCACTATCATTACGAACGAGTCGAGTGACAGCCTCAAATGAAACATTTGGATACAATTCATAAACTGGTAATAAATCCTGCATCACTGCGTCGAAATAAGTTTGCTGAGTTCTTGCACCAATTAATAATTTCCATAAACTTTTAACTGATTTGTCTGGTAAGTAATGCGACTTTATATAACGATTAATCGATTTCATTTTGTCACCCTGAAATATTTTTGTTGAAAATGTGCTTAACTATCACTAAAATAGTTATGTATGTTATAACTAGTGTAGCATGAAAGTGTGAGGAGGCGAAAAAATATGGCAGGTAAATATACGATCGTTGATATGGATACATGTATCGCTTGCGGTGCTTGTGGTGCAGCAGCACCTGATATATATGATTATGATGATGAAGGTATTGCCTATGTTATTTTAGATGATAACCAAGGAACTCAGGAAATACCGGAAGAATTAGAAGAAGATATGATCGATGCATTTGAAGGATGTCCCACTGATTCAATTAAAGTTGCAGATGAATCATTCGATGGCGACGCGCTTAAATTTGAATAATAATATTAAAAAGCTTGAAGTTCAAATCGAACTTCAAGCTTTTTTGTCAAGTTATGTTTTATGCGATTAATGATTACTCATTAATTTTCATCTGTTTTTTAAGTAACGGTACTAAAGGTCTAACAATAATATAGAATAGAATTGTCAGTAATAATCCTTTAATAATATTAAAAGGAATAATACCAGCTGTTACGATAACCTGAATGTTCTTGACAACATCATTCAAATTCATAATCATGCCATACATTGGTAATAACACGAAATAGTTCAGAATACTCATCACAATCGTCATTACGATTGTAGCACTGATAAATGCTGGTATTATCTTATTAAATCTTCCTTTTGTAATAACATACAGTATTATGATAAACGACGTCCCTGCTAAAAAGTTAGCAACAGGACCAACAGGATCAGTCATATTCATTACGAAGTTAAGTATGTTCTTAATGAACTCAATTAGTACTGCACCAACAGGTCCAACAGTAAAAAGTGCAATAATTGCCGGTAAATCACTGATGTCAATCGTTAAATACGGTGGTAAGAAAGGTACTGGTACTTTTAAAAACATCAGTATGAATGCAATTGCACTTAATAAACTGATCAGTATCAGACTTCTAGTTCTATTCAATTTTGTCATAAATTCTCCTTACTTCATCTTTGAATCAGGAGGACAAATTAACTTGACGAAACTCTGACCTCCATCTTCTCCCATCCAGACTGTACTGTCGGCTTTGGAATTACACCAAATCAGCTGCATAATGCAGGTCGCGGGCTTTTACCGCCGGCTCGGAATTTCACCGACCCCGAAGATGAATGTGTATTTTGGCTATTGCCATAAATCATTGTACCAAACTACTGCTCCGTGTCAACTAACGGAATTGAAATCGTGAATGTTGTGCCAATACCCTGCTCACTTTCAACATTAATTTCGCCATGATGTTTTTCAATGATAGCTTTTACGATAAATAAACCTAAACCAGTACCGTGCTTACCGCGTGTTCTTGCCTGATCTACTTTATAAAATCTTTCAAATATATGATTGATATGTTCTTTAGCGATACCGACACCCGTATCAGATATTTGGATATACAGGTTGCTAGAATCATTATATGTTGAAATTTTTATAGTGTCTCCACTCTTTGTATAACGCATTGCATTATCCAGAAGGTTTGTAATAACCTGGAATATCTTATCATAATCAATTGCTACCTCTTTTGTATGCTGTAAATCTAATTGTAATGTTGTTTTATGTTCAATAGCACTCTGCTTAAAGTTCTGAATATTTTTTTCAAGTAAAGGCGAAATATCCATCATTTCTTTATTTAACGTTGTTTCTCCGGCATCAATACGCGCAACATTTATTAATTCATTAACCAATCTGTTTAATCGTTTAGATTCATCGAGAATAATATTTAAAAATTCATCAACATCATCTTTTTCGACCACAATACCATCTAATATTGCCTCAGTATACCCTTGTAACATTTGAATTGGTGTACGTAATTCATGAGAAACATTTGCGATAAACTGCTGTTTCATCATATCTATCTTTTTCTCTTCACTCATATCACGAATAATTACGACAGCACCATTATTTTGTCCCTGTGTCGTATTTTTGACGGGTGAGATGATGAGTACATAATGCTTATTAAACGTAGAAATTTCATGATATATTGTTTCATCAGATTGCATTACCTGATTCACGAGTTTACTTAATACATCTGTGTCTTCTTGTGAAATATCATCTAAAAATTTCTCTGCCATCGGATTTTCCAGCTGTTTTTCAAGATCCATATTAAAGCTTAAAACGCCGTCTTCCATTGCATTGATTAAGCGATCTCTTAAATTACGTTCCTGTGAAATTTTACTGATATTTAATGTAATCTCCTGTTCCATCTTATTAAACGCAAGTGCTAATTCACCAATCTCATCTCTGGAATATACAGCTATTTTATTATTACGCTCACCTCTTGCGAGATTAAAAGCAGCTGACTTTAATTGTAACAATGGTTTTGTAATCTTATTGGATAAGAAAAATGCAAAGATTGTAGTGAGTATCAGTAATAACATAGCCACGATAAAAATAATGAAAGTAATATAATTTTGTGCATCATCCATAGAATTAGCATCTTGATAAATAAATATACCGCTATCTTCATGATTAAAAGCTTGAGAAGGATAGCCAATCAGAATAAACTCATGTCTATTATCCTGATAATTTACTTTAATATCCTTGACGACATATTCATCTTTAACAAAAACTTTATCGAATGCATCATTTTCCTTGATTTCATCGACCATTAATTGTTTTAACGGATCTTCATATGTAACATCTAAATCAGATTTATTCTGAACAATAATAATGCCGGCAGGATTTTCTATTAATTCTTTCACATAAGTTAATGCATCACTTTGATCGTGATGACTCGTTAATACGAGTTCGGCTTTCTCAGCTTGCTGCTTTAGCGTATGTCCTGACTCGCTCTTCAAATAAGAATTAAAGAAACCCATTAAAGAGACAGATAATATAATTAAAACTGCAGTCACTATAAACAAAATAGTTAACCACAGTTTAATTACTACGCTATTAAAATAGCGCATTATTCTTTCACCTCAAACTTATAGCCAACACCCCATACCGTGTGGATCATATCAGCAGCTTTTGGTGAAACTTTATTTAATTTTTCACGAAGACGTTTTACATGTGTATCTACTGTACGTAAATCTCCATAAAACTCATAATGCCAAACATCTTTCAGTAATTGTTCACGGTCGAAAACTTTATCTGGACTTTTAGCTAAAAATAATAGTAATTCATATTCTTTTGGTGTCAAATTAACTTCCTGATTTTCAGCCATAACACGATGTGCATCATTATCAATCACTAAAGAATCAAATACAATTAAGTCTTTCGCATGTGAATCCTGCTTTAAATACATTGTCGGTTGAGCACGACGTAAAATTGCTTTTACACGTAATACTACTTCACGTGGTGAGAAAGGTTTAACGATATAATCATCGGCGCCAATTTCAAAACCTTCAACGCGATTATGCTCTTCACCTTTTGCCGTGAGCATAATAATCGGTGTCGTTTTTTCTTCTCGTATTCTCCTGCACACTTCAATACCATCTATTCCTGGCAGCATAATATCAAGTAATATACAATGGAAATTCTGATTCAAAGCAAGTTCTAATGCTGCTTCGCCATCACTTGCTTCAACTGTCTCAAAACCTTCACGCTCGAGATACATTTTAGCTAGTTTTCTGATTCTGTCTTCATCATCAACGATCAATATCGTTTGTTTCATATCGATTACTCCTTTAATTTAAGCGTATGAGTGTAGACCTGCAATAATAAGATTGACTGCAATGACATTGAATAAAATGATTGCCATACCTACCACAGCAAGCCAGGCACTTTTCTTACCTTCCCAACCTCTTCCTAAACGCAGATGCAGGAAGATAGCATAGAATAAGAATGTAATTAAAGCCCAAACCTCTTTAGGGTCCCAACCCCAGAATCTACTCCAGGCAATTTGTGCCCAAATACTTGCAAATAATAAACCACCTAATGCAAATAATGGGAATCCAATAATTACTGATCTATAACAAATTTCATCCATCAACTGGAGTGATACTTTATTCGTTAATGGTTTAACTACAGCAAATAATGTTTTTCTTAACACTAATCTTAACAGTCCATATAATATTGTACCAATGATAACAGACCAAACTACTGTATTTAACTTTTGTGCATTTATTACTGGCGGTAATTCAATACCCGTATTGAATCTTTTAACTTCTTTGTAATCTTGTTTTGTCCCTTTAATTTTTTCAACAGGAATACTATCTTTAAATGTTACTAATCCTGGCAAATGATATTCAGCGATTGTCTTATTATCATTTTTATCATAATAATAATAATCTTCCTGATAATGAACGATACCTTTCATTACGATTGTCGTTAAAATGAAAGCTATCACAAGTGTAATGAAATACATTACAACCTCTAACCAGAAAGCATCTTTTGATTTTTCATTCGCATCAACATAACGTAATAAGTATATTAAACCTGCTACTGAGCTTACAGATAAAATACCATAACTGATTGTCACTGTAATTACATGAATTGCCAGCCAGTTACTTTGTAATGCCGGAATAAGTGGTGATACATCACGCGAGAACATACTGGCATAGACAATGACAAGCATTGCAATCGGTAATGAGAATAACGCTAGTATAGGTGTATGATATAAGAAATATAGTACTAAAAATCCACCGACCATCATGATACCGAACATCGTCAGGAATTCGTACATATTACTTACCGGGGCATGACCTGCAGCAATCCATCGTGTAACAAAATAGACGAGTTGCATAATAAATCCTATAATCGTTAAGGTTACTGCAATTTTTTCACTTTTCTTCGATTTCGCTTTAATACTTGCTGAGAATGGTAATATCGCGATTAAATATAAAATAAATGCAGCATACAATGAAGTACTACTGATATTTAATAAAGCTTCACTATTCATTTTCTTCCTCCGTATCCGCATATTTATCGTTAACTTTCGGTAAATTGAAAGGTTCTAACATACTGTTAATGTCTTTAGAATACCCATAATAATTTCTATTTGTATGTGCTGCTAATTTAAATCCATCTTTCGTTTCAATCCAGATACGACGGTGGTGAATATAAGATCCAATGGCAAGACCTATTAAAAATATTGAAAAACCAATAAATAGAATAGGTAACGTTAAATCTTTCTTTACTGTTAAATAAGTAATCGTTTTATTCGTCGCACTCACAAATTTAACTGCATATTGATTATTTTTAGTAATGTCTTGTGAAGAACGAATTTTAAGTAAACTATATTCAGGTTTCTTATTTTTATCTTCTACACCAAAGACAAAAGCTGGATTGTTCGGTATTGGCGAACTTGTTAATAAAGTTCCGTTATCCGCAATACCGTTGAAATCTGGAGCATAGTTTTTCAGACTCACTGTTAAATCTTTACTTACTTTGTATTGTTTGTCCGGATTATCAAGTGCAACTTCAAATGTTTTACCGATAGGTTTGCCTGTCTTGATGTCTTCAACTTTAAACGTCATTGTTTTAAGTTGAGACTGATCGAAACTATTTTGATATAACGCAAAATTTGCAAATTTAACCGGATGGTTCACTTTGACACTATCATCTTTAATTTGTGCTAATTTTGGTTCAGCACCGACAACTGATTTATCAGCTTTATTCTCATAGATGGTAACTTGAGATTCGTAATTTTTAGCAATTTTGTTCATTCTGGAATCCGCAGCTTTACCATTAATATTTGAAATAGATTCTGCATCGTATTGTTCAAAAATAAATTTATTGTTTTTTATATAATACGTATTTTCAGTTCCAGGTATACTCTTCGTTTCACCTTCTGCAACACCAACAAATTCATCCACGTAAAATGCTGGAATAAAACGAAGCATAGCACCGGCTAACAAAATGATTAGCCCAGTATGATTAATATAAGGACCATAACGGCTTAAACGGCCTTTTTCAGCTAATATTGCTGTGCCATCTGTTCTAACTTTGTATTTTCTCTGCGCTAAAGCATTTACAAGAGCCGCCTGATCAACTGTCGTCGGTACATCTAGTGTCAACCTCTGACGATTAAAGTACGTTGGATGTTTCTTCACCGTCTGACGCGTAAGCGATTTATGTAATGGAATGCCTCGGTCTATACTTGCAGCAATAATTGAAAATGCTACAAGCGCAAGTAGTATTAAATACCACCAAGATGTATATAGGTTATCTAATCCAAGTTTATAATAGATATATCCTAAAGTACCGTATTTATCTTTATAAAAAGTTGATGGATCTTCACCTACCGGAATAAAATATTCCTGAGGAAACATTGTCCCTAGTGCTGATGCTAAAACTGTTAATACAAGTAATATCACACCAACTTTAACCGAGCTGAAAAAAATCCATACTTTATCTAACAATGTTTTATTCTTTGTCTTACTTCTCACTGCCTGACCGTCATAACGCATGACATCTGTTGTTTTCTTTTTATCATAGCTGTCATTGATCAATCGGCCGCAGTTTTGACATAACTGAGTACCAGGAGGGTTAACATGACCACAAACACATTTAATCGATTGTTCCTGCATCGTCATCCTCCTTTTATGGTTTTACCATTTCCATATATTTCTGAATATCTTGTTTTGACATTTGACCTTTATGGTGTGCAACGATCTTCCCATCTTTATCAATGATATACGTATTCGGTAAATCATTCGCATTATATGCTTCCATAACATCACCATTATCTAAACCAACTGGTAAAGTTACTTCTTCGTCTAAAGCACTGAAGAACTGTTTAATTTGTTGTGGACTGTTCTTAACGTGAATCGTTAATACTTCAACATCTTGATTTTTGTACACATTATGTGCACGGTTTAAATCCGGCATTTCTTCTAAACAAGGTTCACACCAAGTCCCCCAGAAATTAAGTACTAGTCCTTTACCACGATAATCTTTTAAATTTACTTTATCGCCATCTAATGTTTTCAATTCAAATACTGGCGCATCATCACCTATTTTCACAACTTTTTCGCCATCTTTCGTTACAGAAACATAGATGATAAAAATTATTGCGAGTAAAATAAAGAAAGTCACTATATATTGAATCCATTTTTTTTGCTGTTTCGCCATGCTTAACCCCTTCTCTATTCAAAATGTCACATTACATTATATCATTTACGCAATGATTATCTGTGGCAACTATGTGAATTTTATGATTTATTCAAACTCATATTACGTAATGTTTTGACTTCATGAGGTGTAAGTTCTCTAGCATCTCCTGCATTTAATCCTTTAAGTGTTAACGGTCCGTATTCAATACGAGATAATTTCACAACCTCATGACCGAAATGAGCAAACATACGTCGCACTTGGCGATTACGTCCTTCATGAATTGTTATTTCTACTAAAGTAGTATCCTTTAATTTGTCCTGGGACTTCACTTTCACAATTGCTGGAGCCGTCTTTCCGTCTTCAAGCATAATACCACGTTCTAATTCTTTAACTTGTTCTCTTAACAGAAATCCTTTTAATTTAGCAACATATTTTTTCTTCATCTTGTATTTCGGATGGGTCATCTGATTGGCAAAATCACCATCGTTTGTCAGTAATAATAAACCACTTGTCTCATAATCAAGACGACCAACAGGAAATATTCTTAAGTCCAGCTGCGGAAAATAGTCAGTTACAACTGTTCGACCTTTATCATCAGAGACACTCGTAATCACACCTGTTGGTTTGTGGAACAATAAATATATCTTTTCTGGATTTTCTAAAGGAATGCCTTCTACTTCTACACGGTCTTTTGAACTTACCTTTGTACCAAGTTCAGTTACAGTCTCGCCATTAACGGTAACTTTACCTTCTGTAATCAAAATTTCTGCTTTACGACGTGAAGTCACACCACTTTTAGCGATGACTTTTTGTAATCTTTCTAATTGTTCTCCCATATTATTCATCCTCTTCATTTAAATTTTTAAAGAATAATTCCATTTCACTTGCATCACTTGTCATCATCTCATCTCTCGGTAAATCATCTAAAGATGTAAGACCAAATGTCATCAGGAAGAATTCAGTCGTTGCTAATTGTCTTGCACGCTCACCATGTACTTCTGTACTTTTTACCAGACCTCTCTCAATCAATGTTTTTACAGGTCCATCACTATTCACACCACGCATCATTTCAATATCATGACGCGTTACAGGTTGATTATATGCAATTATTGCTAAAGTTTCGAGTGAAGCCTGCGTTAATTTCTTTTCATTTGTAGCAGTAACCAGATCTTCCAGGTAAGGATTTAAAGTCTCATTGGTCATCAGAAAGTATTTTGATCCTAACTTTTGTATTTCAAAAATTTCATGATTATACGCACTTACAATATCAGATAATTGTATTGGTGTAAGTTCCATAATCTCTGCAAGTTGTTCAATTTCAACACCTTCATCACCTACTGCATATAATAGTCCTAGTATGACATTAATTTTTTCATTCGACATAGTTTTTTCCTCTTTCAATCTCAATTTCACCAAAATCATTAGATTGATAAACATTGATCTTATTATTTTTTATAAGTTCCAGAATGGCCAGAAACAAAGTTACAACCTGTGTTTTTGTTTCAGAAAATGAAACAAAATCATCAAAAGTAATTTTCTTTTTTTGAGATAATGCATGTGTCACTGTCTCAATCGCTTCTTCCATGGAGTAAGTATCTCGGGCTACACTAACAGATTCACTGGCAATCTTTTTACGACGTTGCTTTGCTTTCTGATATGCAGTGATTAAATCGGTAAGTTCAATGTGTATCGGTGTTTGTTTTGCATTCTCGAAATGGGACAAATCATTGCTACGTTTGACAAAATATTTTTCATGTGACTCTTTTTTCGTTTTTAAAATATCAGCATATAAACGGTAATTTTGATATTCTAATAATTGTCGCATCAAATCTTCACGTGGATCTTCGATGATTTCACTTTCATCTACATTTGTATCGGGTAATAATGTTTTACTCTTGATTCTTAATAACTCACTTGCCATTACTAAATAATCACCATGTTGATTAATATCTAGATCGTCAACATTTTTGATATAATTAATATATTGTTCAGTTAAAACTTTCATCGATATATCATAAATATCTATTTCATATTTCTGAATGAGATGAAGGAGTAAGTCTAACGGACCTTCAAATGAAGCTAATTTTACTTCGTACATATATTCACCTTACTTCTGGAGGATTTCTTATGCATGCATTATTCAAACAAGCATTTTCTGATTATATTATTCAATTTCATGTGCATCGGGATTATTTTGAATGTCATGAAATTATGGAGGATGCCTGGAAACAAAAATCACCTTTCACTAAACAGGATCCTGAAGTGGCACTTATAATGCTCGCAACTGCCATGTATCATTTAAGACGTCAAAATAAACGTGGTGCCACTACATTAATCAAAAAAACGATACTGTTACTTGAAATGAATTCAAACTTCTTATCTGAATATCTCAATATTTCTGTTTTAATAGAGCAATTATCTGCTATTCAACAGAATTTAACTTATCAACCTATCACACTGCCTGTTATTGATGCAATAGATACAAATTATTACTGCGAACCTACACAAGCAATCATTCATAAGCATAAACTGCGTGATAGATCTGAAGTCATTCATGCGAGACAACTTGCTTTAAACGATAAATATCCAGTACAGGATACCCCAAATGATACACATCAAAGCGATAAAACCAAATAATATCCAGTTATTTTTATTTTGCTTTGGATCATTTTCCTGATTAATCTGAGTATTAATTTCATGCGTGTCTTTTGGCGCAAAAACTTGTTTTTTTCTATCATTTTCTGATTTATGTTTCTCTTGATTTCTTTGAATTTGTCTTTGTTTACTCATATTTTCTCCTTATGCTCTAGGATGTGTATTTTTATACACTTCCCTTATTTGTTTCTTACTGATATGGGTATATAGTTGTGTTGTTGAAATATCTGCATGACCTAACATTTCCTGAACAGCACGTAAATCTGCACCATTTTCTAAAAGATGTGTTGCAAAAGAATGGCGTAATGTATGTGGCGTTAATTTTTTGTCAATACCTGCTTCAACTTTAATTTGGCGCATTATCTTCCAGAAACCTTGTCGTGTAAGTCGTTTTCCATGAAAATTTAGAAATAGACTGTCTGTCATTTCTTTTTTGAGCATCTTATAGCGCGTAGACTGGATATACGTCTCCAACAATTTAATCATGTTATCTCCAATAGGAATAATACGTTCTTTATTACCTTTACCGAACACACGAACAAATCCCATGATTGTATTCACATCATCTACGTTTAAATTTATTAGCTCTGATACACGCATACCAGTAGCATATAACAGTTCAAGCATTGCCTGGTCACGCTTTCCGGTAAGCTTTGATGTATCTGGTGTCGATAAAAATTTATCAACCTCTTCTATAGAAAGAATATCAGGTAGATTACGTTCATATTTTGGTGCTTCAAGAATAACAGTAGGATCTTTAACCGCATATTTTTCTCTCAAAGCAAACTGATGAAATCCTCTAATAGTCGCTGAAACGCGAGCTAACGTTTTTGCAGATTTGCCCTGATCTTTTAAATAACCTAAAAATAATGTGATCGTATATCGATCGATGTTATCAATATTACCGATTTTCTCTTCTTCTAAAAAAGCCTGATAATGATTTAAATCTCTACGATAGGCTGCTATCGTATTCTTACTCAATCCCTTTTCGATCATTATAAAATGTAGAAATTCGTCTATTATTGTTTGCATATCAACACCTCAACTCCTAGTTTACCATAATAATTATATAATCAACTAAAAATATAAAAAAATACAGATGAAATTATCATCTGCATTTCAATTTATTCTGTTATTTTTTTATCAAGGTCTTCAGGTTGAACGCCTTTTTCAGTACATTTTTTACAAATACCATGGAAAGTTAAACGATGATCCATTATTAAGAAATGATAATCCGATTCTACTTTCTTTTCAACTTCATCCAGTAAATCTTCTTCTATTTCATCCACGTCTCCACAACTCATACATACAAGATGATGGTGAAAGTGTTTTGCACCTTCTTTTCTTAAATCAAAACGTGCAACGCCATCTCCAAAATTAATCTTATCAACAATCTTCAATTCAGCTAATAATTCTAAAGTACGATATACAGTTGCGAGACCAATTTCAGGTGCACGTTCCTTTACTTTTAGGAAAACATCTTCTGCACTCAAATGATCAGCTTCATTTTCTAATAATACGGTCACTGTCGCTTCCCTTTGAGGGGTTAATTTATAAGAAGCATCATGTAATTGCTCCTTTATTCTATTGATTCTCTCCTGCATTACTAACACTCCTAAAGGTTACGATTGATATATATAAAATATCAGTAATTGAGAATTAAAGCAAGAAAAATAATGCCTTTTTTAGAATTATTATAATCTAATATTATTTCATTGATAATAGCAAATATTGAATTGCTATTATCGTCTTCGCATCTTTAATCTTACCTGATTTTATCCAGTTATTAGCCTCTTCTATTGTTAACCAGTGTTTCAATACAAATTCATCTTCATCCGCTTCAAGGTTATGAGATTCTATAAGTTCACCAGCTTCAAATAGTGAAATGAACTCATTACAAAATCCGGGTGAAACATAAAACTCATTAACCAGTTCCATCGTCTTTGAAGTATAACCAGTTTCCTCTTCTAGTTCACGCAGTGCAGTATCACGTCTTGCTTCACCTGGGTCAACTTTACCAGCAGGGATCTCGATTAAATTTTCTTCAGGTGCTTTTCTGAATTGCTCTACAAGTAGTAATTTATTTTGTTTCATCGCAATCACTGCAACTGCGCCTGGGTGCAGTACAACTTCCCTTGTACTTTCCTTACCATTGGGTAATTCAACCTGGTGTCTCTCGACAGTCAACACCTTACCGTCTAGTATCGTTTCTTTTGATCGTGTGCGTTCTGTTAGATCCATATTAATACACTCTCCTTTTTGTACATGTTAAACTATATTTATTATAACGAATGGAGGGAAAGACATGAAATTTAATACTACAAAAAGTGGCATAAAGTTTTCTGAACTGGGACTCGGTGCGATGAATCTCCCTCAGGATGCACTTGACAGTCAATATATTCTTGATCAGGCAGTGGATTTAGGTGTTACGTACATTGACACTGCTGACCTGTATCAAAAAGGACAGAACGAAAAAAATATCGGCCATTTCATTAAACATTCTAAAAAGCGTGATCAGATCACTTTAGCGTCAAAAGTGGGTAATCGATTTAATATGTTAAATGATGAAGTTGTGTGGGATCCTTCTAAAGTTCATATTACACAAAGCATTCATGAAAGTCTGAAACGTCTTGAAACGGATTATTTAGATTTATATATGCTGCATGGCGGTATGATTGAAGATAATAAGGATGAAACCATCGAAACATTTGAACAACTAAAAAAAGATGGTCTTATTCGTGCATACGGCATTAGTTCTATTCGACCAAATGTCATCGATTATTATTTAAAGCATAGTAATATTGATACGATCATGATGCAGTTTAACCTAATTGACAATCGTCCTACTGATTTAATTGAATCTATACAATCAATAGACGTGCAAGTTTTGACTCGTGGACCATTGATGAAAGGTTTATTAACTGAAAAATATGATGAAATATTAGAGAAAAAATTTGAATCAGGTATTTTAGGATTAACTCAGGAAGAATTAAGACAAAGTCTTGATGCAGCTACTACAATTGCGCCGTTACAACAGGCTGTATATCAATATTTAACTTCATACCCTGTTGCTTCAATTGTAAATGGCGCATCGAGTGTTGATCAGTTGCAGGCAAATGTTAAAGCATATGATACTTCAATTAAACATCCCATTGACAAACAAAAGCTTAACAAAATAGTTGAGGCATTCAAAAACTTACACTACGAGGATCATTTATTATGAACAATAAACTACTAACAAGAACGTTACTCGGTGTATCACTCGCATCAGGTATTACTTCTAGCATCGTTGGATTGGTCGCTTCAAACTATGTCTTAAATTTTAAATTGCGTGACGTTGAAGTCATACGTCGACGTGAAATTAAAGCGAAACGATTAGATGTTGAAGCATTTAACGCAAAGCAACCGCTTAACGTTACTATCCCTTCACGCAATGGCTACAACTTAAGTGCTACTGTTGTAAAGCCATATGAACATAAGCACTGGATGGTATTCTGTCATGGTGTAACTGAAAATAAAATTACGAGCATAAAATATCTAAATATGTTTAATGAGCTAGGATTTAATGGTATTATCTTTGATCATCGCAGACATGGGGAAAGTGGTGGTAATCACAGCACATATGGCTATTACGAAAAGACAGATTTAGAATCTGTTATTGCATTTTTAAAAGAACAATATGGTTATGATATTACTTTCGGTGTCCATGGTGAATCAATGGGTGCAGTTACAACATTACTTTATGCTGGAGAATTAGCGAATGAAGCAGCATTCTATGTTTCAGATTGTGCATTTTCTAATTTTGCTCGATTATTGACACAAATCATAGAACAGAAATCATCATTTGGAAGTGGCTTTGTATTATCAGCCTTAAATCAGGTACTGAAAATGAGAACACATTTTTCACTGAAACAAGTATCACCGATAGATGTCATCCAAAATGTTGAGCAGCCTATCTTGTTTATCCATTCTAAACCAGATGTATTTATTCCTTATACGCACTCTGTCGATCTTTATAATAAGAAACGTGGCCCTAAGATGCGCTGGTACCCAGAACATGGCGGACACGCTGCAAGTTATAACGTTAATCCAATTTCATATAAGAACAAAGTGGAACATTTCTTAACAACATTTGACTTATTGCCACCGAAAAATGACAATACGCACATTAAAGCGAATGAAAAACATAAAATAAAAAAGAAGAAATAATAATGACATAACAAAAAAATAAAGATAAAATAACAAGTGTAGCTTACACCTGTTATTTTTTTGTCATAAAATATCTTTTAAATATTTTTTCAAATCTTCTTGGCGCAAGTGCGTAAGCCTTTAGACCAGAATCCATCCAAACTGGTAGATTAAGTTCTGCTTTTTTATCAATCATTGCATTTACTATTTGCTTACTTAACTGATCGACATCTAGTTGTACCTGCTCTGCTAACTGATTCATTGGTTTACCCTTATTTGCCTTCTGAATAAATTGTGTATTTACTGGTCCCGTATTAACAGTTAAAAAATGAATATGACTTTGTTCCAGTCGTAATGCGTTCATTACCTGATTTATTCCTGATTTTGAAGCGGCGTATATAGCACCAAATGGCGTCGTTACTTTGCCAGAAAGACTACCAATCGTAACAACCATGCCTCCTGGATTCATTTTATGTAGAACATGTTTCGTAAGAATAACGGTCTGCGTTAAATTGACATGTATCATATCTGCAATAACTTCGTCACTTTGATCAATTAATGATCCGTATTCTGCAAATCCAGCGCAATTGATTAGATAATCAAATGATCCTTGCCCATCAATCCATTTTAAAAATTGTTCGTACTCATCATCGTTAACCAAATCTACTCTGTGCACCACCAGATTATCATACTTATTTTTTAGAACATCTAGTTGTTCTATACGTCTTCCAACAGCAGTTACATGGACGCCACGCGATAATAAAATCTCTGTTAACTTCAAACCTACACCACTTGTAGCACCTGTAATCAATGCATTTTTTCCAATCAATATGTATACCACCCTTTTATTTTAACAATTTATTTTGTGTCAAAATTGTGTTTTATCCACTACAATCTTATAATAATACTAACAAAGATTCCAGGAGGCATGTGACATGAAAATCGTATTTTACGGCTCAGGTAATATGGCGAGCGCAATTTTTACAGGCTTGATAGAAAGTAATACAGTAAAAGGTGAAGATATATACTTAACAAATAGAAGTGACATTGAAGAATTAAAAAGATTAAACAGTACATTAAATACACAATATAGCTATGACGATGTTGAATTATTATCAAATGCTGATTTTGTATTTTTAGCTGTTAAGCCTCATGACTTTGATTCGCTTGTTGAGCGTATTCAACCTCATCATAATGCACACAATAAATTTGTTTCTATGATGGCTGGTGTACCAATAAATCAAATCAAGACAAAGCTTCAGACATCAAATCCAGTTGCACGTATCATGCCGAATACAAATGCGCATGTACAGCAGTCAGTGACTGGTATATCTTTCTCTGATAATTTTGAAGAAAGTGATAAACAGCTTTTATTTGATTTACTTGATGCTTTTGGTACTTCAATTGAAGTTGAAGAAGATTCATTACATGATGTTACTGCAATTACAGGTAGTGGCCCTGCATTTTTATACTATATGTATGAACAGTATATCAATGCAGCTAATCAACTTGGCTTATCACATGAAGACACTGATATTGCGGTACGTAAATTGATTATCGGTACAGCAAGAATGCTTGAAAATAGTGAACTGTCTCTTGATCAGTTACGTGAAAATATCACTTCAAAGGGTGGTACAACGAAGGCAGGACTGGATGCCTTAGCGAAACATCCTATCGAAGCAATTTTTGTAGATTGCTTGAACGAAGCTTTAAATCGCAGTAAAGAATTAGGAAAATAAATATAGGGATACATATAAATAATGCGCGCTCAGATAATTGAGTGCGCATTATTTATATTTCAAAACTATCAAAGTCCTTCACAATTTCAAATACCATATCCGGATATTTATGCTGTATTACATCTTTCAATAATGCAATATCCTGTAAATCATAACGATTACTCACATGATTGATCAATACTTTTTTTGCATGCGATTGTGCAACAAGTTTTGCTATGTCATCAATATGACTATGGTAATATTTATGACTCAAATCCAGGTCACCCTCTAAATATGTACTTTCATGTACGATAACATCTGCATTTTTTGCCAGAGCTATTTCTGCTTCACATGGCATTGTGTCACCAAATATCGTAATAATCTTACCAGGTTTATTTGGATTTCGGTAGTTTTTCGTTTCATAAATGATACCATCTACCTCAACGAATTCCTGCATTTTAAACTGTTGATAAATTGGACCCGGCTGAATGCCTGCTTCAATCAACTTATCCGAGATTAAATTACCCTCTGTGTCCGGAAACTGGATACGATATCCAAATGAATCTATACCATGTTTTAACATTCCTACATTCACCTTTATCTGATTGATATATAAGACGTCTCCATCAGCAATTTCGATGATTTCAAGCGGATAATTCAAGTGAGAACCTGAAATTAACAGTGTCGTTTCGATGTATGCTTTAATTCCTTTTGGACCAAATACTTTTAAAGGTTTATTTTCTCCACCTTGAAAGCTTCTTGACGTCAGAAGACCCGGTAATCCAAAAATATGATCGCCATGCAGATGTGTAATAAAGATATGATCCAATTTTCCAAGTTTAATATTTGTATGTAATATCTGATGTTGACAAGCTTCACCCGCATCAAATAACCAGAACGTATTATTTAACGGTGCAAGAGAAAGTATGATCGTTTGTGTATTTCTTTCTTTAGTTGGTAAACCTGCACTTGTCCCTAAAAAAGTTATTTTCATTTTTCTACCACCTTTTATTTCATCACGTCATTATAGCATGTTTTAATTGTTTTTTTAGGCATTGTATGAAAAAATAAAATAGACTTTAATAGAATCGAGGTATTTATTTTGGATATTGAAAAGCAAAATATTCCCTGTTTAATAACAATTTTCGGTGCAACAGGTGATTTAAGTCACCGCAAGTTATTCCCATCGTTATTCCACCTTTATCAGCAAGATAACTTGAATGAGCATGTTGCAATCATTGGTATTGGACGACGTGACTGGACGAATGAAAAATTCAGAGCTGAAATTAAATCATCTATCGAAAAATTTGTTAAAGATACACATAAAATCGATGAATTTATGGAACATGTTTATTACCAGTCTCATGACGTTAATAATAAAGAAAGTTATGACGCGCTGCTGACACTCTCTGAATCTTTAGATGCACAATATAACTTAAATGGTAACCGTCTATTCTATTTAGCAATGGCACCAGAATTTTTTGGTACTGTATCAGATTTCTTAAAATCTAGCGGACTGACAAAAACAAAAGGATTTAAACGCTTAATTATTGAAAAACCTTTCGGTAAAGATCTTGCTTCTGCTGAAAAACTAAATAATCAGCTAAGAAAATCATTTAAAGAAGAGGAAATTTATCGAATTGACCATTATCTTGGTAAAGATATGGTGCAAAACATCGAAGTAATTCGATTTAGCAATGCAATGTTTGAACCGTTATGGAATAATAAATATATCTCAAATATTCAAGTCACTTCTTCAGAAATTTTAGGTGTTGAAGACCGTGGTGGCTATTACGATAATAGTGGCGCTTTAAAAGATATGGTACAAAATCACATGTTACAAATTGTTTCACTTCTTGCAATGGAGCCTCCTATTTCATTATCATCTGAAGATATTCGGAATGAAAAAGTAAAGGCACTTCGTTCTATCCGTAAAATTCAGCCTGAACACGTAAGAAGCTATTTCGTTCGAGGACAATATGATGTCGGTGAAATAAACGGCGAAAAAGTAAAACGATATCGTGATGAAGAAAATGTAAATCCAGAAAGTAATACACCTACATTTGTTGCTGCTAAAGTTATGCTCGATAACTTTAGATGGGCAGGTGTGCCCTTCTACATTCGTACAGGTAAACGTATGAAGGAAAAAGAAATACGTGTGGTTGTTGAATTTAAAGAGATGCCGATGAATCTTTATTATCAAAAGGATAATCAGCTAGATTCCAATTTACTTGTTATTAATATTCAACCAAATGAAGGTATTGAACTACATTTAAATGCACGTAAATATATCGAAGGTATCGATACTGAACCAGTTAAATTATCATATGCGATGACGACACAAGATAAGATGAATACAGTCGACGCATATGAAGGATTAATTTATGACTGTCTAAAAGGCGATGCCACTAACTTTACACACTGGGAAGAATTAAAGGCAACATGGAGTTATGTGGATACTGTTGCTGATTACTGGGATGCACATCCTGCTCCATTCCCAAATTATCAGGCTGGATCTAACGGCCCTGTAAAAAGCGATTTGTTATTAAGTCGAGATAATTTCCACTGGTGGGACGTTTAATATTTAAATCAATAAAAACCTTTGAATCATAATGATTCAAAGGTTTTTATTGTGCCATAATTGTGTTAATATTTGAATTATGAATAAATTTATACAATCATCATTTGAACTTTACTCAGAGCAGGATTTTGATACATTGCTCAATATAAAGACTAAACCTTATCTTGAAACTTTTACAAATCATCATTCTAATCGTTATGAACCAACGATTTATCGTGATTTATTATCATTATTTAACATGATTAAAGAAGACTTAACTGAAGATGCATTGTTAGTAGATTTTGGCTCTGGATTAATGCGCGTTCCAATCTTCACTAACTATGTATTCAAAATAAAAACGATAGGCATTGAATTGAATAAGCAGCTATACTTAAAAAGCCTTGAAAACATTAAAAATTATAACTTATTGCATCATCAAGAAAATGATGTTCATGCTCAAAATATTAATGCATTACAGTATCAATTTAGTGGTGAAGAGACACATTTATTTTTCTTTAACCCATTTTCAGTGTTCGTATTTCAAAAAGTGATGGAAAACTTAATGACATCATCTATAGAAAAATGTGATATCATTCTTTATTATGCAAAACCAGAATATGAAGTATATTTACAGGATATCATTCATTTCAATCTAAAATATCATATACCTTTGCAACAAATAAATAATGATCCATCAGAAAAAATAAATATTTATGAATACACGAAATCTATTTAAAACATACTTTAAGGAAGATGTGAATTATGAATAATATTGACTTAATGCAGAAAACAATCGTATATATTGAAGATCATTTATTCGAACCATTTAAATATGAAACAATCGGAACATATTTAAATGAAAATCCAATGCATATAAATCAAACATTTACTATGATTACCGGCATGAATTTAGAAGAATATATATATCATCGTAAAATGACCGAGGCCGCTAAAAAGTTGTTAAATGGTAATTACCGTCTTGTGGATATCGCCAATCAGTTTGGTTTTTCAACTGCACACGAATTTAGTACTGCATTTAGCAATCACCATCAAATTTCACCGATTCAGGTTAGAACTAACCCTGAACAATTAAGAATGGTAGAACGACTCTACATTCAGCTTTCTGTAACGACGAAGCCTCCGATGCCTTATAAAATACAGACGATGGATAGTTTCAGAATTGTAGGCATACAAGAAATCGTTTCATTTAATGAATTAGGTAATCATTTTCTAGTGCCGGATATTGTCTATGAGTTAAAAGAAAAGGAAGAAATTAAATCATTATTATCATTTAGCTCAGACAAAAATATTTATGTAGTTGTTCAGCCTAATCCAAATGATATAGAAATATTTGTAGGTGTAAAGTCAGAACGTACTTTTGATTATGAAAGTAAACAAATCTATAACGGTGATTACGCTAAATTTGAAGCTCGTGGAAAGCTTGATTATGTATTTAATGAAATTTGGCAATCTGTCGAAAAACAAGTAGACTTTAATATACACTACGAACGTAATAGTCAGTATATTTATATTTTTCCTGATGATATGGATTTTGATAATAGTTTCAATAAAGTTGAACTTTGGATACCAACATTATAAAAAGCGCGCAAGACGTTTGTCTTACGCGCTTTTTGATATAAACAAAATTATTTCCAGTCTGTATGGAATACGCCTTCCTTATCTTTACGTTCATAAGTGTGCGCACCGAAATAATCACGTTGTGCCTGAATTAAGTTTGCAGGTAAATCTTTTGATGTATAAGAATCAAAATAATTAATTGCTGCTGCAAAACTTGGTGCTGGTGTACCTGTAGTGATTGCAGTAGCTGCCACCTTACGTAAACTCGTTTGATACTTTTCTACAACTTCTTTGAAATATGGGTCTAATAATAAGTTTTGTAAATCTGCGTTATTATCATATGCTTCTTTAATCTTTTGTAAGAATTGTGCACGAATGATACAACCTTCACGCCAGATCATTGCTAAATCACCTAACTGTAAGTTCCAGTTATAAGCTTCACTTGCAGCTCTCATCTGTGCAAAACCTTGTGCATAGCAACAAATTTTACTCATATATAATGCTTCACGAATTGCTTCTAAAAATTCAGCTTTATCCCCTTCGAAGTTTGTTTTATTTGAGTTGATATTTTGACTCGCAACAATTCTTTCGTCTTTTTGACTAGAGGTGAAACGTGCAAATACACTTTCTGTGATTATTGTTAATGGCTGACCTAAGTCTAATGCGTTAATTGATGTCCATTTACCTGTTCCTTTTTGACCAGCTTTATCCATTACTTTTTCAACGAGTGGCGTACCATCTTCATCTAATTTCTTGAAGATATCAGCTGTGATTTCGATTAAGTAGCTATCTAATTCGCCTTCATTCCATGATTTAAATGTATCAGCGATTTCTTCATTTGACATAGCTAATACATTTTTCATTAAATCATAACTCTCAGCGATTAACTGCATATCTGCATATTCAATACCGTTGTGTACCATTTTAACGTAATGACCGGCACCATCTGGACCAATATAAGCAACACATGGTTTGCCGTCTTCAGCTTTAGCAGCAATAGATTCTAGAATAGGTCTAACAAGTTCATATGCCTCTTTTTGACCACCTGGCATAATTGAAGGGCCATGTAATGCGCCTTCTTCACCACCTGAAACACCAGTACCGATGAAATTGAATCCTTTTTCTGAAAGATATGCATTACGACGAATCGTATCGTTGTAGTTAGTGTTACCACCATCGATTAAAATATCACCTTGATCTAATAATGGAATCAAGCTTTCGATTGTTGCATCTGTTGCTTCCCCAGCTTTAACCATCATCATGATTTTACGTGGCTTTTCAAGGCTATTTACGAATTCTTCGAGAGAGTATGTTGGGAAAATATTTTTACCAACTGATTCTTTCATCATCTCTTCAGTTTTTTCCTTTGAACGGTTAAATACTGAAACAGTATTTCCGCGTGATTCTATATTCCACGCTAAATTTTTACCCATTACGGCTAAACCGATTACACCTATTTGTTGTTTACTCATAATATACCTCTTTCAAATGAATTTTCATGATTATTATAGCACATGTCTATATTGTTTTAACTAAACAAGCTTAATGATTTCAATTACTTGTTCTGTTAATTTATTTAATTCATCAATCGGCATCTTTTCATTTACCGTATGAATATCCTGATAGCCGACAGCTAATACAACAGTTGGAACAAACTTGTTAATAAAGTTAGCATCACTACCCCCACCGTTAGATACAACTTCTGGTGTTCTACCAACACGTTCAGCTGCTTGACTTGCAATCTCGATAACCTTGCTTGTTTTTTCAACATTGAATGAAGGATAATTAACTTTAACCTCAACATCAGCTTTACCACCAAGTTCTGCTGCAGCAGTTAGGATCGCTTCTTTCATGTGTGCAACTTGTGCTTCCATTTTACTATCAACTAAACTACGCGCTTCAGCAACAATATAACATTTTTCAGCGACGATATTTGTTCTTGAACCACCTTCAATCGTACCTATATTAGCAGTCGTTTCTGCATCTATTCTACCTAGTTTCATATTACTGATTGCACGTGAAGCAATGTTTATCGCACTCACGCCGTTTTCTGGGGCCACACCTGCATGTGCCGTAACACCTGTAATTTCAATGTTAAGCGTTGCGTTTGTTGGCGCCTGGTTTACAATTGTACCAACTTTACCACCAGCATCCAATGCATAGCCAAGTTTCGCATCAAATTTAGAACCATCTAATACACTAGCACCTATTAAATGAGATTCTTCTCCAACAGAAATAACAACTTCAATATCACCATGTGGGATTTGTTCTTCATTAATCGTTCGAATTGCTTCAATCATTGCAGCAATCCCCGCTTTATCATCTGCACCAAGAATCGTAGAACCATCTGTATGAATGACATTATCTGTAATAATCGGGTTTATGCCATTACCAGGTGTAACAGTATCCATATGACAAGATAGCAAGATTGTCTCCTGATCTGTTGTCCCTTTTAATTTCATAATCAGATTGCCCGCACCAAAACCTGTTTTGCTTTGTGTATCATCTTCAGTGACTTCAAAGCCAAGCTCTTCATATAAAGTTTTTAAATGATTTGCAATCTCACGTTCATTACCACTCTCGCTATCAATCTTTACAAGTTCAATAAAAGTATCCACTAATCTTTGCTGGTTCATTGACAACACTCCTCAAAATATTATTTATATTTATCGTACCAAACAACTGTTCATCAATAAAGGATAAGACGTAAAATCAATTATTTGATATAATAAATAAAACGCACTTATGAAAGGAAGTACAGAATGAATAACAAAACAGCACGCAAAGTCTTTATCATCGTCTTACTTGTATTAATTGTTGCAGCTTTAGTACTTAGCGCTGTATTACCATATCTTAATATGTAAAAAACTGAGAATAATTTCTCAACGTTTTTTAGTACATCTTTAAAGAACCAAATTTAGATTTAATCATTAAATAACTTTCAATCTCTTTTAGCAGCTGGATTGCAGCTGAACGAGATTTTAATCGCTCATGTGAATCCGGTAATGGATAATTATCAAGATCCAGCATTATCTCATATAAATCATGTAATCTTATTGCAGTAAAATTATTACTTGTAATATTATTTGATAGATCCTCTAATAATCCGCTACACTGCATATGTAGCTTATCTTTACAGCTTATATCATTGATCAGATGTGTCATGCGTGCCAAAAGTTCAAGTTGAGATTCACGCATATCAAAATAATGATAATACGAATTATCATTACGTGAAAAATGATTCTCGACTTCCATATAGGCAAGTGACTTTGCACGTTCAATCGTTTCATGCAGCTTATCAATATCATTTGTGTTCAATACAATTTCAGGATGCTTTAACGCATCGCTCAATCGGCTGACAATAACCTGAAATTCCATCTCTATCGCACGTTTATAACCATTTAATGCATTGTTGTGATTCGGCATATAAAGATTTAAAATTAAAGCGATGCCCATACCTACACAAAGTAATAGAAATTCATTAACAGCTAATGCCCAGTCGATATGACCTGAATTAAAGCAATGTAGAATGATAACGATACTTGTGACAACACCTTCTTGTATACCGAACATTACTGTAACAGGAATAAACAGTAAGACGAGAATACCGAGGACAACCGGATTAAAGCCTAAATTCATAAAGAAAATATATGAAAACAAAATACCAAGCAAGCACGAGAAAAATCTCGCACTTGCAGCTTCTAAAGATTTAACTTTTGTATTCTTCACACAAAGAACGACTAAAATAGCAGCAGATGAGAAATTCTCGAGACCCATCATCTTACAGATGATTACGCCGAGAGACATACCGAAAGCAGTCTTAATCGTACGCGAACCAATCTTATAAGGCTTAATCTTCATGAATGAATTAACGTTCCTCACAATGCTCTTCAAATAAAGCTTGAATGTTTGTAATAACACTCATTGGATCGTGACCTTCTATTTCATGTCTTTCGATCATTTTTACAATCTTACCATCTTTAAGTAAAGCAAATGATGGACTGCTTGGTGGATAACCTTCAAAGTAATCACGAGCTGTTTCAGTCGCTTCTTTATCCTGACCAGCAAATACAGTTACTAATTGATCAGGTAATTTATCATAATGTAATGCATGCGCAGCAGCAGGACGAGCGATACCGCCAGCACAACCACATACAGAGTTGATCATAACAAATGTTGTACCAGGTTTATCAAACGTTTCTTTAACCGCTTCAGGCGTTGTTAACTGTTTGTAACCCGCAGTTTCGATTTCTTGACGTGCATTGTTTACGAAATCTTCCATAAACATATTAAAATTCATATCCATTGATAAAACACCTCTTCTAAATTGATACAACTATCATAACGAATAAAGACCGTTAAATCTAGTGATTAATTCGTGAAATATTAAAAGGTGTAGATAATATATAGCTTATTGATTGCTAGAAGCGTATAACATAATATTTCATATTCGCGGTTGTTCGTTTGCTAACTTACTCAATGATATATAACAGTTGTATAATTGAAATAATCTATGATTAATTAATAAGCATCCCTATTTTATTGACATACACACCGCGCTTCATTACTATTTACAGTAATCTTAAAGGAGGTATCCTTATGCCTAATACAATTCAAATCAGATCAATCCAACAAAAAGATAATCCCATCATCCATAAAATCATTCAAACGTCTCTTGAATCGTTCAACTTAGATATCCCTGGATCAGCATACTTTGACCCAGAACTAGCACAACTATCATCATATTATGGTGAACGTAAATATGCCCAATACTGGATAGCAGAGCAAAATGGAGAAGTTTTAGGTGGTGTTGGCATTGCTCCATTTAGTGAAGATGGGACGATATGTGAACTTCAAAAACTCTATCTTTCAGAATCTTCACAAGGTAAAGGTATCTCTAAACTATTAATGGACCAGGCATTAGCATTTGCTTCACACTATTATAAGTCATGTTATTTAGAAACAATGAGTAAGCTAGAAGTTGCATGTATACTCTATGAAAAGTATGGATTCAAATTATTAGAACAACCAATCGAAGGCAGTGACCATTCAGCAATGGATCGCTGGTATATAAAATCACTATGAAAAGAATAATCTCATTCTTCATTATATTATTATCATTATTTCTGCTTTTTATAAATCAAGATAGGATAATCGATAACTACAACACATTACGCATTGAACTTATGCCAGATCCGATGGCTATAAATACTTATGATAAAGGACAATGTACTTATTATGTATTTGATAAAGTAAAGAAAGACGGCAACATGATAGAACGATCCTGGCGTGATGCCAAGCACTGGGCGAAACTTGCTAAACAAGATGGATATACTGTAAACCATTCGCCACGAAAAGGTGCGTTACTTCAATCACCAAGAGGCACGCAAGGTCATGTAGCATACATTGAACATGTATATCAAAACGGTAATGTAAAAGTTTCAGAGATGAATTATACACAGCCATATGAAATAACAGAGCGTATTATATATAAGAAAGATCTATCGAGATATAAAATTATCCATCCAAAGATAAATCCAAAAAAAGTACTAACTGATATATAAACAGCTGGTACTTTTTTGATCTTATTAATACAATAAATTATTACCATTCTATAATAATAATAAGATAATCTACTTTTCTTCATCAAACTCTCTTACTTTTACATCTTTTGTCGTTTCATCTCTTAATTGAAATAACATGATAAAACAGATAACAATTAAGCTTGCTGGTATGATAAACGGTAAATAATTTAAAAACTCATTGTCGTGAATTCTTACCAAATAATAAATGAAAAACATCCAGCATGCATTTAAAAATAAAATAAATAGTTTGTCTCCAAAATTCATATTATCCACCTCTTTATTTAATATTGACTGTTATTGAACCCACATTACCTACTTCATGTCTAATACTGTTCTTTGATGATGCTACAATTTCATTCCCTATCGTAATATCTAATTGCTGACCATCAATTTTAAGTGATTTATTAAAGGTTTGCATACGCTTTGATATTAATAAATCATCAACAACACGTGTTACCATACGCCCTCCACCACTATTGTGAATAACAGCTACCGCACCATATTGATTACCATCCATCTCATAATCAGCAATCATAACTTTAAGATTTTTAGGATTATATGGGGGCGTTAGAGTTACTACAGCCATTTCTAATGCATTCAGACTTTCAATATATTCATTTGAAATAATATCATCTAATCTTTGTGTATTATGTATAATCTGGTCTGTAAATTTAACCGTAAGATTTGTTGCTTCATCAATCACGCCAGATTCATATTTTTCAAGTTTATCATCTTCGTTATGCCCAGCATAGAATGTCGAAACAGTATTGCCAATGACAGTTTTCTTTGTTATACCTGTCATACCTTCTTCTAATTGGATGCCTGTATCCACAATATCTAGATGATATGTTTTTGATTGCGAATTATAAATGGCATATCCAAAAGCGTAATTTTTGTTTTTGTCATTTTTATCTTTCTCACTAACAAATATAGAGTAAAATTTAGGATTTGATTGCTTATCTGGATTTACAATCATACCTTCACTCTTTGAATGAGGAAAAAGCTTTTCTTTAAAATCTTTCATCGCAGCTTCACCATTTGCATACGCGTTACTTTCCAATTGTTTAATCAGTAAGCTCTCTTTTATCGGTTTAGATTTAACTTCTTTTTTTGTAGACTCAGAATACAAGATTCCTGCTGCGATTAGAAAAATGATTATAACAGAAGTTATTACACGTTTTGTGAAAGTCATCTTCATCCCTCCTCGTATTTTAAATTGATATTACCATAGTTTAACACTTAATTACATATATTATATAATTAACTTAATATGACAGTAAATATATAAAAAAATCTATCCAAAACTATGGATAGATTGTAATATATATATTCTTTCGTAAAATAATTACTGAATTGCATTCCAGACTTTCTTAGCCACGCCTTATGGCGATTGTGGATTTTGTCCGGTTATTATTTTTATATTATTATCATAAAACACCTTAATTGAAATGATTAGAGTATTAAATATTATTACTTTGATATTCATACTTTAATTACACTACGAATTTGAACATACTTTCCAAAAAGTACGATTGTTATAATTCTTTAATCATTAATGTATCTTCATCTCTAACAGCAATTGGTTTAAATCCAATATTTTTATATAATTGTTGTGCATAATTTCCATTCGTAACACTTAATGAAATTCCATTAACATTATTATTTTTTAATAAATAAATTAATTGTTCCATAAGAACTTTTCCTAAACCTTGTTTTCGAAAATCTGGTAATATCGAAATATTTAATTCAACAAAATCATCCTTATAGAACCCATAACTTTTATCAGTTTCATTAAATTGTCTACACCATGCTAATCCTATTACTCTATTATTTATTACTGCTGCCATAGTATAATCATCTTTTCTTCCAAAATCTTCATAATACTTTAATAATTCTTTTTTATCTACGATTGATTTATTAGGTTTTTTACTCCCTTCAGGTACATAAATTGCATGGTACAAAAATTCTTTTATAATGGAATATTCTTTTTTATCTAAAGATCGTATCCAAACTTCAGGTACATCTTTTTCCATTTTTGTATATTCTAGAATCTTCTCTGCATCTTTTACTTCAACCGATCGTATTATCATAATCTCACCTCTCTAAATTTTTTTATAATTATATCACTTTAAATTAATAATATTCTAAAAAAAAATTATAAAAAAGTTAAACTCCATAAAAAACAAACCATCCAAATATAGACAGTCTGTTTACATAATATTGTTATATTAGAATTTACTTAATTGCACTCCAAACTTTCTTCGCAACAATTTTAGGTGATTGTGGATTTTGTCCAGTAATGATATTACCATCCTGAACGACTTTCGAAGCCATCGGTAATACCGCTTTTTTATAATTCGCACCCTTCTTCTTAAGCTCATCTTCTAATAGAAATGGTACTTTATTAGTCTTTCTTACTATCTGTTCTTCTAGATTAGAGAATCCGGTTAACTCTGTATCTTTCAAACGATTGTCCTCAAAGTTCAGTAAAGCTGCTGCACCATGACATACAGATGATATCACTTTCTTTTCTTTATCTATTTCTTTAAGAATTCGAGAAATATCTTCGTTATCAACGAAATCAAACACAGTACCATGTCCACCAGTAAAGTAAACTGCGTCGTAATCACTTACATCCTCTTCATGTATAGACTTTGTATTATCTAATAATTTCATAAACTCAGGATCTTCCATGTAATTCTTAGTCTTATAATCTAACATCAAAGTACTCACGCTAAATGGATCAATCGGTACTTTACCACCATTAACACTGTATAAATCTATCTCAACGTCTTTGTCTTTAAAATAATCATAAAAATGAACAAGCTCACCTAACCATAAACCTGTTTTTTCCTCTAAACCTTTATAATGATCTGTATTTGTATTTATAATCATAATTTTTTTCATTTAAATTCACTCCTAAAAAATATATACATATATATACCCATATTCATATGTAATTAATACTTTTTTGGTTTATACATATAATACAAAACAGCAAATAAAGTATAGAGAATAGCAATTGTAAAAATCATTTGTAGTATATTTATTAAAAAATTGATTAAAGGTGCTTCTGATAAATATTCAATTCCACCATAAAAAAATGGTAAATGATCACTTAACAAAAGCGCGTAGAGAAATCCAATTAGAATGCCATATAAAAAATGCTTTAAGAGATATTTTTCAAAAATTGAATACATAATATACACCCCTATTTTAAAATGGATAATAAGTAATTTAATACCATTATAAGTTACCATGTTAATTTAATCTATCAAATATTTACACTACATATCATGTTTTGACTATATTTTACATTTATGATTAAATGGTTACAAGAACTTTTAAGATCGGAGTTATAAAAATGATAAACATCACCGGAAAATATACACATGCGGTTATCATGACAGATAACATTGAAGATGCTGCCAGGAATAGAGTTCAGAATATGACGAACCTTGATTTTCTATCTGGTACTAATATTGTGATGATGCCTGATGTACATGAGGGAAAAGGTTGTGCGATTGGTACATCTATTCTAATGAACAAATCTAATGCCAAGATTCCACCTGCATTTATCGGTGTGGATATTGGTTGTGGGATGATGAGTTATCCATTAGGTAAACTTGATAATATTAACTTTCCTGAACTTGATCTGTATATAACTGATAATATTTCAACATATCCAAGAACCGATGAACTTAAGCATCCTGTATTTAATAATATACCTCAAGAAATTACAGATATTATTTTAGATAATTTAAAAGAAATTCAAACATCTTTACTATTTCAAAATGTAAATATGATTCAATTAATCAATTCAGTCGGAACTTTAGGCGGCGGTAATCATTTTGTTGAGATTGGAAAGAACAAATCTGATGAATATTACCTTACGATTCATTCTGGTAGCCGCTTCTTAGGGGCTAAAATAGAAAAACACTATCAGGATTTAGCTAGAGAGAGTCATAAAAATATTGATGTTACTCCTATTATCAATGTTCTAAAGGAACAAGATAAACATCATGCTATTCAATCGATGATAAAATTTGTAAAACAACTGAATCAGGAAAATCATTATGATGAAGAAGTTAGCTATCTTAAAGGTGAAAGTTTATTGCATTACATTAATGATATGACAGCTGCTTGCCGCTTCGCAGAAACGAGTCGTTTAATGATGACAGCCGTTATCCTCAATTACTTTGGAATACAGATGGACAATGCAAAAATCATAAATTCACCTCATAATTTTATAGAGGTAAAAGATAAAGACTATTTAATTCGTAAAGGTGCATGTGATGCGAGTCTTGATAGAGATGTTGTTATTCCAATCAATATGCGTGATGGCATCATCATCGGAAAAGGTAAAGGCAATCCAGAATGGAATTATTCTGCGCCACACGGTGCAGGACGCGTATTATCTCGTTCAAAAGCTAAACAGACGCTCAACTTAGAAACATTTGAAAAGCAAATGGAAGGGATATATAGCAGTACGGTTGTGGAGGATACTTTAGATGAAGCACCTGATGCATATAAACCGATTAATGAGATAATTAAACATATTCATGACTCAGTTGAAATTATTGACATCATTAAACCAGTATATAATCATAAAGGTATTGAAACACCTAAATGGTGGCAGAAGAAGAAGTAAATACTTATTTAGGAGATGTTATTATCAAATATTTAAGCTATAACAATCCAAATTTAGATAAAATGAATTTAGTATCCCCTGTTCTTTCACTCATTATCTCACTTGCATTCGTCTTAGTTAATATTCGTACACTAAGCATACGCGATGAATTATGGGTCAAAATTGTAGTTACTATTTCGCTAATAATCTTTGTAGCTTTTACAATTGTCAATATAATAACGATCTATCTCATTATTAAAAGAAAAAGTATTAATAAAAAATAAAGTAAGTGTCAATCAATCGACACTTACTTTATTTTTTGTATGAAATGATATAATTTTTCGATGTCATCTAAATGTTGATTACACACATTGCTATCATGACAAATATAGTCACCCTTTTTAGTATATGTTCCGTCACTATTCGCTTTTGTCTTATTTAAGAATAATGAAACATCAGATTCATGGTGACAAATCGAACAAAATCCCTTCACTTTAGTTGGAGCTAATTCCCCGTATATACTTTGAAAAGCACCTTTACTATCTTTATAGACAATATACTTTCGATTTGCAGAATGGTCATTCCATCCGAGATAGCTCATCATCTGAAGATCATATTGATCATTTGGTGGTGTCTTTAATTTCTTTACCTTTTTGAATAACTTCTCTACTTGTTTAGCGGAAGGCATTTCAAAAGGTTCAACAAACTGTTTCATTTCTGAAAGAATCATAGTAGCTTTCGTCTTGGAAAGCCGAATATCATCAAGTTGAGTAATATACTCACTTGCATCTATACCATTCACAATGTAAATCGCTCTAATTTCGTCTAATATAATATTTTTTTGTGCTTTATTCGTCGTTGGATCATTTGTTTTATAAATCTTAAGTAACTGATTCACATTATTCATAACTTGCGCAAATTCATATGCTTTTATCATTATATCTATACCTCACTTTAATGATTTGAGTATAGCATAAATATAAAAATGATAGTAAAAATTAAAGTTGATGTGAGCATCTCCAATTTCGATAAGAAATGTTAGTTCGAAATTGGGGTTTCACCAATTTCAGATTGAATCTGTCTGCCGAATTTGGGATTCTACCAATTTAATAACGAAATTGTGAGACGAATTTGGGATTTTACCAATTTCAGATTGGATTTTCCTGCCGAAATTGGGGTTTCACCAATTTCAAATTAAATTTGTCTGTCGAAATTGGGGGTTCTACCAATTTCAATCTCCTACTTCACATAAAAAGCAATTCCGAAAATAATAATCGAAATAATAATTCTAACTATAATATGAGATAAATGAAAATCTTTTATCATTAAGCCATGTATTATCGCTAAACCGCAAAATAATACCAATGATGTCGCTAATAGAATAAGATTTAAAGTCGGATAAACTGAAAATATCATTAAAATTGAATTTAACGCGAACAAAAGATACATGAAACTAAATCCACTATTTAACAGAGCTCCTACCGAAGCAATAATTGTCAGTAATGCATATATCAGTACTAAAATGATTAACATTATCATCATTTAATCTCCTTCAATTTATTATTCATATTGTTTAATAGCTTTGCAGCAATTTCTAATTCATTTTTAATTCGGTCTATCTCTTCAATTTTTCTATTAATGAGATCTTTTAACAAAGATAAATCATCTTGTGGCATATTGTAAATCTCATCCATCGAATTAAATTTATTATCATATTCAATAAAAATTTTAATCTCCATAAGGCTAAATCTTGCTGTTTTTAAAATTTGAATACTTTTTAAACGTAATATATCTTTTTCTGAATAAATTCTAACTTTATTAATTATTGCTGGAGATATTAATCCCATCTTTTCATAATAACGAATTGTATCTTTGCTTAAGTCTACGGTTTTACTTAATTCTCCTATCTTCATATATTCGCCTCCTTTTCTAAACAATAATTGATGGAGTTAACTCCATGTCAATCAACTTTAAAAATATATTGTAATTTTCACAATTATCTTATATATTATATCTAATAATAAAAAATAGCATTGATGAGAAGATTTAATTCATAAAATAGAGAGCTTCGGTAGCTGAAAAGAAGTAACGAATTAAAGGATGACTCTAAGCTTCGCAAAGAAAGTTTGTATGAGTAGATTGCGACGTGCCCAGCGTTAATGGATTAAAGTTATTAACTTTATGAGGTATATTATGTGAGTAATATACGAACTTAGGTGGTACCACGAATATTATATATCGTCCTAATCGCATTTTTGCGATTGGGACTTTTTTTATGGAATTTAAGGGGGAGATTTAGAATGACAGTATTTATTGGAGGAGCATGGCCGTATGCAAATGGTTCTTTGCACATTGGTCATATCGCAGCACTATTACCTGGAGACATTATTGCAAGATATTACAGACAGACTGGTGAAGAAGTATTATATGTGTCTGGAAGTGATTGTAACGGAACACCTATTGCACTACGTGCCAAACAAGAAGGAAAGACCACTCGAGATATTGCTGATACTTATCATCAGGAATTTCAACATTGCTTTACACGATTAGGGTTTACTTATGATTTATATACTAGAACAGACTCAAACGAACATCATGAAGGTGTAAAGTCATTATTCTTAAAATTATATGGTAATGATATGCTTTATCAAAAAACGATAGAGCAAGCGTATTGTGAACATGATAAGCAGTTTTTACCTGATCGATTGGTTGAAGGTGAATGTCCTAATTGTGGCGCAAAAGCACGTGGTGATCAATGTGATCAATGTTCAGCAATACTCGATCCACTAGATTTAATCAATAAGCGTTGTAAATTGTGTGGTAACGAACCGGTAATAAGAGAAACAAATCATTTATATTACAAATTTAGTAGTCTTCAGGAACAACTTGAAAAGTATTTTAAAGAAACGAGCACGAAATATCACTGGCGTCAAAATGCATTGGCACTAACTGAAAGATATTTAAAAGAAGGTATTCCTGATCGTTCTGTGACACGTGATTTACCTAATGGTGTGGATGTGCCAATCAAAGGATTTGAAGATAAAAAGATATATGTCTGGATTGAAGCAGTAGCTGGATATTTAACGGCATCAGAAGCATGGGGAAAAATAAATAATCAGGATTACCAACAATTTTGGATGAAAGGAACAAAATCTTATTATATTCATGGGAAAGACAATATTCCGTTTCACACTGTAATTTGGCCATCAATTCTAATGGGCGCAAATATTGATGGATTACCACAATCAATCGTATCAAGTGAATATATGACTTTGGAAAAACGAAAAATATCAACCAGCCAAAATTGGGCAGTCTGGATACCGGATTTAATAGAACGATATCACCCTGATACGATTCGCTATTTCTTTACAATCAATGCACCAGAATCTCGAGATGCAGATTTTTCTTTTAGAGAATTTATATATAGTCATAACAGTGAACTTCTTGGTGCATTTGGTAATCTCGTTAATAGAACATTTAAATTCATTGAAAAATCATATGATTTAGAAGTCCCTCAAACTGAAATTGATAAAGGTATTAAAAATGAATCACATTCACTTTATCAAAAAGTTGGGCATTTAATAGAAGCAACTAAAATTAAAGAAGCGTTAGAATTAATATTTGAATTTATAAGAACATGTAATAAATACTTTGACGAACAACAGCCATGGATTACATTTAAAAAAGTAAAAGAAAAATGTGATGAAACTTTAGCTACATGTGTATTTATTATTCAAAATTTAAGTCAATTATTGAATCCCTTCCTCCCATTTAGTGCAGAAAAACTAAAAGATATGCTGGGAATAGAAACATTAGAATGGTATGTAATCGAGGATTTACCAAAAAGACTTGCATCTGTTTCACCATTATATGAACGAATAGATGTTAAGCAAATCGATGAAGAAATAGAAAGATTAAATAACAAAAATATGAACTAATGTTTGCGAAAATTACCAAAACTATAATTTGACAGAGTATAGTGGTAATTATGATACTAATTTTTAAGAATAGTCACCGTATAAATGAATCTCAAGTGGAGTGTTCTCAGCACCCCACTTTTTTATTGATTTGTCGGTAATATACAAGCTGAAACAATCGTACAAATTTTGTTCAAGAATTCATCGCTTACCTTCTCAATTGTTTTATATTCTCTAGCATTTAAATCAATTGTCTTTGGATGTTGACATAATATTTTACCTTTAGTTACTAAGTTGTCTTCTAGATTAATATGCAAAGGAAAAGAATTTGACGTTGAAGAAATAGGACATAAAATTACTAAATTTGTGAATTCATTAAAATCTTTATTACTTATTACTAATGCAGGACGGTATCCAGCTTGTTCCTTACCTTTTGTAGGATTAAGATCTAGCTTGATGATATTACCCTGCTCTACCATACTTCATTACCTCTAGGTTTACCCCAATCAAATTCGCTTGGCTTATTTTCTGTTTCATAGCTTTCAAATAATTCTCTTATTAATGAGACATTTTGCTGCTGCTTTGTTAAAATAATTTTTTCATCTTGCATTGTTAAATCAAATTTTTGATTTTTATCAAGATTCATTTCATTTACTATTGATTTTGGTATTCTTATGCCTTGACTGTTACCCCATCGTTGTAGAGATACCTGCATTTTATTCACCTCTTATAAAGTATATACATAGTATATACTGAAAGATATTTTTTGTCACTTATTACACTACGAAATAATTCTATAAATCTTTCCAATAAAAGTATTGTCCAATATCTCCGTAACAATTATCTATGTTAAACAATAATTTATAGCCATGTTTTTCATAAAATATTGGTGCTTGAAATGAAAAAGTATTAAGATACACATGCTTTAATCCTTCACTTCTACCTTTTTCCTCTACATAGGTTAATAATTTTGTGCCTAATCCATGTTTTCTATATGATTCATCAACAAATAAAAATTCAATCTCAATTGTAGAAAAAGTTGATTCCCCCACAATACCAGCAATAACTTTACCGTTATCTTCGATATTAAAATTAAATGGCTTTCTATCTCCCCAATTGGGTTCATTATATTCTTTTATCTTCTGATGAATATATTCATTTGTAGCTTGTGAACTTTCATTTATTTCAAACATTAATCTACCTCAATTATTTTTTTGATTATTTTTTCTATCGACTTTAATTCATATATTGAAATGTCTTTTTGAATATATAGCTCAATTACTTGTTTCATATCATCTCTAAGTTTTATCAACTTTTTAACCATTTCAGTTTTATTATCAATCAATGCGATTTCTGATTCAATCCCAGGAGAAGTTATTTTATAGCATTCACCTATTGGAGAAATTGAAATTAATGGATTGAACTCATCTTCAACTTCCATAGTATGATATTGAAATTCATCATTACTTCTTCCATTCAACCAATCATTCAATTGTAACCAGAATTCTATAATGGCAATATCTTCATCAAAATAAATAGTATTATTGTATTTGATTTTCAAATTTGCATCCAATGCCATAAAGTTTCCAGGTTTCGCACGTTCTTCAACTGAAAGTTGGTCCATAGGACTTTCTACTAAATGAAAATCAAAGTTTAACATTATTGTACCCTCGTTTCTTGTTAAAGAGATTATTTCTAAAAATACCTTGCCTATTTAGTTCAATAACTTTTTTAATCAGAACGTATGTTATGAAGCATTGATATTTGCACTACTTTTTGCAGATATCATGCTGCGTGTCATAGAAGTCAGTAAAAACGATAAAAAATAACCACTCATAAGCTTTGATCGAACTGAGTGGTAGTGGTTTTTGAACTACTATAAAGGCTAGTCACCGTCTGAACGAATCTACAAGGGGAGTGTTGCTACACTCCTCTTTTCATTTACATATTAATATGAACTAAATGATAAATCAAAAGATTTAAATCCTGTTGACATGTAAAAGGAAATTCTATCAATAACTAAATGTAGTGTTTTCATGAATCACATTAATTTGAGGGTATTTTTGATATAGTATTTCTTTATAATATTTTTCAATATATTTATCTTTATATTCATTTGTCTGATATTCTATGTTACCATCTGAATCTGGATTAAATTTAAAATTAGACATATCAATATCAAGAAACTCAAAAAGTTGTGTCGATCCTTTTTCAACTGCCAAATGATGTGCCAACCCCTCAATATCAGAAATTAATTCTTCATTACTGAACAAACTATCTTTTGGGATATCTGTAATTGTTAAAATATAAATTTCATTTTCTTCAAATATAAAAACTTCTAAAAATGTATTCATATATTCTGTACCTTCAAATACATTACCAGGATACATATACCATCGTTCTAAATTAGCAAGTCTTAAATTTCTTGTAAGAGTCATAATATTCTACCAACCTCATCTGATTAATATTCATTTCTTTAGCCTTCCTATTTAATTTTTATTTTCCATCCATCTTAATTTATCCTAATCGAACAACTATAGGATTTATTTTTTGTAAGCATATCATCCAAAATATAAGTTACGAAATTAAACTTATATTTTGGATCTTTCATCTTAATAATCTATCAATTCAAAATCGCATTCAACTTTGTTTTTTATAACTAAACGTTAGCACTACTATAATTAATTCTATCTATATGCTTTTTGCTATCTCCAAACCTATAAAGAATTTATCCATATTATGATTTGCGTCATTTAAGCCGTCAACATTGTATTCATTTTCTGCAAGTACATCACCCGTTACCAAAAAGTTATAGAGTTCAAATCCATGGAAGTCACTAACAGCTTGAACACCTGCAAGTTCCATTTCGACTGCAATACATCCATCGTTTTTGCGCACTTCAACATTATTTTTAGTTTCTCTCAACATAGCATCAGTTGTCCATACCTTACCTTGCACATAGGGTAATTCTAATAAATCAAATATTTCAGCTACTTTGTTACTATTATTAATTTCAATATAATCATTTGCTTTTGCATAATGATAAGACATACCTTCATCTCGATAACTTTCCGTTGGAATCACAAATTTATTATTAGTCTTTTCTTTATCTAAACTACCTGCAGAACCTGACATTATAAACTGAGTAGCACCTGTTAACCAGTTAGCTTCTATACAAAATTGAGCCGCTAATGTTGATCCAATACCACTTAAATAAAACCCAATATCTTTGCCTTCATGAGTAAATTTATATATTGGATAACTACCGTTACAAGCATGGATCTCAGCAATTTTTTCACATTTATATATATCAAAAATATTGTTATAAATATTTTTCGATAGAATAATCATACATACATCTATAATCTTTTTCTGATCCCCATAAAAACTTTTCAAATTAACAATCGGTTCCGAATTATTATCGAAAGCATCTATTATCATAAAATCACCTCATATTTTTTCAAAAGTATATCAATAATTCCTGATAAGAAAAATAGACAAATTTATGATTTTGTCCACCTATTGTATTTAAAATTACTAGAGAATCATATCGATTAAAAGATCATAAAAAATGAAAAATCCCTAGATACACGAGAGACTTACATTAAACCGCTAAAAAATGACATTTTCAAATCTACATTTTTTTACATTTTATAACCGATATTGACAGAGGTAACAAAATAGAAATTTTTGCAACTAATTAAAACATTGTCTACTGATTATCTTTTTAATGATAAATTAACTATAAGGAGGAACCTGATATGAAATTTAATGTAAACTTTAATAATCATCTTAATAAGGATGTTATCCATTTAGAAAGTCACGAAATTAACAAAAAATTTGTAAATGATTTGATTAATATTTTTGAGACTAAAATTACATTGATTGATATTAAATCTAATAAATCTATAAAAGTATCAGTAAATCAAATCGAATCTATTGAATCTTTTTCTCATTTGTCCAAAGTAAATTTAGTTGATAATTCACTATTTTATATCAAAGGTAGGATTAAAGAATTTAGTTATTTTACCCAATATAAAATAGTTAAAATTAATAATAGTCAGTTGTTTAATTTAAGTCATATCAACCAAATCTCTTCAGATAAGGCATCACGATTGTTAATAATAAGTAATTCTAATAAGAAATATATTGTCAGCAGATACTATTCACGAGAAATTAAGGAGATGTTATTATGATTAAAGAATTAATACAAAACTTCTTTCAAACTTCATTTCTTAGCTTGATTTGGTTAATGACTATTACATCTTTGTTCAATACAGATATCACAGTTCATTATAATTACTTCTGGAGACTGATTTTAATTTCTATATTATTTGGACTTACTTTTGGTGTTCTATATCCATATTTATGGAAGTATTCAACTACTAAATCTAATTTTAATGTTTTTGTTTGTTCAACTGATAATACATTCATTATTTTATGTTCTATTTATCTGTATTCTAGTCGTTTGTTTACTCAAGTTTATCCATTTATATATGCAATTGTAGTAATAAATTTGATTTTACATTATGTAATCTTCAAGTTATATTCAGATTATTTAAATCAAAAATATATTATGGAAATTCAAAATAGAAAAAGGTTATAATTATTGAATTATTTACTTTGAATGTGATAAATAAAATAAGCAAAGGAGTAATAATAGATACTCCTTTGCTACTAATAATTTTAATTATTTTAAAAATAAATTACGAATTAAAAATTTGTGAAACTATAAATCTTTACTTTTCATTTTATCCAATTCTAAAACTTTTTTTCTATGATATTCCTTTCTTGCAGAATTATATTGACCTGCTAGAACAACCATACCAATTACATACAATACTAAAACCACCCATAAAGGCCATTGATTGTCATTCATATAAAAGGATATTGCATATACTGTACAAATAAGCGGAACAACTAGTCCTAACCATTTAAATTTTGTTGAAGATAATATATATTGAGCACCACAAATTGAAGCAAATATTAAAATTCGTATTATATAATCTACCATACTAATTCTCCTTTTCACTATTATAAAGACTTATCAATTTCTTAGCTTCTTCCAAACTAATCTTTTCGTCGATTGCTAGCGATTTAATGTAACTCACAAGTCCAGAATTGTCTTCTTTAGATGCTATTTCTATTTTCTGTATTAAACTATTCAACCTAATTCTTACTGTTGGATAAGATACATCATACATCTTTGCAATACTTTTTAATGATCCTGATTCAAGAACAAAATTCTTCATAAATTCAATGTCTTCTTTATCTAATTTTAATAACCATTCTGGAATCTCATTTCTATCCATAAGCTACCTCCTATATTTATTTTAATATTTTATTCACTATTATTCAATAATAAAGTCACTTTATTTTTAATATTATTAATAATAACTTTAACTTTATTAAAAAATGATGTATTATAAATTATGAAGAACAATACAATACTATTTTAAAGGAGTAATTTTATGGTAGATACAGTAGAATTATTAATTCTGATTGCTATATTATTTGGTGCACAAAAATATTTATCATCATTAGAATCTGGATGGCTAGGTTTAATTACACCAATGATTTTCATCCTTTATATGTTTATTAAATATTTTTATTTTAATCAATATGTTGAATATTTTTGGTTTAAATTATTAATTGGTAATTTTATATTAATATCTAATTACTATTTGGGCCAAGAAAAGAAAAAGGAGCGTCATAAAAGAGAACTTGAAAAAATGAAAACAAGAGATTTATAAATTTTTATTGTACATTAAATTGAAAATTTTAATGTTTCTATATCAATGTCTGTAGGAGGAAATAAAATGAAACGTATTACAGTAGTGGATAGTTTGCGAGGGTTTAGCTTAATCGGAATTCTTCTTGCTAATTTATTAATTTTCCAGTTTGGGAATTATGGAGCAAGTTATCCTGATTTTTATCATCTTGATAGCTTCAGCAAAATTTTATTGTTTATTGATAATGTATTTATCCACGGAAGTTTTATGCCAATCTTTGCTTTATTATTTGGATTTGGTTTAGTCAAGATGAGTGATAGTCTGGTAAAACGTGCACTCCCAGTTAAACGTGCACTTATTAGACGTGGTATTATGTTATTTATTTTTGGTATTTTACATGCCACATATTTGTTTTCCGGTGATATTTTATATCTTTACGGTACAATCACGTTAGTTTTATTCTGGTTAACGAGACGTTCAGTTCGTACGATGATTGTTTCTATTTTTATAAGTATTATTTTATGTTTGAGCATTTTATTTATTAACCAGGAAACCGTTGCATATTTATCAGATATGCCCATCTCAAATACATTGACTGATGCTCAAAAAGATTATTTAACTCAAGAAAAAATTGTCAATTCTACAGGCTCAATTAGTGATAGAAATGATTTCTTTACTTATTATGAAGATCCATTTTTAAATATGGATGATCAAATATTTTCATTAATAACAATCATGATTTTATTTTATATTCCATTTTTCATTATTGGTATGATTTTTGCGCGTAATCATTTCTTTGAAACAACTAAAACGAAAGCAAAGAAGATATTAATTTATTTAATACCTATATTTTTAATAGTTAAAGCTTTATTTGTAATATATCCTAATAATGAAACAATCAGTTTATTATTTTTACCGGCAGTCTATGGTTTAAGTTTCAGTTATATTGCGTTGTTTTATCATTTATATCATCGTTATCCAGCAGCCAGATTGTTTAAAGGATTTGAAGCTGTCGGTAAACTTTCTCTTACAAATTATATTGGTCAATCTATTTTCCATGGTTTTATTTATTATAGTCATGGTTTCGCTAGATTTGGTGACAGCAACTTTGTCTTGTCTATTATTATTGCTTTACTGTTCTTTACATTTCAAATAGTCGCAAGCAGTATCTATTTAAGATACTTTAAATATGGTCCACTTGAATATATCATTCGTGTCATTACTTACTGGTCCTTTAATCCTAAGAAAAAATTACAAAATTAATATTCATGTTTGTTTTTATTATAGAAATAGGCATGCTCATTATCGAGCATGCCTATTTTTTATACTCTACGTCTAGAGATCAAAGAATGTTCATTTAAACTAAATGTACTACGTACACGCATCATTTGATCAATACGCTCTTCTGCTAAACGTTCAGCTGCTAATGCTGTAGAAATGTTATCACGTTTCGCGATTTCAAATACTTTATCCATTTGATCGTATATTTCATTAACTTTCTTTGTTGCACGATCTTCGTTATAGCCATTTAATTCATCAGCTACATTAATTACCCCACCAGAATTCACGACAAAGTCAGGTGCATAGATGATGCCACGTTCCTGCAACATCGCTGCATGTTTTTCCATGTCTTTCAACTGGTTATTAGATGATCCACATACTGCTTTAACTTTCAATTGTGGAATTGTGTCATCATTAAGAATCGCACCTAATGCACATGGTGCAAAGATATCCGCTTCTACACCGTAAATTTCATCAGGCTTCACTGCTGTTGCACCAAAGTCATTTACTGCTCTATCAATTGATTCCTGGAAGATATCCGTAACGATTAATTTCGCACCTTCTTCATGTAAATATTTACATAAAGTATAAGATACATTTCCTACCCCTTGTACAGAAATTGTCTTACCTGCTAAACTATCATCACCGAATGCTTCTTTCGCCGTACGTTTCATCGCACGATATACCCCTAATGCTGTCATTGGACTAGGATTTCCACTAGATCCGTAGCTTTCTGATAATCCTACGACAAAGTCAGTTTCTTCATGCATAATATCCATATCAGTAACTGTTGTACCTACGTCTTCAGCTGTAATATAACGTCCGTTTAAACTTTGAATATAACGGCCTAATGCTCTAAATAAAGCTTCTGATTTATCTTTTTTTGGGTCCCCGATAACAACTGTTTTCGCGCCACCTAAATTAAGTCCTGCTGCTGCATTTTTATATGTCATTCCACGTGCTAAACGTAATGCATCTTCAATTGCTTCTTCTTCTGTTTCATATGGCCACATTCTGCATCCACCTAATGCAGGGCCAAGTGTTGAATCATGAATCGCGATAATCGCTTTTAATCCACTTGCATTATCCTGGCAGAATACAACTTGCTCATAGTCATATTGTTCTAAAGTCTTAAAAATCATTTTATTTCCCCTTTTCATAAAATAATTATTAGATTAACACTTCCTATTTTACATTAAATATTATGTTTATAAAACAAAAATATTCATTTTTAAATTTATTTCTGTATATTTTAGTTCGATTTCCGATATATTATTATTATATTCTATTGAATATTTATGTACTTCAACAAACTAAAGCGCTTACAACATGCTATTTAGACGTATTTTAGATTCTTTATTTATTCATCATTTTTATCTGTTATTATATTTATATAATAATTTATTTATTATTAATATTATGATGTTTTTTTGTTATAATGCTATTGGTAGGTGAATTTATGAAAAAGATGATTGCACTTCTTGTATTAGTTATTCCAATTTACTTTGCAGGTTTAGGTATCAAATGGATGAGAGATGCTGTTTTTGGTATTCTTGTCCCAGAACTCCATTTTATTTGGCTGCAATTTTTAATTGGATTTATCTTAATGGTACTTGGTGTTAGTTTTGTAGGAGGCTATATTCTGCATATCGAAAAGAAAAGTAAACGTGCACAAGAAAAATTTTATAAAAAACAAGAGAATCAATCCTAATAATGGATGATTCTCTTGTTTTTTATATTTTAATCAATGTTGTTTTAACAAATAATCATTTTTTAGTTTAACCGCTACTTCTACTTCATCTGTTATAATGGCATCGATTTCTTCTTCCAGCCAATACTGTATTTCTTTTGCGCGATTAACGGTATAAACACGGGCTGGTAAATTATATCGTACTACTTCTTGTCTTTTCGCGTCGTTCATATAACTTTTTCCGTAAGGATGCACTGATTTAATACCATGTGACTCCATATATATCCACGGCTCTCCTAATTCTTTATTCGTAAGTAATGCTGTGTCATAGCTCGAATCAATCTTTTCTATGTACAATAAACTTTCAAGATTAAAGCTTGATATAATAATACGCTCTTTCATGTCATATTGACTTAATAGTTTAATGAGTGTTTCTTCAAGGACACCTTCCGTAACACATTTTATTTCAATATTTAACGTCATATCGGTTGTAATGATCCAGTCCATCACTTCTTTTAACGTCGGTACTTGTTCATCAGTTACTTTAAATAAACCATTCTTATTACGTGCAATTTTGATTTCATCTAATGTTAATTGATTGACATGACCTTTTTGATTGGTAGTACGATTTAAGGTTGGATCATGGATGACAATAATTTCATTATCGACAGTCATATGAATATCAAGCTCTATACCATCTGCACCATGTTCATAGGCTTTTTTAAAGCTTAGCATCGTATTTTCTGGATAAAGTGCTGCATACCCTCTATGTCCAATTATTTTAGTCATGATAATCCTCCATAAGGTAATCAATCAGTTCGCCACTCGTCGGTCGATTTAATTTGCCACGTTTGTTAAAGACTTCCTGTAAACCGTTATCCCATGCTCTTTCAATTGCATGTCGAATAGAACGTTCTACATTCGCGTTCTTTACATTGTTTCTCTCTGCAATCTTTGGATATAAATCAATTGTTAAATGTACTTTCTTTGCTCGTTCCTGCTCGCTTCTGGCAGATAATATTTCAATGGCATCCTGTATATATCGCGTACCTTTATGTTTTTCTTTAAATCCTAACTGTTCTAATTTATTTTGTCTGAGGACAGATTCATCAATATTACAGATCTGACAAATACGATTGACAAAATTATCAAAATTAATCGGCTTTAAAATGAAATAATCAGCTCCGGAATCCATTGCTTCTGACAGCACAGAATCTTTTCCAAACGCACTTAAACAAATAATTTTAAAAGGATGATTCGTTGGAATATGCTCTTTTAACAGCGTAATTCCATCGATATGAGGCAATATCAGGTCAAGTAACAGTAAATCAAATTCAATATCATTGATCATATTAAGGGCATCCTTACCGTTATGACACATTCCGACGACCTGCAAATTATGTTTTTCCAGATGTGTTTTTATTGTTACTGCGAGTTCTCGTGAATCTTCAATAATCGCAACTTTAAGTACCATACTTCTTCATCCTTTTTTACTTCTTATTTTGATTGATTAATTCAGCTGCATGTTCTAATGTGAGTGGTGTCACTTCAACACCTGAGATCATTCTTGCAACTTCTTTTATGCGTGATTCTCCATCGAGTTCAGTTACTCTTGTAGTCGTCCTGTCATCTTGTTCTTTTTTCTCGATATAAAGATGATGATCACTAATTGCAGCAACTTGTGGCAAATGTGAGATACAGATAACCTGTATATGTTGTGAAATATCATACATTTTCTCAGCCATTTTTTGAGCGACTTTCCCAGAAACACCTGTATCTACTTCGTCGAATAAAATTGCTGTCTTGCCTTTAGATTCTGCAAATATACTTTTTAACGCAAGCATCATACGACTTAGTTCTCCACCGGATGCTATTTTCTCAAGTGGTTTCAATGGTTCACCTTTATTTGGACTAATCATAAATTCTAAAGATTCAATACCAGTTGCAGTTGGTTCTGTCTTTGTAAATGCCATTTCAAAGTTTGCACTTTTCATCTCTAAATTATGAATTTCATCCAAAATTTCATTGCGCAGTGTTTGAGCTACTCTACGTCTTGCTTTGCTTAAATCATTACCTAGTGATAAAAGTTTTGACTTTGTCTGTTGTATTTCGTTCATCAATTGAGTAGTGGATTCTTCAATATTTTCAATCGTATTAATTTCTTTTTCTAACTCATCAATAAAAGGTATCAGTTCATTAAGAGGTTTTCCATACTTACGTTCCAGAAATTGTATTTCATTCATACGCGTCTCTAACTGATTAAGTTCATTCTCATCATATTCATTTTGAGTCATTGCATCATGTAATGCATGTTTCGCATCATCTAATATATAATATAGTCCTTCAGAGTCTTCTAATGTCTTACTAAACTTGTTCGGAATAATTTCATCCACTTCTTTAAGTGATGCATTAAATTCAAATAGTAAATCTAATATTTGATTCTCTTCGCTTAATAGATTGACTGATTTCGTTAAAGCATCATTAAGTTTCTCATAATTCTGCAGTCGATTAATTTCTTCTGTTAACGTTTCTTTTTCTGAGGCGATTAATTTCTTCTCACTTAATTCTTTATGCTGATATTTTATTAAATCTAACCGTTGTAACAATTCTTCATCTTTTTGCTGTAAGTTTTTCAGTTCATTCGTTTTCTCAACATATTGTTTAAATGTTGTCTTGTACTCCGATAGTAATGTATCATAATTACCTTTTGCATAATCATCTAATAATGTCAGATGATATTTTGGTTTTAATAGTGTCTGTGTTTCGTGTTGGCCATGAATATCCAAAAGCTCTTGCATGATACTTTTTAATTCTGTTAATGTTACGGTCTGATTATTGATCTTACATATGCTTTTACCCGTCTTTAAAATTTCACGTTTAACCAACATAAAATCATCTAATGGAATATCTTTTTCAATGAGCATATCCTTTACACGAGGATTATGGTCTATATCAAATATACCTTCAACAATCGCCTTATTCTCACCATGACGCACTAAATTCTGACTTGCACGCATTCCGATAAGTTGTCCGATTGCATCGATAATGATTGATTTACCTGCACCAGTTTCTCCACTAAGTACTGTTAAACCATCTTTTAATTCAATTTCTAATGCTTCGATTATTGCAAACTGTTTAATAGATAACGACAAAAGCATATAAAATCCCCCAATTAAAGCATGTTAAAAATACGTTCAGTAATCACTTCTCCTGCTTTTTTATCTTTACAGATTAATAGACAAGTATCATCCCCACAAATCGTACCGATGACTTCTTCCCATTCTAACTGATCTAAAATAGCACCGATTGACTGTGCATTTCCAGGTAAAGTTTTTAAGATAAGTAAATTGTCAGCACTATCCAATTTAACAAATGAATCCATTAAATAGCGTCCTAATTTATCAAGTGGATGGTATTTTCTATCTCGAGGTAATGAGTAGATATATTGGCCACTAGGTGTGGGTACTTTAATTAATTGTAATTCTTTTATATCTCTAGAAATAGTTGCTTGTGTTACATTTAAATTATATTCATTTAATTTCTCAACAAGATCTTCCTGTGTTTCTATTTGTTGATTGGAGATGATCTCTCTGATTTTAATTTGTCGGATGGTTTTATTCGCCATACCTACGCCCCCTTGTTCCTGTATAATTATACAAATTATTTTAGCATACATACAATTTATTGTATACGAAAAAACCACCGAATTTCCCCCGGTGGTTTAATCATTTAATATGTTAAATGCTTGTTCTACAATCATTGCTGTTGATTGTGACTGATTTTTATCAAAGGTAACATCGTTAATAATTTTATCATTATCAGTAATAACTTGACCATGTAATAAATATTCAATATTTCCTTTTTGACCTGTAATTGGTGAAAAGGTAATACCATTGACTTGAATATTCAGTTTCTTACATAGCTGAATCATTTCATCTAATACTCGGATATGTTCATCTTTATCGTGAACAATTCCTTTATCAACAAATTCATATCTTGCTTCAAATTGAGGCTTAATGAGTGCAATAATTGTAGCTCCGGGTTCTACTATTTCAACAAGTTTATTGAGAATCATCGATAAAGAAATAAAACTTACGTCTATCGTAATAAAATTCGGTAAAGGATCAAACTGTACTTTCGTCACATATCTAAAATTTGTCTGTTCCATCACTGTAACTTTATCATGAATGCGTAAACGATAGTCTAATTGATTCGTACCGACATCCAAAGCATATGAATGACGAGCGCCATTTTGTAATGCACAGTCTGTAAATCCACCAGTTGAAGATCCGATATCAAGATGAATGACATCAATTAAATTTAAATCAAAATAGTCAATTGCTTTTTCAAGCTTATATCCACCACGACTTACATATTTTTTTCGGTTATCTTTCACGCGGATTTTTGCAGTTATAGGATTAATTTTCTCACCTGCAGTGTCAATGCGGATATTATCATTAAAAATGAGCCCTGCCATGACAGCACGCATAGCGGCATCTTTTGTTTCATAATAGTCATGTTCAACGAGCCAATCATCAATTCTAATTTTTTTCATATTTACGCTTCAGTGATTGTTTTATTTCATTGATAATATTCGCCTTTGAAATTCCGATATCATTCAGCAATAATTCTACATCACCATGTTCAATATATTCATCGTCAATACCGATTCGTTTAATATCTATATACTGATGTTTATCATTGAAGTAATTGACGATTAATGATCCAAAACCACCACTCAACATTGACTCTTCAACTGTAATTATCGCTTTATCTTCCTGTGCAATCTTATCCAGATAGTCTGTATCCAGTGGTTTAATAAATCGAGCATTAACCACCTCAATAGTGATACCTTCTTTTAATAGTTCATCACGCACTTCTTCAATAAGTTGTAATGTCGGTCCGAAACCTAGTACTGCGACATCCTCACCATCATGAAGTGTTTCCCATTTACCATAGGGTATGGGTTGCAAATTATCATCAACCTCTACACCAATACCATTACCTCTTGGATAACGTATCGCAATAGGTCCTGAGTATTCATAAAATGCACTATGCAGCATATGACGTGCTTCATTCTCATCTTTTGGCATCATAATTGTAATATTTGGCATATGACTTAAGAATGGTATATCAAAGACACCTTGATGTGTTTCACCATCTGCACCAACAAGACCTGAACGGTCAATACCAAATACAACATGTAAGTTTTGACGATCAACGTCATGTAACATTTGATCATAAGCACGTTGTAAAAATGTTGAATAAATTGCAACATAAGGTTTCATGCCATTCGCAGCTAGTCCAGCCGCCATCGTCACTGCATGCTGTTCTGCAATACCAACGTCAAAGAATTGATCCGGTAATTCTGCCTGAAACCTCGTCAACTTACTTCCTACAGGCATCGCTGGCGTAATTGCAACAATATGTTTATCATTTTCTGCAAAACTTTGTACCGTGTCACTGAAGATTTGACTCCATGCGGGTGCTTTTGAGCTACCTTTTACCTGTTCACCAGTTTCTAGTTTATATGGTCCTAATCCATGCCAAGTCCCTATTTTATCGTTCTCAGCAGGTCGATAACCTTTACCTTTTTTAGTAATAACATGAACGATAACCGGACCATTAATACGTTTAGATGTCTCAAAAGCTTCTTTAAGATCATTAAAATTATGCCCGTCTACCGGCCCGACATATTTAATGCCAAGTTCTTCAAAGAATACACCTGTAACAACAAGATATTTCAGACTATCTTTAATGCGATCAGCTGAATCTCTTAACTTATGACCACCCGGTAATTTACTCAAGAAACCATCAATATCAACTTTTGCTCGATTATAATTTTGATTTGTACGTAATCGACCGAACATATTGTGCATTGCACCAACATTTGGTGCTATACTCATCTCGTTGTCGTTTAAGACAATCGTCATATCTGTTTTATCATGGCCGATATGATTTAATGCTTCTAGTGCCATACCACCCGTTAAAGCTCCGTCACCGATAATCGGCACGACATCATAATCTTCACCTAGAATATCACGCGCTTTCGCCATTCCAATTGCTGCTGATAATGACGTTGAAGAATGACCTGCTTCCCATACATCATGTGGACTTTCATTTAGTTTTGGAAATCCACTTAAACCTTTGTATTGGCGTAAAGTATCAAATTTCTCTCCACGGCCAGTTAAAATTTTATGAATATATGCCTGATGCCCTACATCAAAGATAAGTTTATCCTGTGGACTGTTAAAACTTCTATGCATAGAGATTGTTAATTCTACAACACCTAAATTTGCCCCGATATGTCCCCCGGTAATTGCACATTTCTCTATAAGAAACTGACGAATATCGCTACTTAATTCAACTAACTCATCATCTGTTAAATTTTTAATAAACGATGGATCTTTTATTTTCGATACATCCATGAATTCCCACCTACATCTCTCTTACTTTAATATGTTTCCTATTATATCATTGTTTACGAATGCATGAAAAATAAAAAAAGCCCTGCAAAGGCTTTTATTTGTTTCTATTGACAATAAAATCAATTAATTCTATAAGCGGCGCTTTGTTTAAAGTAATATTGCCAACAATTTCTACCGTCTCATTATAGATTTCATTTAGTCTTTGTTTAGATACTTCTAGACCAATTAGAGAGACGTATGTGCTTTTTGCATTTTCTACATCACTTCCAACAGCTTTTCCGATTGACTCGAAATCACCTTCTACATCTAAAATATCATCTTTTATCTGAAACATTAATCCAATATTTCTTCCTACTTTATCTAGTGACGACAGAAGATCATCTTTCTGTTCCAGAATAATACCAGCAGCATAGATAGATGCGTGAATTAAATCTCCTGTTTTATGATGGTGAATGGTCTCTAAAGTCATCATATCAATTGATTTATTTTCGCTCTCCATATCAAGCATCTGTCCTGCGACCATACCTTTTGACCCGGCAGCATCTGATAATAACGTTAGCAGTTTTATTTTAGTTACGTCTGAATAATTGCTTGATATTATTTGATGGAAACTATCAGTTAATAATGCATCTCCTGCTAATATCGCAGTCGCCTCACCGTACACTTTATGATTTGTGAGCTTACCTCTACGATAATCATCATCATCCATTGCTGGAAGATCATCATGAATCAATGAATAAGTATGTATCATTTCAACCGCCAAGCCAAATGCTAATCCATCATTAGGATTACCACCTAGACTCTCAAGCGTAGTCATTAACAGTAACGGACGTACACGTTTACCACCCGCTTTAAGCGAATAGACTATCGAATCATTTAATTGTGAAGACACAGCTTTTTCTTGATAGAGTTTATCGATTGCATCATTAATCGTATCAATATATGCCTTATTCATTAGTATCTGCCTCTTGAAGCTTTGCAATTTTCTCCTCTGCTTCTTTCAGTTTATCCTGACATGCTTTAGATAATTTCACACCTGCTTCATAAAGTTCTATCGATTTTTCAAGAGACACATTTTCATTATCAAGTTGTTTAACTATCGTTTCTAATTCATTCATCATCGTTTCAAAATCTTTAGCCATGAAAGACACCCCTAGTTATTTCTTTTCAATTATTTCACTGATTAGCTTACCATCCTTGATTTCAACTTCTAACATATCACCAATGTTAACATCATCTACAGAACGCACAATCAAATCATTATGACGTGTAATACTATATCCTCGTAATAATGTTTCTGTTGGACTTAAGCTGCTGAGCAGTGCCAATCGAGATTGAAATGCTGTTTGTTTCATTGACATCATATATTGAATTGTTCTATTCATTTGAAGATGTTTATTCTCAATATCTTTTTGAAGTTGACTGACTTTATCCTGTAAAGTTTTAGGCGTAATAAATTGTGTCAATGTTGATGTACGATGCTTTTGTTGTTGCAGCATCGTATTCACCAGGTACTTCATATTATTCTGAATTTCATCGATTCGCTGAACCTTTTGTTCAACAAGCATATATGGATTCTTAAAAATATAATAATTCTCAAGCTGATTTAAGTGCTGCATTTGATGTCGTAATATATTGTTCATTTTATGATTCATGAATTCACGTGCTTTATTAATCTGCGCATCTAATTCACGGACGTCTGGCGTTGCAAGAACGGCCGCTCCAGTAGGCGTTGGTGCACGTAAATCTGCTACAAAATCTGATAATGTTGTATCCGTTTCATGTCCTACTGCTGAGATGATTGGTGTGCGTGCATTATAGATGGCTTCAACAACAATGGATTCGTTAAAAGCCCATAAATCTTCGATTGATCCTCCACCACGTCCAAGAATAATTACATCAGCATCGATAGCATCTGCCTGTTCAATATTTTTTACGATATCTTCTTTAGCACCTGCACCTTGTACAAGTGTTGATATATACGTTACTTCTGCTAGAGGATATCGATTATTTAAAGTAGTACGTATATCCTGTACAGCCGCTCCTGTACTTGCTGTAAGAACTGCAATATGTTTCGGATATTTTGGTAAAGCCTGTTTATGTTCTCTATTAAAATATCCTTTTTCCTGAAACTCTTTTTTAAGTTGTTCAAATTTCTCATATAATAACCCAATACCATCAAGCGTCATCGTATTAACATACAATTGATAGTTGCCTCGTGCTTCATAGGATGAAACGCGACCGGTAATAAGTACACTATCTCCCTCTTTAGGAGTAAAAGATAATTTACTGGCATCACGACTAAACATCATACATTGAATAATGGCACCATTATCTTTTAATGCAAAATAATGATGTCCACTGGAATGACGCTTATAATTTGAAAGTTCACCTTTAATATAGACCTCCTGTAAATAAGGGTCTCTATCAAACTTTACTTTTATATATTTACTTAACGCACTTACCGTTAAATACTTTTCCATATCATCACTACGCTTTATTTTTTATTATTTCACTTAAAATACCGTTGATAAATTTATAGCTGTCATCATCACTATAAGTTTTCGCTAAATTTACCGCTTCATTGACAACTACTTTTTCAGGTGCATCAGTGTATAGCAATTCATAAGTACTCATTCTTAATATGATACGATCTATCTTATTGATACGGTCAAGCGTCCATTGTTTAAGATGCGGTGATATATTACCATCGATTTCTGTTTCCTGAGCTTTCACACCACGAACGATTGATTCACAAAATTCATCCTTTAGAGGCGGTTCAATAATAAATGCTGTTGCTTCTTCAATTGTAATATCATGTTCTTTTGTTTCTAATTGAAATAATATTTGTACTGCATGTTGTCTTGATTCTGTTCTTGACATATGTTTCTCCTTCAAAAATTTAGAGGATGCAAGCATCCTCTAAATTAATTTTCTTTAAATTTTACATTAATGATATGCACATTGATTTGTTTCGGACTAATCGCAGTCATATTACCTAATGCATTTTTTATAGATTGCTGTACTTGTGTTGCCGTCTTAGAAATTTTTGTACCATAGTCGAAAGCACAGTATGCATCGATAATGATATCTTCACCCTTAACTTCCACGTTAACACCTTTTTGATTTTTAACGCCTAATTTATCGAGAGATTTGTTCTTTTGAACAAGTGATACACCTTTGACTTCAGATACGGCGATTGATGCGATGACTTCAATTACACTCGGTGCAATTTCAACTGTACCTAAATTGCCTTTTTTATTTGTTTCAATCATTGATATATGCCTCCCATCTCATATTAATACTATAACATGTTTTAAGTATAATATTAAATGCAAAATAAAAAAACGCATAAGCGCTTTTTTATGAAAGTATTTCATTTTGTTCTAAAAACTTCGTACTATATTTATTAGATTTAAAAATATCATTTTCCATTAATGCAAGATGGAAAGGTATCGTCGTATCCACACCGGTTACAACAAATTCATCTAGTGCACGTTTCGCGCACTCAATCGCTTCAGCGCGTGTTGGTTGATGTACGATTAATTTGGCCACCATCGAATCATAAAAAGGTGGGATTTTATAGTTCGTATAACACGCTGAATCTATTCTTACACCGTACCCACCTGGCACAACATATTGTGTAATTTGACCTGGAGATGGCATAAAATTCTTATAAGGATTTTCTGCATTAATTCTAAGTTCAATGGCATGTCCTGACATCTTAACATCATCCTGTTGTATTGTGAGTCTTTCCCCTGCGGCAATTTTTATCTGCCATTTCACCAGATCAATGCCTGTCACCATTTCAGTAACTGGATGTTCAACCTGAATACGTGTATTCATTTCCATAAAGTAAAATGCTTTCGTTGCTAGATCATAGATAAATTCAACCGTACCAGCACCTTCATAGTTTACAGCTTCAGCTGCACGCACTGCTGCCTGACCCATTGCCGTTCTTGTCGTGTCATCTAGAATCGGTGAAGGTGATTCTTCTACAAGTTTTTGCATACGACGCTGAATGGTACAATCTCGCTCTCCGAGATGTATTACATTACCGTATTGATCGGCTAATATTTGGATTTCAACATGACGAAATTCTTCAATAAATTTCTCTAAATATAACCCTGGATTACCGAAAGCTGTAGCAGCTTCTTGTTCAGTCATCATATAACCATTGCGGAGTTCTTCATCATTTCTTGCTACACGAATCCCTTTTCCACCGCCACCAGCAGTCGCTTTTAAGATAACCGGATAACCCATATGATTCGCAAGTGTCAATGCATCTTCAACACTTTCTAATAATCCGTCACTGCCAGGAACAACCGGAACATCAGCTTTTATCATTTCTTTCTTGGCTACGTCTTTGATACCCATTTTAGAAATAGAATAGTGGCTCGGTCCAATAAATTTAATTTGACATGCTTCGCACATTTCTGCAAAATTTGCGTTCTCAGCTAAAAAACCATATCCAGGATGAATACCATCGCAACCTGTAGAGCTTGCGATCATTAAAATATTCGGAATATTTAAATACGAATCTTTCGATTGTTTCGGTCCGATACAATAAGCTTCATCAGCAATTTGAGTATGTAAGGCATCACGGTCTGCCTCTGAATAGACAGCTACTGACTGTATATTTAACTCTTTTAACGCACGAATGATTCTTACTGCTATCTCGCCACGATTTGCGACTAATACTTTCTTCATATTATTTCACCTTAAATAACGGTTGTCCGTACTCAACCATTTGTCCATCTTCAACAAGAATTTCTACAATCTCTCCTGAGATTTCAGCCTGAATTTCATTAAATAATTTCATTGCCTCCAGAATACATACTGTACTGTCAGCATTGACTTTATCACCGACACTCACGTATGGTGCACTTTCAGGTGAAGGTGATTTATAGAATGTTCCGACCATTGGTGCGTTAATCGTCTTGCTAGTATCTATATGTTCTGCCTGTGTTATAGCGTTTGTTTGAGGTTGAGATTGTGTTTGTGACTGTATTTGCTGTGTAGGCATAACTGGTGCTGATGGTACTTCATATGTTGTAGTAATTGGTGTCTGTACTATTTCTTTTTCTTTTTTGATAACAATTTTATATTCATCCTGCTCTAAATTTAATTCAGTTAATGTTTTTGATGCGTCTATTAAATCTACAAGTTTTTTAATATCTTCAAATTTCATGATGTACCCCTTTTTTTATACAAGATTTTATGACTAGTTACTAATTTATTTTATCCTAGTGGTCAGACCAATACAAGAAAAAAATAAAAGACATGCAATATGTGCATGTCTTTATTAAAATTTATTGCTTATCCACGTGATACATATGAACCGTCAGTAGTATTGATAATTAATTTATCACCTTGGTTAACGAATAAAGGTACGTTTAAAGTATAACCCGTTTCAACAGTTGCTTGTTTTGTTGCCCCTTGAGCTGTATCACCTTTAATACCAGGTTCTGTTTCTGTTACTTCTAATGTTACAGTGTTAGGTAATTCAACACCTAACGTTTCTCCTTCATACATTTGGATATGAACTTCCATATTTTCTTTTAAGAATTTTAATTCGTATTCAATCGTGCTTTCTGGCAATTCTAATTGCTCATAAGATTCATTATCCATAAATACATGTTGATCACCTGAAGCGTATAAATATTGCATACGTTTATTATCGATTTGTGCTTTACCAACTTTTTCACCAGCACGGAATGTTTTTTCCTGAATAGCACCAGTACGTAAGTTACGTAATTTCGAACGTACGAATGCAGCACCCTTACCTGGTTTTACGTGTTGGAATTCAATAACTCTCCAAATCCCGTTATCTACTTCAATTGTTAAACCTGTCTTAAAATCGTTTACTGAAATCATTAAATTTCCTCCTAATTATCTTTCTTATAAAATAATAAGGTCTTTTGTTGAATGTGTAAAGCGCTTTAGTCCATTTTTTGTAACTAAAACATCATCTTCAATACGTACGCCACCTAAACCATCGACATATATACCTGGTTCTAATGTTACACACATGTTTTCTTCCAGAATATGAGGTGATTTCGAAGATAACATTGGTCCCTCGTGAACTTCTAGCCCTATGCCATGCCCTAATGAATGTCCAAATTTTTCTCCGTAACCGTAAGATTCAATCACATCTCTCGCAATTTTATCAGCTTCTATCCCTGACATACCCATCTTAATCTCATTTAATGCTTTCATCTGTGATTCTAATACGATGTTATAAATCTTTACCATTTCTTCACTAGGATCACCAACAGCAATCGTACGTGTTATGTCTGATATGTAACCATTATATATCGCACCGTAATCAAATGTAATCATCTCACCAGACTGAATCACTTTATCACTCGCAACACCATGCGGTAATGCACCACGCAGACCACTTGCAACAATTGTATCGAAAGAAGAACCCGTTGCCCCTAGTTCACGCATTTTCATCTCCATTAAGTTATTAACCTGCATTTCAGTCATACCAGGCTTCGTTACTTGTAAGATATACTCAAAAGTTGCATCAGCGATATCGGCCGCTTTCTGGATGATTTCAATTTCGTGCGGCTCCTTTATCATTCGAATACGTTCTACTTCTCCAGCAACATTAACAAGTTCATAATGATTGCTTAATAAGTTTTGATGTTGCTGATATGTAATAAGATCTCCCTCAAATCCAATAGATTTATAGCCATATGTTTCTATCAACGTGCGAATCTCATCAAGTATCGGTTGACTATGTTTAACAATTTCAAATGCAGATGCTTGATCAGTAGCCTGTTCAATATATCTAAAATCTGTTACTAAAATTTTCTTATCTCTAGAAATGATTAAAGCACCGCTTGAACCTGTAAATCCAGATAAATATCTTCTGTTATACTGTGATAGTACAATAACAGCATCTAATGATTTATCATCTAACAATTGATTTACTTTTTCAAATTTCATATTTTTACTTCCTCTCTATATATAAGCTTTTTTATAACATTATATATATGTTAACATATATAAAGACACTATTTGAATTGAGGCGTAACAAAATGAAAAAAATATTTTTACTATTATCGACGAGTCTATTACTAACTGCTTGCGGACCTTCAGAAGCAGAACAACTTACGAAAGAAAAGAACACTTTATCTAAAGAAGTTGAGCATTTAAAAGAAAAAGTTGAAAACGAAAAAACGAAACATATTTCTAAAAATAACACATTGAATAATATAGAAAATGAACTCAAACAAGCTAAAAGTGGCAATACAATAACAAATGACTTGTACACTCAAAACTTTAAAGCATACACTACTCAATTAGCTACTGCATTTAAAACATACTCTGACATTGAAGGTAAGATTGATCAACTGAAAGGAGATGCGATGGTGTCAGATCGTTTATCTGAAGTAAAACAAACGATCGATGATGCGGTTCAAACATATGAAGCACCATTTAAAAAAGCGAATCCACCTAAAACGTTTGAAGATATCCATGACCAGATTCAGGATGCTAACAAGCATATGAAAATAGCGATTTCTAAGATTGAAAAAGGATATGATAAAAAGGATAAGGCACTTGTTTCAGAAGGAAAAGCTACCTTACAGAAAGTAATCGATCAATTCAATGAAATACAGTTCCAATAAGAAAACTGGTATGATTCCTTAAATGAATCATACCAGTTTTCTTATTTATAAATGCATGACTTTAAGTAATCATTTTCGATATGTCCACGCATTGCTTTTATATTTTTCCATTAAACGATTCGTCTCATCTCTTAATGCATCGTTCATTTCAAAAGGAACTAATTTTTTATTTAAACCTTTTTCAAAACCTTTAAAGAATGCTTCTTCCATCATTTCTATCGTTATTTCTTTATCTGTTAGATCCTGTATACTGACCGCCTTAGAATAAAAGGCTTTTTTCATCTTATCTTTAAGTCTCGGATTTTGATATGTAAATAAGTCAAAAAGCTCGTCAACGTCAATGGACTGCAAAATAGAACCATGTTGAAGTATCACACCTTTTTGACGGGTTTGTGCACTGCCAGCAATTTTACGCCCCTCTACAACCAGTTCGTACCAGCTAGGTGCATCAAAGCAGACTGAACTTCTAGGATCTTTCAGTTTAGCGCGTTGTTCTTCTGTTCTGGGAACAGCGAAATAAGCATCAAAGCCTAAATCAATAAAACCTTCGAGTAGACCTTGAGAAATAACACGATAAGCTTCAGTAACAGTCTTCGGCATTTCAGGATGCGCTTCAGGTACAATAACGCTATATGTAAGTTCTTTATCATGTAGTACACCACGACCGCCTGTAGCACGTCGTACTAAACCATATCCTTTTGATTTTACCTTTTCTAAATCAATTTCTTTTTCTATTTTTTGAAAATAACCGATTGAAAGTGTCGCAGGATTCCATCCATAAAATCGAATAACAGGAGGCAGCTTACCTTCTGAAACAAAATTAAGCAATGCTTCATCCAACGCCATATTAAAATAAGGATCATTTTGCTTCGTATTTAAAAATAACCATTCTTCTTTTTTACTATTTTCCATCTCAATCAAACTCCCCAACGTAATCACACAAAATAAAAATAAAATAAAAGTAAAATAACTTTGAAATCATATGATTTTATTACTATAATAAATCTATGATTATAAAAGGAGGACTACTAAAATGACGATGTGGTATATTTTAGGAATCGTACTTCTTGCTTTGTTAGTTTACATTCTAATTAATTACTCTATCAATCGTAAAGCTGTTACTGAATTAAGTCAAGATGACTTTAAAAGCGGTTTAAGAAAAGCGCAGGTCATCGATTTACGTGAAAAAGCAGATTATGATTACGGACATATTAACGGTGCAAGAAACATTCCTATGACAATATTCAGAACGAGAATGCTTGGGTTACGTAAAGATCAACCAATCTACTTCGTAGATGCAAATGGTATCTCAAGTTATCGTGCAGCGCGCATGCTGAAAAAACACGGCTACAATAATCTTTATATGCTGAAAAATGGCTATAAAGACTGGAAATATGATTTAAAAGTGAAAAAATAATTTTATAATTCTTGACGAGACAAATTTGTCTCGTTTTTTTATTTTTAATATAAATAAGCAAAGCACGAAAGAATTCATGCTTTGCTTAAACTTAAAACTCTATATTACTTTTCAATCGTTCCTGAATATTTTAATACTGGTTTACGTGCTGCCATTGTTTCATCAAGACGGCCGATAACAGTATCATGTGGTGCTTCTAATACGATATCTGGATTTTCTTCTGCTTCTTTAGCGATTTGAATCATCGTATCACAGAATGAATCCAATGTTTCTTTAGATTCAGTTTCAGTAGGTTCAATCATCATACATTCCTCAACGTTTAATGGGAAATAGATTGTTGGCGGATGGAAGTTAAAGTCTAACAGACGTTTTGCCATATCTAACGTTCTCACACCAAGTTTCTTCTGTTTAGAACCACTGATTACAAATTCATGCTTACAATGACGATCGTATGGTAATACGAAATAGTCTTGTAATCTTCTCATCATGTAGTTCGCATTTAATACAGCCACTTCAGATGCTTCTTTTAAGCCATCTGGTCCCATTGTACGGATATACGTGTATGCACGTAAGTAAATACCAAAGTTACCGTAGAATGGCTTAACACGTCCGATAGATTGTTCACGATCATAATCAAATTTAAATCCATCTTCAGTCTTAATAATATGTGGTTTTGGTAAGAATGGTACTAAATCAGCTTTCACACCAACTGGTCCAGATCCTGGTCCACCACCACCGTGTGGTCCAGTGAATGTTTTGTGTAAGTTTAAGTGAACTGCGTCAAATCCCATATCTCCAGGACGTACTTTACTCATGATTGCATTTAAGTTTGCACCATCATAGTATAATTTACCACCGGCAGCATGAACGATTTCACGAATTTCTAAAATATCTTCTTCAAATAAACCTAATGTATTTGGGTTTGTTAACATGATCGCAGCTGTATCTGGTCCAACTACACGTTTTAAATCTTCAATATCAACTAATCCAAATTCGTTTGATTTTACTGTAACTGTTTCAAAACCAGCAACTGTTGCTGATGCCGGGTTAGTACCATGTGCTGAGTCTGGTACGATTACTTTTGTACGGTTGTGGTCTCCATTCGCTTCGTGGAACGCACGAATCATCATTAATGCAGTCCACTCACCATGTGCACCTGCTGCAGGTTGAAGTGTAACTTCATCCATACCAGTAATTTCTTTTAAGTGTTCTTGTAAATCATAAATCACTTCTAACGAACCTTGAATCGTTTTTTCATCTTGTAATGGATGCGCTGCTGCAAATCCAGCCATACGAGCAACTTTTTCGTTGATTTTTGGATTGTATTTCATCGTACAAGAACCAAGTGGATAGAATCCAGAGTCAACACCGTGGTTTTTATTAGATAATTCAGTGTAATGACGCATTAAATCTAATTCAGCGATTTCTGGTAACATCGCACGTTCTTTACGAATGAACTTGCTATCTAAAATATCTTCAACTTTTTTATTTTCAACTTCTAATTCAGGTAATGAATAACTGAAACGATTTTCTTTTGAACGTTCAAAAATTAATGGAGAGCTTCCTTTAAGCATTGAACACACCTACTTTCGCGATAAATGTATCGATCTCTTCTTTCGTTCGTAACTCGGTAACAGCGATTAACATATGATTTTCATACTTGCTATCCACTTGACCAAGATCATAACCACCAATAAATCCATCTTCTAATAATTTTTCATTGATTTCAGAAATTGGTGCGTTAAATTTAACTACGAATTCATTGAAAGTTGTACCAGCTAATACTGTGAAACCTTCTTCAATCATTTTTTCTTTCATATAATTAGCTTTTTGTAAGTTCTGGTTTGCCATTTCATAAACACCATTCTTACCTAATGCGCTCATTGCAACAGATGCAGCCAATGCATTTAAAGCTTGGTTCGAACAAATATTTGAAGTCGCTTTATCACGACGAATATGTTGTTCACGTGCCTGTAAAGTTAGTACGAAACCACGGTTACCTTCGTCGTCCTGAGTTTGACCAACAAGACGTCCAGGCATTTTTCGCATTAATTTGTTTGTTGCTGCGAAATATCCACAGTGTGGTCCACCAAGTTGAGCTGGGATACCAAATACTTGTGCATCCCCAACTACAATGTCAGCACCAAATTCACCAGGTGGTGTTAACAATCCTAAGCTCATAGGGTTACTTGATACTACGAATAATGCTTTTGTACCTTCTGTGTATGATTTAATCGTTTCTAAATCTTCAATACTACCAAAGAAGTTTGGGTATTGAACCATAACACAAGCAGTATCTTCATCGATTGCTGCTTTTAAAGCATCTAAATCTGTCACAGTATCTTTAACATCAATTTCAACAACTTCTAAATGTTGACCCGTCGCATAAGTTTGTAAAACAGCACGTGATTGGTCGTTAACTGCTTTAGATACAATAATTTTTTTCTTTTTAGTGTGTCCACATGCTAACATCGCCGCTTCAGCAAAAGATGTTCCACCATCATACATAGATGAGTTAGCACAATCCATACCTGTAAGTTCAGCAATCATCGTCTGGAATTCAAAGATAGCCTGTAATTCCCCTTGAGAGATTTCTGGTTGATATGGTGTATACGCTGTATAGAATTCACTACGAGAAATAACATGATCAACTACTGTAGGTATATAATGATCATAAACACCAGCACCTAAAAATGATGCGTGTGTGTCACTCGTAATGTTTTTATTTGCAAGCGCAGATAATTCTTTTAATAAAGGTGTTTCTGCTTTACGAGGTTTAATATTTAAATCCCCTTGAAAACGTACGCGTTCAGGAATGTCCTGGAATAATTCGTCGATAGACTTGATACCGATTGTATCCATCATTTCTTTTTTATCAGTTTCTGTTAATGGTATATAACGATGACTCATTTTTTCAACCCCTTAATTTTTATGGAATGGTGTTTTCACAATTTTTGCTGGCACTAATTTCTTACGGACTTGAACAAATACTTCATTACCAATTTCTGTCTGATCGATATTAATCAATGCTAACGCAATTGAACGACCAGTAGATGGTGATTGGGTACCACTTGTAACATAACCAATTTTATTGCCATCTTTATCTTGAACTTCATAATCTGTACGTGCGATGCCACGTTCTAACATTTCTAATCCAGCTGATTTACGAGCCAAACCTTCTTCTTTTTGTTTTGCAAGAACTTCACGACCAATAAAATCGCCTTTATCTAATTTTACGCTGAAGCCCATTTTAGCTTCGTAAGGAGTAATGTCAGTAGATAAATCTTGTCCATGTAATGGTAACGCTGCTTCTAAACGTAATGTGTCACGCGCACCTAAACCACAAGGTACAACACCTAAATCTAATAAACCTTCCCAAATTGCAACTGTGTCTTCTGCAGCACAGTAAATTTCAAAGCCGTGTTCACCAGTATAACCAGATTGACTAAAGATAACGTTCTTACCGAAGATTTCAACATCTTGAATAAATTCAAACATTTTTAATGATGCAATATCTTCTTTAACTTGTGACTTTAATATTTCTAATGCTTTAGGACCTTGAACCGCAATTTGTCCGTATTCTTTCGATACGTTCGTTACAGTTACACCATCAATTGTATGTTGTTGTAACCATTCAAAATCGATGTCTGTATTACCTGCATTTACTACTAATAAATATTTGTTTTCATCAAGTTTGTAAGCAACTAAATCGTCGATTACGCCACCATTTTCGTTACAGATCATTGTATATTGTGCTTTTCTGTCAGTTGCCTTTGAAATATCGTTCGTTAAAACATTTTGAAGATATTCTACAGCATTTTCACCTTCAACAATGATCTCGCCCATATGACTTACATCGAACATTCCAACATTTTCACGAACAGCAATGTGCTCTTCTTTGATGCTAGAGAATTGAACAGGTAAACCCCATCCAGAAAAGTCAATTACTTTTGCACCGTCTTCAATGTATTTGTCATACAATGGTGTTTTCTTTAATTCAGTCATGATTATCCTCCTAAAAATATAATTAAAAAAACAGCATAGCAAATGCTATCCTGTTGATTTCTTCAGGTTACGTCCGAAAATTATCCTTTTGCCTGAGAGTTTATATAGCTTGCCCCTTCGGCGATGATCACTCATTCTCTCTAATTTTCATCATCCGTCATTATTTGATTGTGAATTTCCTGCACACTTAAAGTTACATCATGTTCATTATAGACCTTGATGTATGCGATTTCATTATAACGTGAAATTCTACTGTTGTACAACTTTTTAATTTCTTCAAACGATTTATTCTGAGCATTGGGACGGTTATTATCACCAACAATTCTATTATACACAGTATCAATGTTCGCATCTACCCAAATATTTAAATTGTTTTGCTTTAATATTTCTATATTGTTCGGATTTTCAATTATACCTCCTCCAGTTGCTATGATAATATTCTTGTTTATATATGTTTTTAATACATCGTGTTCCAATTTACGAAAATAGGCTTCTCCAAATTTTTCAAATATTGCAGGAATCGATAAATGCTCTAATTCTACTATGGCTTTATCTAAATCTATAAAGGGTATATTCATTTTACGAGAAAGTAATTCTCCAACAGTTGTCTTTCCTGCACCCATAAAACCAATTAATACTATTGCCATCATTTATCCCCCTATTTAAAAAAAGCTATTTCTTTTGTGAAATAGCTTCAATAATTTCATTAAAATAATAATGCTCAAGATTATCTAATGTATTAAATTTTAACATGTATCTTGTGCTGAAGTAACTCAAAAATAATATTGTAAGCATTAACAATATCAGCATAGATGGAAAGATAAAGCCTTCAGATGATTTGATACGTAACTGTATGCTTGTTGAAACGTTCAATAGATAGGTATACTGCATTATCATGTATTTCAAAATATGCATTTTTGACTCCTTCCAACATAATAATATATCCCTCTTGATTAAGCTTTCTGATAATGCGATGTTTATGATATAGATATTGTATAATATCATCTCCGGTATATATCCAAAGCTGATTATTTACGATTTCAACATAGTCAGCATTATTTAATTCGTCATAGAGATCTCTTTGGAACATAGCATTATTAACATCAAAATGATCTGTGCTTTTTCCACTTAATTGATAAATGTTCATATAAATAAGCGGTAACAAACTCATAATCATTATTATAATTGATAAATTTATCATCATTTCGATCATCGTAAAACCATTACTTTTTCTTAATGCAGTATACTTTATCTTTCTTATAACAGATCTGGTCACCTTCAATGAAACCACCTCTTTCATTGATGACTATTTCTACATATGCTATTCGATACATTTCCAACGATTTTTTCTTTTGCTCATATGTATGAGATAATGTGAAATACATTGGCAACAAAGATAAAGTAATTAAAGCGACTACTGAAAAAGAAAGCAAGCTATCAATCAGCATAAATCCATCATACTTTTTCAATTCGTATTCTTCCTCTGTGTATCTGTACAACGATTTGATAAAGTGTATCACCAATATAATATTTAATCGTTCCACCTGTTCTAACTCCATTATTCTTAAAAATGATTTCACTATTTGCTAAACTATTTCCTTCATATATTTCACCTTGATTAATTATATATTTACTATTAATCCCTAAAACTTTTGATTGAATATAGATTGTATCGTTCCTTGGTGGGAACGATACAACTATAACTTCACCTGTTTCATAAGATTTCGTTTGATAATAATTTAGTAAAGAAATAATTTCATCGTTAATTTCTTCATCTAGCACTTCATTTTCATCAATTTTTGTGACTGGAACGATGATAATGATGATAACGATGATTAACAATACAAGTAATGATTCAATATAACTAAATCCATTATTGTTTTTGTGCCACCGCTTCTCCATTTTCAATATTGATTGGATCACCATTTTTACATTTCACCTGATTTTCCTTTAAAAATTCCGGTACAAGTTCATTAATCGACGTTGGCGTCTTTCCATTCTGAAGTTTATATGCTTCTATTTGTCCTTGTACCATCTTCACCTGTGCTGTACAACCTGTATTCTGAACATTATCAGATTGTTTTGCGATATTTGGAATAATCACAATGATTAATACCGAAATAACAAGCAAAACAAGCAGCATTTCTATTAAAGTAAATCCATCATTTTTACTGAATTGATTTTTAAAAGATCGAACAAAATGATTACTTTGTGTTTTAATAAATTTATACATTGTTATTCCTCCTATTGAATGCCCTCCATCATCTGGAGCATCGGTAATATAATGACTAAATACATTGCGACAATTAATAATCCTAAAACAATAAAGATGATTGGCTGGATACTTTTAATCAATTTGAAAATCCTCAGTTCAAATTTTTTAAAGACGTACTGACTATAATATTCGAGTTCTCTATCTAACTTCGAATTCTTCTCTCCATGCTGCATAAATTGAATCATAGACTTTTCAAATAACTGCAATTTAGAAACTGCATCAGGAAGTGCTTCACCTTTGATCAATTCCTGGTTAATGCAAGCTGCAATATAACTTAACGTTTGATCATTATTTTGACCTTCTAAAATTGAGATGACGTTTTTCATCATGACACCATTACTTAAAAAGAATGAAAGTTCAGCACTTACACGATAAGTTATAAATAAACGAAACAGTTGATTAATAACCGGAATTTTTTTAATGGTATAAAGTTGATTTTTAATATTGGATTTTTTAAAAATAAGAAAATAATAAAGTATTAGAGAAATGAGAAGTAATATTGTATATATAATTATTTGTGGAAGTGTATATAGTATATTTGTAAGGATTATGAGTTCTTTGCTTAAGGTCACACCCATTGAACTATACATATTTTTAAATTGTGGGAGTACAGTATGATTAACAGTAATGATTAATGCGATAAATATAATGATAAGTACTAACGGATATTGAATCGTCTTTATAAACTGCTGTTTCAGTTTCCGTTTTGAAAGATTATAAGCATAGCAATGTTTTAACGTTTCGTTAACATTTCCAAATGACTCACTGAAATGAACCTGCATTACAATATGATTACTATAGTTTAATAACTTCAGACAATCCGATAAAGTTTTGCCTTGTTCAAGTGCAGATAATACCAATTTCTTATCTGAAGATTTTACTTCATCATATTGAGAAAATAAAAACTTAATTGCTTCATATTGTGTAAAGCCGTTTTGCGTCATCTCACTTAAGCGGATTAAAAAATCATCTTCATATAATTTTAATTTGTTTCTATTCCAAAGCATAACGTTCATACTCCAGCTGCGTAATCTTTTCTTCGTCGTGCATAACTTGCAATTGTTCTGATAAAGGATGATAATGCTGAACTTTTCTATCATTTAAATAATTACGTACATCGCCTTTTATCAACTGCTCAAAAATACGTGTTCGATTTGTAGTAGTATTTACTAATCGCTGATTAATGATTATTTCCAGACACTGCTCAAGTTCAACTTTGGTTACCCCCATTTCCATCAACCGATGAATAGCACCAAAACATGTATTTGCATGGAGTGTCGACAGCACAAGATGACCACTTAAACTTGCATTGATGACTTGTTTTGCAGTTTCAGCATCACGAATTTCTCCTATCATAATAATATCCGGATCACAGCGAAGAATGGCCTTTATTGCATTCTGATATGTTATACTAGCTTTTTTATTTACATTGATTTGAATCATACCTTGAATTCTCTGTTCAACGGGATCTTCAATCGAAATAATCTGTTTATTTAAATTTTTCGCTGCATAATTTAACATTTGGTACATCAATGTACTTTTTCCGCATCCCGTAGGACCACTAATCAAAATTAATCCGCTTCCTTTATGCATTAAAGATAATAATTCCTGTTCGATTGAAATATTTTGACTAAATAATGCTGGAATTATTCGCATCACACAAGCTTCATGTCCAATCGTATGTGGTAATGTCGATGCCCTAATATTGTAAAGTATTTCATCCTTCTCATAGGTCAATATACCGCTCTGTGCTTTATTTTTTTCAGAAACATCAAGATGTGTTATAAATTTTACATATGATAATAATTTTTCGAATTGTTCAGTATTTAACTGATTATAAGCATACATATTACCTCCAATTCTGAATTTCATCATGACATTATCAGCTTCGGGTATAAAGTGTACGTCTGAAGTTTTTTTAGTGATTGCATCATTCAATATTGTATGTAATAGTTTTTCCATAAATCCCTCCTCTACATTAATATCGGGAACTTCTTCTATTTTATTTTTTTTCATCAGAATTTTTATTTCATTAATTTATTTTCTTATGAAACGGTTGAATAAATCCATTTATTTCCATCATTTTTACAAAATTAGAGGTTTACTTATTAAATGCTTATCTTTATAATAATAAGTGATATGAAGAGTTTGAATATAGGGGGAATAACCATATGGATAAAGTTTTTAAAACTTTAGGATTCTGGACAGCGATATTTGCAGTAATGTTCTACGTTGGCGGTATGTCAATGATGTCATTCATTTTCGTTGCTCAAACTGGATTTTTTGTATTATTAGGTTACTTAAAATTAACTGAAAGAATGTATATGTATATTTTTGCAGCATACTTAGTTGTATGTTTCGTAGGTTTCACATACTATTCAACTTTCTTATTAGAGCCAAGTTTTGGCCATCACGAATAAAAAACCTTCCTTTACGGAAGGTTTTTTTTAATAGCCATTTAAAAACGGATTACGATCCATCTCATGTTGAACTGTGGTATATGCACCATGTCCCGGACAAATAATAAATTGCTCATCAATTGTCATGAGCTGCTGATCAATACTATTTAATAATTGTTGTGTGTTACCCTCGTATAAGTCAGTACGACCGATACTTTCTTTGAATAATGTATCGCCAACTATTGCAAAGTTATTAAAAATAAAAGATTGACTACCTGGCGAATGTCCGGGTGTATGACGCACATCAAACGTAAACGAACCAATCGTCTGCTTCCCAAGTTTCATTATTAAAGGCTTTGTCTTTGCAATCACTGGTTCTAGACCATACTGTTTAAATTTTTCTGAACCATTTTTAATCGTATCCGTTAACCAGTATTGCTCTTCTTGTGATACATAGACCGGTACATTAAATCGCTCACAAATCGCATCTACTGCTCCGATATGATCAAAATGTGTATGTGTTAGAATAACAGCGATCACTTTCTTATTTAGTGGTAATACAGCATCGATAATCTTTTCTGGTTCATCTCCAGGATCAAAAATCAATATTTCAGAATCATTATGTATGATATAGCAGTTTGTTTGTATTTGCCCTAAAGATAATTTTATTTTATCCATAAATTACTCCTCCTAAAAAATGTACTCGACAAAGTTATTTATTAATTATACAATATTAATGATAATAAAAGTAATTTCATGGGGGTTATGTTATGCCGTTTATTAACACAGGCGAATTATTTGAAATCTTTGGTACAAAAATTCATATTGGTGTAAATATCTTTTCACTTTTAATGTTAGCAGTATTTTTCTTATCAATCAAAGCTTTATTTAATGCTGTTAAATCTAAAAATGTATTAGGCATTATCTTTGGCTTATTAGCTACTTTATCATTTGGATTCTTTTCACTAGCAACAATCTTCACATACGGATATCCAATTTTACATCACTAAAAATAAGACCAGGACATTTTGTCCTGGTTTTATTTTTTATTTCAGATGTTTATTTACTGCATCTATCTTGTCAATCATCTTTCGTTTTTTATCTCTTCTGTCATCAATTCTAATATTTGTACATACACGATCTAATCCCTGCTTAAAAGGTGACTCATGTATAGCTTCTAAAGCCATGAGACATTCGTGTAATTCTCCTTCTATTAAAGTACTCATTGGTGTTAACATATAATCGATTTTACCCTGCTGCTTTAAATCTTCTAATATTACTTGAATTTCCGCGATATACTTACTCACACTGATCGACTTACCGTCTAAAGGAATTACTACAACATCAATAATTGCCATTATACTTGCTCCTTTTTCACATATTGTTTGATCAAACCTGCAGCACCAATAATTCCAGCATCATTGCCTAAAGTCGCTGTTACAACTTTAGTACCTTGCGTTGCAGGCGTAAAAGTTATTTCACGATAGACATCTTCAATATGCTGAATTAAGAAATCACCAGCTTTAGATACACCACCACCAATGATGATATATTTAGGATTCGTTACAACACTAAATACACTCAATGCATATGCTAAATTTCTCGCAACTTTCTTTATAACGTATGTCGCAAATTCATCTCCAGCTTTTGCAGCATCAAAAACCATTTTAGCCTGTAGTGTTCTATTTTTTATCGCATCTTCAATTACCGTCTGGAATTGTAGTTCAGCATAGTAATGATAAGATAGGTTAACAACGCCTGTCGCACTCGCAACTGTTTCTAAGCAACCTTTCTTTCCACAGTTGCATTGGAATCGTTCTTTAAAATCAACTTTAAAATGCCCAAGTTCTCCACCAGAACCATTGTGACCATGGACAAGTTCATTATTGCTTATTATACCGCCACCGACACCAGTACCAAGTGTCACACAAATCACATCAGGTTCATTCTGTCCAGCACCTTTAAATTTTTCTCCTAAAGTTGCCACATTAGCGTCGTTGTCAACATAGACCGGTAATCCACTTAACTTTTCAAATTGTTCTTTAATATTGATCTTTCCATGCCAGTTTAAATTTATCGCACCATTAACAACACCCGTTTTAAAATCAATTGGACCGGGAACACCTAATCCTATACCAAGAACATCATTCATATCATAATTTTTATGTTTCGCGTTAACTACAAAAGAGTCATATACGTTCTTCAATATACTTTCGCCATTATTTTCAGTTTTGGTTGGAATCTCCCATTTATGTAGTATTTCTAAGGTTTCATCAAGAACACCTAACTTACAAGTAGTGCCCCCAATATCCGCAGCTAAAATAATCATATTTTTCCCATCTTTCTCTGATTTAATATTAAACGTGCCTGCACAAACTGTTCATTCGTAATAATACCGGCATCATGTAATGATTTTATCTCCTGATTCATCATTTCAATCGTATCTTTTTCATCTTTAAAATATATAATAATACCAAATTGTTTAAGTAACTGTTGCACATCGTAAAATGACTGCATTGTTTCACCTGAATTCTTTAAATTCTTTTTGAAGTTTTATATAAGAAGATATTCTATTGCGTTGAATTGCCTTGTTCAAATATTTATTAGCGCTATCATAATCATCCATTGCACGCATAGCCAAAGCCATCTGATAGTTTAATTTATCGCTATCAGGAAACTTGTTCAATCCTTTTTTCCATTCAGCAATACCGTTTGATAAACTTTCCTGTTTTGTCTTCAGCAAACCAAAATAAACATATGTTTCGTCATTATCATAACCTTTTTGAATAGTAGTAGTTAGAATTTCCTTCGCATCCTGATCATTTCCTGCAGCTATGGCCTGTGCAGCAAATTCATTATAAATATGGTGTTCTTTTTCAGAAAAAATATTAAAGAGTAACAAAATTACTATAATACCTAAACCAGCACTCATCCATTTAAAATACTGACTTTTCATATTATATAAATGTATTAGCATTGCAATGAACAAACCGCCAAATAAACCACCAAAATGAGCATAGTTATTAACATTGGCAAATAAAGAACTTGCTGCGAGATAGATAATACTACCTATTAGTATTTGCATAATAAATTTTTTATCAAATTTCCCACTAAAGATGATATACGCTATTGCTGCACCCATCAATGCACAAATAGCTCCACTTGCTCCAACAGATATAGAAGTCGTATCAAATGCCAGAGAAACTAAATTACCTATAATACCACCACAAATATATATCAGAAGATACTGTCTTTTTAGATATAAATATTCTATAATTTTGCCGAGAATAAATAGTGACATCATATTAAACAATAAATGCTGAAAATCAAAATGGAGAAACATTGAAGATATCACTCTGTAATAATCACCATGAACAAAATTAAAATGCGTTAATCCACCTTTTTCAACGAGCGTATCGACTTTATGCGTCATATGCCAAATATTCATTGCAATGAAACAAATGATATTTATCAAAATCAATAAATACGTAAGCGGTGTAAACTTAATCATAGCAGTATCTATCGGATTTTTTTTAATTACTCTATTTTGATACCACGATACAGATTGTGGCTTTGTTTTATTCGATATCGCTTTAAAAGGTGTGTTTAGTGTTTGTTTTACTGACTGAGAATTCGGACATGATATCACTTTAATATTTAGAGGCATCTCATTGATTTGGATTTCCTGGTCGATAAGCAATATTTCATAATGTTCAACCGATTGACTTACTAAACGCTCAATTTCTTCATGATGATCCATTATTTTCTGAACCATAAACATCGTTGATTGTGCTGTCTGTTTACTGAGTATGATACGTTTTAATGTTTTTTTACTACGACTATACAGCCATACATCATCCAATGCCTCTGAAGTTGTTATAAAATCATAATCAGTATATTTTATATATTCATAGATGTTTTTCCATATAAACTTCTCTGTTATCATTGATTGTCCTCATTAATTATTATTCTTTTCTCAGTAATAAGCATTGAAACAGGAATATCATGTGGTTCAATTAACACTTCACCAAGTTGAACTTCAAAGATTAAACTTACTGTTTGTCCTGTATAATGACTTAAAAATTTATCAAAATAACCGCCACCGTATCCAATACGATAACCATCTTCATTAAAAATGACACCAGGAACAACAAGTAATTCTGGCTGCGTACCAACTTCCTGCTGATGGTTCATGATATCTATACCATATGAATCTTTTACAATGTCCTCTTCTGAAGTATATCTTACAAAGTGCATCTGTTTCGTTTTATAGTCACAATATGGAACATATACTTTTTTTCCAAGACCCGCTGCATATTCTATTAACCATCTCGTATCTAATTCATGATTCATACTCATCGTGATACCAATTGAATTCGCATTTCTAAATACATCTTCATTAATAAAAGTATGTATTATCGAATCTTCTTTTTCAGTTTTATTTTGGTTATGCTTTAACTGCGCAAGCATCGCTAATCGTAAATCTTTTTTATCTGATTTAATTGTCATTTTCTCACCTCACTTATATTATACAATATAGCATAAAGAATGGAACGCACATAAAAAAACAGACATGAAAATTCATGTCTGCTCAAAAATTATTTAGTTTCTCTGTGTAAAGTTTTTTTATTATCTCTTGCACAGTATTTTGACATTTCAATACGTTCTGGGTTATTACGTTTATTTTTTTTAGTGATGTAGTTTCTTTCACCACATTCAGTACAAGCTAAAGTAACATTAACGCGCATAGTTGTTCCCTCCTCACGTTTCTAAATATCCATACGACTTTTCTATAATAACATGTGTCGCATGAATTATCTAGTACTAATTTATGAATTAGTTAAATCTTTCACCAGTAATCGTGAAATAAACACTTTCAGCGATATTAGTAATGTGATCACCAATTCTTTCAAGGTAACGACCAGCTAAATGTGCTTGTCCAGAAATATATGGATCATTGTCGATTAAATATGCACTATTAATAATTTCTTTATATAAATCATCAATATCATTATCTCGCTCAATAATTTCTTTAACTAAATTCACATCATTATTTTTGTGTGCTTCTTTAAGATCAGCTAGCATTAACATACTAAGTTTTCCCATTGTTTTAAGACGCATCAAAATATATTCATCTTCAAATTTTACTCTTTTACGAATCTTAGCTATATTTGCTGCATTATCTCCCATTCTTTCAAGTTCTGAAGATATTTTGCTTGAAGATAAAATCATTCTTAAGTCTGTAGCAATAGGTTGTTGTTTAGTAATTAAACTGATAATCTGATCGTCTATATTACTTTCCATAGCATTAATAACCTGATCATGTTCAATAATTTCTCTAGCAACAGATTTTTCATCATCACTTAATACATTAATACTTTTTTCGATAGTTCTATAAACTTCATCGGCAAGTTTTAAAACACTTTCTTCTAAATGTTGTAAACTTTCTTCGTATATTTCTCTCATATCAACCAAACCTTCCTGAAATATAACGTTCTGTTTGTTCGTCAGCTGGGTTAGAGAAGATCTTATCCGTTGTATCATACTCGTTGACGTAACCATTTAAGAAGAATGCTGTTTTGTCTGAAATACGAGCAGCTTGTTGCATGTTATGCGTAACGATAATGATTGAATATTGATTTTTAATTTCCTGAACTAACTCTTCTACTTTTAAAGTTGAAATTGGATCTAATGCAGATGTAGGCTCATCCATTAATATAACATCTGGCTCAATTGCTAAACAACGTGCGATACAAATACGTTGTTGTTGTCCACCAGATAAACCATAAGCATTTTTATCTAATCTGTCTTTTGTTTCATCCCAAATTGCAGCACCGCGAAGAGATTTTTCAACGATTTCATCTAAGATTTTTTTATCAGTTATCCCATGGATTCTTGGCCCATAAGTAATGTTATCATAGATAGATTTTGGGAATGGGTTAGGCTTTTGGAAAACCATCCCTACACGAGTTCTTAAGTGTTCAACTTTATAACTTTTATCAAAAATATTATCTCCACGGTATAGAATTTCTCCAGAAGTTCTTACGCTTGGGATTAATTCAATCATACGATTTAAAGTTTTGATATAAGTTGACTTACCACAACCTGATGGTCCGATAATTGCTGTTACTTCATTTTCTAAAATATCTAAATTGATATTTTGTAAAGCATGATGATCACCATACCATAAATCTAAATTTTTTGTTTGATAAACTATATTACGATTTGTTGGATTTGGTGTTTGACCTGTTACGATATTACGTTCTTTTTTTATATTTTCACTGCCTGTATTGTTTACTGTTTCAGTTGTAACGATAACTTTTTCATTATTCTTTACATCATTTGAAACTTTTACGTTGTTATTCATTATAAGACCCCTCTCAAATTAAAAACTAGAATTTTTTCTGATATTTATTACGGATAAAAATAGCAATTGAGTTCATAGCAATTAACATAATTAATAGCACGATAATCGCAGCTGAAGATACAAACTGGAATTCAGCTTTCGGTAATTTAGCCCATGTAAAGATTTGCATTGGTAAAGCCTGGAATCTGTCCATAATACTATCAGGAGTTTTCATGAAGATAGTTGGAATACCGATAACTACTAATGGTGCAGTCTCACCAATGGCACGAGATAAAGCTAAAATTGTACCCGTTAAAATACCAGGAATTGAAGCTGGTAATACAACATTTGTAATCGTCTGCCATTTCGTTCCACCTAATCCTAATGAAGCTTCACGAATCGCATTAGGTACTGCTCTGATCGCTTCCTGACTAGAAACGATTATAACCGGTAAAATCATTAATGACATTGTAAGTGCTGCAGCTAAAACCGACTTTCCAAGAGAAAGTGATTCAATACCGGCACCACGTACAAATAATGTTAATCCTAACAATCCAAATACAACCGATGGTACAGATGCTAAGTTAGCGATATTAACTTTAATAAATCTAGTAAATGCATTATCTTTTGCATACTCTTCCATGTAAATAGCAGTTGCCACACCTAAAGTTACTGCGATAGGCGCAATTGTCATCATTAACCATAATGTTCCGATCAAAGCACCTTTAATACCTGCTTTTTCTGGTGTTGTAGATGAGAAGTTTGTAAAAAACTGAGGCGTTAAATATCCTGCCCCTTTACGAATAATATCAAATAATAAAATTGCCAGTACAACCAAACCGATCATTGTACATAAGAAGAAAAGAAATTTAACAATTTTATTTTTTGACAGTCTGCCAGAGAGTTTCTTTTCAACTGTTTCATGATTAATTAATTCCATATTAATACTCCTCTCTGAATCGTTTAGTAACCCATTGTGAAATGAAGTTCATAATTAATGTAAATACGAATAATGTAAATCCTACTGCATAGATACTGTAGTAGATATCAGATCCGTAAGTAGCATCACCAGTCGCAACCTGAACGATAAATGCTGTCATCGTTTGTAATGAGTTCGTGAAATCTAAAGAGAATTCTGGTGAACTACCAGCAGCAAGTGATACGATCATTGTTTCACCGATAGCACGTGATACTGCTAATACGATAGAAGCTAAAATCCCAGATAATGCTGCAGGGAAAACTACTTTGATAGCAGTTTCTAATTTCGTCGATCCTAAACCTAAAGCTCCTTCACGAATTGCTTGAGGTACTGCACTCATCGCATCTTCAGATAATGAAGCAATCATCGGTACAATCATAATACCAATTACTAAACCAGGACTGATTGCATTAAAACTTCCTAAGTCTGGCCATACAGCGCGTAATAACGGCGTTACAAATGTTAATGCAAAGAATCCATAAACGATTGTTGGAATCCCCGCTAAGATTTCTAAAATAGGTTTAATGATTCTTCGCGCACGGTCACTTGCATATTCACTTAAATATAATGCTGCACCTAAACCAACAGGTACTGCAAATATTGTAGCGATAAATGTTACTTTTAATGTTCCTAAAATTAAAGAGATAATACCAAATTTCGGATCTTGGCCAAACGCATTCCATTCTTTTTCAAGGAAAAAGTCTGCAAATGAAACACGGGTAAAGAACGTAATTGTTTCAGTTAATAATGTAATCAGGATTCCAATTGTCGTTAAAATTGAAATTGAAGCAATGACAGCTAAAATTGTTGGAATCATCTTTTCAATGATGTTTTTCGAAGATCCTTTACTCTTGTTTTGAGCAATCAAATCTTGTACAGAAATTTTATTTTCCATAGTTTAGACTCCTTCATTTTAAAAGGGACGAAAAATTTCGTCCCTTAGAAAAATTTCATATTTGAATAATTATTAAGTTAATAATTATTTAACTTCTTCTAATTTTTTTAAATCTTCTTCATATAATTTATCTTCTAAAGCAACATAACCAGATTCAGTAGCAGCATCTTTAGCTTTTTCTAAAGTGAACTTTAAGAATTCTTTGAATGCAGCGTTTTCTTTAATTGAATCGTTTTTAGCATAGATGTATAATGGACGGCTTAATGGGTAAGAACCATCTTTAACTGTTTCTTCAGTCGCTTCAACACCTTCGCCTTTACCTTCTTTTTGAATCTTAACAGCTTTTAAGTTATCTTTGTTTTCCTGGAAGAAATTATATCCGAAGAAACCGATACCAGTTTTATTATCTTGTACTGATTTAACGATTACGTTAGTATCAGCGTTTTTCTCTGCTTTGATTTCACCTTTATCTAATACTTCTTCACTAAAGAAGTCATAAGTACCATGTGATTGGTCAGGAGAAAATGCTTTAATTTCTTCAGCTGGGAAGTCAGCACGAACATCTTTCCAAGTTTTAGCTTTTCCAGAGTAAATCTTAGCTAATTCTTCAAATGTTAAGTAATCTACAAAATCATTATCTTTATTTACAGCAACAGTTAAACCGTCAGTAGCAATTTTGAATTCAGTATATTCTATTTTTTTATCTTCTAAAGCTTTTTTCTCTTCGTCTTTAATGTCACGTGAAGCATTTGAGAAGTCAGTTTCACCAGCGATGAATTTCTCAAAACCACCACCAGTACCTGAAGTACCAACAGATACAGTTACATCTGGATATTCAGCATTGAATTCTTCATTGATTTTTTCTATGATTGGAGCTACTGTTGTAGAACCGTCACCTTTAACTTCACCTTTAATATCTTTAGCTGCTGTATCAGTACTAGCACCTTTATCTTCAGAAGCATTATCTTCTTTCTTGTCAGCTGCTCCACCACAAGCACCTAATAATAATGCAGTACCTAAAACAGTTGTTGAACCTACTAATTGCCATTTTTTCATTTTGAAAGTCCTCCTAATTGAATAGACGAATAATTTGTATTTGTTTATTACACTACTTACTATAGTGTAAGATTGTTAATTCAAGATGAATGTAATGTAAATTTTATGTAAAGAAAAAAAGACAATGCATAGTCGCATTGCCTTTTACTCAAGAAATCTTATTTTTTTAGGATTTATAATCGTTGAATACATTATTGTGTATTATTCTGCTCAGCACCATTTGATATCGCACTTTGTACACCCGAAGAACCTGTTTCTATCACTTTAGTTTTCTTACCCGCTTTGTCTTTAAAATATTCATTTATAATATCTCTTCCTAAATCTCCGCCAGGTAACCATGGTGGTGGGACAGGTTGGTTTGTATAGATAATAGCGAAACTCATACTTGGTTTGTCCATAGGAGCATAGCCGATATACGTAGAATTTACACGTGATTTACCATCCTGGAAAACTTCAGCTGTTCCGGTTTTCCCAGCACTTTTTACTACCGTATTAGCAAAACTTTTATAGCCTGTACCAAGTTCGTTATTAAAGGCCATATCGAACCCATCTTTCACTTGATCAATTTCTTCTTGTGAATTATTTATTCGATTCAATACTTTTCCTTTAATACTTTCTTTAATTGGTCCTATTTTATCTGTCTTTGAAGCTCCACGAACTTCTTTAACTAAGTGTGGCTGTATACGATAACCATCATTAGCAATCGTTGAAACATACTGAGAAAGTTGTAAAGGCGTATATGTATCATATTGTCCGATCGCTAAATCCAGATAATTACCAGGATTATTCTTCAGTGTACCTGTTTGACCTGTTACTTCATTTGGTAAATCAATACCTGTTTTAACGCCTAATCCAAACTGATTTAAGCCTTTTCTTAGTTTTAATCCTACTTCTGTTATATCCGCAGGTAATGACATATTGTTAGAATAATTTAAACCTGCCATCTTTAAAGCAGTCTTAAACATATATACGTTTGACGAGTGCATTAATGCTTCTTTATCATTGATTTCTATTTTGCCTGCTGGATTAAAATATGAACGTTTTTCTACGCCACCTTTAAATACTAAAGGTTGGTCAATCATATCCTCTCCAACATTTATCGCATTATTACTATATCCAGTAAGTAATGTTGCGCCTTTTACCGTAGACCCAACTGCATATTGAGATGTAAATGTCCCATAATGATAGTCTGATATCTTACCATTCTTATCAATTTGTCTTCCAGCTAATGCAAGAATATCACCATTGTTAGGATCTTGTACGACTACTAAAACTTTATCCATCGATTTGGCATTCATAGAGCGTAAAATTTGAATATGCTTATCTACTAATTTTTCAACTTGAAGTTGTAGATCTATATCAATAGATAAAACCAGATCATTTCCTCTAGATCCTTCAGAAATCACTTCTGAATTGATGATTTTCCCTGATTTATCTGTTAAATAACGCATCTTCTTCTTTTTACCTCGTAACACATTTTCATATTGAAATTCGAGATAACTTTGTCCTACTCTATCATTACGCGAATATCCTTTAGATAAATAATAGTCTACTAATTCTTTAGGTAATCCTTCTTCTTTTGATGAAACATTTCCAAACATTGTACGTAATGTCTTACCATAAAGATATTTTCTATCCCAATCCATTGTTGTATTCACACCAGGTAATTCACTTAAATTCTGAGAAACTAGTGCATATTCTTTTTCTGACACGTTTTCGTTTCTAATAATTTGAGGACTTAACTGACTACCACTGCTCATTTCGCGAAAAATAGCTGCTATTTCTAATTCATCTTGTGACATTGATTTCAATTTATCTTCTGTTAACTTTTTATATACCGCTTCATTATATTCATCCTGAGAAATTTCACCGGTATCAAATAATTGTAATTCTTTCTTCATCAACTGATCCACTTCATCTTTATGCGTCAATATAAAGAAATCCTGCTTATCCCTTAAAGTCAATGCATCTGTAGGCATAGACATCAATTTATGTAATTTCTTTGCAGTATCAAGCATTTCACTGCGACTTGTCATACGGTCACGTGTGTATGTAATAGCTTTCTTTGAAGTATTATCAACCAACAATTTACCGTTGCGATCATAAATTCTGCCTCTTGGAACTGATTCATTTACTTCTATATTTTCATTATTATCCACTGCTTTTTTATACGTTTCACCTTTAACAATCTGAAGGTATCCTAATCTAAGAACAAGGATGATTAATAATGAAACAATTGCCATAAAGATAACGCTGATTCTACGGTTCATCAGTCGCTTTTGTTTAAGTTCATTTGATTCTTGTTTAACACGTTTCAAAGGAAATCCCCCATCACTAACCATTTATCTTTTAATAATATATGAATTAACACATATTTTCTATATTTTTGATATAAAAACACAAATAAAGAGACATTTCAGATGAAATGTCTCTTTATTTTTACGAATTACGATTAACAACTATTTAGCAGCTAAATATAATTCGTTTACTTTTTCCCAGTTTACTACATTCCAGAATGCTGCAATATAGTCAGGACGTTTATTTTGATAGTTTAGGTAATAAGCATGTTCCCATACATCTAAACCTAAGATCGGTGTTTTACCTTCCATTAATGGATTCTCTTGGTTTGGTGTAGAAACTACTTCTAATTCTCCATTGTTTACTACTAACCAAGCCCAACCAGAACCAAAACGTGTAGTTGCAGCTTTAGCGAATTCTTCTTTAAAAGCGTCTAAAGAACCGAATTTAGCGTTGATTGCATCAACTACTTCACCAGTAGCTTCTTTACCTGGTGCAAGTAAAGTCCAGAATAAAGAGTGATTATAGTGTCCACCACCATTATTTACAACAGCTGTTTTCTTATCAGCAGGTACTTCGTTAATTCTTTTCATTAAATCTTCGATAGAAAGATCCGCAAATTCTGTTCCTTCTACTGCAGCGTTTAAGTTAGTAACGTAAGTATTATGGTGTTTCGTATGGTGAATCTCCATAGTTTCTTTATCGATGTGTGGTTCTAATGCATCATATGCATATGGTAATTGTGGTAATTCAAAAGCCATAATTAATCATCCTCCTTAAGTTTTAAGTACATATTCATCATATCAACTTAAGATAGCGTTCTCAACTACTTTGCTTATATATCAAAATGATTATTTTTGATAGAATAATAGTGTTGTCTCATCTCCAAACATTTAATGCATTCTAGGAGGAAGTAATTTGTATATTAAGCACTTGAAAAGGTTAATGAAGCCTAAACAATATCCTTTGTTCAGAACGGTAAAGCTCAGATATATTTTTTTACATATATTTATCATTGCATTTCTTTTCTCAATTCCTAATAGTATTCATTATTACAATGCTATTAATGTTGCAAATCAGATGGTGGAAAATAAACAGCATGAAATACCTGACTTTAAAATTAAAGATAACATACTTGTCTTGAAAGAAGAAAAAACAATCGATGTTCCACCTTATAAAATTTTATTTTCAAATAAAAAACAATCACCGGAAAATCATGTCATGTCGTTTCAGAAATACGGTATACAAGTAGATGAATCTACCTTCTTGTCGTATTTAAATTTGCCGATGTTTAATGATAAAACGAGTTTTATTACTTTTTTAAAAACGTATACTACTTCTAGTTACTTTTATCTGTCGATTATTATCGGTTTTCTGATTTTCATTCAATTTATCACTACTGTCATAAAAATTATATTTATCAGTACAGTTGCACACGTTGTCTCAGTACTATTTAAAAGAAAGTCCCGATTTATGAACTGGCTTAAAATAACAACATTTTTATTAACACTACCTTCAATTATTTTATTTTTAGGGTTATTGAATATAAAATACAATATGTTTTTCATCATGTGCTCATGGACAGTGCTCGCAGTCCTCATATTAGTAACTGTTCATAATTTACCTCGTAAAAAAGTAAAGTTTGAATCTTAAAACAAAACAATACAATTTAATGTTATTATTCTATATAATAAATATGTTATGACATTATTCATACTTAAAATTAAAGGAGTTTTATAAATGCCTGAAATCACACATAGAAGAAATACACGTCCAGTGAAGGTTGGAGATCTTACAATCGGTGGAAGTGATGAGCTTATCATACAAAGTATGACGACAACGAAAACACATGACGTTGAAGCGACAGTTGCAGAAATTAAGCGTCTTGAAGAAGCAGGTTGCCAAATTGTACGTGTAGCTTGCCCAAAAGAAGAAGATGCACTGGCAATTGCAGAAATTAAAAAACAAATTAATATCCCACTTGTTGTGGATATTCATTTTGATTATAAATTAGCATTACTTGCTATCGAAGGTGGCGCTGATAAAATTCGTATCAATCCAGGTAATATCGGGCGTCGTGAAAAGGTAGAGGAAGTAGTAAAAGCATGTAAAGCAAAAGGTATACCCATCCGTATTGGTGTTAATGCTGGATCGCTTGAAAAACATATCATAAAAAAATACGGTTATCCAACTGCAGATGGTATGGTTGAAAGTGCATTACATCATATCAAAATTTTAGAAGACCTGGATTTCCATGATATCATCGTATCGATGAAAGCAAGTGACGTTAACTTAGCAATAGAGGCTTACACAAAAGCTGCGCAAGCTTTTGATTATCCACTACATTTAGGTATTACTGAAAGTGGTACATTATTTGCAGGAACAGTTAAATCTGCAGCAGGACTTGGTGCAATCATGAGTTTAGGTATCGGAAATACACTTCGTATCTCTTTATCAGCGGATCCTGTCGAAGAAGTTAAAGTAGCTAGAGAATTATTAAAATCATTTGGATTAGCAAGCAATGCAGCTACATTAATATCTTGTCCTACTTGTGGACGTATTGAAATAGATCTCATTTCTATTGCAAATGAAGTAGAAGAATACATCTCAACGATTAAAGCACCGTTAAAAGTTGCTGTATTGGGTTGTGCGGTTAATGGTCCCGGTGAAGCACGTGAAGCAGATATCGGTATTGCCGGTGCACGTGGTGAAGGCTTGTTATTTATGAAAGGTAAAACAGTCAGAAAAGTTCCAGAGGAAACGATGGTAGAAGAATTGAAGATTGAAATTGATAAATTAGCTGAGGAATACTTTAAAAAGCAAGCTGAAGAAAAATTAAATCAAGAGCAGGCAGTAAATGAATAAAAAGTTTCGTATGGGTATAGATATTGATGGTACTGTAACATGCCCTACTGCTTTAGTACCTTATCTTCAAAGATCTTTTAATAAAGATTTTAAATATGAAGATATTACTGAATATGACTTATCTAATGTACTAAATATTCCTGAATCAGAAATTTATCAATGGTTTAAAGATAATGAACATGAAATATATAAATATTCTCCAGTTCATAATGATGCAGACCAGGTTTTATCGAATTGGGCCAATTATTATCAACTGATCTTTATCAGTGCAAGACATTCTTACTTACAAGAATTAACAATTGACTGGTTTAAAACACACAATGTGCCCTATCATCACATTGAACTTACAGGTTCACATGAAAAGATAGAAACAGCAAGACGTCTTAATGTTGATGCATTTTTTGAGGATAAACTTGATAATGCGATTGAAATTCACAACGCATTAAACATTCCAGTGTATTTATTTGATACACCTTATAATCAAAGTGAATTACCAGCTGGCGTTACACGGGTAAAATCCTGGCTGGAATTAGATACATTAATAAAAAAACAATTTCCAATAAGAAAAGGAGAAGACAGTTAACTGTTTTCTCCTTTTCTTATTTACAACGTTCACATAATCCATATAGTTCAATTTTATGACTATGGATTTCAACATTATCAAGTTCCGCTTCAAATGTTGCAATTGGACAAAATTCAACGACACGTGTTTCACCACATTTTTCACATATAAAATGGTGATGATGATGTGTCGTACATGATAGTCTAAATTTCTTTTCACCATCAAGTTCTGTCACTTCGATAATATTTAATTCATCAAATAAATTTAAATTTCTATATATTGTATCAAATGAAATGCCCGGATATTTCTCATTTAGTTCTTCCTGCATTTGTTTTGCATTAAGGTATTTACTTGTATCATGTAACATACTTATCATATCACGACGTTTGTCCGTATATTTATGTCCATTGTCTTTTAAAACTTTAATCGCATCATCAGTATTCATTTGAAATACCTCCTTTTTCTTTCATATTACTGATAGAAAGGGCAAAAAGCAACACTAATACAAGCAGCATTACAATTACTCCACCTGGAGATATATCTAGATAAAACGCAATAATTAGTCCGATTAAGACTGAACATTCACCTATCACAACACTCCACAGCATCAGTTGCTTATAGCCTTTTGCAAAACGCATGGCACTTGCTACAGGCAGGGTGATTAAACTACTCACTAATAGAATTCCAACGACACGCATCGATGCAGAAATTACAAGCGCCACCATTAGCATAAATAAAATATGTACGTGCTTCGGTACACCGATTATTGCAGCATATTCCTCATCAAAAGATAGAATAAACAACTCTTTATATAATACAAAGATAAATACAAGCACTAAAACAAAAATTGCTAAAATAATAAATACATCATTTAAAGTTACTGCACTGATACTTCCGAATAAATAACCAAATAGGTCCTGATTAAATCCATCCGCAAATGAAATGAAGATAACACTCAATCCAATTCCAAAACTCATGATTATCGGTATTGCTAACTCCTGGTAATGTTTATATAAAGAACGAAGTTTCTCAATTAAAAGAGAGCCTGTGATTGAGAATAATATCCCGGTCCAAACCGGATTAATAGTAACGGCAATCAATTTTGATAAAAGCATGCCAAATGCAATACCACCGAGTGTAACGTGACTTAATGCATCTGCAATTAATGAAAGACGACGTACTACAATAAATGTACCGATTAATGGGGCAAGAATACCTATTAGCATCCCACTTAGAAATGAATAGCGAATAAAATCAAATTCCCACAACGCTTCTATTAAGCTCATTGACAACACTCCCTACTATGATTATGGTCAACAAACTGTACAGGATGACCATAAATTTTAGAGATTTCAACTTCATCTAATGACTTAAATTGATGTGTTGTCCCGTGGAAATGCAGATGCTGGTTGAGACAGGCAACTTGTGTGGCTGTATCAACGACTACGCCAATATCATGCGTTACTAGTAGAATTGTGATACCTTCAGCTTTAAGTTGCGCAAGTAATTCATAGAACTGTGCTACATGTTTTGCATCAATACCAACAGTCGGTTCATCGAGTACTAATACAGAAGGATTTGATATGAGTGCACGTGCGATAAATACACGTTGCTGTTGACCACCAGAAAGCTGAGATATATTTTTATCTTTTAAATGCGTGATATTTAATCGTTCCAGCATCGCTTCAACTTTTTGTTCATCCAGTTTATTAAATTTTTTAAATAACGGTTTAATCTGAATTAAACCACTTCTTACAACTTCAAATACCGTAGCCGGGAAACCACCACTGCTCGCGTTTGCTTTCTGAGAAACATAACCGATACCCGTAAGTTTTTTTTGTGATTTCATATTCTTTCCGTTCATATAAATGCTGCCTGATTGTACCCTTAATATACCCAGGATTAATTTTAACAATGTTGACTTACCTGAACCATTCGGTCCTACAATCGCCAGAAAATCTCCCGGATAGATACTGATGTTAATATCTGATAATGCTACTTTATCTGGATATCGATACGATACATTTCGAATTTCAAATATTGGCTCCAATCGCTTCAGTCCTTTTTGAGATAAAAAACAAGCATTAATCAAAGATTAATCCCTGTTTTAAATTTTATTGATGCATAATTTTTTCTAGTAAATCAGAATCAAACTGATTATTTTTAATCATTTCAATTTCAAATTTATACGGTGGCTTTTTATTTTTTTTATCATCGCCAACTTGAACGTATGGTGTTTCTAAAATCTTAGGTACATCTTTAAAGACTTCATGATAAACAATTTTTGATAATGCATCAAAACCGATGTTGCCAAATCCAAAATTTTCATGACGATCTTTTCGCGCACCCTGTACATTTTTTGAGTCATTTACATGTACAACTTTAATTCTATCAATACCGATAATTTTATCAAATTCTTCCAGCACACCATCAAAATCATTGACAATATCATAACCCGCATCATGTGTGTGACATGTATCAAAACAAACTGATAGTCGGGCATTATTCTTTACACCTGAAATAATTTCAGCAAGTTCTTCAAATGATTTGCCACATTCAGAACCTTTACCTGCCATCGTTTCTAATGCAATACGAACATCATTATTGTTAGATAAAACTTCATTTAACCCTTCAATAATTTTCTTGATACCCGCATCTTCACCAGCACCAACATGAGCGCCAGGATGAAGCACAATATCTTTTGCGCCAATTGCTTCTGTACGTTCAATCTCTTTTTGAAGAAACTCAACACCCAGTTCAAACACTTCAGGTTTTACTGTGTTAGCGATATTGATGATATAAGGTGCATGCACAACAATATTCGATAAATTATTTTCTTTCATAAATGCAAGACCTGCATCTATGTTCAAATCTTCTATCAGTTTACGACGTGTGTTTTGAGGTGCTCCTGTATATATCATAAATGTGGAAGCATTGTAGCTCGCTGCTTCTTCTGCTGCAGCAAGCAACATTTTTTTACCGCTCATTGATACATGAGATCCAATTAGCATGTTAAATCCCTACCTTTTTTTATTCTCTCTATTCGTACGTTTAGAATGGGCTTTTTTCTCATTACGTTTTAACTTATCTAATTCAAAACGGAATTTCTTCTTATACCCCGGTTTCACTTTTTTCTTACCTTTTAGTTTATGTTTTAAGTTCTGTTCGATATTATCTTCTTTTTTCTTACGTGATTGGCGCTCAGTTCTATCTTTAATTTCGACTAATTCACCATTTTTAACATCGCTATGAATGAATGAGAAACCACGTTTCTCAATCTGATTGATTAAATCTTCTTCATCTGGTGTATAAATCGTTATTGCTACACCAGTATAGTTTCCTCGACCTGTTCGCCCTACACGGTGCGTAAAGAAAGCAATATCACGTGGAATATCATAATTGATAACATGACTAACACCATCAATATCAATACCACGACTTGCAAGATCACTCGCAACGACATATTGATATTCAAGATTTTTCACACGTTTCATTTGCTGTGTACGTTCACGTGGTGCAAGACCGCCATGAATCACACCTACTTTTAACCCCTGATCTTGTAAATATTCAGCTACTTCATCCGCACGTTCACGACTATTCGCAAAAATAATTGCGAGATAAGGATTAATCGTAGACATTATTTTAGTTAACTGTTCTTTACGATCGTTACTTTTCGTAGGTACAAGATAAAAAGTAATATTTTTATTTGTCTTTGCGTCAGGTTCAATCTCAATAAATTCCGGCTTAGATAAGTATTTATTTAAAAATGGATGTAAAGCTTTAGGTATCGTAGCAGAAAATACAGCAATTTGTGCTTCACGCGATACATTTGCAGCAATCTTATCAACTGTCGGCAAGAATCCTAAGTCAATCATTAAGTCGGCTTCATCAATAACGACAGCTCTCGCTAAATGAATATGTAACACATTTTCTTCTGCTAAATCTTTTATTCGATTTGGTGTCCCGATAACAATTTGTGGCTGTACTTTTGATTTTTGAATATCTTTATTCTTATCAGTACCTCCAATATAAAGCCCTGCTTTTATACCATCTGTAAATGAAATTAAATGCTCTGCTGCATCATATAACTGCTTTGCAAGCTCTCTTGTAGGTGCAAGAATAATAATTTGAGGATGCTGTACCTCTTTATCAATTTTATTAATTAACGGTAGTAAAAATGCATGCGATTTTCCTGTACCAGTTTGTGATTGTCCAATTAAGTGTGTTTCTTTTTTTAATTTAGGAATAACTCTTCTCTGGATTTCTGTTGGCTGGTTGAAATTTAAATCTTCCACCGCTTCTACTAAATATGGTGCAAGTTCAAATAACTCAAATGGGTGTTTGTCCATCATAATCCTCCTTTTATGTTCATCTCATGTATTATATAGGAAAGAATACGAAAAAGAAAGCAATCATTGTTAAAATTAAAATATTCTAATCATCTTTAAAAGTTTGTTATACTATTTATTAAGCAGATTAATAGGAGGAAAATGCGATGGAAATTATTAAAATAACACCTCGTGGATATTGTTACGGTGTCGTTGATGCCATGGTGATTGCACGCAATGCTTCACTTGATAAATCATTGCCACGTCCAATATATATTTTAGGTATGATCGTGCATAATAAACATGTAACTGATGCTTTCGAAAGCGATGGTATCATTACACTCGATGGACCAAACCGATTAGAAATATTAGAGAAAATCAGTGAAGGTACAGTTATATTTACCGCACATGGTGTAAGTCCTGAAGTAAAACGCCGTGCTAAAGAAAAGGGACTTGTTTGTATTGATGCAACTTGTCCGGATGTAGAAAACACACATACATTGATTCGTAAGAAAAAAGCAGAAGGTTATCATGTCATCTATATCGGTAAAAAAGGACATCCGGAACCTGAAGGCGCTGTTGGTGTCGCTCCGGAAATCGTACATCTTGTGGAAAATATCAACGATATCGACAACCTTGATGAAGATTTAAAAAACAATAAACTTATCGTTACAAATCAAACAACAATGAGTCAATGGGATGTAAAACATCTTATGGACGAACTACAAAAAAAATATCCACATATCGAAGTGCATAAAGAAATCTGTTTAGCGACACAAGTACGCCAGGAAGCAGTTGCAAATCAAGCAGGACAAGCAGACGTATTAATCGTGGTTGGTGACCCAAAAAGCAACAACTCTAACCGTTTAGCACAAGTATCTAAAGAAATCGCTCATACAGAAGCTTACCGAATTTCTGACATTAGCGAACTAAAACTTGAATGGCTTCAGGGTAAGTCAACGATCGCTGTAACTGCAGGGGCTTCAACACCAACACCAATCGTAAAAGAGGTCATCGATTATATTAAATCTTACGATCCATTAAATATTCAGCCGATACCAGAAAAGTCAGGTGTACCAACAGAAAAAATCTTACCTAAAATTAAAAATGCAACACCTGTAAAAATTTTAGATTAATAAAACGATGCTTAAACCTTAGTTTAAGCATCGCTCTTTTTTTATATTACTTTAAATGGATTTGTATCTATTTGTGAAACAACGATATTTATATCTTTGATAAAAGTGGATAAAAGTGCTTTGAGGCCATCTTTCATAACATATTCAGCATAATGTGTGATATCAAGCGCAGCAAGTTCTGCCATTATTAAATCATGTGCTTCATGATACTTAATATCACCTGTAATAAACACATCAACACCTGTTCGCTTAACATCTTTCATGTAATCCATACCTGCCCCGCCAATTATCCCAACTGTGTTAATAACTTTATCTTCACCTATCATCTTAATAACATCCAGATTTAATTTCTCTTTGGCAATTTTAGCAAAATCAGATAATGAAATAGGTTCCATCAAGGCTGCCTTTACACCAGTACCATATTCAGCCTGGACGTCAATTGACCAAATATCAAAAGCAGGTGTTTCATAAGGATGATGTGTTTTTATCACTTCTAATACATCAGATTTCAAAGATGATTCAAAGACACATTCAATCTTCATTTCTTCTTCCTGATGTATTTCACCTTTACTACCGACAAATGGGTTAGCATTTTCTAATGCACGAAATTCGCCAGTTCCTTTTATTGAAAAGAAACAGTGATCATAATCACCAATTTGTCCAGCACCTACCTTTGCCAACGCTGATTTAAATTGTTCAGCATATGCTAACGGAACAAAAATCTGTAACTTTAGTATCGATTTTTGTTCAGGTAATAATATTTCTATATCCTTTAATTCAAGACGCTCAGCAATCATTGCACTAACACCTTTAGGATGGGCATCCAAATTTGTGTGTAATGCAATCAACTGTATGTCGTTCTTTATTAAGCTTCTGATTACTTCTCCATAACCTGAATGAAGAATTGATTTTATACCACTAAAAATCAGTGGATGATGGCAAATTATAGTATTTATATTTTTTTCTTTAGCTTCCTCTACAACGTCTAACGTACAATCAAGCGCTGTTAAAATACCTGTAATTACAGCTTCTTCATCTCCAATTAGAAGACCTACATTATCCCACTCTTCTGCAGTTTGCAGTGGTATCTCCTGATTGATTTGCTTTAACAACTCTTTAATCAACATAACATAACACCTCTTTTAATAATGAGATTTCTTCTTTTAGCTGTTCATGTTTTTGTGCATGAACAGGATCGTGTTCTATCGCTGATAATACTTTTATTAAATGCTGATATTCTCTATTCCATTTTTCGATAAACACTTCATTTTTATTTTGTAAAAGAATTGGGCCGAACTTCAGTGCTTTTTGTGTATATGCCACTTTTTCAGTGGCATATTCAGCAACGATAATTTCGTAGGTATGCTTTTTTTCTTTCATTATCTCTTCAGCCATAATTTCATAGCCAAGTGAAACAAGTGCACGACGAACTGCTTCTGTATGAATATTACTTTGCAGAATTAGACGTGGATGATTACTTAATTTATCTTTACCAGTAGTAATAATGTCTGCGATAAGTGGTCCACCCATACCACAAATAGTAATTACATCAACTTCACCCGGTTTAATGACTTCTAATCCATTACCAAGACGTACGTCTATAGAAGTGGAAGCATTATACTTTCTAACATTCTGAACTGCAGCTTCAAACGGTCCAGTAACCACTTCACCAGCTATCGCATATCTAATCAGATTATTTTCTAATGCATATAGAGGTAAATAAGCATGATCGGACCCTATATCAGCTAAACGTTCATGCTGTATATACCTTGCAACTGTCTTTAATCTATTATTTAATGGTATCATTTTATATCCTTTCAAAAAAAATCTTTTGCACTTGGCAAAAGATTTTAATTGTTTATTATTTTGCTTCTTTTAAATACTTCACTAAAGTATCTAAATCTTTATCAGAAATTTTTGAAGCGTCGTGTGCTGGCATCGCACCTTTACCTTCACGGATAATCTTCTTAGCATCATCTGGTTTCATAGAAAGACCAGCTAATTTAGGACCCATTCCACCTTCTAAGTTTTGACCGTGACATGACGTACAGTTATCTTTTGCAAAAGTTTTAGCATCAAACTTTTGCTCAGTTTTAGCTCCGCCTTCACCCTCTTCTTCAGCTTTGTTAGCACCATGTGCTGACATAAAGAAGATTAAGCCTACGCCCATAAGCATAATAAGTAAAAACGGAATTACTGGATTACGATTCATTCAATTTACCTCCCTTTAATTTCACCATATACATATCTATTTTATATTAAAAACAATGATTGTCAAAGACTTTTCACAATTAAAATTGAAATTTTAATCCATAAAATCTTTAAGACGTTTACTTCTAGATGGATGACGTAATTTACGTAAAGCTTTTGCTTCGATTTGGCGTATACGTTCTCTCGTTACACCGAACACTTTTCCTACTTCTTCAAGCGTACGGGTACGTCCATCATCTAAACCAAATCGTAATCTTAAAACATTTTCTTCACGATCTGTTAATGTATCTAATACATCTTCTAATTGTTCTTTTAATAACTCATATGCAGCATGATCAGCTGGACTTTGTGCGTCCTGATCTTCAATAAAATCACCTAAGTGACTATCATCTTCTTCACCGATCGGTGTTTCAAGTGAAACTGGCTCTTGTGCTATCTTTAAGATTTCACGAACTTTTTCAGGTGGTAAATCCATTTCTTCTCCAATTTCTTCCGGGGAAGGATCACGTCCTAAGTCCTGAAGTAATTGACGTTGTACACGTATTAACTTGTTTATCGTTTCTACCATATGCACTGGTATACGAATTGTTCTTGCCTGGTCAGCAATCGCACGCGTGATTGCCTGACGAATCCACCATGTAGCGTAAGTTGAGAATTTAAATCCTTTCGTAAAATCAAACTTTTCTACAGCTTTAATTAGACCCATGTTACCTTCCTGTATTAAATCAAGGAATAACATACCACGTCCTACATAACGTTTTGCAATACTCACAACAAGACGTAAGTTTGCTTCTGCAAGTCGTGCTTTCGCTTCATCATCCCCCTGCTCAATACGTTTAGCAAGTTCAATTTCTTCTTCAGCACTTAATAAATTAACGCGTCCAATTTCTTTTAAATACATACGAACAGGATCGTTAATTTTAACACCTGGAGGTGCAGATAAATCATTAAGATTGATCTTATCATCTGTATCATTTGCATCTTTTTCATTGATTAAAGTGATGTCATTTTCGGCAATCGCTTCAAAAAATTCATCCATCTGATCAGAATCCATCTCAAAATTTTGTAATTTATCAGCGATTTCTTCGTGACTTAAATGTCCATTCTTCTTACCTGTCTCAAGTAATTGTGCTTTTACTTGTTCTAATGTCAATAATTCTGCGATTTTCGTTGTCGTATCGGATTTCTTTGCAGCCATTTTAAAACCTCCCAGTATGTCTAGTGCTTTTTTGATCTTTGATATTGAATGATTTCTCTCACAATATTATCGCGTGTCTCCATGTCACCGGTAGCAATTGCATCTTTTAAAGCTTGTTTCAGCTGACTCACATGTGTTAATTTATGCTGCTCTTCATTAAAGACATATACATAATCATTTATTTCCTCTGTAGTAGGTTCGGAATTAACCAACATACTGTCAATTGATAAACATACCTCATGAATATCCTGAGGAATATGTGTGATGAATTGACTGAGATTAAATTGGTCTTCATTATTGTAATACCCTATTAAAGCCTCATAAATCAATCTATGGTATGCATTTGAGAAATTATGTGCAGACAGAGAATCTTTATATTGTGTGAATAAATATTTATCTGTCATAAAATGTTTTAGTACCACGCGTTCAGCAGTCTCAATCTTGTTTAATGATTCTTGTTTGATACCAACATTAATATGATTAAATGGACGCTTTTTCTGATTTTTTTGTACTTGATATTTTAGACTGTCAAAATCTACTTTAAACAAATCACTTGCTTCATGCAATACTTTTTTCTGTAAAACTTCAGAATTCATAAGTTTAGCATCTTGAATAATATTATTCAAATGTTTTTCATATGCTAAATCATTATTCTTTATTTCATTCTGATAATATTGCATATAAAAGCTTAAATAATTAATCTTATGCGTTTGAAAATATTCTAAGAACTGATTTTCCCCTAAATCTCTAATCATCTCATCCGGATCTTTTCCTTTGTGAATCGGTACTACAAACACATTTAATCCTTCTGAAAGTAATGTCTTTCCAGATTTTAGTGTCGCTTCAATACCAGCTCTATCTCCATCAAACATTAACGTAATATTTTGTGCGAGTTTTTTCAGTGATATTACATGCTCTCTACTTAATGCTGTACCCATTGTTGCTACCGCATTATGAATACCTACTTCACCAAGCTTTAATACATCCATAAAACCTTCAAGTAAAATTACTTCATCTGTTTCTCGAATTGGTTTACGTGCAACATCAATATGATAAAGGATATTTCTTTTTTGAAATATCGGTGTCTCAGGACTATTTAAATATTTGGGTTCACTACCATCAAAACTTCGCGCAGAGAAGCCAACTGTATCTCCACGTGCATTTCGGATAGGAAACATAATACGATTACGAAAACGGTCAAAATAACTGAAATTTTCCTCATTTCTGCTTAAAAGACCAGCTTCATATGCAAGTGATTCATCATATCCTTGTTTTTTTAAAAAATCTAACGCAAAATGACTTACATTCGGACTGAAACCAATTTTTTCTTTGGCAATCAAATCGTCATCTATACCACGTTTATAAAGATATTCTAAAGCTGGTTCAGCCTCTTCAATTGCTTTTAATACATAGTGATAATAATCATTTAATAAGTTATGCATTTCAACCATTTTCGTATGGTCATTTTCAACTGTTGGGTTATCACTTTGGACATCTATCTTGATATCAACATTTTCACCTAATATTTTAACTGCTTCAATAAATGAGACATTTTCTATTTGTTCGATAAACTGAAAAACATTTCCACCCTTTTTACATCCGAAACAATGACAAATCTGTTTTTCAACAGATACTGAAAATGATGGTGTTTTTTCATCATGAAAGGGACATAAACCGATATAGTTACGTCCCCTTTTTTCTAATTTCACATATTGACTTACAACATCTAAAATATCATTCTTTTCCCGTATTTCATTAATTATTTTTGGATCGATTTGCAAACTTCCACCTCATCATACCCATATTAATTTCTAGTAATTATTTTAATGATTTCATTCGCTGTTTCTTCAATTGCTTTATTCGAAACATCAATAACTTCACAATTAATTCTTGAAACAATCTCTTCAAAATATTTTAATTCTTCTAAAATACGTTGATCTTTTGCATAGTTGGCATCATTTTTTAATCCAAGTTGAGCCAAGCGTTCGATTCGGATTTTATTCAATTTTTCAGGATCAATTTTTAAAGCGATACATTTTTTAGGGTCAATTTCAAACAACTGATCAGGCGGATCAACTTCCGGTACTAATGGAACATTCATGACTTTAAATCTTTTATGAGCCAAATACTGACTTAAAGGTGTCTTTGACGTACGTGAAACACCGATCAAGACAATATCAGCTTTTGAAAGTCCGCGCGGATCTCGACCGTCATCATATTTTACAGCAAATTCAATTGCTTCTATCTTCTTAAAGTAATCTTCATCGAGTTTATGTACCATACCAGGCTCATTTAACGGTTTTTCTTCAAGCGTTTCTTCTAAAAGCCCCATTAACGGCCCCATTAAATCTACGCTTTTGATATTATGTTTTGCTAATTCAGACTGCATATAAGCTCTGACATTCGGTTTAACTAAAGTGTATACAACGATAGATTTCTGTTCTTTAGCCAGGCTGATAACTTCATTTATATTTTCATGAGTTTCAATATATGGCAGACGAATTGTATCTACAACGTTATTTAACATATTAAACTGAGAAATACATGCTTTTGTAACGAGTTCTGCTGTTTCACCAACTGAATCTGATGCAATAATTAATCTCATTTCATTCATAAAATAAATTCTCCTTATTCATCTTCGATTAGAGAAACAAATGCTCTCGTTATAGTAGTTTTGCTAATTCGACCGGTAACTTCGTAATGTCCGTCTTTTTCAACAACAACTGGAATTGAATCAATTTGTTTATCAATAATTTGCTTTGCAGCATAAAATAATAAGTCGTCTTTATAACAAACAGAGACATTTGGGACACGTGTCATATAAACATGAATCGGTGTCGTATGAATTTCTTGTCCCCCCATCGATGCACGGAGTAAATCCTTTCTGGAACATACACCAACAAGATGATTGTCTTTATTTGTTACAAACAAAGTTCCTACATCATCCAGGAACATCGCACAGATTGCTTCATATGTACTTGAATCTTCATGAATAACGATTGGTACCGACTGAAAATCTTTCACCCGAAACTTCTTAATCGATTCTGAAAGTAACTGAGTACTGGATTTCCCTGTATAAAAGTAACCAACACGAGGACGTGCATCTAAATATCCTGCCATCGTTAAGATTGCAAGATCAGGACGTAAAGTAGCACGCGTTAGATTCAATTTTTCAGCAATCTTCTCACCGGTGATGGGGCCATTATTTTTTACAATTTGTAAAATCTTTTCTTGTCTTTTATTTAATTCTATGACAATCACCCCAATAGTAGACATAGTTTATTTATTATATTATACCTACTCATAAATAAATTTACAAATGTATCGCTTAACAATTGAGCTCATTCAATTTTCATGTTATATTTTAAATAAGCGAGTTAAGGATGGTGAAAGCTTAACAATAAATTGGCGTACATTTACATTGTTAATAATTAAAAGCGAGTAAACACTAATTTGGGTGGAACCGCGGGTATATATACTCGTCCCAAGGCAATCAATTTGCCTTGGGACTTTTTGTTTACTCAAAAATAAATGGAGGATATCAACATGACGGAAAACAAAATGGAAACAATCGTTAATCTTGCAAAGCATCGTGGATTTGTATTTCCTGGCAGTGAAATTTACGGAGGGTTAGCAAACACATGGGATTACGGTCCTCTTGGTGTAGAACTAAAAAATAATGTGAAACGCGCATGGTGGCAAAAATTTGTTCAGCAATCACCTTATAATGTTGGATTAGATGCAGCAATCTTAATGAATCCAAAAACATGGGAAGCAAGTGGACACCTATCAAACTTCAATGATCCTATGATCGATAATAAGGACTCAAAAATTCGTTATCGTGCGGATAAATTAATTGAAGACTACATGCATGCTCAAGGTGATGAGCACTTTATTGCTGATGGTATGAGTTTTGACGAAATGAAGCAGTTTATTGACGAAAAAGGTATTGTATGTCCAGAATCAGGCACAGCAAACTGGACGGAAATTCGTCAGTTTAACTTAATGTTCAAAACATTCCAGGGGGTTACTGAATCTTCTACTAATGAAATCTTCTTACGTCCTGAAACAGCACAAGGTATATTCGTGAACTATAAGAACGTACAGCGTTCTATGCGTAAGAAATTACCGTTCGGTATCGCTCAAATCGGTAAATCATTCCGTAATGAGATTACTCCAGGAAACTTTATTTTCCGAACACGTGAATTTGAACAAATGGAATTAGAATTCTTCTGTAAGCCTGGAACTGAAATGGAATGGCAGACCTACTGGAAAGAATTTTCTGCTAAATGGTTAAAAGATCTGGGCATCAAAGAAGAAAATACAAAATTACGCGACCATGACGAAGATGAGTTATCTCACTACTCAAATGCAACAACAGATATCGAATATAAATTCCCATTTGGTTGGGGAGAATTATGGGGAATCGCAAGCCGTACTGACTTTGACTTAACAGCTCATATGAATGCATCAAATGATGACTTCAAATATCACGATCAGGAAACAGGTGAAAAATACGTACCTTATGTTATTGAACCATCATTAGGTGCTGACCGTGTAACATTAGCATTCTTATGTGATGCATATGATGAAGAAGTTTTAGAAGGTGATGACAAACGTACAGTATTACGTTTCCACCCTGCATTAGCGCCTTATAAGGCAGCAATCCTTCCATTAAGTAAGAAATTGTCTGCTGATGCTATGAAAGTATACGAAGAATTAAGCGCATACTTTGCGATTGACTTTGATGAAAGTCAATCAATCGGTAAACGTTATAGACGTCAAGATGAAATCGGTACACCATTCTGTATTACATTTGACTTTGATTCATTAGAGGATAATCAAGTAACAATACGTGACCGCGACACAATGGAACAAGTACGTATGCCAATCAGTGAAGTAAAATCATTCTTAGAAGAAAAAATTAAATTCTAAAATAAATTTTAAAAGCACTCATGATATACCATTCATGAGTGCTTTTTATTATTGATTCATCTGATTTAACTGTTCAATAATTTTGCGAGATTTCAAATAGACGCCTACAAATTCATCATACATTTTAAACACAAGTGATTCCATCTCTCGAACAACTTCGTCACTAATCTTCATTCCACTTACTTTATCCAGAGGTACTTCATCGAGTAAATAGAGCATGTACAATGCTTTATTTGAGATACGGATAGCATGAGGGTCATCTATTTCTCCAAACTTTGTCACGACACTGTTATATTTAAAAGAATATGCGACAAAATCTTTATGGTCCATCGCACCGTCATGGACACTATATTTAAAGTTGGGTTCATACCCATAAAGCGCCATCATCTTGAGTGAAACAAATAATGCAATTAATGCTTCATTATCACCCTGTGAAATCCTATCCAGGCCAAATTTCAATAACTGAAAAACCAGTTTATTTGACGTATCATCATCGAGACCTCTATCAATCAATTCAACAATATATTGCGCATATGTTAATTTCATTATGTCACTACGAATCGGATAATGACTTTCTAATGTATCTACAGAACTTAGTGTTCCCATTCCTTTAAATTGTGAAAATATAAATAGATTTTCATAGAACAAATCTAAACCTGCACCAAACTTTGTAGATTTACGCGCATTTCTAGCCATCACTGCTACTTTTATACCAGCTTCATTTAAAAAAGTGATAATCAAATGATTATCACCATATTCAACTCTCTTGATAACAATACCAACAGACTTTTTAAGCATTAATATTCATCTTCTCTGTAACCGATTTGACGAATAAAGTTCGGTTTATTACGCCAATCTTTTTGTACCTTCACCCAAAGTTCTAAATAAACTTTAGAACCTAGTAACATTTCGATATCTTTTCGTGCATTTTGACCGATTTGTTTTAACATCGACCCCTTCTTACCGATAATAATCCCTTTTTGAGAATCACGTTCTATATATATAGTCGCCTCAATATCTACCTGATCTTCTGAAACACGTGTCATCTTTTCAACCTGAACTCCAATCGCATGCGGGATTTCCTGGCTTGTTAAATGCAGGGCCTTCTCACGAATTAATTCTGCTACGATAAATTCTTCCGGATGATCTGAAATTGTATCTTTCGGATAATACATCGGGCCTTCCGGCATATAACCTTCAATCACTTCCACTAATCGATCAACATTATTTCCTTGTAGAGCTGAAATTGGCACTACTTCAGCGAACGGTAACAAGTCCTTATATTTTTCAATTTCTTTAATCAGTTGATCCGGATGAATCTTGTCAATCTTATTTAAGACTAAGAAAATCGGTGTCTTGTTTGATTTTAAAAGCTCAATGATAAATTCATCACCACGTCCTAAACTTTCTTCTACATTTACCATAAATAATATTGCATCAACTTCTCGTAATGTATTTTTAGCGATTTTCATCATATAATCACCTAATACATGTTTCGGTTTATGAATACCTGGCGTATCGATGAATATGATTTGAGATTGTTCTGTTGTTAGTACGCCTTGCACTTTGTTTCTTGTAGTCTGTGCTTTATCTGACATAATCGCAACTTTTTGTCCAAGCACTTTATTCATAAAAGTTGACTTTCCGACATTGGGTCTACCAATTATCGCTACAAATCCTGATTTAAAATTATTTGACATCTTCTAAGTCCCTTCCTGAAAACCCTAACGGTAATAAATCATCTACAGTAAGTTTGATTACATTACCTTTAATATTTGTTAAGTATACTGGCATTTCATCATCGCATAGCTCTTTAATGACTTGTCTGCATGAGCCACATGGAGATGAAGGTGTTGGTGTGTCAGTTGTAACAACCAACGCTTCAAAATCTCCTGGTTTATATCCTTGTGCAATTGCTGAGACAAGTGCAGTACGTTCTGCACAAATACAATCACCATATGCTGCATTCTCAACATTACATCCATCAAATGTCGTACCATCTTTAGCGATTAAAAATGCACCCACTTTAAAATTTGAATACGGTGTATATGCTTTTTCTCGCGCTGCCTTAACACCATCCTGCCATTCATTTTTAAAATCCATAATATTCCTCCTAAAATAATTCGATTATATAAGGCATGAAAATGATTATTCCAATAATCGCACTCATGATTGATGATAATAAAACTGCAAACGCGGCTGTATCTTTAGCATGCTTGGCGAGTTCATGATAATCTTCAGTAACAAGGTCAACGACATATTCTACTGAAGTATTTATGACTTCCATAAACAATACAGAAAAAATTGCAATAATCACAAATAACCATTCAATCTTTGTAATTTGAAAATAAAATGAAAACATAACTACTAATATCGCGGCAATTAAATGAATCACAAAATTTACATCTTTTTTTAAGAGTGTTATGAAACCTTGTATCGGATATAAAAAGCGTTTCATCCTCATTCTCTCGTTAAGCCGTAAGCATTTAATATTTCATCCTGGCGTCCAAACATTTTTTTCTCATCTGCTTCATTCATATGATCATAGCCTAAAAGATGCAATAGTCCATGAACTGATAGAAATCCTAATTCACGTTCAAAAGAGTGACCATATTCTTCTGCCTGCTCTTCGGCACGTTTAACACAAATAATAATGTCACCTAATACACGTGGCGCATCCGGCATTTCAAAATCTTCATCTTCACCCTCTTCTAAAGCAAAGCTTATGACATCTGTAACACTATCTTTATCACGATATGCTTTATTGATACTTTGAATTTCATCTTCATCAACAAAAGATACTGCGACTTCAGCTTCTTCGTCAATGCCTTCTTGTTGTGCAGCAAATTGCAATAGCTTTTCAATTTCTGATAAGTGATCTGAAGCAATCATTTCGTCATCATCTATAAAATCAACTGTTAACATTATTCATCACCTTCATATGCATTAATAATTTTACCAACTAATGGATGTCTCACAACATCGGCAGCATCAAAATGATGCACTTCTATACCATTTACTTTGCCAAGTCTCTGTACAGCTTCGATTAACCCACTCTTAACACCTTTTGGTAAGTCAATCTGCGTTTCATCGCCTGTTATAACCATCTTTGAACCAAAACCTAGACGTGTTAAAAACATCTTCATCTGAGCATGCGTTGTATTCTGTGCTTCATCTAAGATAACAAAAGCATCTTCTAAAGTTCTACCACGCATATATGCAAGTGGTGCAATTTCAATCACACCACGTTCCATTAAACGCGCCGTATGTTCAGCACCTAATACAAAGTGTAATCCATCATACAACGGTCTTAAATATGGATCAACTTTCTCTTTTAAATCTCCAGGCAGAAATCCTAATGATTCTCCTGCTTCTACTGCAGGACGCGTAAGAACGATGCGCTTCACTTTGCCATTTCTTAACGCTTGTGCAGCCATAACAACAGCTAAAAATGTCTTACCTGTACCTGCCGGACCGATGCCAAAGACGAGATCGTTATGTTTGATATGGCGTATATACAGACGTTGTCCCATCGTCTTAGAACGAATCGGTTTACCGAAAGCATCTTTCGTGATTTCTTCATCGTATAGGTCACTTAAATACTGCAAGGTACCATTCGTTGCCATCTGTACAGCTGACTGAACGTCACGTAAAGAAATGGAACTACCTTTACGGATAACAGATAACAGACTTTTCACTACGCTTTCAGCAACGACTACTTTCTCATCTTCACCATATATTGTTAATTCCTGACCTCTTGTATGAATCTCAACATCAAATGATTCTTCTAAAAACTTCAGGTGTTCATCTTGGTTACCAAGCAACGCTTGAGCTTCATTGATATTATCGAAGCGGATAATTTGAGACATTCAAAAACTCCTTTAATTAATGTTAATTTAACTTTATCAAACTCATGAATAACAAACAATTAATTATTACTGGACAGATTCTTTTACGGCAGGCTGAATAACCTGTTTTGTTAATTTTTTCATATTTTGTACATGAATATTAGGATTAATTCTTATCAGATGCTGAATAAATCGTTCAGCTTCGACGGGTTTTACAACAATCTTTTTATCTTTTCTAACAATTTCGATATACGTTATATTTTTAACACGCACAATATTTAATAAATCAATATTCAATATATTGATCTGACTTGTTTCTAACCCTTTTTTAATCTTTAAATAATTTGACTGAATTGCATAATATTCATGTAAGATGATATAGATTAATATTATTCCGATTACAATTGAAGCAATCCCACTTGTCATGAAATTCATGAAACATGCTAATATCATTAAAATGATAACGATAAAAACCATTACTTTCTGGAAATTATTGATGCGACTTTTATAGATCATAATATCACCCTCTTTAATTTTATCAAAAATTTCAAAAAAATAACTATGATACGCAAATTATTTTGCGTATCATAGTTATTACCTTCTTGCTTTTGGAGGGCCAAGTATTTCACTATATATAATCCCTTTAAGTGTATTTTCAGGCGTAAAATCTACAAGTGAACCTGCGCTATCAATATCATCTTCCATACGTATCATATTAATGCGATTCATCTTCTGTCGTGGTGACAAATGCGGGTCTGCTTCAATTTTCTCAATACGTTCAGCTAGCGATAATTTTTCTTTAGCCTGTATTTTTTCTTCGAATGCCTGAATTTTCTTAGCCGCCGAGCGTTCCACTGGACGTTTTTGATCCTTTACTTCAGATGCTTTATTTTTCACTTGTTGTTCTAATTTTTGAGTTTGCTTAGAACCTGCATCAATACGATTCTCAATTTCCTTTAATTTTGCTTGCGGATTATTCTTAAAATCGGTAAATTCTTTTTCTAAATTACCGATTGATTGTTGTAACTGTGTGAATACATTTTTAGAATTCACTTGCTGCTTCGTTGATATCGGACGTTTTGATTGATTTGCTTTCTTCTTATTAGCATTTTCAATAATCGAAGTTACTACGCTAATAATAGTAAAAATAATAAATATTATAAATCCTACATCCATCTAATCACCCTTTATTTTTTAGGAGTGTCACTACTATTCGGATCAGTCATTTTATTAATAGAATTTCTCATTCCTGTGTCTGATTCAATGTTCTTTAAGTTATAATAATCCATTACTCCGATATTTCCTGATTTTAAAGCTTGTGCCATTGCTAAAGGTACTTCAGCTTCAGCTTCTACTACTTTCGCTCTCATTTCCTGAACTTTCGCCTTCATCTCTTGTTCTTGAGCAACGGCCATTGCACGACGTTCCTCTGCTTTAGCTTGTGCAATATTTTTATCTGCTAATGCTTGTTCAGTCTGTAAGTCTGCACCTATGTTCTTACCGATATCTACGTCTGCAATATCAATCGATAGAATTTCGAATGCTGTTCCGCTATCTAATCCTTTACCTAATACCGTTTGAGATATCATATCCGGATTTTCTAATACAGAAGTATGTGAAGCACTAGAACCGATTGTTGAGACGATCCCTTCACCAACACGGGCAACAATTGTTTCTTCACCAGCACCACCGACAAGGCGTTCAATATTTGCACGTACAGTAATTCTTGCTTTCGCTTTCACTTCGATACCGTTCATCGCAACACCCGCAATAAATGGTGTTTCAATAACTTTTGGGTTAACTGACATTTGAACTGCTTCTAAAACATCACGACCTGCTAAGTCAATTGCTGCACCACGTTCAAACGGCAAATTGATATCAGCTCGTTGTGCAGCGATGATTGCATCGACAACGCGGTCAACGTTACCACCCGCTAAATAATGTGACTCTAATTGATTTGTCGTTAAATGTAATCCGGCTTTATGTGCTTTAATTAATGGATCGATAACACGTCTAGGCGAAACACGACGTAAACGCATCCCAACCAATGTACCAATACCAACTTTAACGCCAGCTGCTAATGCCGAGATCCATAAACCAACAGGTACAAATGAAAATAAAATCATTAATAGAATAAGAACTACAAATGCAATAATACCGATTGTTATTAATCCTGCCATAAAATTCACTCCTGTTTATTATATTTCTGTTACTACAACTCTTGTGCCTTCCACTTCAATGATACGAACTTCTTTCTCGCGTTTAATAAATGCACCATCACTTACAGCATCAATACGTTTCCCTTGATGTATAATAATACCTGAAGGACGTAGTTCAGTTAAGGTAGTTGCGGTTTGTCCAACAAGATAACTTCTATCATCATGAGATGTGTATCCTGACTCTTTATTCGTTGAATCATAGAGGACAACTTGAGAGAAAATCGGTATCGTCTTCTTTAAAAATTTCACTAAGATCACCCATTCTACAATTGCAATAATTAAACAAATCGCCACAAAAACACCCATTTTAGCGACGTTATCACCAATCAGTAAGAAACTAGCAATAATACTTAACATACCTATAATACCTAATATCGCTCCCACAACAAATAGCTCCAGGACTACTAAAATAATACCTCCTAAAAACAATATTATAGATAATGCTTCCATCTGATTATTAAATAAATTTAGTCCAAGAAAACTAATTGCAGCAATACTACTGATGATGCCTGAAATACCTATTTTCGGTGAATACAATTGCCACAGACCTGTAGATACCATAATAATCATGAGCAATAATATCACATAATCATATGTACTGATTTCCAATCAAACACCTCCTTACTTATATTATAACTGAAATAATTTAATAGTCTGTAAATTATTAGCGTTTTTAAGGTAAATTTAAGGTAACACTTAAGGTATGTCCTTTTAAACGATATAACAAAAAAACACACCACAAATGTGGTGTGCCTATCTATAAATAATATTTGAGGGAGCAATTATTATTTAAATTTACGTTTACGAGCTGCTTCTGATTTCTTTTTACGTTTAACACTTGGTTTTTCGTAGAATTCACGTTTACGAACTTCTTGAATTGTACCATTTTTTGAAACAGTACGTTTGAAACGACGTAAAGCATCTTCGATTGATTCGTTTTTACGAACTACAGTTTTAGACATTTAATTTCCCTCCCTCCAAATATCAACGGAACATATTAAACACAGATTTATTTAAATAAATATTTCTATGTACTAAAATATTATAATAGATTATCAATCTACGGTCAATACTCATTTTTTAATTTACAGTAAGTTCCTTATTTTCTGTTACCTTTTTATATATATTTGGAATTACTTTAACAAACTGTCCTTTATTCATAGGATAGCCAGCTTCAGTTATCTTAACTTTTACAAGTTCACCGATTAAGCTTTCGTCAGCTTCAAATTGTACCTTTAAGTAATTATCAGTGTAACCGACCAGCATATTTTCAACACTTGCTTTCTCTTCAGGAATAACTTCTAATACTTCACCTTCAAATCTGCTAGCATATTCTTTAGCAAGCTGATCTGACAGACTAATTAAGCGATGTACACGTTCATTTTTCACATTCTCATCAATTTGATCTGTCATACGCGCTGCTGGTGTACCAGTTCGCATTGAATATGGAAAAACATGCAGTTCAGAAAAACCATGTTCCTGGATAAAATCATATGTTTCCTGGAATTCTTCCTCAGTTTCACCAGGGAATCCAACAATAACGTCGCTTGTCACAGCAAGTCCGGGCATAATTGCATGTAATTTTCTTAACCTTTCTGAGAAATGTTCCATCGTATATTTACGACGCATACGTTTTAAAACTGTATCACTCCCAGATTGCAGTGGAATATGCAAGTGACGCACGACTTTTTCACTTTTATCGATGACATCAATCACTTCATCCGTTAATTGACTTGCTTCAATAGATGAGATACGGATACGTTTTAATCCATCAATCGTTTCTAAGTCACGAAGCAGTTGTGCAAGATTATAATCTTTTAAATCTTCACCATAGCCACCTGTGTGGATACCTGTTAAGACAATTTCCTGATAACCAGATTGAACAAGCTGTGTTGCTTGTCTTACAACTTCTTTAGGGTCTCTTGAACGCATCAATCCTCTTGCCCATGGGATGATACAGAATGTACAGAAGTTATTACAGCCTTCCTGAATCTTCAGTGATGCACGTGTTCTATCAGTAAAATATGGTACATCTAGTTCTTCATACGTACGATTCTTCATAATATTTGTAACACCGTTAATCGGTTGTCTTTCATTTCTAAACTGTTCAATATACGGTAACATCTTATTTCGATCTTGTGTACCGACAACGATATCAACACCCGCTATATCCATAATTTCAGCTGACGATGTTTGCGCATAACAACCAGTTACGCAAATAACCGCTTCCGGATTACGTCTGATGGCACGACGAATAACTTGACGACTTTTCTTATCCCCGGTATTTGTCACTGTACAGGTATTAATCACATAAACGTCTGCATTTGTTTCAAAATCCACACGCTCATATGATGCTTCTTTAAATAATTGCCAGATGGCCTCAGTTTCATAATGGTTTACTTTACATCCTAAAGTATGGAAGGCAACAGTTGCCATTTATTTCACCTCATTTTATTTTCGTTCAATAAATCACATTATATAAAAATAACATTAATTGATAGGAATTTCAATCTAATCATTATAAAAGACAGTGGGATGCTATGTCCATCACACTGTCTTTTATAATAAATATTTATGATAGTTCAATATGATAACTCATCGCGCTCAGTAAATATAGTGGAGCAGTTTCTGCACGTAGTATTCTAGGTCCTAAACCAATTGTCGGTGCATTAAATTGTTTAATCTCTGTTTCACTCAAACCACCTTCTGGTCCAAAGATAACGATTACCTTTGTGCCAGATTCTAGTCTTTTTAATGTCTGATTAAGCGCAGATGTTTCACCATTTTTAGCAGATTCTTCGTATGCAACGAGTACAACATCATAATCATCTAGTAATGCTGTTAAAGCAGTGCTATTCTTTACAACTTTAATTTCAGGTATCATTTGACGATAACTTTGTTCTGCTGCTTCCTTTATAATCTTCTGAAATCTTTCTACCTTTTTTGCCATTTTCTTTTCATCCAGCTTAATCACAGTATGGTCAGATATAAAAGGCAGGAAGCGATAAGCACCGAGTTCAGTCGCTTTTTGAATCATCCATTCATATTTATCGTTCTTTAATAAGCCGCTTGCGATCGTAATTTGAACAGGGAGTTCTGTACATAGCTCTACTTGTTCTCGGGTTATTACTGTAATTTGATTATCAATAGCAGTAATTTCACTTATAAAACTAGCATTGATAAAATTAATGATGATTTTACTTCCTACAGTTTGGCGCATCACATTTTTTATATGATGTACATCCTCTTTATCGATAATTGCATAGCTTTTATTAATTTCAGCTTCAGTATTTAGAAAATATCGCTGCATATTATGACTCTTTTCTAGCGGCAATCGCAATCCAGCCATTTTCACGCGTAATTTCTTCTATCTTATAACCAACGCGTTCCAAATGTTCAACGATCATTTCTTCTTTTTCTAAAATGATACCTGAAGTGATCAGTAATCCATTATCATTTAATAATGCAAAGCTATCATCAATCATTAGATCAACAATATGTGCTAATATATTTGCAAAAATGACATCACGTTTTTCACTTTCACCTTTTAATAAGTTGCCTGGTTCCGCTTGAATCGCATCAGCACAATCATTTTTTTCAAAGTTATCCACAGCAACACGTACTGCCACACTATCTAGATCCAGCGCTTTAATGGGTGCCGCACCTAATTGATGCGCTGCTATACTTAAAATACCTGAACCAGTACCGACGTCAATAACAGATTGATTTGGTTGAATATATTTCTCTATTAATTTTAAACACATCGATGTTGTAGCATGATCGCCTGTACCAAATGCCATGCCCGGATCAAGCTTAATGATAAACTCGTCATCATTTTGTTTCTCATAATTTTCCCAGCTTGGTACAATAACAAATCTTTCTGAAGCTTTAAATGCATGAAAATGATTTTTCCATTCGTTTGCCCAGTCTTCTTCCTGAACTTCATCAGTAGTAATTTCTAATCTAGTAACTTCAACATCCTGTAAACCATTAATTTTTTCTTTGATTTCATTAATGATTGCATCAGAATAATCTAATTCACTAAAATACACTTTTACACGTACATCAGATTCTGGATAATCATCTGGATTTAACTCATAGATTTCACCGTACGTTTCAATACGACCTTTAACAAGTTCTAAACTATCTTCTATAACAACACCATTTGCACCAACTTCATTTAATATATCAGCAATAAATGGTTCTACCTCATGGTTGATCATCAATGTTATTTCTTTATAGTTCATTATTATTCCCCTTTAAAGAAGCGTTTTGTTTTATCGAAAAAGTTTGAAGGTTGTTCGTTAATTTCCGTACCATCTATTTCAGCAAATTCTCTTAATAATTCTGCTTGTCTATTTGTCATCTTCACAGGTGTTACTACATTGACAGTGACATATAAGTCACCCTTACCATAGCCGTGTACATTTTGAATACCTTTTTCTTTTAATCTGAAGCGTTTACCAGTTTGAGTTCCTGATGGAATTGTAATCTTTGCTTTTCCGTCAAGCGTAGGCACTTCTACTTCATCACCAAGCGCTGCTTGAGCGATTGATAAGTTTAATGTATAGAAAATATCTTCCCCTGCACGTTCAAAATGAGTATGGTCAGCAACTTTGAAGACGACATATAGATCACCAGCAGGACCACCATTAATACCCGGCTCACCTTGACCCGCTAAACGGATTTGTTGTCCAGTATCAACTCCAGCTGGAACAGTTACTTTAATTTTAACGGTCTTAATTACACGACCTGTACCGCCACAATCATGACATTTTTCATCAAATGTTTTACCAGTACCGCCACAATCATGACATGGTCGCTCAGTTCTTACACGACCAAATGGTGTATTTTGTTCCACCTGTACATTACCACGTCCATGACATGTTTTACAAGTATGCACTTCAGTACCTGGTTTTGCACCGCTGCCTCCACATGTTTCACAAATCACTTCTTTTTTAACTGATATTTCTTTTTCAGCACCAAATACTGCGTCTTCAAAAGATATATTCATCTGATATTGTAAGTCATCACCTTTTCTAGGTGCATTCGGATCACGTCTAGCTCCACCGCCAAAAAATGAACTGAAGATATCTTCAAATCCACCGAAACCGCCAAAGTCCTGACCACCAAATCCAGCACCTTGGCCCATACCTGCGTGACCAAATTGATCATACTGTGCTTTTTTCTGATCATCACTTAATACTTCATATGCTTCTGCAATCTCTTTAAACTTTACATCTGCATCCTCTTCTTTATTGATGTCCGGATGATATTTTTTTGATAATTTTTTATATGCACGTTTAATCTCTTCTTTAGAAGCACCTTTTTGTAAACCTAGGACTTCATAATAATCTCTTTTCGCCACTTTTCATTCTCCTTTTCTTACTACTTAGTTAAATATGCTGAAAGAAAAAGCCAAAGTCAATAAATTGACTTTGACTTTATGTTATTACTTATTATTTTTTATCGTCATCTTTAACTTCAGTAAAGTCTGCATCTACTACATCATCTTCAGGATTTGTGTTTTGAGCACCTTCAGCACCTTGTTGTGCAGCCATCTCTTCATATAATTTCATAGATAATGCCTGAACGATTTCATTTAAACTATCTTTTTTGGCCTTAATATCTTCAATATCATTGCCTTCTAAAGCCTTTTTAAGATCTTCTTTAGCAGCTTCTGCTTTTTCTACTTCAGCAGCATCCACTTTATCTTCTAAATCTTTAATCGCTTTATCAGTAGCAAATACTAATTGATCTGCTTCATTGCGTAAGTCAACTTCTTCACGACGTTTTTTATCTGCTTCAGCATTAGCTTCTGCATCTTTAACCATACGATCGATTTCTTCGTCGCTTAATGAAGATGAAGATTGGATAGTAATTTTTTGTACTTTTTGAGTACCTAAATCTTTCGCTGTAACGTTAACGATACCGTTTTTATCGATATCAAATGTTACTTCGATTTGTGGCATACCACGTGGTGCTAGTGGAATGTCAGTTAACTGGAAGCGACCTAATGTTTTGTTATCTGCTGCCATTTGACGCTCACCTTGTAATACGTGAATGTCTACTGCCGGTTGATTATCCGCTGCAGTTGAGAATACTTGTGATTTAGATGTTGGAATTGTCGTGTTACGCTCGATTAATACTGTAGACACGCCACCCATTGTTTCAATACCTAACGATAATGGTGTTACGTCTAATAATACAACGTCTTTCACATCACCAGTGATAACGCCACCTTGAATTGCAGCACCCATCGCTACAACTTCATCCGGGTTAACACCTTTGTTTGGTTCTTTGCCTAATTCTTTTTTAATTGCTTCTTGTACAGCAGGAATACGTGTAGATCCACCAACAAGGATGACTTCATCGATATCTGCATTAGATAATCCAGCATCTTTCATCGCTTGACGTGTAGGAATCATTGTACGATCTACTAATGAATGTGATAATTCTTCAAATTTCGCACGTGATAACGTTAATTCTAAGTGTAATGGTCCAGCTTCTCCAGCTGAGATAAACGGTAATGAGATTTGAGTAGAAGATACACCTGATAAATCTTTTTTCGCTTTTTCAGCAGCATCTTTTAATCGTTGCATTGCCATTTTATCCTGAGATAAATCTAACCCGTTTTCTTTTTTGAATTCTTCTACTAAGTAGTCGATGATTACTTGGTCAAAGTCATCTCCACCTAATTTGTTGTCACCTGAAGTTGATAATACTTCAAATACACCGTCACCAAGTTCAAGGATAGATACGTCGAACGTACCGCCACCTAAGTCGAATACTAATACTTTTTGTTCTTTATCTGTTTTATCTAAACCATAAGCAAGTGCAGCTGCAGTAGGTTCGTTAATAATACGCTCTACTTCAAGTCCAGCAATTTTACCAGCATCTTTAGTTGCCTGACGTTCTGCGTCATTGAAATAAGCAGGAACTGTAATTACCGCTTTCGTAACTTTTTCACCTAAGTAGCTTTCAGCAGTTGCCTTTAAGTTTTGTAAGATCATTGCTGAAATTTCTTGTGGTGAGTATGCTTTACCTTCGATGTTTTCTTTGTAGTCTGTACCCATATGACGTTTAATCGAAATGATTGTATTAGGGTTTGTGATTGCCTGACGCTTCGCAACTTCACCAACTTGTGTTTCACCATTTTTGAATGCTACTACTGAAGGTGTTGTACGGTTACCTTCTGGGTTTGCGATTACTTTCGGTTCTCCACCTTCTAATACAGATACACATGAATTTGTAGTTCCTAAGTCAATACCAATTACTTTACTCATTATATTATTCCTCCATTATTTTAAAATTAATTTTAAATATTTTTTAAGAACGATTACTCATTTACTTTTACCATTGAAGGTCGTAAAACACGTTCTTTTAATTTATAACCTTTTTGAAGCTCATCCAAAACAATTCCAGAATCCTTATTTTCATCATGTTCCTGCATTACAGCCTGATGTAAATTCGGATCAAATGGTTGATCAAGTGCTTCAATCACTTCAAGGCCATTATCTTTCAATGAACTAAGCAGACTTTCATAAACCATCTCTACACCTTTATGTAAAGATTTAAATGCTTCACTTTCACCTTTTTGTGCAAGTGCGCGTTCAATATTATCTATTGCTGGTAAAATGTCTCGCAGTACACTTTGCGCACGATACGTTCTTTCAGTATCTAATTCTGCACGTGTTCGTTTTTTATAGTTTTCAAATTCAGCATAAAGACGTAAATATTTCTCTTCAGCTGCTTCTAATGATTTTTTAGTTTCAGTGAGCTCATCAGTTGTTTCTTCTTCAGAAGCTTCAACAGGTGCTTCTGGCGCAACTGTTTCAGTCGACTCATCTGTTTGATCAGTTTTTTCAAATGCTTGTTCTTCATGTTTTTCAGACAAGATATTTACCTCCTTATAACAAGTGATTAATACTTGCTAATTTATTAAAGACTTTTCGGTAACTCATTTGTGTCGGTCCAATGACCGCAATCTTACCATTCATATTATGAAGATGAATCGGTGAAGTTACAATTGAGATGCCTTCTAAGTTTTTATCAATTTCCTGGCCTAACGTTACCTGAATATGATCAGATTCAACCTGACTTAATATAATCGGTAAGTCTTCGGAATCAATTAATTTCAATGTTTCTTTTACAGCATTCAAATTATCAGAATCAATAATTTCATACAAATATTCTCGTCCTTCAAAATATATTGTATGAGATTTTGTATGTGCTTTTTTTACGATTTGAGATTTTAAATGCGTAAGCGGTAACTGTTTAAAGCCCTCTCGATTTACATCTAAATGAATATTACCTTCAATAATTGCAAGTAAATTTTGGTTTAGATAATTGTTCATGCGCTCAATCTCTTGTCTCGTTAAACGTACTTGCCATGAAATTTGTTGATGTTCAACATTACCATTTTCATAGACAATAATTAATACCAGATTAGTCGGTGTTAAATACGTCAAATGAATCTGTGAAATTGATCGTTTATCGATTTCAGTTGTTGTTGCAATTGATAGATATTGAGTATCCATCGCAATATCCTTAGCGAGCATTCTAAAATCAACAAAATTTGTCTGATCAATAAAAAAATTCTCTTCATAAGGAAATTCTTTTTGCAACGCTTCAACATAAAATTTATAGCCTGCTTCTGAAGGAATTCTACCGCTAGAAGAATGCATTTTTTCAATTAAACCATGATCTTCTAATCGCTTCATCTCAGCTCTAATTGTAGCAGGACTAACATTCAGATTATGTTGTTCAATCAGTTTCTTCGAACCGATAGGTGATCCACTATCAACAAAATCCTCAACAATTACGTTTAATAAATGTAATTGTCTATCTGTTAGCATAATTCACCTCGTTAGCACTCTATTACTTCAAGTGCTAATAACAATTTATCAAATTGGTCAAAGTATGTCAACATATAACACTTAAATTTTCTTAAATGAAAAAAAGTTGTTAAAAACCATGATATTACACAGTTAATAAGAACTTTTCAAACACATCGTTACCACGCATTCTACCTTGTTCAGATAGTTTGACATGATTATCCTCAACGATGATTTGACCTTCTTTTAGCAAACCTTGAACTACAGTGCCAAAAACATCATTAAATTTTCTATCATATCTTTTCTCGAAATCATTGATGTTAATACCTTTATTCAATCTCAATCCTAAGAACATGAATTCTTCCATCGAAGCATCGATATCGACTGGAATAATCTCTTTAACAGCACTACCGGTATTCATCGCTTTAATATAATGTGGGACAGGTATTACGTTATAATAGCGTTTACCATCAATATAACCATGGCTACCAGCTCCTGCTCCGTAATATTCTTTATTATCCCAATAGACTTTGTTGTGCTTTGACTCAAAATCTCCTTTAGCATAATTCGAGATTTCATATTGATGGAACCCATGTTCTGCTAAGAATCTCATTGTATATTCATACATGTCCTGGGCGAGAGTCTCATCAGGCATTTGAAGCATTCCTTTTTTATATAGATTATAAAATTGTGTCTTTGGTTCTAAAATGAGTGAATAACTCGAAATATGATTAATATTAAGCTGAACCGCCTGTTCTAAATCGTATTGGCACTCTTCGAGTGTCTGCGTAGGTAAATGATACATCAGATCGATACTAACTGACTCAATTCCTAAACGGTTCGCTTCATCTACAGCACGTTTAATATCACTTTCTACATGGGTTCTACCCAGTGATTTCAACAAACGATTATTAAATGTTTGCACACCAAGCGATAAACGATTAACACCATAGCGCTTCATAATAGCAATTTTATCGGTTGTTAATTCATCCGGATTCGCTTCAACAGTAAATTCACTCATAATTACAAATCTATCTGAAATATATTTTAGCAATCGTTCTAATTGTTTGCCAGATAATGCTGTCGGCGTCCCGCCTCCGATAAAAACTGTATAAATTTCCTTCTCACTAATCATTCCCAGCTCTTTAATAAGTGCATCTAGATATGCATCGACTGGTTGGTTCTTAATTAAAAATTTATTGAAATCGCAATACGTACAGATACGATTGCAAAATGGAATATGAATATATAAGCTTCTCATGCTACCACCTCCAAAATGAAAACACGATTGCTCTTTTAAAGATACAATCGTGTTTTTTGCTATTCTTCGTCCATTTTTAACACAGCTAGAAATGCATCTTGTGGAATTTCCACAGAACCTACTGCCTTCATCTTTGCTTTACCGGCTTTTTGTTTTTCTAAAAGTTTACGCTTACGTGAGATATCCCCACCGTAACATTTAGCTAGTACGTTTTTACCGATTGATTTAATATTTGTACGTGCAACAATTTTTTGTCCGATAGCAGCTTGAACAGGCACTTCAAATTGTTGACGTGGAATTAAAGTTTTGAGTTTCTCTACAATAACTTTACCACGTTCATAGGCAAAGTCTCTATGTACGATGAAACTTAGAGCATCGACACTTTCACCATTGAGTAAGATATCCATCTTCACTAAGCGACTTTCCTGATAGCCAATTAACTCATAATCAAAAGAGGCATATCCTTTAGTATTTGATTTTAACTGATCAAAGAAATCGAATACGACTTCTGATAATGGAATTTCATAGATGATATTTACACGAATATCGTCCATGTAGTCCATCGTCTGAAAGTTACCACGTTTTCTTTGGCATAATTCCATTACGGAACCGACATAATCATTCGGTACCATAATACTCGCTTTTACATATGGTTCATAAATTTTATCAATCTTTTGAGGGTCTGGCATTTTTGAAGGATTATCTACAATTACTTCACTCTTATCTGTCATTTCACACTTGTAAATAACAGATGGAGCTGTTGCAATTAACTCAATGCCGAATTCCCGTTCAATACGTTCCTGAATAATTTCCATATGTAATAATCCTAAGAAACCGACACGGAAACCAAAACCTAAAGCTTGAGAAGTTTCAGCTTCAAATTCTAAAGAAGCATCATTTAATTGGAGTTTCTCTAATGCTTCTCTTAAATCATTGTATCGTCCAGTATCAATTGGATAAATACCACAGAATACCATTGGATTCATCTTTTTATAACCTTGTAGCGGTTCATCTGCTGGATTATCAGCTAAAGTAATAGTATCCCCTACACTTGAATCTGCAACATTCTTAATTGAAGCTGCAATGTAACCTACATCACCGACCGTTAATTCAGAAACAGGCAATTGTTTCGGTGTATTGATTCCTACTTCAACCACATCAAAAGTTTTACCTGTAGACATCATTTTAATTTTATCGCCAGCTTTAACAGTGCCATCAATAATACGTATTGATGAAATTACACCACGATAAGCATCAAACGCACTATCAAAGATTAAAGCTTTTAATGGTGCCTCAGGATCGCCCATAGGTGCCGGAACTTTTTCAACGATTTGTTCTAAGATTTCCTCTATACCGATATTTGCCTTAGCTGAAGCGAGTACCGCCTCACTTGCATCCAAGCCAATCACATCTTCAATTTCCTGACGCACACGTTCAGGTTCAGCAGCAGGTAAATCTATTTTATTAATAACAGGTAATAATTCTAAATCATTATCTAAAGCTAAATAAACGTTTGCTAATGTCTGTGCCTCGATACCTTGGGCTGCATCAACTACCAATATAGCTCCTTCACATGCCGCTAAACTTCGTGATACTTCATAGGTAAAATCGACATGTCCTGGTGTATCTATTAAATGGAAAATATATGTTTCTCCATCTTTTGCTGTATAATTTAATTGTACTGCGTTCAGTTTAATTGTTATCCCACGTTCACGCTCTAGATCCATAGAATCCAGCAATTGAGATTTCATCTCTCGTGAAGCAACAGATTTTGTATTTTCTAAAATTCTATCTGCTAAAGTCGATTTCCCATGATCGATATGCGCAATAATAGAGAAGTTTCTTATTTTTTCCTGACGGCTTAAACGCTGTTCATTATTCATCTTTTTGCCCAACTTTCTTAAATTGTACGTATATTTGATTATAACAACTCTTATACAGTTGTTCAATGAGTTTTAAAAAATATAGATTGCATATACTGTCTGAATTTGATAAAATATTTCTTGTTGCAATCAAAATATCTATTTTAAGTGCAAGACATTTCTAGGAGGTGACATTATGCCAAACATTAAATCTGCAATCAAACGTGTTACAACTAACAATAAAGCACAACAAGCAAACATTTCTCAAAAGAATGATATGCGTTCTGCTGTGAAAAATGCAAAAGCGGCAATTGAAAACAACGCTGACAATAAATCAGAATTAGTACAAGTAGCTGTTAAAAAGATTGATAAAGCTGCGAAAAGCAACTTAATCCACGCTAACAAAGCTGACCGTTTAAAATCACAAGTTATGCGTAACAAATAATAATTATAAACAAAGCGACCTGAGGGTCGCTTTTTTATATTTTTAAGATAAACATTTCTAGTATTAATACTTTATCGAGATAACTGGATTTTAAAGCATAGTCCGTATCAGCACATTCTTTTATGATATTTAGTAGTTGTTTCAATTCCATTGTCCTTACTTTACGTAATGCTAGTTTCACTCGATATGGATGAACTTTTACTTGTTTTGAAATCTGTGCTTCACTAAATCCTTTTTGTGATAATATTTTCACCTGATAGAACAATCTATACTGACTACTTATCAATGCCAGAAGTTTAATCGGTTCTTCTTTCATATTAATCAAATCTTTCAATAAATGAACCGCTCTTTTCTTGTCATCTTTAGCGATATAATCAGTGAGTAAAAAGACATTTTGCTCTAGACTTCTGCTTACTACTTCAGTGACATCTTTCTTCGTAATGACTGGATTATCTCCAATAAATAATACTAATTTGTCCATCTCTTTTACAACATTACTGTAATTGAGTCCTGTAAGATGTATCATCTCGTCTAACGCATCCGCTTTAATATCTTTAAACTGTTCATTGAAACGCTTTTTAATCAGCTGTTTCATCCCATTTTCATCTAGCGGTTCTATTTTCTCAATTGTATGCAATTTCTTGATGCGTTTAACAATTTTCTTTCGCTCATCTAATTTATCCTGTAGCACTTTAAAGATGACAATGTTAGGTCCCTCATACTTTTCGAGAAAATCCACTACTTTATCTAAATTAATTTCATGTGCAATTTTTAATTTTTCACCTGTAAAAATAAAACTATTATTGATTACAATCACTTTCTGATCACTCAAAAATGGTAAAGTCATCGCATCTTCAGCAATTACTTCAAATGGTGTTTCCTGTAGATCATATCGACTAAAATTAAAATCATCCTGTTCATCGATATATTGATGGATAATTTTATCAACTTTATCTTCAACTAATGGTTTTGTACTCCCATAGGCTAAATAAATGTGACTCATTATGAGCACTCCTAACGTAAAAATCTTAATTTCATTATAGCTTTTTTTCGTTCAATATCATATACTTAAATAGATAGAAAAGTAGGGGGTTTATGACATGAATCATTTCGAAAAAAATACACAATCTAAAAACAATGACGTTCAAGACTCAGGCTATGCATTTTTAATTGGCTTTGGCGGATTCGCAACAATTTATATTATTGCTCAAATTTTCGACTTAGTAGCGAAATAATTTTTTTAAAGCGGTGAAATCACCGCTTTTTTTATTTATCATGAAATAATGCTTGATACTGTGTCTGAACAGTCCCTCTATCTAAATCAACAGTTATCCTTCCATTTTTCTGTGTATTAAAAATTTTGATATCGTTATTGATTAAAGCAGTTACAGTTTCATTATGAGGGTGTTTAAATCGATTATGCCGACCCGCAGAAATAATTGCAAATTTAGGATGTCGGCTAAGTAAAGTTTCACTTGTGCTCGTTCTGCTTCCGTGATGACCAATTTTCACTATATCTATAGCATCATCAATCTGACTTAAGATTTCATCTTCATACGCTTTACTTAAATCACCTAAAAATAATATATTTCTTCCGGGTTTATCGTGTTTTAAAAACACAACGATACTGTCATCATTCTCTTCTCCAGTTTGACCTGCAGATAAAAATCTTAAAGATACATTTTTGTTATTATTTTCATTTTGACGCACGAACTGAATTTGCGCTTCATGTAAATAATTATTCACATCTATCAATGCTATGCCTTTTAATTGTGCTAATCGAATTATGTTCTTATACTTTTCGCTGCCATGTGCTTTAGAATTTAAAATAATACGCTCAACCATCCCTGCCTTTATTAAATTTTCAGATTCTCCAAAGTGATCAGCATCAGGATGCGTCAAAATAAGCGCGTCAATTTTAGAAATACCACGATATTTTAAAAAAGGGAGCGTAACCTTGTCACTTATACTTTGTGCATTGCTGCGTCTTTCCCAAGATTTGCTAAAATCCAGCTTTCCTCCTGTATCGATCATTATCGTCTTTCTACCTAGCTCCAGTATGAATGCATCACCTTGCCCAACGTCCAAAAAGTGAACATAATTACTATTTTCTTTAATATTTTTATTTGTAAATATTAATAAAAATAGCAACAATGCAATGCTTAAACCTTTATAACTTTTTAATTTGCTAAATAGTAACGATAAAGCAATAAACATCAATACATAAATGAATATATGCTGTTGTTCTAATATAATTTCGACTCTAGAAAACTGCGTAAAAAATTTTGTTAACATGTCATTCAATATAAAAGAACCATCTACCCATTGATTTAACCAATTAATATGGATGTTTAACATAAATAATAATAGGATGAGCGTATAAATCGGAAAGATAATAAAAGTAAATAGTGGGATGAAAAAAATATTTGTCAACATACCGATTAAATAATTGTTATTAAAATGATAGAAAAGAATTGGAATTGTTGCTAATTGTGAGATAAAGTTAATGAGGAAAAATTGAAAAAGCTTTGATTTTTCATTATATAACGGTAAGATAAGCAAAAAACTGAAACATATAACATACGATAGTTGAAAGCCAATATCATAAACTGTAAAAGGATCATATATTAAATTTAGTATAAATGTGAGCGATAAAAGATCCGTAAGCTGCGTCTTTAGACCTGGATTAAATAAGATAAGCAAAATAAAAATAGTGGACCTCCAAACAGACGGTTGGCTACCTGTAAAAATCATATACATAGGTAACAACATTAGCAAAATCATTTTACACACGATTATTGGAACACTTAATCTCCGTAAAACAAAATAGAACTGTACTGATATCAGTGCAACGTGACTCCCACTGATGGCATAAAGATGATAAATACCTAGTGTTTTAAGTAGAGACATCTCATTTTTATTTAAGTATGATGTGTCACCTAACGTTAAAGCGATTAAATATCCCTTATGCACTATATTGGATTGATACATTGCTATAGCAACATCTTTTCTATATTTCTGAATATGTTCAATCATATTTAAATCTTGATAAGAACAATTTTGCCAGTCAACGTTCGTTAGCTTCAAACTGCCTCTTTTATGTGTATAATAGAGATAGGCATCATAATGGAAACCTGAAAAATTAGTATTTGGTAGAATATGTTGAAAACTCATTTGAGCTGAACAACTTAGAAATGTTAATTGCATCATTTGTAATCGTTCTTTTTCAGCTTCATTGTTTATCTTGTAGAAAAATTGATATTCTTCCTGTTGTACTGTTAATGACCCCATTAGTAAATTGCCGTCAATTTCTAAATCATCTGAAAATCTGAACTCACCTGTTGTATTGACTTTCGGCTCAAAATCAAATGGCAGTTTTTCACGTTTAAAATCATACATATTATAAAAATAAAACGCAATTAAAAATGCAGCCAAAAAAATTAACAACCATTTTTGTAGCTGCTTTTGAAATATGATAATACAGGAAATTATTATTAAAAAGATTGTAATAACGATAGAATAAGATGAAAGTATACCTGCTAATACAAGTAATACAACAACTACACCCAAGACTACCTCCTATCTTTACATTTGTTCAAAATAGCCTGCTACATGTTTAGGATTGAATTCAATTTTTTCAGTATCAATATTAGCCTTTTTTAACAGCTCAATTGCATAAGGATGATTCTTATAATCATTCGCATAATATATTTTCTTTATACCTGCCTGAATAATTGATTTCGTGCAATGAATACACGGGAAGTGTGTCACATATATATCCGCACCTTCAGTTGATACACCCATTTTTGAACATTGTAATAGCGCATTCATTTCAGCATGAATTGTACGAATACAATGGCCATTCTCTATGTAACATCCTTCATCTATACAATGTACTTCACCAGATACAGAACCATTATATCCACCTGCAATTATTCGATTATCTTTTACGATTGTTGCTCCAACGCTTAAACGTGTACACGTTGAGCGTAATGCTAATAATTGTGATTGTGCCATAAAATATTCTTTCCATTGAATTCTTTCCATAACATCACCTATGTCTTTTTGAACTCATTGTAATATTTATTCATATTTTATTCAAGGTGATCTAGATACGTACAGACATTTAAATAGATATATATTCCTTTAAATTTTCAAACGTTTTATCCCCTATCCCTTTTATCTCTTTAATTTCTTCTATTGATTTAAACCCTCCATTTGTTTCGCGATACTGAATAATTTCTTGAGCTTTTTTCGGCCCGATTCCAGGAATTTCTTCTAAAGCGCTTTGTTCAGACGTGTTTATATTAATTACTTTTTTATCAGTTAGATCATTACTATCATGTGTTCCTGCTTGTTGATACATCGAAAACTTATCCTGCTTCACTTCACCTTTAAATGGAACATAGACGACCATCGCATCTTTAACAGGTGCAGCGAGATTGACCGCATCAAGGTCAGCATTTTTAAGGGGTACTGCTAGTTTAACAATATCATTGACCACTTGATTGGATTTGGCAGGATATACACCACTGAATTTCACGGCACCTTTGATATCTACTTTCAATTCCGTTACAACTTGCTGCTTATCACTCGTCAATTGAGATTGCTGGTCTACAGGTATTAAAGAAGTTTTTGTTTCTTTAGCATCCATTTGTGCTAACTGACTTAGCGAAGTATCCTCCTGAATATTCTTTGATTGGTCGTAATTTTGAAAGATGACTACTCCACTAAGCATGATAATAATTCCTATAAACAGACTGGACATCTTATTTTTGTCTATCCATGTTTTTATCAATTCTAAATACATAAAAAACACCTCCACATTATTATCTGTAGAAGTGCTTAAAAATATTTTATTTGTCATAAATTAAATATTATTTTATTTTTTCTTTCTTCCTTACGACAAAAAATACACGATCAAAATATGCATCTTCATTTGTATCCACAATAAAATCAGGATCAAAATCTGCAAATATAGTGATAATCTCAAAACCAATCTGTCCTAGCATCACTTTATATTCATCAATTTCATAAGTTCTCTGATAATGCTGTTCATCAAAACGATGATAAATATCTTGCTCATTATCTTTGATAAAGAATGTCAGATCATGATAAACAGAAAACGGTACCTCACCTTGAATAGCATGCCAAATATATAACATCTTATCAAGTTCATCACTATAAGTCTGGTTATCAAAATATGTTTCAAATTTAGCTGTACTATGAACGTCAAAAATAAAGATACCATCATCCTCCAGATGATCTGAAACACTTTGAAACGTTTTCTGTACATCTTCTGGTTCAGCTAAATAATTTAAACTGTCACATAGACAAGTAATTAATTGAAATTTTTGATTGAGTTCTAGTTTTGTCATATCTTGAGCAATAAGGGTCACATCACTACGTTTTGATGCAGCAATCGCTAACATCTCTTCACTCAAATCAACACCTGTCACTTTAACATTGTGTGGCATTAAATCAAGTAAAGCACCCGTGCCTGTTGCTAAATCTAACATATTTTCTTTCAAATATGGTCTTATCACTTCAAGCCATCTATCATATGGCTGATCATACATAAACTGATCATAAATTGATGCAAATTGACCGTAAGACATTAAACTTGCTCCGGCATATACTCGATAATTTCCTGATCACGATATAACTTCTCTAAGTTATAATAGTCACGTTCTTCGTGATGAAATACGTGTACTACAACATCGCCTAGATCCACTAAAATCCAGCGAGCTTCATTAAAACCTTCAAGTCGATTTACTTCGATACCATGTTTTTGTGCTTCATCTTTTACTTCACGTGCGATTGCCTGTACTTGACGGTCACTATTCCCTTCACAAATTACGAAATAGTCCGTAATACCTGTAACATTTGCTACATTTATTCCTATAATATCTTCTGCTCTTTTGTTATCGCAAGCGTTAAACGCAAGTTCCAATAATGCTTCTTTTTTCATTCAATCATTCCTTTTCTTTTACTTCTGTAAATTATAATAATTTAAACACTCTATCGTTTTAGAATATATCGGTTTATCATTTTCGATTAAATATAATGCAGTACGTTTAGAAATTTCATAAATTGCTTTATCTAAATTCTTTTCTTCAAATACAATCTTGCGAATATCATCAACACCAGGTTGTGTACGTCCTGGTTCAATATAATCACTAATAAAGATAATTTTTTCGTTTAAACCCATTCCGGCGCGTCCTGTAGTATGATAATAAATCGCGTTATATATCTCTGAATCTATCTCATGTTTATCCATCATGTATGCAGCGGCTACCGGACCATGTAATATTTCTGAGTTATATGACAATAAATCATTATCGAGATTATATTTCGTAACTGCCTGATATAACTTACTTAACTCATCGTATTTCGCATAGTCATGCAAAATACCAGCCATTTCAACAATATCCTGATCACCATCAAAAATGTCAGCCATTTTTAAAGCTGTTTCTGCAACGCGAATTGAGTGCTCATATCTTTTCTTAGGTAATTTCTCTTCAACAAGCTTTTTAGCTTTCTTCTGCTTCATATAGATGTTCCTTTCTGATCAATCGCTCAATCGTATCTATTACAAAACAACGGATTGTCTTGCGCTGAGCAATTCGATTACGAATCATTGTAGAACTAATATCCATTCTTGGTATATTAAACGCTATAAATGGTTCAGGCAATTCCTGCGTATCTATATCTCGGTTAACCACAATAAACCGAACCATTTCTTTTAGTTTTTCAATTTCATACCATTGTGCTATAGATATATACTGATCTGTACCAATTATGACCGATATGTCTGCACCTGGATATTTATCCTGCAAATATCGCATTGTGTCATACGTATAGCTTTTACCTTTGCGGTGCATCTCTACAGTATCAATTTCTCCAAAACCTAAGTAATCAATCGCTAGTTTCAGCATCGAAATACGCGCATTATTACTTGTATGTGCACCACTTTTCTTTAAAGGGCTATGTCCTGTAGGTATGAATAAGAACATATCTGGCTGCTCCTGATGAAACACTTCATTTGCCACAGTTAAATGTCCGATGTGAACCGGATCAAATGAACCCCCATAAACAATGATTTTCATCGTGGTAATTCAATCTTCTTATTATTTACTGATGGTTTATATAAAATAATTGTTGAACCAATAACCTGTACAAGTTCACCATATACACGTCGCGCAATTGTTTCAGCAAGTTCTTGTTTGTCATCATCATTATTTTGTAACACACTTACTTTGATTAGTTCTCTTTTTTCAAGTACATCATTGAGCTGTTCAATTAAATTATCACTGATACCACCTTTTCCTATTTGAAAGATCGGATCAAGATGGTGTGCTTCTGCTCGTAAAAATCTTTTTTGTTTTCCTGTTAACATTTATTTCTTCCTTTCAAGGTTGTTTGCACTGCTTCACTCATTGCGTGAGAATCAGCTTTTAGCCCCGTCCATAACTCAAAGCTTTTAGCCCCTTGCATCACAAACATACCTAATCCATTTATTATTTTTAAATTGTTTGATTCTGCTTCCTTTAAAAATGCTGTTTTTTCCGGTGTATAAATAATATCACTTACTACACACGATTTTTTTAAATCATGGCATCGAATCAACGACATCTCATCAAATCCTGTCATTCCGACAGGTGTTGTATTGATGACTAAATCGTATACTGAAAGGTCATTTAGCTTATCATATGTCACACCATTAACTTTGAAAGGCCACGTTTCAATACGTTTTAAAGTACGGTTAGCAACCGTAACACGATGTTTTTGCATCATTGTATAACTAATCGCTCTACTCGCACCACCGGCTCCTAAAATTAATATGTTCATATCTTCTTTTAGAACATGATTTATACTTGATAAATACCCTAATCCATCCGTATTATATCCAATCCATTTGCCATTCTTAATATGAACCGTGTTGACTGCACCATTCATTTTAGCAGCAATATCTATTTCATCACAATAAGCCATAATATCAACTTTAAATGGAATCGTAACATTAAAACCATCTATATTCTTTTGCGCAATGACATCTTTGATATGATGAAAATGTTTCGGATCGATGTCTAATGCACTATATTCATCATTTCTTCCTAAAGCTTTAAAATTTGCATGATGCATCACTGGAGATAACGAATGTCGAATGGGATGGCCAATGACTGCAAAATTCATTTCGCCACCTACTTTATAGAATACTTGACCTTAAATATACATCGACTTGTTTCGGTGCATATACATCTATAACTGCACCTTTTTCTACAGTTATAAACCCTAGACCAGAAATAATAATATCTTGTTTATCTTCTTTAATCGATAGTGTAGTTCTTTTGACATTATCAAAATCAAAATCTTTTGTTCCTGGTGGTGTTAGTAACTCCCCTATTTGGCGGTGCCAAAGCGATTCAGCATTCTCCTGCTTCGTTCGATGTATATTAAGCATATTAGAAACAAAACAGTTTAAGCTTCTACGACCACCTGTTAAGTAATCAACACGTACAAGACCACCTAAAAATAATGTTTGACCTTCGTTCAATTGGAAGTTACGTGGTTTAATTTCATCCTTCGGCATTATGATTTTTAATTCTTTATCACTTACATAATGTGTCATTTGATGTGCCTGGATAATACCAGGTGTATCATACATAAATGAATGTTCATCTAAAGGAATATCAATTAAATCTAACGTTGTACCAGGAAAATGAGAGGTCGTAATGACATTCTTTTCACCGACGCTTGTTTCAATTAACTTATTGATTAAAGTTGATTTACCGACATTTGTCGTCCCAACCACATAAACATCTTTTCCCCCACGGTGTGTTTCAATTGATTCCAATAATTCATCAATACCATGATTCTTTTGTGCAGATATGAGTACGACATCATCAGCTTTCATCCCTAAATCTTTCGCCTGTTTTTCGATCCATAGTTTCACACGACGTTTATTAATTAATTTCGGTAATAAGTCCATTTTATTTGCCGCAATTATGACCTTTTTATTTCCAACGATTCGCTTTAAACCATTGATCCATGACCCCTGAAAATCAAATACATCGATCACATTAACGATAATACCATCTTTATCACTTAAAGCATTTAGCATGGTTAAGAAATCATCACTTGTTAAATGCACATCCTGTATCTCATTATAGTGTTTTAATCTAAAGCAACGTTTACAAATGACATCCTCTTTATTCAAACTTGAATTTGGAACGTAGCCTGGCTTTGATTGGTCTGTTGATTGCAAGATTGCACCACAACCAATACATTTCATTTCATTACTCAAATAATGTTCCTCCTGAAAATATTTATCAATATATTTATTTTAGCACATAACGCCTACTAAGTATTGTAAGACAAAATAAAAGGGTTGTGCGAGTATGCACGACCCAGATTAAGCGGGTGATCGGAATCGAACCGACAACATCAGCTTGGAAGGCTGAGGTTTTACCACTAAACTACACCCGCATATATTAAATTGGTATAAATATAATAACGAATATTATCATTTTTGTAAAGAATAAATAAACTTATGTGTTGATTTTAGTATATTTAATACAAATTAAGAGTTCAGGAAATTCCCGAACTCGAAATAACTACTTATTCAAATCAACGATAACGCCTTCCCCACCTATCGTAATGGGTTGCTTACCGTCCCATTTATCGATCATCTGTTTACGAATAATTTTATCTGTCAATGATTTTTCTAAAATAGCATTCGCTTTTGCCTGACCTTCTGCCTCAATTTGTTTCTTCTTGGCATTTTGTTCCGCAATTGCTCTATCTGTCTTTGCTCTTTCTAATTCTTGATTTGCTTTTACACGTTCGTCAATTGCAGCTTGTGTTGCTTTATCAGCTTTTGGGCTGGAAATCGCTATATCTTCTACAATAAACCCTTGATCTGTTAAGTTTTGCTGTAACTGTTCTAAAGTATTCTTCTTAATTTCACCCGTTTTAACACCGAATGTTTCAATCACCGAGAATTTCGCAACAGATTGACGTAATCCATCTAGTACTCGTGTTCGAAGAAATCCATTTTCAAGTCCAGTAATATCTGCATTACCAAATTTATTAAAGATCTTCACAACTTTTGTAGGATCCACATGATAGTTCACACTAATATCCATATTTAAATTTTTACCATCACTAGTGGCAACATTTAAATCTGTGTATTCTTTCGTCTGCGTACGAATTGGGTAATGTACAGCTTTATCTAATGGAAAAATAAAGTGCCACCCGGCAGGTTTCGTCTCTTCTTTAACACCGCTGACTGAATAGATGACCGCTTGGTATCCTTGAGGTACCTTTTCTATAGACATAAATGCTAACATAATACCTAACAATAATAATAGCCCAAGCATAGATGTGATTAAGAATGATTTTCTATTGATTGGTTTACGATTTTTAGGTTTAATCGTCTTTACTGATTCTGTCGATGAGTTCATTAACTTCTTCCAGCTCCTTCTCTAAATATTTAATTTCTGCAATGTCACTAATCATACCGGTCTTTGCAAATATCTCACTTTCAAGCATCTTCTTTTTACTTCTTAAAGCAGCCTGATTCAATTCATATTTGCGCATATTTTCAATGTTTTGTTGCTCAATCTGTTCTTTTACTTCTCTATGGCTAAAATAATCATAAAGGCGACTTAATACAAAATAAAGAACCGTAAGTACAATCACTAAAATAAATAACCATATTAGAAAAAGTTTCAAATAAATCCTCCTCTTTATAAAGAAGTATTGTATCTATTTTACCATTTTATATTGTTTTAAAAGGATAAACTGATATTTTTAAGGTAAATTTAAGGTTAACAACAAAAAAGAGACAATGTGCTTGTCTCTTTAAGTAAAAATAGATTTTAGTTTTCCCAGTTGATTAAACCTTTTTTCTTAAAATATGCTAAAAACTTACGCTCAATCATTCTGTTGACACGTGTTTTCCATTCATCATTAGATTTCACTGGTACTACCATTATTGAATAAAATCCATTAGAATTTGCTGCAAGCACATCCGTCATCATCTGATCACCGATAACTACAGTTTCTTCAGGTTGTACTCCCATTGCGACACAAGCTTTCTTAAAAGCTTGTCCCATAGGCTTGCGTGCGTTAAAAATATAATCTACTTCTAATGGTGTCGCAAATGTTGCAACGCGTGCCTGATTATTGTTTGAAACGATTGTAACTTTAATATTGTGTTCACGCATACTGTTAAACCAGTTAATTACTTCAGGTGTTGCTAAAGCAACATCCCAGCCAACCAGCGTATTATCTAAATCAGTAATGATTGCCTTTACACCACGTCCTGATAATTCTTCTGGTGTGATTTCAAATATTGACTTTGCATATTTACTTGGTAATAAATATTTTTGAAATAATCCCATAAGTCACCTCTAAATTTTATATTGCTTAGTTATACCCTTTTATACAATCAATAACCCCAATCCAATAAGGATCGGGGTATAATGTATTATTCGATTTCTTGATTTGGAGCGTAATCTACTTCAGTACCTGTGTAAATTAAAAATCCGATAATTGCCGTTGCAATTACTGATAATGCCATAATAAATATCATAACGTGCGCCTCCTATCCCCTTAAGCTGGTAATGTCTCTATTAATGATTTTACAATTTTAGAACTTGATACGCAAGCCACTTTTAAGAACTCTTCAAAACTCATCTCTGCCTCACCGTTTGCAAGGTCAGAAATAGCACGTGTAATAATAAACGGAACCTTAAATTGATGACATGTTTGTGCTACTGCAGCTGCTTCCATCTCAACTGCAAGGCTTTCATTAAAGTTTGTTATGATTTCCTGCTTTTGTTCAGATGAGCCAATGAAACTATCACCTGAAACGATGACTCCGATATGTGCTTTAAGATTATTTTGTTCAATGGCCTGTTGTGTATATTCAATTAATTTTTCATCAGCAAGATATCGTGCAGGCATACCTGGTACTTGCCCTAATGCATAGCCAAAAGCAGTCGCAACAACATCATGATGAAGTACGCTTTGACTAATAACAATATCACCAACAGCTAAAGAAGCACCTAAGCCACCTGCACTACCTGTATTGATGATTATCTCCGGATGATAATTCTGGATAAGCAGTGTTGCACAGATTGCAGCATTCACTTTACCGATACCACTTTGCATTAATACAACATCTTTACCATATAAATTACCTTTAAAGATTTCAACATGGGCAATCTTTTCTGTTTGCAGTTCCTGCATATCACCCTTTAAAATTTCAATCTCTTCCTGCATTGCTCCGATAATTCCAATCACACGAATTCCTCCTAAATAAAAAGTAGATCATAAGATCTACTTTAATGTATATATAATATATTAGCTGATTTCAACGATTTTAACACGCATTTCATTGCCGTTTGGTAACGGAACGTTTACTTCGTCGCCAACTTTTTTACCAAGTAATGCTTTAGCAATTGGAGATTCATTTGAAATTTTACCTTCAAAAGGATCAGCTTCAGCAGAACCTACAATTTTATATGATTCTTCTTCATTACCAGGCACTTCAGTAAATGTTACTGTTCTGCCTAATTGAACTTCTGATTTTGAACCATCATCTTCAATAATAACTGCATGACGTAACATCATTTCAATCTTAGTAATTTCCTGTTCAACAAAGCCTTGCTCATCTTTAGCAGCATCGTATTCTGAGTTCTCTGAAAGGTCACCAAAACTACGTGCAACTTTAATTTTTTCAACGACTTCAGGTCGTCTTACTGTTTTTAAATGTTCTAATTCAACTTCTAACTTTTCAAATCCTTCTTTAGTCATTGGGTATTCTTTTTGCATTTCCATGGATAAATCCTTCTTTCTACTAATTCACTCGAATTAATGATTGTATTTTTGTTGTCATAATATCGATAGCAACTGCATTACTGCCACCTTCAGGTATAATAATGTCAGCATATCGTTTCGTTGGTTCAATGAATTGATTATGCATCGGTCTCACAACAGTTAAATATTGATCAATAACTGATTCCATTGTTCGACCACGCTCTTCTATATCTCTCATCAGTCTTCTTAAAATACGAAGATCTGCATCCGTATCAACATAAATTTTAACATCCATTAAATCACGAAGTGTTTCATTTTCTAAAGCAAAAATGCCTTCTACTATAATAACATCTTTTGGCTCAAATGTAATCGTTTTCTTACTTCTTGTATGATTTGTGTAATCATATGTAGGAACCTTTACAGTCTCACCATTACGTAAATCAATTAAATTTTGAATAAGTAAATCATTATCAAATGCTAAAGGATGATCATAATTGGTCTTTAAACGTTCTTCAAAACTAAGATGATCCTGATTTTTATAATAATAATCCTGCTCGATTAAAGCTACACTGTAGCCTTCTAAATTTTTAAGTATTTTAGAAGTTACTGATGTCTTACCTGAACCAGAACCTCCCGCAATACCGATGATAGTCGTATGCGCCATTAAATTAGTTCCTTCCTCATCATATTCATTGGATAGACTGGATGTTTTACTTTAATTTGTACGATTTGAAGAGGATGACGTGCTGCATCTAATTCTGTCCCCTCTTCATCATATATAACATCGATGACTTGCTTAAAGTTTTCTATTTCAGGACCAAAGAATTCAATTTCCTGTCCTGGTTTAAAATTATTACGTTGCTGAATTGTTGCAATTTGTGTTTCTTCAGAATAGTCTAACACTAATCCACAGAAATCAAAAGGTGTTTTTTTAGACTGTTCATGGCCAAACATTTGCTCTTCAAAACCAGGAACCCCTTCGAAGAATGCACTTGCTGTATCACGATTGGCACATTTATCTAATTCAATTAACCATTTCGGATCAATCTTGAAATTTTCAGGGTCTGCACAATAAGCATCAATTACTTTGCGATAAACAGATACTACTGTAGCGATATAATGAATTGATTTCATACGACCTTCTATCTTCAATGAATCTACGCCGATATCAATCATCTTCGGAATTGACTCAACAAGCTTTAAATCTTTAGGACTCATTGCAAAAGGTGTTGCATCTCCATCATAAACAACATCAAGTTCACCATCATCTACTGTTAATAAATCATAATCCCAGCGACAACTTTGACAACAGCCGCCACGATTTGAATCTCGTGCTGTCATATGGTTACTTAATGTACAACGACCAGAATAAGCAATACACATTGCACCATGAATGAATGCCTCAATCTCGATATCAATTTTTTCTTTCATTTCCTTAATTTCTTCAGCACTCGTTTCACGAGCAAGTACGACACGTTCTAAACCTTCAGACTTCCAGTATTCAACAGCTTTCACGTTTGATAGTGATTGTTGTGTGGAAAGATGTATTTCAAGTTTAGGCGCAACACGTTTACATGTTTCAATGATTAGCGGATCTGCTACGATAATTCCTGACGCTCCAGTTCCTTCAAGTGCGATAAGATAATCTTCTAAACCATCCATATTTTCATCATGCGCAATAATATTGGTCGTAATATAAATTTTAGCACCATATTTATTCGCAAAGTCTACGCCTTCTTTAATTTCTTCAATTGTGAAATTGTCAGCGTTTGAACGTAATCCGTATTCTTGTCCTCCAAGGAATACAGCATCAGCACCGTAATGTACTGCAATTTTTAATTTCTCAAGGTTACCAGCAGGCGCTAATAATTCTGGTTTCTTTATTATTTGTTTTGGTTGTTTAATTTCTAATTCCGTTTTCATCAAATCATTCCTTAATATACAGTTTGTTTAAATAAGAATCCTTGATCCAGTGGACGATGTTCTGGTTGAATTTCTTCAATCATATCTACAAGATCAAATTTAGCATCCTCATATGCTTCGACATCTTCATCATAAAGGTCAAGCGCTTGTCGATATGCTTTTGTCACTGTCGTAATATATTCTTCTGAATGTAATACGCCATCTATTTTAAATGAATCAATCCCAGCTTCAATTAACTCTTCTAATTCTTCGATAACGCAAATGTCATTTGGACTCATAATATGTGTGCCATTACTATCTTCAAAAATTGGATATTTATTATTTCGTTCTTCATCATAAAGTAACATTGCATCTTTAATTTCACGATTTTCAATTTTCATTACTTTATCCTGATACATAAAATAATTACCTAATAAACTACGTTTCGATTGGAACATACATGTCATGCCATGCACTTGCACTTCAATCGCAACATCACTATGCGCTTTAATGTTTAATACTTCATCAAGAGATAACTCACGTGCAAGTACCGCTCGGTTTGCACCACGTTGTCCCCAGTAGTTCACCTGGAAATAATTCGTAACTAAAGTTTCCTGATTCCATTGTAACGGTATCGTATTGCCTAGTTCTCTTTCATACATTACAATTGCAGGATCTCCAAATAAAATTGCGTCTGGTTTTACGACGTGTAAAAATTTCATATAATCTTCAACCGCATCTAAATGTTCATTATGAAATATCCCGTTTACTGCAACATATGCCTTCTTATTGTGTTCATGAATTAAATCTATTGCAGCCTTTAAATCTTCACGATTAAATTCACCTGCCAGACGTAATCCAAATTGTTCTTCTCCGATAACAAATGCATCTGCACCTGCTTCAATTAAATCACTAATATGTGATAAAGATTTAGGTGTTACTAATAATTCTGTCATAATGTACTCCTTTATTTTTTCACTGAAATACTCATTCCATCTCCAATATCAATGAAATTCGTATCAAACGATGTATTTTCACTTAGCCATGTATTATATTTTTCAATTTTACGCACCATCTGTTTAATATTTCTACTGCGCACAATTTCAATATTGCCTACAAAATCGTGATATAAAATATTATCAGTAATAATTAAACCGCCTTTTCGGACTAATGGACTGTATAACTCAAAAAACTTTAATGATTGCGCCTTAGCAGCATCGATAAATAATATATCATATTCTGTGTCGCTCACCTCATCAAATGCTTCAAGCGCATCTTTAAAGATCGGGCGAATTTGGTGTGCTTTGTTATATTGTTCAATATGCTTCAAAGCATATTGATACATTGTTTCATTACGTTCAATCGTTGTGATATGAATATTATCTTTTACTGATGCAAAATGTAATGCACTATATCCAATTGCTGTACCGATTTCTAGTACTGACTTCGCATGATGTATGCGAATCAACTGTTTGACGAATTCTACTGATATTTTATCCATAATTGGCACGTCATTTTCTTTTGCGACTTCAATTAAATCATCGATTGTACTGATTGGATTTAATCTACTGATATATGTCTCTTCTTTTATCAATTAAAACAATCCTTTAACGAAAAAATTACCAACCACAAAGGCTGGTAGTAGTGTTTTATATTTTCATGATATTGTACCATAAAACAACCAAAATTGTAATAGTAAAATTACAACTTGATAAAATCAAAAAAGAATAGGACAAAATATCCTATTCTTATTGCTGACTATCAATATGTTTATCTTTAAGTTGCAGATGTTCTTCATATGTTTTAGAGAAATAGTTCTTACCGTCTTTTGCTGCTAAGAAGTATAAATAATTTGTCTTTGCAGGATTTAAGACACTTTCCATTGATTCTTTACCACTTGTTGCAATCGGCCCAGGTGGTAAACCTGTATTGATGTACGTGTTATAAGGGGATTGAACTTTCAAATCTGCTTCATATGTAACAGCTTTATGACGACCTAGCGCATATAATACTGTAGGGTCTGTCTGCAGTGGCATGGCAGGGTTTGCTTCCATACGATTAATAAATACTGATGCAATCTTCGCTCGATCTGTTAGTCCTGTCGCTTCTCTTTCAACTAATGATGAGAATGTCAGGAATTCATGGAACGTTAGTCGCTTTTCAGCACCAGCTTCTGTCAATAAAATGCCACCATATTTATCCCATAACGGAAAAGCATTTTCTTCAGTCGCTGTTAGCATTTTATCAACGATTTCTTCAGTCGTAGGATTCTTTTCAGTAAAATCATATGTCGCAGGATATAAATAGCCTTCTAAAGGTACTTTAATATCTTTATTAAAGACCTCTTTTGTAATTAACTTCGGATGTTTCTTCTGCATCTTTTTAATGAAAGCAGGATTATTTACCTCTTTAACAAAATCCGCTTTATTAATTGAAGTTTTCTTTTCAACAATCTCACCGATTTGATCGATTGTAATACCTTCAGGAACATTCATTTTAAAGACAACTGGAATGTAAACTTCACCTTTTTGAAGACTTTTTGAAATTTGTTTAAACGTCATAGAAGGCGATAATTCATAATTTCCTGCCTGGAAATTAGAAATATTATTAAACTTCAAATAATACTTGAACATCGTACTACTTTTAATGATTTTTTCTTTTTCTAATTTTTCTCCAATCATCGTTGCAGACTCACCAGGTAATATTTCTATCTTAGTAGTAGACTTATCATCTGGATTCAGTGGCTTTTGGCTAGAGCTAATATAAAAATAACTACCAACTGCTAAAATACACACGCCTATTAAAATAATTCCGATAATGATAGAAGAAAGAAGTTTAGAGAAAGATTTTGAATCTCTAATTTCTTTGTTTCTATTCGACATAATCAAACTCCTTTAAGATTAAAGCTCTTCTTCATCAAAGTTAGTGTTTACGAATTCTTCAATCATATCCCATTCTTCATCTGTTTCGATTGGAATTAATTTTCCGCCTTCTCCTTCGCTATCAGGTACATTGATCATTGGAATTAATTCGATTTCTTCCTCTTCATCTGAACCTTCTTCAGCTAAGATAACATATTCTTTCTCAAATCCTGGGTGTCTAAAACTTACTAATTTGCGGTATAATACTTGATTACCTTCTTCATCATAAAGTTCTAATAATTCTACTTCTTCATTAATATCTAGCGTCTCCTGATTGTTCATTTCTTCTGTCATTTTAATCATCCTTTTTATTTTGAATTTAAATACCCTTGTAATATGAAAACTGCAGCCATCTTATCAATGACCTGCTTTCTTTTCTTGCGTGAAACATCCGCTTCTAACAGTGTTCTTTCAGCACCAACTGTCGATAAACGTTCGTCCCACATTACTATTGTAATGTCAGGACAAACTGCTTTCAACATTTCACTAAATCGAATTGATGCTTCTCCCCTTGGTCCTACTGAATTATTCATATTTTTAGGTAATCCAATAACGGCAGTATCAACATTATTTTCATCTATGATCTTTTTGAGTTCGGCTATCCCAAACTCTTCATTTGCTTCATCGATGCGGAGTGTAGTAAGACCTTGCGCAGTCCAACCCATGGCATCACTTAATGCAACACCAATCGTTTTAGAACCAACATCTAAACCGATAACTTTATTCATTACCTTTTTTCTCAGTTTGAATATAGTTTGATACAAGTTGTTCCATAATATCGTCACGATCTAAACGTCGGATTTGATTTCTGGCATCATTATGTCTTGGAATATAAGCTGGATCTCCTGATAATAGGTAACCAACGATTTGATTGATCGGGCTATATCCTCTTTCTTCTAAAGTATTATAAACATTCAATAATACAGTTCTTACTTCTTCTTTCGGTAGTTCATCAAAGTTGAACTTCATTGTTTTATCGAAATTTTCCACTGCAATACACTCCTTTGTATGACATTTGTTCAATAATATCATACTATAAAACAATTTTTAATTACAATGTATTAATATAATCCTTCACAAATTGTAATGCTGTTGTAATACCAGCTGGATCATTTGCTGCACCTTGAGCAGAATCAGGACGGCCGCCACCTTTACCGCCAGTTGCATTTGCAACACCTTTTATAATGTCTCCAGCCTTCACTTGTGACGTTTTATCTTTTGGTACACTCGCCATATAATTTAACTTGTCATTTGCTGCAGCGATAAAGATTACTGCATCCTGTAATTTTGATCTATAGTCATCCATAAGTTCACGCAGCATTTTATTATCTTCTGCATCTACTTCCACTGCTAATAACTTAAGTCCGTTAATTTCTTCAACTTGTTCTGTTATGTCACCCATCTTAAGAGATGCTACTGCTTTATTCAATTCAGTGATTGTTTTTTCCTGACCACGAATCGTAGCTGTTAATTCATCAATCTTACCTGCTAATTGTTCTTTCTGTTTTACTTTCACTTTTGGTAAAATGTCATTCACTGTATTTTGATATGTTGATAAATATTCAAATGCTGCTTTGCTTGTTACGGCTTCAATACGACGTACACCAGCCCCTGTACCTGATTCAGACACTATCTTGAATAAACCTATTTCACCAGTATTGCGTACATGCACACCACCACATAGCTCAATTGAATAATCACTCATTTCAACAACACGAACGATATCACCATATTTTTCACCGAATAAAGCCATCGCACCTTTTTCTTTTGCTTCTTTTATCGGCATTTCATTGATTTCAACCGGTAGATTTGCCCATATTTTTTCATTTACGATACGTTCAATTTTTTCTATTTCTTCTTGTGTAACTGGACCGAAATGAGAAAAGTCAAAGCGAAGTCGTTCTGGTGTTACTAATGAACCAGCCTGATTAACGTGTGTGCCTAAAACATCTTTTAATGCCTGATGCATTAAATGCGTCGCACTATGGTTTTTAATTACAAATGTTCTGAAGTTTGGATCTACTTGCGTCTTCACTTTAGCACCAACAGTTACTTTACCGAAACGAACTGTTCCTGTGTGCAGATTCTGGCCATTTGGGGCCTTCGTAACCTCGGTAACCTCAATCTCAAATTCTTCATTTGAAACAATCCCTGTATCAGCAATTTGTCCACCACTTACAGCATAAAATGGTGTCTCAGTAAGGATAAACTGTATTGTATCTTCTTTTGAAGCATCTACACTTTCACCGTTTTCCACAATCGCTACTACTTGTGTTTCATTTGATAAAGTATCATAACCAACGAATTTACTTTCAACTTTAATATTCGATAACACTTCATTTTGAACCTGCATACTTTGCGTCTTTTGTCGTGATTCTCGCGCACGTGTACGCTGTGCTTCCATAGCCATTTCGAATCCTTCATGATCAACTGCAATACCTGCTTCTTCAGCTAATTCTTCAGTTAATTCCACAGGGAAACCGAATGTATCATACAATTTGAATACATCTTCGCCTTTTAATCGTTTATCTGAATTTTGTGCAGCTTCTTTTAATGCATTGAAATGTACTAAACCTTCTTCAAGTGTTTCATGGAATCTATCTTCTTCAGATTTAATTACTTTTTTAATGAAATCTTTATTTTTATCTACATTTGGATAATATGGTTTCATAATGCTTGCTACGATATCAACAAGCTCATACATGAAAGGTTTATTAATATTTAATTTCTGAGCGAAACGAACTGCACGGCGTAGTAAACGACGTAATACATAGCCACGCCCTTCATTTGATGGTAGTGCACCATCTCCAATTGCAAAGCTTACTGTACGGATATGGTCTGCAATCACTTTGAAAGCAATATCATCTTCTTTATTAGTACGATATTTTTTCCCTGAAATTTGTTCTGTTGCTTCTATAATCGGCATAAATAAATCTGTATCATAGTTTGTCGGAACATCTTGAGAAATAGAAGCCATACGCTCTAATCCCATCCCTGTATCTATGTTTTGCTTAGGAAGCGGTGAATATGTGTGATCAGGATTATGGTTGAACTCAGAGAACACTAAGTTCCATACTTCTAAATAACGCTCGTTTTCTCCACCTGGATACATTTCTTCTGCAGGATCATCTTGGCCATAGCTCTCTCCACGATCATAGAAAATTTCAGTATTCGGACCACTCGGACCTTCTCCGATATCCCAGAAGTTTCCTTCAATACGTGTAATACGGTCATCAGTTAAACCGATATCATTAACCCAGAAATCATACGCTTCAGTATCTTCCGGATGAATAGTAACGTATAATTTTTCTGGTTCAATCGCCATCCAGCGCTCACTCGTTAAGAATTCCCATGCAAATTCAATTGCTTCTTTCTTAAAGTAATCACCAATAGAGAAATTCCCTAACATTTCAAAGAATGTATGGTGACGTGCCGTAAATCCTACATTTTCAATATCATTTGTACGGATTGATTTTTGTGCATTTGTGATACGTGGATTTTTTGGAATAACACGGCCATCGAAATATTTCTTAAGCGTTGCTACACCTGAGTTAATCCATAGAAGTGTGTCGTCATCTATTGGTACTAAAGGTGCTGAAGGTTCAATCATATGTCCTTTCTCTACAAAAAAGTCTAAATACATTTGTCTAATTTCTGCTGCAGTTAATCGTTTCATTATTATCTTCTCCTTTAAAATAAAAAAATACACGTTATCCCTAAAAAAGGGACGAACGTGTTCGCGGTACCACCCTAGTTATGACAAAGTCATCACTCGATTAATATTCGAAATTATAAGATAAAGTAGCTTCAGTAATATCAAGCATATCTTTCACCAACCGATATGTCTCTAAGTCTTGAGGGATTACCTACTCAGCTTTAAATTTGAATTAGTTAAATTATAATTGAATCATATGCTTATCGTCAACTTAAACATAATCATATGGAGATATATCTCCCATATTAATCATCGGTGAAACTAGATGCATATTCTCTTCGGTCATTTCACCAACCTGAAATGGTAATTTTTTAAATACTTCATTTTCATTATTTTCATCAGTATCGATGTCGCTTTTTACAATGTCTTTTTGATCATCTGTGCTAAAATAATCCATTAAAAATTGATAAAAAGAAGTGAATCTGGCATTGCCTAATCTTTTTATACCATCATTGAAGGCATTAACATCACCGCAAAAGATAAGTGACTGTTTCGCACGTGTTAATCCTGTATATAATATATTTTTCTGCAGCATTCTATAGTACTGATTGACAACAGGCATAATGACAATCGGAAATTCTGATCCTTGCGCTTTATGAATAGAACAACAATATGCATGGGTAATTTCAATTAAATCAGCTTTTGTATACGTTACTTCATTCCCATCATAATCTACAATGACAACATCCTTATTCAGTGCATTTTCTGCTGCTTTAAAGATACCTACGATTTCTCCGATGTCTCCGTTGAATACACTATCTTCAGGTCGGTTAACAAGCTGTAAAACTTTATCGTGATTTCTAAAGACAATATCACCAAATTCCATTTCGCGCTTTTTTTCTTCTGGTGGATTTAAAATTTTCTGTAAAACTTTATTCAATGCACGAATCCCTGCATTACCTCGATATATTGGTGCGAGCACCTGAATATCCCGCATATCGTAACCTTTATTAACAGCTGATGTTACGATTTTCTCGATAACTTCTGGAATTTGATCCGTTTGACATGGAATAAAACTTCTATCACTGTATCGTTTTGTGATATCGAATGGTTCATTTCGTTTAATCTGATGTGCCAGTTCTACGATAGAAGAGCCTTCCTGCTGACGATAAACTTCATTCAGTTCAATCTGAGGAATAATTTGAGACTCTATTAAATCTTTAAATACTTGTCCTGGACCTACGGATGGCAACTGGTCCTGATCACCTACAAAAATAATCTGAGCGTCATTTGGTACTGCTTTCATCAATTGAAACATTAACCACGTGTCAACCATAGACATCTCATCGATAATGATAAGCTTTGCAGTAATTTCATTTTCCAGAATATCATCAGGCTTATTATCTCGGGTCCAACCGATCAGTCTATGAATCGTTGTTGCTTCCAATCCTGTTGATTCATAAAGTCGTTTCGATGCACGACCTGTTGGTGCTGCGACAACAACGGGAAAGTCCTGACCATCATAATCATTATAGTCAAGACTTAATCCATGCAGTTCTGCATAAAGTGTCACAATACCTCTTACAACTGTTGTTTTCCCAGTACCAGGACCACCAGATAAAATCATCAGTTTACTATGCATCGCCTGCATTAGTGCTTCCTTCTGTTTTTCTGCATATGACACTTCAAATAACTGTTCAATCTCCCCAATAGCAAGCATTATTTCAGATTGTTCAAATTGCTTAAGTTGATTTTGATGATTCATTAATCTGTGTAATACTTGAACGGTCTTTGTTTCAGAATAAAATAAACTAGGTATATAAATATTTTTTTCATGTTCGACAAGTAATTTTTTCTCTTCGCAAAGTTCAGTTAATGCATTTACTAATGCATCGGGGTTAACATCAGAACCATTCTTTGTTAATAGATTGAAGCTTGTCTCGAGTAAAATCTGATCCGGAATGTAAGTATGACCATTCTGTAATGATGCCTGCTCCATACCATAGACTAATGCTGCTTTTAATCGTTCAGGATGATTGTTATCTATACCGATATGACGGGCTAATTCATCAGCTTTGTTAAAACCTATACCTTCGATATCCATCACTAATTGATAAGGTGATTCATTTATTACTCTTATCGTATCGTCTTTGTAAAACTGATAGATTTTCATTGCAAGCTGTGGTCCAAAGCCCCAATCATTTAATTGAATCATTACTTTCTCAATCGCTTGGTTTTCATTGATTGTATTGTAAATTAAATCTTTTTTATCTTGTGATAATTTCGGAATTTGATCCAGACTGCTTTTATCATCTAAAATAATATTCAATGCATCTTCGCCAAGTATTTCAACAATTGTACGTGCTGTTTTTTTGCCGACACCTTTAAATAGGTCACTAGAAAGATAATGAATGATGCCGTCTTTTGACTGTGGTAAATCCTTCTCAAATTTCTCTGCCTGTAATTGTTTCCCATACTTAGCGTGTAACATAATCTTTCCGGTAAATGTATAAGTGTCACCCTCTGCAATTTGAGGTAGGAAACCTGTAACCGTCACTTCATCATCAAAATCTTCATTTGTATCGATTACCTCGGCTTTTAATACCGTATAAAAGTTATCGTTATTCTGAAAAAGTATACGGATAATAGTGCCTTTAACATAAGATTGATCAAATAAAGTGGCGTTCTCCAAGTTTATTCCTCCTTCATTGCTTTGAATGTTTTCAGTGCATGGCCAGCGAGCAGATGATCAGGCTTAATGTCAATAACACGCTCAAATTCAACAATCGCTGCGTCTATATTTTCTGTCATCATATAATCTGCAAGTGCCTTATTATAAATCGCGTCTGTATGATCTGGATTATCACTTAATACACGCGCTAAAGTCTTTGATGCTTCTTCAAACATATTCATCTGACACATCACAAGACCATATTGGAATGTTATCTCATTGTCATCCGGTTTGAGTTCATGTGCACGCATTAAGAATGGTAATGCTGACGCGAAATCACTTAGATTAACAAATGACATACCGAGCATATAGTATGTATCACCATCTTCCAGTCCATTTTCAATGGCTTTATGATACAATTTCACCGCTTCTTCAAATCGATCCGCATTGTAATATATATTAGCCAGACCATAGTATGCACCACCATGTGTCGGGTCTACAGTAATAGCTTTTTGAAAGAAACGTTCTGCTTCAATCGATTGATTTGAATCCAGAAGAATCGTTCCCATATTAATATAATGTGTCACTTCTTCAGGTTCTTCATCAATTGCTTCTATAAGTATTTTTAGTGCTTCTTCATATTGTTTCGTTTCAATCAGTTGCATTAAATGTTCGTCATTCATTAGCGTTCTCCTCTATTATATTCATTGTATTATTATATCAAAAAATAAAAAAGAAGACATTGCTGTCTCCTTTGAAATTTATTGTGTCACCACATATGTTAACTGACCAGAATTTTTAAATACTTCATCAATCGTTGCACCACCTAGACAAACTTCGTCCTGATAGAATACCACTGCCTGACCAGGTGTGATTGCTCTCACGGGTTCCGCAAAAATCACTTTAACCGTATTGTCATCGATACGTTCAACAGTAACCTTTGTATCCTTTTGACGATATCTGAATTTAGCCGTACATTCAAATCCATTAGACAAATCAATATCATTGATAAATGAGACGTCAGATGCAATCAAGTAGTCACTGTATAATGCTTCGTGGTCAAATCCTTGCTCAACATACAATACATTGTCTTTTAAATTTTTACCGACAACAAACCATGGATCGCCATCTCCACCGATACCTAACCCATGACGTTGTCCAATGGTATAGTACATTAATCCTGAGTGTTCTCCCATTTCAATGCCATCTAAAGTCATCATTTTACCGTTTTGTGCAGGAAGATAACCGCTTAAAAACGTTTTGAAGTTACGTTCTCCAATAAAACAGATACCTGTAGAATCTTTCTTTTTAGCAGTTGCTAAGTCATTGTTTATAGCGATTTCACGTACTTCTGGTTTTTGCAGATGCCCTAAAGGAAACATGACATGTTGTAACTGATCTTGTGATAACTGGTTTAAGAAATATGTTTGGTCCTTGTTATTATCAACACCACGTAACATTTCAACGGTACCGTCATCATTACGACGAATTTGAGCATAATGCCCTGTAGCGACAAAATCCGCACCTAACGCTAATGCATGATCTAGAAATGCCTTAAACTTAATCTCTTTATTACACATTACATCCGGATTTGGCGTTCTGCCTTTTTTATATTCATCAAGAAAGTATGTAAAAACTTTATCCCAGTATTCTTTTTCGAAATTTACTGCATAATAAGGGATGCCGATTTGATTACAAACACGGATAACATCTTCATAATCCTCTGTTGCAGTACATACACCAAATTCATCAGTATCATCCCAGTTTTTCATAAAGATACCGATAACGTCATAGCCTTGTTCTTTTAGTAATAATGCAGTTACTGAGCTATCAACGCCACCACTCATTCCAACTACTACTTTAGTTTTTTCATTTGTCATTCTTATCTACTCATTTCTATTCATTTCATAAATTTTTTTAATTTGTAATGCAATATAATCAATATCTTCTTCTGTCATTTGATGTGAAAAACTAAAACGTATCGACTGTTTTGTACGTGGATGTTCACCAAACATTGCAGTAAGTACATGACTCGGTTCTATACTACCAGCAGTACATGCAGAACCACTTGATACATACACGCCATTCATATCAAGGATTGTAAGCATTTTCTCAACATCGCTGAATGGAAAATATAGATTAGTGATGTGAGGTAATGATGCATTTATATCACCATTCAATTCAAATGGAATATCGTAAGACTGAAGCGCGTTAATAAAATGTTGTTTCAATTGTATCAATTTTAAACTTGATTGTTCAATATTATCTGTAGCCATTTCTAATGCTTTTGCCATACCACTAATATATGCGATATTTTCTGTACCCGCTCGACGTTTAGTCTCCTGTGCGCCTCCAAGCTGCTGAAATTGTAATGGCGTCTTATCTTTCACATATAGTAATCCCACACCTTTTGGGCCATAGAACTTATGTGCAGTGAGGGTAAATAAATCTACGTTTAGTGACTTTAAATCGATCGGCATATGACCAATCGTCTGAACGCCATCAGTATGAAATATTGCCTGATGCTCTTTTAATAGTTCAGCCATTTCGTCAACTGATTGAACAGTACCGACTTCGTTGTTTCCAAACATAATAGAAACTAATATCGTATCTTCACGAAGTGCATCTTTCAATTTATCAACTGCTACAAAGCCTTGTGCATCCACAGGTAAATATGTGACTTCATACCCTTCTTTTTCAAGTTGCTCAAAGACGTGTAATACAGAGTGATGCTCAATAGAAGAGGTAATCAAATGTTTACCCTTATGCTGATTCTGGTATGCAATACCTTTAATCGCCAGATTATTCGATTCAGTGGCACCACTAGTAAAGACAATTTCTCTTGGTGATGCGTTCAATATTTTTGCAATTTTCATGCGTGACTGATCTAAAATTCTACGACCATCACGTCCGATATGATGTATTGACGAAGCATTACCAAAGTGATCAGTTAATACTTCATTTATTTCAGATACAACTTCCGGCGCAACATTAGTAGTTGCTGCATAGTCTGCATATACCTTCATGATTTATGAACATCCTTTCAAATTTTTCAATAACTTATCTTAACACCCTTTAAGAAAAAAAACTATCTAATTAACTTAATTGTAAAAATTGTAAAGATTCTCATTTTGAAAAATACTTTAACGATTTTCTACTATATATAAATAGGAGGAGATTTCATTTGGAACGAATCATATTAGAAATTCTAAATAGCCGTGATGTTGACTTTGACCAATCAAAAAAACTAGAAAAGTTACGATTAGGTAATGATGGAGAACAAAACGTTCGAGGAATCATAGCACAATTTGAAGAAATCGACGCAATTCATGATATTTTATTTGAAGTTGATGGCAGTTATTTTCAAATAGACCATCTGATTATATCGGGTAATCATTTGATTATTTTTGATGCTAAATATTATAGTACCGACGTTTACATCAAGAATGGTGAATGGTATTTAGATGATTTACAAATAAAGAATCCTTTGACGAGTTTGAATAATACCGTAAATCAGCATTTGAAAAAGTTACTCTATTATCATGGCATGCAATTAAAAATTTATGGCTATATAATATGGTGTAATGAAAATGCCTATATATATGGTTTGGAGAAAAAGTTACCGATTATTCAATTGAATCGATTGGAGGAATGTCTTCAAAAATTATCGCGACATCGCGTATCAATGTATACTGCTGCCGATATTTTCGAACTACGTTCGCGATATAACCCTTTCCTGAAACACTATCCTGAGAAATTAGATACTTTGAAGAAAGGTTTGAATTGTCCTAAATGTTTCAGTCTACTCGGAGAACGCAGTCGAAAAAAATATATTTGTCGCAGTTGTGGAGAATCATATCATTTAGCAGACATAGTATTCAAAAATTTACAGTATTATTGTCTGGTGAAGGGAGATAATGCTTTTGATAATATAAAGTTTCATAAATTCATAGGTGAAGTTATTAACAAAAGAACTTTAGAGAAGTATTTTACGAAATGGAAGCAACAAAATTCTATTATTTATATTAAAAAATTAAAATATCGACTTAATGATTCATATTTTTAAAAAATTAAATATATTAGTGCAATTTCCAACTTGTATTAGTGCATCTTACCGTTTATTCATTCGGTTATTCGTTTACTCTGACGGTAGCGCACTATTTTCATTTTTTTCACTCGGTTATTCGTTTACTCTGACGTTAGCGTATTATTTTGATTTTTTTCACTCAGTTATTCGTTTACTCTGACGTTAGCGTATTATTTGGATTTTTTTCACTCAGTTATTCGTTTACTCTGACGTTAGCGCACTATTTTTGATTTATATCTCTCAGTTGGTCGTTTGCTCTAACTCGAACATATTATAGTTAGAGTATTATATCAATTATTCGTTCAATATACAGGTATAACTCCCACAAGCATATAATTATCATAATTACCGATCTAAGTGCTAAACTATCGGTACTAAATTAAAAGGAGTTAATTATATGTCTAATCTTAATATTCCTATTTCTATTTTGAATTTAGCGCCAGTACGAAAAGGAGATACGAACAAGGATGCAATCGATCAGGTGGTATCACTGGCTCAACTGGCTGAAGAACTAGGTTATAACCGCTACTGGATTGCTGAGCACCATAATACACCGAGCCTTGTGAGTTCAGCAACAGTAGTACTAATTAATCATGTCCTTCAACATACAAAATCAATACAGGTTGGTTCAGGTGGAATCATGTTACCTAACCATGCACCACTCGTTGTAGCAGAACAATTTGGTACGATGGCAACAATTTATCCTGATCGATTGAATCTTGGATTAGGTCGTGCACCTGGTACGGATATGATGACTGCGAGTGCTCTACGTCGCGACCGTCATGATAGTGTATATACTTTTCCTGAAGAAATTCAGGAATTGTTAAAGTATTTTGGACCTGAAGAAAAACAAGGATTTGTAAAAGCTTATCCTGGTGCTGACACAAATGTACCGATATTTGTACTTGGTTCTTCAACTGATTCAGCACATCTTGCAGCACGTCTCGGTTTACCTTATGCGTTTGCCGGACACTTTGCACCGGAACAGATGAAAGAAGCGATCGCAATTTATCGCAATCTTTTCCAGAAGTCTGAATATCTGGACAAACCTTATGTTATGGTCGGTACGAATGTGATTATCGGTGAAACTGATGAAGAAGCTGATTATCTGGCGACTTCCACGCATCAATTTTTCTTAAGTGTAATCCGAAATGCAAGACAACCGCTTCAACCACCAGTAGAAGATATGGATGCGATTTGGAGTCCACAAGAAAAACAAATGGCATTGTCTCGTACTCAAACTGGTTTTGTAGGTTCTAAAGAAACTGTAAAACAAAAATTACAAGCTTTTCAAAATGAATTCAATGTCGATGAATTTATTGTGGTTAGTTATATCTATGATCTTGAAAAACAACATCAAAGTTTCAGATGGTTAAAAGAAATTACAGAAGAAAAATAGTTATCGCATCTGCGATAACTATTTTTTTGATTATCCCTATATGTAGAACATGTAACCTTCGATAATATCCTCTTCTTTATAGTTCATTAAATCTTCCAAAGTCGTTTCATCCAGTACTTTTTTTACAGCATCGCGAATATCAATCCACAATTGCTTTTGAGCTGGTGGTTCATCTTCAATGCCTTCTACTGGTGTAATTGGGCCTTCAAGTAATCGGATAATATCTGCTGCTGTCACTTCTTTAGGGGCTTTCATTAACATGTAACCACCTTTTGCACCTCTTACGCTTTTAATGAGACCAGCATTTCTTAACGGTCCTACAAGTTGTTCTAAATACAGATCACTGAGATTATTTTCTTCTGCGATAATTTTTAATGATACAGGTTTCGTCTGATATCGTTTAGCAAGGGATATCATCAAAGTTAAACCGTATCTACCTTTAGTTGAAATCTTCATAATTATTACGCCCCTTTTCAATAAATCAATTTTATCACATTTTGACTTAAAATAAGGTACACTTTTATTAAAGGAGTGAATAATATATTGGAACCTTTAGCATATAGAATGCGTCCTTCTTCTATTGATGAAGTCATTGGACAGCAGCATCTTGTTGGTGAACAAGGAATTATTCGTAGAATGGTCAATGCTAAAAGACTTTCTTCAATGATTCTTTACGGACCTCCTGGTGTCGGTAAAACAAGTATTGCCAAAGCAATTGCAGGCAGTACGGCAGTGAAATTCAGACAATTAAACGCAGTAACCAATACAAAAAAAGATATGCAAATGATTGCAGAAGAAGCTAAAATGAGTGGACAAGTTATCCTCCTTTTAGATGAAATTCATCGACTAGATAAAGGGAAACAGGATTTTCTATTGCCTCATCTTGAAAATGGTCAAATTATATTAATCGGTGCAACAACGAGTAATCCATATCATGCAATCAATCCTGCGATCAGATCAAGAACACAAATATTTGAGCTTTATCCTTTAACAGAAGCCGACATTAAAACAGCACTACTTCGTGCGATAAACGATAAGGAAAAAGGTTATGGTAATGATGATATCGAAATTGATGAAGCAGCAATCAATCATTTCGTGCAAAGTGCTCAAGGGGATATTAGAACGAGCTTAAATGCATTAGAGCTGGCAATCCTTTCATCTGAAACTAAAAATCCAATAAAAATCACATTAAAAGATGCGAAGGATTGTTTACAGAAATCCAGCTTTCAATTCGATAAAGACGGTGATATGCACTATGACTTGATGAGTGCGTTCCAAAAATCTATTCGTGGTAGTGATGTAGATGCAGCACTGCATTATCTTGCGCGCCTCATCGAAGGTGGCGATTTACCGACAATAGCCAGACGCTTACTGGTCATCAGTTACGAAGATATCGGACTCGCATCTCCTTCAGCAGGCTCAAGGACGCTTGCTGCGATTGAATCTGCTGAACGACTTGGATTTCCCGAAGCACGCATACCACTTGCGCAAGCTGTCATCGAACTTTGCTTATCACCGAAATCAAACTCTGGCATCTCCGCAATTGACGCTGCTTTATCTGATGTACGAAGCGGCAAAATTGGTGCCATCCCTAAACACTTAAAAGATGCACACTATCAAGGTGCGAAAGATTTAGGGAATGGTGTGGGCTATCAATATCCTCATAGCGTACCATCAGGGTTTATCGCTCAACAATATTTACCGGATACACTAAAGAAAAAGCAATACTATGTACCAAAGAGCACTAGTAAAGCAGAACAACAATTCAAACAAATTTACGATAATATTAAACAACAACAAAACAAGCATTGAGTTAAATCACTCAATGCTTGTTTATTAGTTTGCTACATCTCTTTTATTAAAGATCCATGCTGCGATTATTGTAATAATCAATAATATTACAATGTCATACGTTAAACTAAAACCAAATGATAAATCTTTATCAACAAGTTTCGAAGGATTTGTCGGTAAATATTGTGATAAGTTCCAATTGACCGGCCAGAAATATTCTAATAATTTCGTTTTACCTTGTAAAAACAAAATGAGTAAATCTCCGAAAAATAAGAATGCAAAACTTACACCTAAGCTTAGTGCTGTATTTTTAAAGATAACTGATAGCGCATATGCTAAAATCGCAAACGTAATAATAAATATAAAATTTGCAAATAATTGCTGACCAAGTACTTCAAATACATTTATCATTTTCAATCCTTTGTTACTTTGAACCACAAGTTGAGCAGTTGGATTCATTTTTGTCGTAAAGAAAAAGATAATAGCCGACATTAAATAAGTAAAGCCTAAAAATAAAATTGACGCTAAAATTGCAAAAATATATTTAGAGAAAAAGATTTTTAATCTTGATGCAGGTCGAATAAGTAATAATTTAATTGTTCCTTGCTGGTGTTCACGTGACATTAGCCCACTACAAATAATAACAATCATAATTGTTACAAATGATATAAAGCTACCCGTATCTAATAAGTTTTGATAAAAATTATTGATAGCTGGTGGTTTTACATCTTCTTTTAGATAGTACTGCAATTTCGACATACGTTCGCCAAGTGTCATTTCATCAGTAATATCTTTCATAGACTTTTTATCATTTTCTTTTTTCGAAATTTCTGCAAGACGTTTTTCATACTTTACGATATCCTGTTTAACTTCCGTTTTCCAGTTATCTGTATACGTTTTATTATCGTATTTACCACTAAACTGCATGTTCAAAAATACACCAATCAACATAAAGACTAATATAATTCCTAACATGATATATGTGCCAAGGCGATTAAAATACTTATTAAATTCATTTATCACTAACTTAAACAATGCTACCGCCTCCTTCTTTTGTTAATGCCATGAAGCGATCTTCAAGTGAAAGTTTTTCTTTTGTAACACCATAAATATCGACATCAGCTTTTACAAGATCACGTACAAGTTGCGGTACATCTTTTGAGGCAATGTCAATTGCTAGCATGTTATTATTCAATTTAAATGGCACACCTTTTTCATTTAGGAACTTAACTGCCTGATCGATTGGATAGACATCAAAATCATGTTTTACGATATCACTCGCAGTAACAACTGTGTTAACATCTTCAATACGAATCATCTGTCCATTCTTAATTATCCCAAATCTATCACACATGAGTTCCATCTCACTCATTAAATGACTTGATACGATAACTGATATATTTTCTTCTCGGGCAAGCTTTTTAATATAATCACGAATTTCACGTATACCCGCAGGATCTAAACCATTGGTTGGTTCATCCAAAATCAATATTTTTGGCTTATGTAGCAACGCTTGCGCAAGGCCCAGACGTTGTCGCATACCTAATGAATAACGTCCAACTTTTTCTTTAATCCGATTTTCAAGTCCTACTAACTTGACGACACGGTCAATATCTTCTTCTGAAATTCCAACCTGCATTCTTGCAAATTGCTTTAAATTTTCTAAACCTGATAAAAATGGATAAAATTCCGGGTTTTCAACGATTGCACCGATATCTTTCATGACTTCACTACGATTCTTTAATACCGAACGTCCTAAAACTTTAACATCTCCAGAAGTAGGTGTCGTAAGACCAACAATCATTCGAATAGTAGTTGTTTTACCAGCACCATTCGGACCTAAAAAGCCAAATACTTCACCCTTTTTTACATCAAAGTTTAAATCTTTGATAATGTGCCTTTTGTTAATCGTCTTATTTAAATTGCTAACCTGTAAACTAAATTGATTTTCTTCCATTTTTACACCTCCGTTATATTTATCATACATGATAAATCCAGTCATTTACTTTTTAGCAACAACTTTTAAGGTAAATTTAAGGTTATATCATACAAAAAGCTGAAGTGAAATCATCATTGATTTTACTTCAGCTTTTTTAGGTTAACTATTAAACTATCATCTATCTTTTACACGTGTTACCGGAAAATCTTTTAATATATCATTGACAACCCAGCTGGCACAAATCAGCCCAACAACGCTTGGTACGAAAGCATTACTTGATGGCGGCATCTGCGCTTTTCTTACAGGGGCATCTGCATTTCCGACATAAGCTTTTACATCTTCACGAATAACGATTGGACTTTCATCACTAAATACGACTGGAACCCCTTTATGAATACGTTCTTTCTTTAATTTTGTACGGATAACTTTCGCCATTGGATCAGTATGTGTTTTTGAAATATCTACAATTTTAAAGCGTGTCGGGTCCGTTTTATTCGCAGCTCCCATACTTGAAATCATTTTAATATTACGTTTTAAACATTCTTTCATTAAATGAATTTTATACATAATCGTGTCACTTGCATCTACAACATAGTCAATATCATATTTAAATATTTCTTCATATGTTTCATCTGTATAGAACATATGTAGCGGTGTAACTTTGCATTCAGGATTAATGAGTTTAATACGCTCTTCCATTAATGTAACTTTTGACTGACCAACCGTCGTAGTTAATGCGTGAATCTGGCGGTTAACATTTGTAATGTCCACATCATCTTTATCAATCAGAATAATGTGTCCGATATTTGTTCTTGCAAGTGCTTCTGCAGCAAATGATCCAACTCCACCTACTCCTAATATCATAACTGTTTTGTTTTTAAGTGCTTCTAAACCTTCTTTACCATAAGCAAGTTCATTTCTTGAAAATTGATGTTTCATTTCATTTCTCCATTCCATATTGTCAATAAATATATCCTATCATATTAGTAAGCTTTAATCATTACAAAAAAAGACGAGAGACAAAAGTCTCTCGCCTTACGATAGTATCCAAGTGAGCCGTTGTTTTAAGTGTTGATCATTTTGGCCTGCTATAAACAGGTGGGTGTCCCGTTTCTAATTTTGCAAGTCCTCCATGTGAGGCGTGTGCGCTAAAAGAAAACCTATTAGACTCCCGATCAAAAAGTGTTAGGTCAAAATAGAATAAACAAACATCGAACTCTTCAGACACCTATCTTATGACTATATAATATCACATATTTATTTATTTGCAACTATTTCGAATCTTCTTTTTCTTCTTCTGTGTTAGCAGCTTCCTTAATGTTTAATGCAATGTGTAAATCATCTAACTGTGCTGTTGCTACTGCACTTGGAGCTTCTGTAAGAAGATCAGTTGCAGATGCTGTTTTAGGGAAAGCAATAACGTCACGTAAGTTAGAACGTCCTGCAAGTAACATCACCATTCTGTCTAATCCAAGAGCAATACCGCCATGTGGTGGTGCACCATACTTAAATGCATTCATTAAGAAACCAAATTGTTCTTCCGCTTCTTCCTTCGTAAAGCCAAGTGCTTCAAACATTTGTGCCTGAACTTCCTGATCGTGGATACGAATAGATCCTCCACCTAATTCATAACCATTTAATACAACATCATAAGCATTTGCTTCAGCAGCTTCAGGATTCGATTTCAATAATTCTAAATGTTCAGGTTTTGGAGCAGTAAATGGATGGTGTGCCGCAAAGTAACGATCTAACGCCTCGTCATATTCAAATAGTGGCCAATCTGTCACCCATAAGAAATTAAATTTATTCTCATCAATCAATCCTAAATCTTTACCTAATTTGTTACGTAAGTTTGCTAGACTCGCATTTACTACCGATGATTTATCAGCGACAAATAATACTAAATCTCCATTGTCAGCACCAGTAAGTTTAATTAATTCTGCTGTATTAGCTTCATCAAAGAATTTAGCAATTGGCCCGTTTAATCCATCTTCTACAACTTTTACCCAGGCAAGCCCTTTAGCACCGTAAATTTTTGCGAACTCTTGTAATGCATCAATATCTTTTCTTGAATATTTATCAGCAGCGCCTTTTACGACGATTGCTTTTACTGAACCACCGTTTTTCACTGCTTCACTAAATACTTTAAAGTCCATTTTAGAAGCTAAGTCATTTAATGTTTTTAATTTCATATCGAAACGTGTGTCAGGTTTATCAATACCGTAATCACGCATTGCTTCAGCATATGTCATACGCGGAAATGGTGTAGTAATTTCAATCCCTTTCACGTCTTTCATAATACGTGCCAGCATACCTTCGTTCATCGCCATCACATCTTCCTGATCTACGAAACTCATCTCGATATCAATTTGAGTAAATTCGGGTTGACGGTCCGCTCGTAAATCTTCATCACGGAAACATTTAACGATTTGATAGTATTTATCGAATCCACCGATCATCAATAACTGTTTAAAGATTTGCGGTGATTGTGGTAACGCAAAGAATTTACCTTCCTGCACACGTGAAGGTACTAGATAGTCACGTGCGCCTTCTGGTGTTGACTTTGTAAGTACTGGCGTTTCAACTTCATAAAATCCTGACTCATCTAAATAATTACGTACTGCTCTTGTAATTTGATGACGCATCTTAAACGTATTCGCAAGTGGTTCACGACGTAAATCTAAGTAACGATATTTTAAACGGATATCTTCAGAAATATCAGTTTCTGCTTCGATTTGGAATGGTGGTGTCTCAGATTTATTGATAATGTTAACTTCAGCAACCTGAACTTCAATTTTTCCAGTTTTGATTTTTGGATTTACAACTGCTGCATCTCGCTCCGTTACTTTTCCTCTTATTTCAACAACGTACTCAGAACGAATTGTTTCTGCTATTGCTAATGCATCTTGAGAGAAATCTGGATTGAATACAACTTGCACGATACCTTCTCTATCACGTAAATCAATGAAAATTAATCCACCTAAATCTCGTCGTTTTTGTACCCACCCTTTTAATATTACTTCTTGTCCAATATATTCTTCTGTAACTAATCCACAGTATGTTGTTCTTTTCTCCATGTTATTTTTCTCCTTTTATAAATGATGCTAGTTTTTCAATCTCAATTTCGGTGCTTTCACCAGTTTCCATCGATTTCACATTTATTTTACCGCTTTCAAGTTCATTAGAACCAAGCACAATCGTATTTTTGGCATGAATTCGATCTGCTTGTTTCATTTGTCCTTTCATTTTACGGTTTAAATAGTCGATATCAGCTTTAATACCGTTGTTACGTAAATCTGCTAAAATCTTAATTCCGGCATCCACTGTTTCAGGCATAGTAACGATATATAAGTCGATTGCTTCTTCAATTTCAAGCTCGATACCTTCTGCTTCGATTGCAAGTAACAGACGTTCAATACTGAGAGCAAATCCAATACCCGTCTCTTTCGGACCGTCTAGCATTTCTAATAATCCATTATAGCGGCCACCGCCACATAATGTCGTAATTGCACCAAATCCTTCAGCATCACTCATTACTTCAAATGCAGTATGGGTATAGTAGTCTAAGCCACGCACTAAATTTGCATCCTCTACATAAGGTATTTCTAAAATATCTAAATAACGTTTAACTTCGTTATAGTAATTTAAAGAATAATCATTTAAGAATTCCGTTATTTTTGGTGCATTTTTAACTGATGGTTGATCTCGGTCAACTTTACAATCAAGAATACGCATTGGATTTATGTGTAATCGATTTTTACAATCATTACAGAAGTGCTCGATATGTGGTTCAAAATGCTTAACTAATGCTTCTTTATAGATGTTACGGCTTTCCAGATCACCAATTGAATTTAATACAATTTTAATATGTTGTAAGCCAAATGATTTATAGATCGAATACACCATATGGATGACTTCAGCATCCAAAGCAGGATTTTCTGCTCCTATTGCTTCTACACCGAACTGAACAAATTGGCGATAACGTCCCTTTTGTTTACGTTCATAACGGAACATCGGACCATTATAATATAATTTAATTGGTTGATTCGCATCACCATTCATCTTGTTCTCAATATAACTTCTAACTACAGCTGCTGTACCTTCAGGACGCAGTGTGATACTTCTATCACCTTTATCTTTGAATGTATACATCTCTTTTTGTACGATGTCTGTTGTATCACCAACACCTCTCGCAAATAAATCTGTCGATTCAAATATTGGTGTACGAATTTCCTTATAATTAAATGATGCAGCAATTGCATGTAATCTATCTTCAATATATCGCCACTTCGGAGTTTCTGTCGGTAAAATATCCTGTGTTCCTCTTGGTATATTAATCATAAATTTTCCTCCTAAAAAAATAAGTCCCTTATGCATTATAAATAATGCATAAGGGACGTAAAATTTTCCGTGTTGCCACCCTAATTGGTACAAAGTACCCACTCTAGTACATTTAACGCATGTAAAACGGTGATACTTTCATATCACAACCTCATCTATTGTTACATCTTATAAGAATTTATCATCTAATTTCAGCAGCATAGATGTCTCTATTCAATAAATTTCCTATAAATGATAGACTAAAACGGTATTTGTTAAGTTTGAATAGGTTTATATTACTAAGTTAATCTGCTAAAGTCAAGTTAATATAAAAAGTAATTACGCAGACCATCAACAATACTTGTCGTAATAATTTGACGGTACACTTTATCATTCATCAATTTTTCATCGGTAGGATTACTGATATAGCCCAGTTCTAATAAAACTGCAGGTGTCTTCGTTTGACGTATCACCTGGAAGTTTTCCTGGCGAACACCACGATCAGATAACAGTGCTTTTTGTTTAATCGCCATATGCAATGTGTCGGCAAGCACCTTTTGATTATCATGATGATAATATACGGTTAAACCATGTGGACTAGATGCTTCTAAAGCATCTGCATGAATGCTGATAAATACATCTGCAGCACCTTTTCTATTTTTTAGCTTGATATATTCATCACTGTTTCTTGTCATCAAAACAGTAGCACCTTCTTCTTCTAACTTCTGTTTCAGCATTAAACTTGTCTTCAGAGTAATAACTTTCTCTATCGTACCGTCTTTACTTGAAGCACCTTGATCATTTCCACCATGACCAGGATCAATCATGATGACTTTATCTTTAAATGGATTAGTCCCAGCAATCTTATCTTTTTTTATATTAAGATTTGTGTGCCATCCTGCAATCCATCCCTTTTTCTCTCCATTATCAACGTAATACCATTTCCCGGTATGTTTTATAATGTCAAAATGGTCACCCTTTTTAACATCAAAAATAATAGGATAAAACGCTTGTGGTCCAGTGCGAAGGGCGCCATCTTCAATCATCGCCAATGTTGTCGGTTTATTATTCTGCTTCGTAAACAACCAAAATAATAAGACAATCAATAATATTGTGACAAAAGCTAAAATCAGTAGTCTTAAAAATCTTGAACGTTGGATAGGTCTTAAATCAATCTTCTTCATTGTATCTTCCCCTCAACGCTCTCAAAAATAATCGTTACAGGACCATCATTAATTAAAGATATCTCCATCATTTCTCCAAATACACCAGGAAAAACTTCAAGTTGATGTCCTTTTAATATTTCATTAAATTTTTCATACATCTCTTTCGCTATTTCAGGCGTCTTGGCATCTGTAAAACTTGGACGATTACCTTTTTTGACATTTGCATATAAAGTAAATTGTGATATCGATAAAATCTTGCCACCAACGTCGTTAATTGATAAATTCATCTTTCCATGTTCATCTTCAAAAATACGGGTATTGGCAATTTTCTTTGCAACAGTATTTAAATCTTTTTCTGTCGTATTTTGTCCTATTCCAACCAACAAACAGTAACCTTGATCAATGGATTGAAAATAATCTCCTGCAGTGACAGAAGCTTGTTTTACTTTTTGTAATACTACACGCATGTTTGACACCTCAATTTAATATCCTAGTTACTGTGTATATATCACTCAACTGCTTAATTTTTTCAACAACACGCATCAGTTCACTGACATTCTTCACCATAATACTTATATTTATCTTAGCATTTTTATCGATATCAGCTTTACCAGAAACTTGTGTTAAAGTTGTTTTCGTTGCATTTACGGCTTGTAATACTTCATTTAATAAGCCAAGTCGATCATATGCTGTGATTTCTAAGTCTACTTGATAAGTCTTGTTCTCTGAAGATTTTACCCACTCTACATCTATCAAACGTTCAGTTTCATTTACGACATTTGGACATTCGGTACGATGGACTTTTACCCCATGACCTTTTGTAATATAACCAACGATGTCATCTCCTGGTACAGGGTTACAACATTTTGATAATTTAATCAGCATATTGTCCATGCCTTCAACATAAACACCAGTTTCTGTCTGAATATCACGTTTAACATTTAACGTTTTATTAACTTCCTGTACTTGATTTAACTTTTGTTCCTTTTCTTTGATACGGTGTCTTTCAGTTAATTTATTAACTACTGCTGATGCTGTTAATCCACCAAATCCAACAGCAGCATATACATCATCAATTGATGTGAAATTGTATTTTTCAATCACTACAGCTATATTTTCATCAATCATCACATCATCTATATTGATACGCTGCTCTTTTAACTCTGCTTCAATCATGAACTTTCCTTTTTCTACATTGCTCGAACGGTCCTGTTTCTTAAAGAAACTTTTTATCTTACTTTTAGCGCTAGCTGATTTACAGATTTTCAACCAGTCGCGACTTGGACCATAAGAATGTTTTGAAGTTCTAATCTCAATGATGTCACCCGTTTTAAGCTCATAATCAATCGGAACGATTTTACCGTTTACTTTCGCACCGATCATTTTATTTCCGACTTCACTATGTACTGCATATGCGAAATCAATCGGAACAGCGCCAATAGGCAATTCTACAACATCACTTTCCGGCGTAAATACGTATACTTTATCCGACTGTAGATCATACTTAAGTGATTCCATAAATGCTTCAGCATCCGGTGATGTAGAATCTGTTTCTTCAATTTCTTTCATCCAGCTCATCTTGCTTAAATTTTTCGCTTCATCTGGATTAACTAATGTTTTACCTTCTTTATATGCCCAGTGTGCAGCTACCCCATGTTCTGCTATTTCATGCATTTCATGTGTTCTTATCTGTATTTCTAATGGATCACCATTTGGCCCGACAACTGTAGTATGAAGGGATTGATACATATTTGGTTTTGGCATCGCAATATAATCTTTGAATCTTCCCGGCATCGGTTTCCACAATGTATGAACTAATCCTAATACTGCATAACAATCTTTAATTGAGTCAACTAATACACGAATCGCTAATAAATCAAAAATCTGATCGAATTGTTTCTTTTGTTTAACCATCTTACGATAGATACTATAAATATGTTTAGGACGGCCAGTGATTTCCCCCTGGATGCCCGTAATTCCCATCTCTTTGCGAATATTTTCAATGGCATTTTCTATGTATGCTTCTCGCTCACTGCGTTTCTTCTTCATTAAATGGACGATCCTAAAATATTGTATACTGTCAATATATCTTAGGGAAATATCTTCTAATTCCCATTTAATCGTATTGATCCCAAGACGATGTGCAAGTGGTGCATAAATTTCTAATGTTTCCTTTGCAATGCGTACTTGTTTTTCGTGAGGCATTGCTTTTAATGTACGCATATTATGTAATCTATCAGCGAGTTTAACTAAGATAACACGCACATCTTTTGCGATAGCAATAAACAATTTACGATGGTTTTCTGCCTGCTGTTCTGCTTTTGAACGATATTTCACTTTTTCTAGCTTTGTAACGCCATCTACGATATATGCAACTTCTTCGTTAAACATTGCCTTTAAATCCTCATACGTATATGGTGTATCTTCCACAACATCGTGTAAGAATCCAGCAACAATTGTCGGCCCATCTAATTTCATCTCAGCTAATATACCAGCTACCTGAATAGGATGCATTATGTATGGTAAACCATTTTTTCTAAATTGACCTGTATGAGCTTTTTCGGCAAGTTGATAGCTTTTAACAACGAATTGATAGTCCTCTTCAGATAAGTAAGCTTTTGTCATCTCAAGAACATCATCTTTTGTATATGGATATTCATTGTTCATTCTATCACCACCTCTTTTTATAATGTATTAATAATACTATATTATGACTGATTTTTAAATGAAATATAAAAAAGACTGAGTCAATTTAGTGCTACTCAATCTTTTTCGGTAAATTATTATTCCTCTTCATACTCTACCAATGTTAAAACATCGTATCCTTCTAACTTCTGCATACCCTTTAAATATTTTAAATCTATAATAAAGGCAATACCCGCAACAATTCCACCTAATTGCTCAATTAATTTAATCGTTGCTTCTATCGTACCACCTGTTGCCAGTAAATCATCTGTTATTAAAACACGTTGACCCGGTTTAATCGCATCTTTGTGCATCGTTAACACATTACTTCCATATTCAAGTTCATATTCATAACGAATAACTTCCCTTGGTAATTTACCTTCTTTTCTAACAGGTGCAAAGCCAATGTTCATTGCATAAGCGACTGGACATCCAATAATGAATCCACGTGCCTCTGGTCCAACTACGATATCAATTTCTTTTTCACGTGCGAAATTAACGATTTGATCTGTAGCATAGGCATATGCTTCACCATTATCCATCAAAGTAGTTATATCTTTAAAGCTAATTCCTTCTTTTGGCCAGTCTTTCACTTCTGCAATATACTTTTTTAAATCCATCTTTGTGCCTCCACAATAAAATTCATTTATTTTTTTAATATTATTCCATAATTTGTTGTTTTAAACTGTCAAATGTTGAGAACAGGAAAGTCTGTTCTAATTTCAAAGCAGTTAATCTTTTTTTATACGTTTCTGAAGACTGTATTTCAGCTTTTTTAATCGTTTCATTTAAATGATATGTTAATTCAGTTTGATAAATAAAGTTTAAATCTTTGTATACTTCTAACATAAATAGTAAAGTATCAGGTTTCACCTTCAGTAAATCAATAAGATAACCCCCATCTGTCTTTAAATCAATGACTGGCTTCATCTTAAAACATTTAAATAATAATTTGAATTTTTCGATACTTGGCATACCCTCAAAGTAAATTTGATTTTTCTTATGAAAAATTAAATAGATAGTATCTGCATCATTTGTATCAAAAGTTCTTTTGAAACTTTCAAAATCGTGTGGGATATCCCTGAATACTATTTTATCATGCCCAAATACAGATTCGCCATAATAATAGTAATTTTCGTTGATTTTTTGTTGACCTGGATGAATAACATAGGCAACTTGTTCATCCTTTAAAAATGCAAATTTTCTTGGATGTGCATTACGAAAATCAATCATTTTAATATTATCTGATTGCATAGCCTGCACAATCATTTGCGGTGAAACATTGCCATTCCATTCATTGAGTTGAAGTGAACCTGCTAAATTAACAACAGCTCCTGAAGGAAATTCATTAATTAAGTCTCCTTGTTTCCACATTAAACAATTCAAATCAGACATTGTTTTAAACTTTAAATGTGCCGCATTTTGCCCAATTTGTTTAATCTCACTGATTATCTGGTCATATAAACCAATTACCGGTGCTTTAAAATCTGTTCCAAATGGTCGTAGTAATTCAATATCACTAATATTTTTTACTGTAATATCATCCATATCAATAACAGTATCTATATTTAACTGGGAAGTTATCGGTTCACCGTCTAATACGCTTTCCAAATAATGATTGATACTACGTTCTAACTGTTCAATATGATCGATTGGTAGCGTCATACCAGCCGCCATATGATGACCACCAAACTTTGTAATCAATTCTCGTGCCTGGTCGAGACTTTCATACATGGATATCTGTTCAACACTACGTGCTGAACCCTTTGCGTAATCATTCACATAATCTATATTTAAAATGATGGCCGGCAGATTATATTTTTCAACGATTCGACTCGCAACTATACCAAGGACACCCTCATTCCAATTTTCTTTAGCAAGCACTAAAAAACGATTACCGTTACTGATTTTCTCTTCTGCTTCAATCATCGCTTCCTGTGTAATTGTCTCTACAATCGCTTTACGTTCAACATTGAAACTATCAACTTGTTCAGCCATCCATTCTGCTTCCACAGGGTCATCCAGCTGTAAAAGTTCTGCAGCAATTCTTGCGTCGTCCAGACGGCCAACAGCATTTAATCTCGGACCAATAATAAAACCTATTGTCTCTTCATCTATCATTCCTGAGAAACCTGCTTGTTTTAATAGCGCTGCTACGCCAACAGGTGGCGTCTGATTAAGTATTTTAAGGCCTCGCTTTACCATTGCTCTATTTTCTCCGGTCATTGAAACAAGATCGCTGATTGTTCCTATCGCAACAAACGGTAAAAATTGTTCATTTTGTTGTCCAAGAAGTGCATGACTGACTTTATATGCAACCCCCACACCTGCAAGATGTCCAAAAGGATAAGTACCTTCGGGGTGCATCGGATGAATGATTGCAAAAGCATTCGGTAAAGTCTCACCAATTTCATGATGATCGGTAATGATGACATCTATTCCAAGTTCATTGGCAACATCAATTTCATGATGACCTTGAATGCCATTATCGACTGTAATAATTAATTTAACGCCTTCATCTGCTGCCTGACGAAATGCATCTTCATTCGGTCCATATCCTTCAGTAAATCGATTCGGAATATACCAGCCGACTATAGCGCCCATGGATTCTAAAGTTTTGACAAGTACTGTAGTGCTTGTCACACCATCTGCATCATAATCACCATAAACGAGAATCGGTTCACCATTTTCAATTGCTGTTTTTATTCTTACTATTGCATTGTCCATATCAAACATTAAAAACGGATCATGAATATTCCCTTCAGAAAAAACATCACTAAGCTGTTCGTCTGTAATAATATTTCGTGCATTTAATATTTTTTGATTGATACTAGAAATTTTATATTTTTTAATTAAGTCATCAGGAATTGTATTTTCTATCCTAGACACTTGCCATTTCATTTTCTTCATAACAATCCCCCTACACTGTAGAATTATACATGAAGGCATTCATTTTAGAAAATGAATGCCCCCAAATTAACTCACTTTTTTATCTAGTTTTTTAATCACATCAAAATAAATATTAATAGCAGTAAATATCGATTCTTTATCATATTTCATTTCAGGATGATGTAATCCGTGATTCATATTACATCCAATTCCGAGCATCGTCGTTTTTATTTCAGGTAATGTGTTAGAATACGTATGAAAATCTTCTGCACCAGGCGTTACAATCGTTTCAATATAATCATGCTGCTGTTCACGTAACACTTCTGTTAAGATATTTCTTGCTTCATCACTTACTTCAGCTGCTACTGTATTACTTGTATAATAATATTTTATTGTACAATCATACTGGCCTTTTATCATTTCACAAATGTTATCTATATTTTCTTGTAAAGCAGCCATTTTATCATTGTATTGTGCTCTAACATCAAACACACAATTTACCGTGCCGGGAATCGTATTATGTGTGCCTCCAAGTGTTTCAATCGTCGTCATCTTCACAGAATAAGATCTGTCTTTTTCATTGTTCAGCGCTTTTATTTTTTGATTGAGTGTCATTGCAATATCAATGCTATTGATAGATTCCCATGGTCGACCCGCATGACCTTCCGTCGTTGTTATATCTACGTGAAGCGTTGCACTCGCTCCATGCTGAATACTGCTTGAGAATTCATTTCCTTTTAATTCATTTTTTGGTCTGACATGCATACCAAACATGAATTCAACATCATTTAAAATATCATGTTCTAAAACATATTTTGCACCACTTCCAGCTTCTTCAGCCGGCTGGAAGATAAACAATAAGTTATATTTAGGTTGATAATTCGTTAGTTTCAATTTAAACAACAGACCGATCAAAGTTGTCATATGCGCGTCATGACCACACGCATGGATGACTTTCAAACCATCTTCAAAATTATAAGGCAGTGCATCAATGTCACTTCTAAATGCTACTGTCTTATCAATTTCACCTGGTATTTTTATATATAATCCCGTCTTGTTAAATCGATGAACTTCGTATTCATCTCTAAATAACTTTTCTATATATTTTGTTGTTTTCTCTTCATCCCAACTTACTTCAGCTCTTAAATTCAGTTCACGATTAATGTCTAATATCCTATCATGAAAATCTGTGTTATTCATGTTAATCCCCTTTTTATTAAATTGTTTAAATTTATTTATATTATATATTATTATTTATCAATATTATTATTCATTAAATTATTCATACTTCAAATTTTTTTACAGTTAATGCTGCTAATGTTTCTTTATTGATAGTAATACCTAATCCAGGTGCATCACCTAAATCAACAAACGGTATATCATATTTTAAATCACCAATATCTTGACTGAATAATAATGGTCCTGTAAGTTCCGTTGATTTAACATTATTTAATGCCATTGCTGTATGATAACCTGCAGCACTACCAATAGAAGATTCCACCATTGATCCGATTTGACATTCAATGCCTAAACCTTCTGCAAATCGTATTAACTTCACTGCATTATGAATTCCGCCACACTTCATAAGTTTCACATTTAATAAATCAAAATGTGGTGTTTTGAGTCTTGCTAAATCATGGACATCTTTAATCATTTCGTCTGCCATCAGATTTACATTCATATTTTCATATAAATATTTCATGCCTTCAATATCATTATATTTCAATGGTTGTTCAATCCATTTTAATTTCGAATCTTCTATTGATTTCAAAGCTTGTACGATTGCCTTTGGATTTGACCATGCTTGATTGCAGTCTACACGAACGATTGCATCTGTTTCTTTTATATACTCTAATATCTGTTTCAGTTTTAGAATATCATCAAATATATTACCACCAAGCTTAACTTTTATAACCTTATACCCGGATTCGAGTAAAATATCGATATCTTTTTTTGTTGCTTCAATATGTTTCACACTTAATACTTTTGCGTAATCCAGTCTATCAACAGTTTTACCTCCAAGCAGCTGATAAATTGGTAAATTAGCGTGCTTACCTAAAATATCATACAATGCGATATCTATACTTGCCTTCAATGCGGGATTACCTAAAATCATTTCATCGAGCAATAAATGAATACTTTCAATATTTAATGGATTTTCTCCGATAAGCTTAGGCGCTATTATTTCCAGATTAGCATAGATGCCAGCTGCACTTTCCCCTGTAACATGCTCATCAGCAACGCCTTCACCATATCCTATAATACCTGTATCCGTATGTATTTCTACGATTACTGAGTGCATGCTATCGTAAGTAGCATAATTAATAATAAAAGGTTCTTTCAAAGGTAGTTGAATATAATGGCCAATAATTTTTGTGATTTTCATAATTCTCCTCCAAATGACTGTTATATTCATCATAATAAAATTTTAATGTAATTTGTGAAATTTATACAAAAAAAAGAAAAATCATGTATAGACATGATTTTTCTTTTTTTATTTAAACATATATCTTTTCATCATTTGCTTTCTTTTCCTCATATACCGTCAAACGTCCGCCGTTTGCTTTAAGTTGACGTTTTTTCAAAATACCCCAAAGTGGAACAGCAATAAAGATTGAACTGAATACCCCAGAAATTAACCCGACAAGTAATGCAAGCGAGAAGTTAAAGATACTAGATGCTCCAAGTAACATCAGTGCAACAACTACGATAATTACAGTTAGAACAGTGTTGATTGATCGCGTTAATGTTTGTCGAATAGAACTATTAACAATCTCATCAATCTGTTCAGGATGTGTAATCACTTTCATTTTATGCAGGTTCTCACGTACACGGTCAAATGTAACGATTGTATCGTTGATTGAATAACCGATAATTGTCAGTATCGCTGCGATAAAGGTTACATCCACTTCGAATCTGAAGATACTGAAGAAAGCTATAATTAAAAATGCATCATGTAATAAAGAAAGTACTGATGTTAATCCCATTCTCCATTCAAATCGGAATGTTACATAGATGATGATACCGATAGATGCAATGATTACAGATTTAATCGCATTTTTTGCTAATTCTTTACCAATTTCACTTGAAACAGTATTTACATTCGGTTCATGTCCGAATTTCTTATCAAAATCAGATTTTAAATCTCTAATTTGATTTTTAGTCAGCGGATCTTTAAATTGAATAACTGCTGTTTTATTTGTATCAGAATTGACAATAATATTATCAGTTTCTAAATCTAATGATTTCAATGATGTTTTCACATCATCAACTTTTATCACCTGATCGCTCTTCACATCCACACGAGATCCTGATTTAAAGTCGATGCCTAAATTTAATCCCATTATAGCAATGATAATACTTCCTATAATAATAGATGCTAATGATGCAGTAAGCAATGGTTTCGCAAGTTTTACAAAATTAATACGATCCCAGCGTGTCTTCAGATCATGTACATCGATGCCTTCTGATAAGTGATGACGCTGTTTACTGTTTACTCCGAAGAAACTAAATTTCTTATCAAAGAATCCTGAATTTACAGCAAGACTCAATAATAAACGTGTAAAGAATACTTGTGTAATAAAGATCATTAAGATACCTAGTAACAGCATTGTCGCAAAACCTTTAACACTACTTGTTCCTAAGAAGAATAATACTAAAGCAGCAAGTACTGTCGTTAAGTTGGCATCGAGTATCGTTAAAAATGATGAACTAGATCCTTTTTTAAATGCCTGTTTTACGCTACGCCCAATCTTCAATTCATCTTTAATACGTTCATACATGATGATATTGGCATCAACAGCCATACCTACACCTAACACTAACGCTGCAATACCCGGTAACGTTAGTACACCATGGATCATATTAAATGCTATCATCGTTAACCAAATATAAGCAGATAAAGAGATGACAGCTAATATACCTGGTAGACGGTAATAAAAAATCATAAATAAGAAAATTAATCCTACTCCGACTGCAGATGCTAACATTGTATCATGTAACGCATCTTGACCAAACTGAGCACCAACAGAAGTTGAATAAACTTCTGTAAGTTTAACTGGTAGTGAACCTGAGTTTAATAAGTCAGCAATTTGTTTTGCACGTATTAATCCTTCTTCACCCTGGAATCCACCTGAAATCTCAACATTTTGCGAATTGATTTCCTGTGATACGCCGGCAGCACTCACATATTTCGGTTCTTTTCCAGCCTGTTCACGCTTAGCTTCTTTTTTATAGCTATCTTTACCTTCTTCAAAGTCCATCCAGATAACCATTATATTTGGGTTCTGTTTTGAAATCTTACGTGTAACATCAGCAAATTTTTTCGCTGATTTTAATTTTAAGGTAACAACAGGTGCATTACTATTTTGATCAAATGCTTGTTTAGCACCACCTTGTACTAAATCTTTACCTGAAAGAAGTAATTTATCATTAGCGTCACGAATCGTAAGGTTCGCACTTGTAGATAAAATCTCTCGTGCTTCATTTTGATTTTTAACACCAGCAAGCTGAACACGAATTCTGTCATTATTTTCTATCTGAATTTTTGGTTCTGATACCCCTAAAACATTGACACGCGATTCAAGTGTCTTACTCGTCGCTTTAACGACTTCACTATCGATTTTGTCGTTTTTATCTAGTTTATCTACTTTATAAAGTACTTCAAAACCACCTTGTAAATCTAATCCCAGATTTACTTTCTCCATAATACCTTTTACTGTTACACCCATTGAGCTAAACAAAAGTATTGTTAATAACAGTAATGCTATTAATCTGCTACGTTTTTTCACAGTTCCACCTCAAAACTCAAATTTAAAAACACATTTTACCAATTTAATAAATAATAACATAATCTCAACTTAAAACGATATTAAAGATGTGTAAAATTTGATAAATAATTAAAAATATTTAATTTATTAAGATTTATCTATTTGAATATAAATTTTTATTAATTATTATACACAATACTTTTACTTAGCTTTTTTGATTGCCATCTTATCAAAAGTCATTTCTGTACCTTTGTTATTGACAATGATCGTTACAAAGTTTGCATCAACTGATTTCACAGTTCCTTGTAGCCCACCAATCGTTGCAACTTTGTCGCCTCTTTTTAAGTTTCTAAGCAGTTCCTGTTGTTCTTTCGTTCTTTTTTGCTGTGGTCTGATCATTAAAAAATATGCCACAAATAATAATACGATTAATGGCAATATTTGTACGATAATTGCCTGCATTTCTGGTGTCATAATAGTCCTCCTAGAAGTTTTTTGGATTTTCAACATTTAAACCGTATGCTTCAAAGAATTCTTCCTTGAAATCAAGTAGACGGTCATTACGAATTGCTTCTCTTACCTGTTCCATCATATTCAATAAGAAATGTAAATTATGGATTGTCGTTAAGCGAATTCCAAAAGTCTCATCAGCTTTAATTAAGTGACGAATATATGCTTTCGTATAATTTTTGCAAGTGTAACAATCACAATTTTCATCAAGTGGCGTATAATCACGTTCGTATTTCGCATTCTTTACGACAACACGTCCTTTGCTTGTCATACATGTGCCATTACGTGCAATACGTGTTGGTAAAACACAGTCAAACATATCAATACCACGAATTGCACCTTCAATGAGTGCATCAGGAGATCCAACGCCCATTAAATAACGTGGTTTATCAAATGGCATGAGTGGTGTCGTATGCTCTAACATTCTATACATGATTGGTTTAGGTTCTCCTACAGATAAACCACCTATCGCGTATCCCGGAAAATCTAATGAAACTAAATCTTTAGCAGATTGTGTACGTAAATCCTCATATTCTCCACCCTGAATAATACCGAATAATGCCTGATCATTTGGTCTTTGATGCGCTTCTAAACAGCGTTCAGCCCAACGACTAGTTCTTTCGATACTCGCTTTTACATACTCATACGTAGCAGGCATCGGCGGACATTCATCAAATGCCATCATTATATCTGATCCTAAATCATTTTGAATATGCATTGCTTTTTCAGGACTTAAGAATAATTTAGAACCATTTAAATGGTGTCTGAAATGTACACCTTCTTCTTCAATCTTACGCATATCGCTTAAACTAAATACTTGAAAGCCACCGCTATCTGTTAAGATAGGTCTATCCCAGTTCATAAATTTGTGTAATCCACCCGCTTCGCGAATGATATCACTCCCTGGTCGAAGCCATAAGTGGTATGTATTACTTAGAATAATTTTAGCGTTCATTGCTTTTAATTCTTCCGGACTCATCGTTTTTACTGTTGCTTGCGTTCCAACTGGCATAAACATCGGTGTTTCAAAAGAACCATGTGGTGTATGGACAATACCTAGTCGCGCTCCAGATTGTTTACAAGTTTTTATATGTTCATAAGTTACTGCTGGCATAAATGTTCTCCTTTTAATAAATAAACATTGCATCTCCGAAACTAAAGAAGCGATATTCTTCTTTAACAGCTTCATGATATGCATCTAATATAATTTCTCTTGTTGCTAAACTTGATACTAACATTACAAGTGTTGATTTAGGCAGATGGAAGTTTGTTACCATTGCATCTATCGCCTTAAATTTATAACCAGGATAGATGAAGATATCTGTCCATCCACTTTGTGCTTCAAAGTGACCATTTTCATCTGCAATTGTCTCTAGTGTTCGTGTTGAAGTAGTACCTACAGAGATAATGCGTTTGCCACTCGCTTTTGTACGATTTAACAATTGTGCAGTTTCTGCAGTCATCTCGTAGTATTCACTGTGCATATCATGATCTTCAATCGAATCAACACTTACTGGTCTGAACGTACCTAGACCGACATGCAATGTGATATAAGCAATGTTAACGCCTTTTTCTTCTATTGCTGCTAATAATTCTTTTGTAAAGTGAAGACCAGCCGTAGGTGCTGCAGCAGAGCCAACAGCTTTTGCATACACTGTTTGATAACGATCCTGATCATCAAGTGTTTCCTTTATATAAGGTGGTAGTGGCATTAAACCTAATTCATCTAGTCGTTCCTGTAAAATCCCATCATACTTTAACTGCATGATACGACCGCCCTGCTCAAGCATATCGACACATGTCGCTATAATCTTACCATCTCCAAAAGATACTTTCGTTCCGATTTGAACGCGCTTTGCGGGTTTAATCAAAACTTCCCAGCCATTATCATGTTCAGTAAGCATCAACATTTCTATTTTTGCACCTGTATCACTTTTAACACCAAAAAGACGTGCCGGCATAACTTTCGTATCATTAAGAACAAGCGTATCACCTTCATTTAAATAATCAATTATTGATTTAAAATGTGTATGCGTGATCTCTCCAGTTAATTTGTTTAAAGCAAGTAATCGACTTGCTGTACGATCAAGCAAAGGCGTTTGTGCAATTAATCTTTCTGGTAATTCAAAATCAAATTCATTTACATCCAACTTTATTTCCTCTTTTCATTATCAAACGGAATATTAAAATGTTCATAAGCAAGTGGTGTGGCTACACGCCCACGTTGTGTTCGTTCTAAAAACCCTTTTTGTATTAAATAAGGTTCATAAACATCTTCAAGCGTCATGCGTTCTTCACCGATGGACACTGCTATCGTATCGAGACCAACCGGGCCACCGTTATAACGCTCAATGATAGCCATTAATATTTTATGATCGATATGATCTAATCCATACGCATCAACCTGCAATAAATTCAAGGCATTTGATGTAATATTAAAATCAATATGACCATCATTCTTAACTTGTGCAAAATCACGTACACGACGTAACAAACGATTAGCGATACGTGGTGTCCCACGACTACGCATGGCCAGTTCTGTAACTGATGCATTATCAATTGCCACATCAAACACATCAGCTGTACGACTGACAACTTGAGACAAATCATCAATAGAATAGTAATCGAGTCTTAAATGGACTCCGAAACGGTCACGTAAAGGTGCTGAAAGACTTCCGGCACGCGTTGTCGCACCAATCAAAGTGAATGGTGGTAATTCGATACGTATACTTCTTGCCTCTTCACCTTTACCTACTACGATGTCTAACATAAAGTCTTCCATAGCAGGATATAATACTTCTTCAACTACGCGACTTAAACGATGAATTTCATCGATAAAAAGCACATCACCTGCATTTAAACTTGAAAGAATTGCTGCTAAATCCCCGGGACGCTCTATTGACGGTCCTGAAGTCGTCCTGATATTGACATCAAGTTCATTTGCCACTATTGTAGCAAGCGTTGTCTTACCTAAGCCGGGTGGACCATATAACAGCACATGGTCTAGTGATTCGTTACGCAATTTTGCTGCCTGAATAAATACATCCAGATTATGTTTTATCTTTTCCTGCCCTATATACTGAGAAAGTTTTGTCGGACGCAAACTTAATTCATCTTGCAGTTCCTCTGAGTTTAAAAGTGTATCATCTATAATTCTGTCATCCAATCATTTCAACTCCTTTATGAGACAAGCATTTGAAAGGCACGTTTGACATTTTCATCAACAGTTGCTAGTTGTTCTTGTTTTAACACTTTTTCGACTTTTTGAAGTTCACGTTTCGTATAACCTAATGCTTCTAGCGCCAGTAATGCTTCATCAATTACTTCGGTCTTCTGTTCAGTTATTTCCTTAAATACTTCTGTTTCATCCGTAATAATCAGCTTACCTTTTAAATCAAGTATCATTTGTCGTGCTGTCTTCTTACCGATGCCAGGAAACTTAATTAAATAACTATCATTTTCACTTTCAATCGCATTTTTAATTTCCTTTGGTGAGCTTGATGCTAATATAGCTAAAGCAGACTTTGGACCTATACCCGTCACTTTATTTAAAGATAAAAATAATTGTTTTTCTTCCATTGAATCGAAACCATATAGTGTATGTGCATCTTCACGCACAATCAGCTGCGTAAATAATTTAAAATCTTTATTGATATATTTTTGAAAGCGGTATGGATTTGGTACATGACATTCGTATCCAATACCGTTGACTCCAACAACTAGATGTGTCGGTAAAATCTCATTTAATTGACCTTCTAAATAAGCGTACATCGTACCCTCCTATAAACTCATACCAAGTAACTGCACTTGATTAACATAATCAAGTGTTTCTATCTTTTCAATCAGTTCATTAATCGTTAAATCCATATTCGTAGCATTTAATGAAATTGTAATCGTCGCTTTATCTTTAATTGGAATCGTCTGATGGATTGTTAACACCGAACCATTCTCACTTGCGATAAATTCTAATATACGACTTAACAAACCAACTTTATCATCAACCTGGACCATCATTGTAATGTTACGTTCACGTGTTTTTTCATCTACCGGAAAAATTGTATCTTTATATTTATAAAAAGCACTTCTGGATAAATCGTATGTTTTAACTGCATCAAATATTGATAGCTTTGGATTTTTATCGAGTAAATCTTTAATTAATAATGTTTTCTTTACTGATTCAGGCAATACATCTTCGCGAATTAAATAAAACTTTTTATTTTGATCCGTCATATCTTCACCTGCTACTCTACAAATTCAAACTCACCGCGCATAATTCGAACGATGTCTCCATTTTTACAGCCACGTTCGCGCAATGCATCATCGATACCCATCGTACGCATTTGGCGAGCGAAACGACGTACAGATGCATCACGCGTGAAGTCTGTCATCTTGAATAAACGTTCGATTGAGTTACCACTCACAACATAAGCACCATCATCTGCACGTGTAATTTCAAAGTGATCTGCAGATTTTTCATGTTTATACATAACACGGTGCACCGCAGTATCTTCTTCATCAATGTCATAATCGACATCTTTCGTTGCATCTAATAAGTCTGCTGCTCGATATAATAACGTATCTATGTTTTGGTAGGTTGCTGCGCTTAATTCAATAATTTCAACTTCATCACCAATTTTTTCTTTGAATTCTGCTAAATATTCATCCGCATTTGGCATATCCATCTTGTTTGCAACGACAATTTGTGGGCGTCGCGCTAATTTTTTATTATAGTTTTCTAACTCTTTATTGATAGTAACGTAGTCTTCATAAGGATCTCTTCCATCAGTACGTCCCATATCAATAATATGAATAATAACGCGTGTACGTTCAACGTGTTTTAAGAATTGATGCCCTAAACCAACACCTTCAGAAGCACCTTCTATTAGACCGGGTAAATCAGCCATTACAAAACTACGATTATCTTTTGTTTGTACAACACCTAAATTAGGTTTAATTGTCGTAAAATGATAAGCACCAATCTTTGGCTTCGCTTTTGAAACAATTGAAAGTAATGTAGATTTTCCAACACTTGGATAACCAACTAAACCAACGTCGGCTAATAATTTAAGTTCTAAAGAAACTTCTAATTCTTCACCTGGTTCACCATTTTCACAGAAATCTGGTGCAGGGTTACTTGCTGATGCGAAACGTGAATTACCACGTCCACCGCGTCCACCACGTGCTACTACTGCACTTTGTTCATGTAACACTAAATCTGCTATAATCTCTCCGGTTTCAGCGTTTTTAACAATCGTGCCGGGTGGTACTTTTAGTATTAAATCTTTTGCTCCTCTTCCATGCATGTTGCTCGTCTGACCGTTCTCACCTTTTTCAGCTTTGAACATACGTTGGAAACGGAAATCTAATAATGTACGTAACCCTTCATCTACCTGGAATATAATAGAAGCGCCTTTACCGCCATCTCCCCCGGCAGGACCACCTAACGGTACATACTTTTCACGACGATATGCAACGATACCGTTACCACCGTCACCTGCTTTTAAATTAATTTTGACCTGATCTATAAACATATAAACACCTCTTATTTTCTAATTTCTAATTTGTATTCAATAATTTCGTCATTTGCGATTGTACAACTTGATAATACATTTGACGTGTCTTTAATATTGCCTGTTAATGCGAAAATACATTCAATCTCATCATCAGTTTCAAATAAACTCATTGTAACCAATGATTTAGTATCGACTCTATTTTTGTAATCCATAATACATGTCTGAATAAACGCTTTTAATATTTCATCATAATTGCCAATTGCACTGGTTAGAAGCTCAATTTCAAACGCCCATTCAAATAAACGTTCATCTAATATAGTATCAACGTAATACTGTATGGATTTGGGACAATTTAATTTTAGGAATTGTTGTTCATCTCTAAACTGTGCAACGATGTTTTTGGATAAACGCTCAGCTTTATCTCGTTGACCTAATGTAAAATAAGCATCTAACAACTGCAATTGGTTCGCTAAATCATGTTTAGTTTTCATATAAGTTTCAACATTATGCATTAAATCACCTGCTCATATTATATCATGGATTAAATAATTGTACGACTGAGGTAAACAAATGAAAAAAGAACTGAGACATGGTTATGTCTCAGTCCCTTATCATCTAATTATTTTGCTTCAGCGTATACTGAAACTTTCTTTTTGTCGCGTCCGAAACGTTCGAATTTAACAACGCCGTCGATTTTAGCGAATAAAGTATCATCGCCACCACGTCCAACGTTTTCACCTGGATAAATTTTAGTACCGCGTTGACGATATAAAATAGAACCACCTGTTACGAATTGACCATCAGCACGTTTAGCACCTAAACGTTTTGATTCAGAGTCACGTCCGTTACGTGTAGAACCTACCCCTTTTTTCGATGCGAAGAATTGTAAGTTTAATTTTAACATGAGTTACACCTCACTTATAGTTTAGTTTAATATATTGTCCGTATTCAGCTTCAATCGTCTGTAATGACACGAGCATTGATTGAATAATGAGCTGTGCTTCTTTATTGTTCAGGTCAACGACCCTTGCAGTAAAGTAACCACCATCATCCGCATAATCAATGTCCGGTCGTTCATCTGTCAAACCAATCACTGCATTCATACTACCAAAGACGATTGCTGAAGCGCCTGCACAAACAAGATCTTGTCCGTGTGGTGCACTATCTGCATGTCCTTCCATAGTAAACTCAGTCACTTGACCTTCATCATTTACTAAGATAGTAACGTTAATCATTACGCGTTAATCGCTTCGATAACTAATTTAGTGTAAGGTTGACGATGACCTTGTTTACGTTTGTAGTTTTTCTTTGGTTTGTATTTGAATACAGTGATTTTTTTACCGCGACCGTGTTTTTCAACTTTCGCTGTAACAGTAGCACCTTCAACTACAGGTGAACCTACTTTAACTGAATCTCCACCAACCATTAATACTTGATCAAACGTGAATGTTGAACCAGCTTCTGCGTCTAATTTCTCAACCCAGATTTCTTGACCTTGTTCAACTTTTAATTGTTTTCCACCAGTTTCAATAATTGCAAACATACTTGCACCTCCTATTTTATTTAAGTCACGCCATCTTCAGGTGGATTGCTCACTTGAAACCTAAAGTTGTGCGGTTGTATGTAGCTTATGAAACTACTCAACTTCAATATATTATCATTTTAAAAATGCGACGTCAATCATTATTTCATATACTTATCAAGTAATTTCAGGATAAATGGAAAAACGACGAGTATTAAAATGAAGTTAATAAGTAACGACGGTAAAACATGTGTCCACAAAAATAAAAAATAATTGATATGTGCGATTCCAAGAATTGCAAAGACAATGTAATAAAAGTTTTCAAAAAGAAAGATAAATCCCAAGAACAATACAATCATCATCTTTAAATCTTTGTAGAAGACTTTAAATAATTGATCCATAAGAAGTATAGCAATGATAAAACCGAATAGATATATACCATAGATTGTGCCAAAATAAATATCTGAAATGATTCCAAATAACACACCTAGTATTAATGCTACTTTCGGATTTTTATACACCGTTATTATCAACAAATACATAAATAATAAATGTGATTTAAAATAATAATCAAAATTAAAAATAGTGACCGGCCAAATTGAGTTGATTAATGAATCAATGTAAAACAACACGAGCGCAATAAGCGGCATAATCACAAGCTGCATTACTCGCCACTTCCTTCTAATGAAATCACTTTAGGACTTTTTTTAGCAACATAAACTTGTGTGAGTTCATTAATATCAGCTTGCGTTTCGACATATGCAATTTGACTCAATCCAAATTCATCATTTTCAACTTTCTTTACTTCTCCAATTAAGATGCCTTTAGGGAATTGACCGCCAAGTCCACTTGTAACTACTTTTGTTCCAAGTTTAACTTTCACATTATTATTTATATCAGATAAGACAAGTAAATTCTTACTTTCATCAAAATGATCAATCATACCAAATATATCTTGACCTTCTTGTTGCAATGTAACACTAATCTTACTAGATTTTATACTAGAAGTGATTAATTCTACTTGTGAAGAATAACTGTTAACCTTCTTGATACGTCCTACTAAGCCTTCAGTTGTAAGCACAGCCATATTTTCACGTATGCCAGATGATTTACCTTTATTGACGATAAAAGTATTCATCCATTGATCTTGATTTCTAGCGATTATCGTAGAAATCACCGGATCATATTCTGAAATACTATCCGTTTTTAAAGCTTGTCTTAGTTCCTGATTTTCTTTTTCTAGACGATAATTATCAGCTTCAACTTGAGCAAAACCTTTTATCTTTTCTTTCAACTTTTTGTTTTCTTCATTTGCATCCCACATATTAATGAGATTACCGAAATTACCTGTAACAAACATTGCAGGATATGACACGATTCTTTGACCGATGGCAGTTGTACCACCTACAAAAGATTCAACTGTCGTCGTTTCTCTTTCTCTCAGTGAAAATCCAACCAGAACCATAAATATGATGAGTCCAAAAAGAAAGAAAACTAATTTATTTCTCTTATAAAAATTGGGCAAACTTAACACCTCATTAAAATGACTTTAATATATTATACGATACCATATTTTTGCTTTAACTTGAGTATTTTTTGAACATTTTCATCAATAATTTTCTCATCTATCTTACCGGATTTCACTTGTGATTTAATAAATTCTATCTGGTAGTGAATATCACCAATATCTGAACCAATCAATAAACATGTTTCCCCGGCATTTATTGCATTCATTAGCGCCTGCTCTCGAGAGTAATTTTTAACAACAGCACCCATAGCCAGATCGTCGGTAATTATGACACCTTTGTAACCTAATTTTTGTTTGAGTATGTCTGTAACCATAGCTTTACTCATTGAACTTGGGGCGTTTGCATCAATTGATGGGAATAATATGTGACTGACCATAATCATGTCGATATCATCCTTAATCGCTGATTTAAATGGTTGTAACTCACTATCAAATAAACGTTCCTCTGACAAATGACTTACCGGTAAAGATTCATGACTATCAGTAAAAGTATCGCCATGCCCAGGAAAGTGTTTCGCACTTGTAATGACATCCTGATCATTAATGCCTCTATTAAAAGGTATGCCATACTTTATGACGTCCTGATAAGTCGTACCAAAACTACGATCCCCGATTACTTTATTTGCGGGATTACTCCAAATATCTAAAGATGGTGCAAAGTCTACATTAAATCCTAATGCATTTAATTGTCTTCCAATGTATTCACCTTTGTCATATGCAACGCGCGGATCACCACTGCTACGAATTTGAAATGCAGGTTCAATATTCTGAATACCCGTGGGGAAACGATTCACACGTCCACCCTCCTGATCCACCGCTATAAACATTGGAACACCTTTATTTTGGTCGTAAATTGTTTGATTAAGCAGTCTTGTTTGTTCAGCTGACTGGATATTTCGGGCAAATAAAATCACACCTCCAATATTCAGCTGATTATATTCTTCCAATACATTATTATATGTCGTGCCGTGAAAACCTAAAATAAATTGCTGGGCAATCTTTTGTTCTAAAGTCATTTTACTCATTATATACGGCAAGAGCGAAACTTGATTTAGCGGTTTTATAATCGGAGTACTGTAATGTGACTTAAAACTATATTGTTGATTACATGATGATAATAGGAGACAAATAATAGATAAAAATATGATGCGGATTGGTTTATTAAAATAAAACAAAAAAACAACTCCATCCAGTCAAAATGATTGATGTTACTACATATACCGTATTTATTATAAACAAAATTATTAGAAAAACAAAATAAAGGTCCGGAAATAAATATTATCTCCAAACCCCTTTAGAATCTCTAACCTTTAATAAAAACTTTTATCTTTCATATCAATAGATTGCTGACGTTCACTTAGAGCATGATATAAATCATTTTCTGATTGAAATACAGATACTTTATTTTCACCAAATCGATACATGATAAAGTCACTGCCACGCTGACCAATCAAGTATTCATCATTATAACCCATTCGAGTTAATCCGGACACATCCATAAATTCCTGCTTATCCATAAAATTAAATGCATTCTTCACCTGAGATAACGGAATATTTCTAAACAGCACATTATCTTCTAAAGTATACGTCGATGCATTTTGAACTGGTTCATTTACTGTTTGATTTGCCTCACCATTAAATGGATTAGTAACAAAGATAAAATATATCATAACGCCTATAACTACAAGTAGACTTAATTTAATAAGTCTTCTGATTAACTTAAACATTGTATCCCCTACTTTCTGATACAATTTTAACGTTATTTAGAAAAAGATTCATCAGTCCTGGGATTGATTATAGCACATTACAATAAATTTAATAGCTTCATTATCAATCGTTTCGTAAAACGTATTTACTTCGTAAAATCCTATTCTTTCATATAGTTTAATACCTCTTACATTGAATGAAGCTACCGTTAACCGAAATATATGAACGTCATAAAGCGCATAATAATATTCAAACATAATGTTTAATAGCAGTTCCCCCATTTTTTTACCGATCCATTTCGGATTTAATGCGAATCCAACATCTAAGATATCATCATCTATAGGATATGTTTCATTGATTCTCGCACTTTCACCATCACAGAAGAAACCAAATATTTCATCATTTTTATAGACAATATAATAATGACCATTCAAAAATGTTTCTATAACATATGGATCTTCTTCTATGTTATAAAATTCATAACCTTTGCCAAAATCCCACCTGCTTATTTCTTCGGCAGCAGTTCGATGCATCGGAATAATGTTATACATACTTACACCTCGATTATTTCACACCGGATTGCAATGCATACATTTTACCATAAACATCGCCTTTTTCGACTAATATATCATGTGTACCACGTTCGATGATTTCCCCTTTATCCAGAACAATAATTTCATCAGCATGTTTAATGGTAGATAATCGGTGTGCAATAATAAAAGTTGTTCGGCCTTCTTTTAACACATCCATTGCTTGCTGAATGACAGACTCTGTTTCTGAATCAATACTAGCAGTCGCTTCATCTAATATTAATATTTTAGGGTTGAACGCCAGTGCCCTTGCAAATGATATTAGCTGGCGTTGACCACTCGAAAGCGTTGAGCCACGTTCTACTACTTCAGTGTCGATTCCATTTTCTAGTGACTGTAACACTCTATATCCACCCACGCGTTCCAGTGCATCAATCGCCATCTCTCGAGTAATTTTAGGATCATTTAAAGTGATGTTTGAAAGAATCGTTCCAGAATAAAGATACGGATCCTGCAATACAATACCCATAAATTGACGCATCGATTGTTTAGTAACAGACGTTGTATCAATACCATCAATTGTAATACTACCCGTTGTCGGATCATAAAATCTGAAGAGAAGATTCATAATTGAACTTTTACCTGAACCGGTATGACCAACGAGACCAATCGTCTCACCAGGTAAAGCATCAATATTAATATTTCTTAATACAAGTTCGTCAGGTTTATATCCGAATGATACATCTTCAAATTTCACATGGCCAGTACAATGCGTCATGATATTATCTTCCTGCTCTTCTGCTGTTTCATCCATCATTTCAAACACACGATTGCTTGAAACACGTGCCTGCTCTAGAACACTTAGCTGATTAACCATATTGAACATTGGATTAAATAGACGAGTTAAATAATCAACTAATATATACATCATACCAGCAGTAAGTGTTGCTTCATCACTTAAGAATGATTGTCCGAAGATGTAAATCATCACTAAAAAGACGAATGATCGAATCGTACCCATAAGGTTATGACTCGTAAAAGAATCAAGTTGAATAATCTTGCTATAATTCTTTAGATATTCTTCATTCAACTGATTAAATTCCTGCTGAATCTTCTCTTCCTGATTAAATGCTTGAATGATCGTCATACCATTTATTGATTCATTTAACATGGCATTCATATCACTATTACGTTCACGAACGATATTATTATATTTATCGCTGATCTTACGGTAAATTAATAACCAGCCAAATAATAATGGCACTACAATTAACGCAAGCAATCCTACTTTAAAGTTAAAATAAAATATTACTGCAATAATTCCGACGATATTTGTAATACCAGCAATATATGTTGGAAGCATCACTGTGAACAACTCTAATATTGTCTGTGTGTCATTTGTGATACGTGCTACAACTTTTCCAGCTGGTAAATTATCAAAAAACTTAATCGGAAGTTTCTGTATATGACTGAATAAATTTGTACGTAAGTGTTTGATAACATTTGAACCGGCTGTCTGGAAATAGATTGTTTGATAGTAACTTAATATCGCATAGATAATTGCAATGATGAAATATACTGCTAACAATAAAAATATCGGCTGCATATTAATAATACCTTCTGTTGCCGTCTTGATATGGTGATCGATAATATACATCCCGATGACAGGACCAATGAGCTCCATAATGACAGCAAAGAATAATATGATAAAACCTATGAAAAATAAAGTTTTCTCTTTCTTGGCCTCTAAATATAAACGTTTAGTAGTCGACATTTAAGAGACACCTCCCAACTGTTGACGATCGAATTGCGACTTGTACCAGCCATTATTCGCAATCAGTGCTTCATGAGTACCACGCTCGATAATTTTTCCGCGATCTAATACCACAATTAAATCTGCGTGCTGTACAGCTGAAAGTCGATGCGTTGATATAATCGTCGTCTTTCCGCTTCTTGAAGCCTGAATATTTTCTATGATCGCTGTCTCCGTTTTTGCATCTACAGCACTTAATGAATCATCTAATATTAATATATCTGGATTTTTTATCATTGCACGGGCTATAGAAATACGCTGTTTTTGTCCACCTGAAATAGCGATTCCTTTTTCTCCAACGAGCGTTTCTAACCCTTGAGGCAATCTTTCAATATCTTTTGTAAAGTTTGCAAGACGAATTGCTTCTGCAATTTCAGCGTCAGTCGCATCCTCCTTACCAAACTTAATATTTTCTTTTACTGTTCTTGAGAATAATATATTTTCCTGAGAAACATAGCCTATCTTATTACGAACGTCATACTTGGATAAATCTTTCACGCTTAAATTACCAATAGAAATGTTCCCTGCTCCCATCGGATATTCTTTTAAAATCTGCTTGATTAAAGTCGTCTTACCACTTCCCGTAGGACCAACAATACCTAATGTTTCGCCTACCTTTATCTCTATATCAATATCCTTTAAATTTTCTTCTTCACTTGATGGATACTGGAAAGTTACAGCATCAAAGGAAACGTGATGATCCTTTGGAATTGAAGCGTCAATCGGATCTTCCATGACATCTTCAGTATTTAATGTATCCATTACACGGTCTAATGATGCATTACCACGTTGCATAATATTAAATAATAATCCAATTGCAAACATCGGCCACACAAGCATATTTAAATAAACATTGAAGGCAATTAAATCACCGACTGTAATTTCACCTTGATTAACAAGATAACTCCCATAACCGAGACCTATCATAAAACTTAACGATGTAACAATTATCGTAATCGGTTTGAATAGAGCATCTAATTTTTCTACGTGAATAAATTTGTTAACCACATCAGTCGTCATATGTTTAAAATGAATATCTAAATGTTCTTCCTGTGCAAAAGCACGTGTTACCCTGACGCCTTCAATCGATTCCAATACACTGTCATTCATATCACCGAATGCATCCTGACTCACAGTGTATCGTTCATGAATCATTTTCCCGAGACGTTGTTCAATATATGCTAAAAATGGTAAAGGAATAAGCGCTGCTAACGTTAATTTCCAAGAAATCGCAATAGCCATCATCGCAATAATTGTTACCATATATGTTGTACTATCGATTAATGTCAAAATACCAAAACCAACTGTTTGACGAATGGCACTTAAATCATTTGTAGCCTTTGCCATAAGGTCACCAGTTCTATTCTTTTCGTAAAAACTCGGACTCATCGTTAAAAACTTTGCCATAATTTTCTTGCGCATAATACTTTCTAGCAATTGTGAACCATTAAACAAAAGATATCGCCATAAGTAATTGATTAAATAACTCAACACTAGCGTTACAGTAAATACGATTAATATCCAGTTAAAAGTATCTTGTGTTAACGTTTTTAAATTGACGTAATCAATCGTTTTTCCAATTAGCCAAGGCGGAATAATCTCTGTAACATTCGCACAAAGGAGTAAGATTACCGCAAAAACATATCTCTTTTTTTCCTGCTTGAAAAACCATCCTAACTTAAATAAAACATCTAACATGTGTCACACTCCTTGTTCACTCATAAAAAAATACACATACTCAAATGATGAGCATGTGCACATTTTTAGAGTGGGATTAACTCCCACAGACAATCAAAAAAATACATAATCATTTCCATATTAATATCGTCGAAAAGATTATAGCGTTATTTTTGATTCGTATGCAGGAGGAAAATATAAAATTGTTGATAAATAAACATACTGTCGTCTAACGTTGTTCATTGTATTTTCCTCCTTTCTTTATTAGTTGTTTTAATCATAAATTAATCTTCTGAAAATTTCAATAGTTCATACAAATAAATTTCGCTTTACGAACAAAATTAACAATAAATTTACAAAATCTAATAATCTGCCTGATAGAATATATCATATTTCTTCCGGTCAACCTGTAACAAACGCTTTAAATCTTTATATAGCTGATCGATATATTCAAAGTAAATATAGCCATAGTCATAACTCCCAAAAAATGGTCCGTAATACACCGGTAAAGCTTTAGGTGCAACATTAGCATTCATTCGTATGGCATTGACCTTAAACATGAGATTCGTCAGATCATCCTCTGCAATCTCAATACTACATGGATTATCCAGGTTATATTTGATATCAAAGTATCCGTGTAACGCGTTAAATTTTCTAAAATAAGAGAATTCAATCATTTCTTCAGTAGATTTATCTTTTAAGTAGATATACATATCCAGACCCATTATAATTGTCCCCTTTCTTTAATACTGACAAAAGTGCCATCTCCGATAATAATATGATCCAGTAAATCAATGCCGACGAGTTCTCCGACACTTACGAGTCTTCGTGTCGCTTCAATATCTTCATAACTCGGTTCTGCACAACCTGATGGATGATTATGAACTGCAATGATATTCGCCGCACTTCTTTTAATGGCTTCTCGAAATATTTCACGCGGATGAACGATGGATGCATTTAATGATCCGATAAAGATTGTATGCTCATGTATGACGTAATTCTTTGTATTTAACATCAATACTATAAAATGCTCCTGAGTAAAATATCGCATGCGTTCCATCAATAAATCTGCTACACATTGAGGTGAGTTAATCTTAATCCTCTGTTCCAGAGAATGTGTATGCATACGCTGTGCCAGTTCTATTACTGCAAGCATTGTTGCTGCTTTTTTGTCACCGATACCTTTAACTTGTGTCAGTTCCTGCAAAGTTAAATATCTCAAATCCTTAATATTATCTACTTGATTCAATAAATTTTCTGAAACTTGGTAAACAGATTCATCGCGTACACCAGTGCCGATAATCAATGATAACAGTTCCTGGTTTGTTAACTTATCGGCACCATAGATCATTAGTCGTTCTCTTGGTTTATCGATATCTAATGGAATATCAATCATCAGACAAATCCTCCAAAGTACAATATTTTGATTTGTTCATATAATAGGAGTACTACAAAAAATGATGTCGTTATAAAAGGGATAAGTGGTACTTTTTTAAGCCCAGTTTTATAACTTAAAAAGATGATACAACTAAGACCACCTATTAAATATGTTATAAAAAATAACGCTATAAAAAATGGAATGGGCAAGAATAGAAGAAGTATTGAAAATAATTTAATATCTCCATAACCAATACACTTTGAGAGAAAGAAAAATAAATGAAGTAGTATAAAAATTAGTAGTTTAAATAGAAAGACTTCATAGGAAAAATATATTTGATAGATTAACATGTCTTTTAGATTAATCAGCATTAGCGTTATAAATAATAAAATTAGCATTATATTAGGTATTTTTAAATGTTCAGTATCATATATTGATAATGGAATAAGCATGATTGCGATTGTAGCTAATAAATCAATATTGAATTGCTGATTCAAACTTAAATGAACAAGCGCCAAACCAGTTAATATTTCGCAAATTAAATATTTACTAGATAATTTACAATTGCAATATCTGCACCTACCCCTATTCAATAAGAATGAATATACCGGTATTAAATCCATCCATGCAAGATTGTGATGACATTGGTCACACCTTGATTTCCGACACATACAATCCGTTTCATAAGTCAGACAAAGCATAAATGAACCAATGCATGACCCTAAAATAAACCAGATGATTATATAAAACTTGTATCCACTTTCTTCTCCTCCTTTAATAAATGTCACGACTAATATAAAACAAAAATAAATTGTTGTAAAAATGCAGCAATTTAATAATTGCATTAAAATTTATACGAATAATAAAATAAATAGCTTCAAAATCAATATTCTGCAGAAAATAATTACAGAATTTTAATTTTGAAGCAAATATTAATACTAGAAAAAATAAGTATATACAATTAAACTTGACAGACAAATTACAGCCCAGATCAAGGAAATCTTCCAGACAAATTTTAACCATTTTGAATACGGAATACCCGCTACTGCAAGTAATCCCATCAAAGAAGCAGATGTCGGGATGATGTTGTTACTGATTGCATCACCATATTGGAAAGCAAGTACAGCAACTTGTCGGTTAATCCCTAGTAAATCACTGATTGGTACCATAATTGGCATAGTAGTCATTGCTTGACCTGATCCAGAAGGAATAAAGAAATTTAATACTAACTGTGTTATGAACATCGCTATGACTGAAAATGCTGTCGGAAGATGATCAATAAAATCAGTCATATAGAATACGATGGTATCGATTATTTTTCCTGACGTTAGAACAACGACAATCGCTTTTGCAAATCCTACGATAATTGCACCGAATAAAATATCTTTCATCCCTTCAAGTAATGCATCAAATGTACCGTTTAAGCCTAACCCTCCGATGAGGCCAGCAACGATTCCCATCAATAAGAAGTTTGCACTCATTTGTGACAAGAACCATTCATATTTAAAAATACCATATACATTAATAATAATCGTTATTGTCAGCAATATTAATATGATCGCATGTCGCTTTCTAAATGAATCAAATTTAGTATTTAAAACATCCTCACTCATTGTACTACGTGCTTCAACATTAATATGATTTAACAAACTTTTTCCTGGATCATTTTTTACTTTTCTTGCATATAACATCACATATGCAATCCCAGATATAAGGACAAGTAAATATACTACTGTTCTAAAACCCCAACCAGAAAATAATTTTACTTCTGCTATCTTCTGTGCGATTCCTACTGTGAAAGGGTTTATCATGCCTCCCAGGAATCCAATCCCTGCACCAAGTGCAATCATACTTGCTCCCACCATCGCATCATAACCAAGCGCTGTAGCAAGTGCGATTCCTATCGGTACAAAAATTATCGTTTCTTCACTCAGCCCAATTGAAAATCCTAATATACTAAAAATAATCATAGTTATTGGAATCAACCATTTACCATTTTTTCCAATTCGGTTCATCAAAGAATTAACACCTGTTGTAATAGCATCTGTGCGATGAATAACACCAAATGCGCCTCCGACGATAAAGATGTAAAAAATAATTTCCGCGCCTTCAATCAATCCTTGTGGAACAGCTCTAAATATCTCGATTGGCTGTGCTGGAGATTGTGCCACTTCATGATATGACCCATTTACGACAATATTTTGTTTATCTACGACTTTTCTATCAAATTCACCTGCAGGTATAATATATGTCAGTACTGCAGCGACACAGACAATCAATAGTAATAAAAAATATGTATGGGGCATTTTCAACTTTTTTTCCATATAAATTCCTCCTTTAGAATACCATTCCCTAATTTTCTGAAATTTCTGCATAAAAAAACAAAGAATCTATAAATAGACGCTTTGTCAAAAATATATTGATTATTTTTTTAATTTATCTTTTACCGCACTGATAAAATATAAACTTCCTGTAACAAGCAATAAGTCTCCATCGTACGATTTAATAAAATCTGCATAGTCTTTAATTTTAACTTTCTTTTCATGCTCTACATTCTCATATATTGTATCAACCGGTAATGCTTTCGGGAAATCAAATGCTGTCACGTAAAATGTATCGGCAATTGATTCCAGAGCTTTTAGCATCTTGCCGATTGGTTTCCCATCAATTGCTGAGAATAACACATCGATACGTCGATCAGGATAATATGTTTTCATAGTATCTACTAATACATCAATAGATTCTTTGTTATGCGCTCCATCAAGAATAATCGTTGGATTCTCCTGAACAGTCTCAATGCGACCAGTCCATGTAGTGTTTTCAATCGCATCGATCATTTTATTGAAATTAAGCATAATCATTCCACGATCAAACATCTCTAATAATGTCGCAATCGCAAGTGAAGCATTTTCCTGTTGATGCGTACCGATCATCTTCAGCTCGATATTTTCTAGTTCATAGTCTTTATATCTGAACGTAAATTCCTTACCGTTTGAAATACATTGAATATCACGATCCAGCTTTATACCTTTTACGTGCTTTTCTTCGACGACTGAATTTAAATATGCCTTTGCTTCATCGTTTTTGACAGCATAGACGAAAGGCACGCCAGCCTTAATTACACCAGATTTTTCTTTCGCAATATCCAGATAAGAATCTCCGATAATATTAGTATGATCCAAACCGATACTTGTTAAGATGGTCATGATAGGCATGAACACGTTGGTCGAGTCATTCTTAGCGCCAAGACCCGCTTCTACGATTACAAAATCAACCGGATGAACCTGACCAAAATACACAAACATCATCATCGTTATGATTTCAAATTCCGTAGCGACTCCTAAATCAGTTTCGGCGTCAAGCATCTCACTCACCGGTTTTACGATACTTACCAGTTCAACGATTTCATCATTCGTAATCGGCAAACCATTAAGACTGATACGTTCATTGAAAGTTTCTATATAAGGTGATGTAAAAGTTCCTACCGAATAGTTATTTTCAATTAATGCATTCTTTAAATAACTTACGGTTGAACCTTTACCATTTGTACCTACTACATGAATCCCATTAATATTTCTCTCTGGATGATCTAATCGGTCAAGCATCCATTCCATACGTTTAATGCCCGGCTTAATACCAAATTTATAACGTTCATGGATCCAATATAAGCTCTCTAAATAATTCATATGATTACTTCCTGTTCAATTGATTTAATCGTGCTTGAACACTTTCATATTTTTCTGTATAAAGTGCTTGTTTTTCTTTTTCTTCATTTATTATTTTCTCAGGTGCTTTAGATACGAACTTTTCATTACTTAACTTTTTATTTACACGGTCTAACTCTGAAGCCCATTTCTTTAACTCTTTTTCTAATCGTTCAATTTCTTTGTCCATGTCAATTAAACCTTCTAATGGTAAGATAACCAATCCACCTGTTACAGCTGTAGTCATCACTTCTTCAGGCATATCAACTTCAGTACTGATTGTTAATTCACTTGGATTACAGAAACGCTCGATAAAAGGTCTTTCTGTTTCAAGGCGTTCAGTCGTTGCCTGATGATTCGTCTTAATCATCATCGGAATCTGCTTACTCATTGGCGTATTCACTTCATTACGTGTATTTCTCACGGCACGAATGATTTCCATAAGCTGTTCCATAGATTTCTTACTTTCAATATTCGAAAGCTCAGGACGCACTTCCGGCCAGCTCGCTGTAACGATCGAATCACCTTCAACCGGTAAGTTCTGCCAGATGCTTTCTGTAACGAAAGGCATAAAAGGATGCATCATTCGCATAATTGAATCTAACGTATATGCTAAAATTGAACGCGTCATTTGTTTTGCTTCTTCATCTTCACCGTTCATCGGTATTTTACTCATTTCAATATACCAGTCACAGAATTCGTCCCAGATGAAATTATATAGTACTCGACCAACTTCACCAAATTCATACTTATCTGCTAAACGTGTTACTTCTTCTATCGTTTCATTTAGACGTGTTAAAATCCATTCATCAGCAAGTGATTTTTTTCCATCTAATTTAATATCGCTCGCTTTAAAATCTTCTCCGATGTTCATAATACTGAATCGAGAAGCATTCCATATTTTATTGATAAAGTTCCATGTTGCTTCAATCTTTTCTGTAGAATAACGTAAATCCTGACCAGGAGTTGATCCCGTTGCTAAGAAGTAGCGTAAGCTATCAGCACCATATTGTTCAATAACGTCCATCGGATCTACACCGTTACCTAATGATTTACTCATTTTACGGCCATCTTCGGCACGCACCAGTCCATGAATCAATACTTCATTAAAAGGTTTCGTCTCTGTAAATTCAATACCCTGGAAGATCATACGAGCAACCCAGAAGAAGATAATATCATATCCTGTAACAAGCACATTTGTCGGATAGAAACGTTTGAAATCTTCTGCATCCACATTTGGCCAGCCAAGCGTAGAGAAAGGCCATAGTGCACTTGAGAACCAAGTATCTAGAACATCTTCATCCTGTGTCCAGTTTTCACTATCAACAGGTGCTTCTTTACCTACGTATAATTCTCCTGTTTCATTGTGATACCATGCAGGAATTTGATGTCCCCACCATAACTGACGTGATATACACCAATCATGGATACCTTCCATCCAGCGATTAAATGTGCCTTCAAAACGTGGCGGAACAAATTCAATTTTTTCATCAGTCTTTTGAAAATCTAATGATTGCTCTGCTAAAGGAGCCATTTTTACGAACCATTGTTTTGAAAGATAAGGTTCTACAATCGCGCCGCTTCTTTCACTATGACCAACCTGATGCATATGTTTCTCAATTTTAATCATCAGACCAGCATCCTGTAAGTCTTGCACAAGCGCCTTACGACATTCAAAGCGGTCCATACCAGCATATTTACCAGCTAATTCGTTCATCGTACCGTCTTCATTCATTACATTGATGCGTTCTAGATTATGACGATTACCGATTTCAAAGTCATTTGGATCATGCGCTGGAGTAACTTTCATTGCACCACTACCAAAATCCATCTCTACATAATCATCACCTAAAATAGGTAACTCACGTTCAACGATTGGCAAGATAACTGTTTTACCGATTACATCTTTATATCGTTCATCTTCTGGATGTACAACAACAGCAGTATCACCTAGTAATGTTTCAGGACGTGTTGTTGCAATTTCAATAAATCCTTCACCTTCTGCATATGGATATTTAATATGATAGAATGCGCCTTCAACTTCCTCATGTATAACTTCGATATCACTTAATGCAGTTCGCGCTGCTGGATCCCAGTTAATAATACGCTCGCCACGGTAAATTAAACCTTTATCATACATTTTAACGAATACTTCTTTAACCGCTTCACTTAATCCTTCATCTAGGGTGAATCGTTCACGAGAATAATCTAGCCCTAAGCCAAGTTTCGCCCATTGGTCACGAATAAAACCTGCATATTCTTCTTTCCAATCCATCGTATGTTCTAAAAATTTTGTACGACCAATATCATGACGTGAAATACCTTCTTCACGTAACTTCGCTTCAACTTTGGCTTGTGTCGCAATACCGGCATGATCCATCCCAGGTAAGTATAATGTGTTATAACCTTGCATGCGTTTTATACGCGTAATAATATCTTGTAAAGTTGTATCCCATGCATGTCCAATATGCAATTTACCAGTAACATTCGGTGGCGGAATCACTATAGTAAATGGCTTCTTATGATCGTCCTCTGTCGCTTTAAATAAACCTTTATCTAACCATTCCTGGTAACGTCCTTGCTCTACTTGTTGTGGATTGTATTTTGTATCCATAGTCATTCCTCCAATATTAATATTCCAAAATTTCCTGCAAAAAAATCCCGTCCTATAACAATAGGACGGGATAACCGTGGTACCACCTAAATTCAGCTTACGCTGCACTCATTTCGATTAACGCTCTCACACGTGTACTTCTACTTAGGTTCAAAGCACATTTTATGTCAGGCTACCTTCGTTAAATTTCAATATGCATTTCCACCAGCCATGCACTCTCTTTGATATCCATCTAACTACTCTTCCTGTAGGAATATTTAGTTAAACATATTGTATAAGATTATCATTTAACTGTCAATCACCACTGCCTATATCACTATTCAGTCTATGCGTTAAATACCAGGACATCATTGGCGCTACAATTAATAAAATAAGAAAAATTCTAAAAATATGATAGCTTGATATCATCGCAACATTTGCCCCTGTCTCAAGAGCGACCACGATTATCTGTGCCATCCCACCTGGTGCTGCACTTAAGAAAACATCGTTAAAATTATGATCCGTAAAAATATTGATAACGATACTCAAAACAATAGCGCATATGATAAGCAGTATATTTTGTACAAAAATCCCTATAAACAATCTTTTATTTATCTGACTAGATAAATCATACATTTGCAATCCAATACGTACACCAAACAATAATTGTGCAAAGTTTATCAATGGCATCGGAACAGTAAAATTTAATCCCGTACTTAAATTCCAGATTAATATGGCAAATGTCGGACCTAACATATCTGGCACAGGAAAATGGATAAGCTTTAAAATATATATACCTGCCGCAATCATCGCAACAATCATAACAATTTGATCAAGCGATACAACTTCAAATAACTGCTTTGCTTTATCAATTTGATAACGTTCATGATTGTCTGAAGTCATACTAGAAATAAACGGTACAATCATAATTACGAACAATAAACGAGACGTTTGTGCAAGAGTTACTACTAAGATGTTGGCATTTTTATTGTCTTCTGCCATTACGATCATTTGATTTAATGCACCTGGAATGGACGCCAGTAAAGCAGTCTCCGTTGTACAATTAACAATGCGTTTAAATAAAAATGAAATAACAACAGCACAAAGAATAATCATTAAACTTAAAAATATGACAGACCAGAAATCATTAGCAATATCTACAAAAATTTCTTTCGTAAAAGATACACCAATTTGCGCGCCAAGAATATATAATCCGATATCACCAAGCCACTTTGGCCACCTATATGTTAAGGCGGTAAATTTCCTGAGCATTATCGTAGCTAAAATCGGACCAAATAACCATGGTAGTATCATACCTATCTGAGCTAATATGAGACTAAAAGTAATACTGATTAAAAATAATAATAAATAACTCATAAAAAACACTTCCATCAAATTTAATACGATAAAATAACATTTGTTACTATTAATATATAGAAGAATAAAAAAAAAACATATAAATTGCTTATAACAAAAAAACAGGACTCATATCGAGTCCTGTTAATTAATTATATTAAGCAGCTAAATCAAAGTTTGTGATTGTTGCAAGATCAAACTTTTTGATTGAAGCTTCTTCAGTTGTAGCATCTTCAGTAGTTTCTTCTTCTGTCGTTGCTTTTTCTTCAGTAGTTGTTTCTGTATCTGTTTTGTCTTTATCATCATTATCATCTTTATTATTACAGAAACTTAACGCTAAGATTGCTAATAAAGCAAGTAATAATAATGGTAATAACCATGCCCATGGGCTTTTCTTCTTAGGTTCACGTTCGATGTGATCATGACGTACACGGTCATGTTCTTCAACTACGACCTTATCATGATGTTCACCTTCACGAACTTTACGGCCATCTTTGTAAGTGTCGCCGTCTGCTTGATGCGTAACGTGCGTTTTGTTACGATCAGTTTCTGAATTATAAATTACATCTCTGTCTTGATTATTTCTGTTATTATCGTTTCTATTGTTTGACATGATAACTACCTCCACAAATTGTTTTTATGTAATTGAAAATTAATTACATAAGTAAGATAACCTTAAAAACATAGTTATAAACATTTTTGCTCGAAAAAAATTCAAAAAGTGCCTAAAAACCTTTATTATCAATGCATAACGCGATGCTTTTTTTTCATTTTTAATTTGTAGCAGACATTGTTCGAAAGAAATTTTCACTATATTCAATAAAATATATTGTACTATATTCTTTCAAATTACAATAATAATAAAAAAGGAACAATAATCACATACAATCGATAATTGTTCCTTTTCAAAAATATTTATATTTAAATTTTCGTATTTAATTTTTTATTTTTTGACTTTAGATAAGGACATATCAAATGCATTTAACGTCTTATCAATATCATCGCTACTATGTTGTGTAGACATAAACATCCCCTCAAATTGTGAAGGTGGTAAGAACACGCCATTATTCGCCATTTCCTTGTACATCGCTGCAAATAATTTCAAATCTGATTGAGCAGCAATTTCAAAGTTCGTCACTTTTTCATCGTTCAGGAAGTAACCAATCATACTGCCTGCTCTATTTACAGTAATCGGTACGTTATGTTTATTAAACACCTCATATAATCCTTTTTCTAACTGATCACCTAATTGATTAAAGTGCACATAGCTCTCCTTAGTTAATTGGCTTAAAGTATAATATCCACCTGTCATAGCTAAAGGATTACCGCTTAACGTTCCCGCCTGATAAATACTACCGGCTGGAGCGATGTTCTCCATAATTTCACGTTTACCACCAAAAGCCCCAACAGGCAGTCCTCCACCTATAACTTTTCCAAGACACGTTAAATCAGGTGTCACACCGAAGTATCCTTGTGCACAATTATAATCTACTCTAAAACCTGTCATCACTTCATCAAAGATAAGTAATGCTTCGTATTGTGTCGTAATATCACGTAAACCTTGTAAGAACCCTTTGACTGGTGGCACGACGCCCATATTCCCGGCTACTGGTTCTACAATTATACACGCAATATCATCACCATATTTTTCAAAAGCAACTTGAACTGCATCTAAATCATTGTAATGAACTGTAATGGTATTCTCAGCAGTTCCTTTAGGTACACCTGGTGAGTCAGGTAATCCAAGCGTTGCTACACCAGATCCTGCTTTAATCAATAATGAATCACTATGTCCGTGATAACATCCGATAAACTTTAATATTTTATTTTTTCCGGTATATCCGCGTGCTAAACGAAGTGCAGCAAGGGTTGCTTCTGTCCCACTTGATACCATACGAACCATCTCAACTGACGGCACACGTTCAATCACAAGTTTTGCCATTTCATTTTCCAGTGTTGTAGGTGCACCAAAACTACTACCTTTCAAGATAGCTTTTTGAAGTTCATCCGTAACTTTTTCATCAGCATGACCTAAAATTAACGGTCCCCAGCTTAATACATAATCGATATACTCATTGCCGTCGATATCATATATTTTTGAACCTTTACCGTGATCCATAAATATTGGATCCATATCTACACTTTTAAATGCACGCACTGGACTGTTAACGCCTCCAGGCATTAATTCTATAGCTGACTTGAATGCATCATGTGATTTATTAAAATTCATATTAGTATTCTCCTTTATCGATGTAATTACAAATGTCTTTCGCAAAATAAGTAATAATCATATCTGCACCAGCACGTTTCATTGAAAGCATCTGTTCCATTACAACGCGTTCTTCATCTATCCAGCCATTTGCTGCAGCAGCTTTTGTCATTGAATATTCTCCGCTGACATTATATGCAACAATCGGAAGATTACTATTATTACGTACATCACGAATAATATCTAAATAACTTAAAGCTGGTTTAATAATCATCATGTCGCAACCTTCTTTTTCATCACTTTGTAGCTCACGTAGTGCTTCAAGGCGATTTGCCGGATCCATTTGATATGTCTTTCTATCACCATGACTTGGCGCACTCTCAGCTGCATCACGGAATGGACCGTAAAATGCTGACGCATATTTAATACCGTAGCTCATAATCGGAATATTAATAAAGCCAGCTTCATCTAAACCTTTACGAATTTCTGCAACAAATCCATCCATCATATTACTTGGCGCAATAATATCTGCGCCCGCTTTCGCTTGAGAAACTGCTGTTTTAACAAGAAGGGGTAACGTTTCATCATTGATGACGTCATGTGTATGATCATCTAGCACACCACAATGACCATGGTCTGTATATTCACATAAACAAGTATCCGCTAATACGAGTAAATCCGGATATAATGACTTCGCTAAACGAGTTGCCTTCTGAATAACACCATCATCATCAAATGCGCCTGTACCACATTCGTCTTTATGATTCGGGATGCCAAAAAACATAATTGCACGAATTCCTGAATCATATGCATTTTTAATTTCTTCTTCAACAATATTTAAACTCCACTGGTAAATCCCCGGCATTGATGTAATCTCATTTTTTACATCGTCTTTTTCAACGACGAATATTGGATAGATTAAATCTCTCTTCGCAATACTCGTTTCTCTTACCATGTTTCGCATATTAATTGAAGAACGTAAACGTCTATGTCTATCAAAATTCATTATAATCCACCTTTTCTCTTGTTTTCTATATTCAATATAGTATCAATCATACTCTTCTTCGTTTCAAACTGACTTACATAATGCTCAATATTTAATTGATTTAATGCACTGCTCGTGACATGGCCAATCGCCATAACAGATATATACTGTTCTAATTTCTGTTTACCAAACGCATTAACACTAGATGGTGACATGAAAGTTATCCAGTCTACCTGCTGTGTTCGCATCAATTGTAATGCTGAATTAATATTTTCATCAATTTTTACAGGACTGTATAAATCAATTCTATCGACATCCGCCAAAGATTTCAATGCTTCATACATTTTCGGTCTCGCTTCTGTTGAAATAGGTAAACACACTGTACTGTGACAAAATATATTATCCATTTCATCGATGAAACTTTCCTGATTAAATTGAGACGGCATAAATGCTACTTTATGATTGTAATGTTCAATATGTTCTTTTGTTTTTATTCCTATCGCAGCGATATTTTCAAAAGTAACATGAGCATACAGTTTAAAAAAGATTTCTACTGCATTTTTACTCGTAAAAATAAGCCAATCATAGTGCTGACGTGTAGGTTGTACAGGAAGAGGTTCAACACCGATAAACGGTAGGTGAATAATTTCAACGCGCTCATCCTTATACAATTTACTATCTGTCATCAATACAATTGGCTTCATGGTTACCATCCTCTAATTTGATTTTGGCGTATTATTTAAAGTTTCGATAATCTTTTGTGCACCATTTCGTTGCATGGCATCAGCTACTTTCGCACCTAATGCAACAGGGTCAGTACCTGATTCAGTTACTTTATATTTCTCTTTACCGTCAGTAGACATAATCAGACCGGTAAAAGTAATTTCATCATTAGACATTACTGCATGTCCCGCAATCGGTACTTGACAGCTGCCATCCATAAGTTTTAAAAATTCGCGCTCTGCCTGTGTGCATACTTCAGTTTCACTGTTGTGAACGGTAGCAAGTAATGAAAGCGTCTCTAAATCATCAATACGACATTCAATCCCTAAAGCGCCTTGCCCAATAGCTGGAAGCATTGTTTCAGGATCAAGATATTCTGTTACAATATCTTCACCCCAACCCATACGGTTAAGTCCAGCCGCAGCTAATATAATGGCATCAAAGTTTTCAGTTTCAAGCTTTTTAAGTCGTGTATCAATATTTCCACGAATCCATTCTATATTAAGATGTGGGTATAAATTTAATATTTGAGCGCCACGACGTAAAGACGATGTCCCTACAATTGCACCTTCTTTTAAGTCAGATAACTTAACGTGTCCTTTAGAAATAAATGCATCTCGTGCATCTTCTCTATCTGGAATACAACCTAATGTGAGCCCTTCTGGCAATACACTTGGTACATCTTTTAAAGAATGAATCGCAAAATCAATTTCTTTATTATAAAGCGCAGCTTCAATTTCTTTAACGAACAATCCTTTTCCACCAACTTTAGATAATTGCACATTAACAATCTGGTCGCCTTTAGTCACAATCTCTTTAATTTCTATTTCAACGCCTGGATTCTTTTCTTTAAGTTTAGCGATAAACTGCTTGCTTTGAGTAAGTGCAAGCTGACTTCTTCTAGAACCAACGATAAATTTTTTCATATTAGCCTCCAAATATTAATAGAATAACTGGTGGAATCCTGAAAAACGAGAAATGATTAAATAATTAATGAGTAATAATAAGAATAACACGATATTAAAATCCATCAATCTATGCATCATCAACTTGTTTTTTTGATGTAAAAATATATATACGGAATAACCGATAAGTAGTAACAGTGAACCTAACACTTTAGAGTCCGTCCAGATGGATTTCCCTTCAAAAGTAATTCCCCAGTAAATGCCTAATATTAATGAAATCATTAACATAACGCAGCCAATTATCGAGAATATTTGTACAAATCGACTCAAACTTTCCAGATCACTTATTCTGAAAAATTTATGATTAAATTTCTTTTGTTTTAATTGGTGCATTTGTATTAAGTATAACACGGCATGCAAAGCAGCTATTAAATACATGACATAAGAAACTATTGCAAGTGTAACATGTATCCACAATAGTTCATTCATCATATGTGAAACAGTTGTTCCAGTAGAAAGATCTAAAGGTTGAAACGTATGAATCATCATAAATACGAATCCTATTAAATTCATCAAAAAGATAAAAAACTCTGTTCGAATTACCTTAGATAATATTAATGATATCAAAATTATGAGCCACGTAAAAAAATAGAAACCTTCATTGATCGTTTCTATAGGAATTCGCCCCACTATAAAAATAAACAAGATAATTGAAATTGACTGCAAAACAAATACGCTAAGTAATAATAAATATCCATAACGTTTAAGTCGGGGTGACTTCTCTACAAAGTCAAAGAAATAACAAGCAATACTTATCATGTATAGAATAAGTATTGCTTCATGTAAACGCATTAATAATAATTCATTCATTTTATCACCTAATGTTTAGGACTTAACGTAAAGCTCTCTTCCGTACGATGTACCATCGTTACATTTTGATTTAAACTTTCAACTTCATTTGAAATATTAAAGATATCCTGGAAAAACTGAAGTTCTGCTTCTCTATTTTCAGAACCACTAATTTCTTTTGCCTGTGAAATTGGGTCTTTTAACATTTGATTGATGATACTCTTCATATGTTTAGAAATTACTTTTCTTTCACGATCTGTTAAGTCCGGCATTTTACGATCAATACTTTCCATCGTTGTTTCCTGAATACGTAATGCTTTTTCACGTAATGCAGTAATAACTGGTACAACACCTAGCATATTAATCCAGGCAATAAAATCTTCGACTTGTGTATCTATCATCGTCTCGATGATATTTGCTGCTTTTTGACGCTCAGCTAAATTTGCATCCACTAATCCTTTAAGATCATCAACGTCGTAGTTAAAGATAAGATCAATATCATTCACAGCAGGATCAATGTCACGTGGCACTGCAATATCAATTAATACGATTGAACGATTATTACGCATCTTCATTAAATCATACATCATCGGTTTCGTAATAATAAAATCCTGAGCACTTGTAGAAGAAATAACAATATCATTTTCAATTAATGCACATTGTAATTCATCCATAGATTTTTGACTCCCACCGTATTTATCTGCAAGAGAGATTGCTTTTTCTGCTGTACGATTAATTACGGTAATCTCCGCTGCACCAGAACCTACTAAGTTCTCTAATGCAAGCTCAGCCATTTCTCCGGCACCAATGATTAAGATTTTTTTATTTTCTAATGTGCCTAAGACTTTCTTAGATAATTCAACTGCTGCATACGAAACAGATACTGCTTTTGAAGAAATATCTGTTTCAGCATGTGCTTTCTTTGCAAGCGTAATTGCATCTTTGAATAAACGATTAAAAATCGTACCTGTTGTACCTTCTGTTTGAGCAAGTAAGAAACTATCTCTCATTTGACCTAAAATTTGAGTTTCACCTAGTACAATTGAATCTAGTCCTGTAATTACTTTAAATAGATGGTAAATTGCAGCATGTCCAACTTTTACATCTGTTACTGATTTAACGATGTCTATATCCACATCAAACCATTCAGATAAAAATGATTTTATATAATATCTACCTGTATGCACCTGATCAACGACAGCATAGATTTCTGTTCTATTACATGTGGATAGGATTACACCTTCTAACACTGATTTTTGATTAATAAGTGCACTATGTGCACGTTCAATCGTTTCATCTGAAAATGTAAGTTTCTCCCTCAAACTCACATCAGCTGTTTTGTGATTCACACTCACAACAACGATATGCATGTATTCCGCCCCCATTTTTTTGCCATTACTTCTATACTAACATTTCTTTTATGTTTTATTTACAAAATATAAATATTCGTCACTAAAAATTCACAAATTATTTTAAGTACTTCTCAATTGCATTAAGGATTAAATCATTCTTGGCATTACTTAATGAAGAATAACTAATAAGTGTATCATCTGGATCCATATCCAAATCTTGTTTAATCACCTTAAGATGTTTCTGAACTTTTCCTTTAGGAATTTTATCTTCTTTCGTAGCGATAACGATTGTTGGTATATCATAATGTTTTAAAAAGTCGTACATTAATCTGTCATCTTCACTAGGATTATGACGTATATCAACAAGTTGAATAACAACCGCTAAAGGCTCACGGGTCGTAATATATGTCTCAATCATCTTTCCCCAGCGTTCACGCTCTGTTTTAGAAACTTTTGCATACCCATATCCAGGTACATCGACAAAGACTAATTGGTCATCAATCTTAAAGAAATTTAATGTTTGTGTCTTACCTGGCTTCGAAGAGATACGTGCCATACTCTTACGGCCAATCATCGTATTTATAAAAGATGATTTACCAACATTCGAACGTCCAGCTAAAGCAACTTCCGGTAAACCTGTATCTGGATACTGTTCAGGTTTTACTGCGCTGATTAATATTTCTACATTATTTGGATTTATATTCATGACTTTCTCCTATTCTTCATTTACGTCTTACTATTATACACGATTTTTTAATAAATATATGATAATTGATTTATAAATAGTAAAAAACCCACCATACGGCAGGTTTTATGCTGAAGTTACAATATCATTAATTAATTTATCATCTGCATCATACATTTCTGGCGCAGCATCATCTTTTATTGCAGCTTCTGTAATAACAACGCGTTTAACATTTTCTAGTGAAGGAATGTCGAACATTACGTCCATCATGGATTCTTCAATAATTGAACGTAATCCACGCGCACCTGTTTTCCTTTCAATTGCTAACTGGCTGATCGCTGTTAAAGCTTCCTCAGTAAACTCTAATTCAACTTCATCTAAAGCAAGCATTTTAGTATATTGCTTAACCAAGGCATTCTTAGGTTGTGTCAAAATACTTTTCAGCGCTTCAACATCAAGTTGTTCAAGGTTAGCGACTACAGGAATACGACCGATAAATTCAGGTATTAACCCATAGCTTTGTAAATCTTCTGGTTTAATTTGTGATAAAAGCGTCTCATCATCAAAATCTTTCTCTTTAATTCCGGTAAATCCAATAACTTTTTCACCGAGACGACGTTTAATCACTTCATCAATACCATCAAACGCGCCACCTAAAATAAATAGAATATTCGTCGTATCAATCTGAATAAATTCCTGGTTTGGGTGTTTTCTACCACCTTGTGGCGGAACACTTGCAACAGTACCTTCTAAAATTTTAAGTAACGCTTGTTGTACACCTTCACCACTTACATCGCGCGTAATCGATGTATTTTCTGATTTACGGGCAATCTTATCGATTTCATCGACATAGATAATCCCTTTTTCAGCACGTTCAATATCAAAATCAGCCGCTTGAATTAAACGGAGCAAAATGTTTTCAACGTCTTCACCTACATAACCCGCTTCAGTTAAACTTGTTGCATCTGCAATTGCAAATGGAACGTTTAATGAACGTGCTAAAGTTTGTGCTAATAACGTTTTACCTGAACCCGTTGGACCAATTAAAGCGATATTACTTTTTTGTAATTCAACCTCTTCTTCATCCATCGGTTTAAAAATACGTTTATAATGATTATATACTGCAACAGACAGCGCTTTTTTCGCTTTTGTCTGACCAATTACATATTCATCTAATAAAGCTAACATTTCATGTGGTTTAGGAATTTCAGTGATTTCTTCATGTTCAATCGTTTTAAGTTCTTCAGCAACGATTTCTGAACATAATTCGATACATTCGTTACAAATGTATACACCACTACCTGCTACAAGTTTCTTAACCTGATCTTGATCCTTACCACAGAATGAGCATTTTAAGTTCTCTTCTTCATTAAATTTAGACACACTTAACACCCCTATCTTTTAAAGAATATACTAAAGTTTCCTGTTGTTTGCAAACTTTTAATTCGAAAATCATCTGCTTTTTATTTATCTATAATTTAAATTAATCATTATCATAACAAAACCGAACAAACTTAAAAATCAAAAGCGATTTTACGGTTTGTTCGGTTTCTGATTATATTGATAGTTAAACTATATACAATACTACTTATTATTTAGTTTTAGATTCAGAAACTAAAACGTCAATTGCTTTTTGGATACGAAGATCGTCTTTTAAGATTGCTCCATTACCTAATGCAGCTTTAATATCTTCAACTGACATACCGAACTGCTCACTCATTTTTGTAAGTTCTGCATCAACATCTGCATCGCTTACTTCAATATTTTCAGCATTAGCAATCGCAGCTAAAGTTAAGTTCGTTTTAACACGTTGTTCAGCATCAGCTTTCATGCTCTCTTTTAATTGCTCTTCAGTTTGACCTGAGAACTGGAAGTATAATTCTAAATTTAAACCTTGTTGTGCAATACGTTGTTCAAATTCTTGCATCATACGATCTAATTCTGTGTTGATCATTGCTTCAGGGATATCTACTTTAGCATTTTCAACTGCTTGCATTACTAAGCTTTCTTTCGTATCGTTTTCAGCTTGTAATTTCTTTTGTTCTTCTAAATCTGCTTTATATTTAGTTTTATAAGCATCAACTGAATCAACTGAATCATCTAATTCTTTAGCCATTTCATCATCTAATTCAGGTACTTCTTTAGATTTAACTTCGTTGATTTTTACTTTAAACACTGCTTCTTTACCAGCTAATTCTTCAGCATGGTATTCTTCAGGGAATGTAACGTTAACGTCTTTTTCGTCGCCAACTTTAGTTCCAACTAATTGCTCTTCGAAACCAGGAATAAATTGACCTGAACCGATTTCTAAATCGTATCCTTCAGCTTTTCCACCTTCGAATGCTTCATCATTAACATAACCATCAAAGTCTAAGTTAACAACATCGCCTTCAGCAACTTCGCCTTCTTCTTTAACAACTAATTCAGCTTTACGTGCTAGATCAGCATTGATTGCTTCATTTAATTCTTCTTCAGTTACTTCAGTCTCAAATTTTTCAACTTCAAGACCTTTGTAATCACCTAATTCAACTTCTGGTTCTACAGTAACTTTAGCAGTAAAGATTAATTCTTTACCTTTTTCCATTTGTTCTACATCAATTTCAGGACGATCTACAGGGTTAATACCTACTTCATCGATTGCGTTAGCATATGCATCCGGTAAGATGATATCTAATGCATCCTGGAATAAAGATTCAACACCGAAACGTTGTTCGAACATTTGACGAGGCATTTTTCCTTTACGGAAACCTGGTACGTTAACTTGTTTAACAACTTTAGCGAATGCTTTATCTAATCCAGCTTTAACTTCCTCTTCAGGAACTGTTACTGTTAATAATCCTTCATTACCTTCTTGTTTTTCCCATTTTGCTGACATGTGTAATTCCTCCACGTTTTTCTAAAATTTTTTCAACTCATTAATTATAGCATATAACAATCTTGCTTCAACATTTTTAGCTGAAATTACAAACTATAATATCATTTTTTATATTTTTTTATCAATGCCATGATAATACTTACATCTATCTATGTATCTAACATGTTTTTATTCATGTATCAGATTATAATTTTCTAGTAAATTAATAGCTTTAATTATATCTTCAAATTGTGTATTAGACAAATCTATCGCACTGTCTTCAATATTAAATAGTCTATTAAACATTGCAATATAAGCATCCACAACAGTTAGAGTAGCGCTATTAAAGAATGTCTGAAAGTGAATTGGATGCATTACAGTATTGTGTAACTTCATCGTTTCTACAATAACATCAACGATGTTCGGACTATTGTTCTCATAGTATGCTTTAACTTCTGCAACTACTTCAGACATGAATGATGAATGGACCATCGTGTTTAAATTCGAAACATTGATTCTAGTATCGACATTGAGCTTAGTAAATTTCACTTCACCTTTAAAGTTCGATAATAATAAATACTCTATCATCATACTGCTAATTACAGGATGTATTTCATTATATTCTAATAGCTGAACAAAGCTCATCTGGAATCGAAAATCTTCAGATTCTATCAACTCCATAATCAATTCAAGCTGTTTATTGTAATCATTATCTTTAAAAGTCTGTATAAACTTTAAATGTGCATCATTTCTTTTATTCAACTGATGATTTGCCTCATCATAAAAAGGCATAAGTGACACTATCAGTTTGTGATCAACATCTTCACTACGCAGCCCTTCAATTAACTCAATCACCGTTTTATATTGTTTCAATTTTAATAAACTTTCTATAAAATACGGAACAATTGTTGAATATGCGTAATGTCCTTGATTAAGCAATATACTAGATTCTTCACGTAATTCAAGGAAACTCTCTAACTGATAAAGACAATCCAGTTTTATAAGATGCTCGTCTTCAGTTAACTCGAAATGCTTTTCATAATCATTGAATAAATCATATGCTGTTTCATAATCTGCACGCTTCATTGCTGCTTTTATCTGTTTCATTAAATTTCCTTGCAACTTCGGAAAGATAATAATATCAGACATACTAATGACCTACATTATATATAGATTCTATGATAATACGTGACCATGATTCATATTCATCAACTTGCATTAAAGTATTTTCCGGTTTCCATTCTATCTTTAAAGTATCTGTTTCATTCACATAAACTTCAGACGCTTTAACTTTTAGTTTAAATACTAAACCGATATGTACACGGCCAACTTCATTGTCATCATCGTTAATAAAACCGATTAAATTTAAATTTAGTGGGTTAACATCTTTAACGCCTACTTCTTCTTCTAATTCACGTGCAGCATTATCTAGTAACACCCCTTCAATCTGAGTATCATCTAGCTGATTCATATGACCGCCGATACCAATTGAGCTTAACCCATGAAGACGCGCTTCACCACCACCTGTTAAACGTTCATATACTAATATCTCATCGTTTTCATTTTCTAGGATACAATATGAAATCAATTGCTTATATGAAGGATCCTCTTCCATATCACCGCGACGTTTCACTTCGTATTTAGATAGTGTTTCATAAATTTCTAACGCCTTTTGATTTTCTATAGAAATAAAGCCATTAAAATGATTTTTCTCATGATTAAAGATGGTTTCACGATTCACCACTATTATTTGTTCATCAAATTTATTCATACAATACTCCTTAAATCTGTCTTAGTTAAATTTTAACCAAATTTCTATGCTAACTCAAATATATTTAAGCTTATTATAATGAGATAACAATTCGAAACGATTACTAAACTCACAAATGTTGATTATATCTGAATTCATACAAAGTTGCAAAATTGAGCACAATGACACGTCATGATAAACTTATTATATTGATGAAAGGAGAAGAATAATGCGTATCCAACAATTTAAACAAGCATTACTTGATAGTAAGAAAATCGTATTCTTCGGAGGAGCTGGCGTATCGACTGAAAGTGGCATACCAGACTTCAGATCTGCTAATGGAATATTTATGCAGGAAACTAATTCAGAATTTTCACCTGAACAAATTATTTCTCATTCATTCTTTAAACGATATCCAAAGCATTACTTTGATTTCCACTTCGACAAACTTGTATATCCAGATGCACAGCCGAACCTTGCACATACTTTCCTTCGAACACTTGAAGATAACGGTAAAGACGTAACTGTCGTCACTCAAAATATCGATGGATTACACCAACTCGCAGGTTCATCAAAAGTACTTGAATTACACGGCACAGTAATCAATAACTCTTGTATTGAATGCAATCAAAATTATTCACTTAATGAATTGACATTAGATGAAGCAGGCATTCCAAGATGCCCTAAAGATGGAGGTATTGTAAGACCAGACATCGTTATGTATGAAGAAGCGCTAGATACTAATACGATAGAAAGTGCGATTCAGGCAATCAATTCAGCAGATATGCTGATCGTTGCCGGAACTTCTCTATCAGTTTATCCTGCAGCAGGATTTGTAGATTTGTTTCATGGCAAATATCTCATTGTAATCAATAAAACACCACTGCGATCTGTAAGGGAAGATGCCATCATTTTTGAAGATACTATCAGTAATGTATTTTAAAAAATACAAAAAGAAAACCGCTAAAATGAATTAGCGGTTTTTTAGCGTCCTGGGAGGGATTCGAACCCCCGACCGACGGCTTAGAAGGCCGTTGCTCTATCCAGCTGAGCTACCAGGACTTAATTTTTTAAGACAAGATTAATTATAATCAACTTCTGACTATAAAGTCAATAACATTTGGTAAGGAAATTAATTGATAACCATAATAAATAAAGTATATTTACACATTTATTCTAATTTAACAATAAAAATTAAGATAGCATCACTGTTATCTTAATTTTTATCGTTCAATTGACACTCTAAAAAATTAATATCTCTTTACCAACAATATCATGCTGCTGATTATAGAAAGTTACCATCTTATCACTTTCATCAAAAGTTAGAACAGCGTATGTTTCTTCTTCCTGACTTCTTGACTGTGCAATAGAGCCTGGATTAATACATACTACACCTTCAACTAGTTCAACACGTTTAACATGCAGATGACCATATAAAGCGATTTGACAATCTGCATCACGTGCAACACTGGCTAAACGTTCACGCCCATTACCAACTTGATAAAGATGTCCATGCGTTAAAAATGCATTAATATCTTTTTGCTGTAATTCAAATGTATCATAAAAATCTTTTCCGTAATCACAGTTTCCTTTTATTTTAATATAAGGCTTTAATTCAGCATCATTATAATCAAATTCTGAATCACCAAGATGAATATAGACGTCTGCATCATCATGAATTGATACAATATCGGTTAATATATTTTTCATAGAATGATTATCACTCACAACAACCCACTTCATTATTACGCCTCCTCGATTATGCCAGAATCCAGCATTTTTTGTATTGCTTTACCTCTATGTGAAATCTGTGCCTTTTCTTCTCCAGTCATTTCTGCTGTCGTCTTACCTTTACTTTCTACATAAAATATCGGATCATAACCAAATCCATTTTCCCCTTTAGGTTCATGTAGTAATTCTCCTTCTACTTCACCACGGAAAGTGCGTGTATCTTTACCTGGAATACTGACTGCAATCACACATACAAATCTTGCCTGACGATTATCTTTATCCTGCATATTTTTAAGCACAAGCTCAAGATTCTTCTCATCAGTCGCATCTTCTCCCGAATAACGTGCTGAATATACGCCAGGTGCATTATCAAGTGCATCAACTTCTAATCCTGAGTCATCACTAATAACAATTTTATTTAACATTTTTGCTCCGTATTCTGACTTTAACGCAGCATTTTCTTCAAATGTTGTTCCCGTTTCTTCTACATCGAAGTTTGGAATCAAACTTTTAATACCTATAACATTATAGTCTTTAAAGATATGTTTAAAATCATTGATTTTTCCTTGATTACCTGTTGCGATTACGATATCTTTCATATATCCTCCAAGTGTATTGATTGTATTTTTAAGCTTTCATCGTTTAACCATTCTTTAGCGATACGGGAAAATTTCTCTGTTGGTCCATTAACATAAAATTCATGATGTGGCGTTTCATTATATTTCGCATGTTCCTGACTAAATGTAAGTAATGCACTTACTTCTCTGGCCGTTTCTAATCCAGATGAAATTACTTTCTTTTCACCTTCAAAATACTTTTCAATATAATCCTGTAATAATGGATAGTGTGTACATCCTAAAATGACTGTATCACTCTTATCATGACGCCAGTCGCGTAAAGTTTTATGGATAACGATATTTGATATTGTAGGATCTTTATATCTTACCTGCTCAACTAAAGGCACAAAATCCGGACAACTTACACCATTGACATCTATTTTAGGATTGATGGATTTAATCTTATCACGATAGGCCTCAGATTTAATGGTACCTTCAGTACCTAATACAAGTACTTGATTGTTTGTTGTCGTCATGATTGCCGTACGTGCGCCTGGTTCTATTACACCGATTACAGGAATTGAGAGCATTTTCTGCAAAGGTTCCAATGCAACAGCAGTTGCAGTATTGCAAGCAATTACGAGCATCTTAATATGTTTCGTTAATAGAAATTCAGCAAGCTGAATTGTAAAATCTTTCACTTGTTCAGGTGGTCTTGGTCCATAAGGACAACGACTGACATCACCTAAATAACAAATTGATTCATTTGGCAGCTGACGCATAATTTCTTTAGCAACTGTCAAACCACCTACGCCAGAATCAATTACACCAATTGGAGCTGACACTACTTTCCACCTTCTTCTGTTGCACTGTACAACTTATGTATTTGTTCCTTAAATATCGGTATTGTATCAATCATACTCTCTTCTACAATCTTCTTCAAAAATTTTTGTCTTTTGATGATAACCGCTTCAATTACTGATTCACCTTTTTCAGTAAGTTGTATACTTACTTTACGTTTATCATCAGTTTGTTTCACACGCTCTGCAAATCCATTGTTACTAAGCGCGTCAACAAGTTCAGAAGTGGATGAAATCGCTAAATTCATGTGTTTTGCAAGTGTTCCGATATTTAAAGGACTTGCTTCTTTAATCCACTGAATTGCAATAAACTGCGTTTCTGTAATTTCATGTTTTTTTAGTTCACTACGGCCTTCATTTTTAATAATTTCAGCTAGCCTTCTTAACTCATATTCTAATGTGACGATCGATTGATCCACTGCGCTACACCTCTATTCACCTTTAAACTTATCATATCAAATAATGTGCAAATAAAAAAAGGTTTTGAGATAGTAGAATCTCAAAACCTTTTATAAGGGCTAAACGCAAGTTCGATAGCCTCTTATCTGAAACGGCATCTCACTTGCAGTCCTCTCGACAAAAACGAAAATACCCTAAAATCAAAGAACGATTTATAGGGTATTTTCTAATTTTGCTTAGGGCTAAACGCAAGTTCGATAGCCTCTTAGTTAACCTGATGATCCGATCCAAAGAACGATTTGAACATTTGGAATGTTGCTTCACGGTTCATCGCAGCGATTGATGTTGTTAAAGGAATGCCTTTTGGACAACTTCTTACACAGTTTTGTGAGTTACCACATTCTGCTAATCCGCCTTCTTCCATTAATGCATGAATTCTTTCATCTTTATTCATGCTTCCAGTTGGATGTAGGTTGAATAAACGTACTTGTGAAATAGGTTGTGCACCCATAAATTTAGAATTTGCATTCACGTTCGGACATACTTCTAAACATACACCACACGTCATACATTTAGATAATTCATATGCTGTCTGACGTTTCTTCTCTGGCATACGTGGTCCTGGTCCTAAGTCATATGTTCCATCAATTGGAACCCATGCTTTAACACGCTTTAAGTTATCGAACATTTTCGTACGATCAACTTGTAGGTCACGAATAACAGGGAATGTTGCCATAGGTGCTAAACGAATTGGTTGCTCTAATGTATCAATAATTGTTGAACAAGATTGACGTGCTTTTCCATTGACTACCATTGAACATGCGCCACAAACTTCTTCAAGACAGTTCATATCCCATGTTACAGGTGTCGTTTTTTCACCACGTTCATTTACTGGGTTTCTTTGAATTTCCATCAACGCAGCAATAACGTTCATATTTGGACGGTAAGGAATCACAAAGGTTTCATCATAAGGCTTAGAATTTTGATCTTTTTGACGTGTAATGATCAGTTTAATCGTTTTTTCTGCCATGATTATTTACCTCCTTTTGACTTCTTAGAGTAGTCACGTACACGTGGTGGGATTAAGCTAACATCAACTGGCTCATAGTAGAATTCAGGTGCTTCTTTAGCGCCTTTAAACTTAGCCATCGTAGTTTTTAACCACTCTTCGTCATTACGGTCAGGGAATTCAGGTTTGTAATGTGCACCACGTGATTCATTACGATTATACGCACCGATTGTCATAACACGTGCTAACACTAACATGTTCCATAATTGACGTGTAAAGAATACTGCCTGGTTGCTCCATAACGCAGTGTCTTCCATATCAATATCATGGTAACGTTCCATTAATTCTACAATTTTCTTATCTGTTTCTAATAATCGGTCATTATGACGTACAACTGTTACGTTAGCTGTCATAATTTCACCAAGTTCTTTATGCAGTTTATATGCATTCTCAGAACCTTTCATATTTAATATAGCATCGAAACGGCGTTGCTCTTCTTCAACTTTACGCGTATAAATATCATCCGGTAAATCTGTATAAGATTTATCTAGCGCTTTAATATATTTAATAGCATTTGGTCCTGCTACCATACCGCCGTAGATTGCAGATAATAAAGAGTTCGCTCCTAGACGGTTACCACCGTGTTGAGAGTAATCACATTCACCTGCTGCAAATAAACCTGGAATGTTCGTCATCTGATCGTAATCTACCCAGATTCCACCCATTGAATAATGTACCGCAGGGAAAATCTTCATCGGTACTTTACGCGGATCATCACCAGTGAACTTTTCGTAAATTTCGATGATTCCACCTAATTTAACGTCTAATTCATGCGCATCTTTATGACTTAAATCAAGGTATACCATGTTCTCGCCATTGATACCTAATTTTTGGTTCACACACACGTCAAAGATTTCACGCGTTGCGATATCACGAGGTACTAAGTTACCATAGTCAGGATATTTCTCTTCTAAGAAGTACCAAGGTTTACCGTCTTTATATGTCCAGACACGTCCACCTTCTCCACGTGCTGATTCACTCATTAAACGTAATTTATCATCGCCAGGGATTGCTGTCGGGTGAATTTGAATGAATTCACCATTGGCATAGATTGCACCTTGTTGATATACAACAGAAGCTGCAGATCCTGTATTAATCATAGAGTTTGTAGACTTACCAAAGATAATACCAGGGCCACCTGTTGCCATAATCACTGCATCTGAACCAAATGATTTAATTTCAGAAGTCGTTAAGTTTTGAGCAACGATACCACGTGCAGCGCCTTCGTCATCAATAACTGCGCCCAAGAATTCCCATCCTTCATACTTCGTAACTAAACCTTCAACTTCAAATTTACGTACCTGCTCATCTAATGCATATAGTAATTGTTGTCCTGTTGTCGCACCAGCGAATGCTGTACGGTGATATAACGTTCCACCGAAACGACGGAAATCAAGTAATCCTTCTGGTGTTCTGTTGAACATCACACCCATACGGTCTAATAAATGAATGATACCAGGTGCTGCTGCTGTCATCGCTTTAACAGGTGGTTGGTTTGCTAAGAAATCTCCACCATATACTGTATCATCAAAGTGAATTAAAGGTGAGTCACCTTCACCTTTCGTATTTACTGCACCATTAATACCGCCTTGTGCACACACTGAGTGAGAACGTTTAACGGGTACTAATGAGAAAAGATCAACACTTGTACCTGCCTCTGCTGCTTTAATTGTTGCCATTAATCCGGCTAATCCACCGCCGACAACAATAATATTACTTTTTGCCATTATATTGTCACTCCCCTAAATTTCTTATCCTACATAAATGCAAATAACGCGCGTAATCCGATGAAAGTAATGACTAAAAATGCACCTAATGACACATAAGCCATAATTTTTTGTGAACGATCTGACTGTGTAATACCCCAACTTACTGCAAATGACCATAATCCATTTGAGAAGTGGAAGATAACACTTACAATACCGATAACGTATCCGATAACATTAATCGGACTATTGAATAAATCTGCCATCATATCGTAATTAATGTGATGTCCTAATGCTGCCTGAACACGTGTCTGCCAAACGTGAATCGCGATAAAGATAAAAGCGATAATACCTGTAATACGTTGTAACAAGAACATCCAGTTTCTGAATGTCGAATAATGAGTCACATTATTTTTAGAAGTAAATGCGATATACACACCATAGATTGCATGGAATAAAATTGGTAAATAAATAACAAGTGTTTCTAATACAATCTTAAATGGTAAATTCCACATAAAGTCTGAAGCATTATTAAAAGCTTCCGGACTATTTACTGCAAAGTGGTTGATCACTAAGTGCTGGATTAAGAATACACCTAATGGAATCACACCAAGTAAAGAATGTAACCTACGTAATGCAAATGATTTTTCTGAGCTTGCCAAGTGAAGTCCCCCCTACACATCTTTTTAAGTAAATTCACAAATTCAATAATACGCCTGTTCAAACGGTAAATCAAGAAACCGATTACAATTTCGTATAAAAAAAGTTTGTGAAATTTAATTTTCATCATCATTGTACCACTCTTTAACGTGCTGTGGGGTATGAAAATGATTCTCAATTAAGTAATTTCACAAACATTTTAATTCAATATTATTCTTTATTATTCACTTTGATGTTCAACTTTTTCCTGTTCTGCATTTAAGGTATTGTGTATTTCAGTCGCTAGTTTAATAGGCACTCCGATTTGATTTATTTCTTCAATGGATGCTTCTTTAATACGACGCACTGAACCGAAATGTTTCATTAGCATTAATTTTCTCTTAGGACCTATACCTTCAATCGCATCTAGTTGTGAAGATAAACCTGTTTTTCTACGTGTGTTTCTATGGAAGGTAATCGCAAATCGATGGACTTCATCCTGAATACGTTGTAGTAAGTAGAAGCTTTGACTCTTTTTATTTAATGGAATGATATCAAAGTCTTCACCGTATAGTAATTCAGCAGTCATATGTTTGTCATTCTTCTTTAAACCTGCAACTGGAATATCCAGATTTAATTCGTTAACAAGCACATCGATAACACTGCTCATATGCCCTTTACCACCATCAACAACGATTAAGTCTGGTAAGGGTAAATTTTCTCTTAGCACGCGTGAATAACGGCGACGAACGACTTCTCGCATACTTTCATAATCATCTGGTCCTGTTACAGTCTTAATTTTATATTTTCTATAATCTCGTTTACTTGGTTTACCATCAACAAAACACACCATTGCAGCTACTGGATCGACACCTTGAATATTTGAGTTATCAAATGCTTCAATACGGACTGGTGTTTCAATGCCCATTGCATTACCAAGTTCTTCGATCGCTTTTACAGTTCTTTCTTCGTCACGTTCAATGATCTCAAACTTATTTGACAAAGCAATCTTCGCATTTTTAACTGCAAGATCGACCATCTCTTTTTTCTTACCACGCTGAGGTTGAATGACTTTTGTATCTACAACAGACTTAATCATATTTACATCCAGTCCAGTAGGTACATGCACTTCTGCTGGCAATAAATTTTCGGCTAAACCATAAAACTGTCCGATAAAATTGTAAAAATGTGACTTTGAATCATCAATCAACGGAATCATCGTCACCTTTCTTTCAATGAGATTACCTTGGCGAATAAAGAATACCTGTATGCACATCCATCCTTTGTCAACCGCATATCCGAAAACGTCTCTTGTAGTCATATCACTCGTCATCATCTTTTGCTTAAACATAAGTGACTCAACATGAGAGATTAAGTCTCGATATTCTTTTGCTTCTTCAAACTGAAGATTTTCAGCACGTTCATTCATCTTTGCGCGTAAGTCATCAATAATTGCTGTATCCTGACCATTTAAAAAATCCGTCACAACCTGAATGTAATGGCGATACTGCTGTTCTTCAACATTATAGACACATGGTCCTAAACATTGTCCGATATGATAATATAAACATAATTTATCCGGCAGATGATTACATTTACGTAGTGGAATAATACGGTCTAATAATTTTTTAGTTTCATGAGCGGCATATGCGTTCGGATAAGGTCCAAAATATTTACCACTATTCTTTTTAACCGTACGCGTAACTAACAATCTCGGGTGCTTCTCGTTCGTAATTTTAATAAAAGGATAACTTTTATCATCCTTTAACAAAATATTAAATCGTGGATAAAACTTCTTGATAAGTGTCAGCTCTAATAATAATGATTCAATTTCTGTATTCGTCACAATGAATTCAAAATCACGTATTTCCAACACGAGACGAGTCGTTTTTTCATCATGTGCACCTGAAAAATATGAGCGGACACGGTTACGTAAATTTTTTGCTTTACCGACATAGATGACTTGGCCATTCTTATCTTTCATCTGATAACAACCTGGTTCATTCGGCAGCACCGCTAATTTACGTTTAATATTTAATTCATAATCTTCCATTACGTTCACCACATTTCTTTACTTACAAATAGTAAAACACAACAAAATAAAAAGAGCAAAATCAAAAGATTTCACTCTTAATATATTAATGCGCTAAATCTTAGTAATGTTTTTCTAAAACAGCTTGTAATTGTTCTTTTGGTTGAAAACCAACAACTTTATCAACTGCTTGACCGTCTTTGAATACGATAAGCGTTGGGATACTCATCACTTCAAATTTAGCAGCTGTTTCCTGGTTCTCGTCAACATCAACTTTAACAATGTTTGCTTTACCTTCAACGTCTTTCGCTAAATCTTCTAATACTGGTGCAATCATTTTACAAGGTCCACACCAAGGTGCCCAGAAGTCTACTAATGTTACGCCTTCTTTAATGTTTTCTTCAAAGTTTGTATCAGTTCCTTTAATAATAGCCATAATATAATTTCCTCCTAGTATTTCTGTTTAATATAAATGGAGTATAGCAAATTAAAATTCGTTGGTCACTACTTTTGCTCACTCACTATTTGTTATACCCTATAATGCAATAAATAAATATATTACACCTGCAATTAACATTAAAATTGACACAACGATCAATACTTTAGCAAGTTTATACATATCGAAGTTATCCAAATCAATCGCCTCACGTTATATTATTTTAATTCCACAACAGTTACACCAAAGCCACCTTCAGATGGCATACCGCCTCTAAATGATTTTACGGCCTTTGATTGCTTTAAATACTGCTGAACACCTTTTTGTAGTGCTCCTGTTCCTTTACCATGGATAATCGTTACTTGTTCGTAATTTGATAGAATCGCCTGGTCTAAATACTGCTCAACTTTATACAATGCATCTTCATAACGTTCACCACGAAGATCCAGTTCCATCTTAATCGTTTGACGATTGGCGCGCGGTACAACGCGGTGTTTCTCCTGTTTCGGTGGCGCTTCTTTTTCAAGTTCATTTAATGGCAGTTTCATCTTGATAATCCCCATCTGAACGACAGCTTCTTCCCCATCTACATCTAAGATAACACCTTTTTGTCCATAACTTAAAACTTTAACATGATCACCTTTTGCAATGACTTCATCCTTAGTCGACTTTTTATTTTGTTTAATCTTTGTTTCGTGATACATACCTGATAATTTTGAACGTTGTTCTATCAACTCGTTTTCTTTAATATCCGCATTTGATTTCAGATTACGCAGTTGCTTTAATAATTCATCCGCTTCTTTTTCAGCTTTTTTAACAATATCATTCGCTTGCTGCTTTGCATTTTCAATTAAGTTTTCTTTTTGTTTTTCGTAACTTGAGAAAGCTTTGTTTAAATCTTTGTGAAGGTTCTGAGCTTCAATCTTTAAAGTTTCTGTCAGAACGCGGTCATCTTCAATTTGCTTTGCATTCTTCTCTAATGAAGCAATCATATTATCAATTTCTTTATTATCCATATTGATCATTTGACGTGCTTCCTTGATGATTGACAAATCAAGTCCAAGCTTCTTAGCGATATCAAAAGCATTACTCTTCCCTGGAATGCCCATCAACAGACGATACGTCGGACTTAATGTCTCTACATCGAACTCCACACTTGCATTCATCACATGATCACGGTTGTAACTGTATGCTTTAAGTTCAGGATAATGGGTCGTTGCCATCGTCATAACGCCTCTGTTTAAACAACGGTCAAGTATACTCATCGCAAGTGCTGCACCCTCAGCTGGATCTGTCCCTGCACCTAGTTCATCAAACATTACAAAGCTTTGCTCAGTCATATTTTCTAATATCGATACAATATTAGTCATATGACTTGAGAATGTTGAAAGTGACTGTTCGATAGATTGTTCATCACCGATATCACAGAATACTTCATCAAAGATACTTATTGTTGCCCCTTCAAATGCGGGAATCATCATACCACTTTGTGCCATTAGAATAATAAGTCCGACTGTCTTTAACGTTACAGTTTTACCACCGGTATTCGGACCAGTAATAATCACAGTGTGAATGTCAGGGTAAAAAACAATATTATTTTTAACGACCGTCTCTTTCGGTAACATCGGATGCCATGCTTGCGGCAAATCTATTGTGCGTTCATCTGCGATATTAGGCATAACCATCTTATTGCGGTTACCATATTTCGCTTTGGCAAGATTGACATCAAAATCAGCTAATACTTTCGTTGAATATGTTAGTGCATTGTCATACTCTGCTACTTCGTTTGTCAGTTCATAAAGAATACGTTCTACTTCTTCGTTTTCCCGGTGTGTTACACTGTTTAATTCTGTTGACAGCTGAACGATGCTATTCGGTTCAATATAGAATGTCTGACCACTTGATGATGTATCATGGACGATTCCAGGGAAATCCTGTTTGTATTCGCTTCTTACAGGGATAACTTGTCGACCATTACGAACAGTGACAATTGCATCAGACAATTTCTTTTGATTGTTTGAACTACGCACAATTTGTTCTAATTTTTCTTTGATTTTACGATTGATACGATTCATTTCCTGACGAATTTGAGCAAGTTCTGGGGATGCATTGTCATATAGACTCGTTTCATCACACTTCGCCTGAATAGTTTCGGCTAGTTCTGTTATCGTTGGTAATTGTTTTAATTGATTGTAAATGAGCGGAATCTCTAATTCACGCTCTTCATATTGATTAAAGATATAAGTTTTATAACGGTTAATGACTTTGATGTTATTTTTTATTTTATTGAGTTCGATTACAGATAAGACTGAACCGATGACAGCACGTCGCACAAGTCCTTCAATATCAGAAAGCATACTCATACCCGGTTCGCTTTGCCCCATCTCTATCACACGGGCTTCTTCCAGGTGCGTCATCATTTCACGTACTTCATCAATATTTGAAGTAGGATGTGTAGATTGTAAAATACGTGAAGACAGTTCATTTTGAGAAAACTCAACAACGCGTTCTATAATTTTATCGTATTCTAAAATATTTAATGCTTTTTTATTCATAAATGTTACTTCCCTTTTGTTACCCATTCTTTAAACGTTGCACGGTCCATCGTATTGATAACCTGATTTTTCTTCACACGACCTTTAATAGCCGTACCTACGCCATAAGGCATTAAATCAAGTTGGTTAATCGCATGTGCATCCGTATTAATGGTTAATTGTAAATCCGGATATTGTATTAATATGTTCGCTGATAAATCTAAGCGCATTGGATGTGCATTAATTTCCAGTACCGTATTTGTTTCTTTAGCAATTTGGATCAATTGTTCAATATTCACTGCATACCCGTGTCTTTTACCGATTAATCTTCCAGTTGGGTGTGCAATATGTCTGACATATGGATTTTCGCAGGCATTTTTAAGACGTTTCATAATATCCTCTTCAGATTGTGTGAGCGATTGATGTATTGCACCGATAACATAGTCGAGTTCTTTTAATATATCATCATTATAATCCATCGAGCCGTCACCTAATATATCCATTTCAATACCTGAATAGATGTCTATCTCATTATATTGTTTGTTCAAAGACTTAATCAATGCATTTTGCTCAAGCAGACGTTCTTCAGATAAACCATTTGCTACAAATAAACTTTTTGAGTGATCAGTAATTGCAATGTATTCATATCCTTTTTCAATTGCACGTTCGATCATCTGTTCGATAGAATGCGCACCATCGCTATAAGTCGTATGCATATGAATATCACCCTTAATGTCATTTAAAGTAATGATTTCATCAAGATTTTGAATATCAAATTCTGAACCATCTGTGCGCATTTCGGGCGGAATATAGTTGACATTAAAGTGACGGTAGATTTCTTTTTCTGTTGCATATTGAATAAGTGACCCATCTTCTTTAGTAATTCCGTATTCATTAATCTTTTCATGCTTTGCTTTAGCTAACTGTCTGATACGAATATTGTGATCCTTACTGCCAGTGAAATGCTGTAGCATATGTGCATAGCCTATAGTATCTGTAAATCTGAAATCCGCTGTCGTCACTAAATCATCACGCTCAATCCGCACTGTAATCTTTTCATTTCCCTGCAGCTCAACCTCTTTTATAAATGGTGCTTCACTGATATATTTTGAAATTGCTTTTCTATCAGTGGTATTAATGATGTAATCAATATCACTCGAGAATTCATTTTTCCTTCTGAAACTTCCAGTTGCATCAAATTGTAATATGTCTTTTGACTCAGCGAGATACGCATCTATCATCTGTGTAAATTGATGCATTTGATAAATGCTTAACTTTTCAGTCATCGTAAGCATCTCATCAATACCTTTTAATATATTTTCTTCACTTTTTTTACCGAATCCCGGTAGTTCGCTTATCTTATTATCAATACATGCCTGCTTCAATTGTTCAATATCTTCGATACCCAGTGCTTCATTAATCTTCACAATTTTTTTAGCACCTAGATTACGAATTTTAAGCATCTGGATTAATCCTTGCGGTGTTGATTCTTTCAAAGTTAATAATAGTGAAGATTCACCGTTCTGCTTGATGTCATCCAGCACTTCAGCAACACCTTTACCAACACCTTTTATTTCTGTGAAATTTTGAAGCGTGTTAATATCCCCCTGAAAAGTTTCGATATTCGCTGCAGCTTTGCGATATGCAGAGATTTTAAATGGATTTTCACCTGATAATTCGAGATACGTAGCAATTGTTTCAAGTTGCTTTATATAATCTTTTTTATTTAACATGTTCATCCTCCATAATAAAAGTCATAGACACTTTTGCCTATGACTTTATTTGAATATGTGAATCAATCCGATATTTTCCCACCACGACTTAGCAATTCCGCTTAAGACAGGCGTATAGTTGACGATAAAGTTAGAAATAAAACTACCTTGTAAATGTTCCTGAATCCAGCCATTCGGCATCATCGAAAATAAAAATAGTACGATAAATAACAGCAGATAACATTCGATAAACCCTAACACCGCACCTAGTGAAGCATTTAATTGTTTAAGCAGTGGTAACTGCGAAATATAATCAAAGACTGTTGCAACAATTTGTAAAATCACTTTACTCATAAAGAAAATGATAATAAAACTCACGACATTATAAAATGTCATCTCATTCGTAACCATATTTAAAAATTCGGATTTATAATTACCTTCAGCTGAAGGAAAAGGAATAATGAGTACAAGATGCTTGGCAAGTTCTGCATAATACATACGTGCAATAATCAGTGAACCAACCGTCCCCAGTAAGTGCAACGATTGTAATATAAAACCTCTTCTTAATCCAATCACAGTACCAAGAATCAAGAAAAATAATAATAATAAATTAATCATTTTGCTCGCCTATTCTTTCTATATTGATTAACTTTTGTTTTAAGATTTCGTACTCTTCTAGTAACTTCACATAATCATCCATTATATTTACCGCCGCTAGCACTGCTTTACGTGAAGTATCAAGTCCAGCGCTCATACGGGCAATTTCATTGATTCGGTCATCTACGAGACTTGCCACGTGTCGGATATGACTCGGCTCATCTTCACCAATAATCGTATAATGTTGGTCATATATTGTTACAGTGATACGATTTTTAAATTCTCCCATAAAATCACTCCAACATCGTCTTTTATTACTGTTTATGTTACCATTTTTAGAGGAAGTTATACAATAAAAACATATAAGTGAAGAAAAAAATACGGAGTGATATATATATGAGCTCGAATGTTTACCAATTAGATGAAAAATCAGCACTTAAAATAATCAGTTTACTGCCTAAGAGCGATAGCAATTTACCAGCGGGTTCGAAATATCGTAAGAAAATCGAAGGTCATACAGTAACAATTTATAATTCAAATAAATTTATGGTACAAGGTAGTGCCAGTGAAATGCTTGCGATAAAATTACTTGGGAATGCAGGCATTAAAGTAGCTGCCAGTCGTGAGAAGAAGAATGTTGCCGGAAAAACAATAAGTTATGATGCGTTTAACTGCATCGGCAGTGATGAAGCAGGATCAGGCGATTTCTTCGGCCCAATGACTGTAGTCGCCAGCTATGTTTCAAAGAAAAATGCAGAAATATTAAAAGTGCTTGGCGTTATGGATTCTAAAAATTTAAAGGATGATAAGATCATTGCACTAGCAGAACAAATTATCCCGATTATCCCTCATTCTTTGTTAGTATTAGAAAATCCTAAATATAATGAACGAAAAGCGATTGGATGGTCTCAAGTTAAGATGAAAGCAGTGTTACATAACCAGGCGATTACGAATGTATTGAAAAAAATTGATGGCGCACCACTCGATTATATTGTGATTGACCAATTTGCTGTGCAAGGCGTTTATGAGAATTATGCATTAACTGCGATACCCGAACGCGAGAAAACCCGTTTCGAAACAAAAGGAGAATCTAAATCAATCGCGATTGCAGCAAGTTCTATTATAGCGAGATATGCTTTTGTTAAGTATTACGATCAGATTATCCGTGAGACTGGAATTCATATTACAAAAGGTGCCGGAGCTAAAGTGGATTTAGAAGCAGCAAAGATAATTGAAAGAAAAGGGATTGCTTATTTAGACAGTATTACAAAAAAGGACTTTAAAAATCGCGAGAAAGCATTAGGTTTAGGTAACAAAAAAAAATAGAAGTGAGATGATATGATGGATTACTTATATATGACGTTCGGGTTATTAGTATTTGTGTATTTATTGTGGTATATCAAAGTGAATCTAATCGATAGACGCAGGAAATGAGATTATCATTAGAGGAAGCGGCTGTATTTTGATAATACTACCGCTTGCGGTTTGATTTTTCTGGTTTGATTTGAGTACGCGGCTGTATTTTTCTTTTACAGCCGCATTGTAATTTATTCTTTTGTTAAAAACTACAAAAAATAAAATTCTTCATCATATTTCATTTTTGTATATTCAACTTCATTTTCTCTAATAAGAAAGTCATCAACTTTGTGAGGTAAATATTTACTATCTTTAAAAGTTCCCAATTTGTGATGTTCTTTCCCGAGCACTTCTTTAACTAAAGTCTTACCCACCCCAGTAAATTCAACAACATCTCTAACGGTAACACCACTATTTTTCAAAACATATATTGCGTCAAATGCAAGTCGAACAAGTTCTTTCTTTGTCATTTCACAACCACATGTACACTTGACTTTTTTCGCGGTCTTTGGAACTTTTGGTAAAAATGCACGACATTTTGGACACTTTACACCCTTTTTCATTTCACTAAATGGATAGTAATGTATGCGTGGACTTCTTCCTTTATGATCATAGTGGTCCGCAAAAATACGAGCGATTTCCAATTCTTCTGATGTTACTTCACGCTGATTTAAATTCTCTACAATTCGATTAATGTCTTTATCAAATAATATTCTTTTATCACCATTAAACCCACTTACATTAAATTGTTCACCAACAAAAATTATAAAACTCAATACTTGATAACCAAATCCCATTTTATCTACAAATCGCACTAATCTCATATGTTGTTTTGTTTGCAATGCTATAGGATTATGAATGACATAGCCATTTTCACTTATAAAATTACCATCAACATAATTATATTGACCTTCATAATATTTCGTATCAAAATGCATAATCTTCCCATTTGATATAACAATAAAATCATACTGTGATTGACCGTTTAATCTAAGTCGCATATCCCACAACTTAGCTCCTCCACTACAATCTTTGATCCGCTCATAAAATTGTTCTTCACCTAGTAATCCTTTCTCAGTAGTAAACAAATTTTCTTTGTCAAAATCATCCATTTCATAGCGTTCTGCAACTTCTAAAATATACCGCTCATATTGATTTAATATCCGTGTCTTCAAAAACAAAGCTTCCACCTCATTTAACATATGTTAACACAAAATAAATATACAACATCCATCATAAAATACACAACAAAAAAGAAGCCATCGTAAATGATGACCTCTTAACTAAACTTATCCTCTTAACTTCGCACCAGTTGCAGTTAAGTTTTCTAACACTTTATCGTAAATCGGTTTAATATCTTCATCTGTTAATGTTTGTTCTGGGTTTAAGAATTCTAAACGTATTGCCACAGATTTCTTATCTAACGCAATATGTTCTCCCTCATAAACATCGAATACTTTTGCTGATTGTAATAACTTACTATCTGTTGCTTCAATCACTTTAATTAATTCCCCAGTGTCTAATGAGCGCTCAACTTCTAATGCAATATCTCTACTTGTGCCCGGAAACTTTGGAATCATGTTATAGATAATCTGCCCTTGAGCATCATTTAATAAAGCTTTTAGGTCAAGTTCAAAAATATACGTTTCATTTAAGTCGTTTTCTGATTCAAATGAAGGATGTAACTGTCCGATTATACCGACCTTTTTATCACCGACAAATATATCCGCACTACGTCCTGGATGTAATAATTCCTCTTCAGAACGACGATATTCAAACTTAATACCTAGACGTTCGCTGATTGCTTCAACAATTCCTTTTACATGGAAGAAATCAACGGTTTCTTTTTTACCTTGATGATAACTCGGTGTTACCTCTCCAGTGATAATACCTGCAACATGTTCCTCTTCTGAAGGTAATTCAGAACCTTCAACTTTAAAGAACGTGTTTCCAACTTCATAAAATGCCACATTCTTCATTTGACGGGCATTATTATAAACGATAACATCAACTAAATGTGGAATTAATGACTGACGTAATTCAGCATGATCAGCACTCATCGGCATAAGTAACTTAACAGTATCTGCTTTTTTCAATGCAAACTGTTGTGCTTTTTCCTTTGAAACTAATGCATACGTAATTGCCTGGTTTAAGCCTAGTCCTTGTAATAAAGATTTTACAGCACGACGTTTCGCTTGATAATCTGTAAGTCCAACCTGTTTATTCGTTTTCGTAACAGGTAACGTTGCAGGTAACGCATCATATCCATAAATACGAGCAACTTCTTCAACAAGATCTTCTTTAATTGTGATATCACCGCGACGACTTGGTACAACGACACTAAATGCATCACCATCCACTTTAGATTCAAATCCGAGACGCTCAAAAATATTCTTAATTTCAGTGTTTGATATTTCGAATCCGATTAAACGATTAATATCTTCCGTCGTAATTTCAACATTTGTCGTTAATGCAGGTAATGTGCCAGCTGATACGATACCGCTTAAAACTTCACCTTGCGCATTTTCCTGTAAGAGATAAGCTGCACGGTTTAACGCATCTTCTACAAATTCAGCTGCTACACCTTTTTCAAAGCGGCTTGAAGATTCTGAACGTAAGTTTAAGCGACCAGCAGTTTTACGAATATTAAGTGGTGCAAACATCGCTGATTCGATTAACACGTTCACTGTATTATCAGTAACTTCTGAGAAATCTCCACCCATAACACCTGCTAATGCTACTGGTTTTTCACCGTTCGTAATTACGATATCTGATGATAATAATTTACGTTCCTGATCATCTAATGTCGTCATCACTTCTCCATCATTAGCATAACGCACTAAAATTTCTTTAGAGCCAATCTCGTCGTAATCAAACATATGTAAAGGTTGACCAAATTCAAGCATCACATAGTTTGATACATCCACGACATTATTAATCGGACGAACGCCAGCTTTAATTAAACGACTTTGAATGTATTCCGGAGATGGTCCTATTTTTACATTTTTGACAATACGTGCTGCGTAATATGGACTTGCCTGCACGTCATCAATATGAATAGAAATGTAATCACTTGCTGCCGCTGCAATTTCTTTAATTTCAGAAATCGGGAATGATAAATCTTCTTCATATAATGCACTTGTTTCAAATGCTGTACCAATCATAGACATACAGTCGCTACGGTTTGGTGTAAGACCTAATTCCATCACCTCGTCATTTAAATCCAATGCTTCCAAGGCATCCTGACCTGGCTTAACATCGCCTGTAAATACATAGATACCTTCAGAATATTTCTCTGGAACAAGGTTTGAAGCAATACCTAATTCACCTAGTGAACAAATCATACCATTTGATTCAACACCACGTAATTTTGCTTTTTTAATTTTAATACCACCTGGTAAACGTCCACCCGGTAAACAAACGATGACATGCTGCCCTGCATCAACGTTAGGTGCACCACATACGATTTGTAATGTTTCCTCACCAACATTAACCTGGCAAACATTTAATTTGTCAGCATCCGGATGTTTTTCTTTTGACTCGACATAACCGACAACTAAATTTTTTATATCTTTTTTATAGTCAATAATTTCTTCTATCTCAATACCGCTTCGCGTGATCTTTTCAGCAAGCTCTTCTACCGGTAGATCAACTTTAACGTAATCACTTAACCATTCTTTACTTACTAACATCAACATTACCTCCATCTTCAGCACGTAAAAACTGTGTTACAAATCGTAAATCATTTGTATAGAAATGACGAATATCTTCAATACCATATTTCAACATCGCGATACGGTCAGGACCCATTCCAAATGCGAAACCAGAGTATTTCTTAGAATCAAATCCTGCCATCTCTAAAACGTTAGGATGCACCATACCTGCACCTAAAATTTCAATCCAGCCGGTACCTTTACAAACGTTACACCCTTTACCTTTACATTTGAAGCAAGAAATATCGACTTCAACAGAAGGTTCTGTAAATGGGAAGAAACTTGGACGCAGACGAATTTCACGATCTTCACCGAACATTTTTTTCGCAAAGTATTCCAATGTTCCTTTTAAATCACTCATTTTAATATTCTCATCAACAACTAAACCTTCGATTTGTGTAAATTGATGTGAATGCGTAGCATCATCTGAATCACGACGGTATACTTTACCTGGACAAATAATCTTTACAGGACCTTCGCCTTTACGTGACTCTAACGTACGTGCTTGAACAGGAGACGTGTGTGTACGCATTAATACTTCTTCAGAAATATAGAAACTATCCTGCATATCACGCGCCGGATGAGACTTCGGTAAGTTTAAAGCTTCAAAGTTATAATAATCACTTTCTACTTCATAACCTTCAACAACTTCATATCCTAAACCGACAAATAAATCTTCAATATCCTCGACAATACGATTTAATGGATGACTCGCACCACTCGTAAGTTCTTTACCTGGTAACGTGATATCTACTGTTTCACTTGCTAATTTACGGTTAATTAATTCACGTTGGATTTTTTCTTCAACTTCAGCAATCGCTTTTTCAACCGTTTGACGCGCATCGTTTACCAGTTGACCAAACTTTGGTTTCTCTTCATTCGGTAACGACTTCATTTCTTTCATTAAACCAGTGATGACACCTTTTTTACCTAAATAAGATACTTTAATATCCTGTAATTCTTTTTTCTCAGAAATCGATTGTACTTTTTGAACAGCTTCTTCTTTCAATGCTTGTAATTTATCTTTTAACTCCATCGTGATGCCTCCTTAAATTTTTAGAAACAAAAAAATCCTCCCCATCCCTGAATAAGGGACGAAAAGAATTCCGCGGTACCACCCAAATTTGCACAAATGTGCACACTTGTTGATGATAACGGTGTCCACCGGCTTAACTTCTTATTAAGCAACCAAAAAGATGAAAAAATATGTATCGATGACTATCTCTCACCAAACGATAGCTCTCTGAACATGTCCACATATTACGTCTTTTTATCGGTTCTTTATTTCATTAACATTTATTATAATCAATAAAAAAATTATATTCAACCTATAAATCATTGCGTTTATCACGCTTTTCTAAATCTCGTATGCGTCGTTCAAGTTTATTTAAGTTTTTAAGACGTCTTAAAGAATAGACAAACAATGAAATGATTAACAAAATCATTAACAATGAAAAAATACTGAATAGTAACGTACCCCATTCTACACTTGAAGACGCGTTTAACAGCAGCTGGAAGTTAAATATGTTCTCCATGTATTTTATACAGCTCCTTCTCTTCTTCAGTTTCATAAGAATTATTACCAAACACAAGATTTAATATCACGACAAAGAAGATAATTTCATGTGTAAAAGTTACTTTACCTTGATGGTATCGATAAAAGCTCCAGAAAATGATAAAACTAAATCCAATAACCAGAATGAGGATTCTAATTACCCAATTGATATTTTTGAAATTAGCTCGTTTAATTTCAAAGGGTAATTGAATGACTTTCATCATTATTACAGCCAGTGTAAATAACAGAGAAAACTTGAAATCATCTAACGAACTCAATCGATCTTGTTCTTTAATCGGCAAATCGTAATATGCATCTGACTGTATAAAAGTATCATTTAAAAAGAAGACATAGATTAAAAAAATTGCAAGCGGAATAAATGTTAGTACAGAAATATAAAGTCTTTGGTTACGATATTGCTTAACACCCATCTTGTATTTTGTATCGAAGAGAGTGGCGAAGTAAAATGCTAGTTCTCTTTTTAATTGTGTGATCATTATGTTTCTCCTTCCAGAAGTTCATCATTTCCAATCCATATAAACTGAGACAATATTAAAACACCAAATGTTGTTCTCATTAATTCAGGTTGTCTGTTCAGAAATAATATGAGGTTTATTACAATATAGATTAGATATAGCATTAGTAAATACAAAATTGGCTTTCTCCAATTTTTTCCTCGTGCATTATAACGATGTATTTCATTTGATACCTGAATGATATGAATCAATAGAAAAAATATACCTGCAAAGACAACATAAAATATGCTTTGATTCATATGATACTGCTCATATGCCTTGTCTTCCATTTTTATCAATTCATTGAAAGCAAGTTCATCATAAAATTTAATAAATAAAAAGAATGTCGGAATTGCGAGTATTAGAATAATAATAAAACTAATCGTATTTTGTTTCTTATATCTCGCTTTATTTACACTAGTATCGAAATCAAAAAAATGTTTAAAGTAAAATTGTATCTCTTCCTTCATTCACACCAACTCCTTATACCAATAATAACATTTTATTACAATTTATTTCATCCATTTTGTTACAGTTCCAAAAAAATATACAAAAAAATAACCCTTCAAACAGAAGAGTTATATCGTATGCTTAATCCCCATCACCATATCGAGTCTTACTAAATTATTAAATTGAGCACCTTTTCTAAAGAATAAAGTGCATAATGCTTTGTCTTCAATCAATTCATGACGATTATTTTCGCGTGTAATCTCAACCACTACAATACTACTTTCACTTTTCTGCGCATTATAGATGACTTCAAAATCCCACTCTTGATCGGATTCAAACCGTTGCTGTAATAAATCAATTAATCCATCATAATCCATTACAATTTCTTCACATTCATTATTGATAAAAGTTGCTTTAATATCATGCGAAATAATTTTTTTAATTTGCACTATATCCTGATTACTCCATGCAGCTAAAAAATGAAAATACGCCATGCCCACACTTCTCTCTATTTTATGTTGTTAAATCAAGTGATACATTAATATACCTGCACATACTGCCACATTTAAACTTTCAGCTTTACCGTGTATCGGTACATAAAGATTTATGTCCGTTTGATCAAGTATCGCCTGATCTACACCTTGTCCTTCATTACCAAGGACTAATAAAAATGAATCCGTTTTTTCAACTTGATGATAGTCTACTGAATTTTCAAGACTTGTTCCCATAACTTTACCATCCACTTTTTGTCTTGCCTCTTCAAAATCCATCTCTATGACCGGAATATGAAAGACACTGCCTTGTGAGGCACGTAACACTTTATCGTTATAAATATCGACTGTGCCTTTCGCTATAATTACAGCATCTATACCTGCAGCATCTGCGGTACGAATAATTGTGCCGACATTGCCGGGATCCTGTATGCGATCCAGATAAACTGCGCGGTTCAATGTAACGTCGTCGATTGATGGCATATTACAAACTGCATAAATACCTTGAGGTGCTTCAGTTTGAGATAATTTCTCTGCAATCTTAAATGTTATTTCGTATTGCTGTTTACTGTTCTCAACCATTACTTCAGTCAACTTATCAGGATTTACAGTCAAGATCATTTCAATATCAATATTACTTTTTGCTGCTTCTTCTACTAAATGAAATCCTTCAAGTAAAAATTGACCTGTTTTCTTACGCTCTTTTCTTGCATGTAGTTTTGCAATCTGTTTAATTTTAAGATTGTTTACTGATTCTATAAGTTCCATACGTTACCTCGCTTATTATTCTTATCTTATTATGACTCTTTTTCATGCATAATGATACTAAATCCTTCTCTTTTTTGTGATAAACCTTCCATGACTTTATACCAGTCATAACCATGTTCAGAAAACATTTCATCCATCAAATCTCTTTGTGCTTGATTTAACTTCTCAATTAAAGCATAGCCTGACGGCGTGGGATGTAATTCCTTCAGTCGCTTATCATTGGTTGCTGTTTTTTCTTTAATGAGCGCTTTTTCTTTTAATACTTTTAATGTATTGTGTGAACCTTGCTTAGAAATTTCAAGCACTTGAAGTAATTCTTTTTGTGTAATCCCCGGTTTCATACAAATGAAAAATAGAAAACGGTGATGTTGTCGCTGCATGCCATATTGTTCTATAATCTCGTCAGCTGTGGTGATATACGTCTTATAGGCAAAATAAAATAGTAAATGTTCATTGTCACGATCCGGCGTCATTGTATTCTCCTTTAATATACTTATCTTTATTATACCCACTATTGCACTTATTTCAATTAATAGGTCAATAGTGTTGACTTATTATTTTTCACATATTATATTAAAGAAAGAATAATTAATATAAGGAGAGAATATTGATGAAACAAAGAATCGGTCAACTATTATTAGATACATTAGCAGTAAACGGCGTAGATAAAATGTTTGGTGTGCCCGGTGACTTTACATTAGCCTTTTTAGATGATGTTGTACGACATGACAAAATTGAATGGATTGGTAACACGAATGAATTAAACGCAGCGTATGCAGCAGATGGTTATGCACGTGTTAAAGGATTAGCTGCAGTGAGTACAACTTTTGGTGTAGGTGAATTAAGTGCGGTCAATGGTATTGCCGGAAGTTATGCCGAACGCGTACCTGTTATAAAGATTGCTGGTGGACCATCAAGTATCGCTCAGCAAGAAGGACGATACGTTCATCATTCATTAGGTGAAGGTGTGTTTGATGCTTATTCTAAAATGTATGAACACATTACTTGTGCAACAACAATTTTGACAGTTGAAAATGCGCAAACAGAAATACCACGCGTAATCAATGCAGCTATTCGTGAACGTCGTCCTGTTCATATTCATTTACCGATAGATGTTGCATTAACAGAAATTGAAGTAACAGATGCTCCTGTTGCGTATCAGCACGCAGCAAAAGACGTATCACAGTATATCGAAGCAGTTAAAGAAAGATTATCAAAAGCAAAACAACCTGTATTCATTGTAGGTCATGAAATTAATTCATTTGATCTACACGATAAACTTGAACAACTTGCAGACTTAACAAATATTCCGGTAGCTCAATTATCACTCGGTAAATCAGCCTTTAATGAAGAAAATAATAAATATTTAGGTATCTTTGACGGAAAAATTGCTGAGGAAAATGTACGTAACTATGTAAATAACTCAGATTGTATTATTAATTTAGGAGCAAAATTAACTGACTCAGCGACTGCTGGATTCAGCTATGAATTTGACGTTAACGACGTTATCTTCATGAATCAAAATGACTTTAAAGCTGGCAGTGTTGTAAGTGATGACGTTTCAATCATCGATTTAGTAGATGGATTATTGACATTAGACTATAAGAATAGTGCCGACTATCCTAAATTTAAACGCTCTGAGATGAATTATGTATTAAATGATGAACCGTTAGTTCAGGAAAACTATTTTAAATTAGTTAATGCCTTCTTAGAAAAAGATGATATCTTACTTGCCGAACAAGGGACATCATTCTTTGGCGCATATGATTTATCACTTTATAAAGGCAATCAATATATCGGACAACCATTATGGGGATCAATCGGTTATACATTCCCGGCATTACTAGGAAGCCAACATGCCGATGTAAACCGTCGTAACCTATTACTGATTGGAGATGGGTCTTTACAATTAACAGTTCAAGCATTATCAACAATGATTCGCACAGGCATTAAACCGATCATCTTCGTTATCAATAACGATGGTTATACTGTAGAAAGACTCATTCACGGTATGGAAGAACCATATAATGATATTAAAATGTGGAACTATAAACAGTTACCAGAAACATTTGGTGCAAAAGATGAAGTTGTTGTACACGACGCGAAAACTTCGAACGAATTGAAAGCTGTAATGGATAAAATTAAAGCGGATAAAGATCACTTACATTTCGTTGAAATCCATATGGCAGTTCAAGATGCACCGAAAAAATTAATCGACATCTCTAAAGCATTTGCAGAAGCAAATAAAAAAGCATAATATTTAACCCCCGTTTACTCATAAATATGAGGAGACGGGGGTTTCTTTGATTATGGATACCATAATATGGCTGCATGTGCCCACTTTGTATAAATAGTGTGCATCTGATTACTTTTATTTACAAATATTGCGCAGAGTCCAACAAGAGTGCGCAAGAATTTGAAATAAATTACAACTACTGCACATTTCACATTCAGAGTGTGCAGAAATTGTAAACTACTTACAAATATTGCACTCAACTCATACAGTATGCGCAACATTTTCAAATTTATTACAACAAATCATATATATTTAGCCACTACATTTCCGCCAATTTCATATTCAAATACATCTGGCATGTTCATTTCACAGAAATCATTATAACCAAACGCCCCATCAGTCAGATGATTAAACAATACTGAAAAAGAAGTACCATGACCACAAATAATTAAGTCACCCTCGCTCCCTATAATCAGATCTTCAAACGCCGGCACAATTCTTTGCTTAACATCATTCAATGATTCACCATTCTCAAGTTTATAATCAAAATCCTTCCACTGACGTTCTGCAAATTCCGAGAAATTATCGATCCAATCACCAACCGTACGCTCATAAAAATTATCTAAAATCTCTATCTTCAAACCTTTATTTTCAGCAATCGCCGTAACTGTATCCAATGCACGTTTATAAGGGCTAGAAAAAATCCCTGAAATTTCTTTATCTTTAAAAATCTCAATTAAACTTTGAGCAAGCCTTACACCATCTTCAGTCAATGGTGCACTTTCATCATGTTTATACGAAATATCTCGAATGGAGTGTCTAATAAAATATACTTTGCCCATTTAACTACCCTTTCATCTGAAACATCATTTTTATAATTCTTCAGAATTCGGAAAATGTTCTAGCAATTCATCTTGAACTTTCTCATCATCTATTAATATTATCGTTCTTGAACTATCCATCGCTATTAATTCAAATACTGATTTATTCTCTATATGCTTAAATCCGCTATTATAATAAGGTTGTTCATCAGTGATATCATAATCCTTTGAATCCTCAATAATTTCTTCCCAGGAAACTTCATTAGGAAATCCTGATAATACACCCCATATCCACTGCACATCTGAATATTGTTCCAACATTAAATATAACGTTTCTCCATCTATAAATTGATTATCTGGATCATCAAACGGTACAGTATTATAGTTAAAATCCCCATTATGCTCATGGGGATATATCTTCCATTTGAGAGACTTCACATATTCTTCAATGTGTTTAAATACTTCAAAAGGATATGTAACAAATCCACCTTCATTCAGGAGAAATCCCTTCATGAAATCACTCCCTTATCATTAATAAATTATTCTTGATTATTTTTTTCTTTTATCATCATTCGACACAAGCGCTGCGCACAAATTACCAATAAAATCTATTAAATCAGTTATTATAGAAATCATCGTTTCACCTTATCTTTTTTCATATCTCTTTTAAAATAAATAAATGCTATTGTTCCAAATAGTATATTCATAACAGTATATGTTATGAGTGAAGCATTAATATAATCTTCATTCTTCGGATTTCCACTTGTGAAAAATTTAGGAATTAATTCTGGCATAATGATATAAACTAATACTGCAATAAAAAACCAACTTTTTAATACTATACAAACGACAATAAAGATCAAAGAAAGAATCAGTCCAATTATCAAACTATATTTTTCATCAATACTTGCCAAAGACTTACTTGGAAACTTTGACAATAATAGCTCACCTATTGTCATAACAGCAATTATTAAAATAAACAATATAAAACCATAAATATAAGTAGTTTTAGAGTCACCATGTCTCACTAAAATTGATTTTAAAATCCATAATTCTAATGGTGCTAATATAAATATAATAATTGCATAAAATATCAATCTATTCAGACTTAAATCTAAATCTCCGGATATTAATCGAGGTATCGCTAATAAAGCTAATATAGAGATTAGCATCAAAAATATAAAACTAAATATCCCTTTGTCAAATGGTAATTCATTCGAAATAGATTTAATATATTCCTTTACTGATCCTCCTGTTACGCTTTCTACACTTTCACCACGTGATTCTGCTTCGTACAAATGATCACGTAATTCTTCTTCAATCGCATCAATATCTTCGTCTTTCTTACCTTTCGATGCCAACTCTAATCTTAATTGTAATAAAAAATGTTCTGCTTCATTACTTAACATCATCAACACTCCTCATCAAATTATTTATGCCTGTATTCAATAAATCCCACTTTTCCTTAAACACTTTTAATTCATCCAAACCCTCTTTTGTAATTGAATAATATTTTCTCTTTGGACCACCGGTATCAGATTTAATCATTCGCGTACTGACATACCCTTTTTTATCTAATCTAAGTAATACCGGATAAATACTACCATCACTAATTTCAGGAAATTCTTTTTCTTTTAATTTTTCTAATATCTCATATCCATATGTTTCACCTTGAGAAATCAAACCAAGAATTGCTCCATCTAATAATCCTTTCATCATTTGATTATGTACAGACATTTGAAACCTCCTTGCTTCAGATAGCTATCTTATAATATAAGATAGTACAGAAAATAAAAAAAGTCAACTATCTTATTATAAAAGATAGTCACTTTTTAATTTTACATATTGATCCAGCCACGCTCTCTGTTTTTCCTCAAGCACTGGATATATATTATGATAATCATCTAAATCTTTTTCTCTAATATTACTGCTATTCATTTTATACAACAATTGAATTTCAGGTTGTATTATTTTCATATCATACTTAACAAAATATATATCTTCAATTTTTTTCCTAACAGCAGCGTTTCTTTTATAGATCCAATGTCCCGCTTCTTCTTCAAATAATAAAATTTCAATAATAAATGATTCTTTATCATCATTTGCAATCCACAGACTGTCAGTCGATTTAATATTATTTAGTGCATATAAACTTAAAGATCCATTTCTCGCTGTATAAACTTTATAATTATTAAAAAAATCTAAAATCCGTTCTAAATATTTAAAGTTCACCAATATATCAATATCTTCATGATTTCTCGTTTTTCTTCCTAGAAACTCATCCAGTGCAATCCCTCCAGCCAAATACCAATCAAAGTCTGCATCATGCATTATTTGCTTTAAAGATTCTATACTAAGTAGCTGCCAATTATTAAAGTCCGTCCTCATTCTCAACGCCTCTCTTATATTCTGGCTAATAAAATGATTTCATCTTCTATTTTGTAACCAATAAATTTTATATTAAAGTTTTTTTCCAAGACGAGGATGTATCTTTTTTTATCTACAGCTTCTTCTTTTCCATCAACCTTATAATAATCCTCAACCTGTATTATTAATTGTGAATTCATTGGATACGTCTCATTAATATATAATACGTTCTTATATTCCGAGAAATCTTTCTGTGCTTTAATTATCATTGTCTTATAAAAAGAATAAAGTACTTTATCATTATGATACATATCAAATACATATACAAACTGAGGTATATAAATATTAATATAGTTTAATATCTTCATTTGCTCATCATCGATAGTACTTTGCGATATCCTGTTAAATAACCTTTTCTTTCCTCTTAACTTCTTTAATCTCATTCTCTCCTCCAAAAAATACCCACTTCTCAGTGGGTATTATGATGATTTCGCTTCAAATTTATAAGCTTTTGTGAGCTCGTTTGTAATGATTAACTCATAATCAAGGTTGCGTGATTCTGCACCTTCAACCAATATATCAATTTCCTGCTGATTAAAATATCTTTCAGTTGCTACTAAAGACACTATCATTATTAATGACAGCATGATAATTACTATTAGACCTTTAGTAAATGCTTTCATAATTACCACCTTAGTTGTTTTTTATCATCTTATCATAAACAACCAAATTTATACAGTATTAGTATGTTTGCCCTATAATCTTATCCACTAATGCATCATCCAGTCCTTCAACAACAGCTGTCATCAATTTCACTGCACTGGTATAATCTTCTCGGTTCATCATAGATACATTACTATGAATATAACGTGTTGGTACAGCGATTGTTACTGCTGGCACACCTGTGTTACTTTGTGCGACGTGTCCTGCATCTGTGTAGCCACCTGTTAAGTGATCGAACTGTATTGCAATATGGTGTGCTTTTGCGACATCAATAATATATTGTTTCAATGCAACATGCGCGATATTCCATGCATCGGCTAATATAATAACTGGTCCGTCACCCAACTTCGCATTACCTGCATCCTCCATACCAGGCGTTAATGAACAGAAACATACATCCATTGCAATCGCGAGACTTGGCTTTACTAAGTTAGCAGCTGTCTTTGCACCTCGAGACAATGTTTCTTCCTGTGTTACGGCTCCGGAATATAGATTAATCTTTGGTGAAGTAACATTTTTAAAAACTTCATATGCAAGTGCACATCCAAAGCGATTATCAAATGCTTTTGCTAACAGATAATTTGGATTTTCCATCACTTCAAACTCAGTATATGGTGTTATACAATCTCCAACTTTAATCCCTGCTGCTATTGTTTCATCAAGTGATGCCGTCCCGATATCTATAAACATATTTTCTAGATTTACTTTATTTCTCTCTTCAACACTTAACACGTGTGGCGGCTTCCCTCCGATTACCCCTCTTATATCCCTATCTTTCGTATGTATCGTTACTTTCTGACTTGTCATCACTATCGGTGACCAGTATCCGAGACTTGTAAACTTTATAAAGCCTCGTTCAGTGATGTCAGTAACCATAAAGCCAATCTCATCAAGATGGCCTAATAACATGATAGCGTGTTCACTATTCGCTTTACGGACACCAAATATACTGCCAGTGTTATCACGTACCGTTTCAACGTTAATCGTTTCAAATAATTGCTGCATTAATTGTGTCATCGGCAATTCAAATCCCGCCGGTGCATTACATTCTGTCATTTGTTTAAGTAGTTCTAGTTGCTGATCCATCAATACATCTCCTATTCCACCGTAAACTTATATTTTATGTCATTATAGGATATTATTACATATACTGTCCTAAAAATACACCAATCGCTGTGCCGACATAGTTTCCGATAATATATCCGAGTGTACCTACAACAAGAATCGGTCCGATCAATTTATGCCACCCTTTAGCAATAGCTAATGCTGCTGCAGTTGTCGGCCCACCTATATTGGCATTACTAGCAAGTAATATTTCCTCTAAGTCTGCGCCAATTAATTTACCGGCAACTAAACTTATGACAAGATTTAACATTGCAATAATAAACACAAACAATAATAGCAATGGTGCTGTCTGCATTATTAAAGGTATTGAAGCTGGAATTCCTAATACGAAGAAGAAAAGATATATAAGAAATGTTCCAAATTCACTACTACCATTTAACTGTTTAAAGAATTTAGGGAATAGTAATAGCAATACAAATGTAAACGTCGTTAAGATTAAATATTTATCTGTTACAAGACCTGTAAACATTTCATATAAAATATTGCCATCCGCTTTCGGCAAAATATCAGTCATAAATGCTGACAGTTTAAATGATACAGCTACAATAAAAAATGCTGCACCGAAATTTAACGCAATATCGAGCAGAGAGATTTCTTTACGACTGAAATAATCATCCTGCCCTGCAATATGTGTTCCTTCTACTTCATCAATGTGCGGTGTATTAAATTTCTTTCTAAAGAATTGCATTGTAGGTATCGCCATTAAAGTTAAAATAAATATCGCTGTCATTAAGTTATCTGCAACTACTGCAGCTGATATTACATCTTTAGGTGGATCAAACTTTAAAGTCATGGCTGCAAAATTCACACCACCCCCAATATAGCTTGCACTCATCATCGCACTTAATTTATCGAGATAAGGGATATATTCTTTTAGTAAAAAGAATGCTACTAAAGTCCCGGCTACTGTCCCCACCGAACTTAATAAAAATATACCGAGTAAGCGACCGCTTTCTTTCCATATTGCTTTAATATCAATTTGAAATAATAATAACGGTAAAGCTAGCGGAATAATAAAACCCCATACTTGATCATAGACAACGGACTCTGTAGGAATCACTTTAAAGTTTGAAAGTAACAGTGCAAAGATTAAGGCAATAATAGCCCCTGAAACTTTGGCTGCCCATTTATATTTTAATTCAAGATAAATACTTAGACTGCTGAATATTACAATGATCGCCCATAACGTCATGACATCGTCTGCTGCAAAAAGCGTCTTCATCGTTTACCTCCTCAAAGCATTATACTTCTAATTTATCAGAATATTCTATATTATTGAAGAGGTAATTATTTATTATAAATGTTTCGCAAACTTTTCTTTGTGTTCTTCAGGTAAAGCATCAACTTTTAATGCTTTTTCAATTAGCGTTTTATTACGCTTATCACCGTAAACTAATTCATTAAACTCATGTAACGTCAATCCAGTTTCATCTTTCTTCATAAGTTCTAACTTGCTATTTGGTGCAACTACACCTTCAATAAGCACTCTAAAGTAACAACCTGTTGCTCGACTTACAGCCATCATCTTTACAATATTCGGTACATTGTGAACCTGTGCAATCGTATTACATGGTCCACGTCCTTCAGTCACTTGAATAAGTGCCTCTCCAAGTTTAAACGTATCGCCAATACAAATCGTATCTTTATCTAGTCCAACAGTCGTAATATTCTCACCGAACAAACTAAATTCTGTATCTATATCCATGTAATCTGACCATAAATCATAATCCTTATAATCATATAAACAGACCGCTTTATTGACACCACCATGACCTTTATAAACATGCTGATCTCCGACAAACCCTGTAACAGTGAGTTGTACTGCATTCTCAATAGGATATTTATAATAAGCAGTTCTCTTCTCTTTACCGTTTACATCAATCTTTTCTATACCACCGATACAAATTCTTTTTAATTCATAATGCATACGCTCACCTCTAATTTTGTATTACTTCAAGTTTATTATTATCAATTACATAAGTAAATAATAAACAGCCACTCAAGTGAGCAGCTGTTATTTCATAAAATCCCTATTTTCTCTTCTTTTTCTTCTTACTTTTCTTCTGAACTACCTGTATTTTACTTCGTTTATATTCAGGCATTTCACTTACTTTCTTACCACCCAAACGCCATAAACGCACTTCCGTATAAACGTCTTTCAAAAGTCGCGTTAATCGTTCAGTTGGTACGACACTAATCATGTTCTTCGCCCCTAAATCTGCTATAAATTCAAATGCAGTTTCAAAACTATCTGTCACACGGAACGTCTCAATAATCTCTGAATAAAGTGCTTCAACTTGTTGATTGTAAATTACTTCACCTTTCATATTGCGTTTTAATTCAACTTTCAGTTCACGTGTATTATTACTTGGTTCAACATATGCGTTTAATATATATTTATATACCGCTTCTTTTGACTGCGGTATATAATATTCCATATTACTGAACATCTCATCTAAATTTAATTGCTGATGTGAATATAATTCGTGCTTTATCCAGTTTCCTTTGATATTCGGTACTAAATTCGGGAAGAACGTTTGAATATCTTTCAAAATCATTTCACGCGTTAATGTTTCTTGATAAAGTTTACCATACACTTGCTGCATGATATCGATGCGTGTAAATCCATATATATTGAAAATACCACGGTAAAATTTAATCTTCTCAATATCCTCATTTAAATACCCATGTTGCTTTTGATATTTCTTAATATGTGCTGCAACGTCATTTGGTAAGAAAAGAATTTCATTAAAAGTATGTGCATACAAGAAGATTTCTCTTGTTGCACCTTTCATATATGTAAAGTTATCATAGTTGAATTGTAGTGCATTCTCGATATTTAACAGCAACTCGTAATCCATATATTTCAGCATTTTTTCTAGCATCGTGAAATCTTTGAAAAATGATTCATGAATGATATTAATTTGGGTTTGCTTATCATCTTTAATGTCCAATTGGTAAAACAGGGCGATTGCTTTTAAATCTTCTAACGTAAAATGATTTAAATGTTCTCTTAACGGTTTGTTCCCATGCATTTGAATCATTGTATCGATTTGTTCTTCCATCTTCATCTGTTCATTATATTGCGCAATGTTCGTTTCAAACGCTGCGCTTTCATTTTCGATTTCTTCTTCCGATGGTGATTGTATTTCAGCAAATTCACTATTTAAGACATGTTGATTGTAGATATTGATTATTTCAATCGGCATAAAGGACATTGCACCATTTGTAGCAGAGATGATGCCTGCTTCGACCAAGTTTGGTAAAACGACTTCTGTTTGAATACTATCTCGATTAATGTTTAAGCCACGCTCCGCTAAAAGACTTAAATATACATGTTCTGTGTTGTTTAACTTTGGTAATACCGCTATAAATTTCTCTTCATTGATTGTCATTTGATAACTCCTTGATTTAAAAAAGCTTGAACTAATCGTTCAAGCTTTCATTCATTTTAACCTTTGATGGATTGATTTTTATATTAAATCTACTTTCTAGTAAACTTATTGACTCGAGTGAGTCTGTTATGACTTCATCAAAACCATGAATCGATAATATTTCAGAATGGATGTTGAAATACTTACTTTGTACAAGGTCATCGTTTAACTGATCAATTGCATAATAAAATCCACCTTGATCATACATCTCCAGTATTTCTTGCTTGTCGATGGATTTTTGTGAAATGTATAGTTTTCTTAATCCGAACTCCGGTAGTTGTTCATACCATGATAAACCGTCACGCACATTTACTACATCACCGATAATAATCATTGCTGGGTGTGTAACTTTATGTTCTATAACAAGATCGTTTATCGTTGATAAATCTCCTATCACCGTTTTTTGATAACCATAACTTGCATTGCCAATGACAGCTACCTTTAAATGTGCATCCATATCTTTAGACAGGACAGAGACAATTTCAGGTAATGCTTTCATCCCCATATAAAGCGCTAGTGTACCACCTTTAGCCAACGCCTGAAAATCAATTTCGCGCATACTATCTTTTTGCAGATGACCTGTTGAGAAAGTAACATGAGGCGCATGCGCGCGATCAGTTAATGGAAATCCAGAATAGAGTGCAGCCGCACTAGCACTTGTTATACCAGGAATAACTTCATATTCATATTTCTTTTCTAAACTATCTACTTCTTCAGAGAGTCGGCCAAATATACCAGGATCTCCACCTTTAAGACGTACTACTGTTAATCCTAATGCTGCTTTCTCATTAATAATACGATTGATTTCATCCTGTGCTTTATATTTAACATCTGGATTTTTACCCACATATATAAGTTCGCAATCTTGTTTTGATAATTGTAATAATATCGGATTGACTAGTCGATCATATATGATGACATCTGCAGTCTTTATTCTTCTGATTGCTTTATAAGAAACAAGACCAGGATCACCTGGTCCAGCTCCAATAAAAATGACTTTTCCTAGTCTATCCATATGAATAACTCACCGTTATCTACTTCTACTTTATATGTTGAAACACATCCATCTGCTTCATCTGGTGCCTGAACCTGTCCATCATTTAAATCAATTTTTCTGTCATGCAGCGGACAGAATACGTAATGTTCACTTACTGTACCTTCTGTTAAAGGACCATTTTTATGAGGACAACGATTGCCGATTGCTTTAATTTCTCCAGATTCTAATAAGAAAATACCGATTTCTTCATCTTTAACAAATACTTTCTTACCGATTTGAGGTTCTAGTTCAGATACATTGAATAATTTGATTTTTTCCATGACTATACGCGCTCCACTTCATACATTTTTCGTTTCTCTTCGTCTGATGCAATTGCCTTCCACGGCTCTTCCTGACGTGCTTTATTGGCATCCATTAAACGTTCAAATAATTCTTTTTGTTTCGCTTCATCAAGCAATACATCTTTTACCTGGTCGAATCCTAGACGTTCCATCCATGGTGCAGTACGTTCACCATAAATACCTGTTTCACGGTAGTATTGCATCATCGCACCACATAATTGAATCACATCGTCTTCAGTTGCTACAGTTGTAAGTAATGTTGCAGCTTTAACTTCCGTACCACCGTTACCACCAACAAAGATCTGGAAGCCATTCTCAACGCCGATAACACCGAAATCTTTCACACCAGATTCTACACAGCTACGTGGGCAACCTGATACCCCGATTTTAAATTTATGAGGTGTATCGATATATTCAAATGTTGATTCAAGTCGAATTGCAAGTTGTGTCGTTAACTGCGTACCAAATCGACAGAATTCTTTACCGACACATGATTTAACAGAACGTAGTTTTTTTCCGTAAGCAGATGCTGAACGCATGCCTAAATCTTCCCACACTTGAGGTAATTCTTCTTTTTTAATACCATATAAACCGATACGCTGTGCCCCAGTGATCTTCACTAACGGTACATCATATTTCTTCGCAACTTCACCTAACTTAATTAACTGATCAGGATTTGTAACCCCACCCTGCATCTGTGGAATGACAGAGAAAGTACCATCATTTTGAATGTTTGCATGGAAACGTTCATTTGCATAACGTGAATCTTTTTCATCTTCATGCTCATGTGGCCAGCACATATTTAAGTAGTAGTTGACTGCCGGACGACATTTCGGACATCCACCTAAGTTTTTAAATCCTAATACGTGACGTACTTCTTTAGACGTTTTTAAACCTTTTGCACGAATTTGCGTCACAATCTGGTCACGTGAAAGTTCTGTACATCCACAAATTCCAGTTGGGCCACCCGCTTCAAATTTATCACCTAAAGTATGAACGAGTAAATCAGCGATTTGTCCTTTACATTTACCACATGATCCACCGGCTTTAGTATGCGCTGTAACTTCTGCAACAGTTGTTAAACCTTTTTCGTGTACTGCTTTAACAATCTGTCCTTTTGAAATACCGTTACATCCACAAATTGTTTCATCATCTGCCATCGTTTCAACACTGATTGCATCAACTTCACCAGCTTTGTGTAATAAAGATACTAATGTGAATTCCTCGATTGCTTCTTCTTTTTTCATCATATTGTAGAAACGGTTACCTTCTTCAGTATCCCCGTAAAGTACAGCACCTACAACTTTACCTTCTTCTACGAATACTTTTTTATAGACATTATCTAAGCCGTTAAACACTTCAATACCGCGCGTCTTTTCACCTTCATAAATCTTACCGGCAGAGAATAGGTCACAGCCAGATACTTTAAGTGATGTAAATGTAGTTGATCCGTGATAACCATCTGTTGGATTGCCTGTGATATGATCTGCTAATACTTTCCCTTGTTCGTAAAGTGGTGCTACTAAGCCGTATACTTTTGAGTTATGTTCAGCACATTCACCAACGGCATAAATATCCGGGTCACTCGTCTGCATATAATCATTAACAACGATACCACGACCGATTTCAAGTTCAGCTGCACGTGCTTGTTTCGTTACCGGACGAATACCTACTGCCATTACAACTAAATCTGTTTCAATTACTGAACCGTCACTTAAACGGATTGCTTCAACACGATCTTTACCGATAATTTCTTGTGTGTTTCCTTGTAATTTAAACTTCATGCCTTGTTTCTCTAAATCAGCTTTTAACATTTCTCCAGCTTTACGGTCTAACTGCATTTCCATTAACCATTCGCCTAAATGTACAACTGTAACATCCATGCCCTGGTCTAATAATCCACGCGCACATTCTAAGCCGAGTAATCCACCACCGATGACAACAGCTTTTTTGTAATGACGTGCCTGTTCAATGATGTATTCTGTATCTTTAATTGTTCTCCAGCCGATAACACCTTCAAGTTTCACACCATCTATCGGTAACATGAAAGCAGTTGAACCTGTAGCAATGATTAATTTATCATATGAAACTGTGATCCCTTTTTTCGTTGTTACTGTTTTATTTGCTCTGTCGATTGATTCAGCTTTATCATCATTGATTAAAGTGATGCCTTGTTCTTTATACCAATCATAATCATTAAGAATCGTTTCCTGTATATCCATCTTCTTCTGTAAAATATTTGAAAGCATAATACGGTTGTAGTTTGGATAAGGTTCTTCACCAATAACTGTGATTTCAAATAAATCTGGATTACGCTCTAATATTTCTTCAATCGTACGTATACCTGCCATACCATTACCGATCATAACTAATTGTTGTTTCATATTATTTCTCCTCTGCACATTCGCTCATTTATTTTAATAAATCTTTAATTTTTTGTTTGAGTATTTTACTTTTCTCCGGGCTTGCTCCATCGCTTGAAATCATAATACGCATATCATCATGTTTAAAAGATGCTACATTAAAGAAATTTGAGTTACGCTTATTTGAACAATCATTAACAAGTTGATTATCATTCACACATTCCATAACCTGCTTATTAACACCTTCATCATTTGTTGCAATAAACACGATATCATAGTGACTGATATCCTGTTTTGTAAATGGATATGGAATGCATTCAACATCCATTGACGCTATTTCAACATCTATCTCTGGTGCCATGACAGTAATAAACGCACCTTCACCATGTAAGCCGTTTACTTTGCGTTTGGCAATTCTGCCACCACCTACAATCAGTATCTTTTTACCTTCTAAATTAAGCATGACTGGATACATATGCATCCTCCTCAAGTTGTGCCAGTTTATTTAATACACCTTGTGTCATTGCAAAATCTAAATCCAATGTTTCAGTAAAAGATATATCGTATCCTGCTTCTATAAAAGGCTGACTCAGTCTTTTAATCTTACGCACAAGATGACCATCGAATAAGAAATATGGCATTATGATAATTTTGTCTTGCTTATCCATCGTCTTCAGTTTTTCTTCAAAACTTAAATTACCATATAACATTGCTGGTACTAAGTTCTGACCTGACGTCTGCTGCATGACTTCCACCATTTTAGTGAGACGTTCATCTGGTTCAGTAAATCTTTTATTACCATGTGCTGTAATCAGTATCGTTGCATCTTTAAATCCAGAAATAATGCGCTCACATACCTTGTAGACACTTGGTTCATCTCCGAAACAATCTGCAATGTGGTATGTTATATGTGGATAATCTTTCAATACATCATTAAGCTGTGCTGGAATATCTTCTCTTGCATGCATTGCTGGAAATAAGAGCATTGGCATGACTAAAAATTCTGTGACACCAGCATCTACCATACGGCGTGTAATAATTGGTACATTCTCGTCATCTTTTTCGAGAAAAGCTAACTGCTGTACTGTTTCAGGTCGCTTTGATATTATATTATCTACAAATTCTCTGAAAAGTTGATTTTTATCAGGCATCTTTGATCCATGTGCGATATATATGATTCCTTTCATGTGCCTCCCCCTCAATAAAAGATACATTTATATTATAGCTTATTTAGTTGTGAATATGTTCACATGTATATATGAATAGGGATTTCCCTATATAAATTTTTTTGCAAGTAATTTAATAAGAAATATGTCTTTACTTTTTATTACTTTCGGATTTATTATTTTTTTTGTTTATATATCTCCATCGATTTATCCTCCTTTTTTATATTAAAAATGGCCATAAAAAAAATCTCTAAGTCATCATAACTTAGAGATTTTTAAGATTAATATCTTATTATTTGTTTAAAGCCGCTTTCGCTTGTGCTACGATTTCAGCAAATGCTTTTTCGTCAGTGATAGCGATTTCTGATAACATTTTACGGTTGATATCGATACCAGCAACTTTTAATCCGTTCATTAAACGGCTATAGCTGATGTCGTTCATACGCGCTGCCGCATTGATACGTGCGATCCATAATTTACGGAAGTCACGTTTCTTTTGACGACGGTCACGGTATGCATATTGACCTGATTTCATTACTTGTTGTTTTGCTACTTTATATAATGTATGTTTTGAACCAAAGTAACCTTTAGCTAATTTGATTGTACGTTTACGACGCGCGCGTGTAACTGTTCCACCTTTAACTCGTGGCATTATAATTCCTCCTCAGTGTTTCTAATTTTATTATTTTACGTAAGTTAACATTTGTGCTACTCGTTTTTGATCGCCTTTAGATACTAATGACGCTTTACGAAGTCCACGTTTTTGTTTCGTTGATTTGTTTGCGAATAAGTGTGAAGTGTAAGCTCTTGAACGTTTTAATTTTCCTGAACCAGTTCTTTTAACACGTTTAGCTCCACCACGGTGAGTTTTCATTTTAGGCATGTTTTGTTCCTCCTAGTTTTGTTTTTTGTCGACGATTGGCGCTAACATTAAGAACATTGAGCGACCATCCATCTTTGGCTTTTGTTCAACTGTCGCAAGATCTTTACATTCTTCTGCAAATTTCTCTAACACACGTTGACCAAATTCTTTATGCGTGATTGCACGACCTCGGAATCTGATTGATACTTTAACTTTGTCCTGCTTTTCTAAGAATTTACGAGCATTTTTAAGTTTCGTATTAAAATCATGATCTTCAATCGTTGGACTTAATCTAATTTCTTTAACGACAACAACTTTTTGATTTTTACGTGCTTCTTTTTCTTTCTTTTGTTGTTCAAATTTGAATTTACCGTAATCCATAATTTTGGCTACTGGGGGTTTCGCATTTGGAGCAACTAACACGACATCAAGGTTAACACGTTCTGCAATTTCAATTGCTTCGAACTTAGTTTTAACGCCAAGTTGTTCACCATCATGACCGATTAAACGAAGTTCTCTCGCACGAATTTTGTCATTGATTTGAGTTTGATCTTTAGCTATGGTTGACACCTCCTATTTGATTTACGAAGACAAACAAAAAAGCGAATGCATAATGCACCCGCTAAAAAATAGACATGTCTAACCATGTTATTTAACCCTGTAACTGCTCTTTGCGTCTTCAGGGCGAGAAGCGGGATGCTTCTACTTGTCCGTTTCGTATTCAACAGACTTAAGTATAACAGGCTAATATTTATAAGTCAACATCTATTTTTTCATATTCACTCATATCTGTATCATGAGATAAATCAACTTCTGTTAAAGGAATCTTACGCGTTTTATATTTTAGTTTGTGGTAGAAATAGAACGCTAAGAATATTGGAATCCCCATATAAGTGATCAAGAAACCATTAAGATCGAACTTACCACCTAATATTAAATCAGTATCCTGACCGATAATTACAAATAAACAGAGAACAAATGCAAATATCGGACCGAATGGGAACCACATCGCTTTATATTTTAATACTGACATATCTTTGTTCTGAGCATAAAACGCTCTTCTGAATCGATAATGACTAATTGCAATACCAAGCCAGGCGATAAATCCTGTTAAACCACTTGCTGCCACGATATATTCGTAAGCACCACTAGCAACACGCTCTACTAAGAAGATGATTACCACCACAACAAACGTTGCAAGTAAACTCGGAATAGGAACGCCTTTGCGATTTGTTTCTGAGAATTTACGTGATGCTAATCCATCTTTACCCATCGCATATAACATACGCGTTGAAGCATACATACCACTATTACCCGCTGATAGAATAGATGTTAAGATAACAGCATTCATAAAGGATGCTGCAAATGCAAGGCCAGCATTTTCAAATACTAACGTAAATGGTGACTTCGCAACACTATCTCCCCCCATTAAGTTAGGATTCGTGTAAGGAATGATTAATCCGATGACGAAAATAGAGAGAATGTAAAAAATTAAAATTCTCCAGAAAACTTGTTTAATCGCTTTCGGTATCGTTTTTTCCGGCTCTTCTGATTCACCTGCTGTAATACCAACAAGTTCTGTACCCTGGAAACTAAATCCGGCTACTAAGAATACGCCAAGAATCGTTAAGAAAGACCCCGTTAAACCATGACCGACAAATGGAGCATCACCTGTCGTGAAGTTATCAAAACCGATAAACTTGCCACCTAATATTCCAACGATTGTTAGTAATCCGATGATTAAAAATAATATAACAGTAGCAACTTTTATAATCGCAAACCAATATTCACTTTCACCATAAACTCGAACTGACAATGTATTTAAAAATAAAATAATTGCTAAAAACACTATGCTCCATGCCCAACCCGGCAAGAAATCCATCGGTGCCCAGTACTTTATGACGCTCGCAGCGATACTCACATCTGCTGCAACTGTAATCACCCAGTTAAACCAATAATTCCAGCCAAGCGCAAATCCAAGAGATGGATCGACGAAGCGTGTTGCATAGGTAGAAAATGAACCTGAAATCGGTAAATATGTTGCCATTTCACCAAGACTTGTCATTAAGAAAAATACCATAATACCAATAATCGTAAACGCAAGTAACGCACCACCTGGGCCAGCATCACGAATCGCTCCTCCAGAGGTCATAAATAAACCTGTGCCGATACAGCCACCAATAGCGATCATCGAAATATGGCGCTGCTTCAATTTTCTTTGTACTCCATTCGTACTTTGCATATATTGACTTCCTTTCAAAAATTAAAAATGAGCACACGTATGATACGCGTACTCATTTGAAAGTATAATCATCAAAATTAAGTAGCGCATCACAAATGTGACAGTCTAACACTTGTTCAATGTTAGCCCAGGATATAATGTTCATACACATTATTCCTTCGGCACTGTTTCCTTTCGATAAACTTCGTTTATGTGTATGACATATCCATCATCTACTCATAAGCAGTGCAACCTCTACCTCAACGAGGAATATTAAGTTAGTTACTAATATACATGACATCACTTATTATTTCAACCTCTTTTTTTAATACGTTAATACATTAAATGATGATTTTCCTTTAAAACATAGACTCATAAAAAATCAAATCATTATTTTTTTAGACGAATCTCATCAACTAAATTCCAGATAAACTCGTCGCGATCTAAAGTTTTAGAATCTTTAGAACCATATTGACGCAGGTTTACTTCATTATTCTCAACTTCTTTATCTCCTACTACAACCTGGTAAGGGACTTTATGCATTTGTGCTTCACGAATTTTGTAGCCCATCTTTTCATTTCGGTCATCAATATGACAACGAACACCTTGAGATTTTAACTCATCATATAATTTACGCGCATAGTCATAATGCACTTCATTAGAAACCGGAATAATTTCTAATTGATTTGGAGCAAGCCAAGTAGGATATGCACCTTTATATTCTTCTGTTAAGAAAGCAACAAATCGTTCCATTGTTGAAATAACACCACGGTGAATAACTACCGGACGGTGTTTCTCGCCGTCATTACCAATGTATTCTAAATCGAAACGTTCCGGTAATAAGAAGTCTAATTGAACTGTAGATAAAGTTTCTTCTTTACCTAACGCAGTTTTAACCTGTACATCGAGTTTTGGACCGTAGAATGCAGCTTCTCCTGGTGCTTCTTCGTAATCTAAGCCCATTTCATCAACTGCTTCTTTAAGCATTGATTGTGCTTTCTCCCACATTTCATCATCCTGGAAATATTTTTCAGTATCTTCTGGATCTCTATAACTTAGACGGAATTTATAATCTTTAAATTTGAAGTCTTTATATACATCTATTACAAGTTGCACGACACGGATAAATTCATCTTTAATCTGATCCGGACGAACGAAGATATGTGCATCATTTAAAGTCATACCACGAACACGTTGTAATCCGCTTACAGCACCACTTGCTTCATATCTGTGCATTGTACCAAGTTCAGCGATACGGATTGGTAATTCACGGTATGAATGTGGTTTATTTTTATAGACCATCATATGGTGTGGACAGTTCATCGGACGTAATACCATTTGCTCATTGTCCATCTCCATAACCGGGAACATGTCTTCCTGATAATGATCCCAGTGTCCAGAAGTTTTATAAAGATCAACTGAACCCATAACTGGTGTATACACGTGGTCATAACCTAATGCAACTTCTTTATCAACAATATAGCGTTCTAATTCACGACGAATTGTAGCGCCATTTGGTAACCATAACGGTAAACCAGGGCCGACAAGTTGATTTGTAGTAAATAACTCTAATTCTTTACCAATCTTTCTGTGGTCACGTTCTTTACGCTCTTCTAAAACCTGAAGATGTTCTTTTAATGCTTTTTTATCGAAGAAGGCTGTACCGTAGATACGTTGTAACATCTTATTATTCGCATCACCTCTCCAGTATGCACCAGCTGTAGATAATAATTTAAATTCTTTAATTTTAGCAGTTGATGGCACATGTACACCACGGCAAAGGTCAGTGAATTCACCTTGAGAATAGATTGTTACATGCTCATCAGCTGGAATCGCATCGATTAACTCCTGTTTGTATGGATCATCGGCAAAAATTTGTTTAGCTTCATCACGACTTACAACACGACGTTCAATCTTTATATTTTCACCGACAATTTGACGCATTGTCTTTTCAATTTCAGGTAAATCTTCGCTTGAAATTTTATGTTCAGTATCTACATCATAATAGAATCCTTCTTCAATAACAGGACCTACACCGAAATGCACATTACCATACATACGCTTTAACGCTTGTGCCATTAAATGTGCAGTTGAATGACGTAGTACTTCTATACCTTCAGGAGACTCAGGCGTAATGATTTCGATGTCTCCATCTGTTTCAAGTGCCGTTGATAAATCTACCATCTGTCCATTAAATTTTCCTGCTAAAGCTTTCTTCTTTAAACCAGGACTGATTGAACCTGCAATTTCCTCAGTTGTAACGCCAGCCTCAAAACTTTTTACATTACCATCTGGAAACTTAACATTAATTTCACTCATTCATAACGCCTCACTTTTTTATTTTATTTTAAACAACAAAAAAGACCCCATCCCAAAAAGGGACGAAGTCAATTCGCGGTACCACCCTAATTACTGATCACTCAGCAACTCTGCATAAGATAACGGTCTTGAGCCGGACAATGATTAGTTGTCATACCAATAAGGGAGTAACAATCTAACTTAATTACTGATTCTCAGCACCATCAGCTCTCTAAAAATTAATGATAGACTATCTTATCCTTACAATTTATATATATACGAATTTAGTTTTGTTGTTTGTTAATACATATTATACACTTATTATCGTAATTTTCAAACTTATTTTTCACGGCGATAATTTTTCCCTGATAACATATATTCATCACTTAATGTTTCGATACGCTCCATAATACGTCGCGCCTTCGTCTGTTCTGCACCTTGTTTCGTTATTGATAAATGATGACTTAGTTCTTTAAAATCAAAGTTTGAGCTAAAAAATGTCGGCATATTATTCATCATACGATAATTTAATATCGGCCCTAACACTTCATCACGTACCCATGGTGTTAAGTCTTCTGCACCGATATCATCGAGCATTAGAACAGGCGTATTCTTTACTCGATTTAATCGCTCTGTATATGTACCATCATTAAACCCTGATTTTAATTCCCGGATAAATTCCGGAAAGTACATTAACGTCGTATAAATATGTCGCTCTTTCAATTCATTTGCGATTGCACCTAAAATAAATGATTTTCCGGTACCGAATGGTCCATGAATATAAATACCTTTCGTATCGACACCCTTTGCGATATCTCTGCATACCATCCCTGCACGTCTCACAATATCTATTCTCGTTTTATCATCGAGGTAAATATCTGCAAGCTTTGCATTCAGGACATCTTTTGGCATATGAATTGCCGTTATAAACTGCTTCATCTTTTGTTCTTCATCATAAGCAAGCTTAGAAGGGCATGGTAAATGTCTGATCTTAATGTGATTATTTTCAATATATAGTTCAGGCGTGTGACCAGGGACAAAGTTCTTACACTGGCCATAAGATGCACAATCCTGGCACATAATTGAAGAATCTTTATATTCCTGGAGGACAGATAAATCATTATCTATCATCTGCTCGGTAACATGGTTAGCAGCAATAAACGCACTTATTTCAGGATGTTTTATCGTTTCTTTTTTTATCTTTTCAATACGCTTAAAAATTTCACTGTTAGCGTTTAATATTGAGCCCATCGGTTTCATCATTTATCCTCCTCCCATAATTGATTGAGTTCTTGCTGTAACTTACGACGTTCCGCTTCCAGATCGACATTTTCATCAACTTTATTGCTTGCTATCGGTTCTTCTGTTAACCATTTAGGTGTCATCTCTTTAGAAGGCGGTAAATATTGTTTCGGTCTACTTGATTTATCTTTCCGTTCAGTACGTTTCTTATCCATCGATTTTACAAAATGATAAGCTTCCTGACTTGTTTTTAAATTTTGTTTCTTCCAGTTTGAGGCTATCTCTTCAATATACGCCTGCGGGAGTTTCATATCCTTTGTAAACAATACATATTGAATAAGAATATTAAACACGCCATATGGCAGTTGTTCACGTTCTAAAATAGATTCAATCATGCGTTTCTGCTTTAAGGTCGGTTCTGATTTACTGAATGAAGTAAGCATATCGATTGGACTCGTTGTATCCAGCATTTCAAACCAGTTCAGTAGAGTACTCGCTTCCTTATCTTCAGGCTTTATATTATCTGACTGTTCCTGAAACTGCAAAGTTGGTAGTGCACCGTCGTGTTCTATCTTATAGAAATCACGTGCATTTTTGCGTAACGCTTCATGAGAAATCGTTTGATTGCTTGTAAGTGACTTCAAGATAATCTGACGCATTTCTGTAGGTGCAATATCATATAATGCAGCAAGCTGAGAAATTAAATCACGCGTCTTCTTAGGTAATTGTTCACTTGTGATCAGATTCTGTGCCAGCAATGTTTCAAGCATATCAAAATCAAATGTCTGATGATGAATAGGAATACCATACGGGTCACTTTGTTTAATAATCTCACTATTATATTCGAATACAACGGGTTCAGGAGATTTCGGCGTACCAAATACGTCCATATATTTACTTGAAATATCACGATAACCATCATAATCTATATTATTTGTAAAATATCTACTCTTTAACACTTGATATCGATGCTTACCCACCTGCTGATATAAGAACACAGAAAGCATAGGATCATTAAAAAATTGTGCAGGCATTACAGGACTGATTAATTTATAGATAAACTTCTGATTGCTATCATCTATTCTCATATACGTCTTAAGTAAACCAATTGCTTCAAGCCGTTTACGAATCACTTCGAAATGACTCAAATTCATCTTCAGTTCACTTAAGAAAATATAATGAGTGTAATCGTTACTAACCTGGTTATAGTCATTTAAAAACTGACTTAAGAACTGATAGACACCGACACATTCAATACCAATTAAAGGCGTATAAAGTGTCTTAAGAACATCTTCAGTCAGATGCGTACTTATATAGTTTGTCGTGACGGCAAACTGATCCGTACCATTTAATTCCGTAAAATAATGTTGCATGCTGACACCTACTTCTTATCTTTATCGTTCAATAGACCGCTCATTGTACGTAATAACTGATCGACATCTTTAAATTCTTTATAGACAGACGCAAACCTTACATAGGAAACCTGATCTAAAGTCATTAGATGCTCCATCACCAATTCACCGATATCAACCGAAGACACTTCCGTCTTACCTTTTTCACGTAAAGCAGTCTCAACATCTGTCGTAATTTTTTCAAGTGATTCAAAAGCAACAGGTCGCTTCTCACATGCACGGACTAAACCATGTAACACTTTATCACGGTTGAATGCTTGTCTTGTGCCGTCTTTTTTTACGACGATTAATGGCTGTAATTCAATTCTTTCGAAAGTAGTAAAACGTGTACCGCATTCTTCACATTCTCTACGTCTTCTGATTGCAGTCAAATCGTCTGCATGTCGTGAATCAATCACCTTCGATTGATTAAAACCACATTTTGGACATTTCAAGACAATCACCCCTTTTTTTATTATTATTTAATTATACATGAATACGAAACAATTAAAAATCCATAAGATTACACTGTTCTGGGTATATAATAAACTATATGAATAAGTTAAAATTAATAAATTAATAACTTTCCAGAAGGAGAAAACTGATGAGACCGAATTATATCCATTTACCAAAGTTAGAAGAAGGACACCCTGTAAACAAACTAAGAGAAAGCTTTAATCATAGAAATGAAGTGATACTTTATCATAACGACCCTGTAGGAATCGTCTTTATCGGTGATTCAATTACTGATTACTGGGATATAGAAAGTTACCTGCAATTAAACAATGGCAAGCGAATGATTAACCGTGGCATTGGAAACGATCGTACGCAATGGGTACGCGACCGATTTACAGCAGATAGTATCCAGTTGAAACCCGATTGGATTGTCTTATCGATTGGCATTAATAATACGAAAGCACTCGACGTTGATCAAAGCGATAACAACCAGCAACAAATTAAGTCACGAATCCTTGAAGATATTGAAGCAATGATTATGATGGCAAATGAAAATAACATAAATATTGCAGTTACTACACTCACATCAACGAACCGACCTAAGTTAGAAGGATTTATAACGCGCTCAAAACTTGTTCAGATAATTAATCACGAAATTAAACAACTATGTACAGAACATGATGCATTATTTATCGATTACTATACACAGATGACTGAAACGAAAGATGGCATCGACTATTTACGAAATGAACTTACAGATGACGGACTACATCCGCATGTATTCGGCTACGACATTATGGCAAAAGTCATTGAAGCAACGTTTACCGATATTTATCCGATACAATTAAAGCAAAGATGAAAAAAGTGTCACACACCAAATACGGTATGTGACACTTTACTTTTAAGGCAACAACTTCAATCCAATGGTACTTGCTAAAATTAAGCCCATAAAAAATAAACGTAATACATTCTTCGATTCTCCGTAAAACAAAATCCCCACAATTGCTCCACCTACTGCACCAATACCGGTCCATATAGCATATGCAGTACTCATCGGAATTGCAATTAACGCAACGGAAAGAAAATAAAGACTACATGCAAATGTAAATATCAGCAATAAAACATAACGCTTTTGATGTGTGTTTGAATACATATTAATCACGACAACACCTAGCATTTCAAAGATACCGGCAAGTACTAAAATCAACCAATACATTACTTTGCCTCCTCTGGTGTTGCCATCTTAAGACCGATGACACCGATAATTAATACACTTATTAATATAACTTTCTCAACGCTTATTGGTTCATTGAAAAATACTACATCTGCAATCGTTACTAACGTTGCACCTAGACCAACAAATACAGCGTAGCTTGTTCCAACCGGTAAATATTTTGATGCATTCAGCAACAAATAGAAACTGATTGAAACACTGATAACAGTAAGTATCCACTCATACCAAGTATCAGCATGGGCTAGACCAATTACCCAGCACATCTCAAAAATCGCCGCAACGATAATTTTAATCCAGTTCATAACATACCTCACTATCAACATAATAGTGAATAGTATAACATATACAAAATTTCATTTTAAGAAATGAGTTTTCCAAACTTAATTCAATGATAAAAACATCTAAATCCAATAAATTTAGCTGAAATATTGAATATAAGTTTATTTATATACTAATAAGTATCTCGTGCCCTTATTTGAGGATATTATGTTCAATTCTATATTTAACTTCTCACATATATTTCTTATTATTTTATTTCCTTTAGTATCATTAGAAACTTGATTCACGTCATACCCTATACCAAAATCAATAATCTCCAATTTATTTTGGTTAAGATTTATAATTAATTTTTCAGTATGTGAATGTCTAATAATATTTGAAAAAATATTATCTAATAATCTTTCAAAGAACAAAGCTTCAGATTTCCAAATTACATTTTCATCCAAATTCGTTTTAATACTTATTTTATTCTTCTCTAATAAATAATTCCACTTCATTAATGAATTTGTAACGGAAGAATCTATACTACAATCAACCATAAAAATATACTGATCTTCGTAATCAATTTCTTCTGTTTCAGAAACTTTCTTAACTAATTGATTAGTGTACATTATTTTAGAATATATTTGATTAATTTTTTCTTCAGGAATTTCATATTCAATAGCGAGTTCATAAAGCTCTAACATTATCGCAGTAAGGGGAGTGTTGATATCATGAGACAATTGTTTTATATGTTCCTGTTTCGTTTTATTTTGCTGTTCTAATAATGCCTCCTTAAATCTCAATCTATCAATCAATTTATTAATTGCACCTGATAAGGCATTAATTTCATCTTCACTATCTAAATGATATATTAACTTATCAGGAAAACTTTCATCATATGTAATACGTTCAACAGTAGAGTGGATATTATTAATTCTAGATATTACCTTTTCAAAATATTTAGAACCAATCCAGACTAGAAATAACAAAAAAATAAAATAAATAATATAAAAATTAACGTAAAAGAATGAACTTTGAAATTTCCAATCAAAGTTAAATATATAAGTAATACCAGTATAAGTTAATAAGAATAAATAATTTAATAATATAAAAGTAACTGGAATCAAAAATACACCAAATGCCATAATATAAAAATACTTTTTCAATAGCTTTTTATTTTTCATTTCCATTCAACCTATAACCTATACCATAAATTGTATGAATGATTTTACCATCATGATCATTTAACTTATCTCTTAACTTTTTTATATAAACATTTAAACTGTTTTCATATGTATCGCCTTCTGGCCATACATAATCAATTATTTTTTCTTTTTCTAGAATGATATTTTTATTCTGATATAAATAAAAAAATAAATTTCTTTCTGTTTTTGACAATTCTACTTCATTATCTTGGTCATCAAATACCATCTTACTTATTATATCAATTTGAAAATCATAGAAGTAATCCATCGTTTTAGAATATGAAGCATTTAATATATTTTCAATTCTTGCAATTAGTTCTAACGGATGAAATGGTTTTGTTAAATAATCCTCGCCATTTCTTAACCCATCTAATTTACTTTCAATATCATTCCTTGCAGATAAAAAAATAATAGGTATATTATTATCACTTTTTCTAATTAACTTTGTTAGTTCAATTCCATTGTCAAAAGGTAACATAATATCCATCAAAATAAGATGGATATCTTCTAACTGTTCATTTACATTTTCACCTGTCGCATTAACATATACTTTTGCTCCCTTTGATTCTATTAATCGTTTTATACTTGAAGCAATAATACTATCGTCTTCAACAATGAGAATATTATACCCTTCCATAAAAATCCCTCACATCTTAATTAACTAAATATAAGCCCAATACGTATAAAATAATATAACCTAACATTAGATATACAAGTATGATATTACGTTTTTTAGTAAATATTTTTTTGTTATTAATATATGAATCATGATCAATGAAATGCATAAAAATGAAACTTATCGCAAGTATAAATGCTAATCCTAATAAACACATTGCAAAAACCATTAATAATGAACCAAAATTTCCAATCATATTATTACCTTCTCTCATATTTAATTAAGCAGATTAAGATTACTAAACTGGCTTAATAAAAATATAAGCATCAATTCTGAAAAACTTATGAATAAATAGTCAATTCTATAAAATTTTAAAAATATTTTATAGAATATTAAATTCTATTAGCAGACATTACTTCATCCCTCTTAATATATGCGTCGTAATAATATTTGTATCCCATTGTTTTTCACCAAAGTCATATAAACGCTTACGCTCAACATACTTCTGATTTACACGGTGTATCATTTTATCTACTTGTTCAAAAAATAGATTGTCTTTATTCTCATTTCTGACACGATTCAATATTTCTATCTTTGTTTTAAGTTCAGATTCAATTATCGTCATCGCCCACGTTCGATCACTTGCAAGATGGTCCGGTGTAAACTGTTGCGTTACATAATCAGAACTTACATTATGAAATTTATATTCTTCCATCTTCTTTGACAGTTCCGCTTCATTCAATTTATATTTTGCTAAATTATTAGATGCTAATTCATTTCTATCTGTCTCAAGCTTTACCCAGAAATTATTCTCAAATACATTATAATCAATACACTTCGCTAATCTTCTAATATTAGTTACATTCGATAAACAGATACAAATACCTTCAGGCTTTAAGATACGTCTTTGTTCATTGAAGAATACAGAAGTTTCAACATGTTCACATAATATGTTTGAAATAACAACATCAAAGCTTTCATCATCAAACGGCAGACTTCTTATATCGCCAATAATAAAATTAACATTATTTATATTATCTTTGGAAAACTGTATAAATAATTCATCTCTGTCCACACCTGTTATTTCAGCGCTCGGATACCAACGTTTTAACGATTCACTAAGTGCGCCAGGTCCACAACCAATTTCAAGAACTTTTATATCGGATTGTGGTAAATCAAAGTGTTTCATATAATCATATTTAAAACAATCATCAACTCTTTATTTGCGGCTTAAATATAACGTATCGATTCTTTGAATTTTGCTAGACCAAACTGTACTCATCATCCTCAGCCTTTCTTCGCACATCTTTAATTCATTTTAACTTTTTATCCCAAATAAAAACACCTCTTAAAGAGAGATGTCTTATTCTTTATCTTATGTTATCAAACGACTTATATTGCTAAAGAACATCACAAATTCATTTCTACTCACATTCATTCTTAATGAAAATCCAGATTCAGTTGCCACGTACGACGTCAACTCACCATAGTCTATATTTATATAAAAAGTGACATCTTCTTCAGAAACATCAATTGAAGTAATCCAGATATTTGGTTCAGTAAAATAATGGTCACCTATTTCTAGTAAATCATTAAATACCGGTAAATCTATATCCATAAAATATGTTGTAACAGGAATAGAAATTGCTGAACTTTTTAAAGTAAATTCTACTTCTACTAGTTCATCCTCAACGGATGGTTTTGCTGTAAGGCTAAGGTGATTATTTTCATAATCTTTATCTTTCAACTCAATAATATTTTCCATATTTCTCCCCTAATTGAATATCATTGTTTAAAAAGTTAAAAATTTAAACAATGACAAATATCATATTCTTCATATAAAACAATTAATTTTTCATCACGAATATTTATCAAATATTCATTATTCTTGATAATAAAGTGATCTCGTTCATTTAAATCTTGATAAAAATCACAATAAAACACTCCATTATACCCTACACATCCATCACTTAGACCTCTAACCATGAGTTCAAAGATGTCATCGGTAGATAACTTTTCATTTATCACTATAAATTGTTCAATTAATTTATATTTATATCCTTTAGCTTTAACAAATTTAATTGTTTCTTCACCATAATCAAATATTGAACGCGTTATATTTACTTTGTCAATTAACAGTTTAGCACGTTGGTCGTCATTGAAATAATAAATAGTTGATAATTTATTTCCTTTAAAATCAATATAATTAAAAGGTTGATAATTTTCTTCCCATTCTTCTTTTATTAAAAAAGGCGTTTTTAATGAAACATTTTCTTCTTCTATAAATCCAGTGTAATAATTTGGATGATATGAGAAGTTTCCTGTGATGTAATCCCAAATAATCACAGGTTTTTTATTAATATCTAATAAAATTAATAAATCATAATAATTATCAAAATCTTCGATATCTTGTTCAAATTCTTCTTTTGAAAATTCCCAAAAAGAATTTATATAATTTGTTTGATAATGTTTTTCTTTCATATTCGGTAATATTAATTTCAAATAATATTGTACTCTTTTAGGAGACAGTTGAACCGTAATCAAATCATGCTCTGTTGATTTTACTTCTCCATCTACCAAAGTTAAATATTCAAATGAGCTTGGATTTATACTTTTATATTTTCTATGTTCAGCAATTGAATCCTTAATAATTTCTAATTCTTCTTTAATTTTGCCTATTACTCTTTTCATCTCTTTCCCTTTCTCTACACATCTTTACTCCATTTTAACTTTTTATCCCAAATAAAAACACCTCTCAATTAAGAGAGATGTCTTGTCTTCTATATTATTTCGCTAATTTTTCACCCATTAATACTGCTAACTCTACAACACGCGTTGAGTAACCCCACTCGTTATCGTACCAAGATAATACTTTCACTTTAGATCCTTCCATAACGATAGTAGATAATCCATCTACAATTGAGCTATGTGGATTTGTATTAAAGTCTACTGATACTAACGGCTCATATGTTACATCTAAAATACCTTTAAGTTCGTTGTCAGCAGATGCTTTAAGCGCTTCATTAACTTCTTCAACAGTTACTTCTTTCTCTAAATCTACAACTAAGTCTACTAATGATACGTTTGTTGTAGGTACACGTAACGCCATTCCGTGTAATTTACCTTTTAATTCAGGTAATACTAAAGCTAAAGCTTTCGCTGCACCTGTAGAAGTTGGGATAATACTTTGAGCACATGCACGTGCACGGCGTAAATCTTTATGTGGATTGTCTAAGTTCTTTTGGTCATTTGTATACGCATGAACTGTCGTCATTAATCCGTTCTTAATTCCGAATTTATCATTTAACACTTTCGCTACTGGCGCTAAGCAGTTTGTAGTACATGAAGCATTTGAAATAACATCATATGTATCTATATCTAATTGTGCACAGTTCACACCGCGAACGATCGTTTGAACATTTCCTTTACCTGGCGCTGTTAATAATACTTTCTTCGCACCTGCTTTAATATGTGCTGACGCTTTCTCAGCATCATTAAATTTACCAGTTGCTTCGATCACAATATCAATATTTAACTCTTTCCATGGTAATAATTCTGGATTACGCTCAGAAACTAACTTAATTTCTTTACCATCAACGATTAAAGCATTGTCACCAGGTTCTACATCTAATTCAAACTTACCATGAGTAGTGTCGTACTTTGTTAAATGTGCTAGTGTTTCTGGAGGATAGCTCGCGTTAATCGCAACTACTTCTAAATTATCATTTAATAGTGCTGCACGGAACACCATTCTTCCAATTCTTCCTAACCCATTAATCGCTACTCTTGTTTTCATCATATCTTCTCCTTCGCAATGTGTTATACTAATCTCTTTCATTAGTATAGCACAATGATTGCGTTAAGGAAGCGTTTTCTTTAAGAAAATTATTTTCATAATTTTCTTAAAATTAATTTTATATATAGCTTTGAATAAGCAATTCAAGTTGCTGATAAAGTGATTGTAAGCTACCGCTATTATCAATGACTTTATCAGCTTTTTGTTTCTTTTCTTCAATTGATAGTTGTGATGATACTCTTGACTCAGCTTCTTCCAGTGATAACTGATTACGTGCCATTAATCGTTCAATCTGAACTTCTTTTGGAACATAAACCACCCATACTTCATCAACTGTATGCTCTAATTTATTTTCAAAAAGTAATGGTATGTCCATTACTACGGGTTTATCAAGTGCTAGTCCCGCTTCTTTTTCCGCTTCCATAATATCTCTTACACGGGGATGAACGATCGCATTTAACTTTTCTCGTTGATTTTTATCTTTAAAGATTATCTCACCGAGTGCTTTTCTATTTAACGTTCCGTCTTCCTGTATTACTCCATCTCCAAATACTGTTCTAATTTCCTCTAATCCAGATGATCCTGCTTCGACTGCTTTGCGACTTGCAATATCTGCATCAACAATGACAAATCCATTTTCCGACAAGAAATTTGCAACTGTTGACTTTCCACTTGCGATACCACCTGTTAAACCTATTACTGTCACACTTACACCTACTTTTGACATTTTTCGCAGTAATGCGTGTTTCTTGTTGCTATCACTTGTGTCGTAATATCATTTTGACATACATTACATTGTTTTAAACCATAGACATTAAATTTACTTTGCATATTGCCACTTTCACCTTCGACGTTACGGTAATCAGAAATGCTTGACCCGCCAAATTCAATACCTTTATTTAGCACTTCTACTATAGCTGAAAAGAGTTTCTTCTTTTTCTGAGTGGATAATGTATGTGTAATATGCGTCGGTAAAATACCTGCTAAATGTAATGCTTCACATGCATATATATTCCCACATCCACTTATTACACTATGATCCATAATGACCTGTTTAATCGGTTTATTCATATATTTCTTTAGTTTCGATTGCTGTATGAAATGTGCCATTGCGTTATTTTCAAAAGGTTCTGGCGCAATAGTTTGATTAAAGTTTGCAAAAGCTGCTTCATCTAATATTTTAAATTCACCAAAACGCCTTATATCTGAATAGATCATCTTTTGTCCATCTGACAATTCAAACTGGACATGCCAATGTTTCTTATAATTTGGGATGGGAATTTCCTCAATACTACTTTTCACAAAGAAAGCGCCGGCCATCCCTAAATGGCCGACTAAATATATTTTAGATGTTTGTTCCTGCTCTAATACTTGTTCTTGCTCTATGGAACAGCTTCTTTGTTTCATTAATTCAAAAATAATGTATTTACTTCTGCGGTCTATACTTTTAATTACAGTATTACGCACTATGGTATTAAAGTCATCCAGCTCAATTTGTTTAATAATCGTTTCTTTACCTTGTGCTTTACCACGTTTAACCGCTTCTGAGAATGCTACGTTTATTATTGCTTTATTTAACACATGCGGTCTTAAACCTCTTACCACATGTTCGACTTCCGGTAGTTCCGGCATCTTTCCACCTACTTTGCTTCATACCAACTTTCACCAGAATCATATTCTACTTCAAGTGGTACATTAAGTTCAATTGCATGCTCCATAATATCTTTTACAAATAGACTAAACGCATCTATTTCATCTTTTGGAACTTCAAAGATCAATTCATCGTGTACTTGTAATAACATCTTCGCTTTAAAGTTTGTCTCTTTTAGCGCTTTATCAAACTGTACCATCGCAAGTTTAATAATATCTGCTGCACTTCCCTGGATTGGCGTGTTCATCGCAGTTCTTTCAGCAAATCCTCTTAAATTAAAGTTCTTACTCGTAATATCAGGAATATATCTTCTACGCTGCATAATTGTTGTAACGTAACCATCCTGTTTGGCTTTCTGAATAATATCATCCATGTATTGTTTCACTTTTGGGAAGCTATCCAGATAATCATCGATAAATTGTTGTGCAGCTTTTCGTGTGATACCTAAACTTTGACTTAGGCCATAATCACTAATTCCGTAAACAATACCGAAATTAACAGCTTTTGCCTGACGACGCATATTGCTATCAACCGCGTCCTTTTCAACATCAAAAACTTCCATCGCTGTCTTCGTATGAATATCAATACCATGTGTAAATGCTTCCATCATACTCGCATCTTCTGTAATGTGAGCAAGGACACGCAATTCAATTTGAGAATAATCGGCAGCAAAGATTACCATGTCATCTCCACTCGGAACGAAAGCTTTTCTAATCTTTCTACCTTCGTCTAATCTAACCGGTATATTCTGCAGGTTCGGATCTATTGAAGATAGACGACCCGTTTGTGCGATAACCTGATTAAAGCGTGTATGAATCTTCTCATCATCACCTATTAATCGTTGTAACCCTTCAACGTACGTTGACTGAAGTTTCGATAATGTTCGATAGACTAGAATATCATCGATAATCGCATGACTGCCTTGTAACTTTTCTAACACATCCACAGCGGTTGAGTAACCTGTCTTCGTCTTTTTAATGATCGGTAACTTTAACTCTTCAAATAGAATCACACCTAGTTGTTTCGGTGAGTTAACATTAAATGATTTGCCGGCATGATTATAGATACTTTCTGTTAAAGCATCTAATCTTTCCTGTATTTCACCCTGCATTTCAATTAATGTCTCTTTATTCACTTTAATGCCTTGAAGTTCCATCTTTGCAAGTACTAGGGCAAGTGGTAATTCAAGTTCGTCATGTAGCGCGAGTTGTTCATGGGCAATTAGCTTTTCTTTAATCATAGGTGTTACGTCATTTATAAGATGCACTTCATTTGCAATGTGCTGATACAAAATTTCTCTGTCAGGTACATGCGCTTTCGCACCTTTACCGAAAATATGATCATCAGATTCCACATAGTTTAATCCAAAATCATGTCCGAGTTGCGCTACATCAACCACTGTAGATGATGGATTCAATAAATAATTGGCCAGCATCGTATCAAAGGCGATACCTTCAATATTTATGGATAAGCGTTCGAACATTACTTTAACTGCTTTTGCATCATACACATGTTTTTTTACATTTTCATCTTCCAGCAATGTGATAAATGACTTATTCTTCATAATATCTTCAGGTTGTACAACAAATGTTTCGTCATTGTATATAATACCTAATCCTAATATTTCATTCTTCAAATAATTGTCCTGATAGCATTTCAAGTGTAAGGCAATTGCATCGATCGCTTTGAATTCAAATGACTGATAATCGTTATTAATTGTGATTTCTTTACTGCTCTCAATTTGACTTGTTGTATCAAGATTTTCCAGCATTTGCTTAAATTCTAATTCTCTGAACAGTTCAATTTTTTTCGTTTCATCTTTATCCGGAATTACAGTATCAGCTAATGTTACTTCTATCGGTGCATTCGTCTCAATTGTTGCAAGCTGCTTACTCATGATGGCATCGTCTTGATGATTTGTAAGATTTTCATTGAGTTTCTTCGCAGTAATCTTATCTAAATTCGCGATTACACCTTCAACAGTATCATATTCTAATAATAATTTAATCGCTGTCTTTTCTCCGACACCAGGTACGCCAGGGATATTATCCGACTTATCACCCATTAAGCCTTTAAGATCGATAATTTTCTCTGCACCAAATCCATATTTTTCGTGAATGAATTGAGGTGTATATTTATCAATGTCTGTAACACCTTTTTTAGTGTAATAAACGGTTACATAATCATTGACGAGCTGGGTTAAATCTCGATCACCGGTTACGATAATTGTTTCCACCTTTTGTTCGGCTGCTTCTTTTGAAAGTGTCCCGATAATATCGTCTGCTTCGTAATTATCTAATTCGTAATGCTTTATTTGGTAAGCTTCTGCAAGTCGTCTAATGTGCGGGAATTGTTCACTTAATTCCTGAGGTGTCTTCTGACGTCCTCCTTTATATTCTCCAAACGTTGCATGTCTAAATGTTGTCTTCCCTGCATCAAATGCGATTAAGAAATGCGTTGGTTTTTCTTCTTTAATTAACTTTTCTAAAATTAACGTAAAACCATAAATTGCATTCGTATGTAACTCTGATGAATTCTTTAGTAAAGGTAATGCATAAAAGGCACGAAACGCGATACTATTTCCATCAATTAATATTAGTTTTTCTTTCATTCTTCTACCTCCATCGTATGTCTCTTATAGTCTATCACATCTTGAATTCAGGACATATTTATAGGAACATCATTTTGAAAATAAAAAAAACACAAGTGATTGCTTCAGGATCACTTGTGTTTATCTTCTTCTAAAATGAAGGGGTCTATGTGCAATTATAGTTGAACATTGTTAATTTAATGTAAAGACGAAGTAAATATGAAGTAAAGTTTCAAGTTGTAAAATAAAATATTAGTATAAATAATAAAATATTAATATAAATGTTGTTTTAATATCACTCTAAAAGTAGTTCCTACACCTACTTCACTTTCCACTTCAATTTCGCCTTTAAAGACTTCTACAATATGCTTTACGATCGCGAGTCCTAATCCTGTACCACCTGAATCACGACTACGAGCTTTATCTACGCGATAGAATCTTTCAAAGATACGTAGTTGTTCTTCTGGCGCAATACCGATGCCTTCATCCGTTATCTCTAATATACAGTTACGATCTTTCTGATATACTTTTACCGTAATCGTTGCGTCTTCGTATGAATAATTGATCGCATTCGATAAGAGATTTATTACAACTTGTTTTAATTTACTTGGTTCAGCTAATACAAATAAATCTTTTTCGAAATCCAGATTAAATTTAATATTTTTCTTTTCTGCAAGTGGATGCACAACTTCAACACTGTTAAATACTTTTTGAGGTAAATTGACTTTCGTCATTTCAAAATGATTCGCCTGTTCAATTTTAGATAATTCGAGTAATTCACTTACAAGCACCTGGATACGATTAGACTCTTTCAAAATAATCTCTAAAAACATATCAAGTGTTTCAGGCTCATTTTTAGCTCCATCGATTAATGTTTCAGTAAAGCCCTTAATACTTGTGATCGGTGTCTTTAATTCATGAGATACATTTGCCACGAAGTCTTTACGCATCTGTTCTAAAGACTTAAGTTGAGTAATGTCGTGTAATACGATAACGATACCTTCTATTTTCTTTCGTTTCTTTGATAGCACTGGTACTACTGCAACATCAAAATATTTCTTGTGAACGTTGACTGTAATATTCAATGTATCGTTGACTGGTTTTTCTATCGCTATTGCTTCTTTAATCATTTGTTTGATCGATTGATTTTTAATTACTGTTTCATAATGCCCATGCGCTATCGGTTGGCGTTTATTAAAAAGATTAATATACGTTTCGTTAGCAATTGCCACTTCTCCGTGATTGTTTACGAGCATTGTTGCACTCGGTATATTCTGTAATGTTGTTTCTAATCGATTACGTTGTAATTTCTGCTCATTATTTAGATCCTGGAGTGTTCTGGCAAGAATATTTGTTGATCTAAATAAATCTTTTGTCTCAGTAACGCTACTTTCAGGTACGCGTACTTTATAATTACCGTCAGATAATAACTTTGAAGCATATGTTACTTCTTTAATCGGCTGGATATAGCTTTTATTGATATAACGTACAATGATAAATATTATCGGAAGCATACATAATAATCCGATACCAAAATATTTTATGATGATCTCTTCAATGTCATTGATTGTTTTTATTTCGCTTAAAATATAAACAGTTTGTTTATTTTTATAACGTAGTAAACTTTTCTCGTTTGAACCATCATAACGGTAATTAACCATATCTTTATTTTCTAATGTGTATTTTGTAATAAAACGATCAAATTCATTTTTTGATGTACCGATTGTTTTATAAATAACATGCTGATCTTTATCGAGAATAAGAATTGATGAATTGTATGATTTTTCATATTCATGTATTAAATCTTCCACACGTTTGTCGCCACTTACATACGCTTCAAAGATTTTTGCATCTTTAGTTAATCCTGCTTTATCTCTGTCAATAAATTGCTTCGCAAGCGTAAGATACAATAGTGTTCCCAGTAAAAGAAAACTTACAACAATAACTGTTGTAAGTATTAATAACAATTTACTTTTAAAACTGATCATTCGCGTTTTGGACTTTCTAATTTATATCCAAGACCTCGAACAGTCTTAATGTATTGTGGCTGTTTTGGATTATCTTCTATCTTTTCTCTTAAGTGACTTATATGTACATCAACAATGCGAGAGTCACCAGCAAACTCATAATTCCATACAGAATTAAGCATATGTTCACGTGTAATTACTCTTCCTTGACGTTCTATCAAATATATTAATAATTCAAATTCTTTAGGTGTTAAATCAAGCAATACATCATTACGGTATGCTTCAAAATGTTCCGGTAATACTTTTATCTTACCGATAATAATTTCTTTATTATCCTTTTCATCTTCGACTGTCTTGATCGTGTTTGAGCGACGAAGAATCGCTTTTATTCGCGCAATAACTTCTCTTGGAGAAAACGGTTTCGTCATATAATCATCTGCACCTAATTCTAACCCAAGTACTTTATCAAATTCATCATCTTTTGCAGTTAACATTAAAATCGGCACTTGATTTTTTTCATTTCTAACAGATTTACATACTTCTACGCCGTCCATTTTAGGTAACATTAAATCTAATACTACGATATCTGGCTTTTCACTGAAAATCTTTTCTAGACCTTCTTCACCATCATAAGCTGTTACAACTTCGAATCCTGATTGTTGCAAATTATATTGTAGTAAAGTTACGATAGATTGTTCATCGTCTACTACCAGAACCTTCTGACTCATCCAATCCCTCCAAACAATTATCATATTCATTATATATTAAAAGAATATTGAAATGCTACAACAAATCAACATTCTTCAAGCTATAACAGAATAATTTACATTCTCTTTACAATTAGAAGGATTATCAATCTATCGTTTAAAATATTCTTATTAATTTGAAGACTTTAATGATTGGGTTGTATCTTTCACTGCAGCAGCAGACTTATTAAATGCTTCTTGTTCATCATCTGTAAGTTGCAATTCAACGACGTGCTCAACTCCATTTTTATTTAACTTAACTGGTACACCGATATAAATATCTTCCTGTTTATATTCGCCATTTAAATATGCAATAGCTGGCAATACACGGTTACTATCATTGATAATTGCTTCAGCCATCTCAACCATCGCAGCAGCTGGCGCATAATAAGCAGATCCCGTGCCTAATAAGTTTACAATTTCAGCACCACCATTACGTGTTCTTTCAATGATGCCATCAATTGTTGCTTCATCCATTAAGTCTCCAATCGGTACGCCACTCACCGATGAATAACGGATTAATGGCACCATCGTATCACCGTGTCCTCCTAACACAAATCCAGTAACATCAGTCACTGCCACATCTAATGCTTGTGCTACAAATGTTCTAAAGCGAGCTGTATCCAGCACACCTGATTGACCGATAACACGATTCGGTTCAAATCCAGATGCTTTATACACAGCATAAGTCATTGCATCTACCGGATTCGTAAGCACGATAATAATACAGTCCGGTGAATATTTTACAATTTCTTTCGTCGCAGCTTCTACAATACCTTGATTGGTTTGCACTAAATCATCACGCGTCATACCTGGTTTACGGGCGATACCTGATGTAATCAATACAACATCAGAATCTTTCGTATCGGCATAATCATTACTTGCTTTAATGTCGACATTTTGATGTAATATCGGCATTGCCTGCATAATATCTAATGCCTTGCCTGTTGTGGGATCTAGACTACCATAAGTATCAACAAGGACAATATCAGCTATTCCTTTACTCGCTGCAATAAATGCAGCTGTTGAACCTGTGAATCCACTTCCTACGATTGAAATCTTTTTCTTTGTCATGATAACTCCCCCTTAATCTTTTAAAAAAAGGATAGTAACTATGAATTTCATTCATAATACTATCCTTAAAAGTTAGACTACTTTTCTAATTACATATTTTTAATTAATTCGTCAGCGAACTCAGAACATTTCACTTCAGTTGCACCATCCATTAAACGTGCAAAGTCATATGTTACGACTTTTGAAGCGATTGATTTTTCCATCGCTTTTGTGATTAATTCTCCAGCTTCTTTCCATCCTAAATGATCTAACATTAACACACCACTTAAAATAACAGAAGATGGATTTACTTTATCTAAGCCAGCATATTTTGGTGCAGTACCATGTGTCGCTTCAAAGATAGCGTGTCCAGTTTCGTAGTTGATGTTTGCTCCTGGTGCAATACCGATACCACCTACTTGTGCTGCTAATGCATCACTAATATAGTCACCATTTAAGTTCATCGTTGCAACAACATCAAACTCAGCAGGACGCGTTAAAATTTGTTGCAAGAAAATATCAGCGATAGAATCTTTTACTAATAATTTGCCAGCAGCAATCGCTTCATTTTGCGCTTTATCTGCCGCTTCTGCACCTTGTTCAGCTTTAATTTTATCGTATTGATTCCATGTAAATACTTTATCACCAAATTCACGTTCAGCTAAATCATATCCCCATTGTTTGAAGGCACCTTCAGTAAATTTCATGATATTCCCTTTGTGTACTAATGTTAATGATTTACGGCCTTGCTCAAGCGCATAGTTTAATGCTGCTCGAACTAAACGTTCAGTTCCCTCTTTAGAAACTGGTTTAATACCGATACCTGAAGTTTCAGGGAAACGAATATTTTTAGCACCCATTTCATTTTGTAGAAATTCAATCACTTTCTTAACTTCGTCAGATCCTTCTTTATACTCAATACCTGCATAAATATCTTCAGTATTTTCACGGAAAATAACCATATCAGTATCTTCAGGACGTTTAACAGGTGAAGGAACACCTTCAAAGTAACGCACTGGACGAAGACATACGAATAAATCTAATTCCTGACGTAATGCTACGTTTAAAGAACGGATACCTCCTCCGATCGGTGTAGTTAATGGACCTTTAATCGCAATTAAGTATTCTTCAATAGTATCTAAAGTTTCTTGTGGTAACCAGTCACCTGTGTTATCGAATGCTTTTTGACCTGCTAAAACTTCTTTCCATTCAATCTTTTTCTCACCATTATATGCTTTTTCTACTGCAGCATCTAATACGCGAACAGCAGCATTCCAAATATCCGGACCTGTTCCGTCACCGATAATAAAAGGTACGATTGGATGATTAGGTACGTTTAAAACACCATTATTATTCGTAATTTTTTCAGCCATTTTTATTTTGCCTCCATTATTAATATTTCTTACTTTAATTTACCTTATAAATGCATTTTTAATCATTTTATCTTTCTTCAATCGGAACATATTTACGACCAACTTCACCCACGTAAGTTGCACGTGGACGAATAATTCTGTTATCACTATATTGCTCTAAAATATGCGCAATCCAGCCAGAAGTACGAGATACTGCAAAGATTGGTGTAAATAAATCATGTTCAATACCCATTGAGTGATAAACTGTTGCTGAATAGAAATCTACATTCGGTAATAAACCTTTTTCTTCTTTTAGAATATCAGCAATACGTACAGACATATCAAATAATTCTTTTTGACCAGTCTCATCAGTAATTCTTCTAGACATTTCTTTTAAGTATTTAGCACGTGGATCTCCATTTTTGTAGACACGGTGACCAAAGCCCATAATTTTCTCTTTTTTAGCAATCTTATCTGCTACATAGCTATCCACATTATCTAATGAACCAATTTCATTCAACATCTTCATAACCTGTTCATTAGCACCACCGTGTAATGGTCCTTTTAATGCGCCAGCTGCAGCGACTACACCAGAATACATATCAGATAATGTAGAAACAGCAACACGTGCAGTAAATGTAGATGCGTTTAATTCATGATCCGCATGAAGAATTAACGCTTTATTGAAACCTTCTTCTTGTACAGCTGTTGGTTCTTCACCAAACAACATATATAAGAAGTTAGCTGCATAACTTAAGTCTTCTTTCGGTTTCACGACTTCTTTACCTTGACGAACACGAGCGAATGCTGCTACAAGTGACGCTACTTTAGCCTGAATACGAATCGCTTTGTTCATATGCGCATCTTCATTAAATTCATCAGCACGTGGATCAAAATGTGCTAAATAAGATAAAGATGTACGCAACCCTGTCATAGGATGTACATGATCTGCTGCATAATCTTCAAAGTGACTGTACATTCTTGGATGCAAAGTCATATTTTCAAATAACTGTTTTCTAAAATCAGCTAATTCTTCCGCATTTGGTAAACGGAAGTTCCATAATAAGAAGACAACTTCTTCAAATTGTGCGTTTTCTGTTAAATCATCTATTTCATATCCTGCATAAGTAAGTTGATCACCAATAATTGAACTTACTTTAGTGTTTGAAGCAACAATACCTTCAAGGCCTTTCACTAATTCTGCCATTTTTGACTCCCCTTTGCACCATAGTTTTTGTTATGCCAAATGTAATGGCTTTCACAACTCAATTATATCTAATGTCCTCACTTTTGTGAATGAATTAGGAACTTAGAAAATTTTTATCTTACGTGATAACTTTTACTTATATTTAAATTTTTATTTTATCATTTAATTAATTCTTAAAAATATTAAGAATATTTTAAAAAATGTTTGTAATTTTCAGATTTTAGTAAGATAATATAGATACTAAAAAGGAAAAGGGGTTTAGTATGGCAAATCATAATCGTAGTATCGAAGAACGAAATGATTTACAACGTTCATTGTCAAATCGACATATTCAACTGATTGCGATTGGGGGCGCAATTGGTACCGGACTATTCTTAGGCGCAGGAAAATCAATCAACCTGGCGGGTCCATCCATCTTATTTACTTATATAATTATCGGACTCTTTTTATTTTTATTTATGAGAGCATTAGGAGAATTATTATTATCTAATACCAACTATCATTCTTTCACAGATATAGCCCGAGACTACTTAGGAGACTTCGCAGGATATATTACCGGCTGGACTTACTGGTTCTGTTGGGTCGTAACTGGAATGGCGGAAGTTACAGCGATTGCTAAGTATGTACAGTTCTGGTGGCCCGACTTTCCGACATGGTTATCATCACTTTTATGTATTCTTGTGTTAATGTTCTTAAACTTATTAACTGCTAAATTATTTGGTGAATTAGAATTCTGGTTTGCATTGATTAAAGTTATTACAATTATTGCATTAATCATTACAGGGATCGTACTTATTGTCATCGGTTTTAAAACAAACTTTGGCGTAGCAACGATTACAAACCTTTGGTCACATGGTGGATTCTTCCCAAATGGGACGAACGGATTCTTATTAAGCTTCCAGATGGCAATATTTAGTTTTGTAGGGATTGAGTTAATCGGTGTAACAGCTGGTGAAGCACAAGACCCTGAAAAAACTTTGCCAAGAGCAATTAACAGTGTACCGATGCGTATCGTATTGTTCTATATCGGTTCATTGATCATCATTATGAGTGTCACACCTTGGGATAAAATCGATCCAAACGAAAGTCCATTCGTTAAATTCTTCGGATTAATCGGAATTGGATTTGCAGCAAGCTTAATCAACTTTGTTGTAATTACTTCTGCGGCATCGTCTTGTAACAGTGGTATATTCTCTAACAGCCGTATGTTATTTGGTTTAAGTAAGAACTATTCAAAAGGAAACGATAGTTTCTTCCAACGTACGAATAAAGCAGGTGTACCTGCCAACGCAGTAGTATTCTCTAGCGTGTTGTTGTTATTATCTGTATTACTGAATTACTTTATGCCAAATGCAAACGCAGTATTTACATTAGTAACAACCGTTGCGACAGTATTCTTTATCGTTGTATGGTCTATCATTCTTGCAGCATATCTTGTTTACTTAAAACGTAGACCACAGTTACATCAATCAAGTCTATACAAATTACCTGGAGGCAAAATTTCTGCTATCGCTATTCTTTTATTCTTTGTATTTATGTTCGGTCTATTGTTTATGGCTGAAGATACAAGAATGGGATTATTCGTATCGCCATTGTGGTTTGTATTATTAGCAATTATGTACGCAGCACAAGGTGGATTTAAAAAAGGAAGTTTTGATCCACATAACTATGATAATAAATAATATAAAATAAGAAGCACAGGATAATGTCCTGTGCTTCTTATTTTATATTCAAATTCACTTAGTTATATAACAATTAATTTACTTTTGCATGTCCAACATAAACTTTATTGTGTTCTGCATCCACTGTTACTAAAGTACCAGTTTCAAGTTTTTCCATAACATCTACAACGCCTACAATCGTTGGCTTACCTAACGTTAAACCTACAACTGCTGCATGAGATGTTAAGCCACCTTCTTCAGTTACAATGGCTAAAGCTTTTTCAATGTATGGAACCATGTCAGCATCCGTAGATGGAGCTACAATGACTTTATCAGATAAGTCTTTATCAGCTAATTCTTCTGCAGATCTAACAGCTAAAACTTTACCAACTGTTGCATTACGTCCAATACCTTGTCCAGCTGCAATCACATCTCCAATTAAATGGATTTTCATTAAGTTTGTTGTACCAGCTTCACCTGTAGGAATACCTGCAGTGATAATAATTAAATCACCATTTTCAACTGTTCCTACTTCTATTGCTGCCTGAACTGCTTTATCTAATAATTCGTCTGTCGTTGATTTCCCTGTCTTAATTACTGGGATAACACCCCAGACAAGTGCCATATGACGAGCAGTTTCTTCATAAGGTGTTACTGCAATGATATGAGCATGTGGGCGATATTTTGAAATTGTTTGTGCAGTTGTTCCACTTTCAGTTGCAGCAACTATCGTTTGAACATCTAAATTTAATGCAGTATGTGCTACAGATACACCAATTGCATTGACCATTGAAGGCTGATTTAATTTCGTTCTGTCAGATAATAAACGCTTATAATCCTGAGCTTCTTCTGCTGCAAAAGCAATGTTATGCATCGTTTTAACTGACTCTTCAGGGTATAAACCTGCTGCAGTTTCTCCAGATAACATCACAGCATCTGTTCCGTCGTAAATCGCATTTGCAACGTCACTTGCTTCTGCACGTGTACAACGTGGGTTACGTTGCATCGAATCCAGCATTTGTGTCGCAGTTATAACTGGTTTACCCACAACATTACATTTCTGGATTAAATCTTTTTGTACTAATGGTACTTCTTCTGCCGGGATTTCAACACCCATGTCTCCACGAGCAACCATTAATCCATCAGAAACTTCTAATATCTGATCAATATTTTCAATACCTTCTTCATTTTCAATCTTAGGTATGATGTTGATGAAGTCACAATTTCTATCTTCTAAAATTTTACGAATTTCTAAAACATCACTTGCACGACGAACGAAAGATGCCGCAATAAAGTCAACGCGTTGTTCAATACCGAATATTATATCCTGCGCATCTTTATCCGTAATACCTGGTAAATTCACTTTAACACCTGGTAAATTAACACCTTTTTTATTTTTTAATTCACCTGCATTAATCACATCACAGATAATTCTTCCTTCTTCATGTTTGATATCTTTTACTATTAATTCGATTAACCCATCGTCTAACAAAATCGTTGAACCAACATGTATATCATTGATTAAATCTTCATAAGTTACAGAAAATTCTGCTGGCGTTCCTAATACTTCTTTCATATTAATTGCAACTGTAGAACCTTTAACTAATTCGATCTTGTCATTTTCCATGTTATGGGTACGAATTTCAGGTCCTTTAGTATCTAAAAGAATCGCTACTGTTTTATCTAATTTTTTAGCCACTTCACGAATCGTGTCGATGCGTGCTTTATGCTCTTCATGACTACCATGTGAGAAGTTTAAACGTGCTACGTTCATTCCAGCATTCATTAATTTCTCTAACATTTCTGGCGATTCTGATGCTGGTCCTATCGTACATACAATTTTAGTTTTTCTCATGTCTATGAGCCTCCGGTAACTTTTTTTATTCTATTCAATTAAGAAAGTTAATTCTAATTCAGTATTCATTCAACAGTGATAATAAACAATTATATTAAACAGTTATTTTAAATTGATAACTCATTTGATAAAGCATACATTTGTTCATCTAAAGTATGCGTTGCAGAGAAGATATCATCAAATGATGTTTTAGATAATTTGTTATTCTGAATACCAACGGCTAACCCTGTTTCATCATTCATTAATAATTCTACAGCATAGCCACCCAGTCTACTTGCTAATACTCTATCTAATCCTGATGGAGATCCACCTCTTTGCATGTGCCCTAACACAGAAATACGCGTATCAACGTTGATATATTTTTTAAGCTGTTCACCACATTCGTGACCACTCATAACACCTTCAGCAACAACAATGATTGAGTGTTTCTTACCACGTTCAATACCTTGTTGTATTTTATCTGCTATCTCTTTAATTTCTTTCTTATGTTCAGGAACTAATACTGTCTCAGCTCCACCTGCAAGTCCTGACCATAAAGCAAGATCACCTGCATCTCGTCCCATTACTTCAACAATAAACGTACGTTCATGACTTGACGCAGTGTCACGAATTTTATCAATCGCTTCTATAATTGTATTTAACGCTGTATCGAAACCGATTGTAAAATCAGTTCCGTTAATATCATTATCAATAGTACCCGGAATACCGATTGTCTTAATACCTTCTTCATTTAGACGTTGTGCACCACGGTAACTACCGTCTCCACCAACTACAACTAATCCTTCAATGCCGAGTTGTTTTAAATTATCAATACCTTTTTGGCGCACTTCCGGATCTTTAAATTCAGGACAACGTGCAGATTGCAAGAAAGTACCACCGCGTTGAATTTTATCTCCGACGGTACCACGTGCCATCTTATGAATATTATTAGTCACTAAGCCTTGATATCCTTGATAAACACCATAAACTTCAATATCATGGTACATTGCTTTACGCACGACTGCACGCACTGCAGCGTTCATGCCCGGCGCATCCCCACCACTTGTTAATACTGCTATCTTTTTCATAGTATTTTCCTCACCTTTTGTCTATTGATACTTTTAAATTAACACAATCCAATATTTATATCCATTAAAATCATGTATTATAACAGATGTAAACGTTTTATCTTTGAACAAATTAAAAACCCGTTAGAATAAGCATCTACGGGTTTTATTTTAAGCGTTTTCATTGTTTTTCAATAATTTACATTACATCATTCACCGACATGTAAATTTACATTGAACTTCCAATTTTTCTGAATTTATTATAGCGTTGATTTTTTAATGCCTGTTTATCTAATTGCAATAATTCATTTAAATGTTTTTCAATAGAAATATCAATATGTTCACTTTGAGCAGCGATATTCAAATGTGCGCCACCTTTAACTTCGGTAATCAGTTCATCTACAATATTTAGTTCCAGTAAGTCTGGTCCCGTAATTCTCATACTTTCTGCAGCGAGCTGTGCTAAACTACTATCCTTCCATAACAATGCTGCGGCACCTTCTGGTGAGATAACAGAATACGTTGAGTTTTCAAGCATTAATAATCGATTACATATACCCAAACCTAAAGCACCACCACTTCCGCCTTCTCCAATAACAATCGAAATAACCGGTACAGAAAGACCCGCCATTTCAACCAAGTTTCTGGCTATCGATTCGCTTTGTCCACGTTCTTCTGCTGCTTTACCAGGGTATGCACCTTTTGTATCAATAAATAGTATAATAGGACGATTAAATTTATCTGCCTGCTTCATTAATCTCAATGCTTTACGATATCCTTCCGGATGTGCCATTCCGAAATTTCTATATATATTATCTTTAGTATCTTTTCCGCGTTGATGTCCTATCACTGTAACAGGTTGTCCTTTATATCGTGCTACTCCGCCAATAATTGCTGGATCATCTCTAAAATTGCGGTCTCCATGCAGTTCAATAAAATCTTCGAATAAATAATGAATGTAGTCTAGTGTTGTTGGACGTTCTGTAAGTCGTGCAATTTGAACACGCTGCCAAGGTGTAAGGTTATCATAGATTTCATTAAATTTTTCTTCTCTCGTAATCTGTAATGTCTTTACTTCATCACTTAAGTCTACGCCTTCAGTAGCCATATATTTCTTTAATTCTTCAATTTTCCTATCAAGTTCGATTAACGGTTTTTCAAATTCAAGCCCCATATTTATACTCCTTTCGTATGTATCGCGATGAGTTTACTTAACGTTTCTTTCATTGCTTTACGGTGTACTACTTTATCCAGTTGTCCATGTTCAAGCAGAAACTCAGCTGTTTGAAAGTCATCAGGTAGTTTCTCATTGATTGTCTGTTCAATAATACGTCGACCCGCAAAACCAATTAACGCTTCTGGTTCAGCTAAATTGATATCACCTACAGAAGCAAAGCTCGCAGAAACTCCGCCAGTTGTCGGATGTGTCATATATGAAATAAATAAGAGTCCTTTTTCGCTATGTCTTTCTATCGCTACACTTGTTTTAGCCATCTGCATCAGAGACAGAATACCTTCCTGCATACGTGCACCACCACTGGCAGTAAAGATGACAAATGGAAGTTCATGATCCGTACAGTAATCGATCACTCTGCTTATTTTTTCACCGACTACTGTCCCCATAGACCCCATTCTAAATCTAGAATCCATCACGCAGATACCGAATCGATTTCTATCTATTTTACCAACACCAGTTACAACCGCTTCATTTAATCCAGTCTTTTCTTTATCGCTTTCTAACTTTTCTGCATAGTTTGGAAATGAAAGTGGATTTTGAGAAGCAATCACTGCATCAAATTCTTCAAAACTATCTTTATCAGTAATGGCTTCTATTCGTTCATATGCACTTAATGCCATATGATGATCACAATGAAAACAAACATTTAAGTTCGTACTTAATTCTTTCGTATACATAATCTTCTTACATTTAGGACACTTGACCATGATACCTTCAGGAACTTCTGTATCTTTCATGTTTTGTACAGCTACATATTTTTTCTTCTTATTACGCTTAAATATATCTTTGAACATATCCATTACTCCTCTACATCATATGTCTTTTCAAACTGTTTCAATAATTTCCATACACGAAACATGATGGTATTACGTGATTCAATCGCATCACTTAAATGTTGTACTTTCGTACCCTCAACAGTTGCGATTGATTCTATCATATGTATAAAATCAGTAATTTCAGCTTGCTGTGTTTCTGTTGTCACAACATAGCCTGCTATCATTTCTATAAATTGATTATTATCCATTTCTGTTAAATAAGTACCTTCACCACGTCGTGTTTCAATCACACCAAGCATTTCTAAAGCTCTAAGTGCTTCACGAACACTTGACCTGCTAATATTAAGATTTTCACTCAAATAACGTTCAGAAGGTAGCTTATCGCCAGCAGTTAAATTTTTAGTTTTTATAATTTCATTAATCGCAGTTATTACTGCATTAAATCCTTTGTTTGGTATTGGATTCAAGGTTTTTCCCCCTTCGCATCAATAAAAAAACCTTAGTGGTCAGACCACTAAGGAATACTATACCATATATTAAAATGATTTGAAATGTTAAATTAGACGAATATCTGCTTTATCGTATCGAGACATAAAGTCATCTAGCTTGTCTCTTTGAATAAATCCTAACGATTTCATTTCATTCTGCTCAAACTGAATCACTTCAATATCACCTTGTTTATTAATTTGTTCTGCGTTTTGAAGTGGCACTCTGACAAATAACTGCTTCGCATTCAAATGAATATTTTTAATAAATTCATCAACTTTAATGACTTCGTTTACAATGATTTGATTATCTTTCTTATCATCAAATTTTCCTTTTACAATAAGGGGCTTATTGGTTTGAATCAATGGCTCGTATCGGTCGAATACTGTTGGAAAAACTACAAGATCCATCTGCTGTATACCATCCATCGCTTGTACAAATGCCATTGGTTGACCTTTTTTTGTTCTAACTCTTCTTAATCCTTCAATCCAGAGTAAAATATATTGGTCATTTACCTTCTGACTCATACGATATAGGGGTAAATACTGTAGTTCATTAAACATTGATTCGATTGGATGTCTTGAAATAAAGAAACCAAGATACTCCAGCTCATAACTAGCCTTTTGATCATCCGACATCTCTTCATGATAATGATAGATTTTCTTCTTATTGAGTCCTAAAGACTCGAGAAAGTTCATTTCACCAAAAGCTTCTTTCTCAACATCAAGAATCGCATCAAGTGAAGCAAGCAAAGTTGCACGATTTTGCTCAAATTGATCAAAAGCACCAACATGTATCAATGCTTCCAGCAATGCTTTAGATTTAACGCGTTTCGGAATTCTGGCGCAAAAGTCATAGATATCTTTAAATGGTCCTTTTTTTCTTTCTTCAACAATTTCAACCACACTTCTATACCCTACACCCTTAATCATACCGAGTGACATCATGATACCTGTCTTTTGCGCCTTGTAATACCAGCCAGCCTGATTAATATCAGCGGGATATATATTGATCATTCTTGATTTAACTTCAGCGATAATTTCTTTTGTTTTATGCTCAACACCAATTTGATTACTGAGTGTCGCGGCATAAAATATATTTGGGAAATGCACTTTAAAGTACATCATAATATATGATATTTTTGCATACGCAACAGCATGTGCTTTATTGAATCCATAATTAGCAAACTTTAAGATTAATTCATAAATCGCCGTCGCATCTTGTTTTGAATAACCATTCTTCATGCTACCCGATACAAAATGCTCCTGTTCAGCCAGTAATGTCTGATGGTTCTTCTTACTCATAGCACGTCTTAAAATATCCGCCTCACCAAAACTAAATCCAGCAAATCGATTTGCAATCTGCATAATCTGCTCCTGATAGATAATTACACCATAAGTAGGTGATAGTATATCCTCTAAATCAGCATGCGGTAAGTGAACTGTTTGCTGATGATGACGTCTTTCAATATATAACGGTATTTGTTCCATCGGACCAGGACGATAAAGACTTAAAACTGCAACAATATCATTGAAATTTTCTGGTTTTAATCGTTTTAACACATTGCGTATTCCGTCTGATTCTAATTGAAATATTCCCATTGAATCTCCGCTGGATAACTGCTCGTAAACTTTTATATCATCCATCGGAATTTGTTCAATATTTATCGTCTTACCATATTGTGCCTTAATAGAACGTAGTATATTATGTATAATCGTTAAATTACGTAAACCAAGAAAATCGATTTTAAGTAATCCAATCGCTTCTACTTCTGTCATATTCCATTGGGTAAGTGGGTATTCTTCACCCATCAATAAAGGTACATAATCTGTAAGTAACTGGTCATGAATGATGATACCTGCAGCATGTGTCGATGTATGACGTGGTAAACCTTCCAGCGACCTTGCAATCTGATACCATTTTTTGCGTCGTTCATTGTAATCAATAAAGCTTGAGAATGTATCATCTTCATATGCATCGATTAAATTATTAAAGCTTTTATTACTCAATATTGAACTTGCTTCTTTTAACTCACTTTCTGAAAACTGCAGTATGCGTCCGACGTCACGCATCACTGCTTTCATAGACAGATGACCGAATGTCACGATACCGCTCACATTGAATGCACCATATTTCTGAATGACGTATTCAATTACTTTATCGCGCTCTTTATCTTCAAAGTCAATATCAATATCCGGCATCGTTACACGTTCGGGATTTAAAAAACGCTCAAAAAGTAAATCATGCTCTATCGGATCAATAGTAGTGATCCCAAGCACATAACTTACGAGAGAACCACTTGATGATCCACGTCCGGGACCTACCAATATGTCATTTGTCTTAGCAAAATGGATTAAATCACTAACGATTAAAAAGTAATCAGAAAATCCCATGCTTTGAATGACTTCATATTCATACATTAATCGTTCTTCATATTTTTCATCAAATTGAGGAAACTTTACTTTTTGCTTTTGTAGGAGTTTATAAAGATAAGCATCGCTTGATAAATCATCAGGTACCGGATATTTTGGTAAATGCGTTGATTTCTCAAGTGTAACGTTACATGCTTCAGCAATTTCTTCTGTCGCTTGAATGGTACGCTCAGAAATACCCAAATCTAATAATATTTCATCTGATTTAATATACTTTGTTCCAGACTTTAATTGAATGGTCTCTAGCGGTATCTTTTTATTATCATCAATTGCATTTAAGATGCTTAAATCTACGATACCATCCGGCGATAAATATCGCACATCATCGATATATACACGCCTAGCTTCAATTGTACTATCGTGACTGACATAATAATCGGCATCTTCCAACACAAAATGTTCCTGATTCGCATCTAATTGTTTGTAGATAACGATTAAATGGTCAGTATATTGACGCAGTATATCAATTGATATTTTTTGTAGATTTTTCAGTTGTATACGTGAAGACAACTGCATCAGGCTTTTAAAACCGGCATTATTTTTGGCTAATAAAACTGTATAACAATCTTCAATACCGTCTGTCAGGATGATTTCCATACCAATTATCGGTTTAATACCGGCATCAATGCAAGCTGAATAAAATGACTGCACACCAAATAGTACATTTAAGTCAGTAATCGCAACTGCTTTTTGTCCAAGCGACTTGGCACGATTAATCAAGTCATCAATCTTAACTGTTGAATGGAGCAGATCATATGACGTATGAATATTTAAATGTACTACCAAGTTATTCACCTCATTTTATTAAGCATTTACTAACGCTTTTAATTGCGCGATTAATCTTTCTAATTCCTCTACACTATAAACAGATGCACCACTCGCCAATGGATGGCCACCACCATTATATTCTGCTGCAAGTTCATTGATCACTACACCTTTACTTCTCAGACGTACTCGAATCTCACTTGTTTCGTCAATCGCAAACGCCCAAGCTTTAATGCCTTGTGTATCCGCAAGACTATTAACAAATAAAGATGCTGCACTGGCAGATATATTAAATTGTTCTAATATTTCTTTCGTAATGAATATATACCCTACGCCTTCTTCAAGTTTAAAATGTTGTAGCACATATCCCTGAAATCGAATAGAAGTTAAATCACGTTGCTGCATTTGATTGATCATCTGCGTATGATCAATATCGTATTTTAATAGTTCTGAAGCAATCGCCATCGTTTTGCTCGTCGTATTATTAAATAAGAAACGCCCTGTATCACCTACGATACCGATATAAAGACAGCGCGCAACTTCTCGTGTAATTAAGTCCGTACCATAACCGATATTTAACAGAATTTCATAGATGATTTCGCTTGTAGATGAACTATCCGTATTAACGATATTAATTTCACCATATTGATCTACCGGCGGATGGTGATCTATCTTTATAATAGTTTTACACAACTGATAGCGCTCATCATCAATACGTGGTGCATTTGCCGTATCTAACACTAAGGCAAGTGCATCTGTAAATATCTCGTCATTTATTTCGTCCATTTCACCGATAAAGTTTAAATTGTCAACTGAACTTCCTACTGCATACACATTCTTATTTGGAAATAGCTTCTTTATTGCATGTTTAAATCCTAGTTGAGAACCTAGTGCATCCGGATCAGGACGTACATGTCTAAATATTATGATCGTGTCAAAAGCATTAATTTTTTCAATCAATGCACCAATTTCAGTTTTATTCATAATTTCTCCTTTGTTTGATAGATTTACAGGTCTTAAAGATATGCTATAATCTTTAAGACTGGAGGTTTAAAGATGGAAACAATTTTCCCTTATATTCTTATGACATTTGTTACAATAATGATTTTCGCATTTATTTTTACTATTTATAATATTGCGAAATACTTTAGAGAAGTCAAAGATGTACGACGTGCCTGGTATAGAGCACGTGCACGTCAATGCTTTTCTATATTTATGGCAGCATTTGCTATAACTCAGATTTTAAATTTCCCAGCTACTTTCACATATATCATATGTACCCTTTTGATTGCATATGCAATATATAATTATCAATATGCAATAAAGGCTAAAAAGTATTTTGAAAATCACTTTGATGAAGAAGATGCAGCATGGGAAGCATTACGTAAAAAACAGCAAAGCAGAAGATAATAATTATGATTAAAAGAGAGGCTGGGACAGAAGTGTTCTGCCACAAGCAAAAACCGGACAAAACTAATAAATCGCGCTTTGATTTATAGTTTTTGTTCGGTTTTTGTCGTAGGGGCAACTTCTGTTCCGCCGTTTAAGCTGTTAAACAGAAGAGAGCTAAGACTATTGTCTCACTGTCTTTTTTGATTAGTAATAATGTTCAATCACCTGAAGAATTGTCATTGCTTTTGCCACCGCATTATTATTCTGCATAATCGCAATTTCAATCTTTGCAAACTTACGTCCCATATCCAGTAACTTTACTTCAACATCCAGAATAGAATCTATCTGGACTGTACGGATGAAAAAGATATTGATACTATCAATCAGTACATCTCCACGAATTAACTTCTTCATATGAAATTTAACTGATTCCTCAATAATTGCAAGAAATACAGATTTACTTAAACTACCATACTGATTAGACATTTGAGGTGTGATCTGTATTGAAATTTGATCATTATTAAACTTCATCTTCTTTAATATCTGATCATTAAATGTATCGCCCATATGTGGCTGTCTGTCCGCTGATTGCATCGCTTTTAACACATCTTCTCTAGAAACAACACCGATTAAGTTATTATAACGCGATACGACTGGCAACAGTTCGATACTTTCCCATATCATAATATGCGCGCAACTTGCGACAGTCGTATTTAAGTTAACAGTTACCGGTGACTTAGTCATAACCTTCTTAATCTTTTCAGAAGGATTTTGATTAAAGATATCTTTACTTGTCACCATACCGCTTAACTTATTGTTTGCATCTAACACTGGAAAACGTGTATGTTTAGAGCTTTCTGATAATGCATGCCAATCGCTGATTGAATCATTTTCCTTTAAGTAACGTGTTTCATCTAATTTAATTAAAATATCTTGTGCTGTCAGCACTTCTTTTTTGATTAATTGATCGTAAATCGCACGATTAATCATATTTGCAACGGCAAATGTATCAAAATTAGAAGAAATGATCGGTAGCCCTAATTGATCAGATAAATTCTTAACTTCTTCAGCAGTATCAAATCCACCTGTAATTAAAACTGCAGAACCCTTACTTAAAGCAAGCTTTTGAACTTCGATTCGATTACCTACAATCAGCAGTGTATTTTCTCCGATATACTTACTGACTTCTTCTACTTCCATAGCACCAATCGCAAATTTCGTCAGCGATTTGTGCAGACCACTTCTGCCACCTAATACTTGTCCATCTATAATATTAACAATTTCGGCAAATGTCAGGCGATCGATAGAGTTTCTTGTTTTCTTTTCGATTCGAACAGTTCCAACACGTTCTATCGTTGAAACGATACCATTATTCTCAGCTTCTTTTATTGCACGATATGCTGTACCTTCTGAGACATTAAGATCTTTTGCAATCTGTCTAACCGAAATCTTACTACCTACTGCTAGACCTGATATATGCTCGATGATTTGTTCATGTTTTGTCAATTTGCCACCTAGTTTCCATTACTTTTAATGCTTAAAGTGTTACTGATTGTCCTGCATCCAGAATTTCTACTGGACTTTTAACTTGTGATTTAAATTCATTTGGATCCACTTCAATGTACGGGAATGTATTGTAATGAATCGGCACAGTCAATTTCGGATTAATAAATGTGTTAATTGCATATGCTGCATCATCAATCCCCATCGTAAAGTTATCACCAATCGGTATAAAACATAAATCAACTGGATGACGTTCTGCGATAAGCTTCATATCCGAGAATAAGCCAGTATCTCCTGCATGATAAATTGTCTTACCTTCTACTTCAATAATAAGTCCGCAAGGCATCCCAAAATAAATAATATTTCCTTCGTCATCATATAAGGAATTACTATGAAATGCTTGTACATACTTTACTGAACCGAAATCAAACTTCCATTTACCACCGATATTCATCGGATGTGCATGCTCTATCCCTTGCCCACCTAAATATGAAACAATTTCTGGTGTTGCAACGACTGTCGCATTTGTTCTTTTAGCAATCTCAACTGTATCACCAATGTGATCACCATGACCATGCGTTAGTAAAATATAATCAGCTTGAACAGTTGAAGCATCTAAATCTGATAATTTATTACCTGTAATAAAAGGATCTACTAAAACCTTTTTTCCATTACTTTCAAAAGAAATACAAGATTGTCCATGAAAATATACTTCCATATTTAGCACCTCTTCCTTTTTATTAAGTTCATTATACATTATTAATGAATGTTTTAAAAAGATTGTAAGATACTATTGATTGAATAATGTCCTTATCTTTCATAAACTAGAGTTACTCAGAAATAAAAGGAGCATGATTATGAAACAAACATTAAAAAATTTACAGCAATTGATGCAATCTCAATCCATTGAATATGCATGGATTACGACACCAGATAACATTAATTACTTCAGTGGATTCTTGTCAGATCCACATGAACGACTTACTGCTTTATATGTAACTCAAAACAAAGCTCTCCTCATAGTACCAAATATGGAAGTCGAAGATGCAAAGAAAGCATCAAATCTAACTGCTTATGGTTACTCCGACACTGAAGATGCATTTATAGTTGCGAAGCAAAATACAAGATTCCCGGATAATGCACCGTTATATATTGAAGAAGAACATGTTACTGTCAAGCGTGAAAAAGCTTTACTTGATACTTTTAAAGCTGCCCAATTAAATGCAATAGATCAAATCATTAAAGATATGCGTAATATTAAAACAGCAGATGAAATTGAAATTTTAAAAAGTGCTGCGCAATTTGCTGATAAAGCATTGCAAATCGGTGTTTCTCATTTAAAAGAAGGTATTACAGAAAAAGAAGTGGCACAATATTTAGAATCGGAAATTTTAAAAATTGAAGGTATCAGCGGTATGAGTTTCAATACGACTGTACTTTTCGGCGACCATGCAGCAAGTCCTCACGGGACACCAGGTAACCGTGAGCTAAAAAATGATGAGTATGTATTATTTGATTTAGGTGTTATTTATAATGGTTACTGCTCAGATATTACAAGAACGATTGCTTTTGGAAATCCACCAGCATTTCATCAGGAAATTCATGCGATTGTTACAGAAGCAAATCAACGTGCAATAGAAGGTGTTAAACCTGGTGTAAAAATTAGTGAAATCGATGCACTCGCTCGTGATTATATATCTGAAAAAGGATATGGTGAAGCATTCCCACATCGTTTAGGGCATGGCTTAGGTATAACTGTGCATGAATTTCCAGATATCTCTTCTGCCAATGATGATATATTGAAACCAGGTATGTGCTTTACAATTGAACCGGGTATTTATTTACATGGTGAAATCGGAGTACGTGTGGAAGATGATATTTTAGTGACTGAAGATGGTTATGAAGTATTGACAAGGTATGAAAAATGATAAAAGAAGCGGTAGTTGAAACATTTGATGAAATCATCTATGCAGCAACTCATGGTGCAAATCGTATTGAACTTTGTGATAATCTGTTTGTTGGTGGTACAACACCAAGTTTCGGTCTTGTAAAACTTGCTATAGAATATTGTCATCCACTAAATATCGAAGTGGCAGTAATGATACGTCCACGTGGCGGTGATTTTACCTATAACTTATTTGAAAAAGAAGTGATGCGCGAAGATATTATCGCATTACAATCATTAAACGTTGATGCATTCGTTTTTGGTGCTTTAACAAAAGATAATGATCTGGATACGTTAACAATGCATGATTTAAGAAAGACAGCACAGGAAGTACCCTGTGTGATGCATATGGCTTTTGATCAGATTCCATTAAGGCAGCAACTAAAAGCAATGGATGCTTTAATTGATATGAATTTCAAGCGTATATTAACACATGGTAGCGAAGACAAATCAACACCAATACTTGATAATGTTAATCAATTAGGACGACTATTAAGACATTCAAAAGGAAATATAGAAATTATGCCTGGTGGCGGTTTAAATAAAGATAACCTAAATGATTTACTTGAACTTATTCCTTTTCAGGAAGTCCATGGTACAAAAATTGTATAAAGATTAAGAGGAGTGCGAAATCGCACTCCTCTTTTACATACAACATTTAATTACTTTTCTAATAATGATTTTGCATCAACATATTCTAAACCTTGATCATCAGCTACAGCTTTGAAAGTAACATTACCATCTAAAGTATTGAAGCCTTTTAAGATCGCTTCATTATCTAAAGCTGCTTGTTTATAGCCTTTATTTGCAATTTGTAATGCATAAGGAATCGTAGCATTCGATAACGCCATTGTTGAAGTACGAGGTACTGCTCCAGGCATATTTGCTACTGAGTAATGTACAACATCATGTTTAATAAATGTTGGATCATCGTGCGTCGTAATGCGATCTGAAGTTTCAAAGATTCCACCTTGATCGATCGCGATATCAATTACCACTGAACCTGGACTCATCGTTTTAATCATTTCTTCAGTTACTAATTTAGGGGCTTTAGCACCAGGAATTAATACAGCTCCAATTACTAAATCACTGTTTTTAACTGATTCTGCAATATTTAAAGGTGTAGACATTAACGTTTGAACCTGACTACCGAATAGATCATCTAATTGTTGTAATCTAACTGGAGATAAATCTAAGATGGTAACATCTGCTCCAAGACCTACAGCCATCTTCGCTGCGTTAGTTCCAGCTTGTCCACCACCGATGATAGTCACTTTACCTTTTTCAACACCAGGAACACCTGCTAATAAAATCCCTTTACCACCGTTTGTTTTTTGTAAGAATTGTGCACCAATTTGAGTTGCCATACGTCCTGCAACTTCACTCATTGGAGATAATAATGGAAGTCCACCAGTAGGTAATTGAACTGTTTCATAAGCAATACCAACCACTTTTTTCTCTAATAAAGCTTTTGTCAGTTCCACTTCAGGTGCTAAATGTAAATAAGTGAATAAGATTAATCCTTCTTTAAAATATCCAAACTCTGCTGATAACGGTTCTTTTACTTTGATCACCATATCTGTATCCCATGCTTGCTCAACAGAAACGATTTCAGCTCCCGCTTCTTTGTAATCCTCATCAGTGAAATAAGAACCCATACCTGCACCTGCTTCAACGCGCACAGTATGTCCATTTTCTACTAAAGCGTGTACCCCAGCTGGTGTTAAACCTACACGGTTCTCGTTGTTTTTAATCTCTTTTGGAATTCCGATAATCATTAAAATTCATCCCCTTAATATATAAATAATAACGCTTACATCACCATATTAGCACTTTGATGCTAAAACGCAAACCCTTTTGTTTTAAATTATATTTAAATCATTAGGATGAAAAATTTAACGACGGTGTCACATACATTATCCAGAATTAGTGCTATAATTAAAGTGTAGAAAAGATTCACAATATATAAAAAATGGAGGGATATTTATGTTAGTATATAAAAACATCTTAATTGCAGTTGACGGTTCAAGCGAAGCGGAATGGGCATTTAATAAAGCAGTCGAGGTTGCTAAACGTAACGATGCAACACTTCACATCATCAATGTTATTGATACAAGAAGTTATGCAAGTGTTGAAGCATATGACCGTTCTATTTCTGAACGTGCAACACAGTTTGCTGAATCATTATTAGATGGGTACAAGAAAGTTGCTGGGTCTCGCGGTGTAAATAACGTTGAAACTTTAATTGAGTATGGATCTCCAAAAACAATTATACCTAAGAAAATTGCTCAGAAATTAAATGCTGACCTTATCATGTGTGGTTCAACTGGATTAAATGCAGTGGAACGCTTCATCATCGGATCAGTTTCAGAAGCAATTGTGCGTCATGCTGAATGTGATGTGTTAGTTGTTAGAACTGAAACAATGCCGGATAATTTTGAACCTGAAGTAGCTACGAAGGAATTTATGGAGCAGAATAAATAGAATGAATCAATACGGAGGTGTGTAAAATGGAAATTGCAATTATTTTAGCAATTGCAACTTGCTTCTATTGTGCATTCGTTGATTTACAGAGAAATCACAAGATACCTAGATAACAATCCTCCGAAAATAAAAGAGCTAAAATGATCATCGTCATTTTAGCTCTATTTTTGTTGGTGTATATAATAAATGCATGTTCGGAAACGGTTGTATTTTGTATTTACTACCGCTTTCGGTACAGCTAACGCTGCCACAATAAAAAAACTACCTATTCAATACAAATAGGTAGCATCTTAAATATATTAACTTAACTCCCCGAATTCCATAACGTCACGCGCAATCATTACTTCCTCATCTGTAGGAATGACCATTACTGTTACACGAGAATCATCTGTTGAGATAATTGCTTCTTTACCACGTAAGCCATTATTTTTCTCAGGGTCTACTTTAACGCCTAAGAATTCTAATTTTTCACATACTGCTTCACGGATTGTATCAGAGTTCTCACCTACACCAGCTGTAAATAAGATACCGTCAACACCACCCATAACTGCTGCATATTGACCGATATATTTTTGAATTCTATCTACATAGATATCCAATGCAAGTTGAGCGCGTCCTTCATTTTTTTCAGCTGCGATTTCAATATCACGCATATCGCTTGAAATACCTGTAATACCTAATACACCAGACTCTTTATTATATACATTTAATAATTCTTCAGCTGATTTATGCAATTTTTCCATTAAATAAGGAATTGTAGCAACGTCAATATCACCTGTACGAGTACCCATCGTAATACCAGCAAGTGGTGTGAAGCCCATAGAAGTATCTACAGATTTACCATCTTTTACTGCTGTAATTGATCCACCGTTACCGATGTGACAAGAGATAATCTTTAAACCTTCTTCAGGTTTTCTATCCATCATTTCTGCTGCACGTTGTGCTACATATTTATGACTTGTACCATGCGCACCATATTTACGTACTTTATGTGCTTTATAATATTGGTATGGCAAGCTATATAAGAATGCTTTTTCAGGCATTGTTGAGTGGAATGAAGTATCAAATACTGCAACATGTGGAATATCTGGTAACATTCTTCTGAAAGCCTGAATACCCATTAAGTTTGCTGCGTTGTGTAATGGCGCAAGTTCAATTAACTTTGCGATTTTTTCTTCTACGTCACGATTCACTAATGCTGAAGTCGGGAATAAATCTCCACCTTGAACAACACGATGTCCTGTTCCATCTAATTCATTGACACTTTTAATAATATCGTAATGAATCATGCGTGCTAACATCATATCAACAGCTTCTTCATGATCTTTAATATCTAGAGTTCTTGTACGTTTTTCACCATCAACCGTAATTGTAAATACTGAATTTTTCAATCCGATTCTTTCTACTAAACCTTTAGTTAGTACTTTTTCTGATGGCATTTCGAATAATTGAAATTTTAAAGACGAGCTACCGGCATTAATTGCCATAATTTTCTTCATGAAAATCCTCCTAAATAATTTTTAACACTCTTATTTAATCATTAATACAGGTTTAAAGCAACAATAATACAGTAATTATTTATTACGATTTTCTGAATACCATGTATCAAGTTCATCTAAAAAGGCTTTCATTTTTCTTTCATCTTTAAAATCCGGTATATTGGCCAGCAAAACTTCCACTGGCTTTGAATCTGTCACCTTTTTATTCTCAAGCACTAATAAACTTTTGCGCAAATTTTCTGACTTAAATAGACTGGTTGGAAAATTTAAAAATGCCTGCATAACTGTTTCTGTAGCAATAAATTTTTGAAGCTGTTCTACATTATCACCTTCAAACAACATGCTTGGAACGATTAAAAATGCAAGACCTCCTGGTTTTAATGAAGCAATCGCTTGTTCGATTAGAAGATGATGGCTATAGCTATGTCCTTCTTTAAAGCCAAGCTTCATTTGATGACTGCGCTCATCAACCGGATAATAACCAATCGGAAAATCTCCTACAGCTATATCAAAATCACCTTCTGGTAATGGCATGATGGCATCTTGCGGGAAAACATCCATCGGCACTTCTAAAAAGTTCGCTAAATGTACACTTAATCTTGATAATACAGGATCTACTTCTACTAATACGTGATCAAATGTCGTTTCCGGATTTTGTTCATGTATTGTCGCTGAAAGGTGTCCAGTACCACTCGTCAGATCAAGCATCTTTAGTTCTTTATTATCCTGCATAAATAAACGAATGACATATGCTACTAAATAACCAATACTGTCCGGTGTCATCTGATGATTTGGTTGGATCATCTCTTCTTTTAACATGCTTAAATAGCTGAATTGAAATGCTTTACGTCGGTCAATAACCGTACTACGTTCTAAAGTTTCACGTTCATTCATATAAATATCTTCAAGTGCGAGACCTAAATTCTCAATGAAACTGTGTCCATTTTCTTTCTGAAAAGCTTTGGCTTTATCGTCTATAAGTTTAAATAATTCTTCTATCATCATTGTTTCCTTTCAAATAAAAACTGCCCACTCGGGGCAGCATCTATACATTATTATTGTAAATTAGATTGATTTTAAAGCTTCGATTGCTTTATCATAATCCGGATGGTTCGTTCCTTCTGAAACGATTTCAGTGTAAACTACTTCATTAGCATCGTTTAATACGAATACAGAGCGTGCTAATAAACGTAATTCTTCCATCACTACACCGTAGTTTGTACCAAATGATAAATCTTTATGGTCACTTAATGTAACGACGTTATCTAAACCGTTCGCTGCACACCATTTCTTTTGAGCGAATGGTAAGTCAGCTGAGATAGTGATTACAACTGCATTATCAATGCTACTAGCTTCTTCGTTGAATTTACGTGTTTGTTGTTCACATACACCAGTATCAATTGAAGGGATAACTGAGATTAATTTTTTCTTACCTTCAAAGTCAGCTAGTGTCTTAAGATTTAAATCTGTATCTAATACTGAAAAATCAGGCGCTGCTGTACCTACAGTTACTTGCTCACCTAATAATGTTACCGGGTTATTTTTAAAAGTTACTTGAGTCATTTGTCTTCCTCCTTAAGTGTTATTCACTTAATAATTTACCATGAACAGGACAAATTATAAAACTAAAAGCATTATTTTAACGGACGCCTTCATTTAAAATAAATTGTCTGATTGGCTCCTTATCTTCTCTTACAACAAATGTATCACTCAGTAAATCGTGAATCCCACGTTTCTTCGGATTGAATAATACAACAAGATAAAGCAGTGACCAAAAGAAATTACTAATATATCGACCAAATAATTCTCTTGTAAGTACTGTACCGATAGAAAGCTTTTCCTCTTTCAAACTTAACACTTTTAGTCCAAGTATCATCTTACCTAAAGTCGCTCTAAAGCAGTAAGTCATCAATACAAAATAGCTGAAATAAATGATCGCACTTAAAATATTTTCTACCGAGAATAATCGTATGCCAAAATAAGTATCCTGTAATCCGCCTAGTCCAACGATCGGTCCAATGATAATCCCTTTAATACTTGAAATGAGGATGATATCAATAAGATATGCTATTAGACGAATACCGAATCCCGCATGGGTCAACGCTAAAATTTCATCTTCAAGTTTACGCTTATGCGTATATGTACCGCTAGCTCTTTCGCTTACATATTGACCACTATCGACTGGAGAATATTGACGGACTGTATTACTTTCATTAAAATGTTCTGTCATTTTTCTCACCTACTCCCCATATAAATACATCGGCTCTATACCTTGACGTTTTGACAGGATTTGTTGAACACGATCAACATCACTTTGTCCCATGAATTGTTTAACGAATGTATTTGCTGCAAAGAAATCTTTACCGAAAAATGAATCGTCCGCATTAAATTCGATGACTTCTGCATGCTTTGCTTTCAAATCTGCTTTCATTGCTTTTAATGCATCTTTTTCCATACCGATTTCATCAATTAAATTTAGTTTCTTAGCTTGTAATCCAGAATAAATTCGGCCATCAGCTATTTTTTTCACTTGTGCAGTATCAATATTTCGACCATCACTGATTACTTTTACGAATGCATTATAACTTTCGTCAACAAAGCTCTGTAAAATCTTGCGCTCTTCTTCATCCATCTCTTTTGTCGGACTCATAATATCTTTATGTGGCCCACTTTTAATCGTATTAAATTTAACACCATATTTATCGGCTAATTCTTTATAATTCATAGACTGCATAATTACACCAAGAGAACCCGTAATCGTTTCACTTGAAGCATAAATTTTGTCAGCTGGTGCAGAAATATAATATCCACCAGAAGCAGCCATATTTTTCATCGTAACATACACTTTTTTACCTGATTTTTTTATAGCTTCTACTGCGTCATGAATTTCAGCGCTTTCATACACGCCACCACCTGGTGAGTTCACTACAAGCATCAGACCTTTAATATTGTCATCGTCTTTAATTTGTTCTAATGTCTGTAATGTCTTCGTATGGTTGTATCCTGCTTCATCAAACAAACCTGGAACCCCAGTATCCTGGATTACACCGTCTACTTCAACACGTGCAATTTGGTTAGATCCATCTGTACCTTCAAGTACTGTAGTACTTAGTTCATCACTTTTCATACTTGTAGCTTCTTCAAATGATTTCGAAAAATTCGTTGTTACAGCACTTGTAAAGAAACTTACAGATGTTCCCAAAATAAATAAAACTGCCGCAATAATCATTGCAATCACTCTTTTACTCATCAATTCATCCTCCAATATTTTTATTCTACTTAATCATAACAGATTATTAATAGCAGAGAAGAATATCCATTCGCTTTTAAGGTAATTTTAAGATTCTTTACAAAAAAGAATACCTAATAGTCACCTATAGGTATTCCTTAATATAATCAAATATATTTTTACCGATTAATAATACAGTCACACATACAAATAGTACTTTAACATATGATACACCTTTTCTAATGGCAAACTGGCTACCAACATAACTACCAGCAATCATCGCAGCGCCCATGCTTAGTCCATATGTAAAATTGACTTGCCCTAATACAATAAATAATAATAACGCACCTAAGTTACTCGCAAAGTTTAAGACCTTCGCGTTTCCTGCAGCACTTAAAAAGTCAAATCCGATAATCAAAAAGACAAACAGCAGGAAACTACCAGTTCCCCCGCCTAAAAAACCATCATAAAATCCAATTAAACCAATGATGATAATAAATAATATCAGTTTTTTCTTTGTAAGTTTCTGATACGTTGAAATATCGCCCCAATCTTTTTTAAATAACGTGTAAATTAATACGAGTGATAACATAATGATTGCAAGTGGCTTTAAATATTCTGGCGGCAGCTTTGTTGCAACATATGCACCAATAATAGATAAAATAAATGATAACGGAAACAGTTTTGCAACGATATTAAAATTCACTTTACGGGAACGGATAAATGAAAGCGCAGACGTAAAAGATCCAAATGATGATGCGAGTTTATTAGTTCCTAATGCCATAGATGGCGGCATACCTGTGGCGAGTAATGCAGGAATACTAATCAGTCCCCCGCCACCTACCACGGAATCGATAAATGCAGCTAAAAATCCGAAAATAATTAAAATGAGTAATATTTGAATATCCATGTTGAACGCTCCTTTAGTTACTACTATAATAGTAACTATAAAACAAAATCACTATAAAAGGTAATATCTTCAGTGATAATCACACTTTTAACCACAAAAACAACCAACTTTTTGTCCATAGACACACAAGTTATACAGATACAATCGAAGATAAACAATGGTTTATTATCATCAATGATCAAGGCGAGATGATTTATGGGAGTGATCTAAATATTCAGTCACAAGCTTATTACTCAATTGATCCACAACAAATTTATTTAATGCAGAACTTTATCTGGCATGACATACTTGTAAATCAGCTTGTTGAACAGAACCCCGAAGCTGATGAATGGATAGAACTCAAGCGAGAAGCATTCTTTAATTAAGTATCAAAAAAGCTAGCGACAAATAAAGTCGCTAGCTTTTTCACATTAACTTTCAAACACTTCTCCATTATCCAGTCGGAACTGCTTTCTAAGTAAGTCCGGATAATTCGTAAATGCACCGTCAATGCCTTCATTGATAAGTCGCTCCATATCCACTTCATCATTTAAAGTGTATGGGAAGACAAGAAAGCCGATTTTGTGCATACGTTCAATTAACGCTTGATCTAAATCTTTATAGTTAGGACCAACCGCATAAACAAACTGATGAATCTTCTTGAGATCATCATCACTCATATCACGCAGCATGCCTTTCTTACATAACAAGAGTAATGGGATGCCTTGCTTTAACTGATTCATCTTTATCAAACTTTCCAGACTAAACGACTGAATGACAGTTTGGTAATTCGCCATTCGCTCTTCCGTTAACAAATTAAAATCTTCTAGAATCATCGTCAATTGTTCTTCCATACCTGGATAAATATCTGGCGCTTTTGTTTCTATATAATAGTTCGCTAGTCCATAACGCATAAACACTTCTCGTAATGTCGGGACAGTCTGTTCGGCATAATAATCATGTGCAAGTTCAGGAAATTTGTCATTAAACCATTGGCCAATGTGTATACGCTTAATCTCTTCAAGTGTCATTTCTTTGATTGTTCCTTGCATGAGTCCTGTCCGTTCAATCGTTTCATCATGCATCACGATAATTTCTCCGTCCAGGGTCATCTGTACATCCAGCTCAATATAGTCTGCGTGCATATCAAAGTGACTTAAATCATAGGATGCATAACTATGCTCAGGTGCATAGGCACTCGCTCCACGATGAGCAATTACAACATTTTTATCTAACATCAAACTACCTCCTTATAAAAGGTCAGAGAAGTCATTTTCTGTTTTTTGATTATTTTTTGAAAGTGTGATTGTCTCTATACCTTCAATCGCAGTTTTGATCATTGCATCAAAATCAACTTTACTTTCAAAGCTTTCAACTTTGTCTAGTCTAGGATTAGTCTTAGGATTTTTCGGTGTAAATATTGTACAGCAATCTTCAAATGGTAAGATAGACGTTTCATACGTACCAATTTCTTTCGCTTTAATTACGATTTCTTCTTTATCATACGTTAATAAAGGGCGTAGAATCGGTAGGTTTGTAACCGCGTTAATGGCATACATACTGCCTAATGTTTGAGAAGCTACCTGTCCTAAATTTTCTCCGTTGACAAGTGCTTTCGCATCAATTTGACGGGCAAATTGATCAGCGATACGCATCATCATACGGCGCGTTGAGGTCATCGTTAAATTCTCAGGCACTGTCTTATGAATCATCTTCTGAATATCAGTAAACGGTACGAGATGAAGTTTAATTTCACCGGCAGTTTCCGCCATAATCTGAGTTAAATCTATAACCTTTTGCTTCGCTTCTTCACTCGTAAATGGTGGAGAATGAAAATGTATTGCTTCAATTGTAACGCCGCGACGCATCACTTCAATTCCTGCAACCGGAGAATCAATACCACCAGATAACATTAACAATGTCTTTCCACCTGTACCAACCGGCAATCCACCTGCGCCTTTAATAACGCGTGAGTAAAGGTATGCTGCATCACGACGAATTTCTACTAATAGCTTGTAATCTGGATCTTTCACTTTTACAGTTAAATGTTCGATGTGCTTTAATATCTCTCCACCTAGAATTTGTTGTAAATCAAACGTTTCGTACGGAAACCCTTTGTCAGAACGTTTCGCATCCACTTTAAATGTTTTGCCTGGTTCATCAATATCTTTAGCTAATACAAGAGCCGCTTCTTTAATTGCTTCGATATCTTTTTCTACTTTAACGACAGGACTTACTGAGTGCACACCAAATACTTTAGAAATACGACGCATAATCTCTTCAACGTCCGCATCTTCTGTTACTTCAACATACATTCTATCTCTATTCGCTAATACTTTATATCCTTCTAAAGGGATTAAAGCATATTTTATATTACTTTTTAACTGGTTAACAAATGTGTTACGGTTACCTGATTTTAATGTCAGTTCACCATATCTTACTAAAATATGATCAAATTTCATCGTTTTAATAGCTCCTTCATCTCTTCATAGATCAATTCAAATGCTTTCAAAAATGCTTCAATGTGTGCCTGAGTCGTATATTTATCAAAAGAAATACGTACACTTCCAGTAATCGCATCTTCTGGTACATGGAGTGCAGTTAATGTTTCATTTAACTTTGCTCGCTTTGATGAACAGGCACTCGTTGTAGATATCATAATACCATGTTTCGAAAAACTATTGACGATAACTTCACCTTTTACTCCGACAAATGAAATATTAACCACATGCGGTGCACCGTCTTTTACTGAATTTACACGAATGCCAGGATACTGACTCACTTTAGATTCTAGAGTATTTTTAAATGCTTTCATACGTTCAAAATTATCATCTTGTTCATTTAAAGCGATACGCATCGCTTTTGCCAAAGATACGTCACTTGCAACATTTACTGTGCCGCTTCTAAAACCATATTCCTGACCACCGCCGAACAATGTATGAGTAATTGTTACGAGTTGATCAAACACCAATATCCCTTGACCTTTTAGGCCATTAAATTTATGACCACTTAATACAAAACTATCCATCAGTTCAGCATCGATTGGCAGTTTACCAAAGGACTGAACACAGTCTACATGAAAATGAATCTTTGGATATTCCTGAATAATATCATGTATCTCTTTTATCGGTAAAATTGCACCCATCACGTTATTAACATGCATTAAACAAACCATAATGACATCCTGATCAAGTATCGATTTAAAATGGACTAAATCAAGCGTGGCATCATCATTAAACTGAACATATTTAATATTGAAACCTTCTTCTTCCAGTGCTCTTACTGTTTCTAACACTGATGGATGTTCAAGTTTAGAAGTGATGATTGTCTTTCCAAACTGTTTCTTACTGCGTGCCATACCAGTTATCACTAGATTATTTGATTCTGTTGCACCACTCGTAAAAATAACTGATTGATGGGTTAATCCTAATAATGATTTAATCTGATCTCGAGCGGATTCGAGTAATTTACTCGCTTCTATACCTTTGCCGTGAGGACTGCTTGGGTTATAGAAATATTTCGTATTGACTGTATTGAAAGTATTTAATACTTCCGGATCTGGTTTTGTTGTTGCACAATTATCTAAATAATTCATAAATTCACCTCAATGAATAAAAGACTTGAACGAATTCAAGTCTTTTAATGCTTTATTATTGTCTTTGATTTAATACACTTGCTTCAATCTTTTCCGTAACACCAGGTTCAACACGCTCAATCGCAGCTTCTGCAATCTCTACCGCACGCTTATATCGGTTGTTACTAAATAATCGCTCTGCTTCGTTTAAATCTTTGTTTACATCTGGTCTTTCTTTTCTGTATCGATTACCATACTGTATCAATTTCTCAGCATACTTCGCATTTTCTAAGACGTCAACCGCTTCGGCTTCAAATGTATTCATCGTAATTAATACTTTATTTACTTTATCACGGACTTGTGTCACATTCATCGGACGTTTATTGAATAGTTGGTGCACTTCACGTGTTTCAATATCAATTTCATTCTTCATGATAATAAAACGTTCAGGTACGCTTGATAAGTTCGATGCAAGTAATCGGCGATAAATCTCTTCTTTCTTAGCCTGAATCTTTAATATGTTCTTTTGCGCTTCCTGCTCATCTTCTCGTAAATTTGTTAAATGCTGCTGAATCTTATCCTGGTTATCGTTGATAACTTTCACATGATCATCAATATATTTCAGATTATCTTCAACTTCAGTATAGCGAATACTCGATTTAGCTGTTTCAGTTAAGATTTCATCATAAACTGTAATTAAACTTTGAATCTCATTATCATACTGACGAACTTTTTGAATATCTTCTTCATTGATATAATAGCTTTCTTTTACGTATTCAATTTCAGTGCGTAAAGTATAATTCATATCTTTTGCATGGAATAACTGATCGGTAATGCTTTCTTTCGTTGTCTCTACGTTATTCTTAGCCTTCACTTCATATTCGATTAACTCTAACATTTCATCAAGTGAGTCATTGATTTCATTAATAATCGTTTCTGCTTCATTTAATTGTAGTCTTGCGATTAATGGTTCTACTAAATTAAGCTTACCTTTTAATGTTTGTAGATTACTATCCACTTTAACATGCTCTAAATTGTAACCTTCAATCTTCAGATCACGACATCCGAAACGAATATCCTGAAACTGTCCCGGCAATTCTTTTTGGACATCACGAATAAGTAATGGGATATCTTCCATATCTTCTTTTAAACGTGTCATTTCATTATGTAGCGCAGTAATATGTTCATGTGCATCATCATAATTTCCCGCTGCAACTAAACCTTCATATACTTCAATTTTTGGTGCATACGTTTCAATTTGAGCTTCCAGCGGATCAGCAGCTTCTCCAAATTGATGACGGTTCGCTAACACATCACGTTTAGCTTCTCTATAAATAATCTTACAGTCATCATACTTTCTATCATCTTCTTTTGTTGAAGATAGATAATTATTAATCTCTTCAGTAAAATGCTGATATTTCTTTTCAATCTGATCCAGTAAATGATGGCTTTCTGCAACCTTCTCTTCACTTTCTTTAAACTTAAATTTATCAAGCGCTTCATCCGCATCATTTATAGTTAACTCACAAGCTTTAATATCTTCATTTAAAACAGTCTGCCATTCTTTTTTCCATTTATCAAAACGGTTATTTGCCTGACCTGATAAATTTAAAACTTTCACTTTTACGAGTTCATCCTGGAACGGTAAATTTTTGATTTCATTTTTTCTTGCTTCAACACGCTCAACACTTGCTCTTTTTTGATTTCTTAAATAAAACAAAATACCAATAACAATTAGTATTAATACGATTATTCCAACTATGGCATATATCATCAATTTTCATTCCTTCCAAAGTACTCTTACCTATTATAACGTAAAATAGGTATTACAAAAACAATTAATTGTGAAAAGTTCTCAAATTCGTTACACTGATGAATACTAACAATAAGAATTTTAAAAATGGAGTGATAGTATGTTTGAAATTAGTCATATCAATAATTATAAAACGCTCAATCAAATGCTTGATGCTTTGCTTGAAGGAGAAGATGATATTGTGAGTCATCTGGCAAATGCGAGTGCACTGCTCAATGAATTTCTTACTGACGTAAACTGGGTTGGATTCTACACGATGAAAAATGGTCAATTACAACTTGGACCATTCCAGGGTAAACCAGCATGTGTAACAATCCCTGTCGGAAAAGGTGTTTGTGGTACTGCAGTGAGCGAACAAAAAACGATGCGTATCGAAGATGTCCATGCATTTCCTGGTCATATCGCATGTGATGCGGCAAGTCAATCTGAAATCGTTGTACCGATCATCATCAACGATAGTGTCTTTGGCGTGCTGGATATCGATGCGCCAATTAAAAATCGCTTTACTGCTGAAGATCAGGAAGGCTTAGAAAATTTCGTATCAATACTTGAGAAACACGTATCAAAATTAGTTTAATTCGTTATTGACAATACATATCAACATGTTATAATAACATCTATGTGAATAAACGAAGATAGCAGATAAATATTAAGGCGCTCTATAGTGTCCCCTATGTTGGCGTGTTGTGTAACTGAAGCTATAAGGCGAAGACACGGAATGACACCATATCGACTTAAGCATTTATCATATTTTTGTTTTTTACATAAAAAACAAAATAAGAGGAGGAGTCACATTATGGCTCGTTTTACAGGTTCAACTTGGAAAAAATCTCGTCGTTTAGGAATTTCTTTAAGCGGCACTGGTAAAGAATTAGAAAGACGCCCTTACGCACCAGGACAACACGGTCCTAACCAACGTAAAAAATTATCTGAGTATGGTTTACAATTACAAGAAAAACAAAAATTACGTTACATGTATGGAATCAACGAACGTCAATTCCGCACAATCTTTGACCGTGCTGGTAAAATGAAAGGTATTCACGGTGCTAACTTCATGGCACTTTTAGCATCTCGTTTAGATGCAGTAGTATACCAATTAGGTTTAGCACGTACACGTCGTCAAGCACGTCAATTAGTTAACCACGGTCACATCATGGTAGATGGCGCTCGCGTAGATATCCCATCATACCAATTAAAACCTGGTCAAGTGATTTCAGTTCGTGAAAAATCACAAAAATTAAACATCATCGTTGAGTCAGTTGAATTATCTAACCATGTTCCTGAATACTTAACTTTCGATGCAGAAAAATTAGAAGGTACTTTCGTACGCGTTCCAGAACGTAGCGAATTATCTGCTGAAATTAACGAACAATTAATCGTTGAGTACTACTCTCGTTAATATTTTGTTCAATCAAAAACACCAATCTTTCGATTGGTGTTTTTTTAATATACAGAAACATTATTATTACTTTCAATTTCAGTTTGATTTCGAACAACAATCTCCTGATCATAAGATTTCATATAATCAGGATAGTCCGTAATGATTGCATCTACTCCCTGCTTTAACAGCGGTTCAATCAATGTTGCATCTCGGACAGTATAAGGTTTCACCTGTAAACCATAACGATGTGCACGTGATACAAGTTCATGAGAGACAATTTTAATAGAAGGATTATAAAAATCAGCAAAAGACTTGAACCATTGTAAATCTCGATCATGAACTCTAGGATTTTTAGCACTGATTAAGACGCCATGTTTAATATCAGATAATAAAGACTTTGAAACTTTTACAGCATGGTGATTAAACGATTGTATCGCTATTCTATCAGATGCTTTATCCAGATTGAAACGCACAAGTGATTGTTTAATTTTATCCTCGATGCCAGGATAATATTCTGGTGTCTTTATCTCTATCAGAATACCAATCGACTCATTTTTAAAACGCTGTAAAATCTCATCAAATGTCGGTATTCTTTCACCTTTAAACTTTTGATCAAACTTTACACCAGCATCTAACTGCTTTATTTCCGCTAATGATTTATCCCATACAAAGCCAGAACCAGTAGTCGTTCTCTCTAATGTGTTATCATGAATTGCAACAAGATGACCATCATGTGTTAACTGTAAATCAATTTCGATACAATCTGCATTCATCTCGAGTGCCAGTTCATAGGCAGACATCGTGTTCTCAGGAGCATAACCACTTGCGCCACGATGTGCTACAGTTATAACATCTTTACTTGGTTGTGAAACTGAATGAACCACTTGTGGTACGAATAGCATAAAAATGATTATTGCTAAAAACAATCCAAAGGGCTTTTTCATTGTCACTCTCCTTCGTTAGGATATACCTATCATAACAAGAGGATATTAAGTCACCTTTAATAATCATTGAGTTTTCGTTAAAAATGTTAAAGAGTTGTGTATCTTTCAAAATTCGCATAAAAAATTTAACGAAAAACAAAATCTAAATTTTTCGCTTAACTACATTTGAGTGATATTATTATCTTGTTTAAAGCTATAGCAATGTTTAATAACATTTCATTTAATGCTATAAATATTAATTTCAAGTAAATATTTTAAACGATACATCAATAACTTCAAAAGGAGATAAAAAATATGGTTAAACATACATTTAAATGCACTGCAAAATTTACCGGCGGATATAATGGTGTCGGTACAATAGAAAATAAACATTTAAAATCTCAAATCTCAATTCCAGAGGAAATGAATGGACCAGACATTGGTACAAATCCTGATGAAATGTTAATGTCAGCTGCAGTAACTTGCTTTACTATCACCTTAAGCTCATATTTTGAGAAGAATAATCTTCATATAGAAGTTGATCACGTAGACGCTACTGCTTCAATTTCAGTGGATAAAGGGCTTCAAACATATGAAAGTATTTCATACAATGTTTATCTCAAGTCACTTGAAGATGATGTTCAGGAGGTAAATATTCCTAAATTAAAGAGAATCATTGATAAAGCTGAAAATAACTGTATGATTACAAAAGCTTTAAAAGGTAATGTAACAGTTACGATTGAAAGTATCCTACTAGATGACATTACTATATAATTTTAAAAGTCCACTAATACCTATTGATATTTTAGTATTAGTGGACTTTTCCTGTGTATTTAATAAATCATATAAATCCAATGTTATTTTAATATATTAACAAATTAATATAATGTCAAAAAATATTTATATCATTTTTTATATTTCCATTATAATAATAAAATATTTTCACCTTGACAATATGATAATCTATGGTGTGATAACGTTTACAATTCAATTGATATTGAATAAAGATTAATCGATAAATAACATAAAAACTCAAACATATTAATATCTATAGTGTAAATCAATACAATATTATTATAACATAATAACTACAGAATTTTCAGACTACTACTTTAAAATTAAATTGACATCTTTAAGCTTTAGCAATAAAATAATCAAGTACGGAAGAAAAGAGGGATGGAAAAATGAGTTCAGTAACAGAGATAAAAAAACCAAAAAAGAAAAAATTTATAAGCTTACCTATGCAGATATTATTAGCATTAGTTCTTGGTGTTGTTGTAGGAGCCATGCTTAACGGAAAAACTGAGTATGTTAACTACTTTCAACCACTAGGTGATATTTTCTTACATTTAATTAAAATGATCGTAGTACCAATCGTATTTTGTTCACTTGTAATTTCGATTGCAGGAACTGGAGATATGAAAACTGTTGGTCGTTATGGCTGGAAAACGTTATTATACTTTGAAATTATTACAACAGTAGCAATCGGTTTAGGTATTATATTTGCTAACGTGTTTAAACCAGGTTCAGGTATCGACAAAAACCTATTACCTAAAGGGGACGTTACGAAATATACAACAAATGCTGAAGCAGCTGCCCAATCAACATATGGTAACCACATGATAGATACAATCGTTAATATTATCCCAACAAATATTATCGATTCAATGGCTCAAGGTCAATTATTACCGGTAATCTTCTTCTCAGTATTCTTTGGATTAGGGTTAGCAGCAATCGGTAAAAAAGGAGAACCTGTTAAAGCGTTCTTCGATGGATTCTTAGACGTTATCTTCTGGATGACAAATCAAATTATGAAATACGCACCAATTGGTGTATTTGCATTTATGGCAGTTACAATTATCAACTTAGGACTAGGTGCTTTAATTCCACTTGGTAAATTAGCATTAGTAGTAGCTGGATCAATGGTATTCTTCATCATCGTAGTACTTGGTGGTGTAGCAGCACTTTGTAAGATTAATATCTTCCATCTACTTGTTATCTTAAAAGAAGAATTAATCCTAGCTTTCTCTACTTCAAGTTCTGAAACAGTATTACCGAAGATTATGGAGAAAATGGAGAAATTCGGTGCACCGAAAGAAATCGTATCATTCGTTGTTCCTACAGGGTATACATTTAACTTAGATGGTTCAGCACTGTACCAATCAATCGCTGCACTGACTATTGCTCAAATGTATGGCGTACATTTATCAGTAACAGAACAGTTAGTATTATTAGTAACATTAATGTTAACATCTAAAGGTATGGCTGCTGTACCAGGAACATCAATTGTAGTATTAATTACAACACTTACTGCAATGAACATTCACCCAGAAGGTTTAGCATTAATTATCGGTATCGACCGTATATTAGATATGATGCGTACAGTTGTTAACGTTGTTGGTAACTCATTATCAACATTAGTTATCGCACGCTGGGAAGGCCGACTGGATTACGAGAAAGGCCGTAGATATTACGAAACATTTAAGAAGAAATAAAAACCACCAGTGGTGGTTTTTTTATTCCCATTATTTTTCAATGTAAGCTTGTTGTCTTAAATAGTCAGACACTGTTTTAATATCTTTATGAAATGGTCTGTCTTCTACAATACTAGGAACAATCTGACGATATTCATCATATTTTGCTCTTGTTTTCTCAGATAATTTTTCTGCACCTTTGATTTCAGCTGCCTGCAATGCGATAATACATTCAATTGCAATTACATTTCTCACATTCTCTAATATTTGATACCCATGACGAGAAGCAATTGTTCCCATTGACACATGATCTTCCTGATTCGCACTTGATGGAATAGAATCTACACTTGCTGGATGAGCAAGCGTCTTATTTTCAGACACTAAACTAGCTGCTGCATATTGCATAATCATAGCACCACTTTGTAAACCTGGTTCCGGTGATAAAAATGCTGGTAGTCCACCATTTAACTGTGGATTGACTAGACGTTCGATTCTACGCTCCGATACATTCGCTAATTCACTTAACCCTATCTTCAAAAAGTCTAATGCAAAAGCGACTGGTTGACCGTGGAAATTCCCTCCTGAAATGACTAATGTTTCTTCACCCTGATCAAAAATAAGAGGATTATCATTAGCTGCGTTCATTTCTGCTTCTAATTTTTCTTTAACATACTCGAATACCTGGAAACTTGCACCGTGAATTTGAGGGATACATCTCAGTGAATAAGCATCTTGAACACGAACTTCACCTTGTCTCGTTGTTAATTGAGAACCCTCAAGCCAATCCAGCATACGTTTAGCAACACCTACTTGAGCATCATTATTACGCACAATATGAATATTTTCGTTATATGCATCTGTTATTCCATTTAATGATTGGTGTGTAAGTGAGGCGATCCATTCAGCCTGATATGCAATATCGATAGCTTCAATGTAATTGATGACACCTTGAGCAGTCATTGCCTGTGTACCATTAATTAATGCAAGTCCCTCTTTTTCCTGTAGTATTAAATGGTTTCTTCCTAAACGTTCAAGCACATCTTTACTATTTTCAACTTTGCCTTGATACTCAACATCACCTTCTCCGATTAAAGCCAATGCCAAGTGTGATAATGGCGCTAAATCTCCAGATGCTCCTAATGAACCTTGCCCAGGAATAACCGGAATAATTCGTTCGTTGATAAAGAATACCAATTGATCGACCAATGCTTCTGTTACCCCTGAGTGCCCTTTTAACATCGTATTAAGACGTAATATCATCATAACAAGTGATACGTTTGAATGAAACGGTTGCCCCACCCCACAAGCATGTGAACGAATAAGATGTATTTGTAAATCATTGCATTTATCTTGATCAATTAACACATCACAAAATAATCCAAATCCAGTTGTGATACCATAGATTGTCTCTTTATTTTCTATGATTTTTTCTACAGTTTTTCTACTTCTTCTCACTCTGCTTAATGCATCATCAGAAATAGCCACAACATCTTTGTCGTTTAAGAATTTTCTAATAGCATCGATTGTTAAATTTTCACCTGTTAATAATAAAGTCATTTCCATTCCCCTTTTTAATTTTTCTAATTTTTCAGACAATATTATTATAGAATGAAAACGATTACAAAACAATGAAATATCCAAAAATTGTATTATGGTATTGTGTTATCACATTAAAGAATTAACAAAGTGAAGAAAGAGAAATAATTCAAAAATAAAAAAACAGCCAAAAGGCTGCTTTTCAATTCATCATTTCTTTACTTTAAATATTCATCTACGACATCTGCTACTTGTTGAACATGTGTCCCGATGATAACTTGAGCATTCTTACGCCCAACCTTCATTACACCAGCAGCACCAGCACGTTTGATTAAATGCTCATCCACAATTGAATTATCTTTTAATTCAAAACGTAAGCGTGTCGCACAGTTTGTAACACTTTCAATATTCTCTTTACCACCTACACCTGAAATAACAGATTGCGCAAGCGTGTCGTACTTACCAGATTGATATTTGTTAACTGGTTCAGTTGAAGTACCATTGTTTTCAAAAGCATCATTTCGTTTTTGTTCGGCAACCATCTTTGCAATTTCTTCATCCGATTCACGACCAGGGGTTTTAATATCTAACCATTTAATTACCGCTCTAAAGATAATGTAATACAATACAAAGTAAATTATACCTAGTACTAATAACATTAAAGGTTGATTGGCATTAGGGTTTTTTAATGAAAGAATATAATCTATAAATCCTGCGCTGAAACCAAATCCAGCTGTCCAATGCATACTTGCTGCAATAAACATGGATAAACCAGTTAAAATTGCGTGTACTACGAATAATGCTGGTGCAATAAACATAAATACAAATTCAACTGGTTCAGTAACACCAGTTAAAAATGCTGCTACAGCACCTGCTAAAAAGATACCAGATACAGCCTTTTTACGTTCAGTTTTTGCTGAATGATACATCGCTAATGCTGCACCAGGAACCCCAAACATCATTACTGGGAAGAATCCTGCTTGATACATACCTGTAACACCTTTAATTGCATCTTTCGACTTGAATTTTGGAATGTCATTAATTCCTGCTACATCTGTCCAAAAAACTAAATTTAATGCATGATGGAGTCCTGTAGGGATTAATAAGCGATTAAAGAATCCATATAGCCCTGCTCCTACAGCACCGAGACCAGTCATCCATTTCCCAAATCCAATCAATATACCATATAAAGTTGGCCAAGCAAAAAGTAATATAACCGATAAAACCATTGCAAATACAGATACTAATATAGGAACCAAACGTCTACCGCTGAAAAATGCAAAGGCTGCTGGTAATTCAGTTTTATGGAATTTATTAAAAGTCCATGCTGATATTAAACCGATTAATATACCAACAAAAACATTATTAATTCTGTCAAAGCCAGGTGGCACTTCTTTTGGATCTACATGTAAAATATTCGAGACTGATGCAGGTTCAAGGACAGTATTTACTACTAAAAATCCTACTACTGCTGCTAATGCTACAGCTCCATCTCTTGATTTAGACATACCAAGAGCAACACCTATAGCAAATAAAATTGCTAAATTATCTAAAATAGCTGCACCAGATTTAATTAAGAATGCTGCGATTTGATTATCTGCACCCCATTTTACAGGATCTATCCAATAACCAATCCCCATTAGCAATGCCGCTGCTGGTAATACAGCTACAGGTAACATCAAACTTCTACCTAATCTTTGTAAGAAAGAATACATCTTCTTACCTCCTATGAAATAAAATTTTTCATTGCACCTTATTTTATTATTTAAACAGGGCAAATACAATATATATTTTATTAATCATATATACATTTATTGTACACCCTCAAATATATATGCAATAATAATATATATTGAAAAAAAGACTTTTAATTATATGGTTTATTCGCTATAATAAACTAATAACTAATTTAAGGGTGATTGAATGAAAGGTCTTCCATTTCTATTTAAAGGTAGATTAACTGCATATCAAATATCAACTGCTACAGATATTGATATTGAATTAATTGAATCACTGTTTACAGATGAACAGAAAATCGAATCTTTAGATGATGATACTTATACAAAGCTTAAAAATTTAGAGCGCAGTCTCTTTCCTACAGAAATTAAAAATAATGAAACAAGTGCATAACTTGATTCATTATTTTTTATGTATTATCATACTGATTTTGAAGATATTTCATTGAATCCACGATAAGATGTTTTAATACTTTAACATCTATTTGTTCTATATCACTTATATACACACACGTCTTCCCTAGTGTATGTTTCCCCAACTCTTTTAAATAACGATCACGATTAATATTATCCTGAGCAAAGTACAAACTGATTTTACTTTTCTTCAGACCAAATGCAATGAGCGGTGCATCTCCTTCTATTTGATCGTTTAACTTATAATGATACTTTCCAAATCCTATAATATTAGGTCCCCACATCTTTCCGATAAATCCAGAGCTTTCTTCAAATATTTCCAATAATTTAATACAGTCTTTTCTACGTTTTTCATCTTCTATCGTTTCAATAAATTCTATTACAGAATCTTCTTTTTTCATCCTATGTATTGTCATGATGCACCCCCATGTTACTTTTAATAAATTATACTATATATTCTGAATATTTAATATATTGTTTTTTATTTTTATAATAATTTTACATACTATTTTTGGGTGATTTTTTGGAATATTTTTTGTGCTTTTAATAATTTTTTTTGGATTATCTATATAAAATGATTATTGCGATATTTTCATTTTAAATTGAAATAAAATTTATTATCCATTATGCGTTTAAAGCGGCAGTATACGGGAAATAGTATTATAACTTAAATATAAAAATTTGGAAGTGGGTGAAGACTTATGAGTATCATCGTACTAAAGACGTCTTATCCTTACTCATCTGATGAACAAACAGAATATAAATTAATTCAAAATGAAGTTGAGAAAGTATCATATATTAGTAAAATCAAAGAAAAAACACAGGCTATCGCTAGTAAAACAAACCAACCTCAAATCATTAAACTTGAATTTATTTACCCAGAGGACAAAGAGACATATCTCTACAAAACATTAAAACACGAAGCGTGATAATTACGCTTCGTGTTTTAATGTTGCTATTAATGTATTTGTTTTACTTTCTAATGTTTGTGTAATCTCTTCAATTGCTTCATTCTTCTTATATTGCGCAGTAAAGCTTTGACTATCTATCGGTTCGCCAAACATAATATAACATTTTTCTTTTCCAAATATTACATCCTTAAACTTTATCGGTCCTTCGTATGCTGCTGGTAATAGTTTAGATTTACTCATTACAGAAATAGTAGCTGCTCCTTTTTTCATCGGTGCATTATCTGCGCGTTGTCCACTTGGAAATATCCCAACAATCTTATGCTCTTTTATTAACTTTACTGGCGTCTTTATTGTAGATGGCCCCGGATTCGCTCTGTTTACTGGGAATGCATTTACAGATCTAAAGAACTTATCAAGTAATTTTCCTTTAAATAATTCCTGTTTCGCCATATAGTGCACTTCTCTTGGGTATAATGCCATTGCAAGTATAATAATTTCAACCATACTTCTATGATTACATGTAACGATAAACGCTTCATTTTTAGGGATATTTTCTTTACCTATTACTTTAACTTTACGTAATAGAATATTTGTTACAAGGTAAATAAGGGTTGCCAAAAATTTGTACATGTTATGAGCTCCTTGTTGTTTGATATAACATTTTTTATTCTTTTTTTTATTCTTTGTTTTTATTCTTTGTTTTTATTCTTTGAATTATATAATTGTTTTCGATTGTTTTTAAATATACTTCATAATTTAGCTCTATTTTATTTTAGCATAAATTAAATGCATATGAATATACATAGCTGATTTGTCGATTTCGTGAACTTAAGGCTTAATATATGAATTTTTCAGATAGAAGTGGTATCTTATTTTATTATCTCAATTAATTTAGGGGGAAATTTAATGGACAGATATAATCAACATGATAATGAAGAAAGAATAATACATAATAATGAATCATATGATGCTAATGAATCCGTACAATATGTTCGTAATGATGAGGCACGTACACATAGAAAGCATAATGGACCTGGCTTTTTTAAATTATTATTAGCTGCAGTCCTCGGTTCAGGTCTGACTCTTGGTGCAACCCACCTTCCTGATATAGTATCTCCAGGAACAACTTCTAATCCAAATGCTACACCGATCCAGGTGGACCAGAAAACTGCCGGTAATAATACAGAACTTGCTGATATGTTAGAACAAGTTTCACCTGCAGTTGTTGGTGTCATCAATATGCAGCAGGCAAATAGCAGCATCTTCGATATTTTACGTGGAGATAGTGGTAGTAGTGAAGAGACACCTGCAGGTACTGGATCAGGTGTTATCTATCAGACGACTGATAATGAAGCATATATCGTGACCAATAACCACGTTGTAGAAGGTGCGAAAGATTTAAAGGTACGTTTATCTACAGGTGAAACAGTAGATGGTACTTTAATAGGCACTGATGCTTTAACTGATATTGCGGTATTGAAAATCTCTGGTCAATATAATATTAAGCCGATTCCGTTTGCAGATTCTTCTAAAATTCGTATTGGCGACACTGTTTATGCAATCGGAAATCCCTTAGGTGTTGAATTATCAGGTAGTGTTACTGAAGGTATTATTAGTGCGAAAGAAAGAACGATGAAAGTCGATACTTCTGCTGGAGAATCGTCAGTAAAAGCAATTCAGACTGATGCAGCAATCAATCCTGGTAACTCAGGTGGAGCGTTAATTAATAATCAAGGGCAGTTAATTGGTATTAATACCTTGAAGATTTCAGCAGACACTGTCGAAGGATTAGGGTTTGCAATTCCTTCAAACGATACGAAAGTCATCATAGATCAACTTGTAAAAGATGGTAAAGTGGTTCGCCCATTCATGGGTCTTGCATTGGTCAGTATTGAAAATGTTCCTGCTAATTATCTAGAGGAAATGAAAGTATCGGCTAACACGGGAGCACTTGTTGCAAGCACTGATGAAAAAGCCGGAAAAGTATTTAAAGAAGGCGATGTCATTACTCAAATTGAAGGACAGGATGTTAAAACTGATGGTGACGTTCGCAACTATATATACAAGAACAAAAAAGCTGGAGATAAAGTAAAGTTTACAATTATCCGTGACGGTAATGAAAAAGAAGTTGAATTAACATTAAGAAGTACCGAAGATAAATAGTAAAAAAAGGACTAACAACAAATTCGAACTGACCCCATTTAGTGAGACAAAATAAAAAAGCACTCTTGTTGAATTCATATTAAAATGAATTTGATAGGAGTGTTTTTATTATGAAAAGAGTT
>NZ_PZJH01000020.1 GCF_003259695.1 Macrococcus epidermidis
GAGATAGTAGCTTAATGGTTCACTTAATATTCCTTCGGATTTTAGTGACTTCAGAAACAGGTATTTAGGTGTTTCGTAATCTAGAATTTTTCTGGGATAATTGTTCATCCAATTTTGGATGCGATAAATTATCTCATCAGATACTGATCCCATACTGATTCCTTTAGGGATTATCCTTCTAATGAATTTATGGTGGTTTTCTTTAGTACCTCGTTCCCATGATGAATAAGGGTGCGTAAAGTATATTTCAGTATTAGGTAATGTCTCTGTAAGGTCACAGAACTCTGATCCGTTATCAGAAGTAATAGACTTGAATATTTGTGAAAATGAATTACCTATTTGATCTTTTAATTGACTTAATGCTAATGTGACAGCATCATTAGTTTTACTTTTAATAGGAACGATGATTTCAAATCGTGTCTGTCTTTCAACAAGTGTAAGTAACGCTTTTTCATTTTTAAGTTTAGAACCAATAACAGTATCTATTTCCCAATGACCAAAGACATCTCTAGAATTGATTTCATGACTTCTATCTTCGATAGATTTTCCTAATACTTTTTTATTTTTTCGACTAGGTCTTCTATTTTTATTTGGTTTTCGTGAAATCTTCTCTATAAGGTCGATATTAGAGGTCTTCATCATTCCTCTTTCAATCCAGTTATATAGTGTTGAAACACAAGGAATAATAGAATCACAAAAAATATTATTCTTTTTAGCATAGGCAACTACGACATCGGGAGACCATTTTTTATTCAACATCATCTTATCAGCCCAATCAATAAAAGCATGAGATAGGTGATGTTTTGGAGTCCTGCAAGAATTCATACGATTTGTTTCATATTTAAGTTGAGCAACATCAGGGAAATAGCATTCATAATCATAAAAATATTCTTTACCATTAGAAACTACGCGCTTAATTTGTTTAACAGTTCCTCTATTGATCTCATTGTTAATTGTTTGAGGTGCTCTATTCAAAATTTTAGCAATAGCACGATTTGAATAATTTTCACTCTTCAAAACCTGAATTTGATATCTTTCAAATTCAGTTAAGTGTTTTCCTTTAACATGATTAGTGGTACCATTTAGATGAGTCATTTGCATTCATTCCTTATTGTTTGTTGTGGTAACTACAATATTAACATGGATGCACATGGCTCATTTTTTATTTT
>NZ_PZJH01000021.1 GCF_003259695.1 Macrococcus epidermidis
GCCGCCAGCGTTCATCCTGAGCCAGGATCAAACTCTCCATAATAGTTTGTTTGATAATGCTCTTTGATTGCTTATGGCAATCACTCTTGGGAGTGAACTTAGTTCACTCAAATTATTGGAATTAACGTTGACATATTGTCATTCAGTTTTCAATGTTCATCTTAAAATTTTATGGTGGAGACTAGCGGGATCGAACCGCTGACCTCCTGCGTGCAAAGCAGGCGCTCTCCCAGCTGAGCTAAGCCCCCAAAATTATTAAGTAAGTCGGGAAGACAGGATTCGAACCTGCGACCCCTTGGTCCCAAACCAAGTGCTCTACCAAGCTGAGCTACTTCCCGTTATTAATAAACGCGCCCGAGAGGAGTCGAACCCCTAACCTTTTGATCCGTAGTCAAACGCTCTATCCAATTGAGCTACGGGCGCAAAAAAATAAAATTAAATGGTGCCGAGGACCGGAATCGAACCGGTACGGTAATCACTTACCGCAGGATTTTAAGTCCTGTGCGTCTGCCAGTTCCGCCACCCCGGCATTTAATTTTCTTAATGGAGCGAAAGACGGGATTCGAACCCGCGACCCCAACCTTGGCAAGGTTGTATTCTACCACTGAACTACTTTCGCATATTAAGTTTTAATATTAAAATAATGGTGAGCCATAGAGGATTCGAACCTCTGACCCTTTGATTAAAAGTCAAATGCTCTACCAACTGAGCTAATGGCTCAAAGAAATGGTGCCGGA
>NZ_PZJH01000022.1 GCF_003259695.1 Macrococcus epidermidis
TACCGAACCTGATGTCGATTCACTTACTGAACCGCTCGTTGATTCACTTACTGAGCCACTTGTTGATTCGCTCACTGAACCACTTGTTGATTCTGATACTGAACCACTCGTTGATTCGCTTACCGAACCTGACGTTGATTCGCTCACTGAACCCGATGTTGATTCACTTACTGAACCTGATGTTGATTCACTTACTGATCCACTTGTTGATTCACTCACTGAGCCACTTGTTGATTCGCTCACTGAACCACTTGTTGATTCTGATACCGAACCACTTGTTGATTCGCTTACCGAACCTGACGTCGACTCTGATACTGAACCGCTCGTTGATTCGCTTACTGAACCTGATGTTGATTCTGATACTGATCCGCTTGTTGATTCACTTACTGAACCTGATGTTGATTCTGATACCGAACCTGATGTCGATTCGCTTACTGAACCTGATGTTGATTCTGATACTGATCCGCTTGTTGATTCACTTACCGAACCTGACGTTGATTCACTTACCGAACCTGACGTTGACTCTGATACTGAACCGCTCGTTGACTCACTTACTGAACCTGATGTCGATTCACTTACTGAACCGCTCGTTGATTCACTTACTGAGCCACTTGTTGATTCTGATACCGAACCTGATGTCGATTCACTTACTGAACCGCTCGTTGATTCACTTACTGAGCCACTTGTTGATTCGCTCACTGAACCACTTGTTGATTCTGATAC
>NZ_PZJH01000023.1 GCF_003259695.1 Macrococcus epidermidis
TCAAAAGAGACAGTAAATGTCCCTGTAATCGTTCAGGATAAAACAGCATCAGACGCACCGGTAATTAAAACGGTAGATTCAGATGATACGGTAGTGACAGGAACAGGCACACCAGGCGAAAAAATTACGGTAACGTTCCCGAACGGAACAACAGCAGAGACAACAGTGAATCCGGATGGTACATGGACAGTGACAATTCCTTCAGGAGTAGATTTAGTACCTGGAGATAAAGTAACAGCAGTATCAACAGACGGATCAGGTAATGTTTCAAAACCAGCGGAAACAATCGTAACACCAACACAGGCAGAAGCGATTACACCAACAGTGACAAATGAAGTCATCGAAGTAGGAGGCACACCGGTTATCACAGATAATATCGGAGGTGTTCCTGCCGGAACAACAGTGAAAGATGTAACACCAGCGGGCGTAGTGGATACAAGCAAACCAGGCACATACACGGGTGTCGTGGAAGTAACATATCCAGACGGATCAAAAGAGACAGT
>NZ_PZJH01000024.1 GCF_003259695.1 Macrococcus epidermidis
TGTCACTACCGTATCATCTGAATCTACCGTTTTAATTACCGGTGCGTCTGATGCTGTTTTATCCTGAACGATTACAGGGACATTTACTGTCTCTTTTGAGCCGTCTGGATATGTTACTTCCACGACACCTGTGTATGTGCCTGGTTTACTTGTATCCACTGCGCCTGCTGGCGTTACATCTTTCACCGTGGTTCCGGCAGGAACACCTCCGATGTTATCTGTGATAACCGGTGTGCCTCCTACTTCAATCACTTCGTTTGTCACCGTTGGTGTAGTTGTTTCAGCTAAAATACTTGGAACTTTTGGTGTTGGATCATTCACATCTGCGATGCCATCATTGTCATCATCTGTATCTGTTACATCCGGAATACCGTCGTCATCTGTATCACGTTGAACTGTTACCAGGACATCCACTGTCTCTGTTTGTGTACCATTCGTTACTGTAACTGGAATTGTTACCGTCTGTGTTTCGTAGTTCGGTGCTGT
>NZ_PZJH01000025.1 GCF_003259695.1 Macrococcus epidermidis
GACGCGCGATTTTTTTAAGAATTCAAAAATGAACTCACTCGGTTTTGCTTGGTAAAATCTTTTATTTCTTCTTACTTTATCTAGTTTTCAAAGTACAATGTTTAAGAATTAATGGTGGAGACTAGCGGGATCGAACCGCTGACCTCCTGCGTGCAAAGCAGGCGCTCTCCCAGCTGAGCTAAGCCCCCATAAAGGTATTAATTTAAATGAATATTTATAATGGTGGGCCTAAATGGACTCGAACCATCGACCTCACGCTTATCAGGCGTGCGCTCTAACCAGCTGAGCTATAGGCCCATTAAATGTATAAACATTCAAAACTGAATACAATATGTCAATGTTAATCCCTATCAGACTTAAAAGTCTGATTTCCGTAATTATCCTTAGAAAGGAGGTGATCCAGCCGCACCTTCCGATACGGCTACCTTGTTACGACTTCACCCCAATCATCTGTCCCACCT
>NZ_PZJH01000026.1 GCF_003259695.1 Macrococcus epidermidis
AGATAAAGTAACAGCAGTATCAACAGACGGATCAGGTAATGTTTCAAAACCAGCGGAAACAATCGTAACACCAACACAGGCAGAAGCGATTACACCAACGGTGACAAACGAAGTGATCGAAGTAGGAGGCACACCGGTTATCACAGATAATATCGGAGGTGTTCCTGCCGGAACAACAGTGAAAGATGTAACACCAGCGGGCGCAGTGGATACAAGTAAGCCAGGCACATACACAGGTGTCGTGGAAGTAACATATCCAGACGGCTCAAAAGAGACAGTAAATGTCCCTGTAATCGTTCAGGATAAAACAGCATCAGATGCACCGGTAATTAAAACGGTAGATTCAGATGATACGGTAGTGACAGGAACAGGCACACCAGGCGAAAAAATTACGGTAACGTTCCCGAACGGAACAACA
>NZ_PZJH01000027.1 GCF_003259695.1 Macrococcus epidermidis
GACGCGCGATTTTTTTAAGAATTCAAAAATGAACTCACTCGGTTTTGCTTGGTAAAATCTTTTATTTCTTCTTACTTTATCTAGTTTTCAAAGTACAATAATTAAAATGGTGGGCCTAAATGGACTCGAACCATCGACCTCACGCTTATCAGGCGTGCGCTCTAACCAGCTGAGCTATAGGCCCATTTTAATTTTGAATATTTACTACTGACCATAGGTCAAATATAAACATTCAAAACTGAATACAATATGTCAATGTTAATCCCTATCAGACCTAAAAGTCTGATTTCCGTAATTATCCTTAGAAAGGAGGTGATCCAGCCGCACCTTCCGATACGGCTACCTTGTTACGACTTCACCCCAATCATCTGTCC
>NZ_PZJH01000028.1 GCF_003259695.1 Macrococcus epidermidis
ACGTTGAACTGTTACCAGGACATCCACTGTCTCTGTTTGTGTACCATTCGTTACTGTAACTGGAATTGTTACCGTCTGTGTTTCGTAGTTCGGTGCTGTCGGGTCGTTACTCCATGTTAAGCCTGTCGGCGTTCCCGTTAACTGACCTGTTCCATCCACTGAAATACCATTCACTGGTGTCGATGTAATCGTTGAACCGGATACATTCGGTGTTACTACCTGTTGACCTGCTGGTACTGGTTGGCCTTCTACACCTGTTCCTGGTGCTGTTGTCGCTGTTAATACATCTGCTACCTTCGGATTTGTATCATTCACATCTGCGAT
>NZ_PZJH01000029.1 GCF_003259695.1 Macrococcus epidermidis
GACGCGCGATTTTTTTAAGAATTCAAAAATGAACTCACTCGGTTTTGCTTGGTAAAATCTTTTATTTCTTCTTACTTTATCTAGTTTTCAAAGTACAATTTGAATGACTTACTGGACCGAAGGTCCGATAAACATTCAAAACTGAATACAATATGTCAATGTTAATCCCTATCAGACCTAAAGGTCTGATTTCCGTAATTATCCTTAGAAAGGAGGTGATCCAGCCGCACCTTCCGATACGGCTACCTTGTTACGACTTCACCCCAATCATCTGTCCCACCT
>NZ_PZJH01000002.1 GCF_003259695.1 Macrococcus epidermidis
GGTCACACCTGTTCCCATACCGAACACAGAAGTTAAGCTCTCTAGCGCCGATGGTAGTTGGTCTTACGATCCGCGAGAGTAGGACGTTGCCGGGCAATTCATAAGAGATCCTTCGGGGTCTCTTTTTTGTTTATATATTTAATCATATGTTTATATGAGTGGGCGAAATAATAACTATTTCGCCCACTCGCACGATTTCTAATCATAGTATTTAAAGTGAGTTGGCTGCAACACAACAATGCAGCCAACTCATCAAACAAAAGAAGTATTATTATCCATCAATCAATTACATTAATACAAACATTTCATGATACAATAATATATATTTGAAAAATAGGTGAAGAAAATGGAATTACTAATTAATTCAATAGAAGAAACGCAAAAACTTGCTACAACAATTGCCCAATTTTCAAAGCCACAAACAGTTATTTTGTTAAAAGGTGATCTTGGAGTGGGTAAAACAACATTTAGTCAATATTTTGGACAGGCGTTAGGTGTAGCATCTGTTATCAGTTCTCCAACGTTTAATATCATTAAATCTTATGAAGCGCGCATCCCGTTTCATCATATGGATTGTTACCGTTTAGTAGGTGCGGAAGATGATTTAGGATTTGATGATTATTTTTATGGTGATGGTGTTACTTTAGTAGAGTGGCCACAAATGATTGCTGACTTTCTGCCTGATGATTATCTGCAAATTGAAATAGAGCGTATTGATGATACGAGACGTTTATTTAAACTTTCGTCACATGGTAATCGTTCAGCAAATTTAAAGGAGCAAATTGAGTATGAGACTACTACATATCGATACGAGTAATCAACCGTTATCTGTTGCTATTACTGAAGGTAATGAAGTGTTAGCAGAATTTAATAGTGGCATGAGAATCAACCATTCAATTACAATGATGTCTCAGATTGAATCTCTTTTAGAATATACAAAACTTGAAATGAAAGATATTGAAGGCATTGTAGTGGCAAAAGGACCAGGTTCATATACAGGGTTACGTATAGGTGTTACAGCTGCAAAGACACTTGCTTATACTTTAAATATTCCCTTATATGCAGTATCTAGTTTAGCTGCCATTGCTGCAACTGTGAGAATGCATGAATTTTTATTGATACCTGTTATTGATGCCCGACGTAACCACGTATATGCGGGCATATATCGATACAAGGGTGTTAAATTAGAACTTGTTGAAGATGATACGTATATATCAATTGATGAATTAAATCAAAAATTAAAAGAACAACATTTACCGTATCTATTTATTGGAATGGATGCTGAGAAACTGGCAGAACAGTTAAAAGGTCCATCTTACTATTGTATTCCTCGCAGTGCTGAAATGAGAAGACTCATTAATGAATCGTATTTAGTCAATGCACATACGTTTGAACCTACGTATTTGAGAATATCAGAGGCTGAGCGTAATTGGCAGAACAATCAGGCTTAACAATTAGAAAGATGTTGCTTGAAGATGTTCCGGCAATATATGAGATAGAACAAAAAGCGTTTCCATCAGGTTCATGGAATTTAGATGCTTTTTATCATGAACTCGAAAAAAATGAGTTTGCGCATTATTTTACGATGTTGCAGGATAATAAAGTAATAGGATATCTCGGTATGTGGATAGTTATTGATCAGGCACAAATTACTACGGTTGCAATAGATGAAGCAATGCGTGGCAAAGGATATGGTAAGTTATTATTAGAGTATGTTATGAATTATGCACGTCTTACTTGTGAAATGATGAGTCTGGAAGTGAGAGAAGAGAACTTAACGGCTCGTCGTTTGTATGAATCATTCGGTTTTACATATGGTGGAGTTAGACGTGACTATTATGGTCCGAATCAGGATGCGAAAGTTATGTGGGTGAAATTAAAATGAGCGATGTAACAATATTAGCAATAGAAACAAGTTGTGATGAAACTGCAGTGAGTATTGTAAGAAATGGATATGAGGTGCTGAGCAACGTCGTTAACAGTCAAATAGAATCTCATAAACGATTTGGTGGCGTTGTACCAGAAGTAGCAAGCAGACATCATGTAGAAAATATTACAATCGTTATTGAAGAAGCAATTGATGAAGCGAATCTTAGTTGGAATGACATTGATGCCGTTGCAGTGACAGAAGGACCAGGTCTAATCGGTGCATTGCTTGTAGGCATCAACGCAGCAAAAGCATTAGCGCTAGCGCATAACAAACCGTTAATACCTGTACATCATATCGCAGGGCATGTTTATGCGAATCATATTGAAGAACGATTAGCTTTTCCGTTATTAGCTTTAGTGGTGTCAGGAGGTCATACAGAACTGGTTGTTATGAAAGACCATATGGACTTTGAAATGATTGGACAGACACGTGATGATGCTGTCGGTGAAGCGTACGATAAAGTAGCTAGAACTATTAATCTACCTTATCCGGGAGGACCTCATGTTGATAGATTAGCCGCCATTGGTGAGGATAATTTAAAATTACCACGTCCAATTTTAGAAGGCTATGATTTTAGTTTCAGCGGTTTAAAAAGTGCCGTAATTAATACATTGCATAATAAGAATCAAAAAGGTGAAAGCTATAAAGCAGAAGATGTGGCAGCAAGCTTTCAGGCGAGTGTCATTGATGTGTTATCAGAGAAAACATTTGATGCATTAGCTGAATATAATATTAAACAATTACTGATTTGTGGTGGTGTAGCGGCAAATAAAGGATTACGTGAACGTATGACGCAGCTATGTGCAGAAAAGAATATTAAATTGATGATACCTCGCTTTGAATTATGTACAGATAACGCAGCGATGATTGGTGCAGCAGCATATTATCAGTATATTAAATCTGAGTTTGCTGGAATGAATTTAAATGGAAGATCAAATATTGAATTAAAATAAAGGACAAAGTGAAAACTTTGTCCTCTTTTTAATGCATTATAGCGACGCAACCATTTAATAGTACAGTTAAAATGATTGAAAGAATAACCGATAGAATAATACTTCCTAAACAACTACGTGGAAAACGATACATATATATACCCCTTAAAATATGATGGTGTCTGATTGAATAAAATTTCTAAAATATATATACCACTTACATATAAAATTAAGCATTTATTTTTATCAATTTGTCTGTATTTTATCCACGCGAACACATGTACTTGTACACAAAGTATGCAACTTTATGGGTAAACCATAGTAGTATCAAGATGTCTTAGCGTTAAATTGAATTACTTCCGACACTTCTTCCGACACTTCGTTTTTCATTATATCTGAGAATGCATTTGCAACTTTTCGTTTACCTGGATTAACATGGTGACCATAAGTTTCTTCAATCATTCTAGGGGTATTACCTAATCGTTCAGCAATATAATGATATGTTTCTCCTGCGTTTAATAAGAGAGTAGCATGCGTATGTCTGAAAGCATGTGGATGTATCTTTATTTTTAAATCTTTACCAACTGCATTCATCATATTAGTGATTACTGTCTTACTGATTGGTTGTAATGTATTGATTCCTAAGAAGATATAGCCATTAATATCTATCTTTATATCTTTTTCAAAGGCTTTGTCATATACGTAAAGATAATATTCTTTTAATAAATCGGTGATCATAGGGTCTACATAAATTGTACGAACAGAATTTTTAGTTTTAGTTTTCTTTTCAGTGTCGATATTTTTTCTAGTCCGTAATATTGAAATAGTATGCTCATTAAAGTTTACATCAGTCCATCTTAACCCTAACAATTCACTTATACGCATTCCAGTGTATGCTAATGTTTTGATGATAAGTTCATAAGTAATATTTAATTCCTCAGATTTATCTAAAATACTTTTTAATGTTTTCTGATCATAAAAAATTACTTGCTTATCATCTGTAGGTATAAAAATATTGTGAGATAATCTGTTTTTAATTAACAAATCATTTCGCACTGAATAATTAATTATTGCTGATAAAGTTTCATATAAATTCTGTACCGTTTTTGGTGATAATTCAGCTAATTTTACGTTAATTAGACTATTTTGAACTAAATCTGAGGTAATATCATTCAATTTAATATGACCTAATATAGGTAGTAAATGATTATCTAATGTTCCTCTATTTCTCTTCCTGGTATTTTCGGACCAATATGATAGTTTATTTTGATAATATAATTCAGCAGCTTTAGCAAAAGGAATTTTATCCGAATCTAACTTTGAAAAGTCAGATGATTCTAATTCAAACTTTCTTAATAACATTTCTTTATATGCTGATTTCTCAGTAATAAAACCACTGCGTTGTAATTCTTTTCGTTTTCCGTTACGATAATATTTGAAGCGGAAACAATATAATTTTTTACCTGATGACGTTGTATAACTGTACACGTCATCATATTTTTTTGATTTTATATATTTTACTGACATAATAACCTCCTTAATAAGCGGGAGACTTGGAAGTCGGTCAGTCAATATCACCTCCTTTAAACGAAACATATGTTCTGATATAATTAAATTAAAAATGGCTTTTCGCCAAGAATGGGAGTGTGTGTATTGTCAATTTTAATATTCTTACTATCTTCTGGTATAATGGGATTGTACACATATATTAATTTAAGCAGATTATCCCTTTTAGGTAATGAAAATGAAGAAACTAAAAAATTATATCTTTCAATGTTTAGTGTAATTACAATGTTATTATTTGTATTAATTTTTAGCATTTATAATCATGAGTATAATTTAACTAAACTTTTTAAAAATATTAATATTTTCTCGATATTAATTTCCCTTTTTTGGACGATAATTTTAGTATGGTTTCTAAATAATTTTATATATCCACTATCAATAAAAATGTTTAGAAAATCTACAAATTATGATCGTAATGTTTTAGGTAAGTCTAAAATTGTTGATGAACTGTTGATAGATACAGTCCTAGATAATAATAAATTTATTAACTATGTTGAATTGTTTAAATCTAATGAAGACCATACACTTATTGAAAAAGGTTTATTGAAAAATTACGAGATAGACAAAGAAAATAATGTAAATGTATTAATAGAATCAGTAAACTTAAAAAAAGAAAAACCAGGTGTTAGTGACAGGATTGATTCAACGCTTACTTATTATTCAAGCAAAAACGATATGATATTAAAGGTAACAAGATTAAATGAAAATCAATCTCCATCACCAAATAAAAATTGAAAGTCATCTTTATCTGGTTGTTTTAATTCGTGATTCCTATTACGTTGATTGTTATAGTCTCTGTATGGATCATGTCTTTTTTCGATATTTTCATTTAATGGGTCTTTACCCGGTGGTAAATTTCTATGATTATTTTTTGTTTTCGAATTACTTGAATTCTTAGGATTTTTAAACATATATTCCTCCACAGCACATAGCTAAAATGCTATGTGTTTTCTATTTCCATAATTTATTCAATTCAGGATTTTTTAAATCCAACGTCAGGACTTCTCTCTCAATATCAGCATCTAACTTCCAGAGGTAAACATCACTTGAATTGATAATTAATGTTCCATTATCTTTGTATTCGTATTCTAATGATGCCATCACATCAAATGTTCCGTTGTTGTGTGGTTTAACTAAAGAGATAGTTTTTTCATCTGTATGTAAATAAAGACTCGGTGAGCTAAATTCTTCTATTTCCCATTTTGTAATATGTTTCATTTTATCCTCCTTTAGAACATACGTTCCGTTATTAGATGAAATAAAAAGGCATTATGCCTTTTTAAATAGTTATTTATCCATATGTTGTAAAGCGTATTGAGCTTCTTCTTGCGTGAACTTACTTCCTGCTTCGGATGTTAGTTGTTGCAGTAATTCTTGATCAGACATTGGTAATGTTTCATTATAACTATTTGCAGCTTCTACAGCTTCCTCTTTAAAATCTGCTTCTACATTATCAATTGCGTATTGAGCTGCTTCTGGTGGAAAAGCATTACCTGCATCGGAAGTTAACTGATCATATAATCCAGCTTTTGAAAATGGCATTATATCTATATAGTTTTGAGCAGCAGCTAATGCCGCAACGTGTTCTCTAGTTATATTAGTATCATCTTTTGTAGATATTTTTTCTGAATTTGAATCTTTAGCTGTAATTTCTTCAGTAGTTATATCTTCTTCAACTGTCATATCTTCTTCGTTAGCTCCATCTTCCTCAAAAGCAGTATCTTCATCAGCAGTTGTATCATCACTTTCAGTAGTGTCATCCTCTGAAGGAACAATATCCTCTACTACTTCTTTATCTTCTTCGGTGAGTTCATTACTAGTAGGCAAAAATATAGCAGAACAAGCGCCAATTAAAAACATCAATAAAACTAATCCTAAACAACCGAATAAAAATGGATTTTTTTTCTTTTTAAAAACAACCGGATTTCCTTGTGCATCATAATAAACTTCCTCTTTTTTTGCCATAAAATAATTTCCCCTTTGTATTTTTTATAATAATGACTTTGGAATAATTCGTTAGTCGATTATAATTGGTTAGTAAAATTCAATTAATATACCTCATGGAACTGAGTGATATTGAGTGGATCTAGTAAAATTCGATAATTGTTATGCATAACAACTAAACCATATTTTTGTTTTAAATGGTCAATAGATTTCATAATAAAATCTTGACTAACTTCAAAGTATTCAGCCATTCCATATAAATTATGTATTCCAAACTTCCAAGCTTCTATTAATGAATCGAAATTTACTATAAGTTCATATCCTTTTCTTCTTGCCTGGGCCTCTTGTTTTGCATTCTTCTTATAATCAGTAATATCACCAGCACTAGTAAAATAATGACCTATCTCTTCTGATAATACCTCTACACTTTTTTTATAGGGTAGTTTTTTCTTTATCAAAATTACATTTGGATTTCCTAAATATAGACCAGATAAACCATATGGCATGTCATCTCTCTCTATTATTCTGCATTTCGGTGCTAATCTGCATAAATTTTCATAAGCATTGATTGTTATCAACCCCCTTACGCTAATCGCTTATTAAAATTTATTAGATTTAATGAACTCAATATATTTTATAATATCTTTCATTTGTTCTTCAGTAACATCATCATCAATATGTGCAGCAATAGTTTCTATATTTGACTTAGTAGATCTATTTTCATTTGTCTTATCCGTTGTATCATTTTGATTATTATGTTTCGGAACATCATAACCCATTAACCAAGCTTCTGATACACCTAATGTTTTACTTAACAAAAATAACTTGTGCTGATCTGGTGAAGATTTACCGTTAACATATTGAGAAAGATGACTTTTAGACATTTTAATTCCAAGCGATTTTTGATATTTTTCACTTTTATTTAAAATATCTATCTGTTTTAAATTACGCTCTCTCATAATTTCTTTTAATCTTTCAGATGTTAATGTCATATTATTTTCCTCCTGAAGTATCATATAATTTATGATACAACGTCTTGAATAAAAGTTCAATAACAATGTTCAAAATTTTTAACTATTTTAATTGACTTGATTTAAATTATTGTGTACTATGAATGTAGTTCAAATATTTGAACGAATGGAGGTGTAGTTTTGGAGTTTGATTATTCTATGTTAAATGGTCGTATAGTTGAGAAGTATGGTACACAATTTAATTTTGCAGTTGCTATGAAGATGTCTGAACGTAGCCTATCATTAAAGTTAAACAATAAAGTAAGTTGGCGAGATGCTGATATGTTCAAAGCAATTGAACTATTATCTATACCAAAGCGTGAAATACATCAATATTTTTTTAAACCTAAAGTTCAATAATTTGAACGTTTTGGTATTTGGAGGTGTGGTGATTGCCTAGAGGAGATTGGACAATTGATGCAAAGGAAATCCAGGAACGCCTTTGTATAAGCAAAGATTTCTTTTATGAAAAAATAGCAAATGATCCTCGAATGAAAGCCATTGAGATTTCAAAATCTAAACGGAAGTCTTGGTGGCTTACTAAAGAGGCTGAAAAAATATGTATAGCAATTATGAAAGAATATGGTTTTTAAGACGGGAGACTTGGAAGCAATATTTAAAAAGGAGAATGAACAATGAGATTAATTATAACGATTATTGTAGGAATAGTAATTACATTATCGTCACTATCATTTGCGTTAATATATTCATCTTTTACACAAATGGATGAAGGAAGCACAACATTTTTAGCATGTATCGTTGCTGGTATCAGTAACTTAAGTTTGTATGCAAATTACGAGGTGGGAAAGAAACGTGCTAAAAGAAATCATCAAATTAATTAAGCCTGAGAAGAAACTACAGAAAGATGTATTTGACTGGTATGAGAAAGGCATTTGGATGGCAGAGGTCATTAAATGTAAATCAAATAACAAGTTGATCTATGTTGATTCTTATTTTTGTGAAGAAACAGATAAGTTTTATATCGAGTATTACATCAAATAAAAAGCCGCATCTATAGAAATAGAAGCGGCATGAGCGAATTAAAAATATTTGATACATATATTGTATCACGAAGGGCGGTGAAAATAAATGATTAAATATCTAAAAATAGCCCTCTTAATCTACCTCTTGGCGGAAGAGATTAAGAGAGCTGCTAAAGAAAATGAAATAGTCAACAAAATTTCAGTAGATCAATCTTTTGTCGAAAAGTTAATTAAATCAGATAGATTTAATTTGTATCAGCTTGATTAGTAAGTTTTTCAAGTATTTGCAAAGCTGAATAAGCTGCAGTTTCATTAGTTGTTTTTGCAGACACTAAAGTTAAATGTAAAAAGAATTGTTTTTGCTCTTTGCTTAGATTTAATGACTTAGCAACTTCAGAATTAATTAATACATCAAAATTTTCTTCAATTTCCTTAATAGCCATTTTGAAGTTTTTGTCTGTAATTTCTTTGAATAACTTTTGAAACTGTGAGTCTGACATTTTCATATTATTCACCACCTTTCTTAATAAGATTAAGAAAATTATAACAAATAAAGGAGCGATAGCATGAGCGAATTAAAAATATTTGATAATGAACAATTCGGATCATTACAAGTTTTAGAGAAAGATGGAAAAGTATTTTTCCCAGCAACAGATGTAGCACTTAAATTAGGATATTCAAATCCACGTGATGCCATCAAACGTCACGTAAAAGAACATGGGGTCGTGTTTCACGACGTCATCGATACATTAGGCAGAAAACAAGAAAAGAAGTATATCAGTGAAGGTAATTTATATAGATTGATCAGCAATTCAAAATTAGAATCAGCTAATCAATTTGAAGAATGGGTTTTTGACGATGTGCTTCCTACACTGAGAAGGACAGGTGTCTATCAGACAAAACCATTAACAACACAGGAACAAATTCAACTAATTGCACAAGGTAACAATGAATTAGTTGAACGTGTTGAAGCAATAGAAACATCAATACCAGTCTTTCCAGGTGAATCAAAACATATTCATCAAACAATTAAACGTAAAGCTACTGAAGTAATGAAAAACCAATTTAATGGCATACCTATCAGCAAGATAAGTAGAAAGGTATATTCAGCCCTTTACAGAAGTCTTTATACAGCATTTAGCGTACCAAACTATCAAAGTATACCACGTGGCAAATATAAAGATGCTATCAGATTTATTGAAACATGGCAGTTACAGAGTGAAGTTGTTTATCAAATTGAAGCTGATCTAAGAGGTGACGCATATGCCAATCGTTAAAAATACAGACTTACAACTAATTGAAAAGCATGGTTTCAAAGAAAATCATGCTTTCAACATTCAATGGTATAAGGTCCAGGGTCCATATTACACGTTTATATGGATGAATAGAGATGATTGGGAAGTTTGTATTTCTGATTTTGGAAATGCACGTACCGGCTTAGTAACTAACATATTTGGTCATAGGTACAAAACGTTAGAAGAACTATTTGAAGATATATGTACCGAAAATAGAAAGAGATTATGGAGTGTTCAAGATGAATAATAAAAATATTATCAAATCAGATATAAGCGGTTATGGGTTGGTTTTTAAAAACGTAATGACTGATAAAAGTATTGATATTGAAGCGAAGGGACTTTATGCATTTCTTTCTTCTTATGCTGGATCATCAGAATCAGCATACCCAAGTGTTGAACTAATATGTGGCCAGTTAAATATAAGCGAAAAACGATTTAAGAAATATAGAAAACAATTAGAAGATGCTGGTTACTTAACAATTAAAAGACATAGAACTACTAATGGATTTAGTAATAATGTATACACAATAAATCATCAATCCGTATCGGGTCAAAACGTTACTGTAACAAATGATACCGATAAGAAAGTGTTATCGGGTCAAAATGTACCGGAACAAATCGTACCGGAACAAAACGTAGGCAAACAAATTGTATCGGAACAAAACGTAGGGACTAAGAATAACAGTCTTAAGAATAACAGTCTTAAGAATAACAGTAATAAGAATAACACCACTACAAGTAACACCTCGAAGGTGGCGGTGGTGGAGAATGAACAATTCAAAAATTTATATAACTTCTTTGAAACAAACATAAACATGCATCAAGCGATTAAAGTTACGAACTTTATATCTGATGATCTAGAGAAATTTGGATTTGATTTAGTTATGTATGCTATGGAACAAGCATTGCTTAATAACAAAACACATTATGGTTACATCCAGGGAGTGTTAAGAAGATGCGAAGCAGAAAATGTAACGACTAGGGAACAGGCAGAATTTAAAGCTAGTCAAAAGAAAAATAACTACAACAACCATCAACCTAAAGAAATGACACCTGAATGGATAAAAAACGAAAAACAAAAACATGATAAAAAAGAAGATGATATGACACCTGAAGAACTTGAAGCATATAGAAAGCAAGTAAAAGAAGAGTTGTCATCTTTGTGGGAGGATGACAAACAACATGCGTGAGAAATTTTATGACGGATTTATTTTAACTGAGGAAGAAATAGATGCACTTAATGCAGGAAAAGAAATAAAGCACAAATCTAAAAATGGCAAGATATATCTTTTTAGCAAGCAAATCAAAGCTGAATGCAATTACTATGATATCTCATTCAATTTATACAAAGGGAATGACGTTGTTACCGAAGATGGCTTATTCACAATTTATGCAAAAGGCATTGATGAAGCTATTAAAAAGCTAAGCAGTAAATATCCAAAGAATATTGTCGAAATTATAAATTACCGAACAGTGAGGAGAACTTCAAATGTCCAATCAATTTAAAAGTTTTAATTTAATTGATTATACCAAATCAAAGCAAACAGAAATTTATGAAAAGTATCTACCTAGTGCGATGAAACAGCTAGAAAAAGCAATACTTGAAGCGGTCAATAAAGGCCATTCAAAAATTGGTATACCAACAACAGGAACATTGAATGCACATCATCATGAATTACACTCAACCATTAATTGCATTCAAAAAGTTTTAAGGTTGAAACCAGATGAATTTTCTCAACTTGTAAGAGATGTATATCAGTTAAGCACTGAAAACGTTTATATAGAAGAACTCAACATATTTAATCATAAATACCTAGTAATTAATTGGAGTGAAACAAATGCTGAATAGAGTTGTATTAGTCGGAAGATTAACAAAGGATCCTGAATATAGAGTAACGCCATCTGGTGTATCAGTAACGACATTCACATTAGCAATCAACAGAACATTCACTAATGCACAGGGTGAAAGACAAGCAGATTTCATTAATTGTGTGACATTCAAGAAACAAGCTGAAAACGTCAATAACTTTTTAAGTAAAGGTTCTCTTGCTGGTGTCGATGGCAGATTACAGTCACGTAGCTATGACAATCAAGAAGGTAGAAGAATATTCGTTACTGAAGTGATTTGTGACTCAGTTCAATTCCTAGAACCAAAAGGAACAAGAAATGATGGTAGTCAGTATGAAGAATATACACAAAATAAGACACCAAACGATTACCACCAACAGAATAAAAAGGCGCAACAATCGACACCAGCAACAAATCCATTCGCAAATGCTGATGGACCTATAGATATAAGTGATGATGATTTGCCATTCTGATTTGGAGGTTAAGAAATGTACTTAAAACCTGGTATTTTATACGACAAAAACGAAGATATTATTTGTGAAATATTACGAATTAAAAACAACATGTTTCAAATAATTAAATTTTCAAAAGGCAGAAAGATATGGGCATGTGGAATGAATGAACATGAAACAAAGCGATTCAAAAGAATGAATAAGTTATTTTATAAAGATGAACTTCAAAGGATGAATGCAAATGGCTGAAGCAAGAATGATAAGAAAAGTAGGAATGTTATTTAATCGAGAAGGTGTAAAACAGTGCAATGTATTGCCACTGAAAGAAACGATGTATCAGATTGTAAAAATATCTGAAAATCCAAATATAAGAACTTGTGGCATGGATGAAAAGACATTCAAGAAATTTAAGAATGATAACAAGTTATATTTCATAGATGAATTGAAACAACCAACATTATTCGATTTTTTCGATTAGGAGGATAAATATTATGACAAAAATTGATTTATCAACAATTGCAGATGGTGCAGTACAAGAAAGATTTGAAGATGCTTTTAACAAAGTCCTGGATAACATCCATGATTTAAATACTGATCCAAAGAAAACAAGAAAACTGACACTTGAAGTAAAGATTTCATCTGAAGAGAATAGAGAGCTACTTTTTATGGATGTATCAGCCAAAACGTCTCTTCAATCTAGAACACCTATTGCAGTAACAATGATGACAGGTATTGACGGCAAAGGAAATCCTGAAGCAAAAGAATTAAAGTCGGGTGCAAAAGACCAGACATATTTTGATGAGACAGGAACTGTAAGAGAAGATGACGGAAAACCAGTAGAAAGCAACAAAGTTACCGAAATTACTAAAAAACAATTATTTAAATAAAAAGGAGAATGAAAAACATGTTAAAAGAAGCATTGCAATGGATTAAAGAGGAAACTTCAGACGCTAGAGAATTAATGGTAAATGGTGAAACTTATTCTAATAAACAACTTTTTAAAATCAAACAACCAAGACGAAATACGATTAAGATTGCCACATTATCTGGATTGATTGATTTTATACAAAGCAATTTTGATGATAAAGACTCGAACTATATGATTGTTGTTAAAAATTACAACGAAATTGAACTATTAACTAAATTGAATGTAAACCAAGAAAGAGAAGAAGTAATTAAGGTTGAGGCTGAATTACCTAGAATTACTTTTAACGAATTTATGAGTACGGAAGATTTCATTATTCAACTTCAATCAGTATATATCGAGTCTGAAACACGATCTAATTTATTGAAACTAGTAGGAAATCTTAAGACGGAAGCTATCAAGACACAAAGTGATGATGGTGTCAGTCAATTAGTACAAGTAAGACAGGGTGTAGCAACAGTTGGTGAAGAAGTTGTTCCAAATCCGGTAACACTTAAACCTTTCAGAACATTTACAGATGTAATTCAACCTGAATCAGAATTTGTTTTCAGATTAAAACAAGATAATCGCGGAGAAGTTGTTGCAGCATTGTTTGAAGCGGATGGTGGGGTTTGGAAGAACATCGCTAGAGAAACAATCAAACAATACTTAAACGATAACTTAGCAAATGAAATTGAAAGTAGAAGAGTAGTTGTTATCGGATAACAGCTACTTAAGAGGTGGAATATGGATAGATACGCATCAACGATTATCACTCAGTTTATAAACTTTTCAAACTGTGAGATAGAAAAAGAAGAAGGAAGGATTGAAAAGACAATTTCAGTTTATTTTAGAAACGGTCGAAAAAAGACATTTATAGGAAATACATGGAATGCAATTGCTTATGATATGGCTGGATTTATGAGACAGCCATATTTTAAAAAGTTATTTATTGACCCATTGTTTTCAAGAGAAAGGTGGATTATTGATGACTCGCTTAGATAGATTTTTCGTATTCGCAGGTATATCTTTAGTTGTTTTAAATTTGATATTAAAACTCGTTGAATACTGGATTACAGCTACTATTCCAGATGAAATTGAATACTACGAAGATGATCCATATTTCACTGAAAGGAAAGCGCAATATGAAATCATCAATAAAGTCAAATGATTACAAACTCAGTTTTAGGACAACAGTTAGAAAATCATTAATGTTCATTAAATTAAGAAATCGGTTAAAGCGGTAATACACCGCTTTAACCATTTAATAAAGAGGTGATGTAAATAGTGGTAGCGCATTATAACAGGCAAGGTTTCAGAGGTAGATGGTTAGAACAAGTTATAGAAAATACAAATAAAATGTATGAACACAGAAAGATAGCCTTGATTAATAAGATACCAACACCTACCCAGGTAGTGCGAAAAGGCGAGGAATTAATAGGAGCAAAATATGTTCATAAATCAACAGTAGATTTTACAGGGATATTAGATGACGGAAAATTTATCGCTTTTGATACAAAAGAGTGTCAGAAAACTAACTTTTCATTTTCATCAGTAAAATCACATCAACTCGAATATCTTATGAAAGTAAATGCAATGAATGGTATAGCATTCATATTAATCTTTTTCAGGAATATGGATGAATTATACAGGATAGAAATTGAAGAGTTTATCGATCTGATGAATACATTAAATCGTAAAAGCATTCCATATACATACTTTAAAGAAAATAAAACAGCGATACCTAAATGGAAGTATGGATATTTCTTTGATTATTTAAATGCAGGAAGAAAAAATATGGAGGTATTTTAATGAGAACAAGACGACATAGAGCTATCAAGTGGGCTGAACAAGGAAAGAAGAGAAAGAAGTATACAACAAGTGAACAAAAAACAATTGTATTAATTGAACATCTTAAAACAAAAGGTATTGAGTTCTTTTCAGAAATTATTAGAGGTGTTTCTGAGAATATGAACAAGATTAGATTAGTTGGTAATCATCAAGAATTCACTAATCACAAAACATTTTATAAACATATCCGTGAATCAAGTATGGATCATAGTCAGTATTTATTCAGAAAAGATGATGATGGTTATTCGGTAGTTAGAAATATTGGATCATACGGTTATAAAGAAGGGCTATGGGAAATGTGCAAAATTGTTTATTTAAAAGATGAACACTTTGAGCTGATAGATGAACCTATTGGATTTGTGTCTGTTGATGAAGTTGTGAAGCGGTTAGATGAAATGTAGGTAACAAATTATGTATGAGGATATTAAATATGGAGGTTTTTATACAATTACAGGCAAGTCTAAACGTTACGTTTATATATCTGGAACTGACGAATGGGGCAATTGTGTGAAAGGAGCAGTTCCGATTGGCGAATTTTACAATACTTTTAAAGAGGTACAGGGATGATTAAGGTTGGGGATTACATTAAATTCAATAACAAAATTGACAGAGTGGAAGAAATTTTACCAACGTCTAACGATAAATATATGATTTATTTTGAAAATATAGACCACGGTGTTTTGTTTGATGGTTTATATGATAGTAGGGTTGTAGACTACAAACAACTGTACGAACAACAAAAACAACGTGCTGATCGAGCTGAAAAAAGGTGGCGTGAGTTGAAGGAACGAATGGAACACGATGAAAAAGAAGCGTTTGGTGAAGGAGATGTTATTGCGCATACAGTACACAATTACGTGTTGGAACTGATGGAAGGCTTAGAGGAGGATGGCGAGTGAAAAGAATCCTAGACGCATGTTGTGGAAGTAGAATGTTTTGGTTTGATAAAAAAATAATGACGTTGAATTTATGGATATTCGAGAATTAGAAACGACTTTATGTGATGGTCGTAATTTAGTAATCAAACCTGACACGTTAGCTGACTTTAGAAATATGCCATATGATGATGAATCTTTTTACATGGTTGTTTTTGATCCGCCACATTTAATACGAGGTGGGGAAAATAGTTGGCTAGTTAAAAAGTATGGCCGACTTGATAAAGATAATTGGATGCAGGACTTAAAGCAAGGTTTTGATGAATGTATGCGAGTGTTAAAACCTAATGGAACTTTAATTTTCAAATGGAATGAAGAACAAGTGAAAATAAATGATGTTTTGGCCACAACGGAATACAAACCACTCTTTGGGAATAAGAGAGCGAAAACGCATTGGCTTGTATTTATGAAATAACGTCCGTTCATTCGGGCGATGTAATAACCTAAACAATAACCTAGAGTAACCTAAACATTCGGCTAATCTGGAGTACAATTCCACATTAGCCGAAGTTACTAGAAACCTACTAGAAAGCGTACTAGAAATCGAACTATTAGGAAATTCCGAATAGTTGAGGAGGAAATGAGAATGACACCAGAACAACATCTAGCAATGCACCAAATGTTGAATAATGTAAAAACTCAAAAATATGTTACACATAATGATTATATTGAGTTGGTTGTAGTAGATAAAGACGGAAATAAAATGGAAATTAAGTTTTATCCGAAAGAAAACTAATCGAAAGGAGCGAGGATTGTGGAAGTATATATTGTCCACTTTATGAAATATGAAGATGGAAGTTTAGTTGATGCTTGGGTAACTGAAGATACATTCCCTACATACGACAGTGCGAAAGAATGGCTGATAGCACCTAGCGAATATGTGAATTATAAAGAAGTAAGAGAATTTGGTTTTATAGCAGAGTATTTCTTGCATGAAGAAGATGATTTAAAAATCAAAGCATTTATTCATTGTATTTACGTCAATGAACAACTCGAAAAGGAGAATGAATAATGGCATATGAAAAAGTGAAATTAGTTGTGGCTTTTATGACAGGAGAAATTTATATGGCAAGAATATCAGATAAAGGAATTATGGATAATAAAAACAGAAGAATTGCTACTGATGATGTGTTGAATGCAACTGCTGAATGGTTTATAAAAAATAAGAAAAAATCATCATCTTGGGAAGGTCATGGAAAATTAGTATGGATTCCAGAAGAAAAGGAGGATGACGAATGATATTAAAGTTTAGAGCGTGGGATAAAAAGAAAAAAGAAATGTTTAATGTTATTGCTATCAATATGAAACTAAAGCGTGTTTACGAAACATGGAACGAAGATGGTAAGAACCTTTTTGCACCGTTAGATGGCACAATTTTAATGCAATCCACAGGACTTACTGACAAAAACGGTAAGGAGATTTTCGAGGGGGATATTGTAAAAGCGTGGAGTGAAGGCTATTGTGGCACATTCCAAGTTAAATGGAGAAACGAAGGAGCGCCAATGTATATATTATATCCAGCTTGGCAAAATGAACAATTTTGGAACTTACACGGCAATAGCATTAGAGTTGATGACGGGATTGAAATCATCGGCAACATACACGAAAGTCCAGATCTACTAAACACATAATCACAATTAGTCTAATTGAATAAAATCTTTATGTAGGTGAAGTGCATATGAAAAATATATGGGTTATTAATTTTAATGGTTATCCTTATGAAGCATACGAAAACACGATGAAGGCTCAGGACAGATATTTTGAATTATATGAAGAATACGGATCAAGTGTAACAAGACATCAAATAGAGTTGAAATAACCGGGTTAATGAAACTTACAGCGAAATTTAATTAAAGAAAGTGGAAATAAGGAGATAACACATGAACAAAGGTAGATGGTCATACAGTAATTATCGACCGCTTCAACGATATTGCAAAAGATGCAAAAGCAATGAAGTAAGTGAAACGAAATATTTCATTGAGGGACAGTTAATTCAATTCATTGTTAGATGTAATAGTTGTGGATATGAAGAGGATGTTATGGAGGAAATTAAATGGAATTGAAAACTTTCATTATAATCATTTTGATATTTACTAATGTATTCTTTGTTGCATACGGTTATAGAACATATCGGATGTATTTTAAAGAAAAGATATACAGAATGACTTTAGAAAAATTAATTGGACATTATAAATCAATTAATCCAACAAAAATAAACAGTGATCTAATAGATACTGCATTCATGAAAGCGTGGGAACAATTTGAAAACGAAAACCGTAAAAACTGAAAAAACTGTAGCTGATAATGCATTAGAAAGATTAAGAGTATCAGAGATTAAAACTTATTCACAACACATAGAAACAGTAATAGATGGTGCTGCAATAGAATATATAAATCCCATGCCTGGAAAAGTACTTGTAGATAAATTTGTATTACAAGATATAGAAAGCAATGATCAGTTTGAATTAAAGGTTAAGGATGGATTACTAGTAATAGAAATAATAAAAAGAGGTAGATGCGAATGACTAAACAAGAGTTTATCGTAGCAGTGGAAGATTGTACATCTAGTGGTAATTTAGACAACCCGTTCGTTGTAGTTGAAGCGTTTGATAATCTCTATGTGCTGAACAAACATGAAGTGTCCAGGCTGAAACGGTACGATGAATTCAATAAAGCAGCATATCTATATATCGACATGGAAAAAGAGTACAACCTGATTATTAATGAAAGATGCTATCTAATGTATAAGGTAGTGCGAACACCATTAATGGAAGCTGTATTTGAATTTGCCACAACACCGATAGAAAAAAGATTTGTAAGCTAAACGCATAATAATATGGAGGACAAAAAATGACAAGGCTTAGAAGTATGTATCTATTAATCAAATCATTATTTAAATCTCTCGATAACTTATTGAGTGGTGTCGGGAATATGATTGAGTCTTATAAAATAGCAAAGTATATCGAAAGCATCAAGACTGGTAATAAGCCTGAAATTAATATGAATACAATTTTAATTGATGCAATGTTTTATAAAAAGGAGCGAACAAAATGATACAGATAACATTAAAGTTATTCGAAAAATTAGCAAAGAAACAAGAAGAGTTAGACAGTAACATTAGAAAACAGCATAACATAAGTGCAGATGAATGGTTAGAAGATTTACAACAAAACCATGTACTAGCATTAAAAAATGAAATTGCTGAATTTCAGAATGAATGTTTTGATCAGTGGAAGTACTGGAAAACAAAGAGCGTTGAACCACGAAAGATTATTGCTGAAGGTGTAGATATTATCCACTTCCTACATTTAATTATCAACAAACATTCAGCTGGTAAAGAGACGTTAGTAACATACATCAATAAGAGAATAGAAACAAATATGCCTTTAGTCAGAACAAAAGAAGAGTACTGGGATAAGGATAAAAAGAAATCAGTAAAGATTAAGGATTTAAGATACATTATGAATAAAATGTATCAGCTTAAAACATTAGAAGATTACCTAGAGTGTTATGCAATATTATTGATCATATTAGATTACTACGCTTTCAGTTTAGAAGAAATTGAAGCGGCATATGATATTAAGAATAAAGAAAATCATGATAGGCAACAACAGGGATATTAAAAGGAGAGATTAATATTGAAATTATACTTTGCAACGATTAACGGATACTTAAATGACAAAGGTTTTCATCAGTTGTATTGGACAAGAGCATTCAATAGGTATTCAGCAAATAGAAAATTGCGAAAAATATTACGAAAAGAATTAAGACCAAACGGGTATGAACCACCTTATAGATATGACGTAATAAAATATAAAAATAAAGATGTTATAAACGTAGTAATAAAAAATATACGATTATGGTAGGGGGATTGAGTAATGAAGAACATATTAGGAACGACATTATTAGCTATAACCTTATTCCTAACAGCTTGTGGCACAGAAGCGGACAGGGTAACAGAGAACTTATCACAGGAGTCTGATAATTTTAATACAGTAAGAAAAGTAACTGTGATCAATGCAATCAAGAATGACATCATCTTTCAGATGTCAGGTCGGATGTCGATTAAAGCAGATAGAAAAGATAAGCAATTAGAAGTGGTTGTTGAAAATGATAAAGGACAATATCAAAAACATATTATCGGTTTATCTGATAATGTTTCATATGTTGTCGAAGATATGAATGTAAAAAACGTTAGTAAATATAGATATGAAATTAACTACAATCCACATATGTGGATTCCTGCAATACCTAAACCAAAATATGTCGACTAGGGAGTGTCATAATGTCTGAGGGGATAATCTTATTAGATGGATTAGATATAAGAAGTATAGATGATTTGATTACAGTGCTACACGCTTATAAGGATAAAGATATTAACAGAGATGAAATAATGATACTAATGGACCATTTGAAACAAGGAATGATGTTCTGGGGCATAGACTTCCCTCATATCGTAATATCACCTAGTTGTTTTGGTATGACTTTAGAAGAAACACGTCAAGCAACATTAATCGCTACAACAAAAATAAAAGAATTAAAAGGAGAGAATAAAAATGAACACAATTAATTTAGGTGGAAAAGTATTTGATTTAGTGCCACGTCAAACGATTATAGCAGAAGAGATAAAAAAAGAATTCACAATGCCACATGATATTAATTCTGAGATTAAACCAGTAGTTGATGAAGTTAATGATCCAACACCACAAGCTCAACCAGCAGTTAAAGATGTTAATGGTATTCATGATGAAATTATTGATACATTGAATCAACGAGATATGAAAGGTATTAATAAATATGGTCAACCATTTATAGAGTCTAACTTATCGGTAGAAGAGTTACTTGATTATGGATTTGAAAAATCTTTAGACGATTTGCAATGCAACAGGATCACTAAGAAGAGAATCGATGAAGTAATAAACTTATTAGCACCACACGAAGAGATACCTTTTATTGGGGAGTCATTAAAATTATTAAGAGGAACAGAGGAGGATATTTAAATGGCAGAGATAAATAATAATACAATCAATATAAAATTTGATGAAGTTGAAGTTAATAAGATTATTAAACCAATACAAACAGAAGCGGATAGAGTAATTAATAAGCTGGATGAAGTATTAGCGATTCAAAGTGAAATATTATGCAACCAACCAATTAAATCAATTGCATTAGATAGCATGAAGATAAGTAAAAGCATTGAAGATAAAATCATAAAACAGAATGTTAGATATGATAAAAAGAAAGATTCTATTAATGTCATTAATGAATTAAAAGAATTTCTGAAAGGTAGATATGAGGATTGTATGAATGATCAGCAACACTATAAAGATGAAATACATGCATATGAGGTAATCATATTAAAAATAAAAGAATTAGAAGCGTTACAAGCATCACAGAAATAAGAAGCATAAATAAAAAAAGCACCGCTTCACGCGATGCATGTTTTATATATACGACATATATATTATAACATGAAATGTGGAGGGTGCTAATGACATCATTATTAACTGAGATGAAAAACCTGGACTTTATTAAAACAAGAAGAAATGTTTACCGTATATTCAAACGCTATAACAAACTATTAAACTTATTACCTTTAAGAAGTATGCCATCTGTAACGCAATCATTCAGTTTCATTCCACCTTCAACAGTATCAGGACTTAATAAGATTGAGGTTAGTGCAGATAAGAATATTAAACGTGAACAGATGTTAAAAGAAAGAGAAGTATTATTGAAAAGAGTGCATGAAGCGGTTGATAATTTAAAGCCCGATGAGAAGTATATTATCGTCAATAAATATCTTCAGGATGAAAGAGGTATAGACTTTGAAATCTATACAGATTTAGGTATCGGCAAAACAAAATACTATGAAGTAAAGAATGATGCTATTATCCGTTTAGCTTTTTATCTTGGCATAGATGAATATATGGAGGATGATGCAGAATGAACTTTGTAGAACCTATTCGTAACCCAGATATGATCGTGGCAATCGAGAGACATCTTAAACAGAAGAGCGAACGCAACTATATATTATTCTTAATTGGGATATACTGTGGCCTGAGAATATCAGATATACTTCAATTAAGAGTATCTTCTGTGCAAGGTAACACAATAAGATTAAGGGAACAGAAGACAGGTAAGCAGCGTAAGATACAGATACATAAGAACCTTAAAGGACCGCTTCAAGAATATATAAAGGATAAACCTCCAGAAGAGTTCATCATCAAATCAAGACAGGGATTTAATAAACCAATATCACGCGATATGGCGTATAAGATATTAAGAGAACTAACTGATTACTTTGACCTGGAATCAATCGGTACGCATTCAATGCGTAAGACATTCGGCTATCATTATTATAAAGGTACAAAAGATGTGGCGACACTACAGAAGATATTCAATCATAGTAGTGAAGCAATAACATTAAAGTACATAGGAATCACACAGGATAGCATAGATGAAGCAATGACTAACTTTAAATTTGTATATTGATAAATGGATCTGAATCATATTCAGGTCCATTTTATTAGACTTAAATTAAATAGATAATTGTTATAAGTACTTTATTAAGTTAAAGAGTTATTCATAAATAAGCAATGTATAACTTGTTTTCTGAAAACTTATAGAAACATTGATATGACTAGGGTTATAATGAATTCATGAGTTATACACAATATTAGATATGAATAACTCAAATACAATTAGGGAGGTGAAATACATGAATGTATTTAAAGACTTAAATAATATAGTTATGAAAGAACGACAGGATTATAGCAATCAAATCCAACGAAATATAAATGATGCTGAAGAATTATTTAATAGAGTGCATCCTATCTTTGAAGAAATGAAAGAAGCTTTATCAGTAAACAAAGAAATAGTAGATATAAAGGAAGAGAGACATGAAAACTATTTAATAAAGTTTTTAAACTCTAAAGTGCTTTCAATTGTACCTGGTGGAGTAGATGGAGAAGAAGTAATAGCGTTAAGAGTGAACATATCAGATAGATTAGTCGATATATATACTATCACACAATTAAATGGTAAAGATGATAGTTTGTTTAAACCTTTATCTCTGGATGCTATCAAAGTGATTAAAGATGAAGATTTGAAAGAACACTTTGAAGATGTATATTTAAATTTTGCACGCATGGTATTATAGGAGTGTGATTTCGCGAACTTTTGGCGAACTTTTCACGAACTTTTGGCGAACAAAAAACGGTCAAAATTTTGACTATAACGTGTTAATCTTTATATAAGGAATGATGTAACAAGAGGTCATAGCTTAATTGCTGTGACCTCTTTTTTTGTGAGGTGATTTATATGAGTAATATCAGAAAGAAACAGAAATTTGATTGGTTCTATAAGAAGCCGGCGTGGAAAAAGATAAGGCTTGTTGCATTAGAACGTGATGATCACTTATGTCAACACTGTTTAGAAAAGTACGATGAGATGACACCGGCAGATGTTGTTCATCATATCGTATATGTCGAACATGATATTCAAAAAGCATTAGACATAGATAACTTAGTATCTTTGTGTCACCATTGTCACAATAAAATTCATGGCGAAGATGAGAAACGTAAAAGTGTTAAAAGTAAACGACAAAAGATGATTGATAGCAAGAAAGTAAATATAGTTAAAGTATAAAAAAGATTTGCAATACATGTACTGTAGGTTTTTGATAAAAACTTTCTCTTCTATTTTGATAACGGTGTATCAGTCTTACCTGATATTTTCTTTAGTAAGGAGATAAAGAGGAGGATGAACAATGAAGAGTAGAGTTCACGAAGTGTTTGCACAACATGACACAATAATTGAAATGAATAATAAGAAGCTAGGTATTACGAAGATAGCACTGAGGTTAAAAGTGGATAAAAAAGTAATCCGGAAGTATTGCTTATCTAATGGTATCGAATTACATAGAAGAACATATTACAATCAATGCAAGGAATGTAATGAAACGTTTGAATCAATCAGATATAACAATAAGTTTTGTAGCACGCGATGTAAAGCGAAATGGAATACAAGATACTATAAAGAAAATGATATTAGCAATACATGTGAATGTAAACAATGTAATAAAGTATTCGAAGTACCTAAAAAGAAAGGCTACAAAGCTATTTGCAAAGAGTGTACATACAACAACAAGACGAAACATCTTGTTGGCATGTCATGTTCTTTAATAGGACAACATTCAAGTGTTTTTATTAAAAGATGTAATCAATGCAACATTTATTTTACAAGTAACATAAGAAAGCAATTCTGTAGCGAAAAATGTAGAAAGAAAAGCGCAGTTAGAATAGTATATTCTAAAAAATGCAAAGAATGTGGTAAACATTATTCACATTCATATCAAGCGTCAAGATATTGTAGTGTTCAATGTAGTAAAAGATATCAAAATAGACAAAAAGAAATCAAAAGAAGAAAAAGGATAATGCTGAATGGTTCATACGATACAAGTATATCAATTGAAAGATTGATTAAAAGAGATGGTTGTAAATGTTATATATGTGGAAATGACACAGATAAAACATTACATTATAACGAAGATAAATATCCAACTATTGAACACGTCATACCTATAGCAAAAGGTGGCATTCATGCTTGGGAAAATGTAAAGCTTGCATGTAGAAGTTGCAATAATGAAAAAGGAATTAAAGCACTTGGAGAAATAATGTAAATTCTTAAAAATAAAATCCCCCCTACCTTAATAAATTTTTTTAATACGCCGTGACAACGGCGACGCAGGATCCTGTGTGAAAAAGTTGGATTTTTTACTTAAAGGGGGTAAATTCGACAAAATTTATTATTTTCAGATTTAATGTTTTTAGATTTAAAAATGTAGAAAAATGTAAAGGTGGTGAGGGATTATGGCAGTTCCAACTAAGAAGAAAATAATAGAATTTTTGGGTGATCAATATCAGGAATCTGATGATTATTTAATCGATTTGTATGTTGAAAACCATCAAATTTACCGAAAAATGCGTCAGGAATTGAGGTCACAAGACTTTATGATGCCACATACAAATAAAGCTGGGGCTACAAATATGACCAAGAATCCACTTCTAATTGAAATTCCTAAATACGTTCAATTATTAAATGGTCTGTTAAAAAGTTTAGGACTTACTGTTGCTCAACGACAAAAACTATCTTCTATTATTGAAGAAGGTGCATCTGATGACGACGGTTTCGATTCATTCTAAACCAACTGAGATTAAAGAATGGTATCTGATTTGGAGAGCACAGCAAATCAAAGCGGGTAACATTCTTGATTCAGTTTCAGATGTTTTATTAACAGATTGGTACGCTGATCAAATTATTTCCGGTGCAATACATGCATGTGAAGATGTTGTTTGGGCGTGTAAAAGACATAAGAAGGATTTAGAACGCGCCGGGACAGAAGATTTTCCATATATTTTTGATAAAGAAAAAGCACATAGACCAATAAGATTTATTGAAAAGTTTTGTAAGCCTTCAAAAGGTGACTTCTTTAATATTATTCTTCAGCCCTGGCAACATTTTGCTTTGGGTTCATTGTATGGCTGGGTTCATAAAGATACAGGACTAAGAAGGTTTAAAGAAGGATTGATATTTGTACCTCGTAAGGCGGGGAAAACGACAACGATCTCAGGTTTAACTACTTATGCTGTTTCTAAGGATGGTGAGCGTGGTGCTAGGGTTTATGTATTGGCAAATGCAAAGCAACAAGCGAGAGAGTTATATGATGAAGCACGTGCGATGGTACAAGCTTCACCCTCCTTAAAAAAGCGAATGAAAGAAACAGGTATAGCAATTACTCATCCTGAAAGTAAATCTAAGATTGAACCACGTGCATCTGACTCTAAGAAATTAGATGGTTTAAATACATCTTTTGCAGTTTTTGATGAGATACATGAATTTACGAACTATAAATTAATCAACGTTATCAAAAGATCTTGGTCAGCACGTAAACAACCATTGCTAGTATACATAACTACTGCAGGATATGAGCTAGATGGACCATTAGTTGATTTTGTTGAATTAGGAAAAGATGTAGTGCGTGGTGTAGTAGACCAGGATTCACAATTTTATTTGATGTATTCAATGGACAACATTAAAGAGATAGAAAATCCTGAATTGTGGGTGAAAGCTAATCCGAATATAGGTGTGACAAGTGATTTGCCTTCTTTAGTTAAAGACTATAACACTGATAAATTAAATCCTGGTCAACATGCTGACTGGATAACAAAACAATTTAATATTTTTGCGGATAATGATGAATTATCATTCTTGGATTATGACACATTGATAAGAAATGACGGTGAATTCAATCCAGAAGATTTAATCGGTAAACAATGTATTGGTGGTTATGACTTGTCTAATACAGAAGACTTCACCAGTGCATGTCTTGAATTTCCGATGGATGATGGAAGTGTTGCGGTAATTAGTCATTCATGGATCCCACGTAAAAAATCAAGGGAAGATGATTCTATTCCATATGAAGAATATGAACGAATGGGATTACTGACTATTTGTGAAAAGGATTATGTAGAAGAGGATATTGTAGAAGATTGGTTTATAGAAATGAGTAAAAAATACTCTATTCAAAAAATCGCATTTGATAATTACAATGCCTTTAGATTAAATAAATCTTTAGAAGCAAAAGGTTTTGAAATGGTTAAGATTATCCAGGGTCATAAAACTTTAAATGCACCAATGAAAAATTTAAAAGAAATATTTATTGATGGCAAAGTGAAATATAACAAAAATAAGTTGTTTAGATGGTATATCAATAATGTAAAACTTGTTATGGATCGTAATGGGAACTGGATGCCAACAAAACAAGGCAAAAACAGAAAAATTGATGGTTTTGCTGCTTTCTTAAATGCACATGTACTTGTCATGGAGATGATGGTCAATCCGGCTGGAAGCGGTGAAATTGAATTTGTAAGTTTTAGATAATGCATGGTCCTGAGCATGACCTTTATAAAAGGTTTATTTATTTTTACATTAATCTCTCTTTCGACAAAGGAAAATTGATGTAATGGATAATTTATAGTCTATATCCAGAAAGGATTGTGATCTAATTTATCTCATGGTGTTGGTATTACACTCGAAACTATTCGTGAAATAGCAATCCTAAAAGAAAGGAGCGATAAGGATGTGTCGAAACAGCATGTAGGAATAATGGATAGGATTAAGAGAATTATCACAGGTCCTTTAGAAAATACTATCATTCAGCATAATAATACTGTCGTTTCTGACTTTTCAGGATGGCACAACAAATATTTCTGGGGAATAGAACAAGCGACATTAGAGACGAATGAAACAATATTCGCTTCGATAAGTAGATTGTCTAATTCTATGGCAAGTTTACCTATAAAATTGTATAAAAATTATGAGAAGCAAGATACGGATACAGCAAGATTACTTACAAGAAGTCCTAATGTTAATATGACACCTTTCGAGTTGATAAGGCGTATTGAAACGATTAGGAACGAGAAGGGTAATGCATATGTCGTTATATCTCGTGATAGATTATTACAACCAGAGGCACTGTATTTATTGAATAGTGATAATGTTACGCCAGCAATAGATGGGAAAAGTAATGAATTATATTATGTTGTGAGAAATGGCGGAAACAAATTAATATTTCATAATGCTGAAATACTTCATTTTAAACACATATCTGCAATGAATTCTGAAGTAGGCATCAGCCCAATAAGTGTGCTGAAAAATACAACAGAATTTGATAATGCATTAAGGAAATTCAACTTGGATGAAATGCAGAAAATGGATGCATTTATCATTAATTATGCTACCACAGTAAGTGAAGAACAAAAAAGACGAGTGATTGAAAACTTTAAGCAATTTTTCTCTGAAAATGGTGGTGTTTTATTCCAAGAACAAGGTGTGGAAATTGAAAAGCTTGACCGAAAATATGTTTCAGAAGATGTTGTTAATGCTGAAAATTTAACACGTCAACGAGTGGCTAATGCTTTTGGTATTCCAACAGCATTATTGAATGCCGATGTTAATTCGATGAAATCTGTTGAGGAGTTAAATAGATTTTATTTAACTCACACATTGCTTCCAATCATAAAACAATATGAAGACGAATTTAATAAGAAATTATTAAATGAAAACCAAAAAAACGAAGGGTTTTATTTCAAATTTAATACTAAGGCTTTATTAAGAGCTGATGTTGCTACCCAAGCAGAAGCATATTTCAAAGCTGGTAGAACAGGATGGTACACGGTTAATGAAATTCGTGGATTTGAAGACATGCCACCAATTGAAGGTGGAGATGTAGCAATGGTAAGTGGAGATTTATATCCGATCACTTTATCACCTGCAGAACGCAATCCCGCTAAAGGAGGTGATAACAATGACAAAAAAGACGAGTGATTTCTTCCAAATGCAGAAAAAAGCTCAAAATGAAGCGGAAATCTATATTTATGGACCTATTACTAACTCAAAATGGGAAGATTCTGATGTCACTGCCTCAGATTTTAAAGAAGAATTAAAAGCACTTGGAGATGTTGAGGTCATTAACCTTCATATTAATTCAGGTGGCGGAAGTGTATTTGGTGGGCATGCTATTTACAACATGCTTAAATCACATAAAGCAAAAATTAATGTATATGTTGATGCTTTAGCAGCGTCAATTGCAAGTGTTATCGCGATGAGTGGTGACGCTATTTTTATGCATGAAAATAGCATGATGATGATTCATAATTCGTGGATTGTAACAGCAGGAAACGCTAAAGAACTACGTGAGACAGCTGATTTAATGGAAAAAATGGACAAATCAAGTAATACTGCATATCTCAATAAGAATTCTAAAGTTTCTCAAGATCAACTTGAAGAGATGCTTAAAGAAGATTACTGGATGACAGCCCAGGAAGCGTATGAACTCGGATTTGCAGATGAAATTATTGGAGCTAATCAAATGGCTGCAAGTATCACTGAGGAACAATTAAAACAGTATTCTAAAGTGCCTGAAGCAGTTGCGAAGGATGTAGAAAAAGTAGTAGACACTTCTGTAATTGAAGAAATAGTACCTGATTCACAAGAAAAAATAAATAAATCAACTGAAGTTGATAGAAAACTAATTCTCGAACGCTGCAAAACGATAAAAGCAGAAGTCGAGGATTTTTTAATTTCTCAAAACAAATTTTAAAGGAGGGCATACAATGCCAACATTATTCGATTTAAGACAAACTGCCACAATGAATGGTGAAAAGTTAAAAGCAAAGCAAGAAGAATTAAATAAATTAGTATCAGATCCAACATCAAAAGATGAAGATATTTTGAAAGTTGAAACGGAAATTACAAGTTTAGAAAAACGTTTCAATATTTCAAAGTCTCAATTAGATAAAATGGAAAATGAAATGAAGGAAAAACAAAACCTTGATGCTCAACAAGGTGCAGGATTTGCTGAGTTATCTAAAGAAGACCAAGTAGTTAAAGCAAAAGCAGAATTCTATCGTCATGCTCTAATGCCAAACGAGTTCTCTAAACCATCTGAAGATGCACAACGTATTCTTTTACACGCGATTCCTGCAGGAAATGAAACTGGTGGTGATAAATTATTACCAACAACAGTTAGTAAAGAAATTATCACTGAACCATTTGCAAAAAATCCATTACGTGATATTGCTCGTATGACAAATATCAAAGGATTAGAATTACCTCGTTTATCTTACACATTAGATAACGATGATTTCATATTAGACACTGAAACAGCTCACGAAATGCAGTTAAAAGGTGATTCAGTTAAATTTGGTCAAAATAAATTTAAAGTATATGCTGCAATTTCTGACACAGTTCTACATGGTTCTGATTTAGATTTAGTAAACTGGGTTGAAAATGCACTACGTAGTGGTTTAGCTGCTAAAGAACGTAAAGATGCATTTGCAACTTCACCTAAATCTGGTTTAGAGCATATGTCTTTCTATGAAGCGGGTAAAATTAAATCTGTATCTGGAAAAGATGTATTCACAGGAATTATGGCTGCATTAGCAGATCTACATGAAGATTACCGTGAAAATGCGAAAATTGTTATGCGATATGCTGACTATCAATCTATGTTATTAACTTTATCTAACGGTACAACTTCATTCTTTAATACTGCACCAGAGACTATTTTTGGTAAAGAAATTGTATTCTCTGATTCAGCAGTTAATCCAATTGTCGGCGACTTTAACTATTTTGGAATCAACTATGAAAATACAACATTCGATACAGATAAAGACGTTAAAAAAGGTGAGTATTTATTTGTACTTACTGCATGGTATGACCAAGTGCGTACTTTAGATGCTGCGTTCCGTATCGTAAATGTTTCAACATTACCTGCTGGCTAGTCTACAGGTAATGTATTTTATAAATTAGGAGGCATAATTAATGGCTAAGTTTAGAGTAAAAAAACCTTTTGAAGGTACACGTGAAGGTCGTGTGTTTGATAAAGTTGGTGAAGTTGTTGAAATGACTGTAAAACGTGCTGAAGAAATTCAACACAACATTGACGGTTCACATCCGGATTATGGTGAAGTATTAGAAAGATTACCTGAAGAAACTACAAAGAGCGCTGCTAAATCAGAAACAGATAAAGAGTAGGTGAAAGCCTATGTCTGAATTTGTTATTGAATTAGAAAAAGTTAAAACCTGGCTTAAAATAGATGGCCCAGATTTTGATGATGAAATTTTAGATTTAATATCTGAAGCACAATCAGAATTGTTATTGTCTGGTGTGCCAAATGTCGAAGAAACAGATCCTGCTTATCCTCTTTATCGTAAAGCTTTAAAGTATATTATTACGCGTGACTTTGAGTCAAGAGGTATGGAAGATGTTGAAGATAAGACTTTAACTTCGCTTGTACTTAAACTGAAAGCGAGTGTTGGATCATGAGGTTTAAAAGGAATAAATATGTTAATGACAACATTAGCCATTTAGACAAACGTATTGAAATATATAGCGTTTCGGATGCATCTGATGATGGCTGGTCAACGCCTAGTGAAGAACTTCTTATGAAGGTTTGGGCAGAAATCATCAATGATAAGTCATCAGATAGTCTAAATGAAATTCAGTTGGGTAACAAAACAGTAAAAAAATTGAGAATACGTTATCAAAAAAGCATTGTAACAGACATGCATGTCGTACTTAATTCAGAAAGATTTACAATAACTGAGATACTCGGCAAAGATTCACGACAACCATATATGTATCTTGTGATGGAGCGTGATGAGTAATGTCCGTTGAAATTGAAGGAATTAATGATATAAGTAAAAATCTTCTGAAGATGGTTCGCAATATTGAAGGTGCCGAAAAACGTATTGTTAATGCTGGAGCTAAAGTAGACTTTGAAGAAATCAAGAATAATTTATCTGTAGGTAGTGGTAAATCTCGTGACACATTAACAATTGGAGAATTTAAACGTGATAGCAATGGTGGATACGTTTTAATTGGATGGACTGAAGAAAGTAAGGTTGCTTATAGAGTTCATTTCGTAGAATGGGGTACGGTTCATCAGCCACCACAACTCAAAATTACAAATGCTCTGAGAATGTCGCAAAATAAAAAGTTAAAAGCGATGAAAGAAGAGATAAAAAGGAGTTTGAAAATATGATTGATGATCCGTATAAATTTATAAGAGATATTCTTATTAAATCACCAGACGTCACGAAACTAGTACCTGCTAGCAATATTAAAAATTTAGTTATTCCAGAAGAGTTAAAAACTAAACCGCCATATATAAGGATTTCGGTAATCGGTACGCCAGATGTAGAATTTGGTGATGGTGAAATACACGCATCAGGTATACATTTTCAAATTGATATATGGCAACAAAATGGATTGATGACTACCGGTAATATTATTAAACGTTTATTAAAAGCAAATGGAATTAACTTTGTAGATTCTTTAGAACCACACACCGAAAGAATTACTGATTATGTATCTCTATATAGAGATGCTAGACGTTATTATTACGCCTATGAATTAGATGAAAAAGATATTTACTAAAGACATTCAATTGGATGTCTATTTTTTATACAAAAAAACAATATTATTGGAGGAATTAAATTATGGCATATAAAGCTATTGAAGAAAAAGTAGGTTCATTCGTAAATATTAGTGGATTCCATGTAGCAGAATTAACAACAGATGAAATGGGTAAGGCGCCAGTATATGATGAAATTCGTCATATTCGAGGAGCTCAACAAATTAAGGTAGATAAAGATCAAGATACTATTGAAAACTGGGGAGATGGAGAAATTCAGGAATCAGCTGTATCTCAAGGTAAAACTAAAGTAGATTTACAAGCGTTCGCAATTCCGTTAGCAATTCGTGCATGGTTAGCTGGATTAGAAGTAGATGAAGATGGAACTGTTATTCAACGTGGTGGAACATTAAATCCCCCTAACGTAGGATGCATTTTCTACAAAGAAAAAGCAAATAAAGATATTGAAGCGATCGCATTAACTCGTGGTGTGTTTGCAGTTGAAGGTGACGATGCTAAAACAGCTGAAGAAAAAACAGACTTCGGTAGTGCTTCAATCAACGGTGAGTTCTCATCTCGTTTGTCAGATAATATTAAAGAATACCGTGAAGTTATCGCAAAAGATGACAAAGCAGCACTAGATAAATTATTTACTAAAGTATTCGGTAAAGCTGCTCCAGCAACAAGTTTACCAAAAGGATGGGCTGTACCATCTGGTGTACCAGCAGGATAAAAAAATAATTTAAAGGGGCATCGTCCCCTTTTTAATTTTGGCCAAAATTAAAAAATACAAATTAGTGAAAAGAGGAATTTAAAATGACTGAAGAATTATTAAAAGAAGCAGAAGTATTAGTTGAAGAATCAAATGAGGAAGAAATTGAATTTGATTTTCTTAAAGAAATCGAACTTGCAAATGATGCAGGAGTAACACGTACTGTATACGCGCCAAATATTGTACCAGGACGAGTATACAGAAAAGCTATTTCATTACAATATCAAACACGTCAACGTATGTACAAAAACGATGGTAAAGGTAAGTATGAAAAAGATGAAAAAGGACATTATATTCCGTTAGAAGCAACAGAAGAAAGTGAATTAGGATTATTAGAATTACAAGAAGAGTTCTTAGTTGAATATTTCAACAATCAATTTACAGTCGAAGAATTACGTAATGGATTAGATGCACGTAAATATCAAGAAACTTTAGATCATGCTTATAATAGTGCGTTGGGAAACCCTACCGTAGAAGTGAAGAAAAAGTAAATGATAATGATGATGAAGATGAAGTAGAACTGACTCATGATGAAATTCTAAGGACTGTAGATAAAAATATAGGATTGATAGCAAAATATTTTAACATTAGCCCAATGGAAATTTGGGAAGGTGATTATCATTTCTATATTCATCAATATAACTTAGCAAATGAAGATGAGTATGAAGAAAATAAGCATCATCAGAAACCTAACAAAGTAGATAGCCTGTTCGACGCATTTTAATTTTTAATATGCCGAACAGGCTATTTTTTTGTGGAAAGGAGAGTGAAAAATGGATGAAGTAGTAGGAAAAACAGTAGTTCGGGTCGGAATGGATTACTCTGAAATTAAGCAAGGAATTACTAACTTAAATGCTCAGATGAAAGTGGCCGATGCTACGTGGAAATCGTCTTTATCAACATTTAAACAATCAGACAGATCCTTCGAAAAATTATCTACAAGTATAAAAGGGATGTCTGACAAACTAAGGGTGCAAGAACAAATTGTAGAGGCACATAAGGTTAATGTTTCAAAATTAACTAAAGAATACGGTGCTAACAGCACCAAAGTTTTGAATGCAACGGCGAACCTTAAAAAGCAAGAAGGTATTTATGGCAATTTAAAACGTTCAATTAATGAAATGAACAATGAAATAGCTGAAAATAATGCGAAATTAAAAGAGAGCAGTATTCAACAGCGTATTGTTACCGGTCAGCAAGAAAAGATGATTAAGCAATCTCAAATGCTAGAAAAACAGCAGGCGAGTATGACATCTAAATTAAAACTTGCTGATCAAGAATGGAAAAACAATGTTACATCATTAGGTAACGTATATAAAGCGGTTGATAAAGCAAAAGTTAATCTTGATGGACTTAATAAAAAATATGATATTCAAAAGAAAATTGTTATTGAGCATGCACAGGAATTAAGAAAACTATCATCAACATATGGAGATACTGATGAACGTGTTGTTCAGGCAAATATAAAGCTAAAAGAGCAAATCGGTATCTTCAAAGATATGAAAAATGACATTACCAATGTTACAAAAGAGCTCAATGAATTAAAACGTGCTGAACAATTGAATAACAGTCCATGGACACAAAGGTCGAAAGAACTACAAGCCTATAGCGACAAAATGAATGCTATTGGAGATAAGATGACTAATATCGGTCAGAATATGACGATGAGTGTTACAGCACCAGTTGCTTTAGGGATGGGATTTGCAATTAAAAAATCAATGGAATTTGAAACTTCTATGTCTGAAGTACAAGCATTAACTAATGCTACAGGCAAAGATTTTGAAAGACTAAAGCAATATGCTATTGAATTAGGTGAAAGTACGGCATTTAGTGGTAAAGAAGCAGCAGATGGAATGGCAGTATTAGGTCAAGCTGGTTTTAAAACCAATCAGATTATTGATGCAATGCCTGGATTATTAGATTTAGCTGCAGCTTCTAAAATGAGTCTTGCTGATAGTGCAGATATTGTTGTCTCTTCATTAAACTCCTTCCAAATTGAAGCTAGTAAAGCTGGTCATGCGACAGATGTTCTTACTAAAGCAGGAGCAGAGACAAATGCTTCACTAGGTGATATGGGTGAAGCAATGAAATATGTTGGACCAGTAGCTAATGATTTAGGTTTAAGTCTTGAGGATACAGCAGGAGCTATCGGTATTTTATCTAACTATGGAATTAAAGGATCAATGGCTGGAACTTCTCTTCGAATGGGGTTAAGTAAATTAAATGCACCTATACCTAAAGTAGCAAAGTCTATGAAGGAATTAGGTATTAACTTACATGATAGTAATGGTCAGATGTTGTCAATGGGAGATTTAATAAAATCTCTCCAAGAAGGAACAGAAAAGATGACTAAATCTGAGAGAGCTGCATATATTACTAGACTTGTGGGTATGGATGCTCAAAGTGCATGGTTAAAATTATTAAATCAATCACCTGAAAAAGTTGATAACTTCACAAAATCTTTAGAGTCTTCGAATGGTTATGCAAAAGATTTTGCTAAAACTATGCGCGATAATTTGTCGGGTGATTGGGACAATTTTACTGGTGGATTAGAAACATTTGCTTCGAAAGTATACGATGATTTCACTCCTGCACTACGCGGGATTGTAAAAGCAGGAGACGCGCTAGTACAGACAATCAGTGCTTCTCCTAAACCAGTACGTATGTTAGCGACTTCATTAGCTATTGGTGCAGCTGCTACTGGTCCGGTGATATTAGGATTTGGAATGGTTGCCAAAGCAGCAGGAACTTCAGCTGAAATGGTTTCAAAATTAACTGGAAAGATGGCAGCAAATACCTTAGCAGCTGAAACAAATGCTGCAGCAAACATAGCCACAGGTACTACTATCGGCAAACAAGGAAAATTATTAGGCGGAGTAACAGGTCTATTTACCAAGTTCGGTAAGGCATCAGGAGGAGCAGCAACTTCAACTGGTTTATTAGCGAGAGCGGGTGGATTACTAACTAGTGGTTTGAGATTATTAACCGGTCCTGTTGGAATTGCACTTACTGCAGTTACTGCTTTATATGGTGGATTTAAACTAGCATATAAACATGTAGACTGGTTTAAAACTGGTGTAGATAATACTGGCAAATTACTTAAAGAAGTAGCTGGATCAATTAATTTTCAATGGGCTAAAGATATGGGTACCACATTCAAGATTGGCGCAGGATATGCAAGAGGGTTAGTTGGTAGTCTTGGTGATGTTATTAAAAAAGGTGTGGAAATGGCACCAGGGACTCAAATGATTAAAATGGGTTTCGGAGTCATCAATGATGCAGTATCAAAAGCTACTGATAAGGTAGATATTTACGGTAAAGGTGTCAGCAGAGGTGCCGAGAAAGCGCTTAAGGGTTACACTGATTTATCTATGAAAGCTAGATTACAGTTAGAAAAATTAAGAGCGTCTCATAAAACTATAGGTGATAAGCAGTATCAAGAAATGGTTAGTCTATATGACAAAATGACAAATACTGCTTTAACAAAAATAGAGCAACGTAGATCAAGAGAAATGAGTGGACTACGAAAACTTTTCTCTGAAACTAAAGGTTTGAAAGCGTCTGAAGAGAACAAAATCTTAACGGAAGCTCAAGCAGGTAATAATAAAGAAGTCCAAGCAGTAAAATCTATTCAAAAACAAATTAGTGCTATTTATACAAAAGCACACAAAGAGAAACGCGCTCTTACAAACATAGAAGAAAGTAAATTGGTTGTTTTACAACAAAGAATGGACCAGAAAGTTGTATCTTCATTAAGTAAGAGCGAAAAAGAACAAAGAATTATCTTAGGAAGATTGAGAGATAACAAAAAAGCATTATCAATTCAAGCAGCTTCAGAAGTTATCAAAGCGTCAGCAAAAGAGCGAGACAAAACAATTTCAGATGCTAAGAAAAAGAAAAAAGGTATCATTGATGAAGCAATTTATCAAAGAGATGTTACGAAAAAAATATCTAAAGATCAAGCTGATAAAATCATCAAAGATGCAGAGAGACAGTATAAAGGTTCGGTAAAAAATGCGAAAGAACAGCACAAAAAAGTTGTTGATGAAGCGGCAAGACAAAATAAAGGCGTTAAACGTGAGATAGACTCACAAACAGGACATGTATTAAGTAAGTGGCAAAAATTAAAACGTCAAACTGGACCAATTCTAACTGGTATAAAAGTTGCTACTGTCAAATCATATGAAGATGCCAAAAAAGGTGTTGCGAAATGGATTGGTCAAACTGCATCAGATACTTTAAAACGCTGGAATGGCATAAAGAAATCTACTTTAGGTGTAACAGAATCGATTCGAAAGACAACAGTAAAAAAGTATGAAGATTTAAAATCAGGAACTGTAAAATGGCTAGGTGTAGCATCCACTCAAATGTCTAGTAAGTGGGGTTCTATCAAGAAAAATACCACTTCATTAGCTGAGGGTGTTCGTAAGGTTGCAGTGGATAAATTTGAGCAAATGTACAAAAAATCCACTGAATGGGTTAATAAGATCGGTACTTTTATTAGTGGTGCTAAGAAGGGTATTTCAGATAAGGCTAGCGATTTAGGTAAAGGTGTTGCTAATGCAGCAATTGGTGGGTTAAATGCCATGATTAGTGGAATCAACTCAATTGCTAAAGGTATTACAGGTAAAGGCAATTTAATTTCTAAAATCCCTGATGTTGTTAAAAAATCTACTGGTGGCGGTGTTAAGGAAGATACCCTTGCAATCGTTGGTGATAAAGGTCCCGGTAATGGTCCAGGTGGATTTACTAGAGAAATTATCAAACGTAAAGATGGATCAATGCATTTAACACCTGCTAAAGATACATTAGTATATTTAGGTAAAGAAGACGAAGTTATCAATGGTCGTACCACATACAATATGATGCAGAATGGCGAAATTCCAAGATATAGTACTGGTGTAGGTTCTACTAAATTGGGAAAATCTGCTGAGAAGAAAAAGAAACCGAGTGCAGCAGAAGTTGCAGGTAAATTTTTAGGTAAAATGGCAGGTACCACAATCAACAATGCAACAAGTTTATTCGACTCTGATAATACATTAAAAGTAGTTAAAAAGACTTCTGAGGTGGGAGATAAAGTCAAAGATTTCGGTGAAGAAATCTTTGAGTATATGGATAATCCAGGTAAACTGGTTGATTTAGTTGTAGGACCATTAAAAAGCAAATTTGTTGGTATTGGTGGTGCAACTGGGGAAATTGCATTAGGAGCCTTCAATAACATTAAATCTAAATTGGTTAAAACAGTCGAAGGATGGTTTAGTGAATTTGGTGGTGGCGGAGATGCCGACGGAAGTTCATTCACATCATTCCCTGTTAATACTATTTATAGTCCTAACGCTAGACCACCAGGTTATCCTTATCCAGCATTTCACTATGGTATTGACTATGGTACTCCGCAAGGTCATCCAATTACAGCACCAACAAGCGGTATGCTTTCTCAAACATTTGATACGCATGGTGGTTTAGTCGGTTTATTAACTGATAAAATTTATACTCAATTTTTCATGCATATGGAAAGTTTAAGAAAATCTGGACCTATTAAAAAAGGCGAGTTCTTAGGTAAGACCGGAGGAGCAAGAGGATTACGTAACTCAGGAATTTGGTCAACTGGCCCTCATTTACACTACCAAGTGAGAAGAAATGGACCAGGCGGTTGGAATACTAACACCATGAACCCTGCAACCTTCTTAAGTCAGGTTGGTTACGGAAAAGGTAGTGGTCCATCCGGAGTAAGTGGAAATGCTTCTTCATGGGCACCAGCAATTAGAAGAGCAGCTGCGCAAATGAAAGAAAAAATTACTAATGCTGATGTTAATGCTATCATTGCTCAGATTCATCGAGAATCTGGTGGTAATCAGACGATTGTTCAAGGAAACATTGGTGATATTAATAATAGAAACGGAACACCAGCAAGAGGATTGCTGCAGTATGTACCTACTACATTTGCAAACTATATGGTTAAGGGACATACCAACATTAATAGTGGTTATGATCAACTGTTAGCATTCTTTAATAATAAAAATTGGCGTGCAAATAATCCTGCTGGTAGAAGTGGTTGGAGTCCAAATGGTGCTAGAAAATATGCTGATGGCGGCATCATTAATAAACCACATTTCGGTTTAGTAGGTGAAGCAGGAGAAGAAGTTATTATCCCTACTTCAAAGAATAAAATAAAACAGGCACAACCATTATTAGCATATGCAACCAATGTATTAAATAAACATCTTGGTAATCGTAATTATGTAAAAGAACCACCAAAAACTCATACCGTTAAATCTGGTGATACATTATGGGGAATTTCACAGGCAAATAAAATGACCGTGAGTATGTTAAAACAACTAAACAATCTGAAGTCAAATCTTATTTTTCCTAAGCAAATTCTTAAATTAAATACTGGTGCTTATAAATTAGTTGGGGCAATCAAAGAACATGCTACAGCAATCAAACAATCAATCACTAAAAAGCCAGCTACAGTTAAACCTAAAGTTCAAATGACATCAATCACTGGTGTAGTAAGTAAGTTTGCAGATGGATTAATTCGTACAGGTACAATATTTAAAGATTTAAAGACATCGAAAACTGATTTATCGTTCGGTAAATTCTTAGAGTCTAAACTAAAAGGATTAAACTCTAGTAATATCAAAACGGTCATGACAAACATATCTGACATCAAGAAAAAACTAACTGAAATTGATAAGAAAAACGAAAAATTAATCAAAACTAATAACACTAAAATTAAATCAGCAACAGTTAAAAACTTTGATGAACAATTAAAGATTGATAACTATAAAGCTGAGAAAGCATTGAACGGTAAAAAAGGTACGATCACTGTTAAAACTCGTATTGCAGCAAGAGATACTACATTGATTGATAGAAATCTTGCTAAGTCTAAGTTGAATAAAGCAGCACATGAAAAGGATTTAAAAACATTACATGCTTATGAAGATAATCTTCTTAAGAAACGTGCTACTTTAAAGACTAAAAAAGAAAAAGAAAATAATGCAAAGTTATTAGCGAGTACTAAAAAACGTATTGCTGATGAACAAAAGCAACGTGATAAAGAAGTAGCTAATATTAAGAAGTATGAAGCGCAACGTGCTGACGCTTTAAAGCTTAAGTACAAAACAGAAAAGAAATATGTAACAGGTCGTTCAGCATCAGCATTAGATAAATTAATCAATACTTCTACAAATAACATTGGTAAGAATAATACATTGATTAAAAATCTAAAATCAGAAAATGCATTATATGCTAAACAGTCAGCAACTCTAAATAAAATTAAAGGTGCTGAAATACTTAAATCTGATGTACTTAAAAAGATTGCTGCAAGACGTGAGCAACTTGTGAAAATGATGGAAGCACTGAAGAAAAAAGAAACATCATTAAAAGAAGAAAAACAAGGATTTGCTGATAGTATTAGCGAGAACTTACAATCATATGCTGGTTTTGGTAGTGCAAGAGGACATACTGCACGTGACTTTGTAAGCTGGATGCGTTACAGATTAGGCAAAATGCGTACATTTGCTTCTAATGTTCAAAAGCTTAAAGGTATGGGATTAGATCCTAAGCTTATAAGAGAAATGTTAGCAGGTGGTATTGAGAACGCTATACCTAAAGTTGAAGCTTTAGTTAAAGGTGGCGGCGGATATATCAGTCAGATTAACTCACTTCAAAAAGAAATTGATGGAGTAGTTAAATCAATCAGTACTGAGCAATCAACTAGTCTGTTTGCAGATGAATTAGCAAGTAATAAACGCCGTCAAGACGTAGTTACTAAAGCTATGAAAGATAATGAAGCAAGACTTGATAAATTTAGAAGTGGTAAAGATAAAGTCATCAGTATGAAATCGTACACAGATTTAGAAAATAAAACTTCTAAATATAAGTATCAAGCTAAACCATTACCTAAGAAAACAACAACTAAGAAAACTACTACAACTGTAACATCAGGTAAATATAAAGTTAAAGCAGGAGATAGTTTATGGCTAATTGCTAATAAGTATAAGACTACGGTTGATAACCTTAAAAAGTTAAACGGGTTAAAATCTAATCTTATTCACCCTAATCAGACTTTAAAAGTGCCAGGGGCAACAAAATCTCAGAAAGTCGTTAATCTTGAAGCAGCTAAGAAGAAACGTGAAGACGAATCAACTAAATTAATCGTTAATACTGCTAAGAAATTGAATGTGGTTGGTAAGAACGATAAATATGCTGCTGAATTAAAGAAAGAATTAGCTGAGATTAAGAAGACTGCAACTAAGAAAGATGATGCACTTGTAGCTAAGCTTGAAAAAGAGCTTAAAGCTATGAATGCTAATACCAAAAAGTTGGATAGGTTAGATGAAGCTGTAATGTTACTTGCACAAATACTTAATAAGAGTACAGATGTTATTTTAGACGGTCAGAAAGTAAGTAAGACTGTTGAAAAGAATATTGTGACAAAAGCTAGGACTACAGCAAGAAAAACAGTAACACCTAAACCTAAAACAGCAGTTAGGAGGAAAGCTTAATGAGTAATAACATAAGGGCTGGATTTTATTTCAACGATAAGCACAGTAGTGAGTTTGATATTAGGCTTAGTGGTGTGCTTACACTTCCTCCAGAAATAAAGAAAATAACTGATAGCGTTCCTCATATGAATGGAGATTATGATTTTACATTTATGTATGGTGCACCTAAATATAACAATCGGCAAATTGATGTCGATTGTTTTATTTTATGTGATCATAATCAGAACATGGCACAGACAGAAAATGAAATAATCAACTGGTTATATGGTACACCTTTTATAAAGTTGACCTTTGACCACCAGGAAAACAGAGAATATACTGCAAAACTTGAAAGTATAAGCTTTGAAGAACCTGATTACAACATGAGAAGACTATCATTCAAATTACAGTTTGAAGCTAAACCTTTTGCTTATGACATCATGCAAGAAAAAGAGGTGTTGTAGATGTATACAGTGAAAGTTTGGAACATGAATGAAGATCCAACATATATTTGGGATTATCGTAAATCAGACAATCAAATGAAAAGCAGTACTTTAGATAAAGAGTTAGAAGCTGTAGACCAGTTTAATTTTGAATTGATTGATAATGATATTAAATTGAAATCATTTCTATCTTTTGTCGAAGTAAAAAATGAAGTGAAAAACAATGTAGCGTTTCGTGGTCGTATAATGACACCAACAACACAGATGAACGAAGATGGAACATATAATACTTCTTATACATCAGAGGGTGCAATGGCGTATCTTGATGATTTTATTCCATCTTATAATATGCTGACTGATTTAACACCACAACAACGATTCAGAGAATTAATTAATATTCATAATAGCTTGTTAGGTGCCGATACTTATAAGAGAATTAACATTGGTAATGTATCGGTAACACCTAAGATGCCAGAGTCTGAAACTGTTGAATATGATGATACAGCATATTTTATATTAGATCCTGAAAAATCAATACTCACTCATATCAGAGAATTGATTTTAGGCGTATATGGTGGGGAAATCGTATTAAGATATGAAGCTGATGGAAACTACATTGATTGGGTTGATAAGATAGGTAGCAAGAAATCAACTGAATTAAAAGTTGGAAAGAACATGAAGTCATTCCAGCGACAGATTGATCCAACTGAAGTAATTACAAGATTAATTCCATTAGGGTCATCAGAGCCAACTGCTTGGGAAGGCAGTAAACGATTAGAGATTGTTGAAGACCCACGTAGTGGCGGAAAAAATTATATAGATATACCTGAGTTAATAGCACTATATGGTATACAAACCGGCGTATCTGTTTTTGATGATGAATATACGCCAGATACTCTATACGATAGAGGGATGAAAGAGAAGATAGAAATTATGAAGAAGTATGCAAAGATGACAACTGAAATTCAGTTGTTAGATTTGTTTACGATTGGATTAGATCCTGATGACTTTGAACGTGGAAATTTCTATCATACAATATTACCTCGTTACAGTATTGATGAAGATTTAAGAGTGGTAGGTACTTCATTTGATGTAATTCATCCTCAAAATAAATCTTGCCGCATCGGTGATAAAGATTTAGGAATTTTAGATGTATCAGATATTAATACTTTAAATATTATTAATGAGTCTGTGCCTACAATCATAAATGAACAAGTCACACCAATCATTAATGAAACAGTAAAAGAAATCAGAGAAGAAATTGACACAGCTGAAAGTGATGCTGTTAAAAGTGCTGACGATTTAGCAAGACAGAGAGTTGAACAATTCAAAAGAGATTCATTTGAGCCTTTTAAATTATCTATACCTGATATAATGAACACGAAATTATCAGATTTCAAACAAGGTGAATTAGGAACTATCATCAACAACACGATTACTACTAACGGTGAATCGATTAAAAATGATGTAGTAAACAGAATCAATACAGGAACGAATGTAATTCGTGGTGACGCTATCGTAGTTGATGCAGCAATGATTAATAAAATAGCTGCTGATCAAACTTTCACGGACAAATTAGTAGCAAATGATGCGTTTATAAGAAATATCATGGCATCAAATATTGTTTCAGAAAAGATTAAGACAACTGACATTGATTTGAATAGGGCAACCGTTAGAGGAACGTACGATGCTGATAACTATATTATTATGTCATCTGATTATATTAGACAGTACGGTAAATATGTTTCTACAAATGAAAGTGGATATCAAGAAGAAGTTAAAGGATATACGGAACTAAAAAATGGTATGTTAAGAATCAGAAATGATGCAAAAAACCGTTCTATATACATTCATCAAAATGGAATGACAACAAATTTTACTAGCCCATTAAGTGCTAACAGCACATTACAATTTAATGCAAGTTATCCAGGTGAAAGTGGTACAGGACCATCTTTGACGAGTTATGCTGGACCAGTAAATATTCAAGCATATCAAGGGTTATTGAATTTACAGGGAAAAAAGGTAGATTTGTATTCTGAAGGACCATTAACCTTGACAGCTAGCGATGTTATTCAGTGTAACACACCAATTAAAGCGTCAAATTTTATAGGAGCTTTAAAAAATGATGTTGGTAACGTTTATGTTATGACAAATGATGAAGCGCGTATTACCTCACCTGCTGGATATAATGGCGGAAGTCCTGTATATAAAGATATTCGTTATGCTAAGGGTTATGCAATGTCACACGAAAAATATAAAAGTGATATTAGCGCATGGGATTTTAATGTTCTTGATATTTATAGAGATGAACTAAAGTTATATAAATATAAAATCAATGCAGAGATTGAGAAAGGTAATGCTATGTATCAACATGGTATTGTGATACGTGAAAATGTAAGTAACGATCAATTCCCTATCGAATGGCGTAATGGTGACGGATATAATCAAAATGAAGTTGTATTTTGGAACACTAAAGCAATTCAAGAATTAATAAATAAAGTAGATAAACTGGAGGCTCAAATAAATGGAACAACCACAACGTAACTTTGAAAAAGAATTAGGTATCTATCAAGTAGAATACATGCAACTTAAAGCTGAGAATGTATCACTTAAAGCACAAGTTGATGATTTACAAAACGAACTGCAACAACTAAATAAAAAAGATGAAGCTGTATCTCAATAGAGATATGGCTTTTCTTATTAAAGGAGGGGAAATTATTTGGATATTAATAGTATCAAAACGAAAGTAAAACAGCATAAACATATAACCCTTAAACAAAAAGATAATACAAGTCCAATAGAACTGTATCTATGTGGTAACGATGGTAAAGTAATGAGTTCATTAAGTGGAACTGCAAAAGTAACTTTGTTAGATAACGTTGATCGTGAAGTTAGAGCATCAATTGATGCAAACGTCACAGGTGGGGCAATCTCATTTGTTGTTACTCAACACTTAAAAGCAAATCCACACAATTTGGAGATAACTATTGGCGGACGTAAATTTCCATCTGACGGTGAGTTCACTATTCAAGTTGCACCAACGCATGACATGGCTGAACTGAATATAATCCAGCAAGGGACAAAAGAACAGGTTATCAGTCAGATTACATCAGATGTTAAATCGTACGTGAGTCCAATTATCACTAACTATATGAGTGCAAATGCAAGTTTATTTAAAGGTGAAAAAGGGGATGCTTTTACTTATTCTGACTTCACTTATGCTCAATTAAATGCACTAAAAGGTGATAAGGGTGACCAGGGTATTCAAGGACAGAAAGGAGAACCATTTACATTCTCCGATTTTACTGTTGAGCAATTAAATGCATTAAAAGTAAAAGGTGACAAAGGAGACCCTGGACTTTCAGCCTATCAAGTATGGTTAGCACAGCCTGGCAATGCAGGAAAAACAGTAAATGAATATTTATTAAGCCTTAAAGGAGATGGTCTACAAATCGATGGGGTCGCAACATCAGTAGACCAGTTACCAACTGGAACAACTAAACTCACATATCTAGTTGGTACGGTACTGTATTTTAGACAAGCTGGTTCGAGTACGTGGACACAAGGACCGAATATTAAAGGATTAGACGGTTCTAAAGTAACCATTGGCAGTGACGGCTACTGGTATATTGACGGGGTTAAGCAGAGTTGGAAAGCTGACGTATCTACTGAAACTGCTAGAGTTATGCAACTTAAAAACTTGTTAGGAAATTATGGTGGTTTTCACAAAGATAGTGATGGTGACGGACTAGCAGATGGGAGTATAAAAACAGGGACGAATAATGGACTAGCAACATGGTCAAATGGACAACAGACTTTTAGTTCAAATAGTGCAAGTTTTTATTTCAAAAGTCCTGCTACTTCAAATTTAAAAGATAATACTTTCTATATTGCTGTGATGGATGTCTCAAGTAATCAAACTAGTGACAGGCAATTGGCAGAAAAAGTTCAAGTTTATGGGACTACCTCAATATCGGCAAGGTTTGATTATAAGAATATAGAAAAAATAGCATATACTTCTTTTAAAACTTCAACATCTGGCACTGGTGTCGCTGAAGTTGTTTTCTTGAAATATGACACCGCAATAAATACTTATGATAATTTGAGAATATATGAAATACCTCAATCTGAATATGATGCATTAGCAACAATGTCACCTGCACAGATAAAACAAAAATATCCTTATACAGAACCAATTTCTATGTCGCAAGTTGATGGATTGGAAACACAGTTAAATAGTAAAGCTTTAGCAGGACATAATCATGATTTGACGTATATAAAAATAGCGGATGGTCAAATTTATAAAGTTTTCGCTGATGACGGAAATGCAATACCAATAAATTCAGTAGATTTTAACAACCCGAGCGCAACACTTCTCAAATCTGGTTTGTATTATATTAACGGTTCAACTAACATTCCGCTTGGAACTAATCAATATGGATTTGCTGAGTATATAAAATTAGGTTCAAATCATGCGAAATTGTATTACTCTCCATATAATTCTGACGTTGTATATCTAAAAACTAGAACATCTGGTACATGGGGTTCATGGCAATTATTAAACGTTAACGCATACACAAAAACGGAATCGGACAGTAAATATGCATTAACTAATCACACGCACTCTGGATATGCACCAACCTCGCATACTCATGTTATTACGGATGTTACTGGACTGCAAAATGCATTAGACGGAAAACTCACTAAAGCACAGGCAGATAGCTATTATGCACCTATCGGTAGTACTTCTACAGGTGGAACGACAGTTGTCGATGACAAAAACAAAGTTAATGTAAATACTAAATTCGGGTTTGTCGGCGATGGAGTGACGGATAACTATCAGGCTTTTAAAGATATGATCGCGTTTAACAAATTAAATCCAGAAGTTAAACTTGAATTCGACGGACAGTATAATGGCCAACGCGCTAAATATCGTGTTGATAGATATGTAACTATCGCAAATATTGAGGGGAGTTATGCATCAGGTTCACCGACGCATATGGTATGGGAAGGTCGTATGGTTCACCTTATCACAAATGGTGCGTTATTTATCAATATGCCTATGAATGGTTTCACAAAAACCAAAGCATATACTAGTGGTGGATGGCATTATGCGAAAGAGGAACCAATCACATTATTTAATTTTGAAAAGGTTCAATCAGTTTTAGGAGATAATCTTCATATTGATGGGGAGAACTACAAACTAAAATTTGAAGCTGGATTCACTTCTAAAGAGGGCGAAAACGCTAAATGGTCAGCGGATAATCTTCCTTTAGCAGAAGGTAGAGGGCACGGTATTATTTTAAGCGGTTCAACAAATATCGCTTTCAAAAACATTTCAGCAATTAACCAGGTTGTAGACGGCATCGCGATGGGTTTCTCTGCAGATTATACTAAGATGGAAGTCACTCAATCATCAAACGTGAGTATTACCAACGTAACTACAAATGGTAATGGGCGTTTAGGTATTTCTGGATTAGGTGCGTGTAATGGGCATATCACTAACTTTATTTCCGAATATAACGGTATGAACAAGAATGCGGATGGAATGTATATCAGTTCAAGTCCTGCTGGTGGTTTTGACTTCGAACCACATCACAGTCCTGTTTCAACAGATAACAACACACCACCGTCTTACACTGTAGAGGACTGGAACGGTAACTTTGTTATCGAGAATGCACGTATTAGATATAATTCAGGCACTCAAATAGCATGTACTTCAACTTTATTGACACGTACTGTAGTACTTCAAAGAGCGACTGTTAGACCACCTAAAGGTAGAACTGGTGATCATCTATTAATTCAGGCATCATTACAGAACTGTAAATTTATCGACTGTGATATTGATGGTAAATTAGCAGATGGCAAATTATCGCGCGTAGTATTCTATGGTGCTGGATATGTATCAGAATCAACAGGTGTAATCACAGGACAACCTGCAAACGTATGGAGTGAGGTTGTCGGGGGTCGTTGGGCAAATATTGAGCCGTGGGTAAACACAGACGGTAATACGACTTACAACGAAATTCCAACAGGTCAATATGGACTTCATAATATTTCATTTACTGGATTAGTTATGGATAACGTATTATTCACACTTAGAACAATTAGACGTTTCAATTTCTTAAATGTCGTGATGAACTATCCGTCAGATACTGTAGTAAATAAATTGATTATCTGGAACGCTAACATGAAAGATTGCGTTATGATCAACAGAAAATCATCTAACATTACACTTGATTTAGGAAGTGGAGATACACAATCGAATTTTGAAAACTTAAGATTAACTTCAAATAAATTTGATTTTGCATCAGGTACTAAGAAATATAAAACAGCAGTTATTTCAAATGAGGCAATGGATGTCTACGATTACACAAGAGCGATGGAATACATGTTAGGTAACGGAACTACGCCAACACCACCAGCAGATACAACGCCACCAAATGCACCAACCGTAAATACTGTTTACACAGATTCTACTACTATTACAGGTACGGCAGAAGCGAATAGTACAATTACAGTATTATTCAATGGTGGTAACGCCACTACTGCTACAACAAATGGTAGCGGTAACTGGACAGTTACGAAACCAGGTGCAGTAACTTTAACCGCCGGAATGAGTATCAACGTAACTGCTAAAGATGCAGCAAACAATACTTCTAATGCTACGACAGTAACAGTTCAAGCAGTACAAACGGGTACTGGTGGTAACTTATGGCCGACAACATCATTTGATTTCACTGGTAAAACGATACCTCAAGCCGGAGGTAGTGGCAGTAAGTTAACAGTCAATTCAGTGTTCACTGTATCTAATAACGAAGCTCAAGCATTAGACATGTCAGGTAGCGGAGATACGATTACATTTGCTTCTAAAGCAGGTACAAGTAAATATGGATTCTTCACATTACAACCTAATACTCAATATACTATTCGAGTTAAAGGTTCTGATACTATCGCGAATGCATCAGACTTAGTAACAATGATTTCAACAACTGATGCAAATTACATCTGGCCAAACCCTAAAGTAGTGGACATTACATTTACTACTGATTCAGCTGGTAAATTTGGTTATGACTTTAACGGTGTGACTTATGGTAATGCTACATCATCATTTGTATTCCATCGCGCAAACGGCGGTAAAAATTCAACAACTACTTATAAGGTATGGTTAAATCCAGGATCTACAAGTACAGCAACATGGTCCTCATAAATTTATGACACCTCATTATGAGGTGTCTAATTTAATTTTAGAACACACATTCTCTTATCATATTCTTTTGGATAGAGTATATTATTTAAAAGGGGATGGTAACATGACATCAGAAATTTGTATAATGAATAGTTTAGGTGCAGTATTAGCTGCTGATAGTGCAGTTACAATCAGTGGAAGTGGATCTGCAAAAACATATGATACAGTAAATAAAATATTCAGTATGGATAAACACGACATAGGAATTATGATAAATGGCAATCTTACATTTAATAAACTTTCATTAGATATTGTTATTAAAGAATTTAAAAAACAATTACCTGAAGAGAAGTATAATACCGTTAATATTTATGCCTCTAAATTTTTGGAGTTTCTTAATACGTTTAAAGAATCAAAAACTAGCACTGCTGAAATAGAACTTATTAATCTATATATATATAATCTGATAAATGAAGTGAATAGAAGATCAGAACTGATGATTAATGAAGTTTTGTCAACAGAATCAACAGTACAAGTTGACTCCGTTCAAAAAATTATTACACGTAATATTAATGATGTTTATCAGATATTAGACCAACACTTCGACTCTATATTAACTTTTGACGATAATTATTTTGAAATTAATTATAATAAATTAGTAGAAGAAAGAATTTGGGAACATTTTGCACCAGCGTATATTACTGATGAAATAATCACACTTTTTATAACCTTAGTTAAAAAAGCACTTCAGACAAATTATGAAGTTTTAAGTAAAAGTTCTATTGTTTTTGCTGGATACGGAAAAGAGGATGTACTACCATCGATGATTGAGTTAGAACTATATGGTAGTTTTAATGGAGTGATAAAACATCGTTTTAATTATTCATCAAGTATTAGTATTAGAGAAAATTTCTTAGCTGATATTAAACCTTTCGCCCAAGATGATATGATTGAAACTGTTATAAAAGGGATACATCCAGAAGTAAATCAGAATATGATAAATTGTATAAATGGATCAAGCATACCTGAACAAGAAAAGATTAATATAATAAATGAAATTGATGGATTTCAAAAGACGCAATTTGTACATCCGTTTTTACAAACTATCGTTAATCTTCCATTAGAAGAATTACCTTCAATGGCTGAAACGCTAATTAATCTAACCTCTTTCAAAAGAAAGTATTCGCAAAATATTGAAACAGTTGGTGGTCCGGTAGATATTTTGATGGTTTCAAAAGGGGAAGGCCCAATATGGATAAAAAGGAAACATTATTTTAAAAGTGAATTAAATTTAGAATATTTAAATAGAAAGGGTGTTTAATAATGTTTAAAATTTCTAATAATCAACGTAGTTCATTCGATTTTGTAGTTAATAAAGGATTTAATATTAAAACCCCATTAATAGAAAAGTTAACTGAACAAAAGGATAGAGAAAAATACTTAGAAGAACGTAAACAATTCATCAGAGAAATAATCGTACAACAACAGAATCAATAAATAGCTAAATAATATCCAACCTCTCACATAACGTGAGGGGTTTTTATTATATAAAAATTTAAATTACAGGAGTGATGGAATGCATATAGAAGCAGACGGTATAAGTTTTGAACACTTATCGATATTAAAATTTTATTTATTAGGCACAGATTTAAGGATGGTTTACATTCTATTAGCGTTTATGAGTTTCGATATTATGACAGGAATTTTTAAAGCGTGGCAACAGCATAATTTATGGAGTAGGAAATCTATGTTTGGTTATTCAAGAAAACTATTAATTTTCGGAATAGTTATTATGGCTAATCTAATGGATCAAATACTTGAGTTAAACGGAGTATTGTCGATTGCGACGATTCTTTACTATATAGGAAATGAAGGATTAAGTATAGTGGAGAACCTTGTGATATTAGGAGTGCCAGTTCCTGAATTTCTAGCAGAAAAATTAGCAATATTAGCTAATGGTAAACGTTCAATAACTACTGACATTAAAGAAGAGTTTAGCACTAAAAATTCACCTGATTTACCTGGAGGTGAAGTGGAAGTAAAAGTTAAGGTTGAGCCGGAAGAAATAAAAGCAATGAACTCTAAATATGGGATGGAGATGTATTCAAATGACAAAAAAGGCTAAAATGAAATATAAAATTGAAACTCAGCATGTCAAAGGATTACCACAGTATAGATACAACACAAAGAATGGTAAACCTGATTGCATCGTAATGCATGATACTGGAAACGATTCAAGTACCATTGAAGGTGAAGTAAGTTATATGTCGCGTAACTGGAAAAATGCGTTTGTGCATGGTTGGATTAATGCTGATAAAATAATTGAAACTGCTAATACTGATTTCTTGTGCTGGGGTGGAGGGCCAGGTATCAATCCTTACGCGATACAAGGTGAGTTAGTACATGAGCATACCAAAGAAAGATTTTTATTATCCATCGATCGATGGATATTTTATTTTGCTTATCAGATGTATTGGTATGATATTGAAGTATATGATGCTACAGATGATGGTAATGGAACAGTATTTACACATCACGCAGTATCTAAATTCCGTGGCCATACTGATCATGTTGACCCAATGCCTTATATAAAAGAACGTTCTAAAAAGTTATTAGGAAAAGAAATAACCTGGTCACAGATTTATAACAAACTAAAAGAATATGTTGATGCATTATATGATGGAGATAGTACTAAAGTTAAAATGATTGGTGAAGCGTCTGATAGTAAAGTTGTTAAAAAAGCTCCAAAGAAAACACCAGTTAAAAAGAAAGTTACCACAAAACCTAAAAAAGTTGAAGATATCTATATTGTCAAAGAAGGAGATAGCTTATGGAAAATAGCAACGGAATACAAACTGACTATAGATGAATTAAAAAAGCTAAATGGGTTAAAATCGAATTTAATATTCGAAAAACAAAAATTAAAAATAAAGAAAGAAAAAAAGGCGCAATCTACTATCAAGCAGAAAGCGCCTTTAAAAATAAACAACCCTAAAAATAAATTAACCAAATCGCAAGCAGTTCAATTCGTTAAATTGCTAGAAGGTAATATTTATGACTACGATAAATATGCAGGTGCGCAATGTTTTGATTTAGCAAATGTGTATTGGCATGCAATGTACCAACATAAATTAGATGGTATTGCTGCAAAAGATATTCCAACCGCTAACGATTTTACAGGTGAAGCGGTTATATACAATAACACGCCAGAATTTTTAGCGATGCCTGGGGATTTATGTATTTGGTCAAAACGTTTCGGTATTGATAAATATGGAAAAGGTTGGGGACATGTAGCAATCGTATTAGAAGCTGATTTAAATACTATTACGGTGTTAGAACAAAATTGGCTTGGTGGTGGTTGGACTATGACAGAACCAGCGACGATAAGAAATCATAAATATGAATATGATATGAAATTCATAAGACCACTTTATAGATAGTTGAAACCCTACTTATCATTTGATAGGTAGGGTTATTTTTTTGGCTAAATAGCCGAAATATTGATAATTTGGTTATTTAGACGAATGTCGGAATGATATTGTTATGTACTTCCAAGTCTCCCTAAACTTCCGACAGTTTATCCACATACTATGACGTGTTTATTCCATTTTATTATTACGTTCCGACAATGTTCCGACAGTTTAGGCGATTATAACCGATTATAACCGATAAAACGCGGAAATATCGAACATAAATCCATTGTATAAAAACTTTTATAAACGTTGATGTGACAGTATTTATAAAGTTATTCAAAAATTATCCACGCGAACAAATGTACTTGTACACAAGTTGTGCACAAAATGTGTATAACTTAATGTCAATAGGGAGTATTACACAAAATTAATCATAATATAACACCCTTTTTCTGTGGATAACTAGGATAACTCTGTGGATTAGTGTAATAAAAGGATTTTTATTGTGTATAACTTTGTGTACAAAAATAACCGGCTATGCCGGTTAATTTTCTAATGTCAATTCTAATTCTGTCCACTGTTCGACTTTTTGTTCGAGTGTTTGATTTAATGCAATAAGTTCTTCATTTAAAGCATGAGATTTTTCATGGTCGTTAAATACTTCTGGTTGCGTAAGTCGTTCCTCTATACTACTAATTTGACTTTCCAGGTGCTGAATATCTTTTTCTGTATTTTCTAATTGACGTTCTAGTTTACGTCTTTCTTTTTGGTTCGCTTTAAAGTCATCGTTAGTCGTTTCTTTAGTAATTTGCTTTGACTCCTGTTCGATTAAGCTTTCATGCGCTAATCGTTCTTCTTCTTTTTCGATAAAATATGAATAGTCGCCGAGGAATAGCTTTCCACCCTTATCTGTCATCTGGAATATCTTTGTCGCTATTTTATTGATGAAATAACGATCATGGCTGACAAATAACAAGGTTCCTGGATAATGGATAAGTGCATCCTCCAGCACTTCTTTTGCATCGATATCGAGGTGGTTAGTCGGCTCATCAAGAATTAACACATTGTTTTCTTCAAGACTAAGTTTAGCAAGTTGTAATCTCGCTTTTTCTCCACCTGATAAGTCATTGATGATCTTTTTCACATCATCCTGAACGAATAGAAAGCGTCCCAGTACAGTACGAATATCTTTTTCAGGCATTGTTGGATAGTACTGCCATAATTCTTCTAGTACAGTATTATTTGAAGAAAATTCTGCTTGCTTTTGATCGTAATAGCCGATTGAAAGATTAGCACCATACTTAATGTCACCGTGTAGTGCAGTTAACTGTTTGGCGATGGTTTTAATAAGCGTTGTTTTACCGATACCGTTTGGCCCAATAAATGCGACAGCATCCTGTTTTTTTATATCTAAGTTTAAATGTTCAGCAAGTGGCGTATCATAGCCGATAGCAAGGTCATCGATACGTAATACGTCATTTCCTGTTTCTTTCTGAATATTAAATCTTAAATTCATAGAATGATCGTCTTGTTTCGGAATATCAATCTTTGTCATCTTCTCAAGTACTTTACGACGTGATTTCGCCATACCACTCGTTGACGCACGTGTAATATTTTTTTGGACAAAGGTTTCCAAACGTTTAATCTCAGCCTGTTGTCGCTCATACTGTGCCTGCATCTTTTCGTAAAATTGATCACGTTGTTCAATGAATTTTGAATAGTTACCTATATATTTCTGAACTTGTCCTAGTGCAACATCATATACTGTATTAACAACTTTATCTAAAAAGTAACGGTCGTGTGAAATAATTACGATGGCACCATCATACGTCGTTAAATAATTTTCGAGCCAGGCAGTTGTATCCATGTCGAGATGGTTAGTAGGCTCATCGAGAAGCAGTAAGTCAGGATTATGAAGTAGCATTTCAGCAAGAGCAAGACGTGTCTTTTGTCCACCTGAAAATGTATCGATTTTCTGGTCAAAGTCTTCAGGTTTGAAGTTGAGACCTGTGAGCACTGTCTTTATTTTTGTTTCATAAAGATAGCCATCCTGAGCTTCAAATTGTTGCTGTAATTTCTCATAACTCGTTAATTTTTCCTGATATGCATCCGTGTGTGCATTATGACTTTCTTCGCTTAAATACAAAGCGATTTTGTCTAATTCCTGCTGCATTTTTTCCAGATGAAGGAACGGCTTTTTCATCGCTTCGTAGACGGTTCCTTCTGCATTCAAAGTCATTTGCTGAGTAAGATAGCCTAGTCTGATATTTTTAGCCATTGAAAGATTACCAGTATCGTAATCTTCAGTGCCAGCTAGAATCTTCATTAAAGTGGTTTTACCAGCACCATTTCTTCCGACAATAGCGATACGGTCGTTAGATTTAACTTCGAATTTCACATTCGAAAATATATTTTCACCTGAGTAGGATTTAGTTAAATTGCTTGCTTGTAATAATATCAAGTTATTTCACCTCACTTTCATTGTACATGAAGGACGATGAGGTGGGAATGTTTTAATCAGTTTTGTGAAATTTCACATAGTCAATTAATATGTTAAGTGTTATAATCAAAAGTGATGTGAAATCTATCACAAATTTACTTGAAACAGGTGAGTAGGATGTCAAAGGACGAAATAAAGATTCCTAAAGCCACACTAAAGAGACTTCCTTTATATTATCGTTTTGTGAATACGTTATATAATTCAAATGTGGAAAGAGTCAGTAGTAAGGAGCTAAGTGAAGGCTTACAAATTGATTCGGCAACAATACGAAGAGATTTTTCTTATTTTGGTGAGCTAGGAAAAAAAGGATATGGCTACAACGTTAACTTTTTATTAAACTTTTTTAAGACAACTTTGCAGCAGGACATGATTACAAAAGTTGCAATTATCGGAGTAGGGAATCTGGGAACTGCACTTGTTAATTATAATTTCTCGATCAATGATCGCATGAAGATTACAGCAGCCTTTGATACAAGCTCAACTTCTATCGGAAAGACGATTGGGAAGATTACTGTCGAAGATATGAAGGATTTCGAAAAAATTGTTGAAGAAACAGGCATTCAAGTTGTAATATTAACAGTACCAGGTGCGGTTGCACAAGACGTGGCAAATAGAGTGACAAAAGCACAAATAAAAGGTATATTAAACTTTACACCAGAACGTTTAACAGTACCAAATGGGGTGCACGTGCATCACATCGATTTAGGTGTTGAATTACAGTCGCTAATATTCTTTATGAAAAATCATTAGGGGGTAAAATAGATGTTATTTGTAAATACAGTTGGTATGATATCACCTGCAATTGCTATTTTCTTAGGGATTATCGCGTTAATTATTTTCGGACCTAAGAAATTACCAGAATTCGGTCGTGCGATGGGTACATCTTTAAAAGAATTTAAAGATGCAACAGATGGTATTATGAAAGATCATGACGATAAAGATAACAAAGACGTAAAATAATTTAGAATTTCAAAACGGCGACAGTGTTTGCCGTTTTTTTATGAGGAGGTCCATTCCTTTGATGAATAAAGATGATTTAACCGTTGTTGAGCATTTGGATGAATTGCGTAAACGCATTATGGTCGTGCTCTATTGTTTAGTAGCTGGGACGGCAGTAGGATTTTACTTTGGTAAACCTGTTACGAAATTCTTAACAAAAGATGATGTTCCTAAAGGTATTGAGTTGCACTATTTTAAAGTTAGTGATCCGTTAACAATTTATATTACAGTGATTATGATTATTGCACTGATCATTATATCTCCAGTCATTTTATATCAGTTATGGGCATTTATCTCTCCGGGATTACATCCAAAAGAACGCCGTGCAACATTATCATACATTCCAATCAGTTTAATTTTATTTCTAGCAGGACTTAGTTTTAGTTATTTTTATGTATTTCCTTATTTGATTCAGTTCACGATTGGACTTGCGAGTGAGATGGGTGTAAATCAGATGATCGGTGTTAGGGAGTATTTCAACGAAATGCTGAGATTTACGATTCCATTCGGATTCTTGTTCCAGTTACCGATACTGTTGTTGTTTTTAACAAGACTTGGTATTGTAACACCGATGTTCTTAAAGAAAAATCGAAAATACGCGTATTTTGCTTTATTTGTGATTACTGCATTAATTTCACCGCCGGATTTAATTTCATATTTGATGTTCTCATTTCCAATGTTGTTATTATACGAAGTGAGCATACAAATCAGTAAGATTGGGTATCGTCAATTTTTAAAAGGTGAACAACGTTTAATTGAAGAAGAACTAATGGACTAACCACTCTGGAGAGTGGTTAGTTTTTTGATGTTTAGTGGAAAAAACTTCAAACAAGTGCCCACTTGGAATCAGAAGTGTGCACGAACAGGAAAAAACTTCAAACAAATGCCCACATCAAATCAGAAGTGTGCATGAACAGGAAAAAACTTCAAACAAATGCCCACATCAAATCAGAAGTGTGCATCTATACCCATTAATATCCAACTCAAATTTGATATGTACCCTCTTTATCTGTACGTTTTAAATTTTTCCTGATAAAACGCTCGATTTTGTAGTTTCTCCCATCACTTCCCGTAATAAACTTCGTAAATTTACCAACTTTCACACTGCCCACTTTATGAATTGCACAATATTCTTTCAGTGCATAGTGCATCACATCATTAAAACTATAAATTTCATGACAGCATGGCATCTTTATCAGATTAGAAAATTCTACGTCTTGCACAACAGCACATTTCGGACATTTCAGACCTTTAAAAAACACAGCTTCTGTAATATCCAGTTCAACACTATGGATTGATTCTGATCGATGTGCTTTCACAAGCAATTCTGCAATATCATAGTCCACTTCCATTATAGGGTGCATCTTTAATTCATGAAATGATGACTGCAATTCGTTTGCGTGTAACAAGCGTGGATGTCTACCGTCATTTTTAAACGTCACATCATTATTTACAAATACAAAAAACCCCACAACTGTAAAGTTCACGCCGAAATGCTTCCATATATAATTCCTTAAAAAAGTTTCAGATCTGCTGATCTGTAAATCAGGATTTTCAATCTCTTTATAACCGTGATAGAATTTGCCATCTTGATAACGAGAATCCCTCGTATAGTATTTCGCGTCTAATATATATGCACTTTGATTCACGATAACGATTGTATCGAACTGTCGTTCAATCTTACCATCTAACAATCTTAAATCCTGAATGACTAATGCATTTCCGAAATTTACACGACTAACAATACGATCAAGCAGTTGCTCGCCGTAATAGCCTTTTAATTCTAATTCATAATCGGATAAATCGAGATTACTGCGTCCTTTGAGGTGGTGTAACTGAAGCAAAGAAGAGGAAGGTTGTCTTGTTTTGATAATCATAAAGTCTCCTGTTAGATATTCAATGATCAATACACTCTCTTTATATCACGAATTTCTAAAACATGCTAAAATAAAGTCAATATGTAAGGGGTGGCAGCATGAATAATATATTAGATATTGCGAATCTCGCTGGCGTTTCAAAAAGCACCGTCTCAAGATATTTAAACGGTGGTTCAGTAAGTGAGAAGACGAGACAGAAAATTGATAAAATTGTACAGGAAACGGGTTTCAAGCCTAACCAGTTTGCACAAAGTTTAAAAGCGAAGCGCACGAATATGATAGGTGTTATCGTACCCCGTCTAAACTCATTTGCTTCTAATGAAACGTTACTCGGTATTGAAACGACACTACGCCGTCAAAACTATCAAACTTTAATTGCTAATACAGATTTGTCTATTGATTTAGAGTTAAATGCGATTAAGACTTTTCATACGAGTAAAGTTGATGGCATCATTCTGCTAGCTACGACTTTAACAGAGGTACATATTGAACACATCGAATCTTTAGATAAACCTTTTCTGCTTATCGGTCAGCAAGATGCACATATTCACTCAATTATTCAGAATGATTATGCAGCAGGCATAAAGATCGGTAAATATTTTAAAAATCTCGAATATCAAAATATCGCTTATCTTGGTGTGCCTGAAACGGATATTGCAGTTGGCCAAAAAAGAAAACAAGGTGTAATCAAAGGGTTTGGGCAAACCATCCCATTATATGAAACGACCTTTAAACTTCAAGACGCAACAGAAGCTGCAAAGCAGTTAGTAGAAAAATATGATGCACTTATTTGTGCGACAGATAATATCGCACTTGGCGTATTGAAAGCAGCCCAACAACAAAAAGTAAAAGTACCTGAGCAACTATCGATCACTGGATTTGGGGGTTATGAAACGACATCTATTGTGACACCGATGATCACGACGATTAAATTTCCGTATTTTGAGACAGGTGAGTTAGCAGCTAAATCAATGCTCGATTTAATTGACGAAAAAGAGGTGCCGTTACTTCAGGAAATGTCGTTTGAATTAGAAGAAAAAGAAAGCGTTGACAAAAAAGCAGTACAAGCATAAAATGACACTAAATAGAATGGAACCGGTACCAAAAAAGGAGTATATATATGATTGAATGGACACGAGAAGAACGATATCAAACATTAGAAGCATTACCAGAAGACCAATATTTAAAATTAATAGAACAGACGAAACAATCTCCTCACAGACAGTTATTTCATATTCAGCCACCCACGGGATTACTGAACGATCCAAATGGATTTGCTTATTTTAACGGTCAGTATCATTTATTCTATCAATGGTTTCCGTTAGGACCGGTACATGGTTTGAAATACTGGTATCATACCGTAAGTGATAATCTTGCAACTTTTAAAAATGCAGGAATTGCACTCCGTCCGGATACTCAGTTTGATAGTCATGGTGCTTATTCAGGCTCGGGACTAGTTGTAGATGAAACGCTGAAACTAATCTATACAGGCAATCATCGTACAGATGCATGGGAACGCATTCCTTATCAGATGATTGCAACGATGCATAAAGACGGTACAATTACAAAAGATGAAACACCGATTATCAGTGGTCCACAACCTGGTTATACAGATCATTTCCGCGACCCGAAAGTTTGGTTTGAAAATGGTTACTATTATGCCGTGATTGGTGCTCAAAGAACAGATGAGACAGGTACTGTTGTTGTATATCAATCTATTGATTTAAAGCACTGGACGTTTATCTCTGAGTTAAAAACTGACTACACAGACTTCGGATATATGTGGGAGTGTCCGGATTATTTTGAATTGAATAATACGGATGTATTATTATTCTGTCCACAAGGCATTGATAAATATGAAGATCAGTTCTGGAACATTTATCAGTCTGGTTATGTGCTCGGTAAACTCGATAAAGAGACATTCGAGATGACACACGGTGAATTTATAGAACTGGACCATGGATTTGATTTTTATGCACCTCAAACAACACTCGATAAAGATGGAAACAGAGTATTAATTGGATGGATGGGATTACCTGATACAGGCTATCCAACCGATAAAGAAGGATGGGCGCACTGTTTAACAATTCCACGCGTATTAACGATAGAAGATAACAAGTTACGTCAACGTCCGGTGGAATCACTTAAATCATTACGTGGTAACGTAGAAACGGCAGAAGGTTATGCTACGAAAAAGAATGTAAAACTTCATCCTTATGAAGGGACGCATTATGAATTGATCGTCGATGTGCTTGACAATGATTCGACTGAATTTTATATAGAGTTACGCGTCTCTAAGAAGGAAAGTACGATGATTACTTATAATAAAGCAGAAAAACGCATCACGCTGGATCGATTTGATAGCGGACAGTTACCAGAAGGCGTTGATGGATATAGCCGTTCAGTTGTATTAGATGAAGATTTAAATCAATTACAGATATTCGTAGATACTTCGTCTATAGAAATCTTTATCAATGACGGAGAGAAGGTAATGACGACACGTATCTTTACATCACAAGATGCTAAAGGTATTCGCACATCGACTGAATCAGGTCAGGTGTACTTTAAATTTACAAAATATGACCTTAAGGAGGCAAACGAATGAGCGCATTATTCGCAATCGGTGAAGCATTGATTGACTTTATTCCTCAGACAAAAGGTGTGAAGTTAAAAGAGGTTAAATCTTTTGAAACGAAAGTAGGAGGAGCTCCTGCAAACGTTGCAGCAAGTGTCGCTAAGTTAGGAGGAAAGTCTTATTTAATTTCACAACTGGGTGTTGATGCATTCGGAGATTTAATCATCGATACATTGGAAGATACAGGTGTTAATACAACTTATATTACACGCTCAAACGAAGCAAATACTGCTCTTGCATTTGTAAGCTTAACGCTCGAAGGTGAACGTGATTTTTCATTCTACCGAAATCCTTCAGCAGATATGTTAAGAACAGCAGAAAATTTGCCGGAACAGATTCAACCGGAAGACATTATGCATTTCTCATCCGTTGACTTGATTCCGTCACCGATGAAAGATACACATATCACATTGATAGACAAGTTCCATGAAGCAGGTGGCTTAGTCATCTTTGATCCGAACTTAAGATTTCCACTGTGGCCGGACAAAGCATTGCTAAAAGAAACGGTCCAGACTTTCATGCCAAAAGCACATATATTAAAAATTTCAGATGAAGAACTAGAATTTATTACAGGTATTAGTAATGTAGACGAGGCAGTTCAAAGCCTGTTTAAAGGTCATACAGAAGCGGTCATCTATACAGAAGGTCCAAAAGGCGCAACCGTATATTTTAAAGATTACAACGTTCACGCACCAGGAGAAGTTGTCACGGTAGAAGATACGACAGGCGCAGGAGATGCTTTTATTGGTGCTGTAATCTATCAATTGTTAAATAAAACACAACAAATTAGCTATCTAAAAGAAAATGCTTACGATATTTTAGCATTTGCCAATCAAGTTGGGGCATACACAACGACAGGTAAAGGTGCCATCGAAAGTTTACCAAATATAAATGATTTAAAACTACGATTTTCCTAAAATTGTAGTTTTTTTTAATAAAAAGCATTATTTTTTATCAAAAATTTAAATATTTATTTAAATTATTCCCAACATATAGTATATAATATATATAAGTATTAATTCTAATTAATATTTTGTAATATTGTCTTATTTTTAATGAAAAGTTTGGAGGTTATTAGCTATGTATTCCGTTTTAGGCCAAATTACACAAATGTACGACACATTCACACCGGTTGAAAAACGTATTGCAGATTTGATGATAGATCAACCTGTAAAAGTTGTGAATTTACCAATTAAAGAGATAGCGAAAACGGCAGGGACCAGTGAAGCTGCCATCGTACGGTTCAGCAAGCGCCTAGGACTCTCTGGAATCAAAGTTGTAAAAGTAGAACTTGCAAGAGAATTACATACGATTGACACTGAGAAAAAACCTTCTAAGATAGAATTTACAGATTCAGTTGAAGTGTTAAAAGAAAAAGTATTCAATAATTCAATTCAAGCTTTATACAATACAGAAAAAATATTATCGCCAAAAATAATTGATGATGCAGCACAAGCAATTATTAAAGCAAAGCGTATGATGATATTTGGAGTAGGGATAGCTCAAGTCGTTGGAGAAGACTTTCGACTTAAGCTTGCGCAAATTGATAAACTTGCACATCTTGCAAATGATTCATTTACCGCAGTATCAATGCTTGCAAACTTCGAACCAGGCGACGTATTGTTTGCGATAACTTCATCAGGTAGAAGTAAAGAAATTATCGAAGTAATTAAATATGCAAAGAAACAAAAGATTACGATTATCCTACTTACTCAAAAAGTACCTTCACCTGCTTTACGCATGGCAGATATCGCGCTTGCTATGGCGAAAGAAGAAAGTGATTTTAAAGTTGGGACGATGACGGTTCGTCTTGTACAACTGGCTATTATTGATGCAGTATATTTAAGAATTGGTTCAATACAAAGTGAAGTAGTTATTAAAAGTTTAACAAACGTTAACAATGCACGTGAAGATATTCAGGACGCCCAATAATGTTAAGTAATTCAAAAAAGATCATTGAAATATTTTTTCAATGATCTTTTTTATAAGGTTATTTTTTAACGATAAAGCGGTTTTCTACAGGTTGGAAGTCTTTTGGACCAGCTTCTGAACCAACTGAACCGAACGGCATTTGCGCAACAAGTTCCCAAGTTGCAGGAATATCGAATTCACTTGCTACTTTTTCATCGATTACGCCATCATAATGTTGTAATGATGCACCTAATCCTTTATTGGCAAACGCTGTCCAGATTGCAAATTGGTGCATTGCATTTGATTGTTGTGCCCATACAGGGAATTTCGGAGCATAAGCAGCGAATTTTTCTTGTAATCCTTCAGTTACTTTTGTATCGATGTAATATAATACAGTCCCGTAACCAGCTTTAAAGCTATTGATTTTTTGTTCAGTTTCACTGAAATCACGGTCTGGACCCATTAATTCTTTTAAGCTGTCTTTAGTAATATCCCATAATTTTTTATGTTGATCATTTAATAAAAGAACGACACGTGTACTTTGTGAGTTGAATGCTGATGGTACATGTTTTACTGTGTCAGAAATAATTTTTTCGATTTCTTCGTCAGAAATTGGTGATTTTGGTTCGATGTGATAAATTGAACGTCTGTTTTCGATTGCCTCTTCAAAACTTTTTGCTAAATCTTTTTTAAATAAACTCATTGTCATTTCTCCTTTTATTTAAAATTAATTACTACGTATCATTAATCTGATACCTATACCATTTGGATCTTTTATTACTTCAGAATTCCCGTCTTTATGCATTGTTAATCCTTTTTCGTTCAATAACTTTTTGAAATGGGCAACATCTTCATCATTTGGCATCTGAATATCGAAACGACGTATACCCGGTGCATCTTGTTCAGGTTGTTCAGTCGCTTTATCCCACGTATTTAAGCCGAGATGATGGTGATATCCAGCTGCTGATAGAAATGCAGCACTCGTTCCGTATTTAGTCATAACATCCATGCCGAAGAAATCCTTATAGAAAGCAATACTTTTATCGAGATCGATGACAGATAGATGCATATGTCCCATAATTGTATCAGGATGTAAACCTTTAAAAGGATGGTTATTATTCGCAGCAAGTACACCGCTAAAATCCATTTCAGTTGTACCCATCACGATATTGCCGTTTTCTTCAAATTCCCATTTTGAAGATGGCACATCACGATAAATTTCAATCCCATTACCTTCTGGATCTTGTAGATAGATCGCTTCAGATACATCATGATTACTAGCTCCAGAAAGCGGATAACCCGTTTTGATGAGATGGAAAAAGATATTACCTAATGCTTCACGAGATGGTACCAACAGCGCAAAATGAAATAATCCAGCTGATTTTACTCTTTCTTTATTGGTCTGGTACAGATAAATTAAAGGACGGTTTCTAGTGCCGAGTACTGCATATTGATCTGTTGACTCTAAAACATTCAGTCCTAAAATTTCGTTGTAGAAAACTAAACTGTTCTCCATAAAATTTACATTTAAATGAATTGCACCGATATGCGTGTCGTTCGAAAAATATTTTGCTTCCATAATTTAAAGACTCCTAAGTATATTTTATATATATGATATAATTAATATATCATATAACGTTATAAAATAAAATGATTTAATGTTATTATATCAACTTTTATAAATTTATTGCAGTTATATATACTATGTTAAATATATGTAACAATACGCTCACTTAATAGAAAATAATAAATATGTGCTTTATAATGAACGTAATTGGAAATTTGGAGGAATGTATAATGCGTAAACTAAAGCTACATTCGTTTGCTATAACGACAGCTGCTCTAACGTTAAGTCTAAATGCATTAGACATTAACTCAGCAGAAGCTAATGAAATCACACATAAACCAGCAAGTACTGTTGAAATCGTATCAACTGAAATGAATCAATCTACGAATGATACACCAACTATAGAGCGTCCTACGACAGAAGCAAGAACGACTGAAACACCGACAACGGAGAAAAAGTCTACTGAAAAGACGATTGTTACATCTCAAACGAATGATAAAGTAACTGAAAAGCCGGCAAAAGAACCAGCTAAGACGACGAGCACTTCAACAAATCCTGCTACGAATAATCAGGCTGTCAAACCAAGTGTAAAGCCACCAGTTACGACTGAAAGGCCGACTACTGAGCAACCTGTACAAGTACCAGCTCCAGCCCCTGTTACAAAACCAACAGAGCCTGTGACAACTGAAAGACCGAATGTTCCAACAGATCATAATAATATTGGAACTAACCCTTCAACACCGGGTACACCATCAAATCCAGGGATACCAAGTACAGGAGGCGGGGACGATAAACCAGTACCACCAGCACCAAAGCCACCTGTCGATGGGAATAAAGATGAAGACAAACATGAGCACACAGATAAACCCGGTAAATTCACGCCAGCTAAAGGAGAAGCATACTATACAGCACTAGACAAACATGTTGGGGAACTTGTGACGACAAAGATTGAAAAGTCTAAAGATATAGATGATGCACCACAGACAGAAGATGTACATGCAACAGATAAGAAAGAGAAGAAGGCTTCAACTAAATCTAATACTTCAAAAAAGACAAAATCGACTAAAGATAAACAAAAAGATTCAGACAAAGAGAAACAGCCGAAAAAAGAAAAAGACCAGATAAAAGTCCTACCTGAAACAGGTGAAGTAACTTCTTTATTTGGATATATCGCAGCACTTCTATTAGCAGGTTCAGTTTTAGTGAGAAAGAAATAATTACAAAAAATACGCTTAAGCTTATAGCCTAAGCGTATTTTTACGTATTAAAATTTAGAAGTATCAATCTGATCTAGATAGTTCTCAAGGAAAATCATCACATCTTTCAATGTACCATCTTTAAATGGTGATTTTAAGTGCGCAGCTTCTACAATTTTATTGAATGGCAGAGATCCACCAATATCACAAATATGCAGATAGTTTTTCCACGCATTTTCAAAATCTTCACTAGAGCGTTTAAAGAATTGGAAGGCACATACTTGAGCTAAAGTGTAATCGATATAATAGAATGGAGATTCGAATATATGTCCTTGTCTATGCCATAATGCACCATCGATAAGCGGCGCAATACCATCATAATCTTTATGTGGTAAGTATTTTGTTTCTAGAGATTGCCATGCTTCTCGTCGTTCTTTCGGTGTCATTTCTGGATTGCCATAGACGATATGCTGGAACTCGTCCACTGCAACACCGTAAGGAAGGAACTGAATCGCATCTCCGATATGTTTATATTTAAATTTATCCGCATTATTAAAGAATAAATCCATCCATTTGTAAGTGAAGAACTCCATGCTCATTGAATGAATTTCACATGATTCATGTGTTGGCCATAAATAATCAGGCACACTGAGTTCGCGAGAGCGATATACCTGGAAGGCATGTCCAGCTTCATGTGTTAATACCGTGATATCATGGTCTGTGCCGTTAAAGTTAGAGAAAATGAACGGTGATTTGTAATCATCGATAAATGTACAATAACCACCTGCCTGTTTACCTTTTTTCGCTTCCACATCAAAGAGTTCACGCTCCATCATAAACTGATAGAACTCATCTGTTTCAGGACTTAATTCACGATACATCTTACGACCATTTTCTAAAATCGTCTGAGCATCATCTTTTGGAGACTCATTACCATCTGTAAATAAAATCGGTTCATCATAAACTTTTAAACGCTCAACGCCGATACGTTCAGCTTGTGCCTGATATAATTTTTGTGCAAGTGGCACAACATGCGTTTTAATTTGCTCGCGATAGTTTTGTACCATATCAGGTGTATAATCTACACGACGCATACGCACGTAACCAAGCTCGATGAAGTTGTCAAAACCTAGTTTCACTGCGATTTCGTGACGCACTTTAACTAAGCGGTCATAAATATCATCATATTGGTTCATTAACCCAGCACGATAATTTTGCACAGCAAGTGTCGCAGACTTACGTTCTTCACGGTCGCTAGACTCAAGGAATTTACCCATTTGAGCAAAAGTATACGTTTCACCTTTATATTCAATTTCAGCTGAAGCCACAAGTTTAGAGTATTCAGAAGCAATCTTATTTTCTTTATTTAATAGATCTTTAATAGATTCGTCGAACTGTTTCACATAAAGTTCAGCTAAATCAAAAAGTTGCTCCCCATAAACAGACTTCAATTCCTCTTTGAACTGACTTCTGTTTAAAGCATTGTAATAAAGTGATTCGAAATAGACGATTTCACCGTTGTTATCATCGAAGAAATCACGTTCTTTTTCGTAGAATTCATCTTTAGTATTAATTGATGCACGGACATAAGCCAGATTAAACATTGAATCAATCTTGTTACGTAAAGCGTTAATCTTATCAATCACTTGAATCTGTTCTTCTACAGATTGTGCCTGATCAAAGTCAGTGTATAACTGCAAAAATTGTTTCTTTGCATCTGCTAAATCGGGTCTCACATATTTGTAGTCATTGAAAGTAGTCATTAAAATGCTCCTTATCTATGTATTATCTAATTTTTCTTACTATTCTTATAATACTCTAAACATACAGAATAAGGAATATATTTATTATTGTTCAGATGGTATAATTAATGTATGAGATTAGGGGGATGAATATGACAAAGGTAGATGAAGCTTTAGCACTCAAAACAGCAGAACTTGTAAGACAGACACATGAAGCGGGAATCCCGGTAATGGTAGTCTTTGAAGGTATTCCGGCATCAGGGAAATCAAGATTATCTAACGAATTATTATTAACACTTGATGCAAAGTATACTAACTTCTATGCGACGCAACGCCCAGACAGTGAGTTATTACGTTATCCGTTCTTATATCCTTACTGGAAGAATATTCCGAATAAAGGTGGCGTAACATTATTCTTCAGAAGCTGGTATGCACAGAAGTTAGATTATGAAATCCATGAACTGAAAAAAGACATTATTAAAGACTATGATTTATTAATGCAGGAAATAGTGGGCTTTGAATCGATGCTTAAAGAAGATGGCTATGAAATTATTAAATTCTATTTATCAGTCAATGAGCAGAAGAGACTTGAACATATTCAGCAAACAAAGAAAAATCCTTTAACTCGATGGAAAGCACAGGAATATGAAACAGGCATTCCGACGAAAGATTATCAGGAAGGTATGATCGATTTAATGAAGGCGACTGAGGAGATTTCACCTTGGACACATATCGATTATACAGAACGTGGTAAAGCAGCGAATGAAATGTACGAAACGATTATTAAACGTTTAGAGAAAGCTTTAAAAGAGAAAAAGAAAAAGACAGAACATCGTAAAGTAGACGGAGCATTCACTGAAGACTTCTCAACAGATATGTTTGACGATACTTCAGATGATATGTCAAAAGCGGAATATAAAGAACTATTACCGAAATTACAGAACAGAATTCGTGAATTACAATATGCATTATATCAAGAGAAAATACCGATGATGCTTGTATATGAAGGTATGGATGCAGCAGGTAAAGGCGGTAATATTAAACGCGTACGTGAAAGTCTTGATCCGACAGGTTATGAAGTGAACGCGATTAGTGCACCGACTGAAACGGAGCTGAGTTATCATTATTTATGGCGCTTTGCAACAGACGTACCACGAACTGGTCATATCGAAATATTTGATAGAAGCTGGTATGGCCGTGTATTAGTAGAGCGTGTTGAAGGATTTGCATCTACTGATGAATGGCAACGTGCGTATGATGAAATTAATAAATTTGAACGTGCTTTAACAATTGAAGGATCAATCGTTATTAAATTCTTCTTAGTATTAGATAAAGATGAACAGTTAAAGCGTTTTGAAGAACGTCAGGTTACACCTGAGAAGCAGTGGAAGATTACCGATGAAGACTGGCGCAATCGTGAGAAGTGGGATCTATATCTTGAAGCGAGTAAGGATATGATTGATAAAACATCAACGGACGATGCACCATGGGTAATTATACCTGCGAATAATAAACGTGCAGCACGTATTAAAGCGCTGAAGACAATTATAACAGCTTGTGAAGAGCGTCTATGGGGCGTTAAGAAATTGTGGTAATAATAGTTTTAGTGAGTGGTCGAAATAATAGATATTTCGACCACTCACATACTTTTTGAAATAAAAAACAACACCGAGTGGTCGAATTATTACGTAATCCGACCACTCGGTGTTTCTTTATAGATTAAAATATGATTTTATAATTGGAGTAATCAATTGTGTCGTTTGCTTTAATTGTTCCTGTGCTTCCTGTACTTTGTCTGCAAACACGACCTGCATGATTACAACAAAAGCATTCATCGACATATGCGCGGCAATCGGTACAATGATACGATTCGTTAAAACATATAAACTACTGAACACTAACGACATCCCCATATAGATTAATGTATGGTCGAAGTCATTGTGGGCTGCTGAGAAGATAAATCCGCTAATTAATAAAGCAATGGTAAAAGCAAGCCAGCGAGGACCTTTAATCACTTCATATAGTTCACCGAAAATGACTTTTCTAAAGACGAATTCCTCTAGAATTGGACCAACAATAGCAATCAATATAATAAATACTGGTGCAGCTTTAGCGATATCCATAATGTTTTTAGTATTCTGACTTTCCAGTGGCTGATGTAAAATATAGGTATTAATCATACCGAAGATCATCTGAGCAAACAGTGAGATAAAGAATCCACCGACAATCCAGCCGATTGTAGCCAATGTATCAGACTTTGGAAGACGTTCTAACTTTGTTTTATTTTTAATACGTGTGTTGATAAATATAACTAAAATAGAAGCAACAATAAAAGAAGCTACATAATAAGGTATAGATTTTAAGAATGCATCTGACTCGCTTAAACCTTGTTTCATAAAATAAATATTAGGAATTAAGACGAAAAACTGTGAGCCGATGTAAATTAAGACAGTAAGCACGTTGATCCATATACGTTTCATGTAAATTTTAATTCTCCTTCAAATTTGAATACTTCATACATTGTACAATAAATTGGTAGTAATAAAAACTCAATCGAATTGATAAAAAATAATATAAAAAATCAAATTAAAATATTTGCATTCTTGACCTTCTTTGATTATTATAAAATTATGTTAGCACTTAAGCATATAGAGTGCTAGAAAATATGAATTTATTTTTCAAGGAGGAAATTATCGTGATAAAACCATACGGAAATCGTGTTGTAATCGAAAAAACTGAAAGAGAACAAACTACTGCAAGTGGAATCGTCTTAACTGATTCTGCAAAAGAAAAGTCAAACGAAGGTACAGTCATTGCAGTTGGCACAGGCCGTATCCTTGAGAATGGTGAAAAAATTGATATCCAGGTAGCTGTAGGTGACCGTGTAGTTTATGAACCATTCGGTGGTACTGAAGTGAAAGCTGGGGACGAGAAGTACATCGTATTAAAAGAAGAAGATATCATCGCGATTATCGAAGAATAATCAAATTATAATAAATACATTCTATAATATAAAATCAATGGAGGAATTTGATAATGGTTAAAGAAATTAAGTTTTCTGAAGATGCAAGACGCTCAATGCTTGCAGGTGTAGATAAATTAGCTGACGCAGTTAAAGTTACTTTAGGGCCAAAAGGTCGTAACGTAGTTTTAGATAAAAAGTTTGTAGCACCTTTAATTACAAATGATGGTGTAACAATCGCAAAAGAAATTGAATTAGAAGACCCATACGAAAACATGGGTGCAAAATTAGTCGCTGAAGTTGCTAACAAAACAAACGAAATCGCTGGTGACGGTACTACTACAGCAACAGTACTTGCACAAGCAATGATTCAAGAAGGATTAAAGAACGTTACAAGTGGTGCAAACCCTGTAGGAATCCGCCAAGGTATTGATAAAGCGGTAGCAGTTGCGTTAGAAGAATTAGCAGCAATTTCAAAAGAAGTATCAAGCAAAGAAGAAATTGCACAAGTTGGAGCAATTTCAGCAGCTGACGAAGAAATCGGTCAATTCATCTCTGAAGCGATGGAGAAAGTTGGTAATGACGGCGTTATCACAATCGAAGAATCTAAAGGATTCAAAACAGAATTAGAAGTAGTAGAAGGTATGCAATTCGATCGTGGATATGCTTCTCCTTATATGGTGACAGATTCTGATAAGATGATCGCTGATTTAGAAAATCCATACATCTTAATTACAGATAAGAAGATTTCTTCATTCCAGGATATCTTACCATTATTAGAACAAATCGTTCAAACATCACGTCCAATCTTAATCGTAGCTGAAGACGTTGATGGCGATGCATTAACAAACATCGTATTAAACAGATTACGTGGTACATTCACTGCAGTTGCTGTGAAAGCACCAGGATTTGGTGACCGTCGTAAAGCAATGTTAGAAGATTTAGCAATCCTTACAGGTGGTCAAGTAATTACTGACGACTTAGGATTAGACTTAAAAGATGCAACAGTTGATATGTTAGGTAATGCAGCGAAAGTTCACGTTACTAAAGACGATACAACAATCGTTGAAGGACGCGGCGATGCATCAAATATCGACGCACGTGTAGGACAATTAAAAGCACAAATCGAAGAAACAACATCTGAATTTGATAAAGAGAAATTACAAGAACGCTTAGCGAAATTAGCAGGTGGCGTTGCAGTGATTAAAGTTGGTGCTGCAACTGAAACAGAATTAAAAGAACGTAAATTACGTATTGAAGATGCATTAAACTCAACACGTGCAGCAGTTGAAGAAGGTATCGTTGCAGGTGGTGGTACAGCACTTGTATCAATCTACAATAAAGTCGCAGCAATTGAAGTAACAGGTGATGTTGCAACAGGTGTTAAAATTGTATTAAAAGCATTAGAAGCACCAATTCGTCAAATTGCTGAGAATGCAGGACTTGAAGGATCTGTAATTGTAGAAAAAATTAAACATGCAGAAACAGGCGTAGGATATAATGCGGCAACGGATGAGTGGGTAAACATGATTGACGTAGGTATCGTTGACCCTACTAAAGTAACACGTTCAGCATTACAAAATGCAGCATCAGTAGCAGCAATGTTCTTAACGACTGAGGCAGTAGTAGCAGAAATGCCGGAAGAAAACCCAGCACCAGACATGGGAATGGGCGGCATGCCAGGAATGATGTAATAACTTTTATAGCACCATTCGTCGATTCATTTGAATTGATGGATGGTGTTTTTTGGTGGAGTGAAGTATTGGATGATGATGAAGGTGTTAATGTGAAGTGGCTTGTAAATAAAAAACACGAGCCAAGATGCCCCTAAAATCAGAGTAAAGTTAATCAAGTTGACTCATAAAATAAAAACATGAGCCAAGTAAATCTTATTTTTAGTTTCACTTAATCATTTCGTGTATCTTTAATTAAGATATCTCGATAATATTTTTCGCTATCAGAACTGCTACAGCAATAATTATGATGCTCGACACTTTATTAAGTATTAAGATGAATTTTCCTTCTTGATCGATGTTTCCGACAAGCTTTCCTATTAGACCTAGCGATATAAACCATATCCATGAAACAGAGATGGTTGTTAGAGTGAATGCTATTTTTTCAGCATGTTCGTACATTGCAGCATTTGTACCAATCACACCTATCGTATCCATGATGGCATGAGGATTTAATAAAGATACTGAAAGTGCAAAGCTAATTTGTTTCTTTGCAGACATGGGTGGACTATCAGCATTAGTACTTGGTGATTCATGCCATAGTGACCATGCCATATAAAGTAAGAATATGAAACCTATAGCATAGATAATGAGTTGAAGCGTTGGATATTGATTTAATAATAATGAAACACCAAAGACTGCAAGTAAGATGAGTAAAGTATCACAAAGCCCCGCTGTAACGATGACAGGTATGATTTTTTTAAAGCGTTTATGGTTTGCACCTTGATTGAAGACAAACACATTCTGTGCCCCGAGTGGCAATATTAATCCGAATGCGAGTAAGAATCCGTGTAAAATCGATTGTATCAATTGAATCTCCTCCTTTATGATAGTATAAAGAAAAAGTCATACGTTTAAATCCACCAGATAAAAATAATAGGTCAACCAGGAGAAATTAAATATGAAAAAGCCGAAATATCAAGAAATTATTGATGATCTTATAAAGTCAATCAATGACGGCATCTTAGAAGCGGGTATGAAATTACCGTCTCAACGGGTATTAGCAGAGAAGTATGAAGTCAATAGAACAACAATAATTCATGTACTAGAAATATTAAAGAGTAAAGGTATTCTAGAAAGTAAAGAAAGAAAAGGAATCTATGTAGCAGATAATCAATGGAATACATATATTCAAAATAATATAAGCTGGCAAAGTTACATCGGTAATAACGCATCGAAAAATAATCAATATTATATTCAAGAAATCAACCGTTGTGAGTTTATTGAAGGTATACAGAGACTTGGTACAGGAGAACTATCACCTCGTCTAATCCCGAATGAAATTCTGAAAAATATTATTACTGAAGATAATCGAAATCATTTAACAACAAATTACGAAGAACCTAAAGGTAATATTCATTTGAGAAATCAAATTAAAGAATTTATGAGCAAACGTGGTATTGAATGTAATATTGAAGAAATATGTGTTACGTCTGGAGCATTACAAGGGTTGAAACTAATATCAGATGGCTTATTGACGCCACAATCAAAAATACTCGTTGAAACACCTTCATATATTAACTCGATTAGAACGTGGCATGCTATACAGTCGAAACTAATTGTCTTACCAATTGAATATATAAAAAATAATATTAATGCAATATTTAAAGAAGACGAAGATTATACCAACAGCATTTTGTACTGTAACCCGACATTACATAACCCGACATCGAATACATATACAGTAATTGAGAAAAATAAATTACTCGAACAAAGCAAAGAAAAAGGGATTCCGATTGTGGAAGATGATATATATAGCGAATTATGGTTTGGTAATGACATTCCAAAATCTCTAAAACAATTAGATAAGAATAACAATGTCATCTATATAGGCAGCCTGTCTAAAACAGTCAGTCCAGGATTAAGGATAGGATGGATTATCGGGAATGAAAATGTAATTGAGCATTTAGCAGATTTGAAAATGCAGAATGATTATGGTGCAAGTTCTGTTTCTCAATTTATAGCTGCTAGATGGTTAGAGTCATATCATGAAGCGCATATTGATAGTTTGAAAACGGCACTACTTAAACGAAAAAATATAATGTGTGAAGTACTATATAAGCACTTTTCTGACATTGGATACTGGGATGAACCACAAGGGTCATTTTATATATGGTTTAAGTTTAGAAAGAAAATTAATATGAAGAAGCTATTTCAACTCGCTTTAGATGAAAATATTTTGATTAACCCAGGAGAAATCTATTCTAATTCAGATAAAGATAAAATAAGATTTTCATATTCTTATATCGATGAAGAAATGATAGAACCTAGTATAAAGCGACTAAGAGAAATCATTGACCGTGAGAGGTTGATGGAATATCATAAATGACAATAATCTATTATGAAGCACGGTGTTATTGATGGTGTAGATCAAAATATTAATTTATGGAAAGACTATTATAAAGCATCCCCGAAAAACGGGGATAGCTTTATTTTTTATCTTTTTGATTTTCATTTTTCTTATCGTCTAAATTAACAACTTTTATATTACAGCATTTACTATCTTTCTTCTTAAATAAATCTTTAATCTTCAAAACTGTCACCTCGCTTATTTAAAATTTAATAATAAAAACAAATATCCTGAGAAAGTAGCCATAATAAATACAGAAACAACAAATGCAATGACAAGTCTATTATGAAATATGCTCTTTAGCATTATCACTTCAGGTAAACTTGCACCGGCACCACCAATTAATAATGCCATCATTGGAGATAGAGGAAACCCTCCTGCTAATAGTGCGTTAGTAATTGGAAGCATCGTTGATAGCCTTATATACAAAGGAACACCGATGATTGCCGCAATGGGTATTACAATCCACTGGTTATAGTCACCTAAAGCTGTGAGAAGTGAAGTAGGTACAGCTTCTTTTATAATTGCACCGATTAAAGCCCCAACAATGATGTATGTGAATACAGATTTCATTAAATTTAACGTGTCAATAAATGCGACTTTGATATTAAGTGGAATATTCGTACGTCTTGAGGCATCTTCATGTAATTCAACGCCTTCAACAATTACGTTTTTTACGTATTTACTAAATTTGAGTTTGTCCAATACATATCCAATTAACATCGAGAATAAAAATGTCACAATCCCGTAAATTGCTGTCACTTTAAAACCATAAATATAATACATTAGACCAAGTATCCATGGATCAAGTAAAGGTGAAGAGAACAAGTATGTCATAACGATCTGAAAAGGAATTTTTCTATTAATCATCGTCACAAGCAATGGTATCGTAGAACATGAACAAAATGGGGTGATAAATCCTAATAGTGCACCCGCAAAATTGCCCAATAACATATTGCGATCAGTCATAACTTTCTCCAGCTTACTAAATGGAATAAACGGTTCAAAGAAACTGATGATAATCGAAATAATGAAGAATAATATAAGTAAATTTAGAGACAATGATAAGAATGATCCAAAAATGTCTTTTAATAATTCTATGTTCATTGACATTCATCCTTATTGCATTGTTTATTGTTTACAAGTTGAATGGTTTCATCAAGTTTGTTCATGTAATAGAACAATGAATCTGTTTCTTCAGGTGTAAAATGCGATAAAATTTGTTCTGCATAATCGTTCATCTCTTTATTAATATCGTTAAAGTTATCGAGACCATTAGTTGTTAATGATAATGTTACAGAGCGTCTGTCGTGAGTTTCGGTTTGTCTATCGACCAGTCCCTTTTCAACAAGAGACTGAACTGCACGACTGATACTAGCTTTCTCGGATGAAAGATTTTTAGCTACTTCATTTAGTGAAAGATTAGGGTTTTCACCGAGTTCAATCAATATATGACTCTGAAGGATGGGTAAACCACAACAGCTGATGCCGTCTTTTTCTATCTCAACTAATCCTCTGCTAACCGCACGACTTAATTTTCTAAACTGATGATTATTCATAAGATCAACCTCCTGAATCAAGAATAAAATAATTAGTTGATAATGTCAACTATTGATATAAACAATTTTATTTCCACTTTTCAATTATGATATAATTTTAAAAAAATAGGAGGCGAGTAAGATGCATTACACATGCGCAAATTTAGTACATATGAAAGACGGGAAGTTGCTGCTCGTTAAAGTAAGAGAGAATGAGCATTACTATTTACCAGGAGGGAAAATTGAAACAGGCGAAGATGACCGTACTTCATTAGAAAGAGAGTTGCGAGAAGAGTTGAGTTTACAACTTGATAAAGAAAACATGCTGTACTTATATACCGTAATTGGTCCAGCATATCCGGATACAGATAAAACAGTGGAATTACGTTGTTATCGTTATGCTGATGATATTGGGGAGATTCAGAAGAATAGCGAAATTGCTGATGTGAAGTATATAGATATTAATGAAAAAGAAAAAATTGCACCTGCAGTGATCAAGTTGATTGAAGAGTACTTATAAAATATTTCGGAGGGACATCATGACTTATGAAGAAATGTTCAAACGTTATAACAAGATGAGACGGTTATCTAATGATAGAGACAATATTGAAGCACTGCTGAAACAATATAAGGCGTATGAAATACCAGTTCGTTCAATTCATCAAGATGATTATCGCAATGATGAAGAAGTTGACCCGCAGTATATTTATAAACTATTTCATATTAGCGATAAACATGCACTTAATAAAATCATAGATGCTGGATATAAAAATAAAGGAGAAGATACATACTCTAAAGAATCTGAACTTTCTTATCGTTCGCTCATCGGAAGACATAATTCTGGCAGAGGGGTATCTATCGTATTAGAATCAAAAGATGGAAAAAAGGTATCAAATTTTAAAGTTTATGGACAAGCTCAGAAATTAAGTGAATTGTTACTTTGCTACATTCCTTTTGAAGCGATGACGGAAGATATTCAAAGTTCTGATTTTCAATATTTTTTGGATTGTTTAGATGGAAATGGCTTTTTATAAAATAAAGGTGTCGAACTATGAAAAAGTCCGCCACCTAGGTCAAGTGGATGAGGTCAATAATAGCTGTAGGTGTCGAACTATGAAAAAGTCCGCCACCTAGGCCAAGTGGATGAGGTCAATAATAGCTGTAGGTGTCGAACTATGAAAAAGTCCGCCATCTACACTCCCAATCTACATTACTATTCCTTCACTGTCACCACGCCATTTTTAATATGCACGGTATCGCCACTTTCGATGCGATCGTATATTTCTTTCGACACGACATATAATCGTTCTCTTCCATTTCGCTTAACGCTTATCGTATATGCTTTACGGTTACCGAGTTGTTGTCTGATTAAAGCTTGCTGTCTTTGCACGTTTGAAGAATGTCCGTACATAGCACCGTAAAATATTTGATTGTTTACAAACTGATTATGTGCCGTCTGGTACTTCAATGGATGTGTCATTTTGTTGCGTACAGGTGGTGTAAGTGTTACCGCATTTGCTTTTGCACGCTGTAAGTTTTGTGATGAATTCATACGTGACGTATTATTCATTCGACTCATAGTATTGATACGTGATGCGTTTACTGCAGCACTCGATGTAGTAGATGATCGTGCTGAACTACTCGAACTGGTACTTGATGAGCTCGAACTTGACGAACTTTGTGTACCGCCAGCATCAGTTGTTTCTGGTATCATAAGTAGCAATAATAATATTCCGCATATTTTTAAAGTTTTCATATTGATCTACTCCACAACAGATTTCTTCTCGACTTTAGCATCAAATTCACCTTCATTATCAAAGATGATATATGGCTGCCTGAAAATATGAACATCATTTTTCTTAATTAATATATATGGTTTAGCACTTTCATCTTTAAGAATGTGCTCTGTAACATTTTCTGTATCAAATCGTTCAGACTTTAACTTCTTATTATCCTTATATCCTACTTCCATAGACATCTTGCTTTCATTACCATTGTTCAATACTTCAGCATATACGAGATCATATTTCTTAACATCTTTATCAGTTGCGTCAGGCGCTTCATTCTCTTTGGCATTCCCGCAAGCTGCAAGCATTACAGTGCACAACATCATTAAACATAGTTTTTTCATGGTACGTCTCCTTTTTACTATTTTATTCCAATAATGTCATGGTATCATTAATGTAAGCGAAATAAAAGTTAAGATATAGTAAAGTAGGTGAGTATTTGGTACACCAACAATTCAAAAAAATTATCACAATTATGTTCATAATATTTTTCCTGTTTATATTATGGGCGGTATTAGAGTATGTTTATAATCATAAGTTAAATGCCTTATTTATAGGATTATCAAGCATTATATATTTGATTATTGCTATCATCTATATAAAAAAATACAAGCATTCCACGATTGAACATAAAGCAATCGTTACGGATGATATTGTAAAATACAAAAAATTTGTAATAACAAGTGAAGTGTCTTTCAATCAACAATTATTAATCTATAGTGAAGACGGTAAGTTTTTAGGTAGATGTAAATCATTGAATACAATTAAATCATTTATAATAACAACTTTTATTAGTAATAAAGGACTAGTGCCAGGTGAATACGTATTAATAGATGCAGAACAAAATGAAATATTGCGAGCTTATGTGAAAGGATTCCTACATCCTAAAGTAAAGATAATCGTTCAGAATAAGGAAATTGCAGTAATTAAACAGAAGTTATTTAATGCAGCGATGAGTTTCGTTTATGAAATAAATACTAATGATGAAAAACATGTAATTAAGTCAGAAGTATTGACCAATGACCTTTACTTAGAAGATGTCTTTAAAATAAGTGAGACAAAAGTACCATTGCAGCATACTGAGAAATTTCAAGAGGTTGCGATGAACACTTATGAAATTTTTCATGATCTAAATAGTGATAAAGGTAAAATAGGATTAATAACGATGTGTATTCATAAAATATTAACAGGAAGATAGAAGGGTTTTATGTAAGCAATACTATCATATAATCAAACCTCAGGATCTTATCAAGAGTAAATTACAAAAGAATCATTTAAATCAATACTTTCACTTTGAATACATGTATTTGAAGTGAAAGGTAATTATTTCAAAAATAGTAAAACCTGTATCTTAAATTACTTAATAGTAACATAAGATACAGGCTGATTTTTATTCATTGCTATTTAACTAAAGCACCCGTTAGTGAAAATATTTATCGGTTTTTGCCACAACCTTCTTTCTTTGATTCTTTGCCTGAAAACACTATACCAAATATACTGCCCGTTCCTATTCCAAAAGCCACCGAAACACCTATATTATCAAATATCAACAATCCAATAACTGTCATTATCATGATAAATACAATACTTTTACTTGTATTCATTACTAAAATCACTCCTTTTCATTTTATATCCTAAACCAACGTAAATTCCCTTGAAATCATCAAATTCAATGTGGGAAAGCAACTTTACGTTAAACCACATCAGTAAAAATTACGATTAGGAAAGTTCTTTTTGAACTTTTTGACGATAGGCTTCATCACTAAGTAATTTTGGCTCGAAGGAATTTAAATTATGACTGAGTAGAATCTGTTGCCAAATGTTCAAATCATTTGTGAGAAGAACTATTTCTATTTTATTGCCATTATAATCTTCTGCATACATTGCATCATTTAGGATGAATGCTGGCGATTCACCTTTTCCACATTTATCTGTGTTAATATCTTCTTTTTAATACCGTTAGGATACTAGCATGAAGAATCATTAAACCTGTAATTAAAAACCAAATGGCTAATTTATATGTTTCATAGTCCAGATGACTAATGAACTGATCATATAATTCAATTAAAAACCATCCAAGAGGTATTAACGGAAAAACAAGACCATAAGATTTATTTGAAATACTTTGTCCACGTTCATCTTTATTCTCTTCTCCCATTTCGAATTTTAAAGAAATAAACACTGCAACAAAGAATATTAATACATATACAACACGTAAGATGGCTAGGAAAATATCCATATTTATTTCTCCTCCTCTATTTCATACTGAAAAACATCGTGTAAATCTACACCAAATAGAAGTGCAATATCGAATGCTAACTTCAAGGATGGATTGTATCTATTTTTTTCTAGGGATATAATGGTCTGCCTACTGACATCTAATTTATCAGCGACTTCTCGTTGTGATAAGCCTCTTTCAGCTCTTAATACAACAATTCTATTTTGAATTTTTCTATTGTTATTTAATGGCACCTTCAATCACCTCTTATACTATGATGGTAAAATATTTATTACTAAAAGTAAAGTATTTTTTACTTTTAGTAATAAATATTTTACCATAAATTTTCAAGTTGAACACAGGTAATTGATTTTAAGATTAGAATGTTAATAAACAACTAATCATAAAATTGAAGTAAAACTATTTCATGCTTTAGAATAGATATAATGGATACGGCTTATTCTCCACTTCTATCCTTTGAACCCTCACACGTTCCCTCCTCTTTAAACACTTTAAGTACTATTATTTATTATACTATGGTTAACTATTTTCACTGAATATATGGTATATTTTTCAAAAAGGGGTGGGGATATGATTAGAGCGTGCACAATAAATGACAAGTCAGCTTTACAGGAAATCGCTTATCAGACTTTCAATGAAACGTTCAGAGCACAAAATAAAAAAGAGAACATCGACAATTATTTAAAAACAGCTTTTACAGACGAAAAAATAGAACGAGAACTTTTAAATCCTGAATCGTTCTTTTATTTTATATATTTTGGCCAGCAACTTGCGGGTTATTTAAAGTTAAATATTAAAGGCTCTCAGACAGAAGCGTACAACGATGACGATATGGAAATAGAACGAATTTATATTCTAAAACAATTCCAGAAGCACGGGCTAGGAAAACAGTTATATCAGCATGCGCTTACGAAAGCTGCATCATTGTCCTGCAAACGCATTTGGCTAGGTGTATGGGAGAAGAATATTAACGCGATTGAATTTTATAAGAAGATGGGGTTTGAAAAGGTTGATCAACATGCATTTTATATGGGGGATGAAAAACAAATTGATTATATTATGATAAAAAATCTATAAATATAATTAAGGAGGCCGCATGATGAAGTGTGTACACTGTAATTATAAATTCAGTTTCAAGGAACGTATGAAAGCCGGTTGGAAGCCATCGATGAATAATGAAGTAACGTGTCCGCAATGTGGGCAAAAACAATTTATATCTAATAAAAGACTGGCGAAATCTTACGGATTAATGATGTTTTTGGAACTCATTATTATATTACTTGCACCGATGATCAATATACCAGTTCCATTACTTACAATCCTTATGATTGTTGCACTTGCATTGGTGATTGTATTCTTTCCGATGACTTTGAAACTTGTTGCTGAAAAAGATGGATTGCTGGAAGAACAGTTTAGAGAAATGGAGAAAAAACAAAAGGGGAAATCGCTATGACAAAACAATATTATCTTCTTACTACAATTATTATGTTTATTATTAATATCATCGTAATTTCAACGATGGTAATTCTGCAATACATATTAGGTTTTGCAAATGAATATATAGATTATATGCATATTGATGGAGCGTCAGTACATTTATTAAATCACAGTAATATCTTCTTAAGCTATGTCAGCTTTGTACCTATCGTACTTGGTGCAATTTCATTATACACACTTTATGAATACAAAAATTACGATCAAAATAATCCCGCATGACAATGTCATGTGGGATTTATTATAGTCATTTTGACTAATATACTTGTCAAAATGACTATAATAAATTACAATAAAACTGTAAATAATTGAAAGGAGCTGCGCATATTGAAAAATAGGTTAAAAGAGCTACGTGCAAGAGATGGATACAACCAAACCCAGCTTGCCAAACTTGCGCATGTCTCAAGACAAACGATTTCTCTAATAGAACGCGAAGACTTTATGCCATCCATCTTAACTGCAGTACGCATCGCAAGAATATTCAATGAACCAGTAGAGAATGTATTTATATTTGAGGAAGATGAGTTATGAGTAAGAAAAAGGGATACTCATGTTGCTCGGGATATATCAAACACTTACAGGTGAAAATCAGTATTTAGCAATGTTCTCAATTGCTGCAGTACTCATCTATTCAACAGTTGTGTACTATAAGAAGAATGAAGAGTTTAACCGTTAGGATGAACGAGTATGCAACCAGAAAGTTAATGTAGATAGTGTCACAAGCTGAGTCTAGGTCATGACAAAACCAACCAAATTGTCACGACTCCATAAACATTCATACAAACAAATTAAAAAATCCAGCACACATTCACGTGTACTGGATTATTTTTTATGATTCTAAATAGTTATGTGTAACTGCTGCTACTGCTGCACCTACTAATGGAGCTACGATGAAGATCCATAATGTTGATAATGCTTCGCCACCTGTGAATAATGCTGGAGCGATACTTCTTGCAGGGTTTACTGATGTTCCAGTTAACGGAATACCGATTAGATGTACCATCGTTAATGTAAATCCAATTACAAGTACTGCTAAGCTTGGTGCGATAACCTTCGTTTTCGTTACTGATAATACAACGAATACGAATACAAACGTAAGGATTGCTTCAACTAAGAATGCACCCCAGATTGTTAAATCGCCAGGCGCGTTTGCACCGTAAGAGAATGGAATCTCAGTTTTGAATGATTTAAGAATCGCCCAAATTAATGTTGTTGCAAGTAATGCACCGATTGTCTGGAATACCGAATAGATAGCAAAGTCTTTAAGTGATAATCTTTTATCTAAAAACATCGCGAATGAGATTGCAGGGTTTAAGTGTCCACCTGAGATATCGCCGATTGCGTATGCTGCTGCGATTACAGTTAAACCGAATGCAAATGCGATGCCGAATATACCGATGTTGTTGTCTGGGTTAAGTGATGCCATAACAGCAGTCCCTGTCCCAAAGAATACTAATACAAATGTTTCTAACAGTTCTGATAAATACTTTTTCATTGAATTGCTTCCTAAAGCTGATTTGTTGAGCATATAACAAATTACTTGTAAATATAAGTTGAGATTTATCCGGAAGTTTAGAGTTAAAGTGAAACTTGGGTGCAATTTATATAAAAGTTTAAAGTTGAGGTGAAAATTTTGGATAAAATTGTACAACGATCGGAATATATTGAGTTTTTAAGAAGACATCGCGATAAACAAGTGATTAAAGTTGTGTCTGGTGTCAGAAGGGCTGGTAAATCTACGTTATTTAAGTTATTTCAAGATGAATTAATTGCTGACTGAATGCATTTGATTGGTTGTTAGACAAATAAATTAAAAGGAGAAATTGAATGAACTGGAGAAGCTATTTTAAACCAATAATATTAGAACGCGGCAAAATGTATTGTGAGGATGACTTAGTAGAAGTAACATACATTGATAAGACAAGTATTAATACAATAGTATATGGTACAGAAGACTATGAAGTTGAGATAGAAAATATCGATACAGATGATATGACGATGATATGTGATTGTCCTTATGCCCTTAACGATAATTACTGTAAGCATATCGCTGCGAGTATGATGGTATTTGAAGAGTTAGAAGGTACAGTTCAAAAAACAAATAAGAAAAAACAAAATAAAAATTGATCAGAATGTTTTGCTTCAAACACTTACACATGCGAGTGAAGGGGATGTAAAGTCGTTCTTGTTCGAGCTATGTATGGGCTTTTTACATTATCTTTGCTAAATCAAAGTGTAACTTTCCATCTTACATTAATTGTAATACAATAGTATTAATATGGTATTTGAGGTGCATTATGGACAATAAAGATTTCAAGAAAACATTTCGGTATTATGTGAAGAACTTATTTAATTTTAAAGGTGAATTACCATTTCATTTATATAAGAGACTAATGCTTATACCATCGATATGTGCTTTTATGCTTTTTCTGTTATTTCTTATTTATATCTTAAAGGATTTATTTATAGGTTATCCTTATTACGATTTACCTCAGAAAGAAGCAGAACGCTTGGAAGCGATTGATCAGTTTAAAAGATTTAGCTTCATGATTTTTATATTCTTATTTATTTACTTAACAACTTTATCAACAGAAATTAAGCGATTCAGATTTTTAAGAAAGTCTCCTAATGTATATTTAGCGATAGGTTTTATAGGAATCCCGCTAGTTTATGCTTATAGTTACTATTCAAATGTGATTATGCATAGTACGAGTACTATAGGTATCTTATTCATTATCATCATCCCATGGTTTGCAAATTCTAAGAACAAAGTGACCGATCGCGATCAACTTTATAAAGATTATGATTTTGAAGATATTGATCAACTTAAGTAGAGGATGAAATTACTCTATTTCTATATATACAGTAATAAATTCACTGAATAAAATATTAAAAACAAAGGAGAAACCATATGACAAGTAAACTTTGGGTGAATTATCTGTTTTATGTTATTCTAATCGGAATATTAATTTGGGGCTTTTCCAATTCTGACCTGTATAAAGAGCCGTTTTTAGTTGCTTTTATTTGTTTAATAATGGTTGGGACACTATTAGCTATCCCGAGAGAAACAAGATTGAGACAGCTATTAAATACGAACCGACTAGCTGGTCTTGAAAAAAGAGTGTCTCAAAGAAAATATGAATATATGATGATTGGTTTTGTCACGATATGTTGCTTATTACTACATCTATATTATAATGCGAACGATATTCATTCTCCCGGATTAAATGGAATGTCATTTACTATTTTAGGAACAATTATTGGTTCATTTATTAAAGCGTCAGCTGATAAACAGGAAATTAAGGAGATTAAACAAAAGCAATCAAAATAGGAGGTCCTCCCGTGAATAAATTATTAATTGCAATTACAATTCTCTTATTATCCGCTTGTGGTCAGCAGAAAGTTGATAATGTAGATAGTCTTTGGAAGCACAAAACGGAATATGTCGGGGATAATAGCAAGGTGATTAACATATTAAGTGAAGCTGGTGCTAAAGATATTGGTGATTATAAGATAAAGATTGAATCTGATAAAAAGCCGTATGGTTTGAAAGTGAACTATGAGAACGTTAAAGATATGGATCCTGAGCAACTTGAGAAACTAGCAGCAGTAACGATGGGATTAGTGGGTAACCTGGAGCGTATGCAAATTAATGCGGATGGTAAAGATTATGATTACACCATTGATGAAATAAATAAAAAGTTTAATAAGGATGTTAAAGATTTAAGTAAAGATAAACAAAAATTAAAGTCATTTTTAGAGAAATAATAAGAGATGAGTGTATTTTGCGCTCATTTTTTTGATTTATAATGTTAGTTTTTGTAGCAGTTTTTCAAATAGAATAAAAGATGATTACTAACATTTATTGACTTTTTATGACATTTAGTACTAATATGAATTAATGGTAAAAATAACAAATACCTATAGGAGATGGATGATGAAAAAGATATTGTTGGGTATATTAATCGCGATACTTGCCTTAGGTGCTGTACTGGATACGAAAGATTATGTGTTAGGTAATAAGTTTGATGAGACAAAACTGTACGGTGATATGGGTGTTTTAGGGAGTTATGGTGATACTATTAGTGATATGGAAAACAATTTAACGGAAGCAGGTATGGATGTCGCATCCAGATCTTCTCGCATTTATAAATTGCCGAATAATCATTATTATATTCTGCAGATGTTTGAAAGTTTCTATAGAAAGTCTGACTATCTATATACAGGATTGATTGAAATTAAAAATGCCAATGAAACAGAATTAACATATCCTGATAACAAACTAGAATTAATAGAAGTCAATAAAAAATTCGAACAGAAGTCCTGGAAAGTAAATAGTAAGGCAGGGACATTTGATTTTAAAGTTGGGAAGTTTGGCGACGTTTCTGATGACGATAAACAGATGATGGATGACGATGGAAAACATGGTCTAAGCATAGCTTTAACACCGAAGGAAGGTGTCATCACAGTTGGTAGAGATGGTATTTGGTTTGATAATGATAAGCGTAAAATAGGTATGCAAAACGCGATGAAATCATATGCAACTGAAAAAGAAGCGGTGAATGCCGTGAAAAAAGATGATTTCGGAAAACTGATCGGTGTGATGCAAACTAAACAAATGAACTTTTATGTTTATAGAAATCAGATTGATATCTTTAAAGAATATACAATTATCCCTGTAAGTTTGAAAGACAACAAATATACTGCTGGTAAGTATGAACGTTTTACTTATGAAACGGATAGTATTGCGGATATTAAAGCAGAAGAGCAAGTGGATAATGTAAATTATACGTTGAGATTCCAGCAATCGAGTGATAAATTTGAGAAAATAGCGAACCAGTTAAAAGATGGAGATATGCATATCGCTGTAAAGGTAAGAGGTGAAAGTCATGCAAAATAATATGTCGATGAAAGATGCGGTCATTGCTTATTGGACGAAAGGTTTTCAATTTTCTGGACGTGCACGACGTAGAGAATACTGGTTAAATTTATTAGCGACAATCATCATTGAATTGGTAATTGGATTGTTAATTATGATTATCGATGTAATTTCAAGCAATAAAGCACATTTGAGTGAACATTACCGATTTTTCGTAACGACATTATTCCCATATATTAATACGATTCCTGCAATGGCTCAGGCTAGTCGTCGCTTGCAGGATATTAATATTAACGGTAAAATCGCGATTGTGATTATGACGGTTGATGTAGTTCTTAGCTTCATTTTCACACACGTTTATCCTATTTTACCGATTGATTTCACCGATAAGGGTGGGTTGGCACCGATGCTGATGTTGACACTTCTTTTATCACTGCCTTGGTTATTCTTATTTATTTGCAACTTCATCCGTGGTAATCATGGTCCAAATAAATACGGAGAAGATCCGAAACAAACTATATATTAAAAAAAATTCGTAGCCTTTTAATGGCTACAATTTTTTATCCTGTTAAGATATCTTCTTTTGGATAGCTATAAAGTTGTTTATTTGGTCTAGAGAATGTCAGGACGATTGTCAGTACACCGACTTTCCCGATCATCATCATTAATATAATGAGTAGTTTACCAATGACAGATAGTTTAGTGGTAATGCCCATCGTCAGACCAACTGTACCGAATGCTGATATGACTTCAAACATCAGCGGTAAGAACGGTAAATCTGGTTCTGCTAATACGAGACAGAAGACGATGGTAAAGCAGAAGCCGGAACTGAGTACTGCGACTGCCAGGCTTTTAAATAGAAATCTCGGGTCAATGGTGCGTTTAAAGAGTGTTAAATGTTCTCTTTGTTTAATGAAACTATACGTACCAAATAGGATTACAACAGTTGTTGTCAGCTTTATTCCACCTGCAGTGGAAGTAGAACCTCCCCCGATAAACATCAGCAGCATCATAATAAGAATGGTCGGCGTAGTCATTGCGCCGATGTCTATAGTATTAAATCCTGCTGTTCTTGTCGTAATTGCCTGGAAATAAGCCATCTGTAGCTGGTCAAATGTCGAATGTCCTGCAAGCGTTTCTTTATTTCCGTATTCTAATACAAAGATGATTAGTGTTGCACAGAAGTTGATGATAAATGTCCCTAAAAGCATTACTTTCGTATGGACTCTTAGTTTCTTAAAGTTTTTCGTCTTATATAAGTCAAGGATAACCGTAAATCCTATTCCGCCGAGTATGATTAAACTTGTAATAATGAAATTAATGATTGGATTTGTACGGTATTGTACGAGATTGTCACTATGCAACGCAAATCCGGCGTTATTAAAGGCGCTTACTGCAGTAAAGATACTATGGAACAGTCCTCTTTTGAATCCTAATTGAGGAATCCATTCCAGGCACAGCAACAAAGCACCTATACTTTCAAATATTAAACTGATGAAGAAAAGTATGAGTACAAGTCGTAGGATTCCTCCGGTATTTTGCTGATTCAACGCTTCTGTAGCTAAACTTCTTCTTTTAAAGCCAACCTTTCTCCCAAGCATCATAAAGACGATAATGGCTAAAGTAATAATCCCTAGACCACCAGCTTGTACAAGTATCATGATAATGGTATAGCCGATAACATTAAAGTTTGCTGTAATATCAATTGTTGCTAATCCAGTTACTGTAAATGCGCTTGTCGCAATAAACAAGCAATCTACAAATGATGTCGGTTGTTTCTGTGAGAATGGCATGTATAGTAGTATTGTTCCAACAGTTAGAAATGCTAAAAAAGCACTAATGATAACGAGATAAGGATTTCGCCCACTTTTTTTATTTTTTTTATCCATGTGACATCCTCTTTTAATGAATGATTTAAGTAAGAATAGCGTACATGATATTTACAGGAAATACAATTGAAATTTGAATGATAACTATTAATATTTGAAATATGCTTTGTATTAATTTTATAAATAAAACATCCAGCTGCTAAGCAACTGGATAGTAGTATTATTTCAATGCTGCTGGGAAAGGTGATATATCTATACCAAATACATAAGGTACAATCAGATATACAGCGATTACGATAATCACACATGCGATTATGTTGAGCCAGAATCCTGTTGTGGCCATTTCTCTAATACTAATTTTGCCAGTACCAAAGACAATTGCATTTGGTGGCGTACCTACTGGTAACATGAATGCACAGTTCGCACCCATTGCTGCTGGTATCATCAGTGCTAATGGATGAACATTAATTGCTAATGCAAGTGCAGCTAGAATAGGTAGAATCATCGTTGCAGTGGCAGTATTTGATGTAATTTCTGTTAAGAATAATACGAATAATGCAGTTACTGCAATAATCAATAACACTGGCATGCCTTTTAATAATATTAGCTGATCACTTAACCATGCATCTAGTTTACTTGTCGTAATGGCATTTGCTAATGCTAAGCCACCACCGAATAGTAAGAGTACACCCCAAGGGATTTCTTTTGCGACGGACCAATCAAGTAAACGACCAGATTTACGTTTCGTCGGTATCATAAACAGTAGAATTGAAATGAACATGGCGATTGTGCCATCCTGAATCAGTTTAAGTGCAGGAATATTTGAAAAGAAGAATCCACGAACAATCCAAAGTGTTGCAGCTAGTATAAATATAACAAGTATTATCTTTTCTTCTCTTGTCGTCTTACCTAATTTATTTAATTCACGTTCTATTACTTCTTTACCTCCAGGTAACTCTGTCATATCTGATTTAAAGGCAAAATTATGTAAGTACAACCATGTAATTAAGAGTAAAATAATTACACTCGGTACACCAACAAGCATCCATTGGCCAAATCCAATTTCAAATCCAAATAATTCTTTCATCTGACCCGCTAATAGAATGAGTGGTGGTGTTCCAATCAATGTCCCCATACCACCAATTGTTCCGGCGTAACCTATAGCCAGGACTAATGTTTTTTCAAATTTTCTCAAATTTTCATTAACCTGATTCGCACTTAACACTTCCGCTTCGGCAATTAGTGCAAGTCCAATTGGTATCATAATCATAACGGCAGCGGTGTTTGACACAAACATACTCATTACACCTGTAGCCATCATAAATCCTAGTATAATTTTAGATGTTGTTGTACCGACTTTATTGATGATATTGAGTGCAATACGTGTATGTAAATTCCATTGCTCCATAGCTATCGCTAAAATAAATCCACCCATAAATAGGAAGATAATATCATTGCCGTAATTGGCTGCTACTTTTCCTGCATCCATTATTTGACCTATAGGAAATAACACGAGTGGTAATAATGAAGTTACTGCTATCGGTATTGGTTCTGTAATCCACCATGTAGCAATCCATAGCGTTGCAGCTAATACAAATCGTGCCGGTCCTTCAATGCCAGCTGGCTGAATGAAAAACTGGAATAATATAAAGAGTAATGGTCCAAGAAAAAGCCCGGTAAGCTGAACTTTATTGTATGACACTACTTCTTTAGATGGTTGTATAGAATCGGAGAAATGCGTTAAATAGCCTTTTTTGTTAATAAAATTTTTCATAAAAAACCCCCCTTTAAATTTTTGAATTTTGTATACAATTATATTGTATCAAAATACTGAATGTGTATGTAAGGGGTTTCAAAAAATGTATATTGTTAATCTATTTATATTTTAATAATTTATGATAAGTATTTTTTATCATGCGTCTTATTTTAAATTGATTTTACGATATCACCATCCTTGATAACAATTTTAATATTATCTGTATCTTTAAGAACACTAATATCTTTAAGCGGATCTTCCTTAACGAGTATAACATCTGCCAAATAGCCTGATTTAATTTGTCCGACATTATCTAGACAAAGACATTCTGCTGCTGTAATTGTCGATGCTCGAATTGCATCAATTTCAGACATGCCATATTTAACCATGCTCATTCCTAATTCTTCAGCGAACTCTAACACTGAAACGGGTGCTAATAGTGTTGGAACTAAATAAGTGCCTTGTTCAATCATTTGCAGAACGACAGCTTCATCTAAATATATGGTTTTCAACACTTGAAGCTATTTGTAAGGAGCTGGACTGTCAACCTGGAGATTTGTTTGAATATGTGAAAGATGAATAATTGTATGCGTGAAGAAGAACAAACTATGGTTTCATAATTTGTTCTTTTTTGTTTTATATATAATAAAAGGGAATAAATAATATACATAAGGAGATGAAGAACATGAATAAACAATTAATTGAAACTTTAAAAGCAAAAGAAGACAAAATGATTGAGATTAGACGTTACTTACATCAACATCCAGAACTTTCTTTCCAGGAAGAGAAAACAGCACAATATATTGCGGATTTCTATAAAGGGAAAGACGTAAAAGTAGAAACGAATATTGGTGAACGCGGCATTAAAGTGACGATTGATTCTGGTAAAACAGGAAAGACATTAGCAATTCGTGCAGATTTTGATGCATTACCGATTACAGAAGATACAGGCTTACCATTTGCATCGGTGAATAAATGTGTGATGCATGCATGTGGTCACGACGCACATACAGCATATATGCTTGTGTTAGCTGAAACATTAGCAGAGATGAAAGAGACGTTTACAGGTAAAGTCGTTGTTATCCATCAGCCAGCAGAGGAAGTACCACCAGGTGGTGCGAAAGGTATGATTGAAGCAGGCGTATTAGACGAGGTTGATAACGTACTTGGTGTACACGTTATGAGTACGATGCCGGTAGGTAAAGTGTTCTATAAACCAGGTTATGTTCAGACAGGACGTGCATTTTTTAAACTGAAAGTTATCGGTAAAGGTGGTCACGGTTCATCACCACATATGGCAAATGATGCAATCGTAGCAGGAAGTTACTTTGTAACAGCATTACAGACAGTCGTATCAAGACGATTAAACCCATTTGAAACGGGCGTTGTAACAATCGGTTCATTTGATGGTAAAGGTCAGTTCAATGTCATTAAAGATTCAATTGAAATCGAAGGTGACGTACGTGGTTTAACAGATGATACGAAAGCAACAATTGAACGTGAGATTAAACGATTAAGTAAAGGATTAGAAGAAATGTACGGTGTTACTTGTGAACTGGAATACAACGACGATTATCCGGCATTATACAATGATCCTGAATTTACAAACTATGTTGCACAAACTTTAAAGGATGCATCACTCGATTTCGAAGTGGAGATGTGCGAACCTCAGCCACCATCTGAAGACTTCGCATATTATGCTAAAGAACGACCAAGTGCATTTATATATACAGGTGCAGCACCTGAAGAAGGAGAAATATATCCACATCATCATCCGAAATTCAACATCTCAGAAAAATCATTACTCATTTCAGCACAAGCAGTTGGTACAGTCGTACTTGATTATTTAAAAGGAGTGAAATAACTTTGAAATTATGCCTATATGAGCATTGGTAATTACAGAGGATTGTCTAATGTTAATGTTTAGTATGTGGCTTTTCTTTTCTGGAAGAAGAGCCTTACGATGAAGATTATACTGGAAGTTTCGAAATTTGTGGTTGTTGTGGTTTTCAGTATTTGATCCTTCGTTATTTAATAAACAAGATTTACTGAATGGTTGTTTACCGGAGTTACACATGAATGAACATTTTAAGAATCGAGGCTTATTATGAAGATATTAATGAAAGAATGCTTGTTTTATGAAGGGATTGGTTCATCTTGGCTCATGTTTAATATTTATGAGCCAAGATGATCTTCATTTTTCATAAACTTTCTTACCATTAGTATGAATGCACACAATATTATTAAACTGAAGGATGCCCAGCTAAAAACTCCACGCCATTCGTAATCAATTAAGATAAATATAATATTTAGTATAGCGAGTATGATTGCTAATGTTAAAAAATATTTATATCCTTTGCTCATATAATCACTCCTTTAAATTAATATTACCATAATCAAAAATTTGGTAATATATATTCAAAGGGGGAGTTTAAAATGAAAAAAGTATTTAAGACGATGACCAATAATGCCTCGATTCCACTAAAGTTAAAGCTGACGAGAGGGTTGTTTCCTCGGACGGCTGAAGTATTGGCAGAGGTTGATCTTGAAACTGGGGAGGTAGCTTTTAAAGTTTCAGAAGAAGATTTAAAGAAAATTAAACAAAATATTGAATAATAAAATGATCCGCACGCATATTCAGCGTGCGGGTTTCCTATATTGCGTATTTTTTCTTAGTTAAGAGTAATATTAACAGGATGAGTGGTATGCTTAATACAGTAACGAGAACGGCATGCACTCTTGCAGATTGTTTACGTGTGATTGTTGATGCGCCAGACTTTAAATATTTTCGGTAAATTGTCATGAACAATCCTGTAATTACGATGAATATCGCCCAGCAACTTGCGAGTTCAACGAGATAATTAATAAATGTGTTTTTGTTAACAGACTCGAATGAGTACTTCATTTTTGTCACACTCACGTTCCCGGTCGTGACAAAACTAATAAAAGTGTCACACTCAGACTCACGAGTGTGACACTTTCTAATTTGATTAACCTGTTAACACGTCTTCTTTCGGGTAAGCGTACAGTGCTTTCTGTGGTTTTGAGAACGTAAGCACAATCGTTAATACCCCAATCTTACCGATCATCATCATCAAAATGATTAATAGTTTTCCGACGACTGATAGCTTTGCTGTAATGCCCATCGTCAGTCCTACCGTACCGAATGCTGAAATGACTTCAAACATCACAGCAAGAAACGGTAAGTCCGGCTCTGCGATTACAAGCGCTAATGTGATTAAGAAGATAAATGTTGAACTTAACACAACGATTGCAAAGCTCTTAAATAAATATTTCGTATCTATTGCCTTCTTAAATAAACTAATTTGTTCGCGTTGCTTTATAAAGCTTATCGTACCGAAGAATATTACAACAGCGGTCGTTAGCTTTATCCCACCTGCTGTAGAAGTCGATCCACCACCGATAAACATGAATAGCATCATAAGTAGAATCGTCGATGTATTCATCGCTCCGATATCAACCGTATTAAAGCCTGCTGTTCGTGTTGTAATTGCCTGGAAGTAAGACATTTGAAACTGATCAAATGTACTGTGCCCACCAATTGTTTTCATATTGTTCATCTCAAGTAAGTAAATTGTCAGTGTCGCAATTGTATTCACGATCACCGTCCCGAATATCATAATTTTTGTATGAAGTCTTAAATGCGTAAATTTCTTTTTCTGATATATATCAAGGATGACTGTAAATCCTAATCCATCCATGATGATTAATGTTGTAATGATAAAGTTGATGACCGGATTCGTTTTAAATTGTACAAGATTGTCACTATGAAGTGCGAATCCTGCGTTATTAAATGCACTGACTGCGATGAAGAAACTGTTAAATAGTCCGCGCTTCCACCCAAGTAAAGGCACCCATTCAAGGGCAAGCAGTATTGCTCCGATACTTTCAAAAATTAAACTGATCATTAATAGCTTCAATACGAGTCTGAGTATGCCGCCTAAGTTCTGCTGATTCAATGCCTCTGTTGCGAGTGAGCGACTTTTAAGTCCCACTTTACGTCCAAGCATGATAAACACGATCATCGCTAACGTAATAATCCCGAGACCACCGGACTGTACGAGAATCATAATGATAATATGGCCGAAAGTGTTAAAGTTTTGTGTAATATCAATTGTTGCGAGTCCTGTAACACTGAATGCGCTCGTTGCAATAAACAGACAATCTACAAATGATGTAGGTTGTTTCTGAGAGAATGGCATATAAAGTAATAAAGTACCGATCGTAAGGAAGACTAAAAATGAACTGATAATAACTAAATATGGATTTCTTGTACTTAATTTATTTTTTTCTCCATTTGACATCCTCTATTTTTGAATGATTAAGTAACAATAGCGTACATGTTAGTTACAGAAAATACAATTCAAATTTTAGTATTTTGAAAAGACAGTTATCTTTTAATTTTGAGTGATTTAAATAAATATATTAATTCAATCCAACTATATTGAATTATTCACTAGTGGATGTTACGATATAGTTGTAAAAGAGATAGTTAATATTATCTGATCAGGTAAACAACACGACTTATTTTTTTATATCACTATATCGTATTATCTAGTAGTGAGAGGAGGCGGACTATGAATGTTCAATTAAAGAAAGGCGTACTTGAGCTCGTCGTTTTACAGGAGATATTGGTAAAGGATCAATACGGTTATGATTTATCACAAAGTATTTCACAACATCTTTCCATCGCTGATGGCACGCTTTATCCGATGTTGCGTCGTTTAGTATCTGAAGGTTATCTGGATACTTATATGGGTAAGACGTCAGGTGGTCCGGCAAGAAAATATTACACGATTACCGATGAAGGAAAGGTTCATTTACAACATTTGAAAACAGAATGGTACGGTATGGTTGACGCGGTAGATGCACTCATTAAGAGAAGGGGAGAATCATATGAATAGACAACAATATTTAAATACGTTAAGTAAAGAATTGAATGGTTTACCACAAGGTGAATTTGAATCTTTAATGTTTGAATATGAATCACATTTTGAAGATGGTGCGATGGATGGTAAAAGTGATGCAGAAATCATTAATGAACTAGGCGATCCGGTTCAGGTTGGTAAAGAACTGCGAGCGATGTATCATGTAACGAAAGCAAAGACAGATCCGAGTACGTCAAATGTAGCACAGATGATCTTTTCGATTGTAGGTTTAAGCTTTTTAAATTTATTTATATTGCTCATTCCGTTCGTTATTTACGTTAGTATTATGGTGTCGTTTGCATTTGGAGCACTGATGCTAATCATATCACCGTTCTTTTTAATACTAGACTTTATCTTTAATGGTGCGAGCGCAGTGAATGGCTTTGAAATATTTATGACGGTATTCTGTGTAGGATTAGGCTTATTATTTGGCATAATTTTATTTAAAGTGATGCAGTTTGTGAACCGTTTCATCGTTCAATATATTCAATTTAATAAAAATATCATTCAGGGAGGTAAATCGTCATGAAGAAACTTTTAATTGTCGCAATAAGTTTGATGGTTATCGGAATGATAGGGATGGGAGTATGTAGTATGATGTTTGGTTTTGGCAGTAGTTACGGACAGTATAATAATAATGAAGTACTTACTGATGAATATCAGAAGGTTGATATAGATGTTAATACATTGATGTTAGATGTGAAACAGTCTGATGATAATAAAACGCATATTGATATCAAGCATGCTAAAAATGAAAGTCAAATAAAGTATACAGTAAAAGATGACACGCTATCTATTTCTGGTGGCGAATCAAGTGGTATCGATGTCGACTTTAACTTCGGATTCAATCAGGAACAGAACAATATGAAAGTAATACTTCAGTTACCTCAAAAACAATACAATGAATTTATAATCGATTCAAATGTTGGGGAAATTAATATTGATAAATTAGATGCAAAAATTGCAAAAATTGATATGAATGTCGGAGAAGTAAACATTGAAGAAATGATTGCTGATGATATTCAGTTTAGTGTCGATGTTGGTGAACTAACGTTAAGAAATGTTGATAAAGATGCCAATATAAAAGGTGACGTCAATGTTGGAGATGCTTCAATCTATTATAAAGGAAAACCGGACAATGTGAATGTCACTACTGACAGTAATATGGGTGACGTTGAATTAAATGATGTTATTCCTAAAGGCGGTATGGTTGGTAAAGGAGAACACACCATTGACCTTGAAACAGATATGGGTGATTTAACGGTTGATGTTAATTAGTTTATATTGATATTTTTTAACACAATCTTAACTTTAGTATTCTTTGAAACTCTTATATAATCAACTAAGATAAATTCAAACGTTAAGGATGTTAATAATGAACTATTTTTTAGTTGGAGATATACATGGTTGTTATAATACATTGAAGAAGATACTAAAGCACTGGAATCCAAAAGAAGAGCAGCTGATCTTTGTTGGAGATTATATCAATAAAGGTAAACATTCGAAAGAGGTTGTACGTTGTGTACGCAAGCTTCAGCAGGATTATCCGAATACGATTTGTATTCAGGGCAACCATGAGTATCAAATGGCGCAGTATATTTTTAAAGGTACTTCAAAGTCAGACATGAAAGAGAACTATAGGAATACGATAGAAGATTATGACTTACGTGAAAAATATATAGGTGATGCACGTTGGATGCGTGATCTACCATTATTTTACGAGAATGATGTGCTATACGTGTCTCATGCGGGCGTTAACTTTTTAGGGTTTAGAAAGTTTCATACAGAGAGTATGTGGAGTGTGTTACGTTTCCGTGGTAAGCTAAAAAAGATGAAGAAGTTGCAGGTTATTGGACATACACCAACTGAAATTGGGAAACCGATATATTTAAAACAATACAATACGTTAAACATTGATGCCGGCGCGGGGAATCATGATGCGCTTGCTGCAGTCGTCATTAATAAGAATGGTAAATTGGTTAGGACGTATATTGAAAAAATATTAAAGAGTGATTATTAAAAGGAAAGAGAGCGGATATTTTATCCGCTCTCTTTTAGTATTTATAATGGTTAGCCCATATTTTTAACGTCTTTTGGTGTAATTTTTACGATTTTATCGATATTAATTGAGCAAGTTGATGATTCATCGTTAATCGGTAAAAAGCCTGTCTCATTTAAATCAAGTTTCTTAATGAAGTTATTAAATGCGATCTTCTCATCGGTAGTAAAGAACTCCTGATGGTTTACTGTTTCACCGTTGTCTAATTGAATTTCAATGTTTAAATAATTACTTTCTGCATCCATTTAAATTAAAAGCCTCCTTTTAATTATTATTTATTCATTAATTGATATTCCCTTAGTAAAATTTTATAAACATTTCATTCAAATAATTGTTTGAATGTGTGGTTTGATGTATACTTTATTCAAATGAATGTTTGAATGAATAAAATAAAGTTTGGAAGAGGGGTTATGTATGGCTCAAGATACTTGTGATTTATATTTGTTTGATGTTGAGAAGGTAAAGCGTGTGAAATCACAACAGGATTTAGTTGATTTAAATCCAGTGCTTGTTATTTATAAAGCCTTAGCAGATGAGAAACGCTTGAAGATTTGCTTTAGTTTATTACTCGAAGATGAATTGTGTGTATGTGATCTGGCCAATATAATCGATGCGAGTGTCGCTACGACGAGTCACCATCTCAGATATTTAAATCAGGCGAAAGTGCTTGATTTTAGAAAAGAAGGAAAAAATGCATTCTATCGTTTGAAGGATGATCATATTAAGACACTGATTCGTACAGCTTTAGCGCATGGGGGTGAATCTGATGAGTAAAGAAGAAACATATCGTCTGGAAGGTTTAAGCTGTACAAATTGTGCTTCTAAATTTGTGAAAAATATTGAAGCGATTCCAGGCGTAGATACAGTGGATTTAAATTTCGGGGCGGCGAAATTGAATGTTACAGGTGACGTCACTGTCGAACAGTTAGAAGCAGCGGGGAAATTTGATCATATTAAAGTACGTCCGGCAAATGTAAAGCGCACAAAGAAAGTTCCGTTTTACAAGAATAAAGCGCATTTACCGTTTGCCATCGCTTTGATTCTGTTTCTTGCGGGTTTAATCACAAGTTATAATGTTGGTGAAGATAGTCTGTATACGAAAGTGATCTTTATCGCAGCGATTGCAATCGGTGGTTATTCATTATTTATTGAAGGTTTAAAACAACTGTTTAAATTAAACTTTGATATGAACGTCTTAATGACCGTTGCAATTATTGGTGCAATGTTAATAGGTGAAGTACAGGAAGGTGCCATGGTCGTCCTGTTATTTGCAATAAGTGAAGCGCTTGAAGGATACGCGATGGAGAAATCGCGTGACAGCATTCAGAGTCTGATTGATCTCACACCTGAAGTGGCATTAAAGCGAATTGGTAATGAATATGCAGAAGTTGCTGTAGAAGATTTAAGCATTGGTGACGTCGTGCGCATACTGCCTGGTAAGAAAGTACCGATTGATGGTGTTGTAATAAATGGTCAGAGCAATGTCAATCAGGCAAGTATTACAGGAGAAAGTATCCCTGTATCCAAAAGTAAAGCTGATGAAGTTTATTCAGGGACACTGAATGAATCTGGACAGTTAGAAGTGCGAGTTACTAAACGCAGCCATGAAACTAAGCTTGCGAAGATGATTCATCTTGTGGAAGAAGCGCAAAGTGAGAAAGCACCGACACAGAAATTTGTAGATAAGTTTGCGAAATACTATACACCACTCATTATGTTAATTGCGTTGCTTGTAATCGTAATCCCACCATTATTTGGTGGCGACTTCAAACATTATCTTTACCAAGGTTTATCGGTACTCGTTGTAGGTTGTCCGTGTGCGCTTGTTGTCTCAACACCGGTTGCGATCGTTACCGCAATTGGTAGTGCTGCACGTCGTGGTATTTTAATAAAAGGTGGTATTCATTTAGAGAACGCAGGTCATATCGATACGATAGCTTTTGATAAGACAGGTACATTAACTAAAGGAGAGCCTGTTGTTGTAGAACGTGTTGATTTCACAGCACTAACGCAAGACGAAAAAAATGTTATCTACACCCTTGAAAAAGATGCCGGACATCCATTAAGCAAAGCAATCGTGAACAGTCTAACGGATTGTGAAACAGTCGACTTAACAGATTATGAAGTCGTTACCGCTAAAGGGGTACAAGGTATTTATAAAGATAAAAAATATCGTATCGGACAACAGAAATTCTTTAATGTAAATGATTCTGATGCACAGAAACTTGCTGAAACAAATAGAAGCGGCGCAACAAAAGTATTGTTCGGTACAGAAGATCGTATAATCGCTGTCTTCTTTATTCAGGATACACTTCGCGATGAATCAATAGATGTCGTGCGCATGTTGAACAAAGAACGAATAGAGACACTGATGCTCACTGGTGATAATAAAGCAGTAGCCGATGCAATTGGAAATACGTTATCCATCACACGTGTGCATTCAGAGTTGTTACCTGAAGATAAGTTGAAATTAATTAAAGACTATCAACAAAAGGGAAGTCACATTGCAATGGTTGGAGATGGTGTCAATGATGCACCGGCACTCGCTCAGGCAGACGTAGGATTTTCAATGGGTGGTGCAGCAACTGATACTGCGATAGAGACAGCTGATATTACATTTATGAAAGATGATTTAAGTGATTTACCGAAAGTGATTCGCCTCAGCAAGCGTACATTAAATATTATCAAACAGAATATCGGATTTGCGTTAGGACTTAAATTAATCGCGATATTACTCGTTATCCCAGGCTGGTTAACGTTATGGATTGCGATATTTGCTGATATGGGTGCTACATTACTTGTGACTTTAAACAGCTTAAGATTACTAAGACATAAAGAATAGCTGATTATCATTTGCTTACAACGTCACTTATCATTATAATAAGTTTACTAATAGAAGGAGGTGGCTATGTTGGAACTGTTACTCAGTTTATTGAGTGAAGCATTATTGCTCAAATATATTACATTTCGTTTGTTGTATCTGGTACCATACATTGCCGCCTTCTTATTCGTATTATTACATTTAAAGCTTCAGTTACAAGTGGGTCAGAAATGGTCTTTAACTGAATGTGTTGGGAATGTTTTGGAACAAACAATTATTATTTTCTCACCTGTACTGAGATGGCGTATTAAGTGTTTATCTAAGATGAGCGATGAAATAGAGGCCGTTCCTATATATTAATCAAACATTAATATATAGGAGGAGAAATATTTGAAAAGATTTTTTAGTGTACTTATCGTATTAACATTGATATTAAGTGGTTGCGGGGCACAAGATGACGGTTTGTTTCATAACGGCATCGTCCAACCATTTACGGATTTAATTACTTTCTTTGCTGGTTTCTTTGCTGGCAGTTACGGTATGGGAATCGTACTAGTAACGTTATGTGTACGCTTTATGATGATGCCGATGATGCTGAGCACTGTTAAACAACAAAAGAAGATGCAGGCAAATATGAAAGTTGCCGGTCCAAAAATAAAAGAGATACAAGATAAGATGAAACTAGCAAAAGACCCGGAAGAAAAGAGCGTATTATCGCAGGAACTTATGAAAATATACGGTGAACATAATATTAACCCAATGAACATGGGTTGCTTACCAATTATCGTTCAGATGCCGATATTGACCGGTTTATACTTTGCGATCATACACAGTAAATCAATTGCAGCACAAAGCTTTCTCTGGTTTAACCTTGGTACGCCTGATCTGTTGATGATGCTCATTGCAGGTGGACTATATTTTCTCCAGTCATGGATTTCTATACAATACATGCCTGAAGAAAGCCGCAAACAGATGTGGCCGATGGCGATAATGAGTCCATTGATGATTATATTTATCAGTTTCCACTCGCCAGCAGCGTTACCGCTTTACTGGTCGGTTGGCGCAATTGTGTTAATCTTCCAGCAATTTATTTCTAATAAACTATTTAGTGATATTAAATAAAGCATCCCTCACCTTAAAACTGTAAAAAGGCCGCGCCTACGTTATAATGTAAGTAAAGCAGACAGTTGAAGGTGAGGGGTTTTTATGTGGATTGATATTTCTCAGACATTAAAGCAAGGTATTGCAACATGGCCAGGGGATCAGCCTTATGTGTATCAGATGGATAGTCAGTTAGAAGGTCAAACTGGTGCCAATGTAGGCAGTATTAAAATGAGCTTACATACTGGTACACATTTAGATGCACCTTTTCACTATGACCATGAAGGCGTAACGATTGATGAGATTGATATTAATCGCTTAATCGGTGAAGCGCAGGTGATCGAGTTAATCGATGAGGAAATTGTTACTCAGAAATTATTAGAGGACCTTGTGATTGATAAGCCAATTGTATTGTTTAAATCAGTATACAGTAAAGATCAAAGTGTATTTTTGGGAGACTTCATGACCTTTGAAAGTGCTGCCATACATTATCTGGGACACCTTGGTGTTGAAGTGATTGGCACGGATATGCCTAGTATAGATACAGTAGATAATGAAACCCTCGATGCACACAAAGCATGTTTAGAAAATCAAATATTGATTATAGAAAATTTAGAATTAAATAAAGTGAGAGTAGGGTATTATGATTTTATTGGGTTGCCACTAAAGATAGAAGCTGATGCCAGTCCAATTCGTGCAGTTGTAAAAAAGAAATTATAAGATGAGGTGAGTTACATGCGCATAGGTATTATCGGAGCAGGTATTGGCGGTTTAACAGCTGCGATTGCTCTAAAGTCTGCCGGGCATGAGGTAGACATATTAGAAAAGCGCCATGTATTGAAACAGCTCGGTGTCGGTTTAGGTGTTGGCGGTAATGCTATACGTGCTTTGAAACAGTATGGAATAGACAAAGATATACGTGCAGCGGGAAACCCGTTAATTGAATGCCAGTTTAGAACAGATAAAGATGAGTTATTAAATACACTGATATTATCATTATCAGAAGAAGAAAATATAACGATTCAGCGTGAGCAACTCCATGCTATTTTATTGGAGCATAATGACGCCGATATCCATTTAATAAAAGATGTTGTACATATTAAAGACTTTAATCATCCAACTTTAATATTACAAGATGGTGCCAAATATCAGTATGATTTAATTGTCGCAGCTGATGGCGTACATTCTAACATTAGACGACAGATGTTTAAAGATAGTGAAGCAATCTATCAAGGTTACACGTGTTTTAGAGGAACGAGTAAAGATGTAGCTGTTGATCATAAAGTTGCGCTTGAGTACTGGGGAGAAACAGGTAGGTTTGGTATCGTACCACTGAAAGATAATCAGGTGTACTGGTTCTGCTGTATGAATGCCGAAGAAAGAGATACAGAATTTAGAAATTATAATAAGAAGAAACTGTTGCAATACTTTAAAGCATTTCCTGATGCTGTGTTAGAAACGCTTGAAAAGACTGTCGGAGACCCTATTCAACATGATATTTATGATATCAATCCATTGAAGACATTTTATAAAGGCCGCGTCGTATTGTTAGGGGATGCAGCACATGCAACAACACCTAACATGGGACAAGGCGCATCACTCGCTATGGAAGATGCAGTGTGTCTAGCGAACCAACTCAAAAAGTATCCGATTGATGAAGCATTAAAAGCATATGATAAATTAAGTGTAAATCACACGAAAAAGGTGATTTTAAGATCACGTCAAATCGGTAAATCAGCACAACTTGAAAATAAAACACTTATTAAAGCAAGAAACAAAGCGTTAAAATTAGTACCATTATCATTTTTAGAAAAACAAACTTTCTTCTTAAGTCATCGTCATATCAATTAATACAAAATAAAAAAGCTCATCATGAGCTTTTTTATTTAAGTCTAGTTACTTTTAAATTTTGAATTTCCTGATCAAGATTGTTATCAAGCACTTCAAAGAAAGTCATTAAGAAACGAATTTTACCACGTAACTCATATTCATTGAAGATAAGTGGCATCACATCGTTAGGATGTACTGGATTTTGTTCGATTGCATAATCAATGTTATCGAAATAATTTGCTACATCAAAGAAATTTAATGTATGACCTTTTTCTTTAAATAGCTCATAATCACCAATCTGGTCTTTGTGTTGATCTAAGCCTTCATGATATGCATAAGCGATTTGAAGTAAATTATATTTGATACTTTTAAACTTTGATCCGAAATTATAGTTAAATTGTGACGCGCTTAATTTTTTAATTTGGCTGAGTAATTCATCTCTTGAAGATTTTACTTCTGTATAAATTTGATTATTATTGTTATTCATTCGGTTCACCTCACAGTTTGATAGTTACTTATACCCTGAAAGCATATATTTATGACATAAAAAGGAGAAACAATGCAAAATTCATTGATCAAAGAATTAAAAAGTTTATACACCGGTGAAGGCTTTTCAAGTGTAATGTTCTTTCTTATCTGGATGTACTGTTGTTTCAATCATGAATATCAGGAAATGGCATGTAGCCTCCATATTGCTGTTCCGCTCATAACGTTATGTTTTATTCTTGCTATTGGTGCGTACTTCTGGAAACTGATGCATGACGTAGTAAAGAAGCGTGGTAAGATGCATATGACGATTAAACAGCAGCATTTGTTCATATTATTTAAGCGTGTATCTATTGTACTCATCATGATTTGTAGTATGCTATTTATCTATGCATTGATGACAAGTGAGCGATATTTAATGGTAAGTACTTTTTTACTTTGCTTTGCGATCGTTGAATATATCAATTATTTTCATATACGATTATCCTATTTGACACCGCGAGAATTTGCTGCGCTACTTAAACATAGAAGGTTGAGACGATCACACTTGAATCGTATCATGCATGAGGAGGTTATAGATTGAACTTAAAACAAATTGAAACGAAACATTTAACAGCAGTGCATGCTTTGATTGATATTATACAGAATAAATTAACCGGAGAGCTCACACAATCTACGAGTGAACTCATCGAAGAACGCCGCTTTGCGTTTGAAGAGCTTGGTACAGAAATTTCTGATGATGCACAGATAGAATATTCACAAGTACTACCTTCTTTAAAATTACAGGAAGAAATTCAGGTTAACCGAAACAAGATTACCGAGCAGATTAATAAGATGAAAGACCGTCCTTATTTTGGTGCTGTTACATTAAAAGATGATGCGCATGAAACAGAAAAGTTTTATATTGGATTAAATAGTCTGAAGGACCCTTCAACAGGAGATCTCATTATCTATGACTGGAGAACACCAATTGCCAGTACTTATTATGAGAACCAACTTGGGGAAGTAAGCTATAATGTACCGACTGTCGGTACACAAGTCGTAGATGTATTGTCACGCATTCAGATTGTAATTGAACATGAGCGCCTGTTAGATGTCTTCGATTCAGAAATATATATTGGTGATGACGCTTTGCAACATCTACTCGTTGATAGTGCAAAAGACAAGATGAAGTCTATCGTTACAACGATTCAGCAGGATCAGAATGCAATTATTCGTATGACTTCCAACCACGATATTTTAGTATTAGGACCCCCGGGATCTGGTAAAACTTCGATTGCAATGCAGCGTATTGCTTACCTTCTATATTTACATAGAAATAAAATGACAGCAGAACATATGCTGTTTATTACACCAAATGAGATGTTCGGTGATTATATATCTGATGTATTACCGGAGTTAGGAGAAGCACCGATTAATGCGACGAGCTTTTTCAGGTTAAAAGATAAAATGAATCGTCGTCACTTTCATGTCGAATCGTTATTTCAAAATATCGAGCGCATGCGTCATGCAGATGATTACGCACGAGCGTTATTTAAAATTAAAAATAGCAAGTTACTGTTACAAAAGATGGATCAAAAGATTGCATCGATTGCAGTGAAAAATATTAAATTTAATATATTAACGATTGAAGGCACGCCTTTTGTAACGAAAGAGCATCTATCTTATTTATTTTATGATAAATTTGGTGAATCTCCGCTTGATGCACGCCTTAAAAAAATTCAGGTAGAATTACAGCCGATCTACGAGGAACACTTACAACAAGCGATAAAAGACAGAACGAAAGCATTAAAGAAAGTAACACGATATATCGGTACAGACGAAGAACTTGAGATACGTGCTAAACGTGAAAAGACAAAACAATATAAAGTGCTGAAACAATATATTAAAGATATACAGTTTATCAATATTGAACGTATTTATCTCAATATATTAAAGTCGATAGATCAGAACGCATACGAAGCAACACTCAATCAATTTAGAAACAAACAAATGTATTATGAAGATATAGCGCCTTTGCTTTATTTATCAATTAAGATAAAGGGATTGCACAGAGAAAGTATGATGCAGCACATCATTATTGATGAGGTGCAGGATTATTCAGTCGTCCAATTAGCAGCAATTTGTGCGATATATCCCAATGCACGAAAGACGATGCTCGGAGATAGTAATCAAATTGTACATCCTGCAGTGACATTTGAATTACCAGATGACATCAATGTCATTCATTTAACAAAATCTTATCGTTCAACAGTTCAAATTACTGAATTTACGAAAGGTTTGATAGGTAATGATGATACAGAGTCTTTAGGTGTTCAGGGAGACGATGTAATAGAACTGGATTACGAAGCGTTTGTTAATACTGTAGAAGCATTGCAATCTGAAAGTGTCGCCATTATCGCACGTGACGTTCAACATGCTAATAAGATAGCCCAGACTTTAAAGGGATGTACTTTATTAACACACGATCAATATACATTCACTAAAGGAAAAGTTATCATGCCGAATTACATGGCTAAAGGATTTGAATTCTCGCATGTATTTATTGTCGGATTTAATCAATATGATCTGGAGCATGACCAGTTGCTGTTATATACAATCGCCAGTAGAGCGACACGTCATCTTTATTTAGTAGGTGATATCAATGATTAGTATTATAGAACCGATATTTAAGCAAATTGAATGTCAGGTAGAAAGTATCAAAATGCTTGCAAACAAAGTAGATATATTTATGTTAGAACAGGAAATCTATCCGGGTGGTAGAACTTGCTTTGAATTGCTAACACATATTGCATTAATACCTGAAGCTGATCTAATGATCATCAAAGGTGCAGGGAAGTCTGAAATGGATGATTATTATCATTACTGGCAAAAAGAAGTAACATCAATTGAAGTATTTGAAGCGAGACTCGAACTCAGCATGAATATTCTGCTTGATTTTTATAATCAACTGGAAGAAGATGAAATGCTTAATATGAAAATGACCTATTGGCAGACACGTCAAACTTATTTAGACTGGTTGCTCGTTATTTTGACGCATTTAACGCATCATAGAGCTCAGCTATATAGTGCGATTAAACAATTTGGTGATGATGAAGGATTAAGTAATTTATTTGAATAAAAAACAGCTGACTATTTTGTCAGCTGTTCCATAATTGATGCGTAAACTTCATTCCAGAATTCAGGTGTATTTTTATATTTTTCATGAATTTGATGGTGTACTTCTTTTTGTTTAGATTCAAAATCTTTATCATCTTTAGCAGGTAAATCTTTACGTAAATCCATAACAAAATTTTGAACTTTCTCAGCGCGTGGACCCCAGTTTGTATATTCATTACCCGATTCATCCAGGAAGATAAATTTTGGAATAGAACGTCCACCATTCGTTAAATACTGATCCATTAAATCTAAGTTTGAATCACGTAAACTAATGCTTAACGGCATATCTGTCGCTTCCGCAATTTTCATCAGCACAGGTAAGTTCATCATCGCGTCACCACACCAATCTTCAGTAATGACGATAGCTTTTAAATGTTTGTCTTTTACAGTTTGTAAACGTGCGTCATCTACAGGTAATTCAAAAGTTTCATAGATTTTATGCATTTCTGCTTTATTTACTTCCATTTGGTTAATATATTGCTCTAAAGATAAGCCTTGATTAAAATATTCGATTAAAGTCGTCATAAGTGCCTCCTGTAAGCTTTAATAATATAAATGTATTATAACAATATCAGAATAATCAAACAAAAGATATTATTTTCACCATTTATATGAACAAATATTCAAAAATATTACGGTATATACGGATGTTTACCATGATGTGAAGTGATACACTTACCTTAGCTAATAATTTTTCATACATGTAAGTCTTCTCTATGGGTAGTTTAACTACCCATCTTTTTTTATTTTCATCATTTGTAATTTTATGGTATATTGGTAGAGATAAAATAGGAAAGTGTGTGAAGTATGAAAAAATTCGTAACAATGATTATCGTGCTCATACTAAGTGTGATTATCGCATTATGGTTATATAACTATTGTACTACACCTGACAATGATTTAAGTGAAGAACGCTTAGGAGATATTAAAATCGGTGAAAATTATGAAGAAAAACATAAAGATTTCGTGAAAGACTCGCGTATTCAGTTAGAAGGTAGAACATTTTATCGATCTGTTAAACATAGAGGATTGATCATAAGAAAAGATAACAAAAACAATCATATCACAGCAGTTTCTTTATTTAAGAACCCTGCTGTTAAAACGAGTCGTGATATTACTATCGATAGCACGAAACAAGATGTTATCGATGCATACGGAGATACTTATAAAAAGTCGTTATTACCGAAACAGCAGACACAATTTCATTATAAGGATAAAGAACATCATATCGGCATGAAATTTGTATTAAGAAATGATTTGGTAAAAAGAATAGAAATATTTGCAGAGTAAGAGGCGATATTGATGCCTCGTCTTTTTTTGTTTTCATTTACTTCGGTTTCCGATATAATAGTATCAACAATGAGATTGAGGAGGAAATTATTTGAACTATAAAGAAATTGTAAAAAAATATGCCGAGACTGTTGTAAGCGTAGGTTTAAATGTACAACCAGATCAAACGGTTGTAGTAACCGCTGATATTGATGCTATTGATTTTGTGCGTGAGGTGACAAAAGCGGCTTACGAAAAAGGTGCAAGAGAAGTTATTCAGAAACTAACTGATGGTCCATCATCTCAATTGAAATTTGAATATGCGCCAATTGAAGTGTTTGAACATATTCCGCAATATAGAATTGATGAAACGAATGATTTTGTACAGAATAAAGTAGCACATTTACGTGTCTATTCACAAACGCCTGAGTTATTGAAAGATGCAGACCCAAAAAAGATTGCTGCACAGGCAAAAGCATTAGGTGAAGCGAATAAAGATTTCTCAAGAGCAGTTGGTCGTTATGACTTCTCATGGTGTATTGTAGGATTTCCAAATGATAAATGGGGTGAACTTGTATTCCCTGAATTCAAAGGAGAAGATGCAAAGTTAAAGTTACTTGAAGCGATGATAAAAGCAGTGCGTGTCGATCAGGATGATCCTGTAGCTGCATGGAAATTACATAATGAAACCTTAAATAAAAAAGCACAGCAGTTGAATGAAAAAGCATATGATAAATTACATTATAAATCATCTACAACAGACGTTGAAATTGGTTTGACGAAAGGACATGTGTGGTTAGGAGCGAGTGCGATAAATTCTGACGGCGTAGAGATTCAGGTTAATATGCCAACTGAAGAAGTATTTACTTCACCAGACTATCGTCGCGTTAATGGTGTTATTGGTAATACACGCCCGCTTGCTTATCAAGGCGCAATTATAGATGACTTTAAATTAACGTTTAAAGACGGTGTGGTTACTGACTTTGAAGCAGGAGTCGGTTATGACGTTCTGAAGAATATGCTAAACAATGATGAAGGTGCACGTCGTTTAGGTGAAATTGCATTAGTACCAGACGATTCTCCGATTTCTAACTCTGGCATCCTTTATTACAATACGTTATATGATGAGAATGCATCTTGTCACGTTGCATTAGGTCGTTCGTTCCCTAATGCGATTAAAGATGGTAAATCTTTATCCAAAGAAGAATTGATGGATAAGGGGTTAAATCAATCAATGATTCATGTTGACTTTATGATGGGTGGCAGTGATCTATCAATTGATGGTATTAAAGAAGATGGGACAGTTGAACCAGTATTTAGAGATGGTAACTGGGTGATTTAATTTTTAGTGGGTGAGTGGTCGAAATAAGCTATAATTCGCCCACTCAAGCACATTTTAATTTCAAAATAATAAATGAGTGGGCGAATAACATTGTTTTCCGCCCACTCATTTTTATTCTACTGCACTCTCAGTAATAGTAAATGTTTTATTATCGGCATCAATTACCGCATTTCGTCCATACGGTACAATACATTTTGGTTCGTTATGTCCAAATGATGCATTAAACAACACCGGTTTATCCTCATGTCCCCATTCTTTCATGATCTTCTGAACGACTTCTTTATATTCATCATATAAATGACCGTTTTGAGGACGTCCAAATATAATACCGTTAATACGGTCTAAAGTACCTAACGCACCTAAACTACGCATAAAATCTTCCATCAACCATTGTGGCATCAATACTTCAGAGGTTTCTAAAAATAATATCGCACCATCAAAATCTGTTTCATCCGGATAGACATCAGTGCCACGTAAAGAGATCATTAACTCCAGACAACCGCCAATTAACGGTCCGCTTGCCTGTCCTTTTCCATTTACTACGTCATATCCAGTATTATCAATTTGTTCACGGTCTATTAATTCATTTTCTTTATCCCAGCGTAATCCGTGTTTGTATACAAAGTCTGATGTCGGAATGTCACCGATGATTTCATTCTGGGTTATCGTCTTGTTAAAATGATTTCGTGAATATTCTGGAAAAGCATTATTCTCTGCAAAATCCGTAAGTAGTGACAAACCATAAAAACTTGAAAATCCAGCTTTTAAACAAATAAAATGTGTAAACGTTGAATCGGAGTAACCCATAAAGATTTTAGGATGTTGACTAATAATCTCAATATCCAGATAAGGTAGCAAACGTACGCTATCATCGCCACCAAGCGTAGAGATAATCGCCTTAACTTCCGGATCAATAAATGCTGCCATTAACTCTTCAGCACGTGCTTTCGGATGATCATAGTTAAATGCGAGACCTTTTAACGCGTTAGGCATAACTTTTACTTTGTAGCCCATCTCTTCAATACGTTTAATGCCAAGCGTTGTACGATGTTTCATCGTTGGCTCGCCTGCTAAACCTGAAGATGATGAAACAAGCGCAATCGTGTCTCCTTTATTAAGGCGTTTTGGTTTCTTAAGTTGAAGCATAATATCACCACTTTCGATAAAATTATCTCAATTATATCAGAAAATTTAGAATATAAAACGAAATATAAAAAATGAGTAGTGGGAAAAGATTACTTTCCTGCTACTCATTTTATAAATTTATATTTCACTGTCTATTTTAATAGATTGTTTCGGTGCTTCCGTAACATGTAGCTTTGGTAATACGATATCTAGCGTACCATCTTTTTTATAGGTAGCTTTAATTGCTTCCACCTGAACATCTGGTAAGTATAAAGAACGATGCATTGAACCGAATGAACGTTCACGTTTAATGTAGTTGTGTTCATTGTTCTCAACAACCGATTCTTCAAGGCGTTTCGCTGTAATACTTAATGCGTCATTTTGATAGTCTAATTGAATATCTTCCTGTTTAATACCTGGTAGATCTACATGAACAGTATAATCATTATTTGTTTCTTTAATATCTAACTTAAAACTATGATTATAAGCATTATCTGCAAATTGACTGACTGATTTCGTTAACATGTCGTTTGCAACATCAAATACATTTTGTCCGCGAGAAAAGATACTATATTTATTATCCATGTTCATCACTCCTATTGATTTGATATATTTATCATAACATTAAGGTCAAATATAGTCAAAATATTGAGTGTCATTTGTAATAGCATCTAATAAATAATCGACGGTTGCAATAGTATAGGTTGGTTGTGCCTGTCTAATCTCATCTGCATCTCCGTAACCATAGAGTACACCGATTGTATCGATATTATTTTTTTGTCCACCGATGATATCATGTTTGCGATCACCGATCATGATGCATTCATCTCTATTGAGTCCGTGTGTATCAATGACATGCTGGATGACTTCTGCTTTATTAGTCCGTGTGCCATCTAACTCACTACCGGTAATAGACTCGAAGTAATGTGCAAGATTAAAATGTTCTAAAATCGGTACAGCAAAATACGTTGGTTTACTTGTTGCGATATACAACTTTTTATCCATCGATTTTAATGCTTGTAATAGTAATGGAATGCCTGGATATACTTCATTTTCAAACATTCCTTTATCGCTGAAGTATTCTCTGTACAGTTTGATTGCTTCGGCATTAATGTCGCCTGATAATTGATAGAAAGTTTCATAACTTTCATGCAGTGGTGGACCGATAAACGGAATAAGGGCTGCATTATCCGGGGCTTCAATATTTAATTTTTGCAGAGAATAGATAATGCTATTCGTAATGCCCATATAAGGGTCAGTTAACGTGCCATCTAAATCAAAAAGTATATGTTGATACATTAATGGATGCCTCGTTCATATTGCATAGGCACATCAATATCATCGCGTAATGCTTTCACAGCATGGATTGCCCAGTATGGATCGTTAAGCATTCCGCGACCGACTGCAATTAAATCTGCATCATCGTTACGAAGTGTCATTTCAGCTGTTTCGGGTGCGTCTAAAATACCTACAGCAATTACGGGTACATCAAACTTTTCTTTGAAGCGTTTTGCAAATGGTACTTGATAGCCAGGATAGTTACCTGGTTTATCAATGCCAGCAGGTGCTTCACCTCCTGTAGAAATATGAAACATGTCGACACCAGCATTTAAATATTTTTCTGATATGGCTAAAGCATGTTCTATATCATAGCCACCATCCATATATTCTCGTGCAGAAATTCTAAAGATTAAAGGCATATCTTTCGGCATTACTGATTTTGCAGCTTTAATTACTTCAACGCCAAACAATGAAAGGTCCTTGCCGTATTCATCGTCACGTTTATTGATACCTGGGGAATGGAATTGATGAATTAAATAACCGTGTGCTCCGTGAAGTTCAATTGCATCAAACCCAGCTTCAACTGCGCGACGTACACTTTCTTTATATTTAACGACCATCGCTTTAACTTCTTCGTTTGAAAGTTCACGAGGATGGCGTATTGGACCGAAATCTGTAGGTTCTTCAACTGGCGTTGTAGATGATGAAACCGGTGTTTCAACATCGCGTGCTTTTCGGCCGGCATGAGCAATTTGAATAGCAGCTTTTGCGCCATTATTATGAATACCTTCTACGATATGTTTATAAGCTGGGATTTGTGCATCATCCCATAAACCGAGACAGTTTTTCGTAATACGACCTTCTGGTTCAACATTTGTCATTTCTACAATAATAAGCCCTGTTTGACCAACAGCACGTGATGCATAATGTACGTAATGCCATTCAGTAGGTGTTCCATCCTCTTTTTCTACAGAATATTGACACATCGGTGGCATAACGATTCTGTTTTTTAGTTCCAGGCCTTTAAATGAATAAGGGGTGTTTAATAAAGTTTTCATAATGATACTCCTTTAGTTTTTTTATTTATTATAAAACTTCTAACCTGAGAATGATAAACATCTGTTTGAATAACTTTGCTGAATCGTATCATTAATTAAATATTAATTAAATTTACATTTTAGTTAAATGAAATATCATTTTAAATAACGTATAATGAAAGTAAGTGAAGGTAAAGGGTGTGTATGAGATGTTTGAAGTGAAAACAGAGATTAAAATTATTCCTGATGGCTACGAATCTACAAACCGCTATTTCCATAAACATGTACTAAACAATTATTTAGAGCTAGGTGTAACATTGGTCGGTCGATGGGTGAATGAGGACAAGACAATTATTACAGAGGTTTGGGGATATTTAGACGAAAAGCATTATCGAGATTTCTTTGAACTCCGAAAGAAGACGAAACATTATCAAAATTCGTTACCGGATAAGCTCGCAAATGATAAGTGGATTATTTCAAAGAAAGATATGATCATAACGCCGACTGGTGATTATAAGATGGACTTACATATCGTTTCTACAAATGTTCTCGTACAAAATGAAGAAGATGAAGTATTACTGGTTAGAAGTTTACATCGTAGTGATACGTTAGAATTACCTGGTGGTCGCTTAGATAAAGACGAAGATATGATTAGTGGCGCTGTGCGAGAAGTAAAAGAAGAAACTGGATTAGATGTTGCGATTAAAGGTTTATTGTACAGTTCGCATAATAAAACGAGCGGGGTAGTCAACTTTACATTTCTAGGTGAAGTGATTGGTGGCACGCTGCAAAATAACGATGAAGAGACGACTGATGTAGGATTTTATGCTATCAATTCAGAGAATATTTCGAAGCTTGTGACACGTAAAGTTTCGGAAGACCGCATACTTAATGCATTAGAGAAAAAAGCACAAAAATTTGATCTGTATGAGAATAATCCGTATAAAATAATTGAATCATTTAAATAAACCCTGAATCTACGTCGATTCAGGGTTTATTTTATTCACTGGCAAAAGTAATATCGCTGTTGATTTTTCCCGTAAACGATTGTACTGGTAGTGGTTTACCATCTAACCAATCCTGGAAGTTTAATGTTGTTGGTGTGTTGTTGCCACCGAGCGCAAATTGGATGCTTAAATCTTTAGGAAAGTAACAACTTGTATGAATCGTTCCGCTCCAGCTGGAATATAGTTCGCTGAATATGCCAGCTTCAGGGTCATTCATTATTTTAAATGCATTAGCGGCATCCGTAGTTCGATTTGTCTGCGCTTTTAAATTACGCATACGCATCTCAGAATCTGTTAGTACACGTCGATTCTCATGTGTTAACACTTCGAAGTGATTTGTGCAGTAATGATGTTCACGTACAATGATGTCGCGCGGTGTGGCTTCGACGATTTGCGTAATACCTGTTTTATCAAGCAGAATGTAGCTGAAACTAGAGCGGTGTGGAATTTCCTTTAAGAATTGCACAGCATCATCAACCGACTGACAACATTCAAGGATCATACGACCAATCATATAACATACGAAACCATCTCCGGGTACTTTGCGATGCATGAAATTATATCCCATCGTAAGACCGTGTTCATTCATCCCGTCCATTCGACCTGTGATGCGAGAAACGGGTGCCATAGTCGCATAACCTGAATCCGTGGGTTGGAAGAAAGTGAAACGGCCATCATAAGTAGCAGGATGATAATCATAGTTTCTAACTAAAAAATCTTCGGTGGTGAATACACTACATCCGCTAGGTTTAGCATATACGCGGTAATGACCGAAGTTCTGTATGATTTGAGTCATATCCATCTTGAGTTCAGCTTGTAAACCGAGCAGTTCCTCCCAGATACCAGGGGCGAAACGTTTAAATGCAGCTTTTGTTTCCTGAATATCTATATCGAAACGTGGGCGACGAATACGCCATTCACGCTCGCGATTCTCCATCATTAATGTTGTTTGAAGCCACTTTCCCTGTTCTATCCCGAAATCGAAATGACTCCCACGAAACTCTGTGATTACACTTTTAACTTGTTGCATTGATACACCTCCGTAAACACTATAGAGAAAGTATAACAAAGAATAAATAGAATGGATAATGTAAAGTTTCCTTTACGTAAAGGAAACTTTACGTTATCATGATATTGAAGAGGTGAGTGTATGAGGAATAAATTAGCTGAATTTAGAAAGTTACATGGATACTCACAGGAAACGTTAGCAAAACAACTGAAGGTATCAAGACAAACAATTATTTCAATTGAAAAAGGGAAGTATAATCCATCATTACCACTTGGAATGATGATAGCTGAAGTTTTTAATGTAAGTGTTGAAGCAATTTTTATATTAGAAGAAAGTGACTATGAGTGAGGAGGATGCGTATGTTTAATCATTTAGAAGGCAATAGACCGATGTTATATTTTCTTGGCGGTGGATTGTTACTGATATCATTATTTTTTATGTTAGTGATGTTCGAGAAACCGGAACTATATGCGATGCAGTTAGTACTTGGCATTCATATGATTTTAATTGGAATACAAAATCGAGATGAATTGTTAGATGAACGCGTTGTCGCATTAAGCAATAGAGCATTTAAAACATCTTATATGGTGACCCTATTTACAGGGATGCTATTTTTTACACTATATACGTTTGGATTAATCACTTTAAAAGCAGAAAGTGCAATTGTGATAATTTTGGCTATAATGTTTTTATCTTTTTCAGTGAGTAATTTCATGCTATGGCGAAAATATTAGGAGGATGTGTATGTTTAGTAGAAGAAAACTTAGTAGAGGAGAGTTGATTATTTTTGGTACGGCAATTACTTCGATGATTCTTATAGCTTATATCGCTTCAGGGTTTACTATGGATGGAGGAATTATGATTATGGCAGTAGGATTAAGTTATTTAATTAATGCAATAGAACCTGGTGCTGAAGTGGATGATGAAAGGGATCAACGTGTATTACTTGAAAGTTTTAGATGGATGACAATGTGTTTATATATTATATGGGCTGTATTATACATTGGAGCTTCGTTTAATTTTTTTCATCTTTCTAAAGAAATGTATATTATCATTCCGATGGCGGTTTGTATCCTTATACAATCAATAGCTAGAGTAATTCTTAGTAAATTTATCATGTGATTAAAAATTTAAGTTGAGCATGAATATTGATGGGCGGTTCTAATCGAGAACTGTGCCAAAACAAGCAAAATGGCCCGATTGCAAGAGGGAACCGTGCCAAAACAAGCAAAATGGCCCGATTGCAAGAGGAACCGTGCCAAAACAAGCAAAATGGCCCGATTCCAAGTAAGAATCGGGCCATAATAATTTCTAAAATCAACTACTAGTAAACACCAACTGCATCCCAAGCTGCTTTAATAGTATTTGCTTCTGTTTGACCGTATAAGTCTAAAGCTGATTGGATTAATGCTTCTTTAGTATCTTTAAAGTTAGATGTTGATGTTAAGTAGTAAGATAATGCACGATAATAAATTTGTTCTGCTTTTGATTTATCCATTTTTGTTACAGTGTTGTAGAATGCTTTGTTAGGGATTCCTGAGTTGATGTGTACGCCACCCCAGTCACCGCTCTTAGTGTTAGGTAAGTATTGGAAGTCATCCATGTGTGATGGTTGATCATAAAGTTCTGGTTGAGAGAAGCTACGTAATGCATCTCCAGCTCTACCTGGTGTATAAACATCTTCACCCATTAAGAAGTCTGGGTCTACAAAATAACCAAATACGTCAGACATTGATTCGTTGATTGCACCTGGTTCATTTTCATAAACAAGTCCTGCTGTGTGCTCAGTTACAGCATGTGTTAATTCATGTGCGATAATATCGTTAGCACCTGATAATGAAGTGAAAGTAACACCATCACCATCACCATAAACCATAGCTTCGCCATTCCAGAAAGCATTGTTGTAATTTGAACCATAGTGTACTACAGAATAGATTGGAGCCCCATTATCATCATAAGAGTCACGATTGTGAGTATTTTTAAAGTAATCGTATACTACATCGCCATAATAATGTGCATCAACTGCTGCTTTTTGACGAGAAGAAGTGAAGTATTTATCTGTATCTCTTACAATGTCAAAATTTGTTTGTGTATTATATGCATCATAAGTTTCAATATTTCCAGTATGTGTAGTATCAGCTAGATAGAAGTAACTACCTTCCTGGAAGATATTTAAATTTTTAAATCTGTTATCAACACCGTATCCATAACCTGTTGTTGCAGCATCGAATAACATATTTTGTTTTTTGATAACTTCGCCTGTTTCAGCATCAATTTGTACGTGCCAGTTTGCTGCTTCAGGAGAAACGTAGATTAATTGAACATTGTATACATATTTATTTTTATCTGCATTGATTGCCACTTCAGCTTTTTTAACGACTTTACGGTTATCAAGATTTTTCACTTTATCTTTATCAGCACCGACAGCTTTGAATGCTAAATCAACCGCTTGATCTTGAGATAATTTTTGTGTGTTTGTTGGGTCCACATCTTTTTGGTCAAGTTCACCATTTACATGAACGACTTGATTTTTATCGTTAACATGAATTTTAATTTCTTTATTTAGAGCTTTTTTACCGTTATTATGAGGCTTTAATGTATAGTGTGTGAATCCTTTGTCGTCTTTTTCTACTTTTGTAATTTCATATTGTTTATAAAATTTCTTTGCAGCTTTGTCACCTGGTAAAGATTTTAAGAAGTTTTTTGCATCGATTTTAGATTGTACTTTCTGAAGGTGGTGAAGTGATTTGCTTGTTTCTGTTTTAGCAAAAGCTGTTTCGCCTTGAGTTAAACTTGCTAGTAAAGTCGATGATAATACGATAGCAGGTAAAATGTACTTTTTATTCATTGATAACACTCCTTATTTGTCTAAAATTTAATTACAAGTTTTATTATAAGGATTATCAATTTTAATACACTCGTATACACCGCAATTATTTTTACTCAAAAAAGTTAACATGAAAATATTATACTCATCATATGGTTATTTCATAGCAATATTTAAATTTTATATTGAACAAAATCCTTTATTTTTAAGAGATTTAACAAAATAAACAATTTATTAGATGTTAATTTTAAAAATAAAAAAAGATGCAGCTAATTATTAGCTACACCTTTTTCAACATATGCTCGGATCAATTTACGCTCTTTTTCTCCAATTGTATCAAATGTAAATATACATAATGCTGCTTTGTCTGAAACATTATAATGTTCATCACCACGAGATATTTTAATAATAACTACATTAGCTGCACCACGCTCAGTTTTATGCATTACATCAAATTGCCATTCCAAATTTGATCTTTTGGTTTCATCGAGATAACACTGTATACCTGCGATGAATTCATCATATCCTTTTTCATATTCAACACCGTCATCATAAATGATATTCGTTTGAACATTTTTATCGACGATTTCTTTGATTTTTTCAATATTGTTGTTCTGCCATGCAGCTAATAAATGTACGTGTGGCATTTGTCTCATCCTATCTTCTTTTTCTTATTTACACTATATCATAATCTTGAATAGATAATGTTAATTATTTCATTCCATTTTATTCATGTGGTAAAATAAACTTAAAGAATCAGTAGAGGAGTGAAACACCGATGGAATTTGTTAAATCTCTATTCAAAGCAATCTTTATTATATTTTTAGTATTATCTGTTATTGTTACTGCTGGTGCAGCTTTATTTGTTATCAGCTTTAAGAAAGATTTTGAAGATATCGAACGTCGTACGAAAGAAATCGTTGCTAAAATTGAATCAGAAAATGTTTAAGACTCTGTAATTTAGAGTCTTTTTATTTTGCATAAAATAAATTTATCTGGGGTGTTCAATTGAGTCCATTACAATCTATTTCACAAGAAGAATTACATGGTTTAGAAGATATTCATTTAGAGCAGGAAATGTCACAGCTGATTCAATTGATGAGAAAACAAAGACCAGTTATTCATGATATCGTAATAGGGTGTAGTAGGAATAATCTTGATTTGATAAAAGCATATCAGTTTAAATTATTGTGGGAACAATTTGGAGGTTTAGATGGTACAGGCGGAACTGTGCTTGCAATTGTAAGCTGGAACCCACACTCATCTTCATTTAATAAATATGTTAAACGTATCGCTAGACACATACCAGATGGTTTCGTAGCAATCGGAGAAACTAAAGGTTTTGAACAAATTATGAGAAGATTGCATCGTTTCACAGATGTAAAAGCAGATAGAACATTTGTATTTTCTTCTTTAGAATCTCAGCAGATGATTAATAGTGGGGGTGTCTTTATCTTTGAAGGTATGCAAGGCACTTCAAAACTCGGTACTTATTTTTCAGTTCGTGATGGACGAATTCAAATTACATAAATTAAAACGCACATGCCATAAACATGTGCGTTTTAATTTAAATAGTATCATCATCACGCTTTTTACGTGTGAAGTACAATAATGCAACACCTGCTGTAACGGTCATAAGACCAGCTAACGGTAATAATAAGCTCATTGCCTCACCAGTATGTGGTAAATATTGATCTTCATTATTTGTTGGTTTATGGTTCGTTGCTGCATTGTTGGTGGAAGTATTATTATATGAACTTTTTTCAGAACGATTATCAGAAGCGCTATCAGATTGATTACTAGAATCGTTAGTACTGCTGCTATTACGATAGTCTTTATAATTGCTGTCCGAAGCATAGCTGCTATCAGATGCATAGTCATCACTTGATGTGTTTTGTTGTGATGTATGATCCGATGTAAATGATGGACGTGTATTTTCTTGACTAGTTGTCGTGCTGGAATAATTATTTGATGAAACATTATTATTACTTTCCGTGCTATATGAACCATTTTCGTTACTTGTTGTACCAGACGTGACAGAAGCCTCATTATTACGTTTCATAGGATTTACTGTCGGTTGTTTTACTGGAAGCTGTGATTTTACGTTACTATTATTAGTTGAATTACGTGTACGTGAAGACGCTCTATGTGTTACCTCATTAGAGCTATCTTCCTTCTTACTTCTTGCAAGTAACGGTGGTATATCATCAGGAGATTTGCGGATCGTATCTTTTAGTTGTGAATTTTTAGTTGTCGTTTCAACAGAATGATCTCGTTTAATCGGCTTTGTTTGTGCTTCAAAGATTAAAAATTTCTCTTCACCAGGTTCAATCTTTACATTATCTGTTTCCGTAGTTTTGTTGTAACTTACTTCATAGATCTTGTTTGGCTCAGTTGTATTAAAAGTTACGCTTCCGTTTGATACGTCAGCTTGATCAACAAGCTCTCCATCATATTTTAAATATACAGTGGTACCATCTTCTAAATTTGAAAATGAACGATCTACTGCATGAACTTTAATCGTTAGATTATCTTCTGGAAGAGGCGTTTCAGTCACCGGTATCTCTTCTAAAGAAGGTATAACTTCCTCGGGATTAACAACTTCGATATTATTCAGTTCACCAGGATTAATTTCATATTCTTGTCCGGCTATTTCAATCACTTTGATATCTTCAGCAATCACTGAATAACCATCATCTAAAGCAGTAAGAGATTGTTCTTCTTCGTTTATATTGATACTAAAAGGAAGGTCTTTAATAGGTTCATCGTCTTTATCATGAAAATAAAGTACTGTCGGGGTTGCTTCAGCATGTGCTGTTGAAACTGTCGTGAGGGAAGCCATAATAGCAAATGATAAAAGTATTTTTTTCATATGGAACTCCTTTTTGCTTGTTGAATATATTATGACATAATTCAATTGCAAGTGCTATAGAGTATCCAATAATTCACAATTGATTTAGTAAGTTAAAACGTAATTTATATTGTTTAATATATTGTCATATAAACGTTGATTTTTCTTTGCTAATACCCATTAAATGGTTATAAAGTGAAAAAAATAAATTGATTACAATGAAATAATATTGTAATTATTTTGTATTTTTTTTAAAATTCTATCGAATTTTTTGAATATTTCGTGTAATATTATATTTGCAATATATCATTTAGTGAATGGAGGAAATGATTATGAGAGAAGAGTTAGAACAAGTTGTTTTAAAGATGAAAGAAATGAACTTATCTCTAGAAGAATTGTTAAACCAAAACAAAAATTTAGGATTTAGCGAAGACGTAGTAACAGTAATTGACTCTGCTGCCCAAAAACCTCTTAAGTTCCAATCTTCTAAATATTGGACTGGCGATTTCTAAAGTGATCGATCAATACATTTCGGAATTAATAAAGAAGTTAAATCTTTCTAAAGATTCCGAAGAGCAATTATTAGTTTATGTAACTAATAAAATCCAGCGAGATAGCTGGGGAAGTTATTACGAAACAATCAACAAATTATTTAATAAGGGAACACAAGCTGATATGCAAAGAAATTCGGTTGCTATTCAGCTTGTTTTTTGGGCTTTTGATTTAGTCGATGATGTTGTTGATGGAGATTACTTGTTAGAGTGGATATCTAGAGAGCAACAAATTCTTTTGTCTCATATTACTATGCTTCAAGCTATTCGTTTGTTTAATCAGGAAATTCAAGATGAGGTAATGGCACTTATTGTTGATGCAGGGTATGCTGAATTTTTTGATGTAACTTTTGATTTTAATGAAAATCCAAATATTTCTGAAGATGAATATATCAATTTAGTTACGCAAAAGTCAGGAAACTTAATGCGTTTGATTGGCTTAATCATTGATAAAGACAATGAACCGTTACAATATTTTATGCAAAATGTGGGAATAGCTGCCCAAATTAAGAATGATATTGATAGTATCTTATCTGAACACAAGAATGATTTTAATCAGAGAAAAATGTATCTACCATTGATTAAATATATCTTTTTTTCCGGGGATAAAAACCTTCAGTATTATTCACGAGAAAATATTTTACAATCGGGTTCACTAGACTACTGCAGATTGTTGTATAATTATTACATTGAAAAAGCATACAGTATACTTTTAGATGCTTTTCCCGATAAAACTGAAGGAATAAGGAAATTAAAAGATGAATTCAATTTTTAGATTAAAACGTATGTCATTAACAATCTATATATCTTTAATTGTTATATCATATATATTTCATTTAAAGTTTTTCTATGCTATCAAATATTCTATATTAACTGTGCAGAATACTGATGATATGACAATTTTAATAAGTTGTTCAGCTTGTTTTAACTTTTTCATAAGTATTGTCGTACTTCAAATATTTAATAAATTTGATTCATATGTACTAAAACATTTTTTTATACTTTGCATATTACTAGCTAACACTATATCTTTTTCATTTTATGATCCTTTGTTTAAAGGATTCGGAACAACCATGGAAATATTTTTACTGTTTTCTGTATTAGCTATGTTATCGAAGTTATTTAGTATCTATCCAGTATTCTCAAGGTCAAATAAATTAAATACATTTTTAAAACTCAATAATTATTTAATTTTTATCCTTTTCATTATTGCAATGATACTGAATGTTACGCTTCAGAGAAGTGACTTTGTGTTATTTTCGTTTATTATGCTCATCACAGTGTGCATCATTTTATTGCTGAGTGTATTTTATGTGATTTTCTCAATCATTCGTAACTCTCACGGTATGATTCGTCGTGAATTGTATTTTATTCTTGCTTCGCTATTACTTAGTATTTTACCGATGTTTACACTTAATTTATTTTTGCATTTTTTTAATAGCAGTATTCCTTACTACTATTTATTACCGACACTCATTATTTTCCCATTGTATTTACTTTATTCATTCTGTAAATTCAAGATAATCGTTTCAGAATCATTTTTATCTATTGTCTTTGGATTGTTTCAGATATGGAATGTGTTAATGCTATGTTCAATGATTGTATTCTATGTATTTTTCCTTGAGCATCCAATGCTCATCACTGCAATTATCATCCATAGCTTATTGTTGGTTGGATGTGTTGCATTATACTACTTCCGTAACCGTTATGCTGTAAAATATCGTGCTGCAAATATTACAAACAATATCAACGAGAATATTTATGATACTTTAATTCAGAACAATATTCAGTTATCTAATTATTATTTATTTATTGAAACGCAGGACCAATCTGAACAGTATAAGTTCCCAGCTGGAACATTTAATTATGATGATATCATCTCTAAGACGCATATGATTTATGAGCGTTCAACGATTGCGATTAATCAACTGCAGGATATTACCGTTTATGTTCATCGTACTGCAATGAATAATGCATTTATCGCTATTCATTCTTCCGAGGTTGAAAAGTTTAAATATCACGAATTTGTTCATTTATTAGAGCAGTTTGAGTTCTTTATGAAAAACTATTCTACGAAGTTAATGGATGAAGATTATAAGAATCGTATTTATTTATCACATGCTGCACTTGAAGAAGAACGCGAACGTTTATCGATTTTCTTACATGATGATATTTTACAGAATATTATTCTCGCATTGAATGAGACGAAGACTTTAGACAAAGATGGAAGTCGTGCGCATATTGAAGAGATTCTGGATGAATCAATCTATGCGATTCGTGAAGCATGTGAGGATCTGTTTCCTGCAGATTTAGACGACTTTGGATTAAATGAGAGTTTAAATAGTTTAATTCGTCGTCATCTGTATGAATCAATCATTGATATCCAGCTGGATTATCAGGAAAGCAACGTTATAATTGATAAACTCATAAAAATCAGCAGTTATCGTATGATTAAAGAATTGATCAACAATGCGATAAAACATGCCGATGCTAAACATATTAAAGTTGAAGTGGTTGAATCAATCTCATCTTTATCATTTAAAGTTTCGGATGATGGTAAAGGTATCCCGTATCATAACGTATCAGATATTTTAGTAAGAGGATCTAACAATGGATTAAAGTACTTGATAAACCAGGTCAACTTGTTTGATGGTGCTGTAGAATTTTCGGTGTTTGACGAAAATGCATACAGACAAGGTCTTATTGTAAGTGTTACATTGCCGTTAGAATAGAGGTGGTTTCATGGTAAAAATTATTATACTTGATGACCATGAATTATTCGGTCACGGGGTTGCCAAAATTATTGAGGCGGAAGACGATTTGTCAGTGTTAAAAGTATTTACAGATCCGAATCTGCTTACGCATTATATTAAAACGCTACAGCCTAATATTGTGCTGTGTGATATTAAAATAAAAGATGTGAATGGTTTAAACATCGTAAAGACGTATTCTAAAAAATATCCGAACGTAAAGTTTATTATGCTCAGTGGGTACAACTTAGAAGAGTATAAGATTAAAGCTTATGAAAATGGTGCGGTTGGATTCATTTTAAAGGATGAATCTACGGATAAACTTGTAGATGGTATCCGTGCAGTTTATTATTTTAATCAAAATTTAAAGCATGATATGGTTTTAGCGAAACCTTTGCTGAGTGATCAAGAGAAAGAAATTTTGCGAATGATTGCTAAAGATATGAAAAATCAGGAAATCAGTGAAGCTTTATTTATCAGTAAGCGTACGGTTGAATATCACATTACGAAGCTGATTAGAAAGCTTGGTGTGGAATCAAGGTTAGGTGCTGTAATTAAAGGGATAAAGCTAGGGATTATTGAAGAAAGTGAAACGAAAATATAGACGCAGGACATTGTCCTGCGTTTTTTCTAATGGGTGTAAATATTGATGATATCCATAAATGAAATAAAGAAAGTCTGATGATTACTTGTCACAGAACCGATAATAATGGCTGCCCATTGATCTATTTTCTCTATCGTCATATCGACAGACTGAATATAACCATCCATATAGTATTCGATTGTCACATCCTGATGTTTAGCAAGTGCAATGTGCAATGTTTCATTGATTTCCTGCACACGGTCTTCAGAAAGCTCTGGCCGTTCAACTTTATTTTGATTTTCTATTTGTCGTCGTACATCGGCAAATTGTTGTGGCATCGTAGCAAATGGCGCCCATTTAATCATACCGCGCCCTTTAGGAATGTTGCGGTTCAGTTGCTCCGGTTCAACTTTTCTGTAATCAGTTTCGCCATAGATAGGGTGGATCATTGTCTCACATCCTTGTTCTTTTCTTTTATTATACGAACATACGTTCTGTTTTTCAACAAAAATAAGCAGTGGAATTTTCCACTGCTTATTTGTTCGTTTTAAATTGATGTTTACCAGGAAGATTAAGCGCAGTGACAATCAGCGTCACACCTACAATGCCAAGCAGTGCGACATATACACCCATCATTACACTGTTTAACACGACGCCCACGATTAAACCGGAACTTGCTACAAGTCCTGCACCACTATAACCAAGCGAACTGAATGCTATATAACTTGCACGTGCATCATCAGGCATCAGTTTCGCCATATACACAGAATAAATCGGACTTTGAATCAATTCTCCGATAGTTGCAAATAATATACACAACATAAGCACCCACCATACTGTAATTGTATGCGTTAATGCATACCCGAATGTGTACATCAGTCCACCAATGACAAGCATGGTACGTTGATTAAATGGTTCGACGAGTTTGTTGACAAGAAAAGTGATCGTTACAACAAGTACTGTATTTTCAATGAGCATTAAACTCATCATGCGTACACCATCAATGTGTACACCGAACAAATCAATAGGTTTAAATACTTCATGTAAACGTACGCCAATATAATTGGTTAAAGCAAATTCGGCAGAAAAGATAAATACGGCAGCAGCAGTGAAGAGCACGAAGCGCGTATCCTTTAAAGCTACTTTATATTTACCGAATAGATCGCGCATCCAGTGCATATCAACGATGACTTTCTCTTTCTCGGTCGTTGGATCTTTTAGAAATTTGTAGAAGATAAACGTATTGATTAACATGATTGCAATGATAATGATAAAGAGCAGGAAGCGATGTTCTTTATAAAATAGTCCACCAATTGCTGTTCCGACAGCAGTAGCGAGGTTATTCGACCAGTATGTCGTCACATAAACTGATTTTCTGCTAACTTCATCGGTTGAGTCAATAATCAATGCTTCAAGTGCCGGGAAGATCATGGCACTTGGAATAGCGAGACACATAAAGATAATGGCCACAAACCATGCAAGATTAATATCCGGGTGAATGAAAATCGCCATCACTGTAAAAAGAATCGCAAATATAGTTTGTCCCCAGATAAGCTGTCCTTTCCGACTGAAGCGGTCTGCAAAGTAGCCGCCGACAAGATTACAAAGCAATCCGAAAATAACATTCAGTGACATGAGGATACCCGAAGTGACTTTATCGAGTTCATCAGCAATATATAAAACCATGAAAGGCATAATACTCATTGACGCAGCGTGATCAAAGAAACCACAAATAATTCGCAGTTTAACATTAGATGGAAAGTCTTTAAATTTCATTACGGGATACCTCTAGTTGTTTTTATTCTTATATATTTCTCTTATTATATTTCATAATAATCTGAAAATATACAAAAAAATAAGCTAGAACAAAAGTTCTAACTTATTTCGTAATTGAAAGCAATAGTTCACGTGCAACTTTCGCTGCAACAGCATTAGAGACGCCACTGTGGTCGTATGGTGGTGACAATTCTACGATATCAGCTGCAACAACGTTCAGTTGTTCGAATACTTTAAATGCAGGTTCAAGTTCTTTATAAGTTAATCCACCAGGTTCAGGTGTTCCTGTACCAGGGAAGATTGATGGATCTAAACAATCCAGATCAATTGTGATGTATACAGGTGCATTACCGATAATGCCCGGTAAATCCTTTAATGTATCGATTGAGAATTTCTCAAGTACAGTATGTGTTTCGCTCCAGTCGAACTCTTCTTTTGTGCCTGAACGAATACCGTACTGATAAATTCTGTTATCGCCGACAAGGTCATGTATACGACGTACGACTGTCGCGTGAGATAATGGTTCTCCCATATAGTCATCACGTAAGTCTGTATGAGCATCAAGCTGCACAAGGATCGCATCCGGATACTTTTCAAGAACAGCACGCATAGGGCCAAGCGTTACTAAATGTTCGCCACCAATCATAAATGGCAGTTTCCCTGCATTTAAAATCGTGCGTGCCGTATCTTCAAGTTCTTCTAATACTTTCATTTTGTTACCGATTGTAATATCGACGTCTCCTGAATCCATAATACGGACATCTTCCAGATCTTTGTTTAAGTATGGGCTATATGTTTCAAGACCATAGGACTCAGAACGGATTGCATCAGCTGCAAAGCGTGTACCAGGACGGTTTGAAACCGTACCGTCAAATGGTGCACCATATATTACTGTTGTTGCTTCTTCAAATGAAGCTTCGCAACTCATATACACGTGTTTATTCGGTTGCATCATCGAGCATCTCCTTAACGAATGTTGGAAGAGCGAATGCACCAGTATGAATATCAGTGTTATAGTATTTAGTTTTTAAGCCAAGCGCGTTCCAGGCATCTAAGTCAGCATCTTTTAAAGGATCGAACTTCTTAGAAGCAAATCCGAATAACCAGTGACCAGATGGATAAGTCGGCATATGGAACTGGTACACACGTGTAATCGGGAATAAACCTTTGATTTTAGAGTGTGCACGTTTCATTTCATGTGCGTAACTTGGGTAGTAAGGTGATTCATGCTGATTAATTAATATACCGTCATCTGTTAATACACGGAAACAGTTGTTGTAGAAATCATGTGAGAATAAACCTTCACCAGGACCGATTGGATCCGTAGAGTCCACTAAGATAAGATCATAGTAACCATCTTCTTTGTTCTTCACGTATGCTAAACCGTCTTCAAATAATAAAGTGACACGTGGATCTTCTAGTTTCCCTGCAGTAATTGGAAGATATTCTTGAGATAAACGTACAACACGCTCATCAATTTCTACCATATCAATTTGTTCGATAGATGTGTAACGTGTTAACTCACGTACAGTACCACCGTCACCACCACCGATAACAAGCACTTTCTTGATGTTAGGATTTGTTGCCATTGCAACGTGTGTAATCATATCGTGATACACGAATTCATCTTTTTCGTTAACCATCATTAAACCATCTAAAGTGAAGAAAGTACCGAATTCTTCGGACTTGAAGAAATCAATTTGCTGGAATGGTGTTTTTTCAGTTAAGATATGTTCATTTGTTTTAATAGAGAACTTCACGTTATCCGTGTGATTTTCTGTATACCATAAATCTAACATGTACAATTCCTCCTTATTTAACTTCTACTTCAACAGGTTTGAATGATTCTACGACGATTTCACCTTTAGAATATTTGTGAATTTTATCAGCCATACCACGACCGATTTCATATGAATCAGAAAGTTCAGCTTTTAAAGCTTTTTGTAAGTAATCTTCTGCACGCCATGGGTCTACAGTATCACCACAAGTGAATACGTCAACTGAAGCGTAGCCATATTCTGGCCATGTGTGAATTGTTAAATGTGATTCTGAGATGATAACAGCACCACTTACACCGTATGGGTTGAAAGTATGGAAACAGCTTTCAACGATTGTTGCACCACTTACGCGGGCAGCTTCATTCATGATTTCTTCAACTTTATCATGGTCCTTTAAAATATCTTTGTCGCAGTTATAGTATTCAATTAAAACGTGTCTTCCAAGTGTAGTTAATTTCATTATTAAATATCTCCCTTATTATCAATTATAAATACTTCATTTTTGTTTTCTGCGCCAATCTTAATAATTGGCTGGTCGTTAATAAATTTCCAGTAGTCGATGACTTCCTGGGTGATCATTTCACCTGCCATCAATATCGGAATACCCGGTGGATAGATCATTAAACTTTCTGCACAAACTTCGTTTAGTGCATCTTCAATCTGAACGACTTTCGTCTCAGAGTAAAAGACATCTCTTAAGCCCATCTTCTGCATCGGAATCGACATCTGCTTCAGAATCGGTGGAACGAAAGGTTTGTCTGGGTTAAAATGTTTAGCGCTAATATCTGAGAGTGCATCAAAGAGTTGATTCAATTCACTTTCATTATCCATAAATGACACAATTCCCATGACGATATTAGGTTCTGCAAGTTCCATCTGTATATCGTAGTCGCTACGCAACAAGTGATACACTTCAAAACCAGATAAATCAAGACGATGATCAATATAGATTGTCAGTTTTGTTTCGTCTAACTGCTGGTGATATTTCCTGTTAAACTTCTCTGGTTCTAACATGTAGAATCCAGGAATTTTGTTGATGCTTTGTCGAAATGACTGAACGAGTGATAATACATTGTTGATTTTCTCTTTGCCGTGCAGTGCTAAATGATGACGTGCAATATCAAGTGATGACATCAGCAGGAATGAAGCAGAGGTTGATGTCAGCATATTGATAATACTCTTTACTTTATGTTTATCAATGAGTTTGCTGTTAAACAAAAGAACACTCGTTTGAGTAAAAGAGCCACCTGTTTTGTGTAGGCTCGTTGCTGCCATATCGGCACCAGCTTCCATACTGGAAAGTGGTAAGTGCTCTGAGAATCGATAATGTGCACCATGTGCTTCGTCCACAAGAACAGGAATGCCGGCATTGTGCGCGATTGAAACAATTTCTTTTAAATCACTTACTGCCCCGAAATATGTGGGGTTCATGATAAACAATGCTTTCGCATCTGGATGTGCTGCAATCGTTTCGCGTACAGTTTCTACACTGATATTATGTGCAATCCCGTATTCTGTGTCGAATTCAGGTACCATATAAACGGGTGTAACATCAGCGAGTGCCATCGCATTTAAAACAGATTTGTGAACATTTCTTGGAAGCAACAGTTTATCTTTGGGCTTGAGTGTAGACAGAATCATTGCCTGTATACCAGACGTCGTACCATTTAATAAAAAGTGTGCTTCCTCTGCTAGAAACAAATCAGCCATCAAAGCTTGAGATTTCTGAATAACACTTGTTGGATGATCAAAGTTATCTAGCGTTGGCATCGAATTTACGTCATGACGTAAAGTGCGCATGCCATAATAGTTCAATTTATAGTCAGGGTCCAGGCCACGTTTATGTCCTGGAACATCAAAACTTGTAACGTGTTGTTCTTCGTACTCTTTTAAGGCCGTAAATAAAGGAGTCAATGCATGCTTTGCTTTATCGATATTATGAAAAGCCTTGGAGTAATATGTTTGAGTCATTGGCCACTCCTTAAAATTGGTAAAGATTTAAATATTAGTCTTACTTAACTATTAGTAATGTAAAACTGTCATTTATTAATACCAAACAAATTGTAATGTATTACTAAACTATAAGCAACAAAAACTTTTTTATTTTGATAAATTATTTTCAACTTTTCGCAATCTGAAAGTGATTTTGTTAAAATGAAATTAACAGGAGGCGATACAATGAGTGAAGTAAAAGGATTTATTGGATCATATACAAAGCAAGACGGTAAAGGGATTTATAGTTTTACATTGGATACAGAAGAAAAGACGATTAAGACGGTAGAAACAGGATACGAAGTGTCTGGCTCAACATATATTCAACAACATGGTGATAAATTGTATGGTATTAAAAAAGCAGACAGCAATGCAGGTATACAGAGTTATCAAATTAATGAAGATGGAACATTAACAGTAATTAATGACAATTTATCATCTACAGATTCAGCGTGTCATATCTGGATTACACAAGATGGTAAATATTTATTAGAAGCGGTTTACGGGCCAGGTGTTGTAAGATTATATAAATTAGATGAAACGACTGGTGAAGTATTAGAATTAATTGATATCGCACAACAAGAAGGAACGGGAACGAATAAAGAGCGTCAGGATCACGCACATACGCATTATATCCAGGAAACACCAGATGGCAAATATGCAGTTGCTGTTGATTTAGGAACTGATGAAGTGATTACATTTACTTTTGGAGATCATGGATTTAAACGTGTTGAGACTTTAAAAGTTGAGCCGGGAATGGGACCAAGACATTTAATATTTAATGATAATGGCAAATATGCATACTTGTTTACAGAGTTAAGCAATGAAGTTGTTGTATTGAAATATGCAGAAGGTAAATTTGAAATGCTGGATAAATTATCTTCTATTCCTAATGACTTTACAGAAAACTCACAAGGAGCAGCAATTCGATTAAGCCATGACGGTAAATATTTATATGCTTCCAACCGTGGACATCAATCTATTGCTGTATTCAAAGTATTAGGTGATGGAGAAAAGATTGAATTAGTTGAAATTGTAGGAACGGGTGGAGACTGGCCACGTGACTTTAATATCGATCCAAGCGATACTTTTCTTGTTTGTGCACATGAAGCTGATGGTGTATTGACGCTATTTGAAAGAGATAAGGAAACAGGAAGATTAACAATGTTAGAAAATGATAAACGTGCACCAGAAGGCGTATGTGTTCAATTTTTATAGAGATAATTCCTACCTCGAATTGAGGTAGGAATTTTTTTGTATGGATTAGGATTCGAAATTGGTGAACCCCCAATTTCGAGAGCGGGGTAGATGCTGAAATTGGTGAACCCCCAATTTCGAGAGCGGGGTTGATGCTGAAATTGGTGAACCCCCAATTTCGAGGGTGAAACTGATGCTGAAATTAGTGAATCTCCAATTTTGAGAGAGGAGTCAAAGACGAAATGGATAAACCCCCAATTTCAGCATCAATTAAAGTTATTAACGATAAAATGTTAATGGCCCATTCTTAAATATTTTATGATGTGTATTCAAATATGTACGTATCTTTTCGCTACTAATATGATTTTCTGTCCATTTTTTGACCAGATTCACGTTTAATCGCTCCATCGGATAAATTAAATGGATGTCTTCGATTGCTTTTTGTAAATAGTCATTACAGTTAACTTCTTTTTTGCATGCTGGACACTTAAATTTTCGATTCGAAACTTTTTCGTACTTTGCAACATGACATTGACATACAACGCCCATGCCTAATTCTTCAATATTAATACGCTTTCTAAAATTGAATTTTTCATCAGTGTATTGCAAATCTATTAATTTTTTAGCAATATGTTCATCATATTTATCGATAGTAATCTTACTATTCTCTGTAATTATTCTGTAAATATCATGATACTCTAATATATTGTCATGAACTTGGTAACCATAAACTTTATAATCGGGATTAACAAATGTAGTGTAGTAGTTGAAGGGCAGGCCAATGTGGTTTTGTGTAAGAAGTATTTTAAATAATTTAGGTGTTCTAATTCTTTGTTCGTTTAATTTATCAATAGGTGTACCATTTAGAAAATAGAATAGATTGTCTTTATAGCAGACATCACAGTACATATTTTTGATTTCAAATATAAATATTTGTCCGTTCATAATAATGAGCGCATCAATTTGAAAGTATTGTTTATTAACTAAAAATCTTAAATTGTTTAGTATTAGTCCGTATTTGAGATTTTGCTTCACAATAGCATCAAAACTTCGTTCACCGTTTATTCCTTTTATCCGCGTATCAATCTCTTCATTATCATCATAAGAAAGTTTAGCCCGAATACTTAGCTGCAGTAAATAGGATAATTCCATATCAAATTTTCTTTCTTTAATAATCATTAAAAATCTCCTTTTAACATTTCAATGATAAAATAATAATAACAAAATAGTATTAAACACATGTAAAATAATTGTAAAAATGGAGTGAGAATATGAAAATTGCGATTTATCAAATGGAGATTATTCCTGGTGAACCCGAGAAAAATATTGAGAAAGTTGCAAATTGGTTATCGACACTCGATGACGTTGATATTGCTGTATTACCAGAGATGTGGAACACGTCATATACATTAGAGAAATTAGTAAATATAACATCTGAAGAAGGACAGCGAGAAATCGAAAAATTAAGTGAACTTGCAAAACAATATCAGATAAATATTGTTGGAGGATCAATTGCAGTCAGAGTCGAAGATAAGATTTACAATCGGGCAATTGTTATTAATAAAAATGGTGAACATATACATCAGTACGATAAATTACATCTAGTACCGATGCTGGATGAACCAAATTATTTAACACAAGGGAATAATATTTCAATTTTTGAAATAGATAATGTAAAGATGGGCGTTATTATTTGTTATGATCTGCGATTCCCTGAAATATCGAGGAAATTAGCTTTAGAAAGAATTGAAGTACTATTTGTTGTAGCAGAGTGGCCGATAGAACGTATCAGTCAATTTGAAAAATTACTCTATGCTAGAGCAATTGAAAACCAGGTTTATGTCATTGCAAGCAACAGTATCGGAAAGTGTGATGATACGGTATTTGGTGGTAAATCGATGGTGATAAATCCATTAGGAGAAGCCACTACAAAAATAATATTAGGGGAAGGGACAATTCAAGCAACTGTTAATATAGAAGAAATTAGAAATATAAGAACTAAAATACCTTTATTAAAAACACGCAGAGCAGATATATATTAGCACTTAATGTAAAAAAATCGCTATATATAACTTGTCACAATTTAGACACATTTAAGATAAATAATTCTACACAAGAATGATTATTTTTAACATATTAAATAATAAAGTGAATTAATCTGAAAAATATTATAAGAATATATTATTAAAATTAAATTTTATTCAAAAATATTTCATAATGATTGGTCTAACTGCTAAATTTCGATTTAATTGATTTATAAAAATATGAAAATGGTCAAAATGTTATTAACATAAAGTTTAATGTAAATATTTTCAAAATAAATAACTTAGATTTGTAAATATAATACTTTTTCAAGAATACTGAAAATTATATTAATTTTAATCTTAAGCGATTTAATAAGGGTTTACTTAAGAAAATAAAGTCTATAGAATTAAAGTGTATAATGTGTTCATTGTAGCATTATTGCATGTTTTTATTTTAAAGGAGGATTTTGTATGAAAAAATCAAACAAAAGTAAATTAGATTTCCTTCCTAACAGATTAAATAAATTTTCGATCAGAAAATTTTCATCTGTGGGTACAGCTTCAATTTTAATTGGATCTTTAGTATTTACAGGAAACCAAGCGCTTGCAGCAACAGATGATACAACAACGACTGAGGCAGCAACGACTGAAGCAGCAGCATCAGAAGCGACATATACTATTGGAGATAAAACTTGGTATGATTTTAACTTAAACAATATGTATGATGCCGGCGAAGATAAAGGAATTGGTAACATTACTGTTATAGTTTCAGATTATGGTGGAGCTGAAGTAGCAAGAACTGTATCTGATGCTAATGGTAACTGGAGCATTTCAGGTTTGAAAGACGGAAAATATAAAATTAACTTTGTGGCACCTGATTTAACTTATCAGGGAGTACGTCAAAATGAACACGTTGGAACTGGTCAAAACTCAGTAGGTCCAACGGATGCATTATTTGAAATCAATGGAGCAGACAACTTTAATTTAGATCAAGGATATATCGTTCCTGGTTATAACGTTAATGACGATAGTAAAATAGAACCACCAACAACAGAAGCGCCAACAACAGAAGCGCCAACAACAGAACCACCAACAACAGAACCACCAACAACAGAAGCACCAACAACAGAAGCGCCAACAACAGAAGCACCAACAACAGAAGCACCAACAACAGAAGCGCCGACAACAGAAGCACCGACAACAGAAGCACCGACAACAGAAGCACCGACAACAGAAGCACCAGTTGAGGACACTGGCAACCATAAAATTGCTGGTCGTATCTTTGACGATCTTTTAGGCGCTAACGGTGAAGCGAACAACAACTTACGTGATGAAAATGAAAGTTTAGTGTTAGCTACTCCAGAAGAGTTAGCGGCTTTCAAAGTTGAATTACGTGATGAAGCTGGTAATATCGTTGCGGAAAAATCTTTAGATGCAACTGGTTACTATGAGTTTACTGGTTTAAAAAATGGTACTTATAATGTAACGTTTAAAAACCCATTAACTTGGTCACCTGTTATCGCTAACGTTGATTTTGATGCAAGTGATGATAGAGACTCAGATGGTCCAACAGATATACGTGTTGTAATCAACAACAATGATTCATTACATGTAGACCAAGGATATAAAAAAGGTGCAGGACATTCAGTAAATGATTTACCGGGTAACCCTGAACCACCAACTACAGAAGCACCACCAACAGTTGAACAACCACCAGCAACAACTGAAGAACCTCCAACAACAGAAAAACCTGATACTGGTAAATATTCTTTAGGTGACAAAGTTTGGGAAGATAAATTAGAGGAAGATACTAAAGCGCCAAATAATGTTCAGGATGCTGACGAAAAAGGTATCGAAGGTATTAAAGTAACTTTACATGACTATGCTGGTAACTTTGTAGGTGAAACTTACACGGATGCTAACGGTCAGTACAGATTCGATAACTTACCAAACGGTACTTACCGTGTTGATTTTGATACACCACTTGGCTGGTCACCAGTTATTGCTAACTTAGGAGACGAAGTTATTGATTCAGACGGTCCTGTGGCAGTTTTAGCTGATATCAATGGTAAAGACAATCTGGATGTAGACCAAGGTTATGTAAATAATGGTGGAGGTGGAGTAGTTACTCCAGTTCCAACGCCAGATCCTGGTAAACCAGAACCGACTCCAGAACCAACCCCAGACCCAGTTAGACCTGAAGGTAAATACTCTATCGGAGATAAAGTATGGTGGGATGATCAAGATAAAGAAGGCAACTTAGATAACTTACAAGATCCAAATGAAGCACCTGTTAAAGATTTAAAAGTTACAATTCGTGACGAAGCAGGTAACTTAATCGGTACAACTTATACTGATGCAAATGGTCATTATCAATTTGATAACTTACCAAACGGCACTTATATCGTTAATTTCCACAATCCATTAGATTGGTCACCAGTCATTGCTAACTTAGAAGCTGATTTACATGATGTAATCGATTCAGATGGACCAACAGATGTACGTGTTGTCATTAATGGTGCGAGTAACTTTGATGTAGACCAAGGTTATGTATTAAAAACTGGTTCACCAGTTATTGTACCTCCAGGCGGCGGTGGAGAAGTAACGCCACCAGTAACACCTCCAGGCGGCGGTGGAGAAGTAACACCTCCAACAAAATTACCATTACCTCCAGAAGTATGTTCTGTTGTTTCTATCGGTGAAGGTACAGCTGGTAACTTATCTATCGGAAACAAAGTATGGTGGGATGCTAACCGTAACAACATGCAAGACGCTGGAGAAAACCCAGTTGTAGGATTACGTGTAACATTACGTGACTACTCTGGTAATACAATTGGTGAAACTTATACTAATGCTTGGGGAGAATATGCGTTCCATGGCTTAGCTGAAGGAACTTACATCGTAAACTTCCACAACCCATTAGACTGGTCACCAGTTATCGCTAATATCGAAGCAGACTTACATGATGAAGTTGATTCAGATGGTCCAATCGATGTTATCGTAAACTTAAAAGATAAATCTAACGCTAATGTAGACCAAGGTTACTATGGTACTGGCGAAGCTGGACCAAATTGTGATACAGGTATTACACCTCCTGGCGACAACGGTGGCGGAGATGACAAAACTCCGGTAACACCTCCAACAGATGGTGGCGGAGATGACAAGACTCCAGTAACACCTCCAACAGATGGTGGCGGAGATGACAAAACTCCAGTAACACCTCCAACAGATGGTGGCGGAGATGACAAAACTCCAGTAACACCTCCAGCAGATGGTGGTGGAGATGATAAGACTCCAGTAACACCTCCAACAGATGGTGGTCAATTACCTGACGTTAATGATTCAGAGAAAGCTACTGTAACACCAGATAGCAATTTACCGGATACAGGTGAAGCGAACAATGCAGCAATTGCAACTGGTGCAGCAGCAGCATTATTAGCTGGTGGCGCATTAATTGCAGCTTCTCGTAAAAGAAGAGACGAAGAAATTTAATAATTAACCTAAAAAGGAAGATCTCAAATTTGAGATCTTCCTTTTTCATTTATATATCATTTAAATATTTGTTTGACGTATCTGAATTTTCCTTTGTAAGGTGGAAACATAATACCGGATTCCAACTTCGTACTTTTTGTCATATATGCTTTTTGATGACTGAATAATTCAAATGTATATTTTCCGTGGTAGTGTCCCATACCTGAATGTCCCACACCGCCAAAAGGTAAATAAGGATTAGCGACATGCATGATTGTATCATTTACACATCCGCCGCCAAATGATACACGTGTGAATACGTCTCTAATAAAATCATGATCATCGCTAAATATATATAATGCCAATGGTTTTTCATATTGCTGAATTGTTTCAAAAATTTCTTCTTTGTAATTGTAACCGATGATCGGTAAGATAGGTCCGAATATTTCTTCCTGCATTGATAAGTCGTTTAATCGAGCATCAATAAGTGTCGGTGCAATATGTAGTACATCTGCTTTTGAAGCGCCTCCAATAAGAATACGGTCATGTGCTTCATCAATCATTGCTGTTAAGCGATTAAAGTGCTGGTCATTGATAATGTGACCATAGTCTTCACTTTCTAAAGCATTTTTCCCGTAAAATTCATTCAATGTAGATTGCATCGCTTTAAGAAATTTGTCTTTCACTTTATTGTCAATCAATACGTAATCAGGTGCGATACAAGTTTGTCCGGCATTCATGAATTTACCGAACGCAATGCGTTCAGCCGCCACTTTAATATTAGCTGTATCATCTATGATTGTAGGGCTCTTTCCACCGAGTTCCAGCGTAACTGGTGTAAGGTGTTTACTAGCTTTTTCATAGACGATTTGTCCTACTTTTGTACTACCTGTAAAGAAGATATAATCAAATCGAACGTCCAGTAAAGCTGACGTTACTTCTTTTTCTCCTTGAATCACTTTTACGTATTCAGGTTCAAAGACTTCCTTCAAAATTTGTTCGATAACAATGCTTGTTTGAGGTGTATGTTCTGAAGGTTTGACAACTACACAGTTTCCAGCTGCGATAGCACCAATTAATGGGGACATAACAAGTTGGAATGGATAGTTGAATGGTCCGATGATAAGCACAGTACCGTATGGTTCATACATTAAATAACTTTTACCAGGAAATTGCATCATCGGCGTATTGATTGATTTCACCTTGCTCCAGTTTTTGATTTCCTTGATATATGTAGAAAGTTCTTTTAACACGATGCCAATTTCAGTAGCGTACGCTTCAACTTTTCCCTTCCCAAGATCGCTGTTTAAAGCATCGATAATATCTGTTTCATGGGCTTTTATTGCTTTTTTTAACGCTTTTAATTTTTTTCTTCTTAGTTTAATCTGCTTTGTTTCGTGCGTTGCAAAATAGTCTTTCATCTTTTTGATATCTTCGTGAATATTCATGAAAATTCCTCCATTTAGCATTGTTAAGGTGTATACTATTTAATAAACAAACGATAAAAATTACGGGGTGAAATAAATGAAATTTGGTCTTATCGGAACAAACTGGATTACTGATCGATTTATCGAAGCAGGTATTACTGTTCCAGAATTTGAACTACATAGCGTCTATTCCAGAACGATTGAACGTGCGCAAAGTTTTGCAGAAAAACATCATATTCCTAACTTTACAGATAATATGGATAAATTGTTGAATGATGAAGCAGTGGATATCATTTATATAGCTACACCAAATATATTACATCATCAACAGGCAATACAAGCAATGAATCGTGGGAAACATGTTTTATGCGAAAAACCGATCGCCACAAGTGAAAAAAACTTTAATTTAATGTATCAGGCGATGGAAAATAATGATGTGTTCTTCATGGAAGCGATGAAAAGTATCTACTCACCATCTTTTATCAAACTTCATGAATGGATTAAAGAAATCGGAATCATTCGTCGTGCCAACTTCCACTATAATCAATATTCCTCTCGCTATGATAAATATAAAGATGGTATAGTAGAAAATGCTTTTAAACCTGAACTGGGAAACGGAGCATTAATGGACTTAGGTGTCTATACTATTAGTCCTTTAGTTAATTTATTTGGAATGCCTAAAACAATTCAGGCGACTGGCAAACTGTTGTCAACTGGCGCTGATGGGCAAGGTACGATTATTTGTAATCATCATTATATGACATCTGTACTCAGCTATTCAAAAATTATTGATAGCCATTTACCATCAGAGATTATTGGCGAAGAAGGTATTATATTAATTGATAAAATCTCTGCACCAAATAAAGTTCAGAAGTTGAATCGTCATGGAGAAGTTATTGATGAAATAGTGAGTGATGCACCACCTATGTCATATGAAATAGCCCATTTCATAGAAGCGATTAAAAATAAAGATTTTAAGGCGCTCAATTTAGAGACTTCACATCAAACAATGAAAGTAATTGATGAAGTAAAAAAACAAATTGGCATTTTAATAAAATAAGTTATTGATTATTCAGAAAATTTAAATTATAATAAAGCCATACCATTTTTTCATTCTTTCAAATATAACAAAAAGAGACGCACCCCGCGTCTCTTTTTGTTATTTAATCAGTTCTTTTAACTCGGTATCACGTTCCATTACGATACGTGCATATGAACATAAAGGAATAATCTTTAAATTATTTGCCTTGGCATAATCTGTAACTTTTAATACTAAAGCTTTAGCGATACCCTGACCACGTAACTTTGGATCTGTATATGTGTGGTCGATTGCGATTGTGTCTTGTCCTGAAGGCTGGAAAGTGATTTCTGCTTCTGGTTGTGCTTCATCACCGATATAGAATTTATTATTTCCTTGAATAATTTCCATGACAAACACCTCTTCTATTTATGATAATACATCTGTAAGCTGTGGAACAACTTGTTTCTTACGAGATACGACACCTTCAAGTACAGCTGTATTTTTATCTAATACGACATTGAATGCTTTTTCAACTGCTGCTTGTTGTTGTCCTAATGCTAACACTTTAGAGTTAGAGTTTAAGATGTCAGTAACAACAAGGACAAATAATGCATATCCTTCTTGTGCTGTTTCAGCATTGATTGCATTTTCTAATTCTTCCTGACGGCTTAATACTTCATCGATATCAACAGTATTTACTTGAGCAACGCGAACTTCGTGCTCACCCATTGAGAATGATTTTGCATCGATATTTAATAATTCTTCAGCTGTCTTATCGGCAGTATTTGCGCCAGCTTTTAACATATCTAATCCGTAAGATTGAATATCAACGTTAGCAATAGCAGCTAATTCTTCAGCAGCTTTAACGTCTTCATCTGTACAAGTTGGAGATTTAAATAATAATGAATCTGAAATAATAGCAGATACCATTAAGCCTGCAATTTCAGGTTTAATTTCAACACCATGTTCTTTATACATCTTGTTTAAGATTGTTGCTGTACAACCAACTGGTTCTGCACGGTAGTATAAAGGTCCTGCTGTTTCAAAGTTAGCAATACGGTGATGATCTACTACCATTAAGATATTCGCATCTTCAATGCCGTCAGCTGACTGTTGAAACTCGTTATGGTCAACTAAGATAACATCTTCACCATGTAAGCGTTCGATCACGCGGGGAGCATTTACATTGAAGTGTTTTAAAGCATATTCTGTTTCACCATTTAAGTCACCTAAACGAACCGCTTCGATGTCTTTTCCTAAAGCTTTTTGTAAATCTTCCATTACTAAAGCTGATGTTACTGTGTCTGTATCTGGGTTTTTATGTCCGAAAGTTAAAATTTTCATAATAGTCTCCTTTTAGTATAATTCTTATCTATTTTATCATGATTATTTGATCTCTTCTACAGTCATGCCTAATACGTTCTTGAAGTGTTGTAGTGCATAACGATGACCTTCCGGATTGAATGAAGCAACCGCGCGTTCATCGACTGACATTTCAAAGCCTAAATTATACCCTTCTACTGCTGTATGAAGTACGCAAATATCAGTGCATACCCCAGCAAGTTCGATCTCTTTTATATTTCTTTCGCGTAAAAGTTGTAATAAAGGCGTACCACTAAACGCACTATATCGCATTTTATCAATCCAGAATACGTGGTTATTATCTTTATCACGCAAATAGAGTTCATGCAACTTACCATAAAGATGTCTACCATCCGTATCTTTAATGTTGTGCGGTGGGAATAATTTCGTTTCAGGATGATAAGTATCATTTTCAAAATGTAGATCCATCAATACAAAAATCGGCTTATTGTTATCTTTATAGTCATTCCATTTTTTAACCATTGTCTCTTCCAGCGCAATTGCAGGTTCTCCGCACGTCAGTTTACCATCAAGTGCTACAAAGTCATTAGAATAATCAATAATTAATAAAGCTTCACTCATCGTCAGCGCTCCTTTAAACGTAAGTTTTAAATTTAGAGTATACTGTTGATTAAAACAGGGTATAATCTTAATTACATTATAAATGATTTGAAGGTGTTATAAATGAAAAAGATTAATATTAAAGATTTTGGTGCGAAGGGTCGCCATGTTCTTTTTGATACGATTGGCTTACAGCGTGCACTGAATCAGGCAAAAAAAGAGCCTGTAGAAGTTTATGTTCCAGAAGGGACATATTACATCGGTAAAGAATTAGTGATTTATGCACACACTTATTTACATTTGCATCTTGATGCTGTTTTGCGCCGAATGAGTCCTTTTGCAATGCTTAAAAATGGTAGGAAAAGTGAAGGATATAAAGGGTACGATGGTAATGGTTATATTAAGATTGAAGGTGGGACGTTTGATCAATATGGTCATGTCCTAAATTTCAATAATAGTATTATGTCGCTTGGTCATGCGCGTGAAATTGAAATTAAAGATGTAACCTTTAAAAATGTTGTTCAGGGCCATGCGATAGATGCATGTGGTATCGATGGTTTTAAAGTATCGGGATGTAAGTTTCTCGGGTTTCGTGATGATAGTGGAGAACGTGCTTTTAGTGAAGCGATTCAACTAGATCTACAACTGAAAGACTCTTTCCCTAAGTTCGGTGAATATGATGGCACAGTGACGAAGAATGTCATCATTGAAAACTGTTATTTCGGTAATTCTAATGAACCGATGATGAAACCGTGGAACAGAGCGATAGGCAGTCATGCCAGCACATATGAAATTTATTATGAGAATATCACTGTAAAAAATAATACGTTTGACAAGATGGGAGATTATGCACTTACTTTCCTAAAATCAAAAGTATTGCATGTATATGATAATACCTTTAATGACTGTAATGGTGGTATACGTTATTTAGCAACGAAGCAGGGGAAATATTCACTTGATCTATACGGGAGAGACCATGGTGCTCAAGCAGGTGAAATGACTGTTATACGTAACAATCATTTTCACTCTATCAATGATAAATACGCAATATTATTTCAGAGTTATGATGGTAAGAAGAATAAAGATATCTATATCATCGATAATCAATTCAGTGAAGACAATACATGTACCATAAAGATAGGTGCAGCGAAAAATGTCGTGTGTATGCAAAATAAAAACTTAAAAAAGATTAAAAAGATAGAAGTAGATGATTTTTATGCAGAAACGATTGCTAAAGATGAATCTGTTGGTGAGTTATAAAAGCAACGTGTCCTAATGAAACGGACACGCTGCTTTTTTCTTTTTATAATAAAAATTCGGTTCGTGATAACTATTGTCGTAACCTTTGTGCCAGTTATGAACAAGGGAAGGAGATATCGGAGGAATAAGCCACGTCCAGTCTCCAGTTACTTTTCTATTATTTGCCGCTTCATTCTCTTCAAATTTTAAAAATTGTCTGCTGGCGTTGTAATGATCAACGATGGAATAGCCTTGCTGTTTAAATGAATGATAAACTGCATAGTTTAATTCAACGACGACTTTATCGCGCCAGTAACTCGTCGTTCTGCTTGTATCTAAATCCATACTGCGGGCGATAGGCTCCAGTAAGTTATAACGATAATCATCTAGAAAATTACGACTTGCAATCTCACTTTCCATATACCAGCCATTAAAAGGACAAAGTGGATAAGTAATACCGCCGATAGATAAATCCATGCCAGATATAATCGGTACAGCATACCAATGAAGATTTAAGTCATTAAACTTTGGAAAGTCAGGATGTTCAATACGTACTTCTTTTATAAGGTCAGGATGAATATCATATGTTTTGTATTGATTATCATAACGATAGAGTAACGGTAAAAATTTTCCGAATGATTTGTAACCGGTATGTTCAATTAATTTTTTCGTATCACTAACAATTGGATCATCAGCATATCGAATAAGCTGATCGTTTAGCAGTTCGAAATTAATGTTAGCTTGCTGATTAAAGATTGTGATAGTCGGAATAATTTTCCCGTTATTTGTTGCACGCTCGATATGTGTTTCAAGTGCAGTGAGATAGTCTTTTTCCTCTGTTACATGGCGCATATCAACGACATTTAACTTATCCCATATAAGACGACCGATACAGCGATTACTATTGCGCCAGGCAAGACGTGCACCGTATGTCAATTCTTCTGTTGTATGTATATAAGAGCCGGTATGCTCAATTTCTTGTTGAATTGACAGTAATCTTTTATTAATCGTATCTTCTTCAATGTTTAATTCATTGCCCATCTGTTTTATAAATGATTTAGCTTTTTCGAATAACAATTGTATCACCTCACTTTTATTTATTCTTATTATTTCTATTCTACAATAAAAAAAGCCCGATTTGGGCTTTTTGATTAATCTGTTTGTGGTTGTTGTCGCTTTTTATAATCGTAAAATGTAGCACAGCTTATTGCGAGTAATATAAAAGCGATATAGCTAAAAAATTGTGTGTTATGAGATATTTGAATCACTAGTCCTCCTAATATCGGACCTAATATACTGCCGATACTGAATATGAGACCGCACATTAAATTGCCTGCAGGTAACAAATATTTTGGAGTAATCTCCGTCATAAATGTTACACCTAAAGAATACATTGAGCCGACAAAGATACCGGTAATAAAAAAGAGTCCGACTAACACATAGCCTGAGTGACTGAAGATTTGGCACATCATAAATAGCATTGCACCGATGAAAGTCACGATAGTAAGTAAGATATTACGATTCATATTATCTGAAATCATACCAAGAGGTACCTGGAAGATAATCGCACCTAAACTGAACGCAGGTAAGATAATAATAATCAGATTGACAGGAATATCCTGCTTCATCGCATAAACAGGAAAGTTGCTGTTGAGACATGCTTCCAATATGCCGTACATCATCGGAAATAAGAATGCAACCCAGCTCGTCTTCATTACTTTACCAAAGTTGATAGTTGTTGATTTAAACGATATTTTTGAATGATTGTCTTCAGGAAATTCATTTTTTAGCATAAATACAAGGGCACTCGCTGTAATTGTGAATACTGCACTTAATAGAAACGGAAGGCTTGTATGTACTTCGTATAATTTAGCAAGTAATGGTCCTGCCATAAAGCCAAGTGAGAAGCTTAAGCCATAAAAAGAGATGATTCGGCCGAGTTTATGCTTCGGTGTTGTTTCAGTAAGCCATGATTGTGTAGCAAAGTGGAGCATATTATCGCCGACACCAACAAGCAGTCGTAATATAAACCAGAATGTCATTGCTTTATACACTGGGAAAAGTGACATCGATATTGCAATAATGATTGCGCCAATGACGACAAGATTCTTGTAACCTACTTTCCTTAGCAGACCTTCTAAAAATAATGATGCTAAAAAAACACCGATATATAAAGATGATGCATGTAATCCGTTGATAAAACTAGGGACATCATCACGTTCAAAGATGATGGCGATAAGAGGTAATAACATACCTTGTGTTAAACCGGAAATTGATACAATGATGGTGAGTATAATGAAATTTTTCTTAAACATAACGACCTCCTTATTTTTGATTGTATCAGAATGCGTTGGTAATGCCTAAATGTAAGCGGTATGTTAATATGAATTTAATATATATCAGTTCAAAACGTAAAATAAATCATTAATAGATAATTATAAAATTGTTGGGGAGATGAAGCAATGTACAACTATGCTGACGATAGTCTAATGTTACATACAGATTTATACCAGATTAATATGGGTGAAACTTACTGGAATGATGGTATCCACGAGCAAATAGCAGTCTTTGATGTTTATTTCAGAAGTATGCCATTTGATGGTGGTTATGCTGTGTTCGCGGGTCTGGAACGTGTCATTCATTACGTTAAAGGATTTAAATTTTCTGAAACGGATATGGAATATTTAAAGTCTTTAGGATATCAGGATGATTATCTCGCATATTTAAAAGATTTAAGATTTACAGGTAATATCCGTTCGATGCAGGAAGGAGAAATCTGCTTTAATAACGAACCGTTATTACGTATAGAGGCACCATTAATACAAGCGCAGTTACTGGAGACTGCAATATTAAATATTGTGAACTTCCAGGTACTTATTGCAACGAAAGCAAGTCGTATAAAACAAGTTGTTGGTGATGAAATTGTAATGGAATTCGGAACACGACGTGCGCAGGAAATGGATGCTGCAATTTGGGGGACACGTGCAGCATATATTGCTGGATTTGATTCGACAAGTAACGTTCGTGCAGGTAAGTTATTCGGCATTCCAGTGTCAGGGACGCATGCGCATGCGATGGTACAAGCGTATGATGATGAATATATTGCGTTTAAAAAATATGCAGAACGTCATAAAAACTGTGTCTTCCTTGTAGATACTTTCCATACGTTAAAGTCTGGTGTACCGAACGCGATTCGTGTAGCACAAGAATTAGGTGATAAGATTAATTTTGTCGGCATCCGTTTAGATTCCGGAGATTTAGCATACTTATCAAAAGAAGCACGTCGTATGTTAGATGAAGCGGGATTCCCGGATGCAAAAATATTTGCCTCAAATGACTTAGATGAAGAAACAATTACTAATTTGAAGTTACAGGGTGCAAAGATAACTGCCTGGGGTATCGGTACTAAATTAATTACAGCGTTTGATCAACCCGCATTAGGTGCAGTTTATAAACTTGTTGCCATTGAAAATAAAGCAGGGCAATTAGAAGATCGTATTAAAATATCAAATAATGCTGAAAAAGTAACGACACCGGGTAAAAAGAATGTATATCGTATTATAAATAATCAGACGAAAAAATCAGAAGGTGATTATATCACTTTAGATTTCGAAGAGCCATCTAAAGAAAAGCCGTTAAAGATGTTTCATCCGATTCATACGTATAAACAAAAATGGATCAATGATTTCACAGCAAAAGATCTTCATAAGGACATCTTTGTTGATGGAAAGTTAGTGTACGATGTACCTAATTTAGAACAGTCACGTGAATATTTAAAAGAGAATCTGGCATTATTATGGGAAGAAACAACGCGCTATTTAAATCCTGAAGAATATCCTGTAGATTTAAGTACGCTATGTTGGGAAAAGAAAAATCAGGAAATTTATGAAGTATCTAAAAAAGTGAAAGAAGTGAAGTAAATGTCATTACAACAAGATATTATAAAATCACTTTATGTTCAGCCAGAGATTAATCCCGAAGAGACTTATAGAACTATCGTAGTCTTCATAAAAAACTACGTTAAACAAAATCCATTTATCAAATCTCTAGTACTAGGCATTTCAGGCGGACAAGATTCTACTTTAGGGGGTAAACTATCACAAATTGCAGCAACTGAACTGCAAAGTGAAGGATTAGATGTGAAGTTTGTTGCTGTTAGATTACCTTATGGTGTGCAAAAAGATGAACAAGATTGTCAGGATGCACTTGACTATATCAATCCGGATAAAATTTATACAATAAATATTAAAGATGCAGTTGATGCGAGTATTGCGACATTAAATACTCAAGGTGTTACTTTAACGGATTTTCAAAAAGGCAATGAAAAAGCACGTGAGCGTATGAAAGCACAATATTCTATCGCAGCATTTCATAGTGGTATTGTTATCGGTACGGATCATGCAGCAGAAAGTATTACTGGTTTTTACACGAAGTTTGGTGATGGTGGAGCAGACATCTTTCCGCTTGCAGGCTTAAATAAACGTCAAGGTAAATCAATTCTTCAACTTCTTGATTGCCCGGAGCATCTTTACAATAAGGTACCGACTGCAGATCTTGAAGAGGATAAACCACAATTACCAGATGAAGTTGCACTGGGTGTAACATATAAGCAAATTGATGATTATTTAGAAGGCAAATCGATCGATGCTAAAGCTGCTAAGACAATAGAACAGCATTATTTAAGAACGCAACATAAACGTATGTTACCGATTACGCGTTTTTCTGTCCATGAAATCATTCGATAATAATGGTATAGTGTTAATGTATTAAAGCCAGGAGGATTGAAATGGATATATTAAGTAATCAATGGGCAGTAGTGGCACTGATATTTATCATTAATATTTTTTATGTCACTTGCCTAACAATGCGTATGATATTAACGTTAAAAGGTTATCGTTATTTAGCAGCTGCCGTATCAGTAGTGGAAGTTATTATTTATGTAGTAGGACTAGGACTTGTCATGAACAGTCTAGATAAAATCGAGAATATTATTGCTTATGCACTAGGATTTGGTGTAGGGATTATTGTCGGAATGAAAATAGAGGAGATGATAGCTTTAGGTTATATTGTTGTCAATGTTACGACAGCAGAATATGATAAAGAAATCCCTCGTACGTTACGTGACTTAGGTTATGGTGTAACGCATTATGCTGCACAAGGTCGTGACGGAGAACGTTTAGTCATGCAAATCTTAACACCACGTAAATATGAATTAAAATTAATGGATACAGTAAAGAATCTTGATCCAAAAGCGTTTATTATCGCATATGAACCTAAGAATATCCACGGTGGTTTCTGGGTGAAGGGTGTTAAAAGTACTCGTTTAAAGGCGTATGATGCAGATGAAATTTGAAGTGAGAGATAATGAGACGATTGCCGAATGTTTAGAACGTATGAGAGAAGCTGGGTATACGCCGGTAAAAAGATTCCAAAAACCAATTTTCAAGGAAAACGAAAAAGGTGAAATCGAAGTATATAAAGAACAGATCATCTTTACCGGCAAGAAGATAACCGAATAAATGAAATGGCAGACTGAAACATATGTTTCAGTCTGTTTTTGTAAGCAAATATGAATGGTACATGATAAACTAAATATAATAAATGACTAGTTGCTAATTTTTACGAACTTTTTTAGTAATCAAAATAACAATGTACGGATTTTAATTTTTTTGTTATACTACTATTGACTTTAAAAAACGGAGGAATTTATTCATGATTGAACGTTATTCAAGAGAAGTAATGTCTAATATCTGGACGGAGCAAAACAGATTTGAAGCATGGTTGGAGGTAGAAATTTTAGCAAGTGAAGCTTGGGCAGAGCTTGGATATATCCCGAAAGAAGATGTTAAATTAATCCGTCAGAATGCACGTGTAGATGTAGAACGTGCGAAAGAAATAGAACTAGAAACGCGTCATGATGTCGTTGCATTTACACGCCAGGTATCTGAAACATTAGGCGAAGAAAAGAAATGGGTACATTATGGTTTAACGAGTACAGATGTTGTCGATACTGCATTAAGCTATATGATCAAGCAAGCAAATGACATTATCGAGGAAGACCTTGAGAAATTCATCGAAGTATTAAAACAAAAAGCTTTAAAGCATAAAACGACTTTAATGATGGGTAGAACACACGGTGTGCATGCTGAGCCTACTACTTTCGGTTTAAAGATGGCTTTATGGTATATGGAAATGCAACGTAACTTAAAGCGTTTCAAAGAAGTACGTAAAGAAATTGAAGTTGGTAAGATGAGTGGTGCTGTTGGAACTTTTGCGAACATTCCACCTGAAATTGAAAGCTACGTATGTGAGAAATTAGGATTAGGATGCGCTGAAATCTCTACACAGACATTACAACGTGACCGTCATGCATACTACATTGCAACATTAAGTTTAATTGCTACATCAATCGAAAAGTTTGCTGTTGAAGTACGTGGATTACAAAAAACTGAAACACGTGAAGTTGAAGAAGCGTTTGCTAAAGGTCAGAAAGGATCTTCGGCAATGCCGCATAAACGTAACCCGATCGGTTCAGAGAACGTTACTGGTATCGCGCGTGTCATTCGTGGCTACTTAACAACAGCTTATGAAAACGTACCATTATGGCACGAACGTGATATTTCACATTCATCTGCTGAACGTATTATGTTACCAGACGTTACAATCGCTTTAGATTACATGTTAAATCGTTTCACAAACATCATCGATAACTTAACAGTTTACGAAGAAAACATGAAAGCGAACATGGAAAAAACTTTCGGCTTAATCTATTCACAACGTGTAATGTTAACGTTAATCGATAAAGGTATGGTACGTGAGGAAGCGTATGATACAGTGCAACCGAAAGCGATGGAATCATGGGCAACGAAGACACCATTCCGTGAGTTAGTTGAACAGGATAGCAAGATCACTGACTTATTATCAAAAGAAGAATTAGATGAATGCTTCAACGAAAATCATCATTTAAATCAAATCGATACATTATTCAAACGTGCTGGTTTAGAATAACGTTTAAAAAAGAATCTCTTCGGAGATTCTTTTTTTTTAGTACTTTTAAACTTTTTTAACAATATTAAATTAAAAAGTAATTTACATTTTTTTAAAATTTGAATAAAATTATATTATACGTTTTTTTGTTAAATGATATAGAGTGATATACTGTATTGCTGTACTTTAACAATGTAATGCATTAAAATATAAGTACTAAAGTTTAAGGGGTGTTGATATTGCAAATCGAGAAAATTAAGGGGAAACAACTAGATGAATTGTTCGATGCAATTCTAACGCTGGAATCTCGTGAAGAATGTTATCAATTCTTTGATGATCTTTGCACAGTGAATGAAATTCAATCTTTATCACAACGTCTACTTGTTGCTAAGATGATTAAACAAGGATATACATACGCTGCAATTGAAAAAGAATCAGGTGCATCAACAGCTACTATCTCAAGAGTGAAACGCTCTTTACAATGGGGAAACGATGCCTATACGATGGTTTTAGACAGAATGAATATCGAAACAAAATCTTAATTTCCAAGTACTGGGTCATATTTGATTCAGTACTTTTTTTGGCATATAATAGTAAATGAAATGAGGAGAAGACATGAAAAAATCTTTGCTAGTATTGTCAGCTATCCTATTAGCTGCCTGTAATCAAGGTGAAACCAATCAACAAACACATAAGAACTCAACACAGCAGACAGAAATGTCTTCAGAAAAAGAGACTACTGTTTCTGATGCTACTACAACGCCATCAAACCATAAAAAACATCAAAAAGAAGTCAAAGATGGTATAACTTATATTGATAATATATTAATCGTGAATAAAGATATTGCCTTACCTGAGTCGTATGCACCAGGCGAAATACAAGAAGCAAGACAAGCGATTGATCAGTTAATACAGCAAGGTAATGCACAAGGTCTAAACCTGGTATTACGCAGTGGATTTAGAAGTTATGCGACGCAAACTGAATTATATAACAATTACGTAGCACGAGACGGTCAAAGTAAAGCGGATACGTATAGTGCGCGTCCAGGGCATTCTGAACATCAGACAGGATTAGCATTTGATTTAGGCAATACTGCCGGAACAGATGATTTTAAAGTTTCTTTTGAAAACACGGCTGAAGGTAAATGGATAAAAGAAAATGCTCAGGATTATGGATTTATCATAAGATATCCTAAAGGCAAAACAGATATTACCGGCTATCAATATGAACCTTGGCATTTGAGATATTTAGGTAAAGAAATAGCTCAGAAAGTCAAATCAAGTGGATTGACTCTAGAAGAATACCTTGGTTTGAAGTAGTTCGATATTAAGGAGAAACAAATGAAGAAAATATTATTAGCATCAGTGTTATTACTTACAAGCTGTAGCCTTCCGGAGTCTATAATTAAGCCTGAAAAAAGCGAAGAAAAAGCAGCTGATACAAAAGACACACAAAAGAAAAATAAAGCAGTACAACAGAAAAAAGAAGCATTGCAGAAAAAACAGGTAACAAAATACAAGAAAGAAGTTAAAAATGGTGTGACATATATTAACGGAATTCTTATTGTAAATAAAAAAATTAGTTTACCATCAACGTATAATCCTGGAGAAAATAAAAATGTCAGAAAGATATTAAATAAGATGATTGTGGATGCCCAAAAAGATAATATGCATCTTGTTGTACGCAGTGGATATCGCAGTTATGCTGCCCAGAAAGCATTGTATGATAAATTTGTTGCTTTAGATGGTCAGCAAATTGCAGAATCATATAGTGCAAAACCTGGGCAATCAGAGCATCAGACAGGTCTTGCATATGATATCGGTTCACGTGAATCAGTAGCCAACATGAGTATTCAGTTTGGACAAACACCCGAAGGAAACTGGTTAAAAGAAAATGCACATAAATATGGCTTTATTATCCGTTATGGCAAAGATAAAACGCATATTACCGGCTACCGCTATGAACCGTGGCATATTCGCTATGTTGGGAAAGTTCATGCAGCAAAGTTATACCGCTCTGGTCAAACATTAGAAGAATATTTAGGTGTATACAAAAAGCCGGTTGCGAAAAAAATCTCTCGAAAAGTAGCAACAACGGAACAACCAACAACTGAAGCATCAACATCAGAAATATTAACCATAGAACAACCAATATCAGAACAACTTACTTCAGAACAACCCATATTAGATCAACCATTAACAGAGCAACCAACAATAGAAATTAACACCTCACAGTAGGTGTTATTTTTATGCAAACATATGTTTCGTTTCGCATTAAAAATGCACAAAAAAATGATATAATATTCATTATTATTATAAAAGGAGACACCTTATGTACGAGATTCAAGACTGGCAACATGTATTCAAGTTAGATCCTGCAAAAGAAATCAGCGATATTGATTTAGAACGTATTTGTGAATCAGGTACAGATGCAATTTTTATCGGTGGCTCAGATAATGTGACGATGGAAAACGTATTAGATTTAATGAGTCGCGTTCGCCGCTATCCTGTACCATGTGTATTAGAAATTTCAAATATCGAAAGTGCGATTCCAGGGTTTGATCATTATTTAATTCCTTCAGTGTTAAATAGTGATAACGTTCATTTTCATAATGGTATGTTACACGAAGCGATTAAACAGATGGGGCATATGATGGATTATGATTTATTTACTATGGAAGGATATGTAGTGTTAAATCCGGAAAGTAAAGTAGCGAAGTTAACGCGTAGTCATACAGATTTAAATCACGACGATATTGCCGCTTATGCAGATATGATTGAGCAGTTGTATGGGTTGAAAGCGATGTATATCGAATATAGTGGCACATATGGAGATGTAAGTATGGTTAAGGCAGCCAAAGAAAGACTGAATCAAACGCGACTTATCTATGGAGGCGGTATTGATTCATTACAGAAAGCGCGTGAGATGTTCGAAGTAGCAGATACGATCGTAGTAGGAAATGTAATTTATACAGATATCAAAAGTGCATTACAAACTGTAAAGGTTAGGGGTTAATATTGTGAATGATTTATTAAAGAACATGAATGAAGAGCAACAGAATGCAGTGAAGACGACAGAAGGACCACTCCTTATCATGGCAGGAGCAGGTTCCGGTAAAACACGTGTTCTAACACACCGCATTGCTTATTTAATCGATGAAAAAGATGTATCACCTTATAAAATATTAGCAATAACATTCACAAATAAAGCAGCCAAAGAGATGAAAGAGCGTGTGAAGAATATTATCGGCGACGCATCAGACGTAATATGGATTTCAACGTTTCACTCGATGTGTGTGAGAATTTTAAGACGTGATATCGATAGAATAGGTATCGAACGGAATTTTACAATACTTGATCCGACTGATCAGCGTTCGGTCGTAAAAGATATACTGAAAAAAGAGAATATTGATCCGAAAAAATATGATCCAAGAATGTTTGTCGGTGAGATTTCTAATTTAAAAAATGAACTAAAAACACCTGATGATGCACAAGCGGATGCAAATGATTTTATGAGTGTGATGGTTGCAAAAGTGTATAAACAATATCAGGAGAAATTACTTAAAAACCATGCGCTCGACTTTGATGATTTAATTATGATGACATTAAAGTTATTTGAACGAGTACCGGATGTATTAGATTATTACCAGAATAAATTTCAGTATATTCACGTCGATGAATATCAGGATACAAATAGGGCGCAATATATGCTTGTTAAGATGCTCGCTGACAAGTTTAAAAATTTATGTGTCGTAGGGGATTCAGATCAATCTATCTATGGGTGGCGTGGTGCAGATATTTATAATATTTTAAGTTTTGAAAAAGATTATAAAGATGCGAAGACAATATTTTTAGAGCGAAACTATCGTTCAACGAAAAATATATTATTTGCTGCCAATGAAGTGATAAAAAATAACACAGAACGTAAGCCTAAAGCATTATGGACAGATAATGATCACGGTTCTAAAATTAATTATTATAAAGCACAGTCAGAACGTTCTGAAGCAGAATATATTGTATCTGAAATATTGAAGAAAAAGCGTGAAGGTTATGCTTTAAAAGATATGGCGATTCTATATCGTACGAATGCACAATCTCGTGTACTGGAAGAAACTTTGATGAAATCAAATGTTAACTATACGATGGTTGGCGGAACAAAATTCTACGATAGAAAAGAGATTAAAGATATTTTAAGTTATTTGAGATTAATCGCCAATAGTAATGAAGATATTAGTTTTACACGTATTATTAATACGCCTAAACGAGGCATTGGACCATCTGCGTTAGATAAAATTATAGCCTATGCTGAGAATAATGGTTTGAGTTATTTTGATGCCTTAGCTGAAGTTGACTTTATCGGTTTACCGAAAAAGACGACTGAAAAGCTTGTCCAGTTCTATAATATGTTAGATAACATTATGAAACAGCAGGAATTCTTGTCTGTTTCTGAACTTGCAGAAGAAGTGCTTGAACAAACAGGTTATATGCGTATGTTAGAAGCAGAGAACACATTAGAATCTCAGTCACGTATTGAAAATATTCAGGAGTTTATGAGTGTACCGAAAGATTATGAAAAAGAAACACCCGACGAAGAACAGTCATTGATTAATTTCCTGACGGACTTACAACTTGTGGCAGATGTTGATAATGCAGATTTAGAAGCAGGTATTACATTGATGACGATGCACTCAGCAAAAGGTCTGGAGTTTAAAGTGGTATTTATTGCAGGACTTGAAGAAACGATCTTTCCACATTCAAGAAGCTTGAATAGTGACAGTGAGATGGAAGAAGAACGTAGATTGATGTACGTTGCAATTACACGTGCTGAAGAACATCTCTATTTAACACATGCAGATATGCGCAGTTTATTCGGTAGAACTCAGGCGAATAGAAAGTCAAGATTTATTACTGAAATTCCTGACGACATTTTAGATACACCGACTAGACCAACATACCCTAAAGGTGTGAAACGAGGACCTGCAAGACGAATGACGAGTACAGCAAACCAGCAGAGTGCAGCACCGAGTGACTATAAAGTTGGCGATAAAGTTATGCATAAAGCCTGGGGAGAAGGTTTAGTAAGCAACGTTAGTGAAAAGAATGGTTCAACAGAACTTGATATTATATTTAAATCAGTTGGTATGAAACGTCTATTAAGTCAGTTTGCACCGATTGAAAAAAAGGAGTAACCAATGGAAAAAAGAGTTCAGGAATTACATCAACTTTTACATCGATATAATTATGAATATCACGTATTGGATAATCCAACAGTACCGGATGCAGAATATGATAAGCTATTACACGAATTAATTGCTATAGAAGAGAAGCATCCTGAACTGAAAACTCAGGATTCACCAACGGTTCGTGTCGGAGCTGAACCTTTATCCAAGTTTGATAAAGTAAATCATGATACACCGATGCTAAGTCTAGGTAATGCTTTTAGCGAAGAAGATTTAATCGCATTTGATACACGTGTTAGAAACGAAGTAGGTAACGTAGAATATATGGTAGAGCTAAAAATAGATGGACTAGCTGTTTCACTAAAATATGTGGATGGCGTCTTTGTTCAGGGATTAACACGTGGTGATGGAACGACTGGTGAGAATATCACTGAAAATTTAAGAACCATCTATGCGATACCATTAACGATTAAAGAACCGTTAACGTTTGAAGTACGTGGAGAAGCTTATATGCCGAAAAAATCATTTATCGCATTAAATGAACAACGCGCTGCAAATGGTGAACAATTGGCAGCAAATCCACGAAATGCTGCTGCAGGTTCATTACGTCAGCTTGATTCAAGGCTTGCCGCTAAACGAAAGCTTGATATCTTCTTGTACAGTGTGAATGATTTACGTGAGATTAATGCATCAAGTCAAAGTGAAGCATTAGATCGACTTGATGCAATTGGATTTAAGACAAACCCTGAACGTAGATTATGTAAGGATATGCAGGAAGTTTTTGAATATATTAAGCTCTGGACAGAAAAACGTGAAAATTTAGCATACGATATTGATGGTATCGTTATTAAAGTTAATAATTTAGCGAAACAGGATGAATTAGGATTTACAGCTAAATCACCGAAATGGGCAATTGCTTATAAGTTTCCTGCAGAAGAAGTTGTAACGACATTAAACGATATTGAACTATCTATCGGAAGGACGGGTGTGGTAACACCAACTGCGATTTTAGAACCTGTTAATGTTGCAGGTACGACTGTTGGACGTGCATCACTTCATAATGAAGATCTGATTCACGAAAAAGATATTCGTATCGGAGATTCTGTCGTTATTCGTAAAGCTGGTGAAATTATTCCTGAAGTTGTCCGTGTCGTACTTGATCGTAGACCTGAGGGTGCAACAACTTATCATATGCCTGAAGTATGTCCGTCATGTGGTCATGAACTTGTACGTATTGAAGGAGAAGTGGCATTACGTTGTATTAATCCGAAATGTGATGCGAAACTTGTAGAAGGAGTCATACACTTCGTTTCAAGAACCGCGATGAATATCGATGGACTTGGTGAACGCATTGTACAAAGCTTATATCAGGAAGGTATCATTCATGATGTTGCAGATATTTATAATTTAACACGTGAACAACTTCTACCGCTTGAACGCATGGGTGAGAAGAAAGTAGATAAACTACTCAGCGCAATAGAAGCATCGAAATCCAATTCACTCGAAAGATTATTATTCGGTTTAGGCATTCGTCATCTAGGTGCTAAAGCAAGTCAAATATTAGCACAGGAATATCATACAATGGATCGCTTAAAATCTGCTACAATAGAAGCATTAACTGAAATAGATGATATTGGACATAAAATGGCGCAGTCACTCGTTACTTATCTGCAAAATGAAGATATTATTAATTTAATTGATAAACTCGCTGCGAGTGGCGTTAATATGACGTATAATGGACAGAAAAAAGAAGATATCGAAATTCATCCGGTATTCGGTAATAAAACCATTGTACTGACAGGTAAATTAAATATAATGTCACGTGGTGATGCAACAAAAGCACTTACTAATCTGGGTGCTAAAGTGACAAGTTCTGTAACGAAGAAAACAGATTTAGTCATAGCAGGAGAAGACGCTGGAAGCAAGCTTGAAAAAGCACAAACTTTAGGTATTGAAGTCTGGAATGAAACAATGATGATAGAAGCACTTAAGTAATAATAGTTAGGAGAAAAAGATGAAACGTTTAGGCTATTTAGTATTATCGACACTTATATTAGCAAGTTGTTCGAATTCTGAAACGACGACTAATGAGCAGAATAAAGAAAAAGAAGAAAAGCAAATTGCTACTGATATTCAAATTTCAAATGACTATTTTAGAACGTTATTACCGTTTAAAGAAAGTCAGGCACGTGGATTAACAAGTACAAATATGTCTAGCAGCTATAATGGAGAAGCATTTGAAACAGGTTTATTACGTATCAGTAAGAACGTTTTTTCTCCTGATGAGTATTTGTATCGCGATGGCCAATTACTGACAAAAAGTGCTGTAGAAAGTTATCTGGAACCACAATATACAAAAGCTGAAATAGACAAGATGGACAAAGATGAACGTATCGAAAAAAATGCATATGCCAACTTCGGTTTGAATCCATCGCATAAAGGTGAAACAGATCCAACGAAGATTGCAAAAGAATCGCCAGCTTATTTATCGCATATTATTGAACAGGACTTCTTTACGGAATCAGACGCAAAACGTAAGAGAATTTCCGGTATGACAATCGGCCTTGCGATGAATAGTGTTTACTACTATCAAAAAGAAGCATATGGTGAAGTGTATAGTGAAAATTTAGATAAAAAAGAAGTTGAGAAAAAAGGGAAAGCAATGGCAGATGAGATACTATCTCGCTTACGTGTGAAACAGGAATTAAAAGATATTCCGATTACGTTTGCAATCTTTATACAATCATCATCAGAAAGTATTACTCCAGGGAATTTTGTCTCTTACGCTGTAAGTGAGGAAAGCAGTAAGAAGATTGGAAAATGGAAGTCTGTAAATGAGAAGTATGTATTGCTACCTTCAGCTGATGCAGATAAATTAAATGAGAAATTAAATAATGATTATAAACAATTTAACGATCAGCTACAAACGTACTTTCCAAACTTTACGCAATCCATAGGAACAGGTTATTTTGTAAACGATTCGATTAAAGAGCTGAATATTAATGTGCCATTAGACTACTTTGGTAAAGCAGAAGTAGTAGGGGTTACACAATATATTGCAGACTTAGCAATGAAGAATTTCAGTCAAGTCGATAATTTAGAAATCTCTATCGTAGATAACGATAAACCACTTGCGTTAATCGTGAAAAATAAAGGTGATAAAGAACCAACGATTCATGTATATCGTCAGTAAATTATGAAAAAGCCATTCAATACGAAATTGTATTGAATGGCTTTTTTATTATGCATGTAATCTTCGTTTCATTTCATTAAACAATGAAGTAACATCATATTTATCTTTATAAGTGATTAAACTAACTATGACAGTTGCGAGTATACTTACAATATATCCAGGGATAATTTCATAAAGTTCAAAAATGCCACCTTTGTCTTTTAACATGATCCAGATAATAACAGTAAGCGCCCCTGACACCATACCGGCAATCGCGCCTTGTTTTGTGAGTTTCTTCCAGTATAACGAGAAGATAACGAGTGGCCCGAACGCTGCGCCAAATCCTGCCCAGGCGTTTCCGATAAGATTAAGAATCGTATCATTTGGATTCCATGCTAAGAACGTAGCGACAATAGCAACAAGGAATACAGCAAGTCTTCCTACCATAACAAATTCTTTGTCACGATTTTTACCGTCATCAGTTTTGCGTAATAACATGTAGAAATCTTGCGTTAAAGCTGAACTTGTTACAAGTAGTTGAGAAGACACAGTACTCATAATCGCGGCTAATATTGCAGCTAAGATAAATCCTGCTACAAATGGATGTAAGAAAATTTGACTCATTACGATAAAGATAGTTTCTGGATTATCTAATTTTGTGCCAGTCTTTGCAATAAATGCAATACCGATTAATCCTGAAAGACAAGCACCTAATAATGAAACAACCATCCATGAAATACCGATACGTCTAGCTGCAGGTAATAATTTGTGCGACTTGATAGACATAAATCTTACGATAATATGAGGTTGACCAAAGTAACCTAATCCCCAAGCTAAAGCAGAAATAATACCTATCAAAGTTGTTCCTTTAAATAAATCTAAATTTGAAGGTTTTACATCTGCAATCGTTCCAAATGTGTCCATACCTCCAAGTTCCATAAAGGCTACAATCGGTACTACAACCATTGAAAGTAACATAATGACACCCTGGAAAAAGTCTGTTAATGAAACGGCTAAGTAACCGCCGAAAAGTGTGTAAAGTACAACGATTGCACCAGTAATAATTAATCCCCAGTGATAATCTAATTTAAAAGCACTTTCGAACAATACGCCACCAGAAACTAAGCCTGCATGTGTATATAATGTAAAGAATACGACGATAATTAGTCCTGAAATGATCTTTAAGACACGTGTATGGTCATTGACGCGTTTTTCGAAGAAATCAGGAATTGTTATTGCATTATCTGTTAACTCAGTAAATACACGTAGTCTAGGTGCTACAATTATATAATTTAAATACGCACCGACAGATAGTCCAATAGCAATCCACAATCCAGCTAACCCAACTGAATATATTTCTCCCGGTAAGCCCATAATCATCCAGCCACTCATATCTGAAGCACCTGCTGATAATGCAGTGACCCAAGGACCTAAATTTCTACCACCTAACATATACTCATCTAAATTTCCTGTTGCTTGTTTATACGCGTAATAACCAATGGCAAGTAATACTGCGAAGTAGGCTAAAATCATGACATATGTCATCCAGTTTACTTCAATTTGCACATTTTGAAAGGTATTACCTAAAAACAATGACATCTCCTCCTTATAATTTTTAGAAACTAAATTTCGACATAAAAAAAGACATATCTTTGAATATGTACGTCTTTCATTATAGAGAAGTGAGTATTTAAAGCAAATTCAGTTTGGGAGTTAACCGCTTACATTGACGAAAAATAAGAAATTTATTTTCTGTTTTTATTATTGTGACAAAATATTAAATCATTATATAGTTTTTATATACTGAAAATATGAAAGAGAATATTTTATTTCAAAAGTAAATTTTTAAATAACTAAATTTTCTCGAAAAAATTATATATCTATGTAATTTGTGTGACTTATACACATAAAAGCGACTTCAAAATAGGTCTGAAGCCACTTTCGCACCTCACCATCTTTCAAAATAAAAAAGGACCTCAAAATAAATCTGAGGTCACTTTCATAAAAATATATTATGGTTAACTTCTTACAATACGTTTCATTTCATCAAATTCATCAATAATACGTTGTTCTGGCTTTGGTGTCATCAGAGATACTAATACAGTAGAAACGAAGCTGATGATAAATCCAGGAATGATTTCATATAGTACAAATATACCTTTGTCATCTCCTAGAACAGATTGCATTATAATCCAAAAAATTACCGTTAAAGCTCCGAGAACCATACCGGTCATTGCTCCATTTTTCGATAGACCTTTCCAGAAAAGTGATAATAAGACTAAAGGCCCAAATGCAGCTCCAAAACCTGCCCAAGCTTTACCAACATATGCTAAAATTGTTTCATTAGGATTCCAGGCGATAGCACCTGCAACAATGGCTACGAATAAAACGGATAATCTACCTACTAATACAAATTCTTTTTCTCTTGTTACATCATTGATATCAGTTTTCTTAAGTAACATATAAAAATCTTGAGTTAAAGCTGAACTTGTTACAAGTAACTGAGAAGAAATTGTACTCATAATCGCTGCTAAAATAGCTGCTAAGAAGAAACCAGCAATTAAAGGGTGAAAAAGTACTTGACTCATCATTACAAAAATAGTTTCTGGGTTTTCTAACTTAACACCTGACTTATTAACAAATGCTATACCGATTAATCCAGTCATACAGGCACCAATTAACGAAACGGCCATCCAGGAAATACCGATACGACGGGCTGCAGGCAATTTTCTATGTGATTTAATCGACATAAAACGAACAATAATATGTGGTTGTCCAAAATATCCTAAACCCCATGCTACAGCTGAAATAATACCAATAGTTGTAGTACCTTTAAACCAATCAAGGTTAGTTGGTTCTAATTCTGTAATTGTATTAAATGTGTCTAAACCATTTAATCTCAGTAATGCAACAATTGGAACTAGTACTAACGCAATTAACATGATAACCCCTTGGAAGAAGTCAGTTAAAGATACTGCTAAATATCCACCGAACAATGTATACAGAATCACGATACCTGCCGTTAAAATTAACCCGACATGATAATTTAATCCAAATGCACTTTCAAATAATACCCCGCCTGATACCATCCCAGCTTGAGTATATAATGTAAAGAATACGACGATTACTAAACCTGAAATAATCTTTAAGATACGAGTATGATCACTCACACGTTTTTCAAAGAAATCAGGTAGCGTAATTGCATTATCTGCAAGTTCAGTATAAACACGCAAACGTGGAGCAACTAAAATATAATTTAACCACGCTCCCACAGTTAAACCAATTGCAATCCAAGTTGCAGATAAACCAACAGAATAAACTTCTCCAGGTAATCCCATTAACATCCATCCACTCATATCAGCAGCACCTGCTGATAATGCTGTAACTAAAGCACCAAGATTACGACCGCCAAGCATATACTCATCTAGTGTGCTTGTTGATTGCTTATAGGCGTAATATCCGATGCCAAGCAATATCAGGAAGTACACAGCAATCATGACATATGTCATCCATGTTGCTTCGATTTTTACGTTTTGAAACGTATTACCTAATAAAAACATTAATTATCCCCCTTTATACCTTTTATCCCTTTAATACATTAAATCAGAATATTTTGTACACTTTATTATAAGTCCTTTTAAAGCGTTTTCATAGATAATTTTTAATAATTTTAGATTTTTCTTAAAAAATTTGATAAAATTTAAGGATGATATAAAGTTCAGGAGGAATATATTCATGTCAAAAGTAACAAACGAGCAGGTAAAGCACGTTGCACATTTAGCACGTCTTGAAATTACTGAAGAAGAAGCAGCGAAGTTCAGCTCTCAATTAGAAGCAATTCTTAACTTTGCAGATCAATTAGAAGAGGTTGATACAGACAATGTTGAACCAACATTCCATGTGTTAGATCTTCAAAATGTATTGCGTGAAGATGTTGCAGAAAAGAGTTTAACACAAGAAGAAATCTTAAAAAATGCGCGTAGTACTGAAGCGGGTCAATTTAAAGTACCATCGATTTTAGACGGAGGAGAATAACAAATGTCATTAAGATATGAATCTATAGAAAATTTAACGAAATTGATTCAAGAGAAAAAAGTAAAACCTTCTGAATTAATTGAAGAAACATTTAAAAATATTAAACAAACTGATGCAACAATCAATTCTTTCTTAGCATTAGATGAAGCTGTTGCTATGGATAAAGCGAAGGCGATGGACAATCAGGAACCTACGGGCAAACTATTCGGTATTCCGATGGGGATTAAAGATAACATCGTGACAAAAGATTTAGAAACGACTTGTGCATCAAAAATTTTAACAGGTTTTAATCCTGTATATAATGCGACGGTTATGAATAAGTTAAATGCGGAAAACGGTATTGTTGTCGGAAAATTAAATATGGATGAATTTGCAATGGGAGGATCAACTGAAAACTCATTCTATAAGAAAACTGTCAATCCGTTTGATCATTCTGCAGTACCTGGTGGTTCTTCAGGTGGATCTGCCGCTGCTGTTGCAGCTAGTCTAGTACCATTTTCTTTAGGAAGTGATACTGGTGGATCAATTCGTCAGCCAGCATCATACTGTGGTGTTGTCGGTATGAAGCCAACATATGGTCGCGTATCGCGTTATGGTTTAGTTGCATTTGCATCTTCTCTAGATCAAATCGGACCGATTACAAGAAATGTTAAGGATAATGCAAAAGTATTAGAAATTATCTCTGGACACGACAATATGGACTCTACAAGTGCGCCGGTAGAAGATGTTGACTTTTCTTCTAATATTGAAAAGGACATTAAAGGATTACGCGTGGCAGTACCTAAAGAATATTTAGGTGAAGGTGTGTCTGAAGAGGTACGTACTTCAGTGCAGAACGCGATTAAAGAACTAGAAAAAATGGGTGCTGAAATTTCAGAAGTTTCGTTACCAAATTCTAAATATGGTGTAGCTACGTATTATATTCTTTCTTCAAGTGAAGCGTCAGCGAACTTAGCGCGTTTCGATGGTATCCGCTATGGTTATCAGGCAGAAGGTGCTAAAAACTTAGAAGAGTTATACAAAAAGACGCGTCAGGAAGGTTTTGGCGATGAAGTGAAACGTCGTATTATGCTGGGAACGTATGCTTTAAGTTCTGGTTACTACGATGCTTATTATAAAAAAGCGCAAAAAGTCCGCACGTTAATTAAACAAGACTTCGAACGCGTATTTGAAGCATACGATGTTATTGTTGGACCTACTGCACCAACTGTTGCATTCGATATCGGTGCTCAAATCAATGATCCTTTAACAATGTATGCGAATGATATTTTAACAATTCCAATTAACTTAGCAGGATTACCATCAATTTCAGTACCTTGTGGAGAAGCAAATGGACGTCCAATTGGTTTACAGTTAATCGGTAAGCCGTTCGATGAGAAAACATTATACAACGTTGCATATAACTACGAGCAAGTATTTAATATGTCTGAACGTTATCAATCATTATAAGGAGAATATACTATGCATTTTGAAACAGTAATCGGACTTGAGGTCCATGTAGAACTTAAAACAGAATCAAAAATGTTTTCGGCTTCTCCTGCACATTTCGGAGCAGAACCGAACACAAATGTTAACGTGATTGACTTAGGATATCCAGGTGTATTACCTGTTGTGAATAAAACTGCTGTAGACTGGGCGATGAGAGCTGCTATGGCATTAAACATGGATATTAGAACATCTACGAAATTCGACCGTAAAAACTACTTCTATCCAGATAATCCAAAAGCCTATCAAATCTCACAATTTGATGAGCCGATTGGTGAGAATGGATATATTGATATCGAAGTCAACGGTGAAACGAAACGTATCGGTATTACACGTCTTCATATGGAAGAAGATGCTGGTAAACTCAGCCACAAAGACGGTTATTCATTAGTCGATTTAAACCGTCAGGGAACGCCTTTAGTAGAAATCGTATCTGAACCAGATATCCGTACACCAGAAGAGGCATATGCTTACTTAGAGAAGTTAAAAGCAATCATCCAATACACTGGTGTATCTGACGTACGTATGGAAGAAGGATCACTAAGATGTGATGCCAACATTTCACTTCGTCCAGTTGGTCAAGAGAAGTTTGGTACGAAAGCAGAGCTAAAAAACTTAAACTCATTCTCTTATGTTAAAAAAGGGTTAGAGCATGAAGTGAAACGTCAGGAAGAAGTTTTACTAAATGGAGGAGAAATTCTTCAGGAAACACGTCGTTTTGACGAATCTACTGGTAAAACAATTCTGATGCGTGTTAAAGAAGGTTCAGATGATTATCGTTACTTCCCTGAACCGGATTTAGTACCTTTATTCATTGATGAAGCATGGAAAGAGCTCGTGCGTGCTTCTATTCCTGAACTTCCCGATGTACGTAAAGCGAAATATGTTTCGGAATACGGATTACCTGCATATGACGCACACGTATTAACATTAACGAAAGAAATGTCAGATTTCTTCGAAGCTATGATTGCTTTAGATGCAGATGCTAAACTTTCTTCAAACTGGTTAATGGGTGGCGTAAACGAATACTTAAATAAAAACCAGAAGGAATTACATGAAACTGCATTAACACCAGAAAACTTAAGTGAAATGGTTAAGTTGCTTGCAGATGGCACAATCTCTTCTAAAATTGCGAAAAAAGTATTTGCTGACACTGTAGAAACAGGTAAAGCACCGAAAGTGATCATGGAAGAGCAAGGTCTTGTTCAAATTTCTGATCCGGAACAACTGAAAGCATTCGTTACTGAAGCTTTAGATAACAATCCACAATCAATCGAAGACTTTAAGAATGGTAAAGGCAAAGCGACAGGATTCTTAGTTGGTCAAATCATGAAGATTTCTAAAGGACAAGCTAATCCGCAAATGGTTAATAAAATTCTTAAAGAAGAATTAGAAAAACGTTAATATATTTATTTTCAGCTCTAAAAATAGGACAATACGTGCCTATTTTTAGAGCTTTTATAATACAATGATAGTTAAGCGTAATAATTAACAGTTAAAAAATAATTGACAATTATTATCAAATTGATACTATTATTTTAATGAACTTAGGACGAGGAGAGAAATAGAATGATTGATATTCATAACCATATATTATTTGGCATCGATGATGGTGCACAAACAAAGGAAGATATGCTTGAGATGGCAAAAGCAGCACATGCAGAAGGAATAACGGATATTATTGCGACACCCCATCATAAAATTGGTGTGTATGAAAATTTTGGTCCGAAAATTAAAGCTTTGACAGAAGAAGTGAATACAATCATTGCTTCTGAAGGTATACCAGTAAAAGTACATGCTAGTCAGGAAGTAAGAATTTATGGAGATGTTGTTGAAGATTTAAAAAATGGCCAGGCTTTAACTTTATCTGAAGATAGTCCTTATGTGTTAATTGAGTTTCCTTCGCATGAAGTACCAATATTTACAGAGCAATTATTTACGAAGATGGCTTTAGAAGGATATATTCCAATTATTGCGCATCCTGAACGTAATGCTGAGTTGCAGAAGAATCCAAATAAATTAGCTGAACTTATAGAACTTGGTGCGCTAGCTCAAGTTACAGCAGGTGTGGTATGTGGTCAATTAGGTGAATTTAGTAAGCAGTGTGCTGAAATGATGATGGATCATCGTTTAATCCATATCGTAGCGAGTGATGCGCATAATGTAACATCTAGAAACTATTATATGAATGAAGCGTATGAAGCAATTGCCGAGAGATATGGCGACGAAGCCGTTAATAAGTATAAAGAAAATGCCCAAAAAGTGTTGAAGGGTGAAACGATTCGTTATGTCAGTCCAATTGAAGTAGAGAAAGAAGATAAAATTGAGAAACCTGTAAAGAAAAAGAAAAAGAAATTTCTGGGATTATTTTAAATACAAAAAAAGCTTGTCTCCAAAATTATTGGAGACAAGCTTTTTAACTATTCAACTTTATCATTAAATAAATAATCTGAAATTGATGTTACCCATCTTGCTACACCACGATCTGTCAATAACCCATCATCTACGTTATAATAATCTTCAATTGCCTTATTATTCGGCCATTTACTAGATTGATTCACATAGAAAAATTCGTTATTTTGACTACCGAAATAATCTGCTTCTGCTTTTTGATATTTAGCAAAATTAGAATCATTATATTCAGGTCTTGTACCAATGATTACGACAGGCGTATTATCGTTACCTGCTGCAGAATAGATACTTTCAACCGTTGCGATGTGATCGTTTGAAGATACATCTTCAGAGAAATCGTTTAAAGTTAATGCATCTAATATGACTAAGTCAGGTTTCGTTTTATTAATTTTATCGATACTTACTGTTGAAGAAGAACCAGATACTTCTACCTCATTCACTTTAATATGATCATCAGAAGCATATGCTAATTCATCTTTGACGGTCGTGTTCTCGTCAGAAGTTTGATACGGTGTAGACACCAGCGTGATATTCATAACTTTCTTATCTTTAACTGCATTGTTATAGATAGACTGGAAAGTTTTGTTTTTGAATAGATTTGTGTTCGGTTTCTTGCTTGTATCTTTTTTTACTTCTTTTTTCGTCGTGTTATCTTGTTCAGCATAGTAATCTTTACCGCTTTGCTCAGAGATTGCTTTTTCTCTAGCATCAGAGTCAGTTACACGTGTTTCCCAGAATGTATAACCTACTGCAATTAGAATAACTGCTGCAACGATATAAATCCAAAATAATAAATTCTTCATTGCGAATTGTTCCTCCATCTTTATTCAATACTAATATAGTAACAAAAAACTGAGAAAATTTATACATACAAGTACTATTTGATAAATTTTTCTTTAAGATATATACCCTAAACATATACAGTTAAGACATAAATAAAATAAAATTTTAAGTTTAATACTACTTTTTTAGGATAATATAAGTAAATATATTTCACATCTGCAAATTAAGTTGTGAACATTACAAATTGGAAAATGATTAAAATGAGATAGTAATACTACAATTAATATGGTAAAATATCTCTATATAAGTGTCGATAGTATCATTTCCCGAATCGGAGGATATTTATGATTGATTATACGCCATGGAATGAAAAAGATTATCATCAGATTTTTATCCATGAGGCAAAAGAACTGATAGAAATTTTCAGAAATGAAATCGTTGAACTTCATCATTTTGGAAGCACTTCAGTGAAAGATTTACCTGGTAATCAGACGATAGATATATTACCAATCGTAAAAACTTTATCACAAGTGAGTTTATATAAAGATAAGATGGAGGCTATCGGTTATAAAGAAGTTGAAGTAAAAGAGATGACTGATGAACAGTGCAAGCTCTTTGTAGCAAAGAAAAATCAACTGACGTTCTATGTAACGATGATTGAAAGAACAAACTTTAATGCAATTACAAGAAGACTCGCATTAAGAGACTATTTACGTGAACATAAACTTGAACGTCTGGCATATGCCAAATTTAAGATGCAACAAGCAGTGCAACATAGAAATGACTTCAACACTTATAATGTAACGAAGAATGACTATATTTTGAAATTAGAAGCAAAAGCACTTCGCTGGTATGAAGCGAAAAGAGGTTAAGCATTATGCTTAGCCTTTTTTTATGTCAAAATTGCATAATATATAGATTATTGTAAAATAAAAAGTAACGATGCAAAACAAAAAGGGTAGGGATATGGATGACGTCAGTAAATATTGCGAAAAATACGAATGATATAACTTTACAATTACAAATGGCAAATCGTCACGGATTGATAGCCGGTGCAACGGGTACAGGGAAAACTGTAACATTAAAAGTTTTAGCAGAACAATTTTCAAAGTCAGGTGTACCGGTATTTTTGGCTGATATTAAAGGGGACTTGGCAAGTATTGCTGAACCGATGACGATAAATGAAAAAATTGAACAACGATTAAAAGACTTAAATATTACAGATTACCAGCCGAGAAGTTATCCTGTCCGTTTGTGGGATATATTTGGCGTTGATGGCGCACCAGTTAGAGCTACGATCTCTGAAATGGGACCGATGCTTTTAGCGCGTTTATTAGAATTAAACGATACGCAATCTGGTATTTTAGATATAGCCTTTAAAATTAGTGATGATAATGGATTATTGCTATTAGACTTAAAAGACTTGCAATCTTTACTGAAAGAAATGGCGGATAATGCATCTGTTTATAGCAGCAAATATGGAAATATTACTAAACAATCAGTAGGAGCGATTCAACGCAAACTGTTATCATTTGAATCACAAGGTGCTGAGAACTTCTTCGGTGAACCAGCGCTAAATTTAACTGATTTTATGGAAGTAAATGCTAACGGTGAAGGTATTATCAATGTGCTAATGGCAAATAACTTATTTACAAAACCCGTACTCTATTCAACTTTTCTTTTATGGTTATTAACAGAATTGTTTGAGGAATTACCTGAAGTGGGTGATCTGGATAAACCGAAACTTGTATTTTTCTTTGATGAAGCACATTTATTATTTAAAGATGCACCAACGTCATTTATAACGCAAGTAGAACAGGTTGTTCGCCTTGTCCGTTCAAAAGGTGTTGGCGTGTATTTCATTACCCAAAATCCGATAGATTTACCTGATGAAGTTTTAGGACAACTTGGTAACCGTGTACAACATGCGTTACGTTCATTTACGCCTAGAGATCAAAAAGCAGTGAAAAGTGCTTCTGAAACGTTCAGACAAAATCCAGACCTGGATGTTGCAGCTGTTATCGGTGAATTAAAGACAGGTGAAGCATTAATATCATGTTTAAATGAAGAGGGTCAACCTAGCATTGTAGAACGTGCCTTTATTCGACCACCTGAAAGTAAGATAGGTGTTATCGATAGTATCGTTAAACAAACTGTCCTTGCAGAAAATCCTTATCAAGCAAAATATGGCACAGCTATCGACCGAGAAAGTGCGTATGAAATGTTACAGGAAAAGTTTACACAAATAGAAGCAGAAAAAGAAAAGGCAGCAGAAGCTAAATTACAAGCTAAAACGGTTAAAGCTGAAAAAAGAAAACCAAAATCAGAATTACAAAAAGTTGCGACAAGTGTACTTACTAGTGTTGGCAGACAAATCGGTCGTGAAATTGTACGAAATATATTCGGCGGGAGAAGAAGATAATGAAAAGTGGATGGATTTATATTATACTCATCGCAATTAATATTTCATTGATGATTGTATTGATGACACCTACTGTCCAGAATAACGAAATATATATTAAAGGTGTACAAGTATGTATCGTGATTGTGACATTTATTTTATTTAGAATGTATTTGAGAGAACGTGGATTTTTAAAAGAGAAGAAATAGGTGGTGTGCTTTTTGAGAAAAAGAGCGAGAATTATTTACAATCCAACATCTGGACGAGAATTATTTAAGAAGTCATTAGCAGATGTGTTAATTAAACTTGAAGATGCAGGATATGAGACGAGTGCCTACGCAACAAAAGCAGAAGGTGATGCGATACAAGCAGCACGACAAGCTGTAGAGGATCGCTTTGATCTTATTATTGCGTCGGGTGGTGACGGGACGATTAATGAAGTAATAAACGGTATTGCTGAACAGGAATACCGCCCGAATATCGGTGTAATACCGATGGGTACAGTAAATGATTTCGGTAGAGCATTACTCATTCCGAAAGATATTTTACAAGCTGTAGATGTGATAATAGAAGGAAACACTGTACCGGTTGATGTAGGTAAGATGAACAATCGTTATTTTATCAACATTGCAGGTGGTGGTAAGATTACTGAAGTAAGTTATGAAGCGCCGAGCAAACTTAAGACTGTCCTTGGACCTTTAGCTTATTATATTAAAGGGTTAGAGATGCTGCCGGAAATAAAAGCGACGGATATTCGTATTGAATATGATGGTAAAGTCTTCAGTGGAGAAGTCATGTTATTTTTAATCGGTTTGACAAACTCAGTAGGTGGCTTTGAAAAGTTAGTACCGAATGCATCGATAAATGATGGCTACTTTACATTATTATTTTTAGAAAAAGTAAATTTTGCTGAATTTGGACATGTCTTCTCACTTGCTTCACGTGGTGATCACATTAAACATCCAAAAGTACATTATATAAAAGCGAAAGATATTAAAGTATCATCTTTTGAAAAAGTACAGCTCAATGTTGATGGTGAGTTTGGTGGGATACTACCGGCGCATTTTGTGAATTTAGAGCGACATATCAATGTATATAGTCAGTTAGATAAGATTCATCCGGATAAAGAAAATGAGATTATCATTCAATATAAACAAGACCTTGAAAAAGAAGAATAAAATAAAGACTGCTCTCTCAATTCGAGAAAGCAGTCTTTATTTAAATTTCATCTGTAAAGGATTCTAATAATGCATCATATTCGAAATTACGATGTGAAGGATAAAGGCTGAGTCCACCATCTGCCACAATCGTTTGACCTGTAATATATTTACTTTCTTTGCTGGCTAAAAATGCAGCTACACTAGCAATTTCTTCTGGTTCGGCAACATAGCCCATAGGAACAAATAAATCAGCATCACGTTTCGCTTCAGGTGTTTTAAAATTCTCGGCATTGATCGGTGTATTGATACTGCCAGGAGCGATATTATTAATACGAATTTGAACGCGCGCATATTCTAACGCTAAACTTTGCGTCATTAATTTTACCCCACCCTTACTAGCGCTATAGTGAGCGTAATGTGGCCATGGTATGATTTCATGAACACTTGAAATATTAATGATACTGCCTTTAAATTTGCGATCCATAAAATGCTCTAATGCCAGTTGACAACCGATAAATGTACCACGAAGGTTAACATCAATTACTTTATCAAACTCATCAATTGGCATCGTATGGCTCGGTATATCAGACTGAATACCTGCATTATTTACCATAATGTGAAATGCACCGAAATGGTCTATTGTCTGTTTCACTAAACTTTCCATTTCGTTTTTGTTTGTAGTATCTGCTTTTATTGCAAGTGCATCAACACCAATCTCTTTTACAATATCGACAAGTGCATTTGCTTCATCCTCACGAGAATGATAGTTGATAACTACGTTGATGCCTTCTTTTGCAAAGCGAATTGCTGTTGCTCTTCCAATACCTGATGCTCCGCCAGTAATAATAGCCACTTTTCCTGTTAAATCGTTATACATGAAGTCACTCCCTTTTTTGATTCAATACCCGTAAATTACAAGATTAATCTATGATAGAAAAAATGACATTCAACTGAAATTTTAATAAAATAAATGTGAAAGGTGGCGCACATATGTATAGATTATCGATTTTAGCAACGACAGATACGCATAGTCATATTAGTTTATATGATTATTTTTTAGAAAGTGATTTGAAAATTAATGGATTAATACTTGCCGGCAGTAAGATTGAAGCGATAAAAGCAGCTAATGAAAAGGCTGATGTTGCAACGGTTGTTGTAGATAATGGTGATATACTGCAAGGCAATATTATGGCAGATTACGCCGCAGAAATGCGTCCCGACATTCATCCGGCAATTAATATGATGAATGAGATTGGCTATGATGCCGGTACTTTAGGTAACCATGAATTTAATTATGGACTAGAGTATCTAGATAAAGCCAATCAGCAGGCATTGTTTCCATTAGTCAATTGTAATGTGAAATATATCAATGGTGACTTCGTTGTTGCGCCTTTCCATATCGTTGAAAAGTCATATAAAGATGGTACGACGGTAAAAATCGGTATAACAGGCGTCGTACCTGAACAAATTATGAAATGGGACGAAGACCATTTAACGGATCGAGTAATTGTTGAAGACATGTATGATGCATTGTATCAATATAGCAATCAGTTAAAAGCATTTGGTTGTGATATTGTCATTGCATTGATGCATACTGGATTAGATCAGGAGCAATTAGAAAATATGAAAGGCATTGAAAATCAGGTATATCGTCTGGCACAGATTGAATCAGTTGATACATTTGTGTTTGGTCATACACATCAGCAATTCCCTGGACCTGATTATGTAAATATTCCGGAAGTCGATAATGAGAGTGGACGTGTATTTCATGCTTATGGTGTCCAGCCTGTATGTTTTGCCAGCCATCTAGGACGCATAGATCTGACGCTCGAGAAAACAGAACAAGGCTTTAAGATTGTGAACGGTAAAAGTAGCGTCATCGAATTAAAATCAAGTGATGTGGAGATTAATACACATTTTATAGATGTGAATCAAACTGCGCATCAGGGTGTGTTAGATTACGTAAAACAACCCATTGGCATGACTAAGCATCATCACGATAGTTATTTTGCGCAAGTTGGTACAAGCACGGTTGTAGAAGTCATAGCTAAAGCGGGTAAATATGCCGTTGAACAAATGATTAATAATCATCAGCTCAAACTAGCGAGCACAAATATTATATCAACAAGTGCACCGATAAAAGCCGGAAGAGATGGCGTAAATGATTATATTGAAATTGACAGTGGTGAATTAACACTTAAAGATGCAATTAATATTTATCGCTTTCCAAATAAGATGTCAGCAGTAAATGTTTCTGGTCGTGTATTACGAGAGTGGGTTGAATGGAGCGTATCATGCTTCAATACAACTGATAGTGAATATATGCTTAAAGATAATAAATCAACAGCACCTGGATTTCCAAGTTACAACATGGATATATTCTATGAATTAAACTATTGTATAGACTTATCACGTGAAGCACGGTACAGTAGTGTAGGTGAGAAAATAAATGACACGTATCGTATTAAAGATTTAACCTATTTAAATCAACCTGTAACGGATGATCAGCAATTTACAGTACTAACGACTGATTATCGTACAAATTTTTGTCCAATATTAAATGATGCATCAGTGACTAAGATACAATTAGAAGATATTGAAATTAGACAGATTATTATTGATTATATCAAAAGATTTGGGGTTGATTTTCAACCAACAAGACCATTTACGTTTTTACAGGATGGAACATATAAATTTAAATCAAGTCCAAAAGGAGCAGCATATTTGCAACCAGGGATTACGCCAACAGAAACATACGACGATGACTATTTAATTTACGAACTTAATACAGCATTAACATGAGGATAGGACGATACCTTAGTACGACATTCGAAATCATTGTGTCTTATCAATATTTTGAAATAAAACATTAGGAGAAAATATGAAACAAATTAACTTTAACAAAAATGACGAATTACAAGGGACAGTAGTAGACTTAACGCATGAAGGATCTGGTGTTGTTAAGATTGACGATTATCCATTTTTCGTTGAAGGCGCATTACCAGGAGAAGACGTGACAATTAAAGTGATGAAAGTCGGTAAGACATTTGGATTTGCACGTCTTGTGTCAGTTCAAAATGAAAGCCCAGACCGTGTCGCAGAGAAAGATATCGTTGGCCGTCAAATCGGAACGATGACATTACAACATTTATCATATCCAGCACAATTAAAGTTCAAACAACATTTAGTAGAAAGTGCATTTGAAAGATTGGGCAAGTTTAAAGGTGTAAAAGTAGCTGAAACTGTTGGAATGGAAGTGCCTTACGAATACCGTAATAAAGCGCAAATTCCAGTAAGAACTGTTAATGGCTTGCTTGAGACAGGATTCTTTAGAAAGAACAGTCATCAACTTGTGCCTGTTGAGAATTTCTATATTCAGCATAAAGCAATCGATGCAGCGATTGTGAAAGTAAGAGATATCTTACGTAAATATGATATTGTACCTTATAACGAGCGTAACCATAACGGTGAAATCCGTCATATCGTAGTGAAACGTGGCCATTATACAGGACAATTAATGATCATATTAGTGACGAATAAAAAACGCCTGCAAAACATCGAATCAATTACACATGATATTGTGAACGAAATCGAAAATGTTGAAAGTGTTGTATTAAACTTTAATAACCAGGAAGGTAATGTGATTTTAGGACGTAATAATACAGTACTACACGGTACGCCGTATTACACTGATAAGATGTTAGGACTAGAATTCAGAGTATCACCAAACTCATTCTTCCAGGTCAATACACCACAAGCTGAAGCGTTGTATCAATTAGCTTTAGAAGCAGCAGATTTAAATGGTACTGAAACAGTACTGGATGCATATTGTGGCATTGGAACGATTTCTTTAGCATTAGCACAGCAGGCGAAACAAGTCTATGCGATGGAAATTGTGCATGAATCAATTAAGATGGCGAAACAGAACGCTAAGATGAATGGCATTGATAATGTACATTTTGAGACAGGTGCAGCAGATGAAATCCTGCCGAAGTGGAGCGAGGAAGGCGTTAAGTTTGATGTAGCAGTAGTCGACCCACCACGAAAAGGATTAGACGATGACTTTATTCAGACATTAATTGCACAAAACCCTAAAAAGATCGTCTATGTCAGCTGTAACCCGTCAACATGTGCGCGTGACTGCCGTAAATTTGCAGATGCAGGATACAAGTTAGAAACAGTAAAACCAGTCGACTTATTCTCGCAAACGCCGCATGTAGAGTGTGTCGTTAGACTTACGAAGTAAGCATTTTATTAAAGCCTTGTTATCAAGGCTTTTTATTTTATTGAACTTTAGATAAAAACTAAATATAAAATCTTAACAAACGGTTCTTCTATTCTATAAAAATACACTTGATAATCTATTAAGGAGAGAAAATATGAATATAATATTAAAAAGTACCTTCAAAAAATATGAATCGATGTCAGAGATACTAGTACCTAAACTTGTAAAAATTTTGTTGAGTCTTGATAACCTTGAAAAAGAGATTTATGAGCGAAGTAAAATAGAATTAAGTGAATACCAAGATGGTTATGGAAACTTTAAAGAAGAATATCATCCGAAATCGAAAGCACTATTCAAAGAATTAAATGAAAAGCATCATGAAATAATTAAAGATAATGTTAGCGAAAAACTTAAGTCGATCAGTTATGGGGGCAGTTACGGCAAACCAAGCGAATATTTTTATATTCAAGATGATAATCTGGATATCTACTTTACAATGCGAAAAAAAGATATGGCTACTATTGTAATTTATTATGAATATGCTCTTAAAAAGAAGCATAAATTTATTTTTAGATTGATTGATAACAAATGGTTAATTGACGAGAAATATTACGGCTTTAGTGATAAGTCATGGTATAAAAATGGTATATAGAAATAATTATTTTTGGATATTAATAAATAATTCTGAAATACTTATTGATTAAAGCTCTTCAAATGGGCTTTTTTTATTGGAAAATTTTTATAGGACATTTGTACAAGTAATGTGAATTGATTTTAAAGTAGTCAGGCTTTATCATGTAGCTACTAAATGATTTATGAAAAGTAAAGGAGAAGCTATGACAAATAATAAGCAGATGTTGTTAGGTTTAGGATTTACCGGTACGTTTGGTGCGAACGGAAAGGCCTGGATGAGTGAAGATGTTAATGTAAGTACGTATCCTGATATTGAAGCGGATATTCGCTACGCACAGATGGCTGAAAAGGGTAAATTTCAATTTATCTTTATCGGTGATTTTCCTGGCGCAGTCCCTAATGATAACCGTGATGTACCAGGTATGACATTAGAGCCAATTATTACTTCTACTGCTATATTAAGAGCTACAAAGCATATTGGTGTTGCCAATACTGTACATACGCAGTGGAATACTCCATATACTGTAGCCCGTCAATTTAAAGGTCTGGATTTAATGAGTGGTGGTCGTATCGCCTGGAATGCAGTAACAGGTTCAAGTCCTCAAGTCGCTGAAAACTTTGGCGTAACATTAATGGATCGACAAGCACGTTATGAAAGTCATTATGAATTTGTTGACATGGTACAACATTTCTGGGGGACTTGGGGTAAAGATGCATTGAAAGCGGATAAAACGCGTGGTGTATTTGCTGATTATAATCAAGTTAAAAAAGTATATTTAAATGGTAGGTATCATCAGGCGAATGGTGCATTACCGATGCCACCATCACCACAAGGTCAACCCGTAATCTTCCATTCTGGTGGTTCTCCAGCAAGTATTGCTTTTGCAGGACGTTATGCTAATGCGATGATTGGTGAAGTATGGACGATTGAACAGGGCATTGAAACACGTAATGCTTTACGCCAGGCAGCAATAGATGCTGGTAGAAATCCGGATGAGATTAAATTTATTGCAGGATTAATGCCGGTTGTTGCAGATAGTAAACGAGAGGCATTAGATCGTCATGCCAAATTTATGGACGAAAGTTTAGTCTATCAACGTGTTCAACATATTAGTATGGTTTTAGGTATTAGATTATCACCAACAGATTTAGAAAAGCCGATTCCTCATGAACTTCTGGATAGAGTAGAGATTGATGCATACTCAGATCCTCGCATTGAAAATGTATTAAAAGTTGCACGAGAAGGTTGGTCATTGCGTGATATTATCTATCATTCTGTTATTGATTATCATCCAGTAACTTTAGGTGAGGCGAAAGAAACAGCGGATCATTTAACAGAGTGGTTTGAAGCGGGTGCAGCAGATGGCTTCTGGATTATACCAGATGTATTTGAAACAGATTTAGCACGATTTGTAGATGAAGTTGTTCCAATTTTACAGGAACGTGGTGTCTTCCATAAAGATTATGAAGGAAGTACGTTGAGAGAACATTTAGGGGTACCGTATCAATATGGTTTAGATGAGAGATTGAAATAGATTTAGTTATTCAAGCACAGACTTTTGTAGTCTGTGTTTTTTGTTATGTGGCTGTTTTCACAAGCGGTAGTATTAAAGAAATACAACCGCTTCCACACGGAAGTATCCCGAATTATCTTCTCACGCACTTTTCATATATAATTAAAGTACTAGAAAATTAAAGAAGTGATAATATGGAGAGAAGAATCATTCACATCGATATGGATGCATTCTATGCACAAGTTGAGCAGCGGGATAATCCTGAGCTTAAAGGTAAACCTGTTATCGTTGGTGGAAAGAGTCGCAATCGTGGTGTTGTGGCAACGGCGAGTTACGAAGCGCGTAAATTTGGTGTGCATAGTGCCATGCCTACTGCACGTGCACATCAGTTGTGTCCAGACGGCTATTATGTAAGTCCTAGATTTGATGTATATAAAGAAGTGTCGAGTCAAATAATGTCGATATTTAAAGGCTACACTGATATTGTACAACCAGTATCACTAGATGAAGCGTATTTAGATATAACACATCTTGTACGTAAAGATCTTGGTGCAAGTCAAATTGCAGCTTTTATTAAAAGAGATATTATGACTGCTACAAATCTAACGTGTTCAGCTGGTGTTTCTTATAATAAATTTTTAGCGAAGATTGCCTCAGGTATGAATAAGCCAAATGGTTTAACAGTTATCCATTACGGGAATGTTGAACAGATATTATCTGACCTTCCAATCGGTGAATTTCCTGGTGTAGGGAAAGTGACAGAGGAGAAGATGCAAAGACTTAAGATAATGAACGGCAAAGATTTACGTGATAAATCTGAACTTGAGTTAATTGAATTATTCGGTAAGAAAGGCAGTAGTTTGTACCAAAAAGCACGAGGTATTGGCTCTGACATAATAAATATGGACCGAGTAAGAAAATCAATTGGTAAGGAATCAACATTTTCTCATGATATTCAGGATGAAGCGTTTATTTTACAGACAATGCGCACGCACTCAGAAAAAGTAGCATTAAAACTTCAGGACTTAAACAAAGTAAGTGATACGATCACCGTCAAAATAAAAACTAGTGACTTTGAATCACATACAAAGCAAACAAAAATAATAGACTTTACAGATCAAGCGGATACCATTTATAATACAGCTGTGTTATTATATACTGACCTAAAAGAGGAGTTTAACAATATACGTTTAGTAGGCGTCTCTGTGGGTAATTTAAAAAATAAAGTGTATGAAAATCTAACAATATATGATTTTCTTTAGAAATGAGGAAGTATTATGAAATTTAAATTTGCAATCATTGGTATAACTGCACTTCTCATTATGATGTATATTATGGAAACAGTAGAACACGGTTTTAAGGTGTTGCCGCTTATCGGTATTATTTTAGTTGCAGGATTTTTATTCTGGATTGATCATAAATTAGAACGACCAGTGAACCGTCACACCATTAAAAAGACTATCAAAAATAACACGACTACTCATAAGAAGTAGTCGTGTTTTTATATTGATTGATAAAAAGCAATCATCTGCTGTAATTTATCGTCGCTCATAATAGTAATATCGTGTCCTAAAGCAATCTTATTTCGGACAACACCTTCTTTTTTAGAAGGTTTATCGGTCTTTTGTCTTCCTCTGATTAATATGTCTGCCTGCTCGATATCATCTGTATAATTACCACCGTTATCAACGATATACTGCACAATATGTTTTCTTGTTTTATGAAGTGTTCCTGTAATTGCAATTTGTTTATTATAAAAAGGATGACTTTTGTCAATTACTGCTGTAGTAGATTTTATACTGCTTAATTCGCGGTGATAGCGTGACATGCTTTGGTTTTTCGTAGTAGTCGAAATGCTTTTGATATATTTTTTTCGGCGTTTCGTTGAAAAGTATTCTTCAAGGTCTGTATAATGTTTCAGCAATCTTACTGTAATCATTGCACATGCCTTAGCATCATTTAAGGCATGATGATGCCCGTAGAAATCCAGTTTATAATAGGCCATCATATTCTTTAAACTATAGCTATGATTCTTTATCGTATCTCTCGCCATAATGACCGAACAGAAATATGGCAGTGTCGGCATATCGAAATGATATTTTTTTATAGAAGCATGTAATACTTTCATGTCAAATTGCGCGAAATGTGCTACGACCGGAAGATCACCGATAAAATCGAGCATATATGGATAAACATGTTCAAAGGTTGGTGCGTCCTGAACGTCATCTTCATGTATACCATGGACCTGAATGTTAGATGCGCTAAAATAAGTTTCAGGATTTACTAATGTATAAAAAGTTTCAGTCATCATATTATCGATGACTTTTACCATACCGACGCTACAAATTGAAGCGGGATTCCCATTAGCTGTTTCAAAATCTAATGCTATAAATGAATTCATATCGTTTACCTCGATTAATAATTATGATGTATTTTAACATGTATTACGCAAAAAAATAACTAGACTGCCTAATAGGCAATCTAGTTACTTCTTTACATTATCAAAATTAATTTGATGCAGATTATCACAACCACAGCTGTCGTTTAGATCACAACTGTTGCACTTACCGGCTTTAGATTTCTTAAAGAACTTATAAAGCGTATAAGTTGCATATCCAAATATTAGAATGAACAGTAATACGTTGATAAGTATTGACATAAGCTTTCCTCCTAAAGAAATAATCTGCCGATTTGATATACAGCCATCGTTAATAAATACGCAGTCGCGATAGGATATAGCATCGCTATAAAAGTCCATTTCCATGATGACGTTTCTTTACGTATTGCAGCAACTGTTGATAGACATGGTATATAAAGTAATATAAAAAGCATAAATGCATACGCAGTAAGCGGTGTAAACTGTGCGTGGATCATAGAGACGAGGGCATCGTCTTTTACTGCATAGATAATGGCCATCGCACTTACGATAACTTCTTTTGCTAGAAATCCCGGAATAAGTGTTGCGCCTGCCTGCCATGAACTGAATCCAAGTGGAATTAGCAGTGGTGCAATAAATCCTCCAATCATCGCTAGGAAACTGTCATCAACATCTACATTTAATCCTCCTGGTCCTGCATAATTAAGTAGCCAGATAAGCACAGACCCACCAAAGATAAATGTACCTGCTTTCTTAACAAATCCTTTTCCTTTTTCCCATGTACTTCTCCACAGTGTTTTAAGTGAAGGGAGACGATAAGGCGGCAGCTCTACAATAAAGATGGAAGTATCGTTTTTGAGCACTGTCTTCGATAAAATAAAGCTTACCATTAACGCTACGATGATACCGATTAAATAAAGACTGAGTACCACAAGTGCCTGATGTTCTTTAAAGAATACACCAGCAAATAATGCGTATACCGGTAATCTTGCGGAACATGACATAAACGGTGCAATAAGTATGGTTGTAAGTCTTTCTTTTTCTTCTTCAATGCTTCTAGCGGCCATAATCCCAGGAACATTACAGCCGAAACCAATAATCATAGGAATAAATGATTTACCGTTTAGTCCAAACATCTCCATCACTCGGTCCATAATGACAGCGATACGCGCCATATATCCTGAGTCTTCAAGCAAAGAAATAAAGAAGAATAAGACAAGGATTTGCGGTACAAATACTAATACACCACCAACCCCAGCAATAATACCATCCGTCACTAAATCTTGTAGGAAAGGCATAACACCAAGTGATTGCATTACATTTTTTACAGTATCCGTTAATGGACCGGCAAAGAAACTGTCAAGTTGATCTGAAAGTGGGGTACCAATCCATGTAAACGTCGTCTGGAAGATGAGCCACATTAAAAATAAAAATATCGGTATACCAAATATGCGATGCGTCACAATACGATCTAGACGTTCTGTAAGAAATTGCTTATCTTCATCAGGATATGTGATAACATCAGTTAGTACTTGCTCAATGAACTGTATACGTGCGTGATGGATACGTGATTTAACACTTGTAGTGAGTTCATTTTCCAATTGGTTTCTAATCGGTATCAGTTGTTTAAGCGTATCCTGATCCAGATAAGATTCAACAACCGGATTACCCAATAAAAATTGAATAGCAAGGAAACGATAACGTTTTCGCTCAATTGATAAATTATCAGGTAATATTTGAATAACTGTTGCTATTGCAGATTCAATCGGTGCATCATACGTTATTTTAAGCGGACGGTTAGCAGATAATGTATCATCCAGTGCATGTAACACATCTGTTGAACCTCTGCCTGTTCGTGCGACAACTGGAATAATCGGTGTCTTCAACTTTCTCATTAATAAATCAATGTTAATATGGATACCACGTTTTGTTGCAACATCGACCATATTTAATCCAATCATCATCGGTGCACCGTATTCCATAAGCTGGACAGTTAACAGTAGATTACGTTTCAGTTGTGCGGCATCGATTATATTAATCATACCTTCAAAATGTTCATTCAATAAAAAATTTGTTACCACTGTTTCATCTTTAGAAAGAGGTAACAAATCATAGATGCCGGGTAAATCAATAAGATTACCTGTTTTATTCTTTAAAGTACCCATCTTTTTCTCAACAGTGACTCCGCTCCAGTTACCGACATACTCATAACTGCCTGTCAGTGCATTAAACAGTGAAGTTTTCCCTACATTTGGATTACCTAGTATACAGAATGCTCTACTATTCATGAACTTGCTCCAGCATGATTTTACAAGCATCACAATTGCGGATACAAACATGTTGACCATTGATATCTAAAGTGCAGGGACCTTTAAATAAACTTTTTTGTCGCACTTTAATTTCACTACCTTCAGTGAAACCTAATGCATGTAATCGATGCATCACCATCGCATTGTCAAATAGCATCGATTTTATTTTATATGTTGTGCCGAGTGTAGCGTTTGCGACATGAATCATTATGACACCTTCTTTAATTGATTGATATTGATTATCATTTACGAATAGCTTATCACGCCATTTTATATAATACAAGTAGGGGATTACCCTAATTTTGACAAAATAAAAACACCTCATAAGAGGTGTAGAGCATAACTGATTATTCTTCTTCACTAAAGTTACGTTTACCGAGTTCTTTCTCATATAAATATAATGCATTTGCATCGTCTTTAATGCGTCTGATGTAATCAATGTGCTTTTTAAACATCGCTTCTTCCTCAACCTGTTCGTCTAAGAACCAGTTTAAGAACGAGATCGTTGAGAATTCCTTATCATTCTTAGCAAGTTCCGCTAAATTGTAAAAGTTTGCAGTCACTTGTTGTTCTTGTGCAAGTCCTGCTTCAAAGGTATCTAAAACACTTGAAAATTCTGTCTTTGGTGCAGGGATTTCTGAGAACTTGGCATGTTGATCGCGGTCATTTAAATAATTATAGATTTTTGTACCATGGAATCTTTCCTCAGCAGCTTGCTGTTCATAAAAGTTAGCAAACCCGTCATAACTTTCTTTAGCACAATATGCAGCCATTGCCATGTATGCATGTGCTGCTGCGAATTCCTCGTTCATCTGTTTATTTAATGCGGCAGTCAATTCTGTTGATAACATAGATATTCCCTCCAATTTTAAGATAAATTCATTATAATATAATGTAAAAAGATTAGATAATAATATCATTGGTAATTAATAGATTATCATCCATACATTTTTTTATTCGCAACAAATATTTATACTAATTATTTATGAAGTGATATAATAAATTGTTGAAATTAGGAGGTTACTATGAAAAAATTTGCTGCAAAAAATTTAGCGAAAGCTGCACGACGTTTAAGCATTATGGCAGGTAAACGCGGAACAGATTTGCCAGGTCAGGTTGCGCGTAAAATTGATCCGCAAATATTAAAGAAACTAAGTGCCGAAGTTGATGAAGTGGTCTTTATTTCAGGAACAAACGGGAAGACGACGACAAGTAATTTAATCGGACATACATTGAAACAAAATAATATTAGCATTATTCATAATACAGAAGGTGCCAATATGGCTGCTGGTATTACATCAAGTTTCATCGTACAATCTTCAAAAGATACAAAATTAGCGATTATTGAGATCGATGAAGGCTCTATTCCACGTGTACTAAAAGAAATGACTCCGACAAAGATGGTGTTTACGAATTTCTTCCGTGATCAGATGGATCGTTTTGGTGAAATAGATATATTAGTCGATAGAATCGCTGAAAACATAAAAGGACGAGGGATAGAACTCATCTTAAATGCAGATGATCCGTTTGTTTCACGTTTAAAGATTGCGAGTAATAAAGTGACATATTATGGTATGAAAAATCATATTCATAACTTTGAAGAAAGTTCAATGATTGAAAGTAAATACTGTCCAAATTGCGGTAAAATGCTCCATTATGATTGGATTCATTATAATCAGATTGGACATTATTCTTGTACGTGTGGCTTTAATAGAAATACACCGAAATATGAAGTAGAAGCATTAACTGAGACACCATTCTTAAATCCAACGATTAACGGACATACATTTAATATGAAGATTGCAGGCGACTTTAATGTCTTCAATATCATTGCAGCATACGCAGTTTTACGTGAACTCGGATTAAATGACAAATCGATTGAAAAAGGATTTTTAACCTACACAAGCGATAATGGGCGTATGCAAAACTTCGAAAAAGGAAACAAACAAGCCATTATCAATTTAGCGAAGAACCCAGCTGGATTGAATGCAAGCTTATCCGTCGGTGAAAAAATTGAAGGTGAGAAATCCTATCTAATCGCATTAAATGATAATGGTGCAGATGGACGAGACATTTCGTGGATTTGGGATGCTGATTTTGAAAAGTTAGCACGTCAAAATATACCTTATATTATGTGTACAGGAAATAGAGCTGAAGAGATTGCATTGCGATTGAAGTATGCTGAAATTGGTGCTGAAATTTATGTGAATCAAAATATAAAGGAAGCGACACATACAATACTAAAACGACCTGAGTACACAGTATGTATTCCAAACTATACATCTTTAGAACCGATGCATCAGGCATTAAATCAATTCTTTGAAGGAGGTAAAGGAAATGAATAGAGCTATCGAAGTATTTCACTTTATGCCGGATAAGTTAAATTTATATGGTGATATCGGAAATATTATTGCTTTGAAACAACGTGCCAAATGGCGCGGACTGAAAGTGAATGTTACAGATATTAATACGACACAAGGCATTAAGATCAGCGATGCAGATATATTGTTTATCGGTGGAGGGAGTGACCGTGAACAAAAGATTGCAACTGATGATTTGTTCCGTGTTAAAGATGATTTTAAAGCAGCAATTGAAGACGGTATGCCAGCACTAACCATCTGTGGTGGTTATCAATTTTTAGGTGAAAAATATATTACGCCAGATGGCCAGGAATTAAAAGGGCTGCATATTTTAGATTTCTATACTGAATCTAAGAAAGACCGTTTAACAGGAAATATCGTGATTGAATCTGAAACATTCGGTCAAATCGTTGGATTTGAAAATCATGGTGGGAGAACATATCATGATTACAATACGTTAGGTCATGTTGTCAGTGGTTATGGTAATAACGACACAGATAAAAAAGAAGGCATTCATTACAAGAATTTATTAGGAACGTATTTACACGGACCGATCTTACCGAAAAACCATGAGATTACTGATTATCTTCTGAAACAAGCTTGTGAACGTATCGGTATGGCATTTCCTGAAATGCGCCTCGATAATAGTGTGGAAGAAGCGGCGAAACAAGTTATTGTAAAGCGATTAGTGGAAGACAAGAAATAAATATGAAATTGTTATGGGGCGATTCTGTTGGGGAATCGCCCCGTTTATATTGATTTGGGCCGATTCATAGAGAGAACCGCCCAACAATCTTGTGACAAATTATCAAACTCTTTTAAAGATGTATTTAAAATATATCTTTTAGGTGTATAATCGACTTATAAGTTCGGGGAGGGATTTGTTTGATAGATTATAACGAGAAACCATTTATCGTCATCTGGGAAGTAACACGTGCTTGTGAGCTACATTGCCTACATTGCAGAGCTGAAGCACAAATTAATCGCAATCCATATGAGCTAACGACGGATGAGGGTAAAGCATTGATTGATGATATTGCACAGATGAACGGACCGATGCTTGTATTTACCGGTGGCGATCCTTTGATGAGAGAAGATATTTTCGAATTGTCAGCTTATGCAGTTGAAAAAGGTGTTCGCGTTTCTATGACACCGAGTGCCACTCCAAATGTCACAAAAGAAAATATGCAGCGTGCAAAAGATGTCGGTTTATCTCGTTGGGCATTCAGTATAGATGGACCGAATAAACAAATCCACGATCATTTCCGAGGTACAGAAGGTAGCTTTGATTTAACGATGAACGCAATTCAATATTTAAAAGAATTAAAGATGCCATTACAAATTAATACGGTGATTAGTCGCTATAATATTGATTATTTAGAAGAGATGGCTCAGATGGTTGAAGATTTAGGTTGTGTACTTTGGTCAGTTTTTTTCTTAGTTCCTACGGGTCGAGGAAAAGAAAGTGATATGGTCACCCCAGCACAACATGAAGAAGTATTTCGTTTCTTAAATAAATTACGTAAGACAGCTTCATTTGGCATTAAGACAACTTCTGCACAACATTATCGACGCGTCGTGCTTCAGGAACAGATTCGTGAAATGAAAAAATCTGGGACGTTTGATGCAATTAAATATGAAGACAGTTTAACAACGATGGATATCAATACAATTGATGGATTAGGTCGTGCCCCTAAAGGTGTCAATGATGGTAATGGCTTTGTATTTGTATCACATTTAGGACACGTTTATCCGAGTGGCCTGCTTCCTGTTTCATGTGGAAACATTCGACAAAAACCACTCAGTGATATATACGTAAACGCACCAATATTACAAAACTTACGTAACCCTGATCTATTCAAAGGTAAATGTGGCATGTGTGAATTCAGATATGTATGTGGGGGTTCAAGAAGTCGTGCATACGCCGTAACAGGAGATTTAATGGAATCGGAGCCTTTCTGTGTATATCAACCTAAAGCCTGGATACAACATCAAAGAAAGCTGAAAGCAGTTAATTAAAAGAAGTAAAAATGCTTATATAAAATGAATCAATAAAAAAATTTAAAATTAATCGGAGGAAAAAAACATGATCACTAAAGAAATGCTCGTTTCAGATATCGTAAAACAATCGCCTAAATCAGCAGATATTTTTAGAAGTAACCGTATCGATTTCTGCTGTGGGGGTAATATTCCGTTATCAGAGGCTATCAACGAAAAAAGTAAGCCACTTGATGCATTGTTAGAAGAAATTAACGCTTTAGATAATGGTAGTGATGGAACGATTGATGTACAGTATTTAGATAATGCAGCGCTTATCAATTACATTCAAAATAAATATCATAAACCACTTGCAGAAGAATTTAAGAACTTAATGCCTTATGTAACGAAAGTAGCAAAAGTGCATGGTGAACGTCATCCACATCTAATAGAACTAAAAGAACTCACACTGAAGCTACGTGATGAATTATTAGATCACACTAAAGATGAAGATGAGAATGTATTTCCACTTGTCATCGAATATACAAACAATCCGACAGAAGATTTAAAGACTAAACTTGCACCTCATATTGCTGAACTTGAAACAGAACATGACGGTGCAGGTAATATTTTAAAACGCATGCGTGAAATGACGTCCGACTTTACACCACCGATGGATGCTTGTGGTACATTTAGAGTTGTATACCAACGTTTAGCAATGCTTGAACGTGATACTTTCCAACATGTACATCTGGAAAATAACGTATTGTTTGAAAGAATTAAATAGATAATCAAATAAAAAGAAACAAGTCGTAATTAGACTTGTTTCTTTTTATTTGGATGATCAGCAAGTAATCTATTGATCATCAGCAGTTCATAAATGTAATGACTTTTCATTTGATTATCATCAAATTCAGTTAAATGCTTCACGCTATTTTTAAGTAAACTCAGCGATGATTTGTCTGGATGGTAAGTGCGATCTTTACCGAATGATTCAAATGCTTTCATAAGTTCATTGAGTGCTTTCTTTTCTTCTATTGTCATTTCAAAGGTCGTCCCATTTGGAATGAGTATCATATGATTAATATGCAGCTGAATGAGACGGTTAACATCAAGTCGATGACGTAACTTAGTCAATTCGTACTCAATTTCTAAATTTTTATGAAAATGCAATTCCTCTTTTTCATATGCCAGTAAAGTATCAATCTTTGCGATTAATTTATTTGTTTGCTCCATCATCGGCAAAGTGCCGCTTAAATCAGCAAGGTTAGCATTGATTTCAGTCGAACGCCTTACAAGCATCGCCATTAACTTTGATTCCAATATATCCATAAGACTCGCGATCTGCGTATGATACTTTGGTGGTAATACAAAGAAATTGACGACAGTAGCTGTTGTTAAACCGATAGTTGTCGTTGCTAGTCTTGAAAAGAAGTTAAATGCAAAATCCTGATGAATATTAGGCACCATAGCTACTGCAGTAAGACTGGCAACAAGCATGCCATCATATAACTTAAGTTTATAGCAAACAAACAAAGTCAGTGTTGCCGCAATACTATAACTTAACGCACTATCTCCTAAAAAGTATGTACTCATTACAGCGATAAATGCCCCGAGTATAGAAGCAGGAAATCTGATAAAAGCTTTCTTCAAAGAAGCGCGTGCTGTCGGTTCTATCGATACGATTGAAGTAATTACAGCAAATATCGGTGGTAAATTAAAAAATTGACATATTACTGCAGTTAAAAAGGTTGCAAGCCCGGTTTTAATCGTGCGGGCACCGATTAATTTTTTCGTCCATTTTATTTTCATTTCATCATTCCAATTTTTAAAAGTAGTATACTGCATAATCTTTGTTATAATAAACAGTGACGAATATATGATATGGTTATTAATCAAATTAATCAATACCTTCGTATGAAATTAATCGATATTTACGCATATCATATGCATAAATTTAATTGAAAGAAGAGATAAACATGATCGTAACATCAGAAAAAGATTTACAAGGACTTAAAGAAATTGGACGTATTGTAGCACTTATACGTGATGAACTTAAGAAACAGGCGAAACCTGGTATGACAACTAAACAGCTTGATAATATTGCCAAAGAATTATTTGAGGTGCACGGTGCTCAATCAGCGCCAATCACTGAATATGACTTCCCAGGATACACATGTATTAGTGTAAATGAAGAGGTAGCACATGGTATTCCGGGGCCACGTGTTATCAATGATGGAGATTTAGTAAATGTCGATGTATCTGCATGTAAAGATGGCTATTATGCAGATACAGGTATTTCATTTGTTGTAGGTGAAGTAAATGACCCTATGAAACAAAAAGTAGTGGATTGTGCTGAAATGGCATTTAATGAAGCGATGACGAAGATTAAACCTGGTGCGAAACTCAGTAATATCGGACGTGCAGTAAACGCGACAGCACGTAAAAATGGCTTAACAGTTATTAAAAACCTAACTGGACATGGTATCGGTAAAAGTTTACATGAAGAACCAAAGCATATTATGAATTACTATGATCCAATGGATAAAACTTTGTTAAAAGAAGGTATGGTATTAGCTGTTGAACCTTTCATCTCATCTAAAGCAACAATTGTTTCTGACGGTAAAGATGAGTGGGCATTTGAGACGAAAGATAGAAGTTTTGTCGCACAAATCGAGCATACACTAGTCGTTACAAAAGATGGTCCATTGCTACTTACAAAATTAGAAGATTAATCATACTACTTTAGTTGTAGTCAATAATCATTCCACAGACGCTTATATGTTTGTGGAATTTTTTTTATAATGGTGATACTACGGAACGAATGGGGTATGAATATGCAAAAGATAAAACATTACTTAAACAATACTGTCAAAGCCTGCGTTCAGAACTTTATGTATTTTAGGACAGCTTCAGCTTATAAACGTCTAGCTGATATCAATGGATTAAAAAATATAAAACAAAATGAAATGATGCAGTTAACATCTGAAAAGGAACAATTACAATCTGTACTTGAAACATATGAAATTAAACCGACAGAACATTTAAAGAACAATCGTCAACCTTTGATCAATAAACTTAATACGATTGATAATGATATTGATGAAATTGAATCATTACTGTTAAACTTAGAAGAAGAAAAAAGAAATATACAATATGAAATATTATTATTATCCAATGTAAAATAAAGAGGAAGTGTATATGTGAAACAAATTGTTAGTTCAGAGTTATTAATCATCTTTTTTACATTGATACTGTTATCGAACCTGTATTACATATTCTTTGTTAAAATTGGGATGCTGCTTGTTATTGTTGTAGCAATTGCACTGATTTACTTAAGCCAGAACATGAAAGAAAATCTGCGCGGGCTTATCATTTTGTGGATTGGATTAATCATGTTGATGTTTGGTTTACTATCTAATCCATATACTTTAATCGTCTTGTTTAGTTTCATTATTATCGTTGCAATCAGATATATTATCTATAAACGTCAACCGATGAAAGTCATCCAGACAGAAAATAATAAGATGATCATCAATAAACAATCTTTGTTTAGCTTTCAGTCAACACCAGACAGAGTGTATAAATTTGAAGATATCAATCTGCAACATGCGATTGGTGATTTAAATATTGATTTAAGTCAGGCAGCAAATCTAAAAGAGATTAATATTGTAGTTGTGCGCAATATGATTGGTAAAACGACTATTACTGTACCTTATCACTACCAGGTAAAAGTGGATTATACAACGATGTATGGCCAACTTAATATTCAGGATGCGTATACTAAGAAGGCACGAAATGAACGTTTGACTTACGAATCAGATGCATATCCTAATAAAGTAGTGATCAAACTTTTTGTATCATCAATCGTCGGAGATTTAGAGGTGCAGTACCGATGAATAACTATACGAGAATGATTGGTTCTTTATTGATACTTACTTATAGTCTTGCCGTAATATTTTTCGTGCTTGACCGTATTTTTGTAAATATCATCTATTTTCAAGGTATGTTTTACACACAGATCGTTGGCGTTCCGGCTATACTTTTTTTAAATGTGATCGTAATACTCGCCTGTATTATTATGGGTTCGATACTTGCATATCGCCAAAATGAGCAGTACTCAGATATTCAGGAAATGATATCGCGGCTTGGTGACGGAGAGAAGATTACACTGGATAATTTAAATCAAGATTTAGAAGTTATTGAAATCATGAAAACTTTAGAACATGTAAGTACAATCATCGAAGACGTTAAACGTCAAAATCAGCTTGTAATCAATGATGTTCATACATTAAACGAAGAGACGGTGAAGCAAATTGTAGAAGAGGAGCGTCAGCGACTTGCAAGAGAATTACATGACTCGGTAAGTCAGCAGCTTTTTGCGGCAAGCATGATGCTATCTGCTTTAAAATCAGCAAATCATGCTGAACAGGTAAGCAAACAACTTAATCTATTAGAGAAAATGCTCCATGAGTCACAATTAGAAATGAGAGCGTTGCTATTACATTTAAGACCCGTCGGTTTAAAAAACAAAACGTTAGAACAAGGATTAATACAGCTTATTAAAGAATTGAAACAAAAGATACCATTAAATATCAACGCGGATATTGAAGAGATTAAACTTGAAAAAGGTGTAGAAGATCATCTTTTTCGAATTGCTCAGGAATCAATATCCAATACGTTACGACATGCTAAAGCAGAGCATATTACGATTGAATTATTTAAAACGGGTAACCGTGTTATATTGAGAGTGACAGATGATGGTCTAGGCTTTGATATTAATCAAATAGATGATACAAGATACGGTTTACATACGATGAAAGAAAGAGCCTTAGAGATTGGTGGTACTTGTCATGTTATTTCAGCACCACAGTCAGGCACTCGCATAGAAGTAAAAGTCCCAATCAAGGAGGAATAACATGCGCATTTTATTTGTAGATGACCATGAAATGGTTAGAATCGGTATTTCAAGTTATTTATCAATGCAGGAGCATATCGAAATTGTTGGAGAAGCGAGTAACGGCAAAGAAGGGATTGAAAAGACCTTAACGCTGTCTCCCGATATTGTATTGATGGACATGGTAATGGATGAAATGGATGGCATTGAAGCAACCATGCAAATTAAAGCCAGGATGCCTGAAGTAAAAGTGATTATGTTGACAAGTTTTATCGAAGACAAGGAAGTTTATCGCGCTTTAGATGCTGGTGTAGACAGTTATATTCTTAAAACAAGCAGCGCTGAAGAAATTCGTGATGCGATATATAAAACTTATGCCGGTGAATCTGTATTTGAAAAAGAAGTAATGGCGAAGATGAGATATCGTCTGAATCAAAAAGCTGAACTGCATGAAATGCTTACTGAACGAGAAAAAGAGATTCTTTTACTCATTGCAAAAGGTTATTCTAATCAGGAAATTGCTGATGCAAGCCATATTACAATTAAAACAGTTAAGACGCATGTGAGTAATATTTTGAGTAAATTAGAAGTACAGGATAGAACACAGGCAGTCATCTATGCATTTCAGCATGATTTAATTGAATAAAAGAAGAGTGAAATGCTGTAATTAGCATTTCACTCTTTTTTAAAAGGTTATTTTTCTACATGATCATATCCATTAACAAGTAATTCTACTTCACCTGTATGCGGTTCGATTACGAGGCCGTGCACAGGTACTGAGCGATCGAATAGTGGGTGGTTGTATACGAGTTTAACGTTTTCTTGGACGTTTTCATAAACATCGTTAAATCCACCAAGGAAGTGATCGACATCAATACCAGAATGAATGATAGTATCCATCACTTCTTGTTTGATACCGCGATCTTTCATCGTTGATTTTACTTTTTCAACGTCAAGGGCGCCCATACCACAATCTTTATGACCCATAATAATGATTTCTTCAGCACCTAATGCATAGATACCGACAAGTAAGCTACGCATTGTAGATCCATAAGGATGAGTAATTGTAGCACCGGCATTTTTAACAGTCTTAACATCACCATTTTTTAAGCCAAGTGCTTTAGTAGATAACTCCTGTAATCTTGTATCCATACACGTTAACAATACAGCTTTCATAGCAGGGACTTTAGAAGTCACATACTGCTCATAATCTTTGTTCTCTACAAAATTTTTGTTGTATTCAAGCATACTAGATAATAAAGTCAATGTAATCCCTCTTTCACTATTATTGCTGAGATGATAATTTCTTCTCATGTATTATAGCATTAATTTGAGCTCCGATAATAATGATAAATCCAGTTAAATATAACCATAACATTAAGACGATAACCCCTCCGATACTACCGTATGTTTTAGAGTAGTTACCAAAGTTACTTACATAATAACCGAATAAGAAACTTGCGCCAATCCATGCAATTGTCGCAAATAATGCACCTGGAATTACAGATTTAAACTTTAATTTTACATTTGGTGCAATTGCATAAAGTGTTACAAACACGATAAATGTAATGATTAATGGAAGTACTACTTTAATTAAAGAGAAAACCCATTTAAATTGCGATTCTAAACCGAACTGACCGAATAAATAGTTACCGATTTGTTCACCGAATACTGGTAATGCAAGCGCAATACCAAATACAACAACCATAACTAGAGTAAATAATACACTTAATAATTTAGCAACGATTGGATTACGCGCATCTTCAACTTCATATGATACATTGAAAGCATTCATTAACGCAGTCATTCCGTTAGATGCTGACCATAGTGCAGCGATTAAACCGAATGATAGTAAGCCGCCGTTTGCATTTTTCATGACATCAGTAACAACTTCTGTAATCATCTTTGAAGTTTCTCCTGGTGCGTTCTTTGCAATCATATTAGTGATAGTATCAGGAGATACATTAAATAACGGTATTAATGTTAATAAGAAGATTAACATTGGGAATAAAGACAGTAAGAAATAGTAAGCAAGTTGTGCTGATAAACCAGCAGCGTCATCTTTACCAATTCTAAATAATAATTTGTTTAAGAAATTACCGTCATGCTTATACTTTGCAGGCTTGTTGATTTTAGAAACATACAATGTCTCATTTTCTTTTTTTGCTTGTTTTGATTTAAAACGTTGACTGTTTACATAATACTCATCTTTGTTCGACAATTTGTTTTTCTCTTCAGCCTCCAAATTATTAGACTCAGGACCTTTAGCGGCCTGAGTCAGAAATTTAGAGGTGCTTTTTTTAGCTTTCGACATATTTCCACCTCATTATTAAATTGATTTAAGCAATTATCCGTTTGGTCCAGAGATTTTCTTTTGGTTACGCTTTTGAATAAATGTATCTTTTGCATCTAAAATAGCACGTTCTAATTCTGGGTTATTACGACGGATTTCATCGATTGTTTCTTTCCAGTATAATAACTCATCTTTTAAATTTTTAGCTTTCGCTTTTGTAGATGGAGCTGGTGTGATACCGTTTTGTTTTGTTGATTGTACTTGAGTTTTAACCGAACTACGTGTCTTTTTATCAATCATTGATACTGCGGCACCGATAATAGCACCAGCAATTGTTGCAGGGATTAATTTGTTATTCATAATTGTTCTCCTCCTATATTGTAAGAAATGGTGTGTTTCACACCTATTAATTATTATATAGCCATTTGCAGAGATTGATAAACAAAGAAATATCAAAAATACAAAAATTTTATATTATTCATTTTTTGAATAGTTTGATAAAATAGAATTTGTATGAAATTTGAAAGAGAAGGTGCTAATGATGAATAAAGAACAAATGGTAAATGAAATCATTCAAAAGTTAAAATTAGTAAATGTCGGTGTAATAAAGCCTGAATCTATTGACGATAACAAAATTGATGAATTAAGAGAGATACATGAGATGGTAACAAAAAGAGACAGCTTTTCTCCAAGTGAGATGAGTGCGTTAACAGATGCATTAGGGCAACTAAGAAAATAATATTTATACAGAAAAGGGGATAACACATGAGCTACAACAAAGAAGAAAAATTACAAAAATACGCTGAATTACTTGTCAAAGTCGGAATGAACGTTCAAAAGGACCAACGTGTATTTATTCGTGCAACAGTTGACGCAAAAGATTTTATTCATTTAATCGTAGAAGAAGCTTATAAAGCAGGATCAAGTGATGTTAAAGTATCTTATGGTGATGACCGTCTGGCACAATTAAACTTCCAGTATCGTGATCAGTCTGCATTTGAAAAAGTACCACAATATTTAATCGATGAGCGTATGGATTACGCGAGAGACTATGCAGCACAATTAGCATTAATTTCTTCAAGTCCTGAAAATTTAAAAGATGCAGATCCTGCGAAAGTAGCAGCTAATATGAAAGCTTATGGCGCTGGATTTAAAGAATATATGAAGATGATGCAGTCAGACCAGTTCTCTTGGACAGTTGCAGCATATCCATCACCAGCATGGGCGCAATTAGTATTCCCTGAATTAGAGGAAGCTGAAGCGTTCGATAAATTATTAGATGCTATATTAGAATCTGTACGTATGAATGAAGCAGATCCTGTTCAGGCGTGGGTTGAACATAATGATAATCTGCATGCGAAAGCAGACTACTTAAACCAAAAAGCTTATGTGGCATTGCATTATACAGCACCAGGAACTGACTTAAAAGTTGGACTTCCGAAAGGACATATTTGGAGTGGTGCTTCTAGTATCAATAAAGATGGAACGTCATTCATGGCCAATATGCCGACTGAAGAAGTATTTACGGTACCTCATAAAGATGAAGTTAATGGTACAGTATCCAGCACATTACCGTTAAGCTACGGTGGCAATATTATCGATGAATTTACTTTAACATTTAAAGACGGTGTCGTAGTTGACTTTGATGCGAAAGTTGGTAAAGACATTTTAGAAGGATTATTAAACTCAGATGAAAATGCAAAAAGATTAGGTGAAGTCGCATTAGTTCCACATGATTCACCAATTTCAAATTCAAAGATTCTTTACTATAATACTTTATTTGATGAAAATGCATCTTGTCACTTAGCATTAGGTTCTGCCTATCCTTTCTGTATCGAAGGTGGTAAGGAAATGAACGATGAAGAGCTGGCAGCACACGGTTTAAACAATTCCATTACACATGAAGACTTTATGATTGGTTCTGCTGAAATGAATATTTCAGGTATTACAGCAGACGGACAAGAAGAAGCAATCTTTGTAAATGGAAATTGGGCGTTTTAATTTTCAAAATAAAGTGATATGATTATATTATTATTGATATAAGAGGAGGATGGTCATGTCAGTTCCTATGATGTGGTTAGTAGTTATCGCATTCTTATTTGTGATCTTTACTTTCGGTGGATTTATTATGATGACGTTAATCAATGCATTTGATTCTAGAGAATCAGATATTATTGATACACCTGAAGAAGCTTTAGAAAAGAAAGTTTTTGCAGACGATTTACATTAATAACTTTTAAAGAGATAGATTTCTATCTCTTTTTATTTTTTGTGCTAGCGACAAAGAAAGAATACTGCTAGCGCATAACAGAATCAAATCATGCATATACTAAATTAAACTTTAATCATTACATAAAGTAATAGAATAGAGGTATGACGATGACAGAACGATTAAAAAAGACGATGAATGCATCAAAGACAGTTAAGACGAAACAAATCTTTCCGACTGATACGAACCATCATAATACATTATTCGGCGGAAAACTCATGGCTTTAATTGATGATGTGGCAAGCATTGCGGCAACACGGCATTGTGCGCGTTCAGTAGTAACGGCAAGTACAGATTCAGTTGACTTTTTAAAGCCGATACGTCCTGGTGAAGTAGTGACACTCGAAGCGGTCGTAACCTATACAGGTACATCATCTCTGGAAGTATGTGTGCAAGTCATTTCAGAAAATGTAATTCAGCAGACAAAACAGTTAGCTGCGATTAGTTTCCTGACTTTTGTAGCACTGGATGAAGATAATAAACCGGTTATTGTACCTGAAGTCATTGCAGAGACAGAAGATCAAGTTTGGCTGAATGAAACAGGGAAAGAACGTGCAGAATTTCGTAAAAGCAGAAGAGATAAAAGTAAAGAACTATTAAATTTCTTTGAGAAAAATATTGAAGTATAAAAAAACGAATCCGGATTGATTTCCGAATTCGTTTTATTGTTTGTGTATCTCATTCACTACAAGAAATTCAACAGCTTCATCAGTAAAGTTGTACCAGTAATGAGGTTCGTGCGCATCAAACATATAAGATGCGCCAGGCTGTAATTCTAAACGTTTCGTACCAACCGTAAGTGTCAAAGTTCCTTTGATACAGTAAATAAATTCAACACCAGCATGTTGACTTGAATCATCCTGACTTGCACCAGGCTGTAATACAACGCGAATCGGTGTAAATGCGCCAGGTACGCCGTTTGATAAGTTTTGATATGTAAATGACTTAGTAAGTTCTGAAGCATCAACTTCTGTCTTTTCAACAGTTGTTGTATGGAAGAAATAACTTGGATGAATCTCTAATGCATCTGCAATCTTTCTAAGTGATGCCATCGTTGCGCTACATTTATTCGTTTCCAACTGTGAAAGAAAAGCGATAGAAACGCCAGTTTCATCCGATATGTATTTTAAAGTTTTATTCTGCTTCTTTCGAATTTCTCTTATCTTTTCCCCGATTGTCATATGAATAACACCCCTAAAATATACTTTATATATCATTATACATGAAAATTAGCATCGAATAATAAGAATATTTCAAAAAAACTAATTATTATTAAAAAAAGACCCAGAGTGGGTCTTGATGGGATATCATTATTGATTCATCCTAATTTCATTTGCTTTAAAATCAACATTCGGATAATACATATTTTTAACGAGTAGATTCGGTCCTAAACATTTCACTTTTGGACAGTGGCAGTTTAGGGATTGATTGAGTGCACTTACCTTCCACTTATCATAGATATCTTGAAGTGGCGTCGTAATAATATTTTCAATTGTGCCCGTCTCATCGCCAAAGTCGGTTACAATTACGTCACCTGTAAATACGTTGACATTTAATCTAGATCGACCATCCGGATCGTTACGAACCGTAACATTTTTAGCTTTATTTACTTCTTCCAGGAATAATAAATCATCTTTATCAAATGAACAAGGAAGAATAGGTAACGTTCCAAATAACATCCAGGTTTCCTGATCTCTAAATGAAAGAAGCTTTCTGATTGCAGCTTTCGATTCTTCAGTTGTTAATACATTTAAGTCACTTGCAAAGTCAGATGGGTACATCGGATGTACTTCATGACGTGCACATTTCATATCATTTACGATTTCATGATGAATCTTTTCAAGATAAGGTAGCGTGCTTTTATTCAGCATCGTCTCAGCTGAGACGAACATGCCTGCTTCAGATAATTTGCGCGAATTCTCAATCATCTGTTCATAGAGCTTATAACGTGCAGCAAGTGGGGGTTTCTTATCCATTACGTGGAAACCAACTTCTGCAAATTCATCGATTGTACCCCAGTTATGAGAAATATGCATGACATCAACCAAGTCAATAATTGGTTCATATCGATCGTAATTAATCGTTAAATTCGAATTCATCTGTGTATAGATACCACGGTCCTGAGCATATTTTAATATTGGAATAACAGTCTCTTTGATTGATTTCTTTGAGAACATCGGCTCTCCGCCTGTAACACTTAAAGTAGAGAGATGTTCAACTTCATCCAGACGTTTGAAAATGGTCTTCATATCAATCGTATCCGGATCTTTTAATTGCAATGTATAACCGACAGCGCAATGTGCACAACGCATATTGCATAAAGTGGTCGTTGTAAATTCAATGTTTGAAAGTTTCGTTTCACCATATTTTTCAACGTCGTTATATGCTTCCCAAGGATCATTGTGAATTGAAATTTTGTCTTTCAAATGTATCATTTTTAGCCTTCTTTCCAGTAATCGTCTTTTTCTATTATGAACGTGTGAGAATGTTTGTCAATAATAAATACATTGAAAGTTTAAGGAATCTGTTACATAATGAATACATTCATAGAATAAAAAAGGAGCACATTATGACTAAAGATTCTTTAGAAGAAATTAAAGTAAAATTAAATGATTTTATGGAGACGATTGATTCAGTAGACCCTGAGACAACAGATATTCATGATATCGATGAATGGTTAGCGTTACTTGATCAGTTAGAACAGAAAGTAAAATCTATTCAACAATAAGGAGATAAGTTATGGCAGATATACAAGTAAAGATCGGTCAGCAGTTTCCTTTAACAATTAAAAGACTCGGTATAAACGGCGAGGGAATAGGTTATTTTAAAAGGAAGATTACATTTGTTAAAGGGGCATTACCGGGCGAAGTAATCGTGGCACAAGTTACAGATATAAATCATAAATATTTAGAAGCGAAGATGGTAAAGATTCGTGAAAAATCAAGAGAGCGCGTGAAACCTCCGTGTAATGTATTTGATTTATGTGGTGGATGTCAATTACAGCATCTGTCATATAATGGACAATTGAAATATAAGAAACAAATCGTTGAAGATGCTATTACTAAATACGCACCTCACGTTAAGCTTGATTCAATTAGAGACACTTTAGGCATGGCTAATCCATTTGGTTATCGAAATAAAAATCAATTCCCAGTGGAGAAATCAGGACGAAAAATTCGTGCAGGACTATATAAAGAACATTCTAATACTTTGATTGATTTACATGAATGTATCGTACAAGATGATCGTACGATGAAGACGACTAATGAAATCAAGAAGATAATGAGTGAGCTGAATATAGAAGTTTGTAAAAATCCGTCGCGTGATGTTGGAGTTCGACATATTATTACCCGTGTAGCACTTGCGACTGGGGACTTACAAGTAGTCTTCGTAACCAATACGCGTGATTTAAAGAAGCAGGACTTGTTAGCAGAACGTGTGATGCGTTTACCTGGTGTTAAAGGTGTTGCAATAAACATCAATAAAGAGAAGACATCGATTGTAATGGGAAATGAGACAATCGTTATTGCTGGTGATGAGACGATTCGTGAAACGTTACAAGATCACGTGTATGACTTATCAGCAGAAAGCTTCTTCCAGTTAAATCCGAAACAAACCGTTGTACTTTACAAAGAAGTAGAACGTGCGGCAGGATTGACAGGCAAAGAAAATGTTGTTGATGCATTCTGTGGAACAGGTACGATTGGTATATGGTTAGCAGATAACGCGAAAGAAGTGCGTGGAATGGATACGAATGAAGATGGAATCGTTAATGCTATCTATAATGCTACAGCAAACAATAAAGATAACTGTAAGTTTGAAATTGGTGATGCATCAGAGAAATTAAATGAATGGATTGAAGAAGGCTTCTATCCAGATGTAATAACAGTGGATCCGCCAAGAACAGGATTATCTGAAGAAACCATTAAATTAATCAATGAAATCAAACCGAAGACATTCGTCTATACAAGTTGTAATCCATCAACACTTGCGAAAGATTTAGCACATTTAACGAAAGCGTTCCAGGTTGAGTACATTCAGCCGGTGGATATGTTCCCACAAACAGCGCAAGTAGAAGCAGTTGTGAGACTTGTACGAAAAAGAAAGTTAGGGAAATAACAGTTACATCCATAGTAATTTGCTATGGATGTTTTATCATTTTTAAGACGGGTAAATAATACTATAACGATTTTAGGAGGAATTTATATTATGACTAAGAAAATCGCAGTAGTATTAGACAATTTATTTGAAGATGTAGAATATACGAGCCCGGTTGAGGCCTTTAAGAATGAAGGACATGAAATTACTGTTATCGGTAAAGAAGCGGGTAGCACAGTAAAAGGTAAATCTGAAGATACAAAAGTTCAAGTCGACAAAGCAATCAGCGATGTAAAACCTGAAGACTTCGATGCGTTACTTATCCCTGGTGGCTTCTCACCTGATATGTTACGTGGAGATGAACAAGGTCGTTTCGGTGAATTTACGAAACATTTCGTGCAAGAGGAAAAACCTGTATTTGCTATCTGTCATGGACCGCAATTATTAATCGATACAGATTTATTAAAAGGTAAAAAGTTAACAAGTTATTTATCTGTACGTAAAGATTTAGAAAATGCTGGTGCAACAGTAGTAGACGAATCAGTTGTTGTAGATAGCAATATCGTAACATCACGTACACCTGATGACTTAGAAGACTTTAACCGTGAATCATTAGCATTATTAAAATAAATTAGTTTACTTAACCAGCTGACAAATGTCAGCTGGTTTTTTCAGTTAGCGACAAACCTAGAATATCGCTAGCAAGTGGCGGAATAGGATTGTAATTATAAAGATGCTAGCGACAAACGTAAAATATCGCTAGCAAGTACCGAAAAAGAATCGAAAACAAAAAGATGCTAGCGACAAACGTAAAATATCGCTAGCAAGTACCGAAAAAGAATCGAAATCAAAGAGATGCTAGCGACAAACGTAAAATATCGCTAGCAACTAACAAAAAAGAACCGAAAACAAAGAGATGCTAGCGACAAACGTAAAATATCGCTAGCAACTAACGAAAAAGAACCGAAAACAAAAAGATACTAGCGACAAACGTAAAATATCGCTAGCATAAACACTAACATCACCTCATACATCCCAGGACTGATTTTATACACATCCTGCTTCTTTTAATTCCAAACATTTAACCGTGGTGGTAAGATGAAATTAAGAAAAGAGGTGCTTACAGTTGAGAAGAAAAAAACGTGGATGCGGTTGTTTTTCTATTTTACTAATCCCATTACTATTAATTATGTTATATGTCGGTTTTAATGTATATAAAGGCTTTCAAGTCGATATCGGTGAACTTCGTACAATTGAGCAACAGGAAACTTATGTTGCCACACAAGATATGCAGCCTTATGTGAAAAATGCATTCATCGCTGTTGAAGATAAACGCTTCAATTCACATGATGGTGTCGATTGGTTTGGAACTGCACGTGCCATTATCGTCTCTATCAAAAACGGAGAAGCTTCACAAGGTGGGAGTTCTATCACCCAGCAACTTGCGAAGACGTACTTCTTTAATAATGAAAAGTCTATTTCACGAAAGATTAAGGAAGTTGTAGTCGCTAAACGTATAGAGAATAACTTCACAAAAGATCAGATTATGAGTTATTATTTGAATTCCATCTATTTTGGAAATAATCATTATAATATTGAAAGTGCTGCGAACGCAGATTTTAATGTCAGTACACATAAAGAAAATCAATATTACCCTCAAATAACAGTACTCCAAAGTGCCTTACTGGCAAGCAGTATTAACGCACCATCTGTATACCATCCAGAAGCTTATCAATCAGACACTGCTTTAAAGACACGTACAAAAGAAACGCTACAAAAGATGCTGGATCAGAAATTTATTGATCAAACGCAATATAATGAAGCTGTAAGTGGGTTATAATATTTATAAGGTTAACGCTAAATATTCATTTAGCGTTATTTTTATGGAGGTTTTATGATGGAGAAAAAAATCACCAAAATAGAAGTACAGAAAAATAATAAAGAACGCTTTAACTTATATATCAATGGTGAATTTTTCGCAGGTATTGATGCTGCTACTTACGTTCATTTTAATCTGAAGAAAGATTTAATACTTACAGACGAAATGCTGATTAAAATAGGTGAATATGATGGATATCGTGTAGCGATCAATAAAGCCATTCAATATTTATCATATAAGAAGCGCACAGAAAAAGAAGTACGAGATTACTTGATGAAGTTAGAAGTAAATCCACAGGCAATTGATAAAGCAATCGAGTATTGTAAGGTAAATGGTTATATCAATCACGAAGATTATTGTATTAGCTTTATGAATACAATGCTAAATACGACTGATAAAGGTCCGGTTATCTTTGCTCAGAAATTAAAGGAACTTGGTGTAGAGCAAAATTTAATCGATAACTATTCATATCAATTCGAAACTGAAGTTACCAAAGAAAGAATAGATAAAATTGCCGCTAAAATAACAAGAAAGTACGAAAAAAAGCAATCTGCACGTATGATTCAGCAAAAAATAATGCAAACTCTGATTCAAAAAGGTTATAATTTGGATATTGCAAATGATGCTTTAAAAAATGTTAAAATAGAAACAAACGAAGACGCACTACAAAAAAATCTTGAAAAAGAAGTTAATCGTTTAGCGCGTAAACATGAAGGTTTTGAACTGAAGCAAAAAATCATTCAAAGCATGATGAGAAAAGGTTTTGAATACGATATAATAATAGAACGTTTAAAGGATAGTGGACTCGAGTGAATGAGAAAAAATTAATCGAAATGAATGAACATGAACTACGTGAGATTGTCGGTACTTATCGTGAAAAAGCAAGAAAAGCTGAAACGATGGGGATTGTAAATGAATATGAAGTCTGGATGCGTAAAGCTTTGATTGCAGAGAGCTATATGGTTGATACAAAAAAGGTTGAAATCGGTAAAGTATATCAACTGATTGGAAATCAAAAAGAATACTTTAAAGTTGAGCGCATTAAAGGCGTATTTGCGTGGGGATTCAGATTAGGTTCCCAATTAGATGAAGAAGGGATACCTTTGGCACTGTTACAGCTTGATGCTTAAGGAGAATAAAAATGTCAAATAATATTTTAGTAAGACTGGTAAATGTAACAAAATACTTCCGTCATGTCAGCGGATTCTCAAAGTTTAGAGATATTATTATGCCGGAATCTAAAAATCATCATGTTGAAGTAAAAGATGTTACGATTCATCTATACAAAGGAGAAATTTTAGGTTTAATCGGACTACCCAACTCTGGGAAATCCGTCATTGGTAAATTAATATCGAAAGTTGTTGAACCAAATGAAGGACGTGTAAAAAACGATCATCCGACTTTTTTAGCGAGTCATAACCATATTCTTGATGGGGAATCATCAGTTAAGCAACTGATTGAATCTATCTTCTTATCGTATAATCTTCCATTAAATTCATTTAATGAAAAACGTAAACATGTACTGGAATTTAGTGGTTTAAAAGATCAGGAGAAAAAATCAACGAATGATTTAACGACATCTGACCGCTCTAAGTTAATGATAGCATTAGCATATTTTTTAAAACCGGAAGTTATTATATTTGATGATTTATATCAACATCTTGATGATGTTTTTAAAGAGAAATTTGGCATGGTGATTGATTTACTTGTTAAGGAAGGCAAATCAATCGTATTAATTGAGTCAGATATTGACTTTATTAATTCCAAAGCAAATTATATTACCTGGATGAGTCATGGACAGGTGAGGAAGTCTGGTACGCCAGCTGAAATTATTCCACTATATCATACATATATTAAAGAATATAATAGTTGTCGTAATGAGAGTGAAAGAGAACTGTTTGATTTGAATTATAAGATGGGCAGATCTCTTGATCATGATGAAGGAGATAAATTAAGTCGTATCAAACGTTATGGTGGGTTTATTGTAGATGAAAGCCTGCAAAAGCTGCTTACAACGAGTGCACTAATATTGTTTGGTATTGCCCTAATGTTCGTATTATTACTGAATAATATCGGTGTACCAAGTAAAATTACTGCTACTGAAGAAAATAGTATCGTCGAAAAACCGAAGAAAGAATATATCGATAAATATGCATTCGGTGTAACAAATAAGGAAACGAAGCTTACAAATAAATCTAAAGATGTTAAGTTACCAGGCAATACAGTACTAACGATCTCCGGCTTGAACGAAAAGGTTTATAGAGTAGATTTTGCAGGCAGCGCAATGGATGTGAATAAAAAAGATATTACTTATATCAATCCAGCTGCATTGTATGATGAGCATACGTATAGTGAGCTTGAAGATTATATGTATGGCAATTATGTTAACTTTAGAGAATTCTTTAATGGGTACTTAGGCAAAAGTCATGCAACAATCAATAAAGAGTTGTATCCGGAAACAAAAGATAGATATAAAGTTAAATTAACAAAGAATAAAATTAATCTGCATTTTAACGATACGAATCATATGAACGGCATAAGTTTTCCGATAGAAAATGCAGCGGGTTTAAAAAAGAAATTTGGCATTCAAACAGATGAATGGATCGTAAAAATTGGAGAGGGATATGGCATTGCAGACTTTTCGAAGAATGAATGGCTATATATTCAAATGTAGGTGTGAATCATGAATGAATTATTAAACACAATCAAATATATTCCACATACAATTAAAAATGCTTTAATTGAGATTTACTATAACCAAAAGCTTTATTCTATCTGGTTATTGATTAACTTACTATTAATCGCTGCGACTTTCTTGTTGCTTAATATTACCGAAAGTCTGCCGATTGAAAAATTATCCAAAGTATGGTCGCTTTCTGGTTATTTAGTATTCTTCTGGATTGCATGTTCCGTATATTTTTCTATGAAGATGTTACAGACAAGAGGATTTATGTTAAATATTACAAATACACCGACATACGTATTAACGACGGTTCAGATTATTAATTTTTTCTTGTTGTTTATATTATCTTTATTGATGTTGTTGCTTATTTCAGCGACAAACAAAGTAGAGATGGATACAAGCTTTCTGTGTATATTGTACTTTTCATTATTAACATTTTTATTATTGATGCCAATATGTACGTTACTTGCTTTAACATCACATTTAATTCGTAATATGCGCTGGATTATCATAGGCATTTTAGCAGTTATTTTTATTAGTGTGCCTATTTTATGGATTCCATCAGATTTACCTGAATTTGTTGTAAACATATTAAAGCTTAATCCATTTTACTTTGTAGTGAATGGTATTGAAGAGTCTGTTGTATTAGGAACAACACCTTTTCTTAATTTACCGAGCCAGATGATCTTCCTTTTCGAACTAATATTAATCTACATGTGGTTTAGCTATCTTTACAAAATTCTAAAGGATGAAATCAATGTCAATAAATCTGTGATGTCCGTTAATGAGGATAACTTTAAGCATAAAGACAATAAACTGAATGTAAAAAATATTAACTTCAGCAAAATAAAAAATAAAAAATAGAGTAAAAGATGCAGTCCTGTATCTTTTACTCTATTATTTTTACGCGGCCACGTAATAATTTTTGTTGTAATTTATCTTCAGAGAACACCCATCCGGTATAACTATGAGTTACCTTGTAATCTTTATCTAGTCCTAATATGGCTACAAATGAATAGTGTCCTTTCTTTAAATAACGTAAATCAATAAAACGCAGTTCATAGCCAGTTTCTGTTTTTGTAACTGTCCAGCGGTAAATTGAGCTGAAATTAATGAAAGCTTTAAAATTAGGGTCATTCTTTGCATCCTGCATATATTTTGCTTCAGGAAAAGGTACGCGTTTAAAGCGATCATTAAAGTTAACCGAACGCTTATAGCTACGACCAATATAATCATGTGTGTTTGTCTGAATGGCGACACGCCATTCAAAGAAACGTATCGTAGGTGCAACGAAAGTTTTGATAATGCTTTCGTCTTTCGGTATCAATTTGATGGCTGCACGTTTAATCGATTGTTGAAGTATACGTCTAATGATATAGTAGATTACTAGTATAATAATTAAGCTTGTAAAGATATAAACGGGATTGCCACCAAAGTACCACAAAGTGATTGCACCAATATGCAATAAGAAAATGATAGGATCAAACGTATTGATAATGCCAATTTGAATCCATTTCTTCGTCAGCGGTCTAAGTGCCTGTGTCCCATAAGAATTAAAAATATCGACAAATACGTGCAGAAAGACAGCAATTTGTGCCCATAACCATATATGGAAATATTGATTTTCTTTAAAGATAAAACTCACTAATATTGTGATGAGGATTGGCCACATCAATGTAAATGGAATTGAATGTGTAATACCTCTATGGTTATTGATATAGACGGCATTATTTTTAAATTTTAACACTGTATCAATGTCAGGAATCTGACTTCCGACCATTACTGTTGTTACGATTGCAGGGTACATTGTTGTAACTGCCGGATCAATCGTTGATAATCCTGCAAGTGCAACGCCCATAACGACATGAGTAGCTGTATCCATATGAATCATCCCTTTCATATACTATTATAAGCGAAATTTCATAGAAGCATGAACGAAAATAATCGAATTAACAATAAATTTAGAAAGTTGGTTGTTATGAAACATAAAACAACGTTTAGTAAAGATTTATTAAACTGGTTTGAACAGAATAAAAGACAGATGCCGTGGCGTGAGACGAAAGACCCATATAAAATATGGGTGTCTGAAGTCATGCTGCAACAAACACAAGTTAATACTGTTCGTGCCTATTACACAAGATTTATCGAGCGATTCCCGAATATTGATATACTCGCTGAAACACCGATTGAAGATGTCGCGAAATATTGGGAAGGTTTGGGCTATTATTCACGCATTAGAAATTTCCATCAGGCAATTCGTGATGTAAAAGAACATTACAATAGTGAAGTACCAAATGACCCGACTACATTCCTCTCATTAAAAGGTGTTGGTCCATATACACAGGGCGCAGTGATGAGTATTGCATTTAATCATCCACTACCGGCAGTGGATGGCAATGTATATCGTGTATTTGCAAGACTCGATAATGATCATTTTGATATATCTAATTCAAAAGCACGACGTCATTTTGAATCGAAAGTAATGGAAGTGATGCCGGAAGCAGCAGGTGACTTCAATGAAGCATTGATGGAACTGGGAGCAACGGTGTGCACTCCGAAAGCCCCTTTATGTATGCTTTGTCCCGTTCAAAGTCACTGCGAGGCTTTTGAAGAAGGAAGTGTATTGAATTTACCAGTTAAGTTGAAAAAAGTTAAGAAAACTGTTCAGCAATATAAAGTTCTGATCATCCAAAAGGATGGACAAATCATTATTGAACAGCGACCTGAAACAGGATTACTTGCTTCGATGTGGCAGTTTCCGATGTTTGAAATAGATACACATGTCAGTGATATTGAAGAAAAAATGGATATGTCATTGTTTATTGAAGACACACCAATCGTTAAGACGAAGCATCAATTTACACATCTGGAATGGCAGCTGGAAGTATATATTGCACATACAAAAGATATCATACCTGAAAACTATCAACTCATTTCAGTTGAAGATAAAAATTTATATAATTTTCCGGTATCGATGACTAAAATCTTTAATTATTATATTGATAACAATCATCAAGTTTAATTTCGTTTATTGAGTCCTTTATTGTGTTATAATTTAAAATGCAAATATTATAAATTATAGGTGGTGTGGAATATGGTCAAAGAATCCATACCAAATGAAGGCCAGAATGTGCAGATACAAAGTTATAAACATAATGGGAAAATCCACAGAGTCTGGTCTGAAACAACGATTTTAAAAGGGACAAATCATGTTATCATTGGGGGTAATAATCGCACACTTGTAACTGAAAGTGACGGTAGAACATGGGTTACGAGAGAACCAGCTATCGTGTATTTTCATTCAGAGTATTGGTTTAATGTCATTTGTATGTTTAGAGAAGATGGTGTGTATTATTACTGTAACTTATCATCACCATTTATTTACGATACAGAAGCCATTAAATACATTGATTATGATTTAGATATTAAAGTCTATCCTAATGGTAAGTATCACTTATTGGATGAAGATGAATATGAACAGCATATGAAACAGATGAACTATCCAAAAGAGATTGATGAAATCCTAAGGCGAAACGTTGATATTTTGCAGCAATGGATTGAGAGGAAAAAGGGACCATTTGCGCCGGATTTCATAAAGGTCTGGCAAGAGCGTTTTCATTTCCAGAAAAGAATGAAAGATTAAATCAACCTATCATTAGGTTGATTTAATTTTGTTAAGGGAGTTTTTATATGATAAAACGGTATATGCAGTTTGTTAAACCATACTGGATGTTGATTATTTTAACCATTGCCATCGGAATTCTGAAGTTTGGTATACCTTTACTGATTCCATTACTGATTAAATATGTGATTGATGATGTCATCAGTAATGGTGCCCTGACAATTGAAGAGAAAAAGTCAGCATTGATGAATGCAATATTAATCTTTGGATTTATCTTCGTCGTCATCCGTCCACCGGTAGAATATTATAGACAATATTTAGCACAGTGGACAAGTAACAAAATATTGTATGATATCAGAAAGAAACTATATAAACATTTACAGGCACTAAGTGTCAGATTTTATGCTAACAATAAAGTTGGAGAAGTTATTTCACGTGTAATTAATGATGTAGAGTCAACGAAAGACTTCATCGTTACGGGATTGATGAATGTCTGGCTGGATCTGGTTACAATCATCATCGCACTTGCAATCATGTTTACGATGGATGTGAAATTAACATTAATTTCATTGATTGTCTTCCCATTCTACATGTTTAGTATCTATTACTTCTTTGGTAATCTCCGCAAATTAACGCGTGCACGAAGTCAATCTCTAGCAGAAGTACAAGGTTTCTTGCATGAACGTGTGCAGGGGATGACTGTGATCAAGACATTTGCAATTGAAGAGGAAGAGAATGAACGCTTTAATAAACGCAATAAAAATTTCCTGAAGAAAGCAACTGACCATACGAAATGGAATGCGAAAAGTTTCGCGGTCATTAATACGATTACGGATATCGGTCCACTGCTTGTTGTAGGGTTTGGTGCTTATCTCGTGATTGAAGGAAACTTAACAGTAGGTAGTTTAGCAGCGTTTATCGCCTATCTCGACCGTTTATACGGACCGCTACGTCGATTAGTATCTTCATCAACGACGCTGACACAAAGTTTAGCTTCAATGGACCGTATGTTCCAGCTATTTGATGAACCATATGATATAAAAGATGAACCGCATGCACGTGATATCAAAGTTCAGCACGGTGACATTACATTTAAAAATGTAGGATTTAAATATAATGAAAATGATGAAGAAGTGTTGCATCATGTCAATCTGGATATCAATAGCGGTGAAACTGTAGCGTTTGTTGGTATGAGTGGTGGCGGAAAGTCGACGATGATCAGTTTAATACCAAGATTCTATGATGTGACTAGCGGTGAAATTGAAATTGATCATACTCCATTAAAAGATTATTCAATAGAAAGCTTAAGAACACAGATTGGAATGGTCATGCAGGATAATATACTGTTCTCTGAATCAATCAGAGAAAATATATTACTCGGTAAACCAAATGCGACAGAAGAAGAAATGATCTATGCAGCAAAACTTGCGAATGCGCATGACTTTATCATGAGTTTACCGGATGGTTACGACACAGAAGTTGGTGAACGTGGTGTTAAATTATCTGGTGGTCAAAAACAACGTGTTGCTATTTCGCGTGTATTCCTAAAGAATCCACCGATATTAATCCTGGATGAAGCGACAAGTGCACTTGATCTTGAAAGTGAAGCGGTTATACAGGAAGCGCTGGAAACATTATCGAAAGATAGAACAACCGTGATTGTTGCACATAGACTATCTACGATTACACATGCAGATAAAATTGTTGTGATTCAGAACGGTGAGATAGTTGAAATTGGTACGCACCAGGAATTAATGAACAACCGCTCACGCTATTATAATTTATATTCAATTCAGCATTTAGAAGCAGAATAGTGTGGAGTGTTTGAGCCCTCTATTGTATGATAGATCTATCATACATGGGGGGTATTTTTTGTGGACTTGTTACAAACGATTCAATAGATTGTGGATACAATTCTTTTGATACTGATACTGATTGTTGTTATTGCACTTGGTCTTGGCGCAGACTTAGTTCAAGTTGCACGTGCGATGATGATGCGTGTCGGATGTATTATGCCCAAACAATGTCATACGAATGACTGTCCTGTAGGAGTAGCAACAACTGATCCGGATAAAGAGAAAGGTTTAGTTGTAGAAAGTCCGACACAAATTACAGCGAAACACTTATTATATCGTACTGAAAATGGTGAGATTATTACTGGTGAACAGTACGAAAATAGAATGTATAAAGCTTTAAAAGAAGCTGTTTAATTATAAAGCGATAAACTCAATTTGGGTTTATCGCTTTTTACTTTATTTTTTAGAATGATTTCTTAATTGAGTCTAAATTAAATTTGCATATCAAGATATTGTGAGGGTAAATGAAGAATGAGGTGATATTAATGGATTTAACATTTCTTAAGGATGACACGCTTTTAGCTGCAAAAAATTTACTCGGTAAAAAAATTACTACAAAAATAGACGGCAAGCTTACAAGCGGCTATATAACTGAAGTAGAAGCCTATTTAGGAGAAGCGGATAAAGCAGCACATGCTTACCAGTTACGTCGTACGAAGAAAAATGAAATGATGTATCGAGAATACGGTGGTGTATATGTCTATACGATGCATGGACATCACTGCATGAATTTTATAACACGTGATGCTACAAGACCAGAAGGGGTATTGATAAGAGCGATTGAACCTGATGAAGGGATTGATACAATGATTGAGCGTCGAGGAAGAGCAGTAAATATTACTGATGGTCCAGGAAAATTAACACAAAGTTTAGGTGTTAAGCGCGATTTACATAATGGGACACGGTTAAATGAAGGACCTATTCAGTTATCTGAAGGTAAGGTGCCAGCGCAAATAATAGAAAGCAAACGCATCGGTATCGATAATAAAGAAGAAGCAGTAGAATATTTATATCGATTTACTGTAAAGGGCAATCCTTACGTTTCAAAAGACAGCGTTAAACCTGAAGAGAAAAATGGCTGGAAAGCATAAATTAAAAAAGCAGTCGAAAGACTGCTTTTGACTGCTTTTTAATAATCGATATTTTCGTTTGCTATCGTGATCTTTTTATCTTCTTTATGATATTTATAGAAACTATGTGTAATGCGGTCGAGATGTTCTAATCGGTCTCGATAATCGAAAATAGTACCGATAACAATTAAAACATGTTCTTTACTATATTCAGGTGATTGCTGTTGTTCGATTTCTTTTAGGAATGCATCAAGAATATTTTCTTTAAATGCTTCGTTAATCATGTAGTTATCATCAATTTTAGTGGCTGGAACTTTTTGAGTTACGCGCATTAAAATTTCCTCGTGTATCGTCATTAATTCATCAAGTTCAAATTTAATCTGGACTTTTAATTCCTCTGGTAAATGGATAATATCATTTTCATAGCGATGCAATTTTCGTAAAACATCATGTGCACGTCGTGTCGCTAAAATAATTTCTTTAAAAATAATTTTTTTCCTGATGTTACGAATACTTCCTTTTTTTGAATATGCACGTTCTTCTTTATATAAGTTATATTGCTCTTCCACTTTTTCGATTCTGCTTCGAATATCATCGATGTCATGTTTTACTGCATGAAATTCTGTCGACCCGTTAATTTCAAGTCGAATCCATTTAAAAATATCGCTACTGATATTCAAACAGTTATAATACATCTTCGTTTCAAACTTAGGTGGCAGGAACAATGTATTCACGACAAATGCACTTACTACGCCAATCATAACAAAAGTGAATCGATAAATAGCAGATACAAAGAAATCACCATCCTGATGATCCATTATGATGAGCTGTGTTACGACGGCAAGACCCGTTACATGGGATAAGTTTAGTTTTTGTAATACAGAAATTAGAATAATTGATGTGATACCGATAATAACGATATGAAATCCGAATAAATGTGCCATAATAACAGCTAATACTGCGCCGATTAGATTTCCTTGAAACTGTTCGATGATAGTCTTAAAAGATCGATAGACGTTTGGCTGCATAGCAAATAATGCTGAGATACCAGCTACGATTGCACCAGGTGCATTAATTGCATGGGCGATAAATAAAGAAATGATGATAGCGATGCCGGTTTTAAAAATACGTGCGCCTAATTTCATTTGTTAGTTCTACCTCATTATTTGATTGATAGTACACTTATACATGAATTTCAATTATTTTTCAACCGTCATTGACATAAAAGCATTTTCTACAGCCTTTAATGTGTCCTGAATATCTTGTTCTGTATGTTCAGTTGTGATAAACCATGCTTCATACTTCGAAGGTGCTAAATTAATACCTTGGTTCAGCATCAATTTAAAGAACTTCGCAAATGCTTCACCGTCAGTGTTTTCTGCTTGTTCATAGTTGATAACTTTTTCATCTGTAAAATAAATGGTCATTGCTCCCATTAAACGGTTGATTGTTGCACGAATATTATATTTTTCGATAAGCGCTGACATACCGTCCTCTAATATTTTACCGAGACGATCTAGCTCTTCATAGACACCATCTTGTTTAATGACTTCAAGTAACGCAATACCTGCCTGCATACTTAATGGATTACCTGCCATCGTACCTGCCTGATATGTTGGACCGAGTGGTGCCACATGTTCCATAATGTCTTGACGACCACCATATGCACCGATAGGTAATCCGCCACCGATGACTTTACCAAAAGCTGTTAAGTCGGGTTTTACGCCTAGAAGATCCTGAGCACCACCATACATGAAGCGGAAAGCGGTAATTACTTCATCATAGATTACTAAAGCACCATGTTCATGGGCGATATCATTTACTGCTTGAAGAAATCCTTCTTTCGGTTCAACGATACCAAAGTTACCGACAATCGGTTCAACTAATACTCCGGCAATCTGATCACCGAAATGGTGGAAGGCTTCTTTAAATTGTTCAATATCATTAAATGGAACAGTGATCACTTCTTGTGCCACACTTTTTGGTACACCTGCAGAATCAGGCGTACCGAGTTGTGATGGACCACTACCTGCAGCAACAAGTACCAAATCAGAATGTCCATGATAACAACCGGCGAATTTAATAATCTTATCACGCTTCGTAAAAGCTCGTGCTACTCGGATTGTTGTCATTACAGCTTCGGTTCCAGAGTTTACGAAACGGACCTTTTCTAAAGAAGGAATCGCTTCTTTCAGCATTTCAGCAAACACAACTTCGTGTTCAGTCGGCGTACCATATAATACACCATTTTCAGCTGCACGCTTAATCGCTTCAGTAATATGGGGATGTGCATGTCCTGTAATGATAGGTCCATATGCTGCTAAATAATCAATATATTTATTACCATCAACATCGTAGAAGTATGCACCTTCACCACGTGCCATCACTACTGGCGCACCGCCGCCAACTGCTTTATAAGAACGAGATGGTGAGTTGACGCCACCTAAGATTGCTTCATTTGCGCGTTGCTGTATTTTTTCAGAATTTGTAAAATTCATTTTATCAACCTCTTTTTGTTTAGTATTTTCGTCTACTAGTCTATCATAGAGTTAATAAAAATTTGATTAGGAGGATTAAAATGTTGAAAATTGGAGATAATTTACCTGCATTTGCAATGGAAAATCAAAATGGAGAAGTTGTAACGAATGAATCGTTACTTGGACAAAAGACGGTATTATATTTTTATCCGAGAGATAATACACCGACATGTACAACACAGGCTTGTGATTTTAATGATCATCTGGAAGATTTGAATGAACTGGGTGCAAAAATTTACGGAGTGAGTGGGGACAGTAAAACGAAACATACAAATTTTATTAAAAAGCACAATTTGAAATTTGATTTACTTGTTGATGATAACTATCAGTATTCAGAGGCACTTGGTATTTATCGTTTGAAAAAATCATTTGGCAAAGAAGCAATGGGTATTGTAAGAACTACGATTATTCTGGATGAAGATAACAAAGTTATTGCATATTTTGATGGTGTTAAGGTGAAACAACAAATGGATGATATTCAGTCAGTTTTACGATAAGGAGAGAAAGCAATGAAAGTGATTTCTACGATTGATCTAAAAGAATTGATAGACGAATTAAGAGAACAATATCCAGAACACCAATTTATCCAGCGTGAAGGATTTGATCGTTTAACAGATGAGGATATTCAAACGATGGAAGTCATCATTACTTATGATTCTAAGTTGAATGAAACAATCATTAATAAAGCGAAAAACTTAAAATGGATTGCATGGTATGCAGCAGGTGTTAATAAATTGCCACTACCCCTTATCAATGACAAAGGAATCACATTAACTAACGCGCGTGGGGTGCATAAAATCCAAATTTCTGAGTATATATTCAGCTATATTATGACTGATTATAAAAATGTAATTCCTTACTATGAACTACAGCAAGAAAAAGGATATAAAACAAAGATTCGTCATAAAGAGTTATTTGAACAGACGATTACCTTTATCGGAACGGGTGAAATACCGCAATATGCAGCACATATCGCAAAAGCTTTCGGTATGAAAGTGATTGGTCTTAATACAGATGGTAGAGGTATCGCAGGATTTAATGAAGTATATGCAATAAATGACAGAGAAAAAGCGTTTGCTCAGTCAGATATTATCGTCAATGTATTGCCTGAGACAGAGAAAACAATAGATTTACTAGCAATAGAAGATTTTCAGGCGATGGGTGAGGATGCTTTATTTATAAATGTCGGAAGAGGGACGATAACAAAAGAAGAAGTGCTTATAAAAGCTTTGCAGGATAAAGTAATAAGAAAAGCATGTTTAGATGTGTATTACAATGAACCACTTGAACCGACAAATCCTCTTTATGCATTAGACAATGTTATTATGACACCGCATATCACTGGGAACAGTGTTCATTATAATCGACGAGCAACAGAAATCTTTAAGAAGAATTTGTCTGTTGGTATAGAAAACAAAGCGGATTTTGTAAATAAAGTCGATGTTTCAAAGGGATATTAAGGTCATCGATAACAGCAATAAATAAGCGAGATGCATAGGACTATCATTACATCCCGAAATTGTCTATTTGACATTTTTGAAAAAAAGAATGTAAAATAGAATTAATATAAAGTAGGAAAGGGGTGTTATGATGTCAGCTGAATTGAATATGGAACATATGCTTGACGATGCGATTCAAAGTTTACGAAAAACTGGCGTGAGAATAACACCGCAAAGACAGGCAGTACTTAGATTTTTAATCGAATCTAATAGTCATCCTACTGCCGATGAAATATATAAAGCGTTATCGCCACAGTTTTCGAACATGAGTGTAGCAACTGTCTATAACAATTTAAAAGTTTTTAAAGACAGCGGTTTAGTTAAAGAGCTCACATATGGAGATGCAGCAAGTCGTTTTGATTTTGAAACAGATAACCACTATCATGTTATATGTAGTGAATGTGGTAAGATTACTGATTTCCACTATCCTAGACTTGATGAAGTAGAGAATATCGCTCAACATATTACAAGCTTTGCAGTGACACATCATCGTATGGAGATTTATGGTGTATGTCCAGAATGTATGAACAAAAAAGGAAATCGCAAATAGCGATTTCCTTTTTTGATATTAAATGTTCTACAAGTTACTATCGTTATTAGTTTCTTGTTTTTCTTTTTCTTTTTCTTTTTCTTCTAATACTTTACTCTTTCTTGCGTTGTTATAATCTTCGTTAAATTCTTTTCCTTCTAATGTAGGATCTAACGTAAGTGGCTGGTTGCAGTTTGCACAAATATCAGCACGACCTAACATTTTAGTATAGTGCTCACAGTTTGGACATCGCACCTGAATGGTCTTTGTTGAAAGCATTCCAATCCAGAAATAAACAACGAAACTAATTAAGAAAAGAATCGTTCCTAATAATAAGAACAGAGAAAAGATCAGTTGACTATGGTAAAAGTAAAAGATTGCAGAACCGATATACATAACGATCATTGCCAGGAAGATTAAGCCGAGTGCCCATGAACGGATGCGATTAATCTTGCTTGTAGGTTTTTTATTGAATAATTTCAAACCATCATCTCCTATATAATACTGAAAAGCATTATATCATATTAATACATGATTATCTCATTTAACTATATCTTCTTTATAAAAGAACGAAAGAAACTGATGGAATAAGTACTAAGATAAGATAGTATCTTCAAAGAAATTACTATAGTTTACTTTAAAAGACTAAATAAAGATAAAAAAATTAATAAAAGGTATTGACGAAAGTAATCCATCTTGATAAGATATAAAAGTCGCTGAAAACAAGCGATGCACAGCTTTAAGACATCGAAAATAACAAAGTGAAAAAGTGTAAAACTTGCACTTGAAACTATGTTCATAACGATGTAATATAATAAAGCAAGAAAGATTACTGCTTGAAACGAAATAAACAATCAAGTGTAAAACTTCTCAAAAATAAGTGTTGCAAAGAGTTGAGAGTTATGGTAACATTAATTCTTGTAACGCGAAAAAATGAACATTGAAAACTGAATGACAATATGTCAACGTTAATTCCAATAATTTGAGTGAACTAAGTTCACTCCCAAGAGTGATTGCCATAAGCAATCAAAG
>NZ_PZJH01000030.1 GCF_003259695.1 Macrococcus epidermidis
ACCTGCTGGTACTGGTTGGCCTTCTACACCTGTTCCTGGTGCTGTTGTCGCTGTTAATACATCTGCTACCTTCGGATTTGTATCATTCACATCTGCGATACCATCATTGTCATCATCTGTATCTGTTACATCCGGAATACCATCGCCATCTGTATCACGTTGAACTGTTACCAGGACATCCACTGTCTCTGTTTGTGTACCATTCGTTACTGTAACTGGAATTGTTACCGTCTGTGTTTCGTAGT
>NZ_PZJH01000031.1 GCF_003259695.1 Macrococcus epidermidis
CTGTTGTCGCTGTTAATACATCTGCTACCTTCGGATTTGTATCATTCACATCTGCGATGCCATCATTGTCATCATCTGTATCTGTTACATCTGGAATACCGTCGCCATCTGTATCACGTTGAACTGTTACCAGGACATCCACTGTCTCTGTTTGTGTACCATTCGTTACTGTAACTGGAATCGTTACCGTCTGTGTTTCGTAGTTCGGTGCTGT
>NZ_PZJH01000003.1 GCF_003259695.1 Macrococcus epidermidis
AACTCTTTTCATAATAAAAACACTCCTATCAAATTCATTTTAATATGAATTCAACAAGAGTGCTTTTTTATTTTGTCTCACTAAATGGGGTCAGTTCGATGCGAAGAGGCTTTAGTAAAATCATAATTTTTATAATGTTAAGATGACAAAAATTAATATTCGTACTTATCCAACTTTAAGTATAACTATTATCTCTATGTTTTAAGACTTAAAAAAGATTATATCTAGGCGGTGGCATGAAAATGCAGAACTTTAAGTTTTTAAAAGAAACTAGTATTTTAAACAATAAGGTTGAAGAAAAAGTAGAATGTATTATTAAAAAATATAGTATAACTTTAAAGGATTTAATTTGTTAGAAGTTTTGTTTAAATATGATGATATGAATGTATCAGAAATAGATGAGTATATTTTCTGGAACAAGTCTTCAGCTTCTGTCAATCTTAGAAGTCTCGAAAAAAAGGGATTGATTACTAAAATGAGACAAGAAAAAGACGAGAGAGTAGTCAAAGTAAAACTTTCCAATGAAGGGCTCGAATTATTTGGAAGACTCAAAGTTGAAATCGAAAATGATAAAGAAATTAGCAACCTAGTGAGTAAATATACGCACCTTAAGTTCTTAAATTTTTCAAATCTATATTAATATTGATAACATGACAATACTTTAATTTATATTAAGAATGCAAAATCTAATTTACACTATTTTTCTTATTATTGTATTTAGATTCATTATTTATTATATAGAGTTAATAAGTATAGTTTATTTAATGATATTAATAAATCATCAACATTAAATTATACATTAGATTTTGACTAGAGAATTTTAAAATAATTGCTTATAAAGTGATAGTTAATGCCTAAGGAAAGGCAAAGATTTCATTGTGGGAGATTGGAAATATTGGATAAATTAAGGTCTTTTTTAGAGGTTCAAATTAAATTAAATAAAATCGAGGATGAATTTGAGCTCATCTGTAAAAAATATGGTATTACATTAAGAGAGTTATTTATATTACAAATTTTGTATGAGAATAAGAAGCTTAATATTACTGAATTAAAGCAGTATAAATTTGGTGAAAATACAGGCATGTCGCAACATATCAAAAAACTTCAAGTTAGAGATTTGGTTGATAGAAAAAGATCTAAAAATGATGATAGGGTTGTGGAAGTTAATATAAAAGATAAAGGTATTAAAGTTATAAAAGAAGTAAAAGAAGAAATTGAAGAGAATAAAAGTCTCGATGTAGTTTTAGAACCCTTCATTGAAATTTGAAAGATTTTCTAGTTATTGCCAAGTTTCCTCGTCACTTTTTAGTTATAAATAAGGGACTGAATCCTATGATAATTTAAGTTAGAATTTTTTTGAAAATAATGGTTAAGATATTATCTATAGCATTATGCAGTATTATTTTTCCAATAAATTTTTTGCCTGGATTTCATAGGAAAATGGAAGGACTATCTTTAGTGTCTTATATCAAAAAACTATATTTCTTTATCATTCTCTTTTAACTCTTCTTTAGAACTTTTTTAATTACTTTATCTTTAGTTTACTAACTCAAAGCGTTCTGACGCACCTTTTGAAAATTTTAAAAGAGAACGCAATTCATTCAAATTAAGATATAGAGTATTGCGTTCTCTTTGTTGTTTTTAAATAAAACGATTTGTTTTGTAGTTGATTATATCTGTAGCTACTATATATGATTTTTTATTTAAGAATAATGAAAGAGAGCAAAAAAATATAATTTTTAACTATAACAGCTAGCTCAGAAGAATGTTTCATATTTTAGTTTTCATATTTCGAAATACTCAGTTAGAGCCTGATCAATTTTTTTGTTATCTTCTTCGGTACCGATGGTTACACGGACCCCTATAGGAGGGGTCTGGAGATAACACCATATCTAATAAAAGTGTTAAAAAGGCTTTGGGGGTTATCAGTTTTAATAAAAATAAAGTTTGTCTCACTAGGTAATAGATGATGACTATAAGGTTTGGAAAATAGGCGTTCCCTCTCTCTTTTATTATCTTGTACATATTTATTCAGGTAGTCTTGGTCAGCCAGTGCTGTTTCGGCTGCTAATAGTGAGAGAGTAGTGACATTGAATGGCAACTTTACTTTATTGAATTCATCTATATATTCCTTTGATGTCATCGCATATCCTACACGCATAGAGGCAAGTCCATACGCCTTAGAGAATGTTCTGAGTACGATAAGATTGGTGTATTTTTTTAATAATGATACACCGTCAGGGTAGTCATCTGCTAAAGCGAACTCGAAATAAGCTTCATCTAATATTACGGTGATATGCTCAGGAACTTGGTCAAGGAAAGTTATTAACTGCTGTTCCGATACATATGTTCCTGTAGGATTGTTAGGATTACAAATCCAGATAATATTAGTCTTATCATTGATAGCAGCAACAATGCCTTCTAAATTAAACCGACCATCTATTAACGGAATAGCTTTTAGTTGGTTATCTTCGATTAGTGCATGTGTTGTATACTGGATGAACGTTCCTTCGCTCGTCAGTACTTCCCCACCTGGGACAAGCATTGCACGAGAGATAGCCATGATAACTTCGTCAAGACCTGCCCCAATAAAAATCTGTTCTTGAGTTATATTATAAAATTGAGCCAATTTTTCTTTTAAAGATAGTGCTTCTGGATCTGGGTAATAGTTAAGTGCAGTGATATTCTGTAACAATACTTCTTTAACTTTCGGTGTAGGACCTATAGGATTTTCATTTGATGCGAGACGGCTGAATTTACCCTTATAGCCCGTTTTGCGTTTCAGAGCCTCATCGGATAAACCGGCTGCATAAGCCTGTATATTTTTAAGTTGCGGTTTCATCATATTCCACCTTTCTTTGGAGTTCTTAATAATCTAAATATAATGATATAGAACATTTGTATATTCTTCAAACTAAATAAATTTTCTATAAATAGAATTTTAAAAATATTTATGATAGGATATAAACTATTATTCAAGATTAGAATCTTTATGGGATAATATCTTAATCTATTAATAAAGCGAATATATTATAGATCAATAGCATGAACAAAGATTTTAAGCTAGATCACATAATAAATAAAAAAGAGGTAATGATAATGAAATTAGGAATTATAGGTACTGGAAGAGTAGGGAGCCAAATACTAACTGATATACAATATTTAAATTTATTCACAGATATTATTTTGATTGATACTAACCAAAACGTTGCTGAGGGAGAAGCGTTAGATCATCGACATGCTCAAGGATTGAGCACAACGAATCATATTAATGTAAAGAGTGGCAGTTATGATGATTTAAAGGATGCAAGTGTAATTGTTGTTACGGCAAGTGCTCCAATGAATCCTAATATGCCTGATCGTACGGCATTAACTAAAAATAATATCTCCGTTGTTGAATGTATTATGACTCAGATTTCTAAAGTGACAAAAGAGGCAATTATTATCCTGGTAACAAATCCGGTTGATGCCATGACTTATCTGGCAAGTCAAACTGAAGGTTATCCTCGTCACAAAATTATAGGAACAGGAACATTATTAGAAACGGCACGTTTCAAGACTTTAATTGCTGATCATTATAATATTGATCCTAAAAGTGTAGAAGCATTTGTAATTGGTGAGCATGGGCAACATGCTGTACCTGTCTGGAGTAAAGTATCTATTGCAGGGATGACTCTAGATGAATTTGAAGGTATTTCAGGCAAAGAAAGAATAGATAAAGATTTTATTGGTGAACAGATTGACCAAGTATCATTTAATGTATTAAGGAATAAAGGATGGACGAACGCAGCTATTTCAAAATCAACGGTGGAAATCATTAGAAGTATTGTGCTCAACGAAAAAAGTATTTTTCCTTTGACTTCACTTAATCAAAAAGAGCAAGTTGCTATTAGTTTACCTACATTAATTAACGATGAGGGCATCGTTCAAGTATATGATATCCATTTATCAGATGATGAACAGAAGAGATTTAATAATGCTAAAAACTTTATAAAAAAAACAGTTCATATAAAATATGAATTGTAATCAATTTAATTTTTAATAGGTTGACTCACAAAAAATTTTCGATAAACTTATAAAAAGGTGATTTAGCAAGATAAAGTGTTAAAATTGGAATTATGAATATAGCAATTGTTATATTTAAAAAAATAATATGAGGAGAAACAATCATGACAATAGCAACGTTTGCCGGTGGGTGTTTTTGGTGTATGGTGAAACCATTTGATAGATTTGATGGTGTTAAAAAAGTCATTTCTGGATATAGTGGAGGACACAAAGAACATCCAACTTACGAAGAAGTATGCTCGAATACAACAGGTCATAGAGAGGCTGTTCAAATAACTTATGATGAATCGGTGATCTCTTATAGAGAAATTGTTGAAATCTTCTTTAAAACCTTTGATCCAACAGATGCAATGGGTCAGTTTGGTGATCGTGGAGAAAGTTACAAGCCTGCCATTTTCTATCATTCGAACGAACAGAAAGAAATAGCCTTAACAGTTATAGAAGAATTAGATGAGAAAAAAATATTTAATGCGCCAATAATTACACCAGTGATTCCTTATAAAAATTTTTTCCCTGCTGAGGAATATCATCAAGATTTCTACAAAAAAAATCCTCAACGATACCAAGAAAATCATCAAGTTTCAGGTCGTTCAGATTTTTTAGATAAACATTGGAATTAAAATACACTCCTGCCCAATGAATTTTTAATGATTGGATAGGAGTGCTTTTTTATATGAGGAAGTATAGCTAGTAATTCTAACTGAGTATAATCATAGTCCTACTATCGGTTTTTTTTGAATTAAATCCGCTTAGTAGTTATTAAATTTTGCGGCATCTAATATATCAGATTTTTGTCCTATACTAGACTGCTTTTTTTGGATGCAAAGACCAATACGATACCATACGGACAAGATACTCTAGTGGGCCATATTTGAAGTGTTGCATATATCTATGACTAGCCACCATTTGTAAAATATAAAATATTAACGCGATTAGAAGTGATAATGTAAAGCTATTATCTCCGAAACGGTGTAATCCAAATCCATAATATATCCATGCATGAAAAATGGATTGTGAAATATAATTTGTAAGCGATAACTTGCCTACAGACTCAAAGTAATTAAAAATTTTTGCATCTTGATATCTATAGTATACAAACATAAATAAAGCGATATAACTTAAACTAACAGCGTAAGTAGAAAGAGTCCCCAAATCAGTTGTCCAGCTATTTTGTGGATAAAATAACATGATACTTTTAAATAATAGAAATATTGGCATAAGTATAATCATAATTTTTATGAATTTTGTATTATTCGCACTAAAGAAATTATTTTTAGCAAAAATCATTCCCATAATAAAGAAGATAGGAACATAAAAGATAGATATAAATGCTGATATTGTGGATAACTCTGTTTCCTCTGAAGTAAATGGGTAATCTTCTGTCTGGAAGAATTTTCTTCTCTCATAAGTATTTCCGTATTTATAAACTTTCATTTCTTTAGAAAGAAACTGCTCTTGCTTCAAACTAAGCTGATTGTGTGTTGTCAATTGTGTGTTTTCGGATTTATCATTATATGAGAAAAGCCCCATGCAAAGAATAATTAGTATACACAATCCAATCATGGCATACATTACTTTAATATGTCTTTTCACTAGCCAAAAGAAACATAATAACATACATCCGTATAATGATAATATATCACCGTTGAACAAAAAGATTGCATGCAGTATCCCGATAACAAATAACATAATACCGCGTCTTATTAATACTAGATTTACTGATTTGTTTTGTCTCATTAAACTTTCGCTCATTTTAACGACACCGAAGCCGAATAGTAGTAAAAATATTGGCATTGCACTGTCGTGTATGAGTACATAATCTGTATATAAAAGTATTTTATCGATTGTATTTAATCCATAAAAGTCTGGATATTTTGCTCCAGTTATTCCAAACTGAAATATTAAAAGGTTGGCAAATAATATACCAAGTAAACTAAACCCCCTTAAACTATCAACTATTGTTAATCTTCTCATTATTTTCTCCTTTTATCATAATATTCATCATAATTATTTATTCATAAGGAATATTCATCTTAAATTATTTTCATATAAAAAACACCGTACAAAATGTCAAAATCAAAAAATAACATTTTACACGGTATTTTATAATACGTATTTATATAATATAGTATATTTTACTACTTACGGATTTCGCGAGATAGTAAGTATACTATTTCATTTTCACCAGAAGCAGCAAACTTATTATTTATTTTTTTGTTATTTACATACACATCATAGTATGTTCCTACTGTTATTTTATTGATGAATGATGCAGTTCCATCATTTTTTGTAAATGATTGTCTAACTTTATTTTTACCACGGTAAAGTTCAACTTTTTGTTTCTTTAAAGGTTGTCCGTTCTCGTCTATTACTTTTACGACAGCAGGTTTTGTAGGGATATTATATTTTCCTGTACCTTTTCCTTTAACGAAGAATGTTCTTTCAAATACTGATCCTTCGATGCCACGGATTGTATAACCTTGGTTTTTACCATCGATAAACACAGCAAAGTTATGTTCGTCTGGTAAATTTTTGAATGTAACAATTCCTGAATTTCCAACAGTTTTCGTAGCATAATCTATTCTTTTGTTAGTAATATCTACTAACTTAACTTTCTTACCTTTTACGAATTGATATTTTTCGTTTAGGATATATGCTTTAAAAGTAACACCTTTTGTTTTTTTAGCAGCTAGTTCACTACTTTCAACATAAACACGTGAATCAGTCCCTTTTTGAACTTTATTATTAGGGATATTGATGCCTTCTACTTTCGCATCTAAATATACTTTGTCGGGTAAATTTGTGAAAATTGCATTGCCGTTCGCATCTGACATACTTTCCGCAACTTTTTTACCATTGTTAAATAATTCAACTTTAACAGAGGAAACACTTTCACCATTTTCATTTGTAACTGTAACAGTTGTTTGTGACATTGTTTCTTCTGCTTGCGCTTGACTAGTTAATAGGGGAGCAACAGCAGAGAATAATAAAGCAGAGCTTATTGTTAATTTGCTAATAGATTTTTTCATTATGGGGCCTCCTAAATAGTAATTATTACGATTTAAGTATATATCAGTAATATTAAAAAGCAACTCTTTATTTTTGTATTTTTTATGTCTTAATTAAAAAAATTTAGACGTCATTGTAATGGATGTATTTAATAATGATATTCTTTACATTTATTAATAAAAGTAGTATTGTGACTGATGGACAAATAATTTAAGATTAGCTTGGATTATTGTTAATTAATCAACAGATAAGAGGGTTTTATGATGCAAGATGTTTTTGATTATGAAGATATTCAATTAGTTCCTAATAAATGTATTGTGAAAAGTCGATCTGAATGCGATACATCAATTCAATTTGGACCATTAAAATTTAGAATTCCAGTAGTACCAGCAAATATGCAGACAGTAATGAATGAAGAGCTTGCAGAAAAATTTGCTAGAAATCATTATTTTTATATTATGCATCGATTTGATGAAGCAGCACGTATTCCATTTATTAAAAAAATGCAATCTCAAGGACTATATGCGTCTATTTCAGTAGGTGTGAAACCAAATGAATATAAATTTATAGAAACATTGGTAAAAGAGAATCTGACACCGGAATACATTACAATTGATATTGCGCATGGCCATTCGGATCAAGTTATTGATATGATTCAGTATATTAAAGGGAATATTCCTAACACATTCTTAATAGCGGGAAATGTGGGTACACCTGAAGCAGTTCGGGAATTAGAAAATGCAGGGGCCGATGCTACAAAAGTAGGCATAGGGCCAGGACGAGTTTGTATTACTAAAATCAAAACTGGATTTGGCACTGGCGGATGGCAATTAGCAGCGCTCCGACTATGTGCCAAAGCAGCACGTAAACCTCTAATTGCAGATGGTGGTATTCGTACTCATGGAGATATCGCTAAGTCAATTCGTTTTGGAGCTTCAATGGTGATGATCGGTTCATTACTTGCTGCCCATGAAGAGTCTCCAGGGGAAACCATTGAAAAAGATGGTAAATTATATAAGGAATATTTTGGTAGTGCTTCTGAGTTTCAAAAAGGTGAGCGTAAGAATGTGGAAGGGAAAAAAATATTTGTTGAACATAAAGGGTCACTTAAAGAGAAATTGATGGAAATGGAGCAGGATTTACAATCGTCAATTTCATATGCTGGTGGTAAAGATTTAAAAGCAATCAGTACAGTTGATTATGTGGTTGTTAGAAATTCCATTTTTAACGGTGACAAAGATTATTAAGATTTTATAAAAAGAATAAAGCGAATTCTATATTTCAATGTGAAGAGTAGAAAGGCAGGCACATCAAATGATGTGTCTTTTTTGGTAAATAAATTAACCACCTCCTTAACCGATACGCTGAAAGTTATCACAAATGATGCGGTTATTTTCTAGAAAATATCGCAGCCTTTAGAGATACGCACAAGCGTGTTATAAAATGAGAATTTTTTGCATGAAAGTTAAAAAGACCTAATATCTTATTCATAAAATAAGATATTAGGTCTTTTTTGATAAATTATTATTTGTAAATTTATATATTAATCAAATAATTACTCTAAATCATTTGTATAAGATAAATATAAAAATTCAGTAGCATAGTATTTACCTTTAATTTTCTCAAAAGTAATATTCACATACCCATTTCCTAAATATTTTTTACCATTTCTAGTTACTGTTTTGAAATCCTTATTATACAGTGGGTAAATCTTAGAATACTCATATTTTGTTGTTTTATTTTTAATAGTTATCATACTTAGGCGACTGTTATTGTATTGATAATTAAGGGTGACATTATTATTTTTACCATAAATATAAGAAGTTCTTTTATATTTTTCTGTCTTAGTTAATTTAGGAGTACCCCATTTTTTAATAACGTTCGATTTGCTCATGAGGAAATTAACACCATAATAACTATAAGTATGATTATTAATTGCAATAACTGTTTTTGAATTTGTAAGGTTCGGAAGTTTTAAATCTTTATTTGCCATATTTAACTGGTTTGCATTGGCCTCAGAAACTGTCCCCAATATCATAATAAGTAATAATGAAATGGAAACAAGAATAAATTTAATTTTTTTCATTCGATATACTCCTACTTATTTTCTACTTTTACAAATTTTTCGTTAATGTATCCATATAATATGTCATTTTTATCATACAATGAAAGATATTTATTACCATCCGGTAAGTTATAATAGTACTTTGCTTGAAATACTTTTCCTAACATTCCTGAAGTGGACGATTTTTGTAGAGAAAGTGCTAAGTTACTCCAAATTTTTTCGTTCTCTTTATTAATAGTAACTTGAACTTTAGAATCCCCATATATTCTTCCTGGATATGCATTCATCCAATATAGTAAATAGTCATAGGTTTCTTCTGTAAATTTGATTCCTTTATTGTACTTTTGGTTTAATACGCTTGAAGTCTGATCTGGACTAGTAGACGTAGTGTGTAATCCCACTAATAGTTTTGCACTATTCCAAATAGGAGAACCACTCTGTCCATGATATGTATCAAGATCGTGATAAAAAATGTGGTCAGTATAATCGATCATTTTTCCTTTAGTACTATACATTGTATTTTTATTCAAATCAGTTGGATAGCCAGCTGTTTCAAGTGTTTCACCTTTAAACAACATTGTTGATAAACCCATCCAACCTGTAACATTACCTAGTTTTGTATCTAATTTAATCATTCCTATATCACTATCATTATTTACCTTTGGACTAATCCACTTTTTTGGAATCAAAAATTTATTGCTTAAACCCATCCCTTTACTATAAGTAGTGTTTGATGTGAGGCCTACTACAACTTCACATTTTGTTGCAAATTTTTCTGATGATATGTCATACAAAAGGTGTGCAGCGGTAAGAACTGAATCACTGCTTATTATTACACCAGTGCCCTCTTGGATAGATTTATCGGTATAAGAACATACTACTTTTGTTATGTGATTGTAAGGGTCAACAGATAAATTTTTAACTATTTTTCTATCATCGATAGGCCCAATGACGGATCTTTCTAAATAGGCAGGAGAAGTAGTCTTCGAATTTAGTTGTTTATAAGTTAAACTATCTTTTGATAAAATACCTGGTTGAGCCAAGTCAATCGGTTTATGAGATTTTAGAGAAATTCTAGTTTCAGATTTCTTTATTTCATCATTGATAACAAAGTTACTCAAAGTACCAGTATTAGCATAACTTATATTTGTTTCTACTAACAAATATAAGGATGTAGCTAGTAAAAATGCAGATGTTTTTTTCATGAATCCTCCGAAAATTATTGATTATAATGGGTACTAAATGAATTAAATATAGAATCTGTTGCTAATATAACCAACAGATTCTATACATTTAAATTTTTAAAAATTATTGTGCTGTTTAGATACATTTTTTTTTAAAAACAACATGAAAAGAGAGTTACATATCGTTAATAAAAGAACTACCTTTATACCGGTTGAACCCAAATCAATAATTTTATATATCTGCAACACAATTATAAGCACAAATAATATATTGATTATCTTAGAAGCTTTAGAATATTTATTCATCGCATTAATCTTTCCAAATACCGAAACTATATTTGAAATAATTTGTGACATTCATATATATTTTGCTTTTTTGATGTGCACTATTGTAGTTACGTAAATCATGAGCTAATAAATCTGCATAGCCAGCAGAAGGTATTCCAACAACGGCAACACCTGGTACTAAAGACATAAGTAGAATTCTTCTAGATGCTGATTCCCATTTTCCAGCTTGATAATCTACAGCTGCATTAGTTCTAAAGATGTGTTTTACACCCCAATAATATTTTTTAATTTGATGGGAAGGGCGTTTAGAACTTTCTAATAAGCTTGCTTCATTTACTATTTCTTTTGTTGTTGGATCGATAAAATTGCCAGAAGCGGATAAACTATCATTTGTAGTTTTTAATGAATTGTTAATGCTTTTAACTATTTCAGCAGGAGTATCACTAGGCAGATTGGCAACATATTTTCCTTGAGAAACTGTAATGTATTTATCATACTTTTGTAAATCTACTGTTGTATTTTCGGGGGTTGTTGAATCAGCATGTGCAATTTTGTGATCTTGTAAAATGATGTTAGATAGAGATGTGGAGATAATAACTGATGCAATTGATACAGATAAAAGCTTTTTATTCATTATGAGTGCTCCTCAGCAAAGAAAATTATATTACTCTCGAAGTATAAATCTAATTTTTTCCAAAGTAAACAGTAATTTAAAAAAATGTTTAAATTAATAATTTGACTCTATGTGAATTGTAATTATTAATAGTATTAGTTATATTATCAAAAAAGAATAAAATGACATCATTCTTTATAATTTGTCTTTGCCCAATTACAAAGAGATAAAAATTGTGATGATTAATTTTTGAAAATTTAATTCAAAATCGAAAGTTCAAAAATTTAATTACATTAGTATTGTAATTAAATATATAAGTAATATCCTTGAAGTTAATTCTAATAAACAAATAATGGATATAGAGATACGCTCAGAGTCTTTTATGAAATAAAAATTGATGAGTATTTAAAAATGATGCATAACGTATCTGACATAAAAGACGATATTGTAAAATTGATATATGATTTAGGCAAAGAATATTTCGTTGAAGCAGAAGTAGCTTATACTACTTCTGCAATGTATTGGAATTACTGTAACTCAGGTATGGATAGAAGAATGTATGATTACATCAAAAGTTAACTAATGACGTATAGATAAATACTTTAATGAATTATGCAGCATATTAGAGATTATAACAATTAAAAGTATGTGCCTATTATTAAAACAATATCATAAAAATGATATAATGAGAACAAATGTTCTTATGAGGTGGTAATTATAGAATTACAAGATATTTATAATAAAATAATAGAATTATTTGAAGATATGAAATTACTGGGATATGAATATAGAGATGGGCAAGAGACATTGATATACCATATTTTAGACGCTTTTGATAAAAATCAAAATCTAATCGTCGAAGCATCAGTAGGTATCGGAAAGTCACTAGCATACCTTTTGCCGGGCATTTTAATTTCTAAAATGACTAAAAAACCCCTTATAGTTTCTAGTTCTACCATTCAACTAACAGAGCAGTTAGAAGAAGATGTACTACTTGCGAAAAAACTTTTAGATTGCGAAGTTGAGTTTGTTATTGGTAAAGGTACAAAAAATTATGCATGTGAATATAAAGTTTCCAATAATACAGATATATCTTTTGAGAAGAAAACATTACTTCTGGAAGAGATAAAAAAGGGCGCAACTAAGCAAAAACCACTAAAAATCCCTTTGTCTGACTGGAAAACTGTTGAAATCGGTGAATGTAAGTTTGATAAATGTAATTATCGCCATGATTGTATATTTTATAACATGAGGCAAAGTATAAATAAGAATAATATAGAAAGGCTAAATAGTAGCTATATTCCAAAGGTAATTATTGTGAATCATGATTTACTTTTAGCACATTATAAGAAAACTGAAAATTCTATCAATGGTTTAATTTATAATGATCCTTGTATGATAGTTATAGATGAAGTTCATAATTTAGAAGAAAAGCAAAGAACAGCAGTAACAGATAATATTAGATTTGATAAAGTCGAAGATGATTTACGTGAACTTTTAAATGTTACAAAAAAGTATTTAGATAATAATAACAAAATAACTAATAAACAACAAATTGACGAGTTAGGATCTTGTATTAAAGTAGAGAAAACAAAAATATTGTCTAGTATAGAAGAGGGAGTAACAGAAGCACGCACAAAAATTAATGACACATTATATTCATTAGAAATACATAGTGTAATAAAAGAATTGATTGATGTATATGATATTTTTTCTACCAATACTTTTAATAATAGATTTAGAACAATAACTGAAACCAAATTAAACCGAATTAGATTATTTGAAAAATACTTATTAATCGAGAAGAAAAAAAGAAAGGGATTTATTGTATGGGCAGAAGTGAATAAAAACAAAGTGGATTTGTCGTTTTGCCCTGACAATCAGTCAGAATATTTACAGGAAAGTTTATTTTCGAGAAGTGTAAAGTGTCCGGTAATTTGTGTTTCTGCCACTATCAGAGTACCGGAAGCAGAAAGTGGAGGTTATGACTACATAATAAAAAGTATAGGATTTGATATAAATAAAAAAATAGGTGACTATGAGCATGCATTAGAAAATGATTTTAACTATAACCATAGTCGTTTATATATTCCTCCTCACCTTCCAGATTATAATATAAAAAACGAATCATATTATCACAATATTGCAAATCATATTGCTACGGTAACTTGCAATAACAAAGGCGGAACGCTTGCATTATTTACATCAAAAAAAGATATTCAAATTATTTATGATTTGCTAATAAAAAATCATGATTTGCCCCAAAAAATATTTATAGATACTGGTCAGATGAGCCAAAGAGATATTATCGAACAATTTAAAAAAGAAAAAGGTCTAATTTTAGGGACAGGTGTTTTTTGGGAGGGAATTGATTTGAAAAAAGAGTACCTCACTTCCTTAATTATTGTTCAATTACCATTCCCAGTACCAGATCCTATTATTGAAAACAAAATACAGAGAATCGGCGATAGAGATAAAGTTGTATTACCTGAAATGTTAATTAAACTTAAACAAGGTGTAGGTAGGTTAATAAGAAGTCAATCAGATGTAGGTCTACTTACAATATTGGACAATAGAATGAACAAAGAGAGTTATAGATTTCGCCAAGCTATTATTAATTCTTTATCTATAAAAAATGAAATAACATCAAATGAAATCGAAGACTTTCAAAAAAATATTAATCAAAAATATTTTAGTGTATAGATTATAAGAGTCATTCAACTATTTCATGGGTTGAACGCGTATGACGATTTTAAGTACAAATAAATATATGATTAATAATAGAACAGAGAGGAACAATTGAATGAATATATACATACTACAACACGTACCTTTTGAGAATCCAGGTATTCTCGAAGCATTGAATGCAAAAGTTATTAACTTATATGAAAACAATCATATTTTACCTGATGAAAAGGATATCGACATGCTTATTGTGCTGGGTGGTCCGATGAGTGTACACGATGATATCCCGTGGCTTAATCATGAGAAGGAACTAATAAAAGATTTGATAAAAAATAATAAGCCTTTACTTGGAATATGTCTTGGTGCTCAGTTAATCGCAGAAGTTCTTGGTGGAGAAGTATACCCAAACTCTAAAGGAAAAGAAGTAGGATTTGGTGTTATTAAAAAACAAACTAATGATTACTCATTCCTGCCACAACAGTTAGATGTATTGCACTGGCATGGAGATACCTTCACATTACCTGATAAAGCAAAAAGACTATACAGTTCAACCCATTGTGAGAATCAAGCCTTCATCTATAATGAAAATGTGATTGGATTACAATTCCATATGGAAACGACAAAAGAGACGTTAAGTGATTTGGTGGAAGCGGATCGTGAATATATAACTGGTAATGTTTTAAACAATACAGAGGAAGATATTATGACATATGATATCCCTGCTGAAAATCAGAAAGTATTACTGAGTATGGTGAATTACATAAGTGGAGGTCGTCTAAGTGGAAAGTAGAGTACATAAAGAACTATTAGAAACATTTAAGAAACTGACACCGATGGATTTGTCGGAAGAAAAGCTTCCTTCAATACGAACAGCTAACAAACTGTTAATTCAACCTTATATTGATGAAGCGATTACGCAGAACGAATACTTTGCTGAGCATGATGAGGAGAATATACAAGTTAGGCTCAAAGTCTATGCTCCTGTGAACCAAACAGATACATTACCGGTCGTGTTATTTATCCATGGTGGTGGTTATATGTTTGGTTCGGTAGAGGGTAATGATGCTAAGTGTGCACGATATGTAAAAGACGTGAACTGTGTTGTAGTTTCGGTGGATTATCGATTAGCACCAGAGAATCCATATCCTGCAGCAATTGAAGATTGTTATCTAGCACTTCAATGGATTGTTGAAAATAAAGACCAACTTAATGTTGATGTTGATAGACTTGCAGTGGTTGGAGGAAGTACAGGTGGTGGACTAACGGCAGCCTTGTCATTATTAGCAAGAGATCGTAAAGGTCCAAAAATTAAGTTTCAGATACCGTTATTCCCAATGATTGATGATAGCTGTACAACATATTCAAGTAATGAGTTTAATGATAAAAGAGTGTGGAGCAAGGAACTGAATCAGTTTGCCTGGTCTATGTATCTGAAAGGCGTGGAAGGTGAGACACCTAAGTATGCTGCACCAATGCGTGAAACAGACTTTAGCAATTTACCACCTACATATACAACAGTTGGCTCACTTGATCCGTTTAGAGATGAGACGATGAACTATGTAAGAGTATTAACAGAAGCAGGCGTACCTGTTGAGTTTCATTTATATCCAGGTGGATACCATGAGTTTGAAGCGATGGTTCCTGATTCTGAGATAAGTAAAAGAGCTATATCAGATTCTATTAGAGCGCTAAATGAGGCTTTAAATACAAATTAATATGTAAGGGGTATTTGAAATGTCGGAATATCTTTGGTTTGTTGTTTTCATACCATTATTTATTGCTTTGATAGTCGCATTTAATAATAAAGATAATAATCAATAGATGATTAGCTTTTCTTAAGAACCATTTTAGGTATAAGTATTATCCACTTAGTGATCTTTGGAGGTTTTATTTTGGAATCCAATAATATATGGAATAAAATTTTTGAGGGTAGAGAAGTTGTTATAAAACAAGACAAATGGAACGAAGAGTATGAAGGTTTAAATATTTCAAGTGGAAATTTTAATTTTAAAAGTAGATTAGCAAAGAAAACTCCTAAGAAACCGGGATATTTCGTTGCTATATGGAAGAAAGATTCCCTTAATAAAAATATACCTTTTAATGACGATGATATTGGCGATTACCTTGTAATTAATATTCTCGATGACTATAATGAAAGTCAGTTTGTTTTCCCTGTTTCGATCCTAATCGAAAAAGGTATTGTCAAAGCAGATAATTCAAAAGGGAAAATGGCTTTTAGAGTCTATCCGCCAGGGGTCAAAGATTTGAATAAAACTGCAATGGCTAGTCAGAAATGGCAGATTGAACATTTTTATAAGATGGGTGAATATAAGTTTGAATAATAAGCATAAATTAAGTCCAAAGCTAATAAAGCTTTGACTTAATTTTATACTAATAATTCTTTGCTATTAATTTCCTTTTTCAATTCCTTAATAAATGTTGTGATATCTTTTGATACATTCTCTGACTGACCGTATTTTCTAACAGATAATGAATTATTATTTTGTTCCTCATCACCCACTACAATAGTGTAAGGGATTTTATTCATTTGACTTTCTCTAATTTTCTTACCTAGCTTTTCGTCTCTGTTATCAATATTTACTCTGATGTTTTCCTGTGCAAGTACTTTTTGAATTTGTTTTACATATTCAATATTATTTTCAGATACTCCAATAAGATTCACTTGAGTTGGTGCCATCCATAATGGAAATGCCCCTTTAAAGTGTTCAATCAATATTCCAAAGAAACGATCAAGTGATCCAAATATTGCACGATGAATAACTACGGGTGGTTCTTTTTCATTGTTTTCATTTACATATGTTAAATCGAATTTTTCAGGCATTTGGAAATCAAGCTGTACAGTAGCACATTGGTGACTTCTGTTAAGTGCATCTTTAATATGAATATCTATTTTAGGACCGTAGAAAGCACCATCACCTTCATTAATACTATAAGAGAGATTCAAGTGATCTAAAACATTGGATAATGATTTTTCAGCTTCTTCCCATAGATTTAAATCTCCAAGATATTTTTCCGGACGTGTTGATAGTTCTATTGAATATTCGAATCCAAAAATTTTATACAGGTAATCAATAAGCTCTAATACATTTTTAATTTCCTCTTGGATTTGAGATTTCATTACAAACATATGTGCATCGTCTTGACAGAACGTTCTTACACGAAGTAATCCATTTAGAGCTCCACTGAATTCGTGACGATGTACTTGTCCAAATTCAGCAATTCTTAGTGGTAAATCTTTATAAGATTTTAATTCATTTTTAAATATTAGCATATGACCAGGGCAATTCATTGGTTTTAATGCAAAATCATTTTCATCGACTTTTGTAAAATACATATTTTCATGGTAATGATTCCAATGTCCAGAAGCTTCCCAGAGTCTTTGATTCATCATCAAAGGTGTTTTAACTTCTTGGTATCCTCTTTCTAATTGTATTTCTCTTAAAAAATCTTCCATTTTATTTTTAATAAACTGACCATTTGGTAAATAGAAGGGCATTCCTGGTGCGTCTTCAGAAAACATGAATAGTTTTAGTTGCTTACCTAGCTTTCTATGGTTTCTTTCATCTGCTTCTTTCAAGAAGTCAAAATAATTATCTAGTTCTTCTTTGGATGCAAAAGCTACACCATATATTCGTTGAAGCATCTTATTATTACTATCACCTTTCCAGTAAGCACCTGCAACTTTTGTTAATTTAAAGTGATTTACATATTTAGTACTTGGTACGTGTGGACCTGTACATAAGTCTGTAAATTCACCTTGTTGATATATTGAAAGTTGCTCTTCTTTATGGCTTTCTATGATATTCACTTTATAAGAATTATCTTTAAATACAATCTTAGCTTCTTCATAAGATACCTCAGAACGAATGAATGTAAGATTTTCTTTCTGAATTTTTTTCATTTCTTTTTCGATTTTACTTAAGTCACTCTCACTGATAGATTGATCTAAGTCTATATCATAATAAAAACCATTTTCAATAACTGGTCCAATTGATAGTAGTGCATTTGGATAAATTCGTTTAATCGCTTGAGCTAAAATATGTGCTGTGGAGTGTCTCATCACTTCAATACCTTCGGCAGTATTTATATTATAGAAACTAAGTTCTGAATCTTGATGGATGGGATAGGTCAAATCAACTAAGGTTCCATTGACGCGGCAAACAATGGCTTCCTTGAATAAAGAATTACTAATCGATTTTGCAACTTCACTTGCAAGAATTCCTTTGGGATATTCTTTTTTACTTCCATCTGGAAATTTGATACTAATTTGTTGATTTGACATTTAAATCTCTCCCTAAATTTTATTTTTATAATAAAAAGACCCGTCCCTCAAAAAAGGGACGAGTCTTCTATTACCCGCGGTTCCACCCAAAATTCCATCATTAATGATGACACTCTAGCATGTTTAACGCACATGAACGTGACATGTTTCCATATCATTTATTGTTAAGGTAGTAATTTTATTATCTAATTTAGGAATCTCTCAGCAATTATTCCCTCTCTGTTAATCGACCAAATAAAATCGTGTCCTTGTATGTAATATTAAATTAAACATATGATATAATTGATTGAATATTTTGTCAACATTTTTTGAATTGGAAATCCTAAAAGTAATTTCTGATGGAAATTTTAGATTATACACAGTGCTTTGAATATTCATAGATTCGATGTAGAACTTTATTATTTCTTTACACACGGTATCTTGATGGAATCCTTCAGTCTAAAATCGATGGTATAAAAAATAGATTTTCTCCATTTAACTCGTACTCTTATTTCCATACGATTTTTTTATTGGAAACATGACAGTTAGAATGAACATTCATAAAACGGTAGTAGACAGAATTTATGAGTATAAAGGATATGTAAAAATTCTTAGGGGGTTTTAGCATGAAAATAGGTAGTATTGCCATACCAAATAAAATTGCAGAATATATAAAAAATCAGAGTTATAAAATTGATAATATTGGTCGTTCCCATTCCTCTGTTATTATCTTTGAAGACTATGTTTTGAAGATAGAACCCATATCATTAGAGTCTAAAAACGAAATAAAACTAATGAAATGGTTGAAAGGACGTTTACCTGTTCCAGTGATAATTGCTCACTGTGAAAATAATGATACTAGTTACTTACTTATGTCACGATTAAATGGAGAGATGCTATACGAAGTTAATAATTCACTTGAACTATATGCGAAAGCAATAAATGAATTAAAAGAAATTGATTTCAGAAATTGTCCTGTAGATAATCGACTACAACATTATATAAAGAAAGCTGAATATAATGTTGAAAATGGCTTTGTTGATATTGAAGATGCTAATCCAGATACGTATGGACCTGAAGCATTTAAGGATCCTCAAGAGTTATTAACTTGGTTGAAAGATAATCAACCAGATGAAGAAATAAGCTACACGCACGGTGATTTATGTATGCCGAATATTTTAGTCAATAATGGCAAGGTTTCTGGTTATATTGATTTGGGACGAGGTGGTCTAGGTGATCCTTATCGAGATATAGCACTTTGTTATAGAAGTTATCTTTATAACACAGATATTAATGAAGAAGAATTGAAGAATGAGTTAGAACGACTTTTAGGTTTCAAGTTAGATATGCAAAAGATTAGATACTATATTTTAATTGATGAGCTCTTTTAATTGAGGAATAGTTTATAGTACTTTAAATGTAAACAGTGTTTAATTTGAAATTAATTCTGAATTTGCTAGAAGTAAAGAGCAAAAGTAGCGCTTAATTAATTAAGTCGCTACGTTTACTTTTAATATTTTTTTAAGACACTATTCATTAATTTCTCGAAATCCTCATTTTTAATATTCGATTCCGTTAACGTTATTTGATAACCATCAAGATCTTCAATTGTCATTTCCATCGCATTCCACGGCATCTGTTCTAACGATTGTAATACATACTTCTCAGAAATAGAATGTGCAATGGTTTTTATATCATCAACAAGAATATTGATGAAACAACCATTACCACTTTTAAAGTCATCAGACTGAATCAGCATGATATCCTGATATTTTTTCAATCGTAAGTGATACATAATCACTTCATTTTCTTCATTGCGAAATTTGAAAACACTTTGAAATCCTAAGTTGTGACGATACCACTTCTCAGCTTTTTCAATATCTCTCACCAATATTTTATTAAACAACGGCATCTGATAGAATTCCATGTCATCACCTCCTTACTTTAATCGTAAGGTATGACGTGACGTTAGAGTAAAGTATATAAGAAGCTAAAATTAAAAATAATTTTGAAATATAAGTAATTCAATGATATTTTAGTAGTGAATGTAAAAACACAATATTGGTTGGTAGTCCAATAGCACTTGATAAAGTGTAAGTAACCTTCCCTCCTCGGGTCGTCCCTCATTCGTAATAAATTTAGAGGAGGTGCCATTTATGGAAATGAACATTTTTCATAATGGTCAATTTTATATTGGTGTTATTAAGTTTGAGAAAGATGGGAAGATTTGTTATGTAGAGCGAGTATTTGGAATGGATCCTGATAAAGAGACATTAGATCAATTTATTCATCAGGAATTGCTATATTTAATTGATAATGTGAAAACAGAAGGATACAAAGACAAGAAGGTTTCAAATCGAATAAATCCTAAAAGGTTGCAAAGAAAAGTATCAAAGGAAAGAAAAATGTATCAACTTTCAACAAAGACTCAGGATTTTTTGAAGAAAGAATATGAAACGAATAAGAAAATTAGAAAGAAATTATCAAAAGAAAGAAAAGAAGCTTTTGAAGAGCGAAAGAGAATGTTGAAAAGAAAGAAGGCAAAACAGAAACACAAAGGAAAATAATTAATAACTCTCATCGTAAAGTAGTCCTGTAAAATTTAGTTCTAGGGCTACTTTATTTATTGAGAATCAACAACACATGTTTAAATGAAATTGATGAATATTTGGTAAATAAACGATTTGAAACAGCGTATGCAATGAAAGGTGTCATAAGTGCAATAATATCGTGCGGTATTGCTACCGTTTGGTAACGGAATGTCACTAAAAATAATCTTAAAATGATATCAGGAGATGATTTACATTTATGATTAATAAACAGATAAAAGTTCTGCGAAATAACCATAATTACACACAGGAAGATTTAGCTGAAAAATTGAATGTATCAAGACAGACAATTTCAAAGTGGGAACTAGGAACTTCAGAACCAGATTTAAACATGATTATTCGTTTATCAGAGTTATTTTCTGTTAGTACAGACTACCTTATTTTGGGAAGTGACTATGTAGCATCAGAAAATGAAGTAAATTCCAATCAGAATATGGATTTTTGGATGTTTGTCTCTGAAAAGTGGTGGCTAGTTATTATTATCTTATTAATAATCTGTGGAACAATAGGACAAGTTTATTCAAATTGATGTAAATCTCTCTAACATTTTGGGAGGTTATATTATGAGTTTAAAAAAATTTTTTAAGGTGATTTTGGCCGTTCTTGCTTGTTTTATATTTTCTGTATTAATACAAAATATCACGATGTTGTGGCATATAAAGAGCATTTGGAGTATCGAGTATATTTTTCATGCTTTAACTTATATACTCTTGTCTTACATATTAATTAAATGGTTTATTGAAAAGATTCTTAAAAGTAATTTAGAAGTGTATAGAATCTTACCTATAAGACTTTATAGACTTTGTTTTATTAGTGGAATGGTCTTAATACTCACAGTTGATTTGGTATATATTTTTTTAATTCCCGGGAAATTGGTAATGACGCATTATTCAAGCCCTGTTGAATACATGGAAATGTTCTTTAGTGCGTTTTTAATTACTGGGGTTGCAGCACCAATACTAGAGGAAATGATATTCAGGGGAATATTAATGGGATACTTTGAAAAACAGTATGGATTTTTGGCAAGTATAATTGTACCATCAATTTTATTTTCTTTAGTTCATTTATTTAACGGTAAGTTACATGGAGCAAGTCTCCTTTTGTTATTAATAGGAGGAACTCTCGCTGGAATAATGTATGCTATTACTGCATGGACCTTTAATAGCGTTTGGGCTTCAATTACTTTACATATGTTTTGGAATATTAATGGATTGTTCAATATCACTAATCAGGATGATCATTGGGGAATGTATCAATATATTTTAGATACAAATAATATTCTTATTACAGGAGGAGAATACGGCATTGATACTTCATTAATATCTATAATAGGTTATCTTGCAATTATTTTTGTAATGGTTAATAAAAAAATAAAAAGATCAATAAGAAATCATCTCGAAACATTTTAAATAATTTCTATTGATAAATTTATTATAGATTTCGCACTCTTAAAAGATACACTGAAAGTTATCACAAATGATGCGGTTTTTTCCTAGGAAATACCGCAGTCTTCAAAGATACGCTCGAGCTTATCATAAATAACATATTTATAAAATTGCCTTTATATAATAAAAGGAATAAGGGAAGATCTATCTTACTGCGTCTAACTACGCGGATAGAGGCGAAAGACATGTCATTTTTGGCATGTCTTTTTTAATTTTATAGAGAAATTTTAATACTAGTTATAACCAAACTGTCCACTTTGAAAAGCTTCTTTCCTTTACAACTCTCTCTATAGAACTAACTTATCATCTGCCTTACCATTGGTTTATCTGTGATGAGATATAATGCTTTTGATTTTCAAGAGCAGCAAACCAGTCATATTTACTTCATAATTGATACCTTCTAATACGTCTAGATCTTTTGTCACTTTCTTCATAGCCGTAAGTAGACATGCGTTGTATAAGAGTTTGAGTAATCATTCGGCTGTCTGTTCACCAGTTTAGTAATATAATCATATTAAATAATATTTACAAGGTATAGATTGAGAAATATATGAGTATTACATACTCGTTTAACGAGAATATTTAATGGTATAATAAGGATAATAGTTAGCAATTTATAGATTAATGCTAATTATGGGCACAGCTATATTTAAGCTGTTTTACAGTAAAGGAGGATTTATGAGGCCTATTAAACTAATAGTTATAAATAGTATAGCATGGTTCACAGCACATATAATCATAGCCTCGTTATCAGCGAATATTTCAGACAGATATTTTCAACATAATAAATTATTTAAAACTTTCAAGGTTGAACGCTCAGGTGACATTTGGAACGAGTTGTTCAAGGTTAAAAAATGGAAATCATTTTTACCTGATGGTTCTATTCTTATAAAGCACGGCTATAACAAATCAGAATTACCTGACTTCAGCTCTTCGACTATTAATAAATTCATCATTGAAATGCGACGTGCTGAGTTTACACATTGGATCTCAATGTTACCTGCACCGTTATTTTTCTTATTTAATCCACGTTATGCAGCATGGATTAACGTATTCTATGCATTAATTAGCAATTTTCCATTTATAATTACACAACGTTATAATAGGCCAAAACTCGAAAAAATTTATCACTATAAGCAAAATAGAAAATAAAGATTAAATAGTAAGAGGGAGATTATGTGGATAAAAGAATTTCGAGGAAAGATGAACATATTCAGTTGGCTCTAGGACATCCAGATATAGAGGTATCAGATTTTGATTCTATCCATCTTATTCATCAATCTTTACCAGAATGTGATGTTAAAGATGTTAAGTTAAACACGAGAATTAATAGTATCAATTTGAATACTCCAATCTATATAAATGCAATGACAGGTGGAAGTAAATGGTCTCAAGAAATAAATGAGAAACTTGCTATTGTTGCGCGTGAAACTGATAGCGCAATGGCAGTAGGATCTACGCATGCAGCGTTAAAAAGCAATCAATTAAAAGAAACTTATTCAGTTGTCCGTAATATATACAAAGGTCCTCTATTTAGTAATGTTGGGGCTGATGTTCCTGTAGAATTCGCTAAAAGGGCAGTAGATTTCTTGCAGGCTGATGCACTTCAAATTCATGTGAATGCTCCTCAAGAACTGATTATGCCTGAAGGTAATAGAATATTTAGTAATTGGCTAAGTCATATTGAATCCATTGTGAATGAGATAGATGTTCCGATTATTGTTAAAGAAGTGGGCTTCGGTATGAGTCGTGAGACTATGCTCAAGCTTAAAAGTGTGGGAGTAACGACGATAGATGTAAGCGGAAGTGGTGGAACTAACTTTATTCACATAGAGAATGAAAGAAGAACCTTGAAAGACTTCTCTTATATGAAAGGGTGGGGCCAAACTACTGCTATATCCTTGTTAGAAAGTAAAGGAACTGGATTAGAAGTTTTAGCCAGTGGTGGCATTAGAAATCCACTTGATGCTTTGAAATGTATGGTTCTTGGTGCGCAAGCAGTAGGTATTTCCCGCCCAATATTACTTAAAGTTGAAAATGAAGGTATAGAAGATGCAATTAAATATATTAATGATTTTAATGAGCATTTAATAATACTTCTCACCATGTCAGGTAAAACTTGTATACAGGATTTGACTTCAATTAACTATATTCTCAAAGGTGATGTATGGAGTTGGTATCAACAAAGAAATGAGAACATGGGGTGGAATACATGAAAAAAGTAATAGTTATAGGAGCTGGTGTAGCAGGACTTGCTAGTGCAATTCGTTTGCAGCATGAAGGTTATGATGTAGAAATTTATGAAAAAGAGTCTTTGCCTGGTGGGAAAATGCATCAGATTGAAAAGGATGGTTTTTTCTTTGATGTAGGACCGACAATTGTAATGATGCCTGAATTGTATCGGGAAGTTTTTGAACTGGCTGGTAGAAATCCAGATGATTATATACCGATGCAAAAACTGAACCCAATGTTCTCAGGATATTTTAATAATGGAAGAGAGAAAATCGATATTTCCAATGATTTAGTAGAACTTATGCAACTTTTTGAGATGTCTAGTGAAAAAGATGCAGAGGGATTCTTAAGATATATCAGCGATTTATACAGCCGCTTTAATATTGCAAAAAATTATTTTCTTCAAAGGCCATTTAGAAATAAAAAAGATTTTTATAACCTTAATATGATAAATCAGGGATTAAAGTTGAGAACACTAGGTAATGCAGAGAGCACGATGAATAAGTATATAAAAAATAAAAAGCTTAGAGATATGATTAGCTTTCAAACATTGTACATCGGAATCTCACCTTCTAAAAGCCCATCTTTATATACAATTATCCCGATGATAGAGTTTCTGTATGGAATCTGGTTTATTAAAGGTGGAATGCATACAATGGCAAAAGCCATGGAGCGCTTATTCATAGAGCTAGGGGGTAAAATTCACTATAAAACAGAAGTCCAGGAAATAAAAATAGAAGATGGTATTGCCCAGGGAATTATGATAGATGATGAACTTATACCTTCAAACTATGTAATGTGTAACGCTGACTTTCCATATGCTATGAAATCACTTGTGACATCAAAAGAAGCTAAAGGAAAGTATACGGATGAGAAGATAGATGAATTAGATTACTCATGTTCATGCTTTGTTTTATATTTAGGTACAAACCGTAAATATGAAGAAATTGAGAATGTTCATAACTTTGTATTTGCTGAAGATTTGGATGACAATATAAAAAAAATATTTGATGGGCGCAAGATAGAAGATCCATCTCTCTATATGTATATTGCTTCAAAGATTGATCCATCACTTGCACCTCCTGATAAAGATGGGTTATATGTACTTATGCCTGTATCAGAGCTTTCTACTGCACAATATGAATGGAATGAGGAAACAAGGAAATTCTATAAAGATAAGATTCTCGATAAGTTAGAAAAACTACCTGGTATGAAAAATATCAGGAATGAGATTATCACTGAAATGATGATGACACCAGCTGAGTTTAAGAAAAATTTCAATGCTTATAATGGTGCAACATTTGGTTTGCAGCCTACACTTTTTCAGAGTAATCATCTACGTCCTCAAAGCAAAGCCACGCACTGTGAGAACCTATATTTTACTGGCAGCAGCACCCACCCAGGAGCAGGTGTACCTATCGTACTCCTGTCATCTAAAATTGCTGCAGGCGAGCTTATGCTGGATGACAAAGGTTAAGGTGAGACTATGAATGCAATCTATACAGACTACAAATATTGCAGAGAAATTATAAAACGTCACTCAAAATCATTTTATTATGCTTTTAAGCAGCTCCCGGAAGATGATGCAAATGCAGTATATGCAATATATACTTTTTGTCGTATGGCTGATGACATTGTAGACCGGACTGCTTCTGTTGATTATAGAAAAGCAGTTCTTGATACTTTTAACAGTAAACTTCTCCAGTTTGAAGAAGGAATCTTGATTGATGAACCCATGTGGCGCGCATTAAAAGATGTACATCAACGATATCCCCTTGATTTGACAGCTTTTAAGATGCAGATAACAGGTCAACAGATGGATTTAATGTATACACAACCTGAAACGATTAAAGATATTGAACGTTATAGTTTGTATGTTGCAGGTTCTGTCGGAAGAATGCTGCTGCCGATTCTTTCGACTAATGTTACTTTAGAAATGAAAGAAAATGCAGAAAAACTAGGCATTGCGATGCAGATTACCAACATCTTGAGAGATATCGGAGAAGATTTTAAACGATACCAACGTGTCTATATTCCAAAACAGATTATGAATAAGTTTAACTATACAAATCAACAACTAGCATCCTTTGAGATCAACAGTGATTTCATCAATATGTGGGAATATCTTGCTGAATATGCTGAAACCCTTTATGATGAATTCCTTCATTATATAAACCAATATCACATTCATGCACGACTACCTCTATTATTATCTATGCTCGTATACAAAGAGATACTAAATGAAGTCAGAAGGAATAACTATGATTGCCTTACTAAAAGAAATCATGTTTCAACATTAGACAAGTATCGTATACATCAAGAAGCAATAGTATATTTGAAAGGGGAGAAATAATCATATGAATAATAAAACTGTAGTAGTTATTGGTGGAGGTCTGGGAGGTTTATCTGCTGCAATTACATTAAGGCAGGCAGGGTTCAATGTATCGTTATACGAAAAAAATCGTCATTTTGGTGGAAAGCTTAATCGTCTCACCCAGGATGGCTTTGGATTCGATCTTGGACCTTCTATTCTGACAATGCCATATATCTTTGAGAACTTATTTAAAGGTAGTCACAAGCGAATGGAGGATTACGTTGATATCATTGAACTACCATTACAATGGAGATGTTTCTTTCCATCCGGTCATATCTATGATCTTTATAAAGATCTTGAAGCAATGCAGGAAAACAACGAACATCTCACTGCCAAAGATATAAATGAGTATAGAAATTTTCTGACATATGCAGGACGTATTCACGAATTGACAAAAGATAGTTACTTTGACCAGGGTATCGATACAAAATTAAAGTTAATCAAACATCATGGACCTATTAAAGCGTTTAAAGGTTTTGATTATTTCAGTACGATGCAACAGGCTATCAATCGCTATATATCGAATGAGGAATTTAGGGATATAATCGGATATTTTATCAAATATGTAGGCTCTTCCTCTTATGATGCACCTGCTGTGCTCAATATGATGAGTCATATGCAATATCAACAAGGAGAATGGTATGTTCCTGGTGGTATGCATCTGCTAGGAGAAGCAATAGTAAAGCTCGCTGAAGAGATAGGGGTCAAACTTCACCTAGATAGCGAAATAGTAAAATTAGAAACAGAAGGCAAACGTATAGTCGCTATGGAACTTGTGGACGGTAAGCGCATAACTGCAGATTATTTCGTTTCTAATATGGAAGTTATACCGTTATATGAAAAGCTAGTGAATCCACCAAAAAACTTAACATCATTAAAGAAAAAATTTAAACCTGCAAGCTCAGGTCTTGTACTTCATATTGGAGTAAATAAGGAATACCCTCAGCTTCAGCATCATAATTTCTTTTTTTCTAATAATTCTAAGAAAAATTTTGAACGTGTATTTAATGAAAAAAAACTACCGATTGATCCTACGATTTATGTAGTAAACACTAACAAAACAGATAAAGCACAAGCGCCAGTGGGGCATGAAAATATTAAAATACTACCGCATATTCCTTATATTCAAGATAAACCATTTACGAAGAAACAATACCAGGAACTAAGAGAAAGTGTTTTAGTAAAGCTTGAAAATATGGGACTTGAAGATTTACGTCGACATATCGTTACAGAAGATATGTGGACACCTCATGATATTGAAGACATGTATCTTTCAGATCGTGGTGCGATTTATGGTACGTTATCTAATCGTAAAAGCAACAATGGATTTAAGCATAGAAAGCACAGTGAACATTTTGACAACCTTTATTTTGTTGGTGGCACAGTTAACCCAGGTGGAGGTATGCCTATGGTAACATTGAGTGGACAACAGGTAGGCAGAATGATAAAGGAACAAGAACAATGATTGTTCTGTGGAGTTTAATAAGTATTGTATCAGGATTACTGCTATTTGTTCGCAGACCGCTCATTAACACGATTCCGACACACAGCCGTAAAGTCAGTGTGATTATTCCTGCGAGAAATGAAGCACATAACTTAACAAAATTGCTCAGTTCTTTTGATTTATCAGATGTATATGAATGTATAGTTGTAGATGACGGATCAACGGACGATACTGCTCGGATTGCAAAAAGTTTAGGTGCGATTGTCATAAGTTTTGATAATCAATCTGACTGGAAAGGGAAGTCAGCAGCATGTTATAGAGGTGCTGAAGCAGCGAATGGAGATATTCTTTTGTTTTTGGATGCTGACACACATTTCCATGACACAAAAGCAATCCAGCGTATTACTACTGCCTACAAGGGTGGACTCATGTCGATACAACCATATCATGAAATGAAACAATGGTACGAACAAGGATCATTATATTTTAATATACTTACAGTATTCGGTCTAAATGCGACCTCAATCTTTAAAGGTGAAGATGGTGTGTTTGGACCATGTGTGATATGCAGAAAGCAAGATTATATTACAACGGATGGACACCGTGCAGCAGCAGGTCAATTGATTGAAGGTTTTGGTCTAGGCACAGTATTCAAAGCACATCAGTTTAAGCTTTATAATCATATCGGTAAGAATATAATCCATTTTCGTATGTATCCAGATGGAATACATGCTATGACAAGAGGATGGATGAAACATTTTGCTGCAGGTTCTACCGCAACAGATAAGCGTGTGTTAGCACTTATCATTTTATGGATGTCAGGAGCTTTTATTCCCTTATTAGTAGTGATATGTCCAGAAAAATGGTTAATAATAATAATACTTTATCTTATGTATACAATTATCTTATACTGGATATCTAGTATGCTTGGAAATTTTAAATTACTAACAATTATGTGCTATCCGTTAGTTCTCGCTTATTTCGTATTTGTATTTACGAAATCCATTGTCGCGATTTATATCAAAAAAGAAGTGAAATGGAAAGGTCGTAATATTAATCTGTAAAACTTAGAAGAGATTGTAATTATATAGTTTATTAATATCATAAAAATTAAGGAGTAAATATATGAATAATAATCACTATGATGTCATTTATATTGGTAGTGGTCATGCAGCATGGCATGGTGCACTGATATTAAATCAAATGAAAAAACGTGTAGCAATTATTGAGAAAGATAAAATTTCAGGTACGTGTACGAATTATGGGTGTAATCCTAAAATCTTATTAGAAGGTCCATTTGAAGCGGTAGAATCTCTGCAACATTATAAAGATATTGTGAAAAACACACCACAAATTGACTGGTCAAAATTGATGGAATACAAACAACAAACGATACGTCCTCTGCATAAAGGATTAGAAAGTATATTTGAATCACAAGGTATCGATATTATTAAAGGTGAAGGTATCCTAAAAGATAATCATACTGTAAATGTAGGCGATACGGACTATAAAGCAAAGTATATTGTAATTGCAACAGGTCAAAGAAGTAATGAGCTTGACATAGAAGGTAAGGAATTAACTCATAATAGTACAGATTTCTTAGATTTAATAGAATTTCCAAAGCGTATTACATTCTTAGGTGGCGGTTTCGTCAGTATTGAATTTGCATCTATTGCTGCGAAGATGGGCAGCGAAGTTTCAGTTGTTGTACACTCTGATAAAGTGTTAAAGCCATATCACCAGCCTTATGTGAAGAAACTGATTGAGAAACTTGAGGCAGAAGGCGTAAAATTCTATTTTAATATTGATGTCACGAAATTAGAGAATATCGAGAATGGTTTAAAGTTATCGGATGATAAAGCATTCCAACTTGAAACTGATTATGTAGTAGATGCAACAGGCCGTATACCAAATGTTGAAAATATTGGACTTGATCAAATAGGAATAGATTATGATAAGCATGGTATCAAAGTAAATAAATATATGCAGACAAATATACCTAACATCTATGCAAGTGGAGATGTTGTAAATAAGAAAATACCGAAATTAACGCCAACTGCTACATTTGAATCAAATTATATCGCGCTGAATATACTAGGTAGAGATGCAGATATGAAAAAGTTCCCATTAAAAGCACTTAAACTTATACCGATTAAATATCCGGCAATTCCAAATGTGGTGTATTCACTACCAAGGATTGCACATGTTGGTATGTCAGTTGAGGAAGCAGAACGAAAACCTGGATATAAAGTAAAAACCGTTAAATTTGGAGAACAGTTGGAATTTCAGTATAAACACGAACGTGAAGCAGAAATGAAGGTTGTTCTTGATAGTAGAAATAGATTAAAAGGTGCGGTTATCTATGGCAGTGCGGCAGATGATCTGATTAATATATTGACAATTATCATTAATAAAAAAATGAGCGGACGTGAAGTGAATAAGATGATATTTGCTTTTCCAAGTGCATCAAGTGGTGTTATCCAACTGATTGGTATGCATATGTTGGGTGTAGATATTAATTTATAATATTAGCCCCCAATCGACTGTAAACAGAGTTTTTAAACTAATGTAAAGCAAAGCTAAGTATTTTAAAAAACAGGAAATTTATAAATAAATATTGATAAAAGAGTTTTATGGATTAACGATATATTAAAAATGAGGGGGAAAACATGATGACTGATTTGAAAAAGATAACGAGAAGAGTATTACCACTTGCAGGGGGATTAATTATAGGAAGACTGACAGCTAAAGCCCAAGATGATTATAAACAATATAAAAAACCACCATATTCACCACCAGCTATTGCTTTCCCTATTGTATGGCCAATACTTTATACATCAATGGGTATAGCATATGATAAAGCATATGAAAAAGCGGAAGATAAAGCAGAAAGAAAAGAACTAAAAAGCGTGCATTATACTCAGTTAGGCCTAAATTATGCATGGTCTTTATTGTATTTCAATTTAAAATTAAGAAAAATATCATTGCTTGAAAGTTATGTATTACTAGCCGCAAGTAATATTGCAGCTAATAAGTTCTACAAATTTGAAAAAACAGCAGGATTATTGATGATCCCATATGTTTCATGGTTAAGTTATGCGAGCTATCTGAACGGTGGTAATTGGATTTTAAACAAAGATAAAGAAGGTTATACAAGGGATTAATTAAATAGAATTTAATATATTTAATAATTTCTCCGACGGCTCATAAGATTGGAGGAATTTCTTTCGTAGTTAATATATTATTTCAAGAAGATTGGAATGAAGAATATGAAGGTATGAATTTATCATGTAAAGTATTTAGTTTCAAAATAGATTAGCAAAGAAAACTCCTAAGAAACCTGGATATTTCGTTGCTATATGGAAGAAAGATTCCCTTAATAAAAATATACCTTTTAATGAAGATCATATTGGCGATTACCTTGTAATTAATATTCTTGATGACTATAATGAAGTTCAGTTTGTTTTCCCTGTTTCGATCCTAATCGAAAAAGGTATTGTCAAAGCAGATAATTCAAAAGGCAAAATGGCTTTTAGAGTCTATCCGCCATGGGTCAAAGATTTGAATAAAACTGCAATGGTGAGTCAGAAATGGCAGACTGAACATTTTTATAAGATGGGTGAATATAAGTTTAATATGTAATATATAGAACAGTAGCGATTTAAAATTCTAATCGCTACTGTTTATTCTAAAAGTTTTTAGAAGCACTATTCATTAATTTATCAAAATCCTCATCTTTAATATTCGATTCCGTTAATGTTATTTGATAACCATCAGGATCAATAATAGTCATTTCCTTCGCATTCCACGGCATCTGTTCTAAAGGTTGTAATACATACATATCAGATATCGATTTCGATATTGTTTCGATATCATTAACAAGAGTATTAATGAAACAACCATTTCCACTAGTAAAGTCATCAGACTGAATCAGCATGATATCCTGATACTTCATAAGTCTCAAGTGATTCATAATTACTTCATTCTCTTCATTGCGAAACTTGAACACACTTTGAAAACCTAAAGTGTGAAGATACCACTTCTCAGCTTTTTCAATATCTCTCACCAATATTTTATTAAACAACGGCATTTGATAGAATTCCATGTCATCACCTCCTTACGTCAATCGTAAGGTATGACGTGACGTTAGAGTAAAGAGGAAAATATATTGGGAATGATAAATGTTAAAAGTTCTTTACATTTTAGTGTAAATATTATACTATAAGAATGTAAAGAACTTTTAACATTTTGAGGAGGGATTTAGATGAGAATACCAGATGAGATGGAATTACATCAATCAAACCAGAGCATTAAATTCAGTTGGTTTTTCGGTATGGGAATGCTGCTCATTATGAGTATCTATCACTTTGTTGTTAATGGTAATCTTTCTAATTCATTTTTAGTGATGTTATCAATGTTGATAGTTTATCGAGTTAATATAATGATGATGCAAAGCAAAATGGGAAATGACAAAATAAAACCTATTTTAATAACAATGTTCCTTGTATTCGCAATTTGTCTTGTACTAGGTTTGGTATATGGATATTTAAGCTGATGAAAAACAATTTGAAGATATTAAGAAAAGAGAGAAAAATAACCCAAGAGCAATTAGCAAAATCAATGGGTGTAACGCGACAAACTATTATTGCTATAGAACAAGATAAATACGATCCAACCCTAAAACTGGCATTAGCTTTAAGTGAATACTTTGAAATGACGGTGAATGAAATCTTTTATACGAAATAGAACATCTCTAAGGAGGATAATATTTATGAATAAAGATCTGAAATTTACTGATTCTGAAGAAACGATTAAACCAGGAGAAAGAGTTATTATCGAGTTTGATTTCCCAAAAAATTTGAACTTTGTCGGAAGAGCGGATAGAGTGCTAGAAAAAATTATTAATGAAAATGATGGAATAATTAAGAAAGCATACCAATAATACAATGGTCAGCTTTCTTGGTATGCTCTTTTACCTCACTCTAAAACGATACGCGCAAGTGTATCATTGTTAATGAGGTTATTGGGTTATTTTTGAACCTTAGGATTAACCGATACACTGAAGCGTACCACAAGTGATGCGGTTTTTATTATTACATACACATGATAAGAGACCTCTCTATAATTATAGGAAGGTCTCTTTGTCTATTTTCTGATTCTTATCACTCTAAATTCGCATGATTATTCTGCATTGTTTCTTCGTCAACATTTAGTGCTTCTTGAATCGTTAACACGACACTGTCTAAATAGATTTGACTGCTCTGCTCAAAGAGACTTCCTAAAGGTTGTTTTGAACCTTCTGCATCGTATTTTGTACCAGCAGGTAATACGATGGTTAAGTCTGCAATATCAGCAATGGGTGATTCGTCTTTTGTTGATAATAATAATACGTATGCTTCATTATCTTTCGCTGTTTGTGCGAGCAATTTTAAATGAGCTGTAGATCCTGAACCTGATGCTATAACAAAGACATCATTTTTCTGGATTGATGGTGTATTTGTTTCACCCACGACATATGCCTTTTTGCCTAATTGGTTTAATCTCATGGCGAAGCTCTTAATAACGAGACCAGAACGGCCTTTACCAGCTACAAATATTGATGATGCATTCATAAGCTTTTTTGAAAATTTTTCTGAATTTGTTTCATCAACATGTGATAATGTCTGCTTTATTTCATTTAAAATTAATTCAAAATGATTAAGCATGTGCATCAACGATTTCACGACATTTTTTAGCAGCAGCTTTTGGATCATCAGCATTTGCGATACCGCCACCTACGATGATTAGGTCAGGTTTTTCGGCTGCTACTGTTTCGATTGTATCAGGTTTAATACCTCCAGCTACAGCTACTTTAGAATTTGAAATCACTGATTTCACAGTACGTAAACTTTCTAAAGGTGATACTCCTTCAGCTTGTAAATCATAGCCAGTGTGAACTGCGATATAATCAGCACCCATTTTATCTAATTCAGCTGCGCGCTGTTCTAAATTTTGAACTGCGATCATATCAACTAATAGTTCTTTACCGTGTTTGTGTGCTTCTTCAATAGCGCTTTTAATTGAAGCATCTTCAGCCACTCCTAAGATTGTTACGATATCAGCACCAAACTTTATAGCTTGGCTGACTTCATATCCAGCAGCATCCATAATTTTTAAGTCTGCTAATACTTGTGTGTTATTAACTGATTTACTCATATGTTCAACGGCAGATAGCCCTTCGTTTATAACGATAGGTGTTCCAATTTCTACGATATCAATATATTCTTCTACTTCTTGAGCTAACTTTGCTGCCTCTACTTGATCTAATAAATCGATTGCTAATTGTAATTTCATAATAATTTCCCCTCTCTATCTTTTATAATGCCATTATGATACTATAGATTACAAATAACAATACTGACATTTTAGTCACCATAGAAAGGAGGAATGAATATGTTCATTGAATATAATAATAAAGAATTTTATACATCGAAAGATTTGGCGTTATCTGTAATTGGAGGTAGATGGAAAATTGCAATCATTTATCATCTCTTACATGATGATAGATTAAGATTAAGTGAATTACAAAACAAATTGCCGGACATCAATCAACGTATGTTAATCAGACAGTTGCGAGAATTAGAGCACGACAAAATTATTGAAAGAACCGTCTATCCAGTCGTTCCCCCTAAAGTAGATTACAAGTTAACAGAAATAGGATTAAAACTTGATAATGTTGTTTCTTCAATTTGTAATTGGGGTGATGACTTTTTGGCTACAATTAATCTTGATAATGGCGATAATTCAAATGAAAAATAAGATTTATTTAAGATGCTATTAGAAATTAAGATTTATGTATGTAGTATAGCTAAAACAGACTTTAATAAAATCCGATAATCAGGGTATATAAACTATAAATTACTATGGAGTGATTCAATGAAACCGATCAAGATTATTGGAGCAAAGCAGAATAATTTAAAAGATATATCTCTTGAGATACCGAAACATAAACTGACTGTCTTTACAGGACGCTCGGGTTCTGGGAAGTCTTCTCTAGTATTTAATACGATTGCTGCAGAAAGCGAGCGCCTATTAAATGAAACGTATAGTACTTATATACAAAATCAGCTTAATCATTATGATAAACCTGTTGTCGATCGTATTGAGAATTTGCCTGTATCAATGGTCATTGGACAAGATAGAATTGGTGGAAACTCAAGATCCACGGTAGGAACAATTTCAGATATCTACTCTGGTGTGAGATTATTGTGGTCACGTATTGGACAGCCATTTGTAGGATATTCTATGGATTTTTCTTTTAATAATACGAATGGTATGTGCAAAACGTGTGATGGGTTAGGTTATTTAGAAGATATTGATTTAAATGAGTTATTACATTTCGATCGTTCACTAAATGAAGATGCAATCAAGTTCCCATCTTTTGGACCTAATACATGGCGTGGTAGACGTTATTTAAATACGGGATTATTTGACAATGATAAGAAATTGAAAGATTATTCTAAAGAAGAGATGGATACATTTTTGTATCAAGAACCTATAAAATTAAAAAATCCACCATCAAACTGGCCGAAGACGGCTAAATATGAAGGATTAATTTATCGATTCAGAAGATCATTTCTAATCAACGATACATATGAAAAGAAGAAATTTATTAAAGATGTGAATCGTATCGTTACAAAGCAGGTTTGCCCGGATTGCAAAGGTAAACGTCTAAATGACAAAATATTAAGTTGTAAAATCAATGGCTTAAACATTGCTGATTTTTGTGAACTAACGATAAATGATGAAATTAAGTTCTTGAATAACATTGTTGATCATAAAGCACAGTATATTATTGAACCTTTAGTCAAACAATTAGAAGCGTTAAAACGTGTTGGTTTAGGCTATTTGACATTAAGTCGAGAAACGACCACTTTATCAGGGGGAGAATCTCAAAGAATTAAGTTAATTCGTCATTTAAATAGTCCACTTACGGATTTAGTCTATATTATTGATGAACCAAGTGTGGGCCTACATCCTGAAGATATTGAAAATATTAATCAAATCATGCTGTCAATTCGTGATAAAGGTAATACCGTGCTCGTTGTTGAGCATGATCCTGATGTCATTAAGATTGCAGATTATTGTGTTGATATCGGACCAGGAAGTGGTAAGCATGGAGGAGAAGTTATATTTACCGGGAAATATAATGAATTGCTCAAAGGTAGTAGCCCGACTGGTAAGGCGTTATCTCAGCCACACGTATTTAAATCCGAAGTAAGAGTGTCAAATGAAAATCTAGCACTAAAAAATATTACGAAGAATAACTTGAAAGATGTATCAGTAAATATCCCTAAACATGTTTTAACTGTTGTAACAGGTGTTGCAGGTTCCGGTAAAAGTACGTTAATACAAACAGGACTGCGTGAAAGAGAAGATGTGATTTATATCGATCAGAAACCTGTAAATGCGACAAATCGCTCCAATTTACTTACCTACCTCAATGTCTTTGATGATATTAGATCATACTATAGCAAAGAGACAGGGCTTAATAAAGGAATGTTCAGCTATAATTCTGAAGGTGCATGCCCAAATTGTAACGGTAAAGGGGTCATAAAGACGGAGCTTGCATTCATGTCAGACTTTGTTCAGCTATGCGAAGTATGCCACGGTAAACGCTATCGTCCAGAAGTACTTGATGCAAAAGTTAAAGGATATTCTATCGCAGACATGCTTGAACTCTCAGTAGAAGAAGCAATCGATTTCTTTCCGATAGCAAATGTTAATCAAGTGTTGAACAGTGTAAAGCGTACAGGACTAGACTATATGACTTTAGGGCAGTCATTAGATACTTTATCAGGTGGGGAAAGTCAACGTGTGAAACTTAGTCGATATATTAATGAGGGTGTGGAAGATAAAATATTTATCTTTGATGAACCTACAACAGGTTTACATGAAGCGGATATTGATAACTTAAAAAGCATCTTTGATTATTTAATTGATGAAAATAATACGGTGATTGTAATAGAGCACAATTTAACAATGATGACTTATGCAGATTGGATGATTGACATTGGACCACGTGCAGGGTTAGACGGAGGAAAAGTACTCTATAGTGGAGTGCCTAGTGAAATTGTTTATGAAGAAAAATCATTAACAGGTAAGCATTTGATGAGATTTGTTAATCAAAACAATTAAAAATATTGCACATAAACAGATGCTTATATACAAAAAACAGCTATTAGCTTAATTGCTAGTAGCTGTTTTAATATTAAGCAGGTACTTCTACACGTTTTTCACTATGTTTTCTAAATGTCACTGCAAGGAGTGTAGAGATGGTTCCAAACACTGCTAGTAGCTGTTTATTACTCCAAGTACGGGGTACTAATTTCGTATGTAACACAATATAAAAGGGGAGTGTTGTATATGAAGGCAGTAACATTTCAAGGTAAGAAGAAAATGAAAATGAAAAAAGTTCCAGATCCAAAGATAATTGAGCCAACTGATGCAATTATTAAGATTACCGCTTCGGGTATATGTGGGTCGGATTTACATTTATATCATCAAGGCGATATGTTTATGGATAAAGATTTTGTTATCGGGCATGAACCGATGGGAATTGTTGAAGAAGTCGGTAAAGACGTTAAAAAACTAAAAAAAGGTGATCGTGTAGTCATTCCGTTTAATATAGGTTGTGGTGACTGTTTCTACTGTAATAATCAAATGGAATCGCAATGTGATCAATCTAATGAAGAACCTGCCAACTGGAAGATGGATAACGGTGCATTATTTGGTTTTGGGAAGATGCACGGCAATTTCTGGGGTGGACAAGCAGAGTATTTAAGAGTTCCTCATGCTGATTTCTCTTCATTTGTAGTCCCGGATAGTGATTTAAAAGATGAACAAGTATTATTTTTATCTGATGTAGTACCTACTGCATATTGGAGTGTTGAACATGCAGGTGTGAAAGCAGGAGATACTGTTATTGTATTAGGATGTGGTCCTATTGGATTAATGGCACAAAAATTTGCAAAGCTAAAAGGTGCTGATCGTGTTATAGCAATAGATAATGTCGAACATAGACTAGAGCATGCCAAAAAATATAATGGTGCGGAAGTTTATAATTTTGATAAAGAAAAAGAAATAGGAAAGTTATTAAAAGAACAAACAAGTGGTGGTGCAGATGTGGTTATCGATTGTGTTGGATTTGATGGCGCACAATCAAGCCCGGAACCAAAACTTTCAAAAAAATCTCAACAGAGAGGAACAATTAGTCCGATTATTACTGCTGCAGAATCAGTTCGTAAATTTGGTACGATTCAACTGACAGGAATTTATGGTACACCAGCTGATAACTTTCCACTTGATTTAATATTTAATAGGAATGTTCGTTTAACTACTGGGCAGGCACCAGTTATTCACTTAATGCCTAAATTATATGAAATGATTAAAGATGAAGTATTTGATCCAACTGAAATTATCACGCATACTTTCCCACTAGAAAAAGCGGATGAAGCTTATAAAGTTTTCGATAAAAAGCGTGATAATAATATTAAGGTTGTATTTAAGCCAGAATAATTATTTAAGGATAAGTTAGGAGAGCAATACGTTGCTCAAAAGCGTTAAATCTGAAAAGATATAAAACTGATTTGGCTATATATTTGAGACTGGTCTGGCGGTTTTTATTGACGAGATTATTTTTTATTAGTTTTTGTAGTGGGAACACTGTTATGATGAGATGACAAAAGAAATCTGTTCAGCATCTGATGGTGTATTATTAACTGCGATGTGTGGCTTTGTTGTAATGCCATGTTTATTTTTACATACCGACGCATAAAGAAAGTAGTCAGATATACTAGCAATTCTGGATAGGCAATGCAGTAATAGGCATAGGTACTTTTCAGATTTATGATGGAATTATTAATTTAAAAAGGTCTGGTGCATAAGTAAGTAAACCTTCGATTTACCATAGCTAAGCGAAATTCGAAAAAAATTTTCGGGTTTCGCTTTTTATATATACATACATAAAAAATATTAACCATAGGAGAGATGGTTATGAACTGGAAAGAAAATTTCATGAAATCTATTAATAGGCATTGGATAATGTTTTGTATCAAATTATTTTATCTGATGATTTGAGACGATAGACGAATCAAATATGTATATTTTATTTGTTTCAGCATTTTACATATAATACCAAATGATGTAAAGACCTCTTTTTTAGGGTAATTAAAAACTAAAGGAGGAGATTTTATGAAAGATAAAGCACTTTATATCATCCAGACCATCGAAAGGTTAGCGAAAACTTCAAAAGGTGGTAAGCGTGCGCATACGAAAGGATTTAATTATTCTGGAGAAGTTAAACTGAATGTTGAAGGACAAAAGGTTTTAGGTCAGTATCACAATGCTCGTGTTAGATTATCGGATGCTTTAACAACTAAAAATCATATTACAACGTTAGTTCCACTAAAAGGTATGGCGATTCGTTTCGAAGGGTCTAATCCCTTCGATTTAGTATTAGTGACATTTCCTTATTTTCCGTGGACTAAGGCCGACTCAATATACAAGATTGCACAATATAGCAATGCAATTCATGATGAAGATAACGTAGGTGTTAAGCTTAATTTATTCAGACATTTAATGAAGATTGAAGGATTCAATAAAGATTTGAAGAAATTTATCTTCAATCAACCTATACTGCCAACGTTTAAAGAGAAAACGTATTACAATCTACATTACTTTAAAACGAATGAGGGTAAATTTGTAAGATTTAGAACAACGTTAAAAGGTGAAAGGATTATTTTACAAGCAGAGATTCACCAACAACCCCATCCTATCTCTGAATTACCGAATGATTATCAGTTGGTTGAAATAGGTACTATTCAAATTAGAGAAGCGGTTAAAGAAAATATTGAGGTCTTTGATTTATTTCAAACGGGTTCTAACTTAACTCCGTTAGCTGATGATGAGATAATTCAATTAAGATCAGAACTTTATACAATTTCACATCAGAGAAGGATTGCAGAAGGTATTGATTATGATAATGTTATACCTTTAGATAAGCTGGATTAATAAACAGTCGATTTGAATGTGTTATTTATTGCAAAAAGTGAAATGCGATATTTAATCGTATTTCACTTTTTTAATATGAGAGAATTAGTATATATAATTAAGTAAGAGCAAAACATTAGTATTTACAAATCACACCACGTACTGTGTGTTTGCCGGAAGATAGACGTTTCTTCCCCTGAATACCGAAATACTCTTCTAATGTTACGTTATTATATTTGATACGTGCTGCATGTGTACGTCCTACATATCGAATATGCCAAGGTTCATACATAAATCCTGTGATTTGTTCTTTACCTTTTAGATATCGGATGATAAATCCGTATTTATGAGCATTTTTCTGAAGATATTTTGACGCAGCGGTATATTCAAATGATGTCGATAATGTACCATAATTCGTGCCATCTTTAATATCCATAGCAAGCCCCAATTGATGTTCACTTGTACCAGGTCTTGCTGAAATACGGTTTGCATAAGCTTGTCCGTAAGATGCGACATAACTATTATAAAGATATTGCTGTGTTGCATACGATCTATAGCCATATGCTCCAGTTTGACCAACGATTTCAAGATTGATACCTTGCTTTCTAGCATCTGCTTTCATCTTGTTGTACCACTTAATCATCGTTTTATTGGCACCTGGATTATATTTTCTTGACATATAGTATTGTTTATTCGCTATAGGTATACCATTGATTTTAGATATTGTCTTATTACTGACATGAATAGAACAACTTTTATGGTTAGCTGCATGTGTCTCATGTAATGGGGATGTTGTGGCGACAATTAAACCAACCAGGCTCAATTTAGCAAATGCATTCATATGAAGTCTCCTTATAATATGTTCTTGTTATATTATACTATGCTTTTTATGTCCCGCAATACGTCTGATATACTCTGTCAGTTGGAGGGGCTGGACTTAAATACTGTGCCTCATGATGATCATCGAAAGGATGACTTAATGCTTCAAGTAATTGATGTAACTTCGTATAATCCTGAGCAAGTGTAGCATCACTCAGTGCTTCTTCTACGAGATGATTTCTTGGGATTACTGCAGGATTGACGGATTGCATTAAACTAAATGCATCGGTTGATTCATCTTGTTGAATAATATCTTCCCATCGTTTATACCAGGCTTGTACATCATCGTGTTTAAAGCATACTTCTTCTTTAAATGTGTGAGTCGCTAAACTTCTGAAAGTCTTCGTAAAGTCGAGTTCATATTTCTCTAATAATGCAAGTAAATCAATCACGAGTTGGAAGTCTTGTTGTTGAATGTTCTCAATGCCAATCTTTTGACCAAAGCGTTTCATATAATGAGAAACATATAAATCCTGAAACGTACCAAGTGCAGTTTCTGCATATTGTATTGCTAGTGCATCATCATCATCAATTAATGGAATAAGCGTTTCAGCAAAGCGTGTTAAGTTCCAAAGTGCGATACTCGGCTGATTATCGTAAGCATACCTACCATATTGATCGATTGAGCTAAATACAGTCGATGGATGATACGTATCCATAAAAGCACAAGGACCATAATCAATTGTTTCACCACTAATCGTCATATTATCTGTGTTCATTACACCATGGATAAATCCAATCGATTGCCATTGTGCGATAAGAGAAGCTTGCTTTTCAATCACTATGTTAAGTAAAGAAAGATATGGGTTATGATTGTGCTTTATTTCTGGATAATGACGTGATATTGCGTAATCTGCTAATTGTTTAATATTATTTTTATTCTCAGTGCGCACTGCATATTCAAATGTGCCGACGCGTAAATTACTTTGAGCAATGCGAACAAGTACAGCACCTGGTAAAGATGTTTCACGGTAAACATTGTCTCCGCTGAGGGACGCTGCAAGACTTCTTGTAGTAGGAATATTTAATTGATACATCGCTTCACTAATAATATATTCTCTAAGCATCGGACCAATAGCAGCGCGACCATCGCCTGAACGAGAAAAGATTGTACGACCAGAACCTTTTAACTGTATATCATAACGCTTGTTGTCTTCTGTCAAATGTTCACCAAGCACATGTGCACGTCCATCTCCAAGCATTGTGAAATGACCAAATTGATGTCCGGCATATGCATGTGCAGCAGGTAGACTTCCGGGCAGTATCTCTTTTCCTGATAAATATTCAGGATGATCTTGAATGGATACATCTATATTAAGTTGCTCCGCTAATTTTGTATTAAATATAACAACTTCAGGTTGAGCGGGTTTGTCGGGCTGACTAATTTCATAAAAGTCATCAGATAACTTTAAATAAGAGTTGTCGAAACGAAGATTAAACATGTGAACCTCCTTGAAAGGATATTGTAGTTTCATCTTAACATTAAGACGGACAAAATGATGATATTTTAAATTAATGATAAAATAATGATGGATAAGATATTACTGATATTTTCTTATAAAGTCTAACAAGAAAGAGATGATCTGATGCGTTACGTGATTAAAAGTAAAAACATATTTACTGAAGAAGGTATAGTTGATGGTTATATTGTTATTAATAATAAAAAGATAGAAGCCATTCAAACGGGTTTATATTCTGGAGAAGACAGTGTATGTGATTATCATGATGCTTATATAATGCCAGGATTTATAGATATTCATATTCACGGTGGATATGGTGAAGATGCTATGGATGCATCATTTGAGGGACTAAAGCATTTATCGAAATCTTTGCTGAGCGAGGGCACAACATCATTTCTTCCCACAACAATGACACAATCGAATGACAATATTATTCAAGCACTTCAAAATATAAAAAATGTGCACAATGATGAATATGAAGGTGCAGAAATATTAGGAGTACATTTAGAAGGTCCGTTTATTTCTGAAGAGAAAATTGGTGCACAAAATCCTAAATACGTTCAGCAGCCAAATGTAGAACAACTCAAAACATTCCAGGAACAGTCAGGAGATTTAATAAAGATTATTACATTTGCACCTGAAAAAGAGGGTGCAAAAGAAATGATTGAAAGTTTCCCTGAGATTATATTCTCAATTGGGCATTCTGCTGCAACTTATGAACAGGCGGAACAAGCAGTAGCTAACGGTGCACGACACATTACACATCTTTATAATGGCAGTTCAGGTTTCCAGCACCGTGAACCTGGTGTAGTAGGAATGGCGCTTACTAATGATAATATTCATACGGAATTAATAGTAGATGGATTGCATGCACATCCGGCAAGTGTAAAACTTGCCATAACAGCAAAAGGTAATGAGAAATTTTATTTAATTACAGATGCAATGAGAGCGAAAGGAAAACCAGATGGTGTTTATGATTTAGGGGGCCAGGCAGTAACTGTGAAAGATGGAGAAGCCAGAATAAGTTCTGGCGCACTTGCAGGTAGTGTATTAAAGATGAATCATGGTCTTAAGCAATTATTAGAATATAGTGGGAAAGATTTAAGCGAACTTTGGCGAGTGACAAGTCTAAATCAGGCGATTGCTTTAAAGATAGATGATAGTAAGGGTTCAATTAAAGAGGGAAAAGATGCGGATATCGTTATACTAGATGAGAATTTTGAAGTTATATCGACGATCAAGTCAGGTAAACGATATGAATTCAAATTATGAATTAAATTATAAATCTTGTGATAGAAGGGAATGTAAAATAAACTGCGAAGTAGAGGTGTACGCACGCTACTCACACAGTCTATTTTACATTCCCTAAAATTGGTGTTTTTATTATTATAGAGACCAATTTATGACTCGGCCACTTTCTTTATATTTTATAACTCTATAGATTTATTGATTGAAGTATCGCTACCAGTATCGTTAGAAACTAATGATTTAATACCTTCTACAACAGTTTTAACTTTATCATCTGTTGCCCAGTATTCAGCTGAATCTGGTACAACTTTAATAAGCACTACATTTGGATCATCATGTGATGTGCTTAAGAATAGTTCAATCCCTTTACTCCAATATTCTTTTTTCTTCGCATCATCATTTATAATTTCAGCATGTCCTGCGATGGATACATAACCTTTTTTCGTAAATGCTAAATTCACACGATTATCTTTTTTTATTTCTTCAGTTTTCTCTGTAAGTGTTGATAAGAACCATATGTTACCTTGATCATCTACATCTTGATAACTCATCGGTCTAGATACTAATTTATCTTGGTGGATTGTTGTTAACATTGCAATATCGTTCTTCTCGATTAACTCAAATAACTTATCATAAGATTGCTTGCTGCTCATACTTAATCCCTCCATATTATTGATATTATTATAATACCCATCTTAATGGGAGATTATTCATATATATATATAAATTTATTGACTATAATGATATATACTTGAATGTAATAGACGGTATTTATTAAAGTGTTATGCCCAAGTATTCGGAGCAATAATGGTAGAATAACTGAAGATATTATATTGTATGCTGAAAAAAGGTGATGATCATATGGATATTAAGCAGTTAAAATACTTTGTAGAGATTGTACAACACAAAAGCATGACAGAGGCCGCTAATCAATTATATATGTCACAATCTACATTGAGTAAGGCGGTTAGAGATTTAGAAAAGGAATTTAATACTTCATTATTCACTCGTCAAAACAGACGTCTTATACTTACAGACGAAGGAAAGTTACTATATGATCAATCTTTAGAATTGATTCGGTTATACAATCAATTACCGGATGAATTACATCAAAAAGACGGTAATGAAACCGGGCATATTCGTTTTGGATTATCTACGATTGCAGATGCTAATAAATTCATGAATACTTTTCAAGCTTATCATGATAGATATCCGAAGATTACTTATCAATTGACACAGGGCGGTGGAAAGTCAATTGAGCAGAAAATATTGAGTAATCAATTGGATCTTGGTATAACATCACTTCCGGTTGATACAAATAATTTTGATTACTTACCGATTTATAAAGAGCATTTCTATATTGTTTTATTAAAGAATCACGTGTTATGCAGTAAAAATGTTATTAAATTAAACGATTTAAAGGAAGAATCGTTTATTATGTTTGATGAAGCTTACTATATCAATGATTTAATTCAGACAGTATGCAGACAACAGGGGTTTGTACCGAAAGTCATCGCTAAGATAACGCAATGGAATATTATAGAGTATTTAATTACATCGAATATAGGTGTAACGATATTACCGGAAAATATTGCTAAGACACTCAATAAAAACCCTGAAATAACAATTGTACCGATTGAAAAAGAGATACTTTCATGGGAAATCGGTGTAATCTGGAAAAAGAATGTTTACTTAAATCAAGTATCTAGAAAATGGATTGATTATATGACGATTCATTTAAATCAATGATACATGAATTTTTTTCATAAAATCTATCGATAATTGCTATTTTTATCGATAGATTTTTTGTATTACAATAGTATAGCTGGGGGGCGAAATGAATGGCGAAAAAAATCATGATTACGCTATTTCAATTACTATTGATTATTTTAATTACGAGTGTGGGCAACTTACTGCAACAATTTCTGCATCTACCGATTGCAGGTAGTATTATCGGTCTTGTATTATTTTACATCTTACTTATGACTGGCGTGGTAAAGGAAACCTGGATTAAATCAGGTGCCAATTTATTTTTGACGACAATGATATTCTTCTTCCTGCCTTCTATTGTAGGAGTAAAGAATATTATAGGCCAAATGGATAGTAACTTTGTAATTTTCTTTTTATTGATCGCATTTGGTACTGTCACTGTTGCCTACTTATCAGGTTATATTGCAGAGAAATCTATCAATCGTATAAAAGGTCGTGTACAAGATGTTAGTCATTAAAACAATTAGCATGATTATTATTACAATAGTTTTCTTTATCATCGCCAAGATGATACAAAAAAAGTGGCATTCACCTTTACTGAATCCCGCAATTATAGCAGGTATTGGTATAATCGTGATTCTACAACTATTTCATATCAGCTATAACACGTATATGTTGGGTGGGCAATGGATTAACTACTTATTAGGCTGTACAGTAGTGAGTTTGGCTTATCCTTTGTATTTACATACCGATAAAATAATAAAATATGCTCCGACGATTTTTTTGAGTGTATTTTCAGCGATTATCCTTAACTTTTTACTTATATTCAGTACGTTAAAAATCTTAGGATATGCTAAAGAAGATATCGCTACTTTACTTCCGCGATCAGTTACGGCAGCAGTGGGATTGCAAATTTCTAAACAAATTGGTGGAGATGATACCATTACGATATTGTTTATATTGGCGACAGGGATAATTGGCAGTATTTTAGGTTCCTATCTCCTCGAGAAATCAAACTTTCAATCAAGTATCGCTAAAGGAATGTCTTTCGGGAATGCATCTCATGCTTTTGGAACTGCAAGAGCTTTAGAAATTGATAACGAATCAGGTGCATTTAGTTCTGTAGCAATGATACTTTCAGCAATATTAAGTTCATTTTTATTACCTATATTTTTAATGTTTTTATATTGAAAAGAGACCTTTTATTGATATTAAAAGGTCTCTTGTTTTATGAGTGTATAATCTGATTTTATGGTTTACTATTAATGTTTTGTATGAAAGTCTTTACCTGTTCGTTGATAGCTTCATCCTGGAACCATCCATCTTCTCGTTGACGACGTTTATTGTAACTAATAAGCAATTGCCATTCATCCTTCAGCTCTGCACCCATAATACTTAAGTGTCTATTCAGTGCTTCAACTGCATGCTTACCAATAGGTGAATGAATAACAAATGCGACTGGTTTTTGCATGAGCGTAGCTTCTGATAACATCCATTCTAATGCATTTTTAAGAATAGCAGGAACGCCCCCCATATATTCAGGGCTGACAATGATTAAAAAATCAGCTGCTTTAATTTTATTTCTCATTTGATTAACGATTTCATAGCGCTCCTGAAACTCAGTTTGAGGATTAAATAACGGTAATTCTTTTACTTCATAAATGACATCAAATGAATGACCTAATATAGTAAGTTCGCTACCAATTTTCTCGAGTACTTTTAAATTGGTTGAATTTGGATAAGGATTTCCGCTAATGCCAACAATTTTCATGGGTTTGTCTCCTATATTTTTTATTTATTGTATTGAAATAGTATTGTAAAACAACCTTTTTATCAAGCAATCAACACTTTTAATATTACAATCGATACTTTACTGATATAATCAACAAAGTTGAAACGGACACTTCTCTCATATATAATTTGCTCATATGATATTATTAGAGATTAAGGAGAAAAACATGGCTGTATTACCAACACATAAAGAAGCTTTATCAAATAAACAAGAAGAAAAGATAGATAACTATATAAAATTTCAAGACGAAAAAGAAATTAAACATTTAACGATAGATTATCTGAATGAATTAATAGCACACTATATGTTAAAAGTTCCTTTTGAGAATATTAACGTTCAAAATAAACAGGAAATCAATTTAACACTCGATGGACTTTATGATAAAATCATCTCAAATCATCGAGGAGGTTACTGTTATGAAATGAATACATTCTTCAGACATTACTTGCAGAAAAAAGATTTCGTTGCCTTTAATACATCAGCAACGATTGTTACACCAAAAGGAAGAAGTCGTGAAGGTTCCCATATGACAACTATCGTAGAAATCGATAATAATAGTTATATCGCTGATGTTGGCTTTGGAGATTTACCGATGAAAGCTATTCCAATTGGTACTCATGAACATTTTGAAACTGTTATGGATATTAATGGAACATTTCGTGCCATTCAGATAAACAATCAAATTTTCGTACAAAAGCTTGTTGACGGGGAATACAAAACGAAATATGAAGCAAGTATTCATGCACAGGAGTTACAGGATTTTAAAGACAATATAGAATATAATCAATACAATCCGGAATCTATTTTTGTTAAGCAGTTGTTAATTACAATGCCAAATCCTGATGGACGTAAAACCATGACGCATCGTCAAATGACAATAACAGATCACGGGGAAAAAACAACAACTCCCGTGAATAAAGATAATTATCGTAAGCTTTTGGAAGAAAACTTTGGGTTAAATATAGATATTAAACGAATTGATGAACAGTAAAAAATGCCTCGGTTGCGATTGCAACCGAGGCGTTATTTCATTATTAATCTAAATCTCTCGTATTTAAGCGTATATTTTTAAGATTTAATCGACCTAAGTAAGCGAAGTATAGCAGGCAACCGGCAACGATTCCAATTATAGCGATAATTGTGATAGCTGTATTAATCGGAATATTGCCTTCAAAATCGAATATTGATTCTCTTAATGCTTTGATGACATAAGTCATCGGTGAATATGTGTGTAGTGTCTGGAAGAATTTATTAGTTAACTGTATCGGGAAAGTCCCTTCACTTGAACCAAGCTGTAAGATTAATAAAATAATCGCCAGGAACTTTCCGATGTTGCCGAATGCTGCTACCAAAAATGATACGATCAGTACTGCAGCAATAGACCAAACGATTAAAGTAAGTGTGAAGTATCCACGATTGGCAATTTCGATATCTATTACGTACTGTGTAAATAAAGATAAGAATAAACCTTGTAACAAACCGTGTATTAACATTAAGCCAAGTTTGTTCAGCCACCAGTTAACAGCGCTCTTTGATTCCCCTACGCGTTTATCGACTGGATAAATTGTAACAAATGCTATGGCCCCGACATATAGACTTAAACTTAGTACATAAGGTGCGAAACTTTGTCCGTAGTTTTCTACCTTTGTGACATTATGTTCAACTGTAGTGACTGGATCACTAATGGTCATTGCATTATCTTTGCTAAAAGATAAATTGTCGGTTTGCTTTAATGATTTATCGATATTTTTAGTGATTTGATTTGTATTTTCAGCGAGTTTATTTAATCCATCAGTGATTTGACTTGAACCTGTGATCAATTGATTAAACTGCTCATTTTGTAATTGAGGTAATGCAGTTTGGGTTTTAGCAAGCCCACTATCAACTTGTTTAGAACCATTTGCTAAATCAAGCTCAGCTTTTTCCATCTTCTTTAAACCACTAGAAAGCTCTTGAGATTGACCACGCATATCTTTAATTGAACCAAATATTTTCTTTAAATAAAGTTCACGCAAAGATAATGAAATGTTATCTTTAACCGCTTGAATACTCTTGTCACCAATACTTTGTCCGGAATAGCTATAACCTGGGTTAGTTTGAACGTGCATTTCCATATGTTTAGGGTTTGGATTGAGCATTGTAGAAGCATCATCTGAGAAGTTTTTAGGAAACTCGATGACAGCAAAGTAATCTCCTTTTTCAATGCCATTTTTAGCTTTTTTTGAATCGATGAATTCCCATTTGAAATCATCATTTTCTTTGAGTTTCTCGATTACTCGATTTCCAAGATTCTCTTCTTTGCCTTGAATCTTAGCGCCTTCATCATTGTTAACGATTGCAATGGGAAGATTTTGTGTCTGACCGTAAGGATCCCACATAGAGTAAATGAATACGGCACTATAAATAATCGGTAAGAATAAAATAACGATTAGCGATAAAAATAAGACAGGATGTTTCTTTAAAGCCTGAAAGTCTTTGAACATGTTTATTTACTCCTTTTTATTATATTAGTAAAATAAAAATATTATTTGCAGACAATTATTATAATTTTTATTTCAAAATATATTTTACTAGTATATTATATGTAAAATTACAACACAAGTTATTTGTTCTAAAGCATTTAAAAAATTAACTTTTATTCAACACAAAAAATAATAAAATTAGACAACGCTAAAACTTTAGATTATACAAAAATGAAATGGGTATGATGAAAATAATATAAAAATTAAGAAGCGGGAGGTTTGTTATGCATAACGGGAAATTATATTGGCCGGAAACTTACGTAAAGAAAAACTATTTGGATGAAACTGAATCGCATTATGATGTAGTGATTATTGGGGGTGGAATGAGCGGGGCATTGACAGCATTTAGAGTTGCACAGGCAGGACATCATACATTACTCATTGATAAAGGTGAAATAGGGAGCGCGAGCAGTGCAGCCAACACTGGGTTAATGCAATATATGAGTGATAAATTGTTGCATGAATGTGTAAAAGACTTTGGAGCGCTTGAAGCCTATCACTTTTATAAAGCAAGTAAAGAAGGTCTGGAGGATATCGAAGCGATTTCGAAATTATTAGACGCGCGCGTAAATTTCATTAAACGTGACAGTCTATTTATCGCTTCTACTAAGCGTGATAAAAAAATCATTAAAGATGAATACGAGGCATTGAAACACTTTGATTTCCCGGTAGATTACGTCGATTCAGAGCAACTTGAAGAAGTATATGGAATTAAAAAATACAATGCACTTATTACACATGAAGATGCTGAAATCAATCCTTATGTATTTGTGAATGAAGTCGTAAAATACGCACATAGTAACTTTCATTTAGATGTTCTTGAAAATACTGAGTTAGTGAAGTATGAGAAGAAGGAAGAACAAATATTATGTCAGTTAAATGATAGAGTAATTATAACTAATAAACTAATTATGACAACAGGATATGCGAAAAATAAAATAACGAAACGTTATATTCATCGTGAAGAATTTGTCGCGAGTTATGCAGTTGTGACGCAGCCGATTGAAGAAAATCAATTCTGGAAAGATAAAGCGATGATTTGGGAATCTGCAAGACCATACTTATACATAAGACATGTCCCGGGAAATAGAGTGTTAATTGGTGGATTGGATGAGAAGACAGATAAGATACCTAATGAAAAGCATATTCAAAAACAAGGTAAACGATTAATTAAAGCGTTTAACAAACTGTATCCGGACATTGAATTAGAAGTAGCGTATGCGTACGGTGCAAGATTTGGTGAAACGAAGGATGGGAAACCATTTATCGGGAAGATAGAAGAAGATGCTGAAGTATATGGATTATATGGATATGGTGGCAATGGAACAGTTTACTCCTCATTTGGTAGCAAACTACTGCTGGATATGATCGAAGGGAAGTACAATCCTTTATCTGAGATTTTTAAGTTGAAGCGATAGACTATATTACTTTGGTTTTAAATGAATAATATGTATAAATGTAATAAAAATAATTCGAGTAAATCTTTATTGTTATATTTTGGGGGTATATAAGAAGTATTAAATTTTCTTAGGAGGAATTACAAATGAGTAACAATCCATTAAATAAGTATTTTAACGAAAAATATGAAGAGCAGCCACAGGAATATCCTGGTATTCAAAGTAAGATGACACCTGTTCCTGATTGTGGTGAAGAGAGTTATAAAGGTGCTGAGAAGTTAGTTGGAAAGAAAGCGCTAGTTACAGGCGGAGATTCTGGTATAGGTCGTGCTGCTGCTATTAGTTATGCTAAAGAGGGCGCAGATGTTGCAGTTAACTATCATCCGGATGAACAGTCTGATGCTGAAGAGGTTAAACAAGTTATCGAAGCAGCTGGTCAGAAGTGTGTATTAATTCCTGGTGATCTTCGTGATAAGCAATTTGCTAAAGATATGGTAGATAAAGCTCACGAAGCGCTTGGTGGGTTAGATATATTAGTATTGAACGCTGGTATGCAGCAATATGAATATGATATTGAAAACTTAGATGAAGCGCAATTACGTGACACTTTTGAAGTGAACGTGTTCTCTGGTGTCTTCTCAATTCAAGCTGCATTGAAATATTTACAACCTGGTGCAAGTATTATTTTGACAAGTTCTATCCAGGGTGTAAAACCAAGTCCACATTTATTAGACTATGCAATGACGAAGAGCTGTAATATTTCATTGACGAAAGCATTAGCAGCACAACTTGGCCCTAAAGGCATCCGTGTCAACGCTGTAGCACCTGGTCCAGTTTGGACACCACTTCAAATTTGTGGTGGACAACCGCAAGAGAAAATTCCTGAATTTGGTAAGAAAGAACCGTTACAACGTGCTGGTCAACCTGTAGAACTTGCTGATGTATACGTGTTACTTGCGAGTGATAATGCAAGCTTTATTACAGGTCAAGTGTATGGTGTAACTGGTGGTTCTCCAATTAATTAATATATTTATTAAATTTATTAAAATTAACGACTTATTTGCATATAGATATGAAAAGACATGCCAGCCGGCATGTCTTTTCATTATGGTTTTTATTGTTGTGTTTACTATTTCGTTCGTGAATTCGGTAAAGTCAATGCCATGATCCAATCATAAATAAGATTAATGCTGTATTGAATAATCGTCTTGTAGAATATTTAGACGTTAAGTAAGAAAATTGGAATCATAATACCATAAATGAGCATAAATATTGTCGTCAACCTTTCACTTGTAAACGGACACTATTCTCACTTATAATAATCACATCAGTAATATTTGTCAATAAAATGATTTTTGGAGGTGACGTATGAAGCAACGAAGTGATGCCATGCATAATAAAAAACGTATACTAGAAACAGCAAATCGTTTATTTAGTGCAAATAGTATCAGTGAAGTGGCGATGAAGCAAATTGCTATGGATTGTGGTATTGGACAGGGCACTTTATATCGACATTTCAGTAGTAAAGCAGAGATTTGCCAAGCTTTAATGGATGAAGCGATAGAGGAGATGTTTGTAGAGATTAAACAGATTCAACAAACGCAGTTATCAGATTCTGAAAAGGTGAAGGAAATCCTTCATTCATTTGTTACATTAATAAGTGATAATCGAGAGAAGTTAGAGGAAATGAAAACTGAAGGCAGTAAGCGTAAAGTTATGATGGACTTACATTTCTATCCGCAACTTAAAGCTGCTTTATTAAATTTAGTTGAAGCATTGAATATTGTAAAAGATGCAAATTTCCATACAGATATTATGCTAAATTCATTTTCGAAAGACGTATTTGAACACCATTGTATTGAAAAAAACGTTCAACCTAAAACATTTGCAGATAGAATTCACTACATATTTATTGAAAGATTAATGGAATAATTTAAATACGAATCTAATAATAATAACGGAAAAAGATGATAGACTTTAAAAAAACAGCACTTGTATTAATCGATTAACAAAAAGGAATATCAGTATGGATATAATCAATACTTTATTACAGATATGATGAGTGCGCCTAGAGCAGATTTACATCAATTTCCGATTGATAATGTATTTCCTGTAATGGGTCAAACGATGACACCTGAAGCATTTTTAGATTTAGTGAAGTAACAAAAAAGACGTCTACGTAAGTGTAGGCGTCTTTCATCTATTAGTCAGTAGTTACTGATAATTCAATATTAATGCTTTCTTTTAAAGCTTTTGAGTAAGGACAGAAATTGTGTGCTTTTTCTACGAATGATTCAGCAGTCGCTTGATCTAAACCTTCAATGCGGACTTCTAATTCAGCAGCTAACTTAAAGCCACCATCAGATTCATCTGAAATTAACTTTGCAGTACCTCTTACTTCAGGGTCGATATCGGTATGACCGGCTTTTTTTAATAGTAATGTTAAAGCACTGTTAAAGCATGCTGCATAACCTGCTGCAAATAATTGTTCAGGATTTGATTCAGTTGTACCTTTACCGCCTAATGCTTTTGGTGATTCGATGTCTAAATAGAATGTGTTATCTTCACTAAACACCTTACCGTTACGACCACCTTTACTAATCACTGTTGTTTCATATAATACTTTATCCATTCTAAAGACTCCTTTTCGATTTATTAATCGCGCGCGATTGATAAATATAATATTAAACTTTATAATCTTTGAGGTCAAATGATATACTTATTAAAATAAAATATCGTGAACGATTGGAGGAAAAGATGAATACGCAAGGAAATAATTTGTCAAAACAATTATGCTTTTCATACTATAATGTGAATAGATTGTTTAATCAGTTTTATAAATCGTCATTAAAATCATTTAATCTGACTTATACACAATACTTAGCATTAGTCAGTTTATGGGAGAAGCCGAGTCAAACTTTAAATGAATTAGGAAAAGAGCTGGATCTTGCAAGCAATACATTAACGCCACTACTTAAACGTTTAGAAGATAAGGGGTATGTGATGAGATTACGCCCTGAGAAAGATAAACGCCAATTGATCGTGCAGTTAACTGAAGAAGGGCGTATGTTACAAAAGAAAGTTGAAAACCATCTGTTAACATGTTTCTCAACGATTGAAGGTTTGACTGAAGAGAGAGCAAGTGAATTGATAGCAGAAAACAATCGTTTGATAGAGGCGATTCAAAAGAGTAATCTTAAGTGAATATCTTAAAGAGATGAGATATTATAAGGTGATATAATGAGTATAAATATGATGAGGAGGTCTGAGTGTGTTAAAAGAACAGCTGGATGGAGTATTCATAAAAGAAGAAGATGGTTATTTTGATGAAGATAAAGTCGGTGCACTATTCTATAGTATGATTAAACAATTATCTGGAGAAGAAGCATATCAGTTAATCGATGAAGCGATTAATTATTTATTGCAATCAACAGATACTGAAGTTATTGCATATATGCTGGAATTTATCTCAAGCCTATATGGTATTGCCGGAACAAACGAACTGACAGATTTACATGAAATTAAAGCTTCCGTCATTGATCGTCAAGTAGAAATCTATGGTAATCAGTTTACGCATAATGTATTAAATAATTTAAAACGAGAATTAGGCACTGCGACGTAAAGGGTCGTTCATATGTTATCTGTATGGAAAATATGTATATAGTAATCTTCTAATTATAAAATTAGAAATGTCAGTGTAGATATTATAAGGAGGACATAATGGATCAACTATATAAAAAACAAAGTTCCTCTAATAAAAACTTTAAAACAAAAGATTTTATAAAGTTTGTAACAAAGATGAATCCTAAAAAGAGAGTATTTATGATAGGTATGTTTTTTACGCTATTAACGAGTGGTGCAGCACTTATCGTACCTCAGCTTACAAAGAATTTAGTGGATGGTAGCAGATTAACTCAGATGAATATGTCATTGCTTTTTACTTTGATTCTGGCATTTGTTGCTCAGCTTGGATTTGGAGCATTAGGTAGCTATTTATTACGCTTTAGTGGTGAACATACTGTAAAGTCATTACGTGAACAACTGTGGGATCACTTGCTTACATTGCCAGTTAAGTATTATGATGATCATAAATCAGGAGAAACGAGTTCAAGATTAGTCAATGATACGACTGTCATTAATGAATTGATGACCTCACATTTCCCTAACTTTATTTCTGGGGGAATTCAGTTGATTGGCTCGATGATTATTTTATTCATCATGGACTGGAAGATGGCAGGATTAATGTTCTTAGCCGTACCAGTAATCGGGCTGATTATGGTACCAATCGGGAGAATGATGTCTAAAATCGGTCGTCAGTTACAAACAGCGACTGCAGCTTTTAATGCAGATGCCAGTGAGAAATTATCAGAAATTCGTTTAATTAAATCGAGTAATGGTGAACAATATGAGAAACAATCTGGACGAAATCTCATTATGAACGTATTTAAGTTAGGGATTAAAGATGCGAAGATTGAAGCGGTCTTACAACCGATTATGATGACAGCAATGATTGGATTATTCGTAGTAGTATTAGGATACGGTGCGGTACGTGTACAAGATGGTAGTTTAACAAGTGGACAGTTCGTTGCGTTCTTGCTTTATCTATTTAATATAATGATGCCAGTCGGAAGTTTCGCGACATTCTTCTCTCAATTACAAAAAGCAATGGGAGCGACAGAACGTGTTGTTCAATTAATGAATATGCCCTCAGAAGCCATTGATAAAGGTATGACAAAAAATGTTTCAGGTGAAACAATTATGTTTAACAACGTTTCTTTCCAATACGAAGAAGATCGTCCAATCTTGAAAAACGTTTCGTTTGAAGCGAAAGAAAATACCGTCGTAGCGTTTGTCGGACCAAGTGGTGGTGGGAAATCTACTATCTTCTCATTACTAGAACGTTTCTATCATCCGAGTAACGGTGAGATTAAGATTGGTAACACCAATATTGATGATGTACAACTCCATTCATGGCGCAGTCAAATAGGATTCGTGTCACAAGACAGTGCAGTGTTTGCAGGTACGATTCGAGAAAATTTACAGTACGGTTTGGATCGCACGTTATCTGATGATGAGTTATGGAATGGATTATCTTTAGCGTATGCAGCATCATTTGTTAAAGATTTCCCGGAACAATTAGATACTGAAATTGGTGAACGTGGTGTGAAATTATCTGGCGGACAGAAACAAAGAATTGCGATTGCACGTGCATTCTTGCGTAATCCACAAATATTAATGCTCGATGAAGCAACAGCATCACTCGATTCACAATCTGAAGAGCAAGTTCAGCGTGCATTAAATCAATTGATGGAAGGACGTACTACACTCGTTATTGCGCACCGTTTATCAACCATTGTTGATGCTGATAATATTTACTTCGTTGAAAAAGGTATGATAACAGGATCTGGTACGCATCAGGAATTAATTGCAACACACGTATTATATCGAGATTATGTGAAAGAACAAATCGTTAATTAATGCCTATGATGAATGTCGAATCCCCTTTATAATAAAATTAATATATGAGGGGAGCGTTGGAATAATGAAAGTACTATTAATTGAAGATAATGAAACATTAGGTGGATTTCTCAAAGATATTTTAACTTTGAAAAAATATAATGTTGAATGGCTAAAAGATGGTAACGATATTGAATATTATTGCCAATCGGGCGGATATGATATTTTATTATTAGATTGGATGTTACCATCTACAACAGGTATTGAAGTTATTAAAAAATTACGTGCACAACATATTCTGCTTCCAGTCATTATGCTGACTGCAAAATCTGAAGTGACTGATAAAGTTGAAGGACTTACTATAGGCGCAGATGATTATTTAACAAAACCGTTTGATATGGACGAGTTAGAAGCGAGGATGATAGCAGTCGTAAAACGTTATCAAGCGATAGGAAATAATACTAAATCCATCGGAAATATAACTTTTGATATTATCAAGCATGAATTTTTAATTGAGTCATCCGTAATTAATTTATCACAAAAAGAATATCAATTATTAGAACTATTATTTTTAAATCAAATTGTTTCACGTGATATGATTTTGGATAAAATTTGGACGATTGATCAAATTGTAGGAGACAATAATATAGATGCACTCATCCGTTTATTAAAGAAAAAGCTGGAAGCTGTCCATGCCACTGTAAAAGTTAAAAACATACGTGGGGTTGGATATAAGCTGGAAGTGATAAAATGAAATCCTATCATTTTAGAGATGCTTTCATCCGATACACTATTTTACTCTCATGTATTATGCTTGTTTTATATGGAAGTTTAGTATTTGTCTATAATGCACAAGTAAATACTGAAATTAAAGAAACTTCTGAACAAAATTTAAAAGATTTGAAGTTAGTTATTCAATCTAAAGAGATTATCAATCAAGGTAGATATTATATTATTGAATCAAAGGGACATATTGAAAATCATTCGAAATTATCCGGACACACGGTTTCGGGAATATTAGATAAAATGAAAAATCGTAATACATTCAAATACGAAGGATCAGAAGGTATTTTTAATATCAATAAAGATAGTGTGAATCGTCAAACGATTTATAGCATTACTGACGTATCTGATTACGAGGAGACAAAAGATTTATTATATAATCTGATGTTATTTCTAATGCTATTTACACTCATTCTTATTGTCGGCGCTGCCTATTATCTTGCGATTAAACCGATTAGAGCATATGAAGAAATGTTACAGGAACATCAGACATTTATTCAAAATACAACACATGAAATGAAGACACCAATTGCTTCTGTGTCGCTTGGTATAGATTATATTAAAGCGCTGGAATCAGATCTTTCAGAGCAAAGCTTACAATCATTAACTAAAATGAAGCAGGAAATTAATTACATGCAATCATTAATCTCTAAAACTTTAAATATTTCTTCTGAAAAAGATACTGTACCAGTTGATATTATTCCGATATTAAATTATACGATTGAACAATTTGAAAATTTGTTTCAAATTAAAGTTGAGAGAATCTATGAAGCGTCAATAATTTATGCTGTCGACCAAGAAGATATAAAACAAATTATGACTATATTATTGGATAACGCAATTAAACACAACGATTCTTTAGTGAGTATTTCTGTGAAAGCTATGATAAAAGAACAACGATTGGTTTTAGAAGTTGCCGATAATGGTGTTGGCATTCGACAAGATCAAATCCCATTTGTATTCGATCGTTACTATCGAGGTAATAATGAAACAGAAGGGTCAGGTATAGGATTAGATATATTAAAAGTAATTGTAAAACAATACAGTGGGACGATTGAAGTACAATCAGAACAAAATAAACAAACCAAATTCATTCTAATTTTATAGAATGAATTTGGTTTGTTTTCAGTTTCATTTCAGTTTCTATTGTTATATTCATTTCAACAAATAAGTAATGGAGATGAAAACAATGGATGCAAGAACGAAAACAATGTTGAATAAAGTGCCTCAGATTACCGTATTCTTTTGGATTATTAAAATTTTATGTACGACTGTCGGAGAAACATTTGCAGATTTTATAAACTTTAATATCGGATTAGGATTAACGGTTACAACTTTAATTATGGGTGTAGCTTTGATGATTGCTTTAATACTACAATTCAAGTCGATTCGTTATCGCCCTTCAATTTATTGGGTTACTGTTGTACTGTTAAGTGTTTTTGGGACGTTGGTGACAGACAATTTAACAGATAATTTAGGAGTACCGTTAGAAGTTAGTACAATTGTATTTTCAATTTTATTAGGATTAACATTTTTACTATGGTATATTAGTGAAAAAACTTTGTCGATTCACTCAGTTTTTACATTAAAAAGAGAAGCGTTTTACTGGTTAACGATTCTTTTCACATTCGCATTAGGTACTGCAGTTGGAGATTTATATTCTGAACAACTAGGATTTGGTTATTTATATACAGGTATTGGAGTTTCATTGATTATCGCAGCAATTTATATTGCATTTAAATATTTTAAACTCAATAGTATATTAGCATTCTGGATGGCATACATTTTAACGCGTCCGCTCGGTGCATCGTTAGGTGATTTATTATCTCAACCTAAGGCAAATGGTGGTTTAGGGTTTGGTACGACAATGACAAGTATTATTTTCTTAGTAGCCATTTTGGGCATTATCATCTATTTAGCAACTTCAAAAATAGATAGAGTGGAATCAACGAATGTTGCAACGACAACTCTTAATCCTCAGCAACAAAAACGTGTTTTATTTCAGACGATAATTGTACTTGCTTTATCTTTAGTATTAGGTGTTGGCGGGTACTCTGTAAGAATGCACAATATTAATCAGGCTAATCATAAAGTAAGTTTTAAATCTGAAATGAAACAGTTTGCAGCGATAGAATCGAAATTAAATGATGCTTCGAAAAAGCAGGATTATAATCTTGCAAGTCAAAAAGCAGACCAATTAGAGCATGATTGGGATAAACAAGAACCAAAACTTAGAGCATTAGACAGTAAGCAATGGACACAAGTAGATGTGACGATCGATAGGGTATTATCAGCAGCGAGAGATAGTCACCCAAGTACAGCAAAAATTGCAAGTGCAGTGAAACACTCTCAAGATGTAATCCATACGCTTAAATAAAATCGTATGAAGGAGGTTGTTTCATGATAGATTATCGTTATTCCAAACGATTTATTATCATTATTTCAGTATTTTTCTTAAGTATATTTTTAAGTATCTCAGCAGGTTTGGAATTAAAAGTAAAATGGATTCATCATATGGATTTATCTACATTTAATTGGTGGATGTATCATTTTGGAGAACCACAAATGAATTTTTCGAGTGGGTTTATTACTGGTTATTTTACGATATTTGCAAAATACTTTGATGTATTGACTGTAGTCGGTATGACATTAGTAACAGCGGTTTATTTTATTCGTAAACATTACTATGTTTTCAGTATATGGCTAATTACAGTAGTAGCATCAGGAGGAATATTAGGCATCCTATTAAAAAAGTTGTTTCATAGACCAAGACCATATGATCATCTTTTACAGGATACTGGATTTTCATTTCCTAGTGGACATTCGCTTTCAAGTACCTTGTTTGTATTGATTGTATTAATCATCTTAATTCCTAGATTGCAGAAATTTTTTCCACAATTTATAGCGAATGTTTTAGTGCTTGTATGCTGGTGGAGTATTTTACTAAGCAGAATGTACTTTCATGCACACTTTTTAACAGATGTTATCGGTGGTGTTACATTTAGTGTGTTCTGGATAATGCTCTGTATGGTAATGTATGACAAGATATTTGAACCGGTTGGAAATAAAATAATAAAAAATAATAATAAGTTAAATTTAATGAAATAAAAAATAGCTGATGGATAGACGGTATGTCTATCTGCAGCTATTTTTATAGTTGTATCTGTTAAGAATTTATAGTAAATGTAATTATATACTATATCTGATAATATTGGTGTATATTGTTGCCGTTTATTAAATTAATGGAACTAATAAATGGCTATCATATTGTCCACCTGTATAAATGGTATGTTTGCCGTTATTGATTGTTTCTGTATGTTCGTATCGTGTTTTTAGTCCGAATGAGCTATTACCTTTAACAATTTCACTCGCTTTAATAACTACTTGAATACTCTCACCAGCTTTAAAAAATGTGCCTGAAGGTAATAATTCAATTTCAACTGAGACTATTTCATGTGGAGATAGTTTTAACTGACGTTCATGTTTTAGCCAAGGCTGTAGTGGTGTAGATTTTGTTTCATCTAATTCTCGATGTGATACACGTAACCAACCTGTGGCAACTTGACCATTTTCAATGTGGTTGAAGTCAGGAAAATACAGTTCGTTACCATGTTTATCTAATTTCTTAATACCAGCAAATAAATCCATATCTTCATTATCAGTAGATACCCATAATTTTAATTTCATATTACCAGTAAGTTCAGTATCTTGTTCAAATACTTTTGTGAATCGTACTTCATCGTTTTCAGATGATGTATCATATGAAATACTTTCCTGTTCATCACTAAGAGTATCTGTCATTTTTAATGTTTTCGCATCTAAATAATAAGGCATTGCTTTTGTTTCTGGTAATGGCCAATTTGATGCAGTTTTACGTGTACCTTTATAGAATTTATCTCTTAATTCATATGTAACACTTGGCGTTTCTTCCCAATCGTTATCCATATCTTTTAAGAAGTGGTCAAAGAACGCTTTTTGCATTTCTAATGCTTCGCGCGTGTAGTATGTTTCCCACTCTTTACGACCGTGAATGTATAACCATTTTTGTTTTGACCCTGCTTGTTTAAATCCTTCAAAACTACCACGATTATGAAGACCTTGTGTTGACCAACTTGCACAAGCTAGAATAGGAACCTGGATGTCTTTTAAGTTAGCTTGCTTACCTCTCCAATAATCATCAAACAATGTATGATTATTTTGAAGTTCAACTAAATTTTCTATTTGTTTATTGTCTGGCCATCTTGTAACTAAACCTTGATACCAGAATCTAAAGAAGCCTGTATCGGGAATACCACCATGGAACGCTACTTCACGATACATATCATTTAACCCTTCCCAAGGAATCATTGCTTTTAAATGATTCGGTTGTAATGATGTTTAAGCTAGATAAAGATAGTTGCATAGAGAGGAAACTTTATTTATTATTGAATGAACATTTAAATAAATTTATGAAACGCAATGAAACAATAGGTGATATACCTTTTGATTACTTTATGAGCTATATTACAGGAGCGGGTATTGCTTTGATAAAATACTGGATATTAGATACTAATAGGATACCAAGCGAAGATTTAATTAAACACTTTTATAAAATTGTCACACGAGGTCCAGCACAAATTATTGCCGAGGAAGTAGAATAATATTTAATAATTCAACGTTCTTATAGATAATAGGAGTGAAAATAGTGGAAACTTTCAATAATCTTAAATGGACACGAGCCCCAAAGATTTATGATATTACAGATGAACGTATTCAAATCACGACAGAACCTAATACAGATTTATGGCAAAGGACGTATTATGGGTTCCGAAATGACAATGCTCCTGTATTACAAATGACAATGACAGAAACTTATTTCTCGTTTACAGTAAGAACAGATTTTAATACGAAACGTCGCTTTGATCAATGTGGTGTGGTGATATATTTAGATAGTGACAACTGGTTAAAAGCATCTATTGAATATGAGGATGATACGTTTCAGCGTTTAGGTAGTGTTGTCACAAATAATGGTTATTCTGACTGGTCATCATTTGATATTACTAGTGACATAACTTCTATGTGGTACAGACTGAGCCGCCGCGAGAGTGATTACTGTATCGAGTATTCTGAAGATGGTAAAGATTTTAAACAGATGAGAATTTGTCATTTGAATGAAGGGCAAGGAGAAATTCAGTTTGGTATTTATGCTTGTTCTCCTGAAGCATCATCATTTGTCGCAGAATTTACTCATATGAACGTAGGTCCTTGTCAATGGGAACCACATGTATAGTAAGTACTAAAACCACGAAGCTCATCACTTCGTGGTTTTTTAAATATTTTAAAAATTCAATTCATTTCACTGCTTTATAATGCTATAATAAAAAACTATATTATTTATTCTTTTAATAATAGAACAAAAAATTATTTTATTGCTCTGGAGGGATCCCCATTAATACAAAAACGAAACTTTCATTAAAAGAAAATATCTTTATCGGTTCTATGCTGTTCGGTTTATTCTTCGGAGCAGGTAACTTAATCTTCCCGATTCATTCAGGGCAGATGAGTGGGTCAAATGTCTTCATTACGAACATTGGTTTCTTAATTACAGCAATTGGATTACCTTTCTTAGGTATTATTGCCATTGGTGTGTCTAAAACGAATGGTTTATTTGATATTGCTTCACGTGTGAATAAGACATATGCGTATTTATTTACAATTGCACTTTATTTAGTAATCGGTCCATTGTTTGCTTTACCGCGTCTTGCAACAGTGCCATTCGAAATCGCATTCACACCATTTATTGCTAAAGAAAATGTTCGTCTTTATTTATTTATTTTTAGTCTGTTATTCTTTAGTATCGCGTGGTTCTTTGCAAGAAGACCATCTAAAATATTAGATTATATCGGTAAATTTCTAAATCCTTTATTCTTGTTATTATTAGGTGTATTGTTTATTCTTGCATTCGTAAAACCGATGGGTGGCATAGATGCACCAATTCAGCCGGAATATAAAGATGGTGCTTTACTTAAAGGATTTATTGATGGATACAATACATTAGATGCTTTAGCTTCACTTGCTTTCGGTATTATTATCGTAACAACGATTAAGAAGCTAGGTATTACGAATCCATCTGATATCGCAAAGGAAACAGTGAAGTCAGGTTTCTTAAGCATTGTACTTATGGGTGTAATTTATACATTACTCGCACTGCTCGGTACCATGAGTTTAGGTCAGTTTAAAGTAAGTGAGAATGGTGGTATAGCATTAGCGCAAATCGCACAGTATTACCTGGGCAATTACGGTATTATTTTACTGTCATTAATTATTATCGTAGCTTGTTTAAAGACAGCAATTGGCTTAATAACAGCTTTCTCTGAAACATTTACTGAGTTATTCCCGAAACATAGCTATATCATGTTTGCTACGGTAGTAAGTATTGTTTCATTTATACTGGCAAACGTAGGTTTAACTAAGATTATTGAGTATTCGATTCCCGTCTTGATGTTTTTATATCCACTTGCGATTACATTAATACTGTTAACTTTAATCAGTGGTTCTTTCAATGATTCAAAAATTATCTATCAATGGACGACTTTTGTCACGATGATTGCAGCGATTATTGACGGTATAAAAGCTAGTCCTGCATTTCTTTCAAAATCTGCTTTTGGAGAAAGTGTAGCTACTTTCGGCGAGAAATTCTTACCTTTCTCTGCCATCGGTATGGGGTGGGTATTGCCTGCATTGATTGGTTTTGCAATAGGATTTATTTTGTATAAAATGCGTAAACCTGTTAAACTGTAAACAAATATAAAAGGAGGCATCAATATTTAGAGATGATCATTCGATAATGAAAACTGAGCAAATTGAATTGCACAACGTTTGAATTATCGGGATGAGTCTGTCTATTTATTGTATGTCTATCGTTCATAGGCTTATTTTGTGTATCCCAAACGTTGTGCGGGATACTTTTTTTATGAGGTGAGTTTATGAGATTAAATAAAACAGACATTTATGCAGGGGAAAAATTATTGTTCAAAGATTTACACTTTGAAATAGAAGCAGGTAAGCATGTTGCTTTGCTTGGAAACAATGGCATCGGCAAGACGACAATACTGAATACATTGATAGCGCAAGATGAAGAAATTGGACTGCTGGAACAACAACTTAAACAGTCGGACGTATCCGAATTAACGGTAATCGAGTATATAATGCAAGGACGACCAGAATTATATCAGTTGAAAATAAATTTAGACACAGATATGAATGCAATGAGTGATTACCTGGAACAGGATGGTTATACATTTGAATCTGAGATTATTACGATGATGCATAAGTTTAATTTATCTGAAAGTGATGCTGAAAGGAAAGTAGTAACGCTGTCAGGTGGAGAGCAAACAAAAATATCTTTAATACGTTTGATGCTATCAGGGAAGACAAAGTTTATCTTTGATGAACCCACAAACCATATTGATGATGAAACGAAAGATTGGCTCGTAAACTGGATGAAACACAATGATTTTACGATTCTATATGCCAGTCATGACAGAGCATTTATTAATCAAACAGCAGATTATATATTGGAGTTAACGCGTGATGGATTAAGGAAGTTTCATATGACATATGATCAATATAAATCACAGATTGATCTAGAAGAGAAGACGAATGCAGCACGCGTTGAAAAAGAACAAAAAGAAAAGAAACGTATGAAACAAATGATTCAGGAGATGCGTGAATGGCATCATGAAATGAATCATAAAGCGAGTGTACGAGATTTCGGGGAGCAGAAAAAGCTTGCCAAAATGGCAAAAAGGATGAAGGCACGAGAATCGAGATTGAATCATGAAATGTCAAACTTTGAAGGTAAAGTAGAAAAAGCAGTGCGTACGGAATATGATATTGAAGCGAGTGAAATCAATAATAAATACGTATTGCAATGCATAGATGTAAGTCATGCATTTGATGAACCATTATTGAACCATGTTACTTTTTCATTAGAACGCGGTGAAATCGTTCAAATTAAAGGAAAGAATGGCTCAGGAAAATCAACGTTACTCAAATTGATTACCGGAGGAATACCGATACAACATGGAGAGATAAGAACGCCACCCACACTTGAAATAGGATATTTTTCTCAGAAACTTGAGAATTTAATATCAAGTCATACCGTCCTGGAAGAAATAACAGCACTTGAAATTGACGTAACTCAGGCACGCACGATACTAGCAGCATTCAGATTTGATGCATCACGTATGGATGATCTCGTTCAAAATTTGTCTATGGGAGAGAAGTGCAGGCTATCATTTGTAAAACTCTATTTCTCAAAAGCACATCTACTTGTGCTCGACGAGCCGACAAATTATTTCGATATTGAAATGCAGGACATTATCGGTAATCTGCTTAAACAATTTAAAGGAACAGTGCTCTTTGTCAGTCATGATGCATATTTTAGTGACATGATTAAGACGCGTACATTAACGCTGCAGGATAAACACGTAGTAGACTCAAAAACGACAATTGATGAAACAATTAATACGGAAGCACTTACAAAACAACTTAAGCATATAGATAATTTAGAAAACAAATAATTTATACTTGATAACGCTTACAAAAACACTCATGTATTATACAATGTAGATAAGATAAAAGTTTAGAGTGAGGTGTAAGTATGCGTAACGAACAAAAGTTATTACTTCCGGTGTCTGTGTTAGCAATACTTTTATTTATGGGTATCGTTTGGCTGAAGATATCGTATGATGAACAAGATAAACAGGAAGTGAAGACAGAACATATTACTGCAGTAGAGAAAGGGTTATATGATTCGGCAGAAGATGCGCAGAAGGCAATGGTGAAAAATATTATAAAGACAGATGATGTTGTTTCTGCTATTTATACACCAAATAAAGCATGGAAGACACAGTTCTATGTGATTCAAGTATCTTATCACAAAAATAAATCAACATATTCCGGGTTTGCATTTGCAGTGCCGGAAGGAAATCAATATCGATTGGTACTGGGTGACGTTAATATTAAGACGTATGACGGCATGCAACCGAAAAAAGATACGATGAAGGTAGGCAAAGATACAGTTCAAATGTATGTAGGAAATCCGGTAAGTAATCCTTTTGAAGACAGTATTCGACACTCGTTTGTTGAAGATCAGGTAGAAGTAGCGTATCAGGTACAATAGATAATGCCGAAGCGATTCCGCTTCGGCATTATTTTATGATAAGTTTGTTTCTATTGTTGTACGCTTAGATTCCAGATATTCCGGTAATACAAGAGGAATGGTATCAAAATCTATACTTTCTTTATTCGGTTGAGGTGGTTTTGTACCATCCATGGTAGCAACTTCGAATAATATGTTGTTTGGATCTCTATAATAGATAGATTGGAAGAACTCACGATTTTTAATGTGAGAGTTCATAATATTTCTCTGTTCTAAACTATTTTCTAACACCTGTAACGCTTCGATATCTTCAGATGATAAAGCTAGATGGTGAATTGAACCGATACCAGAGATACTATAATGAGATACGTCATCATGAATAATGTGTAACTCATGGCGGTCTTTTTTCTTATGATTGCTCATGATGGTTACTTTATTCTTTGAATCAAAGAAGTCAATTGTCTCTATTGTTTCAAAATCGAAATAGTGTTTAATTTCCTTGATTGTAGCCTGGTCATAACGTGTACGTAGATGGACAGAATCGAGAGCGATAATACGATGTTCTTCTGGGATTTCTGTATGTTCAGGAACAACATAGTCAGTGATATTCTCTTCTGAGTGCATCACGGCTAAACCAAGATTCGTATCATCAGGTCCTTCAAATCTTAATATGTAACGACCAGCATATTGCTCTAAGCCATAATGACAAATATCAAAATTATCGAATCGCTTCATAAAAAACTCAAGCGAACTTTTAGATTGAACTTTGAACATTAAACGCTCAATATCATTTGTTCCAAACTGCTTGTCAACCCCTTCAGTAATTTCGAAGATCGTCACTTCGGTACCTGGACGTCCGGTCTTATCACCGAAGAATAAGTGATACATATTATTGTCATCTTGATTGACAGTCTTCATAAGTAAATCCAGACCAAGTACTTCTCTATAGAACTCAAAAGACTTTCGTGCATTGCGGTTAACGATGGAAACGTGGTGGATAATTGTCATAGAACCCTTCCTATCTGTATGTTTGATATAACTTATTATGTACTGTGAGTATAAAGTGTTGCAAATTTTTTAGGTTGGTAGTATATTAAATGTACCAAGTATAATAATTATACCTTATGTGAAGAAAACAGTTTGAAATATTAAAGAAGATATAATTATAAATCAGAACAGGAGTGAATCAAATGAACGAAATGAATCAATTAACAGGAATCCACCATGTAACAGCAATTACAAGTAGCGCTGAGAAAATCTATGACTTTTTCAATGATATTTTAGGTTTAAGATTAGTAAAGAAAACAGTTAACCAAGACGATATTAATACGTACCATTTATTCTTTGCAGATGATGAAGGTAATGCCGGAACAGATATGACATTCTTTGATTTCAAAGGTATTTCAAAAGGACAACATGGTACAAATGAAATTGCTAGAACTTCATTTAGAGTACCGAATGATAAAGCAGTAGAATATTTCTTAGATCGCTTTGAATCATTTAATGTAAAACATGATGGTATTCAGGAAATGTTCGGTAAAAAGATTTTACCTTTTGAAGATTTCGATGGTCAGTTATATCAAATTATCTCTGATGAGCATGATAATGGTGTAGCACCTGGTGTCGCATGGAAAAATGGGCCGGTACCTGAAGCATTCGGTATTTACGGATTAGGACCAGTGTTTATTACAGTAAATCAATTTACGGCATTTAAATCAGCATTTGAAGCGGTATATTTATTTAAAGAAACTCAATCAGAAGGTAATTATCACTTATTTGAAACAGGAGAAGGCGGTAATGGTGCATCGGTAATTATTGTAGACGACACTACAAGTCAAACAGCTTATCAAGGATTCGGAACAGTGCATCATGTAGCTTTCCGTGTACCAGATGAGGAAACACTTAGCGCATGGATTGAACGATTAGATTCATTTAACTTACCAAACTCTGGTTATGTTGATCGATTCTTCTTTAAATCACTTTATGCTAGACTTGCTATGCCGATTCTATTTGAAATTGCAACTGACGGTCCTGGATTTATGGGTGATGAACCTTATGAAACATTAGGTGAGAAATTATCATTACCTCCATTTTTAGAAGGACAACGTGACTACATCGAATCACAAGTAAGACATATTGATACAGTGAGAAGTAAATAAGGAGGGTAATGATGAACTATTTCTATCAGAAAAATGATTCAAATGAATTAGTTGTTTTATTTCATGGCACCGGAGGAAATGAATATCAGTTATTAGGCATCGCTGGTGAATTATTTCCTGGTGCTGATGTATTAAGCTTTGAAGGTGATAGTGGAAGTGCGATGAGTAGACGCTTCTTCCCACCTTTAGTGAATGGTGAGATGGATCGAAATGCTTATAACGATGCGGTCCGTCGTGTAACAAAAGTAATAAATGAACTAAATTTAGATTATGATAAGGTAACTTTCCTAGGTTATTCTAATGGCGCTAACTTTATTATAGGATTCTTAGAGAATGCTATTGAGATAGATGTGGCAGTATTAATGCACCCATCAGACTTAAAGTATGACGTATCGAATGCTAAACGTAATACGAAAGTAATCATAACAGCGGGTGCAAACGACTATATGGTATCACCTGGACAAGCTAAAGCATTAGAAATGCAGTTTAAATCATCATTCGCTGATGTAAACTTTATGTTGTTTGATGGTGGCCATGAAATAACACAAGCAGAAATTGAAAGATTGAAAGCAATACTATAGATTAAAGTCGACTCAACAAGTTATCAAAACTTGTTGAGTTTTTATATACATATACAATATTTGTATTTTTATTTTATAATGAAAGCTATATAAATTTAACGAGAGGTGTCTATTATGAAATCTATTGATATATTGATAGATAAATTACCTAATGAGTTACAAAAAATTGTTGTAGATTGTGACGCTAATGAAGTGATGAATTATTTTATGGAAGAAGAAGCGAACACAGAATTAGCCTATTTGGTTTCAAATATTGCTACGCATATGGATACAGTTGAGGCGCATACCATGGGACAATTATTGTTTGATATCGCTGTTAATTGGCTGGATCAATCCTATTATTTAGCAGCCTTTCATGGTTTCAGAATTTTAGAATTACAAGAATTTAAAGATGTTGCATCGATGAAAGCATTTATTGGTAATGCAGAACACCCTGATTATGATATTATTCCAAATGCACGTTTTAGATATGTAGCTGAAAAGATTAAAGCCATCGAGCCCAATTACAAACTTCAAATTCCTGATAATGTACATGAAATTGAATTGCCGGATATACTGGATAAAAAAGTGATGAAAGCTATGAAAGGCAAAACTTATGGCTTTAAAGATGCTAAATTCGGTATTACGAGAAAAGAATTTGAAGCAATCTTTGGTGAACCGACAGAAGCATTGATCAATATGGGAGAAAAATACGTAACTGCATTGTATTACCGCAGTCGATATAATCATACAATCATCTCTCCGTTCTTTAAAGGAGCAAAAGGGATGGATGAACAGAACTATGTATTTACTGATATTAATTATTATTATGAAATGCATGAGAATATTAGTATGAAGGCATTCATGAAAGTATGGGGTAAACCTGAGCAAAAAGGGATAGCTTTAGGTAATACAAGTTATCGCTATAGCAACGTGAATGTCTCGTTTGATAAGGATTGGGAAGGAAAGTTTTACGTGAAACAAGTGTGGTTTGGTAATGATGAAAGTGCACAAAAAGAACGCGAAAGATTTGATTTTGAGGAGCATTAAATGGTGAAATATAAAGCTATGAAAGTGCCGGATATTTTGAACGAAGAAGTTCTAAAATGAACATAGAATATTATTTGATAAATAGTTATAAACCTTTTATGTGTAATTTTTCATTAAATGATTAAATGCGTTATAATATACTTAAATAATTTAGAATAGGAGCTGTTGAAATTGAGACTTTATGCAAAGAAAAAGTTACTTTCGTGGACTCAAGATTTTTCGATTATGAACGAACAGGATGAAATCGTTTATACGGCGAAAGGTCAGCATGATTTATTAGGACGTAGAAAGCTAAGAATTCTTGATACAAATGGTAATGAGTTAGCGTTTATTAAACAACGTGCAGCAGCTTTTTCTACAACGATGGATGTATCAGTAAATGGTTATGAGACACTAACGATTCGCAAGAAGATGTTATCGTTTAGACCGACTTACCTTATTGAAGGAGAAGACTGGATTGTACGTGGTAACTTCTTAAATTATGAATATACGATTGAAGATGGATCTGGACGTATTGTTGCTGAAATCAGTAAACAATTCTTCCAATGGAGAGATACATTTGGCATTGATATTATTGATGAAAGTGCAAATGTAGCACACGTTATTGCGATTGTTATGGCGATTCACACAGACATGCAGGAAGGGAACACCACAGCTGCAACATCGGCAATATTATAGGTTGTTATCGCAGAAAAAGAAAAGAGGAAATCAACTTCGGTTGATTTCCTTTTTCAAGTTATTTCATATCTCTTATATATCTATACCTATATTTCTATTTCTTAATTAACAATATAATCTGGTTGTTTGTTATTCAGTTTCTTGTATACATTTTGTGTAACGATATCGGCCATCATATCACGCGCTTCAAATGTTGCGTTTCCGATATGTGGTGTGATGACTACATTGTCTAATTTTTTTAGTTTTTCATTGATTTCAGGTTCGAATTCAAATACATCTAAAGCTGCACCTTCAATGACTTTCGCTTCCAATGCATCAGCAAGTGCTGCTTCATGAACGACCGGCCCACGTGATGCGTTGATTAAATATGCAGTCGGTTTCATCATTTCGATTTGTGCTTTATCAATCATATGTTTCATTGATGGATTGTATGCAGAGTTAATTGTAATGAAATCAGACTGTTGAAGTAGTTCTTCAAGTGATACATATTTCGCGCCAGTTGATGTCTCACGATCTTCATGACGATTGGGTCCAGTATATAGAATGTTCATATCGAAACCTTTCGCACGGCGTGCCACAGCTTGTCCGATTTCTCCTAGACCAATAATACCAATTGTCTTACCTGAAACTTCACGGCCACGGAAAAATAAAGGAGCCCAACCGTTAAATCCTGTCGTACGGCATACTTTGTCTCCTTCAATCACACGTCTTGCTGCAGCAAGTAGTATAGCAAATGTCAGATCTGCTGTTGCATTTGTTGAAGCTTTTGGCGTATTAGTAACGTCGATGTCTTTTGTACGTGCATATTCACTATCAATATTGTTAAATCCAGCACCATAATTAGCGATGATTTTTAAATTTGGTGCAGCATCAATGACATCTTTATCTACATTAGTAGAGAGTAAACTGATCAATGCATCTTTATCCGCAATACGTTTAATTAGTTCATCTTTAGTTATTAGTTTATCTCCTTTGAATACATCAACATCGTCGAAATTTTCCTCTAAGTACTGTAGACCCTTTTCTGGTATTTCACCGGCTACTAAAACTTTCATTGTATTTCCTCCTCATTTTATATGATGCGTATATGTATATCTTAACAAAAATGATATATCGTTTGCACATAATGGAAATAGGGATTATACCTATAAGATGAGTAATTTGATTACTATTGTTTGCAAGGGGTAATGTAAATAATATGTATAAATATGAGTGGAGAAAGGAATGTGAACGACTTGTCAAAACTAAAAGCGAACCATGCACTTGTTAAAGCACTTAAACATTGGGAGATTGACCATGTATATGGTATTCCAGGTGATACGATAGATACAGTGATTGATGCATTGAAAGGTGCTGAAGATGAGATTAAATTTTATAATGTACGCCATGAAGAAGTGGCTTCTCTTGCAGCAGCAAGCTATACGAAATTAACAGGTAAAATTGCGGTATCTGTTGCAATTGGTGGACCTGGCGCAATTCATTTGTTAAATGGTATGTACGACGCTAAGATGGATAATATTCCACAGCTTGTCCTCGTTGGTCAAGCTAACACAGATTTATTAGGTACAAAGTACTTCCAGGAGTTAGATTTAACAGCAATGTTTGCTGATGTTGCTGTGTATAATAAACAACTCGATCAGGCGGAAAATGTATTTGAAGTTGTCAATGAAGCGATACAAACAGCTTACGATAAAAAAGGTGTCGCAGTGCTTTCGATTCCCGGTAATCTATTAAGCACAAAAATAGAAGATCATACAGCAGAAGCACCAATTAAAATGCCAGTACAAACGTCTGAGATTGATAAGGCAAACATTTCAGAAGCAATAAAACTGATTGAACAAAGTAAGCATCCAGTAGTGCTTGCCGGAACAGGAACGAAGCATGCTAAAGAATTACTTGTGCAGTTTATTGAACATGCACAATTACCTTCTATTGTGACTTTACCTGCAAAAGGATTAATTCCTGATACCCATCCAAATATGTTAGGGAACTTAGGGAAAATTGGTACGAAACCTGCATTTGAAGCAACTAAAGAAGCGGACTTATTGATTATGATTGGTACAAACTTTCCATATGTAGATTATCTACCGGATGAAGATGTACCATGTATTCAAATTGATAATAACCCGGAAAAGATTGGCACTCGCCATAAAGTGACAGTACCATTGGTGGGTGATTCAAAAGAGATATTGCAATTATTAATTGAAAAATTACCAGCAATAAAAGAAAGACCATTCTTAGAAGCATGTAAAGAAAATATGGCGGAATGGAATAAATGGCTTGATGAAGATAGAGCAAATAACAGTTTTCCTTTACGCCCAGAGCGTATCATGGCAGAAATTGATAAGATCGCAGATGAAGATGCAGTATTCTCGATTGATGTAGGAACATCAACCGTATGGGGAACAAGATATTTAAGACTTGATCATAATAATCGCTTCTTAACTTCACCATGGTTAGGTACGATGGGCTGTGCTTTACCTGGAGCAATCGCAAGTAAGATAGCGTATCCAGATCGTCAGGCAATTGCAATTACAGGTGACGGAGCTATGGCAATGGTAATGCAGGACTTTGCTACAGCTGTATACCATAACTTACCGATGATTATTGTTGTATTAAATAATAAACAGTTATCATTTATTAAATATGAACAACAAGCAGCGGGTGAATTAGAGTACGCGATTGATTTTGGAGATATTGACTTTGCTAAATTTGCAGAAAGTTGTGGTGGAGTAGGTATTACTGTTACAAAACCAGAAGAACTTGCAGGTGCCTTTAGACATGCAAAAGATGTGAACAAACCAGTAATTATTAATGCGTATGTAGACCCAGATGCAGCACCACTTCCTGGACAAATTGTATGGGATGAAGCGTTAGGATATGCTAAATTTGAGTTACGTTCATTATTAGAGGAAAATAAATTTGAAAAGATGCCACCGTTAAAAACAATTATGAGAAGATTCTTTTGATACAATATAATAATGAAAGAGACAATCACTTAAGATGTTGATTGCTTCTTTTACTAAATAATAAGCATCGAGGAGAAAATGACACGTGCTTAGAAAAATTATACTGGGAATGTTATCCGGACTTTCATTATATATATTGTTGTTAATAGGCGATTATTGTTTTGGTACAAACACTGTCCGACTATTATTAAATATTGATTTTTTGACACATCAAAAAGAAATGGTTTTATGGAAAGAGTTATTACCACACTTTTTCGTTAGCATCATCCTCTTCAGTACGCTAGAACAATTATATCGAAAAGAAACATTATTCAAAATAGCGCTACTAATAACTCTACTTGTTTTTATTTTGCTGTATTTATTATTAATAAATATTGCAGTATATCAACAATATTCATCTTCTTTACCGATGTTTTTAGTTTGGATGGTAGGTCATGTTATCTATTTATATATCGTATATCAATTTATGAAGGACGAAGATCACCATGCAAATTTTTAGAGTTAGCGAGAATCATGAAATATCTGCACGTTATTTAGATAATAGAAGATTGTCTAAACAAGTGTTAGAACTTTATCAGATTATTCGTGTGTGTTTATCGGCATTAAATATTATTGATGGGAACATTAGATACTTACACCATCCTATTGTTAAACATGTGTATAATGAAGGTCATCCATATATGTTAGATTGCTTTGCTATGCTAAAAGTGATGGATGATGAACATACACGAAGAGGCTGTAAACGTTCAGAAACGTTTAAGAAAGATATCGACATTCTGGCTACTATTATTTCCGAACATAAGCATTTATTTAATACAGCAGCCCTACCACCATTATATGTATATGGTCCAGATAAGATTTATGGAGAGAATGCTTATATAGCTTATCAGAATTTACTATATGAAAAGTGGTTAAATGATAAAATAGCACCAAGGTGTAGTTTTAAAATTAATAAAATTATGGAGAAAGAAAATGAATAAAGATCAATTGATTAAAAAATTACGTATGCAGCCACATCCTGAAGGTGGCTATTATTATGAAACATATCGCTCAAATGAAGTAACTGCTGATGGTAGAGCACTATATACAAGCATCTATTTTCTTTTAGAAACAGGAAATATCTCACATTTTCATCGGATAGATTCAGATGAATTATGGTATTACCATGGAGGGGATTCACTTACCGTTCATATGATTTATCCCGATGGTAAGTATGAAGCAGTTAAATTAGGATTAGACGTAATGAATGGAGAAGTACCACAATTTTTAGTACCGAAACATACCATCTTTGCATCAAGCGTTGAAGAGGATAATGCATGGAGTTTCGTTGGATGTATGGTATCACCTGGATTTACATTTGAGGGATTTGAATTATTTACGAAAGATGAATTAAAGCAAGTGTATCCGCATTTGGAAGATGTCATTGAGAAATACGCACTAACAACAATAGAGGAGCAATAATAAAATGAAATTAATAAAATTATTACTGAAAACGATACTAGGATTAGGATTTTTTACGGCAGGAGTACTTCATTTCCTAAGAGAGCCGAATTTTACGAAGATTGTTCCAGGTTATATACCCTTTAAAAAGGAAGTTGTCTATATTTCCGGGGTAATTGAGATGATAATGGGTGTTTACTTGATTATCAAAAAACCAAGTGAAAGTGCTAAGAAGTTAATCAATATATTTTTATTAGGCGTATTTCCGGCGAATATTTATATGGCAAGAAAAGGAATTCCATTAGGTGATAAACGACTACCGAAGAGCGCTTTATATGGGAGATTACCATTGCAATTCGTATTGATGAAATTGATAAAAGTTTTATAAAACTCATTCTCGCTTAATATTTAGATTATATGGTGATTGCTATACATATTGATAATATTTGTTTGTATATATTAAATTTTGGGTATAAATTTAATAACTCAAAAAAGGAGCTGAATATGATGAATAAATATATAAAACAATCTTCAGCACTTGTTCTAGGTGCATCATTACTATTAGGGGCCTGTGGCAATGAAGATGATAAATCAGTTGATTATAGCGAAGTAAAGACGGATGCGACTCAGGCGATTGAAACCGCACAAAAAGAAGTTAAAGGTGATCTTGAAAGTATCTCTTTTGACTATGATGATAAAGAGAAAAAGTGGGCATATGATGTTAATTTAAGAGATGGAAATGAATCTCATGAAGTGACAGTTGATGCTGTAAGTAATAAAGTACTTAAAAAAGAATCAGAAAAAGAAAATGACAAAGAAACGACAATCAATTATAAAGATGTAACGCCAGTTGAAGACATCATTGAAGTTGCTAAGAAAGAATATAACGGAGATGTGAAAGAATGGAGTTTAGATGAAGATGATGGCGTAGTAAAATATGACGTTGAACTCGCTAAAGATGGAAAATCAAAAGAATTTGAAATTGATGCTAAAACTAAAAAAATCATCAAATAGATGCTTAATCATAATATAGAAAAAGCTACAATTCGATAAGAATTGTAGCTTTTTCTGTTTAGACTAATCGAATAAGTAACATATAGTATAGCGTTCCTACAGCGATAGATAAAAGCATATTACGTTTCCATGAATGTAATACGATAATCAAAGTAATTGCAAGTATTGCAGGAATATTGGCAGAAGGTAAACTCCATTTAATATCCTTTAATGCATATACAACAAGTAATCCAAATACAGCGGGAGGTAATACACGACCTAAATATTCAATAAGCTCAGGTAATGGTTTATCTCCTTTAAATACGATGAAAGGTAAGAAGCGGGTTAACATTGTAGCGATAGTAACCGAAAAGATAATAATTAGCTGTTCTGCTATCGTCATATGCGCTCACCAACTCTTGTCAAAGGACGTTTAAAGACAATGAAAATGATGAGCATAATAAACATGGTAGGAAGAACAAAGTAAGACTTACCAAATATTAATAGACAGACAATAGAAATGATTATACCGAGCGTTGAAAAGCGTCTTCCACCTTTGAACCATTGTTCAAGAAAAATAACTAAAAAGAGTGCTGCCATTACAAATTCCAAACCTTCCAAGTCAACTGTAATAAAGCCCCCAATAATACTTCCTAGAAAAGAACCAGTTACCCAGTATAAATGATTGAATAACGTAACATACGTCATAACTAATCCTTTGTCGACATTTTTAGGAATGGACATTGTTTGATTAATAACGAATGTTTCATCACACATGCCAAATATTAAATACCATTTCTTTCTCCCGGTACCTTTAAATCGTTCGAGCATTGCAATCCCATAAAACAGATGTCGTGCGTTAATCATCAGCGCGAGAATAAAAGCGCTAAATGGATTAAAGATACCAAGCAGCATCGTTGCTGCTACAAATTCCATAGAACCAGCAAAAATACAAGCACTCATAAGAACAGCCATCCATATCGGATGTCCTAAAGAATGCATATATATACCAAAAGTCATTCCGAGAAAGATAAACCCAGTTAAGATTGGAATAGTGGGTGGAAATGCAACCTTTAATGCGAGTTTATGTCTGTTTTGATTCATACAATCAGCTCCGTACAATATATTATGACTTATCTTACATGAATAAATGATGTCACACAATCACAATTGTTTGAAAATTAAAAAAAGTAACTGGAATTATCCAGCTACTCAATTAGTTCTATATTATATCGCGTATTTCTTCTTGCTCATCAGTAAAATGAGCTCGATAAATGCAATGATTATGAGTGAGATGCCAAATAGAGGCATTAAAATTCCCATTAGAATAAGTAATATTGCGAAAAACCAAGTATATTTCATATAAGGCTGTGACTTAGGTGTTGATAGTTTACCTTTCTGTTTACGCATAAAGTAAATTTTAATTCCGAAGAAAGTCAGCACTAATAATCCAGCTAAGAATAATAGGTTAATGACTTTATTTGCTAGCCCAAATAAATTCCCTTCATGAAGTGGGATACCGACTGCAATAAATTTTGCAAGTATACCATAGTCATTAAAGTCGTAAATTGCAAGTTTCATTCCTGAATATTGATCAAGATGAATAGTGCGTTCGTCTAGTGGATTTGCATCTAGACCAGTCACACCTGTTCCAGCAGCTTTAGATAATACATAGGTCCCCTTATCATCCATCGGTACAGTGATACTATAAGGCTTCTTAAATCCTTCCTCTTGCGCAATTGCATTGATATGGGTAATCGGTAGTCTATTGCCGTCGTGAGATTTAGAATTTGTATGTTCACCACGTGTTGCCCATGCAATCTCATTATTAGATACAGGTGGCGTCTTTACGGATTCAGGGTAACCGACAAGTGAATGATTTACTGCAAAGTCATAAATTTTTGCACCTATAAATCCTGACCAGGGTAATCCAGTTAACACAATTAGTAATAAAGGAATACTTAAAACTGTACCGAGTATTGCATGGAACTTCGCTTGATTTTTACGTTTGATTTTAGAGGTGCTGTTTGTAATATATTTACGGAAGAAAGTCATGAATAATCCTGTAATGATTAAGAATATTGCCCAGCAACTTGCAAGCTCCACTAAATAATTAATAAAGGTATTACCAGTTAATAGATTTGAGTGCATTTCACGAGAGAAATTTGAAAATAATTTAGAAGGTTCTATTTCACCTTTCACTTGATTATGATGATCTAGATAGACAACTTTAGAAGTATCATCTGGTCCCATTATAGATACACGTGTGTTGTAATCGCCTTTTAGGAAACTTATCTTCATAACATGATACCCAGGATGACTGTTGAGTATGTCATCAATACCATCATTAAGCGATTGTTCTGGTTGATTCGTTTGTTCAAATAATAAATCGTGATTTAATTTGTTTTCTACTTCTGGATAGAATAAATACATGATGCCTGAAATACTTAATGTAATGATTAGGGGTGTAATGAAAATTGCTGCATAAAAATGCCATCTCCAAAACACATTATTAAAATACTTTTTCACAAACTTTCCTCCATATTTTCACAAGTTAAAATAAATATTAGCATAAAAGACATAAATAAAAATCACAAGATTGTGAATATAATAGGTCAGAAATATGGAAATTTTGTGTATGAGTTTTTTGATTATCAACTAAATAATTACCTACAATTATATTTTTATTATATAAATTTAGTATTTTTGAAGAAATGGATTGAATACTTGTAAAATTTATATTGAATTCTTTACTTGTAGTGTCTATATATGATTCCTTTACATCTATTTTCGAATGTGAGAAAATACTATCGAACAAAAATATTATCTAGTCTTAGTACTAGGTTATAATCAGAAAGAAGGAATATAGATGATTAAGGTAGTTATTCCTGGTGGTTCAAGACCAGAGATATTAGAAGTGATAACAAAAGCGAAACAATTATATAAAGATGTTGTATCTTTTTTCGTATTTGATACAGAAGAGAATATTGATTCAAATGATGTATGGATGTATGAGCAATGTGAAACGGAGGGAGATTCTGTTAAACGTGCTGTAGAAATGGCGGCAACTGGAGATGCCCAAGTGCTTATGAAGGGGATGGTTCAAACGCGTACGGTATTAAAAGAAGTACTTCAAAAAGAATATAATCTTCGCGGTCAATCCGTGTTATCTCATGTGGCGCTTGTTGATTTACCGGGAAATAACAGGCAGTTATTATTAACGGATGCTGCAATGAATATCACACCAACTTCTGAACAGTTAAAGCAAATTGCTGATAATGCCATTGATGTAGCGCATCGCATAGGTATTTCGCAACCTAAAGTGGCTATGATTAGTTCTGCAGAGACATTTAATCCGAAGATGCCATCTTCAGTATTAGCAAGTGAGGTCGTTTCATTATTTAAAGGTAGTGAAAATGCGCTTGTAGCTGGTCCTATTTCTTTTGATTTAGCTACTTCTAAGGAAGCTGCAGATCATAAAGGGTATGACGGCGTTATTCAAGGCGATGCAGATATCTTAGTAGTACCTACAATTGATGTTGGTAATGTATTGTATAAAGCTTTCTCAGTAATAGGAAATGCTGTAATAGGAGGTACAATTGTTGGGGCAAAAGTACCGATTGTACTTACTTCACGCAGTGATTCTCCAGAAAGTAAATTGTACGCTCTAGACTTTGCAGTACGACAAGTGAGGGACATATAATGGACGGAAAATATATATTAGTCATTAATCCAGGTTCAACTTCTAGTAAGGTTGCTCTATATTGTAGTGATAATTGTGTGGACGAAAGTATTTTTAGATATACGGTTGAAGAGATTGGAAAGTATGATACAGTAATGGATCAAATTGAGATGCGAGAAGAGCGTTTACGTACTTTCTTAGAGTCTCATAATATTTATCCGGGAGATTTAGCAGCAGTTGTTGCCCGTGGTGGACTGATGAAGTCGATTATTGGAGGCACGTATTTGGTGAATGAAGAGATGGTAAATGATCTTCGTTCTGGTACATATGGTATGCATGCTTCAAATTTAGGAGCAATCATCGCTAATGATATTGCGCGTGATTACGGTGTGAAAGCATATACAGTAGATCCGGTTGTAGTGGATGAATTTGAAGATCTTGCACGCATTTCAGGATTTAAAGGAATTGAGCGCCGAAGTGTATTTCATGCATTGAATCAAAAGGCTGTGGCACGTAAGGTGTTATCTGAAGAGGGTATGGATTATTTTAATGCCAATGTGATTGTTACCCATATCGGTGGCGGTATTTCAATTGGTGCACATCAGTCAGGGCGAGTTATTGATTGTGTAAATGCATTTGATGGCGAAGGACCTTATTCTCCCGAGCGAACTGGGCAACTACCATTAATAAATTTTGCGAAGCTCATTATTGAAGAAAAGTTAAATATTTCACAAGTGAAATCAATACTAGCTGGAGAAGGTGGTATGAAGTCTTATTTAGGTGAAATTGATATTCAAACGATTGAACAAAAAGCTTTAAACGGAGATAAGGAAGCAAAGCTTTATTTTGATGGCATGTGTTATCAGATTGCTAAAGGTATTGCTGAAATGGCAGCGGTATTGAAAGGTGATGTAGATTATATCATTTTAACAGGTGGTGTGAGTCATTCCCAATATGTTGTTGATAACATAAAATCACATGTTGAGTGGATTTCTAAAGTAAAAGTAATGCCTGGCGAAGAAGAATTACTAGCTTTATACGAAGGTGTCATGCGTGTGTTGAAAGGTGAAGAAACAGCCTTAACATATTAGTTATTTCAATGAAGACATAATTTAAGACTTTAATATTAGTCTGATGATATAATTTCTTCAGAAAGACTTATTATGGGAGGTACGATATGAATATTTATATTTCAGATAAAGCACTGCAATGGTTCAAAGACGAAGTTGGTTTAGAAGCAGGACAGGCAGTTAAATTCTATGCTAAAATTTATGGTTCAAGCAAGATTCAGGAGAGTCACTCTTTAGCATTTAATGTGGATCCGGATTATGATAAAGCAATTGCAAAAGTTGAAGCAGATGGTATTATTTTCTATGTTAACGAAATGGATGAGTGGTTTTTCAAAGATTACGATTTATATATTGAATATGATGAAAAATTACAAGAGGTTGCTTACGATTATAAAAAATAAAAGGAAATAATCTATTTGAAAATAATTTTTTCAAAAAAGTTTAAAGCGTTAAAGCACGTGGGTGTAAGGGTTTTCTCTTGCACCCTTTTCATATTCTCCTAAAGTTTATAAATAGTACTTCTAATTTTCTGAAATTATAGTATAATTTCAGAATAGTAAAGAATGTTTTAATATTTAAAAAACAAAAGGGGATAGAAAAAATGGAAGACAATCATTTAAAGAGAGGTCTTAGTTCAAGACAAGTCCAAATGATCGCATTAGGTGGTACCATTGGGGTAGGTTTATTCATGGGTGCATCAAGTACGATTAAATGGACTGGACCATCAGCAATTTTAGCTTATTTAGTTGCTGGATTATTTTTATTTTTAGTAATGCGTGCGATGGGGGAATTAGTTTATTTATTCCCTACAACTGGATCATTTGCTGATTATGCTTCAACATACTTACACCCGGTGTTTGGTTATGTTACAGCATGGGCAAATATATTCCAGTGGGTTGTAGTTGGTATGAGTGAAGTAATCGCTGTTGGACAATATATGCAATATTGGTGGCCGGATTTACCTACTTGGATTCCAGGTATCATCGTAATTGTGACTTTAGCATTAGCGAATATGGCTTCAGTTAAAGCATTCGGAGAATTCGAATTCTGGTTTGCAATGATTAAGATTGTAACAATTGTTTTAATGATCATAGCAGGTTTAGGTATTATATTATTTGGATTTGGTAACAATGGTAATCCTATTGGATTTGGTAACTTAACGGAGCATGGTGGATTCTTCCCTAAAGGTATCGTAGGATTCTTCTTTGCATTATCAATGGTAGTTGGTTCTTATCAAGGGGTAGAATTAATCGGTATTACTGCTGGTGAAACAAAAGATCCACAGAAAAACGTAGTAAAAGCAGTTAATGGTATTATTTGGCGTATTTTAATCTTCTACATTGGTGCAATCTTTGTTATCGTAACTGTTTATCCTTGGGATGAATTAGGTAACGTAGGTAGCCCGTTCGTAGCGACATTTGCTAAAGTTGGTATTACAGCTGCAGCAGCAATTATTAACTTTGTAGTGATTACAGCAGCAATGTCTGGTTGTAACTCAGGTATCTTCAGTTCAAGCCGTATGATCTACACATTAGCAAATGAAGGTAAAATGCCGCGTGCATTTGCAAAAGTTATGAAAAATGGTGTACCAGTTTATGCTGTACTTACGATTTCAATTGGTATCTTTATCGGAGTAATTTTAAATGTAGTATTACCAATGTATATTGATGGCGCAGCAAATATTTTCGTATATGTTTATAGTGCATCTATCTTACCAGGTATGATTCCGTGGTTTATGATTTTATTCAGCCATTTACAATACAGAAAACAAAGACCTGATTTAGCTGAAAATCATCCATTTAAAATGCCATTCGCGCCATTCTCGAACTACATTACAATTGCTTTCTTAGTAATGGTATTAATCGGAATGTTAATTAATGATGAAACACGTGTATCAGTTATTATTGGTATCATCTTCTTATCAGCTATGGCAGGTGTATACTTCTTAAGAGGATTCCAAAAATTAGATGAAGGTCGTGACTTCTTAGATAAATAATTAAGAATAACAAATTAATATATTTTCATACCGTTCGTTTTAGCTCATGCTAAAATGGACGGTTTTTTTTGTTATAACAGAGATGTTACATGCATATCGAATATTTATTAAAAAATATATTAGAATTTAAAAATGTTATTAAAGTAAATTATGTTATATTTTATCAAATATAAATAATATTTTATTTATACCACACACTCTATCATTTTTGTAATATAATACTTTATCTAATTAAAGAATATCAGATAATTTAAAACCTTTTAAATTCATTGATTTTAAAAGGTTTTGAATTATTAGTGATAAAAATCACATTTAAATATTTATATATGTATAACAGAAATTAAATAAATAAAAGCTTTAAAGCGGTGAAGTGTAGGAGTAACAAGACTGTTCTAATTCCGAAATAAAAATCAAAGCATAATTATACATAATAAAATATAAATATACAAAATCTATTCATATTTTGTTCATTGTATCCGTTTTCAAAAATGATATGATTAATTTGTGAAAAAGATAACAAACTCTTTTGATGGCCATTGAAAGATGATGAATGTCAAAATTCAAAGTATAAAAATTAATCTTAAATAAAGGAGAAATAATCAATGGATATTATTATTGGCGTAGGAACATTATTAGTTGTACTTATTTGTATGTCGTTATTTTTAAATTTTGCACCATACGGTAAGGAAGGTCTTCAAGCACTCTCCGGAGCCGCCTGTTCAACATTTTTACCACAAGCATTTCTTAGTTATGCAATAGGAGGAGTGTTTGATATTCCTTTCTTTGTACAAGTTGGTGATACACTTGGAGGCCTTGGTGGTTTGGCTGTCGGAATATTAACATGTATCAAATTAGGTATCTCACCGGTATATGCTTTAATCGTAGGTTTATCACTGCTAAAAGTTAAATTGTTACCAGCGTTTATAGCCGCATATGCTATTAGCTTTTTGATTAAACAAATAGAAAAACGTGTACCTGAAGGTTTGGACTTAATCGTTGTAATTTTAGTGGCACCAGCTTTAACGACACTTATTGCTTTAGCAATTCAGCCTTCTGTAATTGCAGTATTAACTCAAATTGGATCAGCAATCACTGCTGTGGGAGATGCAAATCCTTATGTATTGGCAATCGTACTTGGAGCTATTATCCCTGTAGTTGGGATGACACCGCTAAGCTCTATGGTATTAACAAGTCTGTTGGGACTAGTTGGTACACCGATGGCTATAGGGGCTCTATGCTGTACAGGTAATTCATTTGCAAACTTTGTATTGTTTAAAAAATTAGGATACGGAACTAAAGCAACACCATTTGCTGTAGCGATTGAACCATTAACACAAATTGATATTATTGCAGAAAAGCCTGTTCAGCTTTACGGCTCAAATGCGATTATCGGTATGGTAAATGCTTGTATTATAACAGCGTTTGGATTAGTTATCAATGTTACAGGAATGGCTACTCCAATCGCAGGATTTATTGTAGCATTCGGATTTAACGATACAGTTCCTGTTCTACTTTGTGGATTAGCAGTAGCGGTTTCAAGTATGGTATTAGCTTGGCTCTTTGCAACATTCTTTAAGAAACATGACATCTCAGTATCTGTAAAGATGCCTACTTTAAAAAGAGCAAGAAATCAAAATGCATAGTAAATAAACCTATAAAAGATTTGTAAAAATATATTGTTAAAACAATAGGAGGAAATAATAATGGCTAGAACATCAGATTATAAAAGTGCATTCGATATTATAGGTCCAATTATGATTGGCCCTTCAAGTTCACATACAGCAGGAGCAGTTAGAATAGGATTGGCGTCAAGACATATTTTGGGTGAGGAACCTAAGAAAGTAAGTATTTCATATTATGAATCTTTTGCAGAAACACATCTAGGACATGGAACAGATTTAGCATTAATCGCCGGGATTTTAAATTTCCCAACTGAAGATCCACGCGTAAAAGATTCTATAGATATCGCTAAGGAAAAAGGTATTCAAATTGAATTTATTGAAGAAAAAGGACCAAGTAAAGGTGAACATCCTAACACAGCGCTTGTTAGATTAGACAGTGAACATAAACATATTGAAGTATGTGGAAACTCTATAGGTGGCGGTACTATTAAATTGAGAAGTATTCATGTCAATGGAGCCTGTGCACTTCTCAACCATACTTTACCAATACTTGTTTTGTATGGAGAGCAATCGGTAGGAGAATTTAATAGATGTATTAATGATCTTGCAGAAAGTGGTTTACAAATCAACGAGGAAATTAAATCACAAAAAAATAACAAATATATTGTAGCTTTACATTTACACAAACCGATTAAACCAGCATTATTGCAAAATATTAAAGAGAAATATCCACAAATAGAATTTTCAAATCTAGTATAGATTTAGAAAGAATATTATTGATTCAAGTAAAATGAGGAGGAACTAAAATGTATAACTCAATTAAAGAAATTATAGATACTGCAACACAAACTGGTAAATCATTTGCTGAAATGATGACAGAGATGGAGATGGAAACGTCTGATATGACGTATGAAGAAGTAAGAAATAAAATGAAAGAGAACCTAAAAGTAATGAAAGCTGCTGTTCTACGTGGCTCCTCGGGAGAGGGTGTGAAATCTGTAACAGGTCTAACTGGACAAGATGCAATTAGAATGAAAAAATATCGTGAACAAAATGAACCTTTATCCGGTAGCGATGTTGCAAAAGCATTGCAGTATGCTATTGCTACAAATGAAGTGAATGCTGCAATGGGTTTAATATGTGCAACGCCTACTGCAGGGTCATCTGGAACAATACCTGGTGTATTATTTTCTGTTGAAGACAAATTAAATTTAACTGAAGAACAGGAAATAGATTTCTTACTGACAACATCATTATTCGGTATTGTAATTGCCAATAATGCATGTGTTGCCGGTGCAATGGGTGGATGTCAGGCAGAAGTAGGTAGTGCTTCAGCAATAGCAGCAGCTGCAGCAGTAGCGATAAAAGGTGGAAAACCTGAACAATCTTCACATGCATTAGCACATGCTTTAGGAAATCTACTTGGTCTTGTATGTGATCCAGTCGCAGGTTTGGTAGAAATACCATGTGTTATGAGAAACACAATTGGAGCAGGTAATGCACTGATTGCTGCTGATTTAGCTTTGGCTGGTATTGAGTGTAAAATTCCTGCAGATGAAGTAATCGAAGCAATGAACAAAGTTGGCCGTAGTCTTCCTGCAGAATTACGAGAAACAGGCTTAGGAGGACTTGCTGGAACTCCAGCAGGTGAAGAAATGAAGGCAAGAATATTTGGTGCCAAAAATCCTGTGTTTAATTAATCCAGATTTTTTAATTAATCATGATATTTGGAATGACGATGTAACTGGATATAGTAATAAAGGATTGTAAAAATTAGTGTGACAAGAAAAGATTTTGCGAAGAGATCAGCGGTAGATCCTTTCGTTAATAAAGTCATATCGATAACTGAAATGATAATAAAACAAACAATTGAAATTAGAACACGTATTAGATAGTATTTCACATCAACTCACCACTTTCCAAGCTTTAACCTATTATATAAAACGCTTACATCAAAGTAAATAACTATAATGATAAGTTTAGATGTAAGGTCAAAATTACTAAAATTGCATTCTACAATTAGAATGCAATTTTTTATTATATAAAATTCCATACAAAAAGTGTACAACGTTTCTATTTATTTGAAATGGGAATAAGTAATTTGTATGTAAATATAATATAGGGGGCACTACAATGACTAATGAAAAAGATAAGCAATTAGAAGCATTTCGTAGAGACCATTCTGAAGATACACCGTTAACGACAAACCAAGGTTTAAAAATGGCAGAAGATGAATTTTCATTAAAAGCAGGGGAACGTGGTCCGACATTATTAGAAGATTTTCATTTCAGAGAAAAGATGACACATTTCGACCATGAACGTATTCCTGAAAGAATTGTTCACGCGCGTGGTTATGGGGCACATGGTGAATTTGAATTATATGAAGATTTAAGTGAATATACTAAAGCAAAATTTTTAACAGATACGAGTAAGAAGACGCCTGTATTTGTTCGTTTCTCTACTGTACAAGGTTCAAAAGGATCTAACGATACTGTACGTGATGCGCGTGGATTTGCAACAAAATTTTATACTGAAGAAGGTAACTATGATTTAGTAGGAAACAATATTCCAGTATTCTTTATTCAGGATGCCATTAAATTCCCTGATTTAGTACACGCAGTTAAACCAGAACCACATAATGAAATTCCTCAAGGTGGAACAGCTCATGATACATTCTGGGATTTCTTTGCACAAAACCCAGAGTCAACACATATGACAATGTGGACAATGAGTGACCGTGGTATCCCGAAAAGTTTCCGTACGATGGAAGGTTTTGGAGTGCATACTTTCCGTTTAGTAAATGCGGAAGGGAAATCACACTTTGTTAAATTCCACTGGAAACCATTGCTTGGAACACATTCATTAGTTTGGGATGAAGCTCAAATTATCGCTGGTAAAAATTCAGATTATAACCGTGAAGACTTATACGAAGCAATCGATAAAGGTGATTACCCTGAGTGGGAATTAGGTTTTCAAATTCTTCCTGAAGAAGATGAATTTAAATTTGATTTTGATATACTAGATCCAACGAAATTATGGCCAGAAGAAGAAGTGCCAGTAAAACGCGTTGGTAAAATGACTTTAAATCGCAATGTAGATAATGTCTTTGCAGAAACAGAGCAAGTTGCATTCCATCCTGGACATCTTGTACCTGGTATTGACTTCAGTAATGATCCGTTATTACAAGGACGTTTATTCTCATATACTGACACGCAATTATCACGTTTAGGTGGACCGAATTTCCATCAGTTACCGATTAACAGACCAGTATGTCCGTTTGCTAACAATCAACGTGATGGTATGCATCAAACATTTGTCCATAAAGGACAAACTGCATACCATAACAATGCGATCAATAATAACAATCCACACACAACACCAGCTGAAGAAGGTGGATTTGAACATTATCATGAAAAAATCGATGCTCATAAAGTGCGTGCTAGAAGTGAAAGCTTTAAAGAACATTATTCACAAGCGAAAATGTTCTATAACAGTTTAAGTCAACCAGAAAAAGAACATTTGCGTGATGCGTTTGCTTTCGAATTAGGTAAATGTAAACATGACTTTGTAAAAGAAAATGCGGTTGCAAATATTAATAAAGTAGATAAAGATTTAGCGACTCAAATTGCTGAAAAAATTGGTGTTGATGCACCTACTACAGATGAAGAAGTTAAGTCAGATAAAAAATCTCCAGCATTAAGCATGGAAAATACAGTTAAAAAATTAGATACTTTATCTGTTGCTATATTAGTAACTGAACAATCAGATGAAGCTAAGATCAAAAAATTAATAACTACACTTGCTGATAATAAAGTAAATTATAAATTAGTGAGCGAGAAAGCATTTAAATTAGGTGAATTGAAAGTGTCTGAAACATTTGATACAGTACATTCTACGTTATTTGACGGTCTGATTGTATTAGATGTTAAAACACCATTATTACCACCTGTGAAAGATTTCATTGAAGCAGCTAACCGTCACTTTAAAACAATCGGTTATGATGCATCTGTTGCTAAAGCATTAGAAGAAACTGCTGTTGATGTAACACAACCAGGCATTGTTGAAATGAGTGATGATACAAATAAATATTTAGATGCGCTTGTTGTACAAAGACATTGGGATAGAAAACTATAATAAATATTTGAAAATGAATGAAAAAATAAAATGATTAATTAAGTTACTTTTAAAGTCTGTGAATTCACAGGCTTTTTTTGATATTCGATAATCCAATATGTATATTACGGTTCATGTATAATAGATTTATAGTATCTATATATTTCCTATGACATACTACTATTGGGAGGATGTATGACTGAATTAATTAATCATTTACAAACATTAGATTTCAAAGATCATGCATGTATTGTTTCTAATATGAATCAACAAAAAGAAATTATCACTCATTTTGAGGGAAGAGATGTATGGATAGAAACTTTTAATACACCTTTTCATGAACGTTTAACAGTTAAAGAACAATTAAAATTTTATATGAGATGGTTTAGTGCAACATATAATATAGATGATGTTTTACGACAGTTTATGTTAATAGAATATAGCAATGTGAAAGTAAAGAAATTAGAATATGATGAATTTGTGTTATTGAAAGTAGCTTTGGCATATGTACAGGATAATAAACTTATCATTTTTAAAGATATATTACATAACTTAAAAGTGGAAACAGTTGATACAATCTTAAATGTACTCACGCAATTTAATGCGGATCGTAAAATTCTACATATACTCTCATATTTAGACCATGGATTATTATTATCAAATGAAATTTATCAGGTAAAAAAATTTCAATTTAAACGTTTAGAAGTTTATGAGGACATAGAAGAAGCAGTAGAATTAGCTGATTCAATTGAAAAAGGACAATCTGCTCAGATATTTAATAATCGCGATATGCTGGATAGTGTGATAAATAAGAACAATCAAGAAAGTATTAATGATACATATGATGAAAAGAAAATAAATAATAAAGAAAATGATAAAGTCAGAGGAAATATTAATGACATACAAAATATTTCCCAAGAAATAAATTCGAATTTTTCCCGTAGTAACGTATTTAGAATAACTGTTAAAACAGAAGATAAGACATTATTTATTAATCCTGAAGATATCGACTATATTGAGGGAGCAGAAGGAAAGGTAAATATTCATTTTAATAATGAATCATTTAAAGCAGATTATACTTTGAATGAACTTGAAGAAAAATTAAAGGTGTATGGCTTCTATAGATGCCATCGTTCTTATATTATCAATCTGCAGAAAGTAACAGAGATGATTACATGGTCGAAGAATTCATATTCGATTAAAATAGATGGTTTAGAAAATACATTCGTACCATTATCACGTAACAAAGTGAAAGAAATTCAAGGATATTTTAATAGTCATACGGTACAGTTCACGGAAAATTAAGTACATTTAACGTGTATTTTATAGTGAGAACCCCTAGTCTCTAATACAATTTGGGTAACAAATTGATTGGAGGCTATTTTTATGACACTTATACAAATGAATGATGTAGTAAAGATGTACGACAGTCAAAAAGCAGTTGATCATTTATCTTTAAATATTAATCAAGGTGAGATATTTGGATTACTTGGACCGAGTGGCTCAGGGAAGACAACGACGATTAAGATGCTAACAGGAGAAACATCTATCACAGAAGGTAGCATTCAAGTATTTCAATATAAAGATAAAGCACTTCAAACAGCAGAGTTTAGAGAACAAATAGGTATTCTCTCTGATAACAGTGCACTATATGAAAGGTTAACAGTATTTGATAATTTAAAAATGTTTGCAGGACTTTATAAGCAACCTGTAAATAGAATCGATGAGGTACTTTCATTTGTACAATTAGAAAATGAGAAGAAAACAGTGGTTAAAAAGTTATCGAAAGGGATGCGTCAAAGAATATTGCTTGCAAAAGCTCTAATACATCAACCTAAACTATTATTCCTGGATGAACCAACTTCAGCCCTAGACCCAAATACGACAAGACATATTCATAAAGGTTTATTAAAATTAAAAGAAAGTGGAACAACTATATTCTTAACAACACATGATATGGATGAAGCGGAAAGTTTATGTGATTGCATTGCGTTAATTAATAACGGAAAACTTATTGCACTGGATACACCAGATAATTTGAGATATCAACATTCAGATCAGACAATTACTGTGGAAATGAATAATTTAGAGAAGAAAAGAGTGCATAAAGAAGATGTAATGCAAATTACAGATTTACTCAATACGAAACAAGTGAAACGTATTTATACCAACGAACCGACATTAGGCGAAGTATTTATTAAAGTGACTGGAAAGGAGCTTGTTTAATATGAAGATGAATAGAGTAATGGCAATTGCAGAAAAAGATTTCAAAGAATTTATGAGAAACATGATGTTACTAACGATGCCGATATTGCCAATTGTAATGTCTTTAATATTTAGTAAAACTCCTTTACAAGGAGACGGGGGGAAAAGTCTGGCAATATTAATGATTGCAATTTGTTTAGGGGCAGTCTTGACTGGAACAATGATGACAATGATAGCTGAAGAAAAAGAGAAGAATACCTTAAGGGGACTTGTTAATTCCCCTGCATCGATGTTGGATATTCTTATAGGCAAAAGTTTAGTAGTGAGTTTCTTTACTATAATTACGATTTTTATAAGCCTAATAATTATAGATGTCAGTGTACTTACAAATGGAAAAATGATTATAGGATTTATTCTATTATTCTTATTTTTCCTATTTATAGGAATTGCTATAGGTTTAGCAGTTAAGAATGTATCTGAAACTAGTGTATACTATTTACCAGTACTATTTTTATTTGCAATGGCACCAACCTTCTCTAATATGGGGTTTGATAAAGATAATTTCTTTGTGAGACTCAATAGTTATAGTCCTACAGCGCAATATGACTTATTAGCTCAAAATAATGATATAAAACATATTATTATTATTGGGATTTGGACACTTATTTCGTTTATTATCACAGCATTTTTGTTCAAGAAAAACTCAATCGATTAAAAAAGAGAGCCACTCGGCTCTCTTTTATATTATATCCATAATCATCTTAATCGCTGCGATGATTATTAAAGCAGTCAGTATATATCTTAATACTGTTTGATTTGTTTGTTTAGATACTTTCGTGCCAAGTGGTGCAAATATTAAACTGGCGATAATTAATGGTAGTGCATGCTCCATATCAACACTGCCTGTTATGAATTTCGTAAAGAATGTACCAATTGATGATACGAAAGCAACGATGATACTGTTAGCAACAACAACTCTAAAGGGTACTTTAAAGAATGTAAGTAGGATCGGAACGATTAAGAATGCTCCTCCAGCACCTACAATTCCTGATAAAATTCCTATTACTGCAGCTACAATAAATAATGCTATTTTATTATACTTTGCGTTCGTGTCATTTGGGTTCACTTTAATAAACATAAGAATAACTGCCACAATAGCGAGAAATGTATACACGATATTGATGATACTTTCATCAAATACTGATGCGACATATGCGCCTGTAATACTTCCTGAAAGAATACCGATACTCATCGGTATAATAATAGATGAGTTGAGATTTTCATTCTTTCTTTGGCTAATACTTCCACTGAATGTACTAAAGAATACCTGGGCTGCAGTGAGACCGGCTGCTGTCGTTGGTGACATATCAATATTAAATAATGGTGGAATAAATAGTAGCATCGGATACATAATAATTGCACCACCAATACCAATAAGTCCAGAAAGGAATGCACCGAGTGCTCCAATAACAGCAAATAATAGAAATGCCATTATAAAGCTTCCCAATCTAACATGCCACCATCTACATTAGTCGTTTTTATCCCTAAATCACTTAAATACTGACAAGCTTGCCCACTTCGGTTACCTGATCTACAGATGATGTAGTAATGGCCATCTTTATTGAGCTGATCGGTATGTTCTGATAATACGGATAGAGGGATATTAACTGCTTCTTGAATATGATGCTCTTCATATTCATAAACTTCTCTCACATCGATGAGATTAATTTTCTTCTGATCTAATAATGATTTTAATGTTTCGACATTAATTATTTGATAGTTTGTCATTTGTGTTACCTGCTTTTTATTAACAAATCAACAGCTTGTTTTACAAGTTCATCTGTATCTTCATTATTTTTAACACTTTCTTTAACGCATTCAGTTAAATTCTCGCTAACAATCACTCCAATTAAGCGTTCAATACCGCTACGAGATGCACTAAGCTGCATAACAACGTCTCTGCAATCTTTTCCTTCTTCCATCATTTTAATCACACCATTTAATTGACCTTGTATACGTTTAAGTCTGTTCATTGCACTTTTATCGTATTCCATTATATAACCTCTTTCTGTTTTGTAATGTCTACAACTATATACCTAACGGGGTATTTTTGTCAATCATAAAAATAGGGGATGGGGTATTTGACATGTTGATATATATAGTTTAATATACCCCTATAGGTATTTTGGTTGAGGAGGAATAATAAATGAATAAAAAGATAGTAATCGTTGGTGGCGTAGCAGGTGGGGCGTCATTAGTAGCACGTTTAAGAAGATTAAATGAACAAGATGAAATTACTTTAATTGAGCGAGGTAGTTACGTTTCTTTTGCTAATTGTGGCTTGCCATATCATATCGGTGAGGAAATAAAAGATAGAAGTAAATTGTTAATTCAGACCCCAGAACTCATGGAAAGCAGAATGAATATTAATGTGATGACAGATACGAATGTTGTTGTAATTAATAGAGAAGACAAAACAATTACGATTGAGGCGGATGGACAACGTAGTGAGATTGCATACGACGTTTTAGTACTTTCAACTGGGGCTAAACCTATTCATGTACCAATTGAAGGTGCAGATTTTAAACATGTATTTTCTTTAAGAAATATTCCGGACATGGATAAAATTATTGCATATATTAAAGAAAATAATGTGAAGTCAACGGCAGTCGTTGGAGGAGGGTTCATTGGTTTAGAGATGGCTGAAAACTTGAAAGCATTAGACTTAGATGTTGCTTTATTTGAGTTAGGTGATCAAGTAATGCCTGGTATTGATATGGATATGGCAATTGAATTACATAATCATATGATAAATAAAGGTGTGGACTTACGATTAAAACAATCGATTGAAAAGATAAATGAAAATACAGTGTTATCAAGTAATGGTGATGTCGTAAATGCAGACATGGTTATTATGGCTATTGGTGTATTACCAGAATCTACTTTAGCAGAAGAAGCAGGATTAGATTTGGGTGTGAAGAAAACGATTAAGACAAATGATGTATTCCAAACTTCAGATGCATCGATCTATGCCATTGGTGATGTTGCAGAAGTAACGCATGCGATTAGTGTACAAGATGTTCACATTCCACTTGCATGGATCGCTAATCGACAAGGCAGATTGCTTGCCGATCATTTAAATGGCAAGCAAGTTGAAAAATTCAATCCGATTGGTACAGCGATTGCTAAAGTGTTTGATTTAAATGTTGCAAGCACAGGTTTAAATGAGAAGGCTTTAAAAACTTTAGGAAAACAATATCATGTTATTCATGTGTCTGGTCAATCTAATGCAAGTTATTATCCTGGTGCAACGCCGATGACAATCAAAGTAATATTTTCTCCTGAAGGAGAGATTTACGGAGCGCAGATTGTCGGACGAAAAGGTGTAGATAAACGTATTGATCTAATTGCCAGTGCAATTACATTTGGTCAGAAAGTTACAGATTTACAACGTATTGAAATTGCATATGCGCCACCCTTCTCATCTGCAAAAGATCCGGTGAATATGGCGGGATATATTGCACAAAATGTATTAGAAGATGACATGAAATTGATGCAGGTGAGTGACATTGATGATACTGAACATCAGATTATCGATGTAAGAGAACCTATTGAATATGAAATGGGACATATTAAAGATGCTAAAAATATACCGTTAGGTGAGCTAAGAACACGTTTGTCAGAAATTGATAAAGAAATGCCGGTTGTTATTTATTGTCAGGTTGGACAACGTGGATATAATGCAGCTCGTATCTTAAAAAATGAAGGATTCGATGTTATTAATTTAGATGGTGGTTACAAATTATATAAACAGAATTACTTATCGCAACCACAAAATATATCAAAATCACCTCAAAGAATGAATGATATGAATATAAACAATAAAGAAGAAAAGATAACAAATACTGAACAAAGTGGAGATGTAAAACAAATGATGTTAAGAGAAGATAGAAGATTTGTAGAAGCAAGTGGATTGCAATGTCCAGGTCCAATATTAAAAGTAAAAGGAAATTTAGATGGTATGCAGGATGGTGAACAACTAGAAATCCACGTTACAGACTTTGGTTTCTGTCAGGATATCGAATCATGGGCTAAAGTGACAGGCAATACAGTTGTAAAGAATGAGACAGAAGGAAACAAAGTCATTGCCGTAATTCAAAAGGGTAAGCGTTTACCGGTGAATGTGATGGACGATAGTAATGGTCATCAATTAGTTGAAACTAAGACCGGTGCTACGATGGTTGTGTTTAGCGGAGATTTAGATAAAGCCTTAGCATCATTTATTATAGCGACTGGGGCAGCTTCTATGGGTAAAGAAGTGACGATGTTCTTTACTTTCTGGGGTCTAAATGTGATTAAACGACCAGGAATAAAAGTAGATAAACAAGGTTTAGATAAAATGTTTAGTCAGATGATGCCAAAACATGCTGGAAAATTACCTATCTCTAAAATGAACATGGGTGGTATGGGGTCTAGAATGATTAAACATGTTATGAATAAGAAGAAAGTAGATTCGTTAGAAGTGATGATTGAGAAAGCGCAAAGTATGGGCATCAAGATGGTAGCCTGCACAATGAGTATGGATATTATGGCTGTTTCACGTGAAGAGTTAATTGAAGGCGTTGAATATGGCGGTGTAGCGACATACTTAGGTGATACTGAAAAAGCAAACTTAAACTTATTTATTTAATTGATAATGGAGGTAAAACAATGTATTTTAAATCATTTTTTAATCAGCAATTAGCACAAATGTCTTATTTAGTAGGTTGTCAAAAGACAGGAGAAGCAATCATCATCGATCCACTGAGAGATCTTACTCCTTATATTGAAGCTGCAGAGCAAGAAGGGCTGACGATTAATAAAGTAACTGAAACGCATATTCATGCAGACTTTGCTTCCGGGTTAAGAGAAGCGAATGAAACGTTAAATGCTAAAGCATTTGTCTCTGGATTAGGTGGAGATGACTGGTCATATCAGCATATTAATGGAGATTATCAATTACTAAAAGAAGACGATATTATTAATGTCGGCAATGTAAAACTTAAAGTAATCCATACACCAGGACATACGCCTGAAAGTATTAGTTTTCTGTTGTTTGATAATGCAACAGAAGTACCGATGGGACTCTTTACTGGAGACTTTATCTTCGTAGGAGATGTCGGTCGTCCGGATTTATTAGAAGAAGCAGCCGGCATAAAAGATACTACTGAAATCGGTGCAAAAGCAATGTTTGAATCGCTTAAAAAGATGGATGCATTACCAGATTATATTCAAATATGGCCAGGACATGGTGCAGGCAGTGCCTGTGGTAAGTCACTTGGTGCAGTTCCAGTAACAACTTTAGGATATGAACGTGAAAAGAGCTGGGCATTTCAAATTAAAAATGAAGCAACTTTCATTAAAACATTAACAAGTGAACAACCAGAACCACCATATTATTTCAAAGAAATGAAACATATGAATCGTGATGGTGTAGCATTAATTGATAATGCCATAGTACCACCACTACAAAATTTATTTGACGGTATAAAGAGCATTGATTTAAGGGCGAAAGAAATTTTCTTAGATAATTTAAGTAAAGGTATTAACGTGCCGTATAACAGCAAATTTTTAGGATTTGTAGGATGGTATCTGGACTACGAAACACCGATTCAGTTAATTGGTTCGTTCGAAGACGTGCAGAACGCAGCAAATGATTTAAAATTAATAGGATTTGATAATGTGACTGGTTACGTTAAAAATGTGACTGGTGGATCAATGCAACAAATTGAACCACAACATTTCAAATCAATCGATCAAACACAAATTAATATTTTGGATGTACGCAACAATCAGGAATGGCAAGAATCACATTTTGATAATGCAAAACATGTCCATTTTGGTAAATTAGAAAAAGAGGAAATACCATTTAAAAAAGATGAAAGAGTTTATGTTCATTGTCAATCAGGTGTCAGAAGTGCGATAGCAGTGAGTGTGTTACATCGATTAGGATATAACGATATTATTAATATTAAAGGTGGATATAGCGCTGTTAAACAGTAAAATAAATTATCTTTATAATATTGACTTTAACTGCATTGTAGTTAAAAATATGAATTAATTCATACAAATAAAGAGGGATATTATGCACAAAGATTTTGTGACAGATGAAGAGATTCATGCAATGGGTGTGCCTTTTGATTTACTATCTACCTGGATGACGAATGGTTTAATTCAGGTCGCGTACCAGGCAAATCATATTCGCTACTTCTGGACAAAGGATGTAAATTTATTAAAACAGCAATTTAATATAAAATAAAACAGCGGCATCTTTAAAATAAGATGCTGCTGTTTTTTAAATATTGTACATCATATTTTTCAGCAAGCTGCTTAAGTAATGTATGAAGTTCTGATTCTTTATTATCAAAGTTTTGAATAAATGTTCGATATTGTGATTTTTCATCTTCAGTAGCAATTTTTTTGAAATATCCCCACATATGCTGATAGCTATTTAACTTCGAGCCTCGCGTTGGTGTCATGCGATATGTTTCATCAATAATTTGTTCTAATATGTGTATATCATCCAGTTGTTCACGCATCAATTGACGAATAAAGTTATATTGATTCTGGTTATAGTACATCACTTTATACTTTTCTTTTCGCCACAGCTTTTCAACTGCTTTCTTTCTTTCTTTATTCACCATACAACTGCTCCAGAGCTAACTGAACTGTAGGATATTTAAATGTATATCCGGCCTGCAATAGATGATCAGGTAATACGCTTTGTCCTTTTGTAACCATTACGGATTGCTCTCCTAGTACAATGTCCATTACTTTGTTGGGTACTTTCGTCCAGTGTGGTCGGTGTATAACACGCGCAATGGTTGTTCCGAGCTGTTGTTGTGTTACAGGTTGAGGAGAAGTCATATTAAATATACCTGTTAATTGTTTGTCATAAATATAAAGCATACTTTCTGCAAGATCCTCGATATGAATCCAGCTGTAAGGTTGCTGTCCATCACCAATATTACCACCTGCAAAGTATTGATAAGGCTTTAACATCAAAGGTAATGCCCCACCTTGGTTAGAAAAAACTACTCCAAATCTGCAGATTGCTGTTTCTACACCTAAAGCTTCAATTTTTCGAGCTGCTTGTTCCCATAGATAAATAGTCTTTGATAAGAAATCAAACGGTGAGAATACATTGGTTTCGTTATAAGTTAAAGATTTAGAAGCGGGATAATAACCTACCGCACTTGCTGATATAAAGAATGGTTTCTTGTTAAGAGATTTGAATAATGGCATAAGCTTTTCAGTACTTTCAACACGACTTTTAATGATCGCTTCTTTGTGTTCTTTCGTCCATCTGTTATTTAAGGATGCACCAGCCAGATTAACTACTAAATCTAGTTGTGGTATTGCCTGATACCAATCATCTTGTTGCCAGTTGACATAGCTGATGCCAGTCGAACTTTGTTTATTGCTTCTCGTTGTAATATAAATATGCGCATTTTTATATTTTTGCTGAATAGTGTTTATAAGAGCTGAACCTACTAGTCCTGTACCGCCTGTGATTAAAATGTTCATATGCAACCTCCATCAGTATTGGTATTTTATACTATTATAGCGATTATCAATTATTTATTCATTGGAAATGATTATTTATTGATCATTAAACCCCTAAATCGCAATGTTTTAGAACGAATATTTAATTAAATATTCAGAATAATCAATAAATACTATTGCAACATGTAATATGTGACTATATAATAAAAAAGTAAGTATTTTTCGTTTATACATTAAAGGGGTGTAGTTATGGAAAGTATTGTGAGTTTTCTAAATGAAATTGTGTGGAGCAAACCGTTAGTGTATGGGTTGTTAATTACAGGGATTTCATTTTCATTAATGATGAAGTTCTTTCAAGTCAGACATTTAAAAGAGATGATTCGACTAATGTTCCAAGGGGAGAAGTCGCCTACAGGGATTTCTAGTTTCCAGGCAATTGCTTTATCGCTTGCTGGACGTGTAGGGACGGGTAACATAGTCGGTGTTTCAACAGCGATCTATATCGGTGGTCCAGGAGCAGTATTCTGGATGTGGATGACCGCATTTTTAGGTGCAAGTTCAGCGTTTATTGAGTCTACGCTAGCGCAAATTTATAAACGTGAAATTAATGGGGAGTATCGCGGTGGACCTGCTTACTATATAGAAGCAGGTATGAAAGGTGGATTTGCAAAAGGGTACGCTGCATTGTTTGCGGTACTTGCAATTATTTCTACAGCGTTACTTTTACCGGGTATTCAGTCGAATGCGATTGCAAGTTCAATGAAGAACGCATTTGGTGTTGAAGGATGGATTATCGGGGTAGTGCTTGCGATTGTTTTAGCTTTAATCATATTTGGAGGGGTACGCTGGATCGCTTCAGTAGCAACAGCAGTAGTACCATTTATGGCGATATTATATATTTTACTCGCAGTAGTGATTATCGTAATTAATTTTGATAAAGTACCTGGATTAATGGCATTGATTATTAAATCAGCATTTAATATGGAATCGGCATTTGGTGGAATTCTAGGTGCGATGATTGAAATCGGAGTAAAACGTGGTCTTTATTCAAATGAAGCAGGACAAGGTACAGGTCCGCATCCTGCAGCAGCTGCAGAAGTTTCACATCCTGCTAAACAAGGATTAGTTCAGGCATTCTCTGTATATGTCGATACATTGTTTGTTTGTACAGCAACAGCGTTAATTATTTTATTATCAGGAACGTTCAATACGACAGATGGTACGATGAAAGGCGATATGCCAAACTTAATTAAAGATGGTGGTATATACGCAGTTAACGCAGATGGCGTGAAAGACTACTCAGGAACTGCAATGTATGTTCAGGCGGGTATTGATAAAGCATTCCATGGAAGTGGCTATCAGTTTGATCCGGCATATTCAGGCATTGGTTCATATTTCGTAGCAATTGCATTATTCTTCTTTGCGTTTACGACGATATTAGCATATGCATATATCGCAGAAACAAATGTATCTTATTTAACGAAGAATAGTAGCGTGTCTTTGAATAAGTTTTTAATAAACGTTGCACGTTTAATTATTGTTGGCGCTACATTCTATGGTGCGATAAAAACAGCGGATGTGGCATGGGCAATGGGTGACTTAGGTGTAGGATTGATGGCATGGTGTAATATTATCGCAATATGGATTCTGCACAAACCTGCATTACGTGCGCTTAAGGATTTTGAGAGACAGAAGAAAGAGAAAGGGTCAGGGAAATATGCGATATATCAACCAGATCCAAGCGAACTACCGAATGCGACATTCTGGACAGTAGATTATCCGGAACGTTTAAGAAAAGAACACTTTGATGAAAAAGTACATTAAGCATTAAAGACAGCCATTGCTGTCTTTTTTGTGTTTAATATTCAGAGAGGAGTGCCACGCTATTGAATAAAATATTTGTGAATGGAGTAAAAGTAATATTAGTATTATTTAATTTTTTTCTATTGAGTGCCTTTATTTTACTTTTTAATCAGAATTTTAAATTTGATTTAACTCATTTTTTTGAGGCTTTCCCCCAATTTATTAAACAGTTAATGCATATCGATACAGTCACTTTTAAGACACCAGGTAGTTACATAGAACATCCGTTTTTATCTTTTATCTTTAGACCATGGCGAAATTCAATGCTTATTTTATTTTTAAGTATAATGCTCGGTACTATTTTAAGTATATTATGTGTTGTTATAGCTAAAAGATTTAAGTTAATTGATTACATAATGAAGCGATTCGTAAAAATTTTAGGTTATTTACCGGATATCTTTTATATTCCTTGTGTCATTATCTTTATTATCTTTTTTTATCAGCAAACAGGTATATTAATAATGGAAGTAGCAAGTTACGGGGAACAGGAAGCGATTGTATTTCCAGCAATCATGCTGTCTGTAATTCCATTTGTCCAGTTATATAAAATTTTGGATCAGGTGATTACTGAAGAACTGGATAAAGATTATGTAGTACTCGCACGCGCAAAAGGACTCAATGATTTTGAAATTCTGCACAAGCATGTCTTGTCAAATGTATGGATAACATTTTACATCAATTTTAAGCAGGTCGTCTGGATGACGCTATCCAGTCTATTAATTATGGAAGTCATATTAGGTTATTTTGGCGCTACACAATTCTTATATTATTATCACGCCCCCATAATGTTGATGACGATATTGGTACTAATGTTTGTTCCGATATATATCGCGTTATTTATCATTCAGAAACTCGTTGAATTTAGAACGGGGGTGAAGTTATGAGGAAGTTATTTAAGATATGGCTGGCATTGATTATCCTCATCTTACCTTTTATAACAAGTGTCTTTTACTTTGATATGCTTCAGAACAAAGTAAAAGTATATAAATTTAACGTGATGACAAGTGAAATAAAAAATCCAGTGCCACCTGGCGTTGTCAATTGGTTCGGTACTGATCGCTTCGGCGCGTCAATATTTATGGAGAGCTGGCATGGATACCGCATCACGTTTATCTTTGTCATTGGTATTGTTCTTATTTCATTTATCATTGCTGTTATTCTTGGAAGTTATCTCGCTTTTCGTAAAGGAACAGCAGATATTGTTACAGATGGATTTTTGAATGCATATTATTTTATACCGCAGGCAATCGTTACATATATGTTGTTATTTCCGGTACTGACAGCAATAAAGGGTAAGTTTAGCTATGATATGCCGTTTAGAATAGGGTATATGTTAGTCGTGATTGCACTTGTGATGGTACCAACGACAATGGTAGTCGTTAGAGATCAGGTGAAACAAATATTGAATACAGAATACATGGATGCTGCAACCGTAATTGGTGCCAGCAAGACACAAAAATTAATACGTCATGTTTATCCCAATATTAAGAATAGATTATTGATTATCTTTGTCCGCATGTTATATCAAGCATTAATGGTACTCAGCCATATTTCATTTTTCCGTATTTTCTTTGGAGGAACGAAGACATGCGATGGTTTTGAAGCATGTTTAGGCAATGATTTTACACTTATTATGCCAGAGCTTACGACATTATTAGGGTTTCATATGCCAGAGTTGTATTCTTCATGGTGGACATTTATGGTACCTTGTACATTTGTCGTGTTGATTTTAATAGCAATCCAAATGTTGGCCGATGCACTTGAAACAGAATATAAATCTATGTAAAAAGCAGGATATTAAATATCCTGCCTTAAAAAATGCAATATATCTGTATAAAGTTTTTCTTTATCCTTACTTACTGTCATTAAATGGCCGGCATTAGCATAATGATCAATAAATTTTTTGGACTGAATACTGTTGTAAATAAATTGAGCACTGTCATGATAGCTCGTATCATCCCGATTACCATACAGTATGATTGTCGAACTATTGATTTTATTTAAGTTGTTCATTATATCTTTAATATAATCAACAAACTTACTGGCACCTGTGTAATTATCGATAAGCTGATAATTTGATTCAGGAAAAGGCTCAGAAGAAATGACTTTGTGCATTCTCGGTGCAAATTGTTTCAAACGGTATTTTATACCTTCAGGATCTTTTTTCATCGGAACACTCATCACGATAATTTGATTAACATCGTATTTTTCTGCGAGCTTAAGTGAAAATAGACCGCCTAAAGAGACACCAATTATAGAGATATTATTATATTGTTCCTTTAATTTTAAAAAGCTATCTTCAACTGTTTGCCACCAGTTATCGATATCATATTTCACAAAATCCTGGATAGGCAATCCGTGCCCTGGATAGGATGGGATAAGCACCGTGTATCCTTGCTCGTGTAGATGGTAGCCCAGTTGTTTAACGTCTCTAACTGTTCCGGTAAATGTATGAAGAAGAAGTATCGCGTGTTCATTTCCTTCTAAAAATATGGGATCTGGATTTTTTACTTTTATCATTGGAGTACCTCCATAGTAATCAGTATAATAAATGTAATATTCATTATACTACGAGTAACAGGGAGATGGAAAAATGACGTTTGAAGAAGTGATGGCAGAACTTGAATCTCTTGGCAAAGAACGTATGAAGAAAATATATATGGGCAATGGCGCAAAAGAACCTTTATTCGGTGTAGCAACGGGTGCAATGAAGCCAATGCGTAAAATAATCAAGAAAGATCAGGAGCTTGCAGATAAGCTATATGCGACTGGTAACTATGATGCAATGTATTTCGCAGGTGTAATTGCAGATCCCAATGCTATGACAGAAGAAGATTATGAGCGATGGATTGACGGCGCATACTTTTATATGTTATCTGATTATGTTGTAGCAGTAACGCTCTCAGAAGCAGATATTGCGCAGCAAATTGCGGATAAATGGATTGATTCTGGAGAGGATTTAAAGATGAGTGCCGGCTGGAACTGCTATAGTTGGTTACTTGGACATAAGAAAGATGATACATTTGATACCGAAAAGTTAAGTAAGATGCTAGATCGCGCTGAGAAAGAAATTCATACTGCTCCTGATAGAACGAAAGTAGGGATAGGTAACTTTATTCAATGTGTAGCAATTTCATATGTAGATTTACATGATAAAGCAACAACAGTTGCAAAGTCAGTTGGTGCCGTACCATTTAATCGAGAGCACAAACCAACTGGCGAAGTGAAACCATTAGAGACGATTGAGAAAGCGATTGAGAAAAATAGGATTGGTTTCAAACGTAAATATGTACGCTGTTAGTATTTACAGAATATAATAAATTGATATAATGAACTAAATAGGTGACAATTAATTTTGTTGGCAACTTGCAGCGCCTTCCATTTGGAAGGTGCTATTTTTTTGGAGGATAAATATGAATAAGAATCTATTAATACTGGCTATGCTTACATTTCTTGCAGGTCTTACCGAGCTAGTGGTCTCAGGTATATTGCCTTATATTGCGAAAGATTATCATGTATCAATTCCGATGGCAGGTAATTTGATAACAATTTTTGCGTTATTTTTTGCGCTTGCAGGACCGATATTGATGTCGTCAACAGCAGCATTCAATAGAAAAAAGCTACTGATTGGTTTCATCATATTATTTATTTTTGGGAATGTATTGAGTGCGTTAAGCATAAGTTTTACGATGCTACTAATATCCAGGGTTATTCTTGCGATATGTGTTTCAATGTTAATTGGCCTCGGGTTATCATTATCGGTCAATGTAGTTTCTCAAAGTTTTCAAACGAAAGCCATTAGTATGATAATGATGAGTATAAGTGGTTCACTCGTGTTAGGAATTCCACTCGGTATATTAATTACAGAACGATTCAATTGGCAGATGATCTTTTTGTTTGCGGCCACTCTATCTTTAATTATTTTAATTTTAGTAATTTTATTTTTTCCGAGTATTCCAGGAAAAGAAGCGACGTCATTTTTTAGTCAGTGGGGCGCTTTGAAAGATCATCGAATACTATTTACACATATGCAATCGTTCTTATTTTTTGTGGGTCAAAGCATTTTGTATATGTATTTAACCCCTTACTTTAATCAGTTAGGCTTACAAGCATCTATGGTAAGTCTGCTGTATTTACTGTACGGTGTAAGTGGTATAGTCGGAAGTGGTTTAGGAAGTATATTTATAGAGAAACTAGGTGTTAAAAAGACATTAACGATGTTAATGACAGTTTATATCTTTGTTTTACTTGCTTTTATTGTGACACAGTATAATGTATGGACATTAAGTATCAATGTCATGTTGTTAGGCCTAACTGGATGGTCGATGAATGCACCGACACAAATGCGCTTAATTCAAATTTCAGATACAAATGCAGGTTTTAATCAAACATTTAGTACGTCATCTACACAATTTGGAATGGCACTCGGAGTAGCAATAGGTGGTCTTATCATTGCCTGGCATTTACCATATAATGCTTTAATGATTGTAGGGAGTATATTTATTGTTTTAGCTTTGTTATCCATTAAATATTCTTATAAAGCCGTTGATTAATATATCAACGGTTAATTTATTTTAAAAATTGACAATATTCTGACAAATGAATAAAATGAAACTTGGGAGGAATTTTTACACGACATAAAGGGGAGATGATTTCATGAATCAACAGGATTATAACAAAATTGCAGCATCGAAAGATTTCAATGATTTAGTTGCAGCGAGAAAAAAGTTTATTTTTCCGATTACGTTGTTCTTTATCGTTGCGACATTGCTCTTTCCGATTCTGACAGGTTATACGACAATTTTGAATAATATTGCTTTCTGGAATATTTCATGGGCATGGATTTATGCATTCTTATTATTTGTGATGGTCTGGACATTAGTCACAATTTATATGCGTAAAGCGAAGCAGTTCGATGCCGCAAGTGAGCGAATCATTAATGAGTATAAAAGGGGGTCTCGCTCATGAATATGACAGTCATTATTATGTTCTTATTTTTTGTAAGTTTAACGCTACTTATTACATATTTTGCTTCAAAAAGAACGAATTCTGCTGAAGATTTTTATACAGCGGGTGGAGGTTTAACAGGCTGGCAAAATGGTTTAGCGATTGCAGGAGATTATTTATCGGCAGCATCATTTCTAGGTATTGCGGGAGCTATCGCACTTTGGGGATTCGATGGCTTCTTCTATAGTATTGGCTATTTAACGGCATATTTAATCGTATTATACATCGTTGCTGAACCATTAAGAAATTTAGGGAAATATACTTTAGCAGATATGATCGCAGCACGTTTTGAATTAAAAAAAGTGCGAGCGATGGCTGCAGTTTCATCAATCACGATAGTAATATTCTATATGTTAGCACAGCTTGTTGGAGCAGGTGCATTAATTCAACTGTTATTTAATATTCCATATACTTGGGCGGTTATTATTGTTGGCATTATGATGACGGTTTATGTATTGTTTGGGGGGATGACAGCAACAAGCTGGGTTCAAATGGTTAAAGCGATTCTTCTAATGGTTGGAACGCTCATCATTTCTTTTCTAGTATTAAAATACTTTAATTTCAGCATTGCTGAAATGTTTGGTCAGATGAAAAATATTAAATCAGCTGACTTTAAAGGAGAATATATTAATCCAGGTTCCCAAGGTAAATCACCTCTTGATAATATTTCGCTGATTATTGCCCTGTTATTTGGAACGGCAGGGTTACCACATATATTAATGCGTTTCTTTACGGTGAGTGATGCTAAAACAGCAAGAAGCTCTGTAATGTGGGCAACTTGGATTATCGGTATTTTTTATATTTTAACGATATTTTTAGGTTTTGGTGCTGCTAGTCTTTTATCTCGTGAGGAAATTATAAAAGCGAATCCTGCTGGAAATATGGCTGCACCGTTACTTGCAGATAAACTTGGTGGAGATTTGCTCATGTCATTTGTCTGTGCTGTAGCATTTGCAACGATTTTAGCAGTTGTTGCAGGCCTTGTGTTATCAGGAGCTTCTGCATTTGCACATGATATTTATGGTGAGATTATTAAGAAGGGTAACATTAGTGAGAAAGAACAAATGAGTGCAGCAAAGATTGCCTCATTAGCAGTTTCTATTCTTTCGATTGTATTAGCGTTATTTGCACAAAATATGAACGTTGCTTTCTTAGTATCATTGGCATTCTGTGTAGCAGCGAGTGCAAACTTACCGGTAATTGTTTATACGATATTCTGGAAGAGATTTAATACGCAAGGTGCTATAGCAGGAATCGTTGTAGGACTTTTGACATCTATTATATTAGTGATTTTAAGTCCGAATGTTATGAACCCGGCAGGAACAGGTTTTATAAATATGGATCCTATTTTCCCGCTTGCTAATCCTGCGATTATTTCTGTTCCAGCAGGTTTTATTGCAGCATTCCTAGGTACATTTTTAGGTAAGGCAGATACAGAAGAGAAATTTAAGGAAGTTCAGGTCAAGTCAGTGACGGGTATCGCAACTTCAGAAGTTACACATTAAAGAAAAATAAGAAATTCTCCCATAATAATAAGCCAAAGACGTTAATATGTCTTTGGTTTATTATGTTTATATTTATCTTTCTTTTACCATCTTTCCACCTTCTAAACGATAAAGATGATCGGCATATTTAAAAATACGATCATCGTGAGTGATGATGATACACGCACTTTGTTGTGCTTTTACACGTTCACGAATCGCTTCAATGACTTGTGTTGCACGCTCAAAGTCAAGACTTGCTGTAGGTTCGTCAGCAAGTATTAATGAAGGTTCATTCATGAAGGCTCGTGCAATGGCAACACGTTGTTTTTCTCCACCCGATAAATTTTTAGGATATTGTTTTGTACGATGTCCAAGACCGAAAGTGTTGAGTAATTCATCAGCACGTTTACTTGCTGTTTTTTTATCCATTTTATTTTCAAGCGCTACGTGCATCAATTGTTCTTTCACTTTTAAGAATGGAACAAGATGTGAGGCTTGAAAGATAAAGCCTATTTCACTTAAACGAAGTTGTGTAAGTTCATGCTGTTTCAATGTAGTTATTGATTTATTCTCAATCAGTACATCACCACGCGCTGGTTTAAGTAATGCACCAATAATCGTGAGTAGTGTACTTTTCCCGGAACCAGATGGACCATATAGACATACGATTTCACCTGGTGCGACTTCAAAATTGATATCTTTTAATACTGTTACTTCAGTATCACCTTGTTTAAATGATTTTGTAAGATGTTTCACGTGAATCATATTATTCTCCTCCTATTGCTTCTATTGGATCAATCTTAAGCACCTTGATGATAGATAACATTACACCAATAAACGATACAAATAAGAACAGTCCAGCTAGAATCATAATAAGATTATTATTTAGATAAAATGGCATGCCTGGTGGCATAAAGTTATTGATAGCGGTAATAATAAAGATAGCTAATGACACACTAAAAATTACTATAATAAATACTTCCTGAATCAGTTTAAATATAAGTTTTTTATGACTTGTTCCAATCGCTTTTAAAATGCCGTATTCAGTTGTCTTCTGAATCGTAATGATATAGAAGAATACCGTGATGACGATAGCTGAGATTAAAAATAAGAAAAATACCATTAAGTTTAAAGGCATTTGCTCAGCTTCATAACTTGGGATAGCTTTCATCGCATCTTCAGGTGTTATGATTTTAGAATGTTTTAAGTCTTGTTTTAACTCTTTAATTGAAACATTGTCTAATACATGTTGATTAATGATTGCTGTGTTGATAGCTTCATGTGGTACAACTTTGTTATAAGTTGCTTGATTAACAAGACCTACAGGCATGTGCGAATACATTTGAAATTTTTCAAAGTCTGAAATACGTAAACTTTCATTGCTATCTACAATATTTAGTTTATCTTTTAAGTCATACGACTTGTTAAGATGAACATCTAGAGCGACATCGCCATCTTTTGGCAATGCATGTAATTTAGAAATGGTAGTCAGTAAAAACTTATCGTTGTTTTGAATTTTAATCGGTTGCATCTGAACTAAAGGAATATTAAAATCTTTTAAAACTTTTACATCTTCTTTATCAAGTGGTGCGTTGAGCAAATTGTTATCTGCATCTTCTGAAACGACAAAATACTTACCATCCATATGTTCTATAAATGAAATATTATCTTTTCCTAAACCCTGTGCTAAACTTGAAACAAATAATACCAGAAATGCTAATAGAAATATGATTGCTGCAATCAATACATATTTCATTTTGTAATACTTAATTTCTTTAAGTGCTAAATTCATAATGATCACCTTTCTCGTTTTGTTGATAGTGTTATCATAAACAATCAATATGAACAGAATATGAACAAAGGAGTATATTGGATGAAAAATAAAATTTTAATTGTAGATGATGAACAAAGTATAAGAAATCAAGTGGTGGAAGGATTTATAAAACATCATTATGAAGTATATAGCGCAGGTAGTGGAGAGGCTGCTCTTAAAGTTCTGGAAAATGAGAAGATAGATTTGTGTGTAGTTGATATTATGATGCCCGGAATGAACGGATTTGAATTATGTGAAGCGATAAAAGAGAGTCATCAACTGCCGGTTATTATGCTTACAGCACGTGATGCGTTGGGTGATAAACGCATCGCATTTGAAGCGGGTAGTGATGACTATGTTACAAAGCCTTTTGAATTTGACGAATTACTTTTTAGAGCGAATGCAATCTTGAAACGTTATAACTTAGATATCACATCAATTAAAATAGGAAATGTGGAACTAGACCAGGATACATATGAACTCCATATACATCAGGATACACTTTATTTGCCACGTAAAGAATTTGAACTACTGTATTATTTAGTTAAACATCAACCTAATATTGCTACGCGTGAGCAATTAATTGAAGCAATTTGGGGGCTTGATTTTGAGGGAGATGAACGTACCGTGGATGTTCATATTAAACGTATACGGAAGCGATTAGAAAATTATGATACGCAAATGGAAATCGTAACAGTACGTGGTGTAGGGTATAAGGTGCATCATGTTTAAACATTTATCTACAAGGTTTATTGTTACAACGCTTCATGTCATGCTCATTAGTGCAGTAATTGCTTTTGTAATTTCTAATATGTATTATCACGTCATATTGAAAGAACAAAATGATGCAAGGGTGACGCAAGTATTATTATCTCAAAAAAAATATATTGAAAAACACCCTGAAATAAAACCACAAGCGTTTTTTGCGCAACTTGGGAATTTGAATTTTCAAGTACTGGCAATCAATAACCATGATTTAAAAGAAAATTATGGAACAAAATTTAGATTAGATAACCTCAAATTAGATACGATTAAAATGGAACGAGATGGCGTTTATCACGGTATTAAAAATCGTCCATTCAATCTATTTATCACTGGATTTTTTGATAATGAATCAATAAATACAGTAGGCACGAAAATGCAGATCAATCATCAGCAATATACAGTATTTATAAGACCGGATGTTGGTGAAAGTATGCATGAATTTCGATCATTTTTAGCGGTATTACTGCTTTTAACGATTGTCATATCAATATTGCTCGTCTTTATTTCTTCTAAGTTTATTGTGCATCCAGTAATCGAACTAAAAAAAGCTGCACAACGTATTGGTGAGCAGAGTGGTTATCAAACCTCGGTTAATCGTAAAGATGAATTAGGTGTCCTTGCTGAAGAAATGAATGAGATGAGTAAGAAGCTAAAGCAACATGAGGAAATCAATCAGCGCTTTGTGGCAAATGTAAGTCATGAAATACAATCTCCAATTACAAATTTAATCGGACAAATAAAAAAATTGAAAGAAACACAAGATTTGAGTTTACTTAATCAGATTGAACATCAATCATTACGTTTAAGTGGTCTGACGAAGCAGTTATTACTTTTAGCCTCAATTGAGCAGAATAAAATATCATTAACGAAACAAAACTTTAATTTTAAAATGCTTATTCAGGAAGTTATTCGAGATAATATGTACACTATTAATCAGAAAGATATATTTTTGAGTACCACGTTAGAAGATGTATATGTCCTGGGAAATAGAGATTTATGCTATCAAATGATTACTAATTTATTATCGAATGCGATTAAATATAGTCCGAATGACAGTGAAATTCATATTGAACTGAAAGAAGAACAGAATAATAAACAATTCATTATTGAAGATCATGGTTATGGGATGACTGATGAGACGAGAAAAATGATTTTTGAGCGTTTCTATAAGTCGAATGTGAACGAAGATAATGTCACTTCAAATGGTCTAGGCATGGCAATCGTTAAAGTGATATTAGATGTACATGACTTTACTATCGATATTGATAGTGAAATAGATATGGGAACAACGATAAAAATCAAACTTTAAAAAGCATAATAAGTGATTAACTAGCTTAAAGTAACAAATAAATAATCAGAATTATTTTTCGGATTAATTGAGGCTTATAGGTTCGTTTTGTGCTATCAGATATAATTAGGAGTATATAGTAAATTATACTCCTGGAGGTTATTATGAAATACTGTAAAAATTGTGGGCATGAATTAAAACCAAATCATAAAGTCTGTACGAACTGTGGTACAAAAGTTGAACAAAAAGAAGACCAAATTGTGACGCCGATTCAAAATTATGAAAAAACACAAAATCAAACATTTACAGATCAATACACAAATGTATCACAGCAAACAAAAATTCAAAGACAACCGATGTCTAAAAAGGCGATAATTTTATTAAGTACAGTAATAGGTTCTATTGCTTTATTAGCTCTGGCTTATTTTATACTTGGACAGCAATTTTCTTACAATAATTCTGTCACTGCTATTACAAATGCAATTCAAAAAGATGATGCCAAACAATTATCGGATCTTTTAAAAAGTGGAGATGCTTACCTTTCTGAAGAAGAAGCTAAAGCTTATATTGCATACAATAAAGCGAAGGGTATTGATCTAAAGACAAGCCTATTAGAAGCGAAAAAAGAAATTGATAATAACGAAAGTGGTACATCTATTACACATGACGCTAGTGAAGTAATGAATGTAGCAAAAGACGGAAAAAAGTATGGCCTATTTGATAAATATAGCTTCAAAGTCCCTCAGAAAGAAATCTATTTATCACCCGGTTCAGATGGTATTTTGAATTATAAAGTTAATGATAAACCTGTTGCAATTGAAACAACGATGTATGAGCAAGTTAAATTAGGTAACTTTGTATTAGGAGATTATCAATTTGATGCTCAAAAAGAAATAGAAGATGAAAAGATTAATGGAGAACTAGTTATTAATATGAGTGAATCCGATGTTGCAGTTGAAAAATTTGATGAAGATAAGATTGCAGAGTTTCAGGAACGTTCTCAAGAAAGACAAGAATTGGTGCAAGAAGAACAAGAAGAGCGTAGAACAATAGATACGAGTTCAAGAGATTTTCTGAATTCTTATATGTCTAAAGATAGAACAGATGGCTATAACGATATTGAAATTGGGATGGATAAAACAGAAGTTGAACAATTATTAGGTGATGAATCAGATTTAGTAGATCCTGATAATGACAACTTATTGAAATATGGGAATATGGGTATTGAATATAAAGATGATAAAGTAGAACAAATCTATATTATCCCGAATCCTTACGATGTCGCAACGAAAGATGAAGCAGAGGAAGCGTGGCAACCGAATGACTGGAATGGGGAGATGAATGGAGATTCCGTCCAGGTTATAGATAATGATAGAAAAGGAAATAATTTTGCAATACTTATTGTTTATGACGACGATGATAATATCAAATATATATTCCAGCAGAAACAAACAAAAGATGATCCATGGATAGAATAACATACTATTCATTATAAATACCCGTAGCACACTTAAACGTGCTACGGGTATTTGTTTACGCGAAATATCTTATGCCTCATATTTAAATATGTTTCTTGTAATCCATTTCTCGATTTCAATCAGGATAAAAACAGCAGTTCCGATACCTAACGGAATCACCCATTGTGAAAATGTTAGTGGAGCAGTTTTTAATATCGTATTAAAAAATGGCACATACGTAATGAGTAATTGTAGTGTGATGAGTAAACCAGAGACGATAAATGCGACTTTATTCTTAAAGAAATCTTGATTAATTGCAAATTGATTTAAGTGTCGGCAATTAAATAGATGGAAGATTAAAGCAAATACTAGTGATTGCAATGTGATTGTATTCAGTACAGTTTTATGTAAATCAAGATGACTTAAATACATATTTGCAAGAAGTATTCCACCAGCTACAATGACTGATACGAGTAGTATTCTAAATAAGAAATAATGACTTAGTAACGGTGTAGATTTATGTCTTGGCTTTCTATTCATTGCACCTGGTTCGAGAGGTTCAAATGCAAGTGCAAAAGATATGGTAATCGCTGTTACCATGTTCACCCAAAGTACCTGGATAGGAGTAAGTGGTATGGATATGCCGAATAGAATCGCTGCTAAAATGAGTAGTCCTTGAGAACCGTTTGTCGGTAAAATGAATAGTATTGTTTTCTTCAGGTTATCATAGACACGACGTCCTTCACGTACCGCATCTACAATTGTTTCAAAGTTATCGTCAACCAGTATCATACGCGCGGCATCTTTAGATACTTCAGTTCCTTTAATACCCATTGCAACACCGATATCAGCACGTTTTAATGCTGGTGCATCGTTAACACCATCACCGGTCATCGATGTTATTTCGTCATGTTTTTGCAATGCTTTTACGAGTTGTAATTTATTCTCCGGACTTGTTCTAGCAAACACATCGTATTCAATCGCGGTTTCGTATAATGTTTCTTCATCCATATTATCGAGTTCGCGACCTTCAATGGCCTTAGTACCATCGCCGATTCCGAGTTGTTTCCCAATTGCCATTGCAGTTTCTTTATGGTCACCTGTAATCATTTTTACGGCAATTCCGGCTTTTTGACATTCTTTTACTGCTTTTATTGAAGATTCACGTGGAGGATCTATAATCCCTACTAACCCAAGCAAGGTGATGCCACTTTGTAAATCGTCATGTGAGAGTGTGGTTGTGTCACGAGGCACATCTTTATATCCTGCTGCAATTAATCGTTTACCTTCTTTAGCGATTACACTTAATTTATCTTCCCAGACCTGTCTATCATCAGAATTGGTAAATACACGATCGAATATTCTGTCAGGTGCTCCTTTGATATAAATACGTTTCTTGCCCTGATCTTCGACGAGATATGCCATATATTTATAAAGTGAATCAAATGGGATTTTATCGATTGCCTGTAAGTTTGGAATTTCTAAATTAGTTTTATGTACGAGTGTCATTAAGCAGCCTTCAGTGGGCTCACCGGTAATTTGAAAATGACCATTTTCATCTTGTGAGAGACGTGCTTCATTGACTGTTTTAACGCATGTTAAGAACTGGTATAATTCTTGTTCTGTTTCTGGTGTTTCAGTATGTTTGGGTATAATTTCTCCGATTGGTTCATAACCTGTGCCCGTAACTTCATAACGATTATGAGTTAAATCAATTGAAGTTACAGTCATTTCGTTTTTTGTAAGCGTACCAGTTTTATCGGTGCAAATCACTGAAACTGAACCTAAAGTTTCCACTGAAGGTAAGTTCTTTACGATGGCATTATTCTTTGCCATCGACTGAACACCAAGTGCTAAAATAATTGAAATGACAGCAGGTAATCCCTCCGGTATAGCACCAACTGCAAGTGCGATAACAGATAAGAGTAGTTCACCTGCTGGATAATTGTGATAAAACAAACCGAATAAATAAATTGCGATAGAAATTACAACGATACCAATACTCACTGATTTACCGAACTGACCGGTTTGTTGCATCAATGGGGTTGTCATCTGTTCTGTGTCAGTCATTGCCTGATTAATCTTACCAAGTTCAGTGTCTTTTCCGATTGCAACAACTACACCTATTCCAGAACCTGAAGTAATAGATGAGCTTGAATAAGCCATATTTTTTCTATCACCGAGTACAGCATCTTCTGAGATTTTATGTATATTTTTTTGGACGGGTACAGATTCACCGGTTAAAGCAGACTCTTCAATCTTTAAATTATTCGCTTCTATTAACCGTAAGTCTGCAGGTATCTTCTCACCGGATGATAAAATAACGATATCTCCGATTGTCAATTGTTCGCCTGGAATAGTTTGACTGCGACCATCACGAATTACTACAGCCTCACTCGTCATCATTTTACGAATACTTTCTAATGCTTTTTCAGCACGCGATTCCTGAACATAACCAATAATCGCATTGATAACTGCAACAAGAATGATAACCGACATATCAAGAAAGTGTCCTAAAAATCCTGTAATCGCTGCAGCTACTAGTAATACATATATTAAAATATCGTTAAAGTGGCCGAAAAACTTAATGATTTTAGGCTTCTCCCGCTTTGCTGGAAGTGCATTTAGACCATAAGTTGATTGGTTTGCTTCGACTTGTTCATGGGACAAACCACTATTTATTGAGGTGTTAAACGCTTGAAGTGTGTCATCGATAGAGCGTTGATGCCATTTTTCATTTTTCATAACGAACATTCCTTTGCGTATAGTATTACTCTTATCGTAACGCAAATAATTAAGTAATTCTAACGAAAGGAATGTATATAAAAAGAATTAACACAATGTTTAAAATTTTGTAAACTTTTAACATTATCACTTACTTTTGTCTGTGCTAAGTATCGTTACAAAGGCATTGAAGAATGAATCAGCAAAAGGTTTCCATCGCTGTATTACCAAATCACTAGAATTATCATGAGCGTAATAATTTTCAGGGAATGAAATTGTTAGCCCTTTTTTACAATCACGAATATATTCCGTATGCAACGTATTAGGTGCATACTCTAAATGGCCATTGATATAAATATCTTTATTATCTTTTGATATTAATAAATCTGCACCAAATTCAGGATGAGTGCTGATTATGGTTAAGTCAGTCTTATCTTTAATATCTTGTATCACAAAATTTGTATAGCGTGATTGGGGTATATAGTAGCTTTGAAAATTATTTGTTAAAGGATGATCCACCAGAACATTATAAGCATATACACCAAACAATTTCTTATTACCTTTAAAAGTGAATTTCTCAATATTGTAATAGTGATGTAACGCAAATTGTGCTGCCCAGCAAATAAACAACCGCGTATGTTGTTGCGCTTTAGACCAATCTATGATCCTTTTAAGTTCTTCATAATAATAAACAGATGCAAAAGGAAGATGCTCTACAGGTGCTCCTGTTACGATTAACGCATCATAATCGTATCGTTGAGCTTGTTCGAAATTTATATAATGTTGCTTAGCATAATTTCTTTTTTCAGTATTTGTTTGATGTGTCTCTAAATATAAAAAATCAATCATAGCTGTTTTAAAATGATGTATAAACTGCAGTTCCGTTTCGAATTGATTTGGCATTAAATTAACGATTAGAATACGAGGAACAACCAATTAAATCACACTTAATCCTTGTTCCAGGTCTGCGATAATATCATCGATATGTTCAATGCCAATAGAAATTCGAATCGTTTCTGGACTTACACCTGCTGCGAGTTGTTCAGCTTCTGTAAGTTGTGCATGTGTAGTAGAAGCGGGATGAATGATAAGCGATTTTGCATCTCCAACATTTGCAAGTAAAGAGAAGAGCTCAAGTGATTCGATAAACTTCTTACCGGCTTCACGGCCACCTTTAACTCCGAACGTAAAGATAGAACCTGCACCTTTCGGTAAGTATTTTTCTTGCAATGTTTTGTAGGGACTGTCTGGTGTATCTGCATATTTAATCCAGGCAACCTTATCGTGATTGGAAAGAAACGCGATTACTTTTTGTGTATTTTCCACGTGACGCTCTACACGAAGCGAAAGTGTTTCTAATCCTTGGGTTAATAAAAATGAATTGAACGGTGAAATTGCTGCACCAGTATCTCTGAGTAGTGTTGTGCGTATCTTAAAGGCATAGGCAGCTTCACCAAAAGCTTCGGTAAAAATGAGATTATGATAGCTTGGATCAGGTTCGGATAAGTTTGTAAACTTACTATTATTCCAGTCAAAATTACCACTATCAATAATGACGCCACCAATTGAAGTACCATGTCCTCCGATAAATTTCGTTGCGGAATGTACGACAATATCTGCACCAAACTCAATTGGACGACACAGATAGGGAGAAGCAAAAGTATTATCGACGATTAAAGGAATACCATGATTGTGTGCAATGTTTGCAAGCGCTTCAATATCTTCAACATTTCCTTCAGGATTACCGATAGTTTCTACAAAAATAGCTTTTGTATTATCTTTTAATGCCTCTTTTACATGTTCTAAATTTGTCGTATCCACGAGTGTTGTTTCAATACCGAATTTCTTAAATGTGTGTTCGAATAAAGTGTGTGTTCCACCATATAAACTTGTAGTTGCTACGATGTGGTCACCGCTGTTCGCAATCGTTTGTATCGCGTAAGTAATGGCAGCCATTCCTGAAGCGACAGCGACACCTGCTACACCACCTTCAAGTTCAGCAACACGTGTCTCAAAAGCAGCTGTTGTAGGATTTGTAAGTCTTGAATAGATGTTACCTAATTCTTTTAAACCGAAGAGATTTGCAGCATGTTCCGTATCGTTGAATGTAAATGATGTTGTTTGATAAATTGGGAGTGCACGTGCATTCGTTTCCTTGTCGATAACTTGTCCTGCATGAACTTGCAGAGTTTCAAATTTGTACTGATTTGTCATAATGAATTCCTCCTGGCATAAAATTGTATTCCACACTAAATTTAATAAGAGGAGCAAAAAAATGAGCCTACCTCAAAGAAGTAGACTCATAAGCTCATCTTTCAGGTTAAACCTGCTGGAATTAGCACCTAATTGAATAGGTTGCTGGGTTTCATAGGGCCAGTCCCTCCACCACTCTGGATAAGTAATATTTAGTTGTAAGAATTAAACATATTCTAAAACGATTATTCTGAATTGTCAAATATTTATTTTGAAATGATTTGTTAGTTATTTTTTAATTTATTGATATATTCCTCTAGTTTCTCTTGATTTTCTTGTGAAATTTCAGGAAACTCAGGTTTTAATCGCTTTATTGTATCTATCATAACTTCTGTAACGATACGTCTTGTATGCCATTCATCATCTGCAGGTAAAATGAACCACGGACTATGTTCAGTAGATGTAGCTTCTAACATTTCAGAGAATATTTTTTGGTAGTCATCCCAATACTCACGCTCTTTTACGTCATTGAATGAAAATTCCCAGTTCTTATCTTTATTAGTCATTCGCTCAAGTAAACGATCACGTTGCTCATCTTTTGACATGTTGAAGAAGAATTTAATCACTTCAAAGCCATTCTCGGTTAAATAACGTTCATAATCATTGATTTGGCGGAATCGGGTTTTCCAAATTGATTCATCCACTTCGTTATTTGGTGTTTCATGTTCTTCAACAGAATCATGTATTCTTGGCGCAAGTACATCTTCATAGTATGAACGATTAAAAATTCCAATTTGCCCACGCTCAGGTAAACCTTCATGATAACGCCATAAATAGTCGTGTTTAAGTTCTGTGTTATTTGGCTTACCGAAAGAAGTAGTCTTTAATCCCTGTGCACTTAGATTAGAGAAGATATAACTGATAACTTCATCTTTTCCGGCGGCATCTAGCGCCTGCAGCACAACGATGATACCATTTTTTTCAGCAGCATGTAGTTTTAGATGAAGCTTTTCAAGTTTTTCTGTTAGTTCAGGCATGATATCATTTTTTATTTTATCGTTATTTTGTTTTTCATTTTCTGATGTTTTATAATTATTGAAATCAAATTTAGTATTAGGTATTACTTTATATTGGTTAATGTCCATAGAAACCCTCCATATACTTTTTTGATGTATTCCCTAGCAGATATAGAAGTAAACAGTATTTATATCTATTTGTTATAATTTAATAATAATCATTATGAAATAAGATGACTTAAGAGAGGAAGAGAGGAAGAGAGGAATTAATGAAACTTATTCGATCTACCCATTACCACGAAGATTTACTAGAACAATTTGAGTTAACTGAAGAACAACTAAAGTTTGTGAAAAGTCCTGAAGTAAACATCAGTGTGGCAAAAGAGGATACTAATCGCACACCAATTTTTGGACTAAATGAAGAGGGAATACCTGTTGTATTTTTGTGTTACATGAACATAGCGAATTTGAAAGCAAATTTGAAGTAGATAACAGTATATATATAAGATCTTTTGCGAATGACAACAGACATTTAAGACAAGGTTATGCAAAACAAGCATTAATTGCGTTACCGGAATTTATTATGAGTGATTTTCCGCATATTAAATATTTAACGTTACTTGTGGATGTCCCTAATACCGTTGCACACGACATGTATTTAAAACTTGGATTTGTACAAGGTAATCAAATAGAGGGTGAAAGATACCCAGCTTACTGCATGGTGAAAAAATAGCAGGTTAACATAAACCTGCTATTTCATACCGTCATGGATTACTTTAATATTGTGTTCCATCATTTTGTAGTAACTATCACCATCACTATTTTTGCTGCCGATTGAATCGGTATAGACTTCTCCCGCAATTGGTTTTTTTGTCATTTCACTTAATGTTTGCATACTACGTTTATCTACGCTTGTCTCAACGTATAAGGATTTTACATTATTGTGTCGTACGTAGTTGATGGCTTTTGTCATTTGTTCAGGAGTACCTTGCTTTTCAGTATTAATTTCCCATATATATGCATGATGGATATCATAATCTCTACTGAAATATTTAAAAGCGCCTTCACTTGTAACTAACTGTCGTTGTACCTTAGGGATGTCTTTGAACTTGTCTTTGTATTTGTTACTCAGTTGTTTCAACTGTCCAATGTATTGCGCTACATTTTTGTCATAATCCGATTTGTAATCTTTATCAAAGAGGACGAGTGTGTTTGCAATATTTTTACTATAAGTAATACCATTCTCTATGCTTAACCATGCATGAGGATCTACAGCATGTGTGTCTTTATGATTGTTTAAATATATTTTCTTAACACCTTCACTAACAGCAACAACTTGTCTATCATTAATGTCTTTATTCCCTTGCTTCAATGCTTTCTGAAACCAACCACTAGATGTTTCAAGGTTCAGTCCATTATAAAATACAATATCTGCATCTGTGATGGCTTTAATATCTTGTGGTTTAACTTCATATTCATGGGGATCCTGACCGATAGGGACTATGTTTATCACGTTAGCATTATTTCCTGTAATTTCTTTTGTCATATCGTAGAGGATGGAATTTGTTGTGACGATTTTTAACTTTTGTTCGGGAGGTTCTGATGAACAACCGTTTAATAATAAAGTAGGAAGTAAAATAAGCATACATAGATATAATAATAGACGTTTCCTCATAGTAATCTTCCTTTCTTATATAAAAAATTAGTCTTACTTAAAATGAAAGTAAACATATAAATAATAGTTGCGATAATAACTATACAAGCACCACTCGGTACGTTCATCATATAGCTGATATAAATACCTATGACTGCACTGATTAAACCGAATATTGCAGATAAAATCATCATTTGGTGTAAGCTTTTGGAAATTAAATAAGCACTTGAAGCAGGAGTGATTAACATAGCCACTACTAAAATAATCCCTATTGTCTGTAAGCTAACAACAGTAATAAGTGCGAGTAACATCATGACAGTATAGTGCCAGAATTTTGGATTAATGCCATTCATTTTACTAAAAATAGGGTCGAATGTTGTCAATTTAAGTTGTTGGTAAAATACGATGACGATGATAAGTACTAATATACATATGGATAGTGTTGTATACATTGCTTCTCTCGTCACAGTAAGTACATCACCAAATAGAATGTGGTAAAGATTTGTGGTTGTTTCCATCAAACTAATCATGACGACTCCGACAGAAAAGAAAAGTGTAAATGCAATACCAATTGCGGCATCTTTTTTCGTCTTCGAATGATCTGTAAGGGCACCGATGAGTACACTTGTTAATAATCCTGTGAATAGGGCACCGATAAACATAGGAATGTTTAATAGAAAGCTCAAAGCGACACCGGGTAATACGGCGTGACTCATTGCATCACCCATTAAACTCAGTCCTCTTAAAATGATAAGGCAACCAACGATGCCTGCCACAATACCAACTACTCCTGCGGTAATCATTGCTCTTGAAAGGAAAGGATAATTCATTAAATCATTGACAAAATGCATCATTTTCACCTCCTTGAACAAGGAATGTTTTTCTTATGTTGTCATCAGTTAAAACTTCTGAGGTAAAGCCAGATGCAATAATTTCTTTGTTTAATAAAATACATTCATCAAATAAATTTGCAGCCGTGTTTAAATCATGATGAATAATAAAAATTAGTTTGTTATTTTTACGTAAATCAAATAAGCGGTTTTTGATTATTTCATAACTGTTGAAATCAATACCAACAAACGGTTCATCTAAAAAATAAATATCTTTTTCCTGCATTAAACTTCTGGCGATAAGCACGCGCTGTAACTGTCCTCCACTCAATTCACTTATGAGCTTATGCTTTATAGATTGAAGTTCCATTAACGTCATCAATCGTTTTAGATTATTGCGAGCGCTAGATTGACTATCAGTAAGATGTCCTTTAGTATATGCACCTGAACGAATTACATCGATTACAGTTATGGGAAAATCAATATCTAAAGCTGACTTCTGAGGTATGTAAGCGCAGCGTGTCAATTGATGTTTCAGCAAATGATTATCCAAATGAACAGTCCCATTTGAATGAATAAATCCTAAAATGCTTTTAAAAAGTGTTGATTTACCTGCACCATTTGGACCTAAAACTCCGATAAGCTTTCCAGTTAATTGTTGTGTATAATTGATGTGTTGAAGAATTGTTCGCCCGTTTAATGCAAAATGTAAATTTTTAATTTCAATCATAATAATCACCTTTTCAAAGTTATTAAAAATACTTTTAGGTATACCTAAACTATTTTTAATATAATCCGAAAAGCTGTAAAGGTCAAGTTTACTTTATGAATAAAATATGAAAATTTTGGAGGAGAATGTATGTTATCAGATGAAAAAGAAGATTATTTAAAGTGTATATACCAATATAATGGTTTAAAAGATTATGTATCGAATAAACAAATATCTACACATTTGGGTATTAAACCCCCGTCTGTAACCGAAATGTTTAATCGATTAGAAAAAGAAAGTTATATTATTATCAAACCTTATAAAGGAGCAATGCTAACAGAAAAAGGTAAAAAAGAAGTTATTAGAATTGTGAGAAGACATCGTTTGATAGAATGTTTCTTGATAAAATCTTTAGGATACCGTTGGGATGAAGTACATCAGGAGGCAGAAATACTTGAGCATAAAGTGTCAGATCTATTTATTGAGCGTTTAGATAAAATGCTCGATTATCCAACATATTGTCCTCATGGAGCTATCATTCCTAGAGGAGAAATTATTGAAGAAGAGGTCCAGGAAATAACAAAATTACAAATAGGGAATTCATTTATTCTGCAAAAGGTGCAAGATGAGGTACCATTACTCACTTATTTATACGAACAAAATATTAAGATTGGTGACGAATTGTTGATTGAATCGATTGATGAAGCCAATCATATTGTCTATCTTACTAAAGGGAATGTGAGAACTGGGTTAAGTTTGGATAATGCTAAAAAGTTATATTACAAGGTAAATAATAACTTTTAAAATATAAAAACAATCTATCAATATGAATTTACTTGTAAATAAAAACTGTGCATGATCCTAATATCTATCAGCATCATGCACAGTTTTTATTTCTTTTCAAATTGGTAAATATTATTTTACAAAGTTTTGTTCAGAATGACATCGTCTCTTCTACCGTTTAAGTATGCATAAACTAATCCGATAAATAAACCACCACCGATGTAGTTACCGATATATGCATAAAATAAATTTTTCAGAACGTCAATCCAAGATAATGCATCGATATTGTAGAACATCATTCCGGCAAACAATCCTGCATTGTAAACAACGTGTTCGTAAGCCATAAATACAAAGATAACTACTCCGACACCGATAAAGAATACTTTAGCTAATACTTCCTTACATTGTAATGAAATATAAATACCGATATTGATAAAGAAGTTAGCGAATATCCCTTTAATTAGAATTGCATGCCAACTTGATTCAATTGTTTTTGCATCTACTGTTTTCGTTAATGCTGCTACCATTTCAGGTGTCATAACTTTAGTGCCTGTCATCATTCCAAATAAGATAAATCCACCAATAATATTTCCCAGGAAACATAACGTAAATATTTTTATTATTTTACCCATTGTGATTGTTTTGAAATAATAACCCACTGTAAAGAACATAAAGTTACTTGTTAATAATTCAGAATTAGTAAGTACGATCATTACGAGTGCGATACTGAATGCAATTGCCCCTACTAAATTGATAAGCCCTGCATTTTCAGTTGAAGCAAATTGTGTCTTAGCTGCAAGTTGAAGCACTGCCATAATAGCTAGTAAAAACCCTGACATAATCGCTTTTAACATATAGCGCCCAGGTGTCTTATCTGCCATCACTTCTTTCATTGATACTTGGTTTAATACGTTTTCAATGTTACCTTTCGAAGCATAAGTATCTTCGATAGTTTTAGCTGGAATTTCAATAGCCATTGTAGAGCCTCCTGTTGAACAAGATTTTATGAATAAACATGAATGTGATAAATACAATATTATTATATCTGTTACTGAGTAACGTGTATATAGTTAATTTGTGAAAAGGTGAACATTATACTAAATCAAGCATCATTATATAGTCGGTCTGTGCTTCATCGCCCATTTGAAAGACATGAGAATCGATATGTTTAAAGCCGATTTTTTTATAAAAATCTAATGCATTATGGTTATGTTCCCAAACACCAAGCCATATTTTTTTGATGTTCTGATCTTGTGCACGTGATACTGCCTTTTCATATAAATGTTTACCAATACCTTGTTTTTGAAAAGTTTTGTCGACATAAATTCGCTCAATTTCGAGTGAATTATCCGTTATGTTTTCTGTTTGAGCATCATCAGTATTAATTTTTAAGTAACCGGCAACTTGTTCTTCGATTAAAGCAAAATAAAATTCTGAATGTGGATCATTAAGCTGAGCCATCATCTTTTCTTTAGTGAAAGATGTCTTTAAGTAATGATCGATAACTTCATCCTTATTATCCGGTCTGAAAGTATCATCGAATGTTTTTTTGCTTATATTGATTAGAGTATTGAGATCGTTTTCTGTAACTTTGCGTATTACAATTTTATTCATAAAGCGAGCTCCTTTAGTCAATTTGTTAATCACATTATGAGCTTAAATGAATGTTTATGCAATCAATATTTGTATAGTAATATGTTGATGAAATAAAATTTCGAGTTGACAAAATTTAGTTTCGCGAGTACTGTAAAAATAACAAATCAAATAAGCGCACTAGGGGTGTTTTATTAAAAACTGAGATAAGGCTGTAGCCTTAGACCCTTTGAACCTGATCTAGATGATACTAGCGTAGGGAAGTGTATAGTCACAGTATAAGTGTGGCTATTTTTCCGTACGCAGTCTTCTCTATAGAAGGATGCGTATTTTTTATGGAGGAATGAAAATGAACAGAAATAGTCAAGGTTTGAAGTTGTCAGATATTTTAGTGACAGTATTAGTAGCAGTATTATTTGCGGTAGCGTACAATTTTGTCTGGTTACCTTATGAGGCAATGAAACCACTGGGGCTACATTTTGAACAGTTGATATATGGTGTTTGGTTTATGGCTGCAGTTGTGGCGTATTTAATTGTTCCGAAAGCAGGAATTGCATTACTGGCTGAGTTTGCAGCAGGTGCAGGAGAGACAATTGTAATGGGGAAATTTGATATACCAACGTTTGTTTTTGCATTTTTACAAGGTTTGGCATGTGAATTTGTATTTATGTTATTCAAATATCAATCACGTAGCATGATGGTGTGTATATTAGCGGGTGTTGCAGCTGCAATTATAAGTCTGCCAGTTGAGTATTTCTATGGATATATGTCTGAAGTAGCAGGATGGAACGTGCTGCTTTATATTATAATGCGTTTGATTAGTGGTGCATTAGTAACCGGGGTGTTGTCATATTTAATTGTTAAAGCATTGGATCAGACTGGTGTAACGAAGCTATTCAGAACGTCAACTCAATCAGATTACGATAGTTTATAGATGATGTTATCTGTTAGAAATTTAAGATTGAAATATCCCGGTGAAAAAGAAAAGATATTTGACGGTATCGATATTACGATAGCAGAGAAAGAAAAAGTATTATTGCTCGGACCTTCAGGTTCTGGAAAGAGCACATTGTTGAACGTACTAAGTGGCATTGTCCCTGAGTTGATAGATTTACCGATGAAATATGATGTATTAGAACGCGACATGAATGCTAGTGTTATATTTCAGGATCCAGACAGTCAATTTTGTATGCCGAAAGTCTATGAAGAACTGGCTTTTATTCTGGAAAATCAAAATGTTGATAAATCGCAAATGAATCACTTGATTAATGATGTTTTGATTAAAGTAGGACTGGATGTTGAACCCTCACAACCAATCAATCAACTCAGTGGCGGTATGAAACAGAAACTCGCAATTGCAGGGTCATTGCTGCAGAATGCTGATACGTGGTTTTTAGATGAACCTACAGCGATGCTCGATAGCGATGCAACAAAGTATTTATGGGAATTGATGATTGATTTATGGCAGGATAAGACAGTACTTATCGTAGAACATAAAGTTGAGCATATATGGCAATATGTTGATCGTATTATTCTGATGGATGCTGATGGTAAGTTGGTTACACAAGGCACACCACAATTTATTCTTGAGCAACATGAAGATTTATTGAACCAGTATGGTGTATGGCACCCTAATGCATATAAGTGTGCACCAGAACCATTGCATTATGATCATATTTCTAATGACTTTGAACTCGTGTTAAAAGATGTGGCAGTAAAACGTAAAGAAAAGACGTTATATCATATTGATAAACTTGTTATTAGTAGTCATGAATGGATTACGATTACTGGAAAGAACGGAACAGGAAAAACAACGTTATTAGAATCTTTGATGCAGCTTATCCCGTATAAAGGTTTGATGCAATACGATGATAAAACTTTGAAGAAAGTAAAAGATGCAGCGCGTAATATGTACCTCGTCTATCAAAATCCTGAGCTGCAATTTATCCAAGGTAGTGTATATGATGAAATATTCTTTAATTTTCAATTTTTAGATAAAAGCCGAGCTGTGGAACGTACATCAAATTTATTAAAGCAATTAAATCTGTACCATCTAAAAGATCGTCATCCTTTTGAACTTTCGATGGGACAAAAGAGAAGATTAAGTGTTGCGACTGCATTGAGTACAAAAGCTGATATTGTGTTACTAGATGAACCAACATTTGGGCTGGATAGTCATAATACGTTCGAACTTATTGAATTATTTAAAGCGCGTGTGCAATCTGGTCAGACGATAATTATGGTGACGCATGATGACGAAATCATAAAGCGATACCCTTCTACCGTGTTACGCATTCAGGATGGAATACTTTCTGAAGTGAGGAGGGGTGATGATGTACGAACAGTTTAAGATATATCGTACATTTATGGATCATGTAAATGTGATTACGAAGTTGATATTAGGGGTTTTACTATTCGCGCTTGTCATATTCATTCATAATTTTGACTGGATGCTGTATCTAGCAATTATTATGTTTATTTTTATGATTGGATTGAGTGGTGTGCGTTTGAAACTTATTATGGCTTTTGTAAGTGTAATGATGTTATTTAGTTTCACTTCGTCATTATTTATGATTTTCTATGGTGACGGCAGTACTACGCTATTTCAATGGGGCATCGTGCATATTACAGAAGAAAGTTTATATAGAGGAATACATTTATCGCTTAGAACAATTACAGTCAGTTTCTTTGGTTTAAGTATTGCGTTTACAAGTGAAATTGTAAAAGTATTCTATAGTTTGATGCAACATTTAAAGGTGAAACCTAAATATGCCTATGCCTTTATGGCAGCAATCCGTATGGTGCCGATGATGTTTGAGTCATTCTTCCAATTACGCAATGCATTGAAAATGCGTTATCACGTTATAGATTCGAGCCAATACAGAGGATTAAATCGCATAAAGCATTTGATTATCCCGCTATTAAGTCAAAATATTAGACGCGCACATCGTCTGTCTGTTGCAATGGAGAAAAAAGGATTCCATAATGGTACTAGAACTTACTATTATCATGTGCCATTTAGCTATCGGGATATTTTATTGATAGCTGTCTTTTTAATAATGGTTGTAAGTGCTTATTTATTGGCAATGTATTTTCCGATAACGCATATAACGGATGTACGTTAAATAGATTTGTTTGACGTATAATCAATATACTGATAGAATAATCAGTAATCTTAAACAAGTGAGGTAATTAGAATGAAGACTTTTGTACAGAACAGTACAAAATTAAATATGTGGTGGCAGCTGTCATAACTTATATTTATGCCCGTCATAGATATAAGTATCTATGGCGGCTTCATTCGCGTTACTTGAGGCCGGTTGCGTATGCATAAGGTCTCTTTTTTGAGGTCGATGTATATGCATTGGCCTCTTTTTTTGTTTAAAAAATTATATGAAGTGAGGGATTACACATGGAAAAAAGATCTGTTTGGGGATCAAAAATTGGATTTATTTTAGCAAGTGCAGGTTCGGCAATAGGGCTTGGTGCGATGTGGAAATTCCCGTATGTCATGGCTGATAATGGTGGTGCAGCGTTTTTAGTATTGTTCATGGTATTCACATTATTTATAGGTATGCCGTTATTATTAGCAGAATTCGTAATAGGTAAACACGGCAAGACATATAGCACAGAAGTGTTCGGAAAAATTACTGGTAACAAATATTATAATCTAATCGGTCATCTCGGTAATGTCGGTGTTTTCTTCTTGCTTAGTTTTTACAGTGTGATTGGTGGATGGATTTTACTTTATATGATGAGGACTGTTTATGTAATAGTTACAAATCAACACACGAAGAATTACGAGGGATTATTTGGTCAATTGATTAGTAACCCGATATATGCAATACTTGGCGCTGCATTATTTATTTTTCTTACTGCGATAATTGTTTCCCGTGGTATTCAGGATGGGATTGAAAAAGCTTCAAAAATCATGATGCCTATGTTGTTTATTGCATTTATTGTGATTATCATTCGTTCTTTAACGCTTCCAAATGCAATGGATGGTATTGTATATTTTCTGAAACCTGATTTTAATTCAATGAATGCAGAAGGCGTACTTTTTGCTTTAGGTCAATCATTCTTTTCGCTTTCAGTAGGGTTTGGTGGCATGTTAACATATGCATCGTATTTAGATAAGAAGACGGACATTGTCCAATCTGCCTTTTCTGTTGTAGGTTTAAATATACTGGTTACGATACTAGCAGGATTAGCAATATTTCCTGCGACTGCCTCACTAGGTATTGATAATGCGCAAGGTCCGGGTTTATTGTTTATCGTTTTACCTTATGTATTCGATCAGTTGCCGTTCGGTAGTATCTTTTATCTTATATTTTTATCGCTATTCTTTTTTGCAACTATAACTTCATCTATCTCTTTAATTGAAATTAATGTTTCAAATGCAATTAAAAATGAAGAAAAGAAACGAAAAAAATATGTGTATGCAATCGCATTACTATTGTTTATTTTATGTATACCTTCTGCATTATCGAATGGTACTTTAAGCCAGATGAAATTTTTAGCGGGAACATTCTTTGATAATATGGATTATTTAGTTTCGAACATTATGTTACCGATTGGAGCATTATGTTATGCGTTATTTGCGGGATACAAACTAGATGGTGCAATTGCAAAGCAGGAATTAATGGATAATAAATATAGAGGTTTATTTAAAATTTGGGTTTTCTTGCTGCGCTATGTTATTCCGCTTGTTATACTGGCTGTATTTATTACTTTGATGATAAAGTAAATGAGAATAAGTTGCTGTAATTGATATTGTAAAAAGTAATTTTATGCACTCCAATTACAGTAACTATTTTTATTTAAAAAAATATTAAATAATACGTCAAATATTTTTCACAATTTTAAAGTTTGAGTTGGTTGACTTAAAACGAGCATCATGTAATAATAAGTTTTGTAGAGATTAGAATTATTCTAATCTAGAGGTTATCTAAAAGTACTTAATTAAATTCTCAGGAGGAATTACACATGTCATTAATTAACAAAGAAATCTTACCATTCACTGCGAATGCTTATGATCCAAAATCAGATTCATTCGTTGAAGTATCAAACGAATCAATGAAAGGTAGCTGGAATATCGTATGCTTCTACCCAGCAGATTTCACTTTCGTTTGTCCAACTGAATTAGAAGATTTACAAGATCAATATGAAACGTTACAAGGTTTAGGAGTTAACGTATATTCTGTATCATGTGATACGCACTTTACACACAAAGCATGGCACGATCATTCAGAAGCAATCAGTAAAATTCAATACACAATGATCGGTGACCCATCTCACGTTATTGCTAACAACTTTGATGTACTAGATGAAGAAGCAGGTCTTGCACAACGTGCGACATTCTTAATCGATCCAGATGGAGTTGTTCAAACAATGGAGATCAACAATGATGGAATTGGTCGTGACGCTTCAGTATTAGTAGACAAAGTTAAAGCTGCTCAATACGTAGCTAGCCATGACGGTGAAGTTTGTCCTGCAAAATGGAAAGAAAGCGGCGAAACTTTAACACCTGGTTTAGACTTAGTTGGTAAAATCTAATTTAATCGATAATAAATAATTAAATATTAAAAGACTGCCACAACGCAAATTTTTGCGTTGTGGTATCTATTGCAATAAAATATAGAAATTTATCCTTTAAGGGAGGAAATGTAATGTTAAACGATACATTAAAGCAACAATTAGCTCAATATTTAGAGTTAATGGAAGGCGACGTTGTAATTACAGCGAGTGCTGGAGATGATAAAACAAGTAAAGACATGATGGACTTACTCACTCAAATCAAAGAGATGTCTTCACATATCACTTTAAAAGAAGCATCTTTGAAACGTACACCTAGCTTCACATTGGCACGTCCTGATGAAGAAGCACGTATTACATTTGCCGGAGTACCACTTGGACACGAGTTCACTTCTCTAGTCTTAGCTTTATTACAAGTAAGTGGTCGTGCACCTAAAGCAGATCAATCTGTAATTGATCAAATTAAAAAGTTAGAAGGACCTTTTAACTTTGAGACATTCATCAGCTTAACTTGTACGAAATGTCCAGATGTTGTACAAGCTTTAAATATGATGGCGGTATTAAATCCAAATATTACACATACAATGATTGATGGTGCAGCATTTAGAGAAGAATCTAAAGATATTATGGCTGTTCCTACAATGTTCTTAGATGGTGAAGAATTTGGAAGTGGTAAAGCGACTATTGAAGAGATTATCGGTAAACTTGGTGGTGGAGCAGATGCTTCTGAATTTGATGCGAAAGAAACATTTGATGTATTAGTAATCGGTGGAGGACCTGCGAGTGGTAGTGCAGCAATTTATGCAGCACGTAAAGGTTTACGTACAGGTATTGTAGCTGAACGTATCGGTGGTCAAGTTAATGATACTGCTGGTATTGAAAACTTTATTACAGTAAAAGAAACGACTGGACCAGAATTCTCGCAAAACTTAAAAGAACATATTAACAGTTATGATATCGATGTAATGAATGCTGTTCGTGTTGAAAAGTTAGAAAAAATTGATGATTTAGTACATGTTACTTTAGAGAATGGCGGTAAACTAACATCTAAAACATTGATTATCGGAACAGGTGCAAAATGGCGTAACATGAACGTGCCAGGAGAAGCTGAATATCAAACAAAAGGTGTAGCATATTGTCCGCACTGTGATGGTCCATTATTTGAAGGTAAACGCGTTGCAGTTGTAGGCGGCGGTAACTCAGGTGTTGAAGCAGCAATTGATTTAGCAGGTATTGTTAAACATGTTACATTACTAGAGTTTGGTGAAGAATTACGTGCAGACAAAGTACTACAAGATCGTTTAGCATCATTAAATAATACTGAGATTATTAAATCAGCTGCAACAAAAGAATTAACTGGTGATGCTACGTTAAAAGCGTTGACGTACGTTGATCGCAATACAAATGAAGAACATACGCTTGATCTGGAAGGCGTATTTGTTCAAATCGGTTTAGTACCGAGCACTGAATTTGTTGGAGACTTAGTTGCTAGAAATAACCGCGGTGAAATTATCGTTGATAAAAATGGTGCTACAAATGTACCAGGTATTTTTGCTGCAGGGGACTGTACAGATCAAACATATAAACAAATCATTATTTCTATGGGTTCTGGTGCAACAGCAGCATTAAGTGCGTTTGATTATTTAATCAGAAATTAATTAAATGACGGATTTAAGTTAAAAGACATATTACGTTATGACGTAGTATGTCTTTTTTATATGGTAAAATATACATAATAATTCTAGGAGGCAAGTAATGAAGAAAACATTTTTAATATTTATTGTCTGTATATTACTTAGTGGCTGTGTAAATCAAGAGAAAGAACAAGGAAGGTCACAGGAAAAAGTAATACTTACTGTCTCAGCGGCAGCAAGTTTAAAAAATGCATTAAATGATATCGAAAAATCTTATGAAGGCGAACACAAGCATGTTGATATTAAATTTAATTATGGTGCGTCTGGTGCATTAGCGCAACAGATAATGTCCGGTGCTCCGGTTGATATATTCTTTTCAGCTGCACAGGGAAAAGTTGATGATTTAGTAAAAAATAAAGCTGTAGATAAAGAGGATACAAAGTCTTTACTGAAAAATCATCTCGTGCTTATAACAGAAGAGAAACTAACATCTCTTGATGATTTACAACAAGAAAAGATAAAAAAAATTGCACTTGGCAATCCGGAATTAGTACCTGCAGGCGAATATGGTAAACAAGCCTTAGAAAACAAAAAACTATATCAAAAAGTCAAATCAAAATTAGTATTAACGAAGGACGTACGTCAAGTATTGACCTATGTAGAAACCGGTAATACTGAAGCAGGTATCGTATACACATCAGACCTCAAATCAACAAATAAAATAAAGCATACACTCAAAATTCAAGATGATTTACATGAACCGATAACATATCCAATTGCTAAAATAAAAGACACTAAACATAAGAAAGAAACTGAGGAACTTTATCAGTATTTACAGAATAATCAAAGTAAAAAAGTGTATCAAAAATATGGTTTTGATATTAATGAAAAGGAGTAGCGATGCTGCTTCTTTTTTAAAACAAAGAACAATTAAATAATGAAAATTCATTAAATTTAATTCCCCTATATAAATAGATATTGTTTATAATAAAGAAGTATTGGAGGAAATCGTATGACGGAATTATCAACAGAACAAAAACTAGAAAAATTTTTTAATAAAACTTCACAATGGCACGATGCTTATCAATTGTTAAGATCGATTATAAGAGAATTTGATCTTGAAGAAGATTATAAATGGATGCATCCTTGTTATACAATGAAAGATAAAAATGTGTTACTGATACATGGCTTTAAATCATATGTTGCTATATTATTTCATAAAGGAGTAATGCTTGAAGATAAATACAATCTTTTAATTCAACAAACTGAACATGTTCAAGTTGATCGTCAATTACGCTTTTCGTCAGTAGAAGAGATTGAAGAAAAAGCAGATATGATACGTTTTTATATTAAAGAAGCAATTCGAGTTGAGAAAACAGGCATAAAACCTCCTAAAAAAGAACATGGACCATTAGAAATTCCTATCGAATTAGAAGAAGCATTTAAAGAGAACGAACGTTTAAGAGAAGCGTTTTATAAATTAACACCTGGTCGCCAACGTGCGTACGTCATTGAAATTAATAAAGCGAAACGCAGCGAGACGAAAAGGAATCGTATAGAAAAGTATGCTGATAAAATTTATCAGGGAAAAGGTTTATTAGAACGATAACAAATAATAATGTCATACGCTTTAAAAATATAATGTTATAATATGTTAAAGAAAATATTTGTATTTTAACAATACTTGGTGAATGTATACTTGCATTCATTACCATACAAAAATATAATGAATTAAGCAGCTTGGAAAGTCTGGAACAAAACTACTATATAAAGGATAATGAACATGGCTAAATTTAACTTTATCCCAATAATTTTGGGTGCAAACATACATGCGTATGCTGCAGCAGCAAGTTTTCATAAAGATTATAAGAAAAAGTCGGTCATCGTCGCAGCCGATTATTTATCGTTCACTAAATTTTCTAGTCTTATTAGCGATTATTATATTGATAAAATGATATATGATGACAAAGTTTTCATCGAAACATTTGAGCGCATTGCAAAGAAATATCGTAAGAAAAATCGTAAACTATTGCTTGTCGCAACGACAGATGAATATGTTAAGATGCTAATTAAACATGAAGCAAAATTGAGAGAAGATTTTACCTTTAATTTTCCGACACAAGATTTATTTAACCAATTATATTATAAGAAACATTTCTATGAGACGGTTGCTTCATACGGTATTGATATTCCTACGACATACCACTTTAATTTAGCTACCATCGAAACATTTAATGAACCTATTAGATTCCCGGCAATTATTAAAGTTGATGATGGTACAGCGTACTTTAATTTAAAGTTTAAAGGTAAACAGAAAATTTATGTCCTTGATGATTACACTGGTATTAATGAGACGATTGAATTACTTCATAATAATGGATATCGTGAGGATATTATTATTCAGGAATTTATTGAAGGAAGTGATCAGGACTTGTGGGACATCGTTTATTACGGTGATTCAAATGGAAAAGCGCAAGTGATTACATTAGCACAAGTATTGTTACAAGAACCTGCGATGACTGCTATCGGAAATTATACAGCACTCATTTCAAGATATGATAAAGATTTGATGGATAAAGTAATCAAGATGATGGAAGGTATGCATTATACCGGATTTGCTAACTTTGATTTAAAATATGATCATCGAGATGGTAAATACAAGTTTTTTGAGGTTAATCTACGTGCCGGCCGTTCAAGTTCTTATATCAAAGAAACAGGTTATTCAATTGCGAGATGTTATGTGGAAGATTTAATTTTAAATCAATCCCATCCAGTGAAATATTTAGATACAACACATTTATTTACGGTAGTACCTAAAGATATTATATTAAAATACGTAAAACAAAAATCATTACGTAAAGAAATTAAACAACTTATTCACAAACATCAATATTATAATCCACTATTTTATGCAAAAGATCGTTCAGTAAAGCGTAAAGCTTATCTGATGATGAGAAATGCCAAGTATCATCTGAAGTATAAAAATAGTGAGTGGTATAAAGAACAGAAATAATCACTTTATAGTGGTTATTTTTTTATTTGTCGTTTATTTTTTTATCTTATTATCTGTTTATATTATACCTATACCTTTATATCTTTATATAAACTCAAATGATTGCTATAGACATTATAAAAATATATTACATGTTAAAATGTTATCGTATGAAAATAAAAATAAGTCAGGTGAGCATAAGTGTATCATTATTACAAATCACTAATATATGTTGATATCGATAAGATTAATGTTTCGAAAGGCATCATTCAATTCATATTGATGCTAATACCAATGATATATGGCTATTTCATTGGTAATTTATCATTAGGATTGTTGATATCACTTGGAACATTATCTAATATCTATGTATTTGGCGGAACTTTACAATCTAAAATAAAAACAGTAACGATTGCCACTTTAACATTAGCTTTTGCAATGGCTCTCGGTACGCTTACGGCTGGTAATATGGTGCTATTCGGCTTTTTACTATTTGGTTTTACAGTAATACCGTATTACGTGTGTAATGCCCTTGAAATTAAAGGTCCTAGTTCTACTTTCTTTTTAGTGGCTTATGGACTATCGTCAATTATGCCACATGCACCAGAATTATTTTTAAAACGAGCGGTGCTGGTTATAATAGGTGGTCTAATTACAATTGTAGTTATTTCAATACATAGTAAGTTATTTGATAGAAATTATGAACGTGAAATTGTAATTAGTGATTATCATATGCTTCAAAAGTTATTAAAAGCATTCAATGATAACGCAGCTTTTAATGAAGCACATACGACAGCAGTGCGCTCCTTAATGGCATCCAATGATGCGCTTTATGCAGCGCGTCCTGCTTTCAGTAAAGATGGTGGAGAATATGAACGTACTTTATTATTACATCACTTGGCTGAAGGGATTTATTCAGAAATATTAGATTTACATTTAAAGAATATTCGTCCTATCCCAGGTATTCTAATAGAAATGATGAATTATATCGTTGATATGGTAACAGATGATAAGACTACCAAACCAAGCTGGAATAAAGCAGTTAAACTTTCAGAAGAATTTAGAAATTTGGAAAACAATTTGTATAAAGTAGAAGAAATTCTTTTTGCTCCAGTCGAACAGATTAACTATAAAAGTGAAAATAGTCGTCCTCATTTCATGCGTAGATTATTATCAAATATCACACCAGAATCAAGTGTGTTTATGATGACAATAAAATATGCTGTGATAATGGGGATAGCCATATTTATAGCAATATTATTTCATATCGATCGTCCGTACTGGGTGGCTTTGACTGTACATTCAGTTCTAATCGGTAATACAACTGTTACAAGTCTGCAACGCGCTGGTGCCAGATTTATCGGTACACTTTTAGGAATCATTGTGGCAGCTATAATAATCAGTATAAATCCTGATTTACTTATTGTAGCAATTATTATTGCGATTGCTGGAGGTATCAATGAAGTATTTGTTGGATCAAATTATGCACTCGCAATGATTTCAATTACAACTCAGGTGTTGCTTATGTCAGGAATCGCAGCTGGACATATTTCATATTCTTTTGCATATTTAAGGATCATAGATGTTGTTATAGGGGTCATTATTGCAGTTCTTGGTGTGCTGATTCTTGGTAGAACAACGGCAAGTGAGAAGCTTCCGAAGTTCATTGCAGATTTAATTCGCGTAGAGGCAGCAACTTTCCATTATCTTTTTTCACAGAACCATTATGCAATACGAGATCGTTATCAAGATATGTTTAAACTTTATTTAAATGTCGTGAATGTCAGAATGACTTATACAAATGCATATGGTGAAATTTCTAATAATAAACAACAAGTGCTACATTATTATCCAGCGATTCACTTATTAGAACAAATTAATTTTTCTTTACAGCGTGTTATCAAAGATGACGCTAAGTTTTTAATAGATAATGAAATGATGGGACAATATTTACTTGCTTTTGAAAATTGCGCGAAATACTTTGAACGAGGTAGTAACCATTCACTTATTGATTTAAAGCTACTAGAGAGGTATCATCAAATTCATTATGCATTAATGGACTTACAGGAATTTAAAGTTAAATGATGGGTTTAATATATTGCTTCACTTTTTTTCTTTACAATAATGAAACAGAAAATTTATAGTATTTGTATAAAACAATCGCTAAACTATGAGTAATACATATCATAAGGAGCAACTAATGAAGAAAGATCTTAAACTATTATTGTCGTTACCTATTTTTAGCTGGGCACTCTATGATTTCAGTAATACAATTTTTAGTGCAAATATTGTGACATTGTTTTTCCCGCAATTTGTAACAGAACAGTTTGGCGTTGATCCTGTAACTGAGCAGGTATCATCAACCTGGATTGCTTATTCAGCGAGTGTAGCAGCATTGCTCCTCATTGTATTAAGTCCGATATATGGCGTATATATCGATAGAACACAAAAGAAGAAGCAATGGGTTATCATTTTTACTTTAATTGTATTTATCTGTACTTTTCTGATGGGCTATATTTATGAAGCGGATATTAAACAACAGATGTTCGGCATTCCAGTTTCATTTTTGCTGATTATTATTTTATTTACGATTGCGAAATTTATGTATAATTCGAGTCTTGTATTTTACGATGCAATGATGAGTAGCTTAGCACCAAAAGAAGAACATTCAGTATTATCTGGGTTTGGAGTAGCGCTAGGTTACATGGGAACATTATTTGGCGTGCTTACGATAATGGCTTTAGTAGGTACTGAAGATGCTGGAAAAACGTTTATTCCAACTGCTATTTTATTTTTAGTATTTAGCATACCTATTTTTATCTTTGGTAAAGACGGCAATAAAAAGACTGTGAAACAACATGTATCTCAATCAAGCTTAACATCAGGCTATAAAGAAGTATTAGAAACTTTTAAGCTCGCTAAGAACGAACCGGCGATTTACGTATTCTTAATTGTTTATTTCTTCTTAAATGATGCTTTGGCGACTGCTATAAGTATGATGCAACCATATGCAACTACAGTAGTAGGATTTACTTCGAGTGAATTTATTAAAATATTTATGATAGCAACGATTTTCAGTGTAATAGGTGCCTTTGTATTTGGATACATTGCTAAAAGAATAGGTTCTTTAAAAGCGTTGCATTATGTCGCGCTAGTATTGATGATTGCGCTTATTATTGCAACTATTCCTTTACCTAAGTCGGCATTTTATATTTGTGCGATTCTTTTCGGAATTGCAATGGGTTCTATCTGGGTTATCTCTAGAACGCTTATCATAGAACTCTCACCGGAAGCTCACGAAGGACAATTTTTTGGTTTATTCTCAATGAGTGGTAAATTATCTGCAGTTTTTGGACCTTTTGTTTATGGAACGATTACTCTACTATTAAAAGATTATGGACCGTTAGCAAGTCGTGTTGCAATTTTATCTTTATTTGTGATGGCGCTGGGTGCGTATCTGTTACATTTCAAAGTGATTCGTTTAAGTAATAATGAAAATCAAAGCATATAGAATAATATTTAATCTTTCACTGTAATATGTTTATTCAAAGTGTTTTTTACATTATTTCATTACTAAGTAAACTGATTTTCATAAATAATATTATTTATGGTTAATTTTGTGAAAAGTATTCCGTAATGATTTCTATTTTGATATGATGAAATTGAACGAGACATTAAATACAAAAGTGGAGGATATGGTATGAAAAAGTCAAAAGGGTTGATCTTAGGAATCATAGCAGCACTTGTATTATTAATCGGTGGCGGGGGCGCAGCGGCGTATTACTTTTTAACGAACACACCGAAAAATGCGTATCTTTTAAGTGAAAAAGAATCAATGGAGTCGTTGCAAGATTATTTCAATGAGCGTTTTGAAAATGAAACAAAATTCCAGGAGAAAATGCAGGATGATAATTATGCAGTAAATATGAAGTTAAGTGCAGATATTCCGGAAGCATTTGTATCACAAATGGGTATTTCAAAATCAGTAATTGATTCATCAAATATCGTATTTGATATAGCACACAATAGTAAAGATAAATTATCAAATTTAAGCATCACACCTACGATTGCTGATAATAAACTTGGTGAGTTTGCGTGGCAGGCAGATAAAAAAAATCAATATCTTTCTGCACCAGTGTTAAATGATGTATTAAGCGTTCCAAATGATAAAATTATTGAAACGATTGAAAAATTATCTGGAGATCCAACTTCAGTAGAAGATATGACAAATGATTCATTAAATCTGAACAACCTTTTAGGTGGCGCACAACTTTCTCAAGAAGATATGAACAAAATCATCGAGCGATACAGTAAAACATTTGCTGATAATGTAGAAGATGATCAATTTAAAAAAGATAAAGAAAAAGTTAAAATCTTTGATGAAGAGAAGGATTTAGAGAAGTTAACAATGACGTTACAACCAAAAGATACAAAGAAAATCATCGTTGCAATGTTAGAACAAGCAAAAGATGACAAAGAATTAAAAGATTTATTTACAAAACAAGCACAAGGTGTAGACTATGATAAAGAGTTAGATAAAGCACTAAAAGAAGTGAAGGATCAAAAAGAATCTGAGTTTCCAAAAGTAATCTCAACAATCTTTGTTGATGGCAAACAAATTATGAAACGCAATCTGGTGATGACAAGTAATGAAGAAGAAGTTAAATTAGATGCTTTAACAAAAGTTGATGACAATTTAAAACTAGAAGTAAAAGGATCTTCTAAAGATGCTCCAGATGCATTCGTGTTATCAGGAGATTCAACTAAAAAAGATGAAAATTATAAAGATAATTACAAAATTGTCATTAATCAAGATGGTGCAAGAGAAATATCATTTGTAAATGATTCTAAAACAGATGGTGATAAACGTACTGACAATGGAACAATCGATTTATCTCAATTAGCTGGACAGGATTTAAAATTAAATTATACAAATGATTTAGTAACAGATATCGGCAACAATGAACAAAAGCAAAAAGCAGAATTTACTGTAAATGTTCAAAATGAACCGGTTAAATTGATGCTTGATGGTGTGACAAAATTAAAGCAAGATGTGAAAGTGAAATCTGACGGTGCTAAAGACTTAAGCACAATGTCTGATAGTGACCTACAACAATTGCAGGATGATATTAGTGAGAACTTTAATAAAATTTTTGAAGACGTTTCTAAAGATTTAAATTAATAAAATTAATGGTTATTGATTAATATTAAGGGGTGATAAATGTGAAACTACAACTGTTCAGCATTTATCACTCTTTTCTTATGAAAAAGTGGTATTTACTGGTCTATATATTAGTATTGTTTTTTGTATTGTTTGCGACACTTATAGGATTATCTGTGATGAAAAGTCAGGAAGACGATAAGTTTTCGATTGGATTAGTAGATGAAGATCAATCTAGAGAAACGAAGTTGATATTAGATGCAATTGGCGATGGAAAGCGTATGGGTAACGATATTGAACTGAAGCATTTTGATGTGACTAAGGCTAATAATGAATTAAAGCAACATCATTTAGATGGTTATTTCGTGTTCGATCAAGGAATGACTGAGGCATTTTACAAGCAAGGAGCATTACCGATTTCTGTTTACACATACGATAAAACATCGCTTGAGAGTATTATCATCTATCAGTTAACGGATTCCGTATATAGTCGTTTGATGCTTTCTATCGGTGGAGCTGGAGCGTATAAAGCGTTATATCCTGAGTCAAGTGATGATGCGATGTTAATGATGATGACGGATATGCTTTTTACGGGTCTGAATCGTAATGGTGCATTTGATGAGCAACCGGTTAAACTTTATGATAACTATCAGTATTATACTATTTCAGTTTATTTTATCAGTGTTTATGTATTGTTTTTATCACTGTTTAATATTTTGAAGATGAATCAGGCGCATGCTTTGAAAGAACGTCTATCAATGTTTCATTTTTCATATGAAAAACTAACATTGACACGCGGGTTAATAAGTTTATGGTATACACTTTTATTTTCTGCAGTAGTATTGTATGTTTTATTAAAATACTTAGATGTATCTTTTGAAAGTTATAACCTAATGCCACTTTTAATTATTTTATTCTTATACCTCATAATGATATTTGTGGTGATGTTGCTTATTGAACTCGTTAATAATGAATCGTTTCAATTGATTCTTAAAGTAATGATAACGGGTCTTATCATTCTATTTTCCGGAGCAACAATTCCTTCGATATATTTTAAGGATGTATTAGGCGGTATATTGTATCATCAACCGTTTAGTCATATTTTTAATAAAGTACTGGAATTGATTTTGAATAACTATTTTATAAAGACTCCTATTCTGTTCTACTGGATATGTATTATATTGATAAGTCTATTGATATTACAACTGATAAGGAGGTATAGACGATGAAATCTATCTTATACCTCGTAGTGCAAAAACAATGGAAATCATACTTATTATTGTCGTTGCTGATTGCTGGCATGTTACTCACTTGTTTTATATTGCAGCAAAAAATGAATGCAGTGTTTAAAATGCCGATTGCTGTGCAGGATTTAGATCATTCTCAATCATCAGAAGCGTTGATTGCAATGTTTAAAGATAATCATGATATGACAGTTAAAATAATTGGTGATGAAGAAAGTTTTATAGAAGATCATGTGAAAACTAAAGAAGCGGTGTTAAGTTTATCAATTCCTGAAGGTTTTAATGAAGCATTAAAGCAACAATCTTTAAGAGATACGATTATACTTTATTATCGTGATGATTTTATTGGGGCTATTGCCCAGGAAATAGTAAGTAAAACATTATTTGAAGCGCAGATTCCTTATATCGTGAAATATCATATTGATAAAGAGAAGCAAGTAAATATTGAAGAAGTTAAGAAGAGGTATTATCAGAAAACACCTGAAAGTCGTATGAAACAAATTGCAGTTTCAAAATCACAAGATGAATCAATTGCTTTAAGTACAATATTCGCGCTTATTTTATTTGTATCATCTATACAAGTGATACTTCATTATCATTTAAAGCAGGACGCAGCACTTGAACGCATGTATATGTTTGACAAAACAAATTTTTATTTACATATAACGTATATCATGGTTCACGTTTTCATAATCATGTTATCAATTATCTTTGCAGCATTGTTCATGAATCAAATGATGAGTATAAAGTTTTATTTTGTATGCTTGTTATTCACACTTATTTATGAATTCGTATTAAGTTTATTACTCTTTAAAATCAATACAACAAGTCATCGTCTATTTATGACCATTACTTTCACATTGATGATTGTGACCGTTTATATGTTGTTATCGATAGGAGGAAGTATATGATAAAAGTTAAAAACTTAACTAAGCGATATGGGAAAAAAGAAATCTTTGATCAGTTGAACACAACTTTTGAAGATAGAGCTGTAACAATCCTGTTAGGTGAGAACGGCGCTGGGAAATCAACATTGTTACGAATGATTGCAAAGCTGGAAACGCAAGATGCGGGAGAAATTATTTATTTCGGTGAGAACCTAAGTCATAAATCTTTAAAGAACCGTTTAGGCTACATTCCTCAGGACATCGCATTATTTGAACATTTATCTGTGCAAGATAATATTAAGTTTTTTAAAGGGCTCTATACATCTCCTATTGATGATAATTTACTAAATACTTATAAAGATGCTTTAAATATTCGCGAAGATAAGGAGAAAGTTCAATCACTATCAGGAGGGACGAAACGTAAGGTGAACATGTTAATCGGCTTACTTGGAAATCCAGATATAATTATTTTGGATGAACCTACTGTTGGTATTGATTTGAAATCGAGATATGACATTCATCGACTGATTAATCAGCTGAAAAAAAGTAAACTCATTATTTTAACAACGCATCACTTAGATGAAGTTGAGGTGATTGGAGATCATATAAAATTAATTGGAAAAGATCCATTTTATAAACAGGTACTGACTGATAAACACTGGACATTTGAAGATATGCTAAAATTGAAATAAATGAATATGGAGGAAGTTATGCATAAATTTGAGCCGTTCTTTGACAAACTAACAAACATCAATCATCTCGGTAAGATTCAGGATTTATTTGAATGGATTGAGACAAATTTTCCGGAATTACAACGTGAATATAAATGGAATACACCGATGTATTCAGATCACGGCACGTTTATACTGGGTGTCAGTACAGCAAAAGCGCATATTTCAATAGCACCGGAAAATCAAACGATGGCGCATTTTAAAGATAAGATAGCAGAAGCTGGATACGATCAAACTGCAGGTCTTTTCAAAGTAAAGTGGGACCAGGAAATCGATTATGAATTATTGAAAGAGATAATTGAATACAATATAGAAGATAAAAAGGAAGTTACAACTTTCTGGAGAAAATAATAAATTTGAAACCGAGGAATATTACCTCGGATTTTTTTAGCTTAAAAATTAACATTTTAGTTGACTAATTTGCAAATTATAATATAATAAATATATCAAGTATAAAAATTAAACTAAAAAGCACACAAAAGAGGAGTTATTACACATGACTAAAGTATTATACATTACAGGACATCCTAATGATGAAACAGTTTCTTTCTCAATGGCTACAGGGAAAGCGTTTATTGAAAGCTACAAAGCTGCAAATCCAGATCACGAAGTTAAACATATTGATTTATATGAAACGTTTATCCCATTAATTGATAAAGAAGTATTTGCTGGTTGGGGTAAATTACAATCAGGAGAAGCTTTCGAAACATTAACTGAAACTGAGCAACAAAAAGTAGCACGTTTAAATGAATTAAGTGACGAATTTGCTGCGGCAGATAAATATGTATTCGTTACGCCAATGTGGAACTTATCATTCCCGGCAATCGTTAAAGCTTATATTGATGCAGTAGCAGTAGCTGGAAAAGCATTCAAATACACTGCTGAAGGTCCAGTTGGATTACTTACAGATAAGAAAGCAGTTATCGTTCAAGCACGTGGTGGTTACTATTCAGAAGGTCCAGCAGCAAACTTCGAAATGGGTAACCGTTACTTACAAACAATTTTAGGTTTCTTCGGTATTCCAAGCGTTGAAGAAATTATCATTGAAGGTCATAATGCACAGCCAGAACAAGCAGAAGCAATCAAAGCTGCTGCAATTGAAAAAGCTGAAAGTTTAGCAAAAACTTTCTAAATATAAATGAAATTTTAATAATAATGAATAAATTACAGCCATCGATTCCTTTGAATCGATGGTTTTTTAATTTTATTAATTATTTTATATTTATAAATATTATTTTAGCTTTTAATTGCAATTAAGGTGTTAATTATTTTGAAAATAATTCAATAAATTATCAAAATAACTAAAATTAACGGTATATGAGGGTTATTCCACATTCAATTTATGGGTGGTATAATTACATTAAGTATAAAAAATGCTATTAATAATATATATTACCAATTAAGAGGTGAGTCAATGAGGACAATAGAACTCTATTTGAAGTTGAAGTCGTTACAACAAAGTTTACCTGAAATTTATGAGGATGATTACAAACAAAGTATTGCACGAGCGATAATATTTACAAATGGATCAATCGATGAAGTCGAATTCTTAACAAGTGCCGACAAGATGGATATTATTTCTGTTTATCAGCAGTTAAAAAATGAACAATTTGATTTTAATGTTTCTAACGAACAAAAAGCGATGCATTATGTTAATAATCTCCACGGAGATACAAAAACAAAATCTCGTTCTTTTAAACGAACTGAAATGATAAATTTTGTAAAAGAAAAGTTGATAAAGTCGCATCCTAACATTGAATTTATACATTTGAAATATAACGTTCTAACTTGCAAGTTAAACAATCAGACGTACACAGTATATGTCAGTACATCAAGAGATTATGAGTTTCTTAATACTACAGAAGAAATTAATACAAAACGCGTATCTGCCTGGCACAAAGGCAATGATGAAATATTTTCAAGTTATGATTATTATGCAATGCTTGTAACAATTGATTCGAAATCTGAATATGTCACTGAACAATCAAATGGCATTGAAGGCATTTTTATGAATCAGAAGGAATTAAATAAGTGGTTAAATGAAAAAGAGAAGAATCAAAGTGGCATGATTAACTGTTATGTACATTACCATCAACCCAAATCGAACAGAGAAATTATTGAGGTAATAGACGCACGTGAACGTCCACAATTAAATTTAAGACATTTGTTAGATAATACATTTAAATTATAAAGATTAGAGGGAATCCAATGAAAATTTGTAGAAATTGTGGCGCAGAAGTAAAAGATTACGTTAAAGTATGTACGAATTGTGGAACGAAGTTTCCAGAAGATGCTGTCGAGGAGAGACGTGTGCCTAGTGATGAGAAATTAGTTTATGAAAGAAAACAGAAACAGCCTCTAGAAAAACCAGTTAAAAAAAGTAAAGGGAAGTCAATATTACCTTTACTAATCGGATTAATTGCTTTACTTGCATTACTATTTGGTTTGTATAAGTTCTTTGAACATAAATTTTCACCAGTTAATCAATCTGAAGAAATAAAACAGGCATTAATAGATAAAGATTATAATAAATTATCATCTATTTTAAGTGTCGGTGATAAGAATTTGTCAGAAAGTGAAGCAGAAGCTTTTGCTCATTATATTGCCGCAAGTGGTAATACAGAAAAGTTTGGTGAAAAACTTGTTACTACTACAGAACAAATGATCGATAATAAACAGCCTGACAGTATGGTCAGTGCAGGCGGTAAAGATGCAGTACAAATTACAACAGACAAAAAGAAATTTGGTATTTTTAAGAACTTCGCATTTAAAGTTCCGGAAGTACCCATTTATTTAACCGGAAAAGATGATAAAAAGATTGTGATCAAAGTGAATGGTGAGGAGCAGGACTATACACCGACATTAGATTCAAGAGAAAGATTAGGAAATTTTCCGCTTGGCAATTATGAATTAGACGCAACAAAAACTGCGATAAATGGTGAAGTTCAAGGTAAATTGCTAATCAATATGTCAGAAAGTGATGATGCTCAAGAAAGTTTTGATGTGGCTTATATCAAAACCAATGTTGAAATTCCAGAAGCTGTAGATAAAAATTCAGTGATGGTCTATGTTAATAATGAAGAAATGGATTTTGATGTGAACGGTGACAATGTATTTGGCCCATTTTTAGCTGGAAAAAAACTGAAGATTTATGCTGAAGGAGAAGCGGGCAACCAAACATTAGTCACAAATAAAGAAATTGAAACGCCTTCAGCATCTAGTGACAATCCAGCGGATATTGATTTAATATTTGATACGAGTGAACTTACACAAGAACCTGCAAAAGAAACGATTATCGTCAGAGAGTCAGATGAAAAAGATGCATCAGAACAAATTACTGTAACAAGAGAGAACGTTCAAAGTTTAGCTGAAGCATGGAGTGGTGTAGGTTTTGATTATGATCGTTATGAATATAGAACGCCAGTTTATGAAGATGGTAAATATGGATTTGGTATATTTGATGAAAATGATGAAATTGTTGGTTCGTTCGATGTATATAAAGATGGTACGATAATAGAATATGATGAAGATGGTCAAATTATCAGAAATGGTAATATTAATGATTAAACGTCATTGCTACAGTCCTTTTATTTAAAATATAAGGGGCTGTAGTTTTTTTAGTTTAATTGAAAATATGTTATAGTAAAAGTTGAAAATATGACAAATTTAAACATATTACAACATAATTTGGGTTGTAAATTTATAGAAATAATTGTATTATTAATAAAGTGTTTCATTTATGTTACGTTTATGTTAAAAAGGTGGTCCGTTTTACAATGAATAAACAATATTTTCCTGGTTTAGACGGCATGCGTGCAATTGCAGTGATTGCGATTATTATATTTCATCTTAATCCGAAATGGTTGCCAGGAGGATTTTTAGGTGTAGATACATTTTTTATTATCTCAGGATATTTGATTACCACATTGCTAATTAAAGAATACGAAGCGAATCAATCGATCAACTTAGTTCATTTCTGGTATAAACGTATTAAACGTCTATTGCCTCCAGTTCTGTTTATGATGTTTATTGTCATACAGTATATTATCTTCTTTGATCGAGCATTGTTATTTCAAGTAAAAAAAGATATGTATGCTGCGTTACTATATATTTCAAATTGGTGGTACATTTTTGATGGTCTGGATTATTTTCAGAGCCTCGAACCCCGTCCATTGAAACATTTGTGGTCTCTAGCTATCGAAGAGCAATTTTATCTCTTATTCCCCTTCATTTTATTAATGTTATTTAAAACTATTAAGAAAAAATCTAATATATTTATTGTATTTTTTATAGTGTCATTAATTTCTATGTCAATAATGTGGATGATGTATGATCCTTCAAAGAGCATATCTCGTATATATTTTGGTACTGATACTCGCCTTCAGACATTATTATTAGGAGCATTGCTGGCACTGATATGGCCGGCATATAAATTGAAGAAAAATCCACCAAAAGTAATCGTTTGGGTTATCGAAATGATAGGATTAGTTGGCGCAATCTTTTTAGTACGATCATTCTTTCTGTTTACAGAGCATAGTGCATCAGTATTTCAAGGTGGCTTATACATCTTAGGAATATTCACTTTGTTATTTATTATGTCTAGTGTTCATCCTGATACATGGATGTCGAAATTTTTAAGCTTACCTGTATTAACATGGATTGGTCGATATTCATATAGTTTGTATTTATGGCACTACCCTATTATCGTGTTGATGCAATCTCATTTTATACAGGGACAGATACCATGGTATGTACATCTGATTTCTATCATTCTTACAATGATTATGGCGATATTCAGTTATCAATTGATTGAACAGCCATTTAGAAAAAAAGGATTAAAAGCTTTTGTAGATGTGAAATCATTAAAAGCATTTATAACATTATTGGTAAGTTTATATTTACTGGTTTCAACACCTTATCTAATTAAAACAGTGAAAGCAGAGTCGCAAAATAATGAAAAGATTGTAGTTACACAAACAAAATCAATTGCACCAGCTATAAAACGCATCTCCCCTTTGCAAATTGAAGATGCGTCCAAACCAGCTACTGAAATTGCTAAAGTCTATCCTTATGCGCCTCTTTTTATAGGAGATTCAGTGCTAGTAGACATTGATTATCAAATTAGAAATGTGTTTCCAAATGCTACGATAGATGGTGAAGTCGGACGTAATATTTATAAAGCCATTCCTGTGGCAGATAAATATACAGATTTTAACAGAAAAGATGCCGTTGTTGTTCTCTATTTAGGTACAAATGGTGATTTTGAGGATATCCAGATGAATACGATCCTTAAAAAGTTTGATAAAGCGCAAGTATTTTTAGTCACTGCCCGTGTACCGAAAGATTATGAAGCACATGTTAATGCAGAGATGTATCGATTTTCAAAAAAATATAAAAATATACATATTATAGATTGGTATAAAGTTTCACAGGGACATCCTGAATATTTTGCCCCAGATGGTATTCACCTTGAGTACCCAGGTATAAAAGCGATGGTTAAAGTGGTTACAGATGAAATTATAAAGGTTGTCGAAAAATAGATGTATCATAAGGATAGGGAAACCTATCCTTTTTGTTTTGATTATGGTTATAATGTGGATGAATAAGGAGGACACTCATGTTAGAATTATTTATTTTATTACTTGAACGTGTGGGATTAATTATACTTGTAGCCTATATATTAATGAACATATCCCATTTTAAAATGGTGATGAGCGAACGCGAAAAATTATCTTCACAAATACAGTTGATTATCATCTTTGGTCTATTTGCTGTAGTCTCTAACTTTACGGGTGTTGAGATACGAGATAATCATGTAGTATCCAGCCAAATATTCAGGACGATCTCAGATGATGCTGCAATTGCCAACACACGTGTACTAACAATTAGTGTAGCAGGACTTGTAGGTGGTCCGATTGTCGGTTTTACTGTAGGAATCGTATCTGGAATTTCCAGATATTTAATTGGAGGTGTTGATGCATATACATACGTTATATCTTCAATTATTATCGGCTTAGTCTCCGGTTATTTTGGGCATAGAGCGAGAAAGAACGATCAATATCCTACGATTATTCAGGGGATGATTATTGGAATTGTTATGGAACTCATTCAAATGATATGTATTATCAGCTTTGCTTCAAATTTTGATAATGCTCTGGATTTAGTATCATTTATTATTTTACCGATGACACTCATTAACAGTTTAGGTACTGCAATATTTTTATCTATTATTATTTCAACATTACAACAAGAACAGCATATGAAAGCTGTACAGACACATGAAGTATTAAATCTAGCCAATCAAACTTTACCTTATTTCAGATTAGGATTAAATGAATCAAGTGCAACTGAAGCGGCTCAAATTATTAAAGATTTGATGAAAGTGTCTGCCGTTTCAATCACAAATAAAACGGATATATTAGCGCATGTTGGAGCAGCAAGCGATCATCACGTTCCGAAAAAGAAAATTATTACAGACCTTTCAAAAGAGGTCATACGCTCAGGTGAGATAAAAGAAGCACATACAACAGAAGAAATTGGTTGTACGTATCCAGGTTGTCCGTTAGAAGGTGCCATTGTTATTCCGTTATACGTTAATCAGGAAGTGGTAGGCACTTTGAAACTATATTTTACAGATAGTAAGAAGCTTACATACGTAGAACGCCGTTTGGCAGAAGGTTTAGCGGATATCTTCTCTAGTCAAATTGAATTAGGTGAAATTGAAATGCAAAGTAAGCTGTTAAAAGATGCTGAAATTAAATCTTTGCAGGCTCAAGTTAATCCACACTTCTTCTTTAATGCGATGAATACAATTTCAGCGCTTATACGGGTAGACAGTGAAAAAGCGCGTGAATTATTATTGAATTTGAGCAATTTTTTCAGATCTAATTTACAAGGTGCAAGACAAAATACCATTACGATAGAGAAAGAAATTCAACAAGTCGAAGCTTATTTATCTTTAGAGCAGGCGAGATTTCCAAATCGCTTCAATATTCATTTCGATGTAGCAGAAGATTGTGTCAATGCACAAGTACCGCCATTTATCATTCAGATACTTGTGGAAAATGCGATTAAGCACGCATTCCATAATCGTAAAACAGGTAATAATATCGATGTCGTCGTAAGAAAAGATATCGATGAAATTGAAATTTCTGTAGAAGATAATGGAAATGGTATTCCAAAGGATAAAAGAGATAAAATAGGAATTATTGAAGTAAACTCTACATCTGGTACCGGTAGTGCACTGGAAAATTTAAATAAGCGTTTAGTGGGACTATATAATCGTGATGCGAAATTGAAATTTATCACTGGAGCGCATGGAACGAAATTTTACACGCATATCCCTTATGAAAGAGAGGAGTTATTATAATGAAAATATTAGTCGTCGATGATGAACCGTTAGCGCGCAATGAATTGATGTATCTCATCAATAAGATTGATGACAGTCACGATATAGAAGAAGCGGATTCGGTTGAAGAAACGTTGACAGCCCTACTTGCAGATACGTATGACTTATTATTTTTAGATATTAATCTCATCAATGAAAGCGGACTTGATTTAGCACAGAAGATTAATAGAATGAAAACCCCGCCATTGATCGTATTTGCAACAGCACATGATACTTTTGCGGTGAAAGCATTTGAATTAAATGCACTCGATTATGTATTAAAGCCTTTCGAAATGAAAAGAATAGAAGTTGCACTTGAAAAAGCCCGAAGTAGAGTAGAAAAAGATCATACAGAAGGAACGAAACAGTCCACGGCAACGCTTTCAATTCAGATAGACGATAAAATATATGTAATTAATACGCTTGATATCATTGCATTGTACGTTGAAGAAGGCAAGTTACATATCATCACTTTAAAAAATGAATATACGATTAATGAACCGCTTAGTGCTTTTGAGAAAAAAATGCCAGAAGATATCTTTATACGTATACATCGTTCAAGTATTATTAATAAAAACCACATAAAATCAGCAGAACAATGGTTTAATAACACATATCAGGTAAAGTTAACAAAAGATGTGAAACTACAAGTATCCAGATCATATATTAAGCAGTTTAAACATGAGATAGGGCTAAAATAATTTTAGCCTTATCTTTTTGCATTTCAACTATCTATTTTTGCATCTCAACATGAAAACGTTTTATTTATTATTTTTCGTTGTATGATGAACTCAAGATAAATATCGGGAGGTCATTACAATGACAAACAATAAAACGTATAACTTTTTTCATCAAGTCATCGTGATATCAGTAATTTTACTTATTTCTAAGATTATCGAATCATTTATGCCGATACCGATGCCTGCATCAGTAATTGGACTCGTATTATTATTTATATGCTTATGCACAGGTATTGTTAAATTAGGACAAGTAGAACGTGTAGGTACAGCATTAACGGATAACATCGGATTATTATTCGTTCCTGCAGGTATTTCGGTTGTGAAATCACTCGGTCTTATCAGTGAGCATCCATTTTTAATCATCGGATTAATCTTCATTTCAACATTATTATTATTATTATGTACAGGATTCTTCTCACAAATGATTGTTATGACAACTGAACGTAAAGAGAAATCAACTGTAAAAAATGAAAAAGAAGTAAAAAATTATCGTAAAGCTGAGGTGCGTTAATCATGACAATGTTAGATCACTTAGGAGTGAATACAGTATACTTTGGGATATTACTTACAATCGTACCATTTGTTATCGGACAAATATTATTTAAAAAATCAAATGGCTTCTTCTTATTCGCACCATTGTTTGTAGGAATGGTCTTTGGCATTGCATTTCTAGCGATTACCGGCATTGATTTTGATACGTACAACAAAGGTGGAAGTATTATTAGTTTCTTCTTAGAGCCAGCTACAATTTGTTTTGCCATTCCGTTATACAAAAAACGTGATGTATTACAAAAATATTGGTTACATATTATTGGCGGCATTGCGTTAGGAACAACGGGCGCTATCTTTGGTATATATGGTGTAGCGAAGTTATTCGGATTTGGTAAAGAAATTATTGCTTCTATGTTACCTCAGGCAGCTACAACTGCAATCGCCTTACCAGTTTCAGATGGTATCGGTGGTATTCCGGAATTAACATCACTCGCTGTAATCTTAAATGCTGTGATCATCTATGCATTAGGTAATAAGATGCTCCGCTTCTTCAGAATTAGTAATCCAATTGCAAGAGGACTTGCTTTAGGAACGAGTGGTCATGCATTAGGCGTATCTGCTGCTACAGAATTAGGTGAAACAGAAACTTCAATGGCAAGTATCGCGCTCGTAATTGTAGGTGTAATTGTTGTAGTGATTATCCCGATACTTACACCAATCTTGCTCGGGGTTTAAAAATAAAGTTAAAAGTAAATAACGAAATGACGAAGTACAAAGTCCAGATGAGATATATCAATCTTATCTGGACTTTTTTATTTGAATATTATATTTTTGAGCAGTATTTTTTAATGTTACATAAATATATGTTATTATTTTTATGTAACATAGGAGGAGACATGATTAAATCCCAACCAATAAAAACGACCCATGAAATTCACATGATGAAGACTTATTTATTGAATGAGCGTACAAGAGATTATCTATTGTTTGTACTTGGTATCAATATACCTATGAAATTACAAGAACTATTAGAATTAAAGTATCGTGATCTTGTTTTTAAAGATGGTTGTTATCAATTTATCGTTAACGACTATACCATCTATTTAAACAAAGAAGATAGCAGTATTCTAAAGCGATTTGTTGCAACAAAGTCACCTGATGACTATATCTTTGAATCGATGAAGACGAAATCTCCGTTAACAAGGCAACAGTTTCATAGAATATTAAGTGCGGCATCAACTGCAATAGGTTGTAAACATTCGATCGGTCCTCAGGCATTAAAGAAAACATTTGCATATCATGCGTATCTCCAAGGCATTCACATATTTGATTTGATGCATATTTTAGGTCATAATACTAAGTCAGAAACATATCGATTTATTGATGTTAATCCACCAGATCACAAAACAATCCAAATAAATTTGTAAAGGATGTGAACGATGCTTTTTAATATTATTTTACTCGGTGTTTGTATGATATTGTTCATACAATTATTTCAGAAGCATTTAGCAAAACCATTCACTGCAATTGTCGCTTTACTATATCCCGTTATTGCGATGATTCTTATGATGATAACACCAAAGCATACAGCAAATACGTTTTCATGGATACCTGAAGCGGGACTTATGTTCTCATTAAAAGTTGATGCTGTGTCCTACTTTTTCTTTGTAGTCATTTCAATGATCAGTATCCTTGTTCTCTTCTATAGTATTTTTTATATGAAAAAATATGCAAGACATACATATTTTTATAGTAGTCTCATCCTTTTTATTATTGCGATGTACGGCGTAGTTCTAGCAAATAATACGATTATATTGTATTTTTTCTGGGAACTAACGAGCGTAGCTTCATTTCTGCTTATTTCATTTCACTTTACTAAAAAAACTTCTTATCTGGGTGCTTTAAAATCATTTGTTATTACCATCTTAGGTGGAAGCCTAATGCTTGTTGGCCTGTTAACCTTAAATCATATTGCTGGTACTGCACAGATTGATGACATATTAACTCAAACTGAACTTACCAATCATCCATTATTTATCATGAGTATGACATTAATTTTTATGGGTGCTTTTAGTAAATCTGCACAATTTCCTTTCCATATTTGGCTACCTGACGCAATGGAGGCACCGACACCAGTCAGTGCATTGCTGCATTCGGCAACAATGGTTAAAGCAGGAATATATTTATTAATTAAATTGTTACCTGTTTATAGTGGTAATCATATGCTTACAGGAGTGATCATTTCAGTTGGTATTTTGACGATGTTTATCGGAAGTTTTATTGCTATTTCAAAGCATGATATGAAAGCCTTGCTGGCATACTCGACAATTAGTCAGCTAGGTATGATGGTTGTACTCATAGGCGTGATTGCATTACCCCATACGGTGATTTCAGAAGGAGTGAGAGGTACAGCGTACAGCGCTTTAATCCTTCTTATATTAAGTCATGCCTGTTATAAAGCAACGCTCTTTATGGGCACAGGTATTATAGATTTAGCAACAGGTACACGTGATATGAATCAATTGTCTGGCCTGAGACAGCAATTACCTATTGTATTTGCTACGATGCTTATTTCAGCTGTCTCGATGGCAGGATTACCTTTTTTAAGTGGTTTCTTATCTAAAGAGCTGTTTATCACAGCATTATATGAAATCAACGATGCACATTTGAGTTTACTTATATTATTAATCATCGCTATTCTGGGGAGTATAGGTACTTTTATTTATTCTTTCGTATTAATAATCAGACCATTTATGGGTAAGCAATCAATAAAGATAAAAGCACAACAACCACTCATATATATGAGCAGTATTATTTTAACGTTCGCAACCATTTCTATTTTCTTTATTCCAAACATTATCCAGCATCATTTGATACAACCCATTGCACAAGAGCAATCAGCATTAAAGCTTAAGCATATTACTGCTTGGCATGGCTTTACACCGCCATTATTTATAACGATGTTCATTTTCGCTGCTGGTTTTATAGTTTTATATACTGGCGTGTATCGTAAAATTTACGATAAGTTTAACGATGTGTCATTAAACAAAGTGTACGACTTTATAGGTAGAACAAAAGATAACGTCTCAACTAAGATTTTATCATTGGTAATGAGGGGGACTTTAAATGTTTATGCGTTATACGTATATCTCTTTATTATCATCTTAATATTACCTAACTTATTAATGACTATGGATATAAAATGGTCGATAAAATATGAAATTACTATATTTACGATGATTATCGGATTAATTATGATTATTAGTGCATTAGGATTATTAGTTGTGAAAAGCAGAATGACTGCGGTAGTGCTCACTGGATTGGTAGGCTATGGTGTATCTATCTTATTTATGGAACTGAAAGCACCTGATTTAGCATTAACACAACTTGTTATCGAAACAATTACAACGGTGTTGTTCTTAGCATGTTTCTATCATTTACCGAATCTAAAGAAAGAAACATCTTCATTGATATATAAAGTATTTAGACATGGTATAGCTTTCTCCATTGCTACCATCATCTTTTTAATCATGATTCGAAGCAATCAAATGGATTCATTTGCGACTATCTCTGCTTACTATAATAATAGTTACCAGTTAGTAGGTGCAAAAAATGTCGTTAATGCAATCTTAGGTGATTTCCGCGCGTTTGATACGATGCTCGAGGGTGTTGTAATTATGATTGTTGGATTTGGAATATATACAATATTAAAGAAAGGAGCTACACATGAGGGAAAATGATTTGTTACTTGAGAGTATTTCTAAAATAGTAATAGTAATTATATTAACATTCGGCTTCTATATCTTTTTCAATGGACATAATGCACCAGGTGGTGGTTTCATTGGAGGCTTGGTCTTTAGTTCGGCATTTATATTAATGTTTCTGACGTTTGATGCTAAACGGATAAGAAAATTACTTCCATTCGAATTTCATAAACTCATCTCGATAGGTATTATTATTTCATTATTTGTTATGGTTGCACCTATATTCTTTGGACATGCATTTTTAAATCATGAAGATATATACATTCACTTACCAATATTGAACGAAGTTCATTTATCAAGCGTTACATTATTTGAATTTGGCATATTATTAACGGTTGTCGGAGTGATAATGACGATATTATTATCGATTAGTGGTGATATTAAATGACGATACTTACCATTATTACTGCAACCTTAGTATATGTTGGTGTAAATCTTGTGTTATCTAAAAATTTAATACGTGTTGTATTAGGGACAAGCATATTAAGCCATGCAGCACATTTATATTTAATATCAATGTCATTTCCAGGGACGGATTTACCTTTTGTAGAAAAGAATAACCCAGATGTAGATGCATTGCCACAAGCTTTAATCTTAACAGCTATTGTCATTAGTTTTGCCACAACCGCATTGTTGTTAGTTTTAGTATATAGAAACTATCAAATGAATAAAGATAATCAAGTTGATAGTTTAGGAGGTACAGATGAGTAATTTATTGATTGTACCTGTATTGATTCCTATATTATTGGGTGTATTTACGTATTTAAAGGACAAAAGAATATATACCATTGCTATTGCTACATTATCTATAAGTTTAATTACTACTATTGTCTTAGCTTATTCATCTATAAAAAAACCTATTATTTTAAGTTTAGGTGGTTATAGTGCACCATACGGCATCCAGCTTTATGGGGATCTTATGAGTTTGTTGTTCGTTATTGTGAGTATCGTTGTAGTGATTGTTGTGCTATATTTCCAATATATTAACCAACTCAAAGACTTAACAGTACCTTTTATTTTATTTATTCTTGCTGGTGTAAATGGTTCTTTCCTAACTGCGGATATCTTTAATCTATTTGTAATGTTTGAAGTCATGTTACTGTCATCGTTTATATTAATTGTTGTCGGTAAGAAAAAATATCAGTTTAAGGCGAGTATTACGTACGTTGTATTAAATTTAATTGGTTCATGGGTATTTCTGATTGGAATAGGCATTTTGTATCGCGTATATGGTACATTAAATTTCGCTCATTTAGGAATGCGAATGCAGGAAGCTGGATTTGTTCCTGAGCATGCCGTCATCGTATTATTATTTGTCGTAGTATTCAGTTTAAAATCAGCATTATTGGTATTTATATGGTTGCCGAGATCTTATAGTGTGTTGTCTTACGAAATTGGTGCAGTCTTTGCGGCGCTATTAACTAAGGTAGGCGTCTATGCGATGATAAGAACAACGACAGTAATCTTTGTACCTTATCAATCCATGTTGTCATCGATTATTTTGTATATGGCTACTGCTACAGTCATTATCGGTATGTTAGGCGTTATTAAATATAAAGAAATTAAATTGATGTTTTGTTATCAGATTATTTTATCTATAGGAATCATCTATTATGGTATTTCTACATTTAGTCAAAAAGGTATAGATGGTGCAGTGATGTATACGTTAAATGATATGTTGGTGAAATCATGTTTATTTCTTTTAGCAGGTCTCATCGTAAAAAGATTTGGCCTTATCAATATGAAATATAAACAAGGATTATTTTATCATGCTAAAGCTACCGCCATTATTGTGCTATTTTTTGTATTTGCGATAGGAGGAATGCCGTTTACAGGAGGATTTCCGGGGAAATTATTGATACTGCAAGCTGGTATGGATGCGCATCCACTAGGTTATGCAATAGTAATGGTTATTGGGACTTTCGTAGGAATGTTTGCGATGATGCGTATGTTTATCACATTGTTCTTTGGAGAAGAGGATGGATCTTGTGTTCAGCTGACCGATGCACAAAGACATGCATTAAATAAACCATATAGTAAGAAGTTGACTGTCATTGGCGTGGTTTTAGTCATCACATGTATGATTTCTATTTTTGCTGCACCATTACAACAACATTTATCAGCAATTCATTACGATCGATATATAGAAAATGTCATGATGGGAGGATAAGATTATCGCACAGGTTGTATTAAATTTATTTATTGCTATGATTTGGGTGCTTATGGTTGATGAAGATCAAATCTATTTATCGACGTTTATAAAAGGATATTTAATCGGTATTATAATTCTCTACATCATACATCGCTTTTTCGGACATCAGTTTTATTTATGGAAGTTAATGATTTTATTAAAGCTTGTTGTAATCTTCAACTATGAACTGATGAGCTCAAGTCTTTCAACGATGTATCACATCTTATTTATTCCGCATAAGATTGCTCCGGGGGTTGTCACATATAATACATCAATGAAGAAGAACTGGGAAATTACAAGTTTAATGATGCTGATTATATTAACACCAGGTTCAGTAGTGCTTCGTTTATCACATGATAATCAGAAATTATTTATTCATACATTGCATGCGACACCATCAGAAAATATGAAATTATTAAAATCTATTAAACGCTATGAACGCGTTATTAAGGAGGTAGGAGAAACATGAATATGATACTGATTCAAGCTGCACTCGTAATATATGGTATTGCTATAATGATAGTGTTATATCGTGTTATTGCTGGACCTTCTTTACCGGATAGAGTAGTAGCTTTCGATAGTATTGGTGCGATGGTCATGTCAAGTGTGAGTATTATATGTTTAATCATGGATACGACGCTATTCTTAGAAGCGATTTTAATTATTGGTGTATTGTCGTTTATCAGTACAATCGCAACATCAAGATTTATCGAGCGAGGTGTTATCTTTGAACGTAAACGATAGCATCAATCTTATTCTTTCGATTGTTATTTTTGTAGGTAGTATTATGGCACTTATTAGCGCAATAGGCATATTGATATTTAAAGATGTTTATACACGAAGTCATGCAGCGACAAAAAGCTCCACACTTGCTGTATTACTTACGTTAATCGGTGTTTTTGTTTATTTTATCGTCAATGATGGTTATGTGAGCTTTCGGTTGTTGCTCGGTATATTTTTCTTATATTTAACAAGTCCTGTCGCTGGACATCTCATTACACGTGCTGCGTATAATAGTGGTGTAGAGATGAAAGTCGAAGGTTCAAAAGGTAAGCATTTAAATGATTTGCTGCCTACTCAAAAGAAAACTTCTAAGGACAACGCGTTATTAAAAGATAAATAATGGAGTGACAAGCGTGACGATGCAATCAATGTTATTTAACACATTTATAAAGGTAATGGATCAATATAAAGATATTTTTAATCAGAAACCTGAAGGGATTCGAGCTACAAAAGATGTTGTCTATAGCAATCGTAAACAGAATGCCACGCTGAATATTTATTATCCGTATCATCGGAAGGAACGTTATCCAATCATTGTTAATATTCATGGTGGGGGATATGTTTATTCTACAAAAGAAACATATGAAGCATATTGCATGACCCTCGCGTCGCATGGCTTTGCTGTAATAAGTTATGATTATGACTTAGCACCAAAGCTGAAATATCCTACACCAATTGTCCAGCTTAATGAATGTATGCACTGGTTACATGAAAACTATGAACAGTACAATTTAGATATTAACCAGTTATTTATGATAGGAGATTCAGCGGGTGCTCAAATTATGGCACAGTATGTAACGATACTTACTAATCCTGAATATCACCAACTTTTTCAGATGAAGTTGCCACAAGTCAAAGTGTCAGGTATTGCGATTAACTGTGGTTTCTTTAATGCAATCGATATAGCGATTGCAAAGAAAAAGTCATTTACACGCTTTATGGTGAGAGGATTAATGGAAGATTATGTTGGTAAAGATTTTCACATGAAACAAAGCGAAATTAACTGTGAACCATTTATCAATAAACGATTTCCGCCAACTTTCGTAGCGAGTAGTGTAAACGATTTACTTGTGGGTAAAGCTCCGGATATACTCATTGATTTAAGAAGAAGTGGTATTAAAACGATATACAGAGAGTATGGTAAAGGTGACTTTTTTGCCCAACATAACTTTCAAATGGATATTAGAAGATCGAATGCGAAGCAATGTACTTTAGATGAGATGAAATTTTTTAAAAGTATAATAGATGAACACAAAAGCACACTGTAAATGAATACAGTGTGCTTTGTTTTTTATTGATTACGTGCAAAATTTCCATGCACTTCGGTTGTTTCATAAACATTGATAAAACAATTTTCATCATGGGTTTTAGCGATTTTGATGACATTAGGTAATTCATAACGTGTGAGCACCATTGTAATCATGTGTTTTTTATCGTTAGAATAACCGCCATAAACATCTGTCACTGTTATACCACGATAGATCTCATCAATCAGTCCTTGTCTAACACCTTCATAGTTTGAAGTGATAATATTAACGGTTAGTTTAATATTAGATGTAAAGATTGTATCAACAGTCTTGCCGGTAATATATATTGAAAGTAAAGTCATCAATGCGAGGTTCCAATCAAATAAGAAACCTGAACAAATAATAATAATGCCATTAAGAATCGTCATAATGAGACCGATAGATATATTGCTATTTTGACTGATAATCATCGCAACGATATCCATGCCGCCTGTAGTACCAGAATATTTTAGAATGATGCCTACACCGATACCGACGATTACACCCCCAAAAATCACATTTACAAAAAGTTCATTTGCGATGCTTTCTGTTGGAATGACAGTAAGGAAAAATGAAACAACAATGACACTAAGTATTGTATTGTACATTACAGATTTATTTAATTTCATAAATCCAAGTATCAATAAAGGCAGGTTTAATAAAAGGTTTAACAGACCTGCATCGACATGCAATAATTTATTTAATAGTAAAGCAAGTCCACCGATTCCACTGCTCAATACATCATTAGGTAATAAGAAGACATTAAACGCAAATGCAATAAGAAACGATCCCACTATTGTAATGAATGTCTTGAATAATAAGTTATCCTGATAATTCATTTGAAAAACTCCTTTAATCATGTAAAGCCATTATATCAACAATATTTTAAAAATAATAGGGTGCTTATTCTACTAAGTTACTCGCCTGACTTCGAGAATAGAATCCTTTCTTAATAGGTTCAAATCTAGGTTTCATTGCTAAACCGAACGCAAAAATAATGGCTGTTATCAAATATAAAAATCCAAGTTTTGACCATGTCAGTTCAGGGGTGATACCACCTACAGCTTCTCTCAGTAAGTCTACAGCGTAAGTAAATGGCAGGAACGGATGTATACGCTGGAAGAACAATGGTGTAACTTGAACAGGGAATGTGCCACCTCCACCGGCAATTTGTAATACCATAATAATGATGGCAACTGCTTTACCGATATTACCAAGTAAACTTACAAGCGTATAGACGATAACGGTAAAAGCAAGTCCAACGAGAATGGCAAATATCACATTATAGATAGGATGCTTAGCATACGCATCTAAAATAAACAAGTTCCCAAGTACGACGATTATTGCCTGGGCGATACTGATTAGAAGGAATAAAATCATTCGGCCAAGATATATTTCACGCAAACTAAACTTGTCTTTAATCGCCGGATCTTTTAATTCAGTAGTAAGTAAGTTACCACATAGTAACGCTCCTACCCAAAGTGCTAATGCTGTATAGAACGGTGCACTAGCAGAACCGTAATTAGGTATTGGAAATACTTGAGTTTCATCAAGTTGAATAGGTTTAGCAAAATAATCAGATTGATTTTTCATATCATTTTTCAGCAAGCTCACAAGCTTATTTAAAGTATCTTTATGATCAAAACTTCTTAGTTTTTTAGCAGATTTTTGTATATCTTTTTCGATAGCAGGTAACTCATCACGTGCAAATTGAGCGAGCTCATGAATACCATCTTGCGCACCTGGAAGATTGTTCTTTAATAATTTTGATGTATTATCATATTTATTTAACACTCCAGGTAAGTCGTTTTCAGCAAAGTTACTAAGACGTTCCAGGTCGCTCAATACACTTGGTAAATCAGATTGTACAAAATTACTGGCCTGACCAATTTTGGATTTGAATAACGGATAATTTGTCTGTGCTGTGTGATTAATTTGTTTAAAGCGTTGTTCCAGAGATGGAAGTTGTTGATTAATTTGATTCAATGTTGTGTTCGCTTCACTTGTAATGCGTGATGCTTCATTTAATATCTCGTCGACTTTATTAGCAAACGACTGAGCTGTGTTTAATTTTTGTGAAATCGAATCCAGGTCACCACTTAGGTTTGATAGTCCTCGATCAAAAATATCCGGCATTGTGGTATTAGCGAACGTACTCAAATCTTTAAGTGCAGTTCGTGCTGAATTAATCGCTTCCTTATTGATATTAACAGCTTGATTTGACTTAGATTGTGATATAGCATTTGAAATTGTTTTATTGAGCGCATCGAGTGACTGGTTAACGTTACTCAATTCATTTGAAATCGAAGTTGTATTAAATCCTAAATCATTAACGTCATTCATAATACGAATTAATTCATTATTGAAACGAATCGCTTGATTAATATTATCCTGATATACTGTTAAATTTTTTGTCAGTGTCTCAGTTGCTCCTGGCTTTTGTGCTGCAAGTTCATTCAATTGATCTAACATTTCCAGTGTTGTATTTGCTTGTTCGCCGGTTAATGTTGAGAGTGCGCCAAGTCCGTTTTGAAGTGCGGTGTGAGCAGGTTTAATATCGACCGTACTTAACTTTTCTTGTCCTTTTTTATTAATTTCCTGAGCTGTATTAATCTTATTATGGACTTTAGGCATAGCATTTTGGGATTGATTTAAAACCTGTTGTGCTTTAGTGGTAGCTTCAATACCTTGTTGGACCGCATTATTAATTTCCGGAAATTTTTGTTCAATTGTATTCGCTCTCTGTAAAGCATTTTCAATGCGCGGCAAATTATTATTAAGCTTAACGATCATTTGACCTAATGCATTGATATCTGATGCATGCTGATTTGCTGTAATAATTTTGTCAGCACCACCATTCAGTTTGTCACGATATTGATTTAAACTGTAGAATTCATCAGCATATTTTGAAATATCATCTTGATGTTCATCGATTTTAATCACAGCTTTTCTAAATCTTTCGATATCTGGAAGTGCACGTTCAGCATCGAATACTGCATTCTCAATTTTATGATAAAGTGGAATCTGTTCCTCTATTTTGATACCAGCACGATTACTTTCCTGTAATAGTGCTTTTGTGGCAGCGTCTACAAACTTTTCGTTTAATGATTCTGTAATGGCCGTAGCTCCTGCATTGGTCATTTTAGGTGCAATCGCATTAATTTTTTGATTCACTTTATAATCGATATGAGCACGTTTTGGTTTTTTATGAAATATACTTGTCATATCTTTAGAGAAGTCTTTTGGAATGTGAATAATCGCGTAATATTCACCCATACGCAATTTGTGATTGGCATCTTTCAAATCATCTTTAAACTGCCAGTTAAATTTATCGTTTTGACGTAGAGAGTTTACAAGTTGGTTACCAACATTGACTTCTTTTCCTTTTACTTCGGCACCGATGTCATGATTGATGACTGCCACTTGGAGATACTTCGTATTGGAATATGGATCCCATGATGACTTCAAATTAAACCATGCATAAAATGATGGCAAGATTGATAATCCGATGAGTAAGATGATGAAACTGGGAGCGCGTTTAATATTTTTTAAATCATGTAAGAATAGTTGATATGTGTTTTTCATTTGAACCCTTCTTTATACTAATATAGTAATTTTATGAATTATCATAAGTTTCTTAGAAAATATATATAAAACGAGTATATATCAATATAACAAATAGGGTAAAAAGATACAACAAAAAAGACATATAAAAATATGTCTTTTTATGTTTGCGCATGCTTGATTAAATCTTCTATAACTGCGGTAGCTTCTTCACTTGAATAGACATCAAATACAATAATACGACCGTTACTGAGGAGATGTATCTTACGTTCCCGAAAAGAAAGTAATTTAAAATGTTCATTTTGATGAATAATATATTCATTAATCGTGTTAAACAGATTAGAAGATACATGCGTTTGATATTTTCCGCGACACATCTTAGTAACAAAGGATAAAGATTGTTTAAGTGCTGGATAATCTTTATTTACACATGTAGGGCATGCAGGGTTGTGTATGGCATCGATATTTCTACTTTTAAATATCATTTTTTCACAATCTATTGTGGTAAGTTTTCCTGAAAAATGACCATGACTGATATAGTGCATTACTTCTGAAACTTGAATACTTGCAACGAGGTGAGCAGTTTGTGGCATGATGCCTGAAATAGCACAATCTTGTCCGGTATCAGGTTCATTAGGCAGAATACATCTTAAGCATGGTTGATTTTCTATACCATAAACAGTGCCATTTACATTTAGACACGCCCCATATATCCATGGCATATTATGTTTATGGCACGCATCATTAATGATATAACGCGTTGCAAAATTATCAGTACCATCAATGACGAGCAATGGTTTATATCTTCCAATAATGGATTCGATATTGTTTACTGTCACTTCTTCAGATATCGTAGTCACTTTTACATTGCTATTTATACGGTTGATGTGTGACGCTAATGCATCGACTTTTAAAGTATAAGCAGTGCTATCAGCTTCATCAAAAAGACTTTGACGATGAAGATTACTTAGTGACACAACATCCATATCACAAATTACTAGATGTCCTGCACCGCTTCTGGCAAGCATTTCACTTACTGTACTTCCCAAAGCGCCGCCTCCAATAATAAGGAATGTGCTGCTGCTTAATTTATCTTGGGCTGCTTGTCCGAATCCAGGTGATTTGATTTGTCGATCAAATCGTTCGCTCATAGAAACTCAAGACCTTCCATCGGACTTGATGCTTGGGTAGTATATTTCTTAGGGATGCGTCCTGCTTCAAATCCTAGTTGACCAGCCTGTACGGCATATTTCATTGCTTTAGCCATCTTAATTGGGTCTTTTGCATTTGAGACTGCTGTATTGAGTAACACTGCATCTGCACCGAGCTCCATCGCAAAACTAGCGTCTTTAGGTGAACCGATACCTGCATCAACGATAACAGGGACGTTAACCGCATCGATAATATATTTTAGATTTAACGGATCATTGATACCAAGGCCAGTTCCAATCGGTGCACCAAGTGGCATAATAGCATGACAACCTAATGCTTCTAATTTTTTTGCAAGGACGACATCACAAGGGATGTATGGACATACGATATATCCTTTTTCTAAAAGCATTTCGCATGCTTTATATGTTTCGATACTATCTGGTAGAAGCGTTGTATCATCACCGATAATTTCAACTTTAATCATGTCACACATACCTGCAATACGTGCAATTTCTGCAATCTTTACCGCTTCTTCAGCTGTTTTAGCGCCAGCAGTGTTAGGGAAGGTGATGTATTTATCTAAATCTACAGACTCTAATGGATTAGGGAGTGATTTATCATATAAACTCATGCGTCGTACTGCAAAAGTTAAAGCATTCGTTTCACTGATTTCAACTGCTTGTTTTTGTGTTTCGCCATCTTTAAACTTACCTGTTCCTAATATTAAACGAGAAGATAATTCTAAGGGTCCTATTTTTAACATATTAGCCGCCTCCAACGAATTCTAGTAATTCTAATTTTTGTTCGGGTTTTAAAGTGATAGATTGCCATTTAGATTGTTCGATGGGAACATCATCCACAAGCACTACAATCCTTTTTTTATCACTTGTAAAAGTTGCGAGTAAGTCAGATAAATTTGTCTTGTCTGTTTCAAAAGGCTCATCGTTAATGTATATTTTCATAAATTTCTCCTATCTTAAAATCGTTTTGAAATTGTTGATACAGTTCACCGTCTTGTTCAAAGATCATTTGACGCATAAATTCTCCGGTAATACGTGATAATAAGATACCATTACGGTAGTGTCCTGTTGCCACAAATAATCCTTCATCTAATTGATCGAGGACAGGTCGATGCAACGTACTATCTGGTCTAAAACCACAATCAATGCTGACGAGGGTGCTTTCTCGTAATATCGGGATGAGTTTAAACGTTTCTTCAAGTAACCACTTTATACCTTCTGCATTCGGTTGTTGATTTGTATCAAGTGAAGTTGTCGCACCAATCAAATAATGATTGTCTGATTTAGGGACAATATAATGTCCGTTTGTCTGGAATAGTGTCTCTTTTAAATTAAGAACAGGATGATGTAACGTCAGTACCTCTCCCTTCACACCTTGCATCGGAAAGTCTATATCAAGCATATTAAGTAATGGTTCGCTTTTACATCCTGCAGCAATAATGACTTTTTCTGAGATGATGGTTTTATCGCTTATTGATAAGTGATATTTATCATCTACGTAGTTAATGGACTTGACGTAATCTGAAATATGAGGAATATCTTGATTTGCTTGCTTTATAACGGTTAAATATTTACCGGCATTGACTTGACCATCTGTAGGAATCCACATTGCCTGTTCAAACACATTACTGATTGAACCATTCGCGTAAGAAGATAACGCTTTTGAAGCGATCCACTCAAATTGTTCTTGTTTTGAATTTAGAAATAAGTATTGAGCTTTTAGTTTCTCTTCATCTCCAGGTGAAGCAATTTTAAGCAATCCATGTTGTTGTAAGTCAATAGTTAATCCAGTCATGTTTTCCAGTTGCTGAATATGATCAGGCATCATTTGCTGACCAAGCATAGAGAGTCTGTATAAAGGACTATCTTCAGTAAATTCATTTTGTGCTCCGAGCATACCGCCAGCAGCGTGTGTTGCTTTATAACCATGTGCATCATCTATGATTGCAATATTATCTGTATGGTCTTTGAGTGCGTACACAATATTTTCTCCGATAATTCCTCCGCCTATTACAACGATGTCGTACGTAGTAACCACTCCTTTTTTACAGTAATAAATTCCTGTTTATTAGTAAATAACCTGATACCTGCAAATCCTGAAAATTTAGTGTTTAACTGTCTTATTGTGTCGATGTTGATGCCGCCTAATGCGATAACAGGGATATCGACATGAGTGACTGCATCAATTTGAGCTGCGGCTCTAGGTGGTAAATCAGGTTTGGATGGTGTAGGGAAGACATGACCAAATAAAATAAATGATAGATTAAGCGATTCAGCGTGTTTGGCTGATGCCAAAGAATGAACGCTTTGACTGACTTGTATTTCCGGATAATCATTTCTAAAGACATCTATTTCAGAATTACTTTCTTTAAAGTGAATTCTCGTTAAATGACATGCAAATAAAATATTTGGATTGTTATGCACGATAATTTTATCTTTAGGAATTCTTGTTATCAGCTGATTTATGAAATGAATAATATCTTTCTCTGCTGCATCAAACCTTAAAATAACGCCATCTATTTCATCATGAACCTGGATGATTTGATTGAGAACGGTGATTGAAGGTTTTGACGATGTAATCATGATAAACACACGTTTCACCTCGAAAAAACACCCACTAACTAAAATAAGCTAGTGGGTGTTGGAATTAGTATAATTAAAAACACTAAAATTCAATCACGCTTCCCTACGTTGGTTCTAACCAAGTCAGGTTCAAAGAGTCGGAAATCATTTCCTCTCAGCCCGGTTGTGGGCACCCCTAGCAAATATTTAATTCTGTATTAAGCCTACCACTAGTTAGAGTGAATTTCAATCATCTCAAATTCATGATAAAATAAATTAACGATAAAATGGGGTGTAAAAGGATGAATGAAGAAGAGAAGTTATCTTTATTAATTGATGAACGTACAGAACTTATTCAAAATGAGACGGTGTATGACAAAGCAGAAATTGAACAAAATCATACGGATTCTGTAGAGGTGGTACTTGAACCAGCGATACAACAGGAACGTATGTCTTCTGAAGAAATTTTAAGAGAAATTGCAGAAGAAGAAGAACTCGAAGAAGAGTACGCGCAAGCAGTTGAAGAAGTGAAATTATTTAAATATATTGTCCATACGATTAAATTTCATGAAGGAGATGCAATTACACTCTGTCAACTGCGCAATATATGTGCACATAGTGAAGCTAAATTATCACCAGATGATTTAGATGAAGTATTAAATGATTATATTGAAGCGGGCTACATCAGAATTGAAGATGACAAAATATATATCACATTCTTAGGTGAGCATGTAAATACACTGTTATAGGTGTTTATTACATCAAACAAGCAAGAGTGGAACAATTCAGTTCCACTCTTGCTTGTTAGTCAGAGATTAATCTTTCAGTAAAAATGCTTCTTCGTCTCGTGAATGAATTTCGTTAACGATAATTAAACTTCTAAAATAATCGATAATTTGAGTGGAGAACCCTTCGTTCTCCATTTGTGTTTTAATCTTAGCCACGACTTGGCGCATAATATCATGATCACGTGTGAGTTGTTGTACTTTATCATGTAGTTCAGGATTATTATTTTCCACTTCTGTGTAGAAACCATCTGCTTCTTCCTCAGCATCCGCGTGACTTATGACGCGTGATTCCCAGAAATCAACAAGAGCGATTACTTCCTGAATGACTTCATCTTCCGTACCATTTTGATAGGTTCTGATCAATTCATCTGTCATATTCACAGCAAGGCCTAACCCTGTATCGTGAATTTGTTTATGTGCATGTAGTTGTCTTAGTGATGGTCCGACTGGCATACAATCATCTCCGTTCAGTATATTTATCACTATTGTATTATAGAAAATATAATAAAAAGACTAGGGGATTCCCTAGTCTTATATTATTCAGATGCGTAGTGATCATTAATGTTGATGACTTTGTCCACGTTTACTTGTAACAAAACCAATCACTAAGATTGAAAGTAATACCCCCCAGAAGATCAGTTGCCATTGTAATGAGTGAGGGAAGTCATGAGGTAATACATGAATCGATTCATGCGCTAATACAAGTACGACAAGTTTGATACCAATCCAGCCTACAATCGCAAATGCTGCAGCTTCAAGTCCAGGATATGTTTCCAGGATTTTAATGAAATATGTTGCGGCAAATCGCATTAACACAACGCCAAGCATACCTCCGATAAACATTACCGTAAACTGTCCAGCGTTAAGTCCCATGAAGTCAGGACCAACTTTAGGTAAAGTAACCGCGATTGCGATTGCAGCTAACATTGAATCAATCGCGAATGCGATATCTGCACCTTCAACTTTCAGAACAGTCATCCAGAAACCACTACCTTTAGGCATTGCTTCTTCTTCTGCAATATCAGGAACACTTTCATCATCGACATGGTTTTTCTTTTTGAAATAAGTATATAAACTCTTTATCGACATAAAGATTAGATATGCTGCACCAAGTGCTTGTATCTGCCAATACTTAGCTAAGAATGTAATAAAGAATAATGAGATAAATCTAAAGATAAATGCTCCCATTAAACCATAAAATAAAGCTTTCTTTCTTTGTTCTTCCGGTAAATGCTTTACCATTACCGCCATAACAATTGCATTATCTGCTGCAAGTAACCCTTCCAAAACGATTAAAACAATTACTACCCATGCATACGCCATTAAAATACTTGGATCCACTTTAATTCCTCCTTATTTTAATGAATATAAAAAGACCCATGCCAAATATATTGGCAAAGGTCTCACTGAACAATAATTGTTCCATAACGCCGGAAGTTCCAAAACTTCGTAATGACGACGTTACGCTTAGGGTCTCCCCTTGAGCTACTCCCCTTCGACATAAGTCTTAGGATATTCATTTGTTGATTTATTCAAATTATGAATAAATATCATTGAAATCATCTTAACACAGTAATGTGTAAATAGCTATAATTTTATTTTTTATAAATAGTAATGGATGATATTTTAATGCTGTTATAAACATTAAAGATTTAAAAATGAAGCATATAAATATTTAGTTTTTCTTTCTGCGATAGAGCCAGATAATGCCCCCGATAATGATAACCGCCATTAAAATATAAAACACATTAGAATAAAGGTCGAAATAGTGGAGTACAACTTCCCAGTTCTGACCTAACACCATACCAAGATATATTAAGACTGCATTCCAGATGAGTGTCCCGACTGTCGTATACAAAACGAATGGAACGATAGACATTTGACTCAAACCAGCAGGGATGGAAATTAAACTGCGAATCAAAGGAACAAATCGGCATAAAAATACTGCGGTATAGCCGTATTTGTGAAACCATTTATTTGCACTGTGTAAATCATGAATATCAAGTCGCAATATAAAGCCGTATTTATCTACAATTTTTTCAATTCTTCTAAGACCAAGTATATGTCCGGCATAATAAAGAATAATAGCTCCGATTACTGCTCCAAGTGTTGAAGCGATGAGCATTCCTATGAATGTGAGTTTTGGAGACTGGTCAACCATAAAACCGCCAAATGTTAGAATTACTTCTGATGGGATAGGAGGAAAAACATTTTCAAGTAATATTAAAAAAAATACACCAAAGTATCCGAACTGTTCCATAACTTTCATAATCCATTCCTGCATATCGTCACTCCAATAGTTTTAGTAAATACTATTTTAACGTAATGTAATATATAAATTCAAAATATATGATAATTTTAAGCATAGTATTTAGATTTTTATTACAATTCATAATGATTATCAGGGGCTTTAAAGGGTATAAACAAATAAATGAAGAACTTTTAGGAGTGACATGATGAACAAGTTTAGACAAATTACAGCATCTGAATTATTCCCAAATGAACTATTAGGACCAGAGATTTATGGGACTGTGCATTTTCAAGTCGGAGAGACATCTGAATTTAGTGGTGCATATATTACAACGAATGAAAGATTATTTATGAATGTCGATATGGGTGAGAAAGTTTATGAGCGTGTTGTAGGTTATAATGAAATGAATGATGCATCTATAACTGATGAAGGTGTGTTATTAGATTTTCATATGGGTGGTATCCCGATGACGAATATTACAAAAGGTGATGCACAGGAATTTGTGGACTTTGTAAACCAGCAAATTGAAAAAGTAAAAGAAAGACAGGATAACGTTTCAGAATAATAGTTTAAAAGACCTTGATACATTTGTATCAAGGTGCTTTTAGTATAAAGAAAAAAGTATTTAAGAATATGTTTAAAGATTATTCTACGATTTCTAAAGCAATTTCCATCATTTTTGTGAATGAAGTTTGACGTTCTTCGGGTGTAGTTTCTTCATGTGTTAATAAGTGATCACTTACTGTAAATATTCCTAATGCCTTCACATCTCCGCCAGCGTAAGCTGCATTCATATAAAGACCAGCAGATTCCATTTCAACAGCTAAAATACCCATTGAACGCCATTTATCAGTAGCTTCTTTGTTAGCATTGTAGAAAATATCTGATGATAATACGTTACCAACGTGGTTTGGAACACCTTTTTTATCAGCTAATTTTTTCGCACGCGCTAATAAACTGTAATCAGCGATTGGCGCAAAGTGTCCTGGCAACCCATATTGTGCTACATAATTTGAATCAGTTGATGCACCTTGAGCGATGATTACATCATATACATTAATACCTTCCTGCATTGCGCCACATGAACCTACGCGAATTAAGTTTTTAACACCGAAAGTATGAATTAATTCATATGAATAGATACCGATTGATGGGATTCCCATTCCTGTCCCCATCACTGAAATCTTTTTCCCTTTATAAGTTCCTGTATAACCAAACATATTACGCACTTCATTAAATTGAACAACATCTTCTAAATATGTTTCAGCGATAAACTTTGCGCGTAAAGGATCTCCTGGTAAAAGAATAGTTTCTGCGATTGGATTGTTTTCCGGTTTAATATGTGGTGTTGATTTAGACATAATGTAAGTCTCCTTTAATATATAGTATTAACTTTAGTCTACAGAGTAATAGATTTTATTTCAAGTCGCAGCGTGATAATAAAAGTAATATAAAGTAATTATGGTATAAAAACTAATTTTTAACTATAGATTTTATGAATAGAACTATAATAAAAATTGTTTTGTGAATATATTCACAAGATGATATATTAATGGCGTAGGAGATATTAAAAATATTGATTATGAAACAATAAATATAAAATGAAAGAATGGGGAGGTCATTTTCATGACAGAAGTTCAGCAAAAACTCACAGCTAGATCGTTTTTATTCAAAGTTTTAAATGGTGTTGCGTTAGGAATCGTGGTTGGTTTAATTCCAAATGCAATTCTAGGGGAATTATTTAAGTATTTAATGCAGTTTCATCCGTTTTTCGGCACATTGTTAAATGTAGTTGTTGGTATTCAGTTTACAGTCCCTGTAATTGTGGGTGTACTGATTGCGATGCAGTTTAAATTAAATCCATTACAAACTGTAATTGTCGGAACAGCAGCATTCGTTGGTAGTGGTGCTGCAGTATTCCAGGATAAAGCGTGGATGTTAGTAGGTATAGGTGACTTAATCAATACGATGTTAACAGCATCAATTTCAGTCTTAATTATTTTATGGATTAAAGATAGATTAGGTTCATTAAATATCATCTTATTACCGATTATCGCCGGTGGATTAGCAGGACTCATCGGTATATTATCATTGCCATATGTTAAATTAATTACAAGTACTTTAGGACAGTTGGTCAATAGTTTTACAAATCTACAACCTGTATTAATGTGTGTGCTTATCGCTATTGTATTCAGTATTTTAATCATTTCTCCAATATCTACAGTTGCGATTGCTATGGCTATAGGTATTTCAGGTATGGCGTCAGGTGCAGCGAATTTAGGTGTAGCAGCTGCAGCTACAATGCTTGTTATTGGCTCTCTTAAAGTAAATAAATCTGGTATTACATTAGCGATATTAATGGGTGCGATGAAAATGATGATGCCAAACTTAATTAAATATCCAATCATCATTTTACCGATTGCAGTTACAGCTGCGATGAGTGGATTGGCTGGTGCCATTTTCATTATTCAGGGCACTCCGGCTTCAGCAGGATTTGGTTACTCTGGATTAGTTGGTCCGATTAATGCATTGAAGTTTATGGATGGAAATATAGGATTAAATTTAGGTATACTTGCATTAGCTTATATTGTAATTCCTGTTATTACAGGATTAATCGTGAATACTTTATGCCTTAAATTTAAAATATATAGTCCTGAAGTGTTCAAATTCCAATCTGGAGAATAGGGAGTGGATTGATGCATGAAAATATTAATGTATGGTACTAGAGAAGATGAAAAAGAAGCAGCCTTAGCATGGGCACAAAAAGAAAATGTTAAAGTAACTTTTAATGATGGCCCATTAACAATGGAAACGGTAGATTTATTAGATGGTTACGATGCTGTGACAACGAGTCAGACAGCGCAATTTGATGATAGATTATATGAAATAGTAGCAAATAAAGGGATTAAACAAATTGCACAACGTTCAGCAGGTTTCGATATGTTTGATTTAGATTTAGCCACACAACATGGATTAATCATTTCGAATGTACCAAGCTATTCACCCAATGCAATTGCTGAATATGCAGTAACCGCAGCGATGAATATTATCAGAAATACTGAAAAGATCCAGCGTAAAGTAAGAGAGCATGACTTTACATGGAATAAAACGATTATTAGTAAAGAAATGCGTTCAATGACGGTGGCAATTATCGGTACAGGTCGAATTGGTAGTATTACAGGACGAATTCTTAATGGTTTTGGAGCGAAGGTGATTGGTTATGATCTGTATCCAAATGAAGATGCTAAAGCATTTTTAACATATACAGATACTTTGGAAGAAGTGGTACGTCAGGCAGATTTAATTTCTATTCATATGCCACTTACAAAAGATAATACTTATATGTTCAACGCAGATTTATTCGCTAAAATGAAAGACGGAGTCTATATCGTCAATACTGCACGTGGTGGTATTGTCGATACTAAAGCGTTACTTGATGCATTAAATTCAGGCAAAGTGGCAGCTGCTGCATTAGATACTTATGAAAATGAAGCGCCATACTTCCCAAAAGATTTCAGAGATAAAGAAATTGAAGATAAAGTATTGTTGGAGTTAATCGCACGTGAAGATGTACAAGTATCGCAGCATATTGCATTCTATACTGAAACAGCAGTTATGAATCTAGTTGAAGGTGGTTTAAATTCAGCGAAAGAAGTTGTAGAAACCGGCAGCTGTGAGAATAGGGTAAATTAAGATAATTAAAAAATGAAAGAGACAAATTTGTCTCTTTCATTTTTTTGAATTTTTATGATTTATATGTTAAAGTACTGTCAATATTTCTTAAGAGAAAAGCTATCTTCTAAGTAACTGTGTGGTCATCATCAACAGGAAAGAAAGTATGATCATAATTGCAACCCATCCCCAGGCAAGTGTCATATCATTATTATCAATAGCGACATAGATTGCTGTTGGCATTGTTTCGGTGATGCCTGGAATATTACCTGCAAATATAAGCGTGGCTCCAAATTCACCGATTGCTCTGGCAAAGGATAATAATATGCCGGTCAGTAAAGCAGGCTTAGCAAGCGGTAAGATGATATTTGAGTAAATCTGTCTTTTTCTTGCGCCGTCTACAACTGCAGCATTGATGATTGTTTGAGGTACTTGTTCGATTCCAATTTTAAGTGACTGATACATGAGTGGCAGTGCGACGAGTGTTGATGCAAGAATAGCAGCATATATTGTAAATATTATTGGCTGATTGAAGAGTTGTTCGATGAAACTTCCTATTATACTTTTCTTTCCAAATATTATTAATAATATAAACCCGACGACTGTGGGAGGTAAAACCATAGGTAACATTATGAGAGATTCTAAAATAGATTTCCCTGGAAATGATCTGGTGCCTATAAAATAATGCAGCGATATACCGATGATAAGACTAAGGAATGTTGCAACTGTAGCGACTTTTAAAGAAATGAGAATTGGCGATAAAAATGTATCGCTAGTAATAAGTTGTTGCATTGCTACCCTCCTTATCTTTTCTTCCGGTTAAAGATTTAAGCTTATTATAGCACTATATATGTTTCATGATAATAACACGATGGAGGGTAAATATATGAATAGTAAAATTGGAATAGTAGGTTTAGGACATGTAGGCTCACAAGTATTAACAGAAGTCATTCAACTCGGAATATTTCGCGAAATTGTAGGCATTGATATTATTGAACATCTTTCTGACGGAGAAGCACTAGACCATCAACATACCCGTTCATTATATAGTACAAATAATGTGAATATAAAAGGTGGCAGCATTACAGATTTAAACGATGCAGATGTGATTATTATTGCAGCTGGAGAAAGTATTCAACAAGGATCAGAAGCACCAGATCGAACGCTATTAACTGAAGCAAGTACACGCGTTATCCGTGATGTTATGGGGCAAATTACTAAAGTTACAAAAGATGCGATTGTTATCATCATTACAAATCCGCTTGATACAATACTGTATATTGCTCAGACTGAGTTTGATTATCCAAAAGAAAAAATCTTTGGGACAGGTACAACTTTAGATTCAGCAAGGCTACGCAGTGTAATTGGTGATTATTATAATGTCGATGCTAAAAGCGTGCAGGCCAATATGTTAGGTGAACATGGAATGACTGCTTTTCCTGCTTTTTCTAAGATTACGATTGATGGTATTCCAATAAGTGAATATACACAAATCGTAGGCAAAGAATTAATAAATGAAGATGAAATAAAGGATTACGTTGTGCAGGTAGCGAATGATGTACTTAACTATAAAGGGTACACGAATGCAGGAATTGCAAAAGTAGCTGCAACGTTAGCAAAAGCAGTAATTCTTGATGAAAGAAGTGTATTTCCGGTTTGTACAGTAATTGACAAAGAATATGGTTACAGTGGAGATGTCGCCTTCAGTATACCATCAATAATAGGTAAAGATGGTGTGGTACAAAAGTTAGAAGTTGTGTTAAATGAAAAAGAATTAAAATTACTGCATGATTCTGCTTCATATATTAAAGAAATTATTGCAAAAGCACAAAAAGTGAAATAGCCATTAATACATTATTGGAGAGACGAAAGTCTCTCTTTTTGTGTGAACAATATATTTGATTATTCATGGAATTTGCTATTTAATTACAGATAAGAAGAGACAGGCGGCGATGATAATGAATAGATTAATACTTAATATTAAACCGAAGACACAGTGGTTTCCTCATTTTTATCTATTAGGATGTGAAGCAGTAGCAGTGTCGATGGGATTAAGATACAAAGGTGTTAAATTATCTGCAAGAAAGATTTTAGCTGAAATTCCGAAACATAAAACAAATCCTTTTAAAGGCTATGTTGGACCGAAACGCATCATCAAAACGGACCGGCATCAAACTGTCTTTCCGAACGTGATGGTGGATTATTTAAAACCTTATTATACAGCGCAAGATAGTACGGGAAAATCAATGGCAGAATTAGAACAAGCAATTTTGAATAATCACTCTGTCGTACTTTATGCCACACATTTTAAAGTTGAGCCCATTTTGAGAGAATTTAAAGTTGAAGGACGAATGCTGGAATTCGTATCTAATATACATATTACGTTACTTGTAGGTATGGATGATAAATACTATTATATGATTGATCCATTATGGGCAAAATTTGGATGGATTAAACTTCCGGCACTTTTTCCGATGAAGCAACAATTAATAAAAGTGAAAAGAAAGACATTAGAGAAAAGATACGAGAATGCAGGCCGAATGAGTATTATTATTTGAGGTGAGTGAAGTGGAAGAAACATTGTTTTTAGAGACAGAATTAGAAAGAAAATGGCGTGATCTATTTCATCAGAATAAAGAATGGATTGAGAAGAGTGCACGAGATGCAGATTTTTATGCTGAACTCAATCATAAATTGATAGACTGGCTCATTGCACATGATTATCACAAATTAACACTTCCGGTAGAACATGGTGGTATGGGTGCTAATATTAAAGAACTGATTTATATACAAGCGCAACTCGCACAGCTCGATGAATCAACGGCATTATCGATTGGATGGCATCTCGGTATTGTAGGTGAAGTGTTTGAAGGTGATTTATGGCCAGAAACAATGATAACTGAATTTATTGATGATATTCATAAAGGTGCCATAACGAATCGCATAGTGTCAGAAAGTGAAATGGGTAGTCCGACAAGAGGTGGTAAACCAAGTACGAATGCGCAACTCATCGATGATAAATATGTGATAAACGGTACGAAAACATTCGCCTCTATGAGTGAGCGACTTACACATTTTATTGTAGGTGCCTTTGATCCAGAACTTAAAGCGATGTGCTTTTATTATGTGCCGAGTCATTTAGAAGGTATTGAAATTGTGAATACTTGGGATATGGTGGGCATGCGGGCGACAGCGAGTCACGATATTATATTTAATAATGTTACGATACCAAAAAATTATTTGCTGGAAGTAAACCGCGAACGTCGACCGAATACATGGTTAATGCATATCCCTGCCATTTATCTCGGTATGGCAGAGCGCGCTGTAGATGAAGCGGTAAACTTCAGCATGCACTATCAACCCAATTCTATCGATACTTCTATTTCTGAAATTCCACATATTCAGGATAAAATAGCAAAAATGGAAATATTAAATATGCAATCACGTCACTTTATCTATCATGCATGTGATATGCATTTAGCAGGTAAAACAGATGGCTTAGGGGAAACATTTGGGCTCGCAAAATATATTGTCGTCAATAATGGACTACAAGTAATTGATTTGAGTATGCGTATTTTCGGTGCGAAAAGTTTAGAGCAAACACGTGTTATGGAACGATTATATCGCTCAATGCGTGCAGGTCTTCATAATCCACCGATGGATGATGCTGTAGAAAGAATGATAGTGAATAAAATATTGCGTAAAGCATAGACTTGGATGCCCAAGTCTATTCTTTTTGTGTAAAATTGATATATTTTAATTTGAAAATAACATTTGATTAATTTCTAAAAGCATTTATAATTAAATGGTATTGATAATCAATCTCAATTAGGAGGATGGAAAATGAAAAAGTTTTTAGCGTTACTAATCGCATGTATTATGGTACTTGCAGCATGTGGTGGTACGAGTGATAAAAAAGAATCAAAAGACACTTCAGGGAAAGCGGAAATGGTAGATTTCAAATTAGATAATGGTAAGACAATCAAGATTCCGAAAGAACCGAAACGAATTGTAGTAATGGGCGCAAGTTATGTCGGAAATCTATTAGATTTAGGTGTTAAACCAGTAGGTGCTGATCAGTATGCATTCCAATCAGACATTTTAAAACCTAAATTAAAAGGTGTAGAAAAATTAAATGCGGGTGAAATTGAAAAAATTATTAAATTGAAACCTGACTTAATCTTAACGTTCGATACTGATAAGGATAATTCAAAATATGCTAAAATTGCACCAACAATTCCTTTTACGTATACAAAGCATGGCTATTTAGATGTGCATGAATTATTAGGTAAAATTGTCGGTAAAGAAAAAGAAGCGAAAGCTTTTGTGGATCAATGGAAAGAAGAAACGAAAAAAGATGGTGAAGAGATAAAGAAACATTTAGGAGACGATAAAACGTATTCTATCTTCCAGTTCTTCCAAAAAGAAATATATGTATACGGAGATAACTGGGGTCGTGGATCAGAAATTATCTATCAGGCTTTTGATTTAAACATGCAGGATAAAATTACGAAAGATGTTAAACCTACAGGCTGGAAAAAAGTTTCTGCTGAAAGTTTAGGCGATTACGCAGGCGATATCGTACTTGTATCTAGTGATACAGGCAAAATTTCAAATACAGTAACTGAGTCTAAAGTATGGAAAAACATGGATGCTGTAAAAAATAATAAAGTCGTACAATATGATGCGGAAGATTTCTGGTTCAATGATCCAATTTCTTTAGAGCACCAAAGAAAAGTATTAAAAGAAGCATTGTTAAAATTAGAAAAATAAATTATTTCAAGCTGAGACTGATGTCTCAGCTTTTTAATTACAATTGTAAACTTATTATTTATTTAGGTTAACACTATTGCTATAATAAGATTATTCTGTCAGAAAAGAGGATGATTATGAAAACAAAAGATTTGGTCATTGTCGGCATGTTTACCGCATTAATTGCTGTTTTAGGCTTATTACCACCAATAAGTATTCCAGGTATTCCAGTACCATTTACATTTCAGAATTTAGGTTTTATTTTAGCGGGTTGTTTATTGGGTAGTCGATTAGGAGGGTTATCTGTTCTTATCTTTACAATCTTAGTAGCTATTGGACTACCAGTATTGTCAGGTGGCCGTGGTGGTTTTGCTTTATTTTTTGGTCCGACGGGAGGTTACATTCTTTCGTTCACACTGATTGCTTTTTTAATCGGACTATTTGTTGAACGTATGAAGTCTCCAAAAGTGTGGCAAGTGTTCCTGATTAACGCATTAATTGGCGCATTTTTATGTAATTTAATCGGTGGTACGTTTATGGCATTTAATTTAAAGCAGGATTTATTCACTGCGCTTAAATCAGTGATGGTATTTATCCCTGGTGATTGTATAAAAGCACTGATTGCAGCAATACTTGCTGTAAAGTTACGTAATAACCCATCTATTCAAAAAAGTTTACGCATAAATTAATATGCGTAAACTTTTTTTCTTGTATAGAAAAGGAAATATTACATTATACATGTTAATATGATGATAATCATATACATATTTATTACGTTTTTCCTATGATTTAAGAAATATATATAAGAGAGTGGGAAATAAATTGGAAACGATAGCAATGCGCTTTTCTCGTAAAGATGTGGAAATAATGAATGGAAAAGATTTCAGAGTGCCTGATGTGTTATTGATAAAACCATGGTATATTTCAAAATACCATCAGGAAAGAAAAAGTTGTCAGCATATTAAACAGTTGATTACACAAAACCAACTAGAAGTAGAAAAAACGTATGAGGTAAAAATTAAGCTGATAGATCAAAGAACGATTAAACATGTGGATCAATATACATACGAATTAAATTATTATTTTGATGATGTACTGAAAGCAACGGTGATATCAACTTACATAGAAGAGGTGTCTCATGCAGTTTCAAATCACATTGGATGAATTAAAACAATACCGAGATGCAGTTGCTGAAGATTCGGATGATGCATTAATAGAAAAGAAAGTACCTGGTAATTTAGTGATGCATAAAGTAATAACATTACTCAATGTTCCCGAAGTGATTTCTAACCAGGCAACGTTCAAAAATGAGGTGTTCGTACACGAACGACTATTCCTTGATCTATTTCAGGCAAACGACGTGATTGAATATAAAGTGACATATGGCAGACAGCTAAAGTTAGCTGGTACGATTCAATTAAAATAAAGTAGAGGACTTAATGATTAAGTCCTCTACTTTATTTATTCAGTTATTATTCTTTCAGGATGACTGTAAACATTAAATGTATCATTTCGTACAAAACCTACAGCAGTAATATTTAAGTCTTCTGCAAGTCCTATTGCTAAATCAGTAGGAGCAGATTTACTTAATATTATACCGACGCCAATTTTAGAAGCTTTTATTAAAATTTCTGAAGAAATTCTGCCAGAAAAGATGAGTATTTTATCTTTAATCGAGATGTTATTTAATATACAGTGTCCGTACAGTTTGTCGAGTGCATTATGGCGACCGATATCATTGCGGTGTAAGTAGAAATCTTGTCCATCACTGAGTGCAGCATTGTGTAGGCCGCCAGTCACTTTAAAATCTGTACTTTGACTTTGCATCGTATGCATCAAATGAAAAATTTCATCAGGTTTGATTGAACGTGTTGTCGTAGCAACTTTTGACGTTTTCATATCATTGACAAAATAAAACTGGCGACTTTTGCCACAGCATGAACTGATCATGCGTTTCGTAAACTGGCTTTGCGTTGTATCCACTTCATGTGCTAATTCGATATGACATAATCCTTTAGAATCATCAAGATGAAAATTTTTTATATCACTATGTTTTCTAATGACGCCTTCAGATGCTAAAAATCCCATTGTAAGTTCTCTTAAATATTTCGGTGTACATACAATTGTAGCGAATTCTTCTCTATTCACATATAACGTCAAGGGAAATTCATTCGCAATTGTATCCTCAACGTTTATAAGTTTACCATCTATATATTTCATCATTTTTCTATGTTGATATACTTCATGACTCATTCAATCAACTCCTATATACATATTATATTACAGTACATTTAAAAATTATATGCTGTAATAGACTTGCTCCTACAATTGTTTGTCCTAGGGATTCCCCTACATGCTTAGGGAAATCCCCAATAGTAATCATTTGTGAAACGTTTCATAATCTATGGTAAGAGGGCAAAACTGCAATTAAAGGAGTGTTATGAATGGCAATTGGTACGGGATTACGTTTTTTTAAACCTACAGAAAGATTTAATGGCAATTGGTCAGTTTTAGAAGAGAAGAGTCGTGAATGGGAGAAGATGTATCGACAACGCTGGAGCCACGATAAGGTAGTACGTACGACGCACGGAGTAAACTGTACAGGATCATGTTCATGGAAAGTATTTGTGAAAAACGGCATTATCACATGGGAAAATCAACAAATTGATTATCCTTCATGTGGTCCTGATATGCCTGAATTTGAACCACGTGGTTGTCCACGTGGCGCATCATTCTCATGGTATGAATACTCACCATTACGTATTAAGTTTCCATATGTACGTGGTGTATTATGGCGCCTTTGGCAACAAGCTTTAGAAGAACACGGAGACCCTGTTCGCGCCTGGCAATCAATTGTTGAAGATCCAGAAAAAGCACGTAGCTATAAGCAGGCACGTGGTATGGGTGGACATGTACGTGTTAATTGGAGAGAAGTGACGCAACTGATCGCATCTCAACTAATCTATACAATCAAGAAATACGGTCCAGACCGTATCGCAGGTTTTACACCGATTCCAGCCATGAGTATGATCAGTTACGCAGCTGGGGCACGTTTCATCTCATTACTTGGTGGAGAAATGTTATCATTCTACGACTGGTATGCCGATTTACCACCAGCATCACCACAAATTTGGGGCGAACAAACAGATGTACCGGAATCAAGTGACTGGTACAATGCAGGATATATTATCATGTGGGGTTCTAACGTACCATTAACACGTACACCAGATGCTCACTTTATGACTGAAGTTCGATACAAAGGGACAAAAGTTGTTTCTGTAGCACCAGACTATGCTGAAAACGTAAAATTCGCAGATAACTGGTTAGCACCAAACCCAGGTACAGATGCTGCTCTTGCGCAAGCAATGACGCACGTTATTTTAGATGAGTTCTATGAACAAAGACAAGAACCGATGTTTATTAATTACGCAAAACAATACACAGATATGCCTTTCTTAATAATGTTAGATGAACATGAAGACACTTTAAAAGCAGGCCGTTTCCTACGTTCGAGTGATTTAGGTGACACAAGTGAACATAGCGAATGGAAACCTGTGGTATTCGATGATATTTCCAAACAAATTGTTGTACCGAATGGAACAATGGGACAACGTTGGGAAAAAGATGTGAAATGGAATATTAAATTAGAAACAGCAGATGGTACGAAAATTGATCCATCAATGACGATTAAAGATAATGAACATGAAGTTGTTGAAATTGTGTTCCCATTCTTTGATAATGCAGGCAACGGAACATTCAAACGTCCGATTGCTGCAAAGAAAGTAACATTAGCAAATGGAGAAACAAAATACGTTGCAACAATTTATGATTTAATGTTATCTCAATACGGTGTTAATCGATTCAATACGGATTTAGAAGCGAAAGGTTATGACGATGAAACTTCAATCTACACACCAGCATGGCAATTAAAAGTAGCTGGTGTTAAACCATCAGTGGTTGTTCAAATTGCACGTGAATTTGCACAAAATGCAATTGATACTGGTGGACGCTCAATGATTATCATGGGTGCAGGTATAAACCACTGGTTTAACTCAGATACGATTTATCGTTCAGTATTAAACTTAGTAACGCTTTGTGCAACACAAGGTGTAAATGGCGGAGGTTGGGCACATTACGTTGGACAAGAAAAATGTCGTCCAATTGAAGGCTGGTCAACAATCGCATTCGCAAAAGACTGGTCAGCACCACCACGTCTACAAAATGCGACAAGCTGGTTCTACTTTGCGACTGACCAATGGAAATATGAAGAAGCGGGTGTTGATACTTTAACATCACCTTTAGCTGAAAACGTAAAATTTACACATCCTGCTGATTATAATGTATTAGCAGCCCGTTTAGGATGGTTACCATCATATCCACAGTTCGATAAGAACAGTCTGTTATTTGGCGAAGATGCACGTGACGCAGGAAACTTCACGAATGAAGAAGTGTTGAAACGTGCTGTAGAATCTGTGAAATCACGTGAAACAAAATTTGCAGTAGAAGATCCTGATGCGAAACAAAACCACCCGAAAACATTATTCGTATGGCGCTCAAACTTAATTTCAAGTTCAGCGAAAGGTCAAGAATACTTCATGAAACATTTATTAGGTACGAAACACGGCTTGCTTGCAGAACCAAATGAACGTGAGAAACCAGAAGAAATCACTTGGAGAGAAGATACTGAAGGTAAATTAGATTTACTGGTAGCACTTGATTTCCGTATGACGACAACACCTTTATATGCCGATGTCGTATTACCGGCAGCAACATGGTACGAAAAACATGACTTATCTTCAACAGATATGCATCCATTCGTACATCCATTCAACCCAGCGGTTGATCCACTTTGGGAATCTAGAAGTGACTGGGATATTTACAAATCAATTGCAAAGACATTCTCTGAAATGTCAGAACGCCATTTACCAGGTACGTTTAAAGATGTCGTAACAGCACCTCTTGCTCACGATTCACAACAAGAAATTTCAACACCAATGGGTATTGTTCGCGACTGGACAAAAGGTGAAGTTGAACCGATTCCAGGTAAGACAATGCCAGGGTTTGCAGTGGTAGATAGAACATATACAGATGTTTATGATAAATACGTATCAGTTGGACCATTACTTGAAAACGGTAAAGTCGGTGCCCATGGTGTTGCTTTCAGCGTTAAAGAACAATACGATGAGTTACGTTCGATGGTAGGAACGTATGAAGATGATACAGTGAAAAATGGTAAACCGAGAATTGATACAGCAAAACGTGTTGCAGACGTGATCTTAAATGTATCATCTGCAACGAACGGCCAAGTATCTCAAAAATCATATGCTGATTTAGAAGAACAGACAGGTATGGCATTAAAAGATATCTCAGCAGAACGTGCAGCAGAAAAAATTACCTTTGCAAATATTACTGCACAACCACGTGAAGTAATTCCGACAGCAGTGTTCCCGGGCTCTAATAAATTAGGACGTCGTTATTCACCATTTACAACAAATATTGAACGATTAGTACCTTTTAGAACGTTAACTGGACGTCAAAGTTACTACATCGATCATGAAGTATTCCAGCAACTTGGTGAAGCTTTACCAGTGTATAAACCTACATTACCACCTATGGTATTCGGTACGAAGGATAAACAGATTAAAGGTGGCGTAGATAGTTTAGTGTTACGTTACTTAACGCCACACGGTAAATGGAATATTCACTCAACATATCAGGATAACCTTCACATGTTAACTTTATTCCGTGGTGGTCCAACGGTTTGGATCAACAACGAAGATGCAGCAAGTCATGAAATTTATGATAATGACTGGTTAGAAGTATATAACCGAAATGGTTTAGTAACAGCACGTGCGGTTGTTTCTCACCGTATGCCACGTGGCACAATGTTTATGTATCATGCACAAGATAAACATATTCAAACACCAGGCTCAGAAATTACAGATACACGTGGTGGTTCACATAATGCACCGACACGTATTCACTTAAAGCCAACGCAACTTGTTGGTGGATATGCGCAAATTAGTTATGGATTCAACTACTACGGACCAATCGGAAACCAACGTGACGTTTACGTTGCTGTTCGTAAGATGAAGGAGGTTGATTGGCTTGAAGATTAAAGCTCAAGTTGCAATGGTGATGAATTTAGATAAATGTATCGGCTGTCATACATGTAGTGTGACATGTAAGACGACATGGACAAACCGTCCGGGTGCTGAATATATGTGGTTTAACAACGTAGAAACGAAACCGGGTATCGGTTATCCGAAACGTTGGGAAGATCAGGAGCAATATAAAGGTGGATGGCAATTGAGTCGTAAAGGAAAGTTAGAGCTGAAATCTGGTTCAAAACTTTCTAAGATTGCTTTAGGTAAGATCTTCTACAATCCTGATATGCCGGAAATGAAAGATTACTATGAACCATGGACGTATAACTATGCAGATTTAACGAATGCAAAAGAGAAAAAGCACTCTCCAGTTGCACGTGCAGAATCACTAGTTACAGGTAAGAAAATGGATTTAGAATGGGGACCAAACTGGGAAGATGATTTAGCAGGTGCTCATATTACTGGTCCAACTGATCCGAACATTGAAAAAATCGAAGAAGAAATCAAATTTAATTTTGAACAGACGTTTATGATGTATTTACCACGTTTATGTGAACACTGTTTAAATCCAAGTTGTGTCGCAAGTTGTCCGAGTGGTGCAATGTATAAACGTGATGAAGATGGTATTGTCCTTGTAGATCAGGATGCATGTCGCGGATGGCGCTATTGTATGACAGGTTGCCCGTATAAAAAAGTTTACTTCAACTGGAAAACAAATAAAGCAGAAAAATGTACATTCTGTTTCCCACGTGTTGAAGCAGGTCTTCCGACAGTATGTTCGGAAACTTGTACTGGTCGCATGCGTTACTTAGGGGTGTTATTGTATGATGCAGATAAAGTATTAGAAGCAGCATCCGTTACAGATGAAAAAGATTTATATCAATCTCAACTTGATTTATTCTTAGATCCGTTTGATCCAGAAGTAATTGCTCAGGCTGAGCGTGATGGTATTAGTCAGGAATGGATTGAAGCAGCGCAAAATTCTCCAGTCTATAAATTAGCAATTGAATATAAACTGGCATTTCCATTACATCCTGAGTACCGTACATTACCAATGGTTTGGTATTGTCCGCCACTTAGTCCGATTATGAACTACTTTGAAGGAAAGGATTCAATTAAAAATCCGGATATGATTTTCCCGGCAATCGAAGAAATGCGTTTACCAATTCAATATTTAGCGAATATGCTGACAGCAGGAGATGCTGAAACAGTGAAGCGCGCATTACAAAAAATGGCCATGATGCGTAGTTATATGAGAGCAATTTCAAGCGGTAAAGATTTCGATGAATCAAGACTTGATCGTGTTGGTTTAACAGCACAACAAGTAAAAGCAATGTATCGCTTACTTGCAATTGCTAAACATGAAGATCGTTTCGTCGTTCCAACATCACATAAAGAAGGTTATGTAAATACGTATAGCGCTCAAGGTGGCGAAGGTTATACAAGTGACAACTTCGGAGCAGATTGTGATGGTTGTGGACCAGTACCAGCTGGTAAATCAGGAAAAGAAGTGTATGAAGATAACTTCTACGGAGGCATTTGGCGTGATTGATTTAAATAAATTATACGAGTATAAAAAGTCATTCGGATTTTTTAGCCACCAACTCGTTTATCCTGAAAAATTAAACTTCCATCCTAAAGCTTTTGAAGGTGTGTTTGATAACAATCATCCAGCTTATGAAGCAGTCAACCAATACTGGAAAGATATGCATGAAATTAGTCTGTCAGAAATACAGGAAGTCTATACGTCTACATTCGATTTTGAGAAGAAGACGACACTATATATGACATTCGTGAAGTTCGAAGACAAAAAAGAGCGCGGACAAATGCTCGCACGATTAAAAGTATTATATGAAATGTTCGGTTTAGAAATGCCGTCATCTGAGCTATCGGATTTTTTACCATTAATGTGTGAATTTATTTATGCAGCAGAATGGCGTGGTGATGATCGTGCTGAAGAAAGTATGCAGCTAGTACTTATGGTTATTGAAGATGGTACTTACAATTTACTTAGTGCTTTAGAGAAGATTCAAAGTCCATACTACAATTTAATCCTTGCTATTCGTGAAACTTGTAAAGCGTGTCTATCAGTAGACGAAAAAGAGGTGACATCACATGCTTAGTCAATTACTATGGGTAATCTTTCCATACGCATGTATTGCTATATTTATCATCGGTCATATTTTCCGATTTAAGTATGATCAGTTCTCCTGGACTGCAAAATCAAGTGAGTTTGTAGAAAAGAAACAATTGATGTGGGGTAGTATTCTATTTCACTTAGGTATTATTCCCGTTATTATGGGACATATTGTCGGACTTGGCATTCCTGCAAACTGGTTAAGAGCAATTGGTATAAATGATCATATCTATCATATCGGAGCGGTATACATTGGAAGTATTTTTGGTATTGTAACGTTAATCGGTATGTTATTATTAACAGCAAGACGTATCACGAATCAAAATGTAAGACATTTAAGTTCTGCATCAGACATATTAGTAAACTTATTGTTATTATTGATTGTATTCTTAGGTTGTTATTCAACAATTGTAACTAATGCTACAACGCCAGATTTTGATTATCGTGCGACCATTTCAGAATGGTTTAGAGGTTTGTTAATTCTTAGACCTCAGGCAGAATTTATGTTAAATGTACCACTAGCATTCAAACTGCATGTCATCTCTGGATTCTTAATTACAGCATTATGGCCATTTACACGACTTGTACATGTGTGGAGTGTGCCGGTAAACTATGTGGGTCGTAGTCATATTATTTATCGTAAACATAGATAACGGTTAGGAGAGGTAGCATGGAAGCAATACACTATAATTATCAGGATGAAGTTAATCAATTAAAAGATAAATTAAATGTAGATTTTGTTGGCCTTGCAATGCCCTCTGATCTAATCTTACAGACAGATATACATTGGACATTTGTATCTGGTGCTACAAACGAACGATATAAAAAAATTGAACTCCAAAAAGGGAAAGGTATCGCCGGATTTGTGCTCAAATCCGGCCGTTCCTGGATAGAATTAGATATTTCAACGAGCAGTATCGCAACGCATATTTTTGACTTTCCGATAGTAAGATTTGAGAAGCTGACTAATTTTATGGCTATTCCACTATGGAAATATAATAAAGTAGCAGCCGTACTACTTGTCGGTAATCGAGAACAACGTCCATTCAATCTGGAAGTTTATGAAACAATTAATCGTGAGTTAGATAAAGGGTTGGGTGCATTTTATCGTAAGGATGTGATTAATAGTGTCACTTAGTATGAATCGATTTAATCAGAATTTATTAGAAGAACTGATTAAATATTATTACAATGATACGGAAGAATTAATCATTTTCATCAATGCGGACAACTCAATTATTACGATGAATGATGCTGCTAAACGTGTACTAAATTACGAAAAGAATTTAGATGCGTTACTTGAAAGTTTTTGTTCAACTTGTATGGGTTATACGAATGAACATGCATTGATGACCTGTATGAATTGTTTTATGAAAGAAGATAAAAATAATCAATCGTTTCAACTCTTTTTGAAGAATGAAATTGGAGAACCTGTTGCATACTCAGCATCTTTTGTAGTACTTCAGAATGCACCAAATGTGAAAGTCCTTACATTACAAAATGTGTCGCCACAACTTAGAACGCAGAAGATGCTACATCAAAAAACAATCACAAAAAAAATTATCAATGCACAAGAGAATGAAAGAAAAAGAATTTCTCGAGAATTGCATGATAGTGTAGTTCAGGAACTACTCAATGTTGTGGTTGATTTAAGATTGCTGAAATATAAAGATGATGAAGATAGAAATAAACATATACAGCTCATGGAAGGTTCGATGTCACGACTGATGAATGATATTCGGAATTTATCGCTTGAATTACGCCCTTCCTCACTTGATGATCTCGGTCTCGTTGCAGCATTTCGCTCGCACTTCAAACAATTAGAGAAGAACTATGGCTTAGATGTCCAGTTTGATACAAACATACAGTCAGAGCGTTTCTCAAATGAAATAGAAACTGCAGTTTACCGTATAACACAGGAAGCGATACTTAATGCTTTAAAATATGCAAATGTTGATGTGGTGAACGTATTAGTTCAAAAAGAAATAGATGAACTGATTGTAGAAATTAGTGACAATGGAGATGGATTTGAGATTGGACAGACACCTAAAGGCACAGGGCTAGGTTTATTTGGAATGCAGGAACGTGCAGAAATCGTGAACGGCTCTGTAAAAATTAACAGTGAGAAAGGTAAGGGGACTTTTGTAACACTCACCATTCCACTGTAGGGGGAGTAACATGAAAATAGTAATTGCTGATGATCATGCGGTGGTCAGAACTGGTTTTTCCATGATTCTTAACTATCAGAAAGACATGGAAGTTGTTGCAACTGCTGCTGATGGATTAGAAGCATTTCAAGTTGTAGCAACACATAAACCGGATGTATTGATTATGGATTTAAGCATGCCACCAGGAGAATCTGGATTAATTGCAACCGGCAAAATTAAAGATGCCTTTCCTGATACTAAAATATTGATTCTTACGATGTATGATGATGATGAGTATTTATTTCACGTATTAAAGAATGGCGCCAATGGCTATATATTAAAAAATGCGCCGGATGAAGAACTCATTCAGGCAGTAAAGACAGTTTATGCTGGAGATACTTATATTGATCCGAAGATGGCAACCTCACTTGTTCATGAGCTCATTCATCATGATAGTGAATACTCAGCAAAAAATGATCACTTAAAAATACTATCTAAAAGAGAGTTAGAGATTTTACCACTCATCGCTAAAGGCTATGGTAATAAAGAGATTGCAGAGATGCTTTTTGTATCTGTAAAGACAGTCGAAGCACATAAGGCAAGAATCATGGATAAGTTGAGTTTAAAGTCAAAGCCTGAACTAGTAGAATATGCTTTAAAGAAAAAATTATTAGATTTTTAGGACGTGTAGATATGCAACAATTCCAGACGAAGATGAAAGCATTACGCATATTAGAAAATGAGCATATGCTCATTAGAAGTTTAATGCATGAATGGTTTAGTGAAATGCAAATTGTTAAAACATGCGCACCGCTCGCGCGTTTTGAACATGTAAACAACATACGTAAATTGATAACAGCATTCATTCCTGTATTGATTAAACATCAGGAAAAAGAATCACGCTTCTTCTTTCCAATCCTGGGTTCATATATCGGAACAGATCAAGGTCCGATTATTACGATAGAAGCAGAACATGATGAGATGATGCAGTACTTTGATCACTTTTTAGAAGTGACGAAAATAATGAACTACGAAGTAGATGACATCCCTTTAATCATGCAGGATTTAAATGAAGGATATGAAATCTGTATGGTACATATGTATAAAGAGGAAAATGTACTGTTTCCGATGGCAGAAAAAGTATTCAAGATTAAGGATGAAGATTTGCTGCTGGAAGTCGTAAATACAAAAATATTATAAGTATAGAACGCAGAATAATTATTATTCTGCGTTTTTAATTTTATACTGTACAACATATAGGGAAACTTACCTCATCATAGGGGAAATCCCCAATTATCTACGTACATAAAAAGCCTTAAAATAAGTTTGTATAAAAAATCACAAACTTATGAAAAAGGGTGAAACGTATGAACAAAGCATCAGGTAAAGTGCAGTTAACGCTTCAAACGTTCAGTTTATTAGCTGGATTTATGGCATGGACAATTATCGCACCATTATTACCATTTATGTCTCAGGACTTCTCAATTCCTGAAAGTCAGAAAGCAATTATTTTAGCGATACCAGTTATTTTAGGGTCTGTATTACGTATTCCATTAGGATATTATGCAAATTTAATCGGTGCACGAAAAGTATTTTTAGGAGCATTTATATTCCTGCTCATTCCTGTATTTTTACTTAGTATGGCGCAATCCACTACAATGTTAATGATTGCTGGTCTATTTTTAGGGGTTGGGGGAGCAATCTTCTCAGTAGGTGTAACAAGTGTTCCAAAATATTTCCCTAAAGAAAAGCATGGTCTTGCTAACGGAATTTACGGTATGGGTAACATCGGTACTGCAGTATCAGCGTTTGCTGCACCACCTTTAGCAAATGCGATTGGCTGGAGCAATACAGTAAAATCATATTTAATCGTTATGGCATTATTTGCATTACTTAATTTCTTATTCGGTGATAAAGACGAACCGAAAGTTAAACAACCATTGATGGATCAGATAAAAGGCGTATTGCCGGAGTATAAACTATACTTATTAAGCTTCTGGTACTTTATCACTTTCGGCTCTTTCGTAGCATTCGGATTATTCTTACCGAACTTTTTAGTTAATAACTTTGGTTTAGATAAAGTTGATGCTGGTATTCGTACAGGTACATTTATCGCAATAGCAACGTTATTACGTCCAATCGGAGGTGTGCTTGGTGATAAGCTACGTGCAATGGATGTATTAAAAGTTGTATTTGTCGGACTAATCATTGGTGCAGCAATGCTTTCTATAAATCATCAAATCTTCTTCTTTACTGCAGGATGTTTAATCATCTCTGCGTGTGCTGGTTTAGGTAATGGTCTGATTTTTAAATTAGCACCGACTTATTATTCTAAACAGGCTGGTATTGTAAACGGTATCGTATCGATGATGGGTGGTTTAGGTGGTTTCTTCCCACCGTTAGTAATCGCATTTTGTGCAGCAAGCTTTGGTACGAATAAACCAGCTTTCGCTTTCCTTGCAGTGTTTGGTATAATTGCCTTAATAACAATGTTCTGGATGGATAAAAAAGAAGGCAGAAAGTAACGGAATTGAGGGGTAGTCATGACAAGATACGATAGACAAATAAAGTTTTACGGGATTGGTGAAAGTGGTCAATCATTCATCGAAAATGCTACAGTAGGTATTGTTGGGTGCGGTGCATTAGGTACACACTTAGCAGAATCTATTGCAAGAAGCGGCGTAAAAAAAATTGTTATCGTCGATCGTGACTATGTCGAAGTTTCAAACTTGCAACGTCAATCACTTTTTAAAGAATCAGATGCTGAACTGAGCACGCCTAAAGTTGTGGCATGTGAACGAGAACTAAAGAGTATACGCAGTGATTTAGAACTTGAAACTTATATAGCACATTGTGATGCGTCGCTTCTTGAAGCGGCGTTTTTGCAATGTGATTGTATATTAGATGCGACGGATAACTTTGAAACGCGATTGGTTATCAATGATTTTAGTTATAAATATAATATACCGTGGATTTATGGTGCATGTGTAGAATCCACATACGTTGCCTGTCCATTTATTCCGGGTGTAACACCATGCTTTAACTGTGTAATGGGTATACTTCCTGTAATGAACAGAACATGTGACACTGTAGGAATTATAGAGCCTGCAGTGAATCTTGCGACAAGCTATCAAATGATGTATTGTATGAAAATTTTAAGTAAAACACCATTTGATGCGAAACTCATATTCGGAGATGTATGGCAGATGGATCATACAGCTTTGAAGTTCTCTAAAATGTTCAATGAAAAATGTACAACATGTGGAGACGATAAGACGTTTCCTAATCTATTGTTTAAGCAAACGGAAACGATGCTTTGCGGACGAGATACAGTACAATTTATGACGTTAAACTTCAATGAAGAGGAGCTTATTCGTCATTTAGAAGAACAACATATTATGTATAATATAAATCCTTATTTCATAAGGTTTAAGTTTATGGATCGACCTATGATATGGTTTAAAGGTGGCAGGTTATTGATTCATGAAGTGAAGACAGTCAATGAAGCTAAAAAAATCTATCATCAGTTATTTGGGTAGGAGGAAATTCAATGCATAACGAACATGATAATATCGAGCGTAAAGCATTAAAAGTTGCAGTAATAACGGTGAGTGATACCCGTGACTTTGATACAGATAAAGGTGGCAAAGCAGTGATTCAGCATTTAGCTGATATAAATATCTCTGTCGATAAAGCCTACTATTCAATCGTAAAAGACGATCAGGCGGAAATTCGAAAGGAGATTCAACATCTTTTACACGAGAAAGTAGATGCGATTATTACAACTGGTGGAACGGGAATTGCGAAGCGCGATGTAACGATAGAAGTGGTGAAATCAGTCATCGATAAAGAAATGGAAGGTTTCGGAGAGATTTTCAGATTTTTAAGTTATACAGAAGATGTAGGACCGCGGGCGATTCTTTCACGTGCCATTTGTGGTACGAAAGATAACACGGTCATCTTCTCAATTCCTGGTTCGGTCGGTGCTGTAAATTTAGCAATGAAGAAGCTCATTACACAACAGATTCATCATATTGTGCATGAGCTAACAAAATAATTAACGTTTAAAATCGCCATTTTTTCCGCCAGATTTTGACGCTAAATATGTCGGTCCGATAATCATACCTTTATCGACTGCTTTAGTCATATCATAGATTGTCAACGCTGTGGCGCTTGCTCCAGTTAATGCTTCCATTTCTACACCAGTCTGACCGGTTGTTTTAACAGTGCAAGCAATCAGTATTTCGTAACCATCTGTTGTATCCCATTCAAATGCAATATCGATACCACTCAAATTAAGCGGATGACACATTGGAATAATTTGTGCGGTGTTTTTGGCAGCCATAATACCTGCAACTTGTGCAACGCCAAGCACATCGCCTTTTTTATTTGTATGGTTGATAATCTGATCGTAAATGATTTCATTTACTTTGATTGAACTTTTAGCGACTGCAGTGCGCGTAGAAATTTGTTTATCCGAAACATCTACCATCTTAGCTCTACCTTGTTCATTAAAGTGAGTCAATTCGCTCATAGAATTACTTCCTTTCCTATATACTTATATTAATCATACTACAATTTTAGAGCGGGAGGATATATATGTTAGAGAAAAGAACACCAATACCTGTTAGTGAAGCAATTGAGAAATGTATCAAAAATGCCAAGGAAAAAGAAGTTAAAGATATTAACTATCTTGACAGTTTAAATTATGTTTTAGCAGAAGATATCATCGCGACTTATGATATACCGATGTTTAATAAGTCTCCATATGATGGCTTTGCAATTCGTAGTGAAGCAAGTGCTGGAGCGAGCGGAGACAATCGCGTCGCTTTTAATGTAGTTGACCATATTGGGGCTGGTAGTGTAAGTGAGAAATCACTCAAAAATAATGAAGCAGTACGCATTATGACAGGTGCTGAAATTCCTGCAGGTGCTGATGCGGTGGTAATGCTTGAACAAACTGTAGCAACAGAAGATGGGTTTACTTTAAGAAAGCCATTTACAAGTGGTGAGAACATTTCATTCCAGGGTGAAGAGTGCAAAAAAGGCGATACTATCCTGAAGCGAGGTACGTTCATTAATGCTGGAGTGATTGCGGTACTAGCAACCTTTTCTTATGCAACAGTGAAGGTATATCAAAAGCCGTCAGTAGCAATCATCGCAACAGGAAGCGAGCTTATTGACATCGATGAAGAGCTATTACCCGGAAAAATAAGAAACTCAAACGGCCCGATGATTATGGGGTTATGTAAAGAGATGAATATCGAAGTCCTCAATTATCATGTAAAAGCGGATGATTACGAAACGCTTTTTAATGCAGTGCGTAATGCATATCAAAATCATGACATCGTTATAACGACTGGCGGTGTGAGTGTAGGGGACTTTGATTATATGCCGCAAATTTATAAAGATTTAACAACTGATGTATTGTTTAATAAAATTGCGATGCGACCAGGTAGTGTAACGACAGTAGCAGTAAAAGAAAATAAATTCTTATTCGGGTTATCGGGTAATCCAAGCGCATGCTATACAGGATTTGAATTGTATACACGTCCAGTGATACGTGTGATGCTAGGTGAAAGGGAAGTTTACCCAACGTTTGTAAAAGCAAAATTATCCGAAGATTTTACGAAAGCTAACCCTTTCACGCGTTTTATACGTGCGGATTTAGACTATAGAACGATGACTGTAAAACCAAGTGGTTTCAATAAAAGTAACGCAGTAATAGCAATTGCTACGAGCAATAGTATGATTATACTGCCGGGTGGTACGAGAGGATTTGTTGCAGGTGATACGGTTGATGTATTAGTGAATAGATTGTCGCCATCAGACGGTGTCCCATGGTAAAAATATTACAAGTAGTAGGATATAAAAAAAGTGGCAAGACAACAACAATGAATACAATGATTCATTTATTAAAGTCTAAAGGATTAACAGTTGCTGTTATTAAACATCATGGAGACAAAAATGGTGACGAAATAGATATACCTAAATCACGTGATCACATTACTTATATGGAAAGTGGTGCTGATGAGAGCATCGTACAAGGTTATCAATATTTACACAAACTGATAAAACAAGAAGATATAGATGTGCTGAATAACTTAGAGTATATTATTCAGCACGAAGTTACTTCTCAACCGGATGTAATCCTTATAGAAGGTTATAAGCAGGCAAACTATGATAAAATAGTATTATTTAAATCGACTGAAGATGAGTTGGATTTAAAAAGATTAAACAATATAAAGTTAATGATTGATACTTCAAAAGATCAACAGGAATGCACTGCAATGATAAAAACATTTATAAACAAATGGGTGGATGATACACGTGAAACAATTTGAAGTTGTAACGATGCCAATCGATGTTGAGCATTATAGAAAGATGACTGTAACACCGTATCAAGGCGCAGTTTGTGTATTTACAGGCATTGTCCGTGAATGGACGCAAGGTGTTAAAACAGAGTATTTAGAGTATGAAGCATATATTCCGATGGCCGAGAAAAAGCTCGCACAAATCGGTAAAGAAATTAATGAGAAGTGGCCAGGAACAATCGTCAGTATTGCACATCGCATCGGAAATTTGCAAGTGTCAGAAATTGCCGTTGTAATCTGTGTGTCTAGTCCGCATCGTAAAGACAGTTATGCTGCGAATGAATACGCAATCGAACGTATAAAAGAAGTTGTTCCAATCTGGAAAAAAGAAATTTGGGAAGACGGAGAAGAATGGATTGGTGGTCAACGCGGATACCATCCAAATTACAAAGGGTGATATAGATGAAAATATTATATTTTGCACATATTAAAGCTAAAGTAAATCGTTCTCAAGATGAGTTTATATTTACTGAGCCTATTTCAGTAAATGATTTGAAAGCACACTTAGGAAAGACATATCCAAACATTCAAGGCGAAAGCTATCAAATAGCTGTGAATGAGGAATTTGTTAAGGATGACGAAATAATTCATAACCACGATATTGTTGCACTCATCCCGCCAGTAAGTGGTGGTTAGATGATAGGAGTTATTCTTGCAGGTGGTAAATCTTCTCGTTTTGGAAGTCATAAATCGCTCTATCCACTTGATGAGCAACCATTCTATGAACATGTTTATCATGCAATGATTGAAAGTGGTATAGAGCGAATTGTATTGAGTTCAAATAAGATGTTATCGCAATATTTTATAGATGATATAAAGATGCGTCAACTTGATATTGAAGTGATTGTTGATGAAGTATCTTATAAAGAATGTGGACCATTATCAGGTATTTATGCTGTAATGCATGCAATACCAGATGAAGACTATTGTGTAATTTCTGTTGATACACCTTTTGTCACTCCGGTTGCAATTCGGTACTTAATTGAAATGGCGGGTATACACAATAGGTCAAATGCTGTCTTATATCAAGACAATGAGCAAATACACAGAACGATAGCCGTCTATCGTTATGCGTTATTACCAATCGTAAAAGAATCACTTGATGCTGGAAGACTTGCATTAAAAGAATTGACGCAGCAAAGTACAACATTGATTCATATTAACCGCATTAACAGCACGCCGTTTTGGTATGAAAATATCAATACTAAAGAAGATTTAAAACGTGTCCTCAAATTAAGGAGTGGATATTATGGGGCAAATAACAGATAAATTAGGGCGTCCGATCCGCGACCTTAGAATTTCAGTAACGGACCGTTGTAATTTTAGATGCACATATTGTATGCCGAAAGAAATATTTGGTGATGACTACGTGTTCCTCCCCAAAGATGAGTTACTTTCATTTGAAGAACTTGTGAGGTTAGCGAAAATTTATGCTAAGTTAGGTGTGAAAAAGATTCGCATTACAGGTGGGGAACCTTTATTACGTCGAGATTTGGCGCTTCTAATCGAGGAACTTAACAAGATTGAAGGCATTGAAGATATTGGTCTTACGACGAATGGTCTACTATTAAAAAAACATGGCAAAGCTTTATATGATGCTGGATTACGTCGCATCAATGTATCGCTTGATGCATTAGATGAATCATTTGAAGCGATCAATGGGCGTGGTATTAAAGCAACCCAAATATTAGAACAAATTGATTATGCGATCTCAATCGGTCTGAAAGTGAAGATGAATATGGTCATTCAAAAAGGTTTAAATGATGATCAGATGATACCGATGGTGCAATATTTTAAAGAAAAGAAAATAACATTACGTTTTATTGAATTCATGGATGTAGGTAATGATAACGGATGGAATTTTGATAAAGTCATCTCAAAAAAAGAGATGATTGAAGTCATTTCCAAAGCGTTTGACATTCAACCAGAAGCTCCAAAGTATTTCGGAGAAGTAGCAAAGTATTATACGCATGATAATGGTGCAAAACTTGGATTTATTACGAGTGTTTCTGAGTCGTTCTGTTCAACTTGTACGCGTGCACGTTTAAGTTCCGACGGTAAGATATTCGGTTGTCTTTTTGCGACAGATGGATATGATATCAAATCGTTTATGAGAAGCGGTGTCAGCGATGAAGCGCTTGAAACGAAACTTACTCAACTGTGGAACAATCGAAGTGATCGTTATTCAGATGAACGTACTGAAGAAACAGTGAAAAATAGAAAGAAGAAAAAAATCAATATGAATTATATCGGTGGATAATTTTATTTCCTATACTAATATAATTTTTAGAATATATGCAATTTGATTGTATAGTGTTTAACTGCTTATTAATAATAGTAAAATAGCATTTGGTCTGTTTTTAAGACTAGGTGCTATTTTTTATGTTTTATTATTTGGATTAAACGTTTATAATAGTTAAGTAAAGACTTTTTGTAACTGATTAGGGAATACTGGCTTCATTATTATTTTATTTAGAGGTGACCTATGGAAAGGAATAAAAAGTTGATGTTAAGAAAAGCAGTAAAGCCGTATGAGAAATCTGAATTTCAGTTGAGTATTATACAAATTTTTAATACGCTCGTACCTTATTTACTATGTATTATTTTAGGCATGTTTGCGTATCAGGTTTCACCATTGATTTCAATTGCACTTGGTGTAGTTGGGGCGTTCTTTTTAGTACGTAGTTTCATTATTTTCCATGATTGCTGTCATGGTTCATTTTTTAAGAACAAAAAGTGGAATGATCGATTAGGCAATTTCACAGGATTTTTAACGTTATTTCCGTATCAACAATGGCGCAGAGAACATAATATTCACCACGCAACAAGCGGCAACCTGGATAAAAAAGGTGTCGGTGATATTTGGATGATGACGATTGAAGAATATGAAGCTGCTGATAAGAAGACACAACTTGCTTACCGTATATATCGTAATCCATTTGTGATGTTTGTTATTGGCCCGATTTATCTATTGCTTGTTTCAAATCGATTTAATCGTAAAGATGCAAGACAAAAAGAAAAGATCAACACATGGTTGCATAATATAGCAATTGTTGTAGTATATGGAGCAATTATTTATTTCTTCGGTTTCGGAATGTTTGCTGCAGTATTTATTCCAGTAATGTTTATCGGTGGAATGCTTGGGATTTGGATGTTCTATATTCAGCATACCTTTGAAGAGTCTTACTTTGAAGAAAATTCAGAATGGGATTATGTAAAAGCAGCTGTTGAAGGTAGTTCATATTATAAATTGCCAAAATTATTGCAGTGGTTGACTGGTAATATAGGTTTTCATCATGTTCATCACTTAAGTCCGCGAATTCCAAATTATTACCTGGAAAAAGCACATGAAGAAACACCGCCTTTACAGCATGCAACAACAATTACATTAAAGACAAGCTTAGAATCAATACGATATAAGTTATATGATGAGAAAAAGAAAGTGTTTATTACTTTCAAAGAGTATTATCAAAACTATGCAAATAAAAAAGTAATATAAAGTAACTAACGTGTTACTGAATTAAAAAAAGGATTTGGACATATGTCCAAATCCTTTTTATGATTTAAAAAATACTTCAATGATATGGTCGAGTTGTGCTGTTGTAAGTGTCAGTGTATTTTCCCCTGTTTTATCAAGCATTGATTTTGTATTGGTTTCATCAAAAGTAATTGATTTTTTAAAATAAGGTTCGAATACATCGATATAACCATTCAGGATAGCTTCCTGGTCGTTCATCGTATGTTGGTCGCTTGTAGGTGCAACGGTTAGTTGATCGAAGTTTAAATACTTTTTAATAATTTCTAGTACTGCTAAGTTTTCAGGTGGTTCGTTATTTGTAATATGATAAATTTTCTTATCTTCAGCATTAGGTATTGCACGAGTTAATACACGAACGACATAATCAACTGGAACTAAGTTAGAAGTACAGTTATCATCTACAAATAATCGATATGTATGTTTGTCGCTTTCCGGATTACGATCCATCTTGCGTTTGAAAACTTTTAAAGCTTTCATGAATCCATACATCGTAAACTTAGAGTCTGCTTCACCTGTAACTGAATCTCCGATGATAATTGCAGGTCTTAAAATAGATGTTTTCATATTTGAAGCAGCAACTAAGTGCTCGGCTTTTACTTTGCTTTCTTCATAAGGATTATTTGTTTCTGCATCAATGTCGTGTAATATTTCTTTTGCATCTTCATTAATGCCTACAGTATAAGCCGTAGATACATAAAGGAAATGGTTCGTATTGATTTTTTCGGCAAAAGCTAATGCATGTTTAGTACCTTCGTAATTGATCTTAAATAAATCTTCTCTTAAATCTTCGTCAAATTTTACAAGTGCCGCTAGATGATAGAAATAATCCATAGCAGGAAGACGCGAAATCGTATCGTTATCTACGCCAAAATCTTCTGCAGTAATATCACCTTTAATCAAATGTAATCTGTCTTTGTTGTCTTCTGTAATAAGTTTATTTTTACGATGTTCATCACGATACAGAACATAAAGTTCATAATCTTTATTGTTAAGCAAATTATTAATTAGTTGAGCTCCGACAAATCCTGTTGCGCCCGTTAAAAATATTTTCAAAGTTTTCACATCCATTATTTTTGTTAAGTACTTTCTATTGTGCAATAAATTGTATGGATAAGTAAAGAAAAAACCAAGACAAAAAAAGTCTTAGTTTAATGCATCATAAATATGTGCCTTTCTTCCATGTAAGATGAAATATACAATCATCCCGATGACTACGACGATACCCATATAAAAATACAATCCATGTAATCCGATAATAGGAATGAAGATACCTAATAAATACGGTCCAAAACCTAATGCAAAATCTAAAAAGATAAAGAAAGTAGATGTAGCGAGACCGATTTTTTGAGGTTCAGTTCGTTTTACCGCAGCAGCTTGCGCGATTGATAAAAAGTTACCATACCCGAATCCCAGTAACATCGCACTGATAATTAGCATCATAGGAGTATGCGTTAAGCTAAGTGAGAATAGCCCTGCAATAAATGCGAGCATTGCTGGAATCATAACAACATTTGTACCTCGTGTATCCATTAGTCGACCTGTAAATGGTCTGGATAATAATACGACAATAGCATAAGCTAAGAAAAAGAAGCTACCGGCAGTTACCATATTATTCTCTTTTGCAAAAAATGAAATAAAACTGAGTACACTAGAGTATGCAGTACAACAAATCAACACAACAATTGCAATTGGAATAGCATTCGTATCGATAAAGTTAGAAATGTGTAGACCTTTAGGTGCCTGTGATTTTAAACCTTCTAAATCTTCGTTGACTTTGATGCTCGGTAACATGAAGAGTGCAATTAACGCTAATGCTAAACAAAAAATAAATAGTTGTCTGAACGTTATAAATTGTAATAAGAACATTCCTAGGAAAGGACCTACAGCAGTTGCCATTACAGCACTCATGCTAAAATAACTTATACCTTCACCACGTCTTTTCTTTGGAGTAATAAATGCAGCAATCGTACCTGTAGCAGTAGAAGCTATCCCGCAGCCTATCCCGTTTAGTAAACGAACGGTAATAAGAACGGTTAAATCGAATGAAACAAAGTAAAGTGCAGTTGTTACTACAAATATAATGACACCAATAACAAGTGTCTTTTTCTGACCGATGATATCAATATATTTTCCAGCCCAAAATCTGCCGAATAAACTTCCAACAATAAAAATACCTGAAACAAGACCAGCTGTACTTGTTGAAACATGATAATGTTCAACAGCGTAACCACCGATTGTAACAAGTAATAAAAACATTGAAAGCATAATAATGAAATTGATTAGTGACACGAGTACAAATTCTCTTGTCCATAATTTATCTACTGAATGTGACAAATAATCATTCCTTTCTTTTGTAATATATGAAAATCAATAACTTAGATATTATATGCCTCTTTCATCAATATGTAAATTTAATAAGCTTAAGGGAGATTTTTCTCCCTTAAGCTTGATGTTATAAGAATTTAGTATTAATAAATTTAGCTGTAACGTATTCTTTAATACCAAGATGAGAATTTTCTCGTCCGAATCCTGAGTGTTTTACGCCTCCAAAAGGTGTTTCAGGATTAGAAATAGCAACTTCGTTTATACCAACCATACCATACTCAAGTGAAGTTGCTAAAGTTTGAATTGTTTTACTGTCTTTAGCATAAGCATAACTTGCTAAACCAAATTCACTATCATTTGCCATTTCGATGACTTCGTCTAAAGTCTCAAATGTAATGATTGGAATAACTGGTCCAAATGTTTCTTCATAGAAAATATCCATCGTACGATTAACGTTATCTAAAACTGTAGGCTGGAAGAAGAAACCATTATCATATTCATCACCGGTTAAGCGATGACCACCTGTAACAAGTGTTGCACCTTTATCAGTTGCATTAATAATTTGTTTCTTAATTTTATCTATAGCATCTTCTCGTATAAGTGGTCCAACATTCGTATCTTCATTAAGGCCGTTTCCAACTTTAAGTGCTTCAACTTTTTCAGTAAGTTGTTGTAATACATCATCTTTAATAGATTTATGAACGAAAATTCTATTTGGTGCAATACAAACTTGTCCGTTATTACGGAATTTAGCAGCCATTAATCCTTCTACCGCTGCATTAATATCTGCATCTTCATTGATAATAAATGGAGCATGTCCACCAAGTTCAAGTGACATTTTTTTCAACGTATCAGCTGATTGTTCATAGAGCGCTTTACCAATAGGTGTAGAACCTGTAAATGTTATTTTCTTCACTAATTTTGAAGATGTCATTGCTTCACCTATCTCTTTTGAGCTGCCCATTATGATATTGGCAACACCTTTTGGTAATTCTGCTAGTTCAAATAATTCGAAGATTGCTAATGCTGAAAGTGGCGTATCACTTGATGGTTTAAGGACAACTGTATTTCCTGCTGCAAGTGCAGGTGCAATCTTTCGAGTAATCATTCCTGATGGGAAGTTCCATGGTGTGATGGCACCAACGACACCTACAGGTTCATAGGCAATTTCATACTTATGGTCATTTGGTGCAGGTATTGTTTCACCATATAGACGACGCGCTTCTTCGGCATTCCATCTGAAACTTTCAGCGCCAGCTATGACTTCTAATTTTGATTCTTTTAAAGGTTTACCTTGTTCAATCGTCATAATTTCCGCAAGACGATCAGCATATTCTTCCAGTAAGTCAGCAACGTTGTGTAAATATTTAGTACGATCTTTTAATTCTAAACTTTTCCATGGCTGAAAAGCTTCATGGGCTGCCTGAATTGCATCTTCTACTTGTGTTTCATCAGCTTGTGCAATTTTAGCGATTACTTCTCCTGTTGCAGGATTAATTAAATCTTTATATTCAGCGGTCTTTACCCATTCGCCATTGATAAATAAATCTTTATGAACATTGTTAATTGATTCTGTCATGTATATCCCTCTTTCTGTGTTTTGCTTATAGTTATATTTTCCCTTGCATAATGAAGTTAAACAAGTGATATGCTTCATGAGTTAAGGTATACTAATAATTATTTCATTATGGAGGATGGCATGGAACGAGTAGTAAGAAAAGAACAGAATAAATTTATATTGGTAATAGTATTGGGGCTATTAGCAGCATTTGGTCCACTTTCATTAGACATGTATCTTCCCGCGTTACCAAGTGTCGCAGATGAGTTGCATACGACAGCATCGAACGCACAATTAAGTCTTACTGCATGTATGATTGGTCTTGCAGTTGGACAAATTTTTGTAGGGCCACTCAGTGATATTATTGGAAGGAAGAAACCACTAGCAGTTGTCTTGTTAGTTTACGCAATATCATCATTATTGGCAGCTACAAGTACTAGTATTGGTATGCTCGTATTATTTAGATTTATTCAAGGATTTTCTGGTGGTGCAGGAGCTGTACTTTCCAGAGCGATATCGAGTGATTTATACAAAGGAAAAGATTTAACGAAATTTATGGCAGTATTAATGCTTGTAAATGGATTAGCACCCGTATTAGCACCTGTTATCGGCGGAGTAATTTTAAGCGTGTCAACATGGCAAACAGTGTTTATCATACTTGCGATATATGGCGGGTTGATGTTTTTTCTTTCTTTTACATTAAAAGAAAGTTTGCCGAAATCAGCCCGTAATGAAGGGGCATTGAAATCGATCGTGAATGATTTCAAAAAATTACTCACTAATAAACAGTTTGTAACGGTATTAATGTTACAAGCTTTGACTTATGGGATTTTGTTTAGTTATATCTCAGGATCACCTTTTATTACCCAGAAAATATATCATATGAATGCGCAGCAGTTTAGTTATCTATTTGCTTTCAATGGTGTTGGTTTGATTATATTTAGTCAAATTACAGCGAAGTTAGTAGATAAAATGAGTGAAGTAGACATATTGAAGTTAGGTCAGACGATACAACTCGTTGGAATGTTAGCAACAAGTATCATACTCATATTACATTTACCGATGTGGTGTTTATGGATGAGTTTCTTCTTATTGATCACACCGGTTAGTATGATTGGAACAACAGGATTTTCCATTGCGATGCAGGTGCAGAAACAAGGAGCAGGTAGCGCATCTTCAATTTTAGGATTGATGCAATTTCTAGTAGGTGGATTATTGTCACCAATCGTTGGTGTTATGGGAGAAACATCTGTCGTACCGTTTATAGTGATTATCGTGATATGCAGTTTACTGGCACAATTTATACGAATTAAATTTTTAAAAGACATCACTTTGTAGTGGTGTTTTTTTTATGTAAAATTTATACAATTGTAATAGTAATTTTACAACGATTTGTTATATGTAAGGTATCACATAATGGAGGACAATCATGATTCAACCACCACGAATTGTTGTACTTGAAGATATACTGAAACGTCGTTTGCCATCGTATGAATACAGTGAAGATTATCATCGCAGTTACTATGGTTATTTAGGTGAGTTGCAATTCTTAAACGAATTTCCTGTGGAAGATAAATATATTCAGCTGTTCAATATTTGTATAGAGTTCGAAGGTCAGTCTTTTGAAGTTGATCGAATGATTTTAACCGGAGAGAAGATATTTGCATTTGATGTAAAGAATTATTTCGGGAAATTTGTGAACGAAGGAATGGTCTGGAAAAAGCCTGGCTTTAGTATAAAGAATCCAGAAGCACAATTTATGACGATGCATGAAACATTGACAGGTCTTATTCAATGGATGGAAACAGGGCATTCTGTTGAAAGTAAAATGATATTTATTAATAAAGGATTTTCATTTCAAAATAAAGTTATTGGCATGGTAAAGTATTACGATATAGGTCAGGTTATGAAATCCGTTGGAGAATGTGCTGCGGCGGGAGAACTCGAAAGTAGGATGGCAAGTTATTTTAAGGATATCCATAGACCAATTAGTTTATATGATCGAAGACCGAATTTTAACTTTGAAAAAGTTAAGCGCGGACTACAATGTACGAAATGTGGTTTGGAAATTAACATTATTTGTGATAAGACGAAAGCGATTGTGTGCAAAGGGTGTTTGAAGCGCATGAAGAAGATGGAATTGATTAGAGATAACTTAATAGAATTAGAAGTATTGCTGAATCGCCCAATAACAACAAAGGATGCTCATCGCTGGGTAGGAAGGGAGTTGAGGAATACCAGTTATAGAGTATTGGAGAAGTATTTTAAAAAAGACGGGGAGAAATATTTTTATTTCACGAATTATTATAAATAAATTTAAGAGGATATGGCCCGATTCAGCAAGGGAACCGTGCCAAACAAGACGAAATGGCCCGATTCAGGAAGAGAACCGTGCCAAACAAGACGAAATGGCCCGATTCAGGAAGAGAACCGTGCCAAAACCAACGAAATGGCCCGATTCAGTAAGGGAACCGTGCCAAAATCAGCGAAATGGCCCGATTCAGCAAGGGAACCGTGCCAAAGCAAGCAAAATTGCCCGATTCAACAATAGAATCGACCCATTTCATCCCAATATCAAGACTTTCACAACGTACCAGCAACTTCCGAGTTGCACTATTATAAACAATAAATAATAAACCAAAACTGGCAATCTTGTTAGACGGCTTAACATTGCACCATCCCAAGAGGTATTCCCCTGGAAATAGATGATAGTCATCGTATAGCTTGATAGAATCGTGTCAGCTAATAGAACTCCTAGCACGATATAAATAATCCAATCTCCAACCACCCACATTGAAACAACATCCTGATAACGATAATACAAATAACATCCACCGGCAATTAATAACATCACAACAAAAGGAAATATCTTTCTAGATGTTTTTACAAAATAATAGAGAAAAACAAGTCCTAGTAATATCCAAAAACCGATTTGCCACGCTCTCGATAAACAAAATACTCCAAGTATTAAAAATAGTGGTGGAAACATATAACCTGCGATAAAAGTAGCAAATCGATTCCAACCAGATGTCGTATGTGAAACAGCATAACCGTTACGTCCAGTTGAAAGTCGTTCAGTTCTTCTTGTCACGATAACGATGTCGCTTACATTTCCCCCGGTTAACTGACATATTAATGCATGTCCGAATTCGTGCAATAATGTTGGTAAATAACTCAACCACAACATCAATACATTCGGCCGATTATAGTAATACAATGATAATATTAAATAAATGCTAGCAAATGCTAACAATAAAAAAGTATTCAAATGGTTCACCTCATAAAGATAGTAGCATAAAAAAAGATGCGACTCCTCAATGGTGCTGAACCCTTAATTTGAGACATAACAAAAAAGCATCTCAATTAGGCTGCTTGTTTTCGATATTCTATCGGAGATAAGTAGCCTAATTTTTGTTGA
>NZ_PZJH01000004.1 GCF_003259695.1 Macrococcus epidermidis
AGGTCACACCTGTTCCCATACCGAACACAGAAGTTAAGCTCTCTAGCGCCGATGGTAGTTGGTCTTACGATCCGCGAGAGTAGGACGTTGCCGGGCAATATATACCCAGGAGGATTAGCTCAGCTGGGAGAGCATCTGCCTTACAAGCAGAGGGTCGGCGGTTCGAGCCCGTCATCCTCCACCATTTATTTATTATTATGCCGGAATAGCTCAACTGGTAGAGCAACTGACTTGTAATCAGTAGGTTGAGGGTTCAAGTCCTTTTTCCGGCACCATTTCTTTGAGCCATTAGCTCAGTTGGTAGAGCATTTGACTTTTAATCAAAGGGTCAGAGGTTCGAATCCTCTATGGCTCACCATTATTTATATACTTAATACTTGCATGCGGGTGTGGCGGAACTGGCAGACGCACTAGACTTAGGATCTAGCGCCTTTGGCGTGGGGGTTCGACTCCCTTCACCCGCACCATATTTGCGAAAGTAGTTCAGTGGTAGAATACAACCTTGCCAAGGTTGGGGTCGCGGGTTCGAATCCCGTCTTTCGCTCCATTAATTCTATCGTAATAATTATGGCTTTTATTACTTAAAAGCCGGGGTGGCGGAACTGGCAGACGCACAGGACTTAAAATCCTGCGGTAAGTGATTACCGTACCGGTTCGATTCCGGTCCTCGGCACCATTAGCGCCCGTAGCTCAATTGGATAGAGCGTTTGACTACGGATCAAAAGGTTAGGGGTTCGACTCCTCTCGGGCGCGCCATTATTTTAATTACTAGCTACGGGAAGTAGCTCAGCTTGGTAGAGCACTTGGTTTGGGACCAAGGGGTCGCAGGTTCGAATCCTGTCTTCCCGATTTGCTTTAAAAGCTTTAATATGGGGGCTTAGCTCAGCTGGGAGAGCGCCTGCTTTGCACGCAGGAGGTCAGCGGTTCGATCCCGCTAGTCTCCACCATATTAACTTAATATTATTTCGGCGGCGTAGCTCAGCTGGCTAGAGCGTACGGTTCATACCCGTGAGGTCGGGGGTTCGATCCCCTCTGCCGCCACTATCTTTTTTAAAACTTAATGTGTACTTTTAGGATTTAGGACCTTTAGCTCAGTTGGTTAGAGCAAACGGCTCATAACCGTTGGGTCGCAGGTTCGAGTCCTGCAAGGTCCACTTAATTATTTTTATATAATGGAGGAATACCCAAGTCCGGCTGAAGGGATCGGTCTTGAAAACCGACAGGGGCTTAACGGCTCGCGGGGGTTCGAATCCCTCTTCCTCCGCCATTATTTTTTACTTCAGCAAAATAAAATAAAAAAGATTTTCAATTATTTATTATTATCGCGGGATGGAGCAGTCTGGTAGCTCGTCGGGCTCATAACCCGAAGGTCGGTGGTTCAAATCCGCCTCCCGCAATTATTAGTGGTCCCGTGGTGTAGCGGTTAACATGCCTGCCTGTCACGCAGGAGATCGCGGGTTCGATTCCCGTCGGGACCGCCATTTGTATGGCTCAGTAGCTCAGTCGGTAGAGCAATGGATTGAAAATCCATGTGTCGGCGGTTCGATTCCGTCCTGAGCCATCTTTTTTATTATTATGCCGGAATAGCTCAACTGGTAGAGCAACTGACTTGTAATCAGTAGGTTGAGGGTTCAAGTCCTTTTTCCGGCACCATCTTGGAGGGGTAGCGAAGTGGCTAAACGCGGCGGACTGTAAATCCGCTCCTTCGGGTTCGGCAGTTCGAATCTGCCCCCCTCCACCATTTTTTATTTGTTTATTTTTAGGGGCATAGTTTAACGGTAGAATAGAGGTCTCCAAAACCTTTGATGTGGGTTCGATTCCTACTGCCCCTGCCATGGCGATTGTGGCGAAGTGGTTAACGCATCGGATTGTGGTTCCGACACTCGTGGGTTCGATTCCCATCAGTCGCCCTTAATTTTTTAATATTGGGCTATAGCCAAGCGGTAAGGCAACGGACTTTGACTCCGTCACTCGTTGGTTCGAATCCAGCTAGCCCAGCTTTAGGCGCCATAGCCAAGTGGTAAGGCAGAGGTCTGCAAAACCTTTATCACCGGTTCAAATCCGGTTGGCGCCTCCATTAATTTTATATATGCGGGAGTATTTCAACTCTTAGAATACGGACCTTCCTGGTTCGAGATGTAGGTGTAAGTCCTACCTTCCGCTCCATTTTTGTTAAGCTGCATGATGCATGCTTATTTTTTTCGTAGAATTTATGTGAATACATAGAGATAAAAAAAGAACTACAGAAAGATTCTGTAGTTAAAAGTAATTAAACGAAAATGAAATTTGGTGATAATAAAGTTGACGAGACTTTATTACACGTTCATTATAACAGGTCATTTGCTATTTGTGAACATAGATTGAAAATAGGATGAAATTCTTGACCATAACTTTTTTAAGTATTATACTTATTAAATAATAAATTTTACTAAGCCACCGTGGCGGAATTGGCAGACGCGCCGGACTCAAAATCCGGTTCCTCACGGAGTGTCGGTTCGACCCCGACCGGTGGTACTAATGTCCCTTTAACTTTTAGTTAGAGGGACTTTTTTTATTTTAGATACCTGAACAATTCCGGATACTTGGTGTATCCGGAATTGTTTAATATAATAGCAACAGACACACATAAGAAAGTAGGATAATTATGAGATATAACGAATATAATCAGCCAGTAGGAGATTTGATTAAAGATTATTCACCTGGAATACTACCTAACATACAATCAATTACGGGAAAGACTGTTACTATAGAAAAAATTAATATTAAGCACTGTGATGATTTATATGAAATATATGGTGCATCATCAGAACCAGAAAATCTTACATATATGCCGATTCAAAGATTTGAGAGTAAATTAGAATTTAAAGATTATTTAATACAGTTAATAGCTTCTGTTGATCCTTACTATTTAACGATTATCGACAATCATACACAAAAAGCAGTAGGAACATTCTCTCTCATGCGTATAGACAATCTGAATAGGGTCATTGAAATGGGATGGATTGTTTATTCTCCATTATTAAAACGCAGCAGACAGGCAACAGAAGCGCAGTATATAGTTATGAAGTATGTATTTGAAGAATTAAAGTATCGACGCTACGAATGGAAATGTGATAGCTTAAATGAGACATCGAATAAATCAGCAACACGATTAGGCTTTACGTTTGAAGGTACATTTAGACAAGCAACTGTTTATAAAGGACGTAACCGTGATACAAATTGGTTTTCAATAATTGATAAAGAATGGCCAGCCAATAAATTGAGATTAGAGTCGTGGTTAGATGATAGTAACTTTGATAAAAATCAGAACCAATTGAGCGCATTAAGGGAAATGTAATATTTTAAATACATACTCTTATTCCTATTAATTCCAAATTTATTTTGTTATATTAATATTATACAAAATAAGGAGGCATTAGAATGGGATTATTTGATGAATTGATGGGCAACTCTAGTGAAAAAAATACAGAGGAAGTTCAAAATGAATTTCAGGATTATTTGCTTGAAGATGAAGTAGTTGAGGCGAGTTTTATTCTAATTCGTGATTTGTTTGTGTTCACGAATAAACGTATCTTAATCGTTGATAAACAAGGGTTCTCAGGTAAGAAGATTGAGTTTATTACAATACCTTATAAGAATATTAGAGCATTCAGTGTAGAAAATGCAGGTCGATTTGATATTGATGCAGAATTAAAACTTTTTGTGGCAGGTATTCAAATGCCAATCGTTAAATTATTTAATAAGGACACTGATATTGTGAAGTTGCAAAAATTAATAGCACAAAGATTACTTAATTAATGAAAGCCCACAGATTATGAAAGATAATCTGTGGGCTTGTTTTGGTTCATAATTCTTTTGTATGTGTCTTCTGTAATTTTTGTAAAATGGTTTGGAGGGATATTTTTAATGATATCCATTGCTTTCATGATATATTCTTTTGCATTATCATTTTCATTTTTACGTTCAGCATTAATAGCGAGATAAGTATATTTTTGAGCGTGTATACTTATATCAGCTGGAGCTAAATATGGTATGTCATTTGGATAGTCATTTAATTTTTTAATAGCATTATCAAAATCACCTAAATTATATAATGCAATTGCCTCATATAGTTGCCAGATATTATTAAAATTATCATCTACTTCAGTCTGATATTTATCATGTACTAATATTTGTTGCTGTACTTCTAATAGATTCTTTAATTCTTTATATTCTCTTCGATAGAAGTGATAGATTAAATCGGCTGTGTACATATCAAATTTTGTTTGGAAATCTTCAGGATTAAATTGTTTTAAGATATCAAACTTTTTATATGTAGATTGATATTTATCCATATCTTCATCCAGTAAATACTTAAAGCATTGTGATTTGTAAATTGGTGAAAGAAGTTTAAATGTCTTATTTTGTATAGATACTTCTTCAGCTAACTCTAAATATTTAATTAAATTACTCGTATCATATGAAGAATAGCCATAAGCTGCTATTGATAACAGTAATCTTGGAATTAAATTTGGATCAGTAATATCGTTATCTTCTTTATATTTTTCATATAATTCTACTCCTTTAGTAAAAGCACTATCGTATTTACCAAGTATAAAATATACAGAAATTAAATCATTTTCAACATCAAGGAGAGCATTTTTGTCATCATTTTTTATATATATTTCTTTAGCCATTGTTAGATAATGCATGGCTGTTTTATCATCTTTTTCTATTCCTTTAGTAAATGCATACCACTGAAATATAAAAGCTCCTTTTCTGTTTTGCTTAATTTGATCTATATAAGGAGAAACCGTTTGTTTTATTACTTCATTATGAAAAAGACTTGGTACATTAATAATTTCTTTAACCTTATTATAAATTTGATTTGTAATTTCCTCATCCCCATCTTCCAACAGGACACTTACTGTAGTGTCTAACTTTTTAGCGATGTATTCTAAACTTTCCATTGATGGATTGTTTTTATCATTTTCTATAAGACTGAGCATACCCTTTGTCATATAATCCCCAGCGAGATCTACGAGCGTCATTTTTTTACTTTTGCGAAGACTTCTAATTTTAGAACCTAATGTATTCATAATAACCTCCATTAACTAGTTTAATTATATTAAACTTTCATTTGCTTTTCAAATTTTTATTTTATATAATAAGTTTAATTAAATTAAACTTATGGAGGTAGATATTATGGATTTAGAAATGAAACAATCAAAACGTCAAATGTATCTATTAATATTAAGTACGATGATTTCGATGTTAGGTGTATCCATCTATAGTTTCGGTATCAGTTTTTATATCCTTTCTGCTACAGGTTCTGCCAAACTGTTTTCAATTAATTTAGCGATGAGTGTTCTTGGTAGAATCGTGGTAACACCGTTATCTGGATACTTAGCAGATAACTTTGATCGTAAAAAGGTTATATTCTGGAGTATATTTATAGAAGCTATTTTAGTATTTCTTTTATTGCTCTATATTCATTTTCTAGGTTTTAATATCATTGCCCTATACATCGTAACTTTTTTTGCTGCATTTATTTCAAGTGCGAGCAATCCAAGTTTTATGGCAGCAATTCCGCATATTGTTCATGGTGAACATTTACAAAAGACAATGGGATATAATTCCACAGCAAGTAGTTTGTCGATGCTTTTAGGTCCAGTGTTAGGTGGATTATTATATGGATTTGTGTCTAAAGAATTATTTTTATTCATTTTCGTTATTGCATATATTTGTGCAAGTTTGGTCATTCTTATGATTAATTTCAAATTATTTCAAAAGGATGATGCTGTTGATTCAAATGATGCAATAATTGAAGAAGAAGGTGTCTTTAAAAGTTTTAAGTATGGGTTACAATATATCTGGCATCATGAAATTTTAAGAACACTCCTTATATTATTTATGTCCTTAAACTTCTTTGTATCAGGTATAAATATTGGAATGAGCAAAATTATCATCGGTCATTTTGAAGCAAGCTCAGAAATGATGGGGATATTAGAAGCATCTTTTAGTGTGGGTGTATTGATAGGTGGCATAATTATTGGTAATAAGAAAAAATTTGATAATCCGTTTCCTATGCTTAAAAAGGGATTATTATTAGAGGGTGTATTTTTAATAGTGATAAGTTTGCCATTGCTGTTAATGAATAGCTTATGGCCGGTTTATATTACTTTCTTTATTTGTGGTCTACTATTAGGTGTTACAGCACAGTTTGTTAATACACCATTGTTTGTATTCTTTCAGGAGCATATCGAAGCACGTGTTCAGGGAAGGGTATTCTCTGTAATCAATTTAACAGCACAGTTACTGATGCCAATTTCTTATATTATATTTGGAATCATCTTTGATCAAGGATACTATGGTATAACGTTTCTAGTTTGTGGCGTGAGTTGCATTGTACTTGTATTAAGTGTTATGAATCAGAAGTTTTCAATGCGATCTAACAAATTTTTAAACCAAACATCTCATTAATGAGAAGCTTGGTTTTTTTCTTTTGTATTTAATATAGATATGAATAGCACGACACCGAGTATAATCATCATTCCAGCACATTGGATGATATCAAATGGTTGTTTCAGCCAAACAATACTGAGAATAACTGCTGTTAATGGTTCAATACATCCGAGTAGCGCAGTAAGTTGTGGATCGATATATTTTACGCTGAGTAGATATAGGAAGAAGGCTAGCGCGGTTCCAACGATGATAACGAATATGAGATAAATGTTAAACATTGCACCGTATGACAGTGGATTGATCTGCCAGTGTCTATTGAATAGACTGATAAACAATCCTGCTATAAGCATCGCCCATCCAATAATAACGAGTGGGGTATTACGGACAAAGAGTCTTCCGGCGTACATTGTATAGAACGCTGCTGCGATTGCTGATAATAATCCCCAGATAATTGCTGCTGGCGGTACGACAACATTGTTAATATTACCGCTCGTGAGCAATAGAAATGTTCCGAATGATGAGACGAGTATAATGATCAGATCTATCGCTCTAAACTCTGTCTTACGTGTAATAAGCAGGAAAGTCAGTATGACAATCGGCGCTAAATATTGTAAGAGCGTCGCTACTGCTGCATTACCCGCTTCTATTGATGCTAGAAATGTATACTGTACCGCAAGCATTCCAAATATTGAATAAATCACAAGCTGGAAAAATGTATGCTTATCGCGAAATACATTCAGTATATTTTGCTTCCTTATCATGGCCAGGCAAAGCAAAAAGATACCGCTTAAGATTAATCTAATGGTTATAAACCAATCAAGTGGTACGCTATAGCCTTGAAAGATTTGCTGGGATACGGTGCCTCCGACACCCCAGAATATTGACCCTAATGTGACAAACATAATCCCTTTTAATTTATTATTCATCACGTCACTCCTTTCAAGCAATATATAGATTATAAAGATGTCAATATCATAATGTCAATATCATATGTACATTGTTTGCTTAGAAAAGACAAAATTATATTTTCAAGATGGATGAAAGTTAGAAAACTACTAATCAGTATGGTAAAATGGCGTAATATAGGTTTGTGAATTAAGCGTGAAACAAATCAAATTTATTGGTTAAATAATGAATGGAATAATTGAAAGAGTGCATAGAAAGTAAATAGCCATATGAGTAGAATTGGCAATGCAAAATACCAGCGTTTTAAATCTTTACGCGTCAAACTTTGAGCTTCATGCTGGCATTGAGTAAAGATGTCATCAGGAATCAGTTTAATGGTAGAACTAATGAATAATGGTAACAAGATAATGTCATCTAAAAATCCTAGTACTGGAATAAAATCAGGTATTAGGTCTATAGGGGACAGTGCATAAATGATGGTGATAAGCGCCAATACTTTAGCAAGTATTGGTGTTTCTTTTTTATGTAAAGCGATAAATATAGCTGGAACATCTATTTTTAATTGTTTAGCGCGTTGCTTTAAGTTCATCTTTTAACCTCGATAGTTTTTAGTCATAATATCGAATATAATATAAAGATGCAAATTATAGATAGGACGTGATAGCTTGGCTTCAGTAAGAGGAGTGTTATTTGCATTACAGGATATGCATTATGTCAGTGGACGATGTGTGCTAACTGAAATCACAACGGGAACAACGAGCAAAGTATTCTTTATCGATGAATTTGATAAGAAATATATTCTTAAACTCAATCCACCATTATCAATTCAGTCTGAAAGTCAGTTTCTGAAAAGATATCAGCAAATAGAGGTTTTTCCTGAGTGTATTACGACAGATGATACAACATATATATTAATGGAACATATGAAAGGTTCGATGCTGAATGGGCATTACAGTAAATTAAAGATACTAGATAAGATAAATTTTATGAATCAATATGAATATTGTGATAGCAGAGTCGGTTATATCAATGATTTAAAACCTGATTTTAAAATATTCTTAAAAGATGAACTGGCATTAGAACGACTGGTCATCGATGATTATTATGATAGTGAAGCATTGTTTGATGCCTTGGGCACTGTAGCATTACCAGAAGAAGCACCGAAATATGTTCATGGCGATTTCGGTTATCATAATTTTATTATGCAAAAAGAAGTGCTATCTGTAATCGATCCAACTCCGATGCAGAATTTGATATTATATGAACTATTGTTTTTATATTGTTCAAGTCCTTATGACATCAATGAAGAAACACTGCGTGCATATTATGACTATTATTTAAAGTTTAGCTGGATTGAGTATAAAGAATTTTTAATATATGCAAGAATTATTATGGCTTTACGGCTTTCAACGAGTACTAGACATCATCCGGAAGATACAGCACAGTATGTGGCGTTGCTAAATGAATTATTTTAGATAATAAAGATTTTGGGGGTTACCTATGAAAAAGATAATAGTAATCGGTTGTCCTGGAAGCGGAAAAAGTACGTTTTCTCGTAATCTCAGTAAATGTTTAGATATACCAGTTATTCATCTTGATCTTTTGAACTGGAAGTCAGATCGAACTGTAGTAGAAAGAGAAGTATTTTTGAATCGACAAAGGGAAGCGTTAAAAGGTGAGACGTGGATTATTGACGGGAATTATGGATCAACCATTGAGATGCGCATCGCTGCATGTGACACGATTTATTTCTTAGACTTACCGGTTGAAGTTTGTCTGGAGAGTATCGAGCAAAGAAAAAGAAAAGAGAGGCCAGATATGCCTTGGATAGAGACTAATGAAACGGATTCAGAATTTATTGCATTCATTAAACAATATAATATTGTGAGCAGACCAAAAGTAATTGAGCTACTAGAGAAATATCCCGATAAAAAGCAGGTAATTTTCCAGTCACGTGAAGCAGTGAATGGTTATATTAATGATTATTTGAAGCAATAGCGGAATCGAGTGGTAAAGAGAGAAGATATCGCTAAAACTGAAGCGTAATAGCGGAATCGAGTAATGAAGATAAAAGATACCGCTAAAACTGGAGCGCAATAGCGGAATCGAGTGGTAAAGAGAGAAGATACCGCTAAAACTGCCGAAAAAAATCCCAATGCATCAAAATGCGCATTGGGATTTATGATCTAGATTTCTTTTTGATTTTCGATAATTTTATTGACGATACCGTACTCTAAAGCTTCTTGTGTGCTTAACCAGTAATCACGACCTGTATGTTGTTCAACTTCTTCTACAGATTTGCCAGTTTCACGTGCGATTAATTCGTTTAATTTTTGACGTGTACGGATAATTTCTTTTGCAGTAATTTCCATGTTGGACGCTTGTCCTTGTGTACCACCACTTGGTTGGTGAATCATGAAGCGTGTATTAGGTAATGCGTAGCGATTTTCTTTCTTACCTGATAAGTAAATTAATACGCCTGCACTAACTACCCATCCTGCACCAATAATTTTAACTTCTGATTCGATGAAATTAATCATATCATGTATTAAATAACCTGAATCTACATGTCCACCTGGAGAAGAGATGATTAATTTAATCGGATCATGATTGATTGAATCTAATAATAATAATTGATTAACAACTTCTTTCGCTGATTTATCATCAATACCACCTGAGATTAAGATTGTGCGTGATTCTATCATTTTTTCTAACATAAGATCTTTATTTTCGTTTGTCATAATGTGCCTCCTATAAGCTTATTAATTATATTTTATTTGTTTGGTCAATTTAAGTCAAAGAATATGGATTATTAGAACTCAACAAAAAAAATAACTTGTATATGCATAATAATTATTTTTATTAAGAGATAATCTGCTATGATGTATAAAAACAATCGAGGTAATAATATGAATAATTCATTTGAAGCAATTATTGAACAATCAATCAAGATTAGAAAACAGTATCATGCATTAGAAGTATCACACCATCAATCTGAATGGTCTTTAGAAGAAGATGCTTTAGCATTTTTAACAGATGCAGCACTTGTCGGTCGGTTAGTAATGGATAAAGAAAAACGTTGGCCAAAACCTAATAGTGAAGGAGAGCTTGGTTATAAAATTGCAGAATCAATTTGGTGGTTAATTAATATTGCAGAACGTAGTGATATTGATATCGCAAAAGTATTACCGGAAGTGTTAAATAAGCTGGAACAAAATACAAAGTAGTAGGAAATTTTAAAAAATTTTATTAATTCATTGCTTTTAAGCGCTAAAGTATGATAGAAATAATACTATATAATTTTTTAGGGTAGGTGTTTAAATGAATATTAACGGTAAACAGTTTTTCTCAAATATATTAAATGGAATGGCAGCTGGTATCGTCGTTGCTTTAGTGCCGAATGCAATGCTTGGGGAGCTTTTTAAATATTTAGCAGGATATCATCCTGTGTTTACAAGTCTTGGACAATTATTGGTCATCTTTCAGTTTTGTTTAAGTGCGTTAGCTGGTATTACGATCAGTCAGCAATTTAAATTTAACGGTTTACAGACAGCGATACTTTCTGGTGCTTCTGTACTTGGTTCAGGTGCCGTTCAATTTAATGGTAAAGGTTTTATGTTTGCAGGAATCGGTGACATTATAAACATGATGTTAACCGTCGCGCTTAGTGCTTTTGTTTTAATTTTACTAGGAAATAAGATGGGCAGTTTGAATATCGTCTTTTTACCTTTGTTTGCAGGAATTTTACCTGGATTTATCGGTTCTCTTACACTACCATACGTAAAACAATTTACGGGTGCGATTGGTCAGGTCATTCAGCATTTTACGACTTTAAACCCACTCTTAATGTGTATTTTGATTGCGATTAGTTATAGTCTTTTGATGGCAACACCAATTTCTCTTGTTGCAATTGCAACTGTTATTAGTTTATCGGGGCTAGGGAGCGGCGCAGCAAACCTAGGTATCGTTGCATGTTGTTACACATTCTTATTCGGAGCACTGCGTGTGAATGATAAAGGCACAATCATCACATTAATTATTGGTGCAGCGAAAATGATGATGCCGGTATATTTCAAACATCCTATTATTATGGTGCCGCTACTTATCAATGGTATCATTGGTGGATTGTGTGCTTACTTCTTTAACGTTCAAGGTACGCCGATGTCGGCTGGATTTGGATACACAGGACTAGTCGGTCCGATCAATGCCTTTAAATTTATGGACGGCACTGTAATGCAGAATGTAATGAGTTTATTGCTAGCTTATGTCATCATTCCGTTACCGATTGCATTTATGTCTCATCAATTACTGAAAAAAGTATTACCACGTTATAATGATGAAATATATCTTTATAAAGCTGAACATTAATATAAAGTAAGATGGCCCGGTTCCTTAAGAGAATCGGGCCAAATCACCATGTTTGGCCCGATTCCAGAGCAGAACCGTGCCATATCACCTTATTTGGCCCGATTTCAGAGCAGAACCGTGCCATATCACCTTGTTTGCCCGATTCCAGAGCAGAACCGTGCCAAATCACCATATTTGGCCCGATTCCATAAAAGAATCGGGCCACTTTTTAACGCTATTTATTATAATTTTTTAAAAATCGTTCTAATCTTACCATAGCCTCTTTAATTTCTTCCATACTTGATGCAAATGATAATCTGATATGTCCCTCACCGTATTCTGAGAATGCACTTCCTGGTACAACTGCCAATCTTTCTTGATCCAATAGGTCTAAAGCAAATTGATACGAATCGCTATTGTAAGCTGATATATCCGGGAAGATATAAAAGGCACCTTGTGGTTTTTCAACTGGTAATCCTAATCCGGTTAATTTTTCATATAAAAAATCTCTGCGTTCGATGTATGCTTTATTCATAATTTTTACTGTTTCTGAATCTTTGAATGCTTCTATCGCACCATATTGACTCGGTGTTGCTACACAGATTGAATTATATAGATGTACTGATGTGACGTGAGTAATGAGTTCTGCATTAGACACAACGTAACCAATACGGGCACCTGTCACTGCGTGAGATTTAGATAGACCATTGATAACAAATAAATTATTTCTCAGTTCAGGAAACTCTAAAAATGAATGATGTGGTGCGTCATATACATTTTCACTGTATATTTCATCTGTTACGATAAAGATATCTTCGTCTTTTAACATATTTGCTAATCCTTGAATTTGTTCGTACGTTAATGTCTTACCTGTTGGATTCGTCGGATAGTTGAATAGTACTGCTTTTGTTTTAGGTGTTATTGCTGCTTTAATCGCTTCTGGTGTAGGTACGAGGTGTGTCTTAGAAGTATCAACGAGTACGACTTTAGCACCGAGCAGCTTTATGATAGGTTCATATCCTAAATAACATGGTGATGGTAAGATAACTTCATCTCCAGGATTGATGATTGTTCTAAATACATCATCAATCGCTTCTGATCCTCCGTTTGTAACTACAATCTCTGTTTCAGGATCATAATTGACATTAAATTTTTTCTGAATTGACTTTGCAATCTCATTTCTCAGCTCTATTAAACCTCTATTATGTGTATAGCGTAGTTTATCATTTTCAATCGCCTCAATCATCGCATGTTTGACTGATGCAGGAGGAGCGAAATCTGACTGTCCTAATGTTAAATCGATACAATCTTCTAGACCTGCTGCTTTATTTGCAAACTCTCGCGTTCCAGGTATTGTTACTTCATTGATGAATTCATTTAATTGCGGCATTTTATACACTTCTCTTTCAACTATTTTTGTTAATGATTATACGCTAACTCCCTTTAATAAGCAAAAGGATAAGCGAAATAAACAGAAAAAAATAATAATTCTGACTTGTATACTTATACATATAAGTGTATAATAAATTTTATCCAAAGGAGGGGAAGTCATTGTCTTTTAAAAAGTTATTAAGTTATCTTATATTGATTGTTATGATTGCAACGATTACACCATTTACGGCTCATGCAAAAACCGATCAATACGATACGATTAAGAAAAACGGTGTGCTGCGTGTCGGATTATCTGCCGATTATGCACCATATGAATTTGAGAAAACGGTTAACGGAAAGCGAGAATATGCAGGTATTGATATCGAACTTTCAAAAAAATTAGCGAAAGATCTTGGTGTTGAATTAAAGATAGTAAATATGCAGTTCGATAGTTTACTTGGTGCTCTAAAGACTGGGAAGATTGACGTAATTATTTCCGGTATGTCACCAACACCTGAACGTAAAAAAGAAGTGGACTTCTCTGACTATTATATGCATGTTCAGCAGCGTATGATTATACAGAAGAAAGATGCAAAAAAGTTAAAATCAATTGAAGATTTCAAAGGAAAGAACATTGGCGTTCAAAAACAAACAACACAAGAAGAGCTTGCCAAGACTGAAATTCCTGATGCGAACGTCACGTCACTGACACGTGTGCCTGAAATTATTATGTCTTTAAATACAGGTAAGATTGATGGCGTTGTATTAGAAGGTCCAGTTGGTGAAGCATATTTATCACAAAATACAAACTTAGCTTTCTCTGATATGCAGTTTGCTGATGAGAATAAAGGAACGGCAATTGCTCTGCCGAAAGATTCTCCAAAGTTACTTGATGCACTTAATAAAACGATTAAAGAAGTAGAAGATAAAGGATTAATGAAAGGTTATAAAGATAAAGCGAATGAAGCGATGTTTGATGAAGGGTCATTTTTCAGTAAATATGGTTCATTCTTTATTCAGGGTATTGGTGCTACAATCTTAATTTCATTAATCGGTGTAGTTTTAGGCTCAATCTTCGGTGGTATTCTCGCCTTTATGAAATTAAGCAAGAATATAATTTTAAAAACTTTATCATGGATTTACATTGAGTTTATTCGTGGTACACCATTACTTGTTCAAGTATTTTTAGTTTATTTTGGAACAACAGCAGTACTAGGTATCGACTTATCAGCATTTATTTGTGGTGCAATTGCGCTTGTCATTAACTGCGCTGCATATATTGCCGAAATTATTCGTGCCGGTATTAATGCGGTAGATAAAGGTCAAACTGAAGCAGCACGTTCTTTAGGTTTAAGCCATGCACAGACGATGAATAAAGTTGTGATGCCTCAAGCAATTAAAAATATCTTACCTGCTTTAGGTAATGAATTCGTCACTGTAATTAAAGAATCATCAATTGTTTCTGTTATCGGTGTTTCTGAATTGATGTTTAATGCACAAGTTGTTCAAGGTGCATCATTCGATCCATTTACACCATTATTGATTGCCGCAGTTGTATACTTCATCCTTACATTCGCACTAAGTCGAGTGATGAATGTATTTGAAAGGAGAATGAGGGTTAGTGATTAAAGTAAATAATTTGCATAAATATTTTGGTAAGGTTGAAGTGTTAAAAGGCATTGATCTTGAAATTTCAGAAGGAGAGGTTGTTGCAATTATCGGTCCATCTGGTAGTGGTAAATCAACGTTGTTACGTTGTTTAAATCTACTGGAAACACCGACGAGCGGTGAAATTATATTTGAAGGTAACGCTCTCACTGCTAAAGGAACTGATATAAATAAACTCCGTCAGAAGATGGGGATGGTATTCCAAAGCTTTAATCTCTTTCCGCATAAGACAGCTAAAGAGAACTTAATGCTTGCGCCATCATTACTAGGTAAGGGTAAGAAAAGTGAATTGGAAACAAAAGCATTAGATTTATTAGAAAAAGTCGGATTATCTGATAGAGCAGATAATTATCCTTCGCAATTATCTGGTGGTCAAAAACAGCGTGTAGCGATTGCCAGAGCGCTTGCTATGGATCCGGATGTTATCTTATTCGACGAGCCAACGTCAGCGCTTGATCCTGAAGTAGTAGGCGATGTATTAGCTGTTATGAAGAAGCTGGCTGAAGAAGGAATGACGATGGTCGTCGTAACCCATGAGATGGGTTTTGCCAGAGAAGTTGCTGACAGAGTTGTATTTATGGATAATGGCGTCGTTCAGGAAGATGCACCACCAGAACAATTATTTAATAACCCTCAAAATGAACGTGCGAAAGCATTTTTATCGAAAGTTTTATAATGCTTCGTAAATATTATTAAGCAAAGTGAGAAAACTGCTACAATCAAATTTGATTGTAGCTTCTTTGTTTTGGATGATGTAATTATTATCTCTTAAAAGAATCAATTTTATGGTAAAATAATAGTCTTATAAAGTGAAAAGGGGGAGAGATGGGTGTATCAAAAGTTAAAGCAGGAAATTATTGAATATAGTAAGACGATTGGCATAGATGCCATCGGTTTCACTACAGCAGAACCTTTTGAGTCACTGCGTCCAAAACTGGAAGCATATTATGCAAATAACTATGATTCTGGTTTTGAGAAAGGCACGATTGAAGAACGTATCAACCCTAAGCTTTCTCTCCCTGAAGCGCAGTCTATTATTGCGATTGCCGTCGGTTATCCGAATAAGCTACCTAATGCTCCGAAGAGTATTCGTGGCGCAAGACGAGGTATTTTCGCACGTGCATCATGGGGAATTGATTATCACACGCTATTAAATAAACGACTCGAACTGCTTGTCGCATTTATTAAAGAGAGAGTCCCTGAAGCACAAACGATGAATATGGTAGATACAGGTGTGCTCAGTGACAGGGCAGTTGCTGAACGTGCGGGTCTCGGCTATGCAGCTAAAAATGGTTTTATCTTAAATAAAGATTTAGGCACATGGACTTATCTTGGCGAAATACTTGTATCGATTCCATTTGAACCTGATCACCCAGTAATAGAATCATGTTTAGATTGTACAATTTGCATTGATCGTTGTCCGACAGGTGCTCTCCTAGGTAATGGGCAGCTTGATTCGAATAAATGCATCAGTTTCCTCACACAGACAAAAGGATTTATACCGGACGAATATCGTAGTAAGATTGGTAATCGTCTATATGGGTGCGACACGTGTCAGCAAGTGTGTCCGAAGAATCGAGGTATCAATACAACCCATGAGGATATTGAACTGGAACCTGAAAAGTTAAAGCCCCTCCTCGTTCCTCTACTCAAGATGACGAATAAAACTTTCAAAGCAGAATTTGGTCATCTAGCTGGTGCCTGGCGCGGCAAGAAACCGATTCAACGTAATGCTATTTTAGCACTCGCTCATTTCAAAGAAATCGATGCAGTACCAGATTTAAAGGAAGTCGCAGAAAGTGATCCTCGACCAGAAATTAAGGGAACAGCTTATTGGGCTATTGGTCAAATGAGTCATGATGAAATTGATTATTTAAAGGCAAGATATGAAAAAGAAACAGATAATGATGTTAAACTAGAAATATTAAAAAGTATAGAAAGTGTGGAAAAATAAATGTCATCAATTAACGTAGTATTATATCAACCGGAAATACCTGCTAACACAGGAAATATCGCTAGAAGTTGTGCAGCAACAGATACGCATCTTCATTTAATTCGTCCGCTAGGATTCTCTACTGACGATAAAATGTTACGTCGTGCCGGCTTGGATTACTGGAAATTTGTAAATATCACTTATTACGATAGTATCGAAGAATTCTTTGAAAAGAATGAAGGTCACTATTATTTACTGACGAAGTTTGGTACGAAACCTCATACGACATTCGATTATAGTAACCCTGACGAGAAACATTTCTTTATCTTTGGTCGTGAAACAACTGGTTTACCGGACTGGGTTAAAGAAAAATATATGGACACAGCACTGCGCATTCCAATGAACGACAATGTTCGTTCGCTTAATTTATCAAATACAGCAGCAATATTAATCTATGAAGCTTTACGTCAACAAAACTATCCAGGCTTAAATTAAGGAGGTCAGGTGATGAACGATATAATCCAGTTATTACAGAACCATCGCTCAATTCGTAAATTTAAAGATGAAGCGCTCAATCAGGAGACGATTAAGACTTTAGTGCGTGCAGCACAAAGTGCATCGACATCAAGTTATGTCCAGGCATATTCAATTATCGGTATTACTGACCAGCAAATTAAGCATCAACTTAGAGCAATCAGTGGTCAATCTTACGTGGAACATAATGGTCATCTCTTTGTATTTGTAGTTGATTATCATCGTCATCATGGATTAGGTAACCACTTAAAATCAAATGTAGATGATTATTTCGGGACGACAGAATCGCTATTAGTCGGTACGGTAGACGCTGCTTTAGCTAGTCAGAATATGGCAGTCGCAGCTGAAAGTATGGGACTTGGTATTTGTTATATCGGATCATTACGCAATAATATGCAGCGTGTGATAGATTTGCTTAATTTACCGGCATACACATATCCATTGTTTGGCATGGTTGTCGGTGTACCAGATGACGTGGGAAGTCAGAAAGAAAGATTACCACTGGACGTTGTTTATCATGAGAATACATATCAGCCTTTTAGCTATGATGATTATAAAGATTATGATGTGCGCACGAGTGCCTATTATAAAGCGCGTACAGCAGGTAAACGTGATGATAAATGGAGTGAACAGGTAATACAGATGCTTGGTGGTAAAGCACGTCTTGATGTAGATGGTGTCGTAAAGCAACAAGGATTTCTGAAACAATAAAAATAAGCCGAAGACAATTTGTCTTCGGCTTATTTTGTGATTATTTGTTTAAATCTTCTTCCTTAACACCGTAGCTAGATTCACGACCAGCAGTTAAGATAGCTGTTAGGAAAGCGATACATACCATACCGATTAATAATGTATTCATTGGTAATCCCCCTAGATTTCATTAATAAAACTATTATAACCTATTCAATACACTTTTAAAACCACAAATAGTTGTTTGCCTTAATTATTCATAATATTCATATTTATAGTGTTATGGGCTGTCAAAATAGGGTATAGCATATATAATAAAGAATGAGTAAAGATACGAGGAGGAATGAACATGGGAATGAATTTTAAAATTTTTGAAGATAAATTAACAGTATCGAACTACGTTGCTGATTTATTTAGAAAGCAGATGAGTAACAATCCGACATCAATTATCGCGACTGCGTTAGGTGATGAAGCTGGTCACGTCATTGCAGAATTAAAGGCTGATACGGCACGTAATCCTGTTGAGACGAGTCAAATTCATATCTTTGATTATGATAAAATACGTGGCGACTATGGTACTGTTGGTATCGTTGATAAACAATACCATGAAGCAACAGGTAAAGATATTATGGAATTGATTAAAGACGAAGCGAAGACTAAAGAGAACAAAGGGAAATTAACAACGTTATTTGCTACGATTACTCAAGATGGCTCTGTCGGTTATAAAGAGATTAATCAGGATAACGATAAAGGATTACGTTCAGCACGTGAAATTATTATCGTATTAACAGGCGCAGACAAAGCTTCAATCGTAGAAAAGCTATACAATGCTGAAGCGGGCGGCAACTTTGAAGCAGCGAATTTAAAAACACACCGTATGGTCAATGTAATCTTAGATGATGCTGCAGCAGCTGGATTGCCTCAAGATATACGTGAATACTACTTCCAAAAATTTGCGTAAAGGAATGATTATATGTCAACATCACATGATAATAAAAATGAAATGGTTACTGATTTCGACGACGTTGTAGAGTTAGGTAAAGAGATGGAACAAATTTCTGAACAAAACGCTGAAGCACGAGAAGAAGGTCAGGAACAAGAGGATGATCCTCAATAACTATTGAACAGTACATAATGATTTATGTACTGTATTTTTATGATTAATTAATGAATGTAAGCGTTATTTAATGTAAAATATAAGTATCAATAGATAAGGGGAGATAGTTAATGTCATTTAGAATTGAACATGATACATTTGGAGAAATCGAAGTACCATCAGATAAATATTGGGGTGCACAAACAGAACGTAGTAAACAAAACTTTCCAGTAGGAAAAGAAAAGATGCCAATCGAAGTTGTTTACGGATTTGCTCATCTTAAAAAAGCGGCAGCAATTGTCAACAAAGATTTAGGTAAATTATCAGCTGAGAAGTCAGAAGCCATCGTAAAAGCATGTGATGATGTATTATCTGGCCAATTAGATGAACATTTTCCGTTAGTTGTATGGCAAACTGGTTCAGGTACGCAAAGTAACATGAACGTGAATGAAGTGGTTGCATATGTTGCAAATATGTACTTGAAAGAATCAGGTAGCACAGAATCAGTTCATCCAAATGATGATGTGAATAAATCTCAATCATCGAACGATACTTATCCAACAGCAATGCACGTGGCACTTTTCCATGAAATCGAAGCGAAATTAATGCCGGCATTAAATACACTTCGCAATACGTTAAAAGAAAAAGAAGAAAAGTTTGCTGATATCATTAAGATTGGTCGTACCCATTTACAGGATGCAACGCCATTAACTTTAGGACAAGAGATTTCTGGCTGGCGTTATATGCTTGATAAATGTGAAGCATTATTAAACCTATCTAAAAAAGAATTATTGAATTTAGCAATCGGGGGCACTGCAGTTGGTACTGGCATTAACGCACATCCTGAGTTTGGTGATCGCGTTGCTAAACAGATTGGCGTTCAAACAGGTTATGATTTCGTATCATCGCCAAATAAATTCCATGCGTTAACTGCACATGATGAAGTAACCTTTGTTCATGGTGCATTAAAAGCACTTGCAGCAGATTTAATGAAGATTGCTAACGATGTACGCTGGTTATCATCTGGTCCACGTGCAGGTCTTGCAGAATTATCAATTCCTGAAAATGAACCGGGTTCTTCAATCATGCCAGGAAAAGTAAACCCTACACAATCTGAAATGCTGACGATGGTCGCTGTTCAGGTAATGGGGAATGACGCTGCGGTTGGTATTGCAGCAAGTCAAGGTAACTTTGAACTGAATGTATTTAAACCGGTTATTATGTATAACACATTACAATCAATCTATCTTTTAGCAGACGGTATGAATTCATTTAATGATAACTGTGCGGTTGGTATCGAGCCGATTGAAGAAAATATTCACAACTATTTAAATCAATCATTAATGTTAGTAACAGCTTTAAACCCTCATATCGGTTATGAAAAAGCAGCGCATATCGCAAAAACTGCACATAAAGAAGGTTTAACTTTAAAAGCATCAGCAATAAATTCAGGATTCTTAACAGAAGAGCAATTTGATGAATGGATTAAACCTGAAGAAATGATCCATCCAAAATAAAATGTTTTAATCTGAAAGGGCAGGTCAGTTATGAAAAGATTAGGTTTAGTAGATATCGGATCAAATACAATCCGTTTAGTTATTTTTGAATACTCAAAAGAAACAGGATTACAGGAATTACAAAATATAAAAACACCTGCACGATTATATCAGTTTTTAAACAACGAAAAAGTTATGTCAGAACGTGGTATCGAAGTATTATGTGACACGTTAAATAGTTTTCAGAAAGTTGCACAAAAGTTTGATGTTCATGCGTTATATCCAGTAGCAACTGCTGCCGTACGACAAGCAACAAACATCGAAGAAGTCATCGATAAAGTAAACGAAAACACAGGCATAGAGATGCGAATTATTTCTGAAAAAGAAGAAGCATTCTTTGGATTCTATGCGGTCATCAATACATTAGATTACTCAGATGGTGTTACAGTAGATATCGGTGGAGGAAGTACAGAAGTTACTTTCTTTGAGGACAAAGAATTAAAATTTTCACATAGTTTTCCTTTCGGTGTCGTAACGCTTCAAAATATGTTTTTTGAAGGTAAGGCACATAACGATAAAGATGCGATAGAAGCGGCGGCAAAGTATATTCAGGAACAGCTGAGAAGTCTGCGCTGGCTTGAGAAACGTCGTGTTCCAATAATAGCCATTGGGGGATCAGCACGTAATATTGCGAGAATCCATCAATCATTAACAGAATATCCGATTGCAGGGGTACATGGCTATGCGATGAAAGAATCGGATCTTGATTTGGTATTTGATAACCTTACTGCAGCATCTGAAGATGAATTAGAAGATCTGGATGGATTAAGCAGAGACCGACAGGATATTATTATTCCTTCATGTGTATTATTTAATACATTATTTGATGAAGTAGAAGCCACTAAATTTATCTTCTCACGTAAAGGATTACGTGAAGGTGTTATCATGAGCATTCTTGAAGAGGAATATGTATTACCGTTCGATAAAGACAATGTCTTTAAAGACTCGTTAAAGAACTTAGCAACGGACTATAACATTAACCAGGAAGAAGCGAACCAACGTGTAATGATTGCCGAGACGCTCTATTATGAATTAGATAAGTTTGAACTGATTAAAGGTAATAAGCGTGACAAAGCATTCTTAAGAAATGCAGCTTATCTGTATTACTTAGGAAGTTACATCGATTCAGACGCCTCAAGTCAACATACGTACTATATTCTTTCTAACTCTAGCTTAAATGGTATTAGTCATAAAAATAGAGTGAAGCTTGCCTTGCTTGCCAGCTTTAAAAATAAATCGTTACTAAAGTTTTATGAAGATGAAACGAAATGGTTTAATAGCGAAGAGCGAGAAACAATTCAAATGCTTGGCAGTATACTGAAATTCGCTTACGCATTAAATATTAGTAATACAAATATCGTTAAAGCTTTGTATTTTGAGAAAAAAGAAGAACACTTTGATTTAGTGATTGAGTACTCTGGCGATGCTATCGCTGAAGAATATCAAGCAGAAAGACAGAAGAAACATATCGAGAAAATAATAAAGTCAAAACTTAATCTCATTTTTACAGAATCTTTACAATAGTTAGGTATAACTAATATAGACTGTAAATTAATATACAATAAAAGTGGATGTGACGATAATGGAAAAATTAGATTTAAACAACAAGGCATTTTATAACAACAGAGAAGTAAGTTGGGTAGGTTTTAACCGTCGTGTAATTGAGGAAGCTTTTGATAAGAAAAATCCATTACTAGAACGTCTTAAATTTTTAGCAATTGCAAGTTCAAATGCTGATGAATTTTTTATGGTGCGTGTAGGTGGACTTAAAGATCAAGTCGCAATGAACTTTAATGAACCCGAAAATAAAACACAGTTAACACCAACGGAACAATTAATAGCAATTGATGCAGCAAATCGTGAAAACGTTAAATTACAATATGAACAATACAAAGCTTTGATTCAGGAGTTAGAAGGATATCAGGTTTTCTTTAAAGCAATTGATGAATTGTCTCCTGAGAACTATCAAATCATTGAACAAAAGTTTAACTTTGAAATTTTACCGACGTTGACTCCACTTGGTATCGACGCTTACAGACCTTTTCCTAAATTATCAAACAAGTCATTAAATATATTCGTAGATGTAGAAACTGATGCTGGTGAAAAGAAATCTGCGATTGTTCAGATTCCAGCGTTATTAAACCGTATTATTCAGCTTAAAAATGGTGAACGTACAATCTTCGTATTATTAGAAGATGTGATTAATCATTTCATCGATAAGTTATTCTTTGGTTATAAAGTCGTGCGTACGTTTACCTTCAGAATTACAAGAAACGCAGATTTAACGATTCATGAAGATGGTGCGGAAGATTTATTAATTGAAATTGAAAAATTCTTAAAGAAACGTAAGAGTGGTGCTGCTGTTCGTTTAGAAATCGATACACGTCATGACACGTCAATTAACGGTTCTTTCTTAATGAATGAATTAGAGATTGAAGCACGTGATATCTATAAGTTAGATGGACCACTTGATTTAACGATGTTATTCCAGTTAGCAGGGATGATAGAGAAGCAATATCCACAGCTTGCGTTTAAACCATTTGAAGCGGCACCACCGAAATATTTAAATGGTGGTAACGTTTATGAAGAAGCGCAGAAACATGATATTTTCTTCCACCATCCATATGAGTCATTCCAACCGATTGTAGATTTTATTAAACAGGCTTCTGAAGATCCTAATACATTAGCGATTAAACAGACGTTATATCGTGTATCAAGTGACTCACCTATCATTGATGCATTGAAGAATGCAGCTGAAGCTGGTAAACAAGTAACAGTACTTGTAGAGTTGAAAGCGCGATTCGATGAAGAGAATAATGTGCACTGGGCGCGTATGCTTGAAGAAGCGGGATGTCATGTAATTTATGGTATGACACACTTAAAAACGCACTCTAAAATTACTTTAGTCGTGAAAAAAGAAGGTGACGAAGTAGTACCTTATGTCCATTTAGGTACAGGTAACTACAACGATAAGACTGCTAAAATCTACACTGATATGGGTATTATCACAACGAATAAAGAAATTGGTCAGGACGCGATGAATTTCTTTAACTATTTAAGTGGTTATTCAGAAAAACCAACATATAAGAAATTACATGTGGCACCATTTGAAATTCGCGATGAATTTGTTGAACATATCAATCAGGAAATTGATTGTCATAAAGAATTTGGTAATGGCTTAATTATCGCCAAGATGAATTCATTAACTGATAAGACGGTTATTAAGAAATTATATGAGGCAAGTCAGGCTGGCGTGAAAGTTAAGTTAATCATTCGTGGAATTTGTTGTTTACGTCCTGGTATCCCAGGCATTAGTGAAAACATTCGTGTAATCAGTATTGTTGGTAGATTCCTTGAGCATTCTAGAATTTATTACTTCTATCATAACGGTGAAGAAAAGATGTATCTATCTTCTGCAGATATGATGACACGTAACATGATTAAACGTGTAGAGATTTTATTCCCAATCTTAGATCCAAAGATTGTGAACGAACTAAAAGAAATTTTAGAGCTTCAGCTTAATGATAACCAAAAAGCACGTGAGCAGGATGCAAGCGGTGTATACCATTATGTACGTAATGATCAGAATGCTGTAAATTCACAGGAAGAACTTGTGAATCAGGCAGAAAATTATAAACGTACATTGATGAAGCCTAAAGTTACTGAGCCTCAACCAGTAATGAGTAAACGTGCCAAATTATTAGGATTTGTCAGAGATCGTCTGAAGAAATAAGAAGTAAAAAAGCGAGTCATTTCGTATATTGCATACGAAATGGCTCGCTTTTTATTTTTGATTTGAAATTTATTGTTTTATACAAATGTAGTAACCGTTTTAATATCACGACGCTCACTTGTTCTAGGTTCTTTCAACGTTTTACCGATCGTAATGATCAGTGCAGGTACATATCTTTCATCGATATTAAAGGCTTCTTGTATACCGGTACGATTAAATCCGCCAATTGCACATGTACCTAAATCGTTAAGTGTAGCAAAATTCATCACTTGCATTGCCGGAAATGCAGAGTTCATAATTGCCGCTTCATATGCATATGCTTCATTTTGATAGACACCGTTTACTTGAACGGCAATCATATCTTTAATATCCTGAGTCATCGTACCTGCTTCGATGGCAGGGTCGAATACTGTATCGATATTTTTATTCGCTTCTTTATCACCTAATATTATAATCGTTGCACTTGAATCTTTCACTTGTGCCTGATTGTATGCTAGTGGTAATAACTTTGCTTTTGCTTGATCGCTATGAACAACAAGAAATTCCCAATGTTGCAGATTCCATGCTGAAGGGGCCTGATTAGCAGCTTCTAATATTTCAAGCAATGCTGCTTCTGACATTTTATATTCAGGGTCATAAACTTTGACCGCTTTACGTGTTAATAACTTATGCTGTATTGCATTTTCCATGATGCGCCTCCTAAAAATTAATAAAGATTTATACGATTATTATCATATAAATCTTTAAAATATTATGCAATTGAACTGCTTAATCAAGTATTGCAGTAATCTTTTTCTGAGTAAGTGGATGGATAAATTCCAGCTTGTAACTTTCAAGCGCAAGCTGTCGTAAGTTAGAATCACTGTACAGCGGATCGCCAAGAACAGGATAACCGATTGCTGCAAGATGCACACGGATTTGATGTGTACGTCCAGTTTCTAATGTCAATTCAACTTCTGCGATACCATCGCCTAAAGCTTTTGAATCAACAATATGCGTTACTGCGCGATCACCTGTTTGTGAAACACGACGTTTATTGGGATGAAACTTATCTTTACCGATTGGTAGATCGATTGTTTGTTTCTTAAGTGGAAGATGACTTTTAACTTTGGCACGATATGTGCGTGTGATTTCTCGTTCTTCAAGCATACGGTCGAGTATCTTTTTGATGAAAGGATTTTTTGCGACAAGTAGCAATCCTACTGTTTCCTGATCAAGACGGTGTACCGGTTCTACATATGCTGAGTCTAACGTGTAGATGGCATGGTTGAGTAGTGTATTAGATTCAGCCATATCATTAGGATGTGTTTTCACACCTTTAGGTTTTACCAGGATTGCTAAATGTTCATCTTCATATTTTACTTCACAAAGACGGTAACTTGATTTGTATGCACTTTTTTCTTCTGTAATCGGTAAGTATAACTGATCACCTTCAGAAAGTTTGTTTCTTAATGTAGCAGTCTCACCATTGATCGTGATATCCTTTGACATTCTGAATTCATGCATCGGCTTTTTAGGAATGTGTAATGCTTTTAACATTTCTTCAATCGTTAAAGCATCCCATTCTTTTGTAATATTTATAATCATAATTTTTCTCCTAAATCGTATTTAAGTCGTATAATAATAGGGTAATATTTAATATCATATTAAAATTTATATAAATCATCATTCGCTTATATACTATTATAGATGAATTAAAGGAGAATTTACATGACTGAAGAAATTAATTTAGAGAAATTTAATAAATCGATTGAAGCAAGACAAATGACATTTGATGATATCGATGAAATTATAGCACTACAAAAAATTTGTTTTCCTGGTATGGAACCGTGGGAAAGAGCACATTTAGAATCACATCTTAACTTGTTTCCCCGTGGACAGATGGTTATTGAATATGAAGAGAAAATTATTGGATCATGTTCAAGTTTGATCATTAACTTTGATGAATATGATGATAAACATACCTGGAATGATATTACGGATTCAGGATATATTACTAACCATAATGATAATGGACATAACTTATATGGTATTGAAGTGATGGTTCATCCAGATTATCGTGGTATGCGTGTTGGACAACGTTTATATGAAGCACGTCGTGAAATCGCTTATGAACTTAACTTAAAATCAATCATTATCGGAGGACGTATTCCGAATTATCATCAATATCAGGATGAGTTGACACCGCGTGAATATGTCAATGACGTGATGAAACGTAAGATTAAGGATCCGGTACTTACATTCCAGTTTATGAACGGATTTACTTTGATGCGTATTAATCCGAACTATTTAAAAGACGATGTGAAAAGTAGTAAGTATGCAACATTAATGGAGTGGAACAACCCTGATTTCGTTGCTAAATCTAACCTACATTTCAGAACAAGTTATCCCGTACGAATTTGTACAGTTAACTACATGATGCGTAAAATTGATTCTTTTGAGGAGTTTGCGAACCAAATCGAATATTTCGTTGATGTAGCATATGATGCAGGTAGTGACTTTGTTGTCTTCCCTGAATTATTAACAACACAGCTGATGAGTTTTGATGAGAAGAGAAATCCAGCAGAATCTATCCGTCAGTTGACAAAATATACGGAACAATATATTGAAATGTTCAATGACTTTGCGATGCGATATAATATTAATATTATTGGTGGCAGTCACTTCGTTGAAGAAAATGATGATATTTATAATATTTCATACTTATTTAGACGCGACGGATCAATTGAAAAGCAATATAAAATTCATGTTACGCCAAATGAACGCAGATGGTGGGGTATTTCACCTGGTAAAAAGGTGGAAGTGTTTGATACAGATTGTGGCAAGATTGCCATTCAAATCTGTTACGATAGTGAGTTCCCAGAGATGGCACGTATTGCAACTGAGAAGGGTGCTAAAATAATATTCACACCATTCTCAACTGAAGACAGACAAAGTTATCTGCGCGTGAAATATTGCTCAATGGCACGTGCGATAGAAAATCAAATCTATACTGTTACGAGTGGGACATGTGGTAACTTACCGCAAACAGAAAATATGGATATCCAGTATTCTGCTTCTGGTATCTATACACCAAGTGACTTTGGATTTGCACGTGACGGTATCGTCGGTGAAACGGGTGAAAATGATGAGATGGTTATGATCGGTGATGTTGACTTAGAAGTATTACGTCGTGGTCGAGAAGACGGTACTGTCCGTCAGTTACGTGATAGAAGACATGATTTATACCGCGTTGAATACAGACGTGACTAATATAAAAGAATGGTGTGCTTATGAAGAATAGTACGTTACTTTTAAAAGAAATTGCTGAATTTTTAAATGAAGAGACAGAAGTATATTCTATGATGAATGGTGCCCTTGACCGATTGGTTAAGGGGACCAATTTTTCTACTGGATGGATATTCTTTATCGATGAAGACGGGACCCATACGTTGGCATCTGAATATGGATTGCCGGATGCTTTGCTTATGGATGATTGTCGTTATATGACAGAAGGACCGTGCTGGTGTGTATCGCGATATCATCAGAAGAAGTTAACGAAAGCGAGTAATATTATTACATGTTCACGAATTGTAAAAGCGAATAAACAATATAGTGATATGACCGGTGGTATTACACATCATGCAACAGTGCCACTTCAATCAGGCGATGAAAGATTTGGGTTATTAAATGTAGCGACACCGAACACTAAAATTTATTCAGAAGAAGATCTCGCCTTATTAGAGTCTGTGGCCTTTCAAATTGGTAGTGCAATCAAACGTATCTATCTTACTGAGAAAGCACGAGAGACCGCATTACAGGAAGAACGAAATAGACTCGCTCGTGATTTGCATGACTCAGTTAATCAGATGCTATTTTCATTAAAGCTCACTGCGCATGCAGCAGGGACGATGAGTAAAGACGAGCAATCTATTCAGGCGTTTCAGATGATAGAATCTACCAGTCAGGATGCAGTCAACGAAATGCGCGCATTAATCTGGCAGTTGAAACCGGTAGGATTAGAACAAGGTTTGGTTGAAGCTGTAAAGAACTACGCAGAAGTGTTAGGATTAAATGTAACGATCAAAGTAACTGGTCTACTCAATCTGGAAAGTAAAGTAGAACATACAATCTTCAGAATTATTCAGGAAGCAATGAATAATGTTAAGAAACATGCTCAAACAGATGCAGTATCCATTCATTTATCGCAGAAAAGTGAACAGTTTATAATGAAGATAGAAGACAAAGGTAAAGGATTTAAAGTAACTTCAGCAAAAACTTTACCGACGCATGGTCTAAAGAATATACTGCAACGCAGCAATGAGATAGGCGCAGAAGTTAATATGAAAAGCGAAGAAAATGTCGGAACAATAATAGAACTTTTTTATCCGAAAGGACAACAACATGAAAATAATAATCGTAGATGATCATCATATTGTGAGACAAGGATTACAATTTTTACTATCAACAGAAGCAGACTTTGATGTTGTTGCTGATTTCAGTGATGGCAGTGAAGTTGTGTCATATCTTAAAGAACATGATAAGCCGGATTTAATTATTATGGATCTTGTAATGCCTAACATGGACGGCATAGAAACAACTAAAGCCATTAAAAGCAGCTATCCCGAAGTGAAAGTGCTTGTATTATCAAGTTTTGTTGATGAAGAACATGTAATGGGTGTGATAGATGCAGGAGCAGATGGCTATGAAATGAAGGACAGTGAACCTGATGTGTTGATTCACACGATCAAACAGGTACTATCTGGCGCCCAGGCGTTCCATCCGAGTGTAGAAGCATATAAAGAATCCGGGCTGAATTTGCCACATATAAAGAATCCATTATCAAAGCGAGAACTGGAAGTATTAGCTGAAATGTCAAAAGGCTTAACCAATAAAGAGATAGCAGAGCAGTTATTTGTATCAGAGAAGACAGTCAAGACACATGTTAGTCATATCTTTGCAAAGCTTGAAGTGAAAGATCGCACGCAGGCTTCGATGTATGGTGCGAAGTATAATTTGTATAAATAGGTATGCTTTGGAGAATACCGAAGTTAATGTGTCCAATAACGAGGCAATATTGGACACGTAATGAGAGAAACAGCTGAAATCAAGTGCGTCTTGTCCGATAAAAGTGATATATCGGACATGTTGGGAGCAGAATAGCGTAAATCGAAGACGTCTTGTCCGATAAAAGTGATATATCGGACATGTTGAGAGCAAAATAGCGTAAATCGAAGACGTCTTGTCCGATAAAAGTCATATATCGGACATGTTTAACATCATCAAAAATCCAGCACTATGATAATCTTCATAGTGCTGGATTTTTTTATAATACGTCTTGAAATTCAGGTGTTTTATCAAATACACTTTTAGCGAATGGACATAATGGGATAATCTTTTTGTTGTTTTGACGTGCGTATTTAACCGCAGCTTCTACCATCATCTTACCTGCACCTTGACCACGTAATTCATCGTTAACTTCGGTATGATCGATAATAATTTTATCTTCTCCAGTCGGTACATAAGTCATTTGCGCTTTAGGACTTGATACATCACCGATATAAAATAAATTTTCTTTATGATTTACAGCCATCATAATAATAACACTCCTCATAGTGAATTCTGTTTAGATTAAGTATAAATGTATAAGCCGGTTTAATAAAGAATTAAGCATATAGTAATTGAATTGATAATGGTAAAAGTATACAATAATACTTAAAATAGGAGGTTATCTGATGATAGATAAATGGTGGGCGAAGGATGAATGGTTAACATTGATTTTTATGATTAGTTATATGGCTATGAAGGACTGGTTACCAAAAATGTGGGCAGAACGTATTCTTCTCATTGTACTTGCTTTCGTTATGCTCTATTTCGTTGTTAAACTTACTGTCTATATTATAAATGAGTATCGTCATACAAAAATTACGCATATTAATTATTTCATCAATAAAGAAACTGATTATTTCATCGTCTGGTTAATACCTGTGTTATTTAAACTCGCTACATACTACTTAGTTTATGTCGTGATGATGATTGAATGGGGTAATCTGTGGAATTATATTATGGTCTATGGCGGCATTGTTCTGGTTCTTGTTATATTTGATGAATACTTCGAACGACATAGTGAGGTAAGAGAGGTGTTTAACCGTGGTAAATAATATATTATCCTGGTTTAAAAAGAACTTTAATAATATTTTTAAATATACTTGGATTATACTTTTTGTGACTATTGAAGATAGATTTTATAGAGGCGTATTATTAGCAGTTATTATAATCGTAAGTATTTATCATTTCATAGATTTTCATAAAGAATTTAATCGCAATATGAATCGGTTACAATCAGATCCACATTTAAACTATCCATATGATTTGAAGAAAGATGGACGATTTATTTATTTTTCAAGAACAATGTTTTTTATTTTTATGGTTACACTTATGATTATATTGTATTTTGTTAAACACTATCTATGGGTTTATTTTATAATTTTTATTTTAATATTCATAATCTTTTACAATTTAGAGAAAAAATTTGAAAAGCGCACTAACTTAAGAGAGCTTTTGTTTGGAAAAGACGAGACAACCTAAATAGGAATGCTCGTCTTTTATACATATTGTATTCATTTCCTATTCATGTGGTTCTAAGTGAACGATTGTTTCAATTGCACCATATGCTTCTTTAATATCGTGTTCTATATTTTCAGTAATATCATGGCTTTCCGCCACTGTAAGATTTGCATCTACTGTTACGGTAACATCGATAAATGTCATGACACCGTGATTTCTTCCTTTAATATCTACAACGGATAATACATCCTCAACATTTAAGACGATTTTCTTCATCTCATCAAGTGTTTCTGCATCGAAGCCGTCTGTTAATGTAATAGCTGTTTCAAAGAAAATTTCAATTGCTGTTTTCATGATTAGCAAGCCAACTACGATTGCTGCGACTGTATCTAAGAAGGGCAGTCCCATAAATACGCCGACAATACCTACAAATGTTCCAAGTGATACAAGCGCATCGGACAGGTTATCAGCAGCGGCTGCTTTTAATGCACTGGAATCTACTTTCTTCGCTAAATTCCGATTGTAGAAATAGACGAGTAGCATCGCTAACGCTGATAATATCGCTACTACTGCTGTTTCAATGGATGGCGTTGAAAAGTCCTGATTGATATAGTGTCGAATGCCCTGAAGGATTACCTGAACGCTGACTGCAAACATAATGAATGCAGCAATGAGTGAACCGATATATTCAGAGCGATAGTGACCATAGTTGTGATTATCATCTGCTGGCTTCATACTAATTGCAAGTCCGATAAGCAGAGCAACTGATGATACAACGTCAGTCGCGTTATTTAATCCATCGGCAACAAGCGCTTGTGAGCCATTCATATAACCGAATAACAATTTTATCGTAGTAAGCAATACATACATTATGATACTGACTTTTGCACCTTGCTGAGCTTTTGCGAGTTGATCTTTTACCTGCACTTTTTTCATCCTCTCAAATCATGTCTTATTATTATCAAACAAATGGGAAGAAATATCTAGTGAATTGCAGTGAATCATATAAAAATTATTATGCTTGTAATAGTAAATACAAATAAGTTTTTTATTCATAAAAATTCATAATTATAAAAATTACAATTTACATTGAAATAGAAATAATTTATAATTATTTGTAATAGTCAGAAAATTCGGTTGTTGAGGAGGATATTATGAAAATAAAAGGGAACATGACAGTCAGGATTATTATTGCATTAATTGCTGGTATTGCTATAGGTTCATTCTTTAATATATATCAGGATGCAAGCTGGGTTAAGTGGATCAATCAATATGTCTTTAATGTAATCGGTCAAATATTCTTAAATCTAATCTTTATGCTTGTTGTACCAGTAGTATTTGTGTCTATTGTTTTAGGTGTGCTTGGTGTAGGTGATCCTAAACATTTAGGTTCTATCGGTTTAAAGACGATTTCATTCTTTTTAGTAACGACTGCATTAGCTATCACCCTTGCAATGTCACTTGCTTTAGTATTTAAACCAGGTGACGGTAAAAGTGAGCTGTTAAATAGTGAAGAAGTAAAAACGTATGCTGAAGAACAGAAGAAAAAAGCTGCTGCAGCAGAAGAAGAAGGCACACCTGCCACCCAGACTTTTGATCAGACATTGATCAATTTAATTCCGAAAAACCCTGTACTTGCGATGAGTGAAACAAACATGCTGCAAGTGATTACGTTTGCGATATTTATTGGTATCGGAATGATTGCATTACGCGAAAAAGTTTCAGCAGTAAAATTACTGTTTGAGCAGACAAATGAAATACTGATGTTTATCGTAACAGCAATTATGCAGTATTTCGCACCACTAGGAACATTCGGTTTAGTTGCAACAGCATTTACGAATGCAGGGTTTGGTGCTATTAAACAGCTGGCAATGTATTTCTTCGTTGTGTTATTAGGTCTATTTTTACATATGATTCTAGTATATGGTGGTGCAGTCAGTTTCTTAGCACGCAGAAATCCTATCTGGTTCTTTAAAGGTTTCGCACCGGCAATGACGGTTGGATTCAGTTCATCAAGTTCAAATGCGACATTACCGATTTCTTTAGAATGTGCACAAGATAATTTAGAAGTACGTAAAGAAATATCATCTTTTGTACAACCTTTAGGTGCGACGATTAATATGGATGGTACAGCGATTATGCAAGGTGTTGCAACAATCTTTATCGCTCAAATTTCAGGTGTAGATTTAACGCTTGGACAGATGGTGACAGTTGTTGTCGTAGCAGTCGTAGCATCTATCGGTACTGCAGGGGTGCCAGGTGCTGGTCTTGTAATGCTTGCAATGGTTCTGACATCAGTCGGTTTAAATCCTGCCGCAATCGGAATTATTTTAGGAATAGACAGACTGCTCGATATGACGCGCACAGCTGTTAACATTTCTGGAGATGCTGCTTGTGCAGTTGTAATTTCTGAACAGGAAAAGCGTTATTTAGCAAAAAAAGGTATGAAAGTTGCATAATTGTGACATTAAAAAAATAATTTTAAAAAAAGAGGAAACTTTTAAGGGTTTCCTCTTTTAATTTTTTGTAAATTATATTAAGATGGTAAAGTCACTTTAGATGAATGTGTATTTTTTCAACTTATATTTTAAGAGCATTTACTGACATAAATTTATATTTAGAGAGAAAGGTCGTATAGAAAATGGATAAACAGCAATTCACAGATTTACTTCAAACAAAATTCAAAATGGTGCGTATCGAAGCGGGATATACACAAGATACTATGGCTCAGACAATCGGCTTATCAAAGAAAACGTTAGTTCAAATTGAGAAAGAACGTGTATTACCGAACTGGACAACATGCGTTTCATTATGTGCATTATTCAGAGATTCAGAAGTATTACAAAATACTTTAGGTGGAGATCCACTTGAAGTGATTCAAGTGATTTCACGTGGAGCATGTTCATATCCGGATCAGGATAACAAAAATGAATTATGGTGGACTACGATTGAATCAGATCGTGACATCGTCTTACAACAAAACAAAATTTCTAACCTTTACCGTGTATTAGATGGTTCAACGCAACCATTATATGGATCAAATAAAGCGCGTGAAGCGGAAATGTTCTTTAATAAGAAGAAAAATGAAAATTTAGTAAGCTTATAATATACTAAACAAACGCTTATCCAGCGTTTGTTTTTTTTATATAGAGGTATTAAACTAATAAGTATTAAAAAATAAAGAGGTGGCATATTGAACGCAGTATTAATCGTATTATTTATGGGACTCATCGGTGCACTTATCGGTGGATTTACAAATTATATCGCAATAAAGATGTTATTTAGACCATTTGAACCAAAATTTTTATTTGGTAAACAATTACCGTTTACACCAGGACTCATTCCAAAACGTCGTAACGAATTGTCAGTTAAGATGGGAGAAATGGTAACAGAACATTTACTCACGCCAGAAATCTTTAAAGAAAAGTTGATGACCCCGCAAACAGAAAGGTTTATTAAAGACTTTATCGTACGTCAGATTCAGACGTTAAAGACAGGACAATATTCAGTCGACGATTTTGCACGACGCTTTAATATAGATGTAAGTGCGCTCGGCAATGAGAAACTACGTCTTCAACTTTCGCAAGTCATCGATCACGCAATTTTAACGCACAAAAATGAACCAATAGCAAATTTATTACCCGCTGATTTACGTGGGAAGATTGATACACAAGTTGAAAGTTTGCCGCCAATGATCATGCAAAAATTACGTGACTATGTTAATTCAGCAAAAGGGTATGATGATATGATGCAAATGATCGATCGTTTCTTTTTGGAAAAAGGTCGCGTTGTCAGCATGATTCAAATGTTTATGACGAAAGAGATGATTGCAGATCGTGTTATTAAAGAATTTAATGCATTAAGTAGAGAAGAAAAGTTAAACAATATCATCGCTACTGAAGTAAATCGTGAATATCATCTGTTGTTAACTAAACAACCGTCTAACTTTATCAGTAACCAGGAAATAGACACGATTAAAGAAAATTTAATCGAGCAAATCATCGCTCAAGTGGATTTAAAACGCTATACTTCTACACCACTCGTCACACTTGCACCAAAAGCTTTTGAATATATGGAAGATGAAGGCAGCGACAGATTTGTGCATTATGCAATCTCTAAAACATCAGATAATATTGCTGAAATTTTAGAGAAAGTACATATCGCGGAAATCGTCAAACAGCAGATTGATAACTTCGAATTATCGTTTTTAGAGCGACTCGTTATTGAAATATCAAACAAGGAATTAAAGATGATTACATTTTTAGGCTTCCTGCTCGGAGGCATTATCGGTTTAGTACAAGGTGTAATCGCTCTCTTTGTATAATGAGCGCCGTTTATGGTATATTTATTACGAACAATTAAATTATGTGTAAATTCAAAGGAGAATGATTATGTCAGTTAATATTTATGATGAAGCAAACCGTTTAGAAAGCGCATTACGTCAAAGCGACGAATACAATGCGATTAAAGAACATTACTCTGCAGTAAACAATAACCCTGAATCAAAGAAAATCTTTGATGATTTCAGAAAGATTCAGTTAAATTTACAGGAAAAACAAATGTCTGGTCAGGAAATTACAGAAGACGATTTAAATGCAGCACAGTCAACTGCTGAATTAATCGAAAAAGATGAAAACATTTCTAAATTAATGGAAGCAGAACAAAAAATGAGCTTCATGATTCAGGAAATTAATCGTGTTATCATGAAACCTTTAGAAGAATTATATGGCGTACAAACTGAAGATACGCCTGAAGCTTAATTGCTAAAATTTAAGCTTTCAAGTACAATAATTAAATAAATTATCAAATAAACAAAAAGTGATATGCTTTTTGTTTATTTTTTTGTGAGGGATACAATGAAGTTTTATTTAAAACATGAACAGTTCGATTCAATTCAACTCTATATTAAAAATATCATCAATCTGTATTTTGAAGAAAGCTACTTATTTGAAGGTGTTGGAGATAATCAGATCAATCTTAATATCGAGCAAAAAGATGAAACAACTGTTACGACAACAATGACCATAAATGGTAAAACATATACGCAATCTGCAAAAAGAAATGGTGTTACAAAGCGCGATATGAAACAGGCGCTTGGTGAGACTTTAATTACGATATTAACTGATCATACAGGCATTGTTCAAAGCTGGGGAACACTGACTGGCATAAGACCGACGAAACTATACCATAAATATTATAGACAAGGACTAACCCATGAAGAAATTACGAAAATATTGGTACGTGATTATTTAATTTCCCTTGAGAAAATTGACTTGATGAGAGATATCGTACACACACAATTAACTGCTATGCCTGATCTTTATCAGCTTGAACGTGAAGTAAGTATTTATATCGGAATTCCTTTCTGTCCGACTAAATGTGCATACTGTACATTCCCAGCATATGCAATACGTGTATTTAAAGATCAGGTACCAGAATTTTTAGTAGGATTAATACACGAAATAAAGCATACTGCAGCATGGTTAAAAGATAATGATATTAAAGTGACTTCTATCTACTTTGGTGGTGGTACACCGACGTCGATTGAACCGAACGATCTATCGTTGCTGCTTGAAACAGTATACACATCATTTGACATGACGCATGTACGTGAAGTTACAGTGGAAGCAGGACGTCCCGATACGATTGATACGGAAACGCTGGATGTACTTAATCATTATGATATCGACCGCATCAGTATTAATCCACAAAGCTTTACAGACGCTACTTTAAAAGCGATTGGACGCCATCATAGTGTTCAGGAAACGATTGATAAGTTTCAACTATCACGCGCACACCATATGAATAATATTAATATGGACTTAATTATCGGATTACCAAATGAAACACGCGTTGAAGTGGAAAACTCTTTACAGGAGACGAAAAAATTAAATCCAGAGTCATTAACGGTACATACGTTGAGCTTTAAAACAGCGAGTGAGATGACACGTAATAAAGCAAAGTATCCAGTGGCGCCAAGAGATGAAATCATTCATATGATGAACATGACAAGGCAATTTGCTATAGAAAATGATTATATTCCGTATTATTTATATCGTCAGAAAAACATACTTGGAAATCTTGAGAACATTGGTTATTCTAAACAGGACGAAGCTTCGTTATATAATATTTTGATCATGGAAGAAGTCCAAACTATTATTGGACTGGGTTGTGGTGCATCAAGCAAGCTTATCGATCCTGTTACCGGTAAGATTGAAAACTTTTTAAATCCAAAAGACCCGAAATCATATAACAATAGTTATGAAAGTTATACAGATAAAAAGATTGAAAAATTAACGCAATGTTACACAAGCATCTAATGTGATATCACCTTAGATGCTTTTTTTCGACTTGTCTAACAATTTTATATGATTTAATGTAAAATATGATGTAACAAGAAAAGTGAGGTACTGCTTATGGTAAAATTTATCCACTGTTCAGACTTATTACTAGACGAGCCATTTGATTTAAAAAGTAACTTGCCGGAACATATTATGCAGGATGTATATCGAGCAAGCTTTGAAAGTTTTAAAAATTTAGTTGATGATGCAATAGAGTTGAAAATTGATTTTATACTTATTAGTGGGAACTTATATTCGAGTAAAAATAGAAATATTAGAGCCGATAAATTTATTGAACAGCAATTTGAACGATTAAATCAAGCACATATTTTTGTGTATTACATTGCTGGTACTGAAGATAGGTTATCTCAAAAGTCTTATACAAAGTATCCGGAAAATGTCGTTGTATTCTCTGAAGATGTACAGTCATACGAGCTGATTACGCATAACGGACAAAGAGTGTTTATTCATGGATTTAGCTATAAAGAACATACAACTTATGAAAATAAATTAGACAGTTATCCAGTGAATGAAGTGGATCAATCCATTCATATCGGAATGCTGCATGGAATTCATCATAAGATTAAAGGCTTCAATGCTACAGAGTTTAGAATAGAGGATTTAAACGAAAAATTATATCATTACTGGGCATTAGGACATTTACCATATAAGAAACGTCTTAATGATCTGCCTGAAATCCATTATCCTGGCAAGATGCAAGGCGCATGTTTCTCTGATACTGGTCGAAAAGGGTATCTTTACGTTGAAGGTGATCATACAACACTTGACGTTAAATTTATTCCGACAGAACACATCCGTTTTGAACATGTAACGTTAACATTAAATGAAACCGGCAAACATGCCATCTATCAGGATATTACTGATTTTAAGCATAGTATAAGAAGTTCAGGGAAAAGTATGTATCAGTTAAAGCTCGTTAATCCATTTGAAACATTAATTGACAGCCATTTAATACAAAGTATTCTCAAGCAAGTACAAATGTATGAATCAAATGAATCACAATTTGTCTGGATCGATGACATCGAGCTTGAGCAGACATTTGAAGTACATACGCTAGCCAGTGAATTCAATACAGAGCATTTAGAGAACGAAGCGTTATTTAATCAGGCACGTGTACCGATACAGCAATCAAGTGTTGAACGATACGCAGATGATATAAGTTTTGATGTGCATCAAACGTTACTTAATCACGGCGAATCAAGATTAAAGTTAATGATGAGGGATGAATCATGAAGATAAGATCACTTGAAATATATGGATACGGCAGATTAGAACATCGAAAATTTGATATTCATTCAGACTTTATTCAGATTTATGGTGAGAACGAAACTGGAAAATCAACGATGCAGGCGTTTATCCATGCTTTATTATTTGGATTCCCTAAAGATGGGGAATATGAACCGAGACTTGAGCCGAGATTTTCACCGCAATACGGAGGTAAGATGACGCTTGAATTACAAACAGGCGAGATGGTAACGATTGAACGCAACTACGTACATCAAAAAGAAGAAGCGACAATATTGCTTGATGGTAAACAAAAAGATGTGCAATGGTTAAATCAGTTATTAAACCACATTTCAAAAGAAACGTATAAAAATATTTTTTCATTTGATGTATTAGGATTACAGGAAGTGCATCGCAAACTGACTGAAGATAAATTACAGGCGTATCTTTTGCAAGCTGGAGCTTTTGGCAGTACTGAGTTTACGCAGATGACAGAACATATTAAACAGGAAAAATCACGATTATTAAATGATGACGTTTCGGGTGAAATAAATAAAGCAACGGAAGCATTACAAGTTCTAGAATCTCAAATTCGTCAAAAAGATCTTCTGTTTGAAACGTATGATACATTACTGTCTGAACAAGATAAATTAAGTCGCGAGTCTGATGAATATAAGACACATCTTAAAGAACTTAATCAAGTATTACAACGTAAACAACGTGAAATCGCATTTCACGATCAAGCGAAAGAATGGAAAGCACTCGAACACAAATTGAATATCACACCGCCAACTTTCCCCGAGCAGGGGATTGACCGATTTGAAGCGCTTAAGAAACAGCAGCGTCAAGTTAATCGCGACCTACAACTACGTCAGGAAAGACTCAATCAGCTCACAGTAGAAAACAGCACGATACAATTGCTGGAGAATCCAGTAATAGAACAATCGAATGACTTGTTGAAACAAGAACAGTCATATCGGAACTATCAATCAGATCTTTCTCACCATTCAAAGATGATCGATCAGCTGACAAACGAACAGGCAACTTTGATGAAAGATATTGGCTGGGAGGAGTATCATCTCGTAGATGCAGGTCCATCAGTAAATGAACAAGCAAGTTTAACAATCAATCAACTCGAAAAAGATTCACTTGAAAAGTCACAGATCGATCGAGAGATTAATTTTGTTAAAGATACGATTGCTAAAAAAGAACAGGCACTACATGATCTGGAACATGTAAAGGTACATGATGAGCGTTTCGAAAAATCTTTACAACTTGAAAAGAGCAAGACTGATTTAATAGATAAAACAAAGCTTTACGATACGATGAAAGAAGAAGCAGCAGCGTTTGAAGCAAAACAGTTAAAACAATATAAACTTCAGCAAGGTAGTCTTTTGTTAATGATGTTATTGTTTATCGGTGGAGCAATCTATTCATTTTTAATACCGCAATATATCGTGCTGGGTGTATTTTGTGTGTTAACTGTAATTACAATCGTCATGTTGATGATGAACAAAAAACCAGATTTACATTTCAATCAATCTTTAGCGCAGGAAGTATCTGATCTTAATCTAAAAGTAAAAGATTTGCAGGATAACTTCGATTTATCCTTTGATCTGGAAGAACAACGCTTAATCAGACAGCGTATGAGTGAAGGTAAGCGTGAAATAGCTCGCGAAAAAAATCGATATCATCAGTTAAATCACAGTTTACAAGATATTAATAAGCGTATTGAACAATCGACTTCAACATTACAAAATATAAGAACAAAACTAAATTTACCAGAAGATTATCTGGTGACTCGACTTACACTCGCCATCAAACAAATTAATAAGATAAATGCATTGGCAATAGAATTAGAAACATTGAATGGTAAACATAAAGCTACCGAGCAACATATATTACAATTTAACGAAGCTTTTAATCGATTCAAACAAACAGTACCGGTTGATTTAAATATCGACAGCTTATTCCATGATTTAAAGACGATGCAGACGAAAGATGAGAAGAATAAGTTTCAGTTTAATAAGAATAATGATCAGATCGCACTGTTAAATAAAGAGATTGCAATTATGCAGGAACAATTATTACAGTTCAATAATGAATTACAGACACTTTTCGATGAAGCTAAGGTAAGCAATGAATCAGAATATTATGCTCAGGAAAAAATATTTAACAATTATCATCGTGATTTAACTCAATTTGATCAATTAAGTCGTTCACTTACTGAACAAGGCTTCTCATATGACGATAATACGGCGTTAAGTTATGTTACAACGATTGACTTAGTAGCGCAACAAAATGCTATTGAAGCACATATTGAACAGTTAAGGCAAGACTTAGCGCAAGTGAAAGAAAGATTAACAGTAATACACGAGCAAATGGAAACAATCGCGAGTGATGATAGTTTGTCCCGTCTAAAATATGAATTACAGATTAAGAAAAATCAATTAAATACATTGATATATGATTTTACGGCGGTCAATTATATTGAAACATTGATTGACGCACATATTGAAGCTGTTAAAGAAAAAAGACTACCATATGTTATCAGTGATGCAACTAAGATATTTAAGTATTTGACTGAAGATAGATATATACAAGTCCTGTATAAAGATCAACACCTTGTTGTCAAAGCGAGCGATGGTCAAGTTTATCATCCGACGGAATTATCGCAATCAACGAAAGAAATACTGTATATTGCATTGCGACTAAGTTTAATCCAGTCGCTTAATAAATATTATCCGTTCCCAATTATTATTGATGATGCATTTGTGCATTTTGATAGAACAAGACGTGAGCGTATATTAGAATATATGATGAAGTTAAAATCTAACCAAATTATTTATTACACTTGTAATAGATCAACTGTGGTTACAAACAAAAATACCATTACACTAGAGAGAATAAATAAGGAGGTTAAAAAATGAGAACCATTGAAACATTAAAACCTGGTGCTGCTGTTGATAACTACTTTTTAATTCATAAAGCAATTCAAGGCGTAACAGGACAAGGGAAACCTTATTTAACGTTATATCTTAAAGATAAAAGTGGAGATTTAGAAGCGAAAGTATGGACTGTCACTGAAGACGATATAAAAGCACTCACACCTGAAACTTTAGTGAGAATTAAAGGTGATGTTATAGATTATCGTGGCAGAATTCAGATGAAGGTCAATCAGTTTAAAGTAGCGACACCTGAAGATGGTGTGAAGCTTGAGCACTTTTTAGAATCAGCACCACTTAGTGAAGATGATATGATGAATGACCTGATGGACTATCTGCTTGAAATTGAGAATGCGAAGTTACAACGTGTGACGCGTTTATTATTAAAGAAATATCAAAATGAATTTATGACATTCCCAGCTGCGAGTAGCAATCATCATAACTTCGTTTCAGGATTGTTATATCACGTGCTGACGATGTTAAAGCAGGCGAAAGCATTATGTGATATTTATCCATCACTCAATAAGAGTTTATTATATTCAGGTATTATCCTGCACGATTTGGGTAAAGTTAAAGAATTGTCCGGCCCAGTCGCAACAAGTTATACGGTAGAAGGAAATCTATTAGGCCACATTTCAATAATGAGTGATGAAGTAGCGAGTATTGCGCGTGAACATAATATTGATGGAGAAGAAATTATGCTGCTTCGTCACTTAATCTTAAGTCATCATGGTAAATATGAATATGGTTCACCGAAATTGCCGATGGTAAAAGAAGCGGAGATATTAAACTTTATTGATAATATTGATGCACGTATGCAGATGTTTGATAAGCATATGAAAAAAGTAGAGAAGGGTAATTTCTCAGAACGCATTTTTGCACTTGAGAACAGACAATTTTATAAACCCATCAATCTGGACTAATGATTGACGAAATAACTTAAAAGAGGGTGAGACATAAGTCTTAACCCTCTTCTGTTTAACAGCTTAAAAGGCGGCACAGAAGTTGCCCCTACGACAAAACCGGACAAAAACTATAAATCAAAGTGCGATTTATTAGTTTAGTCCGGTTTTTGCTTGTGGCAGAACACTTCTGTCCCAGCCTCTGTTTAGATTACTGACTTACTTCTGGTGCTTGTGCTGTTAAAATTTGCTCATCAACGATTTTCTTAATGTCTTTATCTTTGTAATCGACATCGTAGTCTTTAAGCAGCTTTTTGTATGCATCAACCATTAATTTAGGATCTTTTTGAATTTTAGTTTGACGTACTTTTTCTTTTAGACTATTTTTTTGGCTATCGAAATCATCTTGTTTGTCCGCTAAGATAATGTGGTAACCAAAGTCAGTTTTTACTAAGCCAGAAAGTTCGCCTTCTTTTAATTTAAATAATGCTTTTTCAAATGGTTCAACTGTTTGTCCTTTAACAACATAGCCTAATGAGCCGCCGTTTGCTTTAGAACCTGTATCACCAGATTCTTTTTTAGCGATCTTAGCGAAGTCAGCTTTGTTTTTCTTAACTTGTGCTAAGATCTTTTCAGCTTTTGCTTTCGCAGCTTTATCACTTAAACCATCTTTATTCGAATCAGATTTCACTTGAATTAAGATGTGAGATGCTTTCTTCGCATTTTCTTTTACATCTGCATCCGTTACTTTTACTGTATCTTCTAATAATTTTTTACGGTATTCATCATTCACACGTGTATCTTTATATTGTTCAACAGTCATTCCTGGTTGTTGCTGTTGCAGAATTTGAAGGAACTGTTTCTCGCCACCGTATTTTTTGATTTCTTCGTCTACAGATTTTTTAATCTTATCTGCGTCTACTTTTTTACCATATTTATCTTTTAAAATATCTCCGATTAAAATTTGGAACGCTGTGTTAGCGACTTCAGTTTTGCCCATCTCTTTAATCACGTTTGATGTAGTAACATCGCCAGCTTTAGAAGATATTAAAGTTTCACCATTATTGCCACATGCAGATAATCCTAAAACGGATATAGATAATGCTGCAGGTAGCATTACTTTTTTAAGTTTCGTCATACATATTCTCCTTTTTACTTACAAATTTCTGTTCTAATATATCACAAAGCAATATTAGATTACAATTTATCTAATATTGCACTCATGATTATTCGTTGAAAGTTCATGTTTAGTCAGTATCTCAAAACCATATTTACGTTCTTCGATATAAGAGCCTTTCGGTGTGTTGATAATATATTTTAAGTATATAAAATCAATAAATGACATCCCGACATTAATAGAAAATATAAATAGAAAATAGTGAGCAAATTGTGGCAATACAACTACGCAAAATAACGTGATGAAAGTTATTATGAAAAACGGTAGCATCAGTGAAATACCAAATTTAATTTTGTGAATCGGATGATTGATTCTTATATTAAATAACGGAAAAAATTTAGATTTATTCGTTTTTTGTAAGATCATTGATTTCATATCATTCATAAAAGGTATCATATGACAAAATTTATGAATGGGGTATAGCAATAAGCATGCTGCTATAAAAAGAAAAAAGTACTGATCAGAGAAATATTTACCAAATACACTTGAGAATAATTCAAAACTTACGATAAATACTAAGATTGAAATAAGTGCTGAAATAAGCAATATGCGCTGTAAGCCATATGTTGCTCGAAAGTTAAAGTTTTTATTACATAAGTACATGGCAATTCTCCTATCGGTCAATTTACCTAGCAATTATGCATTATCAGTTTCGTTCTCGTCAAGTAAAACTTTTAATAGGTCATTATGACTTTTATCAAGGTGCTTAATAAAGTCGTCGCCGTAGATTTGCGCTACGATATATTTTAATTCAGTGAAAGAAGGAAGGTCATGCATTATATCATTATATTTATTTGCTGCATCATAAATACGATCATCGGTTTCTTTATAGCCATGATATGTTTCATACAGCAGTTCTTTACCTTTTTCAGTCAATTCAAGATACGTGTTACGTTTATCAAATTCACTTTTAGGCATCGTTAAATAGCCGCGTTTTTCAAGGTTTTTCGCAAAGTTAAACACAGTTGAAACATGCATCACACCATACTGGCTTACTTGTGAGATTGTTGCTTTCTCAAGATTTCTAATAATAATCAATATATGATGTTCATTAATATTTAAATCATATGGTTTAATCCAATTTTGCCAGTCTTTTTCCACGGTTTTCCATAAAGCTTTACTCAACTGAGATACTTTATGTGTAAAAAGCATTTTTTCAATTACATCTTTTTCACGCTTCATAACGCTGCCATCCTTTCACTTGTATATTAAAATTATATTATTGCTATAGTTAAATTAAAAAAAGTATGATGATTACATCATACTTTACTATAGAATAATAATATTTTACCATAATACATTTGTGAAACAAGGTATTTTTCTGAATTTTTAAAAATATAAACAGAAGATATTATAATTTCAGTTTATATTTTTATTTCTTAGATAAAGTATCCATAATTTCATCTTTACGATTGTTTAAATTTTCGATATTGCCTTTTAAATTCTCAACATTTGGCTGAATATCAGATTTATAATGTGCAATCATGTCTTTAATCTCATCTGTCATCGTTTTCATCACTTCTTGTGAGGCATCTTTTGTTTTGAAGACAGCATCTTTTACTTCATTTGCTTCAATCTTTAGCTGATTCACCTGAGCTTTAGTATCATATGCTGTTGATTTAAAGTTTTGTTGTAATTCTTTACCAGACTTCGGTGCATTTAATATTGATGTTGCTGCACCTGCTGCGATTCCTACACCAAATCCTAATAATATACGTGAAAATTTCATAAATTGATCCTCCTCAATTTGCTTGTACTAGTCTATACCCGTAATTTAAAATAACATGCTTATTTTATCGCATTGCTGATTGCATCTTTTAATTCATGCATTGCACTTTCATCGAATGCATCTGCATGTGTTTCCCACTTGTAACCGAACCCATCGATATCATCTTCATAACGTGGAATGATATGGAAATGGATATGAAAGACAGATTGATCAGCGAAAGCACGGTTATTTTGAATAATGTTGATTCCTGCTGGACTAAAAGCAGCATCAACTGCTTTCGCAACTTTTTGTACAGATTGAATGACTTTTGCTAAATCTTCAGGGTCTACAGATAAGATATCTTCAGCTGCATTTTTAGGGATAACAAGTGTATGACCTTTTGATACTTGTGAAATATCCAAAAAAGCATATGTATACGCATCTTCATAAACTTTATATGAAGGAATGTCACCTTTTAATATTTTTCCGAAAACTGTTTCACACATTGAAAACGCCTCCTTATATAATTTGCTATTTTGTTTATTATAATGTAATTATTGAAATTATTCATTCAATCACAATTCGTTATGAGAAATAATTATTATTTGATACAATAAATTTAAATTAAGACGAACGGAGAATGCATGTGACAGTTAAAGTGAGTAATTTAACAGGGGGATATGGTAATCAGCCTGTTGTTCATAATATTAATTTTGAATTAGCGCAAGGTCAGATTATCGGACTTATCGGATTAAATGGTGCCGGTAAAAGTACGACGATTAAGAATATGTTAGGGTTGCTACGTCCGTTAGAAGGTGATATTGAAATCAATGGCTATAAACTCTCTAGCGACCCATTTAAATATCGCTCAGAACTATCGTATATTCCGGAATCACCTGTATTATATGATGAATTAACATTAGAAGAACATATCGATATGACGGCGATGGCTTATAATATTGATGCAGAGGTAGCGATGGAACGTGCGATGCCGATATTAAAGATCTTTCGTTTAGAAGATAAATTGAAACAATTTCCTGCTCATTTCTCGAAAGGGATGAAACAGAAAGTAATGATTATTTGTGCATTTATCCCGGAACCATCACTTCATATAATTGATGAGCCCTTTTTAGGACTAGATCCTTTAGGGATACAATCGATGCTTGACCTTATGGTGAAAGCGAGAGAAGCGGGCCGTACTGTATTGATGAGTACACATATTTTAACGACGGCAGAACGTTATTGTGACTCATTTTTACTGATGCACCATGGTAAACTAATCGGTAAAGGTACGCTTAATGATTTAAGGATGCAGTTTAATATGCCAAATGCCACACTGGATGAAATTTATATTTATGCAACAGGTGATGCGCATGAATAAGGCAGTTCAACTTTTTAATCAAAGGCGCGTGAAGAACCAAAAAGAGGTAGCTTATTATAGTAAGTTTATCTTTAACGGTCATTTTGTCGTGTTCTTATCAATTGCTTTTGGTGCATTGATGTTACAGTATTCACAAATGGTGAAACACTTATCACCGCACATCAATTATCATCTTATTATTGCAGTAGCACTTGCTGTATTGACCATTACAAATATCAGAACATTTGTCAGACCGGCAGATCAGATTTTTTTACTGAATTTTGAACAGCATATGAATGCTTATTTTAAATCAGCGATGATAAGAAGTGCTTTGATTCGAAGTGTTATTTTTGTCATTGTAGCAGCTTTATTTATGCCGCTTTATTTTAATGCAGCAGATTCCTCGATGATAGGATATATTTGTGCTGTTATTTTAGGGATCGTAATGATTATCGTAGGAATCTGGATTCGTTTTTTAATGATGAAGTTAGATATTGAGCAACATTTAATCAGTCTGCTGATCTTTTTGATGGCGTTGTCGGGTATTTATACTTCGCTTGAAGGTTTGCCGATTACTATCATTCCGATTATCATTTTTGGGATTGGTCTTGTTTATCTGCTTAATAAGAACACACAGTATCGTACAGTAAACTGGCATGCAATGATTGATTACGAAGAACGATTGACACATCAACAAAATAAGACCATTAATATGTTTACAGATGTAAAAGGAATGAAAGATACCGTTAAACGACGTCGTGTACTTGATGTCTTATTACCTAAGCATAAATCAAAGTACAATCAGCAACATATGTTTGAGTTTTTATTTATCAGAAATTTTCTACGTAGTAGTGATGCATTATGGATTATCATTCGATTAATCTTAATCGCAGCTGTAGTGATGTGGATTGTGAATCAGGAAATCATTGCAATGATTATCGGCGCATTTTTAGTGTATGCGATCGTCTTACAGACATCGCAATTTTATAAACAACAGGCATTTCAGTTGTGGCCACAAGTTTGGCCGGTGCCGGAAAGTTTAGTGTTAACTGGTTTCAAACAGTTTATGCGTAAACTCGTATGGCTTACAACAATTATTATTGCGGTTATCTATTTGATATTATATCCGGCGCATTTTTATTATGCCGCTGTCTTTTTTCTGCTAATGCTCTGGACGATGCGTAATGTAACAGAAAAAATTGAAAAACGTATGAAGTTATTAAAGGATTGAGACATGTGTCTCAATCCTTTTTTAATCTTCTGCTTCTGTTAACTCTTCAGGTTTTTCAACATATAAATATTTTGAATAATAGATATTTGCCATAATATCTTCTGATTGATACATTGACAACGCTTCTTTACTGAAGTTTTCTCTGAAGAAGCTGCTCTTTCTAAAGTCATCTATCTGACTCTTTCTATCAAACTGGAAAGTCGCAACATATGTTTCGCCACGTTTAGGACGTAATAGACGGAAAGCCTGATATCCTTCGTAATCGTTTAGTTTTTCTAATGGTAATGGTTTCGTATCAAAGACTTCCTGACGCGCTTCTTTCACAATAAAATATAGTAATAAAGTCGGTTTCTCAAGTAGTTTACCATCGTTGATAACGTTCGTGAATGACTGAGGTGCACTAAACACTGATTTATCATCTGTTTCTTCATATAAATAGGCGTTATCTTCATTATAGAAAGATAATATTTGTCGTTTTGAATATTTCTTTTTTATTTTATCCAGGAAGAAGCTGGAGCCATAAGTTATATAAGTATACATCGTTATCATCCTCTCTTTATTTATGTATACCCAAAATACAAGATTTATGTCAGTTTAATGACATTAGTTTTTTATGATACTTTATAATAATTGTTATGATAAAATCAGACTATATACGAAAAAATTGGGGGAAGTTTGTTTGAATTCATTTAACGATACGATTTTAAAAGCAGCAAGAGGGGAAAAAGCAGAACATACACCGGTCTGGTTTATGAGACAGGCAGGACGTAGTCAACCTGAATACCGTAAAATTAAAGAAACACACAGTTTATTTGAGATTACACATGATCCAGAACTTTGTGCATATGTCACAAAGTTACCGGTTGATCAATACAATACGGATGCAGCAATTCTTTATAAAGATATTATGTCTCCGCTTGGAGCAATTGGTGTTGACGTTGAGATTAAATCTGGTATTGGACCGGTAATCGATAATCCAATCCGTACGATACAGGATGTATCTCGTTTAGGTGAGATTCATCCTGAACAAGATGTACCTTACATTTTAGATACGATCAAGTTATTGACGCAGGAACAGTTAAATGTACCATTGATCGGCTTTACTGGTGCTCCGTTTACTTTAGCGAGTTATATGATTGAAGGTGGGCCATCTAAAAACTACAACAAAACAAAAGCGATGATGTATGAGCAACCTGAAGCATGGCATATGCTGATGGAGAAACTAGCTGATATGTGTATTACATATACGCACGCACAAATCGATGCTGGTTGTAAGATGATTCAAGTATTTGATTCATGGGTTGGAGCATTAAATAAAGCAGACTATCATCAGTTTATAGCACCACATATGACAAGAATTTTCGCTGGTATAAAAGAAAAACAAGTACCAGTCATTACATTTGGTGTCGGTGCAAGTCACTTGATCGAAGAGTGGAATGCTTTACCTGTTGATGTATTAGGATTAGACTGGCGACTGCAAATCGAAGAAGCACGTGCAAAAGGGATTACAAAGACCTTAATGGGCAACCTGGATCCTGCAATCTTACTTGCGCCATGGGAAGTGATTGAATCTCATCTTAAACGTATTCTAGATCAGGGATTACAGTCAGACAGTTATATCTTTAATTTAGGACATGGTGTATTTCCGGAAGTTCAACCGGACACTTTACGTCGTGTAAGTGCTTTTGTACATGATTATTCAGCGAAATATAAAGCTTAAAATTTGGGGGAAGAATGAATGACTAAAAAGGGATTACTCGTTATGGCTTACGGTACGCCATATAAAGAAGAGGATATTGAACCATACTATACACATATTAGACATGGTAGAAAACCATCTGAAGAAAGTTTACAGGATTTAAAAGATCGTTATAAAGCAATCGGTGGTATCTCACCGTTAGCAGGGACAACAGAACGCCAGGCAGAAGCTTTAGTGAAAGCATTAAATGAAGCTACAGGTGAGGACTATCAATTATATATCGGTCTAAAGCATATCGCACCTTTTATAGAAGATGCAGTAGAAGCGATGCATAGTGATGGTATTACTGAAGCGGTAACAATTGTCTTAGCACCACATTATTCTAACTTCTCAGTAGGAAGTTACAATAAACGTGCCGCGGAAGAAGCAAGTAAATATGGTATTCAACTTAAACATGTTGAATCATTCTATAATCAGGATAAATTTATTGCATTCTGGACAGATCAAGTGAACAGCACACTAGATACAATTCCACAGACTGATTGGGAAAAGACAGTGTTGATTGTCAGCGCGCATAGTCTGCCGGAGAAAATTAAAGCAGCAGGCGATCCTTATCCAGATCAATTAGAAGATACTGCAACAATGATCATGGACAATTCTAAAATTTTAAACGTTGAAACTGGATGGCAGTCAGAAGGTAATACACCAGATCCATGGTTAGGACCTGATGTACAGGATTTAACACGTAAATTACACGAAGAAGAACAGTATGAACATTTTATCTATACACCAGTAGGATTTGTCTGTGAACATTTAGAAGTATTATATGATAATGATTATGAATGTAAAGTCGTGTGTGACGATTTAAATGTGAAATATTATCGCCCTGCGATGCCGAATACGGATGAACGTTTTATTGGTGCGATGGTGGATGAAATTCAAAGTGTATTAAATCAATAGAAATGAGTGTTTAACATGGCAAAGAAATGTGCAGTGATCGGCGCAGGTATTACCGGATTATCAGCAGCGTACTATCTGCAAAAAGAAGATTCATCGATTGAAATTGATATATTAGAGGCGAGTGACGTACCAGGTGGTAAGATAAAAACTTACCAAAAAGACGGGTATACGATAGAATTAGGTCCAGAATCATATCTTGGACGTAAAAAGATTATGACAGAACTTGCTGAAGCAATCGGTTTAAAAGATGAAATTGTAGTAAATAATACCGGAAAATCATATATTTATGCCAAAAATAAACTTTATCCAATACCTGGTGGTTCAATATTAGGTATTCCGACTGAGATGAAACCATTTTTATCAACACGTCTTATCTCACCAATCGGAAAATTGCGTGCAGGAATGGATTACTTGATTCAACCAAAACCGATGGAACCGGATGTTTCAGTCGGTGCTTTTTTCAGACGACGTTTAGGCAATGAAACTTTAGAAAACTTGATAGAACCATTGTTATCAGGTATATATGGTGCTGATATTGATAAGTTAAGTTTAAAATCTACATTCCCGGACTTTAAAGCGACTGAAGAAAAGCACGGTGGTCTTATAAAAGGAATGCGTGCTAATAAGAAGAAAGCGCCTAAAAGTAAAGGACCAGTTCAGGGACAGTTTAGACAATTTAAAAATGGCTTAATGAGTTTTATAGAGGCGCTTGTAAAAGACTTAGAGCAAAAAGGTATCTCTATAAAATATAATCATAAAGTTGATGGCATCGAGAAATTAGATAACGGCTATCATATTACTGTAAATGGGGAGAAAGTATACTACGATAAAGTCATTATTACGGTTCCTCATACAGTATTTCGCAACTGGCTCAATGATGGACCATTAAACTATTTCGACTATATGGAGACGACAAGTGTGGCTACCGTTGTGATGGCTTTTGATGACAGTCAGGTGAATAATAATGAAAATGGTACAGGTTTTGTCATTGCTAAAAACTCTGATACCGTCATCACTGCGTGTACGTGGACAGACAAGAAATGGTCTCATACAACACCACCAGGTAAGACACTGTTACGTGCATATGTTGGTCGTCCTGGCAGCAATGTGGTTAAAGATAATGACGATGCAGCGATTGTGAAACTTGCGCGAAATGATTTAGATAAAATGATGGAAATTAAAGGTGAACCTGAATTTACCATTGTGACAAAATTATTTAACAGTATGCCACAATATGAAGTAGGTCATATTGATCGCATTCGCGCGATTCAGCATTATATTAAGACACAGTATCCTGGTTTAGTGATTACCGGTGCATCTTTTGAAGCGGTAGGACTGCCAGACTGCGTCGCACAAGGACAACGCGCTGCATTACAAATAGCACATGAATAAACAAAACATTGTCTATAATAAATCAGCAGCATTATAATGAAATACAGACACACTTTAGGAGGATGTTATGAAATTTATTCACAATAATAATATAACGGATCCTTCATTGAATTTAGCAATGGAAGAATCCGTATTGAAACATTTACCGAAAGATGATTCCTATTTCTTATTCTATGTTAATGAACCATCAATCATTATCGGAAAGAATCAAAATACATTTGCTGAAATTAATCAATCATATGTTGATGAACAAAATATTCATGTTGTTCGTCGTATTTCTGGTGGTGGAGCAGTTTATCATGATTTAGGCAATTTAAATTTTAGCTTCGTAACAAAAGCTGATGAAGACAGTTTCCATAACTTTAAGAGATTTACGATGCCAATCGTAGAGGCACTTAATAAATTAGGTGTCAAAGCTGAGATGACAGGACGTAATGATCTTCAGGTTGGCGAACGTAAAATCTCAGGTAATGCGATGTTTCAATCGGGAGATCGCATGTTCTCGCACGGCACACTGATGTTAAACAGTGATATTGAAGAAGTCGTGAAGAGCTTAACTGTAAGTGAAAAGAAACTCATAACAAAGGGCATAAAATCTATTCGTTCACGTGTAGCAAACATTCAGGAATTTCTTGAAGCACCAATGTCAATGGAAGATTTTAAACAGACATTACTGCATTCAATATTCGATGGTGAGATTGAAGAATATCAACTTCAGGAAGAAGACTGGAAGAAGATCAAAGAAATCAGTGACCAGAAATATCGTAACTATGACTGGAATTATGGGAAAAATCCGAAATATAATTATGAAGTTAAACAGAAATTCCCTGGAGGTATGTTGGAACTTAAGATTAATGTCATTAAAGGTATGATTGATGATATTAAAATATTCGGTGATTTCTTTGGTGTAGGTGAAGTTACTGAGATCGAACAGAAACTTAAAGGATTACCACATAATCAAAAGGCTGTGAAGGCAGTGTTAGATACAGTAGACTTTGGACATTACTTCGGTAGAGTAACGGAAGAAGAATTTTTAAGTTTAGTTGCAAAATAAAAAAAGACAAATTTTTAGCGCCAATCCTTAAAATTAATTTTTGAGGTATTGGCGCTTTATTTTATCGTATTCAATTTAAATTTCCTCCAGAGCTTTCAATTCACTCGTATACTCTAGAAATGCTTCCTGGTTATGATTTAATAAAGACAAATCAATCTTTTCTTTTAATAATTTCTTTTGATGACTTTTAACAGCTTCGTCAATGATAAGCTCGATATATAAATTATTGAGATTAGATACGAAAGTTTCAAGACCATTTAATTGTGTTTGCTGATTATAGTTCATAAGTGTTACCTCCTCAAATGTATTAAAACGAGTATATTATATAATATTCTAAATTGCAATAGTATTCAGAAAATTATATTAATTAACATCAGTTCGTTTTGATTAATAATATATAACCATATTTTTAACTTTGTAAACATATCTTTTTCTAATGTAAACTATGTAAAAAATTTGAGAAAGTTAACAAATGTTAATTGGAATTGTGTATAATATTATCAATATATTGACAAAGGAGAAAGTTGATATGGAGAAATATATTGTTAATGAAAAGACGATGTATATTAAGGCGTATAGAGATGGTAGAAGTGTACTTTCTGAAATTGGTGAATATGGAAGAGAAACATTTATATTTAAAAAGAAGCCATTACATATCATTGAAGACTCATTATTCTTTTATCATGCTTCATATAAAGCGAGAAAAATATCTACGAAGATGATTGCAGAAATTTATACAAAACCACCAATCATCGTACAGCCTGGTACACAAACATATTTCTTTCCAACGCACAGTGATCGAAGTAACGATATGGCCTGGATCAATGTTCACTATGTAAATCGATTTCACGCAGGTGAACATTATGATACTGTTGTAGAATTTGATGATCAGTCACAAGTATCTTTTCCGGTGACAACGTATACTTTTAATACGCAGTATTTGCATGGGATTAAACTGGAATATTGTGTAAGAGCAAAAGCGTTAAAACAGGAAATGTATACACAGGAAACAGTGCATTTTGACAAATGTAGGGCAAATCTATTCGAAATGTTAGCAATGTATGCATTATTAGAGAAAAAGGTGTAAATGTTCCATAAAAATATTTACCAAAAGTATTGACCAATTCATTTCAATTGATATAATAGTATTTGTTGATTGAAATTATTCCACAGTAGCTCAGTGGTAGAGCTATCGGCTGTTAACCGATCGGTCGTAGGTTCGAGTCCTACCTGTGGAGCCATGGAGATGTACTCAAGTTGGCTGAAGAGGCGCCCCTGCTAAGGGTGTAGGTCGGGTAACCGGCGCGAGAGTTCGAATCTCTCCATCTCCGTTACATAGTCTGTAACCCTTGTGGTTACAGGCTTTTTATTTTTATTGCACAGAAATACCACAGCAAAACAAAACACCCACATCATATAAATATGGGTGTAAAAAGGTGGTTTTGACTTTCAAAGAATTTCAAGTTAAGCATGTTTGAAAACGTAAAGAAGCTAGTGTTTAAGTATATACTTGAGTAATAGGTAAATAAACTTAACATCTAACTATAATTATATTAAAATTAGTTTTATAAAAAAAGCTACAAACATTCAAATAACAGTGTTTTTTCGTTACGATTAGTAATGGGTAGTATTACTAGATATTAAAATTTTTTAGTTGCTAAAACATGTGAAAAATCCTCCTTTGAAGTGAAATATCCTCTATTGATGAATAGGGGATATTTTTTTATAAATATGACTATTCGAGGTGTAAATATATGAAGTTGAAAAAAGAAAATAAAGAATATAAATATTATCAAGATGGCAAAGTATTAGAGTGGGTTATATTAACTAGGTTTAACCCGTTTTATATATCAGCAAAGATAAGAGCGAAATACTTTTATATTGAAACACTGTATCACTTAAATACCTCACATTGTATTTTTGATGAAAATAGAGGTGTGGTATCTGTATCATATCCATTAGATCGTTTAGTATTAAAAATCATTGAGGAAAAAACAAGCTGTCCAGGTATGAAAAAGAATCTCTAAAGAAAATCGACATGCTTAAGCAAGTGATGGATAGTTACGATAATAAGGATAAGAAGCAACTCATGATGTACATATCAAGCAATGCAGAATATAGACCCAAAAAGCACTTATTGAACGATTGCAAAGAGATTTGTACCAACTGATACACCCGATTAAACAAGCTAAAATAAAGCAATTTGAAGCGAATAGCAAGCATATAGTTACCGAACATATAAAAGAGATAAAATTGTCTTTGAGTGACGAAAGGGAGGTACTCGCAGTGTAATGGATAAGCAGGAAGTAAAGCGACTACTTAAACACATGCATACCACTACCGAGCAAAAAGGCACAGTAGATATAGATGATTTAGATATTAATGATTTTTTTCAATATTAACTTAGATGTAGGAACCGACTTACTAGAAAATAATGTAGATGATCTAATAGCGTTTCATGAGATAAAAGAACGAGCTTACAACCTATGTAGCGACAAAGAGAACTACATCATTATGTTACGAGCGCATGGAATGAGTTATTCACAAATAGGCAAGAAAATAGGGTATAGCCACGAAAGGATAAGGCAACTATATGAGAATGCATTAAATAAGATATGTGGGTAGTACCAGCAAAGACAACCTGAAAAGAGTTGTCTTTTTATAATGTAAAAAATGTTGTGTAATGTAAAAAATGTTGTGTAATGTAAAAAATGTTGGATAATTTAAAGAAAAAGAGGTGGGTTATAAAATGGAATGTATATTATATGTTTTAATAGGTATAGCAATTATTTTGTATTTTTCAGGTATGTATTGGATCAACAAAATTAATAAAAAGAATTGTAAAATAAAAGATTATGAAAAAGAAAGAGATTTGGTAACTTATATTATTGAAGCAGGTGGAATATTACTTACTTTAATAGCATTAATTTTTAGTATAATTTTTAGTATTAGAAATATAGACGAAATGAAAGAAACAAATAAGTATGCTGAACAAGAATTAAAAAATGAAAAGATTGAAAAAATCAAACAAGGTAAAACTAAAAAGATAATATTTAACCAGAAGCTTGAAAAATCTTTAAATGATATTGAGAGTAATATATATAAAATTTCTAGCTTAGGGGAACCAGTTAAGAAATCAGAATTAGATATAATACATAAGAATATTATTAATGAAATTGAATCGGTATATAATTATGAAATTGATTATTATAGTAAAAAATACATTGATACTTTAACAGGTTTAAAAAATTTACAGGGAACAATTGAAGCATTTGAAAATAGTATCAGTGATAAAAGTGAAATTACATATAAGGATTATAAAGACTTTAATACAAGATTCGGGTATCCAACTGAATTAAGTAATAGTCTAAAAGAAATTAGATTAAATAGAGAAATTGTTGAAATTGATGAAGATATAGAAAATTTAGGTATAAAATATTTATTGAAAGATATAAAATTTAAAGATGGAAAGTTAATGGTAACAATAACTGTATATAATGATAAAGAAAATTTTACTGTCAGAACATCTGATTTTATATTAATATCTAAGTTTAAAAATTATACTGAACTTAATAAAAAAGAGATAAAGGTAAGTAAAGATAAAGTACAAGATATAGAATTAAAATACGATACAAACTCAGACAATACAGATTTAAATATTGAATATAAGGATTCTATGATTCCAGCACGAGATAATAGACCGATTACATTTATTATAAAATAACTCCTAGAACACACATTCTAACTATGTATATTCTAATCAACCATTTATAATGATTTTGTAACACAATCACATGTAAAAGGAGGTTAGATCACATGTTAATTTCTAATGTGTTTTACACGGAAGTATTGCAAGATATTGAGTTATACCAGTTCCCACAAAGTAAAGACTATTACCGAGCGAGTGAACTAATCTCAACACTTATTTAGAGTGGACACATTGAAATTGTAATCGGAACTGATAGAGTTGATTACAGATTAACATACGCTGGTAAGCAGTTGTTGGAACAATTAAATTAAAATATTACAGGCCATGCATATTATATGTGTGGCTTTTTCTTATTGCTAAAATACACATTATTAGTAATAATTAAATAGTAAATAATTTTATTCAAAGGGTGGGTTTATTATGAATTTCAAGTTACTAAGTACAACTATTTTAGCGACATCTGTATTATTGGGTGCATGTGGTGGTGAACAAGCAACTAAAGAGAATAAATCAGAAACAACAGCTAAGAAAGTTGAAAAAGAACAACCTAAAAAAGAAGAAAATACAGGTTTAAAAGACAACACAGCAATATTAAATGATATTGATGTGAAAGTTTTAGAAACTGAATTTATTCCAAAAGGAACTTATGAGGGACAAGAAAAAGACCAATTAGGAATTATATATGAAGTGAAAAATAAATCGGATAAAGAGATTGATGCATTAAGTGGCTGGTTAGCTACATTTGAAGCAACCCAGGATAGTAAAGACACAATTAGAAAGTTAGATGTTGGTATGTCACCACAAACCGATAAATATAAGCCATTCTTAGATACACAAATGGATATTATCAAAAAAGATGGTACATTAAAAAATGGAATTGCTTATGATCTAGAAGATACAACAACACCAGTTATATTAAAAGCTAGTAAGGGTGTAGGTGGCGAGAAATTAGGCGAGATTGAAGTTAAAATAGAAAAATAAATGATTGAAGCCACATTTTTTTATAGTGTGGCTTTTTATTTCTAATTTCATTAATTAAGTTATTTTAGGGGAGTTTTAAATGAGCGTTGAAATAAATTATATAATGCTATGTAAATTAATGAAAAATTTTTTTGATTACGGCTTTTTTAGAGATGTTATTATACCATTCGGAAGTTTAATCAGTGTTTATATTATTTACCTAATGACAAATAAATTTCAAAAACAGTCCAACCGTCCAATGTTTACTATGATACCAATTGAAATTGAAAAAAATATAATGAAGAAAGACACTGATATTTTTAATCATGCAATTGTTGATAGAAAAAATGAAAATATTCAAGATTATATATCTGAAAATTATAAAACAAGTCATTTTTTAGAGTCATTTATTTATTTCAAGAATATTGGTGACAGTTTTGCTAAAAATATAGAAATTACGATAAGTCATATAAATCCAGAAGAATATTTCAAGAAAGTAAATGCCAATGAATTTTATAACCGAGAATATAATGATATGAATATTATATTAAATAATACCCCAACTGGTAATGCTTTGATAGTAAAGAGCAATAGAGGTAATAATCGATACAATTTATTAAAAGATAAATTTTCATCTACTTTTAAATTTAGAGTATGTGCAAAAGAAGAAATAATAAAAGTTAAATTTAAAAAGAATGATAGAATTATTTTTAATCATTTTATGTTGGCAGATAGTCATATTTATCGACCTTACATAAAAATAATAATAAATTATAAAGATAAATTTAATACAAAATATCAAGAAGAAATGTATATAGTTTTAAAAAATACTGCTATAAGAAATAAAAGTGATGATGATTCTATAAGATTCCGTGGAGAGATTGGGGAAGTGAATTCTAGTCAGGTACTAGATAATAAAGAATATTATATTAATTAACCTGAAGCCCTTTTAAAGCGAGTTAATGCACAACTACCCACAAAATAAAAGTTATCGTGCTTAAAATCGGAATGTCAGAACGACAAAATGCACAAATATAGACCAATCTCACTATATGTATTACGATTGAATTAATAACAAGAATGAGGTGAAAAATGTGAGTAGTTTATATCAAAAGAATATTAAATATTTTATTAACGAGAAAAGAACTAACTTTATTAATGCAGAAAAAATTAAACTTTTATTTGTAAAGCACATTTCTGATATTGGTATTGAATTGAATCAAGATAGTATGTATTTTGTGACTAATTCAGATGATGGAGAGAAAATAATATTATTAAATGAAAGTTTAAAATATGTGTATTCTTTAAATAATGAGAATGGATCTATTGAAGTAAGCAAAGGTAATTTAATAGGAGTTAATGCCAGTCCTATAAAATACCAAACTAATGTTATAGATGATACATTAAATTATAAATATGAACAATTACAATTAATATTTGATAATGAAAAATTAAATTTCGAAATTAATTTAACTAAAGATGAATATAAAGGGGATAAGGATGAATTATATTCCCAACTATTAAACCTAATTAAGTAAGTCCAGCAGGTCCAGGAACACAAAAAACACCATCTATTTTATAGATGGTGTGGGTACATAACTCTACATAGAACTTACTCAAAGAACATAAAAATATTGTAACATAATTTGTATGTATATGTGAGTTAATATATTGCCACAAATTCAATGAAAACTTTAAATTTATCTGATTAATGTACATTAACAGATACACCATAAATGTAGTAATAACAACGGTTTGAGAGTTTTTTATATTAATCAAAAATATCACTTTTCAAATCTCTCCATCTCCGTTACAAAACACTTAGTGTATGCTAAGTGTTTTTTTATATTTAAAACAAATTATTGAATAATCTGAACTTTTGAATTATTATAAACTCATTATATTTTTAATATTATGCTCCTTCATAGATGTATTAATTTTATCTATATGACTACAAATTAATACATAACAAAGTATGTGAAAGATTTAACAAACTCACTTATTCCTGAGATAAAATAATATTAGATAATCAAATGAGGAGGAAGAAAGTATGAAAATAGTTATGGCAGGCGCAGGTGCAATGGGTGGACGTGTAGGTCTTTATTTAACTGAAAGTGGACAAGATGTGGTGATGCTTGATAAATGGCAGGACCATGTTGATGCGATGAATGATAATGGGGTTACTGTTCATTCTTATGGTGAAACAACAAACCATAAAGTGAAGGCAGTATTTATGGATGACTATAATGAACCGGCAGATTTGGTAATTTTATTAACAAAAGCGTTGACTGCTGAAGAAACAATCGATAATTTAATCAAACAGGGTGTTATTACAAAAGAAACGAAAGTGATGTCACTGATGAATGGTTTAGGTCATGGTGATATGCTGCTGAAGAAATTGTCGGTTGAGCAAGTTATACTGGCTGTAACAATGTGGTCAGCAGGTTTAAAAGGACCTGGTGAATTAATTTTAGAAGGCACTGGTAATATTGAATTTGGATATCCTGATGGCCATGTGGATGCTTTCATTGAACAATTGAAAGTAATTTTAGATGAAGCGAAACTTAACGGTGTGATCAGTAATGATATTGTGACATCAATCTGGAATAAAGCTTTAGTGAACTGCTGCTTCAACACATACTGTTCGGTAACGGATAAGCGTATCGGGGAGTTTGGTGCATATGAACAAGCAGATGCAATGTTAATCCCATTAGTTAAGGAAATCATTGCAGTAGGGGCTACTAAAGGTGCAAAGCTTGATTTAGATGCAACAATGGAGAAATTCCATAAAATGTACTCACCTGATGTCGTTGGTCTGCATTATCCATCTATGACTCAAGATATTCATAATGGACGTAAGACAGAAGTTGATTTCTTAACAGGTGCTGTTAGTCGATTTGGTGATGAAGCAGGGATAGAAACACCATATTGTGATATTTTAACGCATTTAGTACATCAAATTGAAAAGTAATAGAATAGATCTTGGTTTTTTGATGGTTAGAATAAACCAAATATATCACTAGATTACCTACAAGAACATACTTTTATACAACATTCGTATGAAATATGCCTCTAAAGATAAAATTTACACTTTTTTAATGTTGCGTTCACAAACTTAAAATGATATATTTTAAAAGTACTCTTTTTATGAGAGACAACATATTATTATCGCGGGATGGAGCAGTCTGGTAGCTCGTCGGGCTCATAACCCGAAGGTCGGTGGTTCAAATCCGCCTCCCGCAATTATTAGTGGTCCCGTGGTGTAGCGGTTAACATGCCTGCCTGTCACGCAGGAGATCGCGGGTTCGATTCCCGTCGGGACCGCCATTTTGGCTCAGTAGCTCAGTCGGTAGAGCAATGGATTGAAAATCCATGTGTCGGCGGTTCGATTCCGTCCTGAGCCATCTTTTTAAAATAAATTTGGCGATTGTGGCGAAGTGGTTAACGCATCGGATTGTGGTTCCGACACTCGTGGGTTCGATTCCCATCAGTCGCCCCATTTGTAACGCGGGTGTAGTTTAGTGGTAAAACCTCAGCCTTCCAAGCTGATGTTGTCGGTTCGATTCCGATCACCCGCTCCATTATTATTCCACAGTAGCTCAGTGGTAGAGCTATCGGCTGTTAACCGATCGGTCGTAGGTTCGAGTCCTACCTGTGGAGCCATTTTGGCCCCTTGGTCAAGCGGTTAAGACACCGCCCTTTCACGGCGGTAACACGGGTTCGAATCCCGTAGGGGTCATATAATCAGAAGTGAAATATCGCTTCTGATTTTTTTAATTATTATGGATCGTTGTCCGAGTTGGCCGAAGGAGCACGCCTGGAAAGTGTGTAAACGTCACAAGCGTTTCGAGAGTTCGAATCTCTCACGATCCGTTAAATAATAAAACTACTGTTGATTCTTTAATGAAATCATCAGTAGTTTTATTTCGTTTAATACCTACGTTTATTTTACGTATATACCTACAAATAAAAGTTGCTTTACTATCTATTTTTTAATGTAGAAAGCATGTATAATAAAGTTATTCAAATATTATACTTCTAAAGTTAATTGTGAATTATAATACAAAATAGAAATCATAAGGTGATGAAATGAAAGATAAAGCATCGACACGTAAAGTATTAGCAGAAATTAACTATCCAGTAAGATATAAACGCTTTTCGAAAATCTTTAAAAGAATTAAAAAATCTGAGCGCCGTTTCTTTATTAAATTATTAAAAGTGATTTGCAAAGATATTAAAAACAAGGAACTGATTCATTTTGCAACTTATAGTCATATTAATTTGAACCAACATGGTTTGTTTATTTTATTAGATGATCGTATTTCTATGGTCCATAGTAAAATGAAATCAAAGCGTATTTACTATGAAGTAATTAAATATGCGGATATAGTTAACATTGATTTTGAGCCTGATACTGAAGGGGAATATGGAGAGTTATTCTTCAAATATAAACGAAAGAAATTAAGTGAAAAATCAGTAACTTTACGAATGATTAAAAGTAAAGACTTGCCTGAAATTGTGGAATTTATTAGAATTAAAATGTCTGAGACAATATAAAGGGGGACATTAACAATGGCAAATATCGATAAACTCGTATCATATGCTGAACTTAAATTAGGTCAATTTGGTTCAGATTACCGTGAAAATCACGAAGAAGATAAAGTGCAGGAGATTCAACCACGCAGCTATGATGTGAATGGAACTTCTATCGATGTGCATTATGATGCACAAAGTTACGTAATTGATTTAACAAAATCTGGTGTACGTGATGTCACAGAAGAAGATGCACAAGCAGTTGTAGCAAGATTAAAAGAATTCTTCAATCAAAAATAATAAAAATAATAATAAAAAAATCGTGAGACTAGATAAAAGCCTCACGGTTTTTTAAATTGCAGTTAATGCTGCGAGATATAAGCCTAGTGCAAATAAGAATCCGAATACGGTGTTGAATTGACCCGTAACTTTCATTGCAGGCATGAGTTCAATCGGTGTATTGCCTTTAAAGAAGCGATTTACTGCTTTGATTGGTAAGTTAAAGCTTAACAATACAAGTAATAAAAATGGTGAACCATATGGTTTATAGAATACTGTATACAGTACTACCAGGAAACTGATTAAGTATAATAATGCCATTGTAATAATTGCGATTGTTTTCCCGACTAAGATAACATATGTCTTTCTGCCACTCGCTTTATCTTTTACACGGTCACGAATATTATTAGCCATATTAATCATGCCGATATTGATTGAAACTGGAATTGACATAATTGCAGGGTACCATTCTAGATGTCCCACCTGAATGTAGAATGTAATCATAATGATTACAAATCCCATAAAGAATCCTGCAAAGATTTCACCGAATGGTGTCCATGAAATTGGAACGGGGCCACCTGTATAGAAATAACCTACTGCCATACATACAATTCCAACAAGTAAGATTAACCATGACGATTGAGAACAAATATAAAGACCTAATATGGCTGCAATAATATAAAAAGCAATCGCTAAATTATATACTGACTTAGGACTCATACCATTTCTTACAATTGCACCACCGATTCCGACCGATGTATGATCATCCAGTCCGCGCTTATAATCGAAATATTCATTAAACATATTTGTTGCCGCTTGTATTAGTAAGCACGCAATAAGCATGATAATTAATAGATCGATACGGATATCAGTGAAATATTTTGCGCATGCTGTTCCGACAAGTACAGGTACGAAACTTGCTGTTAAAGTGTGTGGTCGCATTAAGTGATAATACATTGCAATACCAGTGTGTTGTTGTAAATGTTCAGACATATTCATACCTCTTTTATTCTTAATGTATAAATTTTATATTTAATAATAGTCATCGTCAACAAATCTAGCATAATTTGTCCAATAATCATTGAATAATGTTAAAATAATAAGTATATTATTTTGAAGTGAAAGAAGTGTAGCATGTGCCGATTAATCAACAGTTTGAGACGCATTTAACAACGAATAAAATTAATAAAATAGAACAATTTGATTTAGACTTCCAGCTAAATGTTGCATGGATCATGGATTATTTTCATGCATTTGCAGGAGAGCGTTATGTCTTTATCAATAAAGATAAATCTTTTAAGTTAATCGGTATCGGTCATCATTCAGTACTTACAGCAGATACGATTCATCCTGTACATATCGAACGACAGTTTAAGGCGATTGTTCAGGATGCAGCATATATTGGTAATGGTTCGCAGTATGAATTAAAACTTTTTGGTGGCTTCCAGTTTGATAATAATGAAAGTAAAAATTTTTCTGCATATGAAAAGAGTCATTTCATCATTCCGAAAATACAGATTGTAGAAAGCAATGGACACGCTTCAATAATATTTGTTGATCAGTCTTCAGATAAAATACAGATAATTGATGCATTAAGACATCATGCAGCAGATAAAGTACAAGATAACAAAATAATATCTGCTGAAGATATTGATCTGGACTTATTTAAATCTAATGCACATAAAGCAATATCGATGATGCAGCAAGATAAACTGGAAAAAGTTGTGCTTTCAAGAAAAAGAAAGATTACAATGGCACGCGATATCGATATATTGCCACTCATCGAGCAGGCGATGAAAAATCATGAAGTGAGTTATTTTGCTTTAATAGAGTCTGGTGCACAAACATTTATTACAAAGACACCTGAACAGCTTGTTGCGGTGCAGGATGGCATCCTTCATACAAATGCCATTGCCGGAACGATGGGCAAAAGTATTGATAATGCGAAACAAAAGTTACTGGATGATGAAAAGAATCTATATGAACATAAAATCGTTGTAGAAAGTATAAAGGAAGATTTAGCACCGTTTACAAATGAGATTACTTTAAAACAATCACCGGATATATTAGAAAATCAATTTTTCTATCATTTATATACACCGATCAATGCGAAGTTGAATCGTGGTGGATTATTAGAAGTAACTGAAAGTCTACATCCAACACCTGCGCTAGGTGGTTTTCCGAAACGTGCGGCGATGCATTTCTTAGCGGAAGCAAATGAAGGGCGTGGATTATACGGGGCACCATTAGGTTATGTTGATTTAAATGATGAAGGTGAGTTTATCGTTGCCATCCGTTCGATGGTGATCCAGGATAACACTGCGATGCTCTTTGCAGGATGTGGCATTGTTAAGTCGAGTGTTGTAGAGAGTGAAGTTTATGAAACAGAAATTAAATTTAAACCGATGTTAGAAATGTTAGGAGTAAATGAAGATGAATGACGCGTTAACTAAACAAGTGTTTCATTTCGTTAAATCATTATATGATTATGGTGTACATGAGATAGTGATTTCACCTGGATCACGCTCAACACCAGTTGCGATAGCATGTGAACTTCACCCAAAGATGAAGACGTATATTCATCCAGATGAACGCAGTGCAGCTTTCTATGCACTTGGACTAATGAAAGCAACGAACAAGCCGGTTGCTGTACTCTGTACATCTGGTACTGCAGCAAGTAACTACACACCGGCAGTGTCTGAGTGTTTTATCAGTCATATGCCACTCGTTGTGATTACGAGTGACAGACCCCATGAACTGCGCAATGTCGGTGCACCACAGGCGATTAATCAAGTAGGGATGTTTAGCAATTTTGTTCAATATGAACGTGACTTTCCGATCGCAGATGATACAGATGAATCGATTCAATTTATCGATGCTGTAATGATGCAGTCTAGTCGTTATTTCAGTGGACCGATGAAAGGCCCGGTACATTTCAATATACCTTTCAGAGAACCATTGATGCCGGACTTTGAGCTAGCAGAAATGATGATGATCAACCCAAAGGTTCAGGTTAGTTATCAGAAGACATTTGATGTCAATACAGTCAAACCAATCATTCGTCAGGAAAAAGGCATTATAATCGTTGGTGATTGTCAGCTGGAAGATTTAACACAGATGCTTGTCTTTTCTACAATACATAATATACCGATTATTGCAGATCCGCTCAGTCAGATTCGTGATTTAAAACATCCGAATGTTGTGACAACAGGAGACAGTATCTTTAAAGTCATTAAAGATATTCAGCCGGGATATATTATTCGTGTCGGTAACGCAGTTGTATCGAAAGCAATCAATCAATGGATTAAAGCGCAGACGGCACCACAAATTTTAATTCAACCAAGAATTCAGCCTAATACATTTCCGAAAGTGCCGGATTTATTTATCGAAATTACTGCAAACGACTTCTTTAGACAAGTCGCAGAAGAGAAACCAGTCAACAATCAATCATGGATTAAATTCTGGCATACATTAAATGATTTAGTCATCAATCACATTATGCAGCACACACAAACGATATTCGACGAAGGTAGTGCGATGTATCAGATCTTTAAACAAATCAAGAAGAATGAAGTCATCTTTCTGGGTAACAGTATGCCGATAAGAGATTGCGATACATTCTTTACAAACTTTGAAGGTAAACCGTATTGTAATCGTGGGGCAAATGGTATTGACGGTGTAGTGAGTACGGCGCTTGGAATGTCTCGACATAAAAAGGTGACGTTGATAATCGGTGATATCTCATTTTTCCATGATATGAACGGTCTTGTTATGCAGAAGATGTTATCAGAATATCACCATGCTCATATGATTAATATTGTAGTGATGAATAATAATGGTGGCGGTATATTCAGTTATTTACCACAGTATGAAGATAAGAAGCATTTTGAACGTTTATTTGGCACACCGCTGAATCTCGATTTTGAACATACTGCAAAGTTGTATGACTTTAAATATAAGAAATTTAATGTATTTGATGAAATCACATTACCGAAAGCAAGCGGTCATATTATAGAAATCACTTCTGACCGAGAAGAGAATTTGAAAGCACACAGTGCATTAATTACTACTTTAAAGGCGAAACTCAATGCTGAAATATAAATATTTTAATCGTGATAAAGAAAGTCTTATTGTCATGATTCATGGTTTCCTGGGTAGCATTCAAACCTTTCTTCCAGCAAAAGAAAGACTGTTGTCCCACACAGATGTGTTATTAGTAGAATGTCCAGGACATGGAGCGGCTTTTAATACGGATGAAACGTGGTCATTTGATGCAATTGCAGCATCGTTAACACAAACATTAACGCGTTATCGAAATCAATATACCGAAATCATTCTGTATGGTTATTCGATGGGGGGGCGTATAGCGCTATATACTGCATTGCATTATCCGGAATTAATCGATAAGCTTATAATCGAAAGTGCGACGCCTGGAATTGAAGATGAGCAATTAAGAAAAGAGCGTATTCAGCAGGATGAAGAACGCAGTAATTGGATAGAAACAGATTATCCGGCATTTATTAAACACTGGGAAAAGCTATCTTTATTTAAAACGTATCATCCGTTAACTGATGCACAGCAAACAAGACAGCGTGAGATAAGAATGCATCACGAACCAATGGGTATTGCTAAAGCTTTAAGAGAATATGGAACAGGCAGACAACCGAATCTCTGGCCGCTTTTACCTAGCTTTAATAAACCGGTCTTATTGCTTACTGGAAGTTTAGATAAGAAGTTTGAATCAATCGCTAAACGTATGGTAGAAGCACTGCCCGATGCCCGACATATGATAATTGAAGCGGGTCATACAATTCATGTGGAGAATTTAAAAATATTTGATACAATAATAGTATCGTTTATCAAGGAGGAAAATCATGACTAGAGTTTGGGAAACATTAAAAGAGTATAAAGAAATAAAATATGAATTTTTTGAAGGTATCGCGAAAATTACGATCAACCGTCCGGAAGTTCGTAACGCGTTTACACCGAATACAGTAATGGAAATGATCGATGCATTCTCTCGTGCACGTGACGATCAAAGAGTAGGTGCAATCATCTTAACAGGAGAAGGTGACTTAGCATTCTGTTCAGGTGGCGACCAAAAAGTACGTGGCCATGGTGGTTACGTAGGTGATGATAATATTCCACGTTTAAATGTATTAGATTTACAACGTTTAATCCGTGTTATTCCTAAACCAGTTGTCGCGATGGTTCGTGGCTATGCAATCGGTGGTGGACACGTATTACACATCGTATGTGACTTAACAATCGCTGCTGACAATGCACGTTTCGGTCAAACTGGACCAAAAGTAGGTTCATTTGATGCTGGATATGGTTCAGGTTATTTAGCAAGAATCGTTGGACATAAAAAAGCACGTGAAATCTGGTACTTATGCCGTCAATATGATGCGCAGGAAGCATTAGATATGGGCTTAGTTAATACAGTAGTACCTTTAGACCAAATTGAAGATGAAACTGTACAATGGTGTAAAGAGATGTTACAACATTCTCCAACAGCATTACGTTTCTTAAAAGCTGCGATGAACGCTGATACTGATGGACTAGCTGGTTTACAACAATTCGCTGGTGACGCTACATTACTTTACTACACAAGTGATGAAGCGAAAGAAGGTCGTGACGCATTTAAAGAAAAACGTCAGCCGAACTTCGATCAGTTCCCTAAATTCCCATAAGCAAGAGAGTGAAGCACCCTTTTTTTGGGGTGCTTTTTTTGTTAACAAAATTTACGTAAAATTAATTTGTTAATTTTTGTGTTCATTTGTATATTATATGTGAGGTGATGATATGTTCCTGAAATTATATGATTTTAGTGATTATGAACAATATTTGTGGGAAGTTAAGAATCGTATAGAATTGGACAGTTTTGATGAATCACAGCTATATACATTTGAACGTGGGTATATGGGAGAGAGAATATGCTATGATGCATTGAAAGGTACACGTGGCGGCGTGAAGTTATGGAATGTGAGAATCAGGAGTAATGGCGAAGTGCAATTTGACTTTTTGTTGATTAAAGACAGATTTATTATACATATTGATGTAAAAAATTTTGCCGGACCGTATACATTTAGTAATAATAACTTTGTGAGTGAGAATAATTATGTGAATGCCAATCCATTAGTACAACTCGATAAAGCAGAGAAGAAGTTAAAGTATTTCTGTTATAAAAATAATATCGATTATCAGGTGAAAAGTTATGTGTTATTTATTAATCCTACATTTGAATTGAGTGGACTAGAACATACTGATAAGCTATTATATTCAACGGACGTCTCAAGAATTGTGAAAATGTTAGGTGAGGGGGAACCGACAAATGAAGAGCTATATATTGGAGAATTATTAAAAAAGCATCATCATCCTAATAGTAAGTATGAACGCATACATTATTATCCCTTCAATGCTTTAAAACCAGGTATGAAGTGTCCGGAATGTCGAAAGTTTTTGCCGATAGTGTCTGGACGTCAAAGAATTGTACGTTGTGATTGTGGATATAAAACTCCAAAAAATAAATTAGTACTTGATGCATTTAGAACGATAAAAATCCTGAAAAATGATGCTGTAACTACGGCTGATATTAGTAGATATACCGGTATAGGTAAAACAACGATTAGAAATGTACTGAAATCTGAATTTGAAACGTATGGAAAGAATAAAGGACGCAAATATACAGTCAAGAAAACAGTGAAGGGAATTTTTGAATCATCAGTAGAGTATAGAACCTCATCGCTAGATGTTGATAAACGGAATATATCAACATCTAGTGAAGAAGGTCGGGAATATATCATGTCGTAGATGTTGATAAACGGAATATATCAACATCTAGCAATGAAGGTCGGGAATATATCATGTCGTAGATGTTGATAAACGGAATATATCAACATCTAGTGAAGAAGGTCGGGCGTATATCATGTCGTAGATGTTGATAAACAATATATATCAACATCTAGCACCAAAGCGCATACCGATGTATTAACTTCTTCTTTTTGATATGATAATTATATTAACTAAGAGGACGTGGCATTATGCAGTGGCTTAAGACAACAGCAAATCGATATCCAGATAAAACAGCAATTTTTTATCAAGATCAACATATTTCTTATCAATTACTCTACGAACAAGCTCAAAAAGTAGCATACGAACTCGATCAACTTCAACATCATCGTGTTGCGCTTGTAGCGGAAAATACATTAATGGATTGTTATTTTATTCATGCTGCGATAATTGCGAATATTGAAATAGTGATGATCAATAAGCATCTGACTGAACATGAAATGAGAAAGCAAATGGCGTCTGTGGATACAGAGCTTTTATTTTCAAATAATAATTACACGCACATCTCTGCTATACATAAATCAGAGTTTGTTAGAAAGGCAATAAATCAGCATTCAACATTAACTGCCAAACCGAATCATCCAGAAGATATATTATCTATTATGTTTACTTCAGGGACGACTGGTGTTCAGAAAGCAGTACCTCAACGCTTTATTAATCATTTAGCAAGTGCCGGAAATTGTAAACAGATATTTACGTATGACCATGATTCAATTTGGCTGGATGTTCTGCCATTGTTTCATATAAGTGGTTTGAGTGTATTAATACGTGCAGTGATTGATGGCTGCTCTGTCGTATTGCATGAAAAGTTTGATGCAAAGCAGATTATCGATGATATTAAAGATAAAGAGATTACGCATATCTCGCTTGTACCCCAAACGTTAGAACGTCTCTTAAGACAAGGACTTAACCAGCAATATGCCCTTCAAGGCATACTGATTGGTGGTGCTAAACTAGATGATCGTTTACTTATTCAGGCACGAAGTGCAAACCTACCCGTCTATACATCATTTGGCATGACTGAAACATGTTCTCAAATGATTACAGCATCACCAAAAGATATTCAAAAGTATCCAAAGAGTGTCGGTCAGGTCAATCAAAATATCCAATTATTTAATGCAGTGAATCAGGTCGGTGAAATTGGTGTTCGTGGTGATAATGTCATGCACGGTTATCTTTATCCGGAAAGTGCAAATCAAGAAGCATTCATAGATGGATATTTCTTAACAGGAGATATCGGGTATATCGAAGAGGATCATCTTTATATATTAGACCGTCGCAAAGATTTAATTATTTCAGGTGGAGAAAATATATATCCTTCAGAAATTGAGCAGGCCATATTAAGTCATACGTCTGTACATGCAGCTTGTGTTATTGGTATTAACGACAGCGAGTGGGGCAGTGTGCCGGTTTGTTTATATGAAGCGGATGGTAATATGGATGCAACTATTCAGAATGTATTAAATAATAATATCGCAAAATATAAGCATCCTAAACAATTTATTCGAGTAAATAATTTAAAACGAACATCGAACGGAAAAATATCACGTCATCAATGTAAGGAATGGTTTATGCATGAATATCTCAAAGCTTAATATTTATTCATATGCTGCACCTTTTAAAGCGCCGATCAAGACAAATCTTATTACTTTAAATGAGCGGAAGGTACTTGTAGCAGGTATCGTAATTGATGGTGTGGAATATTATGCGGAAGCAAATAGTTTTGAGACACCGTGGTATCATTTTGAAACGATTGAAACGGTTTATCAATCACTCGTCAATCAGTTTCAAATAATAAAAAATAGACCGATATCTTCAATAGAAGCATTCAATGCTTTACTTGATTCTGAAAAACCGAATGCATCCAGTTGTTTTGATATCATTGCGTATCAATATTTTAATACGCTAAAGCCAGTGACTGTGTTGATCGGTCAAACGTTACATCATGATGCACGTGTTATTCAACCGAACGCTACACGTGTAAAATTAAAGATGCATCACAATATTTTAGCGCAAGTACAATCCATTCGTAAGACGAGTGATGTAGAGATCGTCATCGATGCAAACGGGTTAATGGATGCAAATCATTTTAACTTGATCCGTAAACTTTCTGAGTATGACATTCTTTATTTTGAAGAGCCGTTCAGTTCTATTGAAGATTATCGTTCAATGCATCGCTTGAATCCGAAGGTTAATCTTGCTATTGATGAAAGTGCGACTGATGCGCATACGATACAACAATTTTATAATATAGGCGTTAATACTGCAGTTATTAAATATAGTAGATTAGGTGGCGTGACTAGTGCACTTAAGATAAAAGAAGACTTACCAGAAATGAAGCTCGTATCCGGCGGCATGTATGAATTTGGTCTCAGCAAATATTTCACTGCGCTGCTCGGTGAAACGTTTCAGACTGTACCGGACATTACGCCGAAAGGTACTTATTTTGCGCATGACTTTACTGAATATGACGAAATAATTAGCGACAATCGACTCAATATTTCTGTACCAAAAGTAAAGAAATCTCATCTCACATTATTAGCTGCTTACGATTAATAAAGCTGTATAGATAAAAAGGAAATTCCATTTCGGAATTTCCTTTTTTAATGATGATGTTCTTTGTCTGGGACCGGGTCATAACCACCGGGATGAAACGGATGACATTTAAGGATTCTTACGATCGTTAAATAGCTTCCTTTTAATGCACCGTGTGTTTCAATTGCTTCTAATCCATATTGGGAACATGTCGGTGTGAAGCGGCATGTGGGTGGTGTCATTGGTGAGATATAATTTCTGTAAAATTTAATACCAGCTAATAATAGTTGTTTCATAATAATCTCCTAATCAATTTCTTCTGCTTTATACATAGATACATTGGTTTTATTAAAGTTCTTATAGTGCGTTTCCTGTTTCATCAATATTGTGACAGGTTTGTTTTTAATTTTAGCATTGACCTTGATATCAAAGTACAGCGTTTTTGGCAGCTTCTTCACGGGTGATAATTCAACATCAAATGAACCACTCTGAATTTTAATATCAGTGAGATCATTAAATGTAGATACTTGATTCATGCTTGAGAAATCGACGCCGTAATCAAACAGATGTTTTAAATTTTGAGAGTTACCTTGATATTGAATCGAATTATCCGTCGTTTTTATATTATCAACTTCTTTTTTGACGACATTTTGAACAATATCTGTTAAATTGACCATATTTGATTGGACACTTGAAAAGTACTGAATATCAGCATTACGAGCACGATAATTTAAATATTGAGGTTCAGGAAAGGCTTCTATATTCCCCTCATCCATATTGAATATAACAGACTTTACAGGATATTTCGTGTTATTTGAATCAGCTTTAATAAGTAGCGCACTTTTATTGATCGTATCAAATTGAGATGCTGTATCCTGTGTAAACTTTGTTGTGAACTTATCATATGAAATCGTTGTCTTATTAGTGGCATCAAGAGAAATGCTGTCTGTTGCTTTAATATTCTTCTGCATTCGAGCGATAATCTGGTCTTTCGTCAATGGTTTCTTTTTTTCCTGTGGTGCTGCACAACCGGTAATAATTAATGTTAAAATAATAAAAAGTATAGTTAGTTTTTTCATAGAGACCTCTAGATAGATAATTTTGTGATGAATGGAGCAGATTAATGATATTTACAGATCATGTTGGAAATAAAGTAATCCTCGAAATTAAAAATAAGGCTGATATTCCAACAAGTAAACATGTACTAATAATAACAAACTTTAAGGGTAATATGCTACTTACGCATAATAAAATTCGAGGTATTGAATTCCCGGGTGGTAAGGTTGAGTATGATGAAACACCTATTGAGGCGATGCATCGTGAATTATATGAAGAAACTGGTGGTGTAGTGCGTAATTATGAGTTTATAGGTACCTATACCGTATATGATCAGTCACCATTCAGTAAAGATGTCTTCTATGTAGAAGTAGCGCAAATCGACAAGCGTGAAGATTATCTGGAAACAGATGGTCCGGTAATTGCAAAGGCGCTGGATGACATTCAGACAGAAGATAAAAGTTTCCTGTTAAAAGATGACTGTATTCTATACCTATTAGATACACTAAAGGAGCGTTTTGATGTTCATCACGAGTAAAGTAATTCCTGCAACTTATAAAGATATAAGTTTTCAGGAGATAACCTATCAGTCTGACGAATTTGAAGTTAAAGGCTTATTATATGAGCCGAAACTTGTAGAACGCATCATTATATATCTTCGCGGTGGAAAAGGGCAGGTAGGGACGCTTAGACCAGCTGGACTGATGCGTTTTGCCTATCCGAATACACTTGTTGCAGCACCTTATTACCGTGGAACGCATCATAATGGTCAGGATGAGTTTGGTGGAAGTGACCGTGAGGATGTATATGCGCTTGTGCGTATATTAAGAAAAAAGTATCCAGATGTACCATTACACTTTATAGGTTTTTCACGTGGGGGTATTCAAGGACTCGTTACGTATCAGGATAGTAATGTGACATCCTTTATTACATGGGGTGGTGTATCGAGTATTTATTACATGTATGATGAGCGACTAGACTTGCGCAGCATGTTAAAGCGCATCGTCGGTCCGATTTCAGATAAAGCCGCCTATGATAAACGCGAAGGTATTAATCTGATCAAAGCAGACAGTCCCCCAATTATGATTATTCACGGAACAGAAGATAAGCAGGTTAATATCGCGCATGGCAAGATGCTTGAAGAAAGACTTAAAAACTTAGGTGTAAAGCATGAAGCGATTTACTTAGAAGATGAAGCACACGTCCTTCGACCTGATAATGAACGCAAGATACTAGAAGAAATTTATAGATGGATGTTAGCTGTAGAATAAAATGAAGATGTGACTTAAATTTTAGTCCTTTTATCTTTAACAGCTTAAACGGCAGAACAGAAGTTGCCCCTACGACAAAAACCGAACAAAAACTATAAATCAAAGCGCGATTTATTAGTTTTGTTCGGTTTTTGCTTGTGGCAGAACACTTCAGTTCCAGCCTCTATTATTATCCTCTAAATATAAAGCCGCCTTTTTCTTCAATTTCTGCTGACTTTTCACCGAATTTCTTGAAGTTTTCCTGGAAGCGTAATGCTAAATCTTTTGCTTTTTCATCGTAAGCATCTTGAGATACCCAAGCGTTACGTGGCATTAAGATTTCTTTAGGAACACCTGCGACTGAATTTGGTACATATAATCCGAAGATAGGATCTTGAGTGAATTCAGAGTTTTTAATTTCGCCACTGATTGCACGACGGATCATAGAACGTGTATGTGTTAAGCTCATACGGCTACCTACACCATATTCTCCACCAGTCCATCCAGTGTTTACTAAGTATACGTCTGAACCATGCTTGTCGATTAATTCACCTAACATATTCGCATATACTGTTGCATGTAATGGTAAGAACGGAGAACCGAAACATGTTGAGAATACTGGTTGTGGGCTCGTTACCCCGCGCTCAGTACCTGCTAATTTAGATGTAAATCCACTTAAGAAGTGGTACATTGCTTGTTCTTTCGTTAATTTAGAGATTGGAGGTAATACGCCGAATGCATCTGCTGTTAAGAAGATGATTGTTTTAGCATGACCAGCAATTGAAGGTAATACGATGTTATCGATATTTTCAATTGGGTATGCTGCACGTGTATTTTCAGTTAATGATTTGTCTTCATAGTCTGGGAAACCTTTTTCATCAACTTTAACATTTTCTAAGATCGCACCGTAACGGATCGCATCATAGATTTGTGGTTCTTTCTCACGAGAAAGGTCGATTGTCTTCGCGTAACATCCACCTTCGATATTGAATACACCATTATCGTTCCAGCCATGTTCATCATCACCGATTAATTTGCGGTGTGGGTCAGCTGATAAAGTTGTTTTACCTGTTCCTGATAAACCGAAGAATAACGCAACGTCTTTATTTTCACCAACGTTTGCTGAACAATGCATACTCATTACACCTTGTGTTGGTAATAAGTAGTTCATTACACCGAAGATACCTTTTTTCATTTCTCCAGCATATTCAGTACCACCGATTAAGATAATTTTATGTTTGAAACTTGTAATGATAAATGTTTCAGAATTTGTACCATCGATTTTTGGATCTGCTTTAAAGTGTGGCGCAGAAATGATAGTGAAGTCTGGATCGATTAAGATACCTTCATTGAATGTTTCAGGTCGGATAAACATTGTACGTGCAAATAAGTTATGCCATGCTAACTCATTGATGACGCGTAAATTTAATTGAGTAGCAGGATCTGCACCTGCATAACCATTGAATTCATAAACTTTATCTTTTGTTCCTAAATAGTCTAAAACGCGGTCTAATAATTTTAAGAAGATATCTTCAGAGATAGGTTGGTTGATTGTACCCCAGTCGATTTGGTCTTTTGTTTCTTCTTCTTCAACGATAAATTTATCTTTTGGTGAACGACCTGTATATTTACCAGTTTCAGTTCTGACAGCACCTGACTCTGTTAATACACCTTCACGATTTGCTAAAATTTCGTTGATTAACTGTGTTCTTGATAATTGATTTAATACGCTATCACTCTTTAATAAGTTATCTAGTTTACCAAAGATTTGTTCGCTCATTAAAAGGTCCCCCAAGTTTATATTTTCTGCTGATGTAAGCAGTTTCATGAAATAGTATAACATAAGGTTTTAAGTGTTACATTAAATATAAATAAAATTTTATAGATAAAATATTATTCAGAAAATTTGTGAATCAATCCGATATATTGACAGTGTACAAAAAGTTTAGTATTATCTAACTTGCGGATTCTCTTATCCAGAGTGGTGGAGGGACATGGACCCTTTGAAGCCCAGCAACCCTTAACTTCATTGTTAAGTAAGGTGCCAAACCGTTTGCAGACAGCTGTCTGAACGATAAGAGCAGAATGGACTAATTATGTATAATTAGCCTTCTCTCTTAATAGGAGAGAGGGCTATTTTTTATTTATAGCTTGAACCGTGAAATATATATTTATTAGGAGTGTTTATAAATGACAGATCGTAAATTATTTACGTCAGAATCAGTAACAGAAGGACATCCAGATAAAATTGCTGACCAAATTTCAGATGCAATCTTAGATGCAATTCTTACAGGAGATCCAAAAGCACGTGTAGCGTGTGAAACATCAGTAACAACAGGTATGGCATTAATCGCAGGTGAAATTACTACATCAACATATGTTGATATTCCTAAAGTAGTACGTGATACTGTAAAAGAAATCGGATATACACGTGCTAAATTCGGCTATGACTTCCAGACGATGGCAGTACTTACTGCAATCGATGAGCAGTCGCCTGATATTGCTCAAGGGGTAGACCGTGCATTAGAAGACCGTGGTAACTTATCTGACTCAGATATCGAATCAATCGGTGCTGGTGACCAAGGTTTAATGTTTGGATTTGCATGTAATGAAACTGAAAGCTTAATGCCTTTACCAATTTCATTATCTCATGAATTAGCACGCCGTCTGACTGCCGTGCGTAAAGATGGTACTTTAGAATACTTACGTCCAGATGGTAAGACACAAGTTACTGTTGAGTATGACGAAGCGGGTAAGCCGAAAAGAATTGACACTATCGTTATCTCATCTCAACACCATGAGAAGATTGAATTAGAACAAATTCAGGCTGATATTAAAGAACACGTTATTAAACCAGTTGTTCCAGCTGAATTAATTGATGAAGAAACAAAATATTTCATCAATCCAACTGGTCGTTTCGTAATCGGTGGACCTCAAGGGGATGCTGGTCTTACTGGCCGTAAGATTATCGTAGATACTTACGGCGGATATGCGCGTCACGGTGGTGGTGCATTCTCTGGTAAAGATGCGACTAAAGTTGACCGTAGTGGTGCATATGCAGCGCGTTATGTTGCGAAGAACATCGTTGCAGCAGGTCTAGCTGACAAATGTGAAGTACAATTAGCTTATGCGATCGGTGTAGCACAACCCGTATCTATTTCAGTTGAAACTTATGGTACTTCTGAATACACTGAACAACAACTTGTTGATGCAGTACGTAAGACATTCGACTTACGTCCAGCAGGTATCATTCAGATGTTAGATCTTCGCCGCCCAATTTATAAACAAACAGCTGCTTACGGTCACTTCGGTCGTACAGATGTTGATTTACCATGGGAAGCGACAGATAAAATTGAAGATTTAAAAGCAAATTTAAATAAATAGAGGCAGGGATAGAAGTGTTCTGCCACAAGCAAAAACCGGACAAAACTAATAAATCGTTCTTTGATTTATAGTTTTTGTTCGGTTTTTGTCGTAGTGGTCACTTCTATTCCGCCGTTTTAGCTTTATTCGTAGGATGAAAAAAGACTACCTCATGCGAGATAGTCAATAAAAAAATATTAAGCTTCTTCAGTTTCTTCTTCAGTAGTCTCTTCTTCTGTAGCAGCATCATCTTCAGTAGTTTCTTCTTCAGTTGTTGCTGCATCTTCAGTTTTTGCGTCGTCAGTTTTTTCCTCTTCACCACATGCACCTAATAATAATGCTGATGCGAAAGTACCTGCTAATAATAAACGTTTATACATTGCCATGGTATCATCCTCCGAGAAAATTTAATTTTGCCCAAAAATATTTTTAGGACACTTAAATTATTTCATATCATTATTAATTAAGAATTTATATTTTATTAAACATTGTTAATCTTTGTTCAGAATATTAATTTCTTATTAATATTTTTAATTAGAGTAAACTTTCACAAATTACTTTCATATTTTCGATGAAGTTCTTCTGAAATTTCATTATAATAAAGGAAATACGGTTAGAAAGGTGAATGATATGTCAGTAGAAGTAGGAAGTACTTTGTTTTATGTGTTAATTGGTTTAGGTGTCCTGGCTTTATTATTCTTCGTCTTATGGTTACTCGCATTATCCAGCAAGAAAAAATCAATTGCGCGTAAAGAAGAAGAATTTCGTAAAGCACAGAAAATTAGATCAGATGAGTATCACGATGAGAGTGAAAAGTCTCGACTTCAATATAAAAAAGAATTAGCAGAACAAAAAGAAACATTACAGAAAACAATCGATGAGAAATCATCACATATCGAATCTTTAAAGATGTTCTCGAAAGATAAAGGTGAATATTTAACAGACCTTACTTTAATTCAGTTAAAAGAACAGTTCATTCGTGAGGAGCGTATTCGTCCGGAAGATATGCACGTTCTTGCAAATATCTATATTCCTGGTAAACGCGTGAAAAGCACTGATAAACTTGATCATGTCGTATTGACGAGAACTGGTATCTACCTGATAGATTCTAATTACTGGACAGGTCATATTTATCACGGTGTAAGTGAGATGCAGTTTGCTGGCGAACCAATGCTAGAAGGTGTATTCAACATATTAGAGCTTGATCCGAAGCTTGAACAGACAATCGTACTCGATAAGAACAAAGATGGTAATGCTGAATTCAGAACATATAACCACTCGATTGAAGCATTGAAATTAAAAGCAGAACGTTTAGAGAAAGTGTTTGAGTTACCGTATCCGGTAACACCGATTGCGTACTACAATGCAGAAGGGGTAGGTAGTGAACACATTACGAATTATTCGAGAGATAATGGTGTGAAGGTGATTGTAGGTGAAGAAGAATTGCAAACATTCTTCGAAAAATTTGTCTTCCATGGTAGATTCCAGTATAAAGTTGAAGCACTTGAAAATATTATGGACCAAATTGAACATTTAAATCCGTAACAAATAAGCCTTGAGTGAATTTCACTCAAGGCTTATTTGTTATGCAGATTTACGTTTCACTAAATATAATCCTAATCCTAATAATCCGATTGCAGCAGCACCTGTACCAGCCGCTTCACCAGTCACCGGTAATTGCTCAACCGCTTCAGTAATTGCAGGTTTGTTTGTATCATCTGCAACTTGATCCGCTTGAATTGTCGTATCTAAATTTGTTTCATTCGTCTTTGCAACAGTTTCAAATGGAATGACTTTATCATCATGAGCAGCCTTTGTAACTTCTAATACGACAGGTTCTTCAGTAGAATCTTCTGTGTTGATGATGAAACCTTCGCGTCCATCTTCTTCTGTAGGTACGTCAATTTGAGGTTTTACAGTTTCAGTTGTCGGTCTTTCAGTCGTTACTTCTTCAGATACAACTGGTTGATACGCACTCGCGTTTCCTGCTAAGATACGTTGTAATGCTTCACTTGTATAAGCTGTCATATCAGCAGCTTTAAAGTATTGACGTACAACTGCATCTAATGATGGTCCTTCTTCACGAGGTCCACCAAGCATGGTATAACCATCGCCACCAACGGCTAAGAAATCATTTGTTACAACTTTGTATGTTTTAGTATTGTTTAATGGTTCAAATTTGTTTGTCTTTTTGTTGAATACTTCAATTGCATAAACACGTTCACCAGCAGGTTTAGTCATGTCATAATGAACTTTGATTGATTTAGAGATGTGTAAGAAGGCACCGTTTGCATCTAATCCTGTTTTTCCGTCTTTTTCAACAACGGGTGCACTTAAAGCGTGTTCAAACATTGCTTTAACGTCAGTACCTTTGACGTTAATTTGTGTAATAGTGTTTCCGAAAGGTAATACTTTAATAATATCTCCGATTGTTACATCTTTATTACCTTCGATTGAAGCTCGGATACCTCCACCATTAGTTACAGCAAAGTCACCAGCTGCATCAAATCCGTTAACAGAATATGCTTCCATTGCATCAGCAATTGCGTTACCTAAGTTTGTCTCACGTGTACGTACGTCGTTACGTTCACCTTGAAGTTGTACTGGATTGTGGAATACGACTTCAGAAGTTGCTTTCCCAAAGTTATCTTTTGCAGTATCAACGATAGCTTTAACTGCAGCATCTTGTGTAACTTCTTTCGTATCTGCTTCTTTAATCATTGAAGCTTTCAGATTACTTGCAACCTTATTTTGTAAATCAAATGTAACTTTCCCGATGTTTGCAAGTGCCGTACCTGTTTGAGCAAGCATTACCGTATTTTTTAATTCACCATTTTCAATGACAGAGTGAGAATGTCCATCTAATATGACGATTGCATTATTTTTAAAATCTTTGTTGCCGGCAATCTTATTCGCTAAATTATCACCACGCCAAGCTTCTTTCGTTGTTGTGTCGATACCTAAGTGACTTAAGATGATAAATGCATCAACTTTTCCTTGTAGCTTTTTCATTTCTGCAGTTACAGATGCAACTGGATCAAGGAACGAAACACCGATAATGTTGTTCGGGTGCGTCTTTGTAGCAGTCTCCGGTGTTGTTACACCGATGACACCATATTTCTTACCATTTTTCTCGATAATTGCAGAAGGCGCATAAACACTTTTCCCATCTTTATAAACGTTTGAACTTAAAATAGGGAAGTTTAATAGTTTCTTATAGTTCATCGCAGTTTCAAAACCGAAATCAAACTCATGGTTACCAACAGTCATCGCATCGTAACCAACAGCGTTCATCGCTTTTGCCATGTCAGCACCTTTTGAGAAGTTAGATAATGGTAAGCCCTGGAAAGCATCCCCAGAATCAAACATCAATGTAGGTTGTTCTTTATCTTTGATTGTCTTTACCTTTGCCATGCCGATAACACGGCCATCTTCAGCATCTAAACGACCATGCATATCATTTGTATGTAAGATCTTTACTGAGTTCGGTCCAGCAGGAGTTTCTGTTGTTGCTTGTTCAGTCGTTGGTAATTCAGTCGTAGCTTTCTCAGTTGTAGGCGCTTCAGTTGTCGCTGCTTGAGTCGTTGCTACTTCAGTCGTTGGTGCTTCAGTCGTTGGCTGTTCTGTCGTCACATCTGCAAGTGCATAAGGACTTTGGAAAAGCATTGAGATTAATAACGTTAACATTAATACCATTGATGCAATTCGTTTCACGGTGTTCCCTCCAAAATAAATTTTAATTTCAATATTATAATAATGTATAAATACATAAGCTGTGATAATTTTAAGAAAAAATTACGCTAAATTTACAAAAAAATTATAAATGAAATGTATATGCAAACAAGTAGAGTAACGGACCGAATATATAGGTAATTGTTATATAGAAAATACACCAGTTTTTATTCGTTTGATACAGTTTAACAATCTCAATGTTCAACGTAGAAAATGTTGTGAATGCGCCTAAAAAACCAGTACCGAGGAAAAGCATCGTTGTCATATCAAAACGTGCAACGATGCCTAACAACAATGCACCTAATAAATTAATGAACAGTGTACCAAATGGAAAACGGCCATTCATCTTCTGACTGATATAATATCGTAACATAGCCCCGAATGGTGCACCGATTGCAACATAGATCAATTTCTGTCACCCCATTTCATACCGATAACAGCACATATCATACCTCCAGGGATGCTAATACTATAATAGATGAAAAGTGAAAGATAATGATGTGCTAAATAGAGATCGGCAACGTCTTTACTCAGTGCAGAGAATGTAGTGAAGCTTCCTAGAAAACCGGTTGTAATTCCAGTCTTTATGTGCGATGACCAGGATAGCCGTCTAAAGTAAGTTGTAGAAAATCCTAAAGCAAATGCGCCGATGAGATTCACGATAATTGTATACAGCGGTGCATGAAGCGCTAAACTTATACTATATCTGCATAATGCACCGAAGACACTCATACATGCAATCCAAAGATAGACCATATAAAAACCTCCATAATAAAAAGGATTGACGAATCAATCCTTAAATGATACCAAATCTAAACAGAATACTAGCAAGTTGTAAGAGAATAACAACTAAGATGACCCATGGCCAAATTTTCGCGACCTTATATAAACCGCTTGAAATGTTTTCAGGCTGCTTCAAAGCTTTATCAATTAAGACAATACTAATAATAAGTAAAATACAGCTTACTAGTCCGGTAAACAGTATGATGGCATTGATAGAACCGAAAAGTATTGCCAGCACGGGATTATAACCGTTACAAAAGATACTTAAGATAACAAAAAATATAGAGAAGTAAACATATTTGTTCGCTTTCATGATGTTCCTCCATTCATTAATCATTTTATTTTACCACATCAAATGACAACAAAAATATAAAATTCTGAAAAGAATAGTAAATATATTGAAAAAACAAACAAGTATACTCAATCATTAGCAATATCATACATTATGTGATTATAATAAGTAGAAGTGTTTACATTAAATGTGGAGGAATAATAATGAAAAATTTAAATGTGCAAGTATTTGCTGATGGTGCGGATATCGAACAAATGAAAACAGCTTACCAAAACCAGACAGTTGATGGATTTACGACAAACCCATCACTTATGGCTAAAGCTGGTGTAGAAGATTATACAGCTTTTGCAGAAGCTGCAGTTAAGGCAATACCAGATGCTTCTATCTCATTTGAAGTATTCGGCGATGATATGGAAACGATGGAGAAAGAAGCAGCAATCATTCAGTCATTCGGTGAAAATGTATTTGTTAAGATTCCTGTCGTGAATACGAAAGGCGAATCTATGATTCCATTAATCAAGAAATTATCTGAACAGGATATTAAATTAAACGTTACTGCGGTTTATACAATCGAACAGGTGACAGAAATCGTAAAAGCAATTAAACCAGGTGTTGAAACATACGTTTCAGTATTTGCTGGCCGTATCGCAGATACTGGTGTAGATCCTATGCCATTAATGCGTGCTGCTGTAAAAGTTTGTCACGAAAAAGAAGGCGTGAAACTTTTATGGGCATCATGTCGCGAGCTTTATAACGTGATTCAGGCAGATGAAATCGGCTGCGACATTATCACATGTCCAGGGGACGTTGTGAAGAAGATTCCGAATATCGGTCGTGACATCGATGAATTATCAGTAGATACAGTTAAAGGATTCGCTAAAGACATTCAATCAAGTGGATTAGGCATTTTATAAGACATCTTAGACCATTACACAAATTGTGTAATGGTTTTTTTATGAGGTATATTTATATACATATTTATATGTTTAATTAATGTCGTTTAAATATTGTTGCTCTTTATTACTTTAAACTTTCAAAATAAGTAATTTAAATTATCAGACTATTATGATATGATTATTTAGGTAAAAAAAGAAAGGGGTTACATCATGAATATTGTAAATATCAATGAGAACTGTATGAGCGTCGTCTTTGAAGAGCGTATTGATCCTGAGATTAATGCGCAGGTGATCCAGTTAAAATCTGCGATACAAAATAGCGCTATCAGTGGCATATTAGAGCTTGTCATTTCTTATAACACGCTCGTTATTTATTTCGATGATACAGTGACAGATCATGAAACGTTAAGTGAATCTTTACAGAGTCTTACACTATCTTCAACAGATCAACAGCAGACAACGACATACGTTATTCCTGTGTGTTACGAGGCACCGTTCAATCTTGATCTGGATGAAATGGCTTCATTACATAATAAAACGACAGAAGAAATCATTCAAATACATACAAGTAAACCTTATCTTATCTATATGTTAGGCTTTATGCCTGGCTTTCCATTTTTAGGAGGATTAGATGAGTCGATTGCAACACCCCGCAAAGCTTCACCGCGTAAAGAAATTCCTGCGGGTTCTGTAGGTATAGCAAATGCACAAACTGGTATCTATCCATTAGCTTCACCTGGGGGATGGAACATTATCGGAAAGACACCTTTAAAGCTATTCGATCCGAAACGCGATCCTGAAGTTTACTATGAAGCTGGAGATTATATTAAGTTTAAACGCATCTCAAAAGAAGAATATGATAACATTGAACAGGCTGTAAATAACGGTACTTATGAAATTGAAACGGAGGTACAATAATGGGACTTCAAGTCATACATCCGGGAATGTATTCTACAATACAGGATTTCGGACGCACAGGCTTTCAAAATGTTGGTTTATCACCAGCAGGCGCAATGGATTATCGTGCATTATTATTAGGTAACAATCTGCTTGGTAATACAGATCATATGAGTATTGAGATGACGATGCAGGGTGGCATCTTTAAATTTACTGAAGATAATGCATTTATCATTACTGGTGGTAATATGCTTGCTGAGTTAAATGATACGCCTGTAGTTAATCGATGTGTATATAACGCAAAAGCCGGCGATATATTAACATTTAAGACTGCTAAAAATGGATACCGTACTTACCTGACGGTCAAAGGTGGTTTTGATCTACCGAAAGTTCAGGGTAGCTATTCAACGCATATGAAGATTAAACTAGGCGGATTAGATGGACGTACGTTGATTAAAGATGATTTTCTTGCATTCAATCAACCGGAAATTGTTGAAACGAGACGCGTTAACACGCATTTTATCGATAAAGTAAGCACGATTCGTTTTATTCCAGGTCGTCAATATGACCGATTTAAAAATTTAGCGGCATCACTATCAAGCACATACGAAATTTCTAATACATCAGATAGAATGGGTATCCGTCTGTCAGGTGAAATATTAGAAGTGAAGACGAACTATGATATCATCTCTGAACCGGTTCAGCTCGGTTCAATCCAGGTATCGTCTGACGGTCAGCCGATTATACTGATGAATGATCGTCAAACTGTCGGCGGATATGCAAAGCTAGGAACAGTATATTTCAGTGATATCCCTACACTTGTGCAAAAAGGTCCTGGGAGTGAGATTCGTCTCGTTGAAGGCACTTTAGAAGAAGCGATAGCAGAGAAGAAAAAGATGATGAAGATTATAAATGAAGTAAGCATGCATGCATTTGATATCAGACACACGAGTCAAAAAATCCAAAACTTATTAGAGAAGGCGGAATCATAATGAATTCAGATAAATTACAACAGCTCATTGATATGATGAATAGTAATGAACTAAAAGTTATTTCGGTAAAAGAAGGCGATAACGAATACTACATCGAAAAAGCAATTAAAGAAGTACAGACCTATCCGGTACAGCAAATACCAGGACAAGTAACACAACAACCAGAGCAGGAAGTTGTCGAGCATGGACATCACGTACAAAAGTCTCAACTGGTAGGAACATTCTATAATATGCAGGATGAAGCATCAAAAGAGCCGTTTATCCGTGTCGGTGACAAAGTTGAGAAAGGCGACCGTATCGGTATCATCGAAGCGATGAAAGTAATGAATGATATTCATGCTGATGTTGATGGTGTTATTGAAGCGATTCATATCGAGAACGGAACTGCTGTAGGCTATGATGAACCGTTAGTGACAATTAAAGAAAAATAGGGGGTGACACTTTGAAGAAAGTATTGATTGCCAATCGAGGAGAAATTGCGATTCGAATTATTAGAACATGTAAGAAGATGGGCATTAAGACGGTTGCTGTCTATTCTACGACAGATGTGGATAGCTTACACGTTACTTTAGCAGATGAAGCAGTTTGTATCGGTCCATCTAGTTCGACAGAAAGTTATCTGAATATGAATAATGTGATTGCTGCAGCTGAAATTACAGGTGCAGATGCGATACATCCGGGTTATGGTTTCTTAGCTGAAAATGCTAATTTCGCACGACTATGTGCTGAACATGATTTAGTATTCATTGGACCTACACCTGAAACAATCGAGAAGATGGGTGATAAAGCTGAGGCGCGTAAGACGATGGTCACTGCTGGTGTACCTGTAATACCTGGTTCAAAAGATGTAATACCGACACTCGCTGAAGCGACGGTGAAAGCACAGGAAATCGGCGTACCGATGGTGATTAAAGCAGTCGCTGGTGGTGGCGGTAAAGGGATGCGTATCGTCAGCCGCATGGAAGATTTCGAAAATTTATTTAATGCGGCTAAATCAGAAGCAAAGAAAGCATTTGGAGACGACCGTGTTTACATAGAAAAATTTATTAAGACTGCAAGACATATTGAAGTGCAGGTCATTGGTGACGGTAAAGGAGATGCAGTACATCTTTACGACCGTGATTGTTCTATTCAACGTAACAATCAGAAGCTTGTAGAAGAAGCGCCTGCTGCTATCGTACCGGATGAAGTAAGAGAACGCATGACACGTGATGCCGTCAACGCAGCGAAAAATATTAATTATCGTGGTGCAGGTACGCTAGAATTCTTATACGTTGAGTCAACAAAAGAGTATTACTTCCTAGAGATGAATACGCGTGTTCAAGTAGAACATACGGTAACCGAAATGGTGACTGGCGTCGATATTATCGAAGCACAACTTAATATCGCATTATACGATAAGTTCGAGCTTGTGCAGGATGAGATTCAGATTAATGGTTTTAGTATCGAATGTCGAATTAACGCTGAAGATCCAGATCACGGATTTAGACCAAGTCCGGGGAAAGTAGAATATTTAAATTTACCTAGTGGACCAGGTGTAAGAATCGATACATTCTTATATCAAAAGTGTATGGTTTCTCCGTATTATGATTCAATGATCGGTAAATTTATAACATTTGAGAAGACGCGTGATAGAGCGATACGCAGAATGTTATCTATTCTTGATGAGACGGTGATTACCGGCTTCCCGACAAATCTTGATTATCAGTATCGTATTATGCAGCATCCAAGGTATCAGGAAAATATTATCGATATAAAATTCTTAGAGAAAAATCACTTCCTGGAGGGCTAGAGATGAAGATTGATTTAAATGCAGACTTAGGAGAAAGCTTTGGTAATTACACGATTGGCAATGATGAAGCGATTATACCTTTAATTACTTCTGCTAATATCGCATGTGGTATGCATGCAGGGGATTTCAATGTATTAAATCGTACGGTAGCACTGTGTAAGGAAAATAATACCGGCATCGGTGCACATCCTGGTTACAATGATCTCATGGGATTTGGTCGTAAACAAGTCGATATGAGCTATGACGAAGTTGAGAACCTCGTTACGTATCAGCTTGGTGCAATACAGGCATTCTGTAATAAACATCAAGTAGAATTAAATCATGTTAAACCACACGGTGCACTTTACAATGCAACCTTTAATGATGAAAAGCTTGCGCAAGCTATCGTGAATGCGATCAAGCAATTTGATCCGAAATTAAAGGTGATGGGTATTGCGGATGGTAATTTAGTACGCGTCGCACAGGAAAATGGCTTAACAGCGATTAACGAAGTATTTGCAGATCGTAATTATACAGATGAAGGCACACTTGTTTCTCGTAAAGCGAATAATGCGATGATTCATAATGTAGACGAAGCGGTTGAACATGTATTGCGCATGATCATAGATCAACAAGTAAAGACAGAAACAGGTAAGTTAATACCAATTCAGGCAGATTCAATTTGCGTCCATGGGGATGGACCAGAAGCATTAGCTTTTGTTGAACAAATTCGTGATACATTGTTACAAAAAAATATAGAAATTACTACAATCTAACTAAGAAAAGGGGCTTATTATGAACAACGAGAAACCTAAAATGACATCAGCGCAGCGCAGATTACTGTTCGGCGCAATCTTCTTAATGGCGACGTCTGCAATCGGACCTGCCTTCTTGACACAGACGACAATCTTTACAGAACAATTCCTGGCAAGCTTTGCCTTTGCGATCTTACTGAGTATCATTATTGATATCGGTGCACAGTTAAATATTTGGCGTGTGTTAACCGTAACAGGTAAACGTGGACAAGATATTTCAAATGAAGTATTTAAAGGATTAGGAAGTTTTATCGCGATACTTATCGTACTTGGAGGACTAGCATTTAATATCGGTAACGTTGCCGGAGCAGGACTCGGTTTTAATGCATTACTTGGTATTGACGTGAGAATTGGTGCAGTGATTACAGGAATACTTGCAATCATCATATTCAGTAGTAAAAGTGCAAATAAGATGATGGACGTTGTAACACAGATTCTAGGTGTAGTAATGTTACTGACAGTAGCATTTGTTATGATTAAAGTTCAACCGCCATATGGGGAAGCTTTAACGAAGATGGTAATGCCTGATAATCCATTAGGACTTGTAATGCCACTTGTAACAATTGTCGGTGGTACAGTTGGTGGATACATTACGTTTGCCGGAGCTCACCGTCTGATTGATGATGGTATGGTTGGTAAAGCGAATTTACCATTCGTATCTCGTGCAGCAAACTTAGGTATCTTAACGACAGGATTAATGCGTTTCTGTTTATTCTTAGCAGTGTTAGGTGTAGTAGCAACGGGTGTGAAGTTAGATCCAGTAAACCCACCCGCTTCTGCGTTCCAACATGCTTTAGGACCAATCGGACCTAAAATCTTTGGTTTAGTATTATTAGCTGCAGCACTGACTTCAGTTATCGGTGCAGCATATACATCAGCTTCATTCTTAAAAGGATTCCATCCAGTATTTACGAAACACAATAATATCGTCGTAATTTCATTTATCGTATTCTCTACAATCGTCTTCTTACTTGTAGGTAAACCAGTGAAATTATTAGTACTAGCAGGCGCATTTAACGGCCTTATCTTACCGATTACATTAACTGCGATTCTTATTGCATCGAAAAATAAACGTATCGTTGGAGATTATAAACATCCAACGTGGTTACTTATTTTAGGTGTGATTGCAGTACTTGCTACAATCGGTGCAGGATTTATGTCGATTCAATCATTGATCGATCTATGGAATCAATAAAACATTTATAAGACAAAGCGTGAGCAATCATGCTTTGTCTTTTTCGTATATAATCATATTAAGACTGTCTAAAGAAAGAAGGAATTGATCATGAAAAAAGAGGTAACAATTATTGGTGCAGGACTTTCAGGATTAGTTGCTGCAACAGAACTATTGAAAAATGGACATCACGTGACGATGATCGATCAGGAACCGAAGACAGCAATCGGTGGACAAGCATTCTGGAGTTTCGGAGGATTATTCTTAGTCAATTCAAAAGTACAGAGAAGACTTGGTGTAAAAGACAGTTATGAACTCGCTCAACGCGACTGGTTAAATACAGCACAATTCGACCGTCTAGATACAGAAGATTACTGGGCGAAACAATGGGCAGAAGCATATATTAAATTTGCAGCATTTGAAAAAGAAGCCTATTTAGAAAGTATGGGGATTAAACTGACACCGATATTAGGATGGGCAGAACGTGGAGGATTTAGTGCATCTGGACACGGCAATTCAGTACCACGTTTCCATATTACATGGGGAACTGGCCCTGGCCTGATTGAACCATTTGTGAACTATGTATTAGCTGAAGAACAGAAAGGGAACTTCCGCTTTTTAGAACGACATCAAGTGACACGGTTAAATATTACAGACAATAAGATAACTTCGATTGAAGGTAATATACTCAAGCCAAGTGAAGCAGAACGCGGTGAACCATCTAACCGTGAAATTATTGATCAGTTCAAATTTGATACACCATACCTCATTATTACGACAGGTGGTATCGGAGCAAATCACGAACTGATTAAGAAGAACTGGCCACGCCGACTCGGTAAAGCACCGGAGACGATGATACAAGGTGTGCCGGATTCAACAGATGGTAAGATGTTAGGCATCAGTGAAACAGCAGGCGTGAAACTCGTGAATAAAGACCGCATGTGGCACTATACTGAAGGCATTATCAACCATACACCAATCTGGAATAATCACGGGATTAGAATCATACCCGGACCATCATCATTATGGTTTGATGCGTTAGGTAATCGCATGACAGCACCAGACTATCCAGGATTTGATACATTGCATACGCTGGAAACCATCTGTAAGACAGGATATGACTATTCATGGTTTATCTTAACAGAAGATATTCTAAAGAAAGAATTCGTCTTATCAGGCTCTGAACAAAATCCGGACCTTACTGAAAAAGACATTAAACTACTATTAAAAGAACGCCTTTCTTCAAATGCGACAGGACCCGTAGAAGCATTTAAAGAAAAAGGAGAAGACTTTATTGTCGCAGAGAATATTCACGACCTAGTACGTAAGATGAACGCATTAGCAGGCAGTGAATTACTAGACGCAGATCACATTAAGACACAGATTATAGAACGAGACCTGCAACTCGATAACCCGTTCAGTAAAGATCCACAAGTGACATTTATTCACGGCGCACGAAAGTTTCTTGGTGACAAGCTGATTAGAACCGCTAAACCACATAAAATACTTGAATCTAAAAGATTAATCGCTGTTAAACTGCACATTATCAGCCGTAAGACGTTAGGCGGAATACAAACCGACTTAAACAGTCAGGTTATCAGTCAGGAAGATACACCGATCCATGGATTATATGCAGCAGGAGAAGTCGCAGGATTTGGAGGCGGCGGCGTACACGGATACGGCGCACTTGAAGGCACTTTCCTCGGTGGATGTATATTTAGTGGAATGAGAGCAGCACATGGCATAGACGAAGCATAAGTATTATCACGATAAATAAATTCGACATTTTCAAGCGCTTACAAAAGTGATACACTAGAATTGACTAAAAATTAAGGGTGGTTAAGCAATTGGCATTCAGATATATGAAGCTATCAGATGAACATTATCGGCATGTATTGATAAGATTTGGAGACTTCTTTGAAGATTTCAGATGTTTTGTGGAGACGAGTAAAGAACTAACAGAAGAATTAGAGATTACACTCGATAAAGATGATTCATATACGAGATATTTAGTAAGATTATTTGTTATTGCTGAAGAAACGACAGGGGAGAAGATTGAAGATCCGAGAAGTGATGACACGATTGAGATGATCAAAGAAGTAGTGAATGATAAGAACTTCAATCGTTATAACAGTGCTGAAAGCGGTGTACCGGGAAGAATGTATGAAGCATATCAGAAATTTGTTGGTGAAGGACTTACGATCGATTAATTTAAGAATAATGCAGAAGATAAGTTCCTAGTACCTTCAACTATTATGAACAACACTGAATAGAAATCAACAAAATAGCCAATATAATTACAGCAAAATCTTGGCGTACACCAGTTAATAGCAAAGAGAGATTCTAATTTTTAGAATCTCTCTTTTTATATAAAAAATAATAACAATGAGGTCTGAATATTCTGAAAAATAATTGAAATGATATAAATATTTCTGTAAACTTAAACTATATTAAAATTAAGGAGAAGATCATGGACTATATTGTAAAGTTTTCAGAATGGTTATGGGGCTATCCATTGATATCACTTCTATTTTTCACTAGTTTGTTTTTAACTGTTTATCTAGGGTTTATACAATTTAGACATTTCCCTTATATCATGAAACAAACTTTTGGAAGTATTAATAAAGAACCAAAAGGTGAAGGAACAATTACGCCTAAACAGGCACTAACATCAGCGCTGTCTTCTACTGTAGGTGCTGCGAATATCGTAGGCGTACCTACAGCAATTATTATGGGTGGACCTGGTGCGGTATTCTGGATGTTAGTAATTGCATTCTTAGCAATGGCACTGAAGTTTAGTGAGAATGTACTAGGGATGCAGTATCGTGAGAAGAATAAAAAAGGTGAATTCGTTGGTGGCCCAACCTACTATATGAAGAAAGGATTTAAAAATAAAAAAGTCGGTATGATATTTGCTGTAATATTCGCATTCATGTTGATGATTGAGCTAATTCCAAGTGTAATGGTGCAAGGGAATTCAGTTGCTGATTCTATACATGATACATTTTCAATTAACCCGTGGATTACAGGAATTATCATGTCGATCGTTACCGGAATTGTCGTGTTTGGTGGTATTCAAAGAATCGCTACATTTACGGAGAAACTTGTACCTGTAATGGTAGGACTATATTTATTATTTGGCTTTATCATTATTGTGATGAATATCAGTCATGTACCAGAGGTAATTTCATTAGTCGTGGAGAAAGCATTTAAACCAGAAGCAGCTGCAGGGGGAGGATTCGGAGCAGCACTAGCTTCAACAGTAAGATGGGGATTTGCAAGAGGTGTGTATTCCAATGAAGCAGGATTAGGAACATCACCTATTGCCCATGCTGCAGCAAAGACAGATCATCCGGTAAGACAAGCATTCTGGAGTATCTCTGAAATTGTAGTGGATACAATCATAATATGTTCAACAACAGCATTTGTTGTATTAGTATCTGATGTATACTTACATAAAGATGCAAAAGCAAATCCAGGCGCATTAACAGCACGGGCTTATGAAGATGCATTTGGTGTGTTCGGAAGTTCGTTAATATCAATATCGTTGATTTTCTTTGTGTTATCTACAGTTATCGTTGTCGTATATTATGGCTCAAGAATGGCAGAGTTCTTGTTTGGAGAACTGATGGGCAACATAATGAAAGCCGTCTATATTATCTCGATAACAATCGGAGCAGTTGGGTACGGAACAGAACTGTGGAAACTATTAGACCTTGCATTAGCTTTAATCTTGATTCCGAACGTAATCGCAGTATTACTGCTTAGCCCACAAGTGAAACGACTGACGAAAGAGTTTTTTGCAGAGTATAAATAGAACGATTAAACCAGCATTTATGTGCTGGTTTAATTTTTGAAACTATTGAATTGAAATGAATTTAATCATAATAAAATGGTATTATAAGGATATAGTGTATAGGAATTAAAAGGGAGATTGTAAAATGGAATATGTATGGCTAGTAGCTTTTTATCTTTTGTTGATTTGGATTGCAATTACAATTGGGATTGCGATTAGAAGATTGCTGGATAATATGAAGCAGAGAACAATAAGTAGAATTGAATTAGAAGCACTTCAGAAGAAAGAACTTGAGAAAAGAATTGAAATATTAGAGCAACAATTGGCGGAGAAAGATAATAAACTTTAAAAGACCTGAAGAGGTCTTTTTTTGTTGAATTCCTTTCATAAAAATATCCCATTAAAATTTGAAAAATTCTGAAAACTAGAATACACTAAAAGTGTAATATTGAATTGATTTTTCAAGGGGGATATTTTTTATGGCTAAGAAAATATTTGAAATTGATTTAACGAAGAAAATGCACGAACAAAAACATCCTGGACATAACAGATGGCATCCAGATATTCCGGCGGCTTTCTCTGTTGAACCTGGAGAGGTCTTTAAGATGGAATGTTTGGACTGGACGGATGGGCAGATTAAGAACAATGATGATCCATCTGATATTGAAAAGGTTAATTTAAAACGTGTGCATGTATTAAGTGGACCAGTACATGTAAATGGTGTAGAGCCAGGGGATTTATTAGTAGTAGATATTTTAGATATCGGAACATTTAGTGCGCATGAGTGGGGCTTTAACGGTATATTTGCTAAAGAAAATGGTGGTAGTTTCTTAGTAGATCACTATCCGAAAGCAGCAAAGTCAATCTGGGATTTCGAAGGAATCTATGCGACAAGCAGACACGTACCGAATGTAAAGTTCGCTGGTATCATTCACCCAGGGCTAATGGGTGTGGCACCGAGTCAGGAAATGCTTGATGAATGGAACAGACGTGAGAAAGCTTTAGTTGATACGAATCCAAATCGTGTGCCGGCATTAGCAGAATTACCAGATCCCGATTCATGTGTATTAGGAACATTGAAAGGTGCAGACTTTGACCGCGTTGCTAAAGAAGGTGCAAGAACTGTACCGCCTCGAGAGAATGGTGGTAACTGTGATATTAAGAACCTTTCTAAAGGATCACGCATCTACTTCCCGGTATTTGTAGAAGGGGCTAAATTATCAGTCGGTGACCTGCACTTCTCACAAGGTGATGGTGAAATTACATTCTGTGGTGGAATTGAGATTCCAGGATGGATTGAATTAAAGGTGAACGTTATTAAAGGCGGTATGGAGAAATATAAGATTAAGAAGAACCCTGCATTCCAGCCAGGACCAGTGATGCCACATTACAATGAATATTTAGTATTCGAAGGGATTTCAGTGAATGAATTCTCTGGAGACCAGTTATATCTTGATGCAAATACAGCTTATCGTAATGCTTGTTTAAACGCTATTGAGTTCCTGAAGACATGTGGTTATACAGGAGAGCAGGCATATATGTTACTCGGCTCAGCACCAGTTCAAGGTAATATTGGTGGTATCGTTGATATTCCAAACGCATGTTGTACATTGTCATTACCGAAAGAAATATTCACAAATAATATTATTCCGAAGCTGGATGAATAATGCCGAAGTATACATTTAATTGTACAACGTGTGGAGAATATGAAGTATGGAAGACGATGAGCAGTAATTTGCAGAAAGATACTTGCCCGACATGTGAAGAAATAACGCATAGAGTGTTCAAAAGTTTTAGAACGAATCAGATGGATCCGAAATTATATAAAAGGATTAATAGCGGTATGACACCAAAAGTCGTTAAACGTGAAAATTTACCTAAGAGTAATGTGAAACAACTGAATAGAAATCCGAATCCAATGTCATGGACGGTTTAAAAAATTAGCCATAAGCATAGTGTATTGACTATGCTTATGGCATTTTCTTTAATACAATAATTCACTTTCCTTAATATCTGTGATAAACATGTAACCAGGCGCATGTGTAATCATCAGTTCAGGTTTAACATTTAAACACACAGATTGAGGTGTAACACCACAACCCCAGAACACAGGAACCTCACCGTCGCGAATTTCAACAGCTTCTCCAAAGTCAGGTTTACTTATATCCTTAATACCAATAGCAGAAGGATCGCCGATATGAATAGGAGCACCATGTGCACCTTTGAAGTGTGTTGTAATCTCAGTTGCACGAATCGCCTGAGCCATCGACATAGGACGCATACTAACAGTAGTAGGACCGTGGAAGACACCACTTTGCTCAGTAGGAATATTCGTAATATACATCGGTACATTATGACCTTCTTCAATATGACGAACAGGAATATCAGCATCTAGTAATGCATGCTCAAACGTAAAGCTACAACCAATAATAAAAGCCACCATATCCTTACCATATAAATCTTTAATATCATGACGCGTTTCTACATGGACACCGTCACGGTAAACATAATATTCACCAACATCCGTACGAATATCGGCATTAGGACCGTATTTAGGGAAGGAATGTTCGCCAATTTCAGTGATGTCGAGAAGCGGACATGACTTCGGATTACGGTAGCAGAATTTGAGGAAATCATACGCATAACGTTCAGGTAAGATCACAACATTCGCCTGGATGTAGCCCTTAGCCATGCCTGACGTATGCTGGATGAGTTTGTTATCGCGAATCAAAGCGCGTATTTCAGATGGAAGAGCAGATTGTAAATTCATAGTAGCACTCCTTTTTGGATGGTTTATAATTAGTGTATATAAAACATATAGAATTTTCAAAATTATTTTTAAATTTTTATGAAGATATTTTGTTTTGCTTTATTTTACAAGAAAGTACGTGTTGCATTAACTAAGCTGTGATTTTAATGTAAAATGATTATAAATAAAACTTAAATAAATACAGAATAGGATGTTTAAATTTGAAATTTGATGACTTGAAATATGATAGGTTGATTACTTTTATTGAAAAATTAGTTTAACCATTTACATTAATAATCAAAATTGATAATATATATTGATAAAAGTACTTTTTATCAATGGAGGTTAAATATGAGTAGAGGCGGTACTAGACCTGGAGCAGGAAGGAATCCTATCAAAGGCAAGGAAATTAAAATAAAAATTCCTGATGAAATCTTTGAACAGTTAGAAATGAATTTTACTGGAAAAAGTGATCAAGAAAGAATAAGAGAATGCTTAGAGTTTGGGATAAATCAAAAAATTGTTAATAACAAAGACTTATATATTAGTAGTCAGTATAATGTTATAGATTTATTTTCTGGAGCAGGTGGATTGTCTAGAGGTTTTATGGATGCTGGTTTTAATGTGATTTTAGGCATTGATTTTGATGATGCGGCACTGAAAACTTTCAAAGAAAATCATGGTAATGCAGATGCAATGAAGTTAGATTTATTCAACCATGAGAATATTAAAGTTATACAAAATTATGTTGACAAAAAAAAGATTAAATTAGATGTTTTAGTTGGCGGTCCACCTTGTCAAGGTTTTTCACTTGCTGGTAAAAGAGAAGAGTTTGATGAAAGAAATGTACTATATAGTGCCATGGTAAAAACTGCTGAAATATTAAAGCCGAAAGTTATTGTTTTAGAAAATGTACCTGGTATGTTGACATTATACAATGGTGCAGGAGCAAAACGCGTAATAGAAGATTTTAGTAAGATAGGGTATAAAGTAGCAAAGCCACAAATTTTATATGCACCTGATTATGGCGTTCCGCAAATTAGAAAAAGAGTTTTCTTTGTAATGATTCATAATAGTATAATGAATTCCGAATTTAAATATCCAGAACCATTATTAAATGAAGATCAATATATAAATTGCGAGGATGCGATAGGAGATTTACCCTCATTAAATAATGTTAAAGATTATTCATTAGGACAAGAATTTAAATATTTAAATGCACCAATAACGCAATATCAAAAACAGATGAGATCAAAATCCGATAAAATAGTTAATCATATACCTACAAATCATACTGAGGATACAATAAAATTAATATCATTGATTCCGGAAGGTAAAAATTATAAAGCTTTACCTGAAGATATTCTATTAAAAAGGAATTTTAAATATAATGAAGCATTAACAAGATATCACAGTAAAAAACCTTCTAGGACTATTGATACTGGACATAGAACACATTTTCATTATAGATGGAATAGAATTCCTACTGTTAGGGAAAATGCGAGACTGCAATCATTTCCTGATGATTTTATTTTTTTTGGTAATAAACAAGAGCAATATAGACAAGTGGGTAATGCAGTTCCCCCATTATTGGGAAAAGCAATCGCAACTAAAGTGAGAGAGGTATTAGAAAATGAAAAAATATAATGTGATTGATTTATTCTCAGGAGCGGGGGGGTTATTGGAGGGATTTTTACAATCTGGATATTATCATCCTTTAGCTTCTGTTGAATGGGAGAAAGCTCCAATTGAAACTTTGAGACATAGATTAAAAACAAAATGGAATATAACAGACGCTGATCAGAGTGCTATTTGGTTTGATATGCAAAGAACTGATGAGTTATTTAGAGGATTTGATGATGAAAAGTATGGATATTCGTTTGGTTTAGATTTTTTTGCTGGTAATAACACTGATTTAATTATCGGAGGGCCACCTTGCCAAGCTTATTCTCAAGCAGGTAGAACAAAAGATAAAAATGGTATGAGAAATGATTATAGAAATTTTTTGTTTGAATATTATTTGAAAGCTGTCGAAAGATATCAGCCGGAATTATTTGTATTTGAAAATGTACCTGGGATGCTTTCAGCTATGCCGGACGGAACACCAATTGTTGATCTGATAAGAAGTGATGTCAATTCAATTGGATATGAAATAGTCGAAGATATAAAATACCACGCTTTAATAAATATGAGTGAATATGGTGTACCACAGAATAGAAAACGTGTAATTTTAGTAGGAATGAGAAAGGGAAATAAAACTAAGGAAGAAATTCAGCATAGACTAATGAATTTTTATGATAATATTCTTCCGAAATATAAAAGTGAGAAAATAAAAACTGTATTTGATGCAATAAGTGATTTACCTCCATCATATCCTTTAATTAATGAAGTTATAGTTAAAGGAGTAGGTAAACAATCTCATTCTTTACCTGAAAATATAGAAATTGATTGGGGACACATAACTAGATTTCAAAATAAACGTGATATTGATATATTTGGAATTTTAGCAGAAGATATTGCATCTGGAAAAAATGAATTGCAAAATGCGAATTCTTTAAATGAGATTTATAATAAAGCTACTGGTGGAAATTCTAAAGTTCATAAGTATCATGTCCTACGAAAAGATATGCCTAGTACAACTATAACAGCACATCTTCATAAAGATGGATTAAGATTTATACATTACGATCCAAAACAGAAAAGAACGATTACAGTTAGAGAAGCAGCAAGATTGCAATCTTTTCCTGATGACTTTGAATTTTTATCAACTCGAGGCAATCAATATAAAATGATTGGTAATGCAGTACCTCCTGAGTTTTCAAGGAGATTAGCATTAGCTATAAATGATTTATTAATTTATATGAATAAGGAGTAATTTTATGGCAATCGTAGATAAAGATAGACAAAGATTTGATGAAGTCACAAAAAAGGACAGAATAGGGTTAATTAATGCATTAATTCATGCATCATATAAAATCGAAGATTATAAATATAAGTTATTAGGCATAAATAGAAATTTATCTAATGCAGAAAAAATTGTTGTTAGATTGATTCCATTACTCGAGATATATAAAAGAGAAGGAAGATTTAGCAGTTTTGGTGAAAATTTAGAAGAAGCAGTTTCAAACCTTTCTACTGATTCAATTGATGAGGAGACATTAAAAAAATACTTAAAAAAATTTGATTCATTACGAACACCTGGTAATGAGATGGGAATTTGGATTGATAAAGCTTATACACTTTCAAATATGGCAAATGAAGTAGCAGAAGGGACATTGAGTATAAGGAATTATATTTCAATTGTTTTTATTAATTTATTTAGTTATTTTTATATTGACGGAGAGCTAAAATATAAAAATATTTTGTATGAAATATTAACTTATTTTAAAGTGTACGGAAAAGATAAATCTTACAGTAAAGAAACTTTGATAGATATATTACACTTTGAAAATGAAAAAGACAATATTAAGAAAAATAATCAAAAAAATATACTATTTGACTATCTAATTTCTACTGAATTTTTTATTAAGAGTGAGCAAAATAATGAGAAATTTTTATTAAGCGAATTTGCTCAGAACTATCTAGACGATTTAATTGAACTTTGTAACTTAAAATATAAATTTCACGAATTTGAAGATGTTAAGCAGCTATTAAATAGAAATACCAATAGTTTAGCATATGCAAAATATTTATCTGAAAACAAAAATAAATTTTTAATGTTAAAAGCCAAATATTTCTTAGAAAAAAACAAATTATATAATAACAATGAAAAAGTTACAGATTCAAACATAATTTCAGAAAACAAACTATTTTACGGTGCTCCTGGTACTGGTAAGTCCTTTAATATTCAAAAATTTATTAGAAAAAATGGGCTGCAAGATTATAAGAATAAATTAGAACACCCAAATGTTTTTAGAACTACATTACATCCAGAATCATCATATCATGATTTTGTAGGTCAAATAATGCCTGTAGTGACTAAAGATAATGATGGCAAAGATTTAATAAAATATGATTTTAAGCCACAAGTTTTTACTTTAGCACTTGAAAGAGCTCTTGAGAAAAGAGATGAACCTGTCTTTTTAATACTAGAAGAAATGAGTCGCGCAAATGTTGCAGCAGTTTTTGGAGATATATTTCAGTTACTTGATAGAGATGAAGATGGTAGAAGTGAATATTTAATTGATAATGAATTAATTCAAAAGTATTTAAATGAGCAATTCTCAAGGAAGAATATAGGTTTATCCTTATCGAAAATTTATATTCCGCATAATCTATTCATTATAGGTACAGTTAATACTAGTGATCAAAACGTATTTGTAATGGATACAGCATTTAAAAGAAGATTTGAATTTGAATATTTAGATGCAAATTATGCAGCACTAGACGAAGCTGGTAAACCATTAAATAACTTTGTATTTAACATTGGAAAGATGAATTTTTCATGGATTAATTTTATCCATAATCTAAATGAATTTATTGTAGATGATTTAAATGGTTTAGGCTTAACAGAAGATAAGCAATTAGGCCAATTCTTTATTAAATTTAAATTGGATGACAATGAATTAACTGAACAATCAATAGTTACAAATATAGAAAATCAAGATAATTATTCTGTTAACTACGATAAATTAAAAGGCAAATTATTGCAATATTTGTGGAATGACGTTCGTGGCGCGTCTTATTCTGAGAAATCATTATTTGATAGTAATATTAAGAGTTTTGGAGAACTTTATAAAAAGTTTGAAGAAAAAGAACAAGTATTTTCTAAGGAATTTTTAGAAAAATTTGTTAAAGAAGAGTCATATAATGAAATACAAAACTAATTATATAGTTTTGCAGGATGGGGTTGCAATATCAAAGGAATTTGAAAACAAATATAAAGATATTTTTTCCTTAGCAGATTTTAGACGTAAAGAAAATGATATTGTAACCGACTTTGTGGGTTTTGTTACTTATAATAATGATGTATTTGTTAGTTTTCCAAAACACTTTTATTCAAATATCGATCTAAAACAAATTAAAGAAATCGAAAATTTGAACAAAGATATAAAATTACTTTTTAACTGTATAAAAAAAGCAATACTTAAAAAAACTTTGACATCGATAGGTATTAATGATGATCTAAATAAAGATTATCCTATGAGATCCTTTTTTCAGATCTATGAATACTATCAAAAGTATGGATTATATTATGATGAAATTAAAACGCAAAAATTAGGTGGTACTGGTAAAGTCAATTGGAATAAAACGATAAAAAAATCACCAGTAATTATTTCAAACGGTAATATTATTTTTAATCCATTAATAACTAATTCTAATCAAAAAAATGCCGTTTTTATAAGTGAGTGTATGACTTTTGCTATAAACTCAACTATAGAAAAATTTTCTTTTATATTAAATTATTCTACAATCGATTTCGATATTAGTAGTACTGGTTGGGATAACAAAGACTTTATTATTAATAAACTTAAAGCTGTGTTAAACGAAACGTTTAAAGATTATCAAAAGAAACTGATTTTGAGTCTTATTGAATTTTTTGAATATAGAAAGAGTGGCAACAATACAGTTAGAATGACTATTAATTCATTTAATTTAATTTGGGAACAGATTTTAGAAAATTATTTGAACAGTTATTTTATTGGAATAAGTGGAAATGGTTATCTAGAGTTTTCTGATATCAAGAATAAAAAAATGAAAAGTTTTACAAAAGCATCAGAGATTACAGATTTAAGTGAAAATCGCTATACTGTAGAACCAGATTATTATTATTTCGGTTCAGATTATAAACTTATTCTTGATGCAAAATATTATGATGAAGTAAGAGGGCTCAATTATAAACAAGCTTCATACTATTTTTTATTAAAACATCATAATTTATTTAATAATGGAAATTTAGAAACATGGAAAACATATAATATTTTATTGCTACCTACAAGTCGTATTCAAAATCATGAAAGTAATAAAAGAAAACATTATGTTCAGAATACTGATTATAATAAGGAGGAACAAGATTTTACTATTAATGAACAGTATTTTAATATAAAAATGTTGATGAATTATTATTTATTATAAAATATTAACTTTTTAATCATTTTCACTAATTCAAAAATATATTAAAACGATTTCGATATTATTTATATAAATCTTATTAGTCTAGAGGTGTTTTGATGGACGTACACACACCGGAACAGAGACGACATAATATGCAGAAAATTACTGGCAAGAATACTAAACCTGAAGAAATAGTTCGTAAATATTTATTCCATAGGGGTATAAGATATACAAAAAATGCTAAAGATTTACCTGGAAAACCTGATCTGTATATATCAAAATATAATGTTGCAGTTTTTGTAAATGGTTGTTTTTGGCATGTTCATAACTGTGAATTATTTGTTATGCCTAAGTCAAATAAAGAATTCTGGCAGAAAAAATTAGATAGTAATGTATCCAGAGATGAACGCAATATTGAGGAATTGAATGAATTAGGAATTCGTGTGATTGTTGTCTGGGAATGTGGCTTGAAGAAGAACGATAGAGAAGAAACGTTAAATGATTTGTATGACATGATAGTTGGTGGTTAATAATATATAAATATAAAATGAAGTACCAATCGATAGGTTGGTACTTTTTAGTTTGATTTTTAAGGTAACTTTAAGGTTCTGAATACCTCCAATAATAGTATAATAAATACAAACAGAGGAGGTATTTTATGGGAACTAAAGCGAGATGGATTTCAAGTGCTTTAATTGTTTTAACAATCGTTGGGCTGATAACGTTATGGGAGTTTAATAAATTTGAACAACCGAAATACATTTCATCATTCGGAGATACGCCTGAAAGTATGGAGGGAAAAGAGTTCGATACTATTGATGAAGCTGTCAATCAATTTGCAAAAGCCTATTCTAAAGAGATAGGGGTTTCGAGCTATGATACATTCTATAAAGTAACAGATAAATTTGAACAACAACATCAAATACCGGGTGTAATGACATTTGATTTCCTAATTGATAATGAAAATCATAAAATGCTACATATTTCACCATTTTATATCAATGAGAAGAATAACAAGTATTCAGTTATGGCTTTCTCTGGTGCGGGAAATGCTCAGACGGTTAAAGATTCTCCAAAATATGGAGGATTCTATCAGCCCATAGAAAATTATAATTATGATTTCATCGTTTCTAAACACAAGAAATATATACCGAAATCTGATGTTGTTATCCATTTGAAAAAGCATAAGATATATATGGGGATTATAAGGTATAAAGATTCTTTCTTTTGATGAAATGGTAGAGGAATAGAACTTTATTTACATAATGTGCTATTAACATGTGATGTATTGATTTATATATTATTAACGTCTGCTATTTATAGCATTAATAATCACTATCCTCGCACTTTAAGGTGCGAGGGTAGTTTTATTTTGAATAATATAGATGTATGATAGTTTTAACCAATTTGAAATGAGTTAATCTTATGTATAAACAAATATTAATAATCTTTTTTAAAACTTTCAATTTACTTATTAAATCATTAGTAGCAGCCATTGCTGTTTATTTAGTAGGGAGTATATTTTTTGATTATCAAGTCATAGATATCATCGATAAATATTTCATTATTATATTTCTAGTAGCAGCAATCATTTCATCAATTCTTGATGTAGAGATTGAAGATATGGAAAATATTTTGATGCAAAAGGTGAAAAAATGGCATAGATACGGAAAGTATTAAGAGCAGTCATTGTTGATTTCTTCATCATTATTATCTAGTTTAAAGTTAATTTCAAATTTTGGGTAACTTTAAGGTTCTTATACCTACCTTAAGATGTATAATTAATTTATACAAAGGAGGTATTTTATGGGAACTAAAGCGAGATGGATTTCAAGTGTGATCATTGTATTAACTATAGTTGGTTTAATTGTATTGTGGGAGTTGAATAAACCTGATAAGCCTGATGTCTGGGGTTACTTTGGTTCTACTCCAGAATCGGTGAAAGGGAAATCTTTCAATTCGATTGATGAAGCGGTTGAAGCGTTTGCAAACGCATATGCAAAAGAAGCGATGGTCAATCAGTATGATAAATATTACAATGTGACAGATAAATTTAATAAGCAACACCAGATTCCTGGCGTTATTACGTTTAAAATGGCTGTAGATAATGAAAAGAATGAAATATTACATGCAGCACCTTTTTATATCAATGAAAAGGATAACAAGTATTCTGTGATTGCTGAAGGTATTTCTGGATCTTCAGAAAGAATAAAAGAATCACCGAAATATGTTTTTTTTACTCAGCCAATCGATAATCATGTGTATGATTTTATAATTTCTAAAGAGAAAAAATATTTACCGAAAACAGATACAACTTTAGATTTAAAAGAACATAAATTATTTATTGGTATTGATAGAAATGATAGATATGAAGAAATAGAAGAATAATTTTACGAATGAGTATTTTTTAAATTAGAGAATACTCATTTTTGTTATCTTAAAAAACAACAACTGTTGTTTAATTTGTTTGTTTTGTTTAAAATATAAACATAAAGTAAACAGAAAGGGCTTTTTATGAATAAATACGAACGATTAGATGAGATTGCAAATTTAGTTAATAAAAAAGGTACAATTCGAATAAAAGAGATTGTAGATTCTTTGAAAGTTTCAGATATGACTGTAAGGCGAGATTTAGCAGAACTTGAAGAGAAGGGTATATTAACAAAAATACATGGTGGTGCGAGGAGTAATTCGGCATTTCAATATACAGAAATGTCTCATAATGAAAAGCATACTCAGTGCGTGGAAGAGAAGAGACAAATTGCTAAAAAAGCTGCGGAACTGATAGAAGAGGGGAATACTATTTTTTTAGGTCCTGGCACGACTGTAGAGCTCTTAGCTGAAGAGATATCTAATACAAGAATAAGTATTATTACGAATTGTCTACCTGTATTTAATATATTATTCAGGAAAAAATCTGATAAGTTTAGAGTATATTTAATTGGTGGTGAGATGAGAGAACTGACTGAATCTTTTTCAGGTGATATGACTAATAGTACTTTAGAAAAGATGAGATTTAGCAAGATGTTCTTTAGTGCAAATGGCGTTAAAGGCTCTGATGTAATGACCTCTTCTCATGAAGAAGCATATACGCAGCAATTAGCGATTAAAAACTCGATTGAAAAGTATCTTTTAGTCGATTCCTCAAAGCTCGGTAAAGAAGACTTTGTTTCATTCTGCGATCTTAAGTCACTTACTGCAATTGTAATTGATGATAAAAATGTGAGTAAGACTAAAGGATTAGAAATATTTACTGAGGTTATTATTTAGAATTATATATTGAGTAAAAAGATCAAGTATAACTTAATTGTTATACTTGATCTTTTGTTTTTTTAAAATAAACAAAATCAAACAAATAATGTTGCTTTTTTGTTTGATAAGTATTATAATTTAAACATAATCAAACATGTAAACGCTTATATTGTTTAAACGAACAAAAATATCGAAAGGATGAAGGAAATGAAAGTTGTATTAGGATCTGATAAAAGTGGACAAAGTTTAAAGAACAAGATTCATGAGTTTTTAACAGAAAAAGGTTATGACGTTATTGATACGTCAAATGAATCACATGAAGATTTCGTAGATGCTACTTTAGCTGTTGTTTCAAAAGTGCAAGAGGATGAAAGTAATTTAGGTATTATGGTTGATGCATATGGTGCAGGTAGTTTTATGGTAGCTACAAAAGTTAAAGGTATGATTGCAGCAGAAGTATCAGATGAAAGATCAGCTTATATGACTCGTGGACATAATAATGCTCGAATGATTACTATGGGATCTGAAATTGTTGGTGATGAATTAGCAATAAATATTGTAAATGCTTTTGTAACAGGTAAATACGACGGTGGAAGACATCAAATTCGAGTAGATATGCTAAATAAAATGGCTTAATTTTAGGGAGGACTTAGAAATGAAAATTGCAATTGGTTGTGACCATATAGTAACTGATACGAAGATGGAAGTTTCGAAATTTTTAAAATCTCAAGGACATGAAGTAATTGATTGTGGCACATATGATTTTACAAGAACGCATTATCCGATTTATGGCAAGAAGGTCGGTGAAGCAGTTTCAAGTGGCGAAGCTGATTTAGGTGTATGCATTTGTGGAACAGGTGTTGGAATAAGCAATGCAGCGAATAAAGTGCCTGGCGTGCGTTCAGCATTAGTTAGAGATATGACGTCTGCTTTGTATGCTAAAGAAGAGCTGAATGCTAATGTTATAAGTTTTGGTGGAAAGATAATTGGTGAATTATTGATGTGTGACATTATCGAAGCTTTTCTTGATGCAGAATATAAACCGAACGATAAAAATAAAGTATTGATAGAAAAGATTTCTAAACTAGACACAGCTGAGAATCAACAAAAAGATCCTGCTTTCTTTGATGAATTCCTGGAGAAGTGGGATAAGGGTGAATATCATGACTAAGGAGTATAAGTAATGATCTTGACAGTTACTCTTAATCCTTCAGTTGATATTTCCTACAAACTGAATCAACTGGAAATTGATAATGTTAATAGGACAAGTTCGGTTAGTAAAACAGCTGGTGGCAAAGGCTTAAATGTGACTAGAGTATTGTTCCAGGCAAATTCGCCAGTCATTGCAACTGGATTTAAAGGTGGGTATCTAGGAGCATTTATTGAAGATGAATTAAATGCATCACAAATTAAAAATTCTTTCTATCCTATAAAAGAAGAAACTAGAAATTGTATAGCAGTGTTACATGAAGGAAATCAAACTGAAATATTAGAAAGCGGTCCATATATTTCAACAGATGAATTACAAGGCTTTATTAAACATTTTGAAAAATTAATGGATGAAGTGCAATTAGTTGTTTTCTCTGGAAGTTTGCCTGCTGGGGTTCCGGTCAATTATTATTCAGATTTAATTAAAATTTGTAATCATAAATCAATTCCGGTTATCGCTGACACGTCAGGTATAGCATTAACAACGTTATTAGAGCAATCTAATAAACCTTATGCTATAAAGCCTAATTTAGATGAACTATCACAGATACTCGGTTATACAGTTTCAGAAGATATAACAGAAATGAAGAATGCACTTAAACATGAAATGTTTAATGGAATACAATGGATATTTGTATCGCTAGGAGCAAATGGTTCTTTAGTAAAGCATGATGATGAATACTATAAGGTAAATATTCCTAAGATTGGAGTAGTCAATCCAGTAGGTTCAGGGGATGCAACTGTAGCTGGGTTTGCATCAGCTTATAGTAAAGATAAATCTGTCATTGAGATTATTAAAACAGCAAATACTTTTGGTATGTTGAATGCAATGGAGCAACAAACAGGTTGTATTAACATAGATAAATTTGAAGGTTTATATAAGCAAATAAAAATTATAGAGGTGTAAAACATGATAAATACTGAAAATAAGAAAAGATTTTTAGAAAAAGTTAGTGATGAAAATGGAATTATTTCTGCATTAGCTTTTGACCAACGTGGTGCTTTAAAAAGAATGATGTCAGCATTTCAGGAAGAAGATCCAACTGTTGAACAAATAGAAAATTTAAAATCATTGGTAGCTAAGGAACTAACTGAGTATGCCTCTTCAATATTATTAGATCCTGAGTATGGATTACCTGCTTCTAAAGTAAAACATAAAGATGCAGGATTATTATTAGCCTATGAAAAAACTGGTTATGATGCTACAACGAAAGGAAGATTACCGGATTGTTTAGTTGAATGGTCTGCTAAACGTATTAAAGAACAAGGTGCAGATGCGGTTAAATTCCTACTTTACTACGATGTAGATGATGATAAATACATTAATGATCAAAAACAAGCTTATATTGAAAGAATAGGCTCTGAATGTGTAGCAGAGGATATTCCATTCTTCTTAGAAATATTAACATATGATGATAATATAGCTGATAACAGTAGTGTTGAGTTTGCTAAAGTTAAACCAAGAAAAGTAAATGAAGCAATGAAATTATTCTCAAAAGATCGCTTTAATGTTGATGTTCTAAAAGTAGAAGTTCCAGTAAATATGAATTTTGTGGAAGGATTTGCTGAGAATGAAGTTGTATATTCTAAAGAAGAAGCAGTTCAATACTTTAAAGAGCAAGAACAAGCAACTAATTTACCTTATATTTATTTAAGCGCAGGTGTTTCAGCTCAATTATTCCAGGAAACATTAAAGTTTGCAGCTGAATCTGGTGCGAAGTTTAATGGTGTACTATGCGGTAGAGCAACATGGTCTGGTGCGGTTAAAGTTTATATTGAACAAGGTGAAGAAGCCGCTAGAAAATGGTTACAATCTGAAGGATATAATAATATTAATCAATTAAACGAAGTATTAAAATCAACTGCAGTATCTTACAAAGAAAAAATATAAAAATATTGGAGGGAATTTGATATGAACAGAGAAGAAACTACAATGCTTGGATTTGAAATTGTTGCATATGCTGGGGATGCAAGGTCAAAGTTACTCGAAGCTTTAAATGCTGCTAAAAATGGAGAATTTGATAAGGCAGAACAATTAGTTGAAGAAGCGGATAAATGTATTGTTGATGCTCATAATGTTCAAACAAGCTTACTCGCTAAAGAAGCATCTGGTGAAGATATTGCATATAGTGTCACAATGATGCATGGGCAGGATCATCTAATGACTACATTATTATTAAAAGACATGATGAAGCATATGATTGAGCTTTATAAAAGAGGGAGCTGAAAATAATGGATAAATTAATTGCGCAAATAGAGAAAGCAAAACCATTATTTGAAAAGCTATCACGTAATATATATTTGAGAGCGATTCGTGATGGATTTATTTCAGCTATGCCCGTAATACTATTTTCGAGTATATTTTTGTTAATTGCTTATGTACCAAACGTTTTTGGATTTACATGGAGTAAAAATGCTGAAATGATATTGATGAAACCTTATCATTACACCATGGGTGTTATAGCATTATTAGTGGCAGGTACGACAGCTAAGTCATTAACAGATTCTTATAATAGAAAGCTAGATAGTACGAATCAAATTAATTTTTTATCAACAATGTTAGCAGCGATTTGTGGATTTCTATTTCTAGCGTCAGATGCTGTTAAAGTTGGAGGATTTTCAAGCGCATTTTTAGGCACAAAGGGTTTAATGACTGCTTTCTTAGCAGCATTTGTGACAGTAATTATTTATAATTTCTGTGTAAAGAGAAATATAACAATTAAAATGCCTTCAGAAGTACCACCAAATATTTCACAAGTATTTAAAGATATTTTTCCATTTTCATTTGTTATTTTAACACTATATGGATTAGATTTACTTAGCCGCGCAATCTTAAATACAAACGTTGCTGAGTCAATTGTTAAATTCTTTGCACCACTGTTCACTGCAGCAGATGGTTACGTTGGAATAACAATTATCTTTGGAGCATTTGCTTTATTCTGGTTTATTGGGATTCATGGTCCTTCAATTGTTGAACCTGCTATTGCAGCAATAACTTATGCGAATATTGAAACAAACTATCAATTATTACAAGCAGGCGAGCATGCAGATAAAATTTTAACATCTGGAACGCAAATGTTTATTGTAACAATGGGTGGTACAGGAGCAACATTAGTTGTACCATTTATGTTTATGTGGCTGACGAAATCTAAACGTAATAAAGCGATTGGTAGAGCTTCAGCAGTACCGACATTCTTTGGTGTTAACGAACCAATATTATTTGGTGCTCCTTTAGTACTGAACCCTGTGTTCTTTATTCCGTTTGTATTTGCACCAATTGCAAACGTCTGGATATTCAAGTTTTTCGTAGATGTATTAGGAATGAACAGTTTCAGTGTTAACTTGCCTTGGACAACACCTGGTCCGTTAGGGATTATAATGGGAACAGGTTTAGGTATGTGGTCATTTGTACTTGCTATCACATTAATAGTCGTGGATGTTTTAATTTACTATCCATTCCTAAAGGTTTATGACAAACAAATTTTAGAAGAAGAATTAGCTGGTGTTGATAATTCAAATAATTTAAGAGATAAAGTTAAAGAAAATTTTGATACAACAAAAGCCGATGTAATTTTAGAAAAGAATACAAATAATAAAGCAAATGTTATTAATACGGAAAGTAATCTAAGTAATGATAGTGGATTAAAAGAGCAAACAAATGTACTTGTATTATGTGCTGGTGGAGGGACAAGTGGTTTATTAGCAAATGCATTAAATAAGGCTGCTCTTGAATTTGATAAACCAATTAAAGCTGCAGCAGGTAGTTATGGAGCACACATGGATATTATGAAAGAATATCAATTAGTGATTTTAGCACCACAAGTAGCATCAAATTATGAAGATATAAAAATCGATACAGATAGATTAGGTATTAAATTAGCGAAGACACAAGGTGCAGAATATATCAAATTAACTCGTGATGGTAAGGGTGCAGTTGAATTCGTTGAAGATCAATTCAAATCTTAGAGAGGAGATCTATTGTTTATGAAAAAGTTACCTGAAGATTTTATTTTTGGAGGAGCAACAGCAGCGTATCAAGCAGAAGGTGCGACAAATACTGATGGAAAAGGGAGAGTAGCTTGGGATACCTATTTGGAAGAGAATTATTGGTATACTGCTGAACCAGCAAGTGATTTTTATAATAAATATCCAATTGATTTAGAATTAAGTGAAAAATTTGGAGTAAATGGTATACGAATATCAATTGCATGGTCAAGAATTTTTCCACAAGGATACGGAGAAGTTAATGAAAAAGGCGTTCAATTTTATCAAAATTTATTCGATGAGTGTTTAAAGAGAAATGTGGAACCATTTGTTACATTACATCACTTTGATACACCTGAAGTTTTGCATAAAAATGGTGATTTCCTAAATAGAAAAAATGTGAAACACTTTGTAGATTATGCTAAGTTTTGTTTCGAAACATTTACTCAAGTAAAATATTGGACTACTTTTAATGAAATAGGCCCTATTGGTGATGGACAGTATCTTGTTGGTAAGTTTCCTCCAGGCATAAAATATGATTTTGAAAAAGTATTTCAGTCACATCACAATATGATGGTAGCACATGCGAGAGCAGTTAAATTATTTAAAGATAATGGCTATGAAGGTGAGATAGGTGTCGTGCATGCCTTGCCAACAAAATATCCGTATGATCCAGAAAATCCAGAAGATGTACGTGCTGCTGAATTAGAAGATATTATTCATAATAAATTTATTCTAGATGCAACATATCTTGGTCGATATTCTGATCATACAATGGAAGGTGTCAATCACATTCTTAAAGTAAATGGTGGTAAACTAGAAATTTTAGATGAAGATTTAAAAGAACTAGATGCTGCTAAAGACTTAAATGATTTCTTAGGAATTAACTACTATATGAGTGATTGGATGAGGGGATTTGACGGCGAATCAGAAATCACTCATAATTCTAAAGGCAATAAAGGTGGATCTAAATATCAATTAAAAGGGGTAGGACAAAGAGAATTTGATATAGATGTCCCTAGAACTGATTGGGATTGGATGATTTACCCACAAGGTTTATACGATCAAATTATGCGTGTGAAAAAAGATTATCCAAACTATAAAAAAATCTATATCACTGAAAATGGATTAGGATATAAAGATGAATTTGTAGATGGAACTGTATATGATGATGCGCGAATTGATTATGTTAAAAAACATCTGGAAGTAATCGCTGATGCTATTGAAGACGGTGCTAATGTCAAAGGATATTTTATCTGGTCACTGATGGATGTATTTTCTTGGTCTAATGGATATGAAAAAAGATATGGTTTATTCTATGTAGATTTTGAAACACAGGAAAGATATCCTAAAAAGAGTGCACACTGGTATAAAGAATTAGCAGATACAAAAATGATAAAATAAAGATTCCGAAAGTTACAACAAATGGAGTTGTTAGGTAGACAACTCCATTTGTCTTTTGATATATAAACATTAAACCAATAATCTATTTCCTCCTTCCTTGCTTCGTTATGATTTCGTCCATCGTCATATTAAATATTTTACTGATGTTATACAGATCAACAGCAGTAATATTGCGTTCAGCATTTTCTAATTTAGAATAGGTTGATAATCCAATATTTAATTGATGCGCCATTTCTTTGGAAGTAAAATCTAGATTCTCTCTGTGGTATTTGATTGCTTTCGCAAAGTCGGAGTTATTCAATGTATTCCACCTCTTTTTTAGGTGAAATTAACAAAGAAAATCATAAAAAAGTGGGTATTTTCCAACTCGGAAAATACCCACAATTTTTTTGTAAATTATATTATAATTGAAAGTTAATGTTTTTATCTAATGTTGAAAAATAATGTCTTTTACTAAATTATTATAAGTTTTTCTCGTATATTTTAGTGCAAATTTTCCAAATTAGAAATTTTTAATTTATGTATTAATTTCCATATTATGATTAAATCATCATAATACAAAGGAGGTGACTCCGTGGATTTTGAGCTTGGTCGCATACATAAGATTTTAGTAACATTAACCGATCACCCAGATGCAGACTATTACGGTTACTTTAAAGAAGACGACATCATATTTATCTTACTTGAGATGGGCTTAGTGGAATTCAAGTTCAATGTCTTAATCGATGATAACGTGTTCAAGTCTCTACTTAATATTGAAGTAACTAAAAAGGGATTACTCTTTATGACTGCATATAACAATGAGGTGAAATACTAATGGTAATGACTCACTTTTGTGGGTCATTTTTTAAGGTAACTTTAAGGTTAAAATGGAAAAATTAGAGATATATTATGAAGGGATTTTATGTATATAAAAACTAAGAATCACAAAATTGATATTGATCTTGAATATTAAAGAATAGTTGAATTGAAGAAAGTTTAACTATTGAATTCTATATATAATACATTCTTTACTTTCATATTCTAACAACTTAAAAGGGAAAGTAACAAGACTCTAAAATTAGTTAGATATTTTATAAATATCATAGTAATTTATTATATGAAATAAGTACCTCAACATCAGTGTTAACATAGCGACACAAAAAATTAAATTAACATTTTGATAATCCTTTTATCAAATTTGAAATAAATTTGTTTATATTCATTTGATTTCTTGTTAATTCTAAGAATTTTAATCTATCAAAAAAATTACATATTAATTAATAATATAGTGGAGAAAATTTAGTTTATTGAATAATATAAATTCATTAATTTTCAAAATTATTATAAAAATCATAAATAAAAAGAAAGGTTACATGGGTTCATTGATATTTATTTGATTCATATTAATTGTGAAATAAATATAATTTCAGTATATAATCTATATAAAAAGAATAAGAAGGTGAATAAATGAGTTATGGATCATATTGGAGAAAATGGGATTTACATATACATACTCCATTTACAAAATTAAATAATCAGTTTAGATTGTGTGGAAATGAAAATGAAGTAAAGGATTATTGGTTAGAATACTGTAAATTACTGAATGAATATGAAGCAAAAGTATTAGGCATCACTGATTATTTCTCAGTAGAAAATTATTTAAATTTAAAAATAAATAGAGACGAATACGGATTGAAGAAAGATATAGTCTTGTTTCCAAACATTGAACTAAGAGTATCTGATTTAACATCCCGTGCTGCTCATAAAAATGAATATCAAAATTCAGATTCGTCTAAGTCTAAAAAACGAAATAATTCGAAAGTAAATATCCATTTAATATTTAATAATGAAGTTAAGGATGATGATTTAATTAATTTTCTGAGAAACATACAAGTTGAAGATGTTGATGGAAAGAAGATAAATTATATTGATAATCAAGATATAATTTTTCAAAATGGTAATATCGAATATTTACCAACTTCAAAAGATATTATTAATTCTCTAGAAGCAACATTTGGCAAACAATATAGAGATAATGTTCTAATTATGGTTCCAAATAGTGATGATGGAATTTCACCAAATACAGGCCACGGAATAAAAAATAATGATAATTTTGTAAAAAATTATGTTGATATAATTAATACATCAAATCAAAGCTGTATATCTTTTTATAGTGGACAATCAAAAAGAGATTTGGGGAAATTGTTTCCATGTATTTCTGGATCTGATGCTCATAGTTATAAAGAAATAAAAGAGTATGATAAAGAAAAATCAACTTTTATTAAGTCAGATTTAACATTTAAAGGTTTAAAATCTATATTAATAGAACCCTTAAGTAGAGTACATATAGGTGAAAAACACCCTGATATTAAGCTTGAAAGTAAAGTTATCGATACCATAGAACTCAATCATGAATATTTTGGTGGACAAAAATTAAAATTTAATCCTTATTTAAATACAATTATCGGTGGTAGATCTAGTGGTAAATCATTATTGCTATCAATTCTAGCTAAAAAGTCTAATGATTCTATAACAGTAAAAAAAAATAATGTTGACTATAATAATTTAGTACATGAAATATCAAATAAAACTATCATAAAATCAAAAGATGGTAATGAGATTAATAACAATTTTAATATTGAATTTATTTATCAAGATGGATTACAAGAAATTGCGTTTGATAATGAGAAACGAAATATATTTATAAAAGAAATAATTGGTGACAATCAAGAAATTAGAACATTTGAAAATTTCAAAAAAGAAATAAGAACTACTATACAAAATTTAAATTTATGCCTTGAAAAATTACTTAATGAAAATGAGGAGATTAATAATAAATTAATTAATTTTCAAAATATTCATACTATTAAACAAAATATTAAAAGTTATGAAAGTAAACTAAGTGAATTTCAATCTTCTCTAAGTAATGAAGAGCTTCAAGTAGCAAATTCTATTTCAAAGAAAACAAATAAAATAGAACAATATATTACTTATCAACAAAACAAAATAGAACTTTTACATGATTTAAAAAAACAAAATATATTAAATTTTGAGGAAACATCAGGAAATTTATTTAATGGATTACATAAGGTCATTATGAATGAAATGAAGAATGCAGAGAACAGAATAAATAGTTACATTGAGAGTCGTGTGCAACGTAAAATTGACTTAATAGATAAATATAATGTTCACCTAACAAAATTGAAAAAAAACAAACTTTATGTAACATATAAAAAAGAACAATCAAATAATCCCGAAAAAGAAAAAATTAATAATTTATTAAACAGAGAAAAATTTAATTTGAAAGCTAGACAAAATTATGACATGGCATTAAGTACAAATTTATCTAGTATTAATAATACTATAAATCAAATTATTGAATGTTTAAAAAAGTGTGATACCGAGATCAATAAAGAATTATTTGTTAAAGATGAAGTTAAAATAAAACTTGATGTTAAATTTAATATTAATGAGGTTTCTAATATTTTTAGAAATCATTTTTCTATAGGACAATCTAAGTATAAAGAATTGGCATATGGCCAATTCAAAGAAATTTCACTATGGGAAAATAGAGACTATGAAATTAATACAATAACTATTATCAATGATTTTATTTCAACTATTGAAAATATATTGAATAGTTCTCTCACTAAGGAAGGTATTTTTAAAAAGAATAAAAATATTTCTACTTTTTTAAATGATATTTCACTATTGATATTTTTAACCATGGACTTCATTATTACATATAAAAATTATGAGTTTAATAAAATGTCAGAAGGAAAAAAATCATTTATTCTATTAGTATTAATTTTATCTCAAACAGACGAAGATACCCCTTTATTAATTGATCAACCTGAAGATAACCTTGATAATAATGCTATTTATAATGATTTGATTACTTATCTTTGTAAACAAAAATTAAAAAGACAGATATTTGTGGTTTCACACAATGCAAATGTTACTGTAGCAGCTGATTCAGAAAATATTATTATTGCAAATGAGCACGATGAGGAAAATCAGAATCCTAACAATAATAAGTTCTATTATACTAACGGTAGTTTAGAAAATGATTTAATAGAAAGGAAAGTTTGTAAAATATTAGAAGGTGGAACAGATGCTTTTGAAAAAAGAAGAAGAAGATATACTTTTCTTTAAATATGAACTGCAGAACAAAAGTTAAACATTATATCTATCTATTTGTAGTCACTACAAAATAATATTAAATGTGATTGTTCTTATAATTCTTAAGGTGATTTTAACGTATCAAAGAAAAATAATATTAGTACGAAAATGCACAGAGCGGAAATATATTGAGTATAAAATTTAGAAGGATTTAAAGTGCTTTACTCTTGCTTTCGATTTAGGGGTTAATAATTACTTGTAAGTATGTGAAACCTGAAAAATTTATATTTAAAATATTCTTTGGTTACACACTCGAAGAACTAAAAGTTAATGTTTTTAACAATCAGGTGATATATTGATTATAATGACTTACATTTGTGGGTCATTTGTTTAAGTTAACTTTAAGGTTGAAATGGAAAAATTAGAGATAAAATGAGGTTAATATAGCCTAACATTTTTCGGAGATTTAGTGAACGTATGGATATTAAGGATGAGTCGATTTATAAAAGTGGGTGGTCATTATGTATTCAAAACTAAAAAATGTAAGATTTATGCTTAATTATTTTGGTGTCTATGCACCTATAATGTTATTAATATTAACTTTTTCTCCTTTAACAGAATCTTATTCTGTAGTGATGTTACTCGTAATTATCATTATTATGATGCTGGTTAGTAGCATTTATAGTTTCGTAGTTGTTCGAAAGATTACAGACAAGCTAGAAAAAGAAAAAGAGAGTAATGATCATAATTTGTAACTACTGAAAAAAGTGCCTATCGCTTGATAGGCACTTTTATTAAAACTGTGGTTCTACGGTCACTTTGTAGCCATTAATAACAAACTCAACTTTACGGTTCTCTTTGACAATAGTTGGTTCTTCCGGCCCCTGTGTATTAAGCTCAGCATCTAGTGCATTTAATTCACTTTTAAGCTGAGAAATCTTTCCCATTCTAGCCATGCTAGATGACCAACTGTTTGGTTTCTTCATTTGTGCCTCTACTAATTCTGCTAATACGTCTGCTCTTGTTCTCATTATATACACTCCTTAAATCGTTTTTACAATAAAAATAAGCTCATCTTAAAGAAAGAAGAGCTTAAGTAAGAACTTCTTATCTTTCAAGATATCATCTTGTTGGAATTAGCACAGTGCATAAGCCTGTTGCTGAGGTTTCATAGGGCCAAGTCCCTCCACCTACTCTGAATAAGATACGAGCTATTTTTTTGTAAGTTAATTATAACATACTTTTTTTATTCAGAGCCCTTCGAAATCATTTTGTAATATTTTTTGAGCCATATTTTTAAGGTAAGTTTAAGGTAAAGTACATGGATTGAGATAGTATAATAAAAAGAAAATGAGGTGATAAAAGTAATGAAATCATGTCATAAACTTTATATTGGTGCGGCGCTCAGTATCATCGCATTTATGTTTATTGGATATGCGTTACTATTTGATATTAAACCGGATAGTTTTCATGGACTCATTGCAGGTGTACTTCTAATGATCGGTATGCCAATGTATTTTAAGAATTTAGCAACTCATCTTGAGAACGGAAGACAGTCGTGACGATTTGAAAGAATACTATATATTAATACAAAGTAAAGGAGACGAATCATGACATCAATTAAAGTTGCTGGTATCGATATTTTAAATCAAATGGTTTCACCTTTTATGTTTGTAGAGAATGATAAACGTGTAAGATTTTATGGATCTAGACTTACGTACTTTGGTTATATGAAGTTACTAAAGAAAATCTCAAACAAATATGATTTGCTATACAATGGATTTGATATTAATGCGCAGCATTATAGGTTAGGAAAGATTATTGATATCAAAAGGTACAATGAGTATATCGTCTATAATGAAGAATTAAAGAAGGATTTTACGCATGTTAATATTAAAGGATTACCTTTAGAAGATGCAATCAATTACGTGAGATATCATAAAAGGAAAGAAAAGATGCCATTTTTTAGTTATCTTTATAATGATAAAACGTTTATTCGATTAAGTCCGTTTTATATTGATGTCATTTCAGAGGATACAGCGCTTATTGCGTGGATTAAGCAGGAATATAAATATGATTATGCGCATGACTTTGATGTTGATGAGGTAATGACAGAAGCGGAGTGGCTGGGGGAGTATTAAAATATATTTTCATTGAAGAATTTATATTTATAAATCTTAAAATAGAAAGAGTATTAAAATGAACTTTAAAAGACATATAACTATATTAAGAATCGTCATGTATAGTCTAGATACGGTTATTGCGCTATCACTAATATATTATTTCGGAAGTAAGATATTTCCTTATGAATTCATCGCTCTGGGTGACCAATTCTATTATCTCAGTATTATTCTAATCCTTGAAGCCATTATCCTAACTGCAGAGAAAGTCAAAGAAGACTTAGAGGATATGCCTATAGGAAAATGGAGAAGGTATCGAATATAAGTGATACCTCGGTATTAAGGGAATGAAAGTAATATCAAGTACATCACTGGTATATATACTACAATATTAAAAAAATTAATTGCGAGTGAAAAATATAATAATTTTTTATATCCAGGATATTTATCCAGCAGATGAAACATATAAAAAATAATTATTAATGAACTTATACCAATTGAGCAGTACACCCAAATACCTTCCAATTCAATAATACTATTTCCGTAAATATGAAATAACATCAAACCAATATACAATAAGTAATTTAGAATATTGAGTGTTATAACTTTCTTCTTCAAGTAAATCACCTCTAAAAAAATATAACTTATTCTAAATTATATACATAATTTAGAATATATGTATATAATTATATAAAAATCAAAGGAATGTTTATTAAATATGAAAACAAATAAAGATGTTGTTTACGCTGCTTTAGGAGGATGTTTCGGTGTACTGCTCGTTCAATTTTTTATGAGCTATTTAACTACAGGTAATGTATGGGAATGGTCAGAGGTATCTCATAATGTTATTCCATTTTTGGTGTTTTTCTTAATAATTTTAATTGTTATTAAAGAATATAATGTTAGGAAAATTAATCGATAGAATAAAAATTTACATAATCAAAGAAATATATATTTTACCTATATAGATAATCAATACTTAAACAACGCATAAAAAGTTTGTCTAGAACTTTTTATGCGTTTTGTTTTTTTGATATATTTTTGTAACGAAAGTATTAGAAAAACGAATAATATATAGAAGGAGGTTCAGGATGAATGATAATCAGATTTATATAGAATATCGTGATTTTATTTATAAGTTCTTGTTAAAGTATATGAATAATGCAGATCTTGCTGAAGAAATAACGCAGGAAACGTTTTATCAGGCGATTAAGTCGTTAGATAAATTTGATCCTGATAAGAATACCAAATTCTCATCGTGGTTATGTCAAATAGCGTTAAATCTGGCGAAACAAGCCCTACATAAGAATACTAAACAACGAAATTTAGTGGATAGATTATCGAATAATATTAACAGTACTTCAATGAACGTCGAAAAGGATTATCTATTAAAAGAACAATTAGGTGAATTGTATTATTTGATTGATCAATTAAAACCACTTGAAAAAGAAATCGTGTTACTAAGAATTGAGAAAGAACTCACATTCAATGAAATAGCGGTTGTCTTTGGTAAAACTGAAAATTGGGCTAGGGTTACTTATTTTAGAGCAAAACAAAAATTAATCGAGGTGTATCATAATGAATCATAGTTTATTTAAAGACTTGTTACCTAACTATATCGATGGTCTGACAAGTGATGAAACAAATGAATTGATGAATGACCATATGAATAAATGTGAAGCTTGCAGAGCGCTATATGAGCGTTTACAGGAAGAGCAATTGAGTGAAGAAACTGATTATCAACATCAGGAAGCACGAGAATTTGATGCGTTAAAGAAAGTTAAGAAGTCGAATAAAAAGAAAGTTATTTTGTCTATATTAGGAGCTTTATTATTTTCTACAGTTTTATTTGGTATTTATATTTATTTATATGCCACACAATGGGTTACTGACGCAAATAACGTGAATGTACAAAAAGAATTTAAAGCTGACACAGCAAACTTGCATATTACAGCAAAGAATAAACATCATTTTGTGTTACCAAGTCAAGAAATTTATATTAAATCAAAAAATAAAAGAATTTATCTTGTATATGAAGGACGAAAGGGCTTGAATGATCCTGCTTCATTACATAAAGGTATTGATATTCCTATAACTTTTCTAAATAAAAATACGATAATCAATTCAGATAATGAAAAAGAAAAAATAGACGAGAAAGATGTTATTGTTTTAAGATTTAAAGATAAAGAGGTTAAATATAAAATTATGGATTTGTATAAGAACGCTGAAAAATAGATATATATATAATGATATTATTAATTTTAAATGCTTCTTCTCCCTGATATAATGTGAGATGAAATACAATTTGTGATAATTTAGGAGGAAGCCCTTTTGGAATGGTATTTTTGGATCATCATTATGCTGCCTATTTTATTCTTAGTCCTATTCCCAGTCACAAATAAAAAGAAAGATAAATAACAGATGGCAGTCATAGCAATATGGCTGCCTTATTTTTTAATAATTATTAGTTTCTTAGAAAATAGTGAATTTTTTATATTATTATTTTTCATACCACTCAATCGCATGTTCCTCTAATTCTTTTACGAGATCATTTTTTCCTTCTATATATACTTCTAGGAAAATGGAGAAGGTATCGAATATAAATGATACCTCGGTATTAAGGGAATGAAAGTAATATCAAGTACATCACTGGTATATATACTACAATATTAAAAAAATTAATTGCGAGTGAAAAATATAATAATTTTTTATATCCAGGATATTTATCCAGCAGATGAAACATATAAAAAATAATTATTAATGAACTTATACCAATTGAGCAGTACACCCAAATACCTTCCAATTCAATAATACTATTTCCGTAAATATGAAATAACATCAAACCAATATACAATAAGTAATTTAGAATATTGAGTGTTATAACTTTCTTCTTCAAGTAAATCACCTCTACAAAAAATCAAAAATGCAGAAAGTGATTGTCTTTAACGTTTTATGCATTTTCTATTTTTTCAAATTTATTCTTCATCATAGAAGAAGTAATAATAAATAATTAATCCTACTGGTAAAGCAAATATTGGTGTTACAATCACACCAGCAATACAAGCTGATAAGAATATATATAATAAATCTTCCATCGTCCATTTCTTTTCTAATAGGTGGTTTATAAATTCTTTTATCGTCATTAATAATCCTCCTTAATTAAATGTATACCATTATAAATTATATACATATTTTAGCATATATGTTTATAATTATATATAAATATGTAAAGGAGTAATTTGGATGAAATCTGATAACTTTTTCTTTAGAATTATTACAATTATACTAAGTATTGCATTTTTTGGATTGTATTTATTTGCTATGGGAAACATTTATCATCTTAACCCTTGGCATTTTCCTTATAACATAGTTACAGGATACTTTATATTGTCATTGGTCTGCTATCCATTGATTGCTATGGATGCTAGTGCATTCGCATTAAAAGTTAAAGCTGTAAGATCGCTTGTTCAAGTAGTTGCATTTATAATTTCACCATTTTTAATCATTAAAAAACTTTTAAATCAAAGACGTTAATCTTCATACCACTCAATCGCATGTTCCTCTAATTCTTTTACGAGATCATTTTTTCCTTCTATATATACTTCTATGTCAGTGGCATTTTGTTTAACTAACGCTAGTTTCTTATCTGCATATCGATTCGCTTGTTCAGGATGTGCGATTAAATAATCCCGAAATGCAATATGTCTTATAATATTAAAGTCATTCACTTCATAGATGTGCAGATGATGTGTTCTATTATCGCCACCTTTTTGAAAATATCTTCGATTAGGAATACCATTTTCTCCTTTTGCCGCGTAACCAATTAATTCAAGCGCAGCGTTATATTCATCGATTTTATTAATGTCTTTTACAACGATTAATATATCGATAATGGGTTTAGCGATTAGACCAGGTATTGAAGTACTTCCGATGTGATGGATATTAATCAGTTCATCGTTCAGAATTTGGGCTAGTGCGATTTTTTCTTTCTGGAACATATTTGGCCATTCAGAATTATACGGAACAACCTCTAGTTTGCGCATTGGAGACCTCCAGTTATAATTATTTTTAAATATTTGTATTATATCATCTTCAAAAAACTTCTATGTTGTCCTTTTTTATATTTAGGAACGATACGCGCAAGAACAGAATCTATAATTTCATAGGATAAATGATCTGCATGGTTATAATGAAATTTTAGTTGGTTTTTATAAATATATTTATTACGGATATAAATACCTAAAGTGAAATGGTAATGTGAAGGATTTGGGTTTGAAATTAACGAATTTTTTTGTTCTTCACTCAAGTTTTCTATAATATCAAGTGCAGTTTCTTTGATAAATTGTTTTTTGGAACGATATAACATTGGACTCTCCATATCATAATTTATAGTTGATAGTTAGATTTAAAAAGATTTTTTAAAATAATAATGTGAAATATTTGTTCTTCTTAAATTTTGTCATATATTTTTTACCTTACAGGATTAAGTTGAAAAAAAGTATAATGAATAATTAACATCATATGTTGATTATTGTCATTAATTAATAGTTAACCATTTATCTTTGCTAACTTGTATAATCTAGAATAACTCTTATGAGATAATAAATGCAATGGTGATAATACAAAGATTTTTAAGTATTAATGTAATACTGCGTTACGTTTAAATAGCTACTTACCAAAAATATTGATTTTTTTATATTATTATTTTTCATACCACTCAATCGCATGTTCCTCTAATTCTTTTACGAGATCATTTTTTCCTTCTATATATGCTTCTATGTCAGTGGCATTTTGTTTAACTAACGCTAGTTTCTTATCTACATATCGATTCGCTTGTTCAGGATGTGCGATTAAATAATCCCGAAATGCAATATGTCTTATAATATTAAAGTCATTCACTTCATAGATGTGCAGATGATGTGTTCTATTATCGCCACCTTTTTGAAAATATCTTCGATTAGGAATACCATTTTCTCCTTTTGCCGCGTAACCAATTAATTCAATCGCAGCGTTATAATCATCGATTTTATTAATGTCTTTTACAACGATTAAGATATCGATAATGGGTTTAGCGATTAGACCAGGTATTGAAGTACTTCCGATGTGATGGATACTAATCAGTTCATCGTTCAGAATTTGAGCTAATGCGATTTTTCATTTTGGAACATATTTGGCCATTCAGAATTATATGGGACAATCTTTAGTTTGCGCATTGGAGACCTCCTTTTTCTTTATTTTATTTACAATCCATAGTTGGTATGGTTATATATAATTAATATATATGTAACTATTGTGCAGACAGGAGATAAAACATGAAAACTTTAAAAGTATTAACATCAATTGCTTTATTAACAGTAACTTTACCATTTTCACAAATTGATACTGTAAATGATTCTCATACAGTAAAGGCAGCTACAAAAGCTGGATACCCAACTTCTAAATATAGAAAAGGTGCACCTAAAAAATTCTCGAATTGCAAGACAGTAAATAAATATTATCCTTACGGTATTACTTATAACCATGTTTCTTATGCAAAAAGTCTTGATAGAGATAAAGACAAAATGGCATGTGAAGCAAAAGATATGGTATTTAAAGCTTGGATGGCGAAAAACTAATATTAAGTCCTGCAAATGCAGGGCTTATTTTTTTATCTCTAATCATTAATTAAACCAATAAGTAACGATATAAATAGGAAAGTTTAATAATCCATGAACGAATATGTTTATGATGATATTTCTATATTTTAACCACAATAATCCTAAGAAGATGCCGGTAATACTGTGAAATACAATGACGTTTGCAAAGGTCAGTAAAATGTTTGAATGATATTGGATTCCCATATGCCATAAAGCCCACAATATACTCGTTATAAAGATAGCTGGTATAAAGCCGAGCATTGGTTCAAGTCGCGTCTGTAACCATGATCGGTAAAATAGTTCTTCTAATACTGCATTTAAAATGAATGAAATAGTAGCGCCTATAATTAAATAGTCATATGGAATGTTATATTTATGTAGCGTTAATGTGTTAAAGTTAACGATGATATAGGTGATGTACCAAGCGATACATATGATTAACGGTATCAACCAAAGTCTCTGTTTTTTTGTTGATTTTAATATGTTTATATTTTCCTTATAGAAAAATATCATGGGTATAACTAGTAAAAGTAATAATTTATAAATATAAAATAGGTTAAATACAATGGACTTCGGCGTAATGATCATTAATAGTATTAATGCAATTGATAATAAAATAAAAAATTTGATTGACTTTACATTTGTATCTATTAATGTACTGAATTTATTGGATGGTTTTTGTGTTATAAGAATTAGTAGAATACCGATAATACTTGGGAGCCATGTTAGCAGAAAATGTATTTTGTGATTATGATCAGCACTTACTTTAATATATCCTTCAGTTTTAGATTGAACGTAAAGACAAGACAACAGAATAATTGAGAACGAGAGTATATAAATAATTTTTGATAATTTGTTCACTTTACTCACTCCATCCATGATTGAATTTCTTCAGTGATGATTTGTTCTACTAAAGTGTTTAATAGATGTTTCGGCTGATAAAGTTTATGTAACGCTAATCCATCAATTAAAGCATGCATTTTTGTGATGGCTTTTTCTTTGTCGATTGAAGGCTTTATTTTATTATTTTGATGCAAGAGTTCAAAAGATTTTTGTACTAATACATAGATTTCATCACTCATCGTGTTTTCATCAATTGTGCTATTTTCTTCTTGTACCGCCAACCACACGATCATATCCGCAGTTCTTTTCTTATCGAGCGGCATTGTTAGTAATATCGCATCGACAATTCTTTTTTCAAGAGGTATGTTTCGGTCCATAAATATTGATTTGATATTTGATTCAATTGATTCAGTAAGCATATTTAGTATTTCTGAAAGTAATGCAGACTGATTTGGAAAGTAATATCTGATTTGGCCAGGTGTCATTTTCGCTGCACTGGCTATACTTCTAACAGATGTGCCTTGTTTACCGAGTTCCTGTATATTATGATAGGCAATTTCTAATATTAGTTGCTTTTTTGCTTCATGATTTACTATTTTCGGCATCGTTAATCTCCTTTTTAACACACGTGTATTAAATAATATAATCTTATTTTAATACATGTGTATTAAAAAAGAAAATGATAATATATTTAGTTTTAGTAATAAATATTTTATTGAGCGTTGCTAAGATTATTAGAAATATAAATGCTGTTATATAATAGGGATAAGGAGATGATACAGGTGGAAACGATTAAGTTAAATAACGGAATGGATATGCCGGTACTGGGGTTTGGTACTTATTTAAGTGATAACACGCATATCGGAAAGTACGTAGAGCAGGCGATTCGAGCGGGTTATCGTTTAATTGATACAGCTGCTTATTATCATAACGAAGCGGCGGTTGGTTATTCTATTCATAAGTCTGGTGTTGCACGTGAAGATATTTTCTTAACGACGAAAGTAATGTCTGATGGATATGATGCGACGATTGCTGCATTGAACGATTCATTTACGAAGCTTGCAGTCGATTATTGTGATCTCGTACTCATTCATTGGCCGACAAATGATAGTATTGGTACCTATCAGGCATTAGAAAGTTTCGTGAAAGACGGAAGTGTCCGCGCAATCGGTTTATCAAATTTTAATTCAGAAGAGACTGAAGCAATACTAAATATTGCTACTGTGAAACCTGTAGTGAATCAAGTAGAGACGCATATAAATTTTCAACAGAAGAAGTTACATCAGTATTTATCAGAACGAGAAATAGTTCATCAAGCATGGTCGCCACTTGGAGAAGGTGCTTTATTAGGCAACTCAGTCGTGAAAGAATTAGCAAATAAATATAAGAAGTCACCGGCACAAATTATGTTAAGATTCTTAATCCAGGAACAGGTTGTCGTTATTCCAAAGTCTACACGCTTAGAACATATTAAGAATAATATTGATATCTTTGATTTTAAGATTACAAATGAAGATATGAATTTATTGCGTTTACTCGATAAGAAACAATCTATATCCGGCTGGCCACAGTCGATGGATATTGAGAAGGAATATTAGGAGCATGGATAAACATGAGCACTTAGAAAAAGAATGGGATTTATTGTGCTTATCACACGAATAAATCCCATTGATTCAGAAAATAAGCGCTACTTTAGTAGGGCTTATTTATTTTTAATAAATTTTAGATAAGTAGTAACAATAATAAACAGCATTAAGAATAGTCCGATTTTCACCCAAAAGTTAAAATAAAAACTGAGGATAGTTACGCAAATAACACTATAGATTATATGGATGAAAATATACATGTAATAATCTTTAGATAATAAGGTTTGTTTTTTCATTTCATCAGAAAACTGAAGAGCAGCAAGCAGATTGCTCATGAACAAATGGAACATAATATCGGATACGTTCTCTTTTAGGAAGAATCCTAAGAATAAATTTAAGCTTAAAATTAAAAACAGATAAAATGGATTCATTATTACCACCTCATAGTGTTGTTATATTTTTATTGTGATGGTAAAAAATAGATTTGTAAAGTGTATTTCAATCATGATAATTCCGACGTTTATTAAAAATGTAGTGTAATAAGAAATAAAATTTATTATAATTAAATAAAAATAGTTACCAAATATTATCATAGGAGATAAATATTATGAAGAAAAGTCTGCAATTTTTAATTACTTTAGCTAGTTTTTCATTAATTTTAAGTGGCTGTGGAGAAGAAGAGACGAAAGAAAAAGGTGCAACAAAAATCGAAAGTAATACATCACAAGACGATATAAAGGATAAGCAAGTATCGAATAGTGAGAAGAAAGAAGCCGTTACTACTGAAGATAGAGATAAGGATACCCAGCAATCAACGAAAGAAGGTCAGTTAACGTTAGTTAATGGTGTGTCTCATTATAATTTTCCGTCAATATTAAATAAAAATTTTGCTGATTCAATATTAAGTAATACCTTTAATATTGAAGGATGGGGAATCAACAAAGAGGTAAATGTGCCAAGTATTCTTAGAGAAGATAGAAAATTATCACATGAAAACAGCTTAAAATATGATAATTTCGAAATGGTTCTTGGTGGTGATATTTATACGAGAGATTTTAGTACATTTGTTCTAGAGGTTAAAGATCAAGGCGTACGAACGGATGATTTAATTAAAGCATGGGGTGTAAAAGTTACGCATAATACAGAATCATCGATTATTTATGATGGTATTAATAATAATGGTTACCATGTTGTAGTAACTGAAAATGCTGATCATATAGTTGAAACTATTAATATCCGTAAAGGTGATTATAAGAATGGTGATACAGAAAATAATACATCTGTAGATGACCCAAATATAGAAATGCGTGATGGCACTGCATATTACAATTTCCCTGACATTACAAACTTTGATTTTGCATATCAAGTATGTACCGCAGCATTTAAGATTAACGGTATAGGTTTAGGAGATACTCCAAATCTTGATGATCTTGGTGAATATAGTGAAAATGGTACAATTAAAGAATTTGGCAATTTCGGTTTTGAGATGATAGAGGATAGAGTGATTGGCATCAAGCTCAACGTTGCTGATCAAAATGTGCATATTGATGCATTAGAGAAAGCTTGGAAGAGTAAGGTTGATATCCGTAAAGAGAATAGTATATTCTATGATAACGATAAAACGAATGGTTTTCTTGTAAGAGTAGATTTTGATGATAATGGTATTGTCCAGGAAATTTTTATTCTTGGTTTAATCGATTAGATAAAGCACCCTGAAAAGGGTGTTTTTTATTTTGTGTCGAAAATATTCACAATTATAAAAATATTTTGCAGATATATATACATATTTATTGAGGTTAGATTAAAGATTCTTTAATATATAAACTATCACGTGATGGTTTGGAGGGAGGAGAGCTAATTGGGAAGGACATATTAAAAATAGGCAAACTTGCTAAATTAGCAGGTGTAACAAATAGAACGGTAGATTATTACACCAATCTTGGATTATTAGAATTTAATAGAAGTGAATCAAACTACAGATATTATTCAAACACAATGGTAAACAGGATTAAAGAAATTGAGCAGCTTAAACAAGAAGGTATGCATTTAAATGAAATTAAAAATAAATTTACATCACATGAAGTCATAGATATTCAAGATTTAAGATTAAAGATGAATCAATTAGAACATGATATTAAGCATATTGCACAGTCTGAAGATATAACCGAAGCAAGATCTTTAGCCAAGAAAGATTTAGCTTTAATTAAAACATTACTATTATTTATACAAAATTAATGGAGGTGAGTATTCTGTCATTTGACAGAATATATTATTGGAAACAACTATAAATTTACTTATATTTACGATACTAATCATTTTAACCGCATTTTTCGTCGCAACAGAATTCGCAATCGTCAAAGTAAGACATTCAAGATTAAATCAGCTTGTTAATGAAGGCAAGCCAGGCGCTTTATCTGCTAGTAAAGTAGTAAATCATTTAGATGAATATTTAAGTGCTTGTCAATTAGGGATTACAATTACAGCATTAGGTATAGGTATGGTTGGGGAAAAGACTTTTGAATTTATCCTTCATCCTATGTTTGAGATGATGGGCATACCAACTGATTTAATTCATATTTTTACTTTAGTTGCTGCATTCATTATCGCTACTTTTTTACATGTAGTTGTGGGTGAGTTAGCTCCGAAAACAATTGCGATACAGAAAGCAGAAGCAGTGACATTGGCGTTTAGTAAACCGATAATGTTCTTCTATAGAATACTTTATCCGTTTATTTGGTTATTAAATGGTTCAGCAAGATTATTATTGAAAGCAATCGGTATTAAACCAGTAGGAGAACATGAATTAACCCATACTGAAGAAGAATTACGTATGTTGCTTGCAGATAGTTATCAATCTGGTGAAATCAATATCAATGAGCTTAAAGTAATTAATAACGCATTTGAGTTTGATGATAAAGTTGCTCGAGAAGTAATGACACCAAGAAATGAAATTATTGCAATTGATATCAATGCTAATATTATTGACGTCATAGAAATGATACAGCACGAACGTTATACAAGATATCCAGTATATGAAATTGATAAAGATAATATTGTAGGTTATGTTCATATAAAAGATTTTATTGATTTAACATTACAAGATATTAAGATTATACAAGAGAAGCAATTAACGGATTATATCCATCCAGTTATGAGAGAAATTGAAACAGTAGCTTTAACTAAACTTCTGCATAAGATGAAAGCAAATCGAGTACACTTAGCAATTCTAATGGATGAATATGGTGGTACAAGTGGATTGGTTACTATAGAAGATATCATCGAAGAGCTTGTCGGAGAAATCCGTGACGAGTTTGATGCTGATGAGAAAGAAAAGATAATTAGAATGGATGATAATCATTATAAGATGCATTCAAGTGTATTAATTAGTGATGTAGAAAAACTTTTAGGTGTTCAATTTGAGGTAGATAATGTCGATACTATCGGTGGCTGGATGTTATCATTTATCAGTGAAAATAAAGATGAGATTTATCATGATAACTATCTATTTAAAATTATTAAAAGAGATGGTAATCACATAGAGGAAATTGAAGTTTTTAAATCAGATGAACCAATAGAATAGTAGTAAATTAACGGTACTTATTTTTAAGTACTGTTTTTTTAGAAATATTTACCCCAATTACAAATGAATCATATATACTTACTTTAAGTAGATTATTTCATTTGGGGGAATTTTTATGAAAGTGTTAAAAATGTTTATTGCAATAATTTTATTATTTATCCTCGTTCCACAAAAAGAATCACAGGCATTGTCATCGAAATACAATGTACAATACGTTTCAGTGGTTGATGGTGACACAGCGTACGTAAAACTTGGTAAAAAGACGATTAAGATTCGTATGTTACTCATCGACACACCAGAATCAAAAGATCCGAGAAAGCCTGTTCAACCTTATGCCAAAGAAGCGGCAAAATATTTAGAGAATTATATGAGATACGGTAAACTCCAAATTCAATATGACAACAATCAGAAGTTAGATAAGTACGGTCGTCATCTTGTATATCTTTATGCAAACGGCAAATTAGTTAATAAAGAGATGGTGCGTTATGGTTATGCGCGTGTAGGTTACGTATATACACAGAAATATTACTTAAATTTATTAAAGACAAATGAATCTCATGCGAAACAGAAGCATTATAAAATATGGTCAATTAAAGGTTATGTAAATCCATTAGGTGAGGGATATATTTATAAAGAAACTGCTAAACCTGTTAAATCAACGACAAGTAGTAATGTGTCTGGATTTGTTTCAACGAATAATACGAGCACAGTTCAAAAATCACCAACACCATCTCGTGCTGGTTATCCAACTTCTCGCTATAAAACTGGTGCACCTAAAGTGCTTGCTAATTGTACTGAAGTGAAACAATATTATCCTTATGGTATTACGGATAGTCACATTTCGTATCAATCTAAATTTGATCGCGATGGTGACAGAATGGGTTGTGAAGCGTCAGGTATTAAGTATCAAAGCTGGATGGCGAATAACTAGAAAGAAGGTATCTGAAAATTATTCAGATACCTTCTTTTCATACTGGATATTTACATTTTATGTTTTAATCTCTATTTATGGTATAATACATTTAAGAAATATATCTTATTTTGCAAAGGAGAATGTGTTATGACTGAGAAGAATAATCACTGGCCACCGAAACATCATGGTGAACACAATCCTGCAGGTCGTACTGGCAATACAAATTATGATACACCAGGTTTAAAAGGTAGAGAGGACGACACTTATGCAAAAGCTGCCTTTGGTGGAGCGGACTTTAATAACGATATATTCGGCAGAATCGCAAATATATTCATCAATAGAGACGAAGGTAGAAATTCGAAGAAGTAATATAATAAGAAGCAAGATTCCATCATGTACTGATGGAATCTTGCTTTTTTAAATTTTGTTGTAATCTTTTATAAATTTTTTCTAATTCAAAGTAATACGGACTATCAAACGCGTTACGTTTAAAATCATGATTGAGATGTTCAAAGAATAATGTAAGTCCATCATGAACTGCTTTTTGATATGATTCAAACGTACAAGATACTTTGCTGATTTCTTTTTTTGTATATTGACTAATATCCGTCACTAAATCATTTTCAGTTAGTCTTTTACCTTCTTCCGTCAGTACTAAGTCATGCGTTTCAATATTAATTTTATCGTCAATGATCTCGGTGATTACTTTATAATTAATATCCAGATAGTCGAAATCATGGGATTGTTGAACTGTTGTTAAATATAAATCATACCAAAGTAGATATAAGTCGCTTGAAGTAATATCTCTTGTAATTATAGTTTTGTTATTAGCGATTAACTCAATACTCCCTTCGAAATATCCTTCGTTTTCTTTTAGTACAATCTTTTCCAGCTGTTTAAATGTATTGCTAAGTGGGATATATTCTGTGTCAGGAAATTCACTTTGCAGTAAATAGTACATTGCTGAGTGATCATAAGGATTGATTGAAACCGTATTTGTGAAAGTATTTATGGTTATATTATCCATTTTAGTTTACTCCTTTGATGTCAATCCAGTAACGTTCAACATCAATATCATCATATTCATCATGAACAACGGATTCAAATTTCCCGCCGTTCGCAATTATCGTTTTTCTGCTACCGATATTATCGACATCACATGTAATCAACGCACGCTCAACTTCTTTTTCCTGTAAGAACTTTAGACTTTCTTTAAGCATCCATTTTGCGATACCTTTTCTTCTTTCATCAGGTCGGACAGAATAACCGACATGCCCACCAATTTGTAATAAATTTTCATTGAGGTAGTGTCGGATATTTACCATGCCAACTATTTTATTATCTTCATTTACACATAGGAATTGCGTTGCAGGGACCATGCCATGAGGAATACGTTCGAGGTTATCACTATTCTGTATTTTGTTAAACCACTCGTCGAAATCTTCGAATTTGTGCAGTGACGATGAACCGTGGATTACTTCTTTTGTCGAATTAAATTCTTGCTGGTATCTTAAGATATCTTCTTTGAATTGTAGTGTAGGTTGAACGAGTCTTAGATTTGTCATTGTGATAACCTCCTTTTATTATTTATGATGATACAGAAAATAATTAGAAATATAAACAGATAAATTGAAATTTGTATTGTGTTCTGTACAATGATGGTACAAATTCGAAAGGGTGATTTTTAGTGAACACATTAATTATCGGAGCAAATGGACAGGTAGGTAAACAACTTGTTGAGAAGTTAGCGAAGAATAGTGATGTAACACCTATCGCGGTCATTCGTAAGGATGAACAAAAGCCATATTTTGATGGATTAAATGTCGAAGCAAGAATATTAGATTTGGAAGATGATCTACCAGCATATGAAAGTGTATTTAAAGATGTCGATAGCGTAATATTTACAGCAGGTTCTGGTGGTAGTACAGGTGCTGATAAAACAATGCTGATTGATCTAGATGCTGCCGTGAAAACGATTGATACAGCTAAGAAAGTTGGCATTAAACGTTTTGTCATGGTGAGTTCGTTTGATACAACACGTAACGCAATTCAAGAAGCGGATGCTGGTTTCAGACCTTATGTTGTAGCAAAGCATTATGCAGATAACGTATTAAGAGCAGCTGGACTAGATTATACAATTGTTCATCCAGGAATCCTATCAGACGATGCTGAAACTGGTAATGTCAAAGTTGCAGAAACATTAGAAGTTGCTAAGATCACAAGAGCAGACGTGTCCGAAGTCTTGAAGACGGTTATTGAGAATGACAATACTGTCGGCAAAGAGTTCCAAGTGGTCAATGGTGATACAGCGATTGCAGATGCGATTGGTAGATTATAAGATTGTAGCATAGAGTATTTGGTGAATATAGTAAATCAATGCCCACTTTGTTTTAGAGGTGGGCAATAATTGTATAAAAAAGTAATAAGGTGCCCACTTTGTTTTAGGGGTGGGCAATAATTGGAGAAAAAAGTAATAAGGTGCCCACTTTGTTTTAGAGGTGGGCAATAATTGTATAAAAAAGTAATCAGGTGCCCACTTTGTTTTAGAGGTGGGCATAAATTGTATAAAAAAGTAAATGGCTGCTTACAGTCTCGCGCACCAAAAGTAAGAATCTAACAAAAGTTGCGCGTACCACACCAAAATCCAATTAAAAAATAAGAATTTTCAGAATTGTTGTTGACAAATAGAAACATCGTTCTTATAATGTGTATTAATTCAATATTTACAAAACGTACAGAGGAAAGTAAACTTACGAATTTCTACAGCGAGCTTCAGGTGGTGAGATGGAGTGTTTGAACTAAGTTGAAAATGGCCTCTTTAGTTGCATGCTGAACGTATTCTAGTAGGTTATGTCCGAGGATTGGCGCTCGTTATCAACGTCAGAGTATTATTTGTACTCAATGAGGTATAGTCAGTGATGGCTATATGAATAAAGGTGGTACCGTGGGAAACCCCTCACCCTTTACTAAAGTGTAAAGGAGTGTGGGGTTTTTTATTATGGCTGATAGTGATATGTACGACATGCAAATATATATAAACAAAAAATTAAACTTACTGGAGGATGATCAATATGACTAATACAATCAAACAACCAAAATTCGATTATGTAGGCAGTTTCTTAAGACCGGAAGCTTTAAAAGTGGCACGTGAAAAATTTAAAAATAACGAAATTACGCAGAATGAACTGACAAAAATTGAAAATGAAGAAATCTTAAAGTTAATTCAAAAATTAGATGAACTTGGTTATGAAACAGTGACGGATGGTGAGTTCAGACGTAGTTACTGGCATCTGGATTTCTTCTTTGGATTCAATGGTATTGAACAGCAGCAGCTAGATCATGGTTATCAGTTTAACAATATTGAAACACGTAGTGATTCAGTAAAGTTCGTGGATAAAATTAATGGGAAAGATCATCCGTTCGTTGAGCATTTTAAATTTGTAAGAAATAACGCACCGAGTCATTTAACAGTAAAGCAGACAATACCTGCACCTGCGCAGTTACTCGTTGAATTAACACGACCTGGTGTAAAAGAGACAGTAGATGCTGTGTACCCGGATAAAAAAGAACTATATGATGATATCGTTACAACATATAAACAGGTAATCGATGACTTACATAAAGAAGGATTAAAAGTTCTGCAACTGGATGACTGTTCATGGGGCATTCATATCTCACCGGAAATTCGAGAAAAAATTCATGGACAAGGTGGAGGTACGGATAAATCTAGCGAAGCATTGATTCAGGAAATTTTAGAGATTAATAACCGTGTCATTGCGAATGCGTCAGATGATTTAATCATAAATACTCATGTTTGCCGTGGTAATTATAAATCTGATTATGCATCAAGCGGACCATATACAACAGTAGCTGAAGAGTTATTTGGTAAAGAAAATGTCGATGGCTATTATTTAGAGTACGATACAGAACGCGCAGGTGGATTCGAGCCTCTAGAAAAAGTAAGTGGAGAGAAGAAAGTTGTGTTAGGCTTGATAACTTCTAAGTTTCCTGAGCTAGAAGATAAAGAAGCGATTAAAGAAAGAATTAAGGAAGCAACAAAATATATCCCTTTAGAGCGATTAAGTTTAAGTGCACAATGTGGCTTTGCATCAACAGAAGAAGGGAATATACTCACTGAAGAAGATCAATGGAAAAAATTGCAGCTGATAAAAGAGATAAGTGAAGAGGTATTTGCGGATTCTTTAGTTAAATAAACTTTTATAATAACCTAAGCCCATGCTTAGGTTATTATTATGTTGATAGATATTATTGACAACTATAATATAATAGAAGAAAAAACAAAGAAGGTTTAACAATGTACAAATATATTCTATTTGATATAGATAATACGTTACTTGATTTCAGCAAAGGTGAAAGAGAAGCGATTCGTGCTGTGTTTGATTCTGAAGGGATTGATGATAGTGAGGAAAACTTTAAACGTTATTCAGAGATTAACAAATCGATGTGGGGCTTACTTGAAGAGGGTAAACTTGTGAAACAAGAGGTGCTGACGAAACGTTTTGAGGTGTTCTTTAGCGAGAAAGGGATCAATGTAAATCCTCAGGAGAAAGAGAATATCTTTAGAATTGGTATCAATGAAAATCATCAGCTTGTGCCACATGCCATTGAAATTCTTGAATACGTTAAGTCGAAGGGTTATGTGATTTGTTCAGCAACAAATGGTGTGTTATGTACTCAGATGCGTCGCATGACAGATGCAAATATTATCTCATACTTCGATCATCAATTTATTTCAGAAGCAGTAGGATACGAGAAACCTCAGAAAGCCTTTTTCGATGTGATTATAGAATCATTAAATATTACAGATTTATCAGAAGTTCTGATGATTGGTGATACTGAAACTTCAGATATTTATGGTGCCATCAATGCTGGTATTGATGCCTGTTATTTCGGTTCGAATAAAGAGAGCAAGGCGAAATATCGTATCCATAATTTATTAGAACTTAAAAATATTATTTAAATCTTCTTACGTAAAATAACTAGTTTTGTTTCATAATAAGTTGTTATGGGAATAGTAAAGTAACACAATGCTTTGGAGGAGATTAACGTGAAATTTGTAGATGCTTTCACAAGTGAACAACCTTTACATGGCAAGATTGAACAGTTAAGAGAAGAAGGTATTGATACGCGTGATTTATTTATCGTTTCTAAAAGTAAGATAGACGGACTGGCATTGATTGATCAGGACGTTAATTATATTAGTGCTGATGGTAATATGCCGGACAAGATTAAAGCATTCTTCACAGGTAAAGACGTTTCTAGTCATCATTATGAAGCGGAAAATTTATCTAATATTTCAAAGGTTGATTACAAAAGAGCACTCGATGCAGGACAGATGTTACTATTTATCAAATCACTGGGGGAAAAATAATGTCTCGTGAAAATAAACGATTTTCAAATATTAAAGATGGTTCAGATAAAGGTTCAAAGATGATGAGTACTTATATCATTACTGATGAACAAACAGGTGTGCAGTATTTGTACGCTGCAATGGGTTATGGTGCTGGTTTAACACCGATATTGGATAGTGAAGGTAAACCAGTACTTGCGCCTGGCTATCCGAAATAGAGATTGGATGAGACTTAGGTCTCGTCTTTTTTTATATGTGTTTAATTTCACAAAAAGAGTTATAGTATAATAAATAATTAAATAGATTAAATTAGGAGTACACGATGGCGAAAATTACTAAACGACAGGAAAAAAGAAATAAAATGATATTGTTATTGATACTTTGCGGCATTGCATGCATCATTTATTTAATGATAGGTTATTCGATTAAACAATACGAAAAGAAAATGATGAATTATAAAGTTGAAATGCCACATTCATATCAATTTGCATTGAATCAACAGATGAAAAGTGCAGCTCAGTTCTCTAATGGCGTCGTGTGGAAAAATGCGACGAAAAAACAGATTGATTATTATTTAAATCCTAAAAAATACTATCATCACCCTGAACAGCGTTACCAGTTTTTAAATCTTGGCATGAGTCAGAAAGTAGCTGCTGCTAAATTAAATACCTTACTTAAAGGGAAAGGCACTTTAGATGGTCTCGGTACAACATTCGCTAAAGCCAGTCGTATTGAAGATATCAATGAAATCTATCTGGTCAATCATGCGTTACTTGAGACAGGTAAAGGTAAGAGTGAACTAGCGCGTGGGGTTAAAGTCGATGATAAAGGACGCGTTGGTAAAGGTGATAAGAAATATTATAATTTCTTCGGTATTGGTGCGTATGATCATGACCCTGTAAATGAAGCGGCGAAGTTTGCCTTTAAAGAAGGATGGGATACACCTGAGAAAGCTGTGATGGGTGGTGCGAAATTCATTAAAGATGAATTTATATCTAAAGCACATCAAAATACTTTATACGGCATGCGCTTTAATCCAAATCATCCTGGCAAACATCAATATGCTACAGATGTACGCTGGGCACATCATAACGCACGCGGTATTGCAAAAGACTATCAAAGATTAAATTTAGAGGGTAAGTACTTTACTCGTTACTATTATAAACAGTAAGCAGACGCTTGCTGTTTTTTTATACATAAAAATTTATTTTAATAAAAGATTGAATTATCAGAATTTTTAATATAAAATAATTTTAAGTTAGTACTTTATTCATTTAGGGGGAGAAAGCATGAGGAAGAATTATTCATGGTTAATTGCATTTGTATTAGTATTATCAAGTGTACTCGCTGCATGTAGTGGGGGCAGCGGCGATAAAGATAGTAAGGGGAAACAAGTATTAAATTTAGTAACATCATCTGATATTCCATCGATGAACTCAGCGCTGGCTACTGATATGGTAAGTTTCCAGATGTATGAGAATGTTATGGAAGGATTATATCGTTTAGATAAAGATACGAAGCCGGTTCCAGCATTAGCTGAAGGAGATCCAAAAGAAACAGATGGTGGTAAGACGTGGACAATTAAATTACGTAAAGATGCAAAATGGTCGAATGGAGATCCTGTTACAGCGAACGACTTCGTTTACGCATGGAGAAACGTTGTAGATCCTAAGACTGCTTCAGAATATGCTTTTATTATGTATGATATTGAGAATGCTCAGGAAATTAACAAAGGTGAAAAGAAACCTGAAGAGCTTGGTGTTAAAGCAATCGATGATAACAAACTTGAAATTAAACTGAAAAATAATCAGCCATATTTCAAAGGATTACTCGCTTTCGGAACTTTTATGCCTAAAAATGAAAAGTTTGCTAAAAAATTAGGGGATAAATATGGTATCGATGCAAAATCAACGTTATACAACGGTCCATTTAAAATGGCAGAGTGGAAAACAGAAGAAAGCGTAAAGCTCGTTAAGAACGATAAATACTGGGATAAAGATAAGGTGAAGTTAGATGAAATCAACTATAAAGTGATTAAAGATGTGCAAACTGGATTGAATTTATATGAAACAGGTAAAGTGGATTCAGTGGGTGTATCTGCCGAAAACGTAGATAAATATAAGTCTAATAAAGACTTTAAAACAGAATTATCTGCAGCGCAATCATTCTTCAGAATTTCTTATAAAGGTGATCATAAGAAAGAATTATCGAATAAAGATTTACGTTTAGCATTAGCGAAATCTATCGATAAAGATAAGTATGTGAAGAACAATTTAAATAACGGATCTGTAGCGTCAAATCAATTAACACCAAAAGATGTCTATAAAGGACCAGACGGCAGTGACTTCTCTGAAATTGCAGGTGGAGAAAACTTAAAATTTGATAGAGAAAGTGCTAAAGAAGACTGGAAAAAAGCGAAAGCTGCTTTAGGAGTCGATAAATTAGAGTTAGAATTATTAACAGTAGATATCGATACAGCGAAAAAAGATGCTGAGTACTTTAAAGAGCAGTTAGAATCTAACTTAGATGGTTTAACAATTAAGATTAAACAACAACCATTTAAACAAAAATTAGATTTAGAGAAAAAAGGGCAGTATGATATTTCATATGGTAACTGGTTCCCGGATTATGCAGATCCAATGACATTCTTAGATTTATTCTTATCAACTGAAACAAATACTGGATATAATAATCCGGCTTACGATAAGTTAATTGAAGATGCAAAAGGGCCGTTACTGAAAGACCCTGAAGCACGCTGGAAGGCTTTAGGTGAAGCAAGTACGATGTTACTTGATGATGCAGCTTTAATTCCGGTGATTCAACGTGGATCAGCATTTATGGATAAACCATATGTGAAAGGCGTTGTCGTAAACAGCTCTGGTATTAATAACTATAAAGAAGCTTACATTGAAGGCAAGAAATAAATAAAACTACCTTGAGGAAAAACCTCAAGGTAGTTTTTTTGATATTATTTTGCTTCAGTTGATGTTTCAGTAGAAGAACTGTTCATTTTGTCCTGCATTTCTTTTTGATACTGTTCATATGTTTTAGCATTTTTTACATCGGCAGGAATATTGATATTATCAACATTATTAAATTTATCGTAACTTATATTTGTGATATTTTTTATAACTTTATCCTTAATTGTCATTTCAACATCTCTTTTAGATGATGTAACTAAGTAATCTTTATTAAAATATACTGTTTCAGAACCTTTAATATCTTTTAATTGCTTTTCAATTGATTTAACTAGGTCATCTGCACCGATATTTTTGGCAACCTTTTTATAATCTTCTATATTTTTGTACGTCATTGTTAAAGAGTATCCATCTTTTGTTTCTTTATATTGTGCATTTTTATAAATATCTAATGAATTTACGTATGATAGGTACTCAATTTGATCAATCTGTTTTTTGACTTCTTTACCCATGATTTTAGTAACGTCAATAAATTGTTTACCATCTTGGTTTACTATTACCTTATCATCAAATAAGTACATTAAAGATTTTTGGTTATCATTAGTATTTTCTACTTTTATTATGTTATTGGCATCTGAAGCAACATCTATAGTTGCATTATTTTTAGTTCCATCTGATTCCATAGTTGCACTTAAAGAGGAGTGATAACTCTTAATATCTTTACCTGCATCTTTTGCCTTTTCAATTAAGTCTACAGCATCTTTGTTTTCTTTAGTTGTATCTGCTGTTTCAGAGGTAGTTTCTTTACTTTCAGTAGTTTTAGCTTTTTCAGTTGCTTGATTATCAGTATTAGATTTTGTTGATTCAGTCTTAGCTTTATCTTCAGTTTTATCGGTAGAATCATTGCCACACGCTGCAAAAATTAAAGTCGTACTAAGTAATGCTGATAATAAATGTTTTGATTTCATAGAAAAATCCTCCTTAAGTCATTAAATAAATCATAGCACAAAACTTTAATTTATTAAAATAAGACTTAAGCAGGATATTATTATCTGTCTTGTGGTGCTTGTTTCAACACTTTATTACGTTTAATCGGATCGAGACGTCGCTCAATAAATCCTAAAATGATATCTGCTAATACAGCCATAATAGCAGTAGGTAATGCGCCGGCTAGTATAATAGAAGTACCATTTGTAGCATTTGTACCGCGGATGATGATATCACCAAGACTCGGTGCACCGATAAATGAACCGATTGCTGTTACACCGATTGCGATAACGAGTGCGATACGAATACCAGCGATAATAACAGACAGACTTAAAGGCAGTTCGACCATTGTCAGTAACTGACGTTTTGTCATACCCATCCCTTTACCTGCATCAATTAAGTGTGTATCAACAGATTTAATACCTGTATACGTGTTCTTGATGATAGGAAGTAATGAGTATAAGAATACAGTTGTAATAACAGTCGTTTTACCTAAACCTAACGCTAACATCAACAAAGCGAGTAGGGCGATTGCTGGAACGGTCTGTATAATGTTTGCGATAGCAATAACAGGAGCTACTAAACGTTTATGACGCGCAATCCATATACCAATCGGAATACCGACAAGTGCACCTAGTAGTACACCGTAGATACTGATTAAGAAATGATCGATAAACAATTGAAATACATAACCCGCATTATCCTGGAAGTAATGGATGAATTGTTCGAGTGTATTCATTTTTTCCATCTTATTTACCTCCTTCAAAGTAGTTATGCTTTTTCAGATATGCTTCAGCCACAACAGCAGGTTCTTTTAAGTTGTTATCTACTTCGTAGTTTAGCTTCTGCATTTCTTCTGTTGAGATTTTGTTTTTCATTGATTCTAATATTGATTTGATTTCAGGATGTTTCTTTAATAATGCATTACTAGCTACAGGATTAGCGTCATAAGGTGGGAAGAAATGAAGATCATCTTCTAAGATTTGAAGATCATAACTTTGAATACGACCGTCAGTTGTATAACCTAGCACAACGTCCATCTTGTTTGCATTAACTGCTTCGTATACGAGACCAATTTGCATCGGCTTAGTATCCTGAAAGTCAAAGCCATATTTCTTTTTAAATCCTTCGTATCCGTCACCTTTACGTTTCATCCAAGAAGAGTCGACACCTGCTCTAAGCTTAGATGCCACATTCTTTAAATCACTTACTTTTTTGAGATGATACTTTTTAGCTGTTTCTTTGGTTACCATGAAAGCGTAAGTATTTTCAAAACCATATGAATCAAAGTAGTGCTGATCAAAGTCTTTCTCAAAAGCTTCTGTTACGACTTCTCTTGCTTTCTTGGGATCAGTGATAGGGTCTTTACCTAAAGCACCGGTTAAATCTGTACCTGTATATCTTCCTGCTGATACGTTCGCATCTCCACGAACCATAGCTTGATGTACAACAGTACCTGAGCCTAGATTATTGATGATTTCTACAGGTAGATCTGTATCTTTTTCTACAAGTATCTTTATCATATGTGCCAAAATCTGATTTTCAGTTGTATAAACTGAAGCAATCTTAACTTTATCTGTATCATTTTTATTAGAACAAGCTGTGAGTGAAATAATAAGTATCATCACACTCAACAATAAGATAGTTTTATTTTTACATTTCATATTATAAATCCCCCTTTGTTACTTTTAAGCCTTTTGGGGTCGTATAGTTTTCAATTACTGCAAGAATTAAATCTGTTATAAGTGCTAACAATGTCACGAGAATAGCTCCGGCAATGATTAATTTTGGCTGGAATAAGTTCAACCCATTAAAGATAAAGTCTCCGAGTCCACCTGCACCGATATATGATGCGAGTGTTGCCCAACTGATTGCGTAAACTGCTGATAACCTAATACCACTCATTATGACTGGTACTGCAAGCGGTAATTCTACCATTCTGAGAATTTGGTTAGATGTCATTCCCATCGCGCGTCCAGCTTCTTTCGCATCTTTCTTTACAGACTGTATACCTAAATATGTGTTATTTAAGATCGGTAATAACACATATAGGAACAATGCGATTACTGCTGGTAGTGTTCCAATACCAAAGAATGGAATCATCATCGCAAGTATTGCAAGTGATGGTACGGTTTGTAATACACTGGTGATAGAGAGTACAACTTTCGCTAATTTATCTGACTTCGTAAGCAAGATGCCAAGAGGTACGGCAACGATTATTGCTGCGAGTAGGCTCAGTAGTGATATTGAAATATGTTCAATCGTCTTCGTAAAGAGTTCGGCTTGATTATCCTTTAAAAATTCAATCATGTTTATGCCTCCTCTTCCTCGTTACCCCAAATTGTGTCATACACGATATCTACTAAGTTGGCACGTGTAATAACACCTAATAATTTATCTTGTTTATCCAGTACAGGGATGACGCGTATGTTTCTTTTCAGTATCGTTCGAACAGTATCCTGAAGGTAAACCCCGGTGCGTACGAAATATACTTTATGGTTCATAATGCGCGATAAACTTAAATGTTTTTTATGTGCTTCCGATAAGTCTTCAATATCAACATAACCGACAAGTACATTTTGATCATCTACAACAAACAGTGTATCTACACGTTTTGTTCTCATAAGATTAATCGCTTCACCTATTGATTTTTCTGGTGTGATCGATATTGGCTTATTCATTGCTTCATCAACAGTTTTAATATTTGGCGTTGTTTGGATTAACCTGTTTTCTCCGATGAAATCTTTTACGAAATCGTTTGCTGGATTGCGTAATATGTTATTTGGCGTGTCGATCTGAATCACTTCACCATGACTCATAATCACGATTCTATCCGCAAGTTTAATCGCTTCGTCCATATCATGCGTTACCATAATGAATGTTTTATTAAATTTGACTTGCAGTTCTTTTACTAAATCCTGAAGCGTATCTCGTGTAATAGGATCTAATGCACCAAAGGGTTCATCCATTAAAATGATTTCCTGATCTGCAGCGAGTGCGCGGATGACACCGATACGTTGTTGTTGTCCACCTGATAGTTGTGATGGATACATATCGAGATAAGATACGGGAAGGTCTACAAGTTGAATCAATTCTTCTGCCTTTTTATTTTTTTCTTCTTCTGACCATTTGAGAAGTTTAGGAACAAGCGTAATATTTTCACGGATTGTCATATGAGGGAGTAATCCAATTTGCTGAATAACATAACCGATGTTTCTACGTAATTGTACGGGGTTCATATCTTTAATGTTCTTTCCGTTCAATACAATTGAACCACTTGTCGGTTCAATCATGCGGTTAATCATGCGCATTGCGGTCGTTTTACCTGAACCAGAAGTTCCGATGAAGGCGATAAACTCACCTTTCTCGATTGTCATATCTAGCTTGTTGACTGCCTTTTTTCCGCCTCGATATACTTTCGAGACATTGTTGATTTCTAACATAATGTCACCTCTAATTGTTGTTTTTGCAAGATAAATATATTTGTTTATGATTAAATCCCGCTCATTAAGTTTGTTTACCCTATTTTTTGATAATATATATATAAAAGGAGGAACTTTTTATGAAAATTGCAATAGTAGGTACAGGTGTAGCAGGTGTAAATGTCCTTAAATACTTATCAAAAAGTAAAATGGATGACTTCAAGGTGATTTGTTTCGATGATCAGAAATATTTAGGAAACGGTCGTGCGTTTCAATATGATGATCCGGAATTACTCATGAATTATCCTGGTAATTTAATTAGCATGAAACCGAACAAACCGGATGATTTTGTGAAGTGGATTGCCAAAAATGAAGATGTGATTCAGTTAGAGATACATAAAGAAGATAATGAAAATAAATCTCAGAATCAATATTATTCAAGGCAGTTATTCGGTAAATATATGACAGATCATTTTGAGAAATTTGCTAAGAAGAAAAACGTCAAGATTGTCAGTAATCATGTAAGGAATATTGAACAGATTGATAACGGTTATCTTGTCTCAACACAGGATGAGACATTTGAAGTCGATGCTGTGTTTTTATCACCAGGTCAGTTCGGTCCGATGGATCCTTATCAACTGATTGATACGCCGAATTATTTCAAATGGCCATACCCGTTAAATCGTATAAATATTGAACCGGAAAAAGACTATGCGGTAATCGGGTCAGGGCTATCTGCTGTTGACATTGTTCGATATTTTACACCGGAATTAAAAACGAAGCTTTATCTTGTGAGTAGGGATGGTAAAGTACAATCTGTACGTGGAGAGATGGTAGAAATAACATTTAAATATTTAACGTTATCTCAATTAGAGAAGATAAAATCAAAGCATAATGGCTTCCTGCCTTTAGCAGAATTAAAAGCTTTATTTGACAAAGAAGTTGAATATCATAATATTAATGCGGATAAATTATTTAATGTAAGTCGTGTAAACCCATTGCGTGCGATGACATTCGATTTAGCAAATCCTAAAGAAGTCGGATATCTTCAATCTTTCGTCTTAGAATTAACAAGAACAGCGCCTTTAATCTGGCCGTTTATGACAAAGTCGGACAAACAATATTATAAGGATCATTACGCTGATGTGATTACTGCCTATTCAAATCCAATGCCGGAAGCTACAGCAGAAGCGATGATTGAAGGCATTAACAACAATACGATTGAAATTTTAAGTGATATATCATCAGTTGAATATAAATATAATAAATATAGAATTCATACGAAACAAAAAGAAATTCGCGTGCACTATGTCATTAATGCAACAGGTCCAGCGAAAGATTATAAAGATGCGATTGAACCTAATCAACTTATCGAAAATCTTGTGGATCAAAACTTGTTGATTACGCATCCAGATGGTGGTTTTTATGTAACACCAGTCAATAATGAAGTGATAAGTGCAAAAGGTAAGTTAGAGCATTTTTATTTACTTGGCCAAAGATCAGGTGGTGTCAATATTTATAACAATGGTATCGTTGAACTTGCTGAAGAAGCGAAACGTGTTGTTAAAGGCTTTGTACAACATACGAAGGGGGAATAGTGGTGTATACAAAGGGCGATGAAAATTTATGGACTGGTAGAATTGATGATACTGAAAAAAGAGCGCATTTTAGAAATTTTCAGGTTGTGGATGTCGTTGATCTTGAAGAAATAGATGATAATCGTGAAAATGAACAAATAGAAGATTATGCACCTCAATATGATGTCGGTATACTTGGATATGCCGTTGACCGTGGCGTGTACTTAAATCAAGGTCGCATTGGAGCACAACAGGGACCGGATGCAATAAGAGAAAAATTTGGCAATATGGCTTTGATGAACGATATAACGATTGGTGACTTTGGGAATATATCGACTGATGAAACCTATGTTGAAAACGTGCAAATTGAATATGCGGATATGATTAAGAAAAGCCACTCACTTGCGAAGTTTCATATGTTATTAGGTGGCGGTCATGATATTTCATATGCGCATTACAAAGGATTAAGACAGATTTATCCACATCAATCCATTGGTGTAATTAATATTGATGCGCATTTCGATTTACGTGATGCAAAATATGCAACAAGTGGCACAGGGTTTAAGCAGATTATAGATGAAGATCCTGAAGCAGGTTATCTGGTACTTGGCATTCAGCAAGCAGCAAATACACAGCATCTGTTTAACATTGCAAAGGAACGTGGTGTTGAATATGTGCTCGCTGAACAGATTGATCAGGACAGTACAAACGAATGCATCGCATCATTTATTGATAAATATGATGTCATTATGCTTACGCTATGCCTTGATGTGATTGATAGTGCATATGGACCAGGCGTTAGTGCACCTTGTAGCTTTGGATTAAGTCCAAAGCAGGTGTACCGTCTGATTTTAGAAGTATTGAAGTATGATAAAACGCAACATATCAGTATTGCTGAAATGAACCCGGAATATGATATTGACGGACGTACAGCTAAAATGGTCGGTCATATTATGTTTCATATACTGCATCGAAATTCCAATATTGAATAAACCTATCAATTAAAGAAAGTACTCTTGATGAGTGCTTTCTTTTTTTGTGATAGTTGATATAAATCGTACGATTAATTGTTGGTTCGATTTTATGGGCAGTGAGTTGGTTTGCATTAAAGGATTGATAATATATTTTGGGAACAACTGCATATCCTAAACCGTCATGCACAAAATTAGATGCAGTATCGAAACGATCGACTTCCATTACAATATTTGGTCTAATTGCATGGCGATTAAAATAATCGTTTAAATGTTGTCTGACTTGAAATGATTCATTCGGTAATATTAACGGCAGTTGGTCTAATGTAACGACTTTATCCGCCAAATCATTTTGATTTCCTAAAATAATATATTCTTCAGTGTATAGAGGAAGGGAATTAATCGCTTCATCATTGATTAACTCATTTGTAATTGCAATATCCACATCATAGTTTATCAGTGCTTTTAAAGAATCTCTCACCGAAAGAATTTCTTTAATTTGATATCGCTGTGATTCAAATTGATTTGCGTGATTTTTGACGACTTGTGATACCCATCGATTTGTTGATTCCAATATACCGATCTTTATTTTAGGGAAATCACTCTCGTTCAAATCATACATCTTTTCAACAGTATGGTGATAAGCTTTGACAATTTCTTTTGAATACTGATAGAACAATATGCCTTTTTCAGTAATTTTGATTGCTTTTGTCGAACGTGTAAGAAGCGCATATCCTAATTCTTGTTCTAATTTTTTTATTGCTGTTGTTAACGATGGTTGAGCGATGTGAAGATATTCTGCAGCACGCGTGAAACTATTGTGTTCTACAACGGCGATAAAATATTCAAAATGCAGTATTTTCATATAATCTCCTTTTATTAATAGATTGAAACTATTAATTATTAGTTTATTGATATTAGATATCTATATGATAACAAATTATAATGAAAATGTAGATAGAATATTCAGAAAATGAGGAGGATGTAGATGTGGAGGTTTTATGTTTATAGCATCATAGGTATTATTTGTTTCTTTGTTCCAATCACAATTGGAGAGAATAATACGATTATTATCGATCATATCGTGAATTGGTTAAAAGTAAGTTTAGCACCAGTGTTACCATACTATGTATTGCTGTTAATTATTGTTGGAGCGATTTATCCATTTTTAAATGGTAGCTGGAAGAAAAGTTTTACTGATCTATCATTTACAATATTTAAGATTCTAGGAGTAATTGTTGGTTTCATGGTTGTATTTGAAGTGGGTCCAGAATTTGTTTTGTTACCTGATTTAGGACCATTTTTATTTGAAAAATTAGCGGTTCCGTTAAGCTTATTGATTCCAATAGGATCGGTATTTCTCTCTTTACTTGTTGGTTATGGATTACTCGAATTTATCGGTGTACTTTGCAGAAAGTTTATGAGACCGGTATTTAATACACCAGGTAAATCAGCTGTTGATGCTGTAGCTTCTTTTGTTGGTAGTTATTCAATCGGATTGATAATTACTAATAAAGTATATAAAGAAGGACATTATACACATAAGGAAGCAGTTATCATCGCAACAGGGTTTTCAACTGTATCTGCAACTTTCATGATCATCGTTGCAAAAACTTTAGGAATTATGGATCACTGGAATTTATTTTTCTGGAGTACATTGGTTATCACTTTTATAGTGACTGCGATCACTGTTCATATTCCGCCGATTAAATTTGAATCGAATAAAACATATAATGATATTCCTTATAAAGAGGAGATAAGTAAAGGGATGCCTTTATTGAAAGAAGCATATTCAGAAGCAAAAGAGGCCATAAAGCATGCGAACACATTACTACAAAACATCATTATTAACATTAAAGATGGTGTGGTCATGACGATGGCGATTATGCCTTCAATCATGTCGATTGGACTTCTGGGTTTACTCGTAGCGAAGTATACACCAATTATTAAATATGCATCATTAATATTCTATCCGATATTATCATTATTCCCTGGTATTAACGTTCCTGTTCTTGCTGAAGCATCTACACTTTCAGTCATTGAAATGTTATTACCGGCAGCAATATCTCAGGATGCAGATTTGATAACGAGATTTACGACAGGTGTTATGAGTATCTCGGCAATTATTTTCTTCTCAAGTGTAGTACCTGTTATCATTTCAACTGATATTAAGATTCCAATTTGGAAACTTGTTGTTATCTGGTTTGAAAGAGTCGTATTAACATTATTAATCACAATTCCATTCGCATTATTCATTTTTTAATATAATAGGAGGATTTTATGATGAGAAATATTAGAGCAAAGAAAGGTTTAGAGATTGAGTGTAAAGGATGGGAACAGGAAGCTGTTCTTCGTATGTTATATAATAATTTAGATCCAGAAGTAGCAGAACATCCAGAGAATTTAGTTGTCTACGGCGGAATCGGTAAAGCAGCACGTAACTGGGAAAGTTTTGATGCAATCGTTGAAAGCTTACGCAACTTAGAGAAAGATGAAACTTTACTTGTCCAGTCCGGTAAACCTGTCGCAGTGTTTAAAACTCACGATCAGGCACCACGTGTCCTGTTATCAAACTCAGTATTAGTACCTAAATGGGCAAACTGGGAACATTTCAATGAATTAGATAAGAAAGGTCTAATGATGTATGGTCAGATGACTGCAGGAAGCTGGATTTACATTGGTTCTCAAGGTATTGTTCAAGGGACTTATGAAACGTTTGGTGAACTTGCAAACCAGCATTTTAATGGTGATTTAAAAGGTACGATCACATTAACAGCAGGTCTTGGTGGTATGGGTGGTGCGCAACCTTTAGCTGTAACGATGAACGGCGGTGTTGTGATCGGTATCGATGTTGATGAATCACGTATTGATAAGCGTATCGAAACACGTTATTGTGATGTTAAGACACATGACGTAGATGAAGCTATTCGTTTAGCGAATGAAGCGAAAGCAAAAGGGGAAGCGTTATCTATCGGTTTAGTAGGAAACGCTGTTGATGTATACAAAGCATTACTCGAAAAAGATTTCAAAGTTGATATTGTCACTGACCAAACGTCAGCACATGACCCGTTAAATGGTTACGTGCCTGTAGAGTATTCACTCGAAGAAACAATTGAGTTACGTAAGACAAATCCTGAAGAAGTTGTGCGTTTAGCGAAGCAATCAATGGCGAAACACGTGGAATACATGCTTGAATACAAAAATCGTGGTGCTGTAGCATTCGATTACGGAAACAATATTCGACAAGTTGCTTTTGATGAAGGGGTTAAAGATGCATTCAGCTTCCCTGGATTCGTTCCTGCTTACATTCGCCCGCTATTCTGTGAAGGTAAAGGACCTTTCCGTTTCGCAGCATTAAGTGGTGACCCAAAAGATATTGAACGTGCAGATGAAGAGATGAGAAAGCTATTCCCGGATAATAAGAAATTGATGCGCTGGTTAGATTTAGCAAGTGAGAAGATTGCGTTCCAGGGATTGCCTTCTCGTATCGCTTGGCTTGGCTATGGTGAACGCGCTAAAATGGGGTTAGCATTAAATAAACTTGTTGAGACAGGTGAAATTTCTGCACCAATCGTAATTGGTCGTGACCATTTAGATGCAGGTAGTGTTGCAAGTCCAAACCGAGAAACTGAAAGCATGCAAGATGGTAGTGATGCAGTTGGTGACTGGGCAGTATTGAACGCTTTAATTAACACTGCAGCAGGTGGATCATGGATTTCATTCCATCATGGTGGTGGTGTGGGCATGGGTTACTCGCTACATGCAGGAATGGTTGTTGTTGCAGATGGTACGAAGAATGCTGAAGAACGATTACAACGTGTGTTAACAACTGATCCAGGTATGGGTGTAGTGAGACACGTTGATGCAGGATACGATATTGCGATTGATGTTGCGAAAGAAAAAGGTATCAACGTACCGATGTTAGATAAATAAAATAGTTTAATACTGATATTAAACTATCAATATATATTTGAAAGGATGTAGAAAATGAACGATATCATCATTCAGAATATTAGTGAACTGATCTTACCAAAGAAAACAGAAAAGCCGCTTAAAGGTGCTGAACTTGCTGAGCTAAAAGTAATTGAAAATGGTACAGTTGTGATAAAAGATGGCAAGATTATATATGCCGGTGAATTTAGCGAAGACTTTGAGGCTAAAGAGACGATCGATGGAATGCATAAAACTGTGTCTCCTGCACTTGTTGATGCCCATACACATTTAGTACATGGTGGTTCACGTGAACATGAGATGAGTTTAAAGCGTCAAGGTGTTTCTTATCTTGAAATTTTAGAACAAGGTGGCGGAATTCATTCGACGGTGAAAGCTACGCGTGAAGCATCTGAAGAAGAACTATTCGAGAAAGCTGAGCATGAATTACTACGAATGATTCATCACGGCGTACTAAGTGTAGAAAGCAAGAGTGGATATGGCTTATCTTTAGAACATGAGTTAAAGCAACTGCGTGTATCTAAACGTCTTCAGGAGAAATACGGCATCAATATGAAACACACATATCTTGGACCGCATGCAGTACCAAAAGATAAAGATAGTGAAACATTTATTGATGAATGTATTAAAGATCTACAGGAAGTTAAGGATATTGCAGATTTTGCAGATATTTTCTGTGAGACAGGTGTATTTACAATAGATCAGTCTCGTAAATATATGCAGGCAGCAAAAGCTGCTGGTTTACCTGTTAAGATTCATGCAGATGAAATCGACCCGTTAGGTGGATTAGAGTTAGCGATAGAAGAAGAAGCAATTAGTGCTGATCACCTTGTTGCAGCAAGCGAAAAAGGTAAGCAGATGTTAAAAGATAGTGATACAGTAGCTGTATTATTACCAGGAACAACTTTTTATTTAAATAAAGAAGAATATGCAGATGCTCGCGGCATGTTAGACAACAATGGAGCAATTGCGATTGCAACGGATTATAATCCGGGAAGTTGTGTTACAAGTAATTTACAGATGGTAATGAGTATCGCTGCGCTTAAATTGAAATTATCTCCAAAAGAAATCTGGAATGCAGTAACGGTTAATGCAGCGAAAGCAATCGGTGTTGACGCAGGTACGATCGATGCTGGTGATGCAGCGAATCTAGTCATCTGGCATGCAAAGAATCATGAATATATCCCTTATCATTATGGAGTGAACCATGCAGAAAAAGTAATCCATAACGGTAAAGTGATTGTGAATAATCAATTTAAATTATAATTTCAGAGGCTGGGACAGAAGAGGTCTGCCACAAGCAAAAACCGAACAAAACTAATAAATTGTTCTTTGATTTATAGTTTATGTTCGGTTTTTGTCGCAGGGGCAACTTCTGTTCCGCCGTTTAAGCTGTTAAAAAGAAGAGAGCCTAGATTTATGTATCAAACGCTTTAAATTTTTCGATGAATTAAATTATTTGCATTGATTTTTCATACAATCTTCGCTATGATGAAATTGTCTTAATTGACAGACAAGTTAATAACTATTCTTTCGGGGCAGGGTGAAATTCCCAACCGGCGGTGATAGTCCGTGAGCTGATAATATATATTTGATGCTGATTCTGTGAAACTCAGAAACCGACAGTATAGTCTGGATGGGAGAAAGAATAAGGTGCCATTTTGATGGTTTATTTGTTGATGCATAAATTCTGCAAATACTATTATCATGGTCTTATTTATTGAACCTAAAATACAAATGCCCAAATCTTATGATTTGGGCATTTTTTTATAGGAGATGAATAATAACTTGTATTTAGATAAAGCATTTGAACTTGTTCAATGGACGGATGGTCAAACAGGCAGTAATCCAGCTGTTGGTTGTATTGTAGTAAAAGATAACAGAATAGTAGGTATTGGTGCACATCTTACGGAAGGTGAAGCACACGCTGAAGTGAATGCACTGGATATGGCTGGTGCGCATGCAGACGGTGCTACGCTTTACTGTACGCTCGAACCGTGTAGTCATTTTGGTAAAACACCGCCATGCACACAAAAAATTATTGATAGTGGTATTAAACATGTTGTGTTTGCAGTACGTGATGAATCACTAAACTCTGGTATCGATGATATGAAAGCACACGGGATACAAGTAGAACAAGAGTATATAAGTGAAATTTACGACTATTATCAGCCATTTTTTAAAGCGAAGCTGCACAAATTACCATATACGATATTAAAGATGGGTGTAACGCTTGATGGAAAGACAGCAGATGATAGTGACGTTAGTAAGTGGATTACTAATGACGCATCAAGAAATCATGCACACCGTGTCCGTTATGCCAGCGATGCCATACTAGTAGGCTACAATACATATAAACATGACCAGCCAACTCTTGATAGTAGAAACTATAAAGATAAATGGATCAGGAAAGTTGTTATTTCTAATGGATTATTCGAAATCAATGACAAAGATAATAATGATTATGATAAATCACGATTAATCGTTGTGACGACAACTAAACAGTCGATTGATGGTGTTACGGTAATTGTACTCACTGATCTACATCCTGAAACCATTTTAGAAGCTTTATATTTACATAAAATTAACCGCATAATTATAGAAGGCGGTATGCAGACGATGCGTTCGTTTGTATCTGCCAGAACTTTTGATGAAATACACCAGTATATTGCCCCGAAAATTTTAGGTGGATCCTCAAAGCATCAATTTTTAACAACTGATCAACCTTCACAAATGTCAGAAATTACTGACCTTTCTCTTGTCTCTGTTAAGACTTTCGACCAGGATGTATTACTGATTTACAGAAAGGATGATGTTGATGTTTACAGGCATCATTGAAGAAGTTGGTGTCATAGCACAACTAAATAAACAGGGTGATACTACCTTTATGACGATTGAGTGTAATCGTATTATAGAAGACATGCACATTGGTGATTCTATCAGTGTAAACGGTGTATGTCTTACAGTCACAGCCTTTAATCATTCGAGCTTCAATGTGGATATATTAGAAGATACGCGTGCTATTACGTTGTTTCGAAATATGAAGCAAGGTACTAAGGTAAATTTAGAACGTGCATTATTACCGACAACAAGGCTTGGTGGTCACTTTGTAAGCGGGCATGTCGATACGAGTCTCGTTGTAGAAAGCGTAAAACACATGGAAAAGACAATGCAGTTAAAGCTCAGACTTCCAGATGAATTTCGTAAATTTGTTATACCGAAAGGCTCGATCGCAGTTAATGGTATATCTTTAACGATATTTAAATTAGATCATGCAATTGAGCTGAATATTATACCTGAAACGGTAAGAAGTACGATGCTGTCAGAACTTAAATCAGGTGATAAAGTACATATTGAATTCGATATGTTAGGAAAGTATATATTGAACAGTAAACAAGAAGAAAGTGGTCTTTCTTTATCTAAATTGGAGATGATGATGTAATGTTTGATGCTATTGAAAGTGCATTAGAAGATTTGAAGGCAGGTAAGCCAATTATCGTGGTTGACAATGAAGATCGTGAAAATGAAGGTGACCTTGTAGCGATAACAGATTTTATGACTGAAGATACGATAAATTTTATGATTACACATGCTCGAGGATTGGTGTGTGCACCAATATCTGCAGCGTTAAATGAGCGCTTGAATTTACAGCCGATGACATTTAATAATCAGGATCCAAATAAAACTGCATTTACCATTAGTATCGACCATGTTTCAACGACCACAGGTATCAGTGCATTTGAAAGATATTGTACGGTGAAGGCATTGGCGGACCCAAATGTTACTTTGAGTGACTTCAATCAACCGGGACATGTATTCCCGTTAATTGCTAAACCGAACGGTGTCCTTGAACGTGTCGGACACACAGAAGCATGTGTAGATTTAGCAAAACTTTGTGGTGCAACCGAGACAGGTGTAATCTGTGAAATTATTAAAGATGACGGAACGATGGCAAGAAGAGATGATCTTGCAATATATAAAGAAGAACATCGATTAAAGATGATAACTATTGCCGATTTAGTTGAATATATAAAACGTGAAAAGCCACTCGTAACACGCGAAGCTAAAGTAAATATGCCAACTGAATTTGGTGACTTTACGATGTATGGGTTTAGTGAGATTTATAGTGATAAAGAACACGTTGCATATGTTAAGGACTATAGTGGTGTTCCGGATATTCGAATACATTCTGAATGTCTGACAGGAGATGTGTTCCATAGTAAACGATGTGATTGCGGGATACAACTAGAAAAAGGCATGCAGCATATTGAAGAAAATGGCGGTATTTTAATCTATTTACGACAAGAAGGCCGTGGCATCGGACTGATCAATAAACTAAAAGCATATGAAAAGATTGAACAAGGACTTGATACAGTTGAAGCCAACCATGTATTGGGATTTGACAGTGATATGCGTGATTATGCTGTTGCTGCTTCAATATTAAAGGATTTAGGAATAGGTAAAGTGAATCTCATGTCAAATAATCCGAGAAAGATTAACGGATTAGAGCAATATGGCATAGAAGTTGAAACGAGAATTCCACATCAATTTCAAAGCAATGCAATAAATAAACATTACCTAGAAACGAAAAAAGAAAAATTAGGACATTTACTGGAGGAGAAATTAATATGAACTATAGTGCACAATTAACAGGACAAGGCTTAAAGATTGCAGTTGTTACATCAAGATTTAATCATTTTATAACAGACCGTTTAACAGAAGGTGCGGTTGATACGTTAGAAAGACATGGCGTAGAAAGTGAGAACATTGATACTTTCTTAGTACCTGGCGCGTTTGAATTACCATTTATCGCAAGTAAACTCGCTCAAAAGAAAAAGTATGATGCAATCATTACTTTAGGATGTGTGATACGCGGTGCGACAACACACTATGATTACGTATGTAATGAAGCAGCAAAAGGGATTGCTAAAGCTGGAGAATATGGAACACCAGTAATATTTGGTGTAGTTACAACTGAAACAATCGAACAGGCGATTGAAAGAGCAGGTACGAAAGCAGGTAATAAAGGTGGAGAAGCGGCAATCGGTGCAATCGAGATGGCAAATCTTAATAAGATGGTTGAATCTATCTAGTGCGAAATTGGTGAAACCCCAATTTGGAGTGCGAAATCTAGTGCGAAATTGGTGAAACCCCAATTTCAAAACCTCAAAAACAAAAAAGACCGTGAACACAATTTGTTCACGGTCTTCAAACGATTATTTCTTAAATAATTTTCTTAAAACTACAAGTCCAGCTAAAGCTGATCCTGCAACAATCGCACCACGCTCTACTTCAGGTGTAACGATTGATTTATAAACTAATTGTAAGTTTTGTGGACGTTCTGCTAAACGTCTCATAAAATAACCATACCAGTCTTCACCGTAAGGTACATACGTACAGAAGTTGTAACCAGAGTTTGCGATTTCAACTTGTAACTCAGAACGGAATCCATATAACATCTGGAATTCGATTAAATCTTTATTTAAGTTATGTTGCGCGATAAACTTCTTCACGTGATCGATAATATTATGATCATGTGTTGCAATTGAAGTCATTGCTTTAGCGTTTAATAAACGTTGTTCGATAATTTTGATATAGTTTGCATCGATATCTTCTTTAGATTGGTAAGCAACAGATGCATCTTCTTTATAAGCACCTTTAACTAAGCGTAAACGTACATCTTTATATTTCTCGATTTCTTCAGTTGCACGGAATAAGTAAGCTTGAATTACTGTACCAACATTCTTAAATTCACCTTTTAAACGATCTAACATTTCAAAAGTTTGAACTGTATGATTGTAGTCTTCAGTATCCATGTTGATGTGCATGTTACCACACTCATGTGCTTTTAACAGAATTTCACGTACATTTTCGTAACAGAATTCCGGATCTACATCTAAACCGATTTGTGTTAACTTGATAGACATATGTGCATCTACACCAGCATCATATAATGCCTGGATCATCGTTAAAATATTGTTCTTTGCTGCTGTTGCTTCTTCTTTAGAGAAAACAAATTCACCTAAATTATCAACAGTTGCAGAAATGTTTTGTGCATTTAATGCACGAATTGATTCGATTGTTGTTTTAACATCAGTTCCAGCAACAACTTTGTTAGCACCTAATGCTAAACCATACTTTTTTGCAGCTTCATTTAAAGTTGCGTTCTCACTTAAAGCAATAAAAAAATCTCTTGATAATCCCATCTATTGTTCCTCCTTAATTATAGTAATCATCTGATTACACTCCCCTAATAGGATAATCATAATGAAAACGCTTTTAAAGGTCAAAGGAAAATTTAAATAATCATAAAAAATTAAGTATCATTTAACACAAAATTCACAAAAATTTCACTTTTTAATCAAAGAAAAAAGCTTAGTCATTTGACTGAGCTTTTTTCATATCTGCGACGAATGTTTTTTCGATAGGTTCGTTACTAATTTTTATAAAATGGGGTAAAGCTAAAAAGATAGATAATACGATGATTAATTTTTTTATAAATTTCATAACGCGCCTCCTTCATATTTAAATTCAGTTTATACTTTGAATATGAAGAAGCAATGAATTATATGTAAAGTGTTTATATAGAAATTGTAAATAATAATAAGATAGATAATTATCGTATAATTGCTATAATGATATTAATTTACATAAAAGGGGTAAGACAGATGAGAGATTTAGGAATTTATTTTGGTACGTTCGCACCGTGTCATGTTGGACATCTGGAACAGATTATTAGAGCGAAACGTGAAAATGCGCATGCGTTAGTAATTGTTTCTGGATATGATGGCGATCGTGGTGATTTAGCAGGTATGAGTTTAACAAACCGTGTGAAGGCAATGCGTGAATTATTAAAGGATGACACGAATGTTACTGTTTTAACATTGGATGAAACGAATATTCCACGTTATCCTGACGGTTGGGGTCCATGGCTTGCTTTACTTCAGGAAAAGATTGAAACAGCAGCAAAAGAAAATGACTATGCGATGGAATCTGTAACATTTTATGTTGGTGAAGAAGAATATATTCAGCCGCTTGATGAGTATTTTAAAGGTGAATTCAAATCAAGCGACGTTCAGATTACGAAAGTGGATCGTCGTATCACTGGTATAAGCGGAACTTCTATTCGTGAGAATCCAATATTAAACTGGGATTTTGTAACGCGCCCATTCAGACGTTTCTTTGTACAGAATATATTGATTATCGGAACGGCAAGCACGGGTAAAACAACACTCGTACGAGATTTAGCACGCCGTTATTCTACTTCGTATTCATTAGAATATTCAAGAGAATACCAGACGACACGCCAGGTGCGTGATGATGAACTTGATATTAAAGACTTACATGCAATCGGAATTGGTCAGTTTGAACTAAATCGTAAGCATATTCATTCGCCAGGTACACGTAAAGTATTCTTTGCAGATACAGACGTAATGACAACAAAACTTTATACGAAATTATATGCACTACCAGAAGATTACGAAAAAATTGCACCGGTCTTTGATTATTATATTTCTTTACAGACGTGGGCATTGATCATCGTATTACCTCCTACGACGCAGTATGTCGATGATGGTTTCCGTGATATGAGTATGGCGGATCAGAAAGCACGTCTTGATATGCATCAGATGTTCTTAGATGAAATAAAATATCAAGGACTGGAAGATAAGATGGTTGTGCTTAAAGGGGACAGCTTCCAGGAAAAATATGAAGAAGCACATCGTCTTGTAGATGAAATTTTAGCAGATGGAAAAGATAACTAAGGAGATGGGGTATGTTTTTAATTAAAGATTTTAGAGGATTTACGAAATATGAAAAAATATTTTTTGGGTTATTTTTATTAGCGCAAGTAGCTATTCTTGTGTATTTCTTTATCAAAACGAAGGATATTGACTGGATTAACGTCATAGCAAGTATTTCTGGTATCCTATGTGTGATCATGAGTGCGAAAGGTCGTTTAAGTACGTTCCTATACGGTTTAATTCAGGTCATCACATATGGCTGGATCAGTTACCAGGCAAATTTAATGGGTGAAGTTTACTTACAGGTTGTATTTGGTGTATTCCAATTTATCGGTTTATATGCATGGATTCGTAATATGCATACGTTAAGCACACCTAAAGTTGAAGTTCAGGAAGTTGATACGAAAGGTTTAACAGCGATACAATGGTTAATCACTTTATTGCTTGGCGGAGCTTTTTACTTCGCATTTGCTAAATATCTTGAAAGTATAAAGTCTGGTCAACCATTTCTTGATGCCTTAAATGTCAGTTTAAATTTAACTGGTCAAGTATTGATGTCACTTCGATTTAAAGAACAATGGTTCTTCTGGATTGTTGTTAATATCGTATCTATTACACTTTGGGTGAGAAAAATGATGCATACTGGTGCAATCGATGCGACAGGTGTTACAATGGTTGTGATGTGGATTGGATTCCTGATTAATAGTGTATACGGATACTACTACTGGAAGAAACTTCAGATTGAAACACAACAATAATTTTTTATTCTCTCTTATATAAGGGAGAATTTTTTATATTTCATATATAATGGATAAAAAAGGGGGAGATACAGATGAAATTACAAAGTGTGATGCTTTATGTTAAAGATCAGGCGCAGGCGGTTAAGTTCTGGACTGAGGTTATGCAGTTTGAAATCATTAATGAGTCGGTGCTAATAGAAGAATATAAATCTTATGAAATTGGTGCGACGAAAGAAAGTGAAACGACGATTGTGTTATTTGATAGAGCATTTATCGAAAAATATAGTCCTGGAGTAACACTTGATCCACCATCATTAATGTTTGAAGTAGATGATTTAGAAGCATTATATAAGCGAATGAAGTCAATGGATGTAACAGTAGGTGAGCTTGTTGAGATGCCGACAGGTAAAGTATTCAACTTCTCAGATTTTGAAGGTAACTACTTTGCGGTAACACAAAAGCATTAATTTAAGACTCGGTTGAGTCTTTTTATTTTGATTTTAAACATAGGCGTTGTATATATAATGTAAGAGGTGACAATAATGGATAAATCAATAATCAAGGAAGAAATATTAAAAGCACATCATTTTAGACATGCTGCAAGACAATATAATGAAGTGAAAATTCCTAAAGAGGATATGGATTTTATTCTGGAAGTGGCAAGACTTAGTCCATCTTCAGTGGGTTTAGAGCCGTGGCGATTTATTGTATTGGAGAATGAAGAAATAAAGAATAGCATTAGCGATGTAGCCTGGGGTGCAAAGAAACAACTGGCGACTTCAAGTCATTTCGTATTGATTTTAGCGCGAAAGGATGTACGTTATGATTCGGAATATTTTATTGAGCATTTTAAACAACGTCAACCGGATGAAGATAAATTAAAGCGTATGTTATCGATCTATGAAGAATTTCAGACGGAACATATTGAAGTAGTAGATTCAGAGCGTGCTTTATTTGACTGGTCAAGTAAACAGACATATATTGCGCTTGGGAATATGATGACTGCTGCTGCACAAATCGGTATTGATTCTTGTCCGATAGAAGGGTTCGATTATCGTAAGGTAAATGCTATTTTAGAAGAAGCGGGTATCATCGATCGTCAGAAAGAAGGAATTTCCGTAATGGTTTCGTTTGGTTATCGAAAGTTTGACCCCCGACAGGAAAAATCTAGAAAGTCTGTTGACGAAGTGATTCAATGGTTCTAAATCAACATAACCAGTCATTTGTAAATTCTTTGTAAATGTAACTGAGTAATCTTTAAATAATCTTAATATTGATTATTCCTTTTCAATGATAGAATAAAAAGTGAATTATAAAGTATATCAATGAAGAGGTGTCTACATGTTTAAAGATATGGCATATTATATTTTCGGTGGGTTAGATCCATTTTTCCAATTATTCGTATTTGAACCGATTGTTATTACAATTATCGCGTTGATTGTTGCAATGGTAACAAAAAAAGCGTGGTTAATGGGAATTGTAATTATTTTATTAAACTTAGTCGATAGTGCAATTGATGCAAACTTTGCTTTTGCTGCTGAAGGTATGGGTGCAGTGATTAGTCATACATTCACATATTTCTTTGCTAATTTCTTCTCAATGTTCTATGAGTTCGTATTCAGCTATATTATCGCTGGATTACCATTCATGCATAAGAAATTTGGAATTGCATAATTATTTTAAAAAAGGTGAAGCCGATTCGGCTTCACCTTTTTTATGCTTTATTTTCGTGCATCGCCTTATAAACTTTCGCTTTATCAGCATACTCCTGCTGGATGCGTGCCATATCTTGTTTATCTTCTTCTGTTAAAGCTCTTACTACTTTGGCTGGTCTGCCCATCGCGAGCATACCTGGTGGAATCTTTTTACCTTGTGTAAGCAAAGATCCTGCTCCTAAAAATGCACCCTCACCAATTTCTGCTCCATCGAGAACTGTAGAATCCATTCCTACGAGTGCGCCTTTACGAATCATACTTGAATGAAGCGTGACGCGATGTCCGACCGTTACATTCTCTTCAATGATAAGCGGTGCATCCGGTGATTGATGGAGGCAGCATAGATCCTGAACATTTGAATGTTCTCCGATAATAACTGGACTGACATCTCCTCGGATTACTGTACCGTACCAGATTGAAGCATCTTTTGCGATTTTTACATCGCCAGTTATCACTGCATTCGGTGCGATAAACGCACTATCATCAATTTCAGGATACTTACCATCATATTCATATAACATATTGTAACCACCTTTCATAAGTTTTGATATAATAATAATATCATTAAAAAGACGGATAAAGAAATTATTAAAGGAGTATCATTATGTGGAAATGGGAAACTGAAAAGGCACCGAAAGGGATAGTTGTAATTGTACATAATATATTAGAGCATCATGGAAGATATGCATGGTTTATCACACATTTAAGACGTGATGGCTATCATGTAATTATGGGAGATTTACCGGGACAAGGACAAACTTCCCGTGTAAATAGAGGACATATCGAAAATTTCGATGAATATCGAGAGAAAGTATTGGAATGGATTGAAGTTGCTGAAGAATATCATCTTCCGGTATTTTTACTAGGTGTTGGATTAGGAGGCTTAATCGCTGTCAATTTACTTGAAAAGGTCAATATAAAACTAGAAGGTGTGATGTTGATTTCACCTTTATTTGGATTTCAGAACACAGTTACTACACGTAAAAATTTCCTCGCATCAAGTTTAAGTTCTATATCAAAGGATGCGAAGTTTGATATGAATATTCCTTTAGAAGATTTCTCGCGTGATAAAGAAATTATTGCTGAAATGAAAAGTGATCCTTTGATGCTCCAAAAAGTTAGTTTTAATTGGTACAAGTCAATTATTGAAATCATGAAGGAAACGATGGAGAATATTCACAAAATCAATGATATCCCGGTACTAATAATGTATTCAGAACAAGACCGTATTGCAGATATCGATCAGATTAAATTATTTTCACAGGAAATTAAGTCTTCTGAAATATACATTAAAAACTGGCGTACGCTATTTCATGAACTTCACAATGAGCCTGAAAAAGACAATGTTTTATACTATATCGAATCATTTATGAACAATAGAATGAATTATATTGGATTGATTACAGAGGAAGTGGGTATAGAATAAGATATTGCAAATTTAGAGGGTGAAAATGAATGTCAAAAGATAAACATGAAGTAAGTGATATGGTTCTGTTAAATGACTTACAGAAAGAAATAGATGAAATTTTCGAAATGATATCTTCAGAATTTAACTTAACGAAAGAAGAATATATCGTAATGGTGGCACTTTGGGACAAGGGACCGATGCCGATGAAAGAATTAGACAAATATTTGGATATTAAGCCATATAAAAGAACGCGTTTCTACAATAATCTAGTAGCGAATGGCTGGATTAAGAAAGTTCGTCCGGCAGATGATGAGCGTACTGTTATGATATATTACAATGAGGATCGTCTACCTGAAAAAGAAAAGATAGTAGATGCAGCTTGTTCTAACCTGAAAGGTAAGAAAGAAAAGTTAAAGCAACAATTTGATTCGATATTAGAGATTTGTGGATTATAGAAAAAGCAAGTGGATGTCTAATGACAAACACTTGCTTTTTTTATCTTTTTTCAATCCCTACGACAAATGGTGGATTATTCTTCTGGTTAATAAATTCATATTTAAAGATATGCGCCTTGTTCTGATCTATTTGTTTAAGATAGTCTAATACTGCATCTTTTTCAACCTTTCCTTCAGGATGTCCAGGATAGATGACGAGTATGATGATGCCTCCAACTTCAAGTATTGAAAATATATTGTCGATAGCCTGAATAGTTGTCTCTGGTACCGTTACAATGCTCTTATCACCCTTCGGTAAATAACCAAGATTAAAAATAGCAAGTTTTACAGTTTGGTTTAACACATCCAGCACATTTTCATGACCTGTCTGATGAAAGCTAATATTATTAAAATCTTTCGTTTTTTCTTTAGCATTGTTAATTGCCTGCGCCTGAATATCGAATGCGTGTATATGACCTGTATTATTCAAAAGTTGGGCTAAATATAAAGTATCATTGCCATTGCCGCACGTTGCATCGATAACGATATCGTCCGGTTCGATATAATTTGTTAAAAGTGCACGTGCATAAGGGAGTATACCTAAGGCTTTCATTTATACTGTTTCCTTCTTATAAAATTTTCCTTGATAACTATTTCGATTTTTGAGTTCTGCATCAATCCCGTTTAATACTTCCCATTTATTGACACTCCACATCGGTCCAATCATTAAGTCAATAGGTCCGTCACCTGTGATACGATGTATGATCATCTCTTCCGGTAAAACTTCTAACTGATCGGCAACAAGTTTCACATAATCTTCCTGACTCATAAATTCGACCATGCCTTTTTCGTATTGTTTTACCATTGGTGTACCTTTTAATAGATGAAGTAGATGGATCTTAATGCCTTGTACATCCATTTGTGCAACAGTACGTGCTGTTTCCATCATCATGTCGTAATCTTCTAACGGTAATCCGTTAATAATATGCGTACAAATATTGATATTGTGTTTACGCAGTTTCGCAACACCGTCATAATAGCACTGCATATCATGTGCACGATTGATGATGTTAGAAGTTTTTTCGTGAACGGTTTGAAGACCAAGTTCGACCCAGAGGTATGTTCTTTCATTTAATTCTGCTAAATATTCAACGACGTCATCCGGCAGGCAGTCGGGACGTGTTGCAATAGATAATCCGACAACGCCGGGTTGCGCTAATGCGGCTTCATATTTTTCTTTTAATACGTCGAGTGGAGCATGTGTATTCGTATAAGCTTGAAAGTAGGCGATATATTTACCATCATGCCATTTTTCGTGCATTTTATTTTTTATTTTTTCGAATTGGACAGGGATAGGGTCTACACGATCACCTGCAAAGTCACCACTTCCCGCAGCAGAACAGAACGTACAACCGCCAAACGCTACAGTGCCGTCACGGTTGGGGCAATCGAATCCACCTTCTAAAGCAACTTTGAATATCTTTGTACCGAATTTTTGTCTTAAATGATAGTTCCATGTATGATAAAGTTTTGAATCTAGTGCATATTTAAATTGTGTCATTATGTCTCCCTCTTTCTTAACATATGGATTTTAACATATAATAGAGGAAATCGGAAAAAATAAATTTTAAGAAAGTGAGGTAAATGCAATGAAAATGCCAAAACTCGTTTGGCTTCTTGTCATCGGAATGGCAGTAAACGTTACAGGTGCAAGTTTAGTATGGCCGCTTAATACCATCTATTTACATAATGAACTAGGGAAAAGTTTAAGTTTAGCAGGATTAGTATTAATGCTTAATTCTGGTGCTTCTGTGCTTGGCAACTTGTTAGGCGGGACGATGTTCGATAAATACGGTGGCTACCGTTCGATACTGATTGGTATCGTTATTTCAATGCTTAGTTTAATCGGTATTTTATTCTTACATGGATGGCCATGGTATGCTGTGTGGCTCATCATTTTAGGTTTTGGATCAGGTATCGTATTTCCTTCTATCTATGCAATGGCAGGTACAGCATGGCCACAAGGAGGACGTAAAACATTTAATGCCATCTATTTATCTCAAAATATAGGTGTGGCATTAGGGGCAGCACTTGGTGGTTTTATCGCTGAACTGAGTTTCGATTATATATTCATGTTAAATCTATTGCTGTATGTCGTATTTTTCTTTATCGCATTCTTTGGCTACCGAACAGCTGGTGTAGTCCATAGTGGTGGGAATGTAATGAAAGATGTCGGCAATATTAAAGATAAGGATCGCTTTACAGCACTCATACTCATTTGTGTTACCTATTGTGTATGCTGGATTGGTTATGTACAGTGGCAGTCAACGATTTCAAGTTATACGCAAGATCTCGGCATATCGCTTAAACAGTACAGTTTATTATGGGCCATCAATGGCGTATTAATCATTGTTGGACAACCACTGATTAAACCGGTGATTAATTTTATGAGTGAAAAGATAAAGATGCAGATAGCAACAGGTTTGATTATATTTATTATTTCATATATCGTAACGAGTTTTGCACAGGATTTTTCAATGTTTATTGTTGGGATGGTTATATTGACGATCGGTGAAATGTTTGTCTGGCCAGCAGTTCCGACCATTGCCAATGAACTGGCACCTCAAGGGAGAATTGGTGTCTATCAGGGTATTGTTAATTCAACCGCAACATTAGGTAGAGCGATAGGACCAGTTTTAGGTGGCGTTATCGTTGACCTATACAATATGCATGCAATGTTCTATACGATGATTGGATTTGTCTTAATCGGATTTATATTTTTGTCAATATTTGATAAAAATATAAAACAGACGACATAATCGATAAGGTTTTAATTTTACACTAAAAATTTAAAATATTTGCATAATTCAAATTAATTGATTGAGATGTATTTTATTTTTAGTAAAAAGACTTGAAAAAGATTTAAAGCTCCTTTATAGTAAATGTATCTAGAGTAGTAACAAGCAATCATTTTAAAGAAAGCCAGTGGGTGCTGTGAACTGGTATTTGAAACTTGTGAACTTGCTAGTGTTGAAATAAATAACAAAAGCTGCACTTATTAAAGTGAATTGCGGGTGGTACCGCGGTTGTCATATATGACAGTCGTCCCTTATTTTAGGGATGGCTGTCTTTTTATATATTAAAGGAGGAAAAGTTATGAGCTATAATCATCAAAGTATTGAAAAGAAATGGCAGAAATATTGGTTAGATAATAAAACTTTTAAAACTGGAGAAGACATGGAACAACCAAAATTCTTCGCTTTAGATATGTTCCCTTATCCATCTGGTGCTGGATTACACGTTGGTCATCCAGAAGGATATACGGCTACTGATATCGTCTCTAGATTTAAACGCATGCAAGGTTATAACGTATTACATCCGATGGGGTGGGATGCATTTGGTTTACCTGCTGAACAATATGCGATTGATACAGGTAATGACCCTGCTGAATTCACAAAGAAAAATATCGAAACATTTAAGCGACAAATTCAGGAACTTGGTTTCAGTTATGACTGGGATCGCGAAGTAAATACGACAGATCCTGAGTATTATAAATGGACGCAGTGGATCTTTATCCAGCTGTACAATAAAGGGTTAGCTTATGTCGATGAAGTTGCTGTTAACTGGTGTCCTGCACTCGGTACAGTACTTTCAAATGAGGAAGTAATCGATGGTGTATCAGAGCGTGGTGGACATCCAGTAATCCGTAAACCGATGCGTCAATGGGTACTTAAAATTACTGAATACGCAGATCGACTGCTAGAGGATTTGGATGAGCTGGATTGGCCGGAATCATTAAAAGATATGCAACGTAACTGGATTGGTAAATCTGAAGGTGCAGAAGTTGAATTTAAAGTAGACGGGAAAGATGCTTCATTTAAAGTGTTTACGACACGTCCAGATACTATTTTTGGTGCAACTTATGCTGTATTATCACCAGAACACACACTTGTAGCATCAATCACTACTGATGAACAACGCGAGGCGATTCAGGCATATCAGGAGCAGGCAAGCCGAAAATCAGATCTAGAACGTACAGACTTAGCGAAAGATAAGACTGGTGTATTTACAGGAAGCTATGCGATAAATCCATTTACGAATGAACAGATGCCGATCTGGATTTCTGATTATGTATTAGCATCATACGGCACTGGGGCGATAATGGCTGTACCGGCGCACGATGAACGCGACTATGAATTTGCGAAACAATTCGGACTAGTAATTAAACCGGTACTTGAAGGTGGAGATATCGACAAAGAAGCATTCACTGGTGACGGCGTTCATATTAATTCTGGTGAACTAGACGGCTTAAACAAAGAAGATGGTATTGCGCGTGCAATCGAAATGCTTGAAGCGAAACAAATCGGTGAGAAGAAAGTTTCTTATAAATTACGTGACTGGTTATTCTCACGTCAACGTTACTGGGGTGAGCCGATTCCAGTAATCATCTGGGAAGATGGTTCAATGACGACTGTACCAGAAGACGAATTACCTTTGATGTTACCGAAAACGGATAAGATTATGCCATCAGGTACAGGTGAATCTCCGCTTGCAAATATTGATGAATTTATTAATGTAGTAGACCCTGTTACTGGTATGAAAGGCCGACGCGAAACGAATACGATGCCGCAATGGGCAGGTTCTTGCTGGTATTATTTACGTTACATCGATCCACATAACAGTGAAGCGTTAGCCGACCCTGAAAAATTAAAATACTGGTTACCAGTTGATTTATATATTGGTGGGGCAGAGCATGCTGTACTTCATTTATTATATGCGCGCTTCTGGCATAAAGTATTATATGACTTAGGTGTAGTCCCAACGAAAGAACCATTCCAGAAGTTATTTAACCAAGGGATGATTCTAGGTGAAGGCAACGAAAAAATGAGTAAATCTAAAGGAAACGTCGTAAACCCTGATGATGTTGTTGAAAGTCACGGTGCAGATACATTAAGACTTTACGAAATGTTTATGGGGCCACTTGATGCATCCATAGCATGGAGTACGAATGGATTAGACGGTGCTCGCCGATTCTTAGACCGTGTATATCGTGCGTTTATTACCGAAGAGGGTACTTTATCTGCTAAAGTTGTAGATACAGAGACACCAGCATTAGAAAAAGTTTATCATCAGACAGTGAAGAAAGTAACAGATGATTATAATACTTTAGGATTTAATACCGCAATTTCTCAAATGATGGTATTTATCAATGAAGTTTATAAACAAGATGCTGTAAGTCGTGAATACGTTGAAGGATTTGTGAAGTTATTATCTCCAATTGCGCCTCATATTACAGAAGAAATCTGGTCAATTTTAGGACATGATGGAACAATTACTTATGAAGCGTGGCCAACATATGATGAAAGTAAACTTGTTGATAACGAAGTAGAAATTGTCATTCAGGTAAACGGAAAAGTAAAACTTAAAGCGAAAGTATCAAAAGATACTGATAAAGAGGCGTTAGAAGCTTTTGCTCTTGAGCAGGATGCTATAAAAACACAAATTGAAGGTAAGACGATTCGCAAAGTTATCGCAGTACCAAATAAATTAGTCAATATTGTGGCAAACTAGGAGTTATGATGAATATATCAACTGAAGATTTTGTAGCCAAGATTAAAGCTAATGAAGCGATGAACATTATTGACGTGCGTGAGCAATTTGAAGTAGAACAAGGTATGATCAAAGGTGCAATGCATATTCCGATGAATGATATACCTGAACAGATGGAAAATTTAGATCGTGAAAAAGAATATTATATTGTTTGTGCACATGCAGTAAGAAGTGCGAATGTTACTCATTATTTATTAGCAAATGATTATAAAGCTGTGAATGTAGAAGGTGGCATGGCAGTTATTGAACCGATGTTAAGTGAATAAATGTGTGGCAGGCATTTCCGGATACTAAGAGTATCCGGCAAAGATGAAGTTAAATTTGATGGATATGTAGCCAACATTTCCGGATACTAGGAGTATCCGGCAAAGATGAAGTTAAATTTGATGGATATGTAGCCAACATTTCCGGATACTAGGAGTATCCGGCAAAGATGAAACCAAATTTAATAATATGTAAAGCAACAATTCCGGATACTAAGCGTATCCGGAATTGTTTCATTATATTTAGTTTTATCTGCAGCTCATTCCGGCAACATAACCAGTGACTAGTGCACTTGTAATATTATAACCACCAGTATAGCCATGTATGTCTAACACTTCACCACAAAAATAAAGATTATCATGTATTTTAGACTGCATCGTTGCTGGTACGATTTCTTTTACAGTAACACCACCGCCGGTAACAAACGCTTTATCAATTGATAATGTACCGTTAACGGTAAATGCAAATCCTTTTAATAGAGCTATAAATGTCTTAAGACTTTCTTTTTTGATATGATGACCATTTTCTTCAAGGTTAATTTCAGCACGTTCCAGTAAAAAATGTAAATAACGTTCCTGCACCAAACCTTTTAGACTATTTTTGATGGCTTTATCTTTATTATCATTAATGATTTTTTCGATGTGTTGTGTAAGTTGACCGATAGTCATGTCTGGAAATACATCAATCATCATCTGTATCTCTTGTTTCTTCTGACTTTTTTGCTCGTGATAAATAAATTGTGAACAGCGAAGAGCTGCTGGTCCTGATATTCCGAAATGTGTAAATAACATATCCATTTGATGGGTAATGCGTGGTTTACCATTTTTACGCAATACACTTAACCCGACATTTTGCAGACTAAGTCCTTGTAGTATCTTAGATTTTATGAATGGTTCACTTGATGTGATTGGTACTTCGGTAGGAAACAGCTCGGTAATCGTATGTCCTGCTTGCTGTGCAAATACGTAGCCATCTCCAGTAGAACCGGTATGCGGTACAGATTTGCCACCGGTCGCGATAATGACTTTTTCTGAATATACAGGTATGTTATCTGATAGCATCACACCTTTAATCTTATCTTCTTCTATGATTAAAGATTCAACCTTTGTCGTTGTTCGAACTTCCACCTTATTATTGATAAGTTGTTGTTTAAGGGCGTTGACAACATCCTTTGCGTTATTGGATACAGGGAACATACGACCATGGTCTTCTTCTTTTAAAGCGACACCAAGATTTTCGAAATATTCGATGATGGCATAATTATCGAATGTATTAAATGCACTATATAAAAACTTACCGTTACCAGGCAGATGTTTAATTAGTTCTTCATGAGTGACGTTATTTGTAACATTACAACGTCCACCACCGGATATTTGTAATTTACGACCTAGCTGATCTTTTTTATCGATAAGTAAGACTTTGTTATTATTTTCGCTCGCACTGATTGCAGCCATCAATCCACTAGGGCCACCACCTATGACAATTGTCTGATACATATTTGATACCTCCATTTTCAATTATTATACATTTTATTTATGGTAAAATATATGAATTCAGTAGTTAAAAATTTATAATGGTGGTATGATAATCTACATTGAAAATGGGTTTAATCATTTATGAAGCTTTTATTTTAAAAAAGATAGGGATGAAGTTATGTCACAGAAAGATTCACTTGTCAGAAGTACGTTCTTATTAACGGCAAGTATTTTTATTACTAAGATTTTAGGGATACTTTATATTATTCCGTTCTATGCCATTATCGGTGGTGAAGAAAATTTAGCACCATATAATATGGCTTATCCACCATATGTAGTTATGCTTACTGTAGCTGCAGGTGGGATACCGTTAGCGGTAGCTAAATATGTTTCGAAGTATAATGCGATTGGTGCCTATAAAGTTAGCTATAAACTATATAAGTCATCATTATTAGTAATGGGTATCACTGGTTTCTTAGGCTTTGTTATTCTTTACTTTTTAAGTCCGATGATTGCTGAGGCATCACTTGCTGGTTCTGAAGGTAAATGGACTGTTGAAGATATTACCGAGATTATTCGCATCATCTCATTTGCAGTGTTGTTTATTCCTTTCTTAGCGACATGGCGTGGAATATTTCAAGGTTATGATTCAATGGGACCAACAGCGGTGTCACAAGTTATTGAACAAATTGCACGTATACTATTTTTACTAGGAGGTACGTTCGTTGTCCTTAACGTTATGAATAAATCAATGCTACTGGCTAATGAGATTGCTGTATTTGCAGCAGCAATCGGTGCGGTCGCTGCAATTCTAACACTTTGGTATTACTGGAGAAAGCGTAAACCATTTATCGACAAGATGGTTGATTCCGATGATTCTAATACTGATGTTAGTTACGGTAGTATGTATAAAGAAATATTAAAGTACAGTATTCCATTCGTTATCGTAAGTTTGTGTGTGCCGCTTTATACAACGATTGATCAGTTTACACATAACTATGCATTAGGTTTAGCAGGTGTGCCTGGAAAAATGAATGATATGCTCCTTACAATATTAAATACGACATCTAATAAACTTGTTATGATTCCGACTTCACTTGCTGGAGGGTTTGCAATTAGTCTTGTTCCGTCAATTACAAGAACACATGCATCAGGCAAGATTAAAGAAATGCATCATCAGATTAAAACGACTTTCGGTTTACTGATGTTTCTTACAGTGCCAGCTTCATTAGGTATTATGGTATTAGCTGCACCACTTTATACGGTATTTTACAGCTATAATCCAATTGCGAATAATATTCTATTTTATTATGCACCTGTAGGCATTTTACTTGCGCTTGTTTCTGTAACTGCTGCGATGATGCAGGGTATTGATAAACAAAATTTAACGGTTTATATCGTGCTTGCTGCGCTCCTTGTTAAATTAGTGATTAATATCCCGTTAATTATGGTATTCCATACAGTAGGCGCAGTACTTGCGACTGCGATTGCGATGACCTTTAATATTGTTTGTAATCTTTATGTCATCAAGAAATATGCGGGATTCCAGTATCGAACGACTGCCCGTCAAATGTTGATGATTACGTTATACAGCTTAATTATGGTACTAGTTGTACAAATCGTTTATGTCATTTTAATGCAATTCCTCACAGTTTCCAATAAACTGGATGCACTTATCATTTTAGTGATTGGAGCAGTAGTCGGTGCTTTAGTCTATGCATCATTATCGATGAAATCACGTTTAGCCGATCAATTCTTCGGTTCACGTATCCAATCTTTAAGAAATAGGTTAACGCGATGAGACTTGATAAATTTTTAAGCAACCATGGCGTAGGCTCACGAAAAGATGTTAAGGCATTTCTCAAGAAAAAAGTGATTACGGTTAATGAGGAAGTTGTCACGAAATCAGATATTAAAATTAATCCGGAAAAAGATATCATAAAGGTTCAAGGTGAGATGATTCACTTTGAACCCTTTATCTATCTTATGCTTAATAAACCGGCTGGCGTAGTTTCAAGCACACATGATAAAGATAAGACAGTCATTGACCTTATTACAGGGCTGGATCATTATGACCTGCATCCGGTCGGCAGACTGGATAAAGATACAGAAGGGTTGCTCATCATAACCAATGATGGTCAGTTCTCGCATGACGTGCTGAGTCCTAAGAAACATGTGAATAAAACGTATTATGCCAAAATTGACGGCATTGTCACTGATCACACGGTGGAACAATTTGCTCAAGGCGTAACTTTAGATGATGGGTATCATACTATGCCTGGTGATTTAACGTGTCTTTCAGTTGATACGAATAATAATACAAGTGAAATAGAACTTGTAATCCAGGAAGGTAAGTTTCATCAAGTGAAAAGAATGTTTGAGGCAGTAAGTATGAAAGTAACTTACCTAAAACGTATTAAGATGGGTGATTTGTCTTTAGATAGTAGCTTAAAGCCTGGAGAATATAAGAAATTAATGCAGAATGAAATTAATTTAGTAAGAAAATGATTATAAATGTTTAGACCATTACACCTTGGGTATAATTACAGTACAAATCAAAAGAAGAGGTGTTTAACATGGCGAACAACAATCAAACAGGTTTATTAAAAGCAGCATTAGTTATTGGTGGTACTGCAGTAGCAGCATTCCTTTCAAAAAAAGAAAACAGAGATAAAGTATTAGAAGAATACAACAAAGCGAAACAAGATCCTAAAGGTTATGCAGATAACGCTAAAGGCAAAGCTGCTAACTTACAACAAGTAGCGAAAGAAGAAATCAACAAAGCGAAAGAAGATCCAAATGCTTACAAAGCAAACTTAACTTCTAAAGTTGAAGAAAAAGTTGCTCCGTTAAAAGAAAAAGCGGCACCATTAGCTGATAAATTAACTAAAAAAGATGTTACTGTTGAAGAAGAAAAACAAAACTTTGACGACGAAGGTGGAGCGAACAACATCCATGTCGTAACAGACAAAGAAGTTGCTGAAAAAAATCCTAATGCCGTATCTAAAGACGAATTAAAATAATAACGCTATAAAAGTCAGCGCATGCTGGCTTTTTATTTTGATAAATTTTACGATTATTATTTTGAATTCCTTTATGTATCATGTAATATAGGAATATACAAGCATTAGGAGGAATCATTATGTGGAGAGAAAAAGTTGCACAATATGAAGATAAAATTATTGAAGACCTTACGGGTTTATTAAATATAGAAAGTGTACGTGATGACAGTTTAGCTGATAGTGAAAATCCTGTTGGACCAGGCCCACGAAAAGCTTTAGATTATATGTATGAATTAGCACAACGTGATGGATACGAGACAGTGGATATCGATCATATCGCTGGACGTATCGAAGCAGGTAATGGTGAGGATATTTTCGGTATATTATGTCACGTTGACGTAGTACCTGCAGGTAGTGGATGGGATAGTAATCCATTTGAGGCTGTCGTAACTGAGGATAAAATTATTGCACGTGGTACTTTAGATGACAAAGGACCAACAATTGCTGCGTATTACGCTATTAAAATTTTAGACGACATGAAAGTAGACTGGAAAAAACGCATCCATATCATTATCGGTACTGATGAAGAATCAGGCTGGAAATGTACGGACCGTTATTTTGAAACTGAACCGATGCCTGATCTAGGGATTGCACCGGATGCTGATTTCCCATTAATTCACGGTGAAAAAGGTATCACAACATTTGATATTATTCAAAATAGTGATGAAGAAAGCGAAACAGCACCAGAAGTGGAATTAAAGGCATTTAAAGCTGGTGAAAGATACAATATGGTCCCGGATTTTGCAGAAGCAAAAATCGAAGTTAAAGAAAAGATGGATGCTGTCATTCAAGCTTTTGAAGGATATTTATTAAACAACAAATTAACAGGGAAACAATTCGTAGAGAACGGTCAGATTTCACTTCAAATTGAAGGAAAGTCAGTTCATGGTATGGAACCATTTAAAGGTGTGAACGCTGGTCTATATCTTGTTAATTTCTTAAATACATTAGATCTAGATAAGAAAGCAAAGTCATTCGTTAACTTTGGTGATACATATTTATTTGCTTCTCACTTTGGTGAGAAGCTAGGTATGGCTTATGAAACTGAAGAAATGGGTCAGTTAACTACTAACTATGGTGTAATTAGTTATACGGACGTTGATGGCGGACATTATGGTGTAAACTTACGCTATCCAAACGGTTTTGATTTTGAAACTGAAATTAAGAAATTTGAAGAACAGATTGCTAAAGATGGCTTTGAAATTGAAATTGAAACGCACCAGGTTCCTCACTATGTCGATAAAAATGATCCATTCGTTCAAAAGTTATTAACAGCATATCGTAACCAGACTGGAGATATGACAGAACCGTATACTATCGGTGGTGGAACATATGCACGTAACCTGGAAAAAGGTGTAGCATTTGGTGCGATGTTTAAAGAATCAGAAGATTTAATGCACCAAAAAAATGAATATATCAGCAAGAAACAATTATTTGATGCGACAGCGATTTATTTAGAAGCAATCCACTCTGTATGTGTAGAAGGTGAGTAAAATGGTAGTTTTTATTAATGGCAGTTATGTGTCTGATGATACGAAAATCAGTTACAACGATCGTGGCATCCAGTTTGGAGATGGTGTATATGAAGTCGTGCGAGTATACCATGGCACTTTATTTACAGCCACTGAACATTTCGAACGACTCGTACGTAGTGCAAATGAAATAGAAATAACAAGTCCCTATTCTGTTGAGGAATATATCGAAATTTGTAATCAGCTTATCAAGGAAAATGAAATAGATAACGGTACAATTTATGTTCAGTTAACACGAGGAGATGCAGTTAGAAATCATATGTATCCAACAGATACTCAACCAAATTTATTACTTTATACCAATACTGCAGAACGTCCGATGCAGGATCTTCAGCAAGGTGTGAAAGCGATTACGACTGAAGATATTCGATGGTTACGCTGTGATATTAAAAGTTTGAATCTGCTTGGTAACATTATGAATAAACAAAAAGCGGTAACCAATGGTGCAAAAGAGGCGATCCAAATACGTAACGGTATTGTTACAGAAGGCGCATCAAGCAATATATTCATCGTTAAAGATGAGAAAATCATTACGCATCCTGCAAATAATTTCATCTTAAACGGTATTACACGTCGTGTCATTAAACAGATTGCAGATGCTGAAGGTATTGCTTTTGAAGAATTTACATTTGATGAGAAAGCGTTAAAGGATGCGGATGAAGTATTCTTGACGAGTACAACACAGGAAGTAATGCCGATTACTGAGATTGATGGTGAGAATGTTAATCAGGGTCAGGTTGGTCCGATTACGAAGCGTCTGCAAAGCAAGTTTGATGAGCATATTATCACAAATCACGCCTAAAAGGCATCATATTACACAATGAATTACATTTGAACATATATTCAGTACGCTTAAAAAAGTTTGACTTGAATATTTTTATAAAAGGTTATAAAATTTAAATAAGTCGTTAAAACGTTCGAACTAAAAATAAGGCAAGAGATTATTTCTCATTGCCTTTTCTTTTTTCTACTGTGGGAGGTGAACATGTTGGAACATTTCTATCAGCTTGGTTGGACATTAGATTCCGCTGGTGGCGCTTCTGGAGAGGCATATATGGCAGAGCAGGATGGCCGCAAATTATTTCTTAAAAGAAATTCTTCGCCATTCTTAGCAGCGTTATCTGCTGAGGGTATCGTACCTAAGCTCGTATGGACAAAACGTATTGAAACGGGCGAGGTCGTTACCGCTCAACATTGGAAGAATGGAAGATCATTGACACACGAAGAAATGGGTTCCAAGCGTGTTGCGAAACTCCTCAGAAAAATTCATCGCTCTAAACCTTTACTTAATATGTTAAAACGTTTAGAAATGAAACCGATGTATCCTCACATCTTACTTAAGAAAATTAATAGTTCTCTTTCACGCAATGTATTAGCACATCATACGGTTAGAAAAGCTTTAATTTACTTAGAAGAACATATGCCTAATCTAGATAGTCAGTTTTATACTGTCTGTCATGGCGATGTGAATCATAATAACTGGTTACTTTCAGATCAGGATGAACTGTTTATTGTTGACTGGGAAGGTGCAATGATTGCGGATCCTGCGATTGATATTGGTATGATTTTATATACGTATAGCAAAGAAGTTGACTGGGAAGCGTGGCTTGCTGATTACGGTATTAACTATACAATCGATTTAGAGAAACGTATGAAATGGTATACGATTATACAGGCGATTGCGATGGTAGAGTGGTATGAGGAGAAGAGTCGTTACCACGATATGAACGAATGGTTGAAGTTTTTAGATGAAGTTTTAACACAGAATAGATTTATTTAAAGGAGCAACATACATGAGAATGCGTAATAAACCGTGGGCAGAAGATTATCTGCTTGAACATCGTGATATTGTAAGTATCGACCTGTCACAAAAAGACAATATCACATCATGGTTTGAAAAAGTTCAGCCGATTCATATAGAAGTCGGAAGCGGTATGGGTAGATTTATTACTGAGATGGCAAAAGCAAATCCAGCAATCAATTATATCGGTATTGAACGAGATAAGAATGTAATGATTCGTATTGTAGAAAAAGCGATAGAGCAGGATATTAAAAACTTACGATTATTGACAGTTGATGCTGAGAAGCTGACTGAAATATTTAATCCTGGAGAAATTGACCGCATCTATTTAAACTTTTCAGATCCATGGCCGAAGACACGACATGCCAAACGTCGTTTAACACATGCTAATTTCTTATCAGTTTATAAGACGATCCTGAAAGATGATGGTGAAATTCACTTCAAGACAGATAATCAAGGACTATTTGAATTTTCTATTGAAAGTATGAGTCAGTTTGGTATGAAACTCAAAAATATCAATTTAAATCTTCATGATAATGAACCGGCTGATAATATCAAGACAGAGTACGAAGAGAAATTTTCTGCTAAAGGTTTTAGAATCAACCGACTTGAAGCAAGTTTTAAATAACATTTGAAGCATTATTAAATGATGAGACATTATAAGTGTCTCATCTTTTTTTTATGCTTTATTTAGTGTAGACTTGATATATTGAGAGAATTTTCTGAACTGGAGGAAACTATGTATAATTTTAATGAAAATGTTAACCGTTTAAATACAAATGCAGTTCAAACTGAAATGATTCCATTAATCTATCAGCGTAGAGATTTAATGCCCTTCTGGATAGCAGATATGGATATTAAAACGCCGGAAAAGATTACAAAGTCTATCGCTAATCGCCTGGAACACGGAATTTTCGGATATACGAGTTGGAAAAATGATGCATTCTATACGCCGGTTAAACAATGGTATAGTAACCGATTTAATACAAATATTCTTAAACAAGATCTATTCTATTCGCCATCAGTGCTTTTTACTGTGACAGAAGCAATACGTATCCTGACTAATGAAGGTGATGGTGTTATCCTTAATACACCTTCCTATAACAACTTTATCAATCTGATTAACGGTAATAAACGTATGATTGTTGAAAGTGAACTTTACTTTGATGGTTACGAATACACGATGGACTTTGTACAGTTTGAATATCTGTGTCAGATGCCTCAAAATAAAGTGTTCTTATTATGCAATCCACATAACCCAACAGGTAAAGTGTTTTCTGAGCAGGAACTTTTAAAGATTATTGAAATCTGTAAGAAATATAATGTGTATATCATTGCTGATGAAATTCATATGGATTTTGTGCGTCGCGGTCAACACGAAACACTTGCAAAATATATGCATGACTATGAACAGATGTTAGTGACGACATGTTTAGGTAAGACATTTAATGTTTCTGGCATTCCGCATGCATACTTTATAACAAAAGATAAATATATGCGCGAGACAATTAATACGAAAGTGATGTCTGTGTATGGTTTAGCGGCAGTAAATTTAGTTGCCTTAACTGTTATTCAAACAGCTTACTTAGATTGTGGCGACTGGGTCGATGCGCTTAATCAGCATATCGATAATAATATGACCCTCGTAGAAGATTACATTGCAGATCATCTGTCTGATTGTTTATTTTTCCAGAAGCCGGATGCTACATTTTTAGCCTGGATTGATTTTGAGAAGAGTGGATTTAGTGAAATGGAAGTACAGGATGCCTTACAGAATGTCGGAAAGATTGCGACGGGTATCGGTAATACTTACGAATTATCGGCAAGTACACATTTTAGATTTAATGTCGCGTGTAGTGAAGATAAATTATTAGAAGGTCTTGACCGCATAAAAAAATCATTCGATTACTTAAAAACAACAAAAGAAAAAGAAGCACAATAAATGTTGTGCTTCAAATTCATCTTTATATCCAAATAATTTAAATCTCAATTGTGTCGATGAGTTCACCGGTATAAGCATCGACTGTAAATTCGTAATCTTTATCCTGCGTATTAATGATACCGCGATAAATGTGAGAGATCTGACCAAACTTTTCTTGTTTTTCTGGTTCATATACGATAGCTGAACCTGTAACGTGATCGAAGTTTGTCAGCACCAGTTGTAGCAGCGTTTCTGGGTGCTGCATCGTCATATGATGACGTAGTTGATAAGCGATAATACCAGTGACTACAATAACGGGAATGATGATTTGATATTTTTTCATAGTTAAAAGTCCTCTCATCAATAAATTTGGAAGCAAAGCGTATAACTTTTAGGTTAACGTTTTGATTATATTCTAACATAAGGAGCAAAAAACATGACAGAACAACTATTAGATACGATAAAAACTTTAACTGAATTACATGGTGCGCCAGGACATGAACGTCTCGTACGTGATTATCTGTTAAAAAGATTATCACCACTGGCAGACGAAGTATTACAAGATGGCTTAGGTGGCGTCTTCTTCGTAAAGAAATCAAAACAGGACAATGCTAAACGCATCATGATTGCAGCACATATGGATGAAGTCGGATTCATGGTAACAGATATTACTGAAAAAGGATTACTTAAATTCACGGAAATCGGTGGGTGGCCAGCAGATGTCCTGCAGGCTCAAAAGATGCAAGTATTAACGCGTGACAACAAAACATATAGTGGTGTAATTGGCAGTGTGCCTGCACATTTTAGAACAGGTAAGGAAGCAACACCGCAAATTAAAGAAATGTTACTTGATGTGGGAGCAGAAAGTAAAGAACAAGTATTAGCAATGGGCATCCAAATCGGTGATTCAATCGTTCCGGCAGTTGATTTTGAACAATTGACTGAGAACAGATTCCTATGTAAAGCATGGGACAATCGTTATGGATGTACAATTATCGTCGACCTGTTTGAACAATTAAAAGATACAGACTTACCGTTTGACCTTTATGTAGGTGCAAACGTGCAGGAAGAAGTTGGATTACGTGGTGCAGGGCCATCTGCAAATATGATCAAACCAGACTTAGCATTTGTCGTTGATTGTTCACCAGCCAATGACACTGCAGGAAGTAATGCGAATGGTAAACTAGGCGAGGGAACGCTCGTTCGAATTATTGATAGAACGATGATTTTGAAACCGTCATTTAAACAATGGCTTGAAGAAATCTATGAAACAAATGATATTCAACATCAATATTATACTTCACCAGGTGGTACGGATGGTGGCGTTATCCATACTTCTTTACAAGGCATTCCGACAGCAGTAATCGGTGTACCAGCACGTTATATCCATTCCAATCACACAATTTTTGATATTCGGGACTATTATGCAGCACGTGATGGACTGCTTGCATTACTCAAAGACGTCAATGATGAAAAAATTGCATATTTAAAGATGAATTAATAGTTTACTTTTTATTGAGATGAAGCGATAGTATTTGCTTCATCTTTTTCATCTTGAGTATCTTTTTATTGACTTAAAATTAAAATGCTTTAAAATAAAACCTATTCCGAGTAAATTGATAAGAATAGGAGAATGGAAAATTGAAAAAATTATTAGCTTTATTGTTTACAGCATTATTTATTTTAGCAGCATGTGGTAGTAATGACTCAGATAAAAAAGACAGCAAGAAAGAGATCACGATTGGAACAGAAGGTACTTATGCACCATTTACTTTCCATGATAAGAACAACAAATTAACAGGTTTCGATGTGGAAGTAGCAGAAGCAGTAGCGAAAAAAGCAGGATATAAAGTGAAATTCGTAGAAACACAATGGGATTCAATGTTCTCGGGACTTAACTCCGGTCGTTTCGATACGATTGCAAACCAGGTAGGTATGGATGCAGATCGTAAGAAGAAATATAATTTCTCTAAACCATACACTTACACACAAGGTGTATTAGTAACACGTAAAAATTCAGATATTAAATCATTTGATGACGTTAAAGGTCGCGCATTAGCACAAACTTTAACATCTAATTACGGCAAATTAGCGAAAGAAAAAGGCGCTAAAGTAACTTCAGTTGAAGGATTTAATCAGGCGATGGAAATGGTACTATCTAACCGTGTTGAAGCAACTTTTAATGATAAAATTTCAGTATTAGATTACTTAAAACAAAAGAAAAATGCTGATATCAAAATTGTTGAAGGTAACGCTGAGAAAACACAATCAGGATTTGTATTTACTAAGAAAACAGATGAGAAAATCATCAAAGATTTTGATAAAGCATTAGATGCATTACAAAAAGACGGTACAATGAAAAAAATCAGTGAAAAATGGTTCGGTGAAGATGTCACTCGTCCTTAATGAAGAAATGTCCCATGCCCTGAATGCGGCGGCTCAAGCTTTTGAGCCAATGCTTTGGGGTTTAGTCAAATATTCGATTCCGATTGCGATTGTTACGTTTATACTAGGATTTATTATTGCGATATTTACGGCGCTTGCACGTATTTCTAATAATAAATTATTACGCATTCCAGCGCGTGTTTACGTATCAATCTTCCGAGGCACACCAATGCTTGTTCAGATGTTTATTATCTTCTTCGGTATCCCTGAAATCGGCCGTCTGATTACAGGTGATCCGGATCAGGCATTTAAACTCGGATCCATTACAGCTGCTATTATTTCATTAAGTTTAAATGTTGGTGCTTATGGTTCTGAAATCATTCGTGGTGGTATATTATCAGTACCGCACGGACAAACTGAAGCAGCATATTCAATCGGGATGAGCCCAAAGAAAACGATGCAACGCATCATCTTACCACAGGCTATTCGTACAGCAACACCAGCATTAGGAAACACATTCCTGAGTTTAATTAAAGATACATCCCTATTAGGATATATATTGGTGGCTGAAATGTTTAGAAATGCGCAGCAAGTTGCCTCAACAACATATGAATTCTTATCAATCTATACTTTAGTGGCGATTATGTACTGGGTGGTTTGTTTCATCGTTTCAATCATTCAAGGTATTTATGAAGAACGTGTTGAAAGGAAGTATCAACGATGATTTCAATACAAAATTTAGTTAAAAAATTTGGTGAAAAAACTGTACTTAAAGATATTGATCTTGAAGTTGCGAACGGTGAAGTTGTCGTACTTATCGGTCGTAGTGGTTCAGGTAAAACGACATTACTGCGTACAATGAATGCGTTAGAAATCCCTACATCAGGTACTGTGACTGTTGATGGTGTAACTTACACAGCAAACGACAAAAAATCACAAATTACAGTACGTAAGAAAACAGGGATGGTATTTCAAAACTTCCAGCTGTTTCCTCATATGACTGCTCTTGAAAACGTAATGGAAGGCTTAGTGCAAGTGAAAGGCATGAGTAAAGTGGAAGCGGAGAAAATTGCGGTAAATTTACTTGAAAAAGTTGATTTATTACATGTTAAAGATCAGTATCCAATTTCTCTTTCTGGTGGACAGCAACAACGTGTAGGTATTGCAAGAGCACTTGCGATGAATCCGAAAGTGATGCTATTCGATGAACCGACATCAGCACTTGACCCAGAACTTGTGCAAGACGTTCTGAAAGTCATTAAAGGCTTAAGAGATGAAGGAATGACGATGGTGATCGTTACGCATGAAATGGCATTCGCAAGAAGTGTTGCCGACAAAGTTGCGTTTATCCATGATGGACGTATCGAAGAGTTAGATCATCCGGAACAAATCTTCACAAATCCAAAGTCAGAACATTTACAGCGGTTCTTAAACATTATATCGATTTAATTGAATCATTCATTTGCATATGCAGGTGAATGATTTTTTTGTAATGATTGATAAGCACACCTTAATCACAATATAATCAATTTACATATGTTATTATTAAATACATTTGTGCTATGATAATGAAAATGATATTAAAGGAGCTGGCAGTTTGAAAGCATTACTTAAACGTTGGTTTGTTGATGGAATGAGCTTTATGGCATTAGGTTTATTCTGTTCGTTGATTATCGGTCTTATTTTAGAAACTGTAGGAACAGAGTTAAAGCCTTTTCTAGACACTTCATTATTGATAGAAATCGGTAAACTGGCAAAACTTTATACCGGTGCAGCAGTAGGCGTTGCCGTTGCATTTGGTTTAGGTGCAAAGCCAATGGTCATATTTGCGAGTGCGGTAACTGGTATGTATGGCTATGAGCAAGGTGGGGCTGCTGGAACGTATGTGGTCAGTCTAGCAACAGCTGAGCTAGGTAGATTTTATAGTGGTAAAACAAAGATTGATATTATATTGACACCACTTTTAACATTAGTAATCGGAGCAATCATTGCCAAGCTTGTAGGACCATTTATTCAGGCATTTATGTTGTCACTTGGTGAATTTATTACATTTGCTACAGACCAACAACCGTTACTTATGGGAATTCTTGTTTCTCTTATTTTTGGACTTACTTTATCTAGTCCAATCTCGAGTGCAGCTTTAGCACTGATGTTAGGTATTAATGGCACTGCAGCGGCTGCTGCTACAATCGGCTGTTGTTGTCATATGATTGGTTTTGCGGTGACAAGTTTTAAAGATAACGGTATACAAGGATTGATTGCGCATGGTATTGGAACGAGTAAGATTCAAATTCCAAACTACATGTTACATCCATTTATTTTAGTGCCGCCTGTGATCGCGAGTATTATTGTAGCACCAATTATGACGATGCTCTGGCCAATGAAAAATGCTGCTGCAGGTGCTGGGATGGGGACGAGTGGTTTCGTAGGACAGATTATGACAATCAAAACGATGGGCAGTAGTTTAACAACATGGATGCAGATTGGACTGTTTCATTTCCTTTTACCTGGTGTTATCAGTTATATTGTATATATAATGATGAGCCGAGCTAATATTATCAAAGCCGGCGAACAAAAGATTAACACAGGAGGTTAACGTAATGAAAAAGATAGAGCATATTGAGGCATTTAGAGAAGCGATTATACAACCAACGATAGCAATGTTTACTGCAACGTGGTGTCCGGATTGTCACTTTATTGATCCGTTGATGCCTGAAATCGAAGCAGAAAATCCAGAATACCAGTTTATTTCTATCGACAGAGATGAATTTATTGATTTAGCAGTAGAATATGAAGTGATGGGTATTCCGAGCTTTATCGCATTTAAAGATTCTGAAGTAATCGGACGTTTTGTATCGAAAGATAGAAAAACAAAAGAACAAGTGAACGAATTTATACAAAGTTTATAAAATATGTTAACCACTACGCGTTGCTTTAAACGGTAGTGGTTTTATTGTACAATGAAAGTTATGTGAGGAGTGAGAATGTGAATGTTTTTGAAATAAGAGATCGATTGACTGAATCATTAGATACTTCAATCGTTTCAACAAAGTTTGACCGTAAAGAAGAAACACTGCGCGTAGAGCGTCTTGATAATAATAAAGGTTTAACGATAAAGCTTGCACCTGTTGCAGCTAAATATAAAGAGAAGAAAGAAAGCATTATTGAAGAAGTATTATATTATATCAACGAAACCATTCAGGCGATGGGCAATACGACTTTGCCGGAAGGTGCGAAGATCATGCCTGTTATTCGTTCGACGAGTTTTCCTAAAGCACAAAATGATGTGCCGTTTTTAATTACAGAACATACGGCAGAAACAAATATTTATTACGCGATAGATTTAGGCAAGTCATATCGTTTAATTGATGCAGAGATTCAAAGTGAATTAGGTATTGATGAAACACACATTAAAGAACAAGCTTTATTTAATGTAAAAGGGTTAAAGACGACGTATAAAACAGATGTTGTCGCAGGCAATACATATTATTTCTTCAATGCTAATGATGGTTATGATGCAAGTCGCATATTAAACAAGCAGCTGTTAAAAGATTTTGAAGCACACATTACTGGAGAAATGTTAGTTGCTACACCTCATGCAGATGTTTTGATAATCGCTGATATTCAAAATGAAACGGGGTATGACATACTTGCACAAATGATGATGACTTTCTTTGCGAATGGACTCGTACCGATTACATCTTTATCTTTCCAGTATAAAGATGATGTGTTAACACCGGTATTTATATTAGGAAAGAATAATGCAAAGCGTGATCAGGAAGCAATCAAGCGTATTGAAAGTAACCGTCAGAAGTTTATGGCAGAACAAGCGCAACAAACACAACATAAAGACAAAAAATGATGATATCATTAAATTATATTGAGTGTAATATTTCTGTTATTTTTAATTGATTTTTTAAGAAAAACGATTGAATAAAGCATATAATAGATAAAGAATAATAATACAAACTTTTAAGGAGCAAACATATGAATATTTTTTATAACAAAGTCGTTGGAGATTATTTATTTATTACATTAGAACCAGTTGATGGACCATTTGAATATGAAACAAACGGTGATATCATCACGATAAAAAAAGATGACAAAGTCGTAGGATATAACGTTAGCGGTGTTGAAACATTAGGATTAGATACAAATGGACAAGTAAAATTAGATGAAAATTTAATGTCTAAAATTAATGACCTATTATTACAAAAAGGATTAGAAGCACCATTAGAAGTAGATTTATCACCTAAATTCGTAGTAGGTTTTGTTGAAATATGTGAGAAACACCCTGATGCTGATAAATTAAATGTCACAACGGTTGATGTCGGGACTGAAAAATTACAGATTGTCTGTGGCGCAAAAAATATCGCACAAGGTCAGAAAGTTGTAGTCGCAAAAGTTGGTGCTGTCATGCCGAGCGGGATGCAGATTAAAGATGCTGAGCTACGTGGTGTACCTTCAAAAGGTATGATTTGTTCGGAACGTGAATTAGGATTAACAGATTCTGAAGAGAAAAAAGGTATTTTAGTACTAGATGATTCGCGTGAGATTGGCGAAGACTTCTTTAAAGCAGAATAGGGTGATAACATGAGTTGGTTTGATAAACTATTTGGAGAATCATCAGAGAAAACAGAACATACGCAAGATCAAACACATGAAGACGATGTCTATCGCAGACCACGAGGAAAATTCAGATTCCCACTAAATGTAGAAAATATTAAAACAGCAGAACATCATCGTACACTAGATAATGTTAATGATGCACAGATTACAGATGATAATCATGAATATATTGAACCGGTTCAACCTCGTCGTGAAACATATATTGCTCAAAATGAAAGTGTAAACACAGAAGAAATTAGAGCATCATTTTCCTCTGATTACGTTCCAAGACGTGAAAGAAGAAGAGATAGAAATAGCGAACAGCAATCATTTCATACAAGACGCACTGAATCATTAAGTAATAATGAAGCTATTGATCGTTATCAGCCTAAGACAAGATTAAACGATACACCAAAGTATACTTCATATCAACCGAAGGATAAACGTAATAGCATTCATAAAGCTAACAATACACAGACATTCAGTGAGAAACAATATAGTGTACATCAGCCTAAATTTAAAGCATCTGTTGTACCTTCAGCTATCTATGGTACGAAGCCAAGAAAAGATCCGGCATCTTTAAAGCAACCAATTCAGCCGCTACAAGGTAAGAAAACAGTAGAAGCGAGACCTGCAACCCCGACACATCGTAAAGAAGATAATACAGTCAATATTGAGAATGTCTATGCTTCTCAAATTGTTGCTGAAATTAGACGTGAACGCGAAAAAAAATTGCAGCGTAAAAAAGCGTTTGAACAAGAACGTGAACTTAAGAAACTTCAGGAGTTAGAAATATCTTCGATGATGCGAGAAGAAAAAAGTGATGTTGAATATGTTCACGCTGAACCGGAAACAACTGAATTTGACGAACGTGTAACGATTATTGAAGAAGATGTTGTCGTACACGAACCCGTTATCAATCATATTGATTTGACTGAAGACAGTGAAGAAGATGTCAGTGAAATAGAAGAACATGAAATAGAAGAAAGTATTGATGAAACAGAAGCCATCACTATCTCTGAAGGTGAAAGATATACGTATTCTACAAAGACACCATTTAATCCTGCTAATGCTGAGCGTTTAACAATTATTGAAGCAGCAGAAGAACAAAGTTATGAAGACGAAACTGCTGATGATGGTAAAGAAGAAATTGCTGAAGTGGAAGAAGTAACACTTTTAGAGCGTGACGTTGAAACATTGGAACAAACATCAACAGAAGATGAATTCTTAGATGAGAATGTGACGTTCGAACCGTTAGAAGAGCAACGGATTGAAATCGATGATGATGCTTATGAGATGATTGATGAAGATATAGAATATAAAGAAGAAGAATCTGAAGAAGTAATTAGTGAAACTACAGATGTTTATACAGCACATTCAAAATCATTAGAACCGATACTTGAACCGGATTTCAAACAAATGTCAGAGGTCGATGTAGTAGTTTCTGGAGATAGTGAGTATGAAGCAGTTGATGAAAATTCTTTAGAACCCGTTATTCCGTTAATTGAAACTGAGGAAGATACCGAAGTATTCGATGAATTAGATGCTACTGAAGAAAAAGACGTTATTGATAAGTTGGATACTACAAAAGCGCACGCATCATTTGAACCTGTTCTTACGCCTGAAAATACAGAAGAAGTGACTCTACCTGAGTTAACAATTGATGATAGTGATCAATTAGATGAAACAAATGAAGCAGAACAAAGCGTTGTTACAGGTAATATCAATCAACATCTTTCTTCAGGACATTACGTTCAAGTTGAAAATAATGAGATTAAAGCAAATATTCGTGATCATCAGCCGCAAGCCGTTATCTCATCAGCACAACAACCTAAAAAGAAAGTATCACCATTCAATGTCGTCATGACACCAAGTGATAAACGCCGTTTACTGGATAAAAAACGACAAGCTGAAAATCAGCTGTCACAGAATATTCAGCAAAACGAAGTAAAAGATCATTTGAATGCTGTTGAACAGACGGACGTTGCTGAAGATGTTACGATTGCAGATGATATTCAGCAGTCATTTGAACAGCAGGGTACGGTAGAGGAAAATATCGTTCAGCAAGATCATAACGCAGTCGAAGAAGTAAAAGAAACAGAAGAAGTAGATAAAGATATTGAAACAGTAGAAGAAGAAAATATATCAACTACTGTAACTGCATCACAACCTCAATCTAATCAGATTGTGAGCAACAATGGGTATCCAGTGAAAAAAGAACCGACGAAGCGTATCGGTCCAAAATATTTGTTACCACCAGTTTCTCTATTAAATCCTGAAGATAAGGTAGAACGCGATGAAACGTGGGTAGAAGAACATAAAGCACAGCTGGATGATGCTTTCTATCACTTTAATGTTCCGGCAAAGGTTGAAAATGTTGTCGTCGGTCCATCCGTTACACGTTTTGAACTGTCTGTTGAAAAAGGTGTGAAAGTTTCTCGCATTACAAATTTACAGGATGATATTAAGATGGCACTTGCCGCTAAAGATATTCGTATTGAAGCACCGATTCCAGGCACTTCACTTGTAGGTGTAGAAGTACCTAACGTTGAAACGCGTAATGTAAATTTAAGCGAAGTTTTATTCAGTAAGAAGATGAAATTTGCAGAGAGTAAACTTACAGTAGCACTTGGTGCTCGTATTAATAACGAGCCGATGATTATGGATCTTGCTAAGATGCCTCACGGTCTAATCGCTGGAGCTACAGGTTCTGGTAAATCAGTTTGTATCAATTCGATATTAGTTTCGTTATTATATAGAAATAATCCGAATGAGCTTAAATTACTATTAATCGATCCGAAGATGGTAGAACTTGCGCCGTATAATGATTTACCGCATTTAATTGCGCCTGTTATAACAGATGTGAAAGCAGCAACAGAAAGTTTAAAATGGGTCGTTGAAGAGATGGAACGTCGTTACAAAATATTTGCAGATATTCATGTTCGTAATATTACTGCTTATAATCAGAAGGTAAGTTACGTAGAGCGTTTACCGAAGATTGTCATCGTTATCGATGAGTTAGCGGATTTAATGATGATGTCTCCGCAAGATGTAGAGCATGCTATCGCACGTATTGCACAAAAAGCACGTGCTGCCGGTATCCATATGATTCTAGCAACACAACGCCCTTCAGTAAATGTAATAACAGGACTGATTAAAGCAAATGTTCCTACGCGAATTGCCTTTATGGTTTCTTCAGCAGTCGACTCAAGAACAATCATTGATAGTGGCGGAGCTGAAAAGCTTTTAGGAAATGGCGATATGTTGTATCTTGGTAATGGAATGAATAAACCAATTCGAATTCAAGGTAACTTTGTTTCTGATGAAGAAATAGATGCAGTTGTTCAATATGTCAAGACACAAGGTGAACCGAATTATTTATTTCAGGAAAAAGAATTGCTGAAGAAAGTTTCGGAAACACCTAAAGATGAATTATTTAATGAAATTTGTGATTTTATGATTGATGAAGGTCATATTTCAACATCTCAAATTCAACGTAGATTCCAGATTGGTTATAATCGTGCTGCACGCATTATCGATCAGCTGGAAGAAATGGGTTACGTTAGTGGCCAGAACGGCTCTAAACCAAGAGCAGTATTAATAACGGAAAAACAAGCAGAATATTAGGAGATGAGCACATGACTTTATATCATTTCGTTGGTATTAAAGGTTCAGGAATGAGTGCATTAGCACATATCTTATTCGATATGGGTGAACAGGTTCAAGGTTCAGATATCGAAAAGGAATTTTTTACGGAGATAGGTTTGCGTGATAAAGGGATTACAATCCTTCCATTCAATGCAGATAATATTAAAGAAGGTATGACTGTTATTGCTGGGAATGCATTTCCCGACGATCATGAAGAGATTGTCCGTGCAAAAGTGTTAGGTTTAGAAGTGATTCGCTATCATAAGTTTTTAGGAGACTTTATGAGTCGTTACATTTCTGTAGCAGTAACTGGCGCTCATGGTAAAACGAGTACAACAGGTCTTTTATCTCATGTGATGAATGGAGATAAAAAACATCATTCTTAATTGGTGATGGTACAGGTATGGGTATGCCAGGCAGTGAATACTTTGCCTTTGAAGCTTGTGAATATCGTCGTCACTTCTTAAGTTATTCACCTGACTATGCGATTATTACGAACGTAGATTTCGATCATCCCGATTACTTTAAATCTTTAGAAGACGTGTTCAGTGCATTCCAGGAAATGTCATATAAAGTGAAGAAGGCGATTGTAGCATGTGGAGATGATGAAAATCTTAAAGGATTAAAAGCAGATGTACCAATCTACTATTATGGATTAGGTGAACATAACAAAGTCACTGCTAAAAATGTTGAATCTGTAGATAATGGAACGACATTTGATGTCTATATTGACGGTAAGTTTATTGATCATTTCAAAACGCCGATGTTTGGTAATCATCAAGTACTCAATGCTTTAGCCGTAATTACAATTTGTTATCTTGAAGACTTAGATATGGCTGCAATTAAGGATGCATTAGCTACTTTTGGTGGTGTGAAACGTCGTTTTAGTGAAAAGAAATTTGGTACACAAATCTTAATTGATGACTATGCACATCATCCAACTGAAATTAAAGCAACATTAGAATCTGCATCAAAAAAATATCCGAATAAAGAAATTGTAGCAGTTTTCCAACCGCATACTTTCTCAAGAACGAGTGCATTTCTGCAGGAATTTGCAGATAGTTTAAAAGTGGCCGACAAAACTTATTTATGTGATATATTCGGTTCTGCAAGAGAATCATCTGGAGAACTTACAATCAAGGATTTACAGACGTTAATTCCCAATGCTGAACTTATCAGTGAGACGTCAGTTGCTCAATTGAACACACATGAAAACAGCGTTATTATATTTATGGGTGCTGGCGATATACAAAAAGTTCAGAAATCTTATGAAAATCTTATATAACGTTACACAAAGTATGTTTAAGCTTTATTCAGCAGGGTATTTGACTAAATAACAAGAGTTATAAATAATAGGAGGCGTTTTTATGGAATGGATTTTACCAATCGCAGGATTAATCGCTGCAATTGCATTTTTAGTATTATGTATCTTCTTAGGGTTGACTTTAATGTCAGTTAAGAAGAATTTAGACCATGTTGCTAAAACACTTGACGGTGTTGAAGGACAAATTCAAGGTATTACACGTGAATCAACTGATTTATTACACAAAACAAATCGCTTAGCTGAAGATGTTCAGGTTAAAGCTCAAAAATTAAACACAGTTGTTGATGCAGTAAGTGGTATCGGTTCAACGGTTCAAAACTTAAACAGTTCAGTGGATAATGTGACTTCATCAATCACTCATAATATCTCACAAAACGAAGACAAAATTTCTCAAGTTGTTCAATGGTCAAACGTAGCGATGGAAGTTGCTGACAAATGGCAAATGAGAAAACAACGTCGTAATTCAGTTAACTTTGCTGAAACAACAACTCCGAATTACGAGAACCATGTTAACCAAAACAATTTTAATGAAACACATACTAAAGGTGATCATTTAGACCAAGATAAAATCAATGCTGGTTTAAAATAATCATTAATTGGGAATGTACATATTGTACATTCCTTTATTTTTTGAATAAAATAAAGATTAAGTAATCAATAACAATCATTAATACATTAACGGAGGCGTTTAAAAATGACAAATACTTATAATAGAGACTTACATACACATACAGTAAAAGAATATAAAGTTCAAAAAGATACAACAGCACGTGACTTTTCAATCGGTTTAACTGCGGGATTAGTTGTTGGCTCATTTATCGGTTTACTTGTTGCACCGAAAGCAGGTAAAGATTTACAACAGGATTTAAGTCAAAAGTCAGAAAGTTTAAAAGCGAAATCAGTGGATCATTACAATAAACAAATTGAAAATGCACAAGGTTTCAAAGAAAAATCTAATGCATTTGCTGCAAATTTAACAGAAAAAACAGCAGCATTAAAAGAGAAAGCAGTACAAAAATTAAATAATAGTGATAAAGATAATCATGTGACGTTTAATGAATTAGAGCGTCAAAAACAAGCGATTAAATCTGAAGTAAACGACGATACATTAGCACAACCGATTGCAATTGTAGATAAATCATTAGATACACCGATTAAAGATGAAGCTTTAACAGAACGTGAACAAACAATAAAAACAGCTAAAGATGCTGATAATAAAGCAAGAAACAAATAATATACAAATTTTTTCGGATTATGATAAAATAGTAGGCTGACGGTCTACTATTTTTTTAATTTATATAAAAGAGGTTATAGCGATGAATGAATTGAATCATTTACGAGACAGAATAGAAGCAATTAATATTGAAATCTTAAAGTTACTGAGCGAACGCGGTGAAATCGCTAAACAAATAGGTGATGAAAAGCGTAAACAAGGCACTGCAATTTATGACCCTGAACGTGAAAAAGAAATGATTAACATGTTACTTGATAAAAACGATGGACCATTTGATGATAATGTGATCAAGCAGTTGTTTAAAGAAATCTTTAAAGCATCGACAGAATTACAAAAATCAAATAGTGAAAAGCATCTTTTAGTATCACGTAAATTAAAACCAGAAGATACGATTGTTTCTTTTGATAATGGAGCGATTATTGGTGACGGTAAAAAGTCATTTGTATTTGGTCCATGTTCAGTAGAATCTATTGAACAGGTGGATGCAGTTGCGAAAAATTTACATCAAAAAGGTGAGCAATTTATTAGAGGCGGTGCATTTAAACCAAGAACTTCTCCTTATGACTTCCAGGGACTAGGTGTTGAAGGTCTAAAGATATTAGGTGAAATGAAAAAACGCTATGACTTAAATGTTGTAAGTGAAATTGTTAATCCAAACCATTTTGATCTTGCTGATCCATATGTGGATGTATTTCAGATCGGTGCACGTAATATGCAGAATTTCGAATTATTAAAAGAAGCGGGAAAAACAAATAAACCAATTCTTTTAAAACGAGGATTAAGTGCCACAATTGAGGAATTTATCTATGCTGCCGAGTATATTTATGCCAATGGTAATAATAAGATCATACTTTGTGAACGAGGTATTAGAACCTATGAGAAAGCGACACGTAATACATTAGATATATCTGCAGTACCAATTCTTAAACAAGGTACGCATCTGCCTGTATTGGTAGATGTGACGCATTCAACGGGTCGTAAAGATATTATGTTACCAGTTGCACGTGCAGCTTTAGCAGTTGGAGCAGATGGTGTGATGGCAGAAGTACATCCTGATCCGTCTGTTGCATTGAGTGATGCAGGTCAACAGATGGACCTTAACGAATTTGAAACTTTCTATCAGGAAATTACAAAGGCAGCACGAAATTATTAACAATTTGTGAATTTGCTAACTTGAAAAATGAAAAAGTTATGAAAACGTGTTAGAATAATAAATAAAACGGTTACAGGAGGATAAAATGACAGTTACAATATATGATGTTGCTCGCGAAGCAAAAGTTTCGATGGCAACTGTCTCTCGTGTGGTGAACGGCAATCCAAACGTGAAACCAGCGACAAGAGATAGAGTTAATGAAGTAATTAAAAGATTAAACTATAGACCGAATGCAGTTGCACGTGGTCTAGCAAGTAAAAAAACAACGACAGTTGGTGTTATCATTCCTGATATTTCAAATGTTTATTATTCTGAATTAGCACGTGGATTAGAAGATATTGCAACGATGTATAAATATCAGACAATCATTTCAAACTCAGATAACGATGCACAAAAAGAACAGGAAATCTTCAACAATTTATTATCTAAACAAGTTGATGGTATTATTTTCTTAGGCGGTACTTTATCTAAAGAAACGACAAATATTATTAAGACGTCTTCTGTTCCAGTCGTGGTATCAGGTACACATGACCTGGATGCAAGTTTACCAGCAGTAAATATAGATTACGTTAATGCAAGTAAGGAAATTACCGAGAAGTTCGTTCAAGATGGGGTGAAAAAGTTTGCTTTCGTTGGTGGAGGTTACTCTGAAAAAGCGCAAATTGATATATTAGAAGGTATGAAGTCAGTACTTTCAGCTAATAATATTGAACTTGATGAATCATCTATTTACATCGGACAAGAACAATATTTAGATGGCGAGAAAGCATACGAAGCAATTAAATCACAAAACCCTGAAGTGATTATGTGTATCAGTGATGAACAGGCAATCGGCATTGTTCATGCAGCTCAAGATGATGGGAAAGATATACCAAATGAATTACAGGTGATTAGTTTCAATAACACACGTCTTGTTAAGATGGTTCGTCCAAAATTATCAAGTGTGATGCAACCACTTTATGATATCGGTGCTGTCGGTATGCGATTACTTACTAAATATATGAATGATGAACAAATTGAAGAATCAAAGGTAACATTACCATACAGTATCGTCTATAGAGGTACTACGAAATAAAAATAAGCGATTAAACTGAATCAGTTTAATCGCTTATTTTTTTATGAATAATATGATATTTATTTTGTTAATTTAATAATGCATTAAAATTCTCTGAAGTGTCTGTTGATTTTTTTCTTCGATATCCAACCTTCTAGGGATTGCCTCGTAATTTTTCAGATCCTCATTCCATGTATGTGGCATCTTTATCTTTGATTTCGGCTGCCATTTATCAATCCAGGACTTCGGAATCTCTCCTGTTAAAGGAGGATTGCCTAACATCGCATTATAAACTTGTGCCCAGGCAAGAGGTGCGACCTGAAAGATATTATATCCACCGCCACCGATTGCAATCCACTTACCGTCTGTATACTTTGTAGCACACTGATTAACGATTTGAGGAATTGTCTGGTATGTTCGATGTGTGACAGATAAATGTGTCAATGGGTCAAGGTAATGAGCATCTGCACCATTTTGACTCAGTATAATATCAGGTTTAAAGAATTCACATGCTTTAATCAGACTTTCTCGGAATACATGAAGAAAAGAGTCATCTTCAGTATAGGCATCTACAGGTAAGTTCATACTATATAAATAACCGTTACCGTCTCCCTTTTCATGGATTGTTCCTGTACCCGGAAATAAATATCTTCCTGTTTCATGGATTGAATATGTGAAGACATCGTTATCATTATAAAATGAAAACTGAACGCCGTCTCCATGATGGGCATCTGTATCGATATAAAGCACGCGTTTATTATACTTTTGTCTCATATATTCAATCGCAACAGTGGAATCATTATAGATACAAAATCCGGAAGCACGACCTCGGAATCCATGATGTAATCCACCACCAAAGTTGCAAGCTGTTTTAGTCTGTCCGGTCATGACAGCATCTACAGCTGTTAACGTTGCTCCTACGAGTGTCGCACATTTATCATGCATGCCTTCAAAGTTTGGCGTATCATTTGAATTCAGACCAAACTTCTCACATTCTGATGTGATTAAAGTATTCTCTCCTGCATCTTTAACAGCTTGAATATACTCTGGTTGATGCCCAAGTAATAACTCCTCGTCTGTAGCAATACGAGGTGTAATGATTTTATCTTCAGGCAGTAACTGTAAAGCTTCTAGCAATGTTTTCGTTAACAGTAATCGCATTTGATTGAAAGGGTGATCGTTACTGAAACGGTATGCGAGCAGTGCATCATCATATACAAATAACGTCATAGGCTGTTTTCCATTGGATTGTATACCTGAAATCCTTTGGCCTCGAGTTCAGCAATGATTGTTTGAGGATGCATTGACATCATACGTACGCTTACGATTTTTTTGCCTGGATTTTTTTTATCACGAAATACGAGGACACTTTCTATTCCGGTCTTAAATCTATGGAACACTTCAGTCACTTCGTGAAGATTGCCCGGAATATCCGGTATTTGAATTTGAATTGTTGTTCCTGGTGTTACGACGCCTGTCAGTTCGATAAAAGTATTCAACATGTCTTTAGCAGTGACGATACCAACAACTTTACCTCGTTTCACGACAGGAATACTACCGATATTCTCATTGTAAAAGTCTAGCGCAATTTCTTCTACGAAATCGAGTGGATGACATGTAATAACGTTTTTCGCCATAATCTTTGTTATCGGTACATTTAAATCCAGAACAAGACGGTCTTGTAAGTTTGACGGCAATGCCTGTTTAATATCTCGGTCGCTAATAATGCCGAGCAGTCTATTGTCATCATCAACAATTGGGACATGATGGATATTTTTTTCATGCATTAAAGTGATGATTTCTTCTATTGTGCCCTCTACATTGAATGTAATACAAGGACTTGTCATTATTCGTTCAACTAACATAGCATCCTCCTATAAGAAAAATCTGTTTAGAAACCTTAAATTATCAAACGCCTGAATCTGTTCATTATTAATACGTTTGCCGATTCGTGCCATGAGTGAATTGGCAGGATGACTCGTAATTTCCGGGTCATTGGTTGAAAATACTTTCATACCACAGCTGCCCATCATTTTCTGCATAATCTCTTTGTATTGAAACACATCAAGACCACTATTCTTTAAATCCCAGTGCCAGTAATATTCTGTCGTAATAACGATAAAATCTTCCATGGCATCATCCATCATAGCAACTCTCAGCATTTCACTCCCTAATCCTAATGCACGATAATCTTTACTAATTTCAATTGCACCAAGTTCTAAAATAAATTCAAGGTTACCATTGGACCACCGTTCCAACGGATCTGGATATAAGTAGGTAGTATACCCAATGATGTTAATACCATCGCGACAAATAATGATACGTCCTTCTTCGAGATCAGCAATTTCTATGATTGCTTCAAATTGTTCATCCGGTCGTCGAAAAGCTACGAGTCCTTTATCAAAGGTATATTTTTGAAGCGTATGACCATCAACAGGGCCTTCTATTATTAATTCGCGGTCATTAAATGTATACGTCGATTTGTGATAGGTTTTTATATGTTTCATGCATCCTCCTTGTAGTGTTAATGAAATATATTATTAAATACATAAAAATTTGCATATTTTTTGAATTATCAGTTAATTTTATTATATAATAAAAATGGAAATATTGAAAACGTTTACAAGGGGGATTTATTGTGAAGACAGAAATTTTTAAGGCAACAGCAGGTAATCATAATTTAAAGGATTATGATAAAACGTATGAGAACTTTGACTGGAAAGAGATTGAGAAGCATTTCTCATGGTCTGAAACAGGAAAAGTAAATATGGCATATGAATGTATCGATAAACATGTCGAAGATGGATATGGAGATAAAGTTGCATTACTTTATAAAGATGCGAGCAGAAATGAAAGCTATACATTTAAACAAATGATGGAGAATTCTAATAAAGCTGCGAATGTATTGGTGAAAGAAGCAGGCGTGAAAAAAGGGGATCGCGTCTTTATCTTTATGCCACGTTCACCTGAACTTTATTTTGCATTACTCGGCACGCTTAAGATTGGAGCTATCGTTGGTCCTTTATTTGAAGCGTTTATGGAGAAAGCAGTAAAAGATCGTCTGGAAAATAGTGAAGCAAGTGTCATCATCACGACAAATAGCTTACTTGGACGCATTCCACAAAGTGAATTACCGCATTTACAACATATCGTCGTAATCGATGATAATGTCGAAGATAAATACATAGATTTTAATCATCATTTTAAAGCTGTATCAACGGAGTTTGATGTAGAATGGTTAACACGTGACGATGGATTGATTCTGCATTACACGTCTGGCTCAACTGGACAACCTAAAGGTGTATTACATGTACAGAATGCAATGATTCAGCATTATATTTCAGGACTTTACGTATTAGACTTAAAAGAAGATGATGTATATTGGTGTACAGCAGATCCTGGGTGGGTAACTGGAACAAGTTACGGTATATTCGCACCATGGTTAAACCGTGCAACAAATGTCATCGCTGGGGGAAGATTCTCACCTGAAGGATGGTATGGTATTCTGGAACAGTTTAAAGTGACTGTCTGGTATTCAGCACCAACAGCTTTCCGTATGTTAATGGGAGCAGGAGATGAACTTGTTGAAAAGTATGATTTATCACATTTAAGACATATATTATCAGTTGGTGAACCATTAAACCCTGAAGTTGTAAAATGGGGAGATAAAGTATTTAAACTTCGCATTCACGATACTTGGTGGATGACTGAAACGGGTGCACATATGATTGTGAATATACCAGATATGGATATTAAATCAGGTTCTATGGGTAAACCATTGCCAGGTGTTCAGGCAGCTATCGTAGATGATTTAGGTAATGAGTTACCACCAAACAGAATGGGGAATTTAGCGATGAAAGCTGGTTGGCCATCGATGATGAAGACCATCTGGAATAATGAACCAAAGTATCAATCTTACTTCTTACCGGGTGATTGGTATATTTCAGGTGATAGTGCTTATATGGATGAAGATGGATATTTCTGGTTCCAGGGTCGTGTCGATGATGTAATTATGACTGCAGGAGAACGTGTTGGACCTTTTGAAGTTGAATCAAAGCTTGTTGAGCATCCTGCCGTTCAGGAAGCAGGGGTCATCGGTAAGCCGGATCCAGTTCGCGGTGAAATCATTAAAGCATTTATTGCTTTACGTGATGGTTATAAAGAAAGTGATGAGCTAAAAGAAGAAATCAGAGTGTTTGTAAAAGAAGGTCTTGCAGCACATGCAGCACCGCGAGAAATAGAATTTAAAGATAAATTACCAAAGACACGTTCAGGTAAAATTATGCGACGTGTACTTAAAGCATGGGAACTAGACTTACCAACTGGTGATTTATCAACGATGGAAGATTAAATGTAAATTTTACTTAAAATTTATATGAAATTAGTCGACATCTTGAAAGCGTTATCTTATTATGGAATAGTAAAGACACTTTTAAGATTAGGAGAATGTGAAAATGACTAAATATTTATCAGATTTAGAAATCGCTAACCAAGCGACAGTTCGACCTATTTTGGAAATTGCAGAAGAAGCGGGAATCCCTGCTGATGCAGTTGAGCCTTATGGCCACTTTAAAGCAAAGATTGATACTTCTAAAGTGACAACAAACAAAGAAGGTAAGATTGTCCTTGTTACTGCGATGAGCCCAACACCAGCTGGAGAAGGTAAATCAACAGTAACTGTTGGTATCTCAGATGCATTTAAAGAGTTAGGTAAAAGTGTTATGGTTGCTTTACGTGAACCAAGTTTAGGACCTGTATTCGGTATGAAAGGTGGCGCTACAGGTGGTGGTCGTGCACAAGTATTACCGATGGAAGAAATCAACTTACATTTCAATGGCGACTTACATGCCATCACGACTGCAAATAATGCGTTAGCTGCATTCATCGACAACCATATTTATCAAGGTAACCAATTAAACATTGATCCACGTCGTGTTGAGTGGAAACGTGTTATTGATATGAACGATCGTACATTACGTCAAGTCGTTGTTGGTCTTGGTGGACCTTTCAAAGGTGTACCACGTGAAGATGGTTTCGATATTACTGTTGCTTCTGAAATCATGGCAGTATTCTGTTTATCAAATAACATCACTGACTTAAAAGAAAACTTAGGTAAGATGACAATTGGTTATACGTATGATCGTAAACCAGTTACAGTTAAAGATTTAGGTGTAGAAGGCGCGTTAACTTTAATCCTTAAGGATGCATTAAAACCAAACTTAGTGCAAACAATTGAAGGCACACCAGCCTTAATCCACGGTGGACCATTTGCAAATATCGCACACGGTTGTAACTCAATTATCGCAACGAAGACTGCACGTAAATTAGCTGATATCGTTGTTACTGAATCAGGATTCGGTTCTGACTTAGGTGCTGAGAAATTTATGGACATTAAAGCACGAAAAGCAGATATTAAACCAGATGCAATCGTTGTTGTAGCTACTATTCGTGCATTAAAAATGCATGGTGGCGTTGCTAAAACAGAACTTTCAAATGAAAATGTTGAAGCATTAAAATCAGGTATCCAAAACTTAGAAAAGCATATTGAGAATTTAAGATTATTTGGTGTTGAGCCGGTTATTGCTTTAAACAACTTTGTTACTGACACTGATGCTGAACGTGAATTCGTTCAAAACTGGGCAAAAGAACAAAATGTAAAATTAGCATTAACGGAAGTTTGGGAACATGGTGGAAAAGGTGGCGTTGAGCTAGCTAAATTAGTACTTGAAGTATTAGAAACACCACAAGATTTCAAACATTTATATGATTTATCTATGCCAGTTGAAGAGAAAATCCGTACAATTGTTCAAAAAATTTACGGTGCAGATGATGTAGTTTTTGCAGAGAAAGCTAGAAAGCAACTTAAAACAATTGCTGATAATGGATGGAATGAATATCCAGTATGTATGGCGAAGACGCAATACTCATTCTCTGATGATCCTACGAAATTAGGACGTCCATCAGGATTTAATGTTACAATTCGTGAATTAATTCCTAAAACTGGTGCAGGATTTATCGTTGCACTAACAGGTGATATCATGACAATGCCAGGTTTACCGAAACAACCAGCAGCTTTAAAAATGGATGTTGATGCAGACGGCAATGCAGTAGGATTATTCTAATCCATATAAAAAAACTCACTAAAATTATTTTTAGTGAGTTTTTTAAATAGAGCCTCCACGAAATGAATCGTGGAGGCTTGATTTATTGCGGAGTTTGATTATCTTTCTTCTTATCATTTGTTGGTTTTGCATTTTGATTTGCTTTTGATAAAGTATCGGCTGCACTTTGTTTGGATGAGATTTTCTTTCTTGTTTCAGGATCTAGTTTCTCACCTAAACGAGATAATACTTTATAGTCATCTAATATCTTTTGTGAAGTATCTGTCTTACTCCACACTAAGCTTTGCTTCACAGGTTCACCATCATCGCAAGATCCTTTTTGAGACATTGTATATTGACACATTTCAATTGTTTTAACACCATCAGGCTGATTAAATCTTTCGCCTACACCCATCTGTAGCTGATCCTGAGTGGTAATCTGATTGATAATATCACGCCATAATCGTAACTGGTAATGATTTTCTTCATCAAATGAAGTAGGGACGTCATATCCCATCCAGATGCCCATTGTTACTTTTGGATTATAACCGATAAATAAACTATCTTTACCTTCTTGCGCTGTACCTGTTTTTCCTGCCCAGTCCTGGTTGTACATAAATGTTCCTTTTAACTGATAACCACTACCTGTATCTAATACGCCACGCAGAATATCTGTCATAATATAAGATGTTTCAGGACTGTAAATGCGAATAGGACGCGCTTTGTGCTGATAGATGACTTTCCCGTCACGCGTTTTAATTGACTCAATCATATAGCTTTCCTGATAATTCCCTTTATTTGCTAATGTAGAAAATCCATCGACATTGTTTTCTAACGTAATATCTGTTGCACCGAGCGTTAATGATAAGTTCTCTTGTTCTGACTTCGGTATATTAAAGTTCATTTTCTGCAATAATTCCCATGGCTTTCTATCCTGAATGCCAGAGTATAAACGTAATGTACTTAAGTTCAGTGAGTTCTCTAATGCATAACGCGTTGTTACAACGTTGTATTCCATTCTTGCATAGTTCTCAGGCGAGTAACCATTATAATTAAATCGTTTATCAAGTAATGATGCTTCCGGTGCAGTAACACCATACTCAATTGCTGGTGCATACGCTAATAATGGTTTGATTGTTGAACCCGGAGAACGTTTCGTTTTAGTCGCATGGTTATTTTGAGAATCATTATGATTACGCCCACCGATGAATGACAAAATTTTACCAGAGTCATTTTCTTTTAATAGAACGCCGACTTCCATATTGATTGGTTTTGTTTTACCATTAACATTTGCATTTCTGGCATAAGAATAGTAATTTGGGTTATCTTTAATCTGATCCATCGTATCAAAAATTTTCTTATGGATTGTCGTATCGATGATGTAACCATTATTTCGAATAGCACGATTTGCGATACCGACATATTTTTCTTCTAATACAGGTGTTTCATCTAATTCCTGGCGAGAAATATTATCTTTTTCAGCGAATATATATTTTAGAATATCAATTGCACGTGATTCAACTTCCTGAGTTAAGAATGGATACTTTTCGTTAGGTACTTCGAAGTCTTTCGTAAATGATTTTTTTAGATTAAATTTTTTAGCCTGTTCATATTGCGCTTTCGTAATTTTTTTCTCTTGATACATACGCATTAGCACGTATTGTTGACGTTCAAAACCGAACTTTAAGTCTTTATCTTTCTTAATCTTTCCTGTTTGTAAGAACGGTGTGTATGTATAAGGATTTTGAGGCATTCCTGCAATATAAGCTGCTTGAGCGATATTTAATTTATTTGCGTCAACACCGAATATACCTTGTGCTGCAGCCTGAACTCCAGCAATATTTTGACCATTTGTATTGCGACCAAAGCTGACAACATTTAAATAAGCTTCAATAATTTCTTTTTTAGAGAGTGATTTCTCAACTTTAAATGAAAGCATCATTTCTTTTGCTTTACGTTTAAATGAAGTTTCATTCGTCAGCAGCTGGTTCTTAATGAGTTGTTGTGTTAGCGTACTACCCCCGCTTGTGACACCCATATTTAAAAACTCTTGTGCAGTTGCACGGATAAAAGCTTTTGGTACGATACCATTATGTTTATAGAAATTTTCGTCTTCTGTAGCAATTAATGCATCGACGACATGGGGACTCATTTTATTATACTTAATGACTTCACGTTGTACATCAGCATTAAGTGTACCAAGTGACTCACCGGTACCGAAATAAACGGTAGTACTCTGTGTCATTTCATATAATGATTTTTTCAGCGCAGTATTATTTTTTACGGGTTCATCTTTAACAAGCGCTAAAAAATAACCTGTGCCGAGTCCTAAAAGTAAAGTACCGATGAGTAATCCCGTTACTAACAAGAACAGAATAGTACGTGTAAGTGTTTCGTAAATACCGTGAAACCATACGTAAGGGGTAAATTCAATAGACTTAAAAGTTGATTTTATATTATCTTTCGTTTGTTTAGGTTTGAATATTTGACGTTGTTTTTTCGGCATACAAATTTCCTCCTGAATATTTTTTTAGTATATCATAATTTCAGGGACTTGACGTCATAGAATCTATTGTTTACACTAGTATCATAATTTAAATTGAACTGAATATAAAGGTTTTTAGGACAAGTAGTATGACACATTGAATGAAGAGACTTAGTGGTTGGTGCAAACTAAGCAATGAACATATGAATACACCTAAACTTTCGACCTTAAGGATAATGACCTTTTTCATTAATAAGTGATGATTTTATCATAAGTATGGTGGTACCGTGCATGAGCACCCTTACATTTTTTTGTAGGGGTGTTTTTTTATTTTATTATTAATCATTTATTGATTTTAAAGTCTTATCTATATCAACAATTTAAACAATAAAATTTAGAGGAGGAACAAAGATGGCAAATGCATTATTAGAAGATTTAAGATGGAGAGGTTTAATCTATCAAGAAACACATCCTGAAGAGATTGAAGCATTATTGAATAAGGAGCGTGTCAGTGTATATTGTGGAACTGATCCAACAGCAGACAGCTTGCATATTGGTCACTTGTTACCCTTCATGACATTAAAACGATTCCAGCAACACGGTCATCGTCCTGTTGTATTAATCGGTGGCGCTACAGGAATGATCGGGGATCCATCAGGTCGTACAGATGAACGTACGTTACAGACATTAGATCAAGTTCAACGCAACGTAGATGGAATTTCTGCGCAAATGGAACAATTATTTGATTTCGGTGGCGATACAGGTGCGATGCGTGTTGATAATAAAGACTGGTTAGGTCAAATTGATCTATTAACATTCTTACGTGACTACGGGAAACATGTTGGTGTAAATTACTTATTAAGCAAGGATAGTATTGCATCACGTTTAGAGACAGGTATTTCATTTACGGAGTTCACTTATACAATATTACAGGCGATTGACTTCGGTCATTTAAACAAAGCACACAATGTTAAACTTCAAATCGGTGGTAGTGACCAGTGGGGGAACATTACGAGCGGTTTAGAGTTAATGCGTCGTATGTACGGTGAAGTGGAAGCATTTGGTATGACAGTACCATTAGTTGTGAAGTCAGACGGCAAGAAATTCGGTAAATCTGAAGGTGGCGCTGTCTGGTTAGATCGTACGAAGACTAGCCCGTACGAGTTCTACCAGTTCTGGATTAACACCCCGGATAGCGATGTAATTAAATTCTTAAAATACTTTACATTCTTAAGTAAAGAAGAAATTGATGCGTTAGAAAAGTCAGTTGAGACAGAACCACATTTACGTTTAGCTCAGAAAAAATTGGCTGAAGAAGTTACGAAATATGTACATGACGAAGCAGCTTTAGAAGAAGCGATCAATATCACTCAGGCTTTATTTAAAGGTGATTTAAAAGCCTTAACAGCAGATCAGTTACGTACGAGCTTTAAAGATGTACCGCAGAAAGCTGTAGAAAATACGAATCTGGTTGACGTATTAATTGAAGCGGGTATTGCGCCAAGTAAACGTCAGTCACGTGAAGATATTACGAACGGTGCGATTTCATTGAACGGTGAAAAAGTTACAGATACAAGTCATGAAATTACTTCAGCAGATAAAATTGAAGATGAATTTACAATAATTCGCCGTGGTAAGAAAAAGTACTTTATGATTACATATAAATAAATGATTTAATATTTAGAGATGGAGCATGTGCTCCATCTCTTTAATATTTCTTTACTGAAAGCGTTTAGAAGGCAATTTAGAGGGTAAAAATAAATACTTAATTAAAAGGAGAAATGATATGAAAAAATTATTAATACCTATTATTGGATTAGTTGTTTTATTATTAATTGTTGGTAGTATGTTAATTGGTCCATACAATAAACTTGTCGGACTCGATGCTGATGTGCAAAATGCGGAAGCAAAGGTTGATACACAGTTACAAAGACGTCTGGACTTAATTCCAAACTTAGTTGAAACTGTAAAAGGTTATGCAAAACACGAAGAAAAAGTATTTAAAGATGTTTCTGATGCACGTGCTAAATTAGCTGGTGCAAAAGAAAATGGTTCAATGGAAGATAAAGCGAATGCCAATGCCGAGTTAAACTCAGCATTAAGTCGTTTAATTGCGATTCAGGAAAATTATCCTGAACTAAAAGCAGATACGCAGTTTACAGGTTTACGTGATGAATTAGCTGGTACTGAAAACCGTATCGCTGTAGCGCGTAATGATTACAATGATATCGTTACAACGTATAACAAAGCGGTAAGAAGTTTCCCTACAGCATTATATGCTGGTATGCTTGGATTTGAAAAGAAAGAATTCTTTAAAGCCGATGAAGCTGCAAATAAAGCACCAAGTATCGATTTTAACGCTGATGGAGAAAGTAAATAATGTTAAAGAAAAAGTTCGCGATTTTTATCGCGCTCTTTTTAATCTTCACGATTACTTTACCGGCGAATGCAGCTGAGCCATTGCCAAAGCTTGAACAACCTATTTTTGTTCAGGACCATCTCGGCATATTCAAACAAAATGAAAAAGATTTTCTCAATCAGCGTGGTGAAACGTTACAAAAAGGTACTACCGCTGAAATCTTAATCATGACGATGCCGTCGATAGGGCAAGAAGTAAGAGGAGATTATGCACTTCGCGTTGGGCGTGAATACGGCGTCGGAGATAAAGAGAAAAACAACGGGATAGTGATTTTGTTTAACTTAGATAACGGTAATGAATTTAGAAATAGAGGTATTGAAGTACAAGTTGGTTATGGTTTGGAAGGCGTCTTAAATGATGCGAAAGTCGGAGCTATGATTGATAAGTATGCAATGCCTGATGTACAAAAGGCGCTTGCAGCTGATCCTAAAGGTGAAAGTGCTGAGAGTAAGGCGCTGTATGCTCAGGGGCTTGGAAAACTTTACAATGCAATATTTGATGAAGTCAGTAAAAGTTATGGATTCGATGGTGAAAAATATACGCGAGATACACCGATGGTCGATAATAGTTCAGATGGCATTAGTGTATTCGAAATATTGATTGGATTATTCTTATTATACCTTGTCATCTCTATCTTTATGGGAGGTGGCCGAGGAGGCGGTGGTGGTGGACGTAGACGTTCATCAGGACCAGTCATCTTCTTCCCAACCGGTGGAGGTTTCGGCGGCGGATTCTCTTCAGGAGGATTCGGTGGCGGAGGCTTCGGCGGCGGTGGATTTGGCGGTGGAGACTTTGGTGGCGGTGGCGCCGGCAGAGGATTCTAAATAAAAAGGACTAACAACATAATTGGTGCTGAACCCTTAATTTGAGACATAACAAAAAAGCATCTCAATTAGGCTGCTTGTTTTCGATATTCTATCGGAGATAAGTAGCCTAATTTTTGTTG
>NZ_PZJH01000005.1 GCF_003259695.1 Macrococcus epidermidis
GAAAGATGTAACACCAGCGGGCGTAGTGGATACAAGCAAACCAGGCACATACACGGGTGTCGTGGAAGTAACATATCCAGACGGATCAAAAGAGACAGTGAATGTTCCTGTAATCGTTAAGACTGTACCAGCTACAGGCTTAACAATTGGAGATCGTGTATGGAATGATGCGAATGCTAACGGTCTTCAAGATCAAGGTGAAGTAGGTCTTGAAGGCGTGACAGTAGCATTGGTTAAACCTGATGGTACAATCATCACAACAACTACTGATAAAAATGGTCACTATGCATTTACAGGACTTCCAGCTGGAACATATACTGTATACTTCAATACACCAGTAAATGCGATTTCTACATTAGTTAATGTTGACTTTAACGGACATGATGCAATCGATTCAGATGGTTCAGTTATTACAATTCAATTAACTGAAGACAACATGACAATCGATTCAGGTTTCTATTTCGCAAACGGTGGAAACACTGGTAGCAACACTGGCGGAACAGATAACGGAACTAACACAGATGGAAATACGACACCAGGAGAAAATCCAGGTAATAACGGCGGTACTGTCGTAGTACCACCAGTCACTAAAGGAAACTTAACAATTGGAAATCGTGTATGGAATGATGCGAATGCTAACGGTCTTCAAGATCAAGGTGAAGTAGGTCTTGAAGGCGTGACAGTAGCATTGGTTAAACCTGATGGTACAATCATCACAACAACTACTGATAAAAATGGTCACTATGCATTTACAGGACTTCCAGCTGGAACATATACTGTATACTTCAATACACCAGCAAATGCGATTTCTACATTAGTTAATGTTGACTTTAACGGACATGATGCAATCGATTCAGATGGATCAGTTATTACAATTCAATTAACTGAAGACAACATGACAATTGATTCAGGATTCTACTTTGCAAATGGTGGCGGCACAGGAAGCACCCCAGGTGGAACAGACAACGGTGGCGGCACAGGCAGCAACCCAGGTGGAACAGATAACGGTGACGGCACAGTCAGCAACCCAGGTGGAACAGATAACGGTGGCGACACTGATCGCAATCCAGGTGGAACAACTCCAGCTGAAGACCCATCTGAAAATACTGCTCCAATTAAAGAAACAGAAGACGTTCCAACTGATGGAACAGCTCCTGAAAATGAATTAGGAAATGTGAGTGGTAAAACTACTGAAACTAGTCAAGTATCTTTACCTGACACAGGCGAGAAAGATAATAGCGGTTTAGCTGCAGGCGCATTACTTCTTGGTGGTTTAACATTATTAGCTGGACGTAAAAAAAGAAAAGAAGATATTGAGTCAGAAGAAAAATAGTAGTTAAATTAGTATATTAAGTAGCGAAGTCATCTACCTAGGTAGATGTACTTCGTTACTTTTTAATTTTGGCTTGAGAAAGTATATATCGTATTTTTGTAAATTTAGACAAAAAAACTCACTCCCATCATTTGAGAGTGAGTTTTCACATTATACGCCTACTTTATTCCATGCATCAGTTACTTGAGCTGCAACTGTAGCACCGTATAAGTCTTGAGCTGCTTGTGTCAATGCTTGTTTAGCATCAGCAAATGTTGCGTTACTTGTTAAGTACGTAGTAAGTGCACGGTAATATACTTTTTCTGCTTTATCTTTACCAATTGCAGAGATTGTATAGTATGCTGCTTTGTTTGGAATACCCATATTTGTATGGATACCACCATTGTCTGATGTTGTATCAACATACTGGCTCATGTTTGTTGGCATGCCATTTAATTCAGGGTTTGAGATACTTCTCACACCGTCATTAGCGATTGCTGGTGTATAGATATCTTCTCCAATCCACCAATCAGTTGGATCGTTAAAGTACCCGAATGTATCTGAAATACTTTCGTTTAATGCCCCTGACTGACCAGAGTATGCAAGTTTAGCACTGCTTGCAGTCACACCGTGTGTAATTTCATGTGCGACCACATCTAATGCCCCGGACGTTGCACGGAATGTTGTGCCGTCTCCGTCACCATAAATCATTTTATCTCCAGCCCATCCAGCATTGTTACGATAATCGTTTGTTGTATTAATTGAGTTAACGTGAACGATTGAAGGGATTGCAGATCCTAAATTATTATATGAATCTCTATTATGGACATTCTTATAGTAATTGTATACACGACCTGCATAATAGTGTGCATCTACTGCTGCACGTTGATCTGCTGCATTGAATGTTTTATCTGTATCAGTAATGATGTCAGCCATTTTTGTTGTATTGTTAAATGCATACGTACTGATTTGACCTGTATGTGTTGTATCTACTAAAAGATAAGCGTTATTTTCATTTGTGATATTAATTGATTTATAACTTCCTACAACCCCTAATCCTAATCCAGTTGTTGCGATGTTTTCCATTTTGTTTGTTACGTTCTCGATATGACCATTTTCAGCATTAATCGATACCACCACGTTATTGATTGCTGGTGTAGTAGTAATTAATTCAACATTATAAACATAAATGTTCTTTTTAGTATCAATAGTAAGTTCTACTGATTTAACAACATCACCTGTCATATTTTTCGCTTCTGCTTGTGTTGTCTGAATAGCAGTGAAAGCATTATCGATAGCTTGAGCTTTTGATAATGTCACTGTATTAACAGGTGCTGGTAATGCTGTATTAGTATCACCATTGATTAGGACAACCTTACCTTTCGCATCTGTATGCACTTTGATCGCAAGTGCGTTTGTCAGTTTGCCATGAACTTTTGGTTGAAGTGTGTAGTGTGTGTAACCTAACGCATCTTTCGTTACGTCTGTTACATTATAATATTTCGCAAATTTCTTTGCTTTTTTACCGTTCGGTAAAGTTTTTAGACTTTCTATAGCTTGCGCCGGCGTAGTAACTTTAACGTTGGTGTCTTCTGCAGCATGTGAAACAGGTGTCATAAAAGTAGTTGATGCAACAAGTGAAGCAAGTAATGGTGTAATGAATTTTTTAGTCATAATAGACTCCTTTAAAATGTGTAATGTAAAAAAATAATAGTAATTATACCATGTGCAAGATTTTTTGGATATTTTTTTTTTAAAAATTGAATGAATCTGTTAATTATAAAATTATCTCATTATCTAATTAACTAAAATAGTACTTAATAATAATTATGTTAAAATAATATCTGCAAGACTGTCTGCAAGGGGTGAAGTAATGCAAAAAGTCGATGAAAAGGTATTAAGATTGTATAAACACTTACAGGAGCATGAATTTATACGTGATGATGTAGCATCTTTATTAGCAATAACGCCACGTCAGTTAAGTCGATTATTGAAGCAGTGGGAACGGGAAGGTTTGCTTCATTATCAAGTTGGTGTTGGGAGAGGTGTATTATCTGAAATAAAATTTGTAAAGAATATTGAACATTTATTTGTTGCTTATGTAGTGAATCATATAAAGGAATATACTTTCGAGGAAATCATCGGGATATTATCTATGCCATTACATCAAGTGTCAAAAGAGCTTATAATTTCAGTGTTTAATGCACAGTTAGTTGTTCATAATGATGTAGGTGAAGCTGAAGAAGGAGCCAACTATGTCGATTATATATATCGAATTCCAGATGATTTAGATCCGTTACTTCATTCCGATATGTCTAAAGATACGATTATCTATAATATTATGGATAGACTCTATGAAGTCAATCATGACTTACATTTTACGAGTAATATTGTAAGTCACGAAACCCTGCATGATAATAAATTTACGATGTATCTTCATCACGATATTGTATTCTCTGATGGAACACTACTAAGTGCACAGCAAGTTGTAGATTGTCTGGAGAGATTCAGAACAATCCAGATCACGAAAGTAAATTAAAAGGGGTTCAGAGCATTACGGCGCAAGGCTTGTTTACTGTAACTTTCATACTTAATGAACCGTATAGCACAGATTACATCAAATTCATACTTGCTCAAAGTGCTGCAAGTTTGTATAAAGTGCATGATTGTCGTTATATAGGATCTGGGGCATATGTTCTGCATCAAATAAAAGAGAGTTTTGTTCAACTGGAACAACGCAATTCATACCACCATGAGGTCGGAGATATTAAGCAAATATATTTAGTGAAGAATTATCAGCAATACCTCAATAATTATGAGCATGTTGAAACAAAAAATTTGGAACAACACCAAGTCCTTCAAAAAGGTTATTTAATGTTTCTTCCTTATTCTACTAAGTTGAATATTAAAAAGCGCCAGATTATTGCGGATGCAGTGCGTTATTTCTTCAATTGCAATGCCAAAAAAGAAGCAATATGTGACTACGATGGACCGGTGATTTATGAGGAAGTTATCCTGGGTTTATTCAGCTTAAAAGATAAAGCACAGCTGCAACTTGTTCAGTTCTTAAATCAAACAGGCTTTAATGTAAAGTATGAGTGTATGAGATTCGATAAATTGCTATCAGACGAATTAACTACGCTGCCATGTGACTTTTGTTTCATTTCACATACGAATATTAGGCAATTGTATTATGTTCCACTTCTGACAATGACCAATATTAAGAAATTGCATCCATATTTTTGTGAAGGAATTGAACATTCAAACTTTGCGATGAATCAACGCAAAGACTGGCTTAAAACTGAACAATTATATAAAGAACATCTTGAATCAATTTACTGGTTTAATCCAATTAAATCTTTATTCAAAAATAAAGTAATACCTATTGGCTATAAAAATGTCTATTTCAATAATGACGGTATTATGATATACAATAAAATAATCGTAGTGGAGTGAATCACGTGATAGATAAGAGACTCGTATATCTACAGAACTATCTATCAGAATCATTACATATGGAATTACATGAATATATGAATATATCCAATCGCCAACTCTCCCGACTGTTAAATCAATGGCAGGATGAAGGACATATTCAGTTTAATGCTGGATTAGGACGTGGCCATAAAGCAGATATCACCTTGCTTGTAGATGTAGTGAAAGAAGTCTTCTCTTATGCAATCGAACATGCGCATCAGATGACCTTAGAAGAACTACAGTCATATATTAATCTGCCGTGGAATACAGAAACCAATGCCATCATTGTGACATCCATTATGGAAGAGTTTGATAGTAAAGTACAAAAAGGAAATGCATTACTTGATTACGTATACACGATACCAGAAGTTATATCGCCTTGTGCATCAATTGATGCAGTAAGCTTTCAGGTGATAGGACAGATAGGAGACTATCTGTATCAATATCGTAATCATTCAATAGAAAGAAAACTTGTGAAGTATGATGAATGGAATGACTCAACATTACATATTTATTTGCATAAAGATATTTACTTTGATGATGGTGTTCTGATGACTGCTGAACATGTAAAAGCATCATTAGATAATATTATTTCTTGCGGGAATTTTGAGAATCACTTTGAAAGTATAGAACAAGTTGAAGTGGCGAACGCATTTGAAATTATGATTCACTGTAAGCAGACAACTGATCACATCAAACTATTACTTGCTGAACCTTTCACAGCGATTATTCGTCTGGAAGATGGGCACATGCGCGGCACAGGTAAATATTATATTCATAGTAAAGACAATAACCAGATTATATTAAGAGCAAATCCTTATCCAAAGCGTCAACCACAAGTGAAGCAGGTATATATCGTTAAAAGTAAGACACGCTATGACAAAGCCTTTCCGTCAATAGAAGGAAGACGTTATAAGAAATTCTGTGTATCCAATGCACTGCTTATGTGTAACCCAGAAACAGAGCTCACACTGGAAGAAAGATCGATATTCTCAAATATCCTATTTTATCATTTCAAACAATTGATGGAAGAAGAGAAGCAGGACTTCAAATGGCTAACGCATACTTCGGCGTTTAATAATACAACATATGAATTTACCAAGCCTATTAAATTCCTGGTAGATGAATATAATCACCATGCATTCGAAAAAATCTTTATTAAAATGAAAGCTCAGAATAATATTGATGTAACCATCGTACCGATCAAACATATCGATTACTTAAATAATAATATTAATCAATTTGATATAGATTATGTATGGATGATGGAAGCGTATAAAGAAGAACAACCCTACCAGCTTTATGATTTACTGACACATTGTAAGTTTAAAGAGTGGTATGAAAAAAATATTTATTGTAAAAATTTTCTAAAAACATTTGACTTGAATAATAAAAATACATTAAAAAATTCTACAAATAGTTTTATGCAAGAGTTAGATAAAAATTATTATTGCATAAATGTTTATAAAAAATATAAGTACTATTTTTACCCGTCATATATTGAGTATATTGATGTTGACGATTATGGCTATATTGATTATGGTAGTGCTGTGGTAAAGGAATAAAGGAATATAATAAGAGTTTGTTAAATTAATAAATAATTAACTTAAAATAACTTAATATTATTATGAAATAAATTACATGCAAAAAAAGGACATTTTTTCAGAAAATGTCCCTTTTTGTGTTTAATGATTTAGATTATATTAGTACAACACACAAAAGTTAAATCAAATAAGTATGTTAAAATTTAACAATTTATGGAGGCTAATATATTAATATGAAGAAAACCACAAGTGGTAAACGATACGACTTTATTCCAAATAAATTGAATAAATATTCTATAAGAAAATTCACGGTAGGTACTGCATCAATCTTAATCGGATCATTATTATTCCTTGGTCAAGATGCTCAAGCCGCCGAAAGTACGACTTCAACTGAACAGATAAGTACTACGAATAACTGAACAGACCCTACATCTACGACAATCACAGAAACCCCATCTACAGAAACAACAGCTGCGTCAACAGAAACTCCTACAACAGAGCAACCAACAACAGAAACAGTTACAACAGAAGCACCGACGACAGAAGAGACAACAACAGAAGAAACAACAACAGAAGCACCAACGACAGAAACGCCAACAACACCACCGGTGAAAGGTAACTTAGAATTAGGCGATAAAGTATGGTTCGATACAAATAAAGATGGCAAATACCTATTCACAGGTTTAACGGAAGGCGACTACACAGTTTACTTCAATACACCGGCTGGCATGATTCCAACAGGATTAAATGTAGGGAATGACACGTTAGATTCAGACGGATCAGTCGTAACAGTACATCTAACAGATAACAACTACACAATCGATTCAGGATTCTATACATCGGAAGGTGGAGATTCAACAGAACCGGGCACGCCAAGTGAGCCAGGCACACCGATTGAACCGGGCACACCTGAGACACATAAGACTTCTCAAGGTACACCGAATAAAGAAGATTTAACTTCTTCACCAGACACAGGTGAAAACAATAATGGTGGAGCATTAGCGGCACTATTAGCAGGTTTAGGTCGAGCACTATTATATAGAAGAAAAAATAAAAAAATGATAAACAGCGGCATGAGAGTCTGTAGTGAACCCAAAAAGTCGAACTTTTTATTAAGCTACTTTCATTAAAGCAAGATTTCTGTATTCTACAGGAGTCTTGCTTTTTAATTTTCTCTTCTTTCTAACGAAATTATAATATTCCATATAATCATTAATTTCCTCTACTAATTCATCATACGAATCAAATGATTCACCATAAAACATTTCCTGTTTTAATATTCCAAAGAAATTCTCCATTGGAGAATTATCTAGACAATTACCTTTTCTAGACATGCTTTGAATGATTCTATTCTTTTTCAAAGTTTGTACCCAAGTATTATGTTGATATTGCCAACCTTGATCAGAATGGATAGTAGTTCTATAAGGAAGATCAGGGATGACTTCTATTGCTTTTAATAGGGAATCCATCACGAACTGCAATGTTGGACGTTTACTAACTGAATAAGAAATAATTTCTTTTGTACATACATCAAAAATTGTTGATAGATATATCTTATTTCCATTATTAATATTGAATTGTGTGACATCTATAAGTAATTTTTGATATGGTCGATCAGTTATGAATCTGCGATTCAATTTATTCTTGGCAGTTTTGCCAACTTTCCCTTTGTAAGACTTATATGTTCTATTTCTATGCTTAAACTTTATGCACAGTAGATTGTTTTCCCTCATTATTCTAAGAACTTTTTTATGGTTAACAACAAAACCTAAGTCTCTTAGTTCATCAGTAACAGTACGGTATCCTATTCTATTTTTATGAATGGCAATGATTTCTTTAATCTTCTAATTAAATTAACGTCTTTTTGAACAGGAATACTTAGTCGTAATTTCCAATAATGATATACACTTTTCGCTATCTTAGCTACTGATAATATTTCTTTTAACATGTAATTAGATTCATTCCTTAGCTCAATAATAGCAGCAACTATTTTTTTGTTTGATTTTTTCGAGCTAAGGATTGTAACTTTTTTTCGAGAGCAATTGCGATTTCTAATCTTCTGTTTTCCATTTCATATATTAATTGTTCTTCAATTTCTTTGTTGATTTCTTCTAAAGATTTTTTTCTTCCATAGTAATAGTACTCCTAATTTATTGGATTTGAATTTTATAATATTTTATCATTTATTGAATGTTATAAAAAGACGACAGTTCACGTGATATTTGTCGCCTTTTTAAAGGATATCTCATGAAAAATTACCGTCCTCAGCTTAAGAAAATCAGTGGAAAATCTATAAATATCTAATTCATTACGCTAGTTCACAAAATTGTCACATTTATGATTGTGTCTAGACATGTTGATAACTTTATTCACTTTTTGCATAAAATTATATTGAATTTCAGATTAAATACAAAAATATTAATATTCTAAAAATTGTAGAATAGGTAAAAGAGGATAACTTTGTTAATTTTGTAAATCTATTTTTACAATTTAATATACATTATTTATGAATAAATATAAATTTTTGTGGATAAGTGAAATAGATGCGTTTTACATTTAACTATAACAAGTGACAAATTATAGTATAAAATATTAGAGAGTCATAATAGCAGGAGTATAAGCTTTTATGGCAATCATACCGTAAGAGATATTAAGAGGAGGATTTTTATGAACAAGTATGGAATTAGAAAGTTCACAGTAGGAACAGCTTCAGTAGTAGTAGGTTCATTATTGTTCCTAGGTGCAGGTCAGCAAGCTGATGCTGCAGAAGCAACGTATTCTTTAGGGGATCGTGTTTACTCAGACAACAATGGTAACTATGTACAAGATGCTGGGGACACTGGTCTTGCAGGATTAACAGTTACTATTCGTGATTATGCTGGTAACCACGTTGCAACAACTACAACAGATGCTAATGGTAACTATTCATTCTCAGGTTTAAAAAATGGTACTTATGTTGTTAACTTCGAAGTGCCAGCAGGATACGCAAATGATGTAGCAAATATCGGTTCTGAAGATGTAGATTCAGATGGACCGATTGACGTATTAGTTGATATTAATGGGGCTAACATCACTACTTTAGATACTGGATTCATTCCTTTGAATGGACAAGGTTCAGCTCCAGTACAAGGTGGAGAAACAACACCTGCTCCAGCATCAGGTAATGGTGGAGAAGTAACACCAGCACCAGCTAAAGGTAACTTATCAATCGGAGACCACGTATGGTGGGATGCAAACTACAATAATATGTATGATCAAGGCGAAAATCCAGTAGCAGGATTACGTGTATCAATTCGTGACTATGCTGGAAACTTTATTGCTGAAACAACTACAGATGCAAACGGTAACTATGCATTTCATGGTTTATCAGACGGTCAATATATCGTTAACTTCCATAATCCATTAGACTGGTCGCCAGTTATTGCTAACATCGAAGCGGATTTACATGATGAAGTAGATTCAGATGGACCAATTGATGTTATCGTTAACTTAAAAGGTGCTTCTAATTATAATGTAGACCAAGGTTACTATGGCGTTGGCACACCAGCTCCAGGTGGTGGTGGAGAAGTGACACCTCCGGGCGAAACAACACCTCCAGGTGGCGGTGGAGAAGTAACACCTCCGGGTGAAACAACACCTCCAGGAGAAGTAACACCTCCGGGTGAAGTAACACCTCCAGGAGAAGTAACACCTCCAGGTGAAACAACACCTCCGGGTGAAGTAACACCTCCGGGTGAAGTAACACCTCCGGGTGAAGTAACACCTCCAGGAGAAACAACACCCCCAAGTGAAACTAAACCATCTGAGCCTGCACCAACTTCACCAGCACCGGTTGAAACTGTTAAACCAGCTGAAATTGGTAAATCAGTATTACCTGATACAGGTGAAAAAGATAACGGTGGAGCAGTTGCTTCAGTATTAGCGTTATTAGGTGGCGCTGCATTATTCAGTTCTCGTCGTAAATAAAAAGAAACTTATCAATTGGTTTGGAGACGTCTGAATCAATAACTAAGTTTATATATTTAAGTAGCACACACTCTATGAGTGTGTGTTACTTTTTTTATGATTTTTTGTAATCAAACTGTTACATTTATATGTTTGAATTTTCAGATAATGGTAGATATAATATATTAAATATAGATTATATATTACACGATGAAAAGGAGCGGATAATGTATGGAACAGTTATTAGCACAACTGAACCTATTCGCCGTAGGTCCAAATAATGCAATTGTATCTTCTCTGATCATCGGTGCATTAACCGTAGTGGCGATGATTATTGATAAAACGAAATCAGATGAAAGTGATTAAGCATGAAATAAATTTATGCTAATTACTTTCATTTTTTCAATTTATACTGATTTATCTCAAATATATCATTCTACACTTCTACAAATTAACTTTATTTTATATATTTTAATATTTACATAAAATACACAAATTTTACTTGAAAATATATAACTTTCTATTTTAAATAAGTCCCTAAAAACTTTAGATGTTAAACTACTAATTAACAATTAGAAATAGAAATTTTTATAAATTTTACAGAAATGTAACATTGAATGATAATTGTATAAAATAAATAAAGTCATTTTCACTAAACTTTTTGTTAAGAAATATTAAGAAAAATAATAAATAATCAGTAATATAAAGGTATTAGTAAAATGTTTAAGATGTTAACTGATTCACAAGTTTATGTTATTTAGCATCTATATTCATTATATAAGAATAAATATACATTTATTTTGTAACAAATTTGTAATATAAGATTTATACCATAAAAATGGAATTTTGTTCTATTCACTTTGAATGAAATTACACGTATATTAAGTTAAGAAAAGAATAAATCAGAGTTACTTAGGAGGAAACATGGAAGAAGTCATTGATTTAAAAGAAATTATTGAAATACTGAAGAAGAATTTAAAACTAATTCTTGGATTAGCTATTACATTTGCATTACTTGCAGGTCTCGTATCATTTTTCTTAATTAAACCAACATATCAATCGGAATCGCAAGTCATCGTTAATCAGAAGGGTAAAAATGCCGATGTCTATAACAATCCAGGAGAAGTTCAAACAAACTTACAATTAATTAATACATATTCTCAGATGATTAATTCCAAAGTAATCAGAAAGCAAGTAGTAGATCAATTGAATTTAGATGTAACTGAAAAGTCATTGCAACCAATGATATCTGTGACAAGTGAAGCAGAATCTCAACTTATGAAAATCAATGTAGCTGGTCCTGATAAAAAAGAGACAGCTCAAATTGCAAATGCTTTAGCTGATATCGCTCAAAAAGAAGTAAAACGCGTAATGGGCGTTGATAACTTATCAGTATTCTCAAAAGCAGATGTTAATGAAGAGACAGCTCCTATTAAACCGAAACCATTAATGAATATTATTGTAGCAGGATTATTAGGATTAATTCTTGGTACTGCAATTGCTTTCATGCGTTCAATGCTAGATACACGTTTGAATACAGAAGAAAAAATTGATAAATATATCGGTCTACCAACGCTTGGTAAGATTTATACGATAGAAAAGTAGGTGCGCTATGTTTAAGAAAAAGAGAAGAAATAATATCAATCAATTAGAAATAGTGAATCGACCGAAGTCGGTTATTTCAGAACAAATCAGAACGTTACGTACGAATATCTTATTTACTTCTGCAGATGTACAAATTAAAAAGATGCTTGTAACTTCTTCAGAACAAGGTGAAGGGAAGTCTACTATTTCCGCAAATCTAGCTACATCTTTCGCGCAAGCTGGTTATAGAACATTACTTATTGATGCCGATTTACGTAAGCCTACACAGCATAAAATCTTTGAACAAATGAATGTAAAGGGACTCTCTAATTTAATAGCAGGACAAGTTGATATGGAAGATACGATTAAAGTAGATGTGTTACCTGGTTTAGATATTTTAACATCAGGCCCAGTTCCTCCAAATCCTGCAGAACTACTGGGTTCTTTAGCGATGGAAGATTTGTTGATAAAACTTAGCGAAATGTATGACTTAGTGTTATTAGATACACCACCAGTCTTAGCGGTGGCTGACTCTCAAATCCTTGGAAACTTAGTTGATGGATCATTACTTGTAGTGAATTCAAAACTTACACACCGAGACAAAGTAGTTGATGCAAAGAATCAATTGGATAAAAGTTCTTCAAAAACATTAGGGATAGTATTAAATGATTTAGATAAAAAAGACGATGGGGATTATTACTATTACTACGGAGAAAAAACAGAAAGCTAGAGAAAAGGGTGGAGTAATTGTTTGATGGTAAAATACTTTTAATTACAGGCGGAACGGGTTCATTCGGTAATGCTGTTATGGAGAAGTTTCTTGAAACAGATATTAAAGAAATTCGAATTTTTTCTCGTGATGAGAAGAAACAAGATGATATGCGTAAAAAATATAATAATAATAAGTTGAAGTTTTATATCGGTAATATCCGTGATGAGAGTAGTTTAAATATTGCAATGAATAAGGTAGATTATGTATTTCATGCAGCAGCATTGAAACAAGTACCATCTTGTGAATTTTTCCCACTCGAAGCTGTAAAGACAAATATAATTGGTACAGAGAACGTCTTAAATACTGCAATCAGAAATAATGTTAAGAAAGTTATTTGTCTTTCAACTGATAAAGCAGCTTATCCTATTAATGCAATGGGAATTTCTAAGGCAATGATGGAAAAAGTGTTTGTCGCAAAATCTAGAACGATTGATCCTGAGGATACTGTGATTTGTGGTACACGCTACGGAAATGTTATGGCTTCAAGAGGTTCTGTTATTCCATTATTCATTGACCAAATTAAAAAGGGAGAACCTCTTACGATTACTGATCCAACTATGACACGTTATCTAATGAATCTGGAAGAGGCAGTAGATTTAGTGACGCATGCATTTGAACATGCCAATACAGGGGACATAATGGTTCAAAAATCACCTGCTTCAACTGTAGGGGATTTAGCACAAGCTTTAATTGAATTATTTGAAGTAGATAGTGAGATTAAAGTCATCGGTACGCGACATGGTGAAAAACATTATGAAACGCTATTAACAAGAGAAGAATATGCAAGAAGTGAAGATATGGGAAATTACTTTAGAGTTCCTGCTGATGCAAGAGATTTAAATTACGAAGATTATACAGAAGAAGGTAAAGAAGAGCTTTCGGTTGATGAAGAATATAATTCGATGAATACGAAACAACTAAGTATAGAAGAAATTAAAGAAACACTTCTAAGCTTACCTTATGTACGTAGAGAAGTAGAAAGATTTAAAGCACGCAAGTCTATAGAACTTTAACAATATAGGAGGTTAAACGATGAATATTGTAATTACCGGTGCCAATGGATTTGTAGGCAAGAACTTGTATGAAGAACTTTCAAGAAATGAAACATATAATGTGATAAAAATTACCCGTGACAGTTCAGAAGAATTCTTAAAAGCTGCTTTACTAGAGGCGGATTTTATATTTCATTTGGCGGGTATCAACCGACCAGAAACTGAAGCGGAGTTTAAAACTGGGAATGTTGATTTTACTAATAAAGTTATTGATTATACACTACTAAATGAAAAGAAACCAAGTGTTCTATACTCTTCGTCAATACAAGCTGAAAACGATAATCCATATGGCAACAGTAAAGCAGAGGCTGAATCATTATTTGATAGTTTAAAAAATAATGGAAACCAAGTGTATATTTATCGATTAAATAACCTTTTTGGTAAATGGTCAAAGCCTAATTACAATACAGTCGTTGCAACTTTCTGTCACAAAATTGCACGTGATGAAGAAATTCAAGTGAATGATCCAAATGTGGAATTAACATTGAACTACATCGATGATGTATTGAAAGAATTTAAACGTGCGTTGCAAGATCAACCGACATTAAAAGATGGATTTGGTGTTGTACCAAATGAACATACTGTAACTCTTGGAAGAATTGCAGATACGATTAAACAATTTAAACAAGACCGTATCGATAGAACGTTACCTAAACTAGATGATGAATTCGAGAAAGCATTGTACAGTACATATTTAAGTTTCTTACCAACTGATCAATTCAGCTATCCGTTAACCATGCATAAAGACGACCGTGGGTCGTTTACAGAATTTATCAAGACATCGGATAGAGGCCAAACATCAATTAACATCTCTAAACCTGGAATTACGAAAGGGAATCACTGGCACCATACGAAGAACGAGAAATTCTTAGTAGTGGCTGGAAATGGTGTAATTCGCTTTAGAAAGCCGGATGAAGATGAGATTTATGAATACTTTGTATCAGGAGATAAGTTAGAAGTTGTCGATATTCCAGTAGGATATACACATAATATAGAGAATCTAGGGGACACGGATATGGTTACAGTAATGTGGGTTAATGAAATGTTTGATCCGGAAAATCCAGATACGTACTTTTTGGAGGTATAAAGATGAAAAAATTAAAAGTAATGACGGTTGTTGGGACGAGACCTGAGATTATCCGCTTATCTGCTGTGATTAATCGATTAGAACAATCGGAAGCAATTGAACATGTGTTAGTACATACTGGACAAAATTATGATTATGAACTAAATGAAGTATTCTTTAACGACTTTAAGTTACGTAAACCAGACTACTTCTTAAACGCAGCAACGGGAACAGCAGTTGAGACAATTGGAAATATACTAATAGCGATTGATCCAATACTAGATGAAGTGAAACCAGATGCGTTCTTAGTATTAGGAGATACAAATAGCTGTTTATGTGCGATAGCAGCGAAACGTAAGCAGATACCGATATTCCATATGGAAGCGGGGAATCGTTGTTTCGATCAACGTGTGCCGGAAGAGACGAACCGTAAGATTGTTGACCATACATCAGATATTAATCTGACATATAGCACAATAGCGAGAGAATATTTATTACGTGAAGGATTGCCGGCAGATAGAGTAATTAAGACAGGCAGTCCGATGAAAGAAGTTATTAACTCAAGGTTAGAAGATATCGAGCAATCAGATGTATTATCACGTTTGAACTTAAAAGAAAATGAATACTTTGTAGTATCAGCGCATAGAGAAGAGAATATTAACTCAGATAAGAACTTTGTTGAATTAGTAGAAGCGTTAAATGCTGTAGCTGAGAAATATAATTTACCTGTAATTATTAGTACGCATCCAAGAACACAAAAGAGAATTGATGCACTAGGAATTAAGTTCCATGACTTAATCCAAACACTTAAACCACTTGGATTTAATGATTATATTAAATTACAAAAATCAGCTAAAGCAGTATTAAGTGACAGTGGAACGATTAGTGAAGAAACGTCAATTTTAGGGTTAAAATCATTAAATATTCGTGAAGCACATGAAAGACCTGAAGCAATGGAAGAAGCAAGTGTAATGATGGTAGGTGTATCGAAAGATCGTATCTTACAAGGGCTAGCTGAAATTGACGCTAAAGGCAATGAATCAAGAATAGTAGCTGACTATGATATTGATAATGTTTCAGAAAAAGTAGTGAAGATTATTATTTCTTATACGGATTATGTAAATAGAAATGTGTGGAAGAAATGAGGAGTGATATATGTATAGTAAGTTTAATGAATTTAAAACACTCCTCCTTAATTAGTTTATTTACTAATTATCTAGAAGATAAGAATATTTCATATGATATCATTTATGCAGATAAATATGGGATAGAGGAAAAAAATAATGCGAAAAACATATATAAATTTGAATTAAAATTTAAAGATACAACATCAAAAATTCAAAAAGTAATTAAGTATATAGAATTCGCTAAATTTGCTAAGAACATTTTAAAAGAAAATGACTATAAGTTAATTATTGTTTGGCGCACAGAAACTGCACTATTATTATTTAGATACTTATATTTTTCAAAGAGTAAGTTTATATTAAATATACGAGATTATTGTTTTGAAAAAAATGTGATAATACAAAGTTTAATAAAAAAATTAGTAGATAAATCAACTTTTACTGCAATCTCATCAAAAGGTTTTTTAAGATTTTTACCTAGAAGTAATAAATATATTTTTGTTAATAGTTATAATAAAACAATTTTACCAAATGAAATAGAGAAAAATATGAGAGCATCAAAGCCAATTAATATTTCATTTATTGGATATGTAAGATTTATAGATCAAGATATAAATCTAATTAATGAATTTAAAAATGATGAAAGATTTACACTATCATTTATTGGAGCAGGTTCTGAGAAACTGAGAGATTTTATTAAAGAAAATAAAATAAAAAATGTAATTTTAGAAGATGGATTTCCAGTAGATGAAACAATGAGATACCTAAGAAATGCTGATATTATTAATAATCTTTATGGAAGCGGCATAATTTCATTGGACACTGCCATATCTACAAGATATTATCACTCAGTACTGTTGAATAAACCAATTCTAGTATCGGAAGGTACTTATATGAGTACCCTAGTCGATGAAAATCAAGGATATAAAGTAAATATTTATAATGGATTAGCTGATAAGATTTATGATTGGTATTTAAAAATAGATTTTGAAAAGTTATACCTAGATAATCAAAATAAGTTAAAGGAAATAATTAAAGAAGACATTGAATTTATCGATGAATTAAATAAAATTTTCGAAGATGGTGGAAAATATCAAACAGTTATTTAATATTTTTTTTATTGTAACTTCTTTATTGAGTTTATTCATAGTTGTTATTAAACATGGAACTCTTTCTAGCGGATATGAGTCTTTGTTTATTTTGCCAGCTTTTTATGCTATATCTACAACCATTCTTATGAACATGTTTTTTAACAAAGGATTTAATTTTACTTTATTAGGGATAGTATTTATGCAATGGATTAGATTTGTTCTTTTACCTATCCTCTTAGCACTATCTAATGGTAAAGAAGGTTTTAATTACATCAATCCATCGGCTATCAGCTTAAACCTATCTATTTTTTTGATGGTAGTTGAATTATTTGCTTCGTATATTTTTGCTGCAATTTTATTTATGTATTTTTTAAATAAATCATCAAATGGAAAAATAAAAGATAATCAACCAACATCATTATTAGGAAACTATTATATTTATTTTGTATTTGTCTTATTTTCAATATTTATTCTGATATTTAAAGGAATACCCGAAGGAGTAGTAAGATTTTTTTATATTGCCATTGATGGAACAAATGGTAGAGTGGGAGATAACAAAGAGACTAGTAATGTGTTGATTCAATATATAATAACTAGTGGTGCATTTGTATTCTTTATGATTACAACTTGGCATATGTATGAGCTATACAAAAAGAATGGTAAAAGAATTTACTATTATATTTCTCTTATTGCAGCATTATATAATGTATCAATAATTGTTGGAGAACGAAGAACGGCACAAATATATATTGCAATAGTTACCATATACATATTAATTCAACTATACCCTAAATTTAAAAAAAATATAATATTTACAATCTGTGGTGTAGCGTTTGTAATTTTATTGTTTATGAGTATTTATAAATTCTTTGGTGCATTTGCAACGGGATCATATATTACAGCTATTCAGAATTCCAATAATGATATTTCATTTTGGGCAAGAACATTTCAAAGTTATTATTTTGGACCAGAAAATATTGCTTCAGTAATTGAATTTTCAGATAAACATCAACTTGACATGAAACAGTTATTTTATGATAACTTACGAAGTATTTTCGGAATAAATTTTTTAATAGACAAATCAGCTTACGTAACTTCGCAAATATATAACTTATATATTTATAAAGGTGTACAAACAACAGGACATGTAATATCTTCAGTGGGATATGGATATTTATATTTTGGTATTTATTTTAGTTCATTTTTTGCATGTTTTAATATATTTATTTCTACTTTACTTGAACGAATGGCAAAACATTCTGACAAGATCGAAGTGAAATTTATATTAACATATCTGTTAATTAGATTTTGTACTAATCTTTATGTAAATAGTCCAGCATTAATTACATTCAGTACAATATTATTGGGCACTACAGGATTGGTGGTTATGTTTTCTTCAATTTTTAAAAATAGAAAGTCTCTGAAAGGATATTAATATGAAAATACTAATAATTTCTTATGGTATTTATGAATCAGATGGTCGTTTACAATCACTAGAGCAAGTTTTTAAGAATATTGGAGATACAGAAGTTTATGCAACAACTTTTTTAACTGGTAATAAAATGTTTTCAATAGATAAGAATGACTACTTAAACCCTAAAAAAATTCTAAGTTTTTACAAGGAAGTAATGTTAAAAAAGAACATAAAAGATTTTGATGTAATTGTACTTGATAATTACTTTGTTTCACCGATTGGTATGATTTTAAAAAACTTGTATCCTAATAAAGTTTTTATTCAAGATGTCCGCGAGTTATATTTGTTTCCAGATTTACAAACACTAAAGAGCAAAGTATTTATTTTTAGTGAGTATAAAATGATGATGAAGAGTGATATTATCTTAGTTGCAAATAAATTTAGAGCAACCATAATGAAAAAAATATATCATGATATACCTAGTCCAATTGTCTTTGAAAATGTTCGTTTTTTACCGCTAGCGCTTAATAATAAAAATAATTATGATCATTTAATTGATAAAAACAAATTTAATATTATTAGTACAGGTGGATTATCAGTTTCAAGAGGTATTTTAGATATTCTAAATGGTGTAATTGGAGTAGATGATAATTTTCATATGTATATTGTTGGAGGTGGGACTAACAATGACATTAAAGTGGTGAATGAATTTATCAGTGATAATAGCTTGGAAGAAAAAGTAACTTTGATAGATAAAGTACCGATGTATGAATTGAAAGGTTTAGTATCAAAATGTGATGTGGGAGTAGTTAATTATCACAAAAAAGATCTGAATAATCTATATTGTTCATCTGGAAAAATTTATGAATATTTAAATGAAGGTTTACCAATAATATGCACTGACAATCCGCCTTTAAAAGAGTTTTGTGAAACTACAGATGTTGGTTTATCTGGAAGTGATTTTAGAGAGATGATAACAGAAATGTATCTTAACTATTCACGTTATAAAAAGAATGTGAATAGTTATATAATCAATATTTCTCCTCAAAATTACAGTAAAATGATCTCATTACAAATTGAAGATTCAATGAGGAAGAAAAGAAATGAAAATAAATGATATATTCATTACATTAAAACCACTTCTTAAAGGTTCTATTATTGCAAATTTAATAACAATCTTAATGTCACCAATAATAACAAGAATATATGCACCGTCTGATTTTGGATTCTACACTCTATTAATAACTAGTATTACTTTATTTGGGCCAATAATAAATTTAAAATATGAAATGGCAATCGTTAAGTCACAAGATAATAAAGAAGAAATAAATCTTACATTTCTGTCAATGAGTATAGGATTTATTTTAAGTGTAATCATATCAGTTTTTTATAGCATATTTGTAATTTATAGTCATCAATCTAATTACATTATAGTTTTCGTAATCATCTTTTTAATTTTACAATTAACATCATTGAATAACATATTTATGAGTATAAATAATAAGTATTCAGAATATAATGTAATTAGTTATGTATCAATAATCAGAGCAGTTTCAAATAATATCTTAAGTTTAATTTTTGGATTATTAAAATTTACAAACTACGGTTTAGTTATATCCCAAATAATTAGTTTAATTAATGGTATTTATAAACAGTCAACTAGATTTAGAAGAGAAATAAAAAATATATCTAAAATAAATTTAAATAATATGTATAAAGAGTTGATAAATCATAAAAATATGGCACTTTTTTCAACACCTGCAGCTTTATTAACAACAGGTATTTATTCAAGTATTATAATTTTTATCACTTATGAGTATACGACAAGAGAACTTGGATACTATTCACTCGGATTTAGAATACTTGGAATACCTTTTACAATTATTAGTGCAAATGTAGCTAGAGTATATTATGAAAAAGCAAGTAAAGAATTTATACAGAAAGGTCAATTTCAATCAGTCTTTGTAAATTTCTTAAAATTACTTTTGATAACTGTAGTTCCAATGATAATAATTATTGCAATTGCTGCTCCTTATACATTCGGATTTATTTTTGGTGAAAAGTGGAAAGAAGCAGGATTCTATATAACATTGTTGTCTCCTATGTTTTGTGTAAGGTTAATTGCAGATTCTTTTCTAACAACATTTATTATAAAGAATCGACAAAAAACTGAGTTAATTTTTCATGTGCTTTTATTAATTTTAATAATGATAATCTATTTAATAACTCACTTATTAGGTTTAAATATTACTGAATTTTTATTTTTGATTTCTATAATTTACAGTATTTTTTATTCGGTGATTTTATATATTATGTATCAATTTAGCAAAGTTGAGGGGATTAAATGACAAAAAAAGTCCTATTTTTATGCCAATACTTCTACCCTGAATATGTATCATCAGCTACATTACCAACACAGTTAGCAGAAGATATGATTAAGAAGGGTTTTAGTGTTGATGTGATTTGTGGTATGCCTAAAGAGTATGTGAAAGAAAAAGATATAGTAAAACAAGAAAACTATAACGGTATTAATATTAGAAGATTGAATTATACGGAGTTTAACAATAAATCAAAAATAGGTAGGATAATTAATTTCTTTTCTCTATTTGTTGCTTATGGATTGAATATTCCCAAAATGCTTAAGTATGATCATATATTAGTTTATTCAAATCCTCCTATATTACCGTTAATTCCGGATATTATTCATAGAGTTACAAAGAAGAAATATTCATTTGTGGTATATGATATTGCCCCAGATAATGCGATTAAGACGGGTGCTACAAGACCTGGTAGTCTAATCGATAGACTAATGAAATATATAAATAAACATGTCTATAAAAATGCCAGTAATGTAATTGTATTAGGTAATGAGATGAAAGAATATATCTTAGAAAATAAGATTTCAACTAATCCAGAATCTATCAGAGTTATTTCGAATTGGTATGATGAGGCAAATCTAAAACCTAATAAAATATATAGTGAAAAGTTTAAAGCTTTAAGAGAAAAATATAAAAAAATTCTTGTATATAGTGGAAATATGGGTCAATTACAGGATATGGATACTGTACTAGAATTTTTAAAGCTGAATAGAAATAGTGATGAAATATTTACAATTTTATCTGGTCATGGTAAAAAGCAAAATTACGTAAAGCAATTTATTAAAAATAATAATATTAAAAATGCAATTGTTTATGACTTTCTTACAGGTACAGATTATTCAGATGTATTAGCAGTTGCCGATATTTGTTTAGTTTCTTTAGTTAAAGAAGGAAAAGGATTGGGTGTGCCGAGTAAGATATATGGTTATTTAGCTGCGCGTAAACCTATTGTAGCAATTTTAGATGAGAGCACAGACATCGTTAATGAGATAACAGAATATAATGCTGGAGTCCATATTGGTAATGGAGATGCTCAGAAGTTATATCAATATATAAATGATATTTCTAATAAAGAACTTGCATTGCAAGGTCAAAATGCCTATGAAATTTATCAGAAAAACTATACTAGAAATATTTCAACTGATAAATATATAAAATTACTAAAATAGGAAGTGAAAGTATGAAAAGAGCATTTGATATTACTACATCAACAATTGTATTTATATTGTTCTTTCCAATCTTTATTGTTGTATCTGTATTAATTAAACTCGACTCTCCAGGACCGATATTATTCAAACAAAAGCGTCCGGGTTTAAATAATAAACTGTTCAATATTTATAAGTTTAGATCCATGAAGGTGGATACACCTAATGTTTCTACTGATAAACTCGAAGGCGGCAAGATTTACGTTACGAATGTTGGGAAGGTTATTCGTAAGACTTCTATTGATGAGTTACCTCAGTTAATTAATATTATTAAAGGTGATATGTCTGTTGTTGGGCCTCGTCCTGCTTTATTCAATCAATATGAATTGATTGAGAAACGTACTGAACGTGGTATTCATAAGATTAGACCTGGCTTAACAGGCTACGCGCAAGTTATGGGTCGTGATGATTTAAACGATGACGAGAAAGTTAAGTATGATGAGTATTATGTTAAACATCAGTCTTTTCTCTTTGATTTAAAGATTATCTTTATGACAATATTAAAGATATTCAAGTCTGAGGGTGTAAAGCACTAATAAGTCAGGAGATGGTTGAGATGAAGAAAGTATTGATTACTGGGACATCAGGTTATGTTGGTAGGAACTTAGTTCATTTCCTGGAAAATAATCAATATAAGGTTAATCAAATAAGCGTGCGTGATGATAAGTGGATGGATAAAGATTTTGCTCATTATGACGTTGTTATTCATTTAGCTGCACTCGTACATAATAATGAACCTGGTGCAGATATGAAACGCTTCATGGATGTTAACTATAAATTGACGAAACAGTTAGCTGATAAATCAAAGGCTGAAGGTGTAAAGCAATTTATATTCTTTAGTACGATGGCTGTGTTTGGTTTAGAAGGATCTGTAGGCCGACCTGAAGTGGTAAATAAGCATACGGAGTGTAAGCCTGTTACTGAGTATGGTATCTCGAAGCTTAAAGCGGATGAGTATTTATTGGATTTATCAGATGATAAGTTTAAGGTCAGTATCGTTCGTCCACCAATGATTTACGGGGAAGATTCTCCTGGGAACTTCAAACGTTTAAAGCAATATGCGAAGTTTATTCCAATATATTTTGATATACATAATGAGAGAAGTGCGATTTATATCGGTAATCTAACGCTATTTGTGAAAGCTTTGATTGATCGTGAAGCGGAAGGTATCTATTATCCATCAGACCATCAACATTTTAGTACAAATAATGTCATTAGAACGATAAGAGCAAATCAAGGTAAACCATGTTTTGCAATACCTGTTCCTCGTATTGTGTATCCTATGTTAAGAAAGATATCTTACTTTAATAAGTTATACGGGAATTTGACATACAGTGATGATATGGATGGGAATAGAAATGACCTTGCTTTCATTAATGTTGAAGAGGCGGTCGAGAATGCAATGAAGTGAATAAATGGCGATCTTATTCTTATAGGATAGGGTCGTTTTTTTATTAATAATTTACATATACGTATCATAATCTTAAAGAATAATTGAGATAATAAAGTTATCTATTTTGTTATAGGAGGACAACACGATTTTTACACTACAACCACCGAAGTTGATACAACTTGAGAATATATTGTTTCGTCGATTGAAAGATTATCGTTTCAGCGATACGTATTATCGCATTCAACACGGGTTTTTAGGGGAGCTAAAGTTCAGTAATATTTTTAAGGTAAGTCATGATCATCTTGAGCTATTTAATATCAATATCGACATTGCTGGATATCAGTTCGAGGTTGATCGTTTAATTATTACAGGAGAAAGTATTTACGTATTTGACGTTAAGCATTATGCACTTCCTTGTAGAGAAGAGGTAGAATATTGGAGTAATAAATTTAATTCTTTTAAAAGTCCGATGCCACAATTTAGAATGATGAAAGATGGTTTTTCAGTTTATGTAGATTATCATCAATTGAGCCATCGCTTAGAGTGCAAGATGGTATTTATTAATGAACATTTTTATATTGATCGCAAAACTGAAGACATGCTGTACTTTAAAGATATTGCTCCGCTGTTTTCAGTAATAAAGCAAGAGAGAATAGCTGGAAATTTTGAAAGAGCCATACAAAATCATTTATTTAGTTTACACCGTCCGATTGAACAATATAATTTGCGACCATTATTTAATATTATGGATGTGCAACGAGGCGTTATTTGTGAAATATGTGCAAAGCCAATTGATTTAAGAGTTACAACGAAGCGCTTGGTCATGTGTGATGCATGTGGTAATGCAAAGACGAAGGAAAAGTGGATTCAGCATACACTAATTGAGTTAGCGTTGTTATTAAATCGTCCATTTACAGCGAAGGAGGCTTATAAATGGACTGGTAGATCTAACCGACATATTACGAAACGCGTACTTGATAAATATTTTGAGAAGATTGACGATCATTATATCTTAAATGAGGTATAAGTGGTTCGTCCAGAGTGGTGAATGAACCAAATAAGTTAAAAGTGGTTCTTCTAGAGCACTGAGCGAACCAAAATTATATGAAAGTGAGTACATTAAAATGAAAAAAATTTTAACATGTATCCTATTTTTAAATTTACTCTTAATGCCGACGAGCAACGCAATGGAAACGGACTACTATTATGATGGTATGAAACCAGAGAATACAAAGATCGCTTATCCAATTATTCAACAATATCCGAATACGAGTACATTTATGAAATCCATACCAAATCGCTATTCAAAGTATACTGCTATCGGGCGTATTTCAAATGAGAACGGTTGGGCAGGTCCTGAATATGAAACGATGGGGACCGGATTTGTTATTGATGATCATACAATATTAACGAATGCACACGTTATTGATGATGAACATGGTAAAGCAACAGAAGCTAAATATTTAACATTTGAGATGAATCGTAATGGTGATGATATTCCGCATGAATTTGAAGTTACTGAAGTTGTTAAAGTACCATACGCAGATGTGGCATTACTACATACTACTGAGAAGCTTACGGATTATGCGAAACCGATGAAACTTGCAACGGATTATCAAATCAAGCGGTTGAAACTTGGACAACGCATGTATAGTGTAGGGTATCCGTTTGATGGTAAGTATTATGAGAAACGTTATTATAATAGAGCGTTATTTATTATGAGAACATTAAATCAAACTGAATTTGTATTGAAAGATAAATTCAGAGCAGGGGCATCAGGTTCTCCATTATTTGATAGTAAATTAAGGGTGTACGGACTTCGCACATATGGATATGATTTATACGGTGGAGATGATACACGTCTTGGTAAAGTTGAATACAGTGGGGCAGAGTCATTGTATGGCTATACGGGTCGATTTGTAAAAAATCATATGTATTAAATTAAATAAATTATTTATTGAGAGACATATTAGTAGATATGTCTCTTTTTTAAATTTTTAAATAATTTAAGTATTTCGAAAATTAGTGTAGATTTTTAATCTTTATTCCATTAAACTATTAATGTAAACGATTTCAAAGAGGTGGGAGGATATTAAAGGGTATGGATAATAAATTAAAACAAAAGAAGGAAATAAATGTCTGGTGGGCACTCGTACCGCTTGTCTTCATGATTGCGAGTATGATATTTACCGTCGTATTCCTGGAGCAGGCACCACATATTCCGTTGATGATCGGTACAGCGATTGCAGCAATTGTTGCACATCAGCATGGATTTACATGGGAAGAGATTGAAGAGATGATGTATAAGGGGATTAAACTCGCTTTACCCGCAATCGTCATCATTATATTGGTTGGTTTAGTGATCGGTGCCTGGATTGGTGGAGGTGTCGTTGCTACAATGATTTATTACGGATTGAAGTTGATTTCACCAAGTATGTTCTTAGTAACGATCTGTATTATTTGTGGTATCGTAGCTTTAGCCATTGGATCCAGCTGGTCAACAATGGCGACAGTTGGTGTTGCTGGTATGGGGATTGGTTTAAGTATGGATATTCCTGCAGGTATGATTGCAGGCGCTGTAATTTCAGGTAGTTATTTCGGAGATAAGATGAGCCCTTTAAGTGATACGACGAACTTAGCATCAGGGCTTACAGGAACAGATTTATTTGTACATATTAAACATATGTTCTTTACGACCATTCCTGGTATTATTATTGCATTAATTGCTTACTTCTTTATCGGTCGCCAATTTGCAGGTGGTCATATGGATACGAAGAAGATTGATACGCTGCTCAATGGTATGGAAGAGCAATTTGTCATTTCACCGTGGTTATTATTGATCCCGTTAATCGTTATTATATTAGTTACTTTGAAGGTACCGGCAGTTCCTGCATTAGTGGTCGGTATTATATTAGGAGCGGGTGCACAGCAGCTTGTTCAAGGTGATAGTATGAAGGCAGTAATGGATACACTACAGTCTGGTTATAAAATTGATTCTAAAAATGAACTGATCACAGAGTTATTTAACAAAGGTGGATTAGAATCGATGTTCTTTACGATTTCTATGACGATCGTAGCGATGACGTTTGGTGGTATTCTGGAGTTCAGTGGTATGTTAAATGCGATTATCTCTAAGATTTTATTGGTGGCAAGGTCTACAGGCAGCTTGATTGCTGCGACGATTGTAAGCTGTTTTGCTACGAATGCAACGTGTTCTGAGCAGTATATCAGTATCGTCGTACCAAGCCGTATGTATTTACGTGCGTTTATCGATAAGAACTTACATCCAAAGAACTTGTCACGATGTCTGGAAGACAGTGGTACTTTAACGAGTGTGTTCGTACCTTGGAATACATGTGGTGTATTTATTGCAGGAACACTCGGTGTAGGCGTTGCTGAATACGCACCCTATGCAATCTTAAACTTTATGGTTCCTATTATTTCAATCATCTATGGCTACACTGGCTTTAAGATTGTAAAGATGACGAAAGAAGAACGAGCACATTTCGAGCAACAGAATTTACAACCGGCAGAACTCGCTTAAATTAAAAAATACGTTTGAGATTAAATCTCAAACGTATTTTTTCTTAACCATTTATATTGAAATTTGCATGGAAGTCGTCTCTGTAACTATCAATTAATGACTTTAAAGTTTGTAAATCTCTTTCACTAAGCTTTGTTGATGACGTAGCTAAATGTTTGTTATATTTGTTCTTTATTTCCTCGACTAAGGCATGACCTTCATCTGTTAATTTCGTTGCCACTTTTCGTTCATCGTCTTTACGACGTTCTTTTGCGATAAGTCCTATAGCACGTAATTTCTTTGTCTTTGTACTTGCAGAGTCCATCTTATATGAAATATCTTTCTGTATCTCAGCAATCGTACTTTCTTTATCTAAGTAAAGTTTGTGTAGGATTAAGAATTCCGTATAAGAAATACCATATGCTTTATTTAAAGATTCATTGAGGTTTCCTTCTATCATGCTGACTGTTTTAAATAAAGATTGTTCTAATTCGATCATAAAATTCGCCCATTTCTTTTGATAATTTTGCGGTTGGTGTAAAACATACAATAAACCGTGCGTTAACTGAAATGTTAATAAAATTTAGTTTCTCTAAACTTCATTATTTACACGTAAGATATTTCATGACATCAACCTAGATAGTATATCATAAAAATAAATGAAAGGCACCTATTAAATGCTACTTTTAAATAAATAAATGATATTTTGTTCGTGATTTATACTGTTTTTTTATTAATTAAGGTGATTTATTTACTGAAAATTTTAATTTAAGTGATAATATAAAGAAAAAGCGATTATCTTCATTGTTTATTCAAAAGTGTAATTCATCGACTATTACTATTCTTAAATAATAATAGGTCGAAATGTATATATATTGTTTTTCTTGTTTTGAAACTTAATTACATGGGATATAATATGTTTTTTAGCTATAAAATAAAATATACTAATAATATGCATAAGTTTTGTTAGAAAATTAATAAAATCAATCATTCAATAACATTCTTAATAATAAGTTTACATTTTGTTTTTAAATAGCATATTTTTGCTGATTTATTTTGATTACTTTAAGTATTATAAAATATGATAATTTATAATATGAATAGTACAACTTAAAAAGATATTCTTGAAAGGAAAATAATAAAATGACTGAGATAAATATTAGAAAAGCAGAATTGAATGATATCGTTGCTATTGAACATATTCAGCAACACGCATTAGATGTCCTTGTTAATCCTGAAGCGTTAGATCCTGTGCCGATAGATGAACTTAAAGGAGAGATAAAAGCAGGTTTAATGGCTGTTGCTGAAATAGATGGTGTTGTTGGTGCTTTCAGAACGATGCATATCCCGACGGATGACTACTTAGGTCCATATGCTGGTATTGATGATGCTGAAGCTGCTGGATTAATCTATTCTGATATTACGATTGTGGATCCGGACTACAGAGGATTATCTTTGCAGCGTAAGCTTGGAGAGTGGTTATTTAATGAAGTTGAGGTAAATTATAAACGCATTATGGCGACGGTTCATCCTGATAATACACCAAGTCTTAAAGACAAGTTTCATTTAGGGATGTATATTATTGCGATGGATAGACTTTATGGTGGTAAATTGAGATTTATCTTTATGAAAGATTTAACGCAAAAGTATGATGTGCTGGATGTTGTTGAAGTTGAACGTCAAGAAACTGAAAGAATCAATGGTTTATTAGATGAAGGGTATCGCGGTGTAGGTTTGAACGGTGATAAACTGCGTTTCGGAAAAATTGACACTACTACTTATGTATGATAGCGCAACTTAGATTTTGAGTGTAATATTAGTTTCATGAGAGGTGTATATAATGAAGAGAAGTGAAAAAAGAGGTGGCGGCTGTCTGAAATGGGTTGTGCTGCTCTGTTTAATAATATTAATAGGTATTGGCTGGTATATATCTAATGTTTATTTTAAAGTGCAGGAGACAGCTAATAATATTCAGCATAAAATTGAAGGTCGCGATAAATCTGATTTACGTGATAAAGCTGTAAGTATTCAGGATAAAGATGCAATCAGTGTTGCATTATTTGGAGTTGATGCGAACGAAGAACGATTATCTGCAGGGGATAAAGGACGTAGTGACTCGATTATATTACTGAGTATCAATCCGAAGGAGAACAAATCAGTGATGATCAGCATTCCTCGTGATACTTACAGTGAAATGGTCGGCAAGAATACGCAGGAGAAAATTGCTCATGCTTATGCCTATGGCGGTGCAAAGATGGCAGTACAGTCTGTTGAAAAGTTGATGAATGTGCCGATTGACTATTATGCGACAGTGAATATGGACGGCATGCACAAGCTGATTGGAGAAGTCGGCGGTATTGATGTCAAAAGTAATGCGACATTTAGTGCGAATGGCTATGACTTTGTGAACGGTCAGACAGTACATCTGGATGGCGATAAAGCATTAGCATTTATACGTGCACGTAAAGGTGACGGGGCTGGCGGAGACTTTGGTCGTCAGGAACGTCAGCAAATTGTCATTCAAGGTTTAGCGAATAAAATCGTGAATGTTCAATCGGTAACGAAACTGGATGCTATCCTGAAAAATATTGACGGTAATGTTGTTACGGACATGTCTTTTGATGATTTGAAAGGATTAGGATTGTCATATCGCGGGGCGCTGGATAACGTTAAGAAATATCAGTTAACCGGAGAAGGTACGATAATGGCAGACGGATTATGGTATTTCCTGCCAAACGAAGATCAGAAATTAGAAGTTCGCAATTTATATGTGGAGAATTTAGATTTATAGCTCTTAAAGAATGAAGCGTTTTCATTTTGGTGATATACTTAAGGTGAAGATAAGAGAGGAGCTGTTACAAATGATGTATCAACATATCTTGATTCCGGTAGATGGTTCAAAAGTGAGTGAGTATGCATTCCAAAAAGGTGTCGACATCGCGAAAAGAAATAATGCAGCAATTACATTAGTGCATGTCGTAGATATCAGAACATATGCAAATGTTGAAAGTGAACGTGGTTCATTGCATGAGAATGCAGACAAGTACACTGAGAAGATGTTGAATGGCTATAAAGCGATTGCTTTAGAACAGGGCGTGAAATCAGTGGATACAAAGATTGGTCACGGAGCAGCACGTCAGGTTATTACTAAAGAAATAGCACCGAAAGCAAATTGCGACCTAATTATTTGTGGATCTAACGGTATTAATGCGTTAGAACGATTCGTAATGGGAAGTGTATCAGAAGCGATAGTACGATATGCAAAGTGTGATGTATTGGTTGTGCGAACTGAACAGGTTCCTGATGATTTTGAACTGGCGTTGTTTACTGAAGAATTTAGAAGAGAATATAGTAATAATTAATTGTTTTAGCCTGAGGAAAATCCTCAGGCTTTTTTAGTGTAAATTAAGATGTCATTTTATCCATTAAGAATAATTTGTTTATATTTTAGTGGATGAATATGTAATAGGTGTATTATAATATAATCACAATGATTTATTATTACTTTGCGTTTCAATAATCTTATAAATGGAGTGATTGTATGCAACAGCGATGGTTCTGGGCGTTTTGTATGGCAATGATCTTTGGGTTAATGTTTATGAAAAGTAATATAGTTATGATTATATTTATGATTCTTATTGGTGGCGCTATCGGATATTTTACTGGAATTGAGGTTGAAAAGCGCAGGAAACCTCCTAAGTATTGAATTTGATTTTAAGAAGAAATTGAATGAAGTGATAAACTAATATAAAGGCCCCTAAACGAGTAACTTGTTTAGGGGCTGATAGTGTTAAGGGGAAATATTATCCTTCACCGTTTAATTTAACTAAGATCTTCACTTGGTTTTTGTCGTTCGTTAAAGTTTCGAAACCTTCATTTACGATATCATCTAATTCGATTTCTTTTGTAATCGTATTTTCAGTATCCACTTGTCCGCTGCCTAATAAGTCGATTGTTTGTTGGTAGCTTGCTCTAGAGTAAGCGATTGTAGATGTGATTTGCACACCAGTGTTTGTTAATTGTAATGGTGGCCAAGAGATGTCTCCTGCAAATATTGATACAATAACCATTTTACCACGAGGGCGTGTAGCATCGATTGCCTGTTTAAATGTTGGTGCAACACCTGCAACTTCAAATGAACGATCAACGCCACCTGGTACGATTTTCTTAACCGCTTCAACTGCATCTACTTCACCAGAATTGATGATGTCTGTAGCACCACATTCTAATGCTTTTTCTAAACGTTCTTTAGATAAGTCTAATACGATAATCTTTCTCGCGCCAGCTGCACGTGCTGCGAGTGTCGTATATAATCCGATAGGACCGGCACCGAAGATTGCAACGGTATCACCGAATTCAATTTCACTTTCTTTTACAGCCTGAACGCCTACTGCTAATGGTTCAATTGTTGCTGCGACACGTAATGATACTGAGTCCGGTAAGTGATAGACATTAACTTCAGGTACGTTTACTAAGTCAGTGAAACCACCGTCTGTGTGTAATCCGATAAAGCTAAAGCCATCATAAACATCTAGTTCATCGATACTTTTACCATGTGTTATCGTTGGGTTAACAGATACACGGTCACCAACTTTAAAGTCTTTTACTTCGCTTCCGACCTCAACAACTGTACCAGAGAATTCATGCCCCATAATCAAAGGTGCTTTTCCGCCTGTTAATTCATCATCTTTATCGACCGGAATAAATACAGGTCCTTCCTGATATTCGTGTAAATCTGAGCCGCAAATACCAGCGTATCCAACTTTCACACGTACTTCGTTCGGTTTCATATCACGAATTTCTTTTTCTTCTACGCGAATATCTTTAGGACCATACCATACTGCTGCTTTCATTGACAACCACTCCTTAACGAAATTTAATTTTTATAACAGTTATATTATACCAATTCGTGTCGTGTGTTACAAATTATCTGTTTTATTTTTCAGAATATTTTTATATAACATATATTAGAAATATTACTTTATTTTTTGTAGGTTTAATCGTCTTTATATGAATTATCAATAGAGAGAAGGATTATAGCGTTATGAGTTATTAGAACTGTTATATAGGTCTTAAATATAACACTGTAACAACTATGTGAAATTAATAACTTTAATGTTTGTAATAAGTTCCTCAATGCTTGTTATTATCGTGTTGAAGCGGTTAAAAAAATATATACTATTTTTTCACAAAGGTATTGTAAACGATTTTATCCTGTGGTATTTTTGAGGAGTCAAAAAATATAGTCATCGGATGACTGAGTGAGTCGAAAACGATTATGGGGGAGAATATATTATGAATGAAAGAAAGTCTAATGTGCGTTGGATGTTCGCATTGATGTTCTTTGTTATCGGGGTTATTGCCTATATGGATAGAGCGAATATCTCATATATTGCGGGACCAATGATGGAAGACTTAAACATGTCGAAAGCACAATTTGGGATGCTTGGGTCAATATTTGCTGCAGGTTATGCTTTAATGCAGGTTCCAGCAGGTATTATGGCTGAGAAATTTGGACCTAAAAAGTTATTAACATTTGCATTAGTTTGGTGGAGTGCATTTACGATTCTAACAGGTGTTGTTAAACATCACGGTTTACTATATGCAATGCGTTTCTTATTCGGTATTGGTGAAGGACCTATGTATCCTTCAAACGCTGTATTTAATACATACTGGTTTGCCAAATCAGAAAAAGGTCGTGCTTCAAGTGCGTTACTTGCTGGTAGTTACTTCGGCCCAGTTATCGCTCCATTCGTAACCATTGCCATTTACCAAGCATTTGGTTGGCAAGCTGTATTCTATATCTTTGGTGCAATCGGCTTTGTTATTGCAGCTTTATGGCTTGTTATTGCTAAAGATTTACCTGAACAACATAAGATGGTCAATGAAGCAGAAAAGCTTTATATCATGGAGAACCGTGATGCTGTAGGTGGTGCTACGAAAGAAACTGCACCTTGGGGACGTTTCTTCACACGTTTCAGCTTCTTTGCAATTGCGGGTCAATATTTCGTAGTACAGTTTGTAATCACATTATTCTTAATCTGGTTACCAACTTACCTGCAAGAAGAATATCACGTTATTTTAACGGATATGAAATTCTTAGCGGCAGCACCGTGGTTAATGATGTTCGTATTAATCATGGCTGGTGGATCAATTTCAGATGCAATCGTTGCACGTGGTCATTCTAAATTTAAAGCACGTTCAAGTATCGCAATCTTTGGATTTATCGTATTCGCGATTTCGTTATTCTTATCCGTTCAAACGAATGATATGACGATGAACATCATCTACTTATCACTATGTTTAGGTGGTGTTGGTTTATCAATGGGTATGAGCTGGGCATCAGCGGCTGACCTTGGACGTAACTTCTCAGGAACGGTTTCAGGATGGATGAACCTTTGGGGTAACGTGGGTGCATTCTTAAGTCCATTCTTAGGTGGGGTATTAGTGCAGAAGTTTGGTTGGGATACAACGTTCTATTTAATGTTAATTCCGGCATCACTTGCGATTATCCTATGGTTCTTTGTTAAACCGGATGAGCCATTATTAGAAGAACATCGACAAGCATAATTTTTTAGACACTCATTATTGGGTGTCTTTTTTATATATGAGCTTTTAGATAAACGCAACAATGCCGGATACTTTGAGTATCCGGCATTGTAGTGATATGAGATGGTCTAAATCATCTTTCTCACAGTAATTTGATAGACGATATTGATGATGATTGCGACTGCAGCGATAACTGACAGTGCGAAGTGTTGCGGTACGCCAGTAGCATAACCATAGATTGTAATCAGCATCATTGCTGCAGGTAATAAAATATTCGTGATTTTAAATGCATTATATAAACCTGTAAATATCGTATACATTTCTTCTTTAGAGAGTGAATCGATAAGCTTATCATCGAAATCTGCTTCAAAGTTCTCAGGTAAGTCACGTTCCGGATACAACTTGTTGATCATGCTATATCCATAGTAGCGCATCAGGACTGCGATGATTAACACGATAATACTGATAATTCCTAGATATAATGGTGCATCATTAATACTGATTAATAAAATTGATCCGAGTGCAAAATAAAATGAAATAATGATAGCGATATTCATCTCAGAAAATTTCTTAAATGATGCTCTGTCCTGTTCATAATGTTCTAAACTAGGATCGTTATCTACTTTATAGGCAAGTTTACTGTAAATAAAGGCAATAATAGCAAATAATACAGCAAATATGCATAACACAACGATATATGGGGTAGAAGTAAGTATATCGGTTAACGGCAGTTTCCAGTAATCGATTGTGAGCAGCATGGTAGCAGCGAGTATTGCGATAATAATAGGTAATATGTATTTTCTAAACATGGTGGCCTCCTCTTTTTTAAATAGTATACCCAATTATTTAAAATTGAGACAGACAAAATCATTTGATTAATTAGAATAATTACAATATAATAATTAATATAAATAAGAAGTTAAAAGGAGAGATTATTGATGGCTAAAAAAACAAAAGAAAACAAAGTAGTAGCAGCATTGAACCAACAAGTGGCGAACTGGACGGTGCTTTATACGAAATTACACAACTATCACTGGTATGTAAAAGGACCACATTTCTTCAGTTTACACACTAAATTCGAAGAGTTATATGATGAGGCTAATGTTTACATCGATGAATTAGCAGAGCGTATTTTAGCGATTGAAGGAAATCCTATTGCAACGTTAAAAGAAAGTTTAGATTTATCTGTTGTAAAAGAAGCGAAGAAAAATTTATTTGCAGAAGATATGGTGAAAGATTTATCTAAAGACTTTGATAAAGTGATTAAACAATTAGAAGAAGGTAAAACTACAGCTGAAGAAGCAGATGATGAAATGACTGCTGATATGTTCTTAGGTATGATTACAAGTTTAGAGAAACATAACTGGATGTTAAAATCTTTCTTAGGATAATTTAAAATCAAATTAGTTAAAAAATTAATTGATACACTTCAATGGAATTGAAGTGTATTTTTTTTTGTTTTCCCTTAGAATGGATGTAAGTAGAGGTGAGCATAATGGAAGAAAAAATCAAACAGTGTATCAGAATCGCTAAAATGTATTACGAAGAAAACTTAGGACAAAAAGCTATTGCTGATGAACTTAATATTTCCAGACCGACAGTATCGAGACAACTTCAATTTGCTAAAGATATGGGGATTGTTAATATAACGATTCATGACCCGTATGAGAAAAGTGAAGAACTCGCAGAATTACTGAAAGAAAAATATAATTTAAAGCATGTCTTAATTAAAGAAGTATCTAGTGATAAATACGAAATTGTGCTCAGTGCTATAGCAGAAGCAGCTGCAGAATTTCTTCATGAAAATGTGAAGAACAATGACGTTGTCGGCATAAGCTGGGGAAAAACGATGTATGAAACTGCTAACTTAATGAAACCGACGAATTTAACTGGCGTGTCTACCATTCAGTTAAAGGGTGGTATTTCATACTCAAATATAAAGACGAATTCGCACGAAACGTTAGCTTTATTTGCAAAGAGCTTTAATTCCATACCGCGTGATTTACCTGTACCTGTTATTTTTGATAACAAACAGGTGAAACAATTAGTGAGTGAAGATCGCCATATTAAAGGGATATTAAACATGGCAAGTGAATGTGATGTTGCGATATATACTACCGGTACAGTGCGTGATGAAGCACTGTTGTTTAAGCTTGGCTTTTTATCGGACGATGAAGTGAAGCGTCTGAAGCATGAAGCGGTGGGTGACATCTGTTCAAGATTTTATAATAAGAATGGGAGAATTGCTGATGTCTGGGTCGATGATCGAACGATGGGTGTGACGCTGGATACATTAAAGCAGATTCCAACAAGCATACTCGTTGCAGGTGGTAAACATAAAGTAGAAGCTATTCGAGGTGCTCTCGCTGGTGGTATCCCGAATGTCCTTATAACTGATAGCATTACAGCTAAGCAATTAATTTAACTTGAACGTAATTTCATTTATCGTTTTTACTTTTGTTCAATATCTGTTATAATGGATTTGAATATAAGGGAGGAATAAATAATATGAATTTAGCGAAATATATTGATCATACTGCTTTGAAACCAGAAACGACGACTGCCCAAATCGAACAGCTTGCGCAAGAAGCACGTGAATACGGATTTATGAGTGTCTGTGTGAACCCGACACATGTAAAGTATGCACATGCTTTATTAGAAGGCACTGATGTACTCGTATGTACGGTGATTGGATTCCCATTAGGAGCAAACACACCAACAGTGAAAGCATTTGAAACGAAAGATGCAATTGCGAATGGTGCAGGTGAAGTTGATATGGTGATTAATATTGGTGCGGCTAAAAGTGGCAACTTTGATTTAGTACGTGAAGATATTAAAGCGGTAGTCGATGCTGCAGGAGATGTTACGACGAAAGTAATTATCGAAACAAGTCTGTTAACTGATGAAGAGAAAGTAAAAGTTTGCGAAATTGCGAAAGAAGTAGGTGCGGATTTCGTTAAGACTTCTACAGGATTCTCAACTGGTGGAGCAACAGTCGCAGATGTGAAATTAATGCGTGAAACAGTAGGACCTGATATGGGTGTGAAAGCATCTGGTGGTGTGCGTTCTTATGAAGACGTTAAAGCGATGATTGATGCAGGTGCTACACGTATCGGTGCATCAGCTGGTGTACAAATTTTAAAAGGTGAAGAAGCTAAAGGGGATTATTAATTCCCTTTCACTTTTCGTATAAAAGAAAACGCTTACAAAATAAATGGAGGTCATTAACTATGAGAATGGTAGACATTATTGCAAAGAAACGTGACGGACATGCATTATCGAAAGAAGAAATCGAGTTTTTCATCAAAGGATATACGAATGGTGAAATCCCTGATTATCAGGCATCAAGTTTAGCGATGGCGATATTCTTCCAGGATATGAACGATGAAGAACGTGCTAACTTAACGATGGCGATGGTTGAAAGTGGCGATCAGATTGACTTAAGCGCTATAGAAGGTGTGAAGGTTGATAAGCATTCAACTGGCGGTGTTGGTGATACGACAACTTTAGTATTAGGACCATTAGTAGCAGCGCTTGATATTCCGGTTGCGAAGATGAGTGGCCGTGGATTAGGACATACAGGTGGGACAATTGATAAATTAGAAGCGGTAGAAGGATTCCATGTTGAAATTTCAGAAGAAGACTTCGTTAAGATTGTAAATGAAGATAAGTTAGCGGTTATCGGACAAACAGGCAATTTAACACCGGCAGATAAGAAATTATATGCATTACGTGATGTTACAGGAACAGTGAACAGTATCCCGCTAATCGCCTCAAGTATTATGAGTAAGAAGATTGCAGCAGGAGCAGACGCGATCGTATTAGATGTTAAGACAGGTGCCGGAGCATTTATGAAGACTGAAGAAGATGCAGAGCAGCTTGCACATGCAATGGTTAAAATCGGAAATAACGTTGGACGTAACACGATGGCGATTATCTCTGATATGAGTCAACCGTTAGGATTTGCAATCGGAAATGCATTAGAAGTGAAAGAAGCGATTGAAACATTACGCGGTGAAGGACCTGAAGACTTAACAGAACTGGTGCTTACTTTAGGAAGTCAAATGGTCGTGTTAGCGGGTAAAGCAGAATCATTAGATGAAGCACGTACGAAATTGCAGGAAGTAATTGATAATGGTAAAGCGTTAGAGAAATTTAAGACATTCCTTGCAAACCAAGGTGGGGATGCATCAGTCGTAGATGATGTATCTAAGTTACCGCAAGCAGAGTATGTTATTGAAGTACCAGCGAAAGCAAGTGGTGTCGTAAGCAAGATTGTAGCAGATGAAATCGGAGTGGCTTCGATGTTACTTGGGGCAGGACGCGCTACGAAAGAAGACGTTATTGATTTAGCAGTAGGATTGATGCTACGTAAGAAAGTCGGCGACAAAGTTGAAGCGGGCGAATCACTTGTAACAATATACGCAAACCGAGATAATGTAGAAGACGTTATGAATAAGATTTACGACAATATTGAAATTGCAGACAGTGCAGAAGCACCAGTATTGATTCATAAAGTTATTACTGAATAGTTGGATTTCGATTGGATTGGATGTGAGAGCGATGTGTCCAATAAACATGAGATATTGGACAAGTCGAATGGAAAATCTGGTCAAATCAGATCAACGTGTCCAATAAACATGAGATATTGGACAAGTCGAATGGAAAATCTGGTCAAATCAGATCAACGTGTCCAATAAACATGAGATATTGGACAAGTCGAACGGAAAATCTGGTCAAATCAGATCAACGTGTCCAATAAACATGAGATATTGGACAAGTCGAGCGGAAAATCTGGTCAAATCAGATCAATGTGTCCAATAAACACGAGATATTGGACAAGTCACCACTGAAATCCACCGAAATTAGTACAACGCAAAGGAGAGATAATTATGAAATTTAATAGAATTCATTTAATCGTAATGGACTCTGTAGGTATCGGTGAAGCACCGGATGCTGACAAGTTTGGCGATGTTGGTAGTCACACTTTAAAACATACGTTAGAAGGTTACGAAGGACAGTTACCAAACTTAGAACGTTTAGGTTTAGGAAATATTGCTGATCTTCCAGTAGTAAATAAAGTAGATGAACCGGTTGGCTATTATACGAAATTGTCTGAAGCATCAGTTGGCAAAGATACGATGACTGGACACTGGGAGATTATGGGGTTAAATATCGATAAACCGTTTAAAGTTTATCCTGATGGATTCCCTGAGGAGCTCGTACAAGCAATCGAAGAAATGACTGGACGCAAAGTTGTTGCCAATAAACCGGCATCAGGTACAGCAATCATTGACGAGTGGGGCGAACATCAAATGAAGACTGGTGATTTAATCGTCTATACTTCAGCTGACCCTGTGTTACAAATTGCTGCACATGAAGATATTATTCCGTTAGATGAACTATATGAAATCTGTGAGAAAGTGCGTGAGTTTACAAAGGATCCTAAATACTTGATTGGTCGTATTATTGCAAGACCATATGTAGGGGAACCTGGAAACTTTACGAGAACATCTAACCGTCATGATTATGCGTTGAAACCTTTCGGACGTACAGTAATGAATGAAATGAAAGATGCGGGATTAGATGTAATCGCAATTGGCAAGATTAATGATATTTATGACGGCGAAGGTGTCACTGAGTCAATCCGTACGAAAGATAACATGGATGGTATGGATAAGTTATTAGAAGTTGTAAAACGTGATTTCAAAGGTTTAAGCTTCTTAAACTTAGTAGATTTTGATGCATTATATGGTCATCGTCGTGATAAAGAAGGTTATATGAATGCGATTAAAGCATTTGATGAGCGTTTAGGAGAATTATTAGATGAACTTCGTGAAGATGATTTATTGTTCATTACTGCAGATCATGGTAACGATCCAACAATGCCTGGAACAGATCATACGAGAGAATATGTACCGTTATTGATGTATTCTAAATCAATCGGCAATGGTGAACTTTCAGGACATGACACATTTGCTTCAATTGGTGCTACGATTGCAGATAACTTTGAAGTGAAATTACCTGAGTTCGGAGAGAGTTATTTAAGTGAATTGAAATAGAAACAAATAAAAATGGCTCGCTACATATTGTAGTGAGCCATTTTTATATCACTTGTCGTTCAATCGCGCGTAATGTATTAAAGAAGTCCATGATCTCTTCAAAGTGGGTGCCACGATTTTTATAATGATATTCTATAAAGTATATGGCATCAGCAAGTTTTTGTGGCAAATCATACTGGATGCTCATTGTTGATTTAAATTTTTTAAGATCTATAGAATGGATTTCATCATAATATTTATTATAAAGATCGATGGATTCTTCTAAACCATACGACATAATTAAGTTTAAACGTTCTTTTTCTGTAAACATGTCTATCATCTCCATGGTAGACATCATACCCCTTTAATATTGAGGTGGAGTGAATTTAAAGTAAATTATCTGTAAATATTAGTTTTCAGCAATACTTTTAATGAATGTTTTCATTTTGTCGTAATCATTGACTGAACGGGAAAGGAAGAATTTCTTCTGTTTACGTACGAGTAGATTACGTTTATTCGTTATCGCTTCACCTGTAAATTTAAGTCCTCGCCATGTTTCTTTCTGAACTTTAATATGCTGAATATAGAAGACCTCATCAAGTGGTTTACTAAACAGTGCTGCATGCATGAATTTATAGAGTTCACCTGGTGTACTATTCGTTTCTGAAGTGCTTGAAGTCCCTTTATTATCACGCATAAAGTCTCCGGTATAGATTGGTAGGTCTGTTATATTAACATTTGGACGTGTGAATATGGCTAAGTAAAGATGATGGTCTGTGATATCACCGATGTATAGTTCTTCCTGTCGCTCGTTATATTTTACGAGTAATTCTACTACCCAGAATGTTATTGCGATAAGTAGAATGATGACAATCAGAATAATAATCCATGAAGGAATATTTGTAAGTTCACTAATGTTTTCGGTAAAGAAAAAGTCTAAAGTAAAGGGTAATACACTATATATGTCCGGAAATAATAAAACAATAACCATTTGTAGTATCTGCTCAAATATAAGTAATATAAAAATAACGAAAAGTGTTGTGTATACGAACGGTAAAAGTTTATTTACTGGTGTTCGTGTAAAAAGCATAAATAAAACCTCGTTTCTTAAAGTACAAACACTACAATAACATGTTTTTTATTTTTTTTATAGATTTTTATAGATTTTTATAGTTTTTTAATAGTTTCGCTTAAAAGAAGGATGAATGGGGTATAGTGAAATAAAATAACGTAGATAAAGGGGACGTCACTATGAAATGTAACTGTAAAAAGACGACTGGTACGGTCGGTGCAATTGTATTTGTTGCAGCGAGTGGAGCACTATATTATTTCTTAACGAAAAATCAAAAACAAAACGATGAGGTACAAAATTTGAAACATAATGATGAGAAGAAAAAAAGCGTCAATGTTGAACTTGTAAAACCGGAATCGACACCACCTGAAGCTGTAGGTAAAGAGTTTCATATGCCACACTTTATGGTGAAGAATTTAGTAGTAACGCCAAACGATAATGGTGTTGCTTTCCGCTTAGATTATAGAATTGATCGTGTGTTATACAATTATTTAATGCATAATACACCACATTATCGCTTCAGGTTTACATTACCACTTGAATTGAAGTCTTATTTTGAAGGTAATGGTACAGCTAAAGTTTTAGGTGAACTTGTATATGGTACCGGAGAAAAGTCAGATTACAGCGTAACGTTTAACTTTAAGAAGCATGATGACATTGATCGTGCAAAGATGTATGAAATTGGTGAGATGACTGGGCCGTATCATTTAGATATTGTTGATGAACAGTTAAAAGTATTGAACGAATATGATGATGTTTATGCAGCCACTAATTTAATTAGATTTTAATCAATGATTTGTTGTGATTGAGAAAAAAATCCACCTCAGCCGAGGTGGATTTTTAATTATTCTACTGGTGATTTACCTTCTTGATAAATATTTCTCCAGCCTTCTTTTTTACTTAACATTTCTTTAGCGATAGATTGCGCACCTTCTAATGAGTGGCTTGCAGCCCATCCGCATTGTACTTCGTTACATGCTGGTACTTCTGTAGCAGCAAGAACGTCATTTAATGTTTTTTCAAGGATAACTAACACGTCTTCATAGTCATCATGATTAATTAGTGATAGGTAGAATCCTGTCTGACATCCCATTGGTGATAAATCTACAACTTTATCTGTATGGTTACGGATGTTCTCAGCCATTAAATGTTCTAATGAATGAAGTGCAGGCATTTCCATATGTTCTTTGTTTGGTTGTTTGAAACGGATATCGTATTTGTTAATAACATCGCCATTGATACCTTCTTTAATACCTGCTAAACGTACGAATGGTGCGTCTACGATTGTGTGGTCTAAGTTAAAGCTTTCAACGTTCATTTTTTGTGTCATGATGTGCCTCCTAATTATTTAAGTAATGCAAATCCTTCTTTTAAGTCTTCTAATAAATCTTCACTATCTTCAATACCCACTGAAATACGTACTAATCCATCAGTGATGCCTAATTCTAAACGACGTTCACGTGGAATAGATGCATGTGTCATTTGACTTGGTACAGAGATTAAACTTTCAACTGCACCTAATGATTCAGCTAATGTAAAGTATTTTAAAGATTTTACAAGTAATTCAGCATTTTCTTTAGAACCGACATCAAAAGAAATCATACCACCAAATCCAGTTGCTTGTGATTCATGAATTGCTTTACGTTCTGCATCTAATAATGATGGATGGAAGATATTTGTTACTTTATCTTGTGATTGTAGGAATTCGATAATTTTCATCGTTGTTTTTTCAGTTTGTTCCATACGTAATGCTAGTGTTTTAATGCCACGTACAAGTAAGAAACTATCTTGTGGCCCAAGAATGCCACCAACAGAGTTCTGGATAAAGTGGATTTGTTCTGATAATTCAGGCGTACGAGAAACAAGTAATCCGGCTACAACATCACTATGACCACCGATATATTTTGTTGCTGAATGTAATACGATGTCAACACCTAGATCGATTGGATTCTGGAAATATGGTGTCATAAATGTATTATCTACTACAGAAATTAAGTTGTTTGCTTGTGCGATTTCTACCATTGCACGAATGTCAGTAACATTGAGTAATGGATTTGTCGGTGTTTCGATATATAACATCTTAGTTTCAGGTGTAATTGCCGCTTTTACCGCTTCAACATCTGTTGTATCTACAAACGTTGATTTAATACCGATACGGTCAAATACTTTAGTAAATACGCGGTATGTTCCGCCGTATACGTCGCTACCTACTACGATATGGTCACCAGCATTTAACAGCATCACTACTGTTGATACTGCTGCCATACCTGAACCGAATGCGAAACCTTCGTGTCCATGTTCAAGGTCTGCGATTAATGTTTCTAAGGCAGTACGCGTTGGGTTTTTCGTACGAGAATACTCATAACCTTGACGTAAGTTACCAATACCATCTTGTTTATATGTACTTGTCTGATAAATTGGTGCATTGACTGATCCTGTAAAAGCATCAGTCGTTTGTCCACCATGAATCATCATTGTTTTTTTCTTCATTGTTATTCTCCTTTAATATTAAATATTGCTTGTGATAAATATCTGTCACTTGCATCCGGGAAGATGACTACGATATTTTGATTCGTAAAGTGTTGTTGCTGATTTAAAGCCGCCTGTAATGCAGCACCAGATGAACTACCTTGCATTAACCCTTCAAGCTTAGCAAGTTCTGACACTTTTGTAAAAGCATCGATATCAGAAATCGTTTCAACAGCATCGATTAAATCTTTTGGTAAGAAGTCTGGCCATTTTTCAACACCGATACCTTCAGTTCTGTGACTGCCTGATGCTCCACCATTTAATATTGAACCTTCCGGCTCCACGATTACTTTATGTGCATCTTTAAAGTAGTGTGCTAGCCCTGTAAAAGTACCACCTGAGCCAGCGCCGGCTACGATCATATCAACGCGTCCAACATCCGCGATAATTTCATTGGCAAGTCCTTCATAACTAGAAGGATTATCAGGTGATTCGAATTGATTTGTGAAGAATGCGCCAGTTTCCTGTGCATATTTCAAAGCTTCCTCGCGTGCAAATAGCATCCCTTTTTCTGTTGGTGTATTGATAATTTCTGCGCCTAAAGCACGCATGATGCTTTGTTTTTCAACACTGAACTTCTCTGGAACGTATACACGTAATTTTAAATCATACTTCTGGCATACGAGAGCTAACCCGATACCAGTATTTCCGGCTGTTGCTTCTACGACTTGACCGTTTTTAATATCGCCGCGATCTAACGCTTTCGTAATAATATTTAGACCTAGACGATCTTTTACCGAACCACCTAAATTATGGTTCTCTAGTTTTGCGAATATACGATTTCCCTTATTTAATGGGAATGCTGTAATTTCTACCATTGGTGTGTGACCGATTAAATCAAATGGTTTTTTTATTGTTTTTTTTTCTAAAATTTGCAGGTGTGCAAAGCGGTTAAGTTGCGTATCGTGATAATCGAAGCCGTTGCGACTCGCGATGCTTTCCATTGTCTCTTTTAATGGATAGTATTCACGGTTTAAATCTTCTACTAAATTATTAAAGCCAAGTGACGTATAATGCTCTATCATCGACTGTTTCTCTTCTTCAGAATTGAAGATTGTATCTAAAATGATGACGCGGCCACCTTCATTTAATAATTCCGCATACTTACCGATAGCGATATCTTTTTCTGTATCCGTTAAGTGATGGAATGCAAATGAAGAAATAAATGTGTCAGCTGGTTGCTGTTTAAAGTTTAAAAAGTCACCACGTTCAAAAGAAATCCCTGTCTTCTTTTCTCCGATGGCAGCCATTTCTTCACTCGGTTCAATCGCACGTACGTTTAAACCTTGCTGTAAAAGGTAATTAGTTAAGTTACCGGTACCCGGTCCAAATTCTACAACATCACCTTTAGCATGTTTCACTGCTTGGGCAATCATAAAGTCATAGTTCACAAAAACATCTTTATATTCAGGATCCTGACCAGTTACGAAATTATCGTATTCTGATGCCCAGTCTTTAAATATATCCATAAAAGGTAAGCTCATTATTATTTTCCGCTCCTATACTTTAAGTAATCTTATCGGTTAACTCGGAATTAATAATAACATGGTACAAAGTAGAAAACAACGAAATAGTTTGTGAATCTAGTCACAATAAGTTATAATAGTAATATTACAAAATTTGGAAGTTGGTGGCATATGAAGAGGATTGTTGTTTTACCATATGATAGTATTTGGCAGCATTTGTTTTTAGATGAAAGCAGAAAATTAAAAAATAGTATTAAAGAGCACGCCGATAATATATTACATATCGGTTCAACAGCAGTTCCTGGTATGTCGGCTAAACCAATTATTGATATGATGATCGTCACTAAAAGTTTGCAGCTCTTTGAAACGCAGCATATGGCTTTAATCAATTTAGGTTATGAAAGCATCACACCGGAATTTAAAGATAGTCTGCAATATGTGAAGCGCATTTCAGGTGACAGAACGCATCAACTCTATATTTTTCCTGTAGGTCACGAAAAGATTATTGAAATGACTGCTTTTACCAGTTATTTAAAATATTATCCGAGCGAGATGGAACGCTATAATAGTGTGAAAAGAGAACTCGCTAAAATGTATCCATTTGATGTGCAGACCTATGAACAGTCTAAACTGATCTTTGTAACTGTGATGACGGTAAAAGCAGTGGACTGGTATAGTGATAGAACATCTCATGAAGATGTTTCAATAATTTAAGTCTAAGATTGAAGTAATTACTTCAGTCTTATTTTTTTATCATTTTAAAGAATAATACAAAAATAGTGGAAATTTTGTTATTATTACTAAATAAATGCATCTTTTAAAGGAGTCGAAAATATGCCGTCAATATTAATCGTAGAAGATGAACTTGAGATTGCTGAACTTATAAAGTTTATTCTCGTGCGTGAAGGATTCGAAAAAGTTGATATTGCTTCTACATTTGCACAGGCGAAGTCGATGATTAGTGCGCATTATGATACGTATCTACTGGATATAAATCTTGGAGATGGGTCAGGTTATGATCTTGGCAATGAAATACGAGAAATGACCGATGCGCCGATTCTTTATGTATCGGCAAATACGCAGGATAGAGATAAGATTAAAGGCTTTCAAAATGGAGCAGATGATTATATTACAAAGCCATTTAATCCAATGGAACTTGCAGTGAGAGTAAAAGTCAATGTCGAGCGTTATATGAAGTCCGGTAAAAAAGAAAAGGCGTTATATTCATTTGATGAACGTAATGCAGAATTAACTGTAAGAGATAAGAAATATCTCCTTTCAGGAAAACAATATTTATTGATGCAATACTTATATGAACATCAGGATGAAATCTGTACGAAAGAGCAGATTTATGAAGCGGTGTGGGAAAATCAATTTGTAGACGATAATACCGTAATGGTGCATATCAGAAAGTTAAGAGAAAAGCTCGAAGTTGAGCCGAGTAAACCGAAATTATTATTAACGTCACGTGGTATCGGCTATATTTTAAAATCAGGTGAGGATAGATGAGCATCAGCAAAAAATTTATGATTCGCTTTATCCGCTATTTTCTGATCTTTTATTTTTCGGTGACATTCATTATTTGTGCTTTCTTTGTCTATTTCCTGTTTACGAGTGAGCAAAGCTTCTTTGAGGAAGATATGCAAAGCGTGGATTCATATTCTATTAGTGAATATATTAAGTTTGACGGTGACAAAGTTAAACCCGTTAAAGAGATGGTTAATTATGTTAAGCGACATGATGGAGTGCTTGTAGTAAAGAATAAAGATGATGAAGTGATTTACGCATCAGAAAAAGGATTTAAGTTACGCCCGTTAAATACATATCGTGCTGAAGAATTTACGACTTGGGAGATGCCAAAAGGACAGCAGGTTATCTATCTGCAGAATACGATATTAAATGAAGCAAGACGTAAACTAGAGAGAAATGAAAAAGACGCACAAAGTTATCTGGACGAACACAATCTCGCATTATTTGTCGTTGAGCGCAAAGGGATAACTAAAATTTCTGGAGCTTTTGATGAAGATGTCGTGAATAATACGCTGTTCAAGCATAAGAATAACGACAATTATCAAAAATATTTCTTTGTTTCATATTTTAAAGATAATAAAAATTATTATGTTGTTCAGAAAAATCCACATCCTGCAGATACGAAAGCAATATTTGCAGAAAACAGCTATATTTATGATAAAGATTTTATGAATGTTATGAAAAACTTTTTAATTTGGTATGCATGGATGAATCTTGTTGTATTAGCCGCTATTTTACTGTTATCAATCTTTTTAGGTAATCGTTTAGCGCAACCATTAAGACATTTTTCTACATGGGTAGAGCAACTAGCTAAGGGTGACTATTCCGTATTAAATAATGAAAAGATATATAAAAATGGCCGATTGCGTCGTAAATATCGTATGTATAGTCCGATAGACGGGGCGATCGCGAAGCTTACAGGAAAGTTATCAGATGATAAAAATTACCAAAGTAACATGAATATTCAGCGTGAAAACTGGGTACGTGGTATTACACATGATTTAAAAACACCACTGAGTTCAATTTATGGTTATGCAAAAATACTTAACAGTGGAATGCCGCTTGAACCGGACGAACAGAAGAAGTTTATAAGCATTATTGAAGATAAAGCATTATATATCGATCAGCTGCTGAAAGATTTGAATATGGTTTATCAGCTGAAAAGTGATGGCATTCAGTTCCATACAGAAGAAACGTGTTTACGAACGTATATTGATGCATTTGTCTCTCAATATGGCAATAAAGGGTTGAGCTACGTCCATAAAGAAGATGCGACGATTCATATTGATACGTCACGCATGGATCGTGTACTGACGAATATTGTGTCGAATAGTTTTACGCATAACGTTAATGTTGAAGTATGGATAAGTACGTACACGAGTGGAAGTAACGCAATCATAGAAATTTCGGATAACGGACAAGGTATACTGCAGGAAGATCTGACGCATATCTTTGAACAGTTCTATCGTGGTAATAGAACGAATGAACATCATAATGGCAGTGGTTTGGGATTATCTGTAGCAAAAGAAATCGTTGAACTGCATGATGGCACGATAGACGTTGTTAGTTCAGTGGCCGGTACGAAGTTCTTAATTACTTTACTGACATATTAATTTTGATATTTGACAGAATTTATAGATAACTATATAGTTAGTATTAAATTCAATAACTTATCAAGACGGATCGAGGGAAGGGCCCGATGACATCCAGCAACCTGCAGTCATGTAAGGTGCTAATTCCTACAGCGTAAGCTGGCAGATAAGAACGTGTAGACATTCCTATCTGGGAATGTCTTTTTTTATAATTACGGAGGAGATAATAATATGAATAACAAAGTATTGCAATATATAGATGAACACAGAGATAAATTTATACGCATTAGTCATGAAATTCACGCACGACCTGAATTAGGTAATGAAGAATACTTTGCGTCTAATTTGCTGAGCAAGACATTAAAAGATGCAGGATTTAGTATAGAACGTGATATTGCGGGACATGAAACTGGATTTATCGCAACGTATGAAAGCGAGAAAGCAGGACCTACTATCGCTTATTTAGCAGAATACGATGCATTGCCAGGTCTAGGACATGCATGTGGTCATAACATTATCGGCACATCTAGTGTATTATCAGCAATTGCTTTAAAAGAAGTGATTGATGATTTAGGCGGTGTTATTCAGGTATTTGGGACACCAGCTGAAGAAGGCGGTGTAAACGGTAGTGCGAAAGCATCATACGTTAAAGCAGGATTATTTAATGATAGTGATGTAGCATTGATGATTCATCCGGGACATGAATCGTTTAGAACCGTGCCAACACTTGCAGTAGACGTGTTTGAAGTGGAGTTTTTTGGCAAGACTGCGCATGCTTCTGAGAATGCGCATAATGGTATTAATGCGCTTGATGCGATGATCAGTTTCTTTAATGGAATCGGCCAATTGCGTCAGCATATTAAGAAGACGGATAAAGTGCATGGTGTTATTTTAGATGGTGGTAAGTCAGCAAATATTATTCCGGATTATACGAAAGCGAGATTTTATACCAGAGCAATTAGCAGAAAAGATTTAGATGTATTAACCGGTAAAGTCGATCGTGTAGCGCAAGGTGCGGCGATTACAGCAGGGGCAGAATATCAGCTCAATCACATTCAAAATGGTGTTAATGAATTCATCAGAAATACATTTTTAGATGATTTATTTGAGAAACATGCTATTATGCATAATGAGCCAATTCTGCATGATGATTTTGGTTTCGGTTCAACGGATACGGGGAATGTGAGTCACATCATACCGACGATTCACCCACATATTAAGATGGGACCATCAACGCTTGTTGGACACACGGTAGAATTTCGTGAGGCAGCGAAGAGCGCACACGGGGATCATGCCTTATTACAAGGTGCTAAAATAATGGCAACGATGGCAATCGAGTTAATCGAGAAACCTGAAGAACTACAACGCATTAAGCATTTACATGAAACATTAAAGGAGAACATTTATGGGGACTAAACCAATCAACTTACCATTAGTTATGAAAGATTTATATGGAGAGAAAGTGATGTATTCATCACGTCCATCCTATACTTTTAATCCATGGCTACAGCCAGAAGAACATCAGTCAAATTTACTGAGCGCACGTGAACTGTTAATCGCCGAGATGCCGGTCGTTGTACACGAAGCGACCGTGACAGATAAAACTGAAGCATTGTTTAATGCAGTTGGATTTGATATGCCGAATGGTTTCAGAGTGTATAATACACGTGAATCATATGAACAGGTGTTACGCGATGCGGTTCTGGATGGAGAAAAGATATTCTTTCAGTATGCCCATGAAGAGGAATTAGTACCAGGCGATAAATATGTTGTACCGCGTGATAAATTTTTAGCGCTTAACAATAAATCGATACTGGATAAATGGACGAAGGGTAAATTCTTGCCGAAACGTGATGTTGTGGCGATTGAAGACTTTGAAGATACTATTCGTAAGTGGTCACTGCCTTTCGTGATTAAACCAGGAGATGAACATCCGACTGCCGGTGGATATGGCGTAATGCTGTGCTATACGCAGGAAGATGTTGAGCGTAGTATTAAACGCGTGCGAGAAGCAGAAGGTACAGCACAGATGATTATTGAACAGTTTATTGAACCGGTACATAATTATTGTGTACAGTATGCATTTAGCGAAGAACTGGGTATTAAGTTTATTGGTTCAAGTCAGCAGATCACTGAAAAGTACGGTAAATATCGTGGGAATATTATAGATCATAATATCCCGCAGGATGTCATCGATGCAGGATTAGAAATTATGCAAAATGGTGTAGAAGCTGGATATGTTGGCATTGCCGGCTTTGATTTACTTGTTGATAGCAAAGGTGAGATATACGCAATCGACCTTAACTTCAGACAGAACGGTTCAAGTTCGCTGTTGTTATTAGATAGTGTGTTAGCTGGAGATTATAAGAAGTTTCTTGCATATTATAGCGATGGAGATAACGCGAAATTCTTCGATATCATATTGGATGAAGTGAAAGCAGGATACTTATTCCCGCTTGCATATTATAATGGAGACTATAAAGAGAAAGATGGATTCCCGTCGCGCTTTATCTGTATCTGGCATGGAGATGAAGATGTAATCGAATCTCGAGTAAAAGCTTTTGAAGCTCGACTTAAGGGGTGATTCATTTGAGTAAGAAAAATAATGCAACTGGTATTGCAGTAGCAACGACAATTATTAGTGCGACTTTAATTCCATTTTTGTTTAGTTTGGTTAAAGTAATTGGGAAGAAATAAGGTCATCTGCAAAGCGAAACGCTGCGTTACTCACACGAGTAACGCAGCGTTTTTTTATTGCTCATCCATCAATCTCAACGTTCCAACCGCACCTGAATATTCACCGTTTTCGATGAAGTACGGTTTAAAGTTGCGCAATACTGTATAGTTCATCACGATATCGCGCAGTAACGTATTGTTTAAGAAACTTGAGCCGATATAGACGACATATTCAGCACCAAACTCACGGGCTGCATGAATGGATACTGTTGTTACGGTTTCCCCGACGATACCTAATACTGAAGCAATTTTATCAGCATCACTAAAGTTTTCTGTATCTTTGTTATGGAGGACATTACCGAAATTGGCTGCAGTCAGTTCGCCTGGTATCGGCGTTTTATCTCCTTTATAGATATGTTTTACTTTTAAATCGATGATGTCACGATTTCCTTCTTTAGCTATCGTAACAATCTCATCGAAATCTTCTTTTCCAGTCAGTAAGTATGAAAGTCCCATCATCATACCACCACCTGCGCCTGTTCCGCCTGCACGGATTTGTTTGCCGTTGTCTACAAAATGGATAGATGTTCCTGTACCGACGTTACTAAACACAAACTTAGAAATATCAAGATTCATTTCTATTAGGAATGATTGGATGCCGCGGAATGTTGCATCAAATTCAATCGATTGAAAAGCATTTTGTGGGATTAAACTTTGCAGATACGTCGCTTTCCCACCCGTTAAAGCAACTTGTGCATCTGGTACGGTCTTTAACCATTCAGCTACTTCATCGATTTCAGTGCTCAGCTGTTTTCTGAAGGTGAATTTGTCGTTTTCTAAAATAGCAATTTTAATTAAAGTGCCACCAGCGTCAATACCAATTTTCATATCAATACCTCATTTATCATCTGTTTTTGTCATTATACTATATTGAAACGTAGTTTGTGGGGATTCATTGTTTTGTTTAAATTTTGTGATAATTTTGAGATGAAATGGGTATATATATATTGAGTAAATTATTAAATTCATCCAAGACGGAGGCAACATTATGGAATTTATAGGATCGCAAATTAAGATTGTTCAATATAAAGAGGAATATAGACCTCAATTAGAAGCGTTTGAATTAACAGATAGACAAAAGGTATATTCATCATTACCTTTAGAAGTTTTAGATGAAGGTTTATTTGATCCGAACCGTAGACCGTGTGTCGTGCTTAATCATGACGAGCAGGTTGTCGGGTTCTTTGTGCTTCATCAACATTATCAGCATGAAGGATATGATACACCGGTTAATGCAGTATATGTACGCAGTCTATCAATCAATAATAAGTTACAGGGACAAGGTTACGGTACTGAGATTATGATGAATATCCCTGAGTTTGCACAAAGTGTATTTCCAAATTTTGATCATCTTTTCTTAGTGGTCGATGCTGAGAATCAAGGTGCGTGGAATTTATATGAGCGTGCTGGCTTTATGCATTTAGCGACAAACCCGAATGGTCCAATTGGTAAGGAGCGTCTTTATTATTTAGACTTAGATGCAAACTATGTTTCTAAATTAAGATTGGTTCAAGATGGTGACAATATTAAATTGCTGAAAGATGATAAAGCAGTAGGAACTGTCGAATTAGAAGTTGAAGGAAATATCGCTACATTGAAAGCGATGGATATTACTGAAGATGTGGATGTTATCCGTGAAAATGTGTTACGCCAGATTGCAACTTTTGTGCGTAAACATTTTAATGAGGTCATCAAGATAGAAGTAGAGGTTCCGGAAAACTTAAGAGATGTATACTTAAACAATAACTTTGTACCGATGGATGCTGAACATCCTAATCATTTAACGAAATTAATTCGTTATTAATCTTGCTTTAGAGGTCGTTTTCTTGATATGATGTAGTGTGAACTTAAACTAGCATAGTTTGAAAGGACGAAGAAAATGAAAATCTCTGAATATACAAAAGAAATGATAGATGAAAGCTCTTTTATCGATTTAGCTTATATTTATTTAACTGAAAAAGGTAAAGAAGTTAACCTTTATGATTTAATCGATGAATTCCAATCTATAGGTGAGTATTCAAGTGAAGAAATTGAAACACGTGTTGTTCAGTTCTACACAGATTTAAATACGGATGGTCGTTTTTTATCAACAGGTGAATATATGTGGGGTCTTCGCGACTGGTATTCAGTAGATGATATCGAAGAAAAAATCGCGCCGACAGTACAAAAATTTGACGTACTTGATGAAGACGATGAAGATGCACCTAAAATCGCTTTACTTGGTGAAGATGAAGTCGAAGATGAGTTAGACTTAGTTGTTAGTGAAGATGATGAAGAAAACGTTGACGCTGAAGACGAAGAAGTCGAAGATGAATTGGAAGAAGCAGGTTTAGTAGTTGAAGCGGATGAATTCGATGACGAAGACGATGAATTCGAAGATGAAGATGAAGAGGACCAAGAAGAATTATAATCTTAGTTGACATTTTGCTCAAAAATGATTATCATTTTACTTGGGCTCCTTTAATTAGGACGAACGTATAAACTTATGCGCTCCCTTTGCTTTTGCAAATGGAGTGCTTTTTTATTTTTTTAGGAGGTAAATCATGACAAAATTTATATTTGTAACAGGTGGGGTAGTATCTTCTTTAGGTAAAGGGATTACTGCAGCAAGTTTAGGAAGATTATTAAAAAATCGTGGTCTAAATGTAACAATTCAAAAGTTTGATCCATATTTAAACGTCGATCCAGGTACGATGAGTCCATATCAGCACGGTGAAGTATTCGTAACTGATGATGGCGCAGAAACAGACTTAGATTTAGGGCACTATGAACGTTTTATCGATATTAATTTAAATCAATATTCTAATGTTACAGCAGGTCGTGTTTATTCTCATGTATTGAAGAAAGAACGCCGCGGTGATTACTTAGGTGGAACAGTTCAGGTTATTCCCCATATTACTAATGAAATCAAATCACGTTTACTTCTAGCTGGCGAATCAACGAAAGCTGATGTGGTTATTACTGAAATTGGTGGTACGACAGGGGATATCGAATCACTTCCTTTTATCGAATCAATTCGCCAAATTAAAAGTGATCTCGGTCGTGAGAATGTAATGTACATTCATTGTACATTATTACCGTACATTAAAGCTGCGGGTGAAATGAAAACGAAACCGACACAACATTCTGTAAAAGAATTACGTGGATTAGGTATTCAACCAGATATGATTGTTGTACGTACTGAATATGAAATGACAGAAGACTTACGCGATAAAATTGCGTTATTCTGTGATATCGATAAAAAATCAGTAATCGAATGTCGTGATGCGGATACACTTTACCAAATTCCGGTTGCATTACAAGCACAAGATATGGATGATCTTGTAATTGAACGTTTAGGTTTAGAAGCAAGTGGTGAAGCGGATCTTACTGAATGGAATCAACTGTTAGATACTGTCCGTAACTTAGAAGGAAAAGTGAAAATTGCGCTAGTTGGTAAATATGTTGCATTACAGGATGCATATCTTTCAGTTGCTGAAGCATTAAAACATGCAGGTTATGCTTTCGGAAAAGATATCGAAATCGACTGGATCAATTCAGAACATTTAGATGTGAATAACTATAAAGAACGTCTTAAAGATGCTGACGGTATATTAGTGCCTGGTGGTTTCGGTGAGCGTGGCATCGAAGGTAAGATTTTAGCGACACAATATGCGCGTGAGAACAATATTCCGTTCTTCGGTATTTGTTTAGGTATGCAGTTAGCGACAGTTGAATTTGCACGTAACGTTGTTGGATTGAAAGGTGCGCACTCAGCAGAGTTAGATCCAAATACACCTTATCCAGTTATCGCTTTATTACCTGATCAGAAAGATGTTGTAGATTTAGGCGGAACATTACGTTTAGGTTTATATCCATGTGAAGTGCAGGAAGGTACGAAAGCATTTGAAGCATATGGGGTGAACCATGTGGAGGAACGTCACCGTCATCGCTATGAATTTAACAACGAGTATCGTGAACGTTTAGAAGAAAAAGGATTAGTATTCTCTGGACTTTCACCAGATGGTCGCTTAGTGGAAATCGTTGAAATTCCAGACCATAAATGGTTTGTGGCATGTCAGTTCCATCCGGAATTCTTATCACGTCCAATGAAACCACAAAGTTTATTCCGTGGATTTGTAGAAGCAGCAATTAATAAATAAGATTTTTTAAAGGTCATCCTTTTGAGGGGGCCTTTTTTTGTATGTTGAAAGTTAACAAAAGTTAACTATTGAAATATTAATATTATCGTTGTAAATTAAGGGATGGAGGTGTAATATGTTTCTAAAACTTCATGAACCTGATAATAAGATGAGTTATTTAATGAATGTTGATGGAAGGTGTAGCCTGACAAAAGATGACAGTACTACTTTATTTGCATACCAAGTCGGATTTACCGGAGAAAACTATTTTTATGAACAACTGCAAGCTGTCGAAGGGGGATTGAAGCTTTGGGATATTACGTTGAAAGAATCTAGTAAAGCTCAGTTTGATTTTTTGATTATTGGTGATGGTAAAATTTTTCATTTTGATACAAAAAATTATTCGGGAGAATACACTTATATAGATGGAATATTTAAGAGTAATCGCGGTAGAGTCGATCAAACGATAATATCACAGTTGAAACGCGCAGACCTTATTTTACCCCAATTTTTAATGCGCAATGGATTTCGATACGAACATATGAGCCGTATCATCTTTGTGAATGAGAATTTTATTCTGAGGAACTTCAATGGTGATCAATATGTAAAGTTTGCCGGCCAAATACCTGGTATTATAGATTATCTTAAAAAACTTGGACCACCGACTGATGAAGATTACCGTTTGGCTAAAGCGTTGATTGCAGCGAACGTGGTCGATAATCACCGATTTGCTTATTACGATTATACGCAGATGAAGAAAGGTTATCGTTGTCCAAAGTGTAAACGATTTGGGTGTGTGGAGGTAGTAAGTAGAAAGAAATATGTGGCTTGTCGTTGTGGTAGAAGACTAAGCAAACTAGATTATATTACAGAAGCAGCTAGACAAGTTTCAGTCCTTAAAAATGAACCATTTCAAATTAAAGAAATAGCTGAATGGAGTAACTGTGAAATTAAGACAGTCCAAAGAGCTCTTTTAAATAGCTGTAAGTTTAAAGGAAAGAATAAAGGTAGAGTTTATTGGTTTGAGTAGTAATGTGTGAGAGCAAGAAGTCCGATATAAGCGATATATCAGACAAGACGTACATCGAAATCGCGTATATCAAGAAAACAAGTCCGATATAAGTGGTATATCGGACAAGACGCACGTCGAAATCGCAGCACACAATAAGAAAACAAGTCCGATATTCGCAATATATCAGACTTGTTTCATCACGCTATTCCTATTCCTCCACCAGCATCTCATGCATCACGTTGTAGATCGCATAGTAGATGTAATTCATCGCCATCATATGCGGCGTGATAATACGACTGAAATCTTCAGTAGGTACCAGCGCACGTGGTGTACTCAAATCGATAAAATTCATCGATCGAATATCTTTGTGTTTATTACATACTAATACGTAGTCGATATCTCGCGCTTCCAGACTATCAACAAACTCAGCGGTACTTTCATCATACGCATCGCTCATTACGAGAATGCGATCTGTTCCATCAACTAACGCATCAGAAATGTAGACTGCAGCATCGAATAAATTTTCTTTGCTATTTGCAGCAAATTCCTCGAAAAACTTTAAGTCGCCAAATCCTTTAATGTATATTTTACCTTCTCCGACAACGGCTTGTGCAAGTAGTCTTCCGGCTATATCCAGCTCAGCTTCTTGCATATCTATTTTTTTAAAGATACCATTAAGTTGCGTATTAAATATTTTAAGCATGGTAAACCTTCTTTCTGAAATTCTTAACACTTATCATATCATAAATGAAATGGAGAAAACATGAAATGAAAATATTAGTAATTGACGATGAACCTAATATAAGACTGCTTTTTCAGGAAATATTTAAAATGAAAGGGTATGATACTGAAATTGCCGAAAATGGAAAAATAGGCTTAGAATTAATCAAATCAAATGATTATGATCTCGTATTTTTAGATAGAAAAATGCCGGTCATGTCGGGTGAGGAAACGCTAAGTCAGCTGAGAGCATTCTCGGATGTTCCTGTTTATCTCATTTCAGCTTTCCAGACAGACGAAGAAATCCGGTCAATTAAGCAGACTGGCGCAACAGGTGTCTTAATGAAGCCGTTTACAATTGACGAAGTTGTGAAAATCGCTGAAAAGTTTTCATGAAACGACCCTTAACGCATGCAAATCAGATAACGAAGTGCTATACTTACCTTATAAAAATAGTGCTTAAGCACAAACAAGGAGGATTTTATCCATGCCATTAGTTTCTATGAAAGAAATGTTAATCAAAGCAAAAGAAGGTGGTTATGCTGTTGGTCAATACAACCTTAACAACCTTGAATTCACTCAAGCAATCTTAGGTGCTTCTCAAGAAGAAAATGCACCGGTTATTTTAGGTGTTTCTGAAGGTGCAGCTAAATATATGGGTGGTTTCTACACAGTAGTAAAAATGGTTGAAGGTTTAATGAAAGATATGGAAATTACAGTACCTGTAGCAATCCATTTAGACCACGGTTCAAGTTTTGAAAACTGTAAAGCTGCGATTGATGCTGGATTTACTTCTGTTATGATTGATGCTTCTCATCATTCATTCGAAGAAAACGTTGAAATCACAAGTAAAGTAGTTGAATATGCCCACGCTAAAGGCGTTTCAGTTGAAGCAGAATTAGGACGCGTTGGCGGACAAGAAGACGATGTAGTTTCTGACGGTGTTGTATATGCTGATGCTAAAGAATGTCAGGAATTAGTTGAGAAAACGGGTATTGACTGCTTAGCACCTGCATTAGGTTCAGTACACGGTCCTTACAAGGGTGAGCCAAACTTAGGTTTCAAAGAAATGGAAGAAATTGGTAAAGCAACTGGTTTACCATTAGTTTTACACGGTGGTACTGGTATCCCAACGAAAGATATCGAGCGTTCAATTTCTTTAGGTACTGCTAAAATTAACGTAAACACTGAAAACCAAATCGCTTCAGCTAAAGCTGTTCGTGATACATTAAATAATGATGCAAACGTATATGATCCACGTAAATATTTAGGACCAGCACGTGAAGCAATTAAAGCAACAGTAATCGGTAAAATTAAAGAATTTGGTACTTCTAACAAAGCTTAAATTTTATTTCATACTTTAGACTGATATGCATGTCATATCAGTCTTTTTTTCTTGACTAATTTTACCCTTTAGATTATATTGAACTTCATGCTTTTTGTTTTGCATTACTAAAATGAATTAGTTTATAATAAAAATAATCAACAATAATAAGATAAATGTGTGTGATAAAAGTTAAAGGAGTACAATTATGTCAGAAGAAGTAATTAAAATAAGAGGCGGCAATCCTCTTAAAGGATCAGTTCAAATCAGTGGTGCTAAAAATAGCGCAGTTGCTTTAATTCCGGCAACTTTAATGGCAAGTAGCCCTGTTACTTTAGAAGGTCTACCAGAAATTTCAGACGTTGTGACATTAATGAGTTTATTAGAAGATTTGAATATAACGACAACTTTAGATGGTGACCGCTTAACAGTAGATCCTTCAAACGCTGTTAACATGCCACTTCCTAATCATAAAGTTCAATCATTACGTGCTTCATATTATATGATGGGTGCAATGCTTGGAAAGTTTAAAAAATGTGTGATTGGTTTACCTGGTGGTTGCCCATTAGGACCACGTCCGATTGATCAGCACATTAAAGGTTTCGAAGCGTTAGGTGCTACTGTTACGAATGAAGCTGGTGGTATGTACCTTGAAGCTAAAGAATTAAAAGGTGCGAAAATCTTCCTGGATGTTGTATCTGTTGGCGCAACAATCAATATTATGCTTGCTGCTTCGATGGCTAAAGGTAAAACAGTCATTGAAAATGCTGCAAAAGAACCTGAAATCGTTGATGTTGCAACACTTTTAAATAACATGGGTGCCAAAATTCGTGGCGCAGGTACGGATACTTTAAAAATTGAAGGTGTAGCATCACTTCATGGTACTTCACACACAATTATTCCTGATAGAATTGAAGCGGGTACATATATGTGTGCTGCTGCAATGATGGGTGAAGAAGTGTTAATTGAAAATATCATCCCATTACACATGGAACCATTAACAGCTAAGCTGATAGAGATGGGTGTTAATGTTCAGATTGGTGAAGATAAAGCATTAATTTCTAAACCAGAAAAGTATAACCCGGTAACAATTACGACAAATGTTTATCCAGGATTTGCAACTGACTTACAACAACCATTTACACCATTATTATTTATGGCAGATGGTCAAAGTACGATAACAGATACAATCTATCCAGCAAGATTCAAACACGTTGATGAATTGTCACGTATGAACGGGGATATTACTGAGTCTGGTGGAACTGCAATTGTTAAACCATCTCAACTATCAGGCGCAGAAGTTGCTGCAAGTGATTTACGTGCAGGTGCATGTCTGGTTATAGCAGGTCTTGCTGCTGAAGGTATTACGACGGTTTATAATGTTAGACATATTGACCGTGGATATAGCGGTATTGTTGAGAAGTTAAAGACACTGGGCGCAGATATCTGGAGAGAAGAGATCTAATAATTAATTTCCTAAAACGGCGATAATGCCGTTTTTTTCTTAAGCAGTAACAAATACATTATATATATAATATATTTGATATATTTTTTATATCGGTGTACAATAGTAATATAAAGAGGTGAGTCATATGGAAGTATGTCCGTATTTAGAAGAGACGTTTAAGATTCTTGGTCGCAGTTGGAATGGCCTACTTATAAACTATTTATCGCGTTCAGAAGATCGCTCGGCACATTTTTCTGATATGAAACGTGACTTAAAATCAATTACGCCACGTGCATTAAGTTTGAAATTGAGTGAATTAGCTGAATGGGGTCTTGTTGAAAAGAAAGTCGTTTCTACAACCCCTCTTTCAATTAAATATGTATTAACAGATAAAGGTTATGCCTTATCTGAAGCAATGCATCCGATTGAAGCATGGGCACAAGAGCACTTAGAACTAGACGAAAAACAAGCATAATAAGAAGCTTACTTGCTGAATAGCCAGCAAGTAGGCTTTTTATTTTGTCTTTATAAAAATAAGCATCATTTGATAACTAATGGTACTCATAATGATGGAATGTGTTATACTATTAACGATGTTACATATCTAATGCAGAGGAGAATGTTTATGGAACGTAGTTTGTCAATGGAATTAGTCAGAGTTACAGAAGCAGCAGCGCTTAAAAGTGCGCGTTGGGTTGGTAAAGGTTTAAAGAACGAAGCGGACGACGCAGCAACAACAGCAATGCGCGAAGTATTTGATACAATTCCGATGGACGGTGTTGTAGTTATTGGTGAAGGTGAAATGGATGAAGCACCAATGTTATATATCGGTGAAGAACTAGGAACAAAAGAAGGTCCTCAAATTGATATCGCGGTAGATCCATTAGAAGGAACAACGCTTGTTGCTGAAGGTTCATGGAATGCAATGACAGTACTTGCTGTTGGTGATAGAGGAACGTTACTTCATGCACCGGATATGTATATGGAGAAAATTGCAGTTGGTCCTGACTGTGTAGGTGTAGTTGATATTTCTAAATCAGTAACGGAAAATTTACATGCAGTGGCAAAAGCGAAAGGAAAAGATATTTCTGATGTTACAGCAACATTATTAAATCGTGAGCGCCATGCAGGTATCATTAGAGAAATCCGTGAAGCGGGTGCGCGCATTAAGTTAATCGAACACGGAGACGTTGCAGGTGCGATTAATACAGCGTTTGATTTTACGGGTGTTGATATTTTATTCGGTTCAGGTGGTGCTCCTGAAGGCGTTATCGCTGCTGTGGGTATTAAAGCTTTAGGTGGCGACTTCCAAGGTATTCTTTTACCGGAAGATGCAGAACAAGAAGAGCGTTGCCGCAAGATGGGAATCGAGCCAAACACTGTATTACAATTGGATGATATGGTAAAAGGTGACGATGCAATCTTTGCTGCTACAGCAGTAACTGACGGTGAATTAATGAAGGGTGTTCAGTTCAAAGGTGGATATGCTGAAACACATTCTTTAGTAATGCGTGCAAAATCAGGTACGGTACGTTTCGTACAAGGTCGCCATAGTTTAGAGAAGAAACCAGGCTTAACAATCAACCATGAAGATACTATTTAATCATAATTGAAAGCTTGAGCAGACGCTCGAGCTTTTTCTTTTTATCAAAACATGCTAAACTATCTAATGATATTCCTCTTGAAACTTCCTCTTTTTCTTTTTGAATTTTCCAAAACGAATGTATAGAGCTTTAACGATAAATTAATATAGAAATGGGTGTAGAAATGGTAGAAAAAGTGAGAACAAGCCCTCAGTATGAGTCTTTTCACGAATTATATAAAAATCACACAACAAAAGCATTAACAGCGAAAGCGAAAGAACTAGGTCTTGTTAATTATAGTAAATTAAATAAAAAAGAATTAGTGCTGGCCATCATGGAGAAACAGATGGAAAAAGACGGCAACTACTATATGGAAGGTATATTAGATGATATACAGCCAGATGGATATGGATTTTTAAGAACGGTTAACTATTCAAAAGGTGAGAAAGACATTTACATCTCTGCGAGTCAGATTCGTCGTTTTGAAATTAAAAAAGGTGATAAAGTTACCGGGAAAGTTCGTAAACCAAAAGAAAATGAGAAATATTATGGATTATTACAAGTGGACTTTGTTAATGATCAAAATGCTGAAGAAGTTAAGAAGCGTCCTCACTTCCAGGCATTAACACCACTTTATCCGGATACAAGAATTCGTCTTGAAACAACGAAGACAGCATATTCAACGCGTATCATGGACTTAGTGACACCGATTGGATTTGGGCAACGTGGGATGATTGTAGCACCTCCTAAAGCAGGGAAAACGTCATTGCTGAAAGAAATCGCAAATGCAATCTGTGTCAATCATCCGGAAGCGAAATTGTTTATCCTACTGGTTGGTGAACGTCCTGAAGAAGTAACGGATCTTGAGCGTTCAGTAGAAGCAGCAGAAGTCGTACATTCAACATTTGATGAACCACCAGAACATCACGTAAAAGTTGCTGAACTATTATTAGAGCGTGCGAAACGTCTTGTTGAGATTGGTGAAGACGTTATTATCTTAATGGATTCGATTACGCGACTGGCACGTGCTTATAACTTAGTAGTACCACCGAGTGGTCGTACATTATCAGGTGGATTAGATCCTGCCAGTCTACATCGTCCGAAAGCATTTTTCGGAGCAGCGCGTAACATTGAAGCAGGCGGAAGTTTGACGATTCTATCTACGGCGCTTGTTGAAACAGGTTCACGTATGGATGATATGATCTATGAAGAGTTCAAAGGGACAGGAAACATGGAGCTTACGTTAGATAGAAAGCTTGCTGAAAAGCGTGTTTATCCGGCCATTGATATCCGCAGAAGTTCAACGCGTAAAGAGGAATTATTACTTGATAAGAAAGAATTAGAAATGGTTTGGCAGCTGAGAAATTTATTTACGGATAGCAATGATTTTACAGAGCGTTTTTTACGCCGTCTAAAACAAAGTGAATCAAATGAAGATTTCTTTAAACAACTCGGTGAACGCATGGTTGAAAGTGCGAAGTCAGGTAAACCAATCATTTAAAAATTAACCTTGCTTTTTTATAGCGAAACGTATATAATATGTAAGTATTGACGTGAAAATATTTCACGAAATAACTCTGTTCCAGATGGTTCAGGGCAAAGGAGCTGAAAACAATTATGAAACCAGGAATTCACCCAGATTACCAAAAAGTAATCTTTTTAGATTCTACTACAGACTACAAATTCTTAAGTGGATCTACACGTAAATCAAACGAAACAATGACTTGGGAAGATGGTAACGAGTACCCAGTAATCCGTTTGGATATTTCTTCTGATTCTCACCCATTCTACACAGGCCGTCAAAAATTCGCATCTGCGGATGGACGTGTTGAACGTTTCAACAAAAAATTCGGTCTTAAGTCAAACAACTAATACTGAAGCCTTAAACTCTTATACCTTTTGGTGTAGGAGTTTTTTTAATGTTGAACATGAGTTATAAATCACAATGTAATATAGGATTGAATTATGATATAATAAAGCGATTATGACTTAAAAAGGTGGCATTCAAGATGTATGAGCAGTATCATTCGGGTTGGATAGAGTGTATTACAGGTAGTATGTTTAGCGGGAAAAGTGAAGAATTGATTCGTCGTGTGCGTCGCGGACTTTTTGCGAAGCAGCGTGTCATCGTCTTTAAACCATCCATCGACGACAGATATAGCGATTTAGAAGTCGTCTCTCATAATGGCAACAAAGTTGAAGCGGTTAATGTCTCACACTCGTCAGAAATTATGGAACATGTGCAGGAAGACCATGATATTATTGCGATAGATGAAATTCAGTTTTTTGATAATGATATCGTCGGTGTAGCAACACAGCTTGCGGAAGAAGGCTATCGTGTGATTACTGCCGGTTTAGATATGGACTTCAGAGGTGTACCTTTCGAACCTGTACCTGAAATTATGGCAGTTGCTGAACATGTTACGAAATTGCAGGCAGTTTGTAGTGTATGTGGTGCCCCTAGTTCAAGAACACAGCGTCTTATTGACGGTGAGCCGGCACGCTTTGATGATCCGATTATTTTGGTGGGCGCAAAAGAAAGCTATGAACCGAGATGTCGTGAGCATCATATTGTTCCGAAATAAAATATAAAACACATTAAATAAACTAAAAAGGAGTAAATATATATGTTTGATCAGTTAGAAATCGTAGAACAACGTTATGAACAATTAAATGAATTGTTAAGTGATCCAGATATCGTAAGTGATACTGATAAATTAAGAGAATACTCAAAAGAACAGGCAGACCTTCAGGAAACAGTTGAAGTGTTTAGGGAGTATAAAGAAGTAAAGCAACAACTTGAAGAAGCATTAGAAATGATGGGTGACGCAAGTGATGCGGATGAGCAGGAAATGATTAAAGAAGAAATCAATGAATTAAAACCGCAGATTCCAGTATTAGAAGAAAAGATGAAATTTTTATTGATCCCTAAAGATCCTATGGATGATAAAAACGTAGTGATGGAGATTCGTGGAGCAGCTGGTGGAGATGAAGCAAATATCTTTGCCGGAGACTTATTCCGTATGTATTCAAGATTCTCAGAAGAACAAGGCTGGAAGATTGAAGTGATGGAAACAAACGAAGCTGACCATGGTGGATTTAAAGAAATCAGTTTCACTATTATCGGTAAAGGTGCATACAGTAAGTTAAAATTCGAAAATGGTGCCCACCGTGTACAACGTATCCCAACGACTGAAAGTGGTGGACGTATTCATACGTCTACAGCGACAGTAGCGGTATTACCAGAAGTAGAAGATGTTGAAATTGAAATCCGTCAGGAAGATTTACGTATTGAAACGTACCGTTCATCTGGATCTGGTGGTCAGCACGTTAACACGACTGACTCAGCAGTACGTATTACGCATATTCCGACTGGGATTGTGGCAACGTCTTCAGAGAAATCTCAAATTAAAAACCGTGAAAAAGCATTAAAATTACTTAAAACGCGTGTGTTTGATGCGAAATTGCAGGAAGAACAAGCGAAGTATTCTGAACAACGTAAATCAGCAGTAGGTACAGGTGACCGTTCTGAACGTATCAGAACATACAACTATCCTCAAAACCGAGTGACAGATCACCGTATCGGTTTAACGATTCAAAAGCTAGATCAGATCGTAGAAGGTAAATTAGGTGAAGTCATCGATGCGTTAACGATTGCAGAACAAACGTCTAAATTAGAAGCATTAAATGATGGCGTGCTATAATGTTCATCAACTGATAAAGCATGGTGAAACGCTTTTAGCTCAAAATGATGAACCAATTATCGGTGCGAGATATTTAATGATGGATTTGTTTGATTTATCCCAAATGGACATATTGATGGATAACAAACAACTAACTGAAGCAGAACGAACGCATTATCTAACTTGTATCGAACAATTAGCGCATCATATACCGCTAGCACATATTACGGGATTTCAAATGTTCTATGACCGCAAGTTTAAGGTGACAAAAGATGTACTTGTGCCGCGCAATGAAACGGAAGAGCTAGTTCAACTCATCATTGAAAAGTGGCAACATCGTCAATCTTTTGTTGACATCGGTACAGGCAGTGGTGCTATTGCAATAACACTTGCATTAGAGCTATCACAAATTGAAGCTTATGCAATAGACATTTCAAGTGATGCGCTCAATATTGCACGAAATAATGCAGCAGCACTTAATGCAAATGTCACCTTTTTGGAAGGCGATTTACTCGAACCGTTGATTACTGAAGGTATTAGAGTAGACTGTTTAGTAAGTAACCCACCGTATATCGCACAAAGTGAACTGGAGTTAATGAATGAAAGTGCGTTGCATGATCCTCATATCGCTCTGTTTGCAGAAGATAATGGTTTGGCATTGTATAAACGTATGATTGAGCGTATGCCGGAAATATTAAATGCAGATGCACTTGTAGCTTTTGAGATTGGACATGCACAAGGTGCAGCGATATCAGAATATGTCTTGCAACTTTATCCACACATTACGCCACAAGTCGTTCAGGATATTAACGGTTTGGATCGCATTGTCTGGTTTGAATGGTGTGAATAAGTTATGCACAAATTACAGGATTTATCCACAATTTGTGCATAACTTTTTATTTTGTTTTAAAATATGAGTAAAGAGAGGGGATGCAGCATGCAGACAAAAATTTGGAATGTGCGTAACAATGTGGATGACTTATCAACATATCCACAAGTACAGGAAATCATTACAGGGTTTAAACAAGATGAAATCATTGCAATTCCTACTGAAACAGTTTACGGATTAGCCGCGAATGCTTTGAGCAGTACGGCTGTGGATAAAATTTTTAAAGCAAAAGGACGACCACAGGATAATCCGCTTATCGTCCACATTTATGAAAAAGCACAAATCGATGACTTTGCACATATTCCGGATAATAAAGTACATCAATTGATGGATGCGTTCTGGCCAGGACCCATTTCGTTTATTTTACCGCTTCAAAAAGAGGTGCTGGCACCTGCAGTTACTGCCGGACTTAATTCTGTTGCTGTGCGTATGCCGAGTGACAAAGTTGCTCGCCAAATTCTGAAATTAACTTATCTGCCGCTTGCTGCACCTTCTGCAAATACAAGTGGAAAGCCGTCGCCAACAACTGCAGACCATGTGAAGTACGATATGGATGGGAAAATTTATGGCATCGTCGAAGGGTTTCAGGTGGAAGTAGGTATTGAAAGCACAGTTCTCGATTGTACATCTTATCCATATAAAATTGCGCGTCCTGGTGCGATTACAAAAGATGATTTAGAACGCATTATTCCAGAATGTATTACGACAGCAAATTATCAAACAGAGCAACCGATAGCTCCCGGTATGAAATATCGTCATTATGCGCCAAATAGTCCTATGGTACTCGTGTCTAATCTGACGCAATTACAGCTTGCCTCAAATGAAGCGTTGATTGCACCACGTAAAGAGTTGTCACGTTTTAATGATAATGTGACATATGCTTTAAGCGATACATTTGAAGATATCGATGGTGCCATGCATAATTTATATAGTGCATTACGAGAAATGGATCAGCAAAAAGAAATTACGAAGATTTATATCGCTGACTATTCCCATATTGCAGGGAGCGATGCATTAATGAACCGCATCAATAAAGCAACTTCAGGAAAGTAGGGAGAAAGATGGAGATCGTTTTTGTTTGTACAGGAAATACGTGTCGTAGCCCGCTAGCAGAAAGTATCGCAAAATCAATGTCAAATGAACATTCATTTTCATCGAGAGGTATTTTTGCGATAGATGGTATGCCTGCTTCACGCCATACGCAACAAATTATTGAAACGAATCACTTACCAGCTGCTTCATTAAGTGCTGGCTTTGACCGCGCAGACAGTGAAAAAGATTTAATCTTAACGATGACAGCAAATCACCGTGATACAATTCGTTCGATGTATCCAGCAAGCAATGTATATACGCTAATTGAATACGCGGATGGTGTTAGCCAGGATATCCAGGATCCATATGGTGGAGAGTATGAAATATATCAACAGACTTACGAACAATTACAGGAAAATATCACGAAATTATTAACAAAAATTGATGAAAAATAGACAATTCAAAAAATAACGTCTCATTTTTCGGAAATGTTTTATCTCACTTTTTAAATAGGCTATAATATGAAGTATGTAATAAGGAGGGATATTGTGAAGATTGCGATTGCAAGTGACCATGGTGGATTTGAGTACAAAGCTAAAATTACAGAATTTTTAACTGCAAAAGGTATTGAATTTAAAGATTTTGGTCCAGCGTCAACTGAATCAGTAGATTATCCGGATTATGCAGGTCCTGTCGCACGTGCAGTAGCAAACGGTGAATATGACCGAGGTATTTTAATTTGTGGTACTGGTATTGGAATGAGTATTGCAGCAAATAAAGTGCCAGGTATTCGTTGTGCGCTCGTTCATGACGTATTTACTGCTCAAGTGACACGCGAACATAATAATTCGAACATCCTGGCATTGGGACAACGCGTTATCGGTGAAGGATTGATGCTACTTATCGTCAAAACTTGGCTGGATGCTGAATTTGAAGGTGGACGCCATCAGAAACGTATCGATAAAATAGCGCAACTGGAGTCTTGCAATGGATAACATTAATACACTGCTAGATGAACTCGTAGCAATTGATTTCTTTAAGCCAAATACGTTATGTGTGATTGGATGTTCAACGTCTGAAGTCATTGGTGAACGTATCGGTACAAATAGTTCTGATGAAGTAGCAAAAGTATTTTTTGAAGCATTTCAACGTATACACAAACAAACTGGTGTTGATTTCTGTTTCCAGGGTTGTGAACATATTAATCGTGCGATAACGATGGAACGTCGTGTGCAGGAACGATATGGCTTTGAAATAGTCAGCGTGGTACCTGTAAAAGGGGCAGGTGGCAGTATGAGTAGTCTGGCATATCAAAGTTTCGAAGATCCTGTAGTTGTTGAGCATGTTGTTTGTGATACAGGCATTGATATCGGTCAGACATTGATCGGTCAGCATATTAAACATGTACAGATTCCTGTACGCGTAGCAACGAAAAAAGTCGGCGAAGCAGTTGTTACAATTGCAACGCATCGTCCGAAGTTAATTGGTGGACCAAGAAGTCGATATTAAGTGAATATCAAGGGGGATATATGATGAACGAAATTAAAGCGCAGGATAATGTACTATTTGAAGCAATGCATAAAGAATTAGAAAGACAAAATAACAACATTGAATTAATTGCTTCAGAAAACTTTGTTTCTAAAGCTGTAATGGAAGCTCAAGGTTCAGTATTAACAAATAAATACGCTGAAGGTTACCCACATAAACGTTATTATGGTGGGTGTGAGTTTGTCGATATCGTTGAAGATTTAGCAAGAGATAGAGCGAAAGAATTATTTGGAGCAGAACATGCAAACGTTCAACCACATTCAGGATCTCAGGCGAACATGGCGGTTTATCGTGTAGCGATTAAACCCGGAGATACTGTATTAGGCATGGATTTAAGCCACGGCGGGCACTTAACGCATGGTTCACATGTGAATTTCAGTGGTATCGATTATCATTTCGTAGCGTATGAAGTTGATAAGGAAACTGAAACGATTAATTACGATAACGTTCGCGCTTTAGCAAAGGAACACAAACCGAAATTAATTATTGCTGGTGCTTCAGCATATTCACGTGAAATTGACTTTAAACAATTTAGGGAAATTGCTGATGAAATAGGCGCATTATTTATGGTTGATATGGCACACATCGCTGGACTTGTGGCTACAGGCCTTCACGAAAACCCAGTTCCATATGCTGATTTTGTGACGACAACGACGCATAAGACATTACGCGGGCCACGTGGTGGTATGATTTTATGTAAAGCAGAATTTGCAAAAGCAATCGATAAAGCAATATTCCCAGGTATTCAAGGCGGACCTTTAATGCATGTAATCGCAGCGAAAGCTGTGGCATTTGGTGAAGCGTTACAACCTGAATTTAAGACGTATCAAACACAAGTTATTAACAATGCGAAGACGCTTGCTGCCTCATTATCAGAAAGAGGACTGCGCATCGTAAGTGGTGGCACAGATAATCATCTGTTTAGCGTTGATGTTACACCGATGGATTTAACAGGTAAGGTTGCAGAACATGCGTTAGACGCAGTTGGTATTACTACGAATAAAAATACGATTCCATTTGATAAGACAAGTCCATTTGTAACAAGCGGTATTCGAATTGGTACGCCAGCAGTAACAACGCGTGGTTTAAAAGAAGATGAAATGAAATTAATTGGTAATATTATCGCTGACGTATTAGCAAATCATGAAGATGAGCAAGTGTTAGCGAAAGCAAGAGAGCAAGTTAAATCAATTACAGATAAGTTTCCTTTATATCAGTAAAGATTTAACGATAAATCACCCGAGTTTATAAAAAGAAATAAATACAATATAGTTTGGAGAAGATGATTATGGCCAAAGTCCATGTTTTTGATCACCCATTAATTCAACATAAGTTGAGTTACATTCGAGACGAGCAGACAGGAACGAAAGAATTCCGCGAGCTTGTAGATGAAGTAGGTATGTTAATGGCATACGAAGTTACGCGCGATTTAGAATTAGATGATGTTACAGTGAAGACACCCGTTACTGAAATGACAGCGAAACGATTGTCAGGTAAGAAGATGGCTGTTGTGCCTATTTTACGCGCAGGGTTAGGTATGACTGATGGTGTATTAAAGTTAATTCCGGCAGCCCGTGTCGGACATATCGGATTATACCGTGATCCTGAAACGCTGCAACCTGTTGAATACTTCGCAAAGTTACCTCAGGATATTGAGGAACGTGACTTTATCGTCGTTGACCCAATGCTTGCGACAGGTGGTTCTGCAATTGAAGCGATCAATTCGTTAAAGAAACGTGGCGCTACTAAAATTCGTTTTATGTGTTTAATTGCGGCGCCAGAAGGTGTTAAGTTATTACAAGAAGCACATCCTGATGTAGATATCTATATCGCGGCATTAGATGAGAAATTAAATGACCATGGCTATATCGTCCCTGGATTAGGTGACGCTGGCGATAGATTATTTGGTACAAAATAAGAATCTAGGAGATTATCATGAAAAAAATTATGACGATTTTTGGTACAAGACCTGAAGCGATTAAGATGGCCCCTCTTGTACTCGCTTTAAAAGAAGATCCGGAATTAGAACCAATTGTAGTAGTAACTGCGCAGCATAGAGAAATGCTGGATCAAGTATTAACAATCTTTGATATTACGCCAGATTATGATCTAAACATAATGAAAGCAGGACAAACGTTATCAGAAGTGACAAGTCGCGTAATTTTAGGCTTAGAAGAAGTGATTCAGGAAGCTAAGCCGGATATGATTTTAGTGCATGGCGATACAACGACAACATTTGCAGGTAGTCTTGCTGCTTTCTATAACGAAGTTGCGATCGGTCACGTAGAGGCGGGATTACGTACTTTCCAGAAATATTCTCCTTTCCCGGAAGAAATGAATCGCCAAATGACAGGTGTACTTGCTGATATTCACTTTGCACCGACGGAAGAAGCTGCACAAAACTTACTGAATGAGAATAAACCGGCAGATAAAATCGCTATTACCGGTAATACTGCGATTGATGCTTTAAAGACGACTGTAAAAGATGATTATGTTTCTGAAATATTAGATAAAGCTGATGGTAGGAAAGTAGTATTACTTACAGCCCATCGCAGAGAAAACATTGGACAGCCAATGCATAATATATTTAAAGCGATTCGCCGTATTGTGGATGAATTTGAAGATGTTGAAGTAGTCTATCCAATGCATAAAAATCCTAAAGTGCGTGAAATTGCTTCAGAACATTTAGCAGATCATTCACGTGTGCAACTTATTGAGCCTTTAGATGTGATTGATTTTCATAACTTTGCAGCACGTAGCCACTTTATCCTAACTGATTCTGGTGGTGTTCAGGAAGAAGCGCCATCTTTAGGTAAACCTGTATTAGTTCTTCGCGATACAACTGAGCGTCCTGAAGGTGTTAAAGCTGGAACATTAAAACTTGCAGGCATTGAAGAAGAAAATATTTATCAGTTAACGAAAACGTTATTAACAGACGAAGCGACTTACCAAAGTATGTCAAAAGCAAGCAATCCTTATGGTGATGGTGAAACTTCTAAAAGAATTTGTGAACATATAAAATATTATTTTAACTTGACACAGGAAAAACCGGTACCATTTAAGGTAGAAGCATCTGAAAAATAATTAAATTAATAAATTTTTAAACGAAACATAATTATTTGTCTAATTTGTGAACTTTCCGTGAAATTTATGTTTCTAAAGTTTTGACATAGCATTGACACGGTATTTTGCCTATATTATCATAAAATGTGGAATGAAACGGTTTTCATCCGCGTGAAAACTATTTCTAAGGAGTTCCCAATATGTCAGAATTTAAGACATTTTTTAAGCAATACCTGCAATATTTTATATACCTAATCTTAATACTCTTATTAATCGCTATGTTCACGCATAATGATTTTGTGTTAGGATTAGTTATTGGTACGATTGCGTCTGCGATCAGTACTTTTGTATGGTATCACAATTTATCGCGTGCGATTAAGAGTGATGCATTGTACATCTCAAGTGGTATGGGCATTCGCTTTTTAATAGCGGTCATGGCATGCCTCTTCTGGGTGAGATATCCTGATACGTTTCACTTATTAGGGATCGCGCTTGGCCTAATGCTCACCTATGTAATGATTATCATTCATGGGGTGAACAGTTTGAAAAAATAATACATATAGGAAGAGGTGAAGAAATGGAACACGAATCACCCCTCTATACTTTGAAAATCGCTGGACATGATTTGATTTTTAATCTGTCTTCAATGCTGATGATTACTGTAGCTGCAGTTATCGTATTTATTATTGCGGTACTTTGTACACGTAACTTAAGTGTACGCCCACACGGTAAACAAAACTTCATTGAATGGGTTTTCGATTTCACTAGAGGCATTATCAACAGTAATATGGCGTGGAACAAAGGTGGACGCTTTCATTTTCTAGCTGTAACGTTGTTATTATTCATTTTTGTTGCAAACATGCTAGGATTACCATTTGCAATTGTAAGTGGTCACACTTTATGGTGGAAATCTCCAACTGCTGATCCAACAGTCACATTAACACTTTCAACACTGATGGTACTACTGACACACTTTTATGGTATCAAAATGCGTGGGAGCGGCAATTATTTCAAGAGTTTTGCTCAGCCGGTATGGTTTATGGTACCGTTCAAGATTATTGAAGAATTCTCTTCTACATTAACGCTTGGTCTGCGTCTTTACGGTAACATTTTTGCAGGTGAAGTATTACTCGGACTACTCGCTGGTCTATTAACAACATTTGGTGCACTTGGTGCAATCGGTGGATTTATTCCATTAGTTATCTGGCAAGGTTTCTCAATTTTCGTAGGGTCAATTCAGGCCTACATTTTCGTAATGTTATCAATGGTTTATATGTCACATAAAGTGTCAGATGACCATTAATATAAAAAATTAAAAAAAACTATCATATTTCTTTAGGAGGAAATTATTAATGAATTTATTAGCAGCAGCAATCGCAATCGGTTTAGCAGCATTAGGAGCAGGTATTGGTAACGGTTTAATCGTATCTCGTACAGTTGAAGGTGTAGCGCGTCAACCAGAAGCACGTGGTCCATTAATGACTATCATGTTCATCGGTGTAGGTTTAGTTGAGGCCCTTCCTATCATCGCGGTAGTAGTAGCATTCATGGTAATGAACCGTTAATTTAAATATAACTCGTTAAGGCGAAGTCACTATGATTTCGCCATTCATTTATGAACATAACTGCGATGAAAGGAGCGTTAATCTTGAATTTCTTAATTTTAGGCGAAACTGCACATACTGCAGCACCTGGCGTTGAATGGGGTACTGCATTATTTACACTATTCGCATTTTTAGTATTATTAGCTTTACTAAGCAAGTTCGCTTGGGGTCCATTAAAGAATATTATGGACGAACGTCAACATGGCATTAATGCTGACCTTGACAATGCAAGAAAGCAAAATGAAGATGCAAAACGTTACGCTGAAGAAAACAAAGCGTTACTTACTAAGACTCAAAATGAAGTATCTATCATGATGGAAGATGCTAAAGCACAAGCTAAAACACAACAAGAAGCAATCATCCACGAAGCAAATATGCGTGCAAACAAAATCGTGAGCGACGCACAAGTCGAAATTGAAAATGAAAAACAACGTGCTATTGCAGACATCAACGATCGCGTTGCTGAATTATCTGTATTAATCGCACAAAAAGTAATCAATAAGGAAATTAACGAACAAGATCAAAAACAACTTGTTCAACAATTTATTCAAGAGGCAGGCGATAAATAATGGCCAACGTCTTAAATAAATACGCAGAGAGTTTATTAGAAGTTGCAAAGGGACAAGGTGTAGCACAGGGTGTTTATTCTGATCTTTTAGAGATTAAGCAGGCATTAGTAAATGATTCAACATTTGCTGCATTTGCTGAAGATCCTAAAGTATCTAAAGAAGCACGTACTCAGTTTGTTTCAGAAACATTTAAAGGTGTGGATGCACCACTTATGAACTTACTAAAAATCTTAGCTGACCGCAAACAATTAGGACTTATTCCTGGTATTGTAGACGCATTCGTTGAATATTATAACAATGCAAATCAACAAGCTAAGATGAAAGTAGAATCTGTTTATCCACTATCTTCTGAAGAACTAGATGAGTTAGGAAAAGTATTCATCGAAAAAACAGGCTATAAAAAATTATTAATTGAAAATGTTATTAATGAATCTTTAATCGGCGGTATTCGCGCTACAATCGGAACGACAGTCTATGATGGTTCAGTTATCAATGAATTAAATCAATTAAGTAAGTCGTTTCAAAAACAATAATTTCTTATAAGGAGTGACATCAATGGCCATCAAAGCTGAAGAAATCAGTGCGTTACTAAAATCACAGATTGCAAACTACGAGTCTGGTATGACAGTAACGGATGTAGGTACTGTTATCCAGGTCGGTGACGGTATTGCTTTAGTACATGGCTTAAACAACGTTATGGCTGGGGAACTAGTCGAGTTTGATAACGGTGTATTAGGTCTTGCACAAAATTTAGAAGAAAATAACGTAGGTGTCGTAATCTTAGGCCCTTACTTAGATATTAAAGAAGGCGACGAAGTTAAACGTACAGGTCGTATCATGGAAGTTCCAGTTGGCGAAGAGTTAATTGGACGTGTTGTTAACCCATTAGGGCAACCAATTGATGGACGTGGACCGCTTAACACAACTAAAACACGTCCAATCGAATCACCAGCTACTGGTGTTATGGATCGTAAATCAGTTGATGAGCCATTACAAACAGGTATCAAAGCGATTGATGCGTTAGTACCAATCGGACGTGGACAACGTGAGTTAATCATCGGTGACCGTCAAACTGGTAAAACAACAGTTGCAATCGATACAATTCTTAACCAAAAAGATGAAGATATGATTTGTGTATATGTTGCGATCGGACAAAAAGAATCAACTGTACGTACTGCAGTTGAAACATTACGTCAACACGGTGCATTAGACTACACAATCGTAGTATCAGCATCAGCATCTCAACCAGCTCCATTATTATACATCGCGCCTTATGCTGGTGTAGCAATGGCAGAAGAATTCATGTTCAATGGTAAACACGTATTAATCGTATATGATGATTTAACGAAACAAGCAGCAGCTTACCGTGAGTTATCATTATTATTACGTCGTCCGCCAGGTCGTGAAGCTTATCCGGGGGATGTATTCTACTTACACAGCCGTCTGTTAGAACGTGCAGCTAAATTAAATGATGATTTAGGTGGCGGTTCTATCACTGCATTACCATTCGTTGAAACACAAGCAGGGGATATCTCAGCTTACGTACCAACGAACGTAATCTCAATTACAGATGGACAAATCTTCTTACAATCAGATTTATTCTTCTCTGGTGTTCGCCCTGCGATCAACGCCGGATTATCAGTATCACGTGTTGGTGGTTCTGCACAAATTAAAGCGATGAAAAAAGTAGCGGGTACATTACGTCTTGACTTAGCATCTTACCGTGAATTAGAATCATTCGCACAATTTGGTTCTGACTTAGATCCACAAACTAAAGCGAAATTAGAACGTGGTAAACGTACGGTTGAAGTATTAAAACAAGATCAAAACAAACCTTTAACAGTTGATAAACAAGTTACAATTCTTTATGCATTAACTAAAGGTCACTTAGATGATATTCCTGTTGAAGATATTACACGTTTTGAAGATGAGTTATTATCATGGATCGGTTCAAATGCACCACATATCTACCAAGAAATCCGTGAAACTAAAGGCTTACCAGCTGATGAAACATTTGTTGATGCTTTCAATGCATTCAAGAAAGTCTTCAGAAAATCAGAAGTATAATCTTTAAAGGAAATTAATCAGAAGGTGGTGACAAAATGGCTTCTCTTAGAGACATAAAAGGCCGCATAAATTCGACTAAAAAAACAAGTCAAATTACAAAAGCGATGCACATGGTTTCTAACTCTAAACTTCGTCGTGCTGAAGAAAATGCAAAAAGCTTTTATCCATATATGAATAAAATGCAGGAAGCAATTACAGCAATCGGCGGTAACAGTTCAGACTCAAACCATCCAATGTTGCAGTCACGTCCTGTTAAGAAGACAGGTTACTTAGTAATCACTTGTGATAAGGGTCTTGCTGGACCTTATAATGCAAACATTTTAAAAAGCGTTACAGCTAAAATAAAAGAACGTCATAATAACAATCCTGCTGAATACGGTATTTTAGTAATTGGTCGTGTTGGTCGTGATTTCTTACGTTCGCGTGAATATAACGTTGAAGGTGAAATTATCGGGCTTTCTGAGCAACCATCATTTAAATCAATTAAAGATATCAGTCAAAAAGCTGTTTCACGTTTTGAAACTGGAGAATATGACGAAATTTATATGCATTTCAGCCACTTCATCAGTGTGCTAGAGCAAGAAGTTCAGGAGCGCAAAATTTTACCGATATCTAAAGATGAAGTATCAGGTGAATCTTCATTATCTAACTATGAGTTTGAACCTGATCAAGATGCCATTTTAGAAGTTATTCTTCCACAATATGCGGAAAGTTTAATCTATGGTGCCATTTTAGATGGTAAAGCAAGTGAACATGCATCACGTATGACGGCAATGAAAAATGCAACAGACAATGCAAAAGAATTAATCGATGATTTATCATTACAATATAACCGTGCGAGACAAGCAGCAATCACGCAACAAATTACTGAAATTGTTGGTGGAGCAGCCGCATTAGAATAACACTTAGGAGGAATAAACATGGCAGTAGGTCACGTAATCCAAGTTATGGGTCCTGTTATCGACGTTAAGTTCGAAAACGGTCAATTACCAGCATTAAACAATGCCTTAACTTTAGATATTAAACGTGAAGAAGGCAAAACTACGAAGTTAGCGTTAGAAGTTGCCCTTCATTTAGGTGACGATGCTGTACGTACAATCGCTATGAGTTCTACTGATGGCGTGCAACGTGGAGCAGAAGTAGTCGATACTGGATCACCAATCTCAGTACCAGTTGGAGACGTAACTTTAGGTCGCGTATTTAACGTATTAGGAGAAAAAATCGATTTAGGTGAAGAATTAGATGCAAGCGTTCGACGTGATCCAATTCACCGTTTAGCACCTAAATTTGAAGAATTATCTACAAAAGTTGAAATCTTAGAAACAGGTATCAAAGTAGTAGATTTATTAGCACCTTACATTAAAGGTGGTAAAATCGGTCTATTCGGTGGTGCCGGTGTAGGTAAAACTGTATTAATTCAGGAATTAATCAACAATATCGCACAAGAACACGGTGGTATCTCAGTATTCGCAGGTGTTGGTGAAAGAACACGTGAAGGTAATGACTTATTCCACGAAATGAGTGACTCAGGCGTTATTAAGAAAACAGCGATGGTATTCGGACAAATGAACGAGCCACCTGGTGCACGTATGCGCGTAGCATTATCTGGTTTAACAATGGCTGAATACTTCCGTGATGAACAAGGACAGGACGTACTTTTATTCATCGACAACATCTTCCGTTTCACACAAGCAGGTTCAGAAGTTTCGGCACTTTTAGGTCGTATGCCTTCTGCCGTTGGTTACCAACCAACACTTGCTACTGAAATGGGTCAATTACAAGAGCGTATCACGTCAACGAACGTTGGTTCAGTAACATCTATCCAAGCGGTATTCGTACCTGCCGATGACTATACTGACCCGGCGCCAGCAACAGCGTTCGCTCACTTAGATGCAACAACAAACTTAGAGCGTAAATTAACGGAGATGGGTATTTATCCAGCCGTTGACCCATTAGCGTCTACATCACGTGCATTAACACCAGCAGTAGTTGGAGAAGAGCATTATGAAGTAGCACGTCGCGTTCAGGCAACATTACAAAAATATCGTGAGTTACAAGATATTATCGCTATCTTAGGTATGGATGAATTATCTGATGACGATAAAAAGACTGTAAACCGTGCACGTCGTATTCAGTTCTTCTTATCTCAAAACTTCCACGTAGCTGAACAATTTACAGGTCAAAAAGGTTCTTACGTACCAGTTCAACAAACGGTACAAGACTTTAAAGCGATCTTAGATGGTAAATACGACCACATTCCTGAAGATGCATTCCGTTTAGTTGGTGGCATCGAGGCTGTGTTAGAACAAGCTAAAGGTATGGGTGTTGAAGTTTAATTTCTTAGGAGGATGGAACTATGAATAAAATCGCATTAGATATCGTCACTCCTAACGGTTCAGTTTACTCAGAGCATGAAGCAGAGTTAGTAGTATTACAGACTGAATCAGGTGAAATGGGTGTGATGGCTGGTCATATTCCTACAGTCGCACCTCTAAAAATTGGGGCCGTACGTGTTACACGTTCAGGTAATGATAAAGATCATATTGCTGTAACGGAAGGATTTGCTGAAATCCGTCCGGAGAAAGTTACGATTCTTGTTCAATCAGCTGAGCAAGCTGATGAAATTGACATTGAAAGAGCTAAAGCTTCATTACTTCGTGCTGAAGAGCGCATGAAAGAAGACAAAGCAGAACATGTTGATTTCCACCGCGCAGAACGTGCATTACATCGTGCAATGAACCGATTAGAAGTTGCAAAATATCGCTAAGAGGCTGTGAAAGAAGCGTTAAGCTACAAGCAATAAGGTAACAAAGCGCTAAATCGCTTTTTGATTTTAGCTTTGTTAACTTATTGTTGAAGTAGTTGCTTCTTTTACGCCGTTTCAAAAGAGGCTGTCGACAAAGCGTCTGCTTTGAACATGCCAATTAATTAAGAAATTTAAAGTACACAGTTATCTGTGTACTTTTTTTGTAGAGGAGAAATATGAATATTTACGCACTAACATATGTATTTTTATATTTAACTGTCACAGCCGTGAGTTTTAACAGTTTACAGACACTGCGTTTTGATCATTTATTTAAAGCAGGTAAAACAAGAGAAATTCAAATATTGTTAATATGTTTCAGTATGGCTATAAGCTATTTAGTGACAAACTTTATCGTTGATTTAATTAAGCAAACAAATCTTATTATGGTATTATTTTAGTGCTATAATTAACATACGTTATATTTAAAGAATATTAATAAATTTATCTCATTTACAGTTTTTATTATCCATGTAAGAAGTATTTGGTATAGAATAGATGTATAGCTATGTTAATTTGGAGGTTAAAATGGATACAATTATCGTTAAAGGTGGCGCTAAATTAAAGGGTCATGTTAAAGTTGAAGGTGCTAAAAATGCAGTGTTACCGATTATAACAGCGTCAATTCTTGCTGCTGAAGGTAAAAGTGTATTTACAAATGTACCGGATTTATCAGATGTTGATACGATTTCTGCCGTTTTAGAAGGCTTAAATGCGAAAGTATATAAAAGATTAGATGTTAATACTGTTGAAGTTGACGCAAGTGGAGAACTATTAACGCATGCTGCATATGAATACGTTAGTAAAATGCGTGCAAGTGTACTGGTGTTAGGGCCATTATTAGCGCGTTTTGGAAAAGCTGAAGTCGCGATGCCTGGTGGTTGTGCGATAGGTTCTCGTCCAATTGAGCAGCATTTAAAAGGGTTACGTGCTTTAGGGGCAGAAATCACACAGACAAACGGTTATTTAATGGGTAGTGTAAATGGTAGATTAAAGGGTGCACAAATCTATTTTGATTTCCCGAGCGTTGGCGCTACGCAAAATATTATGATGGCAGCATCACTCGCTGAAGGAAAGACAATTATTGATAACGTTGCAAGAGAACCAGAAATCGTTGATTTAGCAAACTATTTAAATAAGATGGGTGCTGATGTGCAAGGTGCTGGTACTGATCGTATCGTAATCAATGGTGTCGAAGCGCTTAAAGGTGCGGAACATGAAATTGTACCGGATAGAATTGTTGCCGGAACATTTTTAGTGGCTGCAGCTTTAACGCAAGGTGATGTGTATGTTGAAGGAGCAATTTATGAACATATGCAGGCACTTATTGCGAAATTAGAAGAAACAGGTTGTATCATTGAAATTGATGAAGTTGGTATTCGACTGCGCGCTGAACAACCTTTAAAAGAAGTTCATGTGAAGACTTTACCACACCCTGGCTTTCCTACAGATATGCAGGCTCAGATGATGGCGCTTATGCTTGTCTTACCAAAAGAAAGTACGATGCATGAAACAGTGTTTGAAAATCGCTTTATGCATGTTGCAGAGTTTGCTAAGATGAATGCAAAGATTACAGTAGATAAACGTATTGCTCGCGTCTCAGAAAGTAAGTTACAAGGTGCTGAAGTAAAAGCAACAGACTTACGTTCAGCGGCAGCTTTAATACTGGCAGGACTTGTAGCTGAAGGTTACACTAAAGTCACTGAACTTTATCATCTAGATAGAGGTTACGTAGATTTCCATCTTAAATTAAGAAGTTTAGGTGCGGAAATTGAACGTACAGGCGATAAAAAAGTTACTGTAAAATCTTAATGATGTACAATCAAACCTGAGGGGTGATTGATTTGAAAAGACCGATCTTAAATCAAAAAGTGAGTGTTATTAATGGCACAGAAGTAATACATAGACGTATACCCATTCTGTTAACAGTAAGTATCGTAATCTTATTGATGATAATTTTATTTGTTATCGGAATGATGATTGGGTATGGTATCTTACATTCTCCGATGGATGTATTTAAACCATCGACATGGACACATTTATTAAAACTAACTGGGAGTGAAAGTTGATGGAAACATTACTAACTTTTGACGAAATTAAAAAGATTATTCCGCATCGCTATCCATTTTTACTGATTGATAGAATCATTGAATTAGAAGATGGAAAAAAATGTACTGGTATTAAACAGGTAAGTGGGAACGAACCATTCTTTCAAGGGCATTTCCCGGAATATGCAGTAATGCCCGGCGTATTAATTGTAGAAGCACTAGCGCAAGTTGGTGCTGTTGCAATGCTAAAGTTAGAAGAGAATCAAGGGAAGCTTGCAATGTTTACCGGTATTGATAAATGTAGATTTAAAAAGCAGGTTACACCTGGTGATACGTTACAGTTAGAAGTAGAAATGACAAGAGTAAAAGGCCCATTAGGTAAAGGTGTAGCAAAGGCTACAGTGAATGGTGAGATTGCTTGTAGCTGTGAAATCAGTTTTGCAATTTTAGAGAGATAATAAAAGAAGATAATTCGGAAAGCATAGGCTTCTGGATTATCTTCTTTTTTTTATTCTTCTATTTCATCTTTTAATTTTGGTTTTGATTTCATCATACGGTTGAATGCGATAAGTAGCTCCTGACCACTTAGTCCGTCCACTACAAGCTGTTCAAGTAACTTCTCTGCATAAACTTGTCGTAACGTATAAATGTGGCATTCGATGATTACAGAGATTTTATCTTTTAAAGGAATAATCTGTTTTACAGTTGATTCAAATAAGGCAGGATCATTTGATGCACGTGTAATAACAACACGTGTATCGAGCATCGTCTCATTATCTAAATAGTGCTGCATTTTTTCAAGATGAATATCATCGATAACGATTTCAAGCAGCCAGCCTGTACCGCTGTTTTCTTTATTAATAATAACACCGTCATGCAGCGCATATTCTGTTACTGATTCGTTTTCGACGATTTGAAATCTTACTGCTTTAAACGTTTTCATGTATATCCCTCCATTATCTATTATAAATTATCACATATAATTTTCAAATTATAAAATTTTTCTTTTTATATCGAAAATCTTTTCGTTTTTGATAGAAAATGAAGCATTATTCAATTTTTGAATGTACTTCATATCTAAAATTGAATTGCTGCATTTTTGCAACAATTTATTTTCATTATATAGTGCTATTAAGAAAGGAGGTGACACATTGATAAATAAAGTAATATTAGCAGGTAGGATTTCCAGTGATATAGATTTAAAGGACTTTTCAGACAAACTGCAAATTGCATCATTCTTTCTGGCTGTTGATCGCGGAAAGAAGAAAGGTGCGAAAGAAAGTACTGTTGATTTTCTGAGATGTAAAGCATTTAATCGTACAGCTACAAATATACATTCATTTTGTAAGAAAGGTTCGCTCATTTGTGTGACAGGACAAATTCATAATAATCGCTATGAAAGAGATGGTCAGACAAGGTATTCAACTGAAATCGTAATAGAAAGTATTAAGTTTCTCCCTTCATTCGGCGGTAATAATAAAGAAAAGACACCTGATGAAACATGGGATGAACTGTCATACGATGAAAAGTTAATTGTTATTAATGGATATCGTGCAGCTAAAAAAGAAACATCAGATTACAAAAAGGAAACAGTTTCTAATGTAACGACAGCTCAACAAGAACGTGATTCAGTAACAACATATAATCAGCGATGGTCTACTGAACTGAATAAAGACGAAAAGATGTCTGCTGAGATTCAGGAACAAGCAGAAGAAATTGTGCAGAAGTTCAGTGGCGAGTCATCTCTTAATCACAATGAAACAACGCAAAATGAAAATGATAAAGTTGCATCGTCAGTTAATCATAATGATAGCGTGATTGAAGACGAAGATAATGATAGTTCTTCTGAAATGACAGAGGAAGAAATAACAGATCAACAACTACCATTTTAAGTTAGATTGCTTCATTACTCACACACCTCACATCCTAATACACCTCCCAAATTAAACCGTCTATCGCTCGTGCCGGAGCGATAGACGGTTTTTGTATCGAATTGAGATAAGGCTGTAATATATTTGTAATTTAAGGAAGTTACTTATAATAATGCTGTAACCAAAGAAATGTAAAATCGTGATAAAGTAGTGTTATTGATAAAAGAGACTATTCGGAGGAATTATATATAATGAAAAAATTAGCAGCAATTACTACAATGGCAATACTTACTACAGGCGTAGCTACAACACAAGCAGACGCAAAAGAACATAAAGTCGCTCAAGGTGAATCTTTATGGACGATTGCAGATAAATATGACACTACAATCGAAAAGATTAAAAAGATCAATAAATTAGAATCAGACGTAATCGTTCCTGACCAAAAGTTAGAAGTACTAGTTAAAGGTAAATACGAAGTTAAAGCTGGAGATACTTTAGGTAAAATCGCACGTAAATTCGACGTAAGAATTACTGAATTAAAAAAATGGAATAAAATTGAATCTTCTAAAGAATTAAAAGAAGGTCAATTATTAATTGTTGAGAAAAAATCACATCGTAAACATGTGAATGCAGCTCCAGTAAAAGCAGCACCTGTTGCTAAAAAAGTAGCAGCACCAGTTTCAGCACCGGTTACAACGCAAAATACTGCAGCAACTGCACAACCACAAGCTCAACCAGTACAACAAACTCAAAAAGCAGTTCGTGTACAACCAGCACCAGTTCAAAAAGCGCCAGTACAACAAGCACCGGTACAACAAACTAAACGCGCTGCAGTACAACAAACGTCAGCACCAGCTGGTAATTCATCAGTAGACGCACATTTACGTTTAATCATGCAACGTGAATCAGGTGGAAATCCAAGAGCAGTTAACGCAGCAGGTTACTACGGATTATTCCAATTCTCTCCACAAACATGGGCAGCTGTAGGCGGAACTGGTAACCCAGCACAAGCTTCAGAAGCAGAACAATGGAAACGTGCACGTATTTTATATACACAACACGGCGCGCAACATTGGTCAACAGCATACTAATAATAAATTTTAAGCAGAACTTTACGTTCTGCTTTTTTTGATAAATCTTAGTGTATTGTTTCAAAAGTGTGACAATCTTCATAATTAATAATATAGCGAGGTTTCTGATATTTTCCTTAAATATTTAACACTATATGGTAATTGCTTTATTTCTTATTTTTTATTGTAACGCAAGCGTAATAAAAGAGCGTATCTTTTATTTGGCTGTAACCTATGAAATATTTATTTCTGATATAGTTAATTACAAGAACAAAGCATATTCATTCAAAAGAATTCATCAATAAAATAAAATATAAACATTTCCCGGAGGAAAATAAACATGAAAAAAATCTTAAGTGTTACAGCAGCAATTGCAATCACTACGACAATGGCAGTTTCAACAGCAGATGCAGCTTCATACAAAGTTAAAGCTGGCGATTCATTATGGAGTGTTGCAAATAAATATGGTACGTCAATTGCAGCAATTAAATCAGCAAATGGCTTAAGATCTAACTTAATCCATCCGAACCAAGTGTTAAAGATTAATAATAAGAATAGTGTCGTTTACAAAAATACATCATACAAAAAAGCTACGTATAAAGCACCTGTAAGTAAAACTGCTTATACAAGTTCAAAAACTGTAAAAACAACAAACACTACTTATATTAACAGAGGTTTAAATTGGGCTGCGTTAGCACAATGTGAATCTGGTGGTAATCCATCTATTAATACTGGAAACGGGTTCTATGGTATGTATCAGTTTAATTTACAAACATGGCGTGGCGTTGGTGGATCAGGATATCCGCATCAGGCATCAGCTGCAGAACAAACGAAACGTGCTCAAATTTTATATAACATGCGTGGCGCACAACCTTGGCCAGTATGTGGACTTCGCTTATAATTTTAGGACTAACGACAATGTCGTTAGTCTTTTTTTCAATTCTTGCTTTCATAATTTGATTACGTTACACTAACATTAAATACATATATTACTACTAGGGGTGCCTTTTGGCTGAGATGACTTTGTCAAACCCTTTACCTGATCTAGATAATGCTAGCGTAGGAAAGTAGTTAAATTCCTTTATTGATTTTATATTTTTAATAATGGTATTTAGCCCATTTCCTATTTGGAGATGGGCTTTCTTTATAAACTTTTAGGAGGTAAATGATGTTTACACAACAATTAAAAGAAGAAGTAGAGCCAATTATTGAGTCAATTTACAATGACCCATTTATACAGGGAATGGTGCGTGGTGATTTAAGTAAAGAAGCAGTGATTCATTATTTAAAAGCAGACCATCTTTACTTAAACGAGTTTGCGAAAATTTATAGCTTATTAATTCCGAAATTAGATGATAAAGAAGGTATTAAATTTTTATTAGAACAAATCGATTTTGTAATGAACGGAGAAGTAACTGCACATTATACTTTAGCAGACTATGCACAGGTTGATTATAAAACAATCATTAAAGACGGAGAATGGTACCCAACAAGTGATCATTATATTAAACACATGTATTTTAATGCATATCGTTATAGTGATGCAGCATTTACAATTTGCGCGATGGCACCGTGTCCATATGTTTATCAGCAAGTTGCTTTAAAGATGAAAGAACGTCATGATTTCAACGGCAATCCATTTAAAGACTGGGTAGATTTCTATGCTACAGAGATGAAGCTGTTAATGGAACATCTGGATGGCTGGGTAGATGAATTTGCTGAACACGCAAGTGAAGCGGAACGCGCGGTATTAACAAAGAACTTTAAAGAAAGCTGTATACATGAGAAACGTTTCTTTAATATGGCTTATACACAAGAAACTTGGGAAAGTGTGGTTGAATAATATGAAGACAGCTTTGTCAATTGCAGGAACAGATCCAACGGGTGGCGCTGGAACAACAGTAGATTTAAAAGTATTTCAATCAAGAGGCGTCTATGGTATGAGTGTCGTAACAAGCATTGTTGCACAAAATACGTTAGGCGTTCAGCAAGTATTTAACCAGGATGTAGATGTTATTGCAGCACAACTAGAGAGTGTGTATAGTGATATCGTACCGGATGCAGTGAAGACAGGAATGCTTGCAACGAGTGAAGTCATGGATGTCGTGCGTCCTTATATTGTAAAACATGATATCCCTTATGTAATCGATCCTGTCATGGTAGCTAAAAGTGGTGATGCATTGCTTGACGAAAATGGACGTAGTGCGGTGCGTACGAAACTTTTAGATGTAGCAACGGTTGTGACACCAAATATTCCGGAGCTTGAGGAAATCGTACAGATGAAAGTTGAAACACTCGATGATATTAAACGTGCCGGTAAAATATTTATCAATGAAATTGGTTCTGACAGTGTGCTGATTAAAGGAGGTCATCTTAAAGGAGATGCTACAGATTATTTATTTACTCGAGATGATTTTGTTGTTTTGAAAGGTGAACGTTATGATACAAAACACACACATGGCACTGGATGCACATATTCAGCAGTAATTACATCTGAACTTGCGAAAGGAAAATCTATTGTAGAAGCTGTACAACTTGCAAAACGTTATATGGATGCAGCAATCCGATTCACACCAGAATTAGGGCATGGTCAAGGCCCAGTTAATCACTTTAAATTTCAGGAGATGGAATAATGATATTAGAACAGATAAGAAAAGATAATCCACTCATTATTTGTATTACAAATGATGTAGTTAAAAATTTTACAGCGAACGGCCTACTGGCATTAGGTGCCAGCCCTGCGATGGCGACAGAAAAGTTAGAGATGGACGAATTTCTGACACATGCTGGTGCATTGCTCATCAATATTGGTTCAATTGAAGAACATGATATTGAAAATATGTTGGCTGCTGCAAAATATGCCAATCACCATGACGTACCTATCGTATTGGACCCAGTTGCATGTGGCGCATCTAAATTTCGTAAAGATTTCTGTTTAAAATTGTTAGAAACATATGATATTACAGTAATTCGTGGGAATGCTTCTGAATTACAAGCTTTGACAGGGGAGGCGAATATGAAAGGGACAGATGCAGATACAAGTCTGTCAACTGAAGATGTGGCACGTGCTGCATATAATAAATTTAATTGTGCGATTGTCGTAACAGGTGAAATCGATGCAATTTGTGTGAATGGAAAAATTAACTTAATTGAGAATGGTACTGCACTTTTAACAAAAGTCACTGGTGGTGGATGTTTATTAGGGGCAGTTGTTGCAAGTTTCATATATAATGAAACTAAACCAACGTTAGAAACATTAACAGAAGCATTGACGACATATACTGTTGCCTCAGAGTTTGCTGAACGTGCGTCTAACGGCACTTTGCCGGGACATTTTGCTGTAAATTTAATCGATCAGTTATATTTAATACAGGAAAGTGATGTGGCAGAGAATAGACTTGTGAAAGAAGTGTAGCGAATGTTTGATAGAAAATTATTGCGCGTTTATTTTATTGCAGGTACTCAGGATACATCTGACGGTAATCTTGAGCGAGTATTACAGGAAGCACTTGAAGCCGGTATAACGCTATATCAATTTAGAGAAAAAGGTCCGAATGCTCTGACTGGAGAAGCTAAAGAAATATTAGCGCGAAAACTTTTTGCGATGTGTAAAGCAAAAGGTGTACCGTTTATTGTTAACGATGACATTGAACTAGCGAAGAAAATTGATGCAGACGGTATTCATCTTGGTCAGGATGATGAGAAAATCGAAAACATCATTGATGATTTCAATGATAAGATTATCGGGCTCTCTGTCGGTAATTTTGCAGAATATGATCAATCTGATTTGACGCATGTTGATTATATCGGTGTAGGACCAGTATATGAAACAAGCAGTAAAAGTGATGCAAAGAAACCTGGAGGCATAGAACTCATTCGTAAAATGAGACTATATGATGAAGACATTCCGATCGTTGCAATCGGTGGTATTACAAGTGCCAATAGCGAGATGATTCTTGCTGCCGGTGCTGATGGCATTTCAACAATTTCTTCTATTACGAAAAGTGACGATATTAAACAGGTTGTTACTGATTACCTGAAATATTATACAGATAAATAAAAATATATGGTTTTTGTTTATGATTATCACTTTTTGTGATAAAATAACCTCTATGTGAATAATATTATGAGGTGAAAGAATGAAGAAAAAGGCAATTTGGCCGTTAATCATTGCAATTGCATTATTTTTAGCGGGTTGTGATTATTCAAAAGAAGAGAATCGTACTGGATTTTTCTATGATACATTTGTACATCCGTTAGACCAATTGATCCATTGGTTAGGTGCAAATATGGGACATAACTATGGTTTAGCAATCATCGCGATTACTTTAATCGTACGTTTAGCACTTTTCCCATTTATGATGCGTACATATAAGAACCAGTATGTAATGAAAGAAAAGATGGCGTTAATCAAGCCGCAGATGACTGAAATTCAGGAACGTGTGAAACGCGCACGAACACAAGAAGAGAAGATGGCTGCAAACCAGGAAATGATGGCATTATACAAAGATAACGGTATCAATCCACTGAACATGGGATGTTTACCTTTACTGATTCAATTACCAATCGTAACTGGATTATTCTATGTATTGAAATATCCGACATCAGGTGGTATTACAAAATATCCAGATTTCTTATGGTTCGATTTAACAAAGACTGATATTGCAATGACTGTTATTGCAGGTATCGTCTATGCAATTCAGGCTTATGTATCAATGCAGAATATTCCCGAAGAACAAAAAGCGCAAATGCGTATGATGATGTTCATCTCACCGATTATGATCGTGTGGATGTCAGCAATCTCTCCAGCAGCGTTACCATTATATTGGGCTGTCGGCGGAGCATTCTTAGTTGTTCAAACATGGTTAGGGAATAAGTTCTATAAGAAGAAAGTACATGAAGAAATTGCACCTTTAGTAGCAGCACATGAACAAAATCAAGCAGAAAATAAAACTAAAAATGTGCAAGTTGTATCATCTAAAAAGAAGAAAAAGAAATAATTAGATAGAAAGTGACCTCAAAATTGATTTGAGGTCACTTTTTTTAATTGGTGAGAGGAAAGGGGTTCGGAAGTGTCGTCAAAATAGATTTGAAGCCACTTCCGTGTAGCGCAGAGCTAAATCCAGCGAGTAAGTGTCGTCAAAATAGATTTGAAGCCACTTCCGTGTAGCGCAGAGCTAAATCCAGCGAGTAAGTGTCGTCAAACGAAATTTGAAGTCACTTCCGTGTACCGCAGAGCTAAATCCAGCGAGTATGTGTCGTCAAAATAGATTTGAAGCCACTTCCGTGTAGCGCAGAGCTAAATCCAGCGAGTAAGTGTCGTCAAAATAGATTTGAAGCCACTTCCGTCCACCATAAATGCAAAACCCTGTAATAAGTGTCGTCAAAATAAATTTGAAGTCACTTCCATCATCCCTTCCCAAATCGCTTTCAAACGCACTAACACCACTCTTTTTTAAATTGTTCAATAAATGTTTTCATATATGCATTACGTTCTTCTGCCATTGTCTTTGCAGTTTCTGTATTCATCAAGTCAATCAGCTTAAATAATTTCTCATAAAAATGATTGATAGCAGTACTCGGTGTTCGATAGTCACTTAAATCATCGCGAACAGGTATGTTTGGATCATACATCGCTTCACCAAACTTTCCGGCAAACATAAATGTTCTGGCAATTCCTATCGCACCTAACGCATCAAGTCGGTCAGCATCCTGAACAACTTTGCCTTCAAGCGATTTCAACTTCCCTTCATTCTTTCCGCCATTAAAGCTCATATATTTAAGAATATGATTAATAGCTTGTCGATGTTCTATAGGAAGTTGAATTTCCTCGTAAAATTTATTCAATCGTTCCCATGCTGCAATAGTATCAAATAATTTCTCGTCGACAGTATCATGTAATAACGCTGCCATCTCAACGATAAAAAGATCAGCATCTTCTTTTTCAGCGATTTCAACAGCCATTTTTCGGACACGTTCGATATGCGCATAATCATGACCGCTCGATTCATCTTTATGCACATTTTTCACAAATGATTCGGTGATGTGTAGTACTTCTTTGTTATTCATGTGAAACAACTCCTTTTAAATGTTTACTTTATATAAAAAGTTGGTATAATAAGATTACGAATTATCAGAAAATTCAAAACATATTTATATGACAAAGGGGATGTAAATCATGCAAAATACATATCATTTCGAACTCACGAAACAACAAAAGAAACTAGGATTTACATATTTGATTGTTCATAGTGTATTTTTCTTAAATTTAGCAGCTGATTTCTTATTGATACATTAAATAAAAAGGGAGTGGGAATTGATTTCTCACTCTCTTTTATAATATCGGTGATATTAATCTTGCAATGGCTTCCTTAACTCTGATGAGTAATACGCGTTGATCATAAATTTCCTGTGTGAGCTGACTGGAAACTTTAACGTCATCTTCAAACGTCTTACGTAATTTATAGGCAATATCATGATCGTATATAAATGCGTTAACTTCAAAATTTAGTTCAAAACTTCTAAAGTCCATATTTGCTGTACCGACACTTGCGACTTCATCGTCAATCACCATCATCTTCGTATGGATAAATCCATTTTCGTAGATAAATATATTACAACCGGCCTGAATCAGTTCACCGACGTTTGAATATGTGGCCCAATATACGAAAGGATGATCGGGTTTGTTAGGAATCATGATGTTGACTTCTACTCCGGTAAGCGCAGCGATTTTCAATGCATCAAGCAAAGAAGTGTCAGGTATAAAGTAAGGTGACTGAATAAATATAGATTCTTTAGCTGATGTAATCATCTTCAGATAACCGAATTTGATATGTTGTTCACTGGAATCTGGCCCACTCGAAGCAATTTGAATTCCGATTTCGCCTTTACTATCAACATCCGGGAAATATTTTTTATCATAATGCATAAAATTACGCGTTGACTGGGAATTCCAGTCCATCATAAAACGTAGTTGTAATGCATTGACTGAGTCACCTTCGACACGTAAATGGGTATCTCGCCAATACCCAAATCGTTTATCTAGTCCTAAATACTCATCGCCGACATTAAAGCCACCGATATATCCGATTTTTCCATCTATTACAACGATCTTACGATGATTTCGATTGTTCATCCTGAAATTAATAAGAGGAAAGTGAGAAGGGAAGAATGCTTCTACCTGCCCGCCAAGCTTCTTAAATGTTTTAAAACGGGATAAAGTTAATGTACGAGATCCGATATCATCGTACAGCATCTTAACTTCGACACCTTCTTCAAGCTTCTGCATCAATACATCTAATATTTCTTTACCGATACCGTCTCGCTTAAATATATAATATTGAATATGAATATGATCTTCAGCATTACGTATATCCTGGATAAGCGCATCAAACTTTTTGCGACCATCTGTAAGAATTTCAACTGCATTATCTGTCGTCAGAAATGATGAATAATTATTTAAGTTCATACGAATAATATCTTTATGCTTCATAATTTCTTTAGAGCGCACCATTAGATCATCTTCATCAATTGCATGCATCTGTTCATGCACAATTTGCTGAAGACCAATTTTATCTTCTTCATCTAACTTAAAGATACTTGACTGTTTGATTTGACGGCCGAATAGTAAATAAATTATGAAACCGATAATCGGCAGGAAGAATAGTACAAGTAGCCATGCCCATGTGGATCCCGCCTGTCTACGTTCTAAAAAGATAATTGCGAAAGCTAAAAATATGTTAAAGACAAATGCAACAAAGAAAAGTATTGAAAAAACTTGAGAATAATCGATGTTTGAGAATACTGACAAAAAGCATTCCTCCTTTAGAATTAGCTTTATTATACATGAAAAAACAATTAAATACTTTTGTGTTTATACAATTTTCATAATGAATCTGTTTTTTACAAATCACTATCATTGTTCACAAAATCTTTACATAAATAAGTCTATGGACCTATAGCTATATTGGTTATTTTCGGGTACACTAGTATTAACAAATTGATTAGGAGTGATCGAAATGAAACAATCTCAGGAAAAAATGAAAAATGTTGTCACTCTGCTTTCTTCACTTGGTGTTAATATCTCAAAAACAAAATCACGACTTGAAGTTATGCGTACGTTACCACATGTAGCACCCGCAAAATTAAAATAATATACATATGAGATGACATTCGAATTTAGAGTGTCTTTTTTTGTTGTTTAAATTAAAAACTCTTTATCCATCCAATATTGGTTGATAAAGAGTTTTATTATGTGGATATTGATTATCTCACTTGCTTATACTTTTTAATTTGTTCGGCATCAGAGTGATAAAAGATAGATAATGCAACACCTATCCCACACATCAATGCCCAAAGCGCACTACCACCATAGCTAATGAATGGTAATGGGATACCTGTAATTGGCACAACCTGAATCGTCATGCCGATATTTTGAAATACATGGAAGATAATCATACTGATTAATCCAACTAAAAATATAGATGCGAATTGATTTGTGGATACTTGTGCCATACGAATTAAATGTGTAAATAATGCCAGGAATAATACGAGTACGATTACAGTACCAATAAACCCAAATTCTTCACCGATAACTGAAAAGATGAAATCGGTATGATTCTCAGGAATGTAAACTTCTCCGCCTTTAAATCCTTTACCGAATAATCCACCAGATCCGATAGCTTTTAATGACTCCATCAAGTGGAATCCTTCACCGTCACTATACTGTGCCGGATTTAGCCATGAGTTGATTCGGCCAAGCTGATACGTCTTAATGCCGAGTACTTTATCGATAAGTTCAGGTTTATAGATGATTGCAAGTATAAGCGTGGCACCAATTGCTGTAAGCCCAATTAAAAATGGTGCAAGGATACGCCAGGTTACTCCTGAGACCACAGTAATTCCTAAAATAATCGCCAGTAACACAAGTGTTGTACCTAAGTCATTTTGTAACAAGATTAATATCATTGGAATAATCGCAGTTAAGCCAATCTTCATCAGTAAAATGATATCTGTCTGAAAAGATTTGTAATATGTGAAACGATTGTGATCGTATACAACCTTACTTAATGTCAGGATTAAGATAATCTTCATAAATTCAGAAGGTTGTAAGCTGAGTCGTCCAAAGAATACATACCAGCTTTTTGCACCGTTAATCGTTGGTGTCAAAGAAGATTCAGGTAGTATCAGTAAGCCGAGCAGGGCCAGATTACCTAAAAAATAAAGTACGAAAACCCATTTATTAATCAGTTTCGGTTTAATAAGCATAATACTGAATGCGAGAATAAATCCGAGAATATAATAGAATACTTGACGTTCAGCAAAGTTCGTACCATATTGCTGACCATCCATTGCAGATGTGATTACAGTTAAACTAACAGTAAAAAAACATAATATAAGAATAATGAGCCACCAATCGATTTTTTCAATCCATGGGCGCTTAATTTTGGTGCGTGTTGTATTACTTGATTGAGCCATGGCCAAACTCCTACTCTAAATAAATTATAGTCATTATTATACATAAATAAGCTGAAACATTATAGGAATAAATGTTTCTTTTATGAATGATTTACGCCTTTCGATAAAAAACATGCATATCATCATATATCGTGATAGTATTATTATATTAATATTCTGGAGGAATTAACATGTCTAAACAAAATATATGTATCGTCTATGGCGGTAAAAGTGCTGAGCATGAAGTTTCTATCTTAACGGCACAATCAGTAATCAACGCTATGGACAAAGCAACATATGCGATAGATACAATTTATATAACAAACGAAGGTGAATGGATTAAAGGTCCACAAATCACTGAACGTATTGAAGATAGCGAAACTTTAAGATTATCATCATCAAATGATGACTCTATTATGCATCTATTAACAGCATCTACTGAAGGTAAATCTTATGATGCCATTTTCCCATTACTTCACGGACCTAATGGTGAAGACGGCACAATACAAGGATTATTCGAAGTATTAGATTTACCGTATGTGGGTAATGGAGTATTAGCTGCTGCAAGTTCTATGGATAAATTAGTGATGAAGCAACTATTTGCAAATCGCGGGTTACCACAATTACCATATGTAAGTTTTTTACGTAGTGAATATGAGACTTATAAGCATAATATTTTAGAGCTTGTTAATAATAAATTAGAGTATCCGGTATTTGTTAAACCTGCGAACTTAGGATCATCTGTCGGCATTTCAAAATGTACGAATCGTGAAGAGTTAATTCAAGGCATTGAAGAAGCGCTACAGTTTGATCGTAAACTTGTAGTAGAACAAGGTGTCGTTGCGCGTGAAATCGAAGTTGCGGTATTAGGGAATGATAATCCTAAAACGACATTACCTGGAGAAGTTGTCAAAGATGTAGATTTTTATGATTATAAATCAAAGTATAAAGACGGGAAAGTTCAGTTAGAAATTCCAGCTGATATTCCTTCAGAAATTCAGGAAACAATGCGTAATATGGCTGTTGAAGCTTTTAAAGCAACAGATTGTTCAGGTTTAGTTCGTGCAGACTTCTTCTTAACTGAAGACAATACGATTTACATCAATGAAACAAATGCGATGCCTGGTTTCACACAATTTAGTATGTATCCATTACTTTGGCAGAACATGGGTATGAGTTATAGTGAACTTATTACTGAACTGATTAATTTAGCAAAAGAACGTCATGCAGAAAAGAAAAAAATTAAATACAAAATGGACTGATTAAGATGATAAAAAGAAATTTACAATGGATTGCAGAACAAACGAATGGCACGTTAAAAGGGAATCATGATGTGATGATTGATGGTGTATCGATTGATTCAAGACATATTAATGAGGATGTATTGTTTATCCCTTTTAAAGGTGAACATGTTGATGGCCATCAATATGTGGCGCAAGCAATTGAAAGTGGTGCTGCAGCTGCTTTATGGCAAAGCGATGCGCCAAATATGCCTGAAGGTTTGCCGCTAGTTGTGGTCGATGATACTTTAAGCGCATTACAGGCAATCGGTAAAGCTTATTTAGAAGAAGTAAATCCGAAAGTTATTGCGATTACAGGCAGTAACGGTAAGACCTCTACAAAAGATATGGTAGAAGTTGTTTTAGCACCGAATTTTAAAGTTAAGAAGACGCAGGGGAACTACAATAATGAAATCGGTCTACCGATTACGCTTTGCCAATTAGATGAAGACACAGAAATTTCTATATTAGAGATGGGTATGTCAGGCTTTGGTGAGATTGCATTTTTATCAAATCTCGTACAACCTGATATTGCTGCAATTACTAATATCGGTGAAAGTCATATGCGTGACTTAGGGTCACGCGCTGGTATTGCACAAGCTAAGTTTGAAATTACTGAAGGATTAAAGGGGCCATTATTTTATGATGGCGATGAACCATTATTAAATGAGTTAGTAGATAAGACTAATGGTGACTTTAAAAGTATCGGCTTTAATCAGGATAATGATTTTTACATTCATGACTTACAAGCATCTGAAAGAAGTATTGCTTTTAAAGTAGGAGCAGCGCAATTTAGTATTCCGACACTTGGAGCACATAATGCACGTAACGCTACGATTGCAATCGCAATTGGTCGATTACTTGGATTAAGTGACGCAGTAATAAATAATAATTTAGGACATCTGCATTTAACAAATATGCGCATGGAACAAATTATTGGCCAGAATAAATCCCGTTTAATCAATGACGCGTATAATGCAAGTCCGACGAGCATGCGTGCTTCTATTGATACGTTATCAATCATGGATGTTCCGACGAAGATTATCGTGTTTAGTGATGTGTTAGAACTCGGTCCTGATTCAAAAATGTATCATGAAGCAGTAGGTGGTTATTTCGAAAATAAATCAATTGATCATTTATTTACTGTCGGCACTGAGGCGAAATACATCCATGATAAAGCACAAGATTTCACGAATGCTATGCATTTTGAAACGAAAGAAGCACTTGAAGAAGCACTTATACCATATTTAAATCCAGAAACGGTTATACTATTTAAAGCAAGCCGCGGCATGGCGCTTGAAACGATTATTAATCATCTCATTTAAATGATTGTGGGATAAATAACGTAATAAATAAAATAAATAAAAAATATTTCCGGTTCATATAAAATGAATGACTGTATAGCTTACAGTCATTTTTTTGATATTTTTAAACTTGTATTTACAATTGTATTGATTGTAAAAATATACGATAGGTGCTAAGATAGAGAAGTTGAATAGGTAAGAGAGTGGAAAATTACTCTATGCCATGAGGACAAGTCGAATGCGCACACTATAGAGGCGTAATTTATGAAAGATAAAAGGAGAAATAATATTGCAAAAATTTAGAGACCTAGGTATCAGCGAACCTACCATAAATGCGCTGGAGAAAATGGGATTTACAGAACCTACACCGATTCAAACGGATAGTATCCCTCATACGATGGCAGGCCGTGACGTATTAGGCCAAGCGCAAACTGGTACTGGTAAAACTGGTGCTTTTGGAATTCCTTTAATTGAAAAAGTTAGAGGCCAAGAGGGGATCAAAAGTTTAATTCTTGCTCCTACACGTGAATTAGCTGTCCAGGTTGCTGAACAATTAAAAGCATTTAGTCGTGGACAAGGGATTCAAGTAGCGACAGTATTCGGTGGAATGCCGATTGACCGTCAAATTAGAGAATTAAAAAAGAAACCCCAAATCGTAGTTGGGACACCTGGTCGTGTAATCGATCATTTAAACCGTCGTACGTTAAAAACTGAAGACATCAATACGTTAATCTTAGATGAAGCGGATGAAATGATGAATATGGGATTCATCGATGATATGCGTTTTATCATGGATAAATTACCGAAAGAACAACGTCAAACAATGTTATTCTCAGCAACAATGCCGAGAGCCATTCAAGAGTTAGTTCAAAAGTTCATGAAAGATCCTATCATTGTTAAGACAATGACAAACGTTGATTCAAACCCTGATATCGACGAGCATTACACAATCGTTAAAGAATTAGAGAAGTTTGATACATTCACGAATTTCTTAGATGTTCATCAACCTGAACTTGCAATCGTATTCGGACGTACGAAACGTCGCGTAGATGAGTTAACAAGTGCGTTAATCTCTAAAGGATACCGTGCAGAAGGTTTACATGGTGACATCACTCAAGCGAAACGTTTAGAAGTACTTAAGAAATTTAAAAATGACCAAATTGACATCCTTGTTGCAACAGACGTTGCTGCACGTGGATTAGATATTTCTGGCGTATCACACGTTTATAACTTTGATATTCCTCAAGATGTTGAAAGTTATACACACCGTATCGGTCGTACTGGCCGTGCCGGTAAACATGGTATGGCGATTTCATTCGTTAACCCAGTTGAAATGGATTACATCCGTCAAATTGAAAAGTCTAAAAACCGTACAATGACGGCTTTACGTCCACCAACACCTGGTGAAGTAATGAAAGCCCGTGAATTAGATGTTAAGACGAAAGTTAAAGGATGGGTTGAAAAAGATACTGAAGCACGTATCGAGTCAATCGCTCAGGAATTAATTAACGAACATGGTGATGTGAAATTAGTAGCATCATTATTACAAGAATTAATTAAATCTAATAACGATGTGGATGTACAATTAACATTCGAAAAACCACTTGGCCGTAAAGGCGGAAGCGGTAAATCTTATGGCCGTGGCCGCGGTGGAAACAGCGGACGTCCAGGCGGATCTCGCAGTCGTTCTAAAGATGGTGGTAAAGATAACCGTCGTAAATCATTTGATCGTTCTGGTAAAGCAGGTGCTTCAAAAGGCGGAAAAAAACCTTTTAAAGCAAGAACATTTGCAGACCATAAAAAATAAATAGTTATTTTAGACACCTTGAATTAATCGAAGAGATTAGTTTAAGGTGTTTTTTGTTTTTTTTGGGGATGAGTGAGTAAGTGTCTTCAAAATGAATTTGCCGCCACTTCCGTGTAGAAAACCAGAAGTGAGCGTGAGTAAGTGTCTTCAAAATGAATTTGCCGCCACTTCCGCAAACGAAACCAGAAGTGAGTGAGAGTAAGTGTCTTCAAAATGAATTTGCCGCCACTTCCGCAAACGAAACCAGAAACAAGCGTGAGTAAGTGTTTTCAAAATGAATCTCACGCCACTTCCGCACAAAAAAACAGAGACAAACTTCACATATAATACTCACCTTATGAAAATCTTATGTTCTTTGTTATAATTTACATAAATGGAGGCGATTGAATTGTATTTTGAACCGTTACCACATGCACAACCTGCAAATACTCCTAAATACAGACGTATTAAATGGAGCATCTATACGTTACTCACTTTAGCCATCTGTACGGGATTATATTTTGGTATCAATTGGTTGTATGAATGGCGTTATACATACTTGATATTCTTATTGATGCTGATACCCATCTATATTCTTTCACTCGGTATTTTTTTAAGTTATAAATACACACGTTATCAGCTCAATCAGGCTACACTTGAAATGAATAGTGGTGCTTTTTTCATGAGTAGAAAGATTGTACCACTAGACTTGATGCAGTCAGTAAAGATTGAACAAGGATTTATCATGAAAAAATTTAATCTTGCAGTTGTTACTGTCTATACACGTGGAGATATGGTTGTTCTACCTTATATGGAAACAAAAGAAGCTGAAGCGTTAGCGGAACGTATTATTGCAAGAATTAAGGAGATTCATCATGGACGCAACTAAAAAATCACTTCATTATTCTACGTATCTATCTAATCTGCTTAAATCTTTAAAAAGTAATATCTTTCCGATAGGTTTTGGGTTGTTCTTAATCATCAAAGATGGTTTCTCTAAAGAGGCACTACTTGATAATGGCTTTGCTATCTTGATCTTATTATTTACTTTATTGAGTGCAATATTTAGCATGATTGAAGCAAAGATAATAAAATACTGGATTGAAGATGATAAATTAATGCTTCAAAAGGGTATTATCAGTCGTACAATAAAAGAAATATATATCGGTAAAATTCAGACGATGGATACTTCTGCAGGGATTGCGAATCAATTGCTTGGTGGTGTCATCATGCATATTAAAACAGCGGGTGACGGGATTGAATTGAATAGTATCGGAAAGAATGATGCTCAAGCTTTAAGTGATTATATTAATCAGCGAAAATTTCAATTGCAACAGGGTGCCGTTGTACAAGATAGTCTAATAGAAAATCATGAAGAAGAGGATATAATTAAATACGACGAAAAGTCTTATGAAACGATTTATCAATTATCTTTTATGGATTTAATTTTGATGAGTTCAACAAGTGCGTCGATGTTTACGGTCATTGCGGTTGTGAGTGCGATTTATTCTCAGGTGAATGATATTTTTAATTTGGATAGATATTTGGATAAATTGGAAAGTATCGTTGGAGAAAGTTATATGATGGTAGGTATTATCATTCTAGTGGCACTTTTATTTAGCTATATTATCGGGGTATTTATTACTGCGCTGAAATATCATCAGTATACTGTGAAGTTTGACGGTGAGTTAATCAACATTAAATATGGTTTATTCGAACGAAAAAATAAATACATCGCAGTAAAAAATATTCAGAAAGTCACAGAAAAACAAAGTTATCTTAGAAAGTTATTGAATAAAACATCATTTGTCGTCACTACAACGAGTGAAATGAAAGGTTCAGAAGACAGCATTTTAGGTGATGAAGAAGTATTACCATTTATTAATCGTGATGAGGCGTATCAATTGATTCAAAGACTCGTTCCGAAGTATCAATTTGATGAAGTAAACAAAGTTATTCCAAAGCGCAGTATCCGCAGATACTTCCAGGTTTCCTGGGTAATATTATTAATTGTTGGTGGTATCGTTCAATATTACTGGTTTGAATATACATGGTTGATTGTTATTCTGCTGATGGTGTTAACCCTTATCACAGCAATCATCAAATATAAAAATTCAGGCTATATTATTTTAGATGATCAGATTAATGTGCGTAATGGTGGTGTATTTGTAATGCAAACTTCTTTTATTAAAGAAGAGAACATTATCGGGTTAGACGTATCATCCACACCATTTATGGATCGTGCAGATTTGAGAAGTGTCGGTTTAGGCATTTCATCAGGAAGTAACAGCATACAATGTCGTTTAGATTATATCGAACAAGTTGATGCTGCAAACATCTATGATTGGTTCTTGTTAAAGGAGCGACGTCAATATGAATAAGATGCATAGAGATAGCTTAAAACTAATGAAGATTGGTGCGTGTTTAACAGCGAGTGTCTTTTTAATCGTCTTAGCAGTATTATGGTTTATTCAGTTTAAAGATTTTATTCCAGTTCATCCATATGTATTTATCGGAATAGCATTAATCGGATTGATAATCTTTGTTCTGGATTTCTTTGTATTTCCTAAACTGACTTATGAAACATCACTGTTTCAATTAGGTGAAGAAGAAATCACAACGTTAAACGGTATCTGGAATAAAGAAAAAATAATTGTGCCTTATGTAACGATTCAAAATGTTGAAATGGAACAAGGCCCTATCATGAAGCGTTTTAATATTAAGTCATTAAAGGTTATTACAGCTGAAAATGATATGGAAATACCTTATGTCCATGAACATGAAGCCGAAACATTAAAAGCATATATCCATCAAAAAATGAATAACATCGATGTAAGGAGCAGTCATGATTAAAGGTATTGGAACAGATATTATTGAATTAGAGCGCATTCGTAAATCACTTGAAAATAAAAAGATGATTGACCGTATTTTGCATCCGAAAGAAATCGAACTGTATGATCGTTTTGAAAGTGAAAAACGTAAGGTTGCATTTTTTGCGGGCAGGTTCTGTGTTAAGGAAGCCTATAGTAAAGCATTAGGCACAGGCATTGGGCAACTTAGATTTAATCAAATCTGTTGTTTAAATGATGATAATGGAAAGCCTTATATTGTAGGTAGTGATGCACATGTGAGCATCGCACATTCGGAAACTGTAGCAACAGCTTATGTAGTGATAGAGGAATAATGGATTATTCCAAAAAGTATGATAAAATTTGAGTATTAAATGATGGGGTGAGAGAGATGAGTGACAGGATATATAGACCGAGTTTCGTCAATGTTGATCTTGATGCGATCAATGAAAACTTTAAAGCTGTAGGTAGATTACATCCTAATAAGACAGTTATCGCAGTAGTTAAAGCAAATGGATATGGGCTAGGGTCAGTACAAATTGCGACACACCTTTATAATCAAGGTGCTGAATTTTTTGCGGTTGCAACGCTTGATGAAGCAATCGAATTAAGAATGCACGGTATTAAAGCTAAAATTTTAGTGTTAGGTATTATTGAACCAAAAGATATACATAAAGCAAGTCAACATAGATTAGCGTTAACTGTGCCAGGATTATCCTGGTTAGAAGAGGCACTTCGGTTACTGGACGAAGACGACAAACCATTCTGGGTTCATTTAAAGGTGGATACTGGAATGGGTCGCATTGGCATGCGTGATAAGCAGGAATATCAACAAGTTGTTGATCTTGTTCAAGCGCACGATAAAACAATCTTTGAAGGTGTATATACGCATTTTAGTTGTGGGGACGAAGATAATGACAGTGCGTCAGTTGCATACAATAAATTTATAGATATCGTTCATTCAAACGAACTGCCATCATATATTCATTGTCAAAATAGTGCAGCCGCTTTACGTTTTGATGCTTCAGCATGTACAGCTTTACGCTTAGGTATTAGCTTATATGGGTACTATCCTTCTGAGTATATTCAGAGTATTTCTAAACTTAAATTAAAGCCGGCGATGCAGCTTGTTTCAACAGTGAATTTCGTTAAAGATATACAGCCTGGTGATACTGTTAGTTATGGTGCGACGTATACTGCTGAACATGAAGAAACGGTTGCGACATTCCCATTAGGTTATGCGGATGGCTTAAATCGAAAGTTGCAAGGTTATAAAATTAATCTTGCAGGAACTGATGCTGAAATTATCGGGCGTATATGTATGGATCAGTTTATCGCACGTGTACCTAAAGGAACACCTGTTGGCACACAAGCGATTATTATCGATCATCATACGGATAGCAAGCAATCTATTGAACAGGTGGCAGCGCAACTCGGGACGATTAGTTATGAAGTATTGACAAGTTTAAGTAGAAGATTACCGAAATTTTATAATACTGACGGTTCGGTCGAAAAATATAATGAATTATTAAAATAAAAATGGTACGGCCACAAATTTTTTGATAAAATTATGTTAATCGTGTAACTGGAGGAGAAAAGATGAGTAAACTACAAGAACAACAGTTGATTGAAGGTTATCAATCAATGGCTGAAATTAACCTGTTAATTGCTTCAGAACATTATCTCCTTGAATGTGAAGTGTATGATAATGTGGATCATATGTCAGTACAAACTGATGGTGAATAAATGAAACGCGGCGATGTTTATTTAGCTGATTTGTCACCTGTTAAAGGTTCAGAGCAAGGCGGTAAACGACCTGTAGTAATCATTCAAAATGATATAGGAAATAAATATAGTCCGACGGTTATAGTTGCAGCAATTACTGCAAAAATCAATAAATCAAAAATCCCAACCCACGTAGAGATTGGTAAGACCAATCATCATCTAGATAAAGATTCTGTGATTTTATTAGAACAAATAAGAACAATTGATAAAAATCGACTTATTGAAAAGTTGACTTACCTGCCAAAAGAGAAGATGGAGGAAGTTGATGCAGCACTAGCAATTAGTCTTAATTTATCTATTGATGACTCGGAGACTTTAGGCTAACATAAGTTATCTTAAAGTCTCTTTTAAGGTTTATAGGGAGGAAAGTTGGATGCGTCAAATTGACAAGATTGTTGAACGATATACTCAAATTCTTAAACAATATATCGAGCATAAAGAAGAAACAGCATTAGAAGATGTTCAGACATTGAGCTTTGAAGCGATCGAACTTGATATCTCGCCTGAAGAAATCGTGATACTTCATAAAGATATCGTCGTTGAATCCGGTTATAACGCGATTGAACAGCATTATGCGATGGACGTACTAACAGAGATGATTATCGGGTTTGGATTTTCATATCGAGATTATAAAGCGCTCGTTAGAGTGATGGAAGCGCATGATAAAGAAATGGATTTAGCGGCGAGCTTACAAACGACGATGTTAAAAACGCAAATTCCACATCTTAATAATGTTCAGATTGGTGCTATTAGTGTGCCTGCACATCGCGTAAATGGGGATTATTTTAACTTAATCGATCATAAAGATGGTACGATGAGCTTTGCTGTTGCTGATGTCATCGGGAAAGGAATTCCGGCAGCACTTGCGATGAGTATGATCAAGTTCGGTATGGACTCATATGGACACAGTCAGTTGCCAAGTGATGGATTAAAGCGATTAAATCGCGTAGTCGAAAAGAATGTAAACCAAAACATGTTCGTTACAATGTTCTACGGTTTATATGAAGAAATTAACAATAAATTCTATTATGCATCTGCTGGACATGAGCCGGGGTACGTTTATCGTAAAAAAAGTGATTCTTTTGAAGAACTGGATGCACGTGGTTTAGTACTTGGTGTACATCCATCAACGCGATATGATCAGGAAGAGCTGGAGCTGGAGATTGGTGATATGGTCATTGTCTATACGGATGGTGTATCTGAAATACGTCATCTGAATGGTGATTTTATCACGACTAAAGAACTCTTAGGTTTCATTTATCAATACAAAGATTTACATCCGCAAGATATCGTTCAAGTCGTCTATGAACAACTGATTGCGATAGGTGATCCTAAAAAAAGAGATGATTTAACGATATTAATTATAAAAAGAACAAAATAATATGTTTATATCCTCAAGTTGGGGGTATTCATATTTATACTATAATATTTTAAGTATTTATAAATTTTATGATTTTAAGGAGAATATTCATGAACTTAACTATCGATACGATTGAACAAGAAGGTTTTTATCAGATTAATGTCGCAGGAGAGTTAGATGTTGCAACTGTGCCACAATTACAAGAAGTATTAGTCCCTATCAGAAGTGCAGGAACACATGATATTCATTTACATATTGATGAAGTTACATATATGGATAGTACTGGCTTAGGCTTATTTGTCGGTACATTAAAAGAACTCAATAAAAACAATAAAGAGTTATATGTATTAGGTGTAAATAGTCGTATAGAGCGATTATTTGATATTACAGGATTAAAAGATCTTATGCATGTTAACCAGCCGGTGGAGGGAGAATAATATGGAAAAAACATATGATTATGTCGAAATGAGATTTCCTGCAGCCGCTGAGTACGTGGGCTTAGTACGATTAACATTATCAGGTATCTTAAATAGAGCTGGTGCTTCATACGATGATATCGAAGACACTAAGATTGCTGTCAGTGAAGCAGTTACCAATGCAGTGAAACATGCCTACAAAGGTGATGTTAAAGGTGATGTATTAGTTGGATATGTCATTTTTGAAGACAAAGTAGAAGTAATCGTTTCTGATTCTGGTACAAGCTTTGATTATGAACGTGCTAAATCAGAATTAGGACCTTATCAGGAAAATGAAAATATCGATTTTATTCGTGAAGGTGGATTAGGGTTATTCTTAATCGAATCATTAATGGATGAAGTAAACGTTAAGAAAGATAGCGGTGTTACAATTAGTATGACAAAGTATATTGCGGGGGAGTAGGTGTAACTTCATGACCAGTTCTAATTATAATGATGTTACTCCAGAAGAGATAAATGCTTGGATAAAGCTTTATCAAGATACTAAAGATGAAATGGCTCAAAACGAACTTGTTATGCATTATAAGAAGTTAGTTGAATCATTAGCATATCGCTATTCAAAAGGTCAAAGTCATCATGAAGACTTAGTACAGGTTGGTATGGTCGGCTTACTTGGTGCCATTAACCGATTTGATGTAAGTTTTGACCGTAAATTTGAAGCGTTTTTAGTGCCGACAGTCATTGGAGAAATCAAACGATATTTAAGAGATAAAACGTGGAGTGTGCACGTACCGAGACGTATCAAAGAAATCGGGCCAAAGATAAAGAAAGCGACAGATGAGTTAACAAATGAACTCGGCCGTTCTCCTAAAATTAAAGAAATTGCTGATTATATTGAAGCATCTGAAGAAGAAGTACTGGAAGCGATGGAGATGGGTCAAAGTTATAATGCACTGAGTGTCGATCATTCTATCGAAGCTGATAAAGATGGCTCAACAGTGACATTACTTGATGTAATGGGTGATACTGAAGAAGGTTATGAATTAACTGAAAAGCGTATGATTTTAGAAAAAGTATTGCCGATTTTGTCTGATCGTGAAAAAGAAATTATTCAATGCACATTTATAGAAGGTTTAAGCCAAAAAGAAACAGGCGAGAAAATCGGATTAAGTCAAATGCATGTTTCAAGGTTACAACGTACAGCGATTAAAAAGTTACGCGATGCTGTTCAAAAAAGTTAAATTATAACTGCTGAAAACAAGCGACTGTTTTCAGCAGTTTTTCTATTGTGGTAAAATATACGTATCTTAAGGAGGCAGCTATGCAAAAACATATTATTGATTTAATTATTGAAAAATTACCATTTAAAAAAGAACAGATTGAATCTGTATTGAACCTTTTAGAAGAAAAGAATACAGTGCCATTTATCGCACGTTACCGTAAAGAAGTAACAGGTGGATTAGATGAAGTTGAAATTAAAGATATTGAAACTGAATATCGCTATATGGAAACACTACAGAAAAGAAAAGATGATGTTATCCGAACAATTGAAGCACAAGGTTTGCTTACAGATGAATTACGTCAGGAAATCATGGAGCAGGTGAAGCTTCAACGTGTAGAAGACTTATATCGTCCGTTTAAACAAAAGAAGAAGACACGTGCTACAGAAGCGAAGCGTAAAGGTCTTGAGCCTTTGGCACAGATGATCCTTTCTTTTGAAGGGAAAGATATTGTAAGTGAGGCACGAAACTTTATAAATGAAGAGGTTGAAGATGTTGAAGCTGCAATCAATGGTGCGATTGATATTATTGCTGAAATTATTTCAGATGAGCCGAAGTATCGAGAATACATATTAAAGTTTGTAGAGACAAATGGTCTGATTGTAACTACTAAGAAGAAAAAAGCCGAAGATGAAAAAGCAGTATTTGAAATGTATTATGACTACTCAGAAAAAGTGAATAAGATTGTACCGCATCGTACACTCGCGATTAACCGTGGTGAAAAAGAAGGTGTACTAAAAGTAGGTGTAAATGTCGACGATACACGTATAAAAACATATATCCGCAAACAGATGGTAAAAAAAGAAGTCGATTCAAATCAATATATTGAGCTGGCAATTGAAGAAGCATTAAAGCGTTTAATATTACCATCTATTGAACGTGAAATTCGTAATGAACTAACTGAAAAAGCTGAAACACAGGCAATTGATATTTTCTCTGTTAACTTGGAGAATCTTTTATTACAAGCACCACTTAAAGGTAAAGTCATTCTTGGTCTAGATCCAGCTTACAGAACGGGATGTAAATTAGCAGTAATCAATGCGTTTGGTACATTTGTTGAAAAAGCAGTTATCTATCCACATCCGCCAGTAAGTAAAGTAGCAGAATCAAAGAAGAAGCTGCTTGAGTTAATTTCAAAGAACAATGTTGAATTAATCGCGATAGGTAACGGTACTGCAAGTCGTGAATCAGAACAATTTGTTGCAGCACTTATTAAAGAAAATAATTTAGATGTAAAATATATTATCGTGAATGAAGCGGGAGCATCAGTTTATTCTGCCAGTGATCTAGCACGTAAAGAGTTTCCTGATTTTCAGGTAGAAGAGAGAAGTGCGGTTTCAATCGGTCGCCGTGTACAGGATCCGTTATCAGAACTTGTGAAAATTGATCCAAAATCTATCGGTGTAGGCCAATACCAGCATGACGTTAACCAAAAAGCGTTAAATGAAGCTTTATCATTTGTTGTAGAAACTGCAGTGAATAAAGTTGGAGTCAATGTAAATACAGCATCAGCTCCGTTATTACAGTATGTTTCAGGATTATCTTCTACAGTCGCTGAGAATATCATTAAACATCGTGAAGAGAATGGACCTATTAAACATAATAAAGAAATTGCTAAGATTCCGAGGCTCGGTAAAAAGACGTTTGAACAAAGTATCGGATTTATGCGAATACCTGATGGTAGTGAACCGTTAGATAATACAGGTATACACCCTGAAAGTTATGATGCGACATATGCGTTAATCGAATCGATTGGTATGACAATTGATGATTTAGGTACCGATGCATTAAAAGAAAAACTGAATCAACTGAATCTGGAACAAACATCAGATAAACTTTCTATCGGTGTACCGACTTTAGAAGATATCATTGCAGCACTTATTGCACCTGGAAGAGATCCACGTGAAGATTTTGAAACACCGTTACTTAAGTCGGATGTTCTATCAATAGAAGATTTACGTAAAGGGATGAAATTATCAGGTACTGTACGTAACGTAGTAGACTTTGGTGCATTTGTAGATATTGGCGTGAAACAGGATGGTTTAGTGCACATTTCAAAATTATCAAATAAATTTGTTAAGCATCCTACAGATGTAGTGTCAGTCGGAGATATTGTCGATGTGTGGATTGAAGATATCTTTGAAGATAAAGGTAAAGTTGCATTAACAATGAAGGATCCAAATGCAAAATAGTGATTTACAGCAGCTAGTTGAACGTATCTCCATTGAATATTTTGATAAACCTTTTGAGCATCTTGCGACATTTAACAATCGCTTACGCACTACTGGTGGCAGATATTTATTGAACAGTCATAATATAGAGATTAATCCGAAGCAATATATTACTTTCGGCGAGAATGCGGTTGTTGATATTATTAAACATGAGCTCGTGCATTATCACTTACATCTAGCAGGGAAAGGATATAAACATCGCGATAAAGACTTTAAAAATCTATCTGAAAAAGTTGGAGCGCCTAGATTTTGTGAGATGATTCCTTCTGTCAAAGGTTATAAATACACATATGCATGTAAAAAATGCGGACAGACTTACTTAAGAAAACGTAAAGTGAATACAGGGAAGTATAAATGTTCGAAGTGTTTGGGAGAAATCTCAATAACAAAAGTATGGTAAAGCGCAGCGTACCCATGGGTGCGCTGTTTTCATTTGTGTATTTTAGTGTCATTTATAATGCTTTTTTAAAGGATTGATAGGAAAGTTTACAATTCGAGAAGTTTTTTTATAAAAACTGTTGACTTTATTTCTGAATCATTATAAGATTAATTTCGTTGTTAAAAACACGGCCCCTTGGTCAAGCGGTTAAGACACCGCCCTTTCACGGCGGTAACACGGGTTCGAATCCCGTAGGGGTCACTTTTAATAAATTAACAATCTTAATAAAAGATTTAAGAAATTAAAAAAACTTTTAAAAAGTTGTTGACTTATTAATCAAAACATTATATACTTAATCTTGTCGTTAAAAGAGATAACGAGTGAGAACATGCCAACGCGCGATCGTGGCGGAACGGCAGACGCGCTAGGTTGAGGGCCTAGTTGGAGTATTCCAGTGGAGGTTCAAATCCTCTCGGTCGCACTTTACTTTTAACACATAATAATAATGCGGGTGTAGTTTAGTGGTAAAACCTCAGCCTTCCAAGCTGATGTTGTCGGTTCGATTCCGATCACCCGCTCCATAAATTTTTAAAACATGAACATTGAAAACTGAATGACAATATGTCAACGTTAATTCCAATAATTTGAGTGAACTTAGTTCACTCCCAAGAGTGATTGCCATAAGCAATCAAAGAGCATTATCAAACAAACTATTATGGAGAGTTTGATCCTGGCTCAGGATGAACGCTGGCGGC
>NZ_PZJH01000006.1 GCF_003259695.1 Macrococcus epidermidis
ACAAAAATTAGGCTACTTATCTCCGATAGAATATCGAAAACAAGCAGCCTAATTGAGATGCTTTTTTGTTATGTCTCAAATTAAGGGTTCAGCACCATTTTTAATATACTTTTTTTAATTTTCACTTCTTTCATATCATACTCCCTATATTAATTTTTTATTGTTATCAATATTACTTTTTCATAAATTCTTTCAGCACAACCGCATGATTATATTTTTCATCTTTAGCACCATATAGTAGTACAATTGTCCCTTTCATATCTTTGAGCTTTTTAACAGCATCATTATCTTTAAGTTCTTCTTTATACTTTTTCTTAAAATCATCGAACTTGTCTGGATCATGATCAAACCACTTTCTAAGATCCGTACTCGGTGCAATATCTTTCAACCATTCATCTAATTTAGCATCTTCTTTACTTATCCCTCTCGGCCAAACACGATCAACTAACACACGTTTTCCTTTAGGAATATCTTCATCATAAATACGTGCAAGTTTGTACATATTAATCACCTCAAGTATAGATTTTATTATTGCTTATTCAAGCGTAACACTAAATCTATATTGAAATAAAAGAAAACACCCTCCAACGAATACTGAAGAGTGTTTAAAGTTCTTATTGAACACAAATTGCTGACGCAATTTGCGTACCAAATCTGTAAGCGAACAAGTTCGCAACAGCTTTGGCAATATTAACGTTTTGAGAACTGTGGTGAGTGACTGACGCTTTAAGACCTGGCTTCTTACGTTCAAAAAACTTTAGGATTTCGTATGGTTATATATACTGTCATAAGTCTTGATATTAAAGGATTTATGATTTTTTCGATTGCATAGAATTGCATCAAATATCACTTTGGGGTAACTAAATAAACTATTGGCTAGTTGTTACTATATTATTTCTATCCCTTAGGTTTGGAATACTTATTCTCGTAAGGTATGCTTACTTTAAACTTTGTTCCATATCCTAATTTTGATTCTACTTCTACAGTACCTTCATGCATAGTTACAATACTTTTAACGATAGATAAGCCTAATCCTGTCCCTCCAGATGGGATAGATGTATCAGTACCTCTATAATATTGTTCAAATATACGATTCACTGCTTGTTGATTCATCCCATTCCCATTATCTATTATGCTTAATTCGATATAATTTGCATGTATAGAGGCATCAATAATAATTTTTGTCCCTTTTTGATTATGAGTCACTGCATTAATTATTAAATTTGTTATTGCACGTTGAAATAGTTTCTTATCTATACAACATATTATTTCATTCTCTAAATAATTAAATTCATAGATATATTCTGGGTTCAATATTGCAATTTCTTTAATAATTACTTTTAAAAAATCTATTAAATTTATTTCTTCTTTTTTTACTATCATTAACTTATTTTGCTCTATTTGAAATATTATAGTTAAATCACCAATCAAATCTTCAATATGTTCAGACTTAAGTTTAATCTGTTGTAGGAATTCTTTTTTTTCATCTTGATTCCAATTATATTTTTCTTCTAAAAGCATAGTTGAGTATCCTGTAATATAAGTTAGAGGAGTCTTAATATCATGAGCAATGCCAGATGCCCAGTTATACCTCTCTTCTTCAAATTTTATTTTATTCAGTTCATTCTGTTGCAAAGTTGTCGCCAAATTCTCTAGATCTTCATAAACTTCTTTATATAAATATTTTGATAAGAATAAATTACTTTTCTTATTGCTTGCAATATAATTACCTTCAGATAATTTATTTAAATTGTTTATGATATTAATGATAGGAACTGCAATATAATATCCATAAAATATACAATAAAGAACATACATGAAGAATGCTGCTACTGCTAAATTCTGATTATTTGGCACCTCACCATTAAAAATTAAAAAAGGTATAGCTGGAATAAATAAAGCAGTTAGTAACAAAATTTGTTGTGTAATAAAATGAACAATAAACTTGAAAGCTACTTTATTTCTCTTCAGCATAATCATCTTCCTTTGGTGGAACAAATTTATATCCAATGCCTCTCAAATTGACAATTGGTGAAGATTTATTTGTATTTAATCCAATTTTTTTCTTAATCTATTTATATGCACAGAAACTGTTTTTTCAACACCAAAATTATCCATCCCCCATACTTTGTAATAAATTTCAGATGTTGTAAATATTTGATTAGGATTTTTAATAAAGAATAATAGTAACTCATATTCTTTTGCTGGTAAACTAATACTTTTCTTATTTACAAATACTTCTCCAGCTTCTTCATCGATTATAAGATATCCATAATTATAATGCTTCAAATTATAATGTTGGTTATAACTTTCTTCTCTACGAAATTTTGCTTTAACACGTGCAACTATTTCTAATGGATTAAATGGTTTAGTTATATAGTCATCACCGCCAACAGTTAAACCCGTTATTTTATCTAAATCACTTGATTTTGCAGTAAGGAAAATGATAGGAACGAATGATTGCATTCTTATCTTATTACAAAGTTCAAAACCATCCATATCTGGTAACATAATATCTAGTAATATTAAATCTACTTTGTTATTTTGAATATATTCTAAAGTAGTTTTTCCGTCATGTTTACAAATAATTTTATTAAAACCCTCTTTTTGAAATACTTTTTCTAGCATGAAAGTAAGACCTATCTCATCATCTACTATCAATATTTTATAATCTTTCAATCCTTACACCTACCTAGTAACATCCTTTTTCTCAAAGTATATAATACTAATGATAATAAATACAATTACATATATGAATAGTGTCAATATAGCAAAAACTATATTAATATCATCATTTAAATTTAAATGATATATAAATGAACTCATATCAATGTTTGGAACAGGAGTATACTTTAAAATGTCAATTTTTTCAGAAAGAGCTACTAAGCTATTTGAGGTAATCATGATCAATAGTGATAATCCAACTGCCAACATACTACTTCTTAATAATGTTGAAATCATTAAACCTAATGAAACATAAAATATAATTGATACCAAACTTGATCCATAAAATTGCAATGTTAATTTTAACAAATTACCGTTATAAATTTCATTATTTTGATTAATAAATAAATTAGTTGATTCAAAATTAAATTGATTAGCAATCATAGAAGTTATTAATGTAACTACACCAATTATTATTAACAAAATAGTCGAGATTATAATTAAACTTATAAATTTACTTATAATAAATTGCCAACGATGGTATGGACGAATTAATAAAAATTTAATTGTTTTATTCGAGAACTCGCTCGAAACAATATCTGAAGATAAGATTATCATCCCGATAATAACAAATTCAATTAGACCTGACGTTTTTAACATATCCTCAAATACATTTTCTTTGACGGGTGGGATGTTATTTTTTATTCGATATTCATTTATTTTCTTTTTATTTTCTATATCTTTTTTAAGTATAGGATGAATATTATCAATAGTTAATTGCGTTTCATAATTCTTATTTTCTTGATTCAACTCAGATTTCCAATTGTCCGAATAATTTGGTTGATATTGTGCAATGATACTTGCAATTGCAAAAACAATTAGAAAAATCAAGATAATCCATAACAATTTACGTGACTTCATTTTATATAGTTCATTTTTAATTAAAACTTTCATGATATCCTCCTACAATTTCTCTATATTTCTTCTCTAAGTCAAACTGATCATTTAAAATCTCTTCTCTTCCAATTATTTTTCCATTATCTAAAATAACAACTCTATCTGCTACCAAACTCATTTCAGTCAATAAATGACTTGATATTAAAATTGCAGTATTTTCTTTTTTGGCTAAATAATTCATCAATAATCTAAATTCACTTATACCATCTGGATCTAATCCGTTGAGAGGTTCATCAAGTATTAATAATTTTGGTTGATGTAGTATCGCTTGTCCTATACCTAAACGTTGTTTCATTCCTAAAGAATAATGTGCTACCTTTTGATGTATTTTATTATCTAATCTAACCAACTTTATGACATCTTGTATTCTTTCCTCAGTCACATTATCAAATTGATTTGCACAAAGTTTTAAATTTTCATATCCTGACAAATAATTATAAAAATCTGGATTTTCGATTATTGCACCAATATTTTTAACTGCTTCTTTAAAATTGGTATTAATACTGCTATTACAAATTTGGATTTCACCAGATGTTATTTTCGACAATCCTACTATCATTCTCATTGTCGTTGTCTTACCTGCACCATTAGCACCTAAAAATCCAACAATTTCTCCTTCTTTTATATCAAAAGAAATATTTTGAATTAAGTGTGCACCTTTGACTATTTTATTTACTTCATCTAATTTTAATACTGATTTATTCATTTTATTCCCTCCTTAAATTAATCTTAAAGTTTAAAAGTAAACAGAAGGTAAATTAATAGAAAATACTTACTAAACAATGAAATGCTTTATCTTTTCACGAGGTTATAAGCACTTTAATAAGTATTAATGAATTTATACAATTTTGAATTTCAATGATTTTCAATAAATTGATTCAAAGGATATCAATTTATTATTTTTGAAACAAATAAGCACCCCCCAACATGAGTTGGAAAGTGCTGTAAACGTATATTTTTTTGAAAAAAATTGCTGAAACAATTTGAGAACTGTGGTGAGTGACTGACGCTTTAAGACCTGGCTTCTTACGTTCAAAAAACTTTAGGATTTCGTACAATTGTATATACTGTTGTAAGCCTTGATATTAAAGGATTTCTAATTTTTTCTATTGCATCGAATTGCATCAAATATCACTTAGGGGTAACTGAATCTATCAATATAAACACAAAAAAGCACGCTTTGGAATAATCCAAAGCGTGCTGTAAACGTATTTTCAGTTGAACACAAATTGCTGACGCAATTTGCGAACTCCATCTGTAAGCGAATAAATTCGCAACAGCTGCAGCTTAACGTTTTGAGAACTGTGGTGAACGACGAGCGCCTTTAAGACCTGGCTTCTTACGTTCAAAAAACTTTAGGTTTTCGTACAGTTGTATAGACTGTCGTAAGGCTTGATATTAAAGGATTTCTGATTTTTTCGATTGCATATAATTGCACCAAATATCACTCAGGGGTAACTAAAGGGTAACTAAATAAACTGCTGGCCGGCGGTAATTATGTTTTTATAACTTCTGTATTAATCACAAAACTTACTACTGCTTTACCATCTTCATTATTAATAAATACATCACTATCAAACTGTTTCAATACCTCACTTGCAAAATATAATCCAATTCCAGAGCCATTAGATTCCTTACTTTTTACACCCCATTCTTTTGCGGAATTAATTTCTTCTGAACTAAATAATTTTCCATCATTGATTACAGAAAACTTCAAAGAATTGGTAGGAATGTATTGAAGCTTTACATAAACTATTTTATCTGAGTACTTTAAGGCATTATTTATTAAGTTATCTATTACATGATATAGAATTTGACTATTTATAAAATATTTACTACTAAGAAATTCATCATCCATGTTTATATTCATTACTTTTGATTTTAAAATATATTCATTATTATAATTTTTGTTCAAAATTTCTACTATATCTTTAATATTTATCAAATCAGTATTTTCAGGTAGCATATTAATATTATTAATATGAATTTTTATTTGATCATTAACTCGATAAAGAGAATTGCTTATAATTTCACTTTCTTTACTAATTTTTTCTCTAATAATTTCATCAGGTAATTTAGATTCATTAATTTTTCTTAATAATTCCGTATGGCCTTGCAATACAGTCAAAGGCGTCTTTAAATCATGCTCAAAAACTTCTAATTTCCTCTTGAAATTATTTTGAATTGTCAATTGTTCCTTAATATTACTTCGTAAAAAATCTTGAATTTCTTCTATTTCAGATATAATATCGTTGAATTCCTTAATATTCGTTTTTTCAATCTTTTTGTTAAGATCTTTATCTTTTAATCCTTGTATAATATTATTCATGTGTATTATATTGTTTAGTATTTCTTTTTTATAAAAATATCTTGTTAAGAAGTATATAAAAAATAATGGTACGCAAATATTTATTAAAGTACTAGTTATCATAAATAAATAGTGTGTTTCTTCCCAAAAGTCTGGATAAAGGTAATGACCTATTTTCGAAAATTCTATTCTGTTCAATATGATTTGTAACAAAAAAATTGTTAAAATACTGACCAGTATTATTAATATATTCAACTTTTGAATCTTTTTTTTTATACTTTCTACGTTAACCATTTATAACCAACACCCCATTTGGTATCAATATATTCATATTCACTAAACTTACTAATCTTCTTTCTTACTTTTCTGATATGTTCCGAAATAACTTGTGTACTTCCTTGCTTATTTAAGTTTACTAAATCATATATTTGTTCTTTACTAAAATAGTAATTTGAGTTCAATGATAATAGCTTAATAATTTCAAACTCAATTTTAGTAAGATAAATAGGATTGTCATTAACTGATATTTCAAAAGCATCATAATCTATCACTAAGTCTTTATATCTTCTAATATTATTTATGTGATTAATATCACTTTGTTGGTTAAGTATATTTTTAATCCTTACCACCAACTCTTCCATATAAAAAGGTTTAGCTATATAATCTTTTGCCCCTAATGAAAAACATTTCAAACGTGTATCTAAATTATCTTTTGCAGTTAAAAAAATTATAGGAATATCTGTAGATGAGATTTGCTCTGCAACAGTGAAACCATCTACATAAGGCATTTTAATATCTAATATTATTAGATTGATACTACTATTCAGTTTTTCTATCGCTTCTCTTCCATTGTATGCAACTATTGTATTAAAACCTTCTAGAAATAAGCTTTCTTGTATGAAAGAAACTATATTTTCTTCATCATCTACAATCATAATATTATATGTCATATCTAAAACCTCTTTTAAGATTTTTTATGTTTGGAATAATCACTATCAAGATTAGTATACTCATTATTAATTGTATATGTTTTACTTGAGTTGGAAAATTGAATGTTTCTGGAAATAGAAACATAAATCCTAAATTTCTAAATCCTAAACAAATTAGAAAATATACTAATCCTAACATGTATCCATTTAAAAAATTATTGGTTAAAATACTTATTAATAAACAAATTGAACCAATAAAAATTGTACTTGTAAATGCGATAAATATATCTGTTAATCTAACTTGAGAATTAAATATCACAAGCATAATATAAGCAAAGATAGATAACAATAAAGTTACAACTAAAGTACTTACAGTTCTAAATACAAAAATATATTGATAATCATATTTTTTGTATTAATGAGTTCCGTGATATCATGATTTTTTTCGATTGAGAATAGCGTTGGAAATAGAACGATGCCCATAATACAAAAGAATAACTCTAAATATTGTATAACACGATCATGATTTAAATTAGATATACCATTTAAGAACATACTAAATACAACAACGATGAAACAAACGATATAAAGGTTTAAAAGATTATTCTTTAAGTCTATTTCGAATAATTTTACCACCTGAAATGACCCCCCTTCTTTTAATCCTAAATAAGTATATACTCATTATAAAAATGATTATGCTTACCATAAAATAGATAAATCTATTCATAATAAAATCATTAAAGTTATTATAAAAATGAATTGAATTAAATAGTGTATTATGTCTAGGGATATATAATGAACCATAAATCCCTTCTATACTTTTTGAACCTATATTTAAATTGATGAACCATATAAAAATTTGAACAATACACCCTATAAATGAACTAAATAAAATAGTCAACATCATACCCATCGCACTTGAAAGCGTTATGATAGGTAAAGTCCATATGATAAGTATTTTATAAAATATTAAGAGGGATTGAATCGAGATAGAATGAACACTCGCAAGATTTATAACAAAATATATCGAAAATAGTAGCACCGGTAAAAATGACAACAGTATTACAGTGATAAATCTTACACTTATTAATTTCAAAGATGATATTTTTTTAGGATAGATGCTTTCAAAAGCTTTACTCTTACGATCTGATAAAAAAGTATATGCACCTAGAAAAAATGGTAAAATCCCTAAAACTATCCCCATTACATCCGAATAATAACGACTATATGCACCTAGATAAAGGTCATTGTTTTTTATCGATTGTTTCTCTGATTGGAGTTCTTGCTTATTCATCGCTTTCTTCGAGTATAAATGTATATTATCTTCAGAATAATTCGATCCTGAGCCTATATATTCTGATATAGCATTTTTATATTTGTTAAAATCGTTATAGTTTTTACTGCTTTTCATTTTGAGGAATATGTCTTTTACTTCTCTTAATTCTTTTTTATTCAAGTTTTTTATTTTCAAAAATCCGAACTGATATGTTTTAAATTCATTACTTTTAATCTCTGTTTCCAAATCATCAATAATATTCTTTCGTATAATATTTTTATCATTTGTGTTCATAACGATTTCACCATCTTTGTAAATATCAGAATTAAGGTTAAAATCGATTATTTGTTGGCAGTTTAAAAACCCAAAAATAAAGATGAGTAGTACATAAAAAATATATGTTTTACTAGTCACTATCTTTTTCATTTCTAGAGGTAGAAGTTTCATACACGCTCACCTCTATCTATTTTTTGTAAAAAGTACATATAGGCATCTTCAAAATCATGAGCAACTATCTCAGATCCATGTATCTTTTCATCTGATACAAAACGAACTTTCAAATGCCCTTGATATTCATTTATTTTAGTAATAAATACATTTTCCTTTCTAAATGAGATGAGTTCATTATTTGGGATAATAATGTCATAAACTTTATTATGAGCACTTTCAATCAAATCACTTATACTACCGGTATATTCAATTTTCCCCTTATCTAATATCGCGATATCTTTACATATTGATTCAATGTCACTCACAATATGCGTAGATATAATAACAATCTTATCTTCAGCCAAACCCGATAATAGATTTCGTAATCGAACTCTTTCCTCAGGGTCTAAACCGGCAGTCGGTTCATCAACTATAATTACTGATGGGTCGTGTATGATTGCTTGTGCAATGCCTAACCTCTTTTTCATCCCTCCTGATAATCCTTTTACTTTTTTAGATTTATGTTCGAATAAATTCACTTTTTTCAACACTTCTTCTATCTTACTATCTATTGTATTTTTATCCATACCTGATAATATACCTAAGTAGTAAAGACACTCTTCAACCTTCATATTAGGATAAAAATCAAAATCTTGCGGCAAGTATCCTATCAACTCTCGTATTTTCTCGGTCTTTTCTAGTGGAATACCATTAATGACAACTGACCCTTCACTTTTTTTGAGAATAGTTGCGATAATCTTCATCAACGTCGACTTCCCTGAACCATTTCGACCAAGAATACCAAACATACCATTTTCAATAACTAAATTAACGTCGTTCAATGCCTTCTTTTTGTTATCATATAATTTACTTACATTTTTAATAACTATTTTATTCATCGTATACTCCTCCTTTATTTAAAAGATAACAAATACATATCAACTAATTATCAATTTTTTATAAGTTACATATCTTACATATTGCTCTTTAAAAAAATTCTCAATATTTTGTTCTAATTAATGAATTAATAAGCTAATACAAAAGGATTAGGTAAAAAAGCACCTCTCGGATATTTTCGAGAAGTGCTGTAAACGAATCTTCAATTGAACACACATTGCTGACGCAATTTGCGTACCAAATCTATAGACGAACAAAAACCACTCTCCAGCAATGCTGAAGAGTGGTTTCAAAGTTCTTATGGAACACAAACTATCTACGCCAGTTTGCGTACTGGACTTGTAAGCAAACAAGTTTGCAACAATTCCAGCATTAACGTTTTGAGAACTGTGGTGAACTACGAGCACCTTTAAGACCTGGTTTTTTTACGTTCAAAAAACTTTAGGGTTTCGTATAGTTGTATAGACCGTCGTACATCTTGATATTAAAGGATTTCTGATTTTTTCGATTGCATAGAAATGCATCAAATATCACTTAAGTGTAACTTGAATAAACTGCTGGCTAGGGGTATTTTATGAATTCTATAGAATCTTTTATAATGTTCACTTTAAATTACTACTATTTATTATTAATTATTAAATATCTTTCATATAATTCACTTAATGAAGGATCACGTGAAACTTTATCAACAAAATATTTTCCATGTTCCTTCAGCAAATCTAATAATTCTTCATCCCCTCTAAATTTTTCGCTTAATGTTAGATATAAATTTACGTCTTCTTTATTTAAATTAAGTATATAAGGATTAAAAATAAATACTCTTTCATATAAATCCTCAATTATTGAATTTAAACGTGTTATAGTATCAAATCCTTTTTCCTCAGAAAAGTAATCTCCTAAAGATTTATTTATATTAATATCAGACTCGTCTAGTAGTATCCTCAACTTTTCATCAATAATTTTGTTTTTTAACTTATCTTCATTTGTAGAAGATAAAACTAAAGTTAAGTTACCCAGATTGACCGTTTCTTTTTCCCCATTGTCATTTAATAAATGTTCAATAGTCATTTCTTTAATATTTATATTAATATCTTTTTGAAATAATTTACTATACTCTCCCAGAGTAAAACGTACTAATTTTAAATTTTTCTTTAAAGTCTTATCTTTATTAGAGTATCTAAATGATGGGTGATTTTGCATAATACTAATAAAATCTTCTTTATTTATGAATCTTTCTAACTTTAAAAATAAATCAGTTATATGCATTTTAAATTCCACATTTTTTTTACAGTGGTATATTAAATAATTATATTGATTTAATAACTTATCTGTAAAGTTACTAGTTTTCTGCATTCCATTAAAAATAAAGAAAAAATTTCTCAGATTTAAAAATATTTTCTCCCTTATATCTTGATTAATTATTCCTTCTTGTTCCTTTAATAGTATAGCTGTAAGTAAAGCTCTAATTTGCTGATTTCTTTTTATGTTAAAATACTCAATTGTAGTATCATCAGTATCTTTTTCATTAACTTTAATATATATTTTTGAAAAATCATCAAAATCATTCAACATATTTGATAAAGATTCTATTTTTATTTCTTCCTTAATAAGTTTGTAAACAGAATTAGAATTCTCAGCATCTTTTTTTATATAACACTTTGCAAAATGTACCATAAGATTGTCAATATCGCTAAGTGTCTCCGCCCTCTTAATAATATCATTCCATTTCTTTTTAGCATGATCTATATAAGCTTCTTCTCTAGGATGTATATATTTCATAATATGATTTTTTAATAATTCCATTTGCTTTAATTTTTGTCCTCGTGCATTTAATACCTCAAATATATTATAAATCTCTTCTTCTTGTTCTGAAATAATTTCAACTATATTTATATTTAATAACTTATTCAAAAATATATCAGTTTCTTTAAATGATTTCGTAGAAAGAAAATTTAAATAATATTTGTATGGTTTGAGAAGCGAATTTTTATTAGAGATTTTTTCTGAGTCAAGATGTCGTGAGTAATCAATTATTTCTAATATATCTTCTTTTATATCTTCATTTTCAATTTTAGGAATCTTTTCGCTGTTTGATTTCATAGCAGAAATATACGTAGAATGAATATATTTCGCACGTTTAGTTGCTTCCTCTGTCTTTAGTTCCATTAAATGTCTTGAAATTGCATTGAATAATATAAATAGTGTTGTGATTCTTTGTTGGCCGTCAATTATTTCGAAATTAATAATTCCTGGATCTTTTCTATCTCCCAATTGTTTATCAATATTGTTTAATACAATTGTACCTAAAAAATGAGACCAATTAATATCATCAATATTTACAGTAAAATTAATATCCGCTAATAATTCGGACCAGTTTTTTTCTGTCCAAACATATGCTCTTTGATATCGAGGTACTTTATATACAGAAGATCTTTGAAATAATGAAAGAACGGTTCTATTTTCTGTGCTAAATCCCATTAAATCTCCCCCTTATTATTAAAAATTTATTATTAATTACTTTCATACAACTAGGTAATTCATCAATTAAATCTAAAATCTTAATGCTTATAGTAATAACAGACAATAAACAAATTAAATATATATTTAGGGTCCTCAGAGTATGTAAATGGATTATCTATATTATCATTTTCTCTAATGCTATATTGTTCTACAATCCAATCTATTACTAATCGTCCACTGACTTTAGAATCGTATGCTCTTAAATGTATATTATGAATTTCAATATCTTGGTTAAATATTATTACATTTTTATTAGTGTTGAATGATATTTCATCTTCTCAACTGTGAAATTATATTAATATTTACGGAAAATAATATTTAATTCTTTCAAGCTCTTCTAATTTTCAAAATTAATATGAAATTCTACTAATTTTTTACCCATTGCTATATACTTTTCATAATTACTTAATAAAAGTAGTCGTGGAAAACTATTTATTAGTTCATTTTTAAATTTATTTAGTTTTTAGAATGTAGTAAATCATAAATACAATGAAATGCCTCATCTTCATTATTATAGTTATTAATAAAATTTTAATATATGTTTGTTTATTGACTTGGTGTAACTGGCATTAGATATTCTTTTAAGAAAAACTGACCATTGATTATTAAATCTTTTTCAGGAATTTGATTTATTAAAAGTGTACTAAAATCATTTTTTGTCACCTATATTACTTAACAAAGTACATTTAATAATTATTGGAAGTATCATTTCCAATGTGACTTTCTTGATAATATTATTTTTAATTGATCAACATTATAACTTTTACACTTTAAATTTCGTTAATATCAAACGTTCTTGAAAAATGTAGCACGGAATCATCTACTTTCATATCCATCTTTTTATATAACGACTGTGCCTTTGTATTATCAATACCTGTCTCTAACGTTACATAACGTGCATTATTTTTTCGTGCATATTCAAAAGTTTTTTCAATAAGCTGTCTCCCAACTCCACCTGTCCTACTGTTTGAACTTACATATAAATCATTTAATATATATGCTCTTTGCAGACTTACAGTTGAAAATACTGGATATATTTGTACAAATCCAACTAATTCTTCTCCATTATCTGCTACAAATATCTTTGATTCATTACTAACATATCTGTCCTTAATAAACTTGGTACAAGACTCTATATCTGATTCTTTTCCATAAAAAATTCTATAATTGTTTAATAAACCACTAACTTGTTCTAAATCATCAAATTTAAATTCTCTAATTTTCATTACTCGGTCCCCTTAAATTATTTAGATTATTATTTTCAAATACTACTTCCAAAATGTTTTCTTAATTATATCTCTAACAAAAAATATTGTTAATGAAATTGATGGATTTTCTTTATACTTTATTAAAAGACGTTTATCTTTAAATTCTATCTAACAAGTAAGGAATTTCTTCAATATATTTTTGTATTTGACTATAGGTTCCAAATACCTGAAGATAACCTAATTCTTTTTCATCATCATTATTATCAATATCACATGTTCTTTTCATGTTATAAAGCAACCATCCAAGCATCCCACCCAAATTACCATACATCGCATTAGTTAAATCATCATCAATAGCATGATTTTCCCTATAACTATTTATCACTAAATTAAATTTTTCCTTACTTATATTCCCCTTTCCATCCCTACTCCAGTTAGTCGCAACATCTATTAGCTCAATGGCTGGATTAATATATCCTGTTGATTCCCAGTCGATAATGTACGGTATTCCTTCTTTCCACAATACATTTTTTGAATCAAGGTCTCTATGACTTATGATTTGTTTATTACTTAGGTGACTCATTGAGTGATTATATAAATCAATCCATACTTTAATATTTTCTTTTAGAATATTTATCTCTATCCCCCATGCAACCCCATTAACTGATACATTATTAATTATTTGATCAAATTCTTGATAGTCCATTGAGTTGTATTCTCTTTGAACTAAATCGCTTTGATAATTTAAATGGTGTAACTTTGATAGTAATTTAGAAATAGTTATTAAATTGTTATCTTCAATTTCATCTTGATCAAGGGAATGGGCTTCAATCCAGTCAAATACCATATAATATTTATTATCAACAATTGTCCAAGGCAAATCATTATTATATTTTGCACAGACAGCATCAATACCATTTTCTTTTGAAAAACTAGCAAATTTTTCTGAGAGAATATAATTATTAGGCGCTTCAGTTCGTGAGATGATTTCTTCGTTCAATTGCTTTATTGCATATATTCCTTGATCGGTTTCTACTTTGTACATTTTGTGAAGGAGACCACCTGATATTTCACGTGGTGTAATAATTATTTCACTAACATTCATAAATGATAGTACTTTTAAAGCTAAATTCTTATCCACTTGTCACCTCTTAATTGTTATCTATGAATTTCTAACTTCGGCCACATTGAATGCCAATCTTTTTCTTTGATTCTTTCTAAATATATAGATTTTCTTTCTTCATTATCAAAGTATGGCGTTGGTCTGACGATTCCATTAAATAATTCTTCAAAATTGTAATTATAATGAATAACCACTTTATTATTAACTAACTTTATACAAATAGCTGTTGGACATTCAGGGTATTGATTTACAGCATCTACAGATGAATCATAAGGATCAGTCCCATTTCTTAAATGCATTCTTGCTTGATTTTTAAATGACCAAGGTATCTCTGAGTCTAATTTATTCAACTCTTTTTCATACATCTTCTCAGTACTTTCTCGAATGTCTGATACATCATAGTAAATAACATCTACATCATTATACTTAGTCTTAATATTATAGTCATGAAGAACATCCCATATTTTATTTCTTATAAAACCAGCACTAATCCACCAATCTGGTAAATCAAGTAATGAAACAGTTTTTAAGATTTCCATCATGTCTTTGTCAGACTCAATAATATTTATTAGTTCTTCTTTGGACTTAATTATCATGTTCTCAACACCTTAAAATGATATCATTTCTATTATAAAGAATTTTCAGTTAACTTTTATTATTAGTTTAACATAACAATATATCTAAAATTCTATATTTATTATAATGAGGTTAACATTAGAAATATCTATTTTTATAACTTGGAGGAAAATATGAAATTAATAGATCAACATATGCATTGTGACGCATCATTTGACTGCAAAGAGCCATATACAAATTATTTAAATAACAATGTTAAACAGATAATTTTTACGGATCATTTCGATTTAAATAATCCTATTTCAAATGATGAAGATGATATACCTGACTTAGAAAAACTACAAAGATATCAGAAAGAAGCTAAGGAAATTTATAATACCGAACTATTGATTGGCATTGAAGTAGGATATGTTAAGGCAAGAATTTCAGATATTTTAAAGCACTTGTCATCATATAATTATGACTCTATCATATTAAGTGTACACCACAATAACAAATGTGATTTTATGGATCCTGATATTACTACGATATCAAATGACCCTATTTATGAATATCTAAATTTATTAATAGATGCTGTTAAAAATGTTGATTGTGCAACTATTCTAGCGCATATTGACTATGGATTTAGAATTCATAATATCTCTCACGAAAAATTAAATGATTATAAAGAACAGATTGTTAATATATTATCTAATATAATTTCTAAGAATATCGCACTAGAACTCAATACAAAAAGTATGTATAAATACGACAATTTATTTATATATGAATTTGTTATTGAGCACTATATTGCTATGGGTGGAAAAGACTTTACTTTAGGATCTGATGCACATAAACAAGAAGATATGTTTTATTGCTTTGAAAATGCTATCCAATTATTAAAATCATACAATGTAAATCATATAGTAGAGTTCAAACAAGGTGAAAAAATAATAGAATATATATAAATTTAACTTTATATATAGCAAATCACTTCTCTATTATTATTCGAGAAGTGATTTTAATATTTGCTTGGTAGTTCATAAATGAATTGTTATCTACTATATTCTTAGATTTTAATTTTATAAATATTTTCATCTATATCATTTCATTACTAAAATATTCTATCGCTCTTTGTTCAAGTTTAGAAACAAAATCTTTTTTAGCTTTACTGTATTCTCTTGTTTCATCATATTTACTAGCCAACATCTCTTTAAACCCACTGTACGACTTAACTTCTTCTGAATGTTCTAATAAATAATCTCTTACTACTAGGTGACGGTATATTTCAGGATGATCAAATTGATATATGAATATGGTGTGTTCTGTTATCTCCACCTTTACGGAGTAATCTCCTACCTGTAATTCCCTATTCACCTGCTACGTCATAACCTAGCATCTCTAGTTTAGAATTAATGACTGAAGAATATGATACTGTAGTACATGCAGAATTAACTATTGAAAATAACAAAATTTATGTTGCAAATCGTTTTGAAAATGAACAGGATTTTACCCAAATTATTTATCTCTATAGAAATATATAAGAATATTTAAAAACTATAATTTTTCCCATTTAATATCTATATCTTCAAGATCAATATATTTTTCTTCATGCTTATCATTATATCCGATAATGTTATCTAATTCATTTTGTAGTATATATCCTTGCTTATAATCAACCATCTTAATAAAACTAATTTTCCCACTTAAACTATTAAGATAATATTCACTATTATCTTCTGCTATACTAATGAAATTCAAATGATTTAATAAGCCAAACCTATTAATATAATAGAGGTCTCTTTTTACATTTCTTATAAAATCTTTAGGTATTGTTAATTTTTCATTTACTATAATTCCTGTAACTATTTTTCTATCACCAGGTTTTAAGACTTTAGTTTTTTTATCATTCAATTCAAATCTATTTTGAGTTAATATTTGGTTAATTATTTTGATACTAAATGATATATTACTTTTCCCCGATATAGTTATATCATCAGCATACCGTGTGTATGTTAAATTGTTTTTATTGCAAAAACCAGAAATTCTTTTGTCAATTTTATAGAATATTAAATTTGCGATATATGGACTTGTAGGTGATCCTTGTGGCAATGTATTTTTGTAAGTACATAAATTTGCTAGTGCTATGGCAACTTCAATTTTATATCCTAAATTCAAGAATAGTATTCTTACATCCTTAAAACTAATACTAGGAAAAAAGTTTTTAACATCCATTTTCACTACATATTTTTTATTTATGTGGGGAATAGCATTATCAATTATTGATTTCCCAGGCACAAAACCTTTAGCGCAAGGATGAACTGAAAATTTATATAATATATTATCTAGTATCCATCTTTGAATATTTTTTAAAGCCATTGTCGGAATTGTTAGTTCTCTATATTCATCATTTCTTCGTTTTGGAATTTTGACAGTCTTATAAAAATATTCGTTTGAATATAAACATTTATAGAAATAATTAGATTGAACACCTATCATATTTCTTAAATCTTCTATTGAATCTATTGCAGGAAATACCTCTACTTTATATTTCAACTAAATTCTCCTCATGAACGCTTTTACATTAAATTTGAGTAACTCTAAACTAAAAATTCATCTTTTATTATTACATTCATTAGATATTAGGGGCCTCCCTAATTACTAATGAATGTAAATAATTATACAAAAATATTATTAAAGAAATATAATAATTATTTACAGTAAGATTTTCGAAGAAAATATTACTGTAATCAATTGTGTACCTTTCTTCATAGATTAAGCGACTCGCTTATCAGACACTCTTACTCAAATTAATGGCCCATTCAGCTTTTTATTCTTTTGCAAATGGAGTCCTTCAGCTTTATATTCATCTAATATTGTTTTTAAAGAAACATCATTTAACTGATTATTTTCCAACAGTCTTAGTCCTAATTCAGTAATATAATATACTCCATTATTAGTTGTTAAATATTTATTTTCAAGGCATTCTTGCAATATATTTTTATTATACTTAATAATTTTTTTTATTGCCATTTCAAAGTAATCAGATTTCATAGTATTATTCTTTAAAAATAATAATACTATGATATAATCCCTTTCTTTCTCATTAACAATTTTACTACTAACAAACCATTTAATTTCATTTACTTTGTCAACCCATTTTATATTACTATTTTTTGAATTTCTTTTAAATAGTGGTTTCCAATTAATACTTTCATACCAAAACAGACTAATAGTATTGTTGGGTGTATTTCTATAATTTGTTATTAATGATTGAGTTTTCTTGAATCCTAAAGTATTTTTTTTGCCCGATTCAACTACTTTACGCTCAAAAGTAACGAACTTTTTCTCTAATTCTTCTTTGTTTTTGAAATATTTTCCTGTTTTATTTATATACAAAATACTAAATTCTATTCCATTATCTTTTAAGTTGTTCTCGATCTCTACCTTAGCTTCTTCTGTAATATGAGCACAAAAAATTAAAATTTCTATATATAGATTTTTGATATATTTTTGAATTGCATTCAAAAAATCATTAATAGATTTTCCTGTGCCTGAATAATCATCTATTAATATTAAATACGTTTTTTCCCCTAATATATTTTCAAAATCAATATATAATTGCTTTTCTATATTTATATCAACCGGTTCATCTGAATAATAATAATTCACTGCTCTTGAAAATGATTTGCACAGATTGTTAGGTATATTATTAATTGACATAAATAATGAAGTTAAAACATCGGAACTATTATAAACCTCAGGATCTTTATTTAAAATTACTGAAAAATGGCAATCGTTAATTGTCAATTCATTACCTTCTAAATGCTCTATTAACTTTGAGTAAAGTTTTGATAAGTATTTTACAGTATATTCTTCGCTATAATATGAGTAATCGTTACTTATTATACTTAATATTTCTTGTTTTATTTCATCGTTTTCTTTTAGACCTTCTTGACTCAAAAATTTTCCAAACTTATTTCTAAAATTTTGAAGATAATCATCTTCAATATTATCTCTTATATTATTTCTTTCATAAAAGTTTTTTATTATTACATTGAATTCTTCACTTTTCTCCAAAAGCTCACCACTTTATATTTTTCATTTTTTTAATAATTGGATTTTAAGCTATTATGATGTTTACATAACATTTGCAGATTTTTACGTTCTGTTTTACCACCTTTACTCCATGGAATTATGTGATCACCAGCCATATCTTTATAATTCCATATATGTGTTTGGTGCTCATATTGTATATCTGTATTACAAATTGGGCAATTAGAAACGCCATTTTTTCTTGCAGAATTAGTTTGCTCTTGATACTTCGATTTTTTATCAGTTTCAGTGAAAACTCTAATAGAAAGTAATTTTATAAATTCTAATTTTTCTCCGCTTAATAAATACTCATAAATTCCTGCCTTCCTTGAAACATCACTATCTTCATATAAACTTGAAAGTTTATATTCTAATACTGAGGGATTGTATGAGTTGTTATGATATGTTTCATATAATCTTCCCCATTCTATTTCCCCTTTTTGAATATCTGTACTTTTTATATTTATACTTTTCTTCAAGTATATCATTTTTATCTATTCGATAAATGTTCTAATATTTTCTTTTTGCCATTAAAACTATACTTCTCATGTTAAAAAGCCACCTAAAATAGGTGGCCAAATCAAATAATTATATTGGTTCATCAATCACTTTTTGTTGTCTCTTGTAGTACGTACTCAGCAAATTCAGATCGCTTAATTCTTCCATGTGCCATATCGTACATTTTTTCTATATATTCATCCGTTAATACAAGACCATCAATTTTATTTATTCCTATTGCTGCATCAACTATCGCTATTCTTCTTTTTAAGCTAACTTCTTCAGGCACATGCCCTTCAAATGCTATTTTATATCCATATGTTAATTTAACTTGTGTTCTAAATGATGCTTCATCAATACTTGTAATTCCATCTTTTAATTCTCTCGCAGTAGTATACGCTATTCCTGAATATTCGGCTATTTCATCCGAAGTCAAATCACTTTCAAGCATTTTTTGAATTTTTTCTTTGTCAACTTCAAGCATATCATCACACCTTAGTTTATTAGTTAATCATAACTTATATATCTACTATTCAAATATACCTATTGATTTACCGAAAAAATAATCCATTTTATCATCTTCACGAAGTGGATTGTCTTTACGCAATCTTCTGACATCATCATAATAACCATTTTGTTTCATTATTAATCTTGTATTTGCTCTTAGTTCTCTTCTTTGATCGCCTGTCATCTTATCTCTTTGTTCTTGTGTGAAGTCATTAATAGTTTTTCCTTTGAGGTTCATATTTGTCGACTCCTTTCTAATATTAAAAGAACTTGTATTTGCTATTCTTCATTCTCGTACTCTGAAAGACTAAAATCTATTATTTCATCTCTAGTTTTTCCTTGTACTTTCTCTGGCCACCATCCTTACCTTTGATACTCTTTAATACCATCTAAAAAGATTGCACCACATTTACACATGACATAATCATGTGTGTGCTTTGATTCAATTACATCATCACAAATTTAACAGTGTGCAATACTTCTAATTATCTTTTGCATAATTTTCACCTCTGTAGTAGTTGAAAAATTATTATCAATACAATTTTATCATTTATTTTGTGATTTATACTGACCATACTTACTAACATCTTTGAAATGAATATATGTAAAAATTGGCGACAAGAATAAAAATACTGTTCCCCATATAACAATTCCAACGATCTTGAACAATCCATAAAAAGCTAATGTATCTCTAGTAATATAATAGACTCTAGTACCGGTAAATGTATTCGCACCACTTTTAATATCAAACATTACATAATAAGAAAATGGACTATGTAATAATAAAGTATTCATAATAATTCCTGGAGTTTTATGTCCAACTTCTCCATAGGCTTGTTGATACATATATATAATCGCACTTACCAAAAAAGCAAATAGAACTGATTTGATAAGACGAAAGATATTTAATCCTCTTAAATAGTTCGTAATAAAGTTCATCATATTCTCCTTTTTAAAATCATCTTTCCAATTTCATATTAAATTGTTTATAGAAAGAATGAACTTTTCTTTTTGATTGGTGCTTTCATTTGTTTTTCTTCAACGAATTCTTTTGCTTTATTGTAACTAATATTTTGACCTTCTTTAAAAGAAAGCATTGGAATATGATCATGTCTGTCAGCGCTCCACGAAACGATTTCTAAAATCATTTCTGATTTTTTATCAATTGTAGACAATCTATCATTGATACTTTTTAAGTTATAATTATCTTCTAATGCTTGTTCTTCTTTTTCAAAGAGATAAGTCAAAACTTGATTCATATTTGCAAATCCTTTTTCTTCTTTTAACTCATCAATTTTATTTAGCGTACTATCATTTAGATAATAAGTTTTGTTCGTTCCTCTTCTTTCCATATTCATATCTCCTTTTTTAAGGTTTTTTTGTTTTAATTAATGCAACAAGTGCTTATGTCTTTGTTATTCTTTCAACAATTTTAATAAAATAATTTGTACCTAATGTCTAAATATTAAATTCATCAATAAGCTTTTTGATTAAAAATCTTTATATATGTGGATATCACACATATTCAATTATTTAAAAATTCATTCTATACGTGGATTTCACATATACCATGTTTTTCAATAATTATTACTCAATGTATATATCACATATATTTAATATACATGGTGTGTATATGTGATATATACGTGTTGTAATAAAATGTATATGTGACATATAAATGATTAGTTAAAATTGTGATATCACCATATACGTAGATTTCACATATATAGAAAGTAATCGGCACTGCCGATTTAATCACGTTCGGCTCTGCCGAAATTCGTCCCAGAGGGCGACGTGATATCACTTTCTCTTATGCTCATGTACTAAAAATCAATAGAACAAAAATGTTCTATTGATTTAAGCATAAATTACAAATTCATTATTTATTATGTTAATATTTTAGATAGAGTTATTTCATAACTCTTCACATAGACTATGAATTTCTGATTTTAGCCGATCGAATTCGTAGTCTTCTTCTGATTCAATTTCTTTTTCTAACTTAGTAATAAAATTTAAAATTGACTCACAAAGATTCTTTTTATTTTCAATTAAAATAAATTTTGGTGTGACTTCGATATTATTTGCAAAGTCTTCTCCAACATATTTTTTGAAGTTCTCATATTTAAAAAGTGTTTCTGGCCTTATTAGTTTATTGAACTTTCTATCATTCCTCCATTCATAATATTTTTTCTCAACTACTTCAATCAAATCAATTATGTTATAATTTTCATTTATTAAATCACTTATTAATTTTATATAAGATTGATTATTAAATTTATATGAGCGATCTGTTAATTTGTTTATATAACTAATTGCTACTAAACTAATTGTATTAATATAGCGATTCGTTGCTATTTCTGTAGTTTTCTCTGTTAATGTATCTTCTGTAATAGAAAAAATACCGTTTTTAGACTTACCTTTTTCTGTTTTTACAAATTCCTTTTTTTGATTTTCACTAATCCTTTTTCTGTTTTCAGATTTTCGTTTTTCTGTTTTTAGAATATCAATATTCATTTGTTTATTTTCTAACACTGATTCTACTTCCTCTAAATAATTATCATACAGTAGACGATAATGCTTAATAGGGTTTCCATTTACTTTCATTACTCTTGTTTCTATAATTCCTCTACTTTCTAATTCTCTTGTTATTTGTGCAATTTTAAATTTTTTTATACCTGTCTCTTTAAACCATTGATCTTGCGTCTTATAAATCCATCCTTCTTTATTTTTACCTTTATCCGCCCAAAATGTTAGTTGAGACAAGAATACCGCCCCTTGTAAATCTTCCATGAATTCTAAATAGAATCTGTTCACTAAAATATAATTATCATTTCCTGAAATTATAGTAATCCATCTTCTTAATATTTCTATTTTTTTTATATCAATCACCAACTTTTTTAAAGATTAAACCTTACTGCCAGCCAGCTATTTTATTTTTGATTCTAAAAAATTATCTATATCTTGTCTTCTAATCATTTGAATACCACTTACATCAATTACAGGTAAACCTTCTTCGATAAACTTTTTTAAAGTATTAAAACTTACTCCTAAATATGAAGATGCTTGCTTTTTATTCATATAAACTTGAATATTTTTTTCATCTTCTATTTGTTGAATAATATTCTCAGCTATACTTTTAAAAATATCTTCCAATAATTTGAGTGAAGTCTCTTCTAACTTTAATGGTATGTAAAGTTGATTATTCATTCTTTCACCTCCTTGTATTTATAATTAAGATAATTTAATATTACCTTATCGTAATATTAATGGTTAAACTTTATAATGTCAAGTGATTTTATTTTAAAGCAACTTGGTATTTACTTATTTGTAATAGCATTCTATTATAGAATATAAGGAGGATTAATATGATAAAAGTAAAATTAAAAGAATTATTAAAACAAAGAAACATGACTCTAAATGAATTAAGTAAATTAACCAATATAAATCCAAAAACTTTAAGTTTTTTTCAGAATCAGAAAACTGAAAGTGTACATTATGGAACGCTTGAAAAAATATCACGTGCTTTAGATGCTAAATTACATGAGATTATAGAGCTATCGCCTATAATTTTTAACTTGGTACCTTATGATCAAGTAATCTATGATAGTGGCTCAGATTCATATACATGCAAACTAGATTTAAATTCATTTATAGAATATGAAAAAGACCTCCCTAATGATGCATTTGAAATTGGGCTTGAAAAAATTGATACTCATTCTTTGACTATTAATTATTATTTCGAAACTTTAGAAAGTAGAAATGGAGATAAAAAAGTTTTTATTAATATTCAATCAATAGATATTCCATCTGACAGTCCCATTAATTTCAAAGAACTTACTCTTTATCAACTAAAGTTATACAATAATTTTTACTACTCTTTAGCATATACTTTAACAACAAATTATTTTCTTATTGATCAAAATTATTATTCGATAGAAGATAAGTTTTATATTAACTATAAGGAACTTTATAAATCTTTAAATATAGAGAACAGAGAACTTTATTCTAATCAAGTAAGAAGTCATATGCTTGATGATACCTTTGAAATTTCTCTAATAAATTTTAAAAATAGCAGTCTTGCTGAAAATTATGAATTGGAAAATTGGAAATACGAAATTTTTCCTAATATACCTTTAATAAATTATCATTATTCTTTTTTTGATATTGAAATTAATGAAGATAGCAATTTAATATTATATTTCACTCTATAATCCCCTTACTGCCGGCCAGCAAATAAGGAAGGGTTAAAATGACAAATATAAAAAAAATAACATTAAAAAGTGGAGAAATTCGCTATAAATTTAACGTATATCTTGGTGTAGATAAAGTGACAGGGAAAAAGAAAAGAACTAGCAGAAGTTATGAAACGTTGAGAGAAGCTCAAATAGGGCTGCGAAAGTTACAATTAATGGGCTTAGAAAAAGCCACACAGTCAATCAACAAATATACTTATAAGGATGTTTATTTGTTATGGTTAGAAAACCATAAGAATGAAATAAGAGGTACTACACTAGCTAGTAAAGAAAGTAAGTTTAATAAACGCATCTTGCCGAAGTTTGGAAGAATGCCTATCAAAGAGATTTCTCGTGTTTATTGTCAAACTGTAGTCAATGAATGGGCGAATGAAATGAAGGCTTTTAATGACTATGTTATACAAGCAAGACTTGTTTTCAACTATGCTATGAAGCTAGAGTTAATCGACAGTAATCCTATGGAGTATATTACTTTACCTAGTCGTAGCGAAGATAAAGTATTCATCGAAAAAGAAAGAAATTTTCTCACTAAAGATGAACTAAAATTATTTATGCAGTACTTGGATCAAGAAAACAATTTACAAGCTACTTGTCTATTTCGCCTACTCGCTTTTACAGGTATGCGTAAAGGAGAAGTATTAGCTTTGCACTGGTCTGATATAAACTTTAAAACAAAAGATTTATATGTTCAAAAGACATTAGCAAAAGTAAATAACAAGCATATTCTTCAACCACCAAAGACAAGAGAGTCATATAGATGGTTAGATATTGACGAAATTACAATTCAATTATTAAAAGAATGGAAACGTGAACAAGTAAATCAATATAAAGAATATGGTTTTGAGGTAGATGAGGACAAAAATCAGCCTATTTTTGCAACTTATCATACTAGACTTAATCAAATGAAGTACATGCGTGTATCTACTCCTAACGACAAATTAGAAGCATTCTTTAATCGGCATAAGGATTTACATAAGATACACGTTCATGGCTTCAGACATACTCATGCATCGCTATTATTTGAATCTGGTGCAAAACTGAAGGATGTACAATCAAGATTAGGACATAGTGATATTAAGACAACAATGGATATCTATACTCATATTACTCAATCATCTAGAGAAAAGTTAGCTGAAGTTTTTCATAAATATATTGATTTTTAAATAATATCAGGAGGTATTTTTATGGGTCAAACTGCTATACAAAAATATATAGAAGATTATCTTGATAAAAATCCTGAAAAAGCACCTTTATTTAAGAAAGTAAAAAGTGAAGTAAATATGGAAGTTATGATATTTAAAAGAAAGAATCGTCTTAAAAGATTTTCTAAAATAGCTACAGATAAATCAAATTTCAAGAATAAAAACAAAAGAAAATAATTCGAGGGGTATTTAAGGGGTAACATCCATGCAAAAACCATATAAAAAAGCACCTCTCGAGTATTTTCGAGAAGTGCTGTAAACGTTGATATAACAACGATATTAACGTTTTGAGAACTGTGGTGAACGACGAGCGCCTTTAAGACCTGGTTTTTTACGTTCTTTCATACGTGGGTCACGTGTTAACATGCCTGCGCGTTTTAATGATCCACGGTACTCAGGATCTGCTTCTAATAATGCACGAGAAATACCATGACGGATTGCTTGTGCTTGTCCAGTTAAACCGCCACCTTTAACGTTTACTAAAACGTCATAGTTACCTTTAGTTTCAGTAATATCGAATGGTTGGTTTAAGTCTAAGATTAATGATTCGAATGGTAAGTAGTCACGTACGTCACGGTTGTTGATTGTGATGTTTCCTTCTCCAGGAATTAAACGAACACGTGCTACTGAATGTTTACGACGGCCTGTGCCTTTATATTCAACTTGTGCCAATGTATTGTCCTCCTCTTAATTAACCACGTAACTCGTAGTTTTCAGGTTGTTGTGCTGCATGTGGATGCTCTGCTCCAGCATAAACATGTAATTTTTTGAACATTTTGTCGCCTAAAGAACCTTTTGGTAACATACCTTTAATTGATGTTTCCATTAAACGAACTGGGTTTTTCTCACGTAATTCACCAGCTGAGATAGATTTAATTCCACCTGGGTGTAATGAGTGACGGTAGTAAATTTTATCTTCTGCTTTGTTACCTGATAAATAGATTTTTTCAGCGTTAATTAAGATAACGTGATCTCCACAATCTACGTGTGGTGTGAATGTTGGTTTATGTTTACCGCGTAAGATTGATGCAACTTCTGATGAAAGGCGACCCATAGTCTTACCTTCAGCATCAATTACGTACCATTTGCGGTCAATGTTTGCTTCGTTTGCCATGAATGTTTGACGCATTATATTTTCCTCCTAAAATAAAAAAAATTCCCTCTGAATCCTGCTTATATATCTGTAACACAATAAGTTTCCGGGGCTTATTGTCGTGGTTGATATTAAACAATACCGTTGTCTATCTTATAACATTTCAAGGGTGTTTGTCAATCTTATTCCCAAATTCTTTTTATTTATTTTTATTCGTTATAACGGATTTAAGATTGTGGTGTTAATTGTCTGCGGGTTGGTTTAAGTGTGATGGTTGTCCCTTTCGGTATATCTTGTGTGAGTTCTTCAGGTGACAGATAGATCTTTTCTAAATATAATCCTTCAGCTGGCGCTGTCTTTCCTGCTTTCGTTCTATCACTGGCTGCAATGATTGCGGGTATTTCTGACCCTTGTCTTTTTCCTCGTCCCACGTCCATTAAGAAATGCACCATAATACGGACCATGTTATAAAGAAAGCCGCTTCCAATGACGAAGAATTCATAACCTGTATCAGTTTCTATCACTTCAAATTTATACATTGTACGTTCTTTGTTCTCAATTTCTGTCTTCGCCGAACAAAACGATGTAAAGTCGTGTGTGCCAATGAAGTAATTTGCCGCTTCATTCATCTTTCGAGTATCTAGTGTTTCAGTAATATGCGTTTCAATGCCTCTTTTCAGCACATCTCTATGAGGCGCTTTATAAACTTTATAGCGATATGCTTTACCTAAACAGTCATAACGGGAATGAAAATCTGCATTAATCTTTGTCACTTGATTGATATATATATCGTCTGGTAATGCAGAATTAAAGGCATGTTGCCATTTATTTGTCGGTAGTGACAATGGTGTATCGAAATGGACGTACTGCATCAATGCATGTACACCTTTATCTGTTCGAGAGGACGGATGAATTCTGATAAAATCTTTATGCATGCGTTTTAATATACGTTCTAATTCATATTGCACAGTGCGACCTTCATTCTGAATTTGAAATCCCTGAAAGTCCGCACCGTTATATGAGAGTTGTAACAATATGCGTTCCATTTATGTGATGCTCCTTAATATAAATATGATGACACCGATTGGAATAAGTGTAAGTATCGTAAGTGTATCTTTCGTTTGCCATTTAAGTTGTCGATATTTTGTGCGTCCAGTGTCTCCTTTATATCCTCTTACTTCCATGGCAATCGCTAAATCATCTGCGCGTTTAAATGCTGATACAAATAACGGAATAAGCAATGGTCCAATTGCTTTGAAGCGTTGCAATGCGTTCCCACTCGCTAAATCACTACCTCGAGACATTTGTGCTTTCATTACTTTCTGCGTTTCATCCATCAATGTTGGAATAAAACGAAGAGCGATAGACATCATTAGCGCAAGTTCATGTACTGGTAACTTTATTTTCTTGAATGGATTTAATATTGATTCAATTGCATCAGTCAAAGCGATTGGACTTGTCGTGAGTGTCATTACTGTCGATAAGAAGATAATAATAATAAAGCGAAATGAAATCATTATCCCCATCAACACACCATCCATTTGAATATTAAATATTCCCCAGTCGAATAATGTTCTGCCGCCCTTCGTCAAAAAGACATGCATTAAAAATGTAAAAATGATTAAAAACAGGATAGGCTTAATACCATTAAAAACAAACATAAATTTAAGATTAGATAATTTAATAATGAGGAATACCAATACAAAACCAAACAGATAACCATACCAGTTATCCATAAAGAAAACGAGTATCGTCATAATAAATACAAAGATCAACTTCGCTCTCGGATCTAACGAATGTACGAAAGAGTCAATTGGGACAAATCTACCAAGAATCATTTTATCAAGCATGGCTTTTCCTCCATTCTTGATACATTGCATTAAAATCTTCTATCGAAAGCGCAGTGTATGGCAATTTAGTATTATATTTTGTTTCAAACTTTCTTTGTAACTGTGTAATCTCAGGTGGATGGATGTCAAAGTGTGTTAAATCTTTACTGAATATTTCTTGAGGTGTACCTTGATCTACTAACTCTCCTTGATGCATCACATATAAATAATCAGCACGGGCTGCCTGGTCCATTTGATGTGTAACTAATATAACAGTGATCCCTAAATCTTGCTGCAGCTGATGAAACAAAGTCATAATTTCCTGTTGTCCTCTCGGATCAAGTCCTGCTGTTGGTTCATCAACGATTAGTACATCAGGTTTCATCGCAAGTACTCCCATTATTGCAACACGTCGCATTTGCCCTCCAGAGAGCTCAAACGGGCTTTTATGAAGGACAGACTCATCCATACCAAATAATTTAAATAGTTCACGTGCGCGTGCCTCAGCAACTTTTTCCGCTATACCATAGTTCAAAGGACCAAACATGATATCTTTAAGCACAGTTTCTTCAAATAATTGCTGCTCTGCAAACTGAAAGACCATCCCGACTTTTTTTCGTATAGGTTTGAGATATTTATTCTTCGTTTTGTGAGTTATCACTTGTCCATCAATATCGATGTTACCTTCTGTCGGTTTAATCAGTGCATTTAAATGCTGAATCACAGTAGATTTACCTGATCCAGTATGTCCGATAATCGCATAAAATTTATTCTCAACAAACGTCATATTAATGTCTGTTAAAGCACGAACTTCAAAAGGAGTGTCTTTAGAATAATGAAAACCAACGTCGTTTAATTGTATCTTCATAGTTTCTTGAGCAACTCCTCTGTTGTTATAAATTCATCCTGATTAAATAATAGTCGATTTACTTTCATTTCAAATGGCAAATCAAGTCCTATAGAGATTAATTCATCAGCACTTTTATATATCGTTTCCGGTGTGCCGGACAGCACAACACTGCCTTTGTTCATTACAAAGATGCGATCACTGTCCAGCGTTTCTTCCAGATGATGCGTAATATGTATAATTGTAAGCCGATGTGTTTGTTGTACACGCTTTATTATTCTTAATATTTCAGTACGTCCTTCAGGATCCAGCATTGATGTCGCTTCGTCTAAAATGATGATTTCAGGTTGTAGCGCCAATACGCTTGCTATCGCTACACGCTGCTTCTGACCACCAGATAAATGATGTGGTTCATGTCTTCTCATATGTGACATTTCAACGGCCTCTAAAGCCTGATTTACACGTACATGCATTTCATCATGAGGGACACCATAATTTTCTAATCCGAAGGCAATGTCATCTTCAACTGTTGCACCAACAAATTGGTTATCCGGATTTTGAAATACTATGCCTAACTGTTCATGTACAGATTGGATTGTATCTTCTCTGAGTTTGATTTTATTAATTGTAATGTCACCTTTTTGGATAAGTTCAATACCACCGATCAGTTTAAGTAAAGTCGACTTACCTGAACCGTTATGACCAACAATGGATATCCACTCGCCTTTATTAATCGTTAAAGAAAGATCGTCAATTGCGGGAATACTCTGACCATCATAAGTATATGATAAATTGTTTATTGTAATGATCGGTTCCATACATTCACCTTTCTTTTTTTAATTTAAATCAATACATTTCATGTTCTGTTAATTATTTATACCATAAATCATTAACACAAAACAAAATGTCTGTATATAAATAAAAAACCCGGAATTCCGGATTTAATAATGAAAAAAGCGCGCACTCCGCCTAGAGGTCACGCAAAACGTTATTCTATTATGGCGAAGTACTCTGAGCTAGACAATATCTGTGTGTGGCAAACATTATCGTTGCACTCATTTGCTTATGTGTGTATGTGTAAGATAAGTGATCCCTAAATCCATGATGATTATTATTATACTAATTCGATGATAACCATTTCTGAACCGTCTCCACGACGTGGTCCAACTTTCATAATTCTAGTATATCCACCTTGACGCTCTGTGTAACGAGGAGCAATGTCAGAGAATAATTTTTGAATTGCGAATTGTGTAGTTTCATCTTCGTTTAAAATTTCAACACGACGTAAAACTTCAGCTGCTTGACGGCGAGCATGTAAGTCTCCACGTTTACCTAAAGTAATTAATTTTTCTACGATTTTACGTAATTCTTTCGCGCGTGCTTCAGTCGTTTCGATTCGCTCGTTAACGATTAAAGAAGTTGCTAAATCGCGTAACATAGCTTTACGTTGATCTGATGTACGACCTAATTTTCTGTAACCCATGAATCGTAACCTCCTTTAACTAGTCTTCTTTTCTTAATCCAAGACCTAAGTCTTCTAATTTAAATTTAACTTCTTCTAAAGACTTGCGTCCTAAGTTACGAACTTTCATCATATCAGCTTCTGATTTGTCGGCTAATTCCTGAACAGAATTAATACCTGCACGTTTCAGACAGTTATAAGAACGAACTGATAAATCAAGTTCTTCAATCGACATTTCAAGTACTTTTTCTTTGTGATCTTCTTCTTTTTCAATCATGATTTCAGCATTTTGTGCTTCATCAGTTAAGTCAACGAAGATGTTTAAATGTTCTGTCATAATCTTAGCACCTAAAGAAATAGCTTCTTGTGGTGTTAATGATCCATCAGTCCATACATCTAAAGTTAATTTGTCAAAGTTAGTACTTTGACCAACACGTGTATTCTCTACTGTGTAGTTTACACGCTCAACTGGTGTGTAGATTGAATCAACTGGAATTACTCCAATTGGTAAATCACTTGTGTTATTATCTTCAGCTAAAGTGTAACCACGTCCTGCATTTGCTACCAAACGCATTTTTAAGTGTCCACCTTTAGATACTGTTGCGATTTTTAAATCAGGATTTAAAATTTCAACATCACTGTCATGCATAATATCTTTCGCAGTAACAACGCCTTCATCTTTTACATCAATTTCAAGCGTTTTATCTTCATCAGAGTAGATTTTAAGCGCAAGCTTTTTGATGTTCATGATCATTGTTGTAACATCTTCCACTACATTCTCAACAGCTGAGAATTCATGTAAGACACCTTCGATTTCAATATTCTTAACAGCCGCACCTGGTAATGAAGATAATAGGATACGACGTAAGGAGTTTCCTAATGTTGTACCATAACCACGTTCTAACGGTTCAACTACGAATTTACCGAATTTAGAATCTTCACTAATTTCAACTGTCTCAATTCTAGGTTTTTCGATTTCAATCATGTAATAATCCTCCTTCAACAACGTCGAATAATTTTATTTTAGTTCCATATACTATTATAAGTGTCTTTGATACTAATTGAAAATTATACGCGACGACGTTTCGGTGGACGACAACCGTTATGTGGTACTGGTGTAACGTCTTTAATCGCTGTAATTTCTAAACCAGCTGATTGTAACGCACGAATTGCTGCTTCACGACCTTGACCAGGTCCTTTAACAGTAACTTCTACAGTTTTTAAACCATGTTCCATAGCTGCTTTAGATGCAGTTTCTGATGCCATTTGAGCTGCGAATGGTGTAGATTTACGAGAACCTCTGAAACCTAACGCACCAGCAGATGACCATGATAAAGCATTACCGAATTCATCAGTAATTGTTACGATTGTATTGTTGAATGTTGAACGGATGTGTGCAACACCAGACTCAATATTCTTTTTAACTCTACGCTTACGTGATACTTGTTTACGTGCCATTTAGCTCACTCCTTTACTTATTATTTCTTCTTGTTAGCAACGGTCTTAACTGGACCTTTACGAGTACGTGCATTGTTTTTAGTATTTTGTCCACGTGTTGGTAAACCACGACGGTGACGAATACCTCTGTATGAAGCAATTTCCATTAAACGTTTGATGTTTAAGTTGATCTCACGACGTAAGTCACCTTCAACTTTGTATCCATCTACTTGTTCACGGATTCTGTTTAATTCATCTTCTGTTAAGTCGCGCACACGAGTACTCTCGTTAACATTAGCAGCTGCTAAGATTTTTTGAGCTGTTGTTTTACCAATACCATAAACGTAAGTTAATGCGATCACTACGCGTTTCTCACGTGGTACGTCTACACCTGCGATACGTGCCATTTATATTGCACCTCCTGTTTTCTTATCCTTGTTTTTGTTTGTGTTTTGGATTTTCACAAATTACCATTACTTTACCTTTTCTGCGAATAACTTTACATTTTTCACAAATGGGTTTTACTGATGGTCTAACTTTCATGTTTCTTACCTCCTAATTTAATATTGGAGTTCTTATTATTTATAACGATACGTAATGCGTCCACGAGTTAAATCGTAAGGACTCATTTCAACAGTTACTTTGTCGCCAGGTAGAATACGGATGTAGTTCATACGAATTTTACCGCTAACATGCGCTAAGATCTCATGACCATTTTCTAATTCTACTTTAAACATTGCATTTGGTAAAGTATCTAATACAGTACCTTCTAATTCAATTACATCTTGTTTAGCCATTTTCAAATTCCCCCTTTTTATCAAGATTCCGAAATTCGAGCGGTATATTTTTGCAAAACGTAACGTAATTTAGCGTCTGTTACAAAACCTGCTTCAGAAATACTCGATTTAATTTCAGGTGAGTGTTCATCACTTAGTATTAAATGCGACAGGTTCTTTTTCTTTGGATATTCATAAGTCCGTTTATCTCCGTCTGCAACAAGTACAAATCGATGATCGATAATAGCAATAATGACTCCAGGTAACCCTTTATCTTTGCCACGATTACTCGTGACAATTTGACCAATACTTACTTGATTCAACTGATCACATCCACTTAAGCAACTCACCAGGAGGTGAATCTCGGTAAACGATTAAAGCTGATTTAATACCTTCTCAACTTCAGTAGTAACATCCTTAATGTCTTTCGAACCATCAACATTGAAAAGCACACCTTGATTTGTATAGAAATCAAGTAATGGTTTCGTTTGTTTAATGTTTACGTCTAAACGTGTACGAACTGTTTCAGGATTATCATCTGCACGTTGATATAACTTTCCACCATCAATATCACAAATACCTTCTACTTTAGGTGGATTGAACACTAAATGATAAGTTGTCCCACAAGTTTCGCAAATACGACGTCCCGTTAAACGGTTCATCAATTCTTCTTCCTGAACATCAATGTTAATTACGCCTTCAATCTTACGATCCACAGCAGCTAACATTTCGTTCAGTGCTTCAGCCTGCTCAACTGTTCTTGGGAAACCATCAAGTAGGAAACCGCGTTTAGCATCTTCTTCTAACAATCTTTCACGAACGATACCAATCGTAACTTCATCTGGAACAAGTTCGCCGTTATCCATAAATGACTTTGCTTTTTGACCAAGCTCAGTATTATTTTTGATAGCTGCACGGAACATGTCTCCAGTAGAAATATGAGGAATTGGGTATTTCTTAATAATTTCACTCGCTTGAGTCCCTTTACCTGCGCCAGGTAAGCCCATTAAAATGATATTCATAAAATGCCCTCCAGACATTAACGTCTTTTAAAACCTTTATATTCACGTTGACCAAGTTGAGCCTTTAACTGAGCAATTGTCTCTAATGCCACCCCAATTACGATTAATAAACTTGTTCCACCAATGCGTAATGATTGCGGTAAGTTTAAGAAATCTGAAACGATTAATGGTAACACTGCAATACCTGCTAAGAATAAAGAACCAACAAAAGTTAAACGATAAAGAACTTTTGTAATATAGTTTTGAGTATTTTTACCAGGACGAATTCCCGGCACGTAACTACCCTGTTTTCTTAAATTGTCAGCCATTTGTTCAGGATTAACTTGAACAAATGCATAAAAGTAAGCAAATGCAATAATTAATATTACATATACAATCATACCGATCGGCTGTGCCGGATCAGAATGTGCTGCTAAAGTTTTTGCCCAATCCGCTTTCGGGAAGAGTAATTGTAACGTCTTCGGAAGCATGAAAAACGCCATTGCAAAGATAACCGGAATAACCCCAGCAGCATTAACCTTTAACGGTAAGAATGTTGCTTGTGGTGCTAATCTGTTACCTGTTGTGCGTTTCGCATATTGAATTGGAATTTTACGAACTGCTTGAAGTACGAATACTGCAAAAGCAGTAAGAAGTATCATACCAATAAAAATACCAATCGCTTCTAAAACTGCCATTGTTGTATCGTTCGCACCAACAAATGATTGTTGATAGAACTGAATTAACGCTGGTGGAATAGAAGATAAAATACCACCGAAGATGATAATAGAAATACCATTACCAACACCGTGTTGTGTAATTTGTTCACCTAACCACATTAAAAATGCAGTACCTGCTGTTAACACGATAGCGATAAGAATGAAGTTCCATATACTTGTATTCGTGATCAATTGACCACCTAACATGTTATTGAAACTATAACTCATACCAAACCCTTGAATGAATGCTAATACAATTGTGAAGTAACGCGTAAATTGCGTTAGCTTTTTACGTCCAACTTCACCTTGTTTAGACCATTCTGTAAACTTGGGTACAACATCCATTTGCAGTAATTGAACGACGATTGATGCAGTAATGTAGGGCATAATCCCCATTGCAAGAATGGAGAAGTTTTGCAGTGCTCCCCCACCAAACGTATTCATCAAATCAGTAATACCTTTATTGGTCTGACTTTCAAACGCTGCTGGGTTGACACCTGGAACCGGAATATATGTTCCGATTTTAAAGATAATTAACATTGCGAGTGTAAAGATGATTTTGCTACGTATTTCTTTTACTTTAAAGAAACTAATAAGCGTATCAAACATTAGATCACCTCAGTTGTTCCGCCCTTACCTTCAATTGCTTCTTTCGCTGAAGCTGAAAATTTATGAGCTTTTACTGTTAACTTTGCTGTTAATTCACCATTACCAAGAATTTTAATACCTGATTTTTCGTTAGATACTACACCTGATTCAATAAGTAAAGCTGGTGTTACTTCTGTACCTTCTTCAAAACGGTTTAATTGATCTAAGTTAACAATCGCATAGTCTTTACGGTTAATGTTTGTAAATCCACGTTTTGGTAAACGACGGAATAAAGGTAATTGTCCACCTTCAAAACCTAAACGTACTCCACCACCAGAACGTGCTTTTTGACCTTTGTGACCACGTCCACTTGTTTTACCATTACCTGAAGCCATACCGCGACCAACACGGTTACGTTCTTTACGAGCGCCTTCAACTGGTTTCATTTCATGTAATTTCATTTCGGCACCTCCTTATTCTTAAAAATTTTATGCTTCTGTTACTGTCACTAAGTGACTTACTTTGTTAATTTGCCCACGAATCGCAGGGTTGTCATCAACTTCAACTGTTTGATGCATTTTGTTAAGCCCTAAAGCTTTAACAGTTTTACGTTGTGTTTCAGGACGACCGATAATACTACGAGTGAGGGTAATCTTAATTTTAGCCATTGTTTATGCCCTCCTTAATTGTATAATTCTTCGACTGATTTACCACGTAATTTAGCCACATCTTCAGCAACTTTAAGTTCTTTTAAACCTTGAACAGTAGCGCGAACCATGTTGATTGGTGTATTTGAACCTAATGATTTACTTAAGATATCAGTAATACCAGCTAATTCTAACACGGCACGGACTGGACCACCAGCGATAACTCCTGTACCAGGTGCTGCAGGTTTGATTAATACGCTTCCTGCTCCGAATCTACCTGTAACTTCGTGAGGTGTTGTACCTTTAACACGAGGAACAGTGATTAAGTTTTTCTTAGCATCTTCGATTGCTTTTTTAATCGCTTCTGGTACTTCTTGTGCTTTACCAGTACCGAAACCAACGCGACCATTTTTATCTCCAACAACTACTAAAGCAGTGAAACGCATACGACGTCCACCCTTAACAACTTTAGATACACGGTTGATGGTAACTACGCGTTCTTCAAATTCTTTAACTTCTTTTTCACGACGCATTAAGAGTTCCTCCTTTTATTAAAATTCTAAACCGTTTTCGCGTGCTGCATCAGCTAATGCTTTTACACGTCCGTGGAATAAATATCCTCCGCGGTCGAATACAACTGCTTTAACGCCTTTTTCTACTGCTAATTTAGCAACTGCTTCACCGACTTTAGCTGCTGCTTCAACATTTGAAGTAGCTTCTAAGCCTAAACCTTTATCTTGTGTTGATGCTTGAGCTAAAGTTACACCTTTAACGTCATCAATCACTTGTGCGTAAATGTGTTTGTTTGAACGATATACGTTTAAACGAGGACGCTCAGTAGTACCAGCTAATCTACTACGTACACGAGCATGTCTTTTCATACGCACTTTGTTCTTATCGATTTTAGTGATCATGAATATTCTCCTTTCCTATTTTAGAGATTACTTACCAGTTTTACCTTCTTTACGACGAACATATTCGCCTTCGTAACGTACACCTTTACCTTTGTAAGGCTCTGGAGGACGAGTAGCACGGATATTTGAAGCGATTGCTCCAACACGTTCTTTAGAAATACCTTCAACTTTTACTTTCGTATTTTTATCTACTGATAATGTAATACCATCTTCAGCTACGATTTCAATTGGGTGAGAGTATCCAACGTTAAGGATTAAGTTTTTACCTTGCATTTGAGCACGGTAACCAACCCCGATTAATTCTAAGTTCTTTTCAAATCCTTTAGATACACCTTCAACCATGTTAGCGATTAAAGCACGTGTAGTTCCGTGGATTGTTTTATGAGCTTTAGAATCAGATGGACGAACTACTTCTAAAGTATTGTCTTCTAATTTATATGTCATTTCTTCGTTAAATGTTCTAGTTAATTCACCTTTAGGTCCTTTAACCGTTACAGTATTACCGTCGATTTTAATGTCAACCCCAGCTGGGATTTCAATAATCTTCTTACCAACACGACTCATTAGTCGGCACCTCCTTCTTTAATAATTCTTACCAGATGTAAGCTAATACTTCTCCACCGATGTTACGTTGACGCGCTTCTTTATCAGTTAATACACCTTCAGAAGTTGAAACTAATGCAATACCTAAACCATTTAATACTTTTGGTAATTCATCAGCTTTCGCGTATACACGTAAACCAGGTTTAGAGATACGTTTTAAACCAGTGATAACACGTTCGTTGTTAGAACCGTATTTTAAGAACATACGGATAACACCTTGTTTATCATCTTCAATATATTCAACACTTTTAACGAATCCTTCACGTTTAAGGATTTCAGCGATTTCTTTTTTAATGTTTGATGCAGGTAATTCTAATTTCTCGTGACGTACCATGTTTGCGTTACGTACGCGAGTTAGCATATCTGCGATTGGATCTGACATAGTCATTTAAAATATCCTCCTTTCAGGTTTGAATTTTACCAGCTTGCTTTTTTAACGCCAGGAATCTGACCTTTATAAGCTAATTCACGGAAACAAATACGGCAAAGTTTGAATTTGCGTAATACTGAATGTGGACGTCCGCAACGTTCACAACGAGTGTATTCTTGTACTTTAAATTTTTGTTTACGCTGTTGTTTAGCGATCATTGATTTTTTAGCCACTAAATTTAGCCTCCTTTTATATTAGAGATTACTTTTGAAATGGCATACCGAATTGTGTTAACAATTCACGAGCTTCCTCGTCAGTGTTAGCAGTAGTTACGATAACGATATCCATTCCGCGTGTTTTACTTACTTTATCATAATCGATTTCAGGGAAAATTAATTGTTCTTTTACACCTAATGTGTAGTTACCGCGACCGTCAAACGCTTTGTTTGAGATACCACGGAAGTCACGTACACGAGGTAATGAAACGTTTACTAATTTATCAAAGAATTCGTACATTCTTTCGCCACGTAAAGTAACTTTTGCTCCGATTGGCATACCTTCACGTAAACGGAATGTTGCGATTGATTTTTTAGCACGTGTAACCATTGGTTTTTGACCAGTGATTGCTTGTAATTCTTCAACTGCTGAGTCTAAGACTTTAGAGTTTTGAACAGCGTCACCGATACCCATGTTTACTACGATTTTTTCGATTTTTGGTACTTCCATCACTGATGCGTAATTAAATTTCTTCATCATTTCAGGTGAGATTTCTTTAATGAATTTTTCTTTTAAACGTGTTTGTGTCAATGTGAGAACCTCCTTCCAGATAATTATTTAATGATTTCTCCAGATTTCTTAGCTACACGTACTTTCTTGCCATCTTCTATTTTCGTACCAACACGTGTTGGTTTGTTTGTTTTTGGGTCAATTAACATAACATTTGAAACGTGAATTGCAGCTTCAAATTCAACGATGCCGCCTTCAGGATTCATTTGAGTAGGTTTTTGGTGTTTTTTTGCGATGTTTACACCTTCAACAACTACGCGATCTTTTTTAGGAAGAGCTTCGATTACTGTTCCTGTTTTACCTTTATCTTTACCTGTGATAACGATAACTTTGTCGCCTTTTTTAATATGCATGTCGTAGACACCTCCTCTTTATTAGTGTTTATTATAATACTTCAGGTGCTAATGAAACGATTTTCATGAAGTTACCTTCACGTAATTCACGTGCAACAGGTCCAAAGATACGTGTTCCACGAGGTCCTTTGTCATCACGGATGATAACACAAGCGTTTTCGTCAAATTTGATGTATGAACCGTCGTTACGACGTACACCAGATTTAGTACGAACGATAACAGCTTTAACAACGTCACCTTTTTTAACAACGCCACCTGGTGTAGCATTTTTAACTGTACATACGATTACGTCACCGATGTTAGCTGTTTTACGACCAGATCCGCCTAATACTTTAATAGTTAATACTTCACGAGCACCAGAGTTATCTGCTACTTTCAAGCGTGATTCTTGTTGGATCATTCGAGTTACCTCCTTTATCTAATTTACTTATTAAATGATAATTGATTCTTCAACAACTTCTACTAAACGGAAGCGTTTTGTAGCTGATAAAGGACGTGTTTCCATAATTTTTACGATATCGCCCATTTTCGCTGTGTTGTTTTCATCATGTGCTTTATATTTTTTAGAGTACTTTACACGTTTGCCGTATAAAGAATGTGTTTTATAAGTTTCAACTACAACAGTGATAGTTTTATCCATTTTGTCAGATACAACTTTACCTGTGTAAACTTTACGATCGTTTCTTTCGCTCACAAGAGTTCCCTCCTATTCCTTAAAAATTATTTTTGTTCAGTTTTTTGTTGCTCGATTTCTCTTTCACGTACAACAGTTTTCATACGCGCGATTGATTTTTTCACTTCGCGAATACGTGCTGTATTTTCAAGTTGACCTGTAGCTAACTGAAAGCGTAGGTTGAAAAGTTCCTCTTTAAGCGATTTTACTTTAGTTTCAATTTCTGAAGTGGTTAAATCTCTAATTTCCTTAGCTTTCATTTGTGTCACCACCCAATTCTTCACGTTTTACAAACTTAGTTTTCACTGGAAGTTTGTGAGATGCTAAACGTAATGCTTCGCGCGCTACTTCTTCAGATACGCCTGCGATTTCAAACATAATACGTCCAGGTTTTACTACTGCTACCCATCCTTCAACTGCACCTTTACCAGATCCCATACGTACTTCTAATGGTTTTTTAGTATATGGTGTGTGAGGGAAGATTTTAATCCAAACTTTCCCGCCACGTTTCATGTAACGAGTCATTGCAATACGAGCTGATTCAATTTGACGAGATGTAATCCAAGCAGCTGTAGTTGCTTGTAAACCATATTCACCAAATGTTACTTCGTTTCCGCCTTTAGAACGACCAGTTGTTTTAGGTCTATGTTGACGACGGTATTTTACACGTTTAGGTAATAACATTACTATTTTCCTCCTTCACTAGACTTCTTTGTAGGAAGAACTTCACCACGATAGATCCATACTTTAACACCTAATTTACCGTAAGTAGTGTCTGCTTCTGCATGTGCGTAATCAATGTCAGCACGTAATGTATGAAGTGGAACAGTTCCTTCTGAATATTGTTCAGCACGCGCGATGTCTGCGCCGCCTAAACGACCTGATACTTGAGTTTTGATACCTTTAGCACCTAACTTCATAGCACGTTGGATCGCTTGTTTTTGAGCACGACGGAATGATACACGGTTTTCTAATTGACGTGCAATGTTTTCCGCAACTAATGTAGCATCCATATCAACCTTTTTGATTTCAATAACGTTGATGTGAACACGTTTACCAGTTAAGCTGTTTAATGCGTTACGTAATTTTTCGATTTCTGATCCGCCTTTACCGATAACCATACCAGGTTTACCAGTGTGGATAGCGATGTTTACACGGTTCGCTGCGCGTTCGATTTCTACACGAGAAACAGAAGCGTCTTTTAAGTTTTCTGCGATATATTTACGAACTTTTAAGTCTTCATGTAATAGAGTAGCGAAATCTTTTTCTGCATACCATTTCGCATCCCAGTCACGAATGATTCCGACACGAAGTCCGATAGGATTAATTTTTTGACCCACTGTATTCCCTCCTTAATGAGATTGAAATTATTTTGCTTCTTCTGTAGTTACTGCTTTGTTTGAAGTTTTTACTTCTTTGTCGCCAACAACGATTGTGATGTGGCTTGTACGTTTGTTGATCGCACTTGCACGACCTTGTGCACGTGGACGGAAACGTTTTAAAGTTGGTCCTTCGTTTGCATAAGCTTCTTTAACGATTAAAGTATCAATATTCATATCATAGTTATGTTCTGCATTAGCTAATGCTGACATTAATAACTTTTCAACTACTGGTGATGATGCTTTGTTTGTTAATTTTAAAATAGCGATAGCTTCCGCTACTTCTTTACCTCTGATAAGATCTAAAACTAATCTCACTTTACGAGGTGCGATTCTGATTGTTCTTGCAACCGCTTTTGCTTCCATGGTTATTCCTCCTTATTTGAAATTAGCGTTTAGTTTTCTTGTCGTCTGCACCGTGACCTTTGTAAGTACGAGTTGGTGCGAATTCACCTAATTTATGTCCAACCATATCTTCAGTTACGTATACAGGTACGTGTTTACGTCCATCGTATACTGCGATAGTGTGTCCGATAAAGTTCGGGAAAATTGTAGAGCGACGAGACCAAGTTTTGATTACTGTTTTTTTGCCGCCTTCCTCTAATGCTTCAACTTTTTTCATTAAGTGATCATCGATGAAAGGTCCTTTTTTAAGACTACGAGCCATTATGGCGCCTCCCTCATGTCTTACCTGTCGTTAGCGGTCTATGCCGCTAACTTAAGTAAGTTATTATTATTTTTTACGTCCACGAACGATAAGTTTGTTAGAACGGTTTTTCTTCTTACGAGTTTTCTTACCAAGCGTTGGTTTACCCCATGGTGACATTGGAGATGGACGACCGATTGAAGTACGACCTTCACCACCACCGTGTGGGTGATCGTTAGGGTTCATTACAGAACCACGAACTGTTGGACGGATACCTTTCCATCTAGAACGACCCGCTTTACCAATGTTGATTAATTCGTGTTGCTCGTTACCAACTTGACCGATTGTAGCACGGCAAGTAGCTAAGATCATACGAACTTCACCAGATTTTAAACGAACTAATACGTATTTACCTTCTTTACCAAGTACTTGAGCTGAAGCTCCAGCTGAACGTACTAATTGGCCACCCTTACCAGGTTTTAATTCGATGTTATGAATTACTGTACCTACTGGGATGTTTGCTAATGGTAATGCGTTACCTACTTTAATATCAGCTTCAGGACCGTTGAATACTTGTGTACCAACTGTTAATCCTTTAGGAGCGATAATGTAGCGTTTTTCTCCGTCTAAGTAATGTAATAAAGCGATATTTGCTGAGCGGTTTGGATCGTATTCGATTGTAGCCACTTTCGCTGGGATACCATCTTTGTTACGTTTGAAATCAATTACACGGTATTGACGTTTATGACCGCCACCTCTGTGACGTACTGTTAACTTACCTTGGTTATTACGACCCGCTTTTCTCGGAAGGGGCTCAAGTAATGACTTTTCAGGTGACGTTGACGTAATTTCAGCGAAATCTGAACCTGTCATATTACGACGACCGTTTGTTATTGGCTTATAATGTTTAATTGCCATTGTCGTTTTACCTCCTTAATGGTAAATGTTTATTTTTTAGTTTAATTTTAGCTGAAGAAGTCGATTGAACCGTCTTTTAAAGTAACGATCGCTTTTCTTCTTTTGTTTGTGTAACCGCTGTGACGGCCAACACGTTTTTTCTTAGCTTTATAGTTCATAACGTTTACTTTATCAACTTTTACATCAAAGATATCTTCGATAGCAATTTTGATTTGAGTTTTGTTTGCACGCGTATCTACATCAAATGTGTATTTATCTTGTGCCATTTGTTCAGATGAACGTTCAGTGATAACGGGGCGCTTAATGATATCGCGATTTTCCATTAACCAAGCACCTCCTCTACTTTTTCAACTGCACCTTTCGTCATTACTACTTGATTCGCATGAACGATATCTAAAACGTTTAAGCCAGTAGCAGTAATAACAGTTACGCCTGGGATGTTACGTGCAGATAATGCTACGTTTACATCTTCAGCTTCAACGATGAATAATACTTTTCTTGGTAACTCTAAAGTAGTAGTCATGTTTTTGAATTCTTTTGTTTTAGGAGCATCAAAAGTTAATGATTCTAAAACTGTAAATGCGTTTTCTTTCACTTTAGCTGATAACGCTGAACGTAAAGCTAAGCGACGCATTTTTTTAGGCATTTTGTACGAATAACTTCTTGGTGTTGGACCGAATACGATACCACCACCACGCCATTGTGGAGCACGGATAGTACCTTGACGCGCACGTCCAGTACCTTTTTGCTTCCAAGGTTTACGTCCGCCACCGCGTACTGCTGAACGGTTTTTAACTGCGTGCGTTCCTTGACGCATAGAAGCTCTTTGTAAGTTAATTGCTTCGAATAATACATGTTGATTAGGTTCGATTCCGAATACACTTTCGTTTAATTCGATTGAACCAGCTTTTGTTCCATCTACTTTTAATACATCATAATTTGCCATTATGTTTGTTTCCTCCTTTCGTGGTTACTTATTTATTACCTTTTTTAATTGAAGTTTGAATTTTTACTAAACCTTTTTTAGGTCCTGGTACATTACCTTTAACTAAGATAACGTTCGCTTCAGCGTCTACTTTAACGATTTCTAAGTTTTGCATCGTAACTGTATTACCACCCATACGGCCTGGTAATGCTTTACCTTTAAATACTTTAGAAGCGTCAGATGCCATACCCATTGAACCTGGGCGTCTGTGGTAACGAGAACCGTGACTCATAGGTCCACGTGATTGACCGTGACGTTTAATAGCCCCTTGGAAACCTTTACCCTTAGAAACTCCTGTTACGTCAACGATGTCACCAGCTTGGAACGCGTCCACAGTGACTTCTTGACCTACTTCGTATTCAGAAGCATCTACGTTTCTGAATTCACGAATGAAGCGCTTAGGTGCTGTGCCTGCTTTTTTAGCATGGCCTTCAGCTGGTTTCGTCGCAAATTTGTTTGATTTACGCGTTGCTTTGTAAGCTTGTTTGTCTTCAAAACCGATTTGGATTGATGAGTAACCATCAACTTCTTCAGTTTTCTTTTGTAATACTACGTTTTGTGCTGCTTCTACTACTGTTACTGGAATTAATTCACCGTTTTCAGCGAATACTTGTGTCATTCCAACTTTTCTTCCTAAGATTCCTTTGGTCATCGAAAGTCGCACCTCCTACTTTATTATTATAATTTGATTTCGATGTCTACGCCTGATGGTAAGTTTAAGCCCATAAGAGCATCAACTGTTTTAGGTGTAGGGTTAACAATGTCGATTAAACGTTTGTGTGTGCGTTGTTCAAACTGTTCACGAGAATCTTTGTACTTATGAACGGCACGGATAATTGTATAAACTGTTTTTTCCGTCGGTAACGGAATCGGTCCTGATACTTCTGCACCTGAACGTTTTGCAGTTTCTACGATTTTCTCAGCTGATTGATCGATCACGCGGTGATCATACGCTTTCAAACGAATACGAATTTTTTGTTTTGCCATAATTTTACCTCCTCTTGTAACGTCTATTTTGGTTTGATAGACTTCTCCACGAAAATTGTCAAACACATCGCCATGGCAAAGCGGCCGGGTGTGTCAGTAACCTCTCGCTTCATCGCTTTTTAAAGTCCAACAGTAGATATAATACACGAATATAAATGAATAAGCAATAGTTTTCATGATATTTGTTAATATATTTTTAAGATTATCTAAATCTTTATTAATTATTAGTAAATATCAAAAATTCAAGGTATAGATATATATGAATTAATTATATATTAAGCGCTTATTATTCTGTATTTAATATAGAAGAAACTTTAAAATGTCTAACTGAGCGTTTTTACATAGAATATGATTATACCATGTTATAATGTATATACAAAGAAAAAGTTTCATTTGTTACTTTTAAATTTTGGAGGGTATAAAAATGAAAAGTCCAATACGTATTATTTTATTGATTCTTGGTTTTATTATGTTGTTTTCTGAAGGGTTTATGGGATTACCTTTCTTAGGAGGTACTTATGTCTTATCTTTAGGTTGGGCACCGCTTGGTAGTAATATTTCGATTTACATTATCATGTTACTCATCACCGCACTTGATCGCTCAAATGAAGCGAGATTTTCACTTTCTACAATTGCTGTAGTAGGCATTATTGCAAACGCCATAGCATTCATTCCAGTTGTAGGAATGTTTATGCACTGGTTAATGTTCTTCTTAATGTTAGTTTATATCGGAATCGTGTTAAATACGCGCGAATATAGAGGCAATACAACGCATTACAATAGTCGTCGTGCCGGTGAAACAGTAAGAGAATATAAAAATTAAAAAATTGCGGATTCTAATAGTAGAATCCGCAATTTTTTTATGAATGTTGTACGAAAGCAAAATAACAAATAAAAACTACTGCCATGAAGTACATAATTGGATGCACTTCTTTATGACGTTTCGCCATAACCATCGTAATAGGATAGAAGATAAATCCACAAGCAATACCTGTAGCGATTGAATATGTTAATGGCATCATAATAATTGTTAAAAATGCCGGTACTGCGATTTCGAACTTCGGCCATTCTATCTTATTTAAATTACTAACCATCAATACACCTACGATCACTAATGCGGGTGCTGTTACTGCACTCGTAACTACTGACATTAATGGTGAGAAGAATAAAGCCAATGCAAAACAGATTGCTGTAACAACACTTGCAAATCCTGTACGTGCTCCAACTGCTACACCTGCAGATGACTCGATATAAGATGTTGTAGTAGATGTACCGAATATTGCTCCCGTAATTGTCGCTAATGAATCTGCAAATAACGAACGTCCTGCTCTTGGTAATTTATTATCTTTTACTAAACCTGCTTGTGTTGCAACAGCAACTAATGTTCCTGCTGTGTCAAAGAAATCGATGAATAGGAATGTAAGTACAACTGAAATGAATTTCCAGTTTAATAATTCAGAAGGATTACTAAAAGCATAGAATGCTTTACCGAAAGTCGGCTCAATACTCGGTACTGCTCCAATGATTTGCTTCGGTGCATCGATTAATCCGAACAACATACCTGCAATAGCCGTAATGATCATTCCGATAAAAATACTACCCGGAATACGTTTAGCCATTAAAATTATCGTTAGTACGATACCTGCTACAGCAAGCAATACATGAGGATCATGTAAGTTCCCTAAAGATACTAATGTCGCTTCATTTGCCTGAACGATACCAGCACCTTTTAAACCAACGAAAGTAATGAATAATCCAATACCTGCTGACACTGCCATTTTAAGTTCAAATGGAATTGCATTAATAATCGTTTCGCGAGACCGGTCATCGTAAGCAATGCAAAGAAGATACCAGAGAATAATACACCTGTTAATCCAGTTTGCCATGGAATATTATATTGTAATACAACCGTGAATGCGAAGAATGCATTAAGTCCCATACCTGGTGCTAAGGCAATAGGATAGTTCGCAATAAGCCCCATAAATAAACAACCGACGATTGAAGCTAAAATTGTAGCAACGAAAACTGCACCCGCATCCATACGCATACTCTCAGGAATACCTTTAACGCCTGCTAAAGATAACATCGCCGGGTTAACTGCTAAAATATACGCCATTGATAAGAACGTCGTTAATCCACCAAGTATCTCTCTTTTATAATCCGTGCCTAATTCATCAAATTTAAAATATTTTCTCATTGTGCACTTCCCTTTTTTAATTTTTATACTTGTATAGTCTAATCTCAACGTTCGGAAAAATCAATACAATTTTATGAATATTAATTTTAATATTCGTATTTTAGTTATTTTTCTTATCCTAAAGTTATATCTTTTAAACTTTCTATAGTCATTATGTCTTAATCATAATAAAAAATGCATATAAATCATTTGAATGTTTTTTTGTCTATATTTTGGGAATACAAAATATAAATAACAAAGGAGGAATTATTATTATGAAATTTAAAATATTAAGTTTAATTCTATCTTCGGCACTTGCGCTTGCAGCATGTAATAATGACGCGAAAGATATTGAAAAATCTCCAAAAGACGAGTCTAAACAAGAACAACAAACAGAAAAAACGGATACAAAAGCAACGGATACAAATGACAAAGACGATAATGCTGACGAAAAGAACGATGCAAAAGAAGAAGGCGACAGTAGCGTAGAAGAACAAGATGACGTAGACAATGAAGATGAAGCTACTGAAGCTGATGATGATAACGATAAAAATGAAGCTTCTATTAAATTAGATGATATTAAAGTATTACCAGAAGATGCAATTAAAACTGCACAGAAAAAAATTCCTGGTGATCTAGAAAGTATTTCATTCGATCGTGATAACGGTCAATGGATCTATTCTATATCTTTAATTGATACAAATAAGAAGACACATGAAATTAAAGTAAATGCTGAACAAAACAAAATTATCTCTACTCAAGTAGAAGATGATGAAGATAACGTAAAGACTTTTGATTACGGTAAATTTGTTCCAGCTGATAAAATCATAAAAGCTGCACAAAAAGTTTACAATGGAGATATTAAAGAGTGGTCACTTGATCACGATGATGGTAAATTTAAATATAACGTTGAATTAAAAGGTCAAGATGGTAAATCTAAAGAATTTGAACTTGATGCGAAAGATATGAAAATTTTATCTAAAGATGCATAACACAACAAGAGCACAGTGAATTTTTCACTGTGCTCCTTATTTTGGTCATTTTTTATAACAATCCTATCCACTGCCAATACGTCGCACTAAATAACAGGATAAGTAAGTAACCGATAATTGTTAATGCGATACCTGTTTTTAAGAAGTCTTTTACCGTAAATGTACCTGTACCATATGCCAACATGTTTTGTGGTGCTGATACTGGTAATAAGAAGCCAAAGCTGATGACAAATTGCTGAATTAACACAAAACCAATAGCGTTATCTTTCAGTCCTAGTGTTGCAGTTAAGGCAATAAACACTGGAATTAAGGCACTCGCTAAACTAGTAGCACTTGCAAAGCCTAAGTGAATGATAATGTTGAACAATGTAATTAAAGCGATTGTTGCAAGTAACGGCATATGTTCTAACCCCATTAATCCAAACGTTTTATCACTTAGCCATTGGGCTGCTGTTGTTTGCAGTAATAAATTTCCTAGAGAGATACCGATCGCAAATACAATGATCGTTCCCCATGGAATTAACTTCTCAACATCTTTCCACGTAAATACACCGACTTTAGGTGTTAACATAATCGCTAATGCTACTAGCGTAATAGAAGAAGAATCAATTGGGTGTAACTTCGCTTCTGTTGCCCAGAAGAATAATAATGCTACTGAAATAGCGATGAGTCGCCATTCTCTTGCAGTAACCGGACCAAGTTCAGCAAGTTGTTTCTTCACTAACTCTTTACCGCCTTCAATTTCTTTCGTTTCAGGCTTAATAACTGTGATCATAATGAAATATAAGGCAATTGACATTAATATTGACCATGGTGCTGCATACATAAACCACTCACCCCAAGATACATCCTGGTTAAATTGTTTATTGATAAATCCCATAGCGACCATATTTTGTGCTGCACCTGTCTTTATACCTACGTTCCAGATAGACACTGCCTGAACAGCAGTAATAACAAGTAAGGCTGCGAGTCGTGATTCTTTTTTTGCACCAAATGCTGTTACCATACCTAATAAAATTGGTACTACAGCACCTGCTCTTGCCGTAGCTGAAGGCACAAAGAATGCGAGTATAATTGAAACAATGATCGAACCTGCTACAACCGCATTTGTTTTATTACCAACTACAGATAAGACAAGTAATGCAAGACGTTTATGCAAATTGGTTACCTGCATTGCAGTTGCTAAGAATAACGCTGCTGCAACTAGTGCTACTGCAGAACTCGAGAATCCACTGAATGCAATTTTCAATGCATTTTGTGTTCCGAACATCGCATCTTCAGCTAATGGTTTCCCTGCTACCATTGGGTTACCCATTGCTGCACCTAATTTTTGAATCGGACTAAAACCTATCAACATGATGATCAATGCTACGATCATCATACTGGAAACCGGATAACTCACCGCTTCAGTGACCCACATAATCACTGCAAATGCTAAAATAGCAAGTGCCATCTTAGCCATAATCGGCAAATCTGCTGGTGTCGGTAGTAATATGATAGCAATTAAGACGATAAAACTTAAAATAATCCAATACGGCTTTAAATTCAACTTCTTTTTAACTTCTTCCATAGTAGAAGCCCCCTTAACTTTATTCAATCCTATTGTATCATGTTCTGTGAAAACGGTAACAATGTTCACAAAATCTACTAAAGATTTAAGTTTTTTAAAGCGTCTGCAAATGGATTGTTAATCGGTTCTTCCTCTTTTTTCATATACTTCTTCATTTCATTTTTCGATACTTTACCAGTTTTACGTGATTTAAATCGTTTATCCATTTGTTCCTGCGTTTCACGGAAACCACAAATACAACTGTACATCGCTTTCGGACCTTTACCATGTAACGTTAATTTCTTTTTACATTCAGGACAGCGTGCATTTGTTTTGCGTTGCACATTCTTTTTCGTGCCACATGTTGGATCCTGACAAACGAGCATCTTACCATTACGCGTCTTTTTCTCCAACATGAATTTACCACACGTTGGACATTCTGTTGTCGTCAAATTATCGTGTTTAAATTTATCTTCACTTGATTTAATCTCATCGATAATCTCTTTCGTGAATTTGCGCATCTCACCTATAAATTTATTTTTATCATATTTATTTTTCTCAATTAACGTGAGCTTATGTTCCCAATCAGCCGTAAGTTCTGGTGATTTCAACGCATTTGGTGCAAGTTCTAACAATTGTCGTCCTTTATTCGTCACTTTAATATTGCCATTAAAGTTCTCTATCGCATTTAAATTATAAAGTTTTTCTATAATATCTGCACGCGTGGCAACGGTACCAATACCACCAGCAGATTTGAGCGTTGATTGTGCTGTCTTATCAATCTCAAATATGCTACTTGGATTTTCCATCGCTTTTAATAATGTGCCTTCATTTAAATATGGAGGTGGCTCAGTTTCATGCGTTGTTTTATTAATTTTAATGTTTTCTAAAGTCGTGCCTTTTACGAAACGATGATGTTTTTCTAAAGAAGCTTGATGATTTAATGCCTTAAATCCTAATGTTACAGTTTGTTCCTGTTTCGCTACAAAAATAGACCCACCAATATTTACAGTGACTTTTTGTTCTGCGTAGACATTCGGTGGTAATAAATTGCTTAAAAAACGTTCCGCTATCAACATATAGATATTTTGCTCTCGTCCACTTAAGCTATCAAGATTTACACGCACTTCTGTCGGTACAATCGCATGATGATCACTTACTTTAGCGTTATTGATAAAATGGCTGCCGCCTTTGATTGGTGACTTTAATAATTCAACAACTTGTGTACGATATTCAGTTGATGAAAGTGAAGCTACACGATCTTTTAATGTACTTACCATATCAGTCGTTAAATAGTTTGAATCAGTACGTGGATAAGTCACAAGTTTATGTGATTCATATAAATTTTGCATCGTGCTTAACGTTTCTTTAGCAGAATATTTAAATCTGCGATATGCGTCTTGCTGCAAAGAAGTTAAATCATATAGCTTACCTGGATATCGTTTCTTCTCGTTCGTTACAACATCGCTTATAACTGCTTTTTCGGTTTGCAATGCTTTAATAAGTTCGTCTACAACTGTTTCATCAAAGATTCTATTTGGTGACTGCCAGTTAAAAGTCACCCCATCAACAACAATATTTAAACCATAATATTTTCTTGGTTGAAATTGATTGATAGCATCTTGTCTGATTTTCACCATTTGTAATGTAGGCGTTTGTACACGTCCAGTTGAAAGTTGCGCATCATATTTCGTCGTCAAAGCACGTGTTGCATTAATACCAACAATCCAGTCTGCCTCACTACGCGCAAGTGCGGCTTGATATAAACCATGATACGCACTCCCCGGCTTTAGCTTTTTAAATCCTTCACGGATTGCTCCATCTGTAACTGATGAAATCCATAAACGTTTAACAGGTTTATTCCCTTTACATTTCTCTAATATTAAACGCGCTACAAGCTCTCCTTCACGACCCGCATCTGTCGCGATGATTACTTCATTCACATCTTGACGTTCAATCTGACTTTTTACGACGTTAAACTGCTTACGCGTCTTACCGATTACTACTGATTTCATACGTTCAGGTAATATCGGAAGATCTTTCATATCCCAAGTCTTATATTTACTATCATATTGCTCAGGGTCTGCATTCGTCACTAAATGCCCTAACGCCCATGTTACGATATACTGATTGTTCTCCATATATCCATTTTTCTTTTGATTACAATTCAATACACGCGCTATATCACGTGCTACTGAAGGCTTTTCAGCAAGTACTACTGATTTCATATTATCCGTCCTATTCTCTTTTGATTTCTTAAATTATAACAGATTTTTAGAATCATCTGTTTTTTTGATATTTACAATTGTTATTTAATAATGACTCCGTTATGCTTAAATAAAATAAGGAGGGGATGTAATGAAGTCACTTCATTTCCCGGAAAATGTTGAATACTTGATCTGTTCGGATTTTGACGAAACGTTTTTCGCACATGATTTAAGTAATCCTGAAGATGTACTCGCCTTAGACGCATTTTTAGAACAAAATGTTGTAGCTAAAAGAATTCTTTTCGGCATTATTTCTGCAAGCACTAAAGAAATGATAGAAGCTTGTTTTGAAAAAGGAAATTACAGACACTATCCACATTTTATTTCGACTAACTCAGGCACTGAGATATATTATGTAAAAAATAATAGACTGATTAGAGATGAAACATATCATAATAAATTTCAACAATTAAATTTTGATAAAAGCGTCATTCTCAATATAGAAGAACAACTTAAACAACAAAATATAGACCTTATCACACAAATCCCTTTTGAAAATGCACCATTTTCTCGTAACTATTATTATCGTTCATTAGGAGATCTGGATACTGAAAATATTGATTTAATTAAGGCAACTGGTAAAAAACATAATTTTATCGTTAACGTCAGCAAGTGTAACCCTAAAATTGGTGATCCGGAAAATCATTACGATGTAGATTTTTATCCATCTATTGCCGGTAAACATGCAGTAGTGCAGTATTTAATGGAAAAATTCAATGTTGATAAAGACCATACCTTTGCTTTTGGCGATAGCGGGAACGACTTATTAATGCTAAACAGTGTCAAACATGGGTATTTAGTAAGTAACGCAACTGAAGAAGCAAAATCTAAATATAAACACCATACCAATTCACCATATAATAGAGGCATATTAGAAGGACTACAGCATTATTTCAAGGAGTGAAAGACTTGTACATTTCTCAAATGAAAGATATACAATTATTAGCTGATTTCTTGTTCCAACTAAACCAGGATAGTAAACACCACGTAGGAAACATACGTGTCACAAAACAAAGTATTATCGATCAACTTAATAATATTGATCCGGAAGATATGTTACAAATTACTGAGGGTGATGAAATCATCGCCGCATTTGGTATGGAACATATTAATGAAACTGAAGCAAATATTCTTGGTCCAATTACTACAAAAACAGATAAAGAAACCCTTAATATGATAGATGTCATGTGGCAGGATTTCTTACGCAATCATCCAAGTACAACAACGTATTATTTCAGTTTCCATGAAGAACATCGATTTGGTCAGGCTGTTATGAAACATCTCCGCACTCAATATTTAGGCACAACATATACGATGGAAGCTGAAGAAAATAAAACGACAGCTATCGCACCACAAATCATCAAGTATAAACCTATTTATAAAAAAAGTTTTACTCGTCTTATGAAAGATTTACAGGTAGACTATAAAGCTAAATGCGAGAAGATATTATCTACAGTTGGACAATCACATGAACTATACCTTTATTTAAATGAAGGACTTGTTAAAGCTTGTATATGGATTCAAATCAACGACGATGATGTTTGTAATATCGAATATTTAGCGACACATCCACAGTACCGAAATAAAGGTATCGGTCATGAGCTTGTGTCTTTTGCCGTAGATCATGCCTTCAACAAACATCACGCAAAGCGCGTACAGATTTCCGTGAAAAGCAAACGTGAAAAGAATATCGCTTTCTATGAAGCGATTGGATTTAAGAAAATCAATGAAATGAATCATTTTAAATATACACTGGATTAGAACAAATCATTGAAATGAATATATTGAAATCGGGGTAGATTTTATAAACTATTTTTTAGTTAATAAAGTTACCTCGATTTTTTCGATTACAGGCTGTTGTTTTAGTAAAAATAATAAAGGGTAAAAGATAGTTATCGATATAGAGAGAAGGAGTGAATATATGGATTTATTAATTGCATTACTCCCTGCATTACTATGGGGAAGTGTTGTACTCATAAACGTTAAAGTGGGTGGTTCTCCGTATGAACAAATTATGGGTACAGTATTAGGTGCATTCATTATCGGTACAATTACATACTTTATAGTACAACCTGAATTAAATTTGAAAATACTAGCAGTAGGTATTATTTCTGGTGCTTTTTGGGCACTTGGTCAAGGTAATCAGCTTAAAAGTGTTGAACTGATAGGTGTTTCAAAAACAATGCCTATTTCAACTGGTTTACAACTTGTGAGTACTACGTTAATTTCTGTACTTTTCTTTAACGAATGGACAACTACAAAAGCAGTAGTACTAGGCATAGCCGCATTATTATTTCTTGTTATCGGAGTCATTTTAACTTCATTAAAAGGTGACAATGAAGATGGTGGTAATAATAACTATAAGAAAGCTTTGCCCATACTTATAATTTCTACAATCGGTTATGTTACATACGTTGTCATCGGACAATTCTTCGGCGTTGAAGGATGGGATGCACTATTTCCACAGGCCATCGGTATGTTGATTGGTGGTATTTTATTAAGCTTCAAACACCAACCTAAAAAGAAAAATATTTTAAAAAATATTATCCCTGGTGTTGTATGGGCACTTGGTAATATGGCTTTGTTCTATTCACAACCAAAAGTCGGTGTTGCAACCAGTTTCTCATTCTCACAAATGTTAGTCGTCGTTTCAACATTGGGCGGTATTTTTATTTTAAAAGAAAAGAAGACAAAGAAACAGTATATCGGTATTGCAATCGGTATCATTCTTATTATTGTAGCAGCATTTTTATTAGGACTAGCTAAAAAATAAATACTGGAGGTTTTATGATGTATAAAGATTTAAAAGATAAGGTTGTCGTTATTACTGGTGCCTCTAGTGGTATCGGTAAAGCTATGGCTGAAGCATTTGGTATTGAAGAGTGTAAAGTAGTCATCAATTATAACTCAAGTAAAGATAAAGCAGAGGACGTTGCTGCAATCGTTAAGAAAAATGGAGGAGACGCAATTACTGTGCAAGGAGATGTTTCGGTAGAAGAAGATGTTGTTAACATTATACAAACCGCAATTGATACCTTTGGTGGTTTAGATATTATGATTAATAATGCGGGATATGAGAAAGCAACACCATCAGTCGAAATGTCAGCCGAAGCATTCAATAATGTCATGCACATTAACTTAACCGGTGCATTTGTCGGTAGTAGAGAAGCATGTAAACATTTTATCGAAACCGGTAAAAAAGGCAATATCATTAATATTTCAAGTGTACATGATGTCATTCCATGGCCAAACTATGTGAATTACGCATCAAGTAAAGGTGGCATGAAATTAATGATGGAAACGATGAGTATGGAGTTTGCACCTAAAGGCATTCGCATTAATAATATTTCACCTGGTGCCATTGTAACTGAACATACAAAAGAAAAGTTTAGCGATGATAAAACACGTGAAGAAACAGAACGAATGATTCCTATGGGAATAATCGGTGAACCTCACCAGGTAGCAAATGTGGCAATATTCTTAGCGAGTGAAAATGCAAGTTATATTACAGGTGAAACAATCTATGTTGATGGTGGTATGACAAAATATCCATCATTCATGGGTGGTAAAGGATAAAAAATTATGAGCGTAAGACAAAGTTAATTTGTCCTACGCTCTTCTTTTATAGCATTATCAACTGAAATATATACAGGATCACAATCGATATCACTATCGTAATATTTGTTATCATACTGATCAGTGGAATGGTCTTATATTTAAATTCAATTGCATACGGAATAATCGCCACACCTATCGGTAATAGCCAACCAATAAGTAGAGTCGTTCTAAACATCTCATTAAACGGTAATAAGAAGTAACAAATCGCACCGACAAATGCCCCTAATCCATAATGGAACGCTAAGTATTTCATTGCAATCGGTAAGTAATACTTATCGATTTTAAAGTTTAAAAAGACACCTAATAAAATCATGGATAACGGTAGATTGGCTTTTGATATGATTTCAAAGAAATCCAGCACTTGAGACGGTAATTTAAAGTGAATCACATTAAATATCAGCATGATGATATATGTCATTAACGGTACGGTCTTTAAAATACTCATCAATAAATATCTAATATCAAACGTGTCTCCCCCTTCACTAAAGTAACTGCCGACAAAGTAAGTTACACCAAACATCATAATAGATCCACCGATATCAAACATTCCAAAGTACAGTAATCCTTTAGCACCAAACATCTGCTCAACCAGTGGATAAGCAAATAATCCAATATTAAAAGCTGAAGCCATCATACCTACTGAGCCACGAATTTGATTATTATATTTCAGAAACAAAAGGATTGCTAAAAATTTTGCGATGACTGCATATATAATCATGATAATCGGAAGCATAATCAATGATGCATCAATTTCTACCCCGCTTAAAGTCACAATCACAAGGGAAGGTAATGTTACATTCATCACTAAAGTAGCGAGTACTCTTCCATCTTCTTCTTTTAAATATTTTAGCTTTTTCAAAATATATCCGAGCATAATCAAAGCGATAATCATAATAAAGCTTTGTGTCATGATAAACCTTCTCTCTTAATAGCTTGTTACAATACTTCTTCAGGTACCCAACCAGTAATACCATCTTTCATAATAAGTGTATACCCTAAGTATGAATCATCAATGATAGCAACTTCTTCTCCAATTGATACATCCATGAAATAATCGGTGTAATCATCTTTTAGACGGTAGCCATCTTCAATTGCTTTAATAAATTCTGTCTTTACCATAAAGTCTATTCCTGTATGTATGTGTTTTGCCTGCGTGAAATATTCATCCCCATCAAATACTTCTATTTCAAAATGCGGATAAGTAAACGTATGTGGCTCCTGATAGGCCACTTCGAAATCCTGAATTACAACCTCTCTCTTATAATCATCTACCGCCAAAGTATTTAATGTGTATGCATCATCTGTATATTCAATGATTAACGCGTTAAGTTGGCCACTATATTTCACTTGATTGCCACCATCGATATCAATGATACGTGACGCTTCATTTATCTTAATGTTGTTATTCATAAGTCCATCTTCAACAAAGTTACATGTCGGAAAATGACCGACCACAACCATTTTTTCAGCATCATGCGTTGCATTATAGAAATATGGCATGTTCAGTGCGTTATAACGAGACGTATTCATATAATCATATTGGTCTATACCTGCATGTACAAATATGAAATCTTCTGTTTCAATCATTAAAGGTAAATCACGAACGATATCATGAATGTAACTAAAATGCTTACGCACGTCCTTAGCCATATCACTTTGTGATTCATAATCATCCAGTGTCTTACCGAGTTTATCCAGCGCTTCATGTACAAGTGTATGACGGCGTTTCATATAATTGTACAAATAATCTTCTTCTAATTCATCGAAGATACAGTCACAATTCCCGAGAACCATGTGAACATGTTCATTTTTCAATAATTCTCCTACAAATTCAACGAGTGCTATACTTTTAGGACCTTTATCGATAATATCACCTAAAATAATGAGCCGATCATCTTCTGTATACGCTACTTTTAAAAGCAAATCTTTAAATAAATCTATATTGCCATGAATATCTGAGACAACGATTGTACGTCTATCTTTAATTGACATTGTCATGTAGTTATCTTTAATCTTCATCGGTAATCCGACTCACTTTCGCATTGATTAATTGTATGAGTTCATCTACATTAACTTTCATCTGGATACCTATTTGCCCTGCACTGACAATAATTTTCTCATGTGTTTGAGCAGATGCATCAATTACAGTGGGAAATTGTTTTTTCATACCTACCGGTGAACAGCCACCACGAATATAACCTGTTGTTTTTTCTAGATTTTTTACAGCAAGCATTTCTAACTTCTTCTCACCAACTACTTTACTGATAGCTTTAATATTGAGCGTTGCTTCAACTGGAATAACAGCGACATAATAATTATTTTTACCTTGTAGTACTAATGTTTTATATACTTCTTCAACTGGTTGGCCAATTTTATTCGCTACGGTAATCCCATCAACTTGATCTTCTTCTATCGAATATGTGAACGTTTCATAAGAAATTTTCTTTTGATCAAGTTTTCTTAATGCGTTTGTTTTTACTTTTTTACTCATATACATGCCTCCAATATTCTTGTCACTTTATAATATACCACTTTTCATGTATATTTCTTTTAGAAGGGGGTTTTTATATGACATATAAAGTTGTATCGCTCGGCGCATTTTATCTTAGTGGTTTAAAAAGAGAATTCACTACCGAAACAATGGGAGAAATCAAACCACTCTGGGATGAGCTTGAACACAACGGCACACTTGCTGACTTACAAAAATTAAATGATGTAGATACTTTAAAAGGTCACATCGGTGCATGCATTAAAACAGAACCATCTGAACATTTAAATTACTTAATTTCAGTTGCGACTAAAGAACCGCATGAAAATTACGAAACAGCTTATATCCCTGCGTCTGAATGGGTTGTATTTGATGCAATCGGTCCCATTCCAACAGCTATTCAGGAAACATTTGAGTATATTTACGGTACTTGGTTTAAAGATGCACCATTCAGACCATTGCAAACTGCTGATTTAGAATTCTACCCGCTAAATATGAATTTTGAAACCGATAACCCGAAAGTAGAAATCTGGATACCTGTAGAAAGGAAGTAAATAATGAATTTAGAACAACAATTATTAGAACTTAAAGAAGAATATATAAGAATCCAAAACGATTTAGAGAAGGTTGAATCAACCGGTCAATCTTCACCTAAATTAGAACAAAAGCTTGTTGAAATCGAAAAAGCAATACAGGAAACACGCGATAAAATGTAATGCGATCTGTCACGGTAAAAAACCGTGACTTTTTATATTCTTTTCCACTATTATTCGTTACAATATATGTATTAAATTTTTTTTGGAGTGACTTTATGAACAAACAAATCAAATTACTTATGGCAATTCAGTTTTTTATATATTTTGGCTTTAGCATTGTTATTCCTGTAATCCCGGCACTTGTTCATAGTATGCACTTAAATGCATTTCATATGGGATTATTGCTAGCCAGTTATTCAATATTTTCATTTTTAGCCGCACCATTTTGGGGATATCTATCAGATAAAATTGGCCGTAAAAAAATATTGTTCATCGGACTTATCGGATTTACATTAAGCTTCTTTTTGTTCGGTCTTTTTATCGATAACCTGGCAATGCTCTATACTGCACGTGTTATAGGTGGTATCTTCTCCGGTGCTTGTTTCTCAACGACAACAAGCATGGTGAGTGATATGACAAGTGAAGAAGAACGTAATAAATATATGGGACTCATGGGAATGATGATTGGACTTGGTTTCATCTTCGGTCCTGCAGTTGGTGGCTTGTTATCCGGCATCAGTTATCAGGTGCCATACTTTGTCACAAGTGCCATACTGGTACTAATTGCAATATTATCAATGCTAACTTTACAGGAAACTTATCACGGAAACAGTGCGAAAGAAACTGAGCTAGGTACTTCAAAAATGCTGACACCACAAATTATATTCATCTTAATCTCAACTTTTATCGTTATGTTTACGATGAGTGGTATGGAAAGTACTTTCCAGCTCTTTGAAATTGAGAAAATAAATATCACAACTACTCAAATGGGTCTTCTTTTTATGATCGGTGGATTGATCAATGCCGGTCTCCAAGGTGGTTATTTACGTAAAGTAAAAGATGGGAAAGAAAAACCTGTTATTATTACAGGTCAGATATTAACAGTTATCGCATTTATCCTATTACCATTCTCTATGAATTTATGGTATGCAGGACTATGTTTAGTACTTCTAATGGCTGGTAACGCATTAGTTAGAACGTTGCTTACAAGCAGATTGACTAAAGAAGGCAATCGTAGTAATATGGGTAAACTCACTTCTATCAGTTACAGTATGGATAGCTTAGGACGTATTCTTGGTCCACTTGCTTTTACCGGAATTTTATCAAAACAAATTGATGCACCATTTTATTTCGGTGCAATAATGACAGTTATAGGTACAATCGTCTTAATGATGTACTTTAAGAAAGGACGTACAGTATGATTTTTTTAATCACTTTGTTCACATTGATGTATCTTATTGTAAGTTACACGAGTATCTATCATCTTAAATTGAATATATTAAATATATTACGTATTATATTAGGATTAGGGTATTGCTTCTTTATATTTACATCTGTAATGCATATCCCGGGAAATATGAAGTTCTGGATTACATTACTTGCGATATGTTTATTAATGAATATTGAAATCGCAGCTTATAAACATAAATTTAATGATTCAAAAGCAAAAAGAATTCTAGATATTTTTTCACTTGTTATCGCTTTAATGGTTATTGTGATTATAGCCATATATATTTAAACAGGATGCCAAAATAGCATCCTGTTTTTTTATCATTCATAAAGAACATTTGTTTCTTTAATGCGTTCAATAAATTCATCCACTTGAGCATCATCTACTGCAAGTGAAACACGAATGTATTGATCACCTAAACTTCCAAACGGAAGTCCCGGTGTTGTAAGCATACTTTGTGACTTTAGTAAGAAATCTACATATTCTTCACTATTAAATTCATCCGGCACTTTTATCCAGATAAATATGCCACCTTGCATCGGCTCAAACGGAATATCTGCTTCAATTAAAGCTTGAGTCACTTTATCTCGACGTCTTTTAAATAATTCATTCTGTTCATTTAAAAACGATTCACCAAGTTCTAATGCCGCTACAGCACCGTCCTGAATGGCACCCCACATACCCACCTGCGTGTGATCCTGGAAATAGTTCAAGTTCTCGATAATTTCTGCATTACCTACAGCAAATCCCACGCGTACACCAGACATATTAAAACCTTTAGATAATGAATAGATTTCAATCGCCACATCCTTAGCACCTGGTGATTGCAAGATGCTAGGATTTTTTGCATCAAACCCAAATGCAGCATATGCAAAGTCATGCACAATTTTTGTATCTGTGTCTTTAAAACGATTGATCGTCGCATCAAAGAATGCTTTTGTTGCAACTGCACCAGTAGGGTTACTTGGATAATTTAAATAGATTAGTTTTGTGTTATTAAGTTTTGCTTCATCTACTTTATCGAAATCAGGTAAATAATGTTCTTCCGGATACAGTTTCAGCTCATAATGTTCCCCTCTAGCAAGTTTCACACCCGCTAAATAATCCGTGTATCCCGGATTTGGTAATAATACACCATCTCCCGGCTCAATCACACATGTCGGTAGATGCACTAACCCACTTTTCGTACCATATAAAATACAAATTTCTTTGTCCTGGTCTAATTCAACATCATATACGTCTTTATAGAACTTTTTAATTGCAGCTTTAAATGTTTCTTTCCCTCTAAACACACCGTATTTATTATTCTGTGGATTTTGAATACTTTCAGTCAGTGCTTGAATTACGCTATCAGGTACTGGTTTATCAGGTATCCCTACCGCCATATTTATGAGGGGTTTACTTCCAACATCAAGTTTACGTCCCATCGTCTTACCAAAATAACTTTCCGGAATTGTTTCTAATATTTTTGTGTATGCCATTACACTGCCTCCTACGGTTTATCAAATCCAACGAATGATTCATCTATTACTTTATCAAAGGCTTTAGATGTTATTACTTTATTAATATCTTTTGTTAATTGACTATTTTCATTTTTCTTGTTAACAACGATACGATTTCGATAATGTTCATCCATCTTCTCTAACTGTAATGCTGATTTTAAATCAATTTTAGAAGCTAATGCAAAGTTACCAGGAACAGCTGATAATCCTATACTATCTTTGCTACGTGGTAATTGCGCCGCTTCTACTGCAACAAACTTTAAATTTTTCTTGTTGTTAATGACATCGCGTTCTGAAATAGTAAGTTCGTTTGTCCTCGGTTTAATATCTATAAGATGTGCTAATTTTAATGTCTTAAAAGCACGTGCTGCATTGACTGGATCATTTGGAATTGCAATTTCTGCACCATTAGGTACTTCATCAAATGATTTATATTTACCAGAATAAATACCCATCGGCGCAGTTGGAACTTGTCCTGTCGCAACAAGATTCGTCTTATTTTGGGCATTGAACTGTTTCATAAATTCAATGTGCTGATATAAATTCGCATCTAAATCACCTTTTGCTAATGATTTATTCGGTTGAATGTAATCAGAGTATTCAACGAGCGCTACTGTATAGCCTAATTTTTCAAGACCAGGCTGAATTGCTTTCTTTACCATATCAGCATAAGGTCCACTCGTTGCACCAATACTAACTTTGCCTTTATCTTTACTTTGCGTACTTTTTACATCCGCATTTTGACGCTCAAACGGATTACCTTTATCTAATAATATCCCGGATAACAATATAACGATGATGCCTGACAATATAAAAATAACTATATTCTTCATATTCTTCCTTCTTTCGTTGCTTTAATTTTTTCGTTCTTTATTATTTTCGTTTATATTTTTTATTTTAATCTTTCGTTTTTACTTATTATCTTTTATCTACACGTTTACTGATAAAGTCACCAGTTATTTGAATCAATTGTACAAGTATAATGAGTATAATGACTGTTACAATCATCGTAACGTTGTCATAACGATAGTATCCATATCGAATGGCAAGGTCACCAATACCTCCGCCACCGATAACACCAGCAGTTGCACTATAAGCTAGTATGCTAATAATCGCTAAAGTAATTGCCTGAAAAATCCCTGACATACTTTCTGGAATTAACACGTCCATAATAATTTGTTTAAGTGATGCACCAGTAGCTACACATGCTTCAATGACACCTTTATCGACTTCCTTTAAAGATGTTTCAATAAGTCTAGCAAATAAAGGTACAGCGGCAAGCGTTAAAGCGACACTTGCAACATAAGGACCATGGGACTGCCCAACAATCTTGGTAGCAAATGGCAGTATCGCTACCATCAAAATGATAAACGGAAACGAACGGATGATATTGACGATAAATCCTAATATCGAGTTAAGTGGTCCATTCGGTAAAAGCAATTGATTGCGTGTTAAATAAAGAAGGATACCAAGTGGCAATCCAATAAGAACAGAGAGTGTAATTGCAATACTAGACATTAAAATCGTTTCTAAAAATGCTTTATATAATTCTGGTAGAAGTGTTTGAAATTTATCGCTCATTTATGCCACCCTCTCGATTCCGTTCGATTTCTTTATGTATTCATTTATAGCAATTCTTTCTTGAATATCACCTGTAACTTCGAAAGTTAATATACCTATCGGTTGATTCTGTATGTATTCAATCCTACCTTGAATAATCGAGATATCGCAGTTAAATTTCTTATATAAATTATTGATAAAGGCACTTTCTGCACTATCTCCAATAAACTTAACCGTAATAATTTCTTTATGTTCATCATTTAATTTCGTATATTGATCTGGTAATTCCAGATGATAGATATCATTTACAAAGTGTCTTGTTAAATCACTTTGTGGATTAGAAAACACAGTAAATACATCTGCATGTTCCACGATTTCTCCATTATCCATTACGGCCACTTCATCACAAATTTCTTTTATGACATCCATCTCATGCGTAATTACAACGACAGTAATCCCTAATTTCTGATTAATATCGCGAATCAAGTTTAATATACTTTTTGTTGTCTCTGGATCTAGCGCACTCGTCGCTTCATCACACAACAATATTTCCGGATCATTGGCAAGCGCACGTGCAATTCCGACACGTTGCTTTTGTCCTCCAGACAACTCTCTTGGATAACTATCACGGCGATGGGTTAGTCCTACAAGATTAAGTAATTCAGTAATGCGAGCATCATACTGTTTCTTAGGGAAATGTGCTGCTTTTAAACTGAATGCGATGTTTTCCGCTACTGTCTTAGATTGGATTAAATTAAACTGCTGGAAAATCATCCCTATGTTTAATCGTTCTTTTTGTAGTTTCTGTTTGTTTAACGTAGTAATATCTACATCATTGACAAGCACTTGGCCACTCGTAGGTCTCTCGAGTAAATTTATTGTTCTGAGCAAAGTACTTTTTCCAGCACCACTATAACCAATAAGTCCAAATATCTTTCCGGTTGGAATCGTTAAATAAATATCTTTCAACGCTTGTGTCGTCTTACCGTTCCTTCTGTATGTCTTATTGACATCAATAAACTGTATCGCCAATCTATTCCCTCCACTTACTTATCCAAAGAAAAAAACGTCATTGCTTAATAGCAATGACGTAATATATGAGTCACTTATCTATCAAGCATAATAGCTTGTTGGATTTAGCACAGTACTCGTAAGAGCCCGCTGCTGAGACGTCATAGGGCCAATTCCCTCAGTCTCTCTGGATAAGATATTTAATTTTTAATATGGTATTTATATTAGTACTCAAATTTTCAATTGTCAATGAATTCTTTAGTTTTTATTTATTTACAACGGTTACGCGCTCTGTTGTTGTATTACTTTTCGTAAATTTATTACGCATTTTCATCAATAATTCATATACAATCGGAACTACAATTAATGTTAATAACGTGGATGATACTAAACCACCGATTACCGTTACAGCAAGCGCTTTAGAAATCAATACCGAACCATCTCCACCAAATAATAACGGCATTAATGCGCCAACTGTAGCAAGTGCTGTCATAAGTATTGGACGTACACGAGTCGTTGCAGCTTCTAAAATTGCTTCACGTGTCGGTAAACCTTCTGCTTCTTTGTTAATGACACGGTCAATTAATACGATAGCATTTGTTACAACGATACCTATTAACATTAACATACCAATCATAGATGGTACTGATAAAGTTTCTTTGAAAGCTAATAGTCCTAATATTACGCCGATAATTGTAAATGGTAATGAGAATAGGATTGCAAGTGGTGCAAGTCCACCTTTAAATGTTAATACTAAGATGAGATAAACAATACCTACTGCTGCAAGCATTGCAAGCCCGAGTTGAGAGAAACTTTCTCCAATATCTTCACTTGTTCCACCAACGTGAACATCAACATTATCAGGGTGTTTTAAAGTATTAACCTTTTCTGTTACATCTTGTGTTGCTTTACTTACATCTTTACCTTTGATTTTACCTTCAACGGATGCTGAAATATTACCATCTTCACGTTTAATCGTGTCAGAAGTTTTAGTTTCTTCAATCTTTACAACATCACTTAATTTCACTGATTTACCTAATGGTGATGTAAGTTTTGTATTTTCTAACTTTTCTTTCGTCCAGTTATCTTCTTTTTTCTTCGTTAAGATTACTTCCGTTGATTGTCCTTTTTCGCCAACTTTCGTTACAACTTTATCATCGCTACGTTGATTTAATGTCATTGCAACTTGTCCAGCTGTTAAACCTAACTCAGATAATTTATTATGATCTACTTTTAAAGTATACGCATCGTAACTATCTGAAAGTGACGTATTGACATTTGTTAATGATTTTACATCTTTTAATTCTTTTTCTAACTTTTCAACGACTGGTCGAATAGCTTCTGTCGATGGTCCATTTACGGTTACTGTAACCGCATTTGTTGCACCACCTGTTGCGAAGTCCTGGTTTTTCCAATCGCCCTCATGATTTAATTTAGCAATTTTCGCTAACACTTTATCCGCTTCATCTTCCCAGTTTGGTGTATCTTTCTTGTATTCAACCATCATTGCCATATCATTAGATGCGACAGGGTTGAATGGATTTTCTCCACCAACAGAAAACTGTGTATTCACAACGTTTTCATTTTTAGCTAATATTTTCTGAACTGCTTCACCTTTTTTCACAACGTCTTCTTCTTTTTCACCTGGTTTCGGTTTGTATGTTAATGTCAGTAACTTATCTTCACCTGTAGAAATAAATGACGTACCTAAATAAGGTGTTAAGAATAGACTACCCACAAGTAATAACACACTTAATGCAGATACAATCGCTTTATGTCTTAATGACCAGTCTAATATCTTGCGATAGAATCCAGCAATCTTTCCAACCTTCTCTTCATCGTCATGATGACCTTTAATACCGTTCTTAAAGAATGTATGTGCAAGCATCGGCACGATAGTAATCGCAATTAAAAGTGAGGCAAGTAATGCAAATACAACGGTCCATGCAAATGGTCTGAAGATTTCACCAATAGACCCAGATACTAAAGCTAATGGTAAGAATACAGCGATTGTAACCATCGTTGAACTCATGATTGGAATGAACATTTCTTTCGTTGCACTGCTGATTAATGCAAATCCTGTTAACTTCTCACCTTTAAGCGACATACGACGGAATATATTCTCAATAACGACAATCGAGTCATCAATAACACGTCCAATTGCAACGGTCATCGCCCCTAACGTCATAATGTTAAGTGAAATGTCCATCTGTTTTAAAATAAGCATCGCCATTAAAATAGACATCGGAATAGAAACAACCGCAATTAAAGTTGAACGAATATTTCTTAGGAAGATCAAAATCATAATAACCGCAAATATCGCACCGATAATCGCTTTTTCCGCCATCGTCTTAACTGAATCTTCAATCGGTTTTGCCTGATCCATCATAAGTACGGCACTCATATCAGGATTGTCTTTTTTAAATTGTTTAACTTTTTCTTTTACTTCATTAGCCAAAGTTACAGTGTTCGCATCGTCTGATTTGATAACCTGCACGCTTAATGAGTCTTTACCATTTGTTTTAGAAATTGATTCACGGCTTTGCACTGTTTTTATATCTGCTACTTCTGATAACTTCACAGTTGGCACTTTGGCATTTTTCATCGCTTCCATCATAGCCTTCTGTGCTGCCGGATCCGGATCTTGTGGCATTTGTGCCGACTGACTTGGGGCTGTTTGGCTTTGAGTAGCACTACTATCTGTCACCGGAATTTTAAGCGATTTTAATGTTTCTACATTTGTAAACTGACCATTTACAATAATGCTCTTTAAATCATTACCGAAAGTATATAATCCAAGTGGCGCATCCATTGTAGCACCTTTAATAAACTGTAATACGCTATCTTCAGTTAACTTTTTCGCTTTTAACTTTTTGTCGTCAAACTGAAGTTCAACCTGTTCAACTTCCTGTCCTGAAAATGTAACGTTTGTTACACCTTCAATACCTTCAATTTCAGGTACTAAATCTTTCTTTATCTTTTCTGTTAAAGTCTTGATATCTGATTTATCACTAGAAATTGAATAGCTGATAATCGGGAAAGTGTACATCGACATTTGAGATACTTGTTTATCCATAGCACCTTCAGGCATCTCAACTTTATCAATCTGCTTTTCCAGTTCATTTTGTGCTTCATCCATATCTGTACCAAATTTATATTGCACCGTTACAGCAGAAGCGTTTTCAAGAGACTGACTTGTTACTTTTTCTACACCTGATAAATTCTTAACTTTTTTTTCAATCGGATCGGTTATACCTTCTAAAACATCCTCAGGTGTAGCACCTGGATAAGGTGTTGTAATCGATATTACCGGTGTTGACATACTTGGTAACATTTCCATCTTCATCTTCGTTGCACTATAAACCCCAGCTGCTAAAATAATTAATGTCATCAACCAGATAGCCAGTTTATTATGCAAAGAAAAATCAATTATTTTCTTAATCAAGACTTTTCCTCCATTCATATATAACTTCTTAACAATAGGCAATTTTACATGATTTATCCAAATAAAGCACCTAATATCACACAACTTCATTAAATATTAATATTTTCTTTTCTTTTATATCTTTTACTGATATTTTTTATAGATAATTTGTGTGCCTGTCGTCTGCTTCAACGCATCAGACAGTGTATCGTATAATTCATATGCAAGAGATAAACCTGGTAATTGAATATTCATTTTCTCTGCTTCTTCTAAAGCAATCTTCATATCTTTTAAAAAGTGATGTGTATAAAAACCCGGTGCGAAGTCATCAACTAACATACGTGGTGCAAGGTTAGATAATGACCAGCTTCCAGCAGCACCTTTCGAAATTGTTTCAAGTACACGCTCAACATCTAATCCGGTTGACTTTGCATAATAAAGACTTTCTGCAACACCTAGCATATTAGAAGCGATTGCTATTTGATTCGCCATCTTCGTATGCTGTCCACTTCCTGCAGCGCCAAAATAAGCAATAGACTTACCGATGCGTTCTAATAGCGGATAAACTTGATCAAACGTTGTTTCATTACCACCTACCATAATAGAAAGCGTGGCATTTTTGGCACCAATATCGCCTCCACTAACCGGTGCATCGAGCACTTCAATTCCTTTTGTTTGTCCTGCATTAAACAATTTCTTAGCAAGTTCAGGACTGCTCGTAGTACAGTCAATAAATATTTGATGCTCTCTACCGTTTGTAATTAATCCATTCTCACCAAGATAAGTTTCTTCAACATCTACAGGATAACCAAGTATCGTGAATACGATGTCAGCATGTTCAGCTACTGCTTTTGGTGATTCACACCACACAGCGCCAGCTTCTATTAAAGACGCAGCCTTCTCTTTCGTTCTGTTATGCACGAATAATGTTTCACCCAAATGACTTGCCATGCTACGTCCCATAACACCTGTTCCGATAAATCCTATTTTCATCATAACAACTCCTTAATATTTATATTATTTTATATTTTTATTATTTTATATTTTTATCAATCAATATATATTACAATATAAGTGATTGGAGGTTAAACCATGCAAAGAGTAATGATGACGATGCTAATTGTCATGCATATTGTATTTTTTTTGAGTTACTTTATTCATAGTGGCATTATTTTTCTAACCATATATTTTTGGTTAATATTTTGTATCGTTACTTTTCTGATAGGCATACATTATCATTTTTCTAATGATCTGAGCCTCTCTAAAAATATTACCTACAGATTACTTGCGATATTTTTAACTTCATTTAGCGTCTTTAACTGCCTATTTATATTATACGTTACATTTGTAAATCCGTTTCTATATATGAATACAAAACAATCAATTTTTAGCATCTTTAACTAAAAAAGAGACTGTACACTTTCGTGTCAGCCTCTTAACCTTTATTAAAAGCGTTAATCGCATCCATCGCTTTTGAGATAGCATCTCTAAAACCTTTTTCTTCTAACATTTTTACACCTTGAATTGTAGAACCACCTGGTGTTGTTACCTGATCTTTTAATACACCGGGATGCGCTTTCGTTTGACGTACCATCGTTCCTGCACCAATAATCATCTCACTAACCATTTGATATGCAAGCTCACGATTTAATCCTTCACTCACAGCATTGTCTGCCATCGCTTCAATGAGAAGATATATAAACGTCGGGCTGGATCCAGTCACAGCAGGCATTAAGTGCATTAAAGATTCATCAATCCAATGTGTATAGCCTAAACGTTTCATTATTTCTTCCACTTGCTTTGCTTCTTTTTTCTCGACAAATTCATTTTTACTCATCGCTAGCACACCAGCATTAACCCCCACCGGTGTATTAGGCATAAGTCGAATAATTTTTGGGTGCTCATCAAATTCATCATCAATCTCCTGAATAGATAATCCACCGACGATAGAAATAAGAATATGATGTTCGCGTATTTGTTTTGCCATTTTTGAAGTAACTTCACGGTAATTGTTAGGTGTCACACCAAGAATAATTGCATCGTACTGTGTAATATCACTCATCTTTGTAAGTGGTGTAATATTATGTTTTGCATTAAAGCTTTGAAGTTTATCTTTATTTCTCATCCAAATACCTAAATCCGTTCTAGTAAGTCCACTTCTGTTTAACCCTTTAACCATCTCTGTAACCATTTTACCGCCACCGATAAATGCTATTCTCAAAAGCTGTCACCTCAATTATTATATTAACTTTTACTTAGTTCTTATTTTAATCTTCTTCTTAAGATCTGTCATTTTTGGTTTAACAACTTCTATTAAATGATAAATCGGTTGATTTAATACATAATCAAATTCTCCAACTTTTTCACTTAATCTAGTACCCCAGACTTTCTTAAATTGCCATAATCCAAAATACTCTGAGTCTTTATCTGGCTCTTTACTCGTTCCACCGAAATCGTAACTTGTAGCGCCAACTGAACGTGCATATTGCATCATACTAAATTGCATATTATGGTTAGGTAAGTAATCTCTGAATTCATTGCTCGAAGCGCCATATAAGTAGTATGACTTTTTACCAGCAAACGTTAGTAATGCAGCTGATAATACTTTGCCTTCAGGGTGCGTTTGTTTTAAAGTTTCTAACGCTGCAATTTGTTTTTGAATTTTCTCTTGTTTAATATTTAAATCATTTAGCTGATTCTGTGCTTTCTTCTGATCTTTCTTTTGCGTGAGTTTTTCTTTCTGTACTTCAATATCGATAAGTTCCTGGTTTAAATTTCGAAGGACTTTGTCTGGTACTAATTTCACTAAAAATAATTCGGCATCGCCATTTGGATTCAATGCATCATAAATGTTTTCAAAGTAGGAAACATCTCGCGTTAAAAAGCCATCACGCGCTCCTGTTTCTTTCATCAATTCAGCAAATGTACCTAAATCCGTTCTATCACCTTTAATACAATCTGTTCCCATCTTCAAACTACGTTTCACTTTTGAACGATTGTTTCTTTCAAATGATTTAAGCAAAGTTTCATCGTCAACACTAATATCTGTCACCATCGTCATTCGAGGCTGAATGTAATCTGAACTTAAGCCATCACCAAATCCTCGGTGTATAAAGCCTAATGCTTCTAATTGTTGTACCATATTACCCATTGATTTTACTTCAACATCAGGATCGATTTTTATCACATATGCTTTTTCTGATTTTGCAACTTTGATTGCATCCTTTACTAATGCTTCTACCGCTTCTTTATCTTTGTAATCAACAATAAATCCTCTAGAAATATAGCAAAGTTTGTATGGTAATTTAGGTACTTTCTTGAACAGTAATTGTCCTACCCCGACAATCTCACCATCTCGACCAACAGCAATACGTCGTGCATACCAACCTGAACGAGATTTTGAAGCTGCCCAATCCGTTAGTTGTAATAAATCTCCGTTATCATGTGTTTTTACGAAATGATCATGTACTTCATTACTTATATTCATTCTTGAAACTGTCATAATAAGAATCCTTTCATACGTTACGCAACAATTTTTATTATTTTATTGTTATAATTGAACTAATGTTAATGTTACTTTATTATTTTAACATTATTCTATAAAAAATGAGGTTTTTTATATGTTGAAAAATTTATTATTAGTGTTACTTGCGGTTATCAACGCATATTTTATATATACTATATCAACCGATGCTTCTATTAATTTATTGAGTGTCCATATCATTTCTGCTGGTTTTGCAGTTATTTTGTCTATATTATTTTTAATTACACGCGTTACATCATTTACAAAAATACTTGCAGCTTTAACAATTATTATTACTTCTTATCATATCTATTTAATCGTTATGGTCATCTACAATTATGTTTACGTTAAATAAATGCATATACTGCATCATGCACAAGATGTTCGCCTTTAAGACTGTCATCTTGTGTTTTTATTTCTAATCTTCTGATTTTGTTTTCATTTCCAGGGACTAACTTAATATGAGGTAATCCTTCTTTTTTTAATAGAAAATATGTATTGATAACCCCACCTATTACTTCATAATCAAGCCACGATACAAATATTTCTGCAATGCTATCAAAGTCATGCGTTTCGATAACAATCGTGTCGATATGAAGGTGCAATTGCATCTCACTTTCTAATACTTTCTGTCTTTCTTTATCCGACTCTCCCCATTGTATAAAGAAAGGTAACTCAAAATTACGTTCGTCATCTATATATAAAAGTTCCCATTGTATCAGTTTACCTTGAGGTGTGACTCTTTCCATCTTTAATGGTCCTAATGTCTTTAAACCTAACGATTTAAAGTGATGATTTAGGGCATAAATGTCATGCGTTCTAAAACATAATCGTTTAAATCCTTCAGTATAATTAGTTCTTCCTAATGTACTCGCGAAACTCAAATATTCTTTATCATCTTTCATCGCAGCTTCTATTAATTGTTTATCAAATACGTCGATAAATTCGATATAAGATAAATCTATTCTACTTAAACTATTTTTAGTGCCTAACGACAAATGTTTTCCTCCTGGGATAATATTTAATTTATTACCCGGAAAACGAAAGTCTTCAATGCCATTTATATAATGTATAATATGATCGAATTGAATATCGATATTTTTTTCTTTCATTAATTATCCTTCTTTCTTCTGCCAGACGACATTAATCCATCCACCTGCATTGTCACTCATCAATCTTTCATTCTCTAAAGTAAATTCACTTTCCTCCGCATCGGGCGGAACGAATAAACACTCTCCTGAGCCTATTATTTCTTCCGGATGAATACGCATCAGCTCATTTAAATTTTTAAAATGGGCATGTGCATACACTTTTCCTTTATTATATTGCGGGTCCATATAACGTTTCCCCCAAGCACTATCTCGATTAACAACAGCAATGGAGATTTTACCACCAGGCTTTAGCACACGATAGGCTTGCTCAAAAGCATGTTCTAAATCATCTACAAAATCTAATACACCCATCGAATAAATACGATCAAAAGTATTCTCAGAAAAATGAAGCGCATTAGCATCCATATGTATAAAATCTAAATTTAATTGCTGTTCAATTACTTTCTGACGTGCAATTGCTAACATTTCACCTGAAATATCAATACCTGTTACATTACACCCTTGTTGTGCAAATGGAATACTATATATACCTGTACCACTACCAATTTCAAGCACACGCATACCACTTTCAATATCAATCAATTGATTCATTAAATCTGTTTCAACTTGCCAAACATATCGTCCTTTTTTCGTTTCAAAATATGCATCATACTTATTGGCAACTTTATTATTAAATATCGTCATTTCATGCCTCCATAAAAATTTATTTTATGAACGTTAACACTATTCTATACAAAACATAATATTTATTAAAGCAATAGCAAAATAAACAACCTGGAGCTTTTGCTCCAGGCTGGAATATTATTTATCATCTAAAACAATATATGTTGCTTTAATTGGACCATGAACACCTACTACAAGTTTCATCTCTATATCCGCTGAGTTAGATGGTCCAGTAATTAAGTTAATGCAAGTTGGAAAGTTAGCTGCGTCTTTCATCATTTCATTCATTTCTTGAGCAGCTTGTGTAAATCTTGGCACAATAGTAGATTTAGGTACAATCGCAATATAAGTTGCTGGTAAAAGACTCACACTTCTACCAATCCCTTTATCTGCATATAATACAACTGTCCCACTTTCAGCTAATGTTGATTCACTAATTGTAATGCCGACATTCGCACGTTCAGCTACATGTAAATTTTCAGCACCTTTAGCTTCATCCCAGATAAAGGCATCTTGAGCAGCTAAATCAATACCATATTCTGCGTAGCGTTTATCATTTGTAGCAATTACTTCACCATTCCCATATTTCGCAATAACATCTGATAAAGTTTTATTTACTTCATTTGAATTAGTCACAACTAAATCAGTATGGATAAATTCACATTGCTGCTTTAAAACATCCAACAACTCATCTTGAGAAAGTCCTGTTAATGTTTTATCTTGTGGTCTAAATTTCCACTCAGGGATTTCTACCTTTTCAGGCATTGCACGATTAAGATTTTTTGAGATGTTACTCATAAACGAATCTTTATTTTGAATTGTTCCTTTCATTATTTCGCACCTCTTTTCAATCTGTTTTGCATCCAGTCACGGAAATTCTCTTCATCCGGCATTGGGAAATCGCGTGTATCAGTCCAGGCATGTAATGGTTTCGGTCCTTTTGTTATCATATGTTCTTGTTTATTTTCAAATGGTGCCATCATTGAAGGGGCCATCTTAGTGCCATATTTAAATAAAGTTGCATGAGATGCTCCCATACTAAATCCTTTCATGACTAATCGTTCTGCTACAGGAGACATGTGTTCTTCTTCCACAATGACACGTCTATGTTCTAACAATAAGTCATGTAACGGGATTTTAACAGGACATGCTTCCGTACACGCACCGCATAGTGTTGATGCATATGGTAGTTCTTTATAATCTTTATAACCACCCAATAAAGGTGTCAATACAGCACCGACTGGTCCTGGATAGATAGAACCGTAAGAGTGTCCTCCAACCTGGCGGTATACAGGACACACGTTAACACAAGCTGCACAACGGATACATTGTAAAATAGATTGGAATTGTGTACCTAATATTTTAGAACGTCCATTATCAACGATAACTAAATGAAATTCTTCTGGTCCATCGATTTCATCATCTGCACGAGGGCCTGTTAAAGTTGTCACATAACTTGTTAAATTTTGTCCAACAGCTGCACGCGTTAACATAGAAACTAATACTTCTAATTCTTCGTGTGTTGGTACAATACGTTCCATACCCATCACAGTAATCTGTGTTTTTGGTAATGTTGTTACCATACGTGCATTACCTTCGTTCGTTACTAATGTGAAAGATCCACTTTCAGCAACACCGAAATTACAACCTGTAATACCAACATCTGCTGACAAGAATTCTTCTCGAAGCTTTTTACGTGCAAATAAAGCTAAATCTTCAGGACTATTTGATTTAGTGTAACCTAGTTTTTCAGTAAAAACTTTTTGAATCTGATCTTTATTCATGTGTAAAGCTGGTGTAACGATATGTGATGGTGGATTGTGATCATCAACTTGTAAAATATATTCACCTAAGTCTGTTTCGATGACTTCACAACCAACAGCTTCCATCGCCTTATTCAAATCAATCTCTTCTGTAACCATTGATTTTGACTTTGCTACTTTTTTCGCCTTTTTTTCTACTAATACTTTTTGAACATACTCATTTGCTTCTTCTGCAGTTTCAGCAAAAAATACATGTCCGCCTTTTGCTGCGACATTTTCTGCGAGCATATTTAAATAATAGTCTAAATTCGCTAATGTATGCTGACGGATCTCTTCAGAGTGACTTCTCCACTCCTCCCAGTTACCTAGTGATTCCTGAGACTTTATTTTTCGTTCACGCAATCTATCTTGGGCACTAGAGACCGCACCACGCATAAAATCATCTTTAAGTTCTGTTTTTACAGCTTTCTTAAATGTTTCATTACCAATTTTCATACTCATTATACAGTCACCGCCTCTGTATTATTATTCAGGATTTCTACGATGTGATAAACCTTAACTTTTTCACCTCGACGTTTTAAACGTCCTTCAATATTCATTAAGCAACTTGCATCTGCGCCAACTAAATAATCGGCACCACTTTTTACGATACAATCTACTTTTTCATCGACCATTTCACCTGAAACATCATTCATCTTAACAGCAAATGTTCCACCGAATCCACAACAATTGTAATATTCAGGTAGCTCTACAATCTCTAATCCTTCTACTGCTGATAATAACTTCTTCGGTGGCTCTGAATTATGTAATAAACGTGTATTATGGCATGATGGATGCATTGTTGCTTTACCTTCTAACTTGGCACCTACATCCGTAACACCAAGAACATTAACGATAAATTGTGTTACTTCATAAGATTTATCCGCCAAACGTTTTGCGCGATCACGCCACACCATATCATCTTTAAATAAATCTGGATAATGTTTAAACATTGTAATACATGAACCAGACGGTGCTACAACATACTCTGAATTTTCAAAAGCTTTGATCATGTTTTGTGCGGCTTTTTTCGTTTCTTCATGATATCCAGAATTATATGCCGGTTGCCCACAACATACTTGTGCCGCAGGAAAGTCCACTTCACAACCTAATTTTTCAAGTAATTCTACAGTTGCAATACCCACTCTTTTTTCAAAAACGTCTACTAAACATGTACTAAATAAACTTACTTTCATAATGAAACACCCCTCTAGTTATCAATATCGCCCAATATTGATAAAATTTTCAGTCATCGGATGACTGTATCTCTAACAGTACTATTTTATTGGAATGATAATCTAAATGCAAGTGACAAAATTCCATTCTTACTTTGTTTCTAAATGTTCTAATAGTACATATTCCACTTCTTCTAAATGTTTAAGCATCTTTTCTTCAGAAAGTTTTATATCTTTTTGTTTGATTGCTTCATAAATCTCAAGATGTTCTTTATATAACTTCTCGATAGATTTCGTTTCTGTATAAATCCAGATTTTACGCGTCTCTTTCATTGTTGTCTTCACTTTATCTGATACTTCTACTAATAGTTGAGCTAACAACTCATTCTTAGTAGCTTTAGCAATCGCTAAATGGAAAGCAAAGTCACTTTGTTCACCAATTGCTTTATTATGTACTGCTAGTTTCATCTGCTCGAGTGCATCTTTAATATTCTGTAAATCCTTTTCTGAATGCTTCACAGCAGCACGACCTGCAGCGCCAACTTCTATAATTTTACGTACTTCTAATAAATCAATAATATCTTTTTTAGTATATACTGACATCTCTTTAGAAAAGACTTTAGGTTTAATATGCTTTACAAACGTTCCTTCACCATGACGGATTTCAACGAGTTCCATTACACGCAAAGCATTTAAAGCTTCTCTAATAGATGCTTGTCCTACGCCATAATCTTGAGCGAGTTTTTGAATCGATGGCAGTTTTTCATCGATCTCAAATTCACCTTCTTTGATTTGCATAATAATGCGATCTGCAATCTCTTCATATAATTTCTTCTTTTCAATTCTTACCACATTCATTCCTCCGATATGCCCTATTGGTGCTATTATATCAAAGGATAAGTTAAGTGTGAGGTTTTAAAAATAAAAAAGACAGGTAATTACCCTGTCTTTAGCAATATTATTTATGCTTCATTTTGCCAACCGGTTTTGTGTATCCAGCTGAAATATTTTGTTTATCAAGTTCATTAATCTCTAATTTGACTTCCCCATTGATAATATCTGAATCTACTTCGTCATCACCTTTATCATTAAACGTTTCAATAAGTCCATTTGGTTGTTCGAAACGTAATGTATAGTGACCGTTTAATAATAATGCTTTATATTCACCATTGTTGTCAGTAACCACTTCTTCAACAAGTTCATTTTCTTTGTAGATTGACACTTTTATATTTTTTAATAATTTATCTGGACGGTCAAATTTACCATTGTGGTTTTGATCTAAGAAAGCTATTCCAGATAAAGTCTTTGGTACTTCTTTAACGATTTCTTTTTCTACAATATCTACTGGAAGTAATTTATAGTTATCATAACTGTATGTTACTACACCTGTAATAGCATGATATGTTTTACCTACTTCTAATCCTGATTTTACTTTAATCATAAACGTTTTGCCGTTTTCATCTTCTACTGTATATTCCTGATGCTCATTAACTGATTTTACTGTAACATCGTTAATTGTAATTAATTCTGCTTCTTCTGTTTCACCGATAGCAGATAAGTCTTTAATTTCAGGTGTCACTTTTGAAGTGCCTGTTACTTTAATATTTTCAGATTCGATTTGATATAATCCGAAATATTCACTTGTTTCTCCAGTAGCTTCAATGACATCACCAATATTAGGTTTTACTGTTTTACTGCGGACAACAATGCCACCAGTATTGTCCTGAATATAAATGTTATAACCGTCAATATGTGTCACTGTCCCAGTTACAATTGCATTAGTACCTTTACCTGATTCACGAGCTGTCTGAATATCCATCACTTTTGCTGGCTCAGTCACGACTTCTCCTTCACCATTTCCTGAAGCTGGTGTATAACCTTGTGCAATTGCTTCTTCTTTAGTAAAAAAGATACGTTTATCTACTGGTACCTGATCGTAGTTTTGCGGATCATAAAATACTTTCGTATCAGAATTACCAACATATCTTAAGAAACCTTTGCCATCATATCGTGCACGGAATGCAAAAGGCAATTCCATTTGAGGATTTTCTCTATTCCACATACCAATTCCAGTATCTTGCGCTGCTTTTACTGCTGATTGAAACATGTTATAGTCATCCATACTTAATACTGGCCAGATAAAGTAAGTTGCAGCAAAACCTTCTCTTACCATCTCTAAATTAATGTTCACATTGTCACTCGTGCGGATAACTTGTCCTAATACACGTCCGTAGTCATCCGTAATGTGATCTTTGTTCACCTTCACTGTAATATCCATACCCGCAGTTAATTTTTCATTCAATGCTTTTTTCGCTAATTCTCCATAATATTTTTGATTATGGTTTAAGTCTGTTGTAATTAAACTTTCGTCATACGCATCTAAATGATATGTTTCAGCTGTATCCATATTCACGAAACGAATAGTATCAGCGCCCATAATAGCAGGTGAAATTTTAATCGTATCTCCATCTACTACTCGTAAAACTTTCACTTGATACTCATCTTTAGCAACTTCTGCTGGCGGTGCTATAACTGTACCATCGAACTGACCTAGTTGATCAAATGTATCTTTCGGTAATGCAATAAATTGTTGATTTGGATTGTATGCATCTTCAATATTTGTATCAGCTGTCATTAATTCGTTTGTTCGTACTAACGTCATATCTAATGTTGAAACGTCTGTTCCGAAATCCGTTCCTGGATCTACTCCAATTTGTCCGATAGAATCCTGAATAACGCCATCTTTAGTTACTGCATCATAATTTTGGAATAAAACGATTGTGTCATCACCATTGAAATTCATTACAGCGCTACCTGTTGTAAGTTGCGCCTTTGATAACACCGCTTCACCAGCATTTTGATTTGCAACAACATATGTTGATTTTGCATTGATCGTACCTGATAACTTTAAAGCTGTAACCGTTCCAGTTGTTCTGTTTGCACCATTCGTAAAAGTAACAAGACTATAATTTGATAAATCGACTGGTGTATCGCCTGGGTTATAAATTTCAAGTGCTTTGTTATAGCTAGAACCTTCTACATACTCAGAAATTAATAAATTAGATGCCGCATGCGCTTCTTTTGAATAAGGCATCATTGAAATCATTAATGCAACTACTAATACGAGTCTTAAGATTTGTTTCATGTCCTTTACTCCTCAAATGTGAATTAATATTACTTATTCACTGTATCAGTTGTATGTGTATTTCATATTTATTTTTTGTAAATTTATTGTTAAATAAATAAGGGTGAAACATAGGTCTTAGCTCTCTTCTGTTTAACATCTTAAACGGCGGAACAGAAGTTGCCCCTACGACAAAAACCGAACAAAAACTATAAATCAAAGCGCGATTTATTAGTTTTGTCCGGTTTTTGCTTGCGGCAGAACACTTCTGTCCTAGCCTCTCCTATCATTAATGCACTTTATAAACTCTTGCCTCAAAAGGCATCAGTGTAAATACATCAGCTGATTGTTTATCAATTGGATAGTTGTTCAATACTTGTTTTTCTTTAGCTAAATCGAGCTTTTCATCTGTCTTTAAAGTGACTTTGTCGTGACTTAAATTTCCTAAAATAATATATTGTTCATCATCTAATGTACGCGTATATGCAAAAACATTTTTGTCTTCCGGATAGATTAAATCAAATGTTCCATATGTTAATGTTAAGTTTTCCTTCTTTAATTGAATCATTTTTTTATAGAAATTTAATAGTGAATCTTCTTTTCTTTCCTGTACGAAAACATTAATCTCTTCATAATTTGGATTCACTTTTAACCAAGGTGTACCCGTTGTGAAACCTGCATTTTTTGTATCATCCCATTGCATCGGTGTACGCGTATTATCTCTTGAGATACGCCCTAACATTTCTAACACCGCTTCTTTTGTCATTCCTTTTTTAAGTTCCTGATTATAAATATTTTTAGCATGCACATCATCGAAATCATCTATTGTTTCAAAAGGATAATTGGTCATCCCAATTTCCTGACCTTGATATATAAACGGCGTACCTTGCAACAAGAAATATACAATAGCATGACTTGTGGAGCTTTCAAACCAATAATTTACATCGTCACCCCATGTAGATGAAACACGCTGACGGTCATGATTCTCAATGAACAATGCATTCCATCCTGTTGCTTCTAATCCTTTCTGCCATTCACTTAATACTTTTTTGTAACCTAATATATCAAAACTTTTACCTACATTGTGATCCCATAGATTTAAATGTTCAAATTGAAAGACCATGTTAAACTTACCGTTATCTTTGCCAACCCACTCATCAGCATCTTTGGTTGTGACACCGTTTGCCTCACCAACCGTCATTATGTCATACTTATCAAAAGTGTTTTCTTTTAATTCCTGTAAATAGTTTTGAATCCCAGGCTGATTCATATGGCCATCAAAAGATTCAGCGTAGCCTAACTTATCAACATTGGGTAAGTCACCTTTTTCGAAACTTTTTTTGATGTGACTGATAGCATCTACTCTAAAACCATCGATTCCCTTATCAAGCCACCAGTTCACCATATTATAGATTGCTTGACGCATATCTTTATTTTCCCAGTTTAAATCGGGTTGTTTTCTGCTAAATACATGCATGTAATATTGATCAGTTGTCACATCATATTCCCATGCCGAGCCTTCAAATATACTTGCCCAGTTATTCGGTTCTTTATCTGCTTTACCATCTTTCCATATATACCAGTCACGAAATGTATTATCTTTACTCTTTCGAGCTTCAACAAACCATTGATGTTCATCACTTGTATGGTTGATTACAAGATCTAAGATAAGTTTCATACCTCGCTCATGCACTTCATGTAATAATCGATCAAAGTCTTCCATCGTTCCAAAATCTCTCATGATTGCTTGATAATCGCTAATATCATAGCCATTATCATCGTTAGGCGATTCAAATATCGGACTCACCCATATTACATCTATTCCCAATGCTTTCAAATAATCAAGCTTTTCAGTAATTCCATTAATATCACCGATTCCATCGCCATTTGAATCTTTAAAACTTCTTGGATAAACTTGATAGCATACCGCTTCTTTCCACCATTTTCTTTCTACCGCCATAGCGACCTCCTATTGTGCATTATTATTTTGTTTTTGGTCATCTTCTATCACTTCACGTGCAATCTGCTTAATTTCTTCTACATATTTAGCAACAGCTTGAAATATTGGAAATGTATTTGTCAAGCCCATCTCTAAAATAGAAGAAACAGCCGCTGTTACAGGGTTGATACTTTTCATTTTAAACGATGTTCTAATTAATTGCACAATTTTTGTAAACTCCATCAGTTGCGACAGCCCATTATTTTTATCTTTTTCTTTCATTTCTTCAAACTCACGGACAAATTTATCTATATCAATCCATTCTTTTCGACGCTCCATTATGTCATCTTCCTGGATTTTAAAATGTGTCATTATCGTACGTTCAATAACTTTAAAATTTTCCTTTAAGACAATCTTTTTAAAGCTCGGCGTGAACAGTTTAGGAAATGATGAGTTTACTTTATAATTCAAATAGCTATCGAGATAAGCAGCATCATTGTATCTTTGCATATATTCTTTTTGTTCTTCTTCAAATATACTTTCAATATGTAATTTAAGTGTTTCAATCCCTGTACCATCTAAAGCACTTGTAAAGTGATAGTTAAGTGGCGTCTTTATATAAGGCTTTAACGTCACTTTTAGTTCCGTATCTTTATCACGCATTAATATTTCTTTGTCATCTTTACCGTTCACATCGATTAACGCATCTACTTTGTTGTAGATAAACGTAATCATCTTATCTTGTTTGCTTAAATATTTAATCATCTCAATATCTACTTCTTTGATTTTACTTGAAAAAATATAAAAGTAATGTTCTATCGCTGCTTCATTCTGAATAATCTTTTTATATTTTTGAACAGTTACTTCTTCTGTCCCAACACCTGGAAAATCCACCAAAAATCCATAATCATTATATGGATAAGTCGTAGTTTCTAAAGTAGCATCTGTATGCACAGATGTATGTGCTTTAGCTGGACACAGCGCATTAATCAATGCACTTTTTCCTGCATCTGGTTGTCCTATAATTCCTATTTTATTCAGCGATCTATTTCTAATAAACGTTTCGTATGCTCTAATTAATGGATGCTTCTCCATAACTGTCACCCTTCCACATTATTTCTATTCTTATTCCCCTTTCTGTTCACAACAAGCATAAAAAGGCACATTTCCAGTCAGAAAATGTACCTTTCATCGCACTACAATCCTCTACGCATTAAATAAAGAAAGTATGGTGCTCCAATAATACTTACTATGATACCTGCAGGCATGCCAGCAGGTTCTATTAAAAGACGACCTAAAGTATCAGAAAAACTTAAAAGTATCGCACCTAACAATATTGTAATCGGAATAAAAACCTGATGTCTCGGACCAACTAATTGACGTGCAATGTGAGGAGCTATCAAACCCACGAATGCTATACTACCACAAATTGAAACTGCGCTTGCACACAACATTACAGAAATAATCAGAATCACTAATCTTTCTCTATTAATCCTTATGCCAAGACCTGTTGAAATATGTTCATGTGTATTAAGAATATTTAGTATATCTAGTTTCAGCAAAAGGATAGGTATCGTGATAATTAATACGGTAATAATCATCCAGACGAATGGCCATGTATCACCCCATATATTACCACCTAGCCATTTAGAGATAAATTCAACATCTTCTTTATTAAATGTCGATGTCATCATAATCATCGCACCAGCGAGGGCAGTAGACAACCCAACCCCTATAAGAATCATTTGCATCGGATTTAAACCACGTTTAGAACTACTCAACAGAAATACTGTCGCTGCTGTAATCAGACCACCAATCAAACTAAATAGCGGCAGTACATATACAAAATTACTGCTGTCGACCGGCATGAATATCATCAGCAATGCTATAAAGAAGCCACTGCCTGCGTTTATCCCTATAATACCTGGATCTGCCAGTGGATTTTTAGTAATACTTTGCAGTAGTGCACCACTTAAACTAAGTGCAGCACCACACAATATCGTTACAAGTAATCTTGGCATACGAAATTCATATAGCACCATCGTATCAGTTTCATTTCCCATACCAAATAATGTTTTTAAGAATTGTAATGGTGACATCTTAAAATCCCCAACAGTCATACTCACTGTAATGATTGCAAATAAAATTATAATCAAAATAGTTGGTACAAACACATTTTTAATTTTTGTATGCATTATGAAATTCCTACCTTTCTTACGAGATAAATAAAGAAAGGCACACCTATAATTGAAATGATTGCACCTACTGGAGACTCTCCCATCATACGTGCCAGTATATCAGCACAAACAAGAAATATTCCACCTAAAAGCGTTGCGACAGGTAGCAACTTTCTATAATCTACGCCAACTAAAAGACGTGCAATATGTGGAATCATCAATCCAACAAATGCTAAGGAACCTGCCATTGCCACTGCGACACCGGCTAAAATCATCGTTAATAATGAGAATATAATTCTAATCGTCGTTAAATTGACCCCTAAACTTTGTGCCATTTCATCACCTAAAGATAACACAGTAAGCTGATGACCGATAAGCAGTATGAAGATGATAACAATTAATATTATCGGGGATGCATATTTTAGTTGTGTCCAGGTCGTACCAGCAACACCACCACTAGACCAAAGCATCGAACTTTGATTCGTTCTAAAATATAATGAAATCCCTTCAGCAATTGCTAATAACAAACTACTCACAGCTGCTCCAGCTAATATAATACGCATCGTATTAAAGCCACCTTTTTTACTTAAACCGAGCATCAATACAATGGATCCTCCTACAATTGCACCGATAAATCCAGCCAGTATAATCGCAAAAAAGTTCGCTCCACGCGTAAATGCAAATAAAATACTGATACCTAAAGCTGCTCCTGAGTTAAGTCCGATTAAAGCAGGATCTGCCAAAGGATTCTTAGTCACGCCCTGCATGACTGCACCAGTACATGCAAGACTCATCCCAACGAGCATGGCAGCTATCTCTCTAGGTATACGTATATCGCGAATAATATTATGTTCAGAAATATCTCGATAATGAAATAGCGCATCATATATCGTTTTAAAACTATAGTTATTTACACCCAACATAAATGAAACAATTAACATTGCCAGCAATAAAAGAAGAAGCAAAGGAATGACAATGTATAATTTCCCGGAAAATATATATCGTTTATTTGTAAATGTACTTTGTTTATTCATCTGTATCCCTGCTATAGTGCTTGCATAATAAATCATAGGTTACAAGCATCGGCTTTCCATTGCGTGGATCTACGCTGAGCTCGGCATCTATATTAAATACTTCTTCTAAGACATCCTTAGTCAAAACATTCATCGTATCTCCCTGCTTAATGATATTCCCATCTTTCATTGCAATAATATGATCAGAAAATCGAACTGCCTGATTAATATCATGGAGAACCATTATAATCGTACAATTTTCCTGTTCGTTTAAATCTCTAACAAGTTCTAAAATTTCTAATTGATGCGAAATATCTAGATATGTTGTTGGTTCATCCAGAAAAATAATATCCGTCTTCTGAGCTAATGCCATAGCAATCCATACGCGTTGTCGTTGTCCACCACTTAAATCATTAACATTCTTATCTTTGAAATCTGTTGTACCTGTGACACGCATCGCCCATTCAATTTCCTGATGATCAAGCTGAGTTAGTCTACCAAATCCTTTCTGATAAGGAAATCTGCCATAACTGATCAGTTCATAAACGCTTAATCCATCTGCCACATCAGGTGATTGCGGTAGGATTGCAATCTTTTTAGCAACCTCTTTAGTCGGTTGCTGATGAATATTCTTTCCATCTAATACAACCTCACCATGCGCTACGTTTAATATTCTTGACAATGCTTTTAATAACGTTGATTTTCCGCATCCATTCGGCCCTATAATAGATGTCACTTTTTTATCAGGAATGGAAACATCTAAATTTTTAATGATGTCCCTTTCGCCATAATTAATGGTAATCTGCTTACCTTCTAATCGATTCATATATATCCTTCTTTCATATTTTCCATAACAAAATATTTCATACTATAAATCATAATCACTCTCATATAATTGATAATCATTATCAATACTGTTATATTTTATAGTATAATAACTTACAACGCAAGATAATTAGGGAGATATAAATTATGAAGCAATTATTAGATATAACGATAATCGGTGGTGGGCCTGCTGGTCTCTATGCTGCTTTTTATGCAGGATTACGAGGTTTGAAAGTACGCATCATTGATCAGAACAATACTTTAGGTGGTAAACTTAATCTTTTTCCTGAGAAAATCGTATGGGATGCTGGTGGGATTCCGCCGCAACCTGCAGCAGAGATTATGCAGAATTTGATTAAACAAGGCACTACATTTAATCCTGAAGTCATATTAAACACCGTCGTAACCGATATAAAAAAAGAAAATGACTTTCACTTTATCGTAGAGACAAACGATAAATCTTATCACTCCAAAACTGTTATCGTGGCAGTGGGTTCAGGTATCATCAAGCCGATTAAACTGGATATTGAAGGTGCCGATCGATATGAAGTTAATAACCTACATTATGTCGTCCCTTCTTTAAAACGCTTTAAAGATAAGCGCGTTCTTATTTCTGGTGGCGGAAATGCCGCAGTTGACTGGGCACATGATATCGCTCCTATTGCAAAAAGTGTGCATATTATATGCCGTAAAGAAGATTTTAAAGGTCACGAAGAGACAGTGCGCCAACTGGATGAATTAGGAGTAGTCAAGATGACAAACCAAACTATTCATTCTCTAATTGCAGAAGAGGACGAAATTAAACAAGTTGAAATTATTCATAATACTGATGACACAATTCAAATTTTAGATGTCGACGATGTCATTATCAATCATGGTTTCCACATGGACTGCGAGCTATTAAATGACAGTTCCGTTCAATTTGAACGTGTTGATGATTTTTATATTAAAGGAAATGCGAATACTTCTACGAACACGCCAGGTATTTATGCTATCGGTGACATATTGAAACACGATGCGAAAGTCAACTTGATTATCGGTTGTTTCCATGACGCAGCGACTTCTATTAATCAGATTAAAATGTATCTTGACCCAAATGCACTATCATACGGCATCGTTTCAAGTCACAATCCAATATTCGAAGAAGAAAATGAAAAGATAAAGAAAAAATTATTTGAATCATAAAAAAGAGGACTAAATTAGTCCTCTCATTAGAATGGTGAAGCATCATTGTCCGTAATTATCAATACATTCGGATGATGCAGCAATACACTCGCTGGTATCGCTTCATTTGGTTGTGTCATATCGTATAATTGTCGAATGATAGATTTTTTCTTTTCTCCGGTCGCTAAAAGAATAATTCTATCTGATTGCATAATCGTATTTATACCCATCGTCACTGCTTGCGTAGGTACTTCGTCAATTGTATCGAAAAATCTTGCATTCGCTCGAATCGTTTCTTCTGAAAGGTCCACCATTCTCGTATTGGACGTAAACGGTGTACCTGGTTCATTAAAACCTATATGACCATTCGTCCCAATGCCAAGCAACTGAAGATGAATAGGATGTTCTTTCATTATCAATTCATCATAAGCTTTATTATCCTCATCCAGATTCTCTCTATCATTATCCGGGAAATAATATTGTTCCGGCTTAATATCAATATGATCAAATAAATGATATTTCATGTAATAAAGGTAACTTTTCGGGCTTTGCTTATCTAATTCAAAATATTCATCTAGATTAAATGTTTGTATAAGAGATAAATCAACCGGGTTTGATTTTAACAGTCTCACTAATTCAGCATATACAGGTTCCATCGTACCACCAGTTGCTAAGCCTAGTTTAGTATGTGGATTACACTTGATTTCTCTAAATAATTCAATCGCAACATATTGAGCAGCAAGTGATGCATTCCCTAAATTAATAAATTCCATCATTATTTCTCCTTAATCTTCATTGATAAAACCATTTCCTAGAACATCACGAACATCATGGACGACAACAAATGCATTTTCATCAATCTTTTTAATCATACGCTTTGTCTTTGTAAGTTGTAATTTATTAATAACACAATACAGAACTTCTGTCTCTCTTTTACTATAATACCCACGACCATTGAGTATTGTAATGCCGCGACCAATATCTTCATCTAACATTTTAGCAATTGGATCCGGATTTTGCGAAATAATCGTAATCGCTTTTTTAGGGTTTAATCCTTCTATGATCATATCCATCGATTTAGTACCTAAATATAAACTTAAAACTGTTAACAGTGCTTTTTCCACCGGGATAACAGTTAATGAAATCGCCACAACAATTAAATCAAAGAATAACAATGCATAAGATGTGCTTACATCTAAGTATTTATGGGCAATACGCGCAAGTATCGTTGTACCAGCTGTAGTACCTCCTACAAGCACGATCATACCGATACCAATACCTACTAAAAATCCACCGAAAATCGTGCTCACTAACACTTCTTTTAAATGAAGTTGTAACGGCTCAGTTATTTTTAAAAATACTGAAAGTGCAACAATAGAAATAATCGTTAGTGCCATAGAACGTTTCGATAAAAATTTATATCCTACAGCGAGTAATACCAGGTTCATTAATAGCGTTGTAATCGCAGGAGACCAACCGAAGCTATATAGGAAGATAAGTGACATCCCCGTTACGCCACCTTCACCTAAATTGGCAGGTATAATGAAAACGTTCACTGCAAGAGAAAATATTAAAGAGCCTAAAAGTACAAAAAAGACTGATTTCCAGGTAAGTTTTAAATTTTTAAAATAGTTCATCTTTTCCTCCTTTAAGAATGAAATAATAATTGAAGTCGGTTGTAAGTGTATCGAATTTTATACACTCTTTCAACAATACGGCATAAAAAAGGACATCTGTTTACAGATGCCCCGAAATATATTATTTTAAACGTTATTATTTAAAGAAAGGTTCTTGGATAGCTTTTAAAGTTGCAACCGATTTATCAAATTTTTCTTGTTCTTCAGCTGATAATGGTGTTTCAAATACTTTACTGATACCATTACGGTTGATTAACGTCGGTACACCAATATACACATCGTCATGGCCATACTCACCATTTAATTTTGCCGAAACTGTTAATACCGAGTTTTCATTACCTAAAATTGCTTTAGAAATACGCGTTAACCCCATTGCTACACCATAGTATGTTGCACCTTTTGCTTTAATAATTTCATATGCAGCATCGCGTGTATTAACAAAGATTTCTTCCATTTTCTCTTTGTTGTCTTTAAGAAGGTCTGTTACTTTCATTCCAGCAACATTTGCGCTACTCCATACTGCAAGTTCTGAATCTCCATGTTCACCAATAATATATGCATGCACACTATCAGCAGCTACTTCAAACTCTTGACTAAGCAAGAATCTAAAACGTGCAGTATCTAATATCGTACCTGAACCAATTACACGTCCTTCTGGTAACCCTGAGAATTTTTGAACTGCATATGTTAAAACATCTACAGGGTTTGTTGCGATTAAGAAAATGCCATCAAATCCAGTCGCCATAATTTCATCAACGATAGATTTGAAAATTTTCATATTCTTACCTACTAAATCTAAACGTGTTTCACCTGGTTTTTGAGCTGCACCCGCACAAATTACGATTAAATCTGCGTCTGAACAATCTGCGTAAGTACCATATTTAATATTCATTGGATTTGGCGCATACACAACACCGTGATTTAAATCCATTGCATCTCCGATAGCTTTCGCTTCGTTCAAATCAATAATAACGAACTCATCACAAACACCTTGATTTAACATTGCGAATGCATAGCTTGATCCAACTGCGCCGTTACCTACTAATACAACTTTATTACCTTTAAATTTAGTCATTTCAACTTCTCCTTTAAGTTTATTTTGAATTTATTAATGCTATGAATTAAAGCATGATACTTAATACAAAAGTCCATAGACATACAAATACGAGTAACGCGATACTATACTTAAGCGTCATATTTAATAATTTTGATTCTTCCCCAACTGCTCCAACTGCTGCAGATGCAATTGCAATTGATTGTGGTGAGATTAATTTAGCCATAACACCACCAGCAGTGTTTGCTGCTACAAGCAATGCTGGATTTGTACCGATAGAGCTTGCTGCAGTCGCTTGAATTGAAGCAAATAATACGTTGTTATTTACAACTGAACCAGTCATAAATACACCTATCCAACCTAAAATTGGAGAAAGTAATGGGAAAATCGAACCTGTTTTGGCAATTGCTTGACCCATTGCTACAGTTAACCCACCATATGTTGTTAATTTAGCAATAGCTAATATTGCTGAAATCGTTACGATTGGAATCCATAATTCTTTAATTGTACGACCAAGTAATTCAATCGATTTACCGATATTAATTTTCGGTGAGAACGCAATTGTAAGTAATACTGCGATTAAAATAGCAGTACCCGTTGCACCGATTAAGTCTAGTTTAATCATTACACCTTTGCCAAGTGTTTCATTAAACGTACCAGGCATTGTAAATGTAAGAATTGTTTTTGCTAATGGCCCACCTTCAGCGAATAATGCTTTGAATGCTGGTAAGCTCCATAACAATACTAAACCAGTTAAGAAATAGAATGGGCTCCATGCAGTAATGATTTCTTTCGCTGGATGTTTCGTTACTTTTACTTCATCGTCTGTTAAACGGAAAATATTTTTTGGTTGCCATTTGCTACAGAATAAAGCTAATGCTGCCATCGCAATTAAAGCTGGTAATAACGCAGCAAGTTCTGGTCCCATGAATAAAGTAATAACAATTCCCATACCAGTGTAAACTAATCCTGAAACTAAAATAGCAGGTAATGTTTCTTTAATACCTTTAAAACCATCCAGAATAAATACTAATAAGAATGGGATAACTATATTAATAATAGGTAACGTGAATACAGACGTTTGTGAAACATCCATTGCTGTTACGCCACCCTTTAAACCTAATGTGTTGATAATACCAACAGGTATACCAATTGCTCCAAAAGCACCTGATGCACCGTTAGCTATCAGACAGAACATCGCAGCTTTCAATGGTTCAAAACCTAATTGTACAAGTAAAACAGCACAAATTGCGATTGGTACACCAAATCCTGCTGCTCCTTCTAAGAATGCGTTGAAACAGTATGCAATTAATAATAATTGAATACGTTGGTCAGCAGAAATACCAGAAATCGAATCTTGAATAACCTGGAATTTCCCACTTTCTACAGCAACTTTGTATAACCAAACAGCCATAACGATGATATAACCAATCGGGAATAAACCTTGTACAATTCCTTCTGTTACACCACCTGCTGCTACAGCACCAGGAATTTTAAATACGAATAATGCAATTAACGCAGTTACAACAAGCGTAAGTATTGCTGCGTTGATACCTTTCATTTTTAAAACTGTTAAACATAATAAAAACATTATAATAGGTACTGCGGCAACAATTGCTGATAAAGCTAAATTGTTGAATGGATCGAACGATTCTACGAACATCTCTTTTCCTTCTTTCTTTCTAAAATTTGTTTTTTAGGATATTTACTTTTTATGAAAACAAAGAAAACTGTTACTATCTTAAATCGAATACCCTTAATACAGTTCCATACTACAACGTTATGAAATGATATGCAAGCATTTTTTGTGATTATTTTCACAAATTATAAATATATGTTTTAAAACATGTCAATTTAAGCAAAATACTTAGTGTAATAGCCTTTAAACTAACGAATTTCAGCTAAAACACTGAATGAGATGATTATTTTGCTTAATTAAAGGGTAAACTGTAACTAAATATAATGCAAATAATAACAAAATAAATCATTTTTATGGGGGACGAAACAATGAAGAAAACAATAACTATCGGCTCAACATTACTTGCTGGCACTCTTTCGATGACGTTTGTTGCTCCGAACTATGCTGATGCTGCAGGATATTATTACTGGCACAAAGGTGATATGATGATAGTACAGTTTTAAAGACAACTTTTAAGAATGCAATAAATAAGAATGGTTTCACGTACGATGGTGTAAACATTAATACTGAATACGGAATATTCAAGCGCGTGATGAAAAATAACCAGATTGCTTATAAAAAATTACGTAACGGTGTATATCAATCACGAAATGCAACATTTATCTTTAGTTTAAAAAATAATAAGCTCCATAATAATTCAAAACTTAGAGGTATATACTTTAAGTTTGATGACTATGCCATTTCTACAGCTAAAATAAAAAAAGTATATGGTACACCTACAAATACGAAACGTATTAAGAACGGTTTAACATATACTTATAAAGCACATTACAATATTAAAAATAAGTTTGATTTCGTAAAATCAAAGGGCAGTTATAAACTTACGGGCTTTATGACAACAAAATAAAAACTAAGACAGGGTCGGAGATATCTCCAACCCTGTCTTAGTTTGCTAATGACTTCTTATTCGATTTAAATGCACGTTTCAAGCGTCTTCTAAGATCCCTTAACAGTCTTTTCAAAAGAACCGTCTCCCTTATATTTCGCTTTATTACATATATATTATAACAAGTCTTTATTAATTCAATATGAAGTTAATATTAATTCTTACCAGCTGAATAAACCAACGAATGCTGCTGATAAAAGTGATACTAAAATACCTGCTAGTAACATCATAGGTACATATTTAGCGATAAAGTCAGAAGTTTTCACATCGACGATACCTTTTAACGCCCCAATAATCATACCTACTGTTGAGAAGTTGGCAAATGAGATTAAGAATGTAACAAGTACCGCTTTCATGTGGTTGTCCATTGATTTCATTGCATCTTGAATTCCGATCATAACTACGAACTCGTTTGTAACGATTTTAGTTGCCATATGTCCTGCGACAGTCCATGCTTCACCAAAAGGTAATCCTAAAAGAATTGCGAATGGGAACATAAATAAACCTAAAATATCTTTTAAACGAATTTGCATGCCAATGTATTTATCTAATAAAGATAATAACATATCAGCAAATGCCGCTAATGATACGAATGCAATTAAGAAAGCGATGATGATTAAGATTAATTTACCTGCACCTAATACAGAGTCACCTAAAAATGAGAAGAATGGTTGACGATTTTCATGTTTGATTTCAACAACATAATCTTCTTCCGGTGTTAATTTAACTGGGTTTAAAATAGTTGCGATAATAATTGCGTTAATAATATTTAATGGAATTGCTGTTAACACTAATTCACCAGGCACCATTGTTACATAAGCACCAACGATTGAACCTGAAATACAACTCATCGACATCAACGCAACAGTAAGTACACGTGCTGCATTCATATGACTCACTTGCTCTTTTGATACCGCTAAAGCTTCAGTATTACCTAAGACCATCATTTCAACTGAATAGAATGATTCAAATTTAGGTTGACCAGTTACTTTACCGATTAACCAACCGAACCATTTAATAATAAATGGTAACACACCGATATACATTAAAATATCAAATAAAGGTACTACGAAAAGAATCGGTAATAATGCTGAAACTGCCATATCCATTTTTCCAGGTCCTGGTGCTGTCCAGCTACCAAACGGCATTCCGATACCTACATAAGCTGCTTGTAACATCCAGCTAAATGCATCTGCTACAGCTTTTACACCATTACGTCCCCAAGGGAATTGCGTAAAGAACCAAGCTAAAAATAAGTTAACAACTAACATAATAACGACTGATTTCCAGTCGATATTTTTCTTGTCACGAGAGAAAACAAATGCGACTAAAATAAAGACAAAGATACCTAAAACATTAAGTAATAAATAAGTATTCATGATTTCCACCTTTTAAATTTTTTATCTTAAAGATTATAGCATGATTAACTTGCAAACAATACAATTATTTTCATTTATTTACGAACATTTTTTCATACCGATGCTATTATTTTTTCAAATCTCGAATATTAAAAGTTTTGAAAACGTTTTACCAATAATATCATCTGTATTTTATTTTTTATTTTGTCATATTACACTCTATTTACGAAAAAATATTTTTCAAAAATGATGAATGTCTTTTTCTATTAGGGTATTATGATAAAATGTAATCATTGAAAACAGATCATAGGAGTTTTATATCATGAAAATTTTTAATTTAAAAAGCTTAATTGCAAGCTTTATTCTTTTCTTTTCATTTACAGGATCGATTTCAGCAGTGACACCATCTGAAATTGCAACACAGCAAGGGATGAATATAGCTCCTAAATATAATCCTAAAGGTACGATTGTTATTGCAGAAAAAAATGGTCAGATTCTATATGGTGATAATATTGATACCAAAGCACCACCCGCTTCTATGTCTAAATTGATGTCAATATATTTGTTAATGGAAGAAATGGAAAAAGGAAAAATTACTTTTAATACGAAAGTAACAGTTAACGACAAATATTGGACGATTGCTCGTTTACCGATGTTAAGCAATAACGTGTTTAGAAAAGGTGCCACTTATAAGGTCTCTGATCTTATTCAGCTCGCAGTAACGCCATCAAGTAACGCGGCAACTTATATGTTAGTGAATTTAGTAGAAAAAGACGATTCTGATTTCGTGGATCGTATGAATAAAACTGCAAAAGCACTTGGTATGAAAAATACACGTTTCTTAAATCCTGTCGGTGCACCAAATAATATGCTTCTTCAATATAAACCAAAGCGTTATCAAGCAGATGGAGATAACTTAACTTCTGCGAGAGATTACTCAATATTAAGCCAGCATCTAGTTAACGAACATCCAGAAATTTTAAAGTTTACTAAAAAAGCGTTTGTTACTGTTAAACCCGGCACTGAAGATGAAGAATCTTTCCATACATACAACCATTCTTTAGAAGGAGGACAATATCCTTTTAAAGGAGCAGACGGATTAAAGACTGGTTCTAGTGATACAGCTGGTTTCAATGTAACAGTTACCGCTAAACAGCAAAACATGCGTGTTATCGCAGTCGTTCTAAGTGTACAACATTGGCTAGATCCTGATGCGGAATACAATAGAAATAAAATGGCTAACGCTGTGATGCAGGATGCATTTAATAAATATGAATATAAGAAGGTTTTAACAAAAGGCGTACATAAATTTAACGGTAAAGAATATTATGTTCATAATGATTTATATGATATCGTGAAAAAAAATCAGCCTGGGAAATTAATTTTAAAAGATGGTAGTGTTCATTATGATTATGAACGTCAATTTGTATCAAATGATTATAAACCTGCAAGTGTCAAATACGAAGATTACCAGCAATATAAATTGAAGAAGTTTTGGAACGATCATTATTTATCAATAATGACCGCCTTAATTTCTTCATTTTTATTGGGACTCGGGATATTGGTTTACTATTATTGGCCGAAAATTAAGAAGAACTAAGCATGTCGCTTAATTCTTCTTTTTTAATTCTTGTTGTAATAAACGAATAGGTCCATTATAAGCCATTTCATATGCAAATCTTGCAATTTCTTCAGGTGATTCCTGCATATCTGTTCTCACCCAATGTTTAATGACACCAATTTGTGCGCTCGAAATAAATGAAAAATAATATTTAAAAGGAACTCCCTGTATATAATCTAAATCAATCATGCGTTCAAAGTTTTCTTGAATAATTTTTCGGAACTTGGACTCGAATGTTGTGTTTAAACTTGGATGGAGCATTACTTTAAAGAATAGTTTGTCTTCTTTTAGAATATACATAATTTTTTTAATAAATACTTCCTGAAAGAGATTGTTTTCATGAATAATTTTACTGATGTCCATTGTTTTTTGTAACGTTATAAACCTACCAATCATTTCATCTTCTATACTTTCAAGAAGTTCATACTTATCAATATAATGTAAATAAAACGTTCCTCGATTAATATCAGCCTGTGTTGCAATGTCATTGACAGTTATATTGTCAAATGATTTTTCTAACATCAATTCTAATATAGCTGTTCTAATACTTCGTTTTGTTTTTCTAATTCTTCTATCCTCCATAGCTTTCACTCCTTAATAATATTCTTTACTAAATTCCATTAAGCTTTGATGATTATTTTTCAATAAAATGTCTTTTATTAAACAAATAGTTATTTTATTGTTGATTAACAATCATATTGTCTTTTTTTTGATTATTGTAACGTTTGTTAATCAGATTATAATAAACAATATATTAATTAATCAACAGATTGTTCATTAGGAGGACAGTATTATGAAAATTTTAAAAAACAAATTGATTTATCTAGTACCTTTTATCGCTTTATTACTCATCGGATTATTATCACTTGCCTTTTCACCTGCATATAATCCTAAACCAAAGGAAATGCCTATCGCAGTTGTTAATTTAGATGAAGGTATTGAAGTTCAGGGGAAAACACAAAATATCGGTAAAACATTTTTAGAGAAACTACAATCAAATAAAAAATTTACTGATACCGTTAAGTTTATAGAGGTTGACTCTGAAAAGGCTTTAGAAAAAGGCTTTAAAGATTTAGAATATTACGGTTCAATAGTCATTCCGAAAACATTTACATATGATGCCACAAGTGCAATGCGTAAAGAAATTCAAACTGCTAAAAAAGCAGAGGGTGCAGTAAAGGCAAAAGCTGCTCAAGCTGAAATGCAGAAAAAAATTGCAAGCGGTGAAATTACACCTGTACAAGCTCAGGAGATTGCTAAACAAACGCAAGCGAAACAAGCTAAAGTGTTAGAAGCAAATAAAGATTTATTGAAACCTATTGAAGTTAAACAAGCTGAATTAAAATTATCTATCAATCAAGGCGCTTCTCCACAAGGTGCTCAAATAACAGATGGTATCTTAACTAACATGACAACTAAAATAAATGATACTTTAGCACAACAATCTGTTACTCAACTTGATAACGCAAACGTGAAAGTTTCAGCAAAAACAATGAATCAGTTAATGCATCCTGTTAAAGTTGAACACACAGTAATAAATGAAATAAAAGATCATCAAGCAATGGGTAATGCGCCAATGTTATTCTTTACACCAATCTGGTTAGGGTCACTCATTTCTTCAGTGTTATTATACTTTGCGTTTAGAAATTCCAATATTATAGAAAAACGTGATCGTTTCGTCGCATCAATTGTACAAATTGTTGCCGCTTCAGTTGCGGCGATAGTTGGTGGATTCTGTGGTGTTTGGTTCATTACTTCTATACTTGGATTTAATATGCCAGATACATTTAGCGTAAGTATTTATATCAGTATCGCAATGTTCGGATTTATCATGTTAATATTAGGATTAATGTCTTGGTTAGGTATGCCTGCTATCCCATTATTCATGGTCGTTTTATTCTTTAGTATGCAACTTTTAACTTTACCAAAACAAATGTTACCTAAATTTTATCAAGATTATTTATTTGATTGGAATCCCTTCAGAATATATGGTGATGGAATTAGACAGCTTATTTATTTAGGACATAACTTAGAATTTAATGTACCGATGCAAATGTATTTAGGCTTTGGCATTTTCGGTGTTGTTGCAATTATATTAGCAGCTGTTATTCGTCCACATAAAGGAAAAGAAGCATAAAAAAAGATGCGACTCCAGATTTCGAACTGACCCCATTTAGTGAGACAAAATAAAAAAGCACTCTTGTTGAATTCATATTAAAATGAATTTGATAGGAGTGTTTTTATTATGAAAAGAGT
>NZ_PZJH01000007.1 GCF_003259695.1 Macrococcus epidermidis
TCAACAAAAATTAGGCTACTTATCTCCGATAGAATATCGAAAACAAGCAGCCTAATTGAGATGCTTTTTTGTTATGTCTCAAATTAAGGGTTCAGCACCCATTTTCCATCATACCTTTTAAATCTTCATTTTTCAATATCACCACCATCCCCGTTCGTTTATTCTTCTCAAAAATATTTTCGATAATACCTCTATCATGAAATTTATCTCTAAGTATAGGCTGAAAGTCTTATATATTAACTTTATTAAACTAAAGGAGAGACATTAGCTATTTTAAAGTAACACTTACTGTTCCCGAATCCATAATATAGACTTTCAAATAATCTTTTCATAGATTGTACATATCTTTAGTATGCTCCGTAGTCAAAAAATTCAAGAATCATGTATTAATAGTCTTACTTTAGTTCCACCTTCAAATAAGAATCCTTAATTAGCTTGCTAAATATTTTCGCCCACAGTAATTAAACTACCTATTTTCATTTTTTCGATTTTTCTATTAAGGGGACTACAATGTTGGGATACCATCTCCTATTAATGTAGAGATACCTATTTCAACTGGCGGTCGTGGAGACAGTACGTTTTGATAACGTTATTAGTAACATAATGCAAAATCAACATAAACAAAAGCAGCTACAGTTGCACATACAGAAACTTTAATAGCTTTTCAAATCAGTAAAAGTATATAACCTGATACAGGTGAAGAAAACAACAAAAGTTTTGTAGATTCTGTATTAGCATTATTTGGTGCTCGTCGTAAATAATCATTTCGTTTATTCGAATTAAATAGTAAGTAATTATGAAGAGAAGGATCAACAAAATGTTGATACTTCTCTTTTTTTTATATATAAATAATAAAAATCGCTACATAAAAACTAGTATATTATATTAATAAAACAATACATATTACTTGCAATACCGTATGTATAGATGCATTTATTGTAAATTGTTTGATAGATTTTAAAATGAATTTTAAAAATTTAATAAAAATATACAGGATTTAAATACTTGATATATTCACAATAATGAAAGAATTATACTTTTAAATACTAGTTTTTTATATATCTAAGATTGTGAAAAAATATTTTTTGAAGTTAAAAGGAGACATTTTTAAATAAAATGTCTCTTTTTAATGTTTAACTATATGAATATACTAAGTACACAATATAAATAAAAATTTATAAGATATTTTTTTGATAATAAATAAAAAATTATATAAATTTTTAAATAGAAAAGAAGGTGATATTATTAAAAAGTTTAACAGTGTATTTTTAATAATATTATTGCTTAACGTACTATTCACTGAATTGTTTGGTGGTATTGCTTCAGCAGATACTGTAACAAGATCAAGTGATAATAGTGAATTATTGCAAGTCACTGCAATGAATCATACTGATTCAACGATTGACTGGCATATCACTATAAATTCAGCGAAACAACAGTTAAGCGATAAGAAAGTAACGCTCAGTCTTAAGGGGAAACAAAATTTAGACCTCAACGCACTGAATACTCAGTTAGCAACGTATGGTGCAGAGGTCACGCAACCAGATTCTGCTCGTCCTGATTACATTATTGTATTAAAAGATGATAATCAAAGTTTATCTTTCGATTTAACAACAGCAATCCAGGATCAGAATCAAACAGATTATCGTCTCACTTTAACGCATATGAATAATGGTGCAGCGATTGAAGCGACGGATGCTGTGTATCAAACATTTGAAATTAAAGGTGACGTAGTATTTGAACAACTTCCATCTGACATCGCACAACCTGACAGTGAAGTAATACTCGTGAATGCTGATACGCAGGAGAAAGTGATGAGAGTAGTTGTAAATCCAGACGGTTCTTATATTTTTAACGATGTAAGAAAGTTTGATGATCAAGGTAATGAGATTAAGTACGAAGTAACGTCATCTCTTACTGGTAATTATAAGACGACAGTTGATCAGCATACGATTACACATACGTATCTTGAAACGACTATTAAAGGTATTATAGATAACCCTTCTAATGAACCGCTTGAACTAACATTAATGAACAAGACAACCGGTGAAAAAGTAGATACTTTAACTGTTGAGAGTAGTGATACGTATCAGTTTGAAAACCTACCTGAAAAAAATGATGATGGTACACCAATTGAATACGAGGTAAGTGTGAAGGCGATTGACGGTTATAAGGTGAGCGTGAGTGACTATAACATCACACTTCAAAAAGAAGACGCAGTAACAACAGAGTCTCCGGCAACAACTTCTGATGGGGAAGCAAACACAAAAAATTCATCAGAAGACCCGACGACCGAAGACCCAACAACTGAAGCTGCAACAACGGAAACTATAAACTCAAGTGATGTAGCTTCAGTTGATTCAGTAGACACAGTGACAGCTCAACCCGTAGAAGATTCAGTCGTAGCAGTGGATGCTGCTCCTACAGGAGTGTCAGCTTTTGCTTTTCCATCACTGACGATTGATTCATCAAACATTCAAACGTTAACGACGACAACAGCAAATTCAACGTTTACGACTGACTCACCCATTGTACATAGTACAACGGGTGACAAGATGACGATGAATGCGACATTGAGTCCAGATGGTACAAAAATTAACTGGACAATCACAATTGGAAGAAATGGTTCTACTACACATACAATTCAAGCTCTTCTGTATAATATGGTATTTAGTACGGGACAAACATTAGATACTTCGAGCTTTAAGATGATGTTATCAAATGGTTCTACTACGAACTTAACTTACAATACAACCTATAAAAGTGTGGAGGGAATTGTTTCTTCTCTTGGACAAGGGGCCAATGCCGGGATCATCAGTTTTTCGACCACTATTACAAATAAGAGTTTATCGAAATATACTCTGAATATTGGTGGCAGTTCACCTGCAGCTCAATTTATCGCTAAAAATATTACGCAAAATTTTACGATAACAGGGACGTTAAATTTAGCTGATACTACCCCGCCAAATGCGCCGGTTGTTAATGCTGTCAACACAACTACTACACTGTTAACAGGAAGTGCAGAAGCTGGTTCTAAAATAACGGTGATTTTATCAAATGGAACACAATTAACCGGAACAACAGACAGTGTAGGTAAATTTCAGATTTCTATACCTCCTCAATCTACTGGAAGTATAATAACTGTTAATGCCACAGATGTTGCAGGTAACGTCAGTCCAAATACACAAATTACAGTTACAGACATGTTAAATACAACAATCGGAACAATTTATGATAATCAAACGAGTGTCTCAGGAACAGCATCACCAAATAGTATTGTGACAATCACGAATGCTTCTGGTACAGTCCTTGGGAGTACGCAAGCCGACTCAAATGGACGTTATTATGTCGAGCTTTATCGTCCGCAAGCTGCTGGTACAGTAATCTATGCAGAGGCAAAGAGTAATACGGGGATTGTAAGTAACAAAGCACAGGCAACAGTACTATCTAGTGCAGGCGTTCCAACGCCTGGGAATGGTTTGCCTATTGTCGAGCCTAGCCCGACGTACATTGGTGATGTTAATAATATGACCTGGGATGAAAGAGGTCTTTATAGAAATAGAGTGCCTCAACCAGTCGAGTATAACGAAGGATTCTTGTGGAAAGCAACGCAACCTACCTCAACACCTAATAAATATTCGATTGATTTAAAGACACAAGGAAGGGAAACAGGATCCCAAGTTCCTTTGGACATTGTATTAGTAGTAGATAATTCTTACAGTATGAATTATGTGGGGACTAATGGAGTGTCTAGATGGCAAAATATGAAAAATAGCGTCAATACCTTTGTTGATCAAATTACTAAGTCTAATACTGGTAGTGCAACGGATACGCGCATCGGGGTTGTTAACTTTGCGTCAAACATTGTAAGTCAAACGGGCTTTCAAACGAATCCTACCTCAATTAAAAGTGCGATACCAAGCATTTACCAAACTGATGTAAGTCCTAATACAGGAACAGGACACACTTTTACACAACTAGGTATTCGCACAGGTTCTCAAATGTTATCAACTGCTCGTGCGACAGCCAAGAAAATAATGATAGTGTTAACTGACGGGGCACCTACCTTCAGTTATAAAGGAACAGCAGCGACATCGCCGGAAAATATTACTGCTTTTAGTACAACGCGTGTAGGAGATGGGCAACTATTTCCTCTCAGCTCAACGGCTGGAAATTTTGCTTATTCTATTGGTAGTGTATCGATAACAAATCATGGGCAGCCGACAATATCTGAAGCTAAAATTATTCGTGCTGCCCACCCTGAATACGAAATATTTTCAATCGGTTTAGAGACAAACAATACAATTAACACAGACGGGGCTACCCCGACTGAAATGAACAATGTTTTGAATAACATAGCTTCTAAACAAGCAAATGCATTTTTAGCAACGGATACTGCAAAAGATTTGCCGAATATATTAAGCAATATTGCGCAAACAACAATTAAGAGTATTGCCAGTGGTACAGTGACTGACCCAATCGGTACCATGTATGATTTAGATCTTGGGTCAAACAATGGATTCGATGCTTCTGATTACACATTAACAGCATCAAATCCTGCATTGTTAAATGGTGTTACTGTCACGTATGATGCGGCAACACGCACAATTAAAATCAATGGGTTAACACTTGGTAAAGGTGAATGGGTGAACATTAACTACAATGTCACGCTTCGTACAAGTGATCCAAATTTCGTGGACAGTCAGTGGTATCCGATGAATGGTAGAACGACTTTACAACCGACACCAACGAGTACTGTTCTAAGAGATTATCCAATTCCGGAAGCGAAATTCAGTCAGCCAACCTATAGTTTCTCATTTAATAAGTTAAGTGATACAAACCAACCACTTGCTGGTGCAGTATTCACGATTACTGATAGTACTGGTAAGGTCGTACAGGCAACAAGTAGTGCGAACGGGGTTGTTCAGTTCACTAATTTATCACCCGGGAATTATACGTTGAAAGAAATAACAGCACCACAAGGTTATCTATTAGATAGTGCAACTCATGCAGTGGTGGTAGCTTCTAACGGTGACATCACTGTAGATGGCAAGCTCTATACAGGTACTCTTCTTTACCAGCTCATCAATAAAAGTGCGGTTGGTAGTCTGGAAGTGAAAAAGTATGAAGCGGGTAATACAGCAAAAGTTTTATCAGGTGCTACATTCGAGTTACGTGATAGTACTGGTAAGGTCGTAATGACTAAGACAACGGATAGTACAGGTGTCATAAGTTTTACTAATTTACCGTTTGGAACGTATACACTTGTTGAAACGAAAGCACCTGCTGGATACGAATTAGATGCAACACCAATCACAGTAGAAATCAATAGTACAACAGTCGTTAAAAAAGACGTAGCGAATAATAAATCAATGCTACCTAATACTGGTGGTATGGGGACAGTTATCTTTACAGTTGTAGGTATTGGATTGATATTATTAGCCATCTGGCTAAAAAGAAAAAGACATTAACGCTTAACCTGCGATTAATATAAAAAATAAAAAGGGGGACATACTTACATGTCTAAAATTACAAAACGCTTTTCCGTTATTTTTGTCCTTGCATTATTAATGAGTATACTTACACCATTAACAAATGCTTTTGCAGCAGCACCAACAACAAACCTGACAATTCACAAAATTACAGGTGATACTGAAAGACAAGCAACTTATGGAGAATTATCAGGTACTGAAACACCAACAGGTGACCCGATTTCAGGTATTTCATTTAGTTACTGGAAAGTTACACCTGAACAATTAGCAACAATGAAAGCTAACATCTCAGCATATGATACAGATGCAGAAGTTCAAGCATATGTAGGTAGTGCAAAATTAGGAACAACAGCAAAAACTGCAGCTGACGGTACTGTTGTTGTACCTAACTTAGCAGAAGGTCAATACTGGTTCATCGAAGATCCATCAACAGCGGTTAAAACATCTAACGCTGTACCTTTTGGATTAGACTTACCTATTACAAATCAAGATGGTACGGGTTACATTACTGACTTACATGTTTATCCAAAGAATACTTTAGAAGATACACCGACAATCGATAAAGACGTAAAAACTGATGGCAACAAATCATCTTCATTCAACGTAGGTGACGAATTTAACTGGTTAATTCAACCAACAATCGTTAAAGGTATCGAAGAATACAAACAATACACAGTAACAGATAAAATTGATACAAAATTAGATTTCCAAGGCGTAGATAAAGTAACAGTAGAATTAAACGGTGCAGCATTAACTAACGCTACTGACTACAACGTAACTTATGATACAGCAACACGTGTTGTTAAAGTTGATTTCACAGCAACAGGACTTACTAAATTAGGTCAAGCAGGTACAACAGGTAAAGTAAACATCATGATTCCTACAGTGATCAACAATACAGCAATTATGGGACAACCAATCCTTAACGGTGCAACATTAAACTTTGATAATGGTCACGGTATCACTACTGAACCAGGTGGAACTACACCACCACCAGAAGTACCACCAACAGACATTCCTAAAGTATACACAGGCGGTAAAAACTTCGTTAAGACTGACGGAGCTTCAGGAACATTACAAGGTGCAGAATTCGTTATTAAAAATGCAGCTGGTGAGTTCTTAGTACAAGGCGCAACAACTTTAACGGCTACATGGACAACTGATCAGTCTCAAGCAACTAAATTTACTTCTGATGCAGCTGGTAAATTTGAAGTGAAAGGTTTATCTTACGGAGCAGACGGTTCAAATAATACAGGATCAACTGATTACTTCTTAGTAGAGGTTAAAGCACCTGCTGGATACACAATTCCAACGAACCCTGAAACTACATTTACAGTAAACGCTACTTCATACTACTCTGATCCAACAGCAATTACAGCTGCTACAGCTCAAGCTACAGCAGCACCACAAGAAATTATCAACAAAAAGACATCTATCCCTAACACAGGTGGTATGGGTACTGTATTATTCACAGTCGTTGGTCTTATGATGATGGCAGCAGCTATTATTGTTTACAGAAAAAGACAACAATCATAATCAACATATGAAATAGGGTAGACACTTTGTCTGCCCTTATTTTTATACAGAAAGGAGGATGACCATGAAGAAAGGTCCAGAGGAAATGCAAAACTCAAAAAAGCAAGCAGATAAAAAGAAAAGTAATCTATTATTTAATATCGTCTTTTCACTAATCTTTTTAGCAGGCGCTTTAATATTACTGTATCCGATGATTAGTGCAGTTTATTATGATTATCAATCAAGTAGTGAAGTGAATCAGTTCGATAAAGAAGTGAGTAAATTAGTTGATAAAGATGTTGATACACGTATTCGAAAAGCGAAAGCATACAATTCAACACTCGCAACGAATGAATTTATAAAAGATACATTCAGTGCAAAGGATAAAGCAGAAGGTAAAGCATTATATGCAAAGATGCTTGAAGTGAACGAACAAATGGGATACGTCGAAGTCCCACGTATTCATCAAAAACTGCCGTTATTTGCTGGAACAAGAGAACGTGTGCTTCAAAAAGGACTCGGGCATCTCGAACGCACATCACTACCTGTCGGTGGAGATACGACACATGCAGTCATTACAGGGCATCGCGGATTACCGGACAAAATGCTGTTTACAGATTTAGATAAAGTAAAAAAAGGTGACAAAATCTATATCACTAACATTAAAGAAACGATTGCTTATAAAGTCGATCATATAGAAGTGATTAAACCAAATGAAGTCGAGAAATTACGCATTATAAAGGGTGAGGACCGAGTTACACTCCTTACATGTACACCTTATATGATTAATTCACATCGTCTAATTGTACAAGGACATCGTATACCTTATACACCTGAAGAAGCAAAAGCACATGAAGCGGCTCAAGAAGCATGGTGGATGAAATTCCTTACAGTGTATAAATATTATTTAATTGGCATTGGTGTCAGTATTTTATTATATTTATTATATAGATACATTAAAAGGAAAAGGCGCCGTGATAATCAGTGAAACATATCATAAATCTTTTGTTTATTTGTGGTTTATTAATTGCAATCTATCCAATTATCGCAAAGATTTATTACAATTATGATTCGACGAAACAAGCTGAGCAGCTTGATAATAGTCGTATTGATGAACAAACTAAAAGCAGGTATAAGCAACAAATGGCATATAATGATGCTGTGAGAAGCAGAAAGCAACAGCTTACTTCTCCAGAGGTAAAGGCAAGACCAAAGGGAAAAGATGCAATACTAAAGAAATCGGAAGAAATTATCGCAACAGTTAAGATCCCAAAGCTGAAATTACATTATCCTGTATTTGACGGCGCAACACCGAAAAACTTAAATAAAGGTGTATCACGAGTGACTGGAACGAGTTATCCCGTTGGTGGACTCTCAACAAACAGTGTTCTTGCAGCACACTCTTATTCACCGTTTCAGGAATGGTTCACGCATATTGATCGCTTGAAGAACGGTGATAAAGTCATCGTGAATAACTTTAAAGAGAAACTCACCTATCAAGTTTATGACAGAGTAATTGTTACACCGGATAAAGTTGAAGCAATGGATATCAAAAAAGGTAAAGATATTATTACGTTACTTACATGTACACCAGATGGAAGTAAACGTCTACTTATCTATGCACAGCGTGCGCATCCGAAACAAATTATCAAACAGCAAGCGCAACCTATTCAGCAGAAGTCATGGTATGAACAAATTAAAGTATTATCAGATTCATGGCTTGTTTTATGTCTCGTGTTTATGATGACCTATATATTTTTAGTGTCAAAGAGAAAATAAACATTTCAACATACTCCTTGTAAAGAAGTCACTTACTAAGTGAAATCCTTCAAGAATTAATAGTGTAAAAAACTCCAAAGCAAATACGACTTTGGACGTTTTCATAGTTTGATTCTCATAGTATTGATATCATTCTTCAAGTTAAAAATTTTATAAGTATGTAGACATTACTTTATTGAGTATATTTGTATATAAGGATTCTATTACGTTTCAAATATATACTTTATAATTCAGCTAAGATTGATTTAATAATTCATTTAGCAGACTTATTATATATAGAAAACTCCAATTACAAATTTTTTGCTGTTCAAAAGATTAATCTCTTACTAACTCAGCCTCCATATGTAAGCGTATTAACTTCTGATTTTTAAATGTAAGGAGACAAACAGCTAGAGGCTCAATTAAAGCATAGTCATGATTTTCTCTTATAATATCTGTAACTACAATCTGTTCATCACTTCTTGTGTAACTTTTCAGAACCTCAAAAGTCCAATCTTGCTCTTTTTCAAATCTCTTCTTTAAAAGATTAATTGTTTGACAATAGTTATAGTTAACTTCTCTAGAACCATTAAAAATAAATTTAGCTTTTAAAGAGGCTGATACCTGTTTCTTCATACTTTCCAGATTTTGATTCTTCCAGTTGATAAATAAATTAACGTAGCCCATTATGTATAACCACCTATAATATGATATTTTAAGGATAATATAAATATGCTTAATTTATTTAACTTTTATACGTAGGTTCAATTTATAGTCTAAATTCTATTTTAAAAATGACAAATAAATTTACTAGTTATCTATATAACAACTTCCACTGTATACCTTGAATATTTTGATAACAATTGAATAAATTCTTTTAATCCATCTTTATCAAAATGACTCTTCAAGATATAACGTGCTCGCGCACTAACCTTTTGAAATTCTTCTATTTCGTCATACTCCATAACCAATGATTCGATTTGAGAGTAAAAACTACCATTTAAAAAGACTCCAATATATTGCGTATCTTCATAACCCTTCTTAATTGTAATTTGAGAGACGTCGCCACGTTCAATCAAATGATTAATTCTATTACCTACAGCCTGCCCACTCATATGAACTTTTTCACCAATTTCTTTATTAGTTAATCTGCTATCTTGCTTTAACATTCTTATGATTTCTAAATCAGTATGTTCCATTAACATAGTTCTTCCACATAGTAATGTCTACTTATAATTAAATTAATTATAATATTTTATCAAATAAAAGGGAGAGAATAAAATGAATAAAGCATTACTTATCATCGATGTACAAAATGACTACTTTAAAGATGAAAAATAACCGTTATATAATATAGATGAAGCACTTATTATGATTTTAAAAAACGAATCCAAATAAACTAAAAATGATGATTTAGAATTAGAAAAAACTATTGTTAGTACTTTTAACTAAAATAGAAAGAACTTTGGTACAAGATGAATTAAAAATCAGTTAAATAAATTAGGTATTATAGTATATAGGCGGAAAATAGGTCGTATTATGAAAAAATATAATTTAATAACAGTTTATACTAAAAGCTAAATATAAAAATCATCAGAAAGAAGACAAAATTAAAAAGCAAGACTCTTGTAGAATACAGAAATCTTGCTTTAATGAAAGTAACTTAATAAAAAGTTCAATTGTTGGGGTTCACTACCGATGACTACGCTACCATGATGACGATGGACAATCGTAACTCTTTCAAGGTGGCCGAACTCTGTATCAAAGTCAGAAAATTCAACCGTCTTTTCTGAAATATAACGTTGAAAGCCTGACGCCCTCTTTTTTCATGATAAACTTTAGGCTTTCTATTCCCTTTCATAGGAAGTGAATGAACATGCAGAATATCATCCTTGAACATTCTGGACAGCGGTTCAACAGGACAGCTAATAGATTCTTCATTTCTGCCTATGATTGTATCGGGTGTCCAGCCGTCGGCTATCTTTTGGTGACTATAACTGAGTCGATACTTGGGAAGGACAATCTTACGTTTTCCAAAATGGAATTTTCTCTTCTTATAGTTCTGATAGAGCTCCAGTGCAGATATACCATTAAATACATTATAAACAGCCTGCCATGACCGTTTAACTATTCGGCAGAGCTCACTAACTGAAATTTTCTGGTAGTAATATGATTCTATGCACTCAAGTTCCTCCGTGTAAGATGTGTATAGGCCATTTGTGCTAACTCTTTATGTTTGCTTTGGTCGAAAATACATATTGAGTTTAGCACAGAAGGCTTTTTTAGTTCTCAGCTTAATTTTACTATCGGCATAAATAAAATTATAATTAACAATACTTAATTTATGAAAATATATGTATAATTGGTAGTAGAAAACTCATATTTGTCTGAAAAATATGAAATTTCAAATGCTTATCAATATTTTATTTTTAAAGGAGAGTTACAATGCGTTCACAATGGCAAACATCAGAAGATAGATTAAAACTACTTAAAGAACTCGTAAAACAAGACAGCATAACTAATAGTGAAGGTGAAGTCAATTTTCCGTTTTATATCAAACGGACATTAAAACAATTAGAATATTTTAATAAAAATGAATCACATATTAAATTTATTGAAACTTACGATCACAAAAACGCAGTGGTAGCACTATATCGTTCTCATGATATCGATGACACAATCATTTTGATGAGTCACTATGATACGGTCGATACCAATGACTTCGGTCCCTTTCAATCACTTGCATTCGATTGTGATGCCTTAAATAAAGCATTTCAGAAAAATTTAGATAGCTTTAATGATGATCAGCAATCAGATATAAAATCTGATAAATATCTATTTGGTCGTGGTGTAATGGACATGAAATCTGGTCTCATGATGCATCTGAGTTTACTTGAAAAAGCAATCAATGAATCATGGCCAATCAATATTATTTTGCTAACTGTACCTGATGAGGAAGTGAATTCTTCAGGTATGAGAAGTGCCGTAAATGATTTATCAGATTTTATTGAACAGGAAAATCTGAAATTATTGCTAATAATGAACGGCGAACCTGCATTTAGTCAACACCCTGACGATGAACAGTACTATATTTATAATGGCAGTATAGGAAAAATAATGCCTTCGGTATTTGTTTATGGTAAAGAAACTCATGTCGGTGAACCTCTGAAGGGATTAAGTGCAAATTATCTTATCAGTCGAATTAATTCAGAAATCGAATATAATCCATTACTTACAGAACAATATAAAGATGAAATATCTCCATTACCAGTGAGTTTATATATGAAGGATTTAAAAGATGAATATAATGTACAAACACCTTTTATGGCTGTAAGCTATTATAATGTATTTTTATTTGAGCAAAGTTCAGCTCAAGTTTTCAAAAAATTTAATACTATCATTGAACAAACGATGAAAACGTGTACGAATGATTTAAAATTGTACTATGAAGAATTACCGCCTATCAAAGTTATCACTTATGAAAAACTCATGCAGTCAATGATTGACAAACATGGTCAATCAGTCGTTGATAAGATTTTAAATGATACAAATTTAAGTGATGAAAGATTATATGCACAGGAAGTTATTCAACAGTTACTGTTGTTAGACAGTAGCAATGATTATACAGTCGTTACATATTTAAATCCTCCCTATTACCCATCTGTAAATAGCGGACAACAAAAACTAATTAAATCTATTTCTAAATATGCTATCAAACAGATGAAAAAACAATTTAATCGAGAGACACAGAAGATATATTATTTTAATGGCATCTCTGATCTAAGCTATGTAAATTATACTCACGAAGCTTCCGATGAACACATTTACAGTTCAAATACACCTGGTTTTGGAAGAACTTATGACATTCCTTTTGATGCAATGAAAAAATTAAAAGCTCCAGTCATCAATATTGGAGCTTTTGGTAAAGATGCACATCAACTCACTGAGCGCATTGATATTAAAAGTGTTTCAGAAGAAGTGCCTTATGTATTAAATAAAATATTCCATAAATTTTTTATCAATAAATAATTAATACGCATTTAAACGGTGACTTATATGAAGTTGCCGTTTTATTAATTTGCCTGCACCTCTCTTTGGGTATTATTGCATACGGCGTCTTTATATAACCATAAAAATCGGTCAATTAGTACATGTGTTTTATTTGATTTTTCTTAATGATTCTCCTTCTAAAAATATTTTATAACACTTTGATACAGCACGATCTAAAATCGCATCTGCGATGGCTCCACCACCTAATATCTTATGCCATTCTACGGAATTCATTTGTGAACAAAGTATTAATGATTTTTCACGGCTTCTTATTTCGAATACCTCCATTAGATACTTTTGTTCTTGTTCAGTTGTATTTGTTAATAAAAAATCATCAATCACTAAAATATCTGCTCTGCTAATCTTCTTTAATAGCCTGTCCAAACTATTATTATAATCAGCTTGTTGTAGCTTACTTAATAAGTCTGTCATTCTAAAGAATAATCCATTATACCCATTATCAATCGCATGATTTATTAAAGCACAAGCGATGTAACTTTTACCAGTGCCGGTGGCACCTTGAATAATGACATTATTATTGGAAAGTATATAGTCATTTGTAGATAGTTGCTCAATTGTTTCGGACTTCAATTTCCTTTTTGGTGAATAGATTAAGTTTTCTAATCTGGCATTAATCACAGATAAATTCGCAGCTTTTCTATATCTCTCTTTTTTATTTCTTAATCGAGTATCAGATTCTTTAATTATTATTTTTTCTAAGATATCTAAAGTAGATAAATTTGGGTTCTAAGAAAGTAGTCTAAATGTAAAATCGCATAAAAAAATGGAATGCATTTCTCCATTCCAAATAGTTTAACTTTTTTGGGTTACTACAGCTCTTTGTTTATAGTTTTCGTTCGGTTTTTGTCGTAGCGGCAACTTCTGTTCCGCCGTTTATCCTGTTAATCTTAAGAGGAAAGGACTTATGTCTCATTCTCTTTAATTAATGTGCTAACATTTCTTCTTTAACTTCTTCACCTTTTAAATCACTTGGGTAGTAAGTTGGCCAATGCTCCATTTCTTTTAATAAAGCAGTGCGATCATCACCCATGTATAAGCGGTTAAAATTTCTAAGAAAGCTAACCGTTATTATTAGTCAGCTTTCTTAATCATTCCATCATTTTCTTTAATAATTTTTTCTAGCACTTTGTCTGCTCTTCCGACAAAGTTCAAATTTTTCGGGAAGTTAAACTCGATAATTACTCTTTCTCCTGGTTTAATCGTTTCTTCAGAATTAGTAAATTTCAGATCTTTATTCATAAATATTATCCCTCCTTTGAGATGTTCTATTTCATATAAAAGATTTCATTCACAGTCGCTTCAAAGTATTCACTTAAAGCTAATGCAAGCTTTAGGGTTGGATCGTATTTATCTTGTTCTATAGCAATAATAGTTTGTCTCGTTACACCCATTGATTTTGCTAATTGCTCTTGGGTTATTTTTCTCTCTTTTCTTAATATCTTCAAATTGTTTTTCATCAGCTTAAATATCCATATACCAAACCTAGTACTAGACAAATTGCGAATACAAGGAACATTGTTATTACAATAGGTTTTATTTTGTCATTTCCCATTTTACTTTGCATCATCATTATATTAACTCGATAAACTATCAACATTGATAACATCACTAAAAATGAATTAGAAAGACTACCGTTAACGACAAAGTGAGAGATACTCATAATCAGCAGCATCCCCATACCGAATATCCAACTCAATTTAATACTTTGGTTTGATTGATGTAATTCCATCTCATCTGGTTTTCTCATCTAAATCCCTCCTCAAAATGTTAAAAGTTCTTTACATTCTTATAGTATAATTTTTACACTAAAATGTAAAGAACTTTTAACATTTATCATTCCCAACATATTTTCCTCTTTACTCTAACGTCGCGTTATACCTTACGATTTAAGTAAGGAGGTGATGACATGGAATTCTATCAAATGCCGTTGTTTAATAAAATATTGGTGAGAGATAGTGAAAAAGCTGAGAATTGGTATCGTCACACTTTAGGATTTCAAAGTGTATTCAAGTTTCGTAATGAATCAAATGAAGTAATAATGAATCATCTAAGACTGAAAAAATATCAGGATATTATGCTGATTCAGTCTGATGACTTTACTAGTGGAAATGGTTGTTTCATTAATCTTCTTGTTGATGATATAGAAACGATTGCAAAGTCGATATCCGAGAAGTATGTGTTACAACCGTTAGAACAGATACCGCGGAATGCGATTGAGATGACCATCATTGATCCTGATGGTTATCAAATAACATTAACGGAATCGAATATTAGTGATGAAGATTTTGAGAAGTTAATGGGTAGTGTTTCAAAAAAATATTAAATAAAAAGTAGCGATTTTTCATCGCTACTATCTATATTTCCGAGGAAATAAAAAAATTAGACTATATTCTGAACATAGACACAATGAAAGTATTATTTATCTATTTCATTTTCATATTACATGAAGCACAAATTTAAGAATAAACAATAATGGTACTACTATTCTCCAACATATTTGTGATGCAATTTCTACATATTTATATTCTGGTTTTTTTTCAGCCTTTTTATTAATATCTATATTTTTAGTTAAAGGGTATAATTTATCCAATTTCTTTTTCCAATATGATTCTCTTATATACATCAACAGAATCCATCCACATATAAATAATACAACCCATAGTATACTAAATATCAAAGCATATTTTTCATCCTTAATATGTTCTAGTTGTGCCCCAACATATAACATGAAAAAGTTATATATAATAATAAATAACAGAAACAACTTTTTCTTTGCGCGACGTTCATTTATTTGTTCCATTTGTTCATATGAATAATCTTTTATCATATTGTTTTCATCGTCTACACTATTTTGATTGAATAAATCGCTTATAGGAACTGCTAACACATTTGCTACAAGTCCCATACTTTCCAAACTACTTTCTTCACCTTTTTCAATTCTTTGAATTGTTCGCACACTTAACTTAGCTTCATCAGCTAATCTTTCTTGTGTCCATCCCTTGGCTTTTCTTAGTTGAGCAACATTATTATTTTCTTTCATAACCTCATTCCTTTCCAATTGGTTAGGAAAAGTATACTAAATATCTCCAAATTATTACACGTCAGTAAAGTGACAATGAGCCGACAACAAAGCGACAAAGGGCGTCAGTAATACTTTTATTACTTATTTATAATATTTTCTAAGAAAATAACCGCATCATTTATGATACGACTCAGCGTATCGTTTAAGAGTGAGGTTAACTTGTAAAAATAAAAACCAATCAGTTAATAACTAGACAAGTACCTGAGATTAATTATTAACTGAGAAAGTAAGCAATCAATTTTAGTAACATTTATCTAGTATTTAAGTTAAATGCATATGAATCATCGCTTCCAGTACTGATATAAAATGCTCGTTCATTCTTAATCTCAATCACAAATCTTTTTCTATACTTTTCAAAATGAACTGTGTCTAAATCTAAATTTTCATCTAAAAAATACATACCCTGAACATTATAATTACCATCATGACTAGTACAGTTCATTAATTCTCTAATGGTATTATCATCTAACTTATAATCAAAAAATATATGATTACACTTTTCTCGATAATCTATATGGTTTTCCGTCAAATAATCCATCAATTCTTTACCTTTGATAAAAATTGATTTCTTATGGTTCATCATCTTCATTAACAAACGCTCTCGATAATCATCTTCCATCTCTAACAGATAAGCGTCATTACCTGTATATATTATGCCTCCCACAATAAGCATCTCACTTTTCTCCACAGGTAATAAATATGGTGGTTTTAGGTTTTCATTATCACACTTGATATATGATTGAATAGATTGATCATAACTTAATTTACCGATAAGAGGATCCCAAATAAATATAGGTTCATTTCTTTTGTCCAGTAATACTGTGAGAAAATATCCTTGTTCTGCTTCATCTTCAAAATCTAAAGTTTCTCTATCAACGTACATCCCATATCCATCAATTATTGATTCAAATTTTTTATCTTTTACTAGTCTAATAAATATAGGTTCGATATCTTTTGCATGTACTTCAATAGTAATTAATCGATTTTGAGCATCACTAATTATGCCTTCTGTAATCTTTAAAGAATCTGGATATGGATCAATACCAAAAGACTCCTCATCCTCTAATATTAAGTTCAAGAAATATTTAAATAACATATATTTACACCCAACCTTAATAAAAATGATACTTGTTAATAAATTATCTATATATTATATAAATGATGAAAAAATAAACTGACTTTTTGTATGTCCGTATGGCTGTAATAGATCAATAAATGATTCGACTGCGCCCATATTTTCCAATCTAACCTTAAAAACAAAACATGCTTCTCCTGATACACGATAACAAAATTCAACATTATCCTGTTCAGATATGAACTCCTTGAAATCTTTATATCTATTATTTTTAATGATAATTTCAATTAGAATCTCAACATCATATCCTAACTTCTTATAATCAATATTAATCGTATAATCTTTTATTATTCCCTGCTCCTCCATTTTATTTATTCGTTCTCTTACCGCTGGAGCAGATAAATTCACCTGTTTACTTAACTCATTAATCGTAATTCGGCTGTTCATTTCTAATGTATTTAATATTTTCTCATTAATTAAGTCTTCCATTTAAATTACCTCTTTTATTAAAGCTCATATACTTTAATTCCTTATTTAATTTATTAATTCTTAATTATATCACGTATATTATTAATTCAAGGAGATGATAATATGACATTAATAAATTATAGTAAGATAGGCGATACACCTTTCCAAAAATTATTAGGACACAATGAAATTATCCTTAACCCTTGGAATAACCTAGCAGACGTTTTAAGTGAAGACGGCGCATTGAGTAAAGAATTAAAAGAAGAATTAAGAAGAGTACTTGCGCAAGAAAATGGATGTCTTTACTGCAAAGCAAAGGGTAGACCTACTAATAAATTTCAAGACGAAAAATCTATACTTTGTATTGGTTTTGTAGAAGTGTACTTAAAAATGAAAGAAAATGTACCTGAATCTACTATTCAGTTATTAAAAGATTCAATGACAAATGAAGAAATTATTGAATTAATTACTTTTACTTTATTCACTACAGCTCAACAGCATTTTGGATCGATATTAAAACTTACTGCTGAAGATTAAACATCATACATCAAAAAGGTAACCACAAAAATACGGTTACCTCTTCTTTAATCTATAAATTCAACAAATCTTTTGTCCCAAATCATTTCATAAAATTTTACTGATTCTTCAGGTGTCATAATATCATTGTAGTTGGTCGATGTCATGTTTCTTTTCATATATAATTTATATCCTAAACCATGTGCAAATTTCACCGTTGAATCCACACAAAACGGTGTTTCAGCACCACAAATTTCAAGTGATTTCACTTCTAATTCCTCAAGTACTTGTTGAAGATTCGTATGATAGAACGCATTTGCATGCGTTTTATAAATATTATGTGTTCCTAAACTTTTTTTGATATCATCTACAACCTCAAAAGTCTTCGTACCTTGGACTAAATCCTCATCTTCGTGTTGTACAAATATAATTGGCTTATTTTCTTTATGATATGCTTCGATTACATTGTTAATTCTATCAACTAAACCTTCATAATCATATATTTTTCCATTTTCAAAACACACACCGTTTTGCATATCAATTACTAATAAAGCATCTGCTTTTGTCATATTAATCCACCTATCTCTGTAAATTCATCTACTACTAGCTATCATCTCTCTTAAAGATTGCATTTGAAGTCCTTTCTCATCGAAATTTGATGCACTTAACCATTTCTCAAAACACATTTTTATATTTGGCCATTCATTATCAAGAATTGAATACCAATTTGTGTCTCTATTACGACCTTTATAAACAATCGCCTGTCTAAAAGTCCCTTCAAAAGTAAAACCTAATCTTTCAGCTGCTTTCTTGGAAGGATCATTTAAGCTATCACATTTCCACTCATACCTCCTGTAACATAACACTTCAAATACATATTTCATTAATAAATATTGTGCCTCAGTTGCAAGTACTGTTCTTTTCAAATTATTAGAGTATACAATACTCCCTACTTCTATAACTCTATTTTTAGGATCAATTCTCATAAGAGAAAAACACCCTACCACTTTATTCGATTTATTTTCAATGATAGACAAATAGTATGGATCATCTGAATTTAATAGACGTTCAAAAAACGATTTGAACGCTTCTTTACTCTCAAATCTGTCAAAAGACATATATGTCAAACTATCTTCAGATGACAAACTTCCATACACTTCAAAAAGATCTTCAAAGTGTGAAGGACTGATTCTTTCTATTCTTACACTCTCACCATTTAAAACAGAAATATCAGGACGTGCACCTACTGTAAAATTGCTAACCGGTTCTCCAATGGGCTGGTTAAAATCATTGTATCTCATGCTCACATACACTCCTATAATACCTATATAACACACTAATAAATCAAATGCTTTTTGACTACTGCCAAGTATTTTGAAAGCTGAAATATTAACATCATCAATACTTTCTAATATTATTGAAAATGCTTTTTGCTCATTGTGCTTAATAATCAGCTTATCGTAGTCATGTTTAAATTTCATATCATCCGTATAATATTTTTTATTAATTGCTTCCCATTCTTCTTCTGACCACTCTGTTAAAAATAAAGCTTTATCTTGAGCTATTTCTTCTGGACTTAAAGATTCTTCTACATCTATATACTCATTAACGATATCGTCGTCATTTACATGAAATAGTTTGTAAACATGATGTTCATCAATATCGTCATCATATATGTACTCTTCTTTACTCAAACTTTCCAGTGGAATTTCATATCCTCGTAAACGGTTCTTTATAAGGTCTATTATCGATTTAATATCTTTAGGTAAAGGTTTATAGTTCCCTATGTATCTTTGATACAGTCTATTGTAATCCATGCACATCACCTTCCACTATTATTTATGATACGACTCAGCGTATCGGTTAAGAGTGAGGTAATTTATAAAATATTCGCCTATAAAGTTGAGGTTTACAGTTCAACTTTATAGGCGTAATTCACTAGAACACTTATTTTAATTCCATGAATTCTAATCTATTTCCAAAAGGATCATATAAAAATATTCTTTTTGCGTGTGGCAATAAATCGTCTTTAATAAAATCATAGCCCTTTTTATTTAATAAAGCTGTTAAAGTTTCTAAATTCTTTACTATAAATGCTGGATGCGCCTTATTTGCAGAACGAAAATCATCTTCTACACCGTAATGTAGCTGTTGATTTCTCCCAATTTCAAACCATGCACCACCTCTACTCTTAAGAGTGTCTGGTTTTTCGATATGCTTAAATCCTAAAACTCCCTCATAAAATTCAATTGCAATTGTATCTTTGCCTTTTGGACCTGCCACTTGTACATGGTCTAATCCATTATAATTATCCATTTATCATACCCCCAAGTTATTCATAGCTATATATTATCACTTAACTTTTGAGAGTAATAATACTTTAAATTTATTACTGATTATAAGAAAAAGCATTACTCAAAACGAGCAATGCTTAACTCCTTACTTTTCTACACTGTCCTTTAGGTTTTATAAGTACTCTTTATATTCGATATCATCATATGCATTTGTCCAGTGGAACGGCTGTAACTCTTTTAATGTCTTATATTCTAAATTGCTACTATCATTAGTGACAGCCACCTTAACATTGTTACCCCAATAAAGTAATCTTTCTTGGCATATACCACATGGTGTTAACACTTTAAATTCACTATTCTCATCATCTCTTACTACACAGATACTATGTGTAATAATATCATCAAATTTATGAGCTTCTAAAATTGCACCTGTTTCAATACATAATTCTGTTGAAGCATTTATAACCTCGGGAGCAACTGAAATATAAATTTCACCTTTCTTGGAATACATCGCTGCAGCACCTCCCCATCCTTTAGGGAAACGTTTAATAATAAAAGATTTAGCTTCATCAAATAATTTTTGTTCGATACTCATATTATACTCTCCTTTTCTTTGATAGCTATTTGAACAATATGTTGTAACCCGTTCTTTTCAAATACTTTATGTTTCTTCATCCCAATTTTTGATGCTACTTTTTGAGATGGTAAATTATTTATAGTTGAATATGAATATATTTGTTCAAACCCTAATACATCAAAAGCATACTCCATACATGCTTTTGCCGCTTCTGACGCATAACCTTTATTACAGTATTCTTTAATAATATGAAATCCAATCTCAGGTAGTACTTCTCCATCAATATTTTGCATCGTTATACCACAGTCACCTAAAAAAGTCCCATCCTCCTTCAGAATAACCGCCCATAGACCACAATTATATATAGCATAATTTTCGATATTCCACTTAATCCATTCTTCAATCTCATGCTCATTAAACGGATGATCGTAAAATTGCATAGATTCAGAATCAGATAATACTTTAGAAAGAGAGAATTTATCTTCTGTTCGTAATTCTCTTAAAATCATACGTTCTGTTTCTAGTATAGTCATAAAAATCTCACTCTCTATTTCAATAATTTATGTAAAGTGTACTTAAAAAAACGTTAAAGAAGATTGTTAAAAACCTCATTATTTATGATAAGCATGAGTGTATCTCAAAAGACTGCGGTATTTTCTAGAAAAAAACCGCATCATTTGTGATAACTTTCCCCCCTAATAATCCTAAACGCTCTATACACTTGCTCAAGTAGAATGACTTTCATCATTTGGTGTGGGAAGGTCATCTTGCTGAATGATAGGGCGTAGTTTGATCTGTCCAGCACGCTTTGGTGTAGTCCGTTTGATCCTCCAATGATGAATGTCAGATGGCTTTTTCCGGTATTCATTTTTTGTTCGATGTCTTTAGATAGTTGCAATGAGTCTAGTTGCTTTCCTAATATCTCAAGTGTATACACGAAGCTATCGTCTTTTATTTTTGATAATATACGCTGTGCTTCTTTTTCCTTCGCAATTTCAATATCTTTTTCACTCATGTTATCAAAGTCTTTTTCATCTGCGACTTCTATCAGTTCCATTTTTGTATAGGCACCTAATCTTTTCACATACTCATCTACTGCCATTTTCCAGTATTTTTCTTTCAATTTACCCACAGTTATAATTGTTATTTTCATTTTTATTCATTCCTTTTATAAAGTTATCCTAGTTATCCACAAGTTACTCACATATGCACATTTCACAACCCTATTATAATCATATTTTCATCATTAATAATAGCAAATGTAACATTTTACTCTGTATAAAAATAAAAAAAGATGCCCATTTTACCGGACATCTTTATACATTGTGTATAAATCGGTACTTATCCACAAAGTTATCCCTAGTTATACACATTTTTTCGTGAATAACCTGACTTATCCACTTGTTAATAATTTATTTACTCGATATTTTTATTTAGTTTGATATATTACCACTAAATTTCATATATTTTCGTCGGTACTGCTTTATCTGTATCATGTATCATCACTTCATTCACTGTATCGATATCATGTTTATTCAGCACCTGCTCAACACTCATACGCGCTAAGTCTTTCATATTGTTATCTTGTGATAGATGCGATAGATAGATACGTTTCGTACTTCCTGTAATCACATCTCTCATCGCATACGCCGCATCTTCATTGGATACATGTCCCATATCACTTAATATACGTTGTTTCGTACTCCATGGATAGCGTCCCATGCGTAGCATATCTACGTCATGATTACTTTCAAATACGAAACAGTCTGATCCATGTATCATACCTTTCATACGGTCTGATACGTACCCTGTGTCTGTAATCACCGTTAACTTTTTATAGTTATTATTGAAGATATAGAACTGTGGATCTACCGCATCATGCGAAACATTAAATGATTCAATATCCATTCCTGCTAATGTCTTAATTTCATATGGATTAAAAATGAATTTCTGCTCATCGGGTATTTTTCCATCAGCACGATTAATGCGTTCCCACGTCTTTTCATTCGCATATATCGGTAACTTATATTTTCTTGCAAGCACACCTAATCCTTTAATATGATCGATATGTTCATGCGTCACAAGTATCCCATTTAAATCTTCTATTTTACGGCCGATTTGTTCAAACAAACCTTCCATCTTCTTGCCTGTTAGTCCTGCATCGACGAGTAGCGATCCTTTCTCACTTTCAACGTACACTGCATTCCCCGTACTACCACTTGCTAGTACTGACATATTAATCATCAAATCACTCACTTAATTTACAATATTGGTTGCTCTGGATTCACAGCATCTACATAATAAGTAGTCGACGTACCATTTGCTTTTCGTACAGCGATTTGCCATGTTGGCTTCAGCACTTGTCCACGTATTTCTCGTACGATTGAATAGTATCCAAGCCTCACTGATGTCACTGTATCGCCACGTTCTAAAGCTGTTTTATAGTACAATACTTCAATCGCTTCTTTCGCTGGAATCACTTTTTTCTTTTCGTTATTCTTTCCTAGTCCTTCTTGTATATCTTTAAGATAGGTTTGTTTATAAGTTGTCACTTCATTATTATCATTATATCGAAATGCGAGCTGTGCTTTATCATTATTTAGAATCGGGTACTTGCCATATACTTGATCAAAGTAAAGAGTATGTTTTTTTCTATCTATGCCACTAAGTGTATATTCTTTTCCTTTATCTATTTCAATATTGATATACTCTTTTAAGCCACTAATTATCGCTCTTTCTTCGATTTTAGATAATTTAATTTTAGGTTTGACTTCACTAGTTACGACTGTTTTTAATTCATCGCTTTTTTTATCAAAGTCAGCTGAGTTTTCTGTAAATCCAGCACTCTTTGCAGACATAATATTCATCATCACATGCTTAGCAGAAGGTAGTTCTGGTAACTTGATACCTTCTTTATCAAAATCAATACGTTCTGATTTAGCATCTTCAACAATATTTGCGCGTTGAACTTTCTCATGATAGATAAAGCCTAGAGCAATATTGATAATCAGGAATACAAAGATAAATAACGATGTGGCATGTTTCCAATCCATTATTTCAGCCTCCCATTATCATACTCTTTCCATTCATCATTATATTTAATAAACCATGCAGGTTTAAATGATAACGTTGATTGAATGGTTTCTTCATCTGAGCGTTCCATATTATAACCAATCATCATGTTCGATACACGTTCAAATTGATAATGTTTATTCGATGCTAATGCAAAACGTACTTCTTCAGCTGTCGGGAGTTGTTTAACTTTTTGCTTTGCTGGTACTGCTACGCTTGTTGTATACAGTCCACGTTTATATTCATAAATGTTATCGTCTCCCCAAATAATATCTATCTCAGATAAATCACGACGATTGAATACCGGGTATCCTTTGAAGAACATTTGATATTTAATTGCACTATCCGCATGCCTTACGCCAAAATAACGATAGTCATCCGTAAATCCGCGATGTTCACTAATAAAATTAAATGAATTAATCAAGTTATTCATCGGATTTGGTTTCCCATGATCGACTTCTGATAAATTATTAAATTTATAGTTTTCATTATTCGTCATCTTTACAATACCTGTGTTTGAATTGTAAGTTTTAGAACGATTGTTGTCCGAACGTTCAATAATACTATTTTTATCGCCGAGTACCGCTTTGTTAATGTCATCTACATTAATATTATCTGCCAGGTAGCTGTATGCTTGCGTTTGTTTCGGCTTTTCCGGTACATATAAACTTGTTAATTCATCAGTTGTTCTTTCATTTGTAATAACACCTGTATAACTCTCCATCGATTTACGAGATGATTTTACTAATGTGTTAAATGCTTTACTAGAACCATTTGTTTCAATTTCTAACATACGATTATCATTTGTCATCATGTAAAGAATGATATTTTGTTGTTTATGACTATCAATAATAATGCGTTTAAATTGCGCGTTACTATCACCTTTTACTGTATTGTCTAAAATATCTGTTAAATACATGGCAACAGGTAATTCACCAGCATAATCTAAAATAACAAATTTATCTTTTAAAGATTTAGACATATATGAAATACCTTGATTTTTATCACTAATGTCAGAAACTTTTAAACTTGAAATGCGTTTAACAAATTCAAGTAACATATCCTTATCTGTTGTGCCATATATATTATTATCTGAATATACAACGACTTGATAGGGTAGAAAGATACTGTTGATATCATCTACATTTTTTGGACTAAGTGCTGTATTTGTTTTAGTAATAGACGTTTCGATATTTGCAAGGTTCGGTCTAAAGTTCCATATTTTATAGGTCAACACTATACTAGATATCACGAGTGTTAACAGAATAATCCCTTTTAAGATACTCTTAAACATCCCAATCACCGTCATCTAATACTTCACACGGAAGTGTAATATAAACTGATGTACCGAATCCTTCTTTACTATTTGCCCAAATACGTCCATTATGTGCTTCAATGATTTCTTTACTAATGGCTAGTCCTAAACCTGTTCCACCCATTTTTCTCGTTCTTGCTTTATCTACTCGGAAGAAACGATCAAAGATTTTATCTACTTTATTCAATGGAATTCCAATACCATTATCTTTAATTTGAATGGTCATACGATTAAATAAAGTATTTTGTTTCACGTGGAATTCAACTTTCTTTTTACCTTTTGAATATTTCAATGCATTCGTAATCACGTTATCAAATACTTGTGTCATCTTATCCGGATCAATCTCAACGAATATACCCGTCTTCGGAATATCACGAATAAGCGTAGCATTTTTACCTTCAGACATTTCAAAACGATTAATAATTTTATGAATGAACATATTGAAATCAATCAGTTCTTTATTAAGATGATCATCTGTGTTATCCATCTTAGACAATTGCAGTAAGTCATTTACAAGACGAATCATACGATCAGTCTCTTCTCGTGTAACGCTTAAGAATTGGGGTGCTAAATCATCGTCTTTCCATGCACCTTCTTCTAAAGCTTCTATATAACTGCGCATAGAAGTTAGCGGCGTACGCAATTCATGTGAAACATTGGCTACGAATTCACGACGTTCATTCTCAACGTGGTGTTGTTCAGTAACATCATGTAATACGGCAATGTAACCCGTAATAAATCCTGTATCCTGAATAATTGTAGAAAATGAAGCACGCACAATTAACTGCTCTTTCTCATTAAGGTCAATAACAATACCACCAGCGATATCTTGTAATTCATCTAACGAATAATGCTCTTCAATATTTAAAATATCTAATACGTGACGACCTTCTACTTCATCTTTATTCATATCGAGCATCTTTAATGCCATTTCATTTACAATACGTACACGTCCACGTCTATCCGTCGCAATAACACCATCAGACATGTGTGTAATTACAGAATCAAGACGACGTTTCTCACTTTCAGTGTTCGCTTGTGCTTCCTGCACACGTTTCGATAAGTTATTAAATGTTAAAGCAAGTTCACCGATTTCATCATTTCCATAAACTTTAACACGATTTGTATAATTACCCTTTGACATTTCTAATGCCTGATTACGCATATCTGAAATTGGTTTCGTAATAGTGCGGGCAATAAAGAATCCTAATATGATTGTTATTAATAAAGACAATCCTGTACCGATAATAAAGATACTGTTAATCTTCATAAGTTGTGCGTAAACCGGTTCAATGGACTCCTCGACATGGATAACACCTAAAATTTTATTGTTATCTTTGATCGGGAAATTTTTAATCCAGACACGTACTTTACCACCGGGATCATCACGCAGTTTTACACGATCATTTGTTTTACCTAAAGAAAGAGACATTTTAATCTGGCTATCATTAATCTTTTGATTAATACTCTCACGGTTTGAATCGCTACTTGTCGCTAAAATAACTTCTGAATTATCAACATAACGGATTGTATCGATTTCTGTACGCAATGCATATTCATCAACAGTCTTTTGAATCTCTCGTTGTATTCTATTCGGTGTTTTTTTATTTTCTTTATATATATTTCTTATATCATAATTGATTGATTTTATTTGCTGGTTAATATTTGTTTCAAAGTTTTTCGTTAACTCTTTTTCTAAGTTATTCGTAAAATATAACCCAATAATCTGCATACCGATAATAATAAGTAATACATAGATTACAACGAGTTTAATGTGCAAAGATTGAAGCTTTTTATATAACGTTTTCATTCTGCACTACTCCTGCGTTTGTAAGAAGTATCCTACACCACGACGTGTTACGATATATTCCGGATGGCTTGCATCATCTTCAATTTTTTCACGTAATCTACGGATAGTAACGTCCACTGTACGCACATCTCCAAAATAATCATAACCCCATACTGTTTGCAGTAAGTGTTCACGCGTCATTACCTGCCCGATATGTTTTGCTAAGTAATGGAATAGCTCAAACTCACGATGCGTAAGTTCGATATCTACACCACGCTTTTTAATAGAATATGCTTCAGGATAAACGATAATATCTTTAATAACGATATCTGTCGACTCTTCTTTTTCTTCAGTTTGTGCCTGTGTGTAATGACGACGTAAATTCGCTTTAACACGGGCAATCAATTCGCGTGTTGAGAATGGTTTCGTAACATAATCGTCAGCGCCTAACTCTAAGCCTAATACTTTATCAATTTCAGAGTCTTTAGCTGTTAACATAATAATCGGCATATCATATTTCTTACGCACCTCACGACATACTTCCATACCATCACGACCAGGTAACATGATATCTAACAATACGATATCTGGTTGCACATCATAGATAAGATCTACAGCATCATCACCGTCATAAGCAACATGTACTTCATAGCCTTCTTTTTTCAAGTTAAATTCTAATATATCTGCAATCGGTTTTTCATCATCTACAACAACGATTTTTCTCGACATTGGCGTCCCTCTTCTCTGGTAAAATTCAATAATATCCTACTCTATAATTTACCACTGTTTTGTACTTTTTTCTATAAGGTCGCATTTTATACCTTCCACATAAAAAAAGAAGCTAGACAAAAGTCTAACTTCTAAATATGAATGAGTAAGGCGATTGCCTTACTAATTAGCGGTCCCGACGGGAATCGAACCCGCGATCTCCTGCGTGACAGGCAGGCATGTTAACCGCTACACCACGGGACCTAATGTATTAAATTAAATGGTGACCCCTACGGGATTCGAACCCGTGTTACCGCCGTGAAAGGGCGGTGTCTTAACCGCTTGACCAAGGGGCCATTAATTAATAGCACAAGATTGATTATAGCATGTTGAATTTACATTTATCAAGCATTATTTTTAAAAAATATTAAAAAATTTAGTATAATTGATATATATACTCTGAATTATTAAAGAAAGGAGCATGTTATGTCGATACCCTTGGAAAAAGTGGTAAAACAACACAACAAGCTGCCTTTAAAAGAAAAGATTAAGCGTTTTTCTTTCATTACTTTAGGTGCAATTCTCATGGCAGTGGCACTCGAACTCTTTTTAGTACCTAACAAATTACTCGATGGAGGTATTGTAGGTATTTCAATTATGGCTTCACATTTACTTGAACTACCTCTTGGATTATTTATCTTTTTAATAAATATCCCATTCTTTTACCTAGGATATAAACAAATCGGTAAAACATTTGCTCTATCAACTTTATATGCCATTACTATTTTATCAATTGGTACAGCTCTATTACATCCCGTTCCTCCTTTTGCGGATGAGAAATTTCTAGTTACTATCTTTGGTGGGGTGATTCTTGGCCTTGGTGTTGGACTCGTCATTCGTTATGGTGGTTCATTAGATGGCACTGAAATTCTTGCCATTCTTATTAGTAATAAATCTCCGTTTTCAGTCGGAGAAATCGTTATGGTTATTAATTTCTTCATCTATGTTGCTGCCGGATTCATCTTTACATGGGAATCAGCAATGTATTCAGTAATCGCCTATTTTATTGCTTTTAAAACGATTGATATCGTCCAGCAAGGTTTAGATGAATCTAAATCTGTCTGGATTATAAGTGATCAGCACGAAGAAATTGGTGATGCTATTAATGACCGTTTAGGTCGTGGTGTTACATATTTAACTGGAGAAGGTGCTTATACTGGTGAAGATAAGAAAGTTATCTTCTGTGTCATTACTCGTCTAGAAGAATTTAAATTAAAAGACATCGTTAATCATTATGATGAAAGTGCATTTGTTGCAATCGGCAACGTATCGGAAGTTAAAGGCGGAAGATTCAAAAAGAGAGATATTCATTAAAACATACAAAAATAGCAATAAAGTAGTCTATTTTAATAGATTCCTTTATTGCTATTTTTATATTTATCATTTATCTAAAGCTTATTTATCAGTTTGCCATAAATCTTCAAGTAAGTTTGTTTGCGTTCTATCTGGTCCTACTGAGAAGATAGAAATCTTAACATTACATAATTCAGAAATACGCTCTAAATAACGACGTGCATTATCTGGTAATTCTTCCATCGTCTTAACACCAGTAACATCTTCAGTCCATCCAGGTAACTCTTCAAATACTGGCTTACAACGATTTAATGCATTTAAGTTAGCAGGGTATTCAGTAATAATTTCACCATCTAATTCGTATGCCGTACAGATTTTAACAGTTTCTAAACCTGTTAATACATCAATAGAGTTAATTGATAAATCTGTAATACCACTCGCACGACGTGAATGACGTAATACAACTGAATCAAACCAACCTACTCGGCGTGGACGTCCTGTTGTTGTACCGTATTCACGACCTACTTCACGGATATGGTGCCCATCTTCATCGAATAGTTCAGTTGGGAATGGCCCATCTCCTACACGTGATGTATAAGCTTTACATACGCCTACAACTTTATCAACAAAAGTTGGTCCTACACCAGTACCAACTGTTACGTTACCTGCAATCGGGTTACTTGATGTAACAAATGGATACGTACCATGATCGATATCAAGCATCACACCTTGTGCACCTTCAAACAATACTTTTTCTTCTGCTTCGAAAGCGTCATCTAATACTTTTGCAGTGTCCACTGTGTATTGTTTCAATCGTTGTCCTGCAGCAAAGTAAGGTTCAAAGATTTCATCAAAAGTGAATCCTTCAGCATTGAACATTTTTTCGAATAATTCATTTTTAGCGTTTAAGTTTTCTTCTAACTTTGCTCTAAATGTTTCTTCGTCCAATAAATCAGCCATACGAATCCCGATACGTTGTACTTTATCAACATATGCCGGTCCAATACCTTTTTTCGTTGTACCGATTTTATTGTCGCCACGCTTTTCTTCTTCTAATTCATCTTGTTTTAAATGGTACGGTAAAATAACTTGGGCACGATTTGAGATACGTAAGTTATCTGTACTTATACCACGTTCATTTAATGCATCTAATTCTTTTAATAAAGCAACCGGATCTACAACAACGCCATTACCGATTACTGATAATTTATCTGAATAGAAAATTCCTGATGGTACTAAGTGTAATTTATACGTTTCTCCACCGAATTTAATAGTATGACCTGCATTATTACCACCTGAAAAACGAGCAATCACATTTGCCTGTTCAGCTAAAAAATCTGTGATTTTACCTTTACCTTCGTCTCCCCACTGCGTCCCAACAACTACGATTGATGACATGCGTGCACCTCCAAATTTTCTTGACTAACCTTAGCCATTCTATCAATATATAGCTGAAAAATCAACCAAAAACCGAACATTAATAATTATACATAATTTTTCCTCATGAATTAAGGTTTTATGTATTTAGGAATGTATAAATGAATATTTTTCTTTATTGCATTTGATTTATACTGTTTTTTCGTTTTGAAATTTAATATTTTTATTCAAAAATCAATATAATAAGTACAAACATTCATGAAATTTATTTGTAAATTACAAACAAAAACACGTACTTTAAATATATCCTTTGATTTAAAGTACGTGTTTTATAGTTTTTTTACATCATATCCGCATGTGCATAATCAATATCAGTAAATTTGTTATATTGTTTCAAGAAGTGCAGTTTAACAGTCCCTGTAGGACCGTTACGCTGCTTGGCGATAATAATTTCTATCTCCCCATTCTCATCTTGTGCACCTGCATCAACTTCCACTTCTTCGCCATCTTCGCCTTGTCCACGGTTATAATAATCATCACGATACAAGAAGGCAACAATATCCGCATCTTGTTCAATCGATCCGGATTCACGAATATCACTCATCATCGGACGCTTATCTTGTCGTTGTTCTACACCACGAGATAACTGAGATAAAGCGATCACAGGACATTCTAATTCACGTGCTAATGCTTTTAACATACGTGAAATTTCAGAGACTTCTTGTTGTCTATTTTCACTTGAGCGACTTCCAGACCCTTGAATCAACTGTAGATAGTCAATCAATATCATATCCAGTCCATGTTCCTGATGAAGTCGTCTGCATTTTGAACGGATATCTGTAATACGAATCCCTGGCGTATCATCAATAAAAATATTTGTTCGAGATAATTTACCAACAGCGACTGTGAAACGATTCCAATCTTCTCCGTCCATCTGTCCAGTACGCAGACGATTTGAATCAACATTCCCTGTGCTACAAATCATACGTGTCGCAAGTTGATCCGCACCCATCTCAAGACTAAATATCGCTACCGTATACGGATGATCATTTGTAGCCACCTGTGTGGCAATATTTAAAGCGAACGCTGTCTTCCCAACTGATGGTCGTGCAGCAATAATAATCAGATCATTACGGTTAAAACCTGCAGTCATCTGATCCAGGTCACGATATCCGGTTGGTATGCCTGGCGTTTGCCCTTTATTATTATCAAGTTCTTCCGCATTATTAAAGACTTGTGTTAACACGTCTTTAATTTCTTTAAATCCATCTGCGCCTCGATTGGTTGATACTTCCATTATACGTTTTTCAGCATCTGCAAGTAATGTTTCCAAATCAAGTGACTCATTATACCCATCTGCCATAATACTATCAGCAACATGAATTAAACGACGCTTTACAGCATCACGGTAAACAATATCCACATAGAAATCAACGTTTCTAGCAGTAGGAACTTTCTCTGACAATTCAATAAGATAAAGTTCACCGCCACTCGCTTCAAGCGTTCCGTCCTGCGTCATTTGATTCATAACAGTGATGATATCTACAACATCGTTTTGTTCAGATAAAGTAAGCATTGCCTGGAATATATTCTGATGACTTTGTCTGTAAAAATGTAGCGGCAATAATGTTTCAAGCACAGAAGATAATACTTCATTATCAATAAAGATAGCACCTAATACAGATTGCTCAGCTGTTAAATTAAAAGGCAGTTTCTTACCTTCAAGATAATCTGACATATTATCCTCCTCGAAATTTTATTCTGCTGTAACGTGAACTTTTAATGTACCACTTACTTTATTATGTAATTTAACCGGTACATTCGTATAACCTAGACTTCTGATACCATCATGTAAGTCCATTTTACGTTTATCAAGTTTAATACCGTGTTGCTTATTTAAAGCATCAGCTACTTGTTTAGAACTTACAGATCCAAATAAACGGCCACCTTCACCTGATTTCGCTGTTACTTTTACTTCCAGTGATTCTAATTTCTCTTTTAGTTTTTCCGCTTCTTCTAATTCATGTTGCTTATCTAACTCAACACGTTTCTTTTGTGCTTCTAACTGCTTTAAGTTTCCTGGTGTAGCTTCTACAGCATATTTATTCTTTAATAAGAAGTTATTTGCATAACCTACTGGTACTTCTTTAATTTCGCCTTTTTTACCTTTTCCTTTAACATCTTGCGTAAATATAACTTTCATAACTAATCTTCTCCTTCACTTTGTTCATTTATAGTTTGTTGTAATTGCAAAATTGCTTCATTGATCGTGACATTTTCAAGTTGTGTTGCAGCATTTGATAAATGACCACCGCCACCCATACTTTCCATAACAAGCTGAACATTTATTTCTCCTAACGATCTCGCAGAAATACCGATGACATTCTCTTTTCGCTCTGCCACCACAAAAGATGCTTCAACACCTTCGATACCTAAAAGCTCGTCAGCAGCTTGTGCAACAATAACCGGATGAATGATCTCACCTACCGGGCCATGCGCAATTGCTATGCCATTATCTTCTAACTGCACGGTACGAATAATTTCTGAACGTTTAATATACGTTTCAATATCATCCTTTAAGAAATGCTGACAAAGAATCGTATCAGCACCATGGTTTCTTAAGAAACTTGCTGCATCAAATGTTCTGGAACCTGTACGCAGCGTAAAGTTACGTGTATCAACAATAATACCGGCAAGCATTACCGTTGCCTCTAAACGCGTCAACTTATGTTCTGTCGGTTGATATTCCAGTAATTCAGTTACAAGCTCTGCTGTAGAACTTGCATATTGTTCCATATACACAAGCAGTGGACTATCGATAAATGATTCACCACGACGATGATGATCGATCACCACTTTACGATACGCTTTATTTAATATACTTTCATCAATCACCATTTCAGGTTTATGTGTATCTACGATAACCAATGTCGTCTTCTTCGTCATTAAATTCCATGCTTCTTCAGAAGACACAAATATTTCATCGAGCTCAGGTTTTTCTGCAATTTCAGCCATAACACGGGATAAAGTATCATCAACATCATAATCATTTAAAATGATATTTGCCTTTAAATTGTTCATCTTAGCAAAGCGTGCAACACCAATTGCAGCACCGATCGCATCCATATCAGGACGTTTATGTCCCATAATAATGACGTTTTCACCCTCGATTAAAATATCGCGGAGTGCATGAGAGATAACACGTGCTCTAACGCGTGTACGTTTCTCCATAGGATCAGTTTTACCACCATAGAATCGAACGTTTCCATTCATGTTCTTAATCGCTACCTGATCGCCGCCACGGCCAAGTGCTAAATCTAAACTTGATTGAGCTAAAGTACCAAGATCCAGTAAATTTTCAGAACCTTCACCAATACCGACACTCAAAGTGATATGTGTTTTGATTTCTCGACTTTTATCACGAATATTATCTAATAAATTAAATTTTGTCTCTTCAATTTTATGTAAGATCTTTTGATTAAAGAACATCATATATTGATCTGATTGGTAACGTTTAATGTATACGTTATTTTCTTCAGCCCATTTATTAATTTCAGTCGACATCATACTATTAATTTCCGTACGTTGTGCATCAGCCATGTTTTGTGTAATTTCATCAAAGTTATCCAGGAACAATATTCCAATAATAGGTTTAGCTTCATCATATAATTGTTCTATTTCAACTTTATCGGTAATATCGAAGAAATACAAAGTATTTAAATTTTCACCATATGTTACTTTAAATTTGTAAGATTCAAAGTTGGCAGTAGCTTCTTTTACGCCTGTATTTTTAAGTTGATTCAGCAAATTAGGAAACAAATCATGAATAGATTCTGAAATAATAGGGGCAGTAATCTTCTCATTAATAAAATGATTATGCCATTCAATATGCTCATTTTCATCTAAAAGAATGACACCGATGGGTAATTCACTAATTGCATAACGTTTTCCCTTATCAATAGATGTTGATAAATTCGCAATATAAGATTCGTTGTGTCTGATACCATATCTTAAATAGAAAAGACTGATGCACGTGATGACAAAAAGTATGCCGAATGTAACCATCGCTGTCATAGGATGTACCGTATAAAGTATTCCTGTGACAATAAAAGCTGCGAGACACATAACAATAAATGGCATAATTAATGTTTGCTTATTGTACTTTCTATTCATTGTGACACCTCATTAAATTATTTATTACTTAAACTTTTTCGGCACTCTTTTCTTTAAGTTTACCATCAAATCAATAATTCCGAAAAGTTGCGTAATGGGCGCGTATAAAAACGCGATAAAGAATATAAAAGCTTTGACAATCGGATGAATCTTTCTCATCTTTATAAAATAGCTGTATAAAGATAATCCTTGAATGAATAACATCCACTCTAATACATATCTTAAGTTTATCACGATTCCGAGTGGAACATAATCAGTTTCTGATATTCCAAAATGCGCTAATAGTACAAATAAATAAATAATTAATAGTACTTTCGGCATCTGCCATGTAGATAACGGTCTAAAGTTAGGTGTTGCAATCTTAAACTGGCGTAATGCAGGTAAAGTTATCACCAATTGTAATAAGGCTAATAAAAATAGCGCTAAAATAACAATTCCAGGCACTTGTTTAATCACTTCATTCATACTTGTATTAAACATTTCTAACTGATAAGCAGGAATTGTGCCTTCTTTAACACCTTTAGACAAGTATTCATTATAAATATCAATTGTTGGCTTAAACCACGTCTGTACTTTAGGTAAATAGTCAGTTACCTGAAGGAAGATAATCGATACAAGTGTATATATACTATAAAAAACTGTAAGGATATATAGCATGCGTTCTTTTGATGTACGTTCTATCAATAATTGACCTATGATATACCCAGCAAATATCGATCCCATTATGACCTGCATCGTAAATATCGACATAAAAATAGTAATAAGTATTACGATTAAGCTCATGATATAAAAACTATTACGCGACCTGCAGAACAAATATACAGTCGGTAAAAGCAAAAACGGAGCGATAATGAATGCCATAAATGGCAAGAAATTTATCAGTAACGTTGCCATCATCATAATCATCGTAACGATAATTGTCTTACTTAAATCAAACTTCAACATAAATTCTCACTTTCTAAAAAATATTTCTATAACTATTCTATTTTACAACTTTACTTAAAATACCTCAATGTATGTACATTTTTATTAAAAATACAAAAAAAGACTACCTAATAATTAGGCAGTCTAAAAATTATTAATTAACCTTCGATTGAGAATTCCGCACCAACTTCAAATTTAACGTCTTTACCAACCATAACGCCGCCAGTTTCTAACGCTTGGTTCCAAGTTAAACCATATTTTTCACGGTTGATTGATCCTGATACTACTAAACCAGTCACATCTCCACCAGTCATTGGGTTTTTGTGAACTCCGTTGAATTCTAAATCAAATGTTTCTTCGTTTGTTACATCTTTGATTGTTAAGTCACCTGTGATTGTGTTGTTTGTTAATGATTTAGATACGAAAGTGATTTCTGGGTATTGTTCTACATTGAAGAAATCTCCAGATTTTAAATGACCATCACGATCAGCATTGTTTGTATCAATTGAATCAACTTTAACTGATGCTTTAACATTTAAAGAAGATAAATCATTGATATCACCAGTAACTGTTGCATCGAAATCTGTAAATTCTCCCTTAACTTTTGAAACCATCATGTGTTTAATCGAAAAGTCAATTCCTGAGTGTGTTTTGTCTAAAGTAAAGTTTGTCATTGTTAAATTACCTCTTTCGTTATTTGTTTTAGTTTTTGTTGCTTTGTCTTTACCAAAAAGTTTTTTAAACATATGTAATCATTCCTTATTTCTAACTTATATATTTAATATATCAGATATATTAAATATATACAAGTATAAAAAATATATTATTTTGTTTTTTTATTTTTTTGATTACCATATGTTTAAAATAAAAAGACAAGATACCTCTTTTACAGATACCTTGTCTAAATTATTTTAAACAATTTATTTTTTTATCCAGATTATTTAATAACTGTTTGTCCGCCCATGTAAGGAACAAGTACTTCCGGAACAGTAATTGAACCATCTTCATTTTGATAGTTTTCAACAACTGCTGCAAATGTACGACCTACAGCAAGACCTGATCCGTTTAATGTATTCACAAATTCAGCTTTCGCATCTTTATCACGTTTGAAACGAATGTTTGCACGTCTCGCCTGGAAATCAGTCATATTTGAACAAGAACTAATTTCTTTATATGCGTTATAGCTTGGTAACCAAACTTCAACATCATATGTTTTTGCTGCTCCAAATCCAATATCACCAGAACATAAATTAATCGTACGATAAGGGATTTGTAATTTTTCTAATATTGCTTCAGCATGACGTGTCATCTCTTCTAATGCTGCAAATGAATTTTCAGGTGTTTCAAAACGAACCATCTCAACTTTGTTGAATTGGTGCATACGAATTAAACCACGTGTATCACGACCCGCTGATCCCGCTTCACTACGGAAACAAGCTGTCATCGCAGTAAATTTAGTCGGTAACATGTCAGATGTCATAATTTCATTGCGATAAAAGTTTGTTAAAGGCACTTCTGAAGTAGGGATAGTATATAATCCTTCTTTTTCAACTTTAAATAAGTCTTCTTCAAACTTCGGTAATTGACCCGTACCGAACATAGAATCAGCATTTACAAGTTGTGGTGTCACCATCTCCTGATAGCCATTTTCACGATGAGTATCCAGCATAAAGTTCATTAAAGCACGCTCTAGACGCGCACCATCTTTAGTTAGGAACGCAAATCGTGCACCAGATACTTTAGCAGCACGTTCAAAATCAGCCATCTTTAAATCTTCAACGATATCCCAGTGTGCTTTCGCTTCGAAATCAAACTCACGTGGTGTACCCCATTTACGTACTTCTACATTATCATCTTCATCTTTACCGAAAGGTGTTTCATCACTTACCAAGTTAGGTAAACGTACTAATTTATCACGTAAATCTGTAGATACTGTATTTAATTCTGCATCGATCGTTTTAATCTCATCACCAACTGCGCGCATTGCTTCGATTGCATCATCTGCATTTTCTTTATTACGTTTTTTAAGTGCGATTTCTTCACTTGCTTTATTACGTTTTGCTTTTAACTCCTCAGTCTGTGCAGTCAATTCACGTGTTTTTGAATCTAAATTTAAAATTTCATCGACGATTGACGTATCAATACCACGCATTTCTAATTTTTTCTTAACAAACTCAGCATCATTTCTAAATAATTTAATGTCTAACATGTTGATTGCCTCCTAATTTTATTTTTGGGTACAAAAAAATACCACATCCCCAAAAGGGACGTGGTATTTACGCGTTGCCACCCTAATTAATAGTTAAAACTTTCGTCTCAACTATTCTCTCCATTACATAACGGCTCATCACCGGTTTGCCAAACTTTAATTATGGGTAGAATTTCATGTATGTAGTATCATAGCTTTCACCAACCGCTATGTCTCTAAAAATTACCTCAACATTACTTATCCCAAATGACAAATTTATTATCTTATTTGATAATATAGTATCATATAGATATAAGAATGACAACTATTTATGTCATTCTATAGCGAATAAGGATATCACATTATAAGGAGAATAATAATGCAAATTATTGAGTCTATCAGCATTCCAAAACGCAAAGTACTTACACATAAAGGGGATTACGGTCGCATATTGCTCATCGGTGGCAACCAGAATATGGGTGGGTCTATTATGATGGCAGCTCGTGCTTGTGTATACAGTGGTGGCGGACTCACAACAGTTGCTACACACAATACAAATCATACAGCATTGCATTCAAGATGTCCTGAAGCAATGGTATCTGACATTAATGATATAAAACGTCTGACAAAACTAATAGACAATGCAGATAGTATTTTAATCGGTCCTGGACTTGGTCTGGATTTCCAGGGTAATAATGTTTTAACATTATTATTTCAACACATTCAGGAACATCAAACGTTAATTATAGATGGTGATGCTATTACTATATTAAGCAAATTAAAACATCCATTACCGAAATGTAACGTTATCTTCACACCCCACCAAATGGAGTGGGAACGATTAAGCGGCATTCCTATTGCAGAACAGACACCTGAACGTAACCGTGCTAAAGCTGATGAACTAGGTGCACATGTTATATTAAAGAAACATGAAACAGAATTATATTTAAAAAGCGGTGATTATAAAATTACTGTCGGTAATGCAGCAATGGCGTCAGGCGGTATGGGAGATGCATTAGCAGGTATTATTGCAAGTTTCCTAGGTCAATTCGATACAGAAGAAGCTATTAAACAAGCTGTATTTATTCATAGCTTAATCGGAGATCAATTAGCCCAGGAAATGTATGTTGTACCAGCAAGTCGTATTATCGATGAATTACCATATATGATGAAGAAGTTAGAAGCATAGAAAAAAGCAATCCTGAATCAACTGATTCAGGATTGCTTTTTCTATTCGCTTGCCTCTATATCTTTAAGCATTTCCGGATCATTCAAATCATTTTCACGATAATGATTGGTATCCGGCATTTTTAAGATAAAATCTTCCTGCAAGGCAAGTTCAACTTTCACGTCTTCAATCTCATAATCAAATACATGACCACCTTGTGTCTCATCATCACTTAAATAATGTACATGATAACCGCCAACACCAATACCCATTATAAAATGGGGTGTATAAAATCCAAACAACGTCCCTTCTGTATCTTGAATATCAAAATAGCCCTGTTCTTTCACTGCTTCGACTAGTTTCGGATAGGGTTGTTGTTGTTTCTTCACTGATCTTGCTTTAATCAATTTAAATTTACCTGTAATCTTTATTGCATGAAAATAGTTCATACCCTGCATTGCTTTTAATATTTCTTCGTCTAACTGTTCTTTATTTAAACTACCTTTAAAAGTTAATGTCTTGGTCGGGTTAAAGTCCATCATACTTGCAAATGGTGTTGTTTCTTCAGGTGATACAATACGTACTTTCCCTGTACTTTCAATTAAGTATGGTGTGCCGTCCAAAACAATCAGTTCACCATTTAAGCCATCCATTGTTCCGATACCATAATTTCCTGTTGAAAGTACATCTGACAATTTAAATGTACCTTCAAACATACCTCCTACAAGTGCACCCATTGTTGAATATTGATATAAGTTATTCATCGTTATCCTCCTAGTTTGTAGCGTCTGGTAATAAATCTTCCATTAATTTTGCATTGTTGCTATAATCTACAGGAATATCTACGATAACTGGTCCTTCTTCTGCCATTGCTTTCTTCAGTACATCTTCTAATTCACTAGAGTGATTCACTTTATATCCTTTTGCACCCATAGATTCTGCATATTTAACATAATCAACAGGACCTAAGTCAACTGCTGCACCTTTACCATATTTACTTACCTGCTGGAATTTAACCATATCATAATAGCCATCATTCCAAATAAGTTGTACGATTGGCGCTTTAAGTCTTACTGCAGTTTCAAGTTCCTGACCTGAGAATAAGAAACCTCCATCTCCCGCCATAGAAACGATTTTTTTACCTGGTCGGACAATTGATGCTGCAATCGCCCAAGGCAGTGCTACACCTAATGTCTGCATCCCATTTGAGAACAAGAGATGACGTGGTGCATAACTTCTAAAATAACGTGCCATATAAATATATAAAGATCCTACATCTACAGTAACTGTCGTTTCATCATCAATTAATTCACGTACTGCTTTAACGATATGTTTAGGATTTACTTTCTCAGCATTCATGTAATCTTCAGGCAATTCATATTTCTTTTGAATCATATTTGCAATATTTAATAATATTTTTTGAGCATTTTCATCAAGCTGTATATCACCTGGCTCTAATTTTTCATCTAATCGTTGAATTGTGAGCGCAGTATTACCGATCAATTCCGTTACCGGTGCATAATGATTGTCAATATCACTTTGCACTTCATCAATATGAATAATTGTTTTTTCATTCTCTTTATTCCAAATCACCGGATCATACTCAATTGGATCATAACCCACTGAAATCACTAAATCTGCATGTTTTAATAATTCATCACCGGGTTGATTTCTAAATAATCCAATACGTCCGAAGAAATGTTCTTCTAATTCTCTTGAAATAATGCCAGATCCCTGGAAGGTTTCTACAACTGGTATCGCATTATTCGTCATAAATTTTCTTATTGCGGCAGTATTTTCTTCAGATGATGCACGCATACCAAGTAAAAATACAGGTAACTTGGCTTGTTTAATTCTTTCAGCTAAAGTATCAATTTCAAAATTAGGTGCCGGTCCTAAAACAGGTGGTTCTTTTACTTCTATCGCATTTACCTCCACGTTTTCTGCAGATATAACATCTTGAGGTATACTTACAAAAGCTGCACCTTTACGCCCTTCAACACTGGCACGGAATGCATTTGTAACTGCTTCAGAAATACTGTTTGCATCCTGAACTTCAACTGAATATTTAGAAACGTGACTCATCAGACCAGCGTTATCTAAAGATTGATGTGTACGTTTTAAACTGTCTTCTCGTTTAACATTACCACCAATCGCAACAACCGGGTCACTTTCAGAATTTGCGGTCACTAATCCTGTCGCTAAATTGGTTACCCCAGGTCCACTTGTTACAAGTACAACACCAGGTTTACCTGTGATACGACCGATACCTTGTGCAATAAGTGCCGCATTTTGTTCATGACGTGTCACAATGACTTCGGGCCCTCTATCTTCTAAAACATCAAATGCTTTATCGATTTTCGCTCCAGGTACTCCAAATACATGTGTCACACCATGATTAATTAATGTATCAACGAATAAATCTCCACCAGATTTTTTCATAATATTAACGCTCCTAATTAGAATTATATTTTTTACAATTTAAATGCTAGTACGAATGCATGCTTACTTCAAATGATACGCCTTTAAAATACATATAAAACGTTTTCAACAATATTGAAGCGTTTTCAATACTGTTCGGGAAATAAAAAAACTAAAGCACAACTTAAAAATTGGGCTTTAGTCTTTTTAATTTATTCTGTTTCTTCTTCGTCTTCAAAAATATCATCGAAAGATGAATTTTCTAAAATATCTTTTTGAGTGTCATCTTCTTCATCTTCAAGCGTACCAACAACATGGCCGTCTTCAGCTTCAATATCTTCGTTGTTATCTTCTAATGCTTCTTCTGTTAATGTCGTTTCTTGTTTGGCTATCACTTCACCGGGCAACTTATCTTCGTCAATTACATCGACGTCTTCTTCTTTCTCTACTTTTGCAACGGTCGCAACAAGTTGTCCTTCACCTAACTTAATTAAACGAACACCTTGTGCTGAACGACCATTTTGAGAGAATTCAGCAACATCTAAACGAATGATTACACCTTGATTCGTCACCAACATAATATCTTCGTCACCGTTAACTGTTGTGATACAAACAAGATTACCGTTCTTCTCAGTAATGCTTGCTGTTTTAATCCCTTTACCACCACGGTTAGAAATACGGTATTCTGCTTCACCCGTACGTTTACCATAACCATTTTCAGTAACAATCAATACTTCATGTTCACCATTAGATTCAATAACGTCAAGTCCTATTACTTCATCGCCTTCGCGTAATGAAATACCTTTTACACCTGCAGCTGTTCTTCCGAGTGGACGCAGTTTATCTTCTTCGAAACGGATGAGTGATGCATTTTTTGTACCGATAATTAGTTGTTTATTACCATCTGTTAAACGTACAGCAATCAGTTCATCGTCTTCTCTAAAGTTAATTGCAATCTTACCGTTTTTATTAATGCGCGCAAAATGAGAAAGATTCGTACGTTTAATAATACCTTGTTTCGTCGCAAATATAATAAAGGCATCTTCACGTTCTAAGTCTTTCACCGCAATCATCGTGCTAATCTTTTCATCTTTTTCCAGTTCTAATACGTTAACGATTGGGATTCCTTTTGATTGACGAGACAGTTCAGGTATTTCATAGCCCTTAACTTTATATACACGTCCCATATTCGTGAAGAATAATACATTATCATGAGTTGACGTCGTTACCATTTGACTAACAAAGTCTTCGTCCAAAGTATTCATACCTTGAACGCCACGTCCACCACGATGTTGTGTACGGTATGTTGATGCTGGTAAACGTTTAATATAGTTATTATGGCTTAAAGTAATAACGATATTTTCTTCATCGATTAAATCTTCATCTTCTAAATGATCAAATCCACCTGCAGTAATTTCTGTACGACGTTCATCGCCATATTTTTCACGGATTTCAATTAATTCTTCACGAATAATTTCCAGTAATTTTTCTTCATCCGCTAAGATGGCTCTTAATTCATCGATATATTTCAGTAATTCCTGGTATTCTTCTTCAATTTTGTCACGTTCAAGTCCTGTTAATCGGCGCAGACGCATATCTAAAATTGCTTGTGCCTGACGCTCAGAAAGCTTAAATTGTTCCATTAAGCCTGCCATCGCTTCAGCATCATTTTTTGAACCACGAATTAAAGCAATAATTTCGTCAATATGATCTAATGCAATACGTAATCCTTCTAAAATATGTGCACGATCTTCAGCTTTCTTCAAGTTATACTGCGTTCTACGACGAACCACTACTTTTTGATGCTCTAAATAATGATAGATTGCTTGTTTGATATTTAAAACTTTCGGTTGTCCATCAACAAGCGCTAACATATTCACACCGAAAGATGTTTGTAATGGTGTTAATTTATATAAATTATTTAAGATCACATTGGCATTCGCATCACGACGAACGTCAATAACGATACGCACACCTTCTTTTAAACTTGTCTCATCACGTAAATCTGTAATACCATCAATCTTTTTATCACGGGCAAGTTCCGCTATCTTCTCTACTAAACGTGCTTTATTCACTTGATAAGGAATTTCTGTTACGATAATTGTTTCTTTACCATTAGGACGTGTTTCAATTAAAGTTTTCGCACGCATAATGACAGAACCACGACCTGTCTCATAAGCACGTCGGATGCCACTACGTCCTAGTATTAAGCCTGCAGTAGGAAAATCAGGACCTTGAATAAATTCCATTAATTCAGGAATCGAAATGTCAGCATTTTTACTTAACTCTAACACACCGTTAATCACTTCTGTTAAGTTGTGTGGAGGAATATTTGTTGCCATACCAACCGCAATTCCTGACGCACCATTCACAAGCAGGTTTGGGAATCTAGAAGGTAGCACGACTGGTTCACGTTCGTTACCATCGTAGTTATCTGTAAAATCAATCGTATCTTTGTTGATATCGCGCATTAATTCCATAGCAATCTTAGACATACGCGCCTCAGTATAACGCATCGCAGCTGCACCATCGCCGTCCATAGAACCAAAGTTTCCTTGTCCATCAACGAGCATATAACGATAGCTGAAATCTTGTGCCATACGAACCATTGCCTCATAAATTGAAGAGTCACCGTGTGGGTGATATTTACCCATAACATCTCCTACGATACGTGCAGACTTCTTATAGGGTTTATCTGGCGTCATTCCTTGATTATTCATTCCGTATAATATACGACGATGTACAGGTTTCATACCATCACGTACATCCGGTAACGCACGAGAAACGATTACACTCATCGCATAGTCAAGAAACGAATCCTTCATCTCTTTGACAATATTCTGGTCTTGTAGTTTTGAATCGTGCTCTAAAGCCATAAATGGCGCCTCCTTAAAATACTATCTTTATACATCAACGTTTGCATAAACGGCGTTTTCTTCGATAAATGTACGACGATGTTCAACAACATCACCCATTAACATTTCAAAAACTTCATCCGCTTCTATCGCATCACCTAAAGTCACTTGTAACATCGAACGGTTCTCAGGGTTCATTGTCGTCTCCCATAACTGGTCAGCATTCATCTCACCCAAACCTTTATATCGTGCTAATTGCCACTTCGGTGTAGCTGGTAATTCTTCTCTTAATTTATTTAATTCACGTTCATTATAGACGTAATATTTTTTCTTTCCTTGTTCCACTTTAAATAATGGTGGCTGTGCAATATAAATATATCCCGCTTCAAGTAGTGGTCTCATAAAGCGATAGAAGAAAGTAAGTAATAGTGTTCTAATGTGCGCACCATCAACATCTGCATCGGTCATAATAACAATCTTATGATATCTTGCTTTTGAAATATCAAATTCGCCACCGATACCAGTACCCATCGCAGTAATCATAGAACGGATTTCATTATTTCCTAAAATACGATCTAATCGCGCTTTTTCAACGTTTAAAATCTTACCTCGTAACGGAAGAATTGCCTGTGTCTTAGAATCGCGACCAGACTTCGCTGATCCACCGGCAGAATCTCCCTCAACGATGTACAATTCGCTTATTGATGGATCTTTACTTGAACAGTCTGCAAGTTTACCTGGAAGACTAGAAATTTCCAGGCCAGATTTACGTCGCGTTACTTCACGTGCTTTCTTCGCAGCAAGACGCGCACGAGATGCCATAATACCTTTTTCAACGATAATGCGAGCAACTGGTGGATTCTCCATTAAGAATCTTTCAAAGTTTTCCGCAAATAGATTATCTGTAATTTGACGTACTTCTGTATTGCCTAGTTTCGTCTTCGTTTGTCCTTCAAACTGCGGATCACCATGTTTAATAGACACTACCGCAGTAATTCCTTCACGTACATCTTCCCCTGATAATTTCTCATCGTTTTCTTTAATCAGTTTATTTTTAGCACCATAGTTATTAATAACACGTGTTAATGCACGTTTAAAGCCATCCTCATGTGTTCCACCTTCATATGTATGAATGTTATTTGCATAACTTAAAAGGTTTGTTGAGTAACCATTGTTATATTGTATTGATATTTCTACTTCAATATCATCACGCGTATCATGAATATAAATCGGTTCAGGAAATAATACTTCTTTAGATTTATTTAACAATTCAACGTAAGACTTAATACCACCTTCATAGTGGTATTCATCTTCAATTACTTCTTCTTCACGTTCATCACGCACTGTAATCTTAATGCCTTTGTTTAAGAAAGCAAGTTCACGTATACGCTTTTGTAAAATTTCGTATTCATAAACTGTTGTTTCCGTAAATATTTCCGGATCTGCTTTAAAGCGTATTTCTGTTCCAGTTTTATCTGTCTCACCAATAACTTTCAAATCGAAAGCAGGTACACCTTGATGATATGCCTGATGATGAATTTGTCCGTCTTTATGTACATATACTTCTAAAGTCGATGATAAGGCGTTAACGACAGAAGAACCTACTCCATGTAAACCACCAGAAACTTTATATCCGCCACCGCCGAATTTACCTCCGGCATGCAGTACTGTTAAGATAACTTCAACAGCAGGACGACGCATTTTCTTATGCATTTCAACAGGAATACCACGCCCGTTATCTGTAACTTTAATCCAGTCATCTTTTTCTATTACTACTTCAATTTCATCCGCATATCCTGCTAATGCTTCGTCGATACTATTATCAACGATTTCCCATACTAAATGGTGTAAACCACGTGATGCAGTAGAGCCGATATACATCCCTGGTCTTTTTCTAACTGCTTCTAATCCTTCTAATACTTGTATCTGGTCAGCACCATATTGATCTAAATTTTGTTCCAAGATTGTCACCTAGCCTTCAATTAGTCGAAATATGTCCATCAGAAACATTAAATAATTTCGCTCTGTTGATTGTTTCATGTTCAATACCATCCACTGATGTTGTTGTTACAAATGTTTGAACTTTATGTTGAATTGTCGTAAGTAAATGTGTCTGCCTTAAATCATCAAGCTCGCTTAATACATCATCCAGCAATAGAATCGGATATTCTCCCACTTCCAGATTAATCAATTCTATTTCAGCAAGCTTCACTGATAAAGCTGTCGTTCTCTGTTGACCTTGTGATCCGTACGTTTGCACGTCAATATCATTGATGGCAAAAGTAATATCATCACGATGTGGGCCAAATAAACTTTGTGCACGTTCTATCTCACGTTTACTTTCTTTATTTAGCAATGTAACACAGACTTCAATCATGGCCTGTACGTCATCAATATATTCAAGACTTGATACATACTGTAATTTTAAGTTTTCTTTTTGTTTTGTAATACCTTGATGAATAGGTAGGGCAAGTTCCTCCAGTTTTTCAATGAATGATTTACGTCGCTGCGTAAGTTTTACCGCATATTCCGCAAATTGTTCATTCAATACTTCAAGCATCGTTGTATCATTATTACCTGAGATTTTAAGTTGCTTCAGATGATGATTCTTTTGTTTGAGTATTCTTTGAAAGTTGGATAAATCATTAAGATAAACAGCAGATATCTGGCCGATTTCCATATCGATGAAGCGGCGTCTTATTTGCGGACTACCCTTAACTAAATTTAAGTCTTCCGGCGCAAATAAAACGACATTCATATGGCCGATGTATTCAGTCAGTCGCTTTTGTTCTAAATGATTCACTTTCGCTTTTTTACCTTTTGATGAAATTGTGAGTGATAATGGCATGACGCCATGTCGGTATGCTAAGTCACCTTCAATATGACTAAATTGTTCACCCCAGGTAATTAATTCTTTATCATTTGAAGTTCTGTGACTTTTAGCCATCGCTAAACAATATATCGCTTCTAAAAGATTTGTCTTTCCTTGTGCATTAATACCTATCAAAATATTTACTTCATCGCTAAAGTCTAATTTGACGGAATCATAATTACGATAATGCGATAAGGATAATGATTTTAACTTCATTATGCTTCCGTGTAAGTAATCTTGTAAGTTTCGCCTTCAACTTCTAAAAGATCATCCTGATGAAGCTTCTTACCACGTCTGTTTTCTTCTTCTCCGTTCAACATTACCGGGTTATCCTGCAGATACCATTTCGCTTGTCCGCCCGTTGAGATAATCCCTTCTGCTTTTAGAAATTGACCTAACGTAATCTCACTATTTAGTTCGACTATATTTACCATTCACGGTTCACTCCTATTCCATGTCAGTCATTATATAATTATACCTTTAATCATTAAAAATTGCATGTCTTTTCACATAAATAAAAACGCTGAATGCTTATCATTCAACGTTTTTATTTATGAACATTCCATATTGTTTTTAAAATCCTTTATTTTGCATCTGCATTTGATTTTCTAACGAGTAGCATCATCACTGTAATTAACAAAAATGCTGTTCCCGCTAAAAACGGAATTGTAATAAAACCAAAATAATTCACATACTGTGTACTACAAGGAACACCACCAACACAAGGTTTGATTGGTGCAAATCCGGGAATCTTCTGTTCCATATAGTGAATAACTGAAATACAAAACCCGATAACAGAGAATGTCATAATCAAATATTTATAGTGATATGCATTTGTAAATGCTGCAAAACCAGCAATAATCACTAAAGGATACATTAAAATCCTTTGATACCAACATTTTTCACAAGGTACATAATGCATGATTTCTGAAAAATATAAACTACCTAACATCGCAACCAGTGCAATTACCCAGGAAATATAAAAATATTTGGTGTTTTTCATTATTTTAACGCCTTATCAATAGCTTCTGTAACCGCATCGATGTTCATCGGATCAGCAAGTGCTTTACCGTTAACAATAATTGTTGGTGTAGAAGTGATATTGTGTTTTTGATATAAATCAATATCTTTTTGAACAGCAGCTTTCTCACTGTTCGCTTTAATTGCATCAACTATTTTTGCTTCGTCTTTTACGCCTGCTGTTTTAAGTGCTTTCTTAACTGCAGATATCGTTAACCATTTATCTTGAGAACCATTATGCGTTTGTAATTTAAATAATGCATCATGGAATGCCCAATATTTATCAGGATCATTTTTTAATACTGTTTCACCAGCAAGTCCGCCTAAAATTGATTCTTCAGCATGGAACGGTGTATGAATAAAGTAATAGTTTGCTTTCCCTGTATCAAAGTATTTTTTCTTGAGTTCAGGTTTCATATTGCTATCAAAATATTTACATGCTGGACATTTAAAATCTCCAAATTCAATGACTGTAACTTTCGCATCTTTTTTCCCCATCATCGGTTGACCTTTAAGATCGACTTTATTAGTGTCCACAGGATCTTTACCTTGATTGTTATTGACTGTAGAATCAACTGTCGATGTGTCGACACTATCTGTTTCAGCTTTATCTTTTTGCTTCATAATCACCATTGCTGCTAATGCTCCTACAACTAGTAATGTAAGAACCATCGTAAAAATTAATGAGCTTTTATTCTTCATCGAATTGACCTCTCTTTATTGTGTATACACAATTTGTTATTTATTTTTATATATTTTTAAAATACATAGTATAAATATTATATTAAATAAAATAACAATGCCACAATAAAATAGTTAATCTTTTGTGAACTATTTTGTTTGCAATGCTCTTTTAAAATTCTTAATCAGTCCTTTATCGTTACTGAATACACTGCCCTTGTATATTTTTGCTGCGATAAAAAACAGTGCAATAATTGTAACGATACAAATAATGATACCAATGATAATCTGAGCATCACTCGTTTTCTGAGAAATGGTTCTGAGTAACATTACTTGTGGTGTGAAGAAAGGAATAAAGCTTGTAATCTTAACAAGCATTGTGTCTGGTGTTGTTAAGCTAAACATCGCAATATAGAATGCCGCCATATTTAAAAATGTGACCGGCATTATCGCTTGACCTATATCTTCTATACGGTTTGTAAGAGAACCGACAATCGCACTTAAACTGATATATAGCAATAAGCCTAAAATTAAGAAAATAAGTGCATACATAAGTACACGAACATTTTCCTGTGTAAATTTAAATCCAAAACTTTCAATCGTTTTATTTAAATTAAATACTTGAACACATACAAAAATTGTAATCGCATAGATGATAATCTGTACCAACGCTACTGCAATGACTCCAATAATCTTAGCCATTAAATGTGTAATTGGTGAAATACTTGTGACAATCATTTCAATAACGCGTGATGATTTCTCCTGAGCAATTTCTGTAGCAATTTGACTTCCATAGTTAATCGTAATAAAGAAAATTAAAAAGATTCCTGCATACACTAATGCTGTATTTACTGCTTTACTTTCCTCTGACACTTTATCGTTAGCATCTAATGGTTTAATAACTTCATTATCAACTTTAGCCTGTGATAAAACTTTTGCTAATTTATCAGGCGCAAGATTTAGAGACTTTGCAATATTATTGCTTTGAAAAGCAGTCAATGTTGATTGTATCTGCATCAGTTCATCTGTTCCTAAGCTATCTAGTGTATAAACCTTACTTTCAATTGTTTTATCTGTATTTTCTTTAATATCAATCAATACTTTATATTTTTCATTTTTTATACCTTTTTTTCCCGCTTCAAGATCAACTATCTTTAACTTCTTTTTCTTATCTAATTTTTGATATTCATTTTTAAATACGGTTGATAATGTTTTGTCTTCGGAAGAAATAACAGTAATATCATCTTCACTTTTATCAAAGAAATCATAAATTTTATCAGCGTTACTTAATGCGATAATCGCTAGTATTACGATCAACGTCGAAATGATAAACGATTTACTCGATACTTTTTTCCAGAATGTTAACCAAAATGTCGGTATAAATTTATTCATGTCTATTACCTACTTTCTCAATGAATATTTCATTTAGAGATGGTTCATTGACCTGGAATCTTGAAACATAGCCCATTTGTTTAACAGCATCGAATATGATAGGTGCTACCTCTCCATTAGCAATTTGAATACGCACATCATTTTTATTTTGACTAAATTTTGTTACGCCAGGAATATTCGCTAACGTACTAAAATCATGTTGTCCTTCGATAATAATTTCTTTCTTGCCAAAATCATGTTTCACTTGTTTAATTTCTCCTGAAACAACCGTCTTACCTTTATTCAAAATACATACATGTTCACACATCTCTTCTACATGTTCCATGCGATGCGAACTAAATACAATCGTAGCACCATTTTCATTGATTTCTTTAACAGCTGATTTTAACAATTCTACATTCACTGGATCAAGACCACTAAATGGTTCATCCAGGATTAGTAGTGATGGATTATGAATGATGGCACCAATCAATTGGATTTTTTGTTGATTACCTTTAGATAAGTCTTCGATTTTCTTATTTTTATTTTCTGGTACATCGAAACGATCGAGCCAATAATCCAGAGCTTTATCAATATCCTTTTTGTTCATACCTTTTAACTGGGCTAAATACTGAATTTGTTCACTTACTTTTAATTTTGGATTTAAGCCACGTTCTTCAGGTAAGTAACCTATTTTGTCAGTGACAGAATAATCAATCGGTTTACCGTTATATGTAATTATTCCTGCCGTCTTAGATAGAAGACCTAAAATCATGCGAAATGTTGTCGTTTTTCCCGCACCATTTCCGCCTAAGAAACCAAGCATCTCACCAGCAGGTACAGAAATATTGACATTGTCTACTGCTTTGAAATCATTAAATTCTTTACTAACATTCTCCAGAATCAGCATTTTGCTACCTCCATCATAGTTTTTGAGGATTTCCATACTTTAAGAAAATAATGTTATCTCACTTAAAATAGTAATATATTTCATATTTTATGACAAGTATATTTGTCAAAATAAAAACTTTATTTGTCAAAACAAAAAGCTTAAACCAGAATTTGGCTTAAGCTTTTAAATTAATATGTTCTTATCGGTAAAATAAGCTGAACTAAATTTTCATCTTCTTCGGGCTTCAGAATAAATGGGCGCATCGTTCCAAAGAACTCGATTTGAACATCATCATTATCAATGGCACGTAGTGCATCCATCATATATTTTGAGTTAAAGGAAATTTTGATACCTTCTCCTTCAAATTTATTTGTCTTAACATCTTCTTTCACCGTACCGATTTCAGGAGAAGTAGAAGATAATTCTACTGCATTCTCTACAGCGGATAATTTAATAACGTTATTTCCTCCTTCTCGCGCGAGTAATGAAGCACGATCAATCGCGTGGAAAAAGTCTCCGTTATTAATAGATAATGCCGTCTCATAGCTTTCCGGGAATAAACGTGATGTATCTGGATAATTTCCTTCAAGCAAACGTGAAATAAAGTTAATATTACCAACTTTGAATAATACTTGGTTTGATGCAAAGAAAATATCGATTGTTTCTTCAGTATCATCAATAATTTTATTTAACTCACTTAATGCTTTTCCTGGAATAATGACATTGATTGTTTCAATGTTCGTGTTTTCCAGTTGCAACTTTCTTAAAGCTAAGCGATGTGAATCTGTTGCAGTACAGTTTAATATACCATCACTTATCATCCAGTTAACACCTGTTAACACTGGTCGTGTTTCTGACGTGGACACTGCAAAATTAGTTTGTTTGATAATATTTTTTAATACTTTAATTGGCAAAGTTATTGCTTCTTGTTCACTTACTTGTGGTAATAATGGATATTGATCTGAATCAATACCCGATACATTAAATTCTGATTGTCCTGAAGTAATTTTTGCCTGGAAGTTATCGTTTGTTTCAATTGTTACAGTATCTGCAGGTAATTTTTTAATGATATCTACAAAGAAACGACCTGGTAATACGATTGATCCTTTCGTATCAACAGATAAAATTTCATTGTCGCCTTGTTCAGTAGGAATCGTAATTTCAATCGATACTTCTGAGTCTGACCCTGTTAATACTAATTTGTTATCAAAAGCATCTAATTTAATACCCGTTAACACTGGTAAAGTTGTTCTTGGGGAAATGGCTTTTAATGTATCATTCAATTGAGTAATAAAGTGATCTCTTTGAATTGTAAATTTCATAATGAATAAGCTCCTTAAAATGATATTTATATATATATTTTATCTCTTTTAAAATCGTAATAATAGTAGTAAGGGCTGTGAATAGGTGGATAAGTCTATTGAACTGAGTGAAGCGTAGATATCCACATGTGTATAACTTGTTTATATGTCGCAAAAAGTTATACACAATTTTAACTTTATCCCTTGATATCTTTTTCGATATTTTTTAAATCACTTTTCAAACTATTATCATGTTCTAATTTTTTTCTGATCTTTTCATGCGCATGTATGACAGTTGTATGATCTCTTCCACCAAATTCTTCACCAATTTTAGGTAAAGAAAAGTCAGTAAGCTCACGTGCTAAGTACATTGCAATTTGTCTAGGAAATGCAATAGATTTAGTACGTTTTTTTGCACTGAAATCTTCTAGACGTATATTATAGTATGCACCAACAGCTTCCTGAATATCCTGAATCGTTACTTTCTTTGGTTTACTAGAAGCGATAATATCTTTTAAAGCCTCAGCTACTAAATCAGAGTTTAGTTCACGGTTTACTAATTTAGAATAGGCAACAACTTTTGTCAGAGCACCCTCAAGTTCACGAATATTTGATTGAATTTGAGTGGCGATATAAAGCATTGCTTCATTTGGAATCTCTATATTTTCTTCCTCTGATTTTTTACGTAATATTGCGATACGTGTTTCAAGATCAGGTGGGGTAACGTCTGTCGTTAATCCCCATTCAAAACGTGAGCGTAAACGTTCTTCTAAAGTAGGAATTTCTTTTGGAGCACGATCACTTGAAATTACAATTTGTTTATGATTTTGATGAAGTTCGTTAAATGTATGGAAAAATTCTTCTTGTGTCGATTCTTTTCCAGCTAAAAACTGAATATCATCTATAAGCAGTACATCAACATTACGATATTTCGATCTAAATTCTTCAGTTTTGTTGTCTTTAATAGAATTGATGAATTCATTCGTAAACTTTTCACTTGAAGTATATACGACTTTTGCATTTTCCTTATGTTCCATAACGTAATGACCAATTGCGTGCATTAGATGTGTCTTACCTAATCCTACGCCACCATATATAAACAGCGGATTGTATGCTTTTGCTGGTGCTTCAGCAACTGCTAAACTTGCTGCATGACTAAAGCGATTACCGCTTCCGATGACGAAAGTGTCAAAGGTATTATCAGTGTTGAGTTGACTTGGCAAAATTTCCTGAGAAGCAGGTCTTTCAGCAGGCTTATTTGCCTGAAAATCAGTATCGGAATCATCAAATTCATCAGAAATGACTTTAATATTTAAATGTTCTCCGATAGTTTCTTCTATTACTTCCTGAATTAAATTTAAATAATTTTTTTTCAGCCAGTCTGCATTGAAAGAAGTTGGTGCTAAAATAACGATTTGATTGTTATCCAGAGATTTGATCTTTGTTTCACTAAACCAAGTATCGTAACTTGCGTTCGTTAGTTTTGTCTGTAATTTTGTTAAAACTTTATCCCATATCGTATCGATTCCACTCATAATGTTCCTCTTTCTTATAAAAAAATTTCAAAGTTATACACAGTATTAAAAATGTGAATAAACATAAAACACAGGTTTGAATAGTTTATCCACAACCTATACACAAAATGTGGATAAAAGTCATAAACTAATTCTTTATCCACAGGAAACATATCAAAATCTTATCAAAAAGAGATTATAATATCAAGTGTTACATCGACTTATCCACAAACATATACTTAACCACATTGGACTTTAAAAGTAAAGTTGAATATGTGATTTAGGATGTGAATAACTATAGAATAAGTTAAATATGATTTATGATTATCCACAAAAATCTGTGAATAAATGTGGATAAGTGGATATCTTTCTTTCAATCTGTTCTTAGAAACAGGTTGATTTTAGACGTCGCTTTTGATATACTTCAATAGTTACTGTAAATCACTAGACGAAATTCGATAGATGAAATATAAATTAATGGAGGTGTTTTTAGTGGTAAAACGTACTTATCAACCAAATAAACGTAAACATAGTAAAGTTCATGGATTCCGTGCACGTATGAGCACAAAAAACGGCCGTAACGTATTAGCGCGTCGTCGTCGTAAAGGTAGAAAAGTATTATCAGCATAAGATCACTGAACAATTCAGTGGTCTTTTTTATTTTGTTTAAAACAGGTCTGTATTCTAGTATAATGAATAAAAGTATCTATTTAGTGATAGAAGTTGGTGTATCGTGGAAAAAGCATATCGAATCAAAAAAAATGATGATTTTCAAAAAGTTTATAAACAAGGTAAGTCCGTTGCTAATAAACAATTTATCATCTATAGACTAAGAAATCAGGAAAATGAGCATTTTAGATTAGGCATTTCAGTGTCAAAAAAAATTGGAAATGCTGTGACACGTAATCGTATAAAAAGAGCGATTAGAGAAAGTTTTACGCGCCATAAACAAGATATCATTAAAGATGATTTTATTGTGATTGCCAGAAACCCTTCAAAAGATATGACAGTTGAAGAGATTCATAAGAGTCTGGAGCATGTCATGAAGATTGCGAAAGGTTTTAATAAAAGAATCAGTTAATCTAATGATGGAGGTATGCCTGTGTTAGAGAAAAATTATATAGCCGGTACTGTTGAACTTGCGATTCAACAAGGACTTGATGAATTAAATCTGCAAGAAAAACAAGTAAAGATTGATGTTATTCACCCAGGAAAGAAAGGCTTTTTTGGTATTGGCAAAGCTGATGCAGAAGTGAAACTTACTGTAATTGATCCTGAATTAAAGAAGCTTTCTACTATTGAAGCAGTTAAAAATAGAAGTGAATACATAACTCAGGAAACAGAAGAACAAACGATTAAGACTGAACGCGTGCAACATGAACAATCGGACGATAAAAAGGTTATTGATACTGATGTAGTTATAATTGCTACTACTGAAAAAGAGTCGCTATCAAAACAACAAGCAAAAACAGATGCACTGAATCAAACTGAAAAATATATCACGGCTATTATTCAGGAAATGGGTATTAATACTTCTGCTACAAGCAGCTTTAAGAATAATAGTGAAGTTGTAATTAATTTGGAATCAAATGACGCTGGACGAATTATCGGAAAGCGCGGACAAGTATTAAATAGTCTGCAGTTGCTTGCTCAAAATTATTATAACCATATTGAAAAAGGTTATATGACTGTGACGCTGGATATCGAGAATTACCGTGAGAAACGTAAAGAAACGTTACAAAATCTCGCATTAAATATGTCAAAAAAAGCAGTTGCTACACGTAAACCGGTAAAGTTTGAACCTATGCCGAATTATGAGCGAAAAATTATGCATCAAATATTGACCAATATCGAGAATATCGAAACATATTCAGAAGGTCGCGAACCTCACCGTTATTTAGTCATTAAAGCACGTTAATTCTATAACTCTGACTAACTCTAAAAACATTAAGTTTTTAGAGTTAATCTGTTTATTTAAAGCAAAAGTGTTTTCATTTTTAACATTTCAAACTACAATCAACAAATGGACATTTAAAGGAGGATCAATGTATGGAATTCGACACAATTTCAAGTATTTCAACACCAATGGGAGAAGGGGCCATTGCTATCGTTAGACTTTCTGGAGATGAAGCGATAAATATTGCAGACAAGATATATAAAGGTAAGCATAAATTAATCAATGTTGATTCACACACGATAAATTACGGCCATATTATTGATCCTGAGACAAATGACGTTGTTGAAGAAGTAATGGTGGCAGTAATGCGTGCACCTAGAACCTATACAAGAGAAGATATTGTTGAAATCAATTGTCATGGTGGTATTATGACGGTTAATCGTGTACTAGAACTAACATTATCGAATGGTGCAAAGTTAGCTGAGCCAGGAGAATTTACAAAACGTGCATTTTTGAACGGTCGTATTGATTTATCTCAAGCAGAAGCGACAATGGATTTTATTCGTTCTAAAACAGATCGTGCCTCAAAAGTTGCAATGCAGCAAATTGAAGGTCGACTTAGCACACTTATTAAAGGATTGCGTCAATCAATCCTGGAAATTCTAGCCCAAGTAGAAGTTAATATTGATTATCCTGAATATGATGACGTAGAAGAAGCTACGAATCAATTTCTATTAGCAGAAGCTGAGAAGATAAAGACGAGCATTGAGTCTTTATTACAAACTGGTACGCAAGGTAAAATCTTACGTGAAGGATTATCAACAGTTATCGTTGGTAAACCTAATGTAGGTAAATCATCAATGTTAAATAATTTAATTCAAGATAATAAAGCAATTGTTACGGAAATCGCAGGAACAACACGTGATGTATTAGAGGAATATGTAAACGTACGCGGCGTACCTTTACGTTTAGTAGATACGGCAGGTATTCGTGAAACAGACGATATTGTAGAAAAGATTGGTGTTGAACGTAGTCGCGAGGCTTTAAGCAAAGCTGATTTAATTCTTTACGTATTAAATTATAATGAAGCATTAACAGAAAGTGATTATCAGCTTGCTGAAGTCATTAAAAATGAAGATGTTATCGTTATTATTAACAAAACAGATTTATCACAAGCATTAGACATTGAAGCGGTGAAACAAATGGTTGGTGTAAATACACCAATTGTGATGACATCGATGGTTGACCAAAGTGGTATAGAACAGTTAGAAGAAAAGATTCGTGATCTATTCTTTGAAGGTACAGTATCGAATCAAGATATGACGTATGTTTCAAATGCACGACACATTAGTTTATTAAAAGACGCTAAACAATCAATCAGTGATGCTATTATGGCTGCTGAAAGTGGCGTGCCAATAGATATGATTCAAATTGATTTAATAAAAACTTGGGAATTGCTTGGAGAAGTGATTGGAGAGTCTGTTGCAGACGGCTTAATCGATCAGTTATTTAGCCAGTTCTGTTTAGGAAAATAAGGAGGAAACATTTTGGAACAAAGATATGATGTAATTGTTGTTGGTGCCGGTCATGCAGGTGTTGAAGCGGGACTCGCTGCAGCGAGAAAAGGTGCAAAGACTTTAATGCTAACAATTAATTTGGACTCAGTCGCTTTTATGCCATGTAATCCATCGGTAGGTGGACCAGCAAAAGGGATTGTTGTTCGAGAAATAGATGCTTTAGGTGGCCAAATGGCTAAAACAATCGACAAAACGCATATTCAAATGCGTATGTTAAACACTGGTAAAGGTCCTGCAGTGCGTGCATTACGTGCTCAAGCAGATAAAGTACTTTACCAACAAGAAATGAAGGATGTTATTGAGAATACGGACAACCTAGATATTATGCAAGGTATGGTTGAGCGTTTAATTATAGAAGACGATAAAGTAAAAGGTGTCGAAACAATTATTGGTACAACGTATTATGCAGATGCTGTTGTATTAACAACAGGGACATTCTTACGTGGAGAAATTATTTTAGGTAACATTAAATATTCTTCAGGACCAAATCACCAAATGCCATCAATCACATTAGCAGATCACTTACGTGAAATTGGGTTTGATATTGTGCGCTTTAAAACGGGAACACCACCTCGTGTGAATGGCAATACAATTGATTATTCTAAAACTGAAATTCAGCCTGGTGATGAAGTACCACGTGCATTCAGTTACGAAACGACTGAGTTCATCTTAGATCAGTTACCTTGCTGGTTAACATATACGAATGCTGCAACACATAAAGTGATTGATGATAATTTACATTTATCAGCGATGTATTCAGGCATGATTAAAGGAACAGGTCCACGTTATTGCCCGTCGATTGAAGATAAATTCGTGCGCTTCAATGATAAACCACGTCACCAAATCTTCTTAGAGCCGGAAGGACGCAATACGAAAGAAGTCTATGTACAAGGCTTATCTACAAGTTTACCTGAGCATGTGCAACTTCAAATGTTACAATCCATTCCTGGGCTAGAAAAAGCAGACATGATGCGTGCGGGTTATGCGATTGAGTATGATGCAATCGTTCCTACACAATTATGGCCAACACTTGAAACGAAAAAGATAGATGGCTTATTTACTGCGGGACAAATTAACGGAACGAGTGGATATGAAGAAGCGGCAGGTCAAGGTTTGATGGCTGGTATTAATGCTGCAGCAAAAGTATTAAATCACGAACCGTTAATTTTAGGGCGTCACGAAGCATACATTGGTGTATTAATCGATGACTTAGTAACGAAAGGTACAAATGAACCATATCGACTACTTACAAGTCGTGCAGAACATCGTTTATTATTACGTCATGATAATGCTGATTTACGCTTAACGGAAATCGGGAAAGAAATTGGTTTGATAGATGAAGCGCGTTATGCTAAATTTATTGCAAAGAAAGCTGCTATTTCCGAGGAAATAAAACGTTTAACTGATACGCGCATTAAACCAAATGCGTTGACACAAAGTATGATTGCATCGCGTGGTGGAACTGCTTTAAAAGATGGTATTTTAGCGATTGATTTATTACGTCGTCCTGAAATGGATTATAATTCAGTTGTGTCACTTATTGACAGTGATATTACAGTGGATGAAGCAGTAGCTGAACAAGTAGAAATCCAGACGAAATACGAAGGTTACATTCAAAAGTCATTACAACAAGTTGAAAAAGTAAAACGTATGGAAAATAAAAAAATTCCAGAAAATATTGATTATGATGATATTCATTCATTAGCGACAGAAGCTCGTCAGAAATTAAAGGAAGTTAAACCTTTAAGTATTGCTCAGGCTTCAAGAATTTCAGGTGTGAATCCTGCAGATATTTCAATTTTATTAGTCTATATTGAACAGGGAAAAATTAAAAGGGTGAACTAGATGAACGAGATGCAATTCGTACAAAAATTACAGGAAAAAGGCTTTACTATCACTGAAAAACAACAAAAACAATTTGCAATTTACTATGAAACTTTAGTAGAGTGGAATAAGCTAATGAATTTAACTGCTGTAACTGAAAAAGAAGAAGTATATTTAAAGCACTTTTTTGATTCAATTACACCAAGTTTCTATTATGATTTTACGAAGGTTCAATCCATTTGTGATGTTGGTGCAGGTGCTGGATTTCCAAGCATACCATTAAAAATTATGTTCCCTCATCTTGAAGTGACAATCGTTGATTCATTAAATAAACGCATCAACTTCTTAAATCATTTAAGTGCAGAACTTGATTTGACGAACGTTCGATTTATTCATGATCGTGCTGAAACGTTTGGTAAGAGTGAGTACCGTGAATCATTTGATGTTGTAACAGCACGCGCAGTTGCTCGTCTTTCAGTACTTAGTGAATTATGTCTACCTCTTGTTAAAAAAGGTGGTCATTTTATAGCGTTAAAAGGTGCCCAAGGTGAAATAGAAGTTGAAGAAGGTTTATTTGCAATTTCAATTTTAGGTGGAGAAGTCATTCATAATCATCCTTTAACGCTACCAGAAGAAGATAGTATGCGTTATATTTTAAATATTGAAAAGAAACGTCAAACACCTAAAAAATATCCACGCAAACCAGGCACACCGAATAAAGAGCCTTTATTAAAGTAAGATACTAAATTGTTATCGTATTTTGAAGTGAAAGTGAGTCGATTGATATGAAAAAACCCTTTTCTAAATTATTTGGACTAAAAGATAAAGAAGAAGATGTTGAAGTACAACGTCAGAACGGTAATGTCGTTACAGTTCCAGTAGAACGCATTGTACCGAACAGATATCAACCAAGACAAATTTTTGATGAAGAAAAGATTAAAGAATTAGCAGAATCCATTCGTTCATATGGTTTATTACAACCTATCGTTGTACGTCCAATTGAAGAAGGTATGTATGAAATTATTGCCGGAGAAAGACGTTTCCGTGCATTAAAGTTCAATGGCACTGCTGAAACAGAAGTAATTGTTAAACAAATGAATGACAAAGAAACTGCTGCGATTGCTTTAATCGAAAATATTCAACGTGAAAATTTATCAGCTGTTGAAGAAGCGGAAGCTTATAAGAAGTTATTAGACTTAGATGGTATTACGCAACAGGATCTTGCGACAAGTTTAGGTAAAAGTCAGTCGTTTATTGCGAATAAGTTAAGACTATTACGCTTATCTCAACCGATTTTAGATGCATTGAGCAAGCAGCAAATTACAGAACGACATGCCAGAGCATTGCTTGCATTAGATGAAGTTGGACAAAAAAAGATGCTGGACATTATTAAAAGCCAAAATTTAAATGTGAAGCAGACAGAAGAACGTGTTAAGCGTATGTTGGGTGGAGAAGATGTGAAACCTAAACGTATTGGCTTTACGAGAGATTTAAAGCTTGCATTCAATACAATCGGTGAAAGTTTAAAAGCAGTTGAGAAAAGCGGCGTAAAAGTAAAACGTAAAGATACCGAGTATGAAAATTTCTATGAAATTTCTATAAAAGTATTTAAGAATGATATGAATCAATAAAGTGGATGATACTTTCATCCGCTTTTTTCTGTTCACGGATTGTCTGTGCAGAAATTCGATAAAATTGTTATAATCGTTACTATATGAAAAACATGAGTAGGAGAGAATATTGATGACAAAAATATTGGCCATCGCAAACCAAAAAGGTGGAGTTGGTAAGACGACAACATCAGTTAACTTAAGTGCTGCATTAGCGGAACTTGGTAAAAAAGTTTTATTAGTAGATACTGATCCTCAAGGTAATGCCACGAGTGGTGTTGGTGTAGATAAGAATAACGTAGAAAATTCAGTGTACGACATGCTTGTTGAAGATGTAAATATCAATAAATGTGTTTTAGAAACAGCGGTTGAAAACTTATATATCATTCCAGCTAATATTGCATTAGCTGGAGCTGAAATTGAGTTAGTTTCTGCGATGAGCAGAGAAGTACGTTTAAAATATGCATTTAAAGAGTTAGATACTGATTTTGATTATATCATCATTGATTGCCCACCTTCATTAGGTTTACTCACAATCAATTCATTTACTGCAGCCAATGGAATCGTAATCCCTGTACAATGTGAATACTATGCGCTAGAAGGTTTGAGTCAATTACTGAATACAATTCGTTTAGTACAACGCCATTTAAATCAATCGCTTGAAATTGAAGGTGTATTATTAACGATGCTGGATGCACGTACGAATTTAGGTAATGACGTGATTGCAGAAGTAAAAGACCACTTTGGTGAAAAAGTATACGATACGATTATTCCGCGTAATGTCCGATTATCAGAAGCACCTTCTCACGGGCAACCGATCAATGTATACGATGCCCGTTCAACGGGAGCTAAGACTTATAAGAGCTTAGCTGAGGAGGTTGTACGCCATGGCTAGAGGTTTAGGTAAAGGATTAGGAAGGGGCTTAGATGCACTTTTCCAGGAAAACCAGCAGGATGAATTAGTAGAAGATATCAGTCTTTCAGAATTACGACCAAATCCATATCAGCCGCGTCATGAATTTGATGAGCAGGCATTGAACGAATTAAGTGAATCGATTAAGGTGCATGGTGTACTGCAACCTATCGTTGTACGTAAGTCAGTGAAAGGTTATGACATTGTTGTAGGTGAAAGACGTTTTAGAGCGAGTAAATTAGCAGGTAAAGTAAAGATTCCGGCAATCGTTAAGCAATTAACTGATACACAAATGATGGAACTTGCGGTGATTGAGAATTTACAGCGTGAAGATTTAAATCCACTGGAGGAAGCGAAGAGCTATCAATTTCTAATGGATAAATTGAATTTAACACAAGCTGAAACAGCAGATCGTTTAGGTAAATCAAGACCGTATATTGCGAATATGCTGCGTCTTATGAATTTACCACATGCGGTTAAAGATTTAATTGATCAAAAGAAAATTTCAGGCGGACATGGACGTACATTACTTGGACTAAAATCAGAAGAAGAAATGATTTCAGTTGCTAAAAAAGTAATCGCTGAATCGATGAGCGTACGTGAACTAGAAAAATATATTAAAGATTTAAATCATACAGAAGCTAAGCCGAAGAAAGAAAAGAAAAAACCAGTGTTTCTTGTGAAACATGAAGAAAACTTAAAGCGTCATTTAGGAACAAAAGTTGAAATTTCTAAATCACGTAAAAAAGGAAAAATTGCAATAGAGTTTACTTCTGAAGAAGAGTTTAATCGTCTTATTGCATTGTTAGAGAATACACAGTAGGTGAATGTAGTGAACGATATTATGAATGAAATAGAAAGTACCTTTTTTGATTCAAAACTATGGATTAGTATTGGGACAGATATTTTATGGTCGATTATTTTATTGTTATTCGCCGTTATTGTCATTAGAGTCGTACATAAATTCATTGAACAATTTTTTAGAGTAAGGCGTAAAACATATTTATCCCAATCAACGAAGCGTGACACAACTTTGATTAAACTACTGCAAAGTATTGCATCGTATGTGATTTGGTTTATCGTATTAACGACAATACTGAGTAACTTTGGTGTGAAAGTCGAAAGTATTATTGCGGGGGCTGGTATTGCGGGTATCGCCATTGGGTTTGGAGCACAAACTTTGGTCAAAGATGTTATTACTGGCTTTTTTATTATCTTTGAAAATCAATTTGATGTTGGAGATTATGTTAGAATAAATACAACAGGTACTACTGTTGCAGAGGGGACTGTTCAATCTATTGGTCTCCGTTCAACACGTATTAAATCTTTTACAGGTGAACTTACGATTTTGCCTAATGGCACAATGAATGAAATTGTAAACTTCTCGGTGAATAACTCGATTGCAATCTTCGATATTTCCGTATCAAGTGAAGAAAATATTTCGCATATAGAATCAATATTGCAGCCGTATTTACTAACATTACCTGAGAAATATGTTGATTTAGTAAAAGCACCTGAAATGTTAGGTGTTGAAATGGTTAGTGCAGGAGAAACAAAAATAAGAATGTCGGCAGAAACTTTACCGAATAATCATGTGAAAGTTTCAAGAATATTACGTGGTGATATTAAAGAATTTTTAGATCAAAATGGCATTCACGTACCTATGCCACGTGTTGTTATGTACAATCAACCAAATAAGGATGATCACAATGCAAAATGATTATGAATTAAATACAATTGTTGAAATGAAGAAACCACATGCATGTGGAGAGAAACTGTTTAAAGTAATTCGTTTAGGTGCGGATATCCGTATTAAATGTGAAGGTTGCGGTCGTAGTATTATGTTGCCAAGACAAGAATTCAATAAAAAAATTAAAAAGATAACGGCACAGGCCGAATAAGGAGAAGAAATTATGGCTTTAACAGCAGGAATTGTAGGATTACCAAACGTAGGAAAATCAACATTATTTAATGCAATTACAAAGGCAGGAGCACTTGCAGCGAACTATCCGTTTGCTACGATTGATCCTAACGTTGGTATCGTTGAAGTACCAGACGTACGTTTAGATAAATTAACTGAATTAGTAACACCTAAAAAGACAGTACCAACAGCATTTGAATTTACTGATATCGCTGGTATCGTTAAAGGTGCTTCTAAAGGTGAAGGGTTAGGAAATAAATTCTTATCTCATATCCGTGATGTTGACGCAATTTGTCAAGTTGTTCGTGCATTTGAAGATGAGAATATCACGCATGTATCAGGAACAGTAAATCCTGTTGATGATATCGAAGTTATCAATATGGAGTTAATCTTAGCGGATTTAGAATCTGTTGAGAAACGTTACGCACGTGTTCAGAAGATGGCAAAACAAAAAGATAAAGATGCAATGGTTGAAGAATCAATCTTAGCAATTATTAAAGAAGCTCTAGAAAATGAACGTCCTGCAAGAAGTATTGAATTTTCTCCGGAACAAGAGAAAATTGTTAAAGGTATGCACTTGTTAACTGCAAAGCCAATGCTATATGTGGCAAATGTATCTGAAGATGATTTAGTGGCAGGCGAAGAAAATGAACATGTAAAAGCAATTAAAGCATATGCTGATAATGAAGGTTCACAAGTCATTGTTATCAGTGCGCGTATTGAAGAAGAGTTAGCGGCATTAGATGAAGAAGATAAAAAAGAATATTTAGCAGATTTGGGTATTGAAGAATCTGGGTTAGATAAATTGATCAAAGCTTCATATCATTTATTAGGTCTTGCTACTTACTTTACAGCTGGTGTACAAGAAGTGCGTGCGTGGACGTTTAAACGTGGTATGACTGCACCACAATGTGCAGGAATCATTCATACTGACTTTGAACGTGGATTTATCAGAGCAGAAACTGTAAGCTATGATGATTTAATTGAACATAATGGTATGACTGCTGCAAAAGAAGCGGGTCGTGTACGTTTAGAAGGAAAAGATTATATCATGCAGGATGGCGACGTTGTTCATTTTAGATTTAACGTATAATTAAACAAACAGGAGCATAGCATGCAACCATTAAAACGAATCATATACTGTATCAAAATTATTATTAAGTCTGAAGATAAAGTAAACCCGATGTACCATGTTACATATCATTATTTAGTACAGGCAGTATCATTATCTGAACCGGTGAAACTAAATGATTCAATCTATAATAAAGTCTCGTTTCCAAGGACTGCGATACGCTATTTAGACATTATTGAAACAGATGAAATAAATCCTGATGATTCAGATTATGAAGAATATGTATATTTGCATCGCACTGGTGATATTAAATTATTCTATTCAAAAGAACTGGTGACTTATCAATTAAATGAAGTTCATCAGTAATTTATAAAACAAATGATTGATGAAAAAAGTAAACTATGCTATAATTCTCTATTGTGAGTAATGAAAATTATTCCTTGCTTTATTAAATAATAAAGCCGCATAGACCATAAGGAGGTGTAAAAGATGAGAAAATACGAAATTATGTATGTCGTACGTCCGAACATTGAGGAAGATGCTAAGAAAGCTTTAATCGAGCGTTTCGAAGAAATTCTTACTTCTAACGGAGCGGAAATCATCGAATCAAAGGATTGGGGTAAACGTCGTTTAGCTTACGAAATCAACGATTTTAAAGAAGGTTTCTACCAAATCGTTAAAGTAAACTCAACTGATGCTGCTACAAACGAATTCGATCGTTTAGCAAAAATCAACGATGACATTATCCGTCATATCGTTATACGCGAAGAAGAAAAATAAACCTAACATGTGGGGGCGATTTATTTGCTTAACCGAGTTGTATTAGTAGGTCGTTTAACAAAAGATCCAGAATACAGAGTCACACCATCAGGCGTGTCAGTAGCTACATTTACATTAGCAGTTAATCGCACATTTACAAATGCGCAAGGAGAGAGACAAGCTGATTTTATCAATTGTGTCGTTTTCCGTAAACAAGCAGAAAATGTGAATAACTTCTTAAACAAAGGTAGTTTAGCTGGGGTAGATGGCAGATTGCAATCACGTAGTTATGATAATCAAGAAGGCCGTAGAGTATATGTAACGGAAGTAATTTGTGATTCAGTACAGTTCTTAGAACCGAAGAATGCAAATCAAAACCGTTCAAATAATGACCCGAGTCAAGACTATTCAAGTTATGATCAAGGTGATTATGGACAACAATCTCAAGGTCAAAATTATCAATCAAATTATAATAACAACAATCAACAACAGTCTAATACATCAGCACCATCAACGAATCCATTTGCAAATGCAACTGGACCGATTGATATTAGTGATGATGATTTACCGTTCTAATAAAGAAAATTGTAAGTAAGGGAGGCAACAATCATGGCAGGTGGACCAAGAAGAGGCGGTCGTCGTCGTAAAAAGGTTTGTTATTTCACAGCAAACGGAATTACACATATCGACTATAAAGAAGTAGAAATGCTTAAAAAATTCATTTCTGAACGCGGTAAAATTTTACCACGTCGTGTAACAGGAACTTCAGCTAAATACCAACGTATGTTAACTGTAGCAATCAAACGTGCACGTCATATGGCATTATTACCATATGTTAAAGATGAGCAATAAGATATAATTTATAAGCTGCAATCCATTAGGATTGCAGCTTATTTTTTATGTTCATCAAATATTCAAAAAATTTATATTTAATTCATATTTATTATAAAAATTTAATGTAAATTGTAGTGTCATTTTACAATTAAAATGTTGAAATTGTTATAAAAAGTAAATATAATAAATTTTGTAATTATTAATATCTTTTGATAATTACATAAAATTTAGGAGGGAGGTTGACCGATATGAACAATTGGCTGGATACAAATCATTCATTTGAATTGAATCCATTTAACCGATTGATTTTGTACAAAATCTATCAAATCTTAGAAAAGCTTGATCCACCTAATGCTGAAATGCATCGATTACATCAGAAGATTGTGAGAGATGGTCTTGACACTCAAAATCATATTCTGCTGGAAGAACTGGCATTAGAATATGAAAAAATACCTTCTTATGTAACAGAATTTGTGGAAGCAGTAATTTCTATGTATGCACATATGACAAAGTCATATATGGCACTTACAAAAAGTGAGGTTGAAGTATTAAAAGAGCATCCTTATTTTTCTTTCTTAGGATTTAATCTTAACGAAGAAACGGATTACGAGTTATACGCATTCTTTTATCTTCATGAAATGCGCCATTATGAAGGAAAGCTAGATTTATCACTATTTAGCACGCTTCCAAAAAAACCGTTAAGCATCAAAGCTTATCAAGGTATGTTAGATGTTTATGAGCATCACAAAATAAACTCGTACCTTTCATTTGAAGTGCTATGTAAAATATTAAAGTAGCTATACATAATCATAAAAAATAAAAATAAGAGATATATAGATGTTGTCTATATATCTCTTGTTACATTTCAGCTAATAAATGATCGATTGTTTTAGGGTCAATATTATTACATTGAATATATTTAACACGATAAATATGTTCGATTGCTGTTCGTGCCTCTGTTTTATTGCTTGTTTTTAAATACAAATTCATTGGTACAGGATCGTCTTCATGTAGACCGGGTTGATGATAATTGAAGTCTGTTTTTGAAAAACCAAATTTCTTATAAAATGAGTCAAGTGGGCTATTACCATCGCCATCTTTTTCACATTCGAGCATAATATGTTCGAGTACAGTACCATTATTCTCACAAAGTTTCACCATAATATCTTCAGCCTCATCCATAAGCTGACGCGCTATTTGTTTACCACGTACTTCTGGATTTACAACAAGATATACGATGTAGCCAATACGATATGTCACTTCTAAATGGAATGCAATAAACCCATACAATGTATCATCCTCATAAGCGGCGATAAAATGATAACGTTCTTCATCTTTTCTTTTAACATTAAAAGATTGTGTAAATACTTCAATAGGTTCTCGGATTTCATAATCAAATTCAGCATTATATAAATCCATACATTGCTGAAAATAATGATCCGGTTCTGTAAGATGTAAAAATTTCATTTTAATACTCCATTTACATTATTTAATATTCTTATTATATCACTTCATCTCATTTAAAGCACTTTTAGAAATTCTACATAAAAAAAGAAAAGCCCCGAAGGGCTTTTCTAAAGGTTTATTTGTTGTAATTAACGACGGTCAGTTAAGTCATTATCTAAATCATTACGACGGTGTGCATTTGTATCGTCGATTTCAACTTCTTCACGACGAACTTCTTCTGAAACGTGTTCAGTGTCAGTTACACGATTTTTCTTGATTAATAATTCTTCAGATACTACGTTTTCTTTATCGATAGATACGCGTTCTTCAGTTAAAGGGACACGGATAGTTTCTTCGTCTAAATCGTTATCGAAGTGACCATCAGCTACTGTTTCGTTAACTTTACGACGTTCGATTGTAACTTCATCGTGAGATACTGGTACATCAAATTCTTGACGCTCAGATACTACATTTTTGTCAATTGTAACTTCACCAGATTGAACTACATCTTTGTTAACACGTAAACGTTCTTCGTGTAATTGAATTTTTTCGTCATCTGAAATGTCGTTACGGTCTCTTAAATCGCTATCTAAATAGTTTAAACGCTCTTCTCTTGATAAGTTGTTGTACTCTTCATAGCTTAATCCACTGTTATTGTAATTGTTATTGTTATTCATATTTACTACTTCCTCTCCATTGTTTAAGTTGTTTGTTCTGTGTTTCTCAGCATATTGTGCATCAGTCTCAGTATTTGTACTTGCTGCATACCCAAGACCAGTATGGTCAGTTTCATTAAGGTGACCTGGAACATCGTTGTGTCTTAATGTGTCGCCTTCATCTGTAGTGTAAGCATCATTATCTACATATAATAAGATTTTTCCGCTGTCTACAGCATTATCATACTCGACACGTTCTGATTCACTTAATTCTAATTTGTCAAACACTCGATGTTGTGGGTCTTCTCCAGTGAAGAATGCTGCTACTTTATCACCGAAAGAACCTTCAGCATCTTTAAATTGTACATCTGTGTAATCTAAAGCTGAACCATCTAATTTGTTTTTAGAAATGACATGTAAGTCATGCTCTGCAATACCTTGTGATTTTAGTTGGTCGATTCTACGTAATAAACTTTCTTCATTTAAAAATGTTTCTAAGTTTCTCATTTTCATCGTACCTCCAAATTGTTTGTATTGTCGTTGCTTGATGACTGTTGTTTTGTTGTTATGCTAAATAGATACCCGTGAACTTAAAAGGTAAACACAAATAAAAAAGAATTTTTTCTAAATTTAGAGAATTATAAATGACATATATATAGAAGAAAAGCATACTTTTTTCATAAAAAAATTAACGAAAAAATTAAAAATCTTTTAAAAAATATTAAGTTTTAGTGGGAATTTCATAGTTAACACGGTTATATGACCATTTAAAACATTAAATAAAATAACTAATCCAATATAAATAAATACTGATTATTTTGAATAATGCGTCATTTTGAAGTGGTATTGCTAATTGCTCATAATTTTGATATTATCTATAAAATATTATTAATAAGAATAACTCATATAAATTAAAGGATATGGCTTTAGCGTTTCTACCACATTACCGTAAATGATGTGACTATGAGTAATAAAAGTTGTATTTATTTATATAAATACACGTATTACTCATCTTAAATTTTATTTAAGATGAGTTTTTTTTATATTCTTTTTCAATTTTTAATAAAGTGATGGAGGTCATTATGGAATTATTACAACAAAAAGTTAAAGAAGACGGTGTAGTAATTGATGGAGGAATTTTGAAGGTTGATTCATTTTTGAACCATCAAATTGATGCTAAACTGATGCATGAAATCGGTAAAACGTTCTATGAAACGTACAAAGATGAGAATGTTACAAAAATCCTGACGATCGAAGCATCAGGTATTGCACCAGCTATTATGGCTGCATTGCATTTTGATGTTCCTTGTTTATTTGCAAAAAAGGCACAGCCTAGTACTTTAACAGAAGAAGTTTATCAGACTGATATTCATTCTTATACGAAGAATAAAACGAATCATGTTATTATCTCTAAAAAGTTTTTAAATGAAAATGACCGAGTATTAATCATTGATGATTTCTTAGCAAATGGTGAGGCGGCACTCGGATTATATGATTTAGTAGATCAAGCAGGGGCAAGTTGCGTGGGTATTGGTATCGTAGTTGAAAAAAGCTTCCAAAAAGGATACCAAAGACTAATAGATAAAGGATTAAGTGTCACAAGTTTATGTAGAATCGCTTCTTTAGATAATAATCAAGTAACATTGGTAGGCGAATAAGATGAAAAATTTATTATTAAGTGTTCAGCATTTGCTTGCAATGTATGCCGGTGCAATTATTGTTCCAATCATCGTCGGGCATGCATTAGGATTTAGTGCACAAGAAACGGCATATTTAGTTTCTGTCGATATCTTTATGTGTGGTGTTGCTACATTCCTTCAAGTATATAAAGGTATCGGGATTGGCTTACCTGTAGTACTTGGATGTACCTTTACTGCCGTAACCCCAATGATAATGGTAGGTTCAAAACACGGAATAGATGTCCTTTATGGATCACTCTTTGCTTCAGGGATTATTATCGTACTTATTTCACCGTTCTTTTCATACCTGGTAAAGATATTCCCGCCAGTAGTAACAGGTAGTGTTGTAACGATTATTGGGATTACGTTAATGCCGGTAGCGATGAATAACCTTGCAGGGGGTCAAGGTAGTAAAGACTTTGGTGCACCGCTTAATATTTTGTTAGGTTTAATCACTTTAATCATTATATTAGTTATTCATAGATTATCTACTGGATTTATCCGTTCAATCGCGATATTACTCGGTTTAGTCATCGGTACAGTAATTGCTTCATTCTTTGGATTAGTAAATTTAAATGCCGTACATGAATCGCAATGGTTCGAATTACCGAAACCATTTAGATTTGCAGGATTTAAATTTGAAATAGGCTCAATTTTATTATTTGTTATTGTAGGGATTGTCAGTTTGATCGAATCAACAGGGGTTTATTCTGCACTGAGTGAAATTACAAAAACAAAGATTGATAGAAAAGATATTTCAAAAGGCTATCGTGCAGAAGGAATTGCAATTGTATTAGGTTCTATCTTCAACGCATTTCCGTATACAGCATATTCACAAAACGTAGGACTCGTTTCATTATCAGGTGTGAAATCAAATAAAGTGATGTATGGCATGGTCGGTTTATTATTGTTATGTGGATCGATTCCGAAACTTGGTGCAATTGCGACGATTATCCCGACATCTGTTCTAGGTGGGGCAATGATTGCAATGTTCGGTATGGTCATGGCATATGGTGTAAAGATGCTAGGTGCTATTGATTTCACAAGACAAGATAATCTATTAATCATTGCAGTATCTGTTGGTATCGGATTAGGTATAACAACAGTACCGGAAGCTTTCAGCAAGTTTGGTAGTGACTATGAATGGTTGACACAAAATGGGATTGTTATTGGTACGTTTACTGCTATTATCCTTAATTTATTTTTTAATGGATTAAATGATAAACAAATACGTGAAAATGTGAAATAATAGAACTACTAAAATTTTAAAAATATATGGAGGTCAAGTTAATTATGTGGGAAAACAAGTTTCAAAAAGAAGGTTTAACATTTGATGATGTATTATTAGTGCCAGGTCATTCAGAAGTATTACCACACACTGTAGATTTAAGCGTTTCTTTATCAGAGCGTTTAAACTTAAAGATTCCAGTGTTATCAGCAGGTATGGATACAGTTACAGAAGCAAAGATGGCAATTGCAATGGCACGTCAAGGTGGTCTTGGTGTAATTCATAAGAATATGAGTATCGAGCAACAAGCTGACGAAGTTCAAAAGGTTAAACGTTCAGAAAATGGTGTTATCACAAATCCCTTCTATTTAACACCAGATGAACAAGTATTCGCTGCAGAACATCTAATGGGTAAGTACCGTATTTCTGGTGTGCCTATCGTTAATAGCGAAGAAGAAATGAAACTTGTAGGAATCTTAACAAACCGTGATCTTCGTTTCATTGAAGATTATTCAATTAAAATCTCAGATGTAATGACAAGTGAAAACCTTGTAACTGCACCTGTAGGAACAACGTTAGAACAAGCTGAAAAGATGTTACAGCAGCATAAAATCGAAAAGTTACCGATTGTTGATGAAACAGGTCATTTAAAAGGTTTAATCACAATTAAGGATATTGAGAAAGTTATTGAATTCCCAAATGCTGCAAAAGATGAACACGGACGTTTATTAGTAGCAGCAGCGGTTGGTATTGCTAAAGACACGATTACTCGTGCGACAAAACTTGTTGAAGCAGGAACAGATGCGTTAGTTATCGATACAGCACATGGTCATTCTAAAGGTGTACTAGAGATGGTTTCTGAACTTAAGAAGCATTTCCCTGAAGTAACTTTAATTGCAGGTAACGTTGCCACAGCTGAAGGCACACGTGCATTAATCGAAGCAGGCGCGGATGTTGTTAAAGTTGGTATTGGACCAGGTTCAATTTGTACAACACGTGTTGTAGCTGGTGTTGGTGTACCACAAATTACGGCAATCTATGATGCAGCAACAGAAGCGAAGAAACATGGAAAAGCAATTATTGCAGATGGTGGTATTAAATTCTCTGGAGATATCGCGAAAGCATTAGCTGCCGGTGGACATGCAGTAATGTTAGGATCATTACTTGCAGGTACGACTGAATCACCTGGGGATACTGAAATCTTCCAGGGCCGTCAATACAAAGTATATCGTGGCATGGGGTCACTTGGCGCGATGGAAAAAGGTTCTAAAGACCGTTACTTCCAGGAAGATAAAGATGCGAAGAAATTTGTACCAGAAGGTATTGAAGGACGTATCGCATATAAAGGTGCATTACAAGACACTGTATACCAATTAATGGGCGGTTTAAGAAGCGGTATGGGTTATACTGGTTCAAAAGATTTAGAAGCTTTACGTGAAGAAGCAATGTTTATTCGTATGACAGGTGCTGGATTAATCGAAAGTCATCCACATGACGTTCAAATTACGAAAGAATCTCCAAACTATTCAATGTAAGAATATCTTCAAACGACAAATTACATTATAATAAACTTAACTTAACTAAAAGGAGAACAAACTATGGAAATGGCATTTGAACAGGAACTTATATTAGTTCTTGATTTTGGAAGTCAGTATAATCAGTTAATCACACGTCGTATACGTGAGATGGGTGTTTATTCAGAACTTCACGATCATGAAATTTCAATCGAAGAAATTAAAAAGATGAATCCAAAAGGTATTATTCTTTCTGGTGGACCAAATTCAGTTTATGAAGAAGGCTCATTTACAGTTGACCCTGAAATCTTTAATTTAGGTGTACCTGTGTTAGGTATTTGTTATGGCATGCAGTTAATGACAAAATTATTAGGCGGAACTGTAGAACGTGCCAATGAACGTGAATACGGTAAAGCAATCATTACTGCAGAAACACACTCACTATTTACAAAATTACCAGAAGAACAAACTGTCTGGATGAGTCATAGTGATAAAGTAATTAATATTCCTGAAGGATTCAGAATGATCGCAAATTCTCCAAGTTGTAAATACGCAGCGATTGAGAATGCTGAAAGTAATTTATATGGAGTTCAATTCCATCCGGAAGTACGTCATTCAGAATACGGTAATGACTTATTACGTAACTTTATCCGTGAAATCTGTAAGTGTACAGGTGAATGGACAATGGAGAACTTCATCGATATCGAAATCGAGAAGATTCGTGAAAAAGTCGGAGATAAAAAAGTATTATGTGCGATGAGTGGTGGCGTAGATTCATCAGTAGTTGCAGTATTAATCCATAAAGCAATTGGAGATCAGTTAACATGTATCTTCGTCGATCATGGTTTACTTCGTAAAGGCGAAGGCGATATGGTTATGAAGCAGTTTGGTGAAGGATTCAACATGAATATTATTCGTGTAGATGCGAAAGAACGCTTTATGAGTAAATTAACAGGTGTATCTGATCCAGAACAAAAGCGTAAAATCATCGGTAATGAATTTGTATATGTATTTGATGATGAAGCATCGAAACTTGAAGGTGTGGATTTCTTAGCACAAGGTACACTTTATACAGATATCATTGAATCAGGTACAAAGACTGCACAAACGATTAAATCACACCACAACGTAGGTGGATTACCGGAAGACATGCAGTTTGAGTTAATTGAACCAATCAATACATTATTTAAAGACGAAGTACGTGCGTTAGGTATTGAATTAGGAATCCCTGAACATTTAGTATGGCGTCAACCATTCCCTGGTCCGGGTCTTGGTATCCGTGTATTAGGTGAAATTACTGAAGAAAAGCTTGAAATCGTACGTGAATCTGATGCGATTTTAAGAGAGGTAATAGCTGAAGAAGGTCTTGAAAGAGATATCTGGCAATACTTCACTGTATTACCTGACATCCGTTCAGTAGGTGTTATGGGAGATTATAGAACATATGACTATACAGTTGGTGTACGTGCCGTAACAAGTATCGATGGTATGACAAGTGACTTCGCTAGAATCGATTGGGAAGTACTTCAAAAAGTATCTAGTCGTATCGTAAACGAAGTAGCACACGTTAACCGTGTTGTTTATGATATTACATCTAAGCCCCCAAGTACGATTGAGTGGGAATAGAATAATAAATTTAAGAGACCTTACAGCCACAATGGTTGTAGGGTCTTTTGTCATTAATGCAGTAAATATTCGTACTTAGTCACATCAAATCCATCTTGCTTTGCTTTCGATACAATCTCAGCAACACTATTTAAACCCTGATTCGCAAAGTATTGCTCTAATCTCTCTTTAGTTTCTTGATCTGTGTTAGGGTTCACTAAATAATCGATATATGTCACTTCGTGCTCAAGCATCTTAGAATCATCATGCAATATTATACCGTTCTGTTGAATGACACTTGCCTCAGCTTGATGTACAGTAACGTCCCCTATAAATAATGCACTTGTTGCAACTGTTGCGATTACAATATGTTTAAATTTCATATAAAACACTCCTTTGTAGTTGATGCATACATGTTAGCACGATTTATTTTTTAAAAGTGGATTATGAACGGCTTTTAAGAATTATTGAGATTTAGTTAAGCAATTTGTTTCGATAATAGAAGAGGGGGTAAAGAGAAAATACAGTTGATATTGACTGTGAGAACTAAAGTAATTTCAGCCAATCGTTATATTTATTAGAGGAGTGATTGAAATGAACGGTATCTTTAAAGTAATTGGTGCATCTGCAATTGCTTACGGTACAGTGTTATGTGCTGAAGCGATTAATGAAATTGCCACAGACATTCAAACAGAAGAATAGCGACTTACAACTTAATATAATTTGGTGGAAGGTGGGATTCTAAATCTCATCTTCTTTTATTTATATTGTGAAATTTCATCTTTAGAATAATTAAAAAATATAAATTTTTAAATGAAAACAAAATATATAGAGTAACGTATAAATGTTCGGGGTATAAGAATTATAAAAGAAATGATTGGGGCGATGTTATGGATACTCCTGAACAAGAAGTTTATACGGTATATAAAAAGTTGTATGAAGCAATGATTGAAAGAGATACTGAAACAATTGATAATTTAATGATGGATGGTAGTGTATTAGTACATATGACAGGTGTCAGGCAGCCGAAAAGAGAATGGTTACAAGCGATAGAAGATGAGTCGATGAAATATTATTCTACAAAAGAAGAAAATATCGAAATTATATTAAAAGAGAAAAAAGCGACATTGGTAGCACAAAATAAAGTAGATGCAAGAATATATGGCTCAAGAAATACATGGCCGCTTGAATTAACGATGAGTATGGTGAAATTTGAAAAGGATTGGAAGATTTCACACGTTGAAGCCTCTACATATTAATTTTTTTAATATTTCTTAGTAAATATTATTGACAGTATTATGAGTTTATTATAAGATTGATATTGTCTTATTTGGAGGAATACCCAAGTCCGGCTGAAGGGATCGGTCTTGAAAACCGACAGGGGCTTAACGGCTCGCGGGGGTTCGAATCCCTCTTCCTCCGCCATTATTTAGACTAATTACATCTTTTTATATATATTAAATGACTCAATAAATTTTGAGTCATTTTTTTATATTCTGATATAATTATAGAATATTCAGAAAATTTATGAGGTGATGGGATGATTATTGAAGATATCGATATTAAACGACAAATTTCAAAGCTCAAAAAGCCGTTCAAAACTGCACTTCGTGAAACAGATGTGATTGAAAGTATCATTGTGTTTATTAAAACTGATATTGGGTTGGTAGGAGTAGGAGAAGCGGTACCTACTCCTGTTATTACCGGTGATACGGTTCAAAGTATTGTCGCAGCGATACAGTATTTAAGACCAAAACTCGTTGAACAAAAAGTATCGACAGATTTATTGCCAATAATACAGAAAGGTATTGTAAATAATACGAGTGCTAAAGCGGCACTGGACATGGCAATTTATGATTTGCTGGCAAAAGAAGCAAATTTACCACTCTATCAATATTTAAACAAAAGTGCTAGTGCACATAAATTAACTACAAGTCATACTGTAAGTTTGAATGGTGTAGGAGAAATGACGCATGATGCTGTTATGTATGCTGAAGAAAAATTCGAATCTTTAAAAGTGAAGCTTGGTAATGATGTCGATCTAGATATGGCGAGGATACATGCTATTCGCGATGTAGTGCCAGATTTAAAGTTAGCGATTGATGCAAATCAGGGATGGAGTAAAGAGGATACTTCCCGTTTCATTGATTATTTAAAGTATGAACATATTGAAGTAGATTGTATTGAGCAGCCGATGTATAGAAAAGATTATTTAGAGATGTCTAATATAGCACAATCAAGTGATATACACATTATGGCAGATGAAAGTTTGTTTGATGTCTATGATGCAGCGTTAATCGCAAAGCTTGGTGGTGTATCGTGGTTTAATATTAAGCTCATGAAGTCAGGAGGTATATACGGTGCACTTCAGATTCATCAAGTGGCACGAGCTAAAGGTATTCAGTGTATGCTTGGATCGATGATGGAGTCACATATAGCACTTACAGCAGCAATGCACTTAGCGCTCGCGCTTAATATAGAAAAAGTAGATTTTGATGCACCTTTTATGTTGGAAGAAAAAACAATCTCAGGCGGTATCACATATGATGGACCGAAAGTAAGTTTGAGTGAAGGAAACGGTTTAGGTATCGATAATGAAAAACTATTGGAGGCGTTAAGAGATGCAGAAAGTTTGTAATGTACCGGTAAGTACAGTATGGCGTAGTATAGGTAAAGCTAGAGATATCGATTCTGAGGCAACGGATTATCCAGTAAACATTCAAAAGTGGTTACTCAAATTAAATTTAGAACAGAAATTATCGTTTTGTGATGATTCTAGAATTGATACGCAACTTTTGTACGGAGAGCCGCTTGAAGTGATTGAAGAGAGTGATGAATGGTGTAAAGTTGTGTGTGTGGAACAAGGATCAGAAAGTGATAGTCGTGGTTATCCTGGATTTATTCCAAAATCTCATATTGGTGAAATAGAAGTAACAGATAATATTCAATATGCACGTGTTATTGTGCCGAAGACATTAAGCTATAAAGAAGATATGCCTTTCTATGTGCTATCATTCAACACAACATTACCTATTAACTACATAGAAGATGATGATGTATATGTTAATAGTCCGGACGGTCAATTAAAACTAAAAAAAGATGCCATCGCAATACAGCAACATAGGGTTCCTGAGCAGAACCCAAGTTTTCGCGAACTGTATCGAGCATCTTCAATGTATGTTGATCTAGGTTACTTGTGGGGTGGCATGTCTAGTTACGGTTATGATTGTTCAGGCTTTGTTTATCATATGTATCGTCATCTTGGTTTTACCTTACCACGAGATGCACATGAACAATATTTAGCAACGAAAGCAATCGATAAACAAGATTTAATACCAGGAGACTTAGTATATTTCTCTGATGTTAAAGATATCGATAAAATATCGCATATCGGCATTTATATTGGCAGCGGGTTTATGATTCATTCACCGAATACACCGAACGCAATTGAAGAAAGAACAATTGAATCTGGTTTATACTCAGATATATATGTGGGTGCAAGCCGTGTCTATGACTTTATTAATGATTGAAAGTATAAACCTAGGTCATGGAATGCCTGATGAATGAATTGTGCATCATCATAATCTGTTAAGACAACGAAGATAATTTCGTTATCTTGAAATCGAACAATCCCTGCATCGTGATGCACATTATCGAAGTCACCTGTTTTTGTTCCAAATTCTATTGTTTCATCTGTTAAATACATCAAAGTCTTATCTTTTAAAAGTTGCTGTTTCATAATTTGAAACATCGCTTTAAATTGTTCATGGGATTTTATGAGTGACAGCGTTTGGAATATATCGTGTGCAGATGTAAAGTTATCATATCCAAGTGCGCGACGCTCTGTATCCATCATCTTTCTTTGCAGTTTCGTATCACCAAGATTATTGCGCAGGAAATATGCATTTAAAGTATCCATGCCAATCCATTCAATCAATGTATTTGTTGCACGATTATCACTCACAATAATCATTAACGTAACTAAATCGTGAACAGTATATTCAGTTTGTGATAAATAAGGAGAAACACCAGCACCTTCCACTTTTTCATCGATTGGAATGATTGTCTCTAAATCATGCAAACGCTGATCGAAGATATATAACATGATTGGTAATTTGATTAAACTTGCAGAGGGATAAACCTGCTTCTCATTTGATTTGTACACTATATCACCGTTCAATGACATTAAAGTGCTGCTGAAATTATTATGCTGCAATAATACTGGATTATTTTCCATATATTTCACATCCCCTTCGTTGCTTGTATATCAATATAATACAACTTTATAAAGATAAAATGTGTAAAAAAATAATATTTAAATAAAAATTTTAATGTTGAAAACCTTTTCAGAAAACCTTTACATACTTGTATAGACAGTGTACAATGAATGCATATTAAAACAAAGGAGTTGACCAGAATGGCAGTCAACAGACAAGAAGTAAAAGACATTATTGGTGCAATTGGTGGTAAGGATAACGTATCAGCAGCAACGCACTGTGTTACAAGATTACGTTTAGCATTAAAAGATGAATCAAAAGTAGATAAGGCAGCTTTAGATAAAATTAATTTAGTAAAAGGATCTTTTGCGGCGAATAACCAGTTCCAAATCGTAATTGGACCAGGTACAGTTGATGAAGCTTACAAAGTATTCGTTGATGAAACAGGGATCGGTGAAAGTTCAAAAGACGATGTAAAAGCAGCAGCAGCAGAAAAGATGAACCCGTTACAACGTGCGATTAAAACGTTAGGTGATGTATTTATTCCATTATTACCTGCAATCGTAACAGCCGGTTTATTATTAGGTCTTTCTAATTTATTACTTGATCCAGGTGTGTTTTACGATAAAAAATCTGTAGTAGATGTATTTCCACAATTTAAAGGTATAGCAGAAATTATTAAATTAATTGCTGTAACACCATTCCACTTCTTACCTGCATTAATTGGTTGGAGCGCGATGCGTGTGTTTGGTGGTAGTCCAATTTTAGGTTTAGTATTAGGTTTAGTGTTGGTTAACCCAGCTCTAGCATCACAATACGGTTTAGCAGACGCTGAAACTGGTAAATTAAATGAAATCCCAACGTGGGACGTATTTGGATTAAAAGTTCAACAATTAAACTACGCAGCACAAGTATTACCAATCTTAATCGCAACTTGGTGTTTAGCTCAAGTTGAACGATTCTTGAATAAACGTGTTCATGATTCTATTAAGATGTTAGTTGTAGGACCAGTTGCATTATTATTAGTAGGTTTCTTATCATTCATTATCATTGGGCCAGTTGCTTTCTGGTTAGGTAATCAAATCACTGGTTTTGTTCAAATGATCTTTGAAAATGCTGGATGGTTAGGTGGATTAATTTACGGATTAGTATATGCCCCACTTGTAATTACTGGTTTACATCACATGTTCTTAGCGGTAGATTTCCAATTAATGAGTTCTCCGTTAGGCGGAACATACTTATGGCCAATCCTTGCAATCTCTAATATTTCTCAAGGTTCGGCAGCATTTGCAGCTTGGTTCTTATACAAACGTAAAAAGATGGTCAAAGAAGAAGGTTTAGCATTAACTTCTGGTATCTCAGGTTGGTTAGGGGTTACAGAACCTGCAATGTTCGGTGTTAACATTCCATTAAAATACCCATTTATAGCAGCTGTATTAACGACTGGTTTAGTAGGAGCAATCTTCGGTTCACAACAAGTGTTAGGTAAAGTAGGAGTAGGGGGATTGCCTGGTATCATGAGTATCCAATCTCAATTCCAAATGACATTCTTAATTGGTATGATTATTGCAATCGTCTTACCTATCGTATTAACATTAATCTTCTCAAACTTCGCTAAGAAAAAGATGGGTGAAGATGTAGCGGAGCCTATCGTATCAGACAAAAATATATAAAATTTCATAGTTAATAAATTAATCAACGAACAACTTGTACTTACAGGTTGTTCGTTGTAAAATTATATTATCAAAAAAAACGTTAGGAGTTTTAATAATGGCAGTTACTGATTGGAGAAAGTCGGTTGTATATCAAATTTATCCTAAGTCATTTAACGATACGACAGGCAAAGGTCAGGGAGATATTAACGGTATTATTGAAAAGTTAGATTATTTAAAGACGCTTGGTGTAGATTATTTATGGTTAACGCCGGTGTATCGTTCTCCAATGAATGATAATGGTTACGATATTAGCGACTATTATGAGATTAATCCAGATTTCGGTACGAAAGAAGACTTCAAGCGTTTGTTAGATGAAGCGCATGCACGTGGCATTAAGATCATGTCTGATATTGTTATCAATCACACGAGTACTGAACATAACTGGTTTGTTGAGTCACGTAAATCTAAAGATAATCCATATCGCGATTATTATATTTGGAAAGACGGGAAAGATGGACAGCCTCCGACAAACTGGGAATCAAAGTTTGGTGGTAATGCATGGCAGTTAGATTCTGTGACGAATCAATATTATTTACGCTTATTTGATGTTACTCAGGCTGATTTAAACTGGGAAAATGAAAAGTTGCGTAAAGAAATTTACGATATGATTAATTATTGGATTGACTTTGGTATGGATGGTTTCCGTTTTGATGTAATCAATTTGATTTCTAAAGCGGAATATAAAGATTCTGATAAGATTGGTAAAGAGTTTTATACAGATGGTCCGCGTGTTCACGAATTCTTAAATGAAATGAATCGCAATACATTTGGTGATAAAGAAGGATTTATGACCGTTGGTGAAATGAGTTCTACGACTTTAGAGCATTGTATTAACTACACGCGCGAAGATCGTCATGAATTAAGTAGTGTCTTTAACTTCCATCATCTTAAAGTAGATTATAAAGATGGTGAAAAATGGACTAAAATGCCGTTTGATTTTATTGAATTGAAACGTATTTTATTCGAATGGCAAGTTGGTATTTCTAAAGGTGGCGGCTGGAACGCAATCTTCTGGTGTAATCATGACCAACCTCGTGTTGTGAGCCGTTTCGGAGATGATTCTACTGAAGAGCGTCGTGTAAAAAGTGCGAAGATGTTAGCGATAACATTACATTTCTTACAAGGTACACCTTATATTTATCAAGGTGAAGAAATAGGTATGACCAACCTTTATTTGGACGATATTAGTCAATACCGTGATATAGAGTCTACAAATGCCTATCAAATCATGTCAGATAATGGGTTTACAAATGGTGCAATATTAGATATATTACAAGATAAATCACGAGATAATTCAAGAAGTCCGGTACAATGGGATGATAGTGAAAATGCAGGATTCACAACTGGCACACCTTGGATTGATGTGGCTAAAAATTATAAACAAATCAATGTAAAACAAGCACTAGCAGATAAAAACTCTGTATTTTATACGTATCAAAAGTTAATTGAATTAAGACATAACTTAGATATTATCACATACGGAGAGGTGAAACCTTTATTAGAAGATCATCCGCAAATTTTTGCGTATGAAAGAAAGCTTGATGATAAGTCTATCCTTGTATTAGCGAACTTTACAGATGAACCGGTTGATGTGCCATCTTCAATAGATATTGAAGGTAGCATCTTAATCAACAATGGAACATATCATTCAAATGTACTGGAACCTTATCAAGCAATCTCTATTCTTCGATAAACTTTCCGATTTTTTGATGCTAATTGATTCATAAAGTATAGGGGTGACATGGTGAACAGTAATAAGTATCGAAAGATTTATCAGGAGTTAAGTGGAAAGATTATTAATGATGAGTACAAGCATGGTGAACAGTTACCATCTGAGAACTTACTTGTAAAAAAGTATGGCGTATCACGTGAAACAGTAAGAAAAGCATTAAGTTTATTACAAACGAATGGATTTATCCAAAAGCTCAAAGGCAAAGGATCGGTTGTTATTTATGATCAATCATTGAACTTTCCGGTGTCACAATTGATTAGTTTCGAAGAGATAAAACAATCACTTAATATGGATTATCATACTGTAGTGGAAAGTTTTGAAACAGTTGTGGCAAAAGATCACCCGAAAGTACAGGAAGCGTTAAATATTAGTGAAGATACGAAGTTATTTAGAGTTGTTCGTTCAAGAAGAAAGAATGATCTTGTTAACATCGTAGATACTGATTATTTTATTCAAGAAATGATGCCAGCACTTTCTAAGGAAATTGCTGAACAATCAATTTATGATTATATCGAACGTCGCTTAGGATTAAAAATTGCATATTCTAATAAAGTAATTACGTTTGAACCAATGTCTGAATATGAAATAGATTTATTTGTTGAAGCAACACCACCGTATGCAGCAGTCGTGCGCTCAATTGTACATCTTGCTGATGCGACACCATTTCAATACAACGTTTCTAAACATAGAGCAAGTGAATTTAAGTTTGTAGATTTCTCGAGAAGAACGATTGGTAAAGAGAAGTAGAAGTTTATTGTTGCATTATATAGTTAGATTTAGTATTATAAATATTACCGTGCTAAGTGGGGAGGTAGCGGTTCCCTGTACTTGCAATCCGCTTAGGCAAGACCTAATCCCTTTGCCTCGGGTAACAAGTTGTGAGGTCTGACCCGAATACGTAGTGTTGAGAGATCGGTCCTAGCCAATATAAACCCATGAATCATGTCAGGTCCGGAAGGAAGCAGCATTAAGTGGTACTTTGTATGTGACTGGGGTAGCCGGTTTTGAGCTGTCGACTTGGGTAACGCTTGTGTTTGTTATTCAAAGCAAAGGTGCACGGCTTTAATTATAAATTAATAGAATTTTTATAGATGAACACGTCATATGGCGTGTTTTTTTATTTCATTAAAAATGATTAAAATTGTAAATATTGTGTAGTACTTGTAAATAATATGGATATTTTGTATCAATTTGATTATAATGAGGTAGATATCAATATTATTGAAAAAGGGGCGAATTTAATGAAAGTATCAAAGTTATATTCTACAAGTATCGCAGCTGTACTTTTATCGACAACAATTTTAACTGGGGTAGCGAGTGCTAACACAACAACGACAAATACTTCAACAGGTACAACAACTACTACGCCTGCACTAACTGCAGAACAAACAGCAGCAAAAGCTGACTTAGATACAATTATCAAACGCGCTGAAGAAACTGTAGCCGCGTATGAAAAAGATACAACAATGAAGTTTGATCCAAGTTATAAAGCTTTATTAACAGAAGTTAGTATTGCTAAAAAAGTTTCTGGTAACGCAGCTTCTAAAGTAGAAGAGTACAATAAAGCAAAAACTAATTTAGATGCTAAATTAAGTGCTGTCATTGTAGTTCAAGAGCGTCGTAATGCAGAAGATCGTTTAGATAAGTCTATTGCAGAAGCGATTGTAGTTCAGAAGAAAGCGGACACTAAATTAAAACCGACTCAATTACAAACGAACTTCACTAAAGAATTAAGTGCATCTTTAGATTTAAGAAAAAAATTAGCAAAAACTGCTGACGTGGATGCTCAAAATGAAAAGTTAAAAGCTGCAACGAAGGCTATTTCAGAAGCGGGCACAGTAGTTAAAATTCCTTTAAAAGATGCTGTTACTGTTAAATTTACTACTGCTGATGGAAGAACAAGCTTCCCATTATCTGCAGGTAAATTAGTATCTTCTGGTTCAGTTTCACCTGCTAAAGATACAGATTATATTGAAGTAAATACTTTAAGAGATTTAACGAACTACGGTTTAAAATTACCTAAAGGTTTTGAATTAGCAAATCCAGATAAACCAATCAAAGAAGTTGCTGACTTTGAGAAAGTTGAATTGAAACAAACACCTGGTTTCCAATTTAGCGAAGCTTTAGTTACTTTCACTTTAAAACGTGACGGACAAGTTATTGACTCAGCAATTCCAAACTTCACAGTATTACAAGAAACAAACTTTGAAAATAAATATTCTGAAGTGATGGATAAATTAACTGCTGATCAATTAAAAGATATCAAAACATATTACTTAAAAGAAGGTTATATTGTAGACCCTTCAACAACTAAATATACTTTCAACAAAGATAGTTTCTACCAAACTGCTGAGATTAACTTTATTAAAAAGCCTGAAGCACCACCTGCACCAGTTGTAATTGATGGTCCTGGTATGTCTTCATTCAATGGCTATCAATTTAAAGCGGGTCAAAAATATACATTACCTGTATATGTTGAGTTATACGAACAACCAAATAGTAATGTTCAAATGAATAATAAAGATTTCAATATTCAAGTAATGAGCGTTACACGCGCTGGAAGTAAAACAAAATTATCTGTTAAAGATAATAAGTTTACATTCTCAAAACCTGGTAGCTACACAGTTAAATTCGCTATCCGTGGTAAAAATGGAGAAAAATTAAGAGACTATAAAGGTAAAGAAAGAAGCTATATCTATGTTTCTAACACTGCAACCGTTGTAGACTCAGCACCTGTAATCTCTGGTGTTAAAAATACAACTTACAGCAAAAAGACCTTCTCTTATACTAAGGGTATTAAAGCTTATGACTATGTAGATAAGAAATATGTTAAAGTAACATATAAAGGTAAGGTTAATCCAAGTAAAAAAGGTAAATACAAACTTTACTACTCTGCTACAGACAGCAAAGGTAACACTGCTAAAAAGACGCGTTATGTCGTTGTAAAATAATAATTTAAAGTTTTCAAGGCTTGAGGTTTTTCCTCAAGCTTTTTTTGATGCTTTTAATAGGACGGTTTTCCGTTCAATGTTATAATAAGAGTACTAATTTTTGTTGGAGGGGACTCACTTGAGTTATCAAGCTTTATATCGTGTGTTTCGTTCACAGTCTTTCGAAGAAGTTGTGGGGCAGAAGCATGTTACGACAACTTTAAAAAATGCAATTCAGAAAAATAAAATCTCTCATGCTTATCTTTTCAATGGTCCACGTGGTACAGGGAAAACGAGTATCGCTAAAATTTTTGCGAAAGCGATTAACTGTACGGAAAGTGATACGGGTGAACCTTGTAATCATTGTCCGACTTGTGTGTCGATTACAAATGGAACGAATTCTGACGTAATAGAAATCGATGCGGCGAGTAACAATGGTGTAGATGAGATTCGTAATATTCGTGATAAAGTCAAATATGCACCGGGTGAATCCAAATATAAAGTGTATATTATCGATGAAGTGCATATGCTTACTACGGGTGCTTTTAATGCGTTGTTAAAGACATTAGAAGAACCACCTGCACATGCCATATTTATTCTTGCGACAACTGAACCACATAAAATTCCTGCTACAATTATTTCGCGTTGTCAGCGATTCGATTTCAAAGCAATTGCTTTACCTGATATTAAAGACCACTTAGCATTTGTCTGTAACAAGGAAGGTATCGAATATGAAGATGCGGCACTTGAATTTATTGCTACGAGTGCTGAAGGTGGTATGCGTGATGCATTAAGTATTTTAGATCAGGCAATCGCATTTGGTGAAGCGAAGTTAACGTTAAATCATGTTTTAAATGTAACGGGTAGTGTCGGTCGTGAAGATTTAATGTCACTCATGGATAAAGTGATTGTACATGACGTTAAAGGTGCTTTTGAACAGTATCATCAATTACTTGCGGATGGTAAGGAAGTTACCCGTCTGGTAAATGATTTAATTTATTTTCTGCGTGATGTTATTGTGGAATTTGCGACAGATCAAAAAGGTGATGCTGCAATTTATTCATTAGCATTACCTACGATTTATGAAATGATTGATAAGATTAACGATACGCTAGTAGCGATGCGTTTTTCTGTCAATTCGAACGTACATTTTGAAGTACTGATTGTTAAACTGTCTGAGCTCGTGAAACAAAGTGAAGCGGCTGTATCTCAGCAAAGTGTACAAAGCAATGCTGGTACACCAGTGGTAGATACAAGTCATATTGAAGCGCGTATCAATGCTTTAGAATCTCGTATCAATCAAGGTGCTACCCAAGCATCAGCACCTCAGAAAACTAAGAAAGAGCCTAAGAAGAACAAGAATGCTTTCTCAATGCGTCAAATAGAAACAGTTCTTGATAATGCGAATCGTGAGGATCTAAGCTTCTTGAAGAGTAATTGGGCAGAGCTGCTTGCTCACGTTGAATCACAAGGCCAGCGTTCATTAGTGAGCTTGCTGAAACATTCAGAGCCTGTCGCGGCAAGTAGTACGCATGTGCTTATTAAATTTGGTGAAGAGATTCATTGTGATATGGTCAATAATGATGATGCAAAAAGAGAACAGATTGAAGCAATAGTATACACAATTATTAAAAAACAAGTTAAAATGGTAGGAGTACCAGATTCTCAATGGCTACAAGTTCGACATACTTATATTGAGAATAGAAAACAACCAAAACAGGAAGAGAAACCTGTAGAAGTTGATATTGTATCAGAAGCAGCAAATTTATTTGGTGAAGATGCAATTAATATTATTGATTAAACTTAGGAGGAAATGAATATGCGCGGTGGCGGAAATATGCAACAAATGATGAAACAAATGCAAAAGATGCAAAAGAAAATGGCTGAAGAGCAAGAAAAGTTAAAAGAAGAAAGAATTGAAGGGACAGCAGGTGGTGGTATGGTTACTGTTGTTGTTTCTGGACATAAAGAAGTACTAGATGTCATCATTAAAGAAGAAGTAGTAGATCCAGAAGATATCGAAATGTTACAAGACTTAGTATTAGCTGCAACAAACGATGCATTAGCAAAAGCAGATGATGTTACTGCACAACGTTTAGGACAACATACTAAAGGATTAAACATTCCAGGAATGATGTAATATGCATTATCCTGCACCAATATCGAAACTTATCGATAGTTTTATGAAGTTGCCTGGTATAGGTCCGAAGACTGCAAGTCGTCTTGCTTTTCATGTGTTAGATATGAAAGAAGATGACGTGATGAATTTTGCGAAAGCATTAGTAGACGTGAAACGCGAACTGACATATTGCTCAGTTTGTGGTCATATTACTGATACGGATCCTTGCTACGTTTGTAGTGATACAACACGTGATCGTTCTATGATTTGTGTTGTTGAAGAGACGAAAGATGTTATTGCAATGGAAAAGATGCGCGAATATAAAGGGATGTATCATGTGTTACATGGTGCAATTTCACCGATGGAAGGTGTAGGTCCGGAAGATATTAATATTCCATCACTTTTAACGCGTTTAAAAGATGAAGAAGTAACGGAATTAATTCTGGCAACCAACCCAAATATTGAAGGTGAGTCTACTGCAATGTATATTTCAAGACTCGTTAAACCGATTGGTATTAAAACAACGCGTTTAGCACATGGTTTACCTGTTGGTGGCGATTTAGAATATGCAGATGAAGTAACTTTATCTAAAGCGATATCTGGTAGAACAGAGATATAACGTTCATTCAAAATAATAAGCATCGTCAATCATTGATTGACGATGCTTATTTTTATATCTATTAATATTAATGCTTAAACTAGTCTTTTTCGAATAGCACTTGATAAAGTATCGACGATTATAACCATAATGATGATACCGATTAATATCATTCCGACACGATCCCATGTGCGTCCCTGGAGTGCAAATATTAGTGGAGTTCCAATGCCACCTGCACCAATTAATCCTAAAATAGAGGCGCTTCGTAAGTTAATCTCGAAGCGGTACAACACGAATGATAAGAAAGCAGGTAATATTTGAGGGACAACTGCAAACATTAAAGTTTTTGTTTTATTGGCACCAGTTGCCATTAAAGCTTCTGATGGTCCCATATCTAAATTCTCCATATCTTCAGCAAATAACTTTCCGAGCATTCCTATAGAATGTATACCTACGGCAAGTACACCGGCAAAAGCACCTGGTCCCACTGCTTTAATAAATAGTAGCGCCATAATAATTTCAGGGAATACTCGAATTAAACTCAAGAAAAATTTACTTACTTCAGATAAGAATCGATTCGAAATGTTTCGGGCTGAAAGAAAAGCTAGAGGAATACATAGTACAGCAGAAATCATCGTTCCTAAAAAAGCGATAGCAAACGTTTCTAATAAGCCGCGTAATAAATCTTCTCCTTCGGGCATGTAGATGTATCCTGTATCAGGGTGGATAATACCATTCCAGATATTTGATAAAATTTCAAAAGACTTTTCTTTAATTTCAATTTTAGGCATTCCACTAAACGCCCAAATATAGATAGTAAGTAATATTATGATAATAAGAACTGTACGAATAATAGTGGGTACGGATGATTTAGGTTTCAAATAATCGTAGTTTTTGCTCATAGTAAACGCTCCCTTACTCTCGTACTCACGTAATCGATGACCATAACAATAAACAAAGTGAAAATAATAATAGTTGTTACTTTTGGATATTCAAAGTAGCCAAGTGTCTTATCATAAAATAATCCGATACCACCAGCGCCTACTAAACCGAGTACAGCTGCAGCACGAATGTTAATTTCAAATGTAAATAATACAAATGAAAGATACGGCGCAATAGCTTGAGGTAAAACACCGAAAGTTATCCATTTTGATTTATTTGCACCAACAGCAGTCATCGCTTCTAACGGACCATCATCGATATTCTCTAAAGATTCATAAAATAATTTTGCCACAATACCGAATGATAATACGGTTAAAGCAAATATCCCGGGTAATGCGCCGATACCAAACACTGCAACGAATATCGAAGCGAGTAATAAATCTGGGATTGTTCGAATGACATTGAGCACTAAACGTACTGGTATATTAATCCACTTTGATTTAAATACATTACTTGCAGATAATAGTGCTACAGGAATAGCGAGTAATGATCCAAATGTAGTACCAAGAACCGCCATACGAATAGTGTCCAGCATCGGATCAACAATTTCTTTAAAGTAACTCCAATCTGGTGGCAACATTTCTCGTATTAAGTTCATCATTTCTGGCGCACCTAAGGCTAGCCCGGACAAACTGAAGTTGGTCTTCCATCCGCTCCAGATAATCAATGATAATATCAATAGTATTGTAAATGTCGCTTTTATGTGACCGGTAGATTTGATATCGGGATTTTTCATTATTTAACCCCCATCAACTCTTCGTCTTTAATGTCTCTACCATAGATATGTGAAAATGCATTGTCGGTTGCTTGTTCTACCGGTCCGTCAAACACAACTTTACCTGCACGTAATCCAATAATACGTGTAGCATATTCCCTTGCCAAATCTACAAAGTGCAGATTAACGATAATAGTTATGCCTAGTTCTTGATTAATACGTTTTAAGTCATCCATTACTTGTTTCGTAGTAAGTGGATCTAATGATGCAACAGGTTCGTCAGCTAATATAATCTTTGGTTCTTGAGCTAAGGCGCGTGCGATAGAGACACGCTGCTGTTGTCCACCGGATAGTTCGTCTGCACGACTATATGCTTTTTCAACGATATTTACTCTATCTAAAGCTTCCAATGCAATTTGTTTATCTTTCTTCGGGAATAATCCAAGCACCATTTTCCATGTTGGATGATATCCCACACGACCACTAAGTACATTACGAATAACAGAAGAACGTTTTACTAAATTGAAACTTTGAAAGATCATCCCGATATTCCTGCGCATCATTAACAATTTATTGCCTTTTGCCTGAGTGATGGAAACACCGTCAATTGATATATCACCTGATGAAATTTCGTGTAATCGATTAATCGAACGCAATAAAGTAGACTTACCTGCACCAGATAGACCGACAATGACAATAAATTCTCCTTTATTGATTTCTAGATTGACGTTATCCAAACCAACATGTCCATTGGGATAAACTTTATTGACGCCTTTAAAAATAATTTGTGTCATTGTAATGCTCCTTTACAGAAAAAGCTAAACTCATCAATTGAGTTTAGCTTAATTTAATTATTCAAATTAAAGAAGGGGTTATTCTTTAACTTTTTTGTCGTACTCACGGATGATATCAAATTTAGAATCATCAGACTTCACATAACCTTCATGAGAATACACTTCACGAATGATTTTTTGACCTTCTTTATCTTTACCGATTTTGATGAAAGCATCTGTTAATTTCTTCTTCCACTCATCCGTCATATCTGAGCGAGCAGAGATTGTGTCATTCGGGATCTTTTCTGTGTACTTAACGATTTTAGTATCTTTAAATACGTTAGGTTGATCACCTTTTACGATATTACGTGCATCCTGGAAAGTTACTGCAACATCGACATCATCATTTAATAAAGAGATAACAGCTTGATCGTGTCCTTTAACTGTTGTAACTTCCATATCTTTTAGTGGATCGATATTTTCTTTCTTTAAATCAACTGCCGGGAAAACGTAACCTGCTGTTGAAGTTACATCCTGCATGGCAATTTTCTTGCCTTTCATATCTTTTAAGCTTTTAATATCAGAATCTTTTTTAACGATAAATTGAGATTTGTAGAAATCTACTAATTCTTTTGTCGGTGTACCGTCATCATTTACACCATAACGTTGTGCTTGTAATAATACCTCCGCTGCTTTTTGATCATGTGCTAATACATAAGCTGTTGGAGGTAAGAAGCCAACATCGACTTTTTTTGACTTCATTGCTTCAACGATTGTGTTGTAGTTAGTAGAAACTGAAACTTCTACTGGAATACCAATTTCTTTTTTAAGTAATTTTTCTAAAGGTTTTGCTTTTGCTTCTAATGTTTCAGCATTTTGAGAAGGAACGAACTGAACTGTTAATTTTTCAGGTGTGTAACCTTTACTCGCTTCTTTGCTATTCTCAGCTGTCTTTTCTCCACCACATGCACCTAGTACTGTTGCTACTAAAATTACAGGAACAGCTGTCTTTAATGTGTTTGTGAACATAGTTTTAAAGCTCCTTTGAAATTTTGTTTTTAACTACAGTACTAATATTAGCAAAAATGAGAAAAGAGAACAGTTAAGTTTTTGTTAATCCATTTACACTAAATTAACAAAACATATATTTTTTACATACATAAATATTATTCCTTACTTTGTGCCTTAACATATTTTCGAATTGTGTCGTACGACTTATCATTCGTTGGTGCATATCCATCATGAGAATATATTTCTTTAATAATTTTTTTAGATGCTTTATCTTTTGAAAGTTTGATAAATGCACCTTTAATATCTTCTTTTAATTTTTTATCTAAATCAGCTTGCACTGATATCGTATCATTTGGAATTTTTTTCGTTACAGCAATGATACGTGTTTCTTTTTTAACACGAGGATAGTCTTTCTCTAAATAATCACGCGCATCCTGGAAAGTTGCTGCGACATCCACTTCGTTATTGATAAGTGCAGTAATTGCTTTATCATGACCTTTTACCATCACTGTTTTTAAATCTTTTTCGATATCTATGCCTTTATCTTGTAATAATCCAACTGGATAAAGATAACCTGATGTTGAAGTAGATTCCTGTAATGCGATGCGTTTATTTTTGATATCTTCAATATTCTTGATTTTACTATCACGATTAACAACAAATTGCCCTCTGTAATAGTCTGTAACTGATTTTTTACCATTTACTTCAGTTTCGTGGAGTGATTTTAGAATCACATCTGCAGCGCCCTGGTCGTGAGCCATAACATATGCAGTAGGTGGTAAGAAAGCAACATCAGCTTGTTTAGAACGCATTGCTTCTACTATAGTATTATAGCTTGTGGCGATCGATACTTTTACAGGCATATTCAGTTCTTTAGATAGTAGTTTACCTAACGGCTTTGCTTTTGCTTCCAAAGTTTCGGCATTTTGAGAAGGTACAAACTGAACCTTTAATGTTTTTGGGTGATAGGTTTCTTGCGTTTCGTTGTTACTACATCCAAATAGGACTAAAATAAGTAACGGTAATAATAAATATTTTTTCATTGATTTGCTCCTCGAGTTTAATTGATATATTTTTATTGCTATTTTAATGTATTAGAAAATTGTTGCTTCTACAATAAGAAATTTTCTATATAGCCTGTTATAATTATTAAATATAATGAGGTGAATAAAATGACAACTGGATTAGTATTAGAAGGCGGCGGTATGAGAGGGATATATACTGCAGGAGTATTAGACTGTTTTTTAGAACATGATATTCATTTTAATTATGTAATCGGTGTTTCAGCTGGGGGAAACATGGCAGCATCTTATCTTTCTAAACAGAAAGGAAGAAATAAGAAAGTATCTTTAGAGTTTTTAGATGATAAACGTTACTTATCTTTTTCTAACTATATAAAGAATAAAGAGATGTTTGGAATGGATTTTATCTTTGATGAAATCCCGAGAGAGCATGTGCCGTTTAATATGGAAGACTTTCTTCAATATAAAGGCGAATATGTCATTGCGTGCACAAACTGTGAAACAGGAGAAACGGAATACTTTAATAAAGCATATTTAAAGAAAGACTTAATGACGATTCTGCGTGCATCAAGTTCATTACCGCTAATGGCACCCATTGTAGAATACGATGGTAAGAAGCTACTGGATGGTGGTGTTACAGACCCGATACCTTTAAGAAAAGCACAACGTGATGGCATGATCAATAATGTTGTTGTACTTACGAGACCGAAAGGATATATAAAACGTTCGAGTCGACTTTCTAAATACTTTAAAGTGAAAGGTTATAAGAAAGTAGATGAGGCGATGCAAAAACGTCCTGCAGTTTATAATGAAACACTGCAATATGTCGATAACCAGGAAAAGAATGGTCATGCAATTGTAATTCGTCCATCTAAAGATTTAAAAGTTGATCGTATGGAAAAGAATCGAGATAAGCTTTCAGCAATGTATGATTTAGGTTATCAAGATGCTTTAGAACAACTGCCGAAGATAAAAGAATGGCTTAATACAAAAGAAAATTAAAAAAAGTTTAAAAAAAGCAGCAAAAGTGTAATTTTTATGCTTGTTATAGTGTTTGAAACCCTGTATAGTTATATCTTGTCCGGTAGAGATAACTCATACGGGGCAAGCACTTCGAAAGACAACAAAAAAACTTTTTTAAAAAAGTTGTTGACTTTCAAAACACAAGAGAGTATAATTAAATCTTGTGAGACAGAAAGACAAACACAATGAACATTGAAAACTGAATGACAATATGTCAACGTTAATTCCAATAATTTGAGTGAACTTAGTTCACTCCCAAGAGTGATTGCCATAAGCAATCAAAG
>NZ_PZJH01000008.1 GCF_003259695.1 Macrococcus epidermidis
CATTGGATTCATTCTGTGATACGATGATTCAAATCGCTAAAGAAGCAGAAGAAAATCCAGATATCGTATTAGAAGCACCACATGATACTGTTATCGGCCATCAACGGAAGAAACAACGACCGAAGCACCAACAACTGCGGAACCAACAACCGAAACGCCATCAACGGAAGAAACAACGACTGAAGCACCTACAACAGCAGAACCAACAACAGAAACGCCATCAACGGAAGAAACAACGACTGAAGCGCCTACAACTGTGGAATCAACAACGGAATTACCATCAATCGTAATGCCGACGACAGAGTTACCGACCATGGAACCGACAACGGAAGATCCAGAAACAGAAAGACCGATGACAGAGCGTCCAACAACAGAAGCGCCTGAAACAGAAAGACCGATGACAGAACGTCCAACAACAGAAGCGCCTGAAACAGAAAGACCGATGACAGAACGTCCAACAACAGAACGTCCGGTTGTAATTATCACACCGGCGCCATCAAGTGAGTTACCTTCTGTGTCAGAACAGTTACCTGATCGTCCAAGTGTTTTACCACCTGTAGACAATAATGTTGAAGAACACAACATTCCTAATATCGATATTGATATTCCTGCTACAGATTCAGTAGATATCAATGTAACGTATCATCCGACAGGTACAATCGTGCCTGATAATGAGCGTATAGTTCCAAATGGCGATGTCTCAAATAGTATTGTTTATGTTGCTCATGATGAAAATGATTTAGCGGGTATACTACGCAATCCATATCAACCGCTCATTGAAGATAATACTGAGGAAAATAGAAGTCGTGAGGATGAACTGGATATATTAATTGGATTAAGTCCAATTGAGTGGCCAGTAAATCATTCTTTAGTAGATAAAGACCATCCTTTAAATCGTTCAAAGGATAATGATAAAAACAATGACAATCAAAAATTTAATGATGACGATAAAGAAGATATCGAAGTTGCAAAAACAAATAATGATAAACCGACAGATAATCATCATTTAGATTTACAAATGAATGATTTTACTGTGGCTACTGTAAAAGGTCCGTTAGATACGCCAGACCCAGCGTTACCTACATTTATTTCTGGTCTTGGTGGTTTTAATTTTTAAATAAAGAGAAAGGAGATTTGAGATGGTTGATGTAGATGAAAAATTATTAAAGCTTTATTTATATATGCAACACAACGATTTTTCACGTGATGCCGTCTCGGATTTCCTTGAAATTTCATCAAGACAGTTATCTCGTTTAATGAATAAATGGAGTGAAGATGGCTTTATTTTGTTTAACAGTGGTTTAGGTCGAGGTAATGCAACACAAATTGATTTTCTTAAAAATATTGAAGCGGAATTTATTAATCATCTCATTAGAAATTTAGAAGATTATGATGTGCAGCAATTACAATCCATAATGGCTTTAGATATGTCTGTAAATTCAAAGCGTATATTACGTTTATGCATTGAAGAGGTACTGTACAGCCGTCGTGATTTTTCTGTGGAACAGTTTAACTTCATTGATTATCTCTATCGTATACCAGAGCGAATTCATCCATTAGAACCTTTAGATGTCGCCTTAGTTACAGTGCTTTCAAATGTTGGAGAAAGATTATATAACGTAAAAGGTAATGAAGTTACAAAGACGTTAGTTATTTTTGATGAGTGGATTGGCAATGATCTGATTATTCATCTGCAAAGGGATATTCATTTTTCAAACGGTGATTTGTTATTTGCCTATAATGTTGTTCAGGTATTAACTGATTTAATTGAAGCGAAAGCTGATTTACCTGGATTAAATGATGTATTAAGCGTGGAAGTGGTAGATACTTTTAAGTTGAAGATATCGATGCGTAAGAAGAGTGATTTGATTAAATATATATTAAGTCAGGATTTTGCGACTATCTATAAAGTAAAAGCCAATAAGATACTCTTTACCGGACCATATTTTGTTCACTCATTAAAGCCTGATATTTTAATGTTAAAACTCAATCCGTATTATACGACGAAAATCCCTGATATTACGGATGTATGGCTAATCAATGATTTGAATCAGTATCAGGATTTTGTGCAGCGTAAAGATTTAAAAGAGGAACATACGAGGATAAGATATAGTATGGACTTTCTGACAATTAATCCGAATTGTCATATGACACTTGAAGAGCGTAAACGTCTTGCGCGCATAATATTAGGAGAAGAGCAGCCCGAAGTATTTATTGATAAGTTGAGAATGTTAGCTATTAAAGGGTCGAGATATACGGTAAGTAAAGTGATTGAGACGCTTAATGCATGTGTGAAATCTTTTGAATATATTGAAGTTACGATTGAAGACTATATTGCCAAGCCACTTGAGAGTTTTGATGTCGATGTAGTAATGATGAATGAAGCTTTACCGATGCATCAAAAGTATTTTAACTTGTTACTGAGTGAAAAGTTCTCTACCTGGATAAAGCACTATAAGGAAAGTGAGTATCTGCAATATATTTATCAGCATAAATCGATAGATTACTGGCGATATGCAGAGCATAACTATGAACAGTTTTTAATACAAAATGGTCTGATTGTAATATTAGATTATTACGGAAAAAAAGTATTAACGATGGATAGTTTTAAAGATTATGAGGTAACTGACTTTGGGGTCGTTAAATACGATTCGATTATATCTGTGGAAGAGGAGAAATAATGATTGATCAACGTATTATTGAACTAGAACATTACATAAATCATATCGATGACTTTACACTGGATATTATTGCAGAGAAAATGTTAATTTCTACGAAACAATTGAGTCGTTTGTTAAAAACGTGGGATGAAGAAGGTCTGATTGAATATAAGCCTGGTCGTGGTCGAGGCAATAAGGTGAAAATAGAGCTTAAACGTGATGTACAGGCTGATATTATCGAAGATATTAAGCGTAATATCGACACGATGAATGTAAAGGATTTACAAAAAGTGTTACAACAGCCATGGCGTCATAATGCATTTGTGAAATTACAGGAAATCGTCGATGAAAAAATGAATGAAGAGGAAATTGTGGATAGCAATGAACTCATTGAGTGGGTACATAAAATTCCAGAGAATTTACATCCTGCACATATCAATGATTATTTAGGAGCGCAACTGAGTCATCAATTTTACGATACGTTATATCGCGTTTCTGCTACCGGAAAGATTATACCCAATTTAGTGAGTGTCGATGAATGGAAAGATGACGCATTGCATATTCATCTGAAGAGACAGGTAAAGTTATCGGATGGCTCTTTATTAATAGCAGCAGATGTAAAGGATAGTCTTGATTACTGTGGTAGTGAAAAATGCCCGTTTGCTGCCTTGTTTTCTGAGATTGAACATATTGAAGTTGTTAACGATCATTATATTATTATAAGTTTTAACAAACACCCAAAATATATTAAATATTTATTTTCGCAAAAATATAGTGCGATTTATAGACGTATTGATGAACATACTTTAATTGGAAGTGGACCATATCTGTTGGATGAGTTATCGGAAGATAGCTTAACGATTCGTTATAATTTGTTTTATAGAGGACATTTGCCAGATATTGAAAGAATTAAATATTTGAATAAACGTAGTGAGAAGAATCATTTTGATTCATATAAGAAAGATAATAATGAAGTTGTATTTATTAATATTGGTGAAGAATTTCTATTGTTTAATCCACATAAAGACTTGTCAATTAAACAGCGTGAATATATTAGTCGTATATTTATGGAGACGATGGAAGAGTTTACGGAAACAGAAATCAATAGGGATGTTGCAAATACAACATTAGATGAAAAAGTGAAGCTTGACGTCAAGAATCAAATTTTACGCCCGTTAAAAGTAGTTGCGAATAGTCAAACTAAGGTATTTTTTGAAGCGATGCAGCAACGTTTACTTAAAGATGATATTCAATTGTTATTTATTGAGATGGATTATCTGGAGTATATCAATACTAATTTAATGGCCATCGATGCTGATTTCGTGTGGATGTACGAAAATTATCATAGTTTGCAACCTTATAAAACGATTGATCTATTGAGACAGTGTAAATTCCAGGAATGGTATGGTCAATTGACAGAAGGCTATAAGATTATGAATGATTTTCATTATAAGGAAAATGATGCACCAAGCAATGTGGGTTATCAATATTTAAAAAGATTAAATCAAAAGAGATTATATTTACCGATAAGAAAAGTTAGAAGGAAAATATATGTTGATGCCTATACGAAAAATATTGATGCATTACCTTATGGCATCGTGAATTATATTGATGTTATTTTGGATAAGAAGGCAATACGTAATTAAAGTAAAAAAATATTGAAATATAATTGACTTATACCTAAAATGATGATAGTATTATTTAGGTTGATGAGTAGCACTTAATAGCTTTGGAGGATTGCAATGTCTAATGAAAAAGTTATGCACTCTAGTCAATATGTAGTGGGACTTAAGGAGTCTGTAAAAGCACTTAAGAAGGATCGTGTAGCATCTCTTGAGATTGCGTGCGATACCAATATCCACTTATTAACTACCGTGCTATTACTAGCATACCAAAAGCAATTACCTATTGAATTCAGTAAGTCTAAAGACGCGCTGGGTAAACAATATGGCATTCAAGTGAGAGCAACTGTTGTTGCACATTTGAAATCCGCTTTGTAAGGCGGTATTCTTACAAATCTTTTTTTACCTAAAAAATGAACCACCTGGATGTGTGGAATTAAACAAAAGAGAGGAGGACATTCAAAATGCCAACTATTAACCAATTAGTTAAGAAGCCAAGAACTTCAAAAATTAAAAAATCAACTGCGCCTGCATTAAACAAAGGTTATAACAGTCATAAGAAAAAAGCTACTGATTTAGCATCTCCACAAAAACGTGGTGTATGTACTCGTGTAGGAACTATGACACCTAAAAAACCTAACTCAGCGTTACGTAAATATGCACGTGTGCGTTTATCAAATAATATTGAAGTTAATGCTTACATTCCTGGTATCGGACACAACTTACAAGAACATAGTGTAGTACTTATTCGTGGAGGACGTGTTAAAGATTTACCGGGGGTACGTTACCATATCGTACGTGGAGCATTAGATACTTCAGGTGTTGACGGCCGTATGCAAGGACGTTCTTTATACGGAGCTAAAAAACCTAAAGCTAAAAAAGCATAATTTTAATTTAAATCATGCACTTACTGTTTAGAGAATATTTCATTTTTGTAAATGTAGTGTTCTCACTAGACATCGAAAAATAAAAAAAATATACTGAGGAAGGAGGATATTAATATGCCTCGTAAAGGACCTGTTGCTAAAAGAGACGTATTACCGGATCCAATTCATAATTCAAAATTAGTTACTAAATTAATCAACAAAATTATGATCGATGGAAAACGTGGTACTGCTCAAAAGATTTTATACAACGCTTTTGAATTAGTTCAAGAACGTTCTGGTCGTGATTCTATGGAAGTTTTCGAAGAAGCGATCAACAATATCATGCCTGTATTAGAAGTTAAAGCTCGTCGTGTTGGGGGATCTAACTACCAAGTACCTGTAGAAGTACGCGCTGAGCGTCGTACAACTTTAGGATTACGTTGGTTAGTAAACTACGCACGTCTTCGTGGTGAAAAAACTATGGAAGAGCGTTTAGCTAACGAAATCTTAGATGCTGCTAACAACACTGGTGGTGCTGTTAAGAAACGCGAAGATACACACAAAATGGCTGAAGCAAATAAAGCATTTGCTCATTACCGTTGGTAAGATAAAAGTTAACCCTTTAGTAATTGTGTACAGCTTGCTGTCTTCAATTTACTTGAGGGCTACTTTCTTAAAATAAACCAATCCTGGAAGGAGAAAGAATACCCATGACAAGAGAATTCTCTTTGAGCAACACTCGTAATATCGGTATCATGGCCCACATCGATGCTGGTAAAACGACTACTACTGAACGTATTCTTTATTATACTGGTCGTATCCACAAAATTGGTGAAACACATGAAGGTGCTTCACAAATGGACTGGATGGAACAAGAACAAGAACGTGGTATCACAATCACTTCAGCTGCTACAACAGCTCAGTGGAACGGTACGCGTATCAACATCATCGATACACCTGGACACGTAGACTTCACTGTAGAAGTTGAACGTTCATTACGTGTACTTGATGGAGCGGTAACAGTACTTGATGCACAATCAGGTGTTGAACCACAGACTGAAACTGTATGGCGTCAAGCTACTACATATGGAGTTCCTCGTATCGTATTCATCAACAAGATGGATAAAACTGGTGCGGACTTCAATTATTCTGTAGGTACTTTACACGACAGATTACAAGCAAATGCACACCCAATTCAAATGCCAATCGGTGCTGAAGATCAGTTCAACGCAATCGTAGATTTAGTTGAAATGAAATTACACACTTATACAAATGATTTAGGTACTGACATTGAAGTATCTGATGTTCCTGAAGAATACTTAGCAGATGCAGAAGCAATGCGCGAACAATTAATTGAAGCTGTTGCGGATGTTAATGAAGATTTAATGGACAAATATTTAGGTGGAGAAGAGATTTCAGTTGAAGAATTGAAAGCTGCAATCCGTCAAGCTACTTGTGATGTTGAATTCTTCCCGGTATTAGCTGGTACAGCATTCAAAAACAAAGGTGTTCAATTAATGTTAGATGCTGCAATTGCATACTTACCATCACCATTAGATGTTAAACCAATCGTAGGTCACGAAGTTGACGATAAAGATGCTGAAATCATCGCTAAACCAGATGATTCTGAGCCATTTGCTGCTTTAGCGTTCAAAGTTATGACTGACCCATTCGTAGGTAAATTAACATTCTTCCGTGTGTATTCTGGTACATTAAACTCAGGTTCTTATGTACAAAATGCTACTAAAGGTAAACGTGAACGTGTAGGACGTATCTTACAGATGCATGCTAACTCACGTGAAGAGATTTCAACAGTTTACGCTGGAGATATCGCTGCTGCAGTAGGTTTAAAAGATACAACTACTGGGGATACTTTATGTGATGAAAAGGTTCAAGTAATCTTAGAATCAATGGAATTCCCAGAACCAGTTATTCACTTATCTGTTGAGCCTAAATCTAAAGCTGACCAAGATAAAATGACTAACGCATTAGTTAAATTACAAGAAGAAGATCCTACATTCCATGCGCATACTGATCCTGAAACAGGACAAGTTATCATTGGTGGTATGGGTGAGCTTCACTTAGATATCCTTGTAGACCGTATGAAACGTGAATTTAAAGTTGAATGTACAGTTGGTGCGCCAATGGTATCATACCGTGAAACGTTTAAAACAGCTGCTGCCGTTCAAGGTAAATTCTCACGTCAATCAGGTGGTCGCGGACAATATGGTGACGTTCATATCGAATTCTCACCTAATGAAGTTGGAGCTGGATTCGAATTCGAAAACGCTATCGTCGGTGGGGTAGTTCCTCGTGAATATATTCCTTCAGTTGAAGCGGGTCTTAAAGATGCAATGGAAAACGGTGTATTGGCTGGATATCCATTAATCGATGTTAAGGCTAAATTATTTGATGGTTCATACCATGATGTCGATTCATCTGAGATGGCCTTCAAAGTAGCTGCTTCATTAGCTTTAAAAGAAGCTGCTAAAAAATGTGATCCTGTAATCTTAGAACCTATGATGAAGGTAGAAATCGTAATGCCTGAAGAATACATGGGTGATATTATGGGTGACGTTACAAGTCGTCGTGGACGCGTAGAAGGTATGGAAGCTCGTGGTAACGCACAAGTTGTTCGTGCATTTGTACCTCTTGCTGAAATGTTCGGTTATGCAACTAACTTACGTTCTAATACACAAGGTCGCGGAACTTACTCAATGGTGTTCGATCACTATGAAGAAGTACCAAAATCAGTATCAGAAGAAATCATCAAGAAAAACAAAGGTCAATAATCTGTAAATACTTGAACGGTGCACAGTTCAATATATTGCAATTTAAGACTAAATGATTTATAAATGAATTATGTATTCCCTCATGAGGGTGAGAATCTCTCATGAGTAATATTAAAAAATTAACTTAAACTTAAGGAGAGATTTCGAAATGGCTAAAGAAAAATTTGATCGCTCGAAAACACATGCCAATATTGGTACTATCGGTCACGTTGACCACGGTAAAACAACTTTAACAGCTGCAATTGCAACTGTATTATCAAAAAAATTAGGTGGGGAAGCTCGTTCTTACGACCAAATCGATAACGCACCTGAAGAAAAAGAACGTGGTATCACAATCAATACTTCACACATCGAGTATGAAACTGACAAACGTCACTATGCTCACGTTGACTGCCCAGGACACGCGGACTACGTTAAAAACATGATTACTGGTGCTGCTCAAATGGACGGTGGTATCTTAGTAGTATCTGCTGCTGACGGTCCAATGCCTCAAACTCGTGAACACATTCTTTTATCACGTAACGTAGGTGTACCTGCATTAGTAGTATTCTTAAACAAAGTTGACATGGTTGACGATGAAGAATTATTAGAATTAGTTGAAATGGAAGTTCGTGACTTATTATCTGAATACGATTTCCCTGGCGACGATATTCCAGTAATCGCTGGTTCTGCTTTAAAAGCATTAGAAGGCGAAGAAAAATACGAAGAAAAAATCATGGAATTAATGGATGCAGTTGATGAGTATATCCCAACTCCAGAACGTGATTCTGAAAAACCATTCATGATGCCAGTTGAGGACGTATTCTCAATCACTGGTCGTGGTACAGTAGCTACAGGACGTGTTGAACGTGGACAAGTTAAAGTTGGTGAAGAAATTGAAATCATCGGTTTAACTGAAGAGCCATCTAAAACAACTGTAACTGGTGTTGAAATGTTCCGTAAATTATTAGATTACGCTGAAGCTGGTGACAACATTGGTGCATTATTACGTGGGGTTTCACGTGAAGATGTTCAACGTGGACAAGTATTAGCTAAACCAGGAACTATCACTCCACATACTAAATTTAAAGCTGAAGTTTACGTATTATCTAAAGAAGAGGGTGGACGTCATACGCCATTCTTCACTAACTACCGCCCACAGTTCTACTTCCGTACAACTGACGTAACTGGTGTAGTTAACTTACCAGAAGGTACTGAAATGGTTATGCCTGGAGACAACGTTGAAATGAACGTTGAATTAATCTCTCCAATCGCGATTGAAGACGGAACTCGTTTCTCAATTCGTGAAGGTGGACGTACTGTAGGATCAGGCGTTGTATCTGTAATCGAAAAATAATATCACTTTTGTGATTTTTAAAACCCACGAGGGACGCCTCGTGGGTTTTATTTTATATTTTTACTATTCTTTTTCTAGTGTATCCATATGTTCTGCTAAATTGACAAATACTCTAACCCCATTGAGCAATCCATTTTCGTCCATATCAAATTTTGGATGATGATGTGGAAAATCAGCTTGTATTGTTTCATTTCTAACTCCAGTGTTAAAATAACATCCTGGTCTTTCCTGAAGAAAGTAAGCAAAATCTTCACCACCAAGAGATGGTGTTCCTTCTAATACTTCATCAATTTCTGAAATAGCTTCACTTAAATTTTTAAGCCATAATGTTTCTTTTTCACTGTTAATTAATGCAGGATAACCGTCTGTGTAGTTTAATGTAATATTAACATTAAAGCTCTTTTCAATACCTTCGATTATTTCATTTATTCTTTCTATCATTACATCTTTAATCGATTTATCATACGTGCGCAATGTACCGCTTAAATGCGCAGTTTCTGCAATAACATTAAAGGCATTGCCACTTTTAAATTCTCCAATCGTTAATACACCTGTTTTAATCGGATCGATGCTACGAGAGACAACGGTTTGTAGTTGTGTGATTAAGTAGCTAGCTGCGATAACTGCATCATGTGTCGTATGTGGCGCAGCACCATGTCCGCCTAATCCATGTATATCAATTGTAAATGCATCGGCAAATCCATATGAAGGACCGGTAACAAAACTCACTGCATTACTTTCCAGGTTGCTTGAAGTGTGTGTGCCAAATACGTAGTCTACCCCATCTAAAACACCTGCTTCAATCATTGATTTAGCACCACCTGGTAAAACTTCCTCAGCATGTTGATGACAAAGAATGACTGTTCCTTTAAGTTCACTTTGATGTGCTTTTATGATTTTAGCGGTGATCAGCAGCATTGCTGTATGACCATCATGCCCACAAGCATGCATTACACCCGGTACTTTTGATTTATAAGGTACGTCTTTCAAATCCTGAATAGGTAATGCATCAAAATCCGCGCGGAGTAATACTGTTGGGCCAGGTAATTTACCTTCTATCACACCATATAACCCATTACCTCCAACATTACGCGTTACTGGAATATCTAGCGCTGTTAAATAATTTGCGATATACTCGGCTGTTTCTGTCTCATGAAAAGAGAGTTCCGGATGCATATGCAAATATCTTCTTATTTCAATCAGCTCTTCTTTATATTGGTCTACCGTTTTATACCATGTCATCTACAGCCCCCCCTTGTTCAAAGTAATCAACAGTAGCTTGTAAGAATACTTTTACTGCATTCAACATACCTCTTTCATCAATATCAAACTTTGGATGATGATGAGGGAAATCTGCCTTAAAGTTCTCGTTACGTGTACCAGTATAGAAAAATGAACCTGGAACGCGTTGCAAGTAATAAGAAAAATCTTCTCCGCCTAGAGAAGGCTCAAGTTCAACAAGTTCTTCTACGCTCTCTATTTTGCGAGCAGCACTAACAATTAAGTCTGTTTCGTTTGTAGTGTTTACAACTGGAGGATATCCTTTTAAATATTTTAATTCATAAGTGATTCCCATTGTTGTTACGAGTCCTTCCAGACATTTTTTCAGTTCTTTATACATTAAATTTTGTGTTTCTGCATTAAAAGTTCTTATTGTCCCAGCTATTTTAGATGTATCTGGAATAACATTGTTCTGATCACCTGCTTCTAATTGTGTAATAGATAGCACTGCAGGAGTCGTTGGATTTGTTTTACGTGAAACAATATATTGAAGATCATTACATAAGCGTATTGTTGCTGCAACTGGATCAATCGTCGTATCTGGATGTGCGGCGTGCCCCCCTTTGCCTTGAATGGTAATCCAGAAATCATCAGGGATGCCTGTAGCTGTCCCATATTTATAACCAATCTTTCCTACATCTAAAGAACTTGACACATGTTGACCGATAATAGCATCCACACCACTTAAACAATTGTCTGCTATCATTTGTATTGCACCACCAGGATCAACCTCTTCAGCATGCTGATGAATGAATACTAAATTTCCGTTCAGTTTATCAAAGTTTTCTGATAGGATTTTCGCTGTAATAAGTAGAACCGCTGTATGTGCGTCATGCCCACAAGCATGCATAACACCTGGAACTTGTGATTTATAAGGTACTTCTTTTTCATCTTGAATAGGTAATGCATCGAAATCAGCACGAATAGCAAGTGTAGGTAAATCAGGATTTTTAATTAATCGTCCTACGACACCGCGTCCACCTGCACCGGTTTCGACTTCAATACCTAAATCAGATAAGTAATCAGCGATAAACTGGGGCGTTTCCGTTTCTTGAAATGATAGTTCAGGGTTCATATGAAAATGACGACGTAATGCTACAAGTTCGTCATAATACTTCTCTATTTGTTTAAACATAGTACACCTTCTTCTAATAATATATTTAAAAATAATTTTGTAGCATCATTCATTGCAGATTCATCAAAATCAAATAAAGGGTGATGGTGAGGTGCAGTTATGCCACGTTCTTTATTACCAGCAGCGGTAAAGAAGAAAGCGCCTGGCTTATGCTGTAGATAGTATGAGAAATCTTCACCAATCATCACTTGTTCCATTTCATTAAAGGATAACCCGGAACGTTCTGAGGCACGTTTAATAACATCCACACATTCATTATGATTGATAACAGCAGGATAACCGTCGATATAATCTAATGTGTATGTTAATCCTTTTGCAATCGATAGTCCTTTTAATTCATTTTCCATCGCTGTTTTTATCAGCGTTTTTATTTCAGAATCGAATGTTCTCACTGTGCCGGTACAAAAAGCCTTATCGCTTATAATATTAAATGCATTACCAGCAACAACTTTTCCGATAGTAAGTACGGCTTCACTTGTTGGGGGAACATTTCTGGAAACGATAGTCTGTATATTTGTAATAAATGTTGCCATCGCCACAATCGCATCTATTGCTGTATCAGGATGAGCACCGTGTCCGCCTTTTCCTTGTATTGTGATATCGAACATATCCGGACTAGCCAGCATCGCATCGTATTTACAATGTATCGCCCCATGTTCAAAAGGTGACCACAGATGATTGCCGTAAACTCTATCCACGCCTTCAAGGGCACCATCATTGGTCATTGGTTCTGCACCACCTGGAGCAAGTTCTTCAGCAAATTGGAAAAGTAGAACAATGGTTCCATTAATATTGTCGAAGTGTTTATCTAATATGCGTGCTACTCCTAGCAGAATAGAAGTATGACCATCATGACCACAGGCATGCATAACACCATCATTTTGTGATTTGTACGGGACGTCTTTTTGATCCTGAATCGGCAGTGCATCAAAATCAGCACGCAAAGCGATTGAAGCACCACTACCATTTGAAATGGTTGCCACTAATCCTTTCTCACCGACACGTTCTCTAATCGAGAAATGTTTGAGCTGCTGTAATTGCTCAAGAATAAATGCATAAGTATTTGTTTCTTCAAAAGACAGTTCTGGATGCATATGTAAAAATCTGCGGTCTTTTATAAGTTGCTCCGTTTCATTTTGTACGAGCTGCTGGATATCCAAGTGGCTCACTCCTCTACAGTATAATGTTATTAGTGTAACAGAGAAATTAGAATATTTAAACTTCTTAATCTGGCCGAAACCGTTTACTTATTCAATAGCAGTTCATTATAACTTATGTTATGATGTAAATGAAAATTACATTCAAGGGGTGCTTAAAATGTCTAAAGTATTAGAACAGTTCTTATCAGAGAATTTAAATTATTTAAAAGACAACGGTCTATACAATGAAATTAATGTTGTTGAAGGCGCAAACGGTCCAATCATTAAAATTAAAGGTAAAGAATTAATCAACCTTTCATCTAATAACTATTTAGGTTTAGCTACAAATGATCGCATGAAGAAAGTCGCTAAAGAAGCTGTAGACTCACACGGTGTTGGTGCAGGTGCAGTACGTACAATCAATGGTACATTAGATTTACACGTTCAATTAGAAGAAAAATTAGCAGAATTTAAAGGTACTGAAGCTGCAATTGCATACCAATCAGGATTTAACTGTAATATGGCAGCAATTAGTGCAGTTATGAATAAAGAAGATGCAATTCTTTCAGATGAATTAAACCATGCATCTATCATCGACGGATGTCGTTTATCTAAAGCGAAGATCATCCGTGTAAACCACTCAGATATGGACGATTTACGTGCGAAAGCAAAAGAAGCGGTTGAATCTGGTCTTTACAAAAAAGTAATGTATATTACTGATGGTGTATTCTCTATGGATGGAGACGTTGCAAAATTACCAGAAATCGTTGAAATTGCTGAAGAATTTGGTTTAATCACTTATGTTGATGATGCACACGGTAGTGGTGTAATGGGTAAAGGTGCAGGAACAGTGAAACATTTCGGTCTTCAGGATAAGATTGATTTCCAAATCGGTACTTTATCAAAAGCAATCGGTGTTGTTGGCGGATATGTAGCTGGAACACAAGATTTAATCGACTGGTTAAAAGTTGCTTCACGTCCATTTTTATTCTCTACTTCATTAGCACCATCAGATACGCGTGCGATAACTGAAGCAATTGATATTTTAATGGAATCTACTGAATTACATGATAAGTTATGGGAAAATGGTAACTACTTAAAAGACGGCCTTAAAAAATTAGGTTTCGATATCGGTCATTCAGAAACACCTATTACTCCATGTATTATCGGTGATGAGAAAACAACTCAAGAATTCTCTAAACGTTTAATGGAAGAAGGCGTATATGCTAAATCTATCGTCTTCCCAACTGTGCCAAAAGGTACAGGACGTGTACGTAATATGCCAACTGCTGCGCATACTAAAGAAATGTTAGACGATGCTTTAGCAATTTATGAACGCGTCGGTAAAGCATTAAATATCATTAAATAATTTGTAAATCTTAAAATAATATGAACAAATCACAAAAGAGTGGGAATTTCCCACTCTTTTTATGTATCTCCCTAATGGACATGTAACCGTTTTTATTATAGAATGAATGTGCAAATAATTAAAAATCATTACATTTGTACTTTCAAGAAAGACAAATGTACATAAAGGGGTATAAACATGAAAAGAATTATGATTACTGGTGCATTAGGTCAAATCGGAACTGAATTGACACTTAAATTACGTGAAATTTATGGTGTAGACAATGTATTAGCTACAGACTTACGTCGTCCAGAAGAAGGCGCAAAAGTTTTAGAAGGTCCTTTCGAAGAGTTAGATGTAACAGATGCTGAACGTATGGACAAATTAGCTGCAGACTTTAAAGCAGATACTTTAATGCATATGGCTGCATTATTATCGGCAACAGCTGAGAAAAATCCGGTATTCGCATGGAACTTAAATATGGGCGGTTTACTGAACGCATTAGAAGTTGCACGTAAATATAACATGCAGTTCTTTACACCTTCTTCAATCGGTGCATTTGGACCAAGTACTCCAGCAGACAATACGCCACAAGTAACAATACAACGTCCTACAACAATGTACGGTGTAAACAAAGTTTCTGGTGAGTTATTATGTGACTATTACTTCCACCGTTTCGGCGTAGATACACGTGGTGTACGTTTCCCGGGTCTTATCTCACACGTTAAAGAACCAGGTGGCGGTACAACTGACTATGCAGTAGAAATTTACTTCAAAGCGATTCGTGAAGGTAAATACACTTCATACATCAACAAAGATACATTCATGGATATGATGTTTATGGATGATGCGATTGATGCAATTATCAAGTTAATGGAAGCACCGGCTGAAAACTTAAAAGACCGTAACGCATTTAACGTTACAGCGATGAGTGTAGATCCAGAAATGATCGCTGCAAGCATTCGTAAAGTAATGCCAGACTTCGAACTTGATTATGATGTAGATCCAGTACGTGAAGGTATTGCACAAAGCTGGCCAAACTCAATCGATGCAACTGAAGCGAAGCAACAATGGGGATTTGAACCTAAGTTTGATTTAGATGCAATGACGAAAGAGATGTTAGATGCAATTAAATTAAAAGAAAACAAATAATCGATAAATCTTATAAATAATCCGAAGAAATGCGTAGCAATTATTGCGAATTTCTTCGGATTTTTTTGATTTTTTAATGTAAGCGTTTTAATTGTATAAAAGAATTAGAATTTTCTAAAAACTCATTGAAAAACGAATTTAGAGTTGCTATACTAAGTGACATTAATAATAAATTTTGAAAGGATTGAATGAAATGGTAGCTGTATTTGAAGTGGAAGAACGAATGCATAAACAGCAAAAGCCTGATCCTGAAAATTTGGGATTTGGTCAATTTTTTACAGATTATATGTTTTCAATGGATTACTCACAAGAAGAAGGTTGGCATAATAAAAAAATCATCCCTTATCAGGAAATCTCCATGAGCCCTGCTTCGCAAGTGCTTCATTATGGTCAGGCAGTTTTTGAAGGACTGAAGGCTTATAAGACACAAGATGGTGTTCAGTTATTTCGCCCCGATCAAAATTTTAAACGAATGAATCAGTCATGTGAACGATTAGAGATGCCTCAAATAGACGTTGAAGAAATGATACAAGCTCTTCAACAGCTTGTTGCACTGGAAGAAGCGTGGATTCCAGATGGCGCAGGTCAGTCTTTATATATTAGACCGATTGTATTTGCGAACGAACCTTTCTTAGGTGTACGACCAGCGATTAGCTATAAATTTCTGATTCTTTTATCACCAGTTGGAGCTTATTATGGAGGTGGACAATTATCACCTACCAAAATCTATGTTGAAGATGAATATGTTAGAGCAGTTAGAGGTGGTGTAGGATTTGCGAAAGCAGCAGGCAACTATGCTGCAAGTTTAATTGCTCAATCTAGAGCTGAAAAATTAGGGTACGACCAAGTGTTATGGCTAGACGGTGTTGAACAGGCGTATATTGAAGAAGTAGGGAGTATGAATATATTCTTTGTTATCAATAATAAATTTGTAACACCTGAACTGAATGGCAGTATATTACCAGGTATTACACGTAAGTCGATTTTAGAGCTAGCTGAGCATTTAGGATATGTTGTGGAAGAACGTCGCATCGGTATTCAGGAAGTTGTGGATAGTGCAAAAGATGGCAGTTTAACCGAAGTATTCGGCGCAGGAACAGCAGTCGTTATCTCACCGGTTGGCGAGATTAAATATAAAGATGAAGTATTAACGATTGGCGATGGCAATACAGGTAAATTAACTGAAGAACTATATAATGCGTATACAAGCATTCAAAATGGTTCAAAAGAAGATCCGTTTGGATGGTGTATTTCAGTAGAATAAATAATAAGGAGCGTGGTCAATTATGGATATTCATATTTGTAACGAGAAAGAAGGTCATATTATGTAAAAACTAAAAATAGGAGTGGATAATTATGGAACATGAGATGCGTAAAAAAGCATATTTTAAAGATCGATTTGAAAAAGGCGCACAAGGTATCTCAGCCGGTATCTTTGTATCTCTCGGTGTAGGGATGCTATTAAAGTCGCTTGGAGGTTTATTACATTTTGATTTATTAGTTCTTTTCGGTACGATTTCGATGTTAATTTTAGCACCGGCACTAGGAGGAGCTATCGCTTATAGCTTAGGCGCAAATGGTATTACATTAGTATCTGCGATGGTTGCTGCAACGATTGGAGGTAACGCATTAAAAGAAGTAAATGGAGCTTTTACAATCCAGACAGGACTTCCAATCGGTGCAATTATCGGTGCAATCGTAGCAACGTATGTTGGTAAGAAAGTAACTGGAAAGACGATTCTTGACATGATGGCAGTGCCAACATCTGCAGTACTTGCTGGTAGTTTAGCTGGATATTATCTGGCGCGTGTCGTGGAACCAGCATTAGTCGTTATTTCGAAATCGATCGCTCAATCTGTAGAAGGACAACCGCTCATCTCATCTGTAGTGATTGCACTCGTATTTGCAGTTATCGTAATGACACCAGCATCATCAGCAGCGCTGGTTATTGTATTACAACTTGACCCGGCATCTTCTGCCGCAGCACTTGTCGGTATCTCAGCACAATTTGTAGGATACACAGCTATGGGCTTAAAGGATAATGATTTAGGTGGTTTCTTGGCACAGCTCGTTTGTACACCTAAAGTTCAGTTCCCGAACATTGTAAACAACCCTAAAATTATGGTAGCGCCACTTGCAGCTGCTGCAATCAGTGGACCTGTTGCAATCCTTGGATTTCATTTAGGCGTACCATATGAAATTGGTGGTATCGGCTTATGCGGATTTATCGCACCGTTGCAGATTTTAAATGATCAAGGCGTTGTACCATTTACGCAATTTATGATTGCGGGGGTCTTATTACCACTTGTAGTAACATATGTATTACACTACGGTGTTGCACGACGTTTTAATCATGTAAAAGCGGGAGATTTAGCTTTAGAAATCAAATAAATAAAATATCTCACTCAAAATAGAGTGAGATATTTTTGCGTGAAGCGGGTATAAAATTAATAAAAGTGAAGTTAAGGAGTAGAGAAGGATTATGACGAAATTAATCGTATTTGATAAAGACGGAACATTAATGAAATTAGGACATCCGTTGGTAAAGTTAGCTGATGACTTGATCAATGAATTTTCAGTGCGTACTAATATACATGTGCCGAAATCTGAAATAAAAGACGCGTTCGGTATTGTCGATGATCATGTTGATAAATTGATTGGCGCAAAAACAACAAAGACTATCGTCTCAAGTTTAGAAAAACTTCCGAATGGTGATGCGATGGCAAGCTGGTTACTTAAAAAGATTGAACATACAACGTCTGACAATGAAGCGGAAGACATCGAAATGATTGAAGGTGTTCAGGACACATTGAAATCTTTACATGATAAAGGTTATCTGCTTGCGATTGTGTCTGCGGACGACACAGCATCGATGGATTTATTTATTGATAAATATAACATTCGTGCATACTTCGATAAGATTATTACGAGTGATTCCACTGATTATCATAAACCACAAAAAGAACTGTTACAGCTGATCATGGATGATTTAAATGTTGTCAAAGAAGATACGATGATGGTTGGTGATACAGAGATGGATGTAGAACTTGGGCAAAATGGTGAAGTTGGTAAAATCGTTGGCGTATTATCAGGATCAGGCGATCAACAAGATTTGCGTAATGCCCACGTCGTTCTAGGTAGTGTTGCTGAGATGATTGATAAACTTGAGTTATAAAATAATAAAAAGATGGTACGGTAAATTTTTACCGTATCATCTTTTTATTTATCTTTGATGCATAGCTCTATGCGTTTCAATGACTTTTGCGATTTTCTGAATAACAGGATCCAGTGAATCGATATCGTCATACACATCATATTCATTAATATTGACACGTACGACTGGACAGGCGTTGAAACCATCAATCCACTTTTCATAACGCGCAAATAAGGCACGCCAGTAAGCTTCATCAGTTTCAATTTCCATTTGACGTCCACGCTCGGCGATACGATTAATCACAGATTCATAGTCACACTCTAAATAGATTAAACAGTCAGGTTTAGGGAAGTATGGCGTCATCACCATGGCTTCATATAATTCATAATACGTTTTGAAGTCTTCTGCTGTCATCGTACCGCCTTCTTCATGCATTTTAGCGAAGATATCAACGTCTTCGTAAATAGAACGGTCCTGAATAAATCCACCACCATACTCAAACATACGTTTCTGTTCTTTGAAACGTTCAGCTAAAAAGTAAATTTGCAGATGGAAGCTCCAACGATCAAAGTCAGCATAGAATTTTTCAAGATAAGGATTATTATCAACTTTTTCAAAAGACGTTTTAAAGTTTAATTTTTCAGCTAAAGCTCTTGTTAAAGAAGACTTACCGACACCTACTGTGCCAGCAATAGTAATAATTGCATCATTTGGTATTTGGTACATTGTGATCTCCAATTCTCGCGGTAATGCGTTGTAATATTTGTTCGAAATCTTGTGGATTATTTACAAAGTCAAGATGTGTCGTATCGATGAGTAAGGTTGTATCACTATCTTTCATAGATTCGTATACATTTTTATAATCTTCGGTTAACTTAATTAAATAATTATCTTCAATAATCTGTTCGAAGTCTCGTGCACGTTTGGCGATACGTGTCTTTAAAGTATCAAGTTCTGCAGTCAAGAATATCGTTGCATCAGGCTCTCTAATATCTTCAGTTAGAATATCATAGATACGGATGAATTTATCATATTCATTATCGTTTAAAGTATTCTTTGCAAACACTTTATTCTTTAGAATGTGATAATCGCTGACTACAGCTGTATCTTTACTTAACTCACTTAACTCTTTGTAACGATGGCATAAGAAAAACATCTCGGTCTGAAAGCTCCACTTTTCAATGTCAGCATAAAAGTCTGAAAGAAAAGGATTCTCTTCTACGATTTCGTACATCGCAGGAACACCTAGATGTTTAGAAAGTAAAGTAGTTAATGAACTTTTACCGACACCGATAGGGCCTTCAATTGCAATATATAAAGGTGTCATAATAATCTCCTCTAATGTAGAATAAAATAGTATATAGTATTGTAACACAAAAATTATGAAGGTGGACGATAATTTGAATCATGAAGTTTATATGAAACTTGCAATTGAAGAAGCGCATAAAGCTTTAGCGATTGATGAAGTACCGATTGGTGCTGTAGTAGTCCATCACGGTGAAATTATCGGTAGAGGGTTTAATACACGGGAGTCTGAACAAAATCCCATTCATCATGCGGAGATGAAAGCAATTCAGGCAGCAAGTGAACATTTAGGGTCGTGGCGCTTAGAGGAGTGTACTTTGTATGTGACACTCGAACCATGTGTGATGTGCAGTGGTGCTATCGTGATGAGTCGCATACCAATTGTTGTTTACGGCGCACATGATGAAAAGGGTGGGTGCAGTGGCAGTCTGATGAACTTACTCAATCAACCACAATTTAATCATCGTGCAACTGTGATTAGCGGGATATGTCATGATGAATGTAGTAACTTACTGAAAGATTTTTTTAGAAGCTTAAGACAGAAAAAGTTACTCGAAAAACAAAACATACTCAATAGTGGGTTATTTTAGATATCCCTTAAAAAATTTGGTAAACTGAATGTATTCAAATGAGGAGATGAGCCCATGATTAAACTAATTGCAACCGATATGGATGGAACATTATTAAACAGCGCACATGAAGTATCTGAAGAAAATATTAAGGCGATTGAATACGCACAATCAAAAGGTGTGACAGTTGTTATTGCTACAGGGCGTGCATTCTATGAAGCGAATACACCTATTAAACCGACCGGATTAAAAGTCCCATTCATTTGTTTGAATGGTGCGGAAGTGCGTGATGAGGAATTCAATATTAGACATACTTCGAAATTAAGCGATCAGCAGATTAAAGAAGTTACTTCGATATTAGATAAATATAGTTTGTATTATCAGGTATACACAAGTGCACGCATTTATACGGAAGATAAAGAGAAAGACTTACAAATTTATCTGGATATTGCAGAAAAGATGGGACACACACCCGATGTAGAAAAAATACGCAACGCTATCCAGAAACGAATTGATAATGGATCACTAAAAGAAGTATCAAATTATCAGGAAGTATATGAACGTGATGGTGAGATTGTGATGAAATTCTTAGCCTTCTCTAGTGATTTAGACAAAATTGATACAGCTAAAGCGGAACTTGCCCAGTTTAAACATTTAGCAGTATCTGCGTCATCTCGTGGTAACATTGAAATCACACATAATGATGCACAAAAAGGGATTGCATTAGAGGCGCTATGTGAACAGCTAAATATCACGATGGACCAAGTGATGGCGATTGGTGATAATTTAAATGATATTTCGATGATTGAGAAAGCGAAGTATTCCTTTGCAATGGAAAACGGTACAGATGAAGTAAAAGCAGTAGCGCGTTACATGGCAGGATCTAATGAAGACAGCGGTGTCGGGCGTGCAATTATGCAAGTGATGAATGGAGAAGTTTAGATTTCACAGAGCTAAACAAGTCCGATATAAGTGATATATCGAACTAAACGATTTGTAATCTGGTGCGACGTGTCCAATAACATAGCAATATTGGACACATCTCAACAACTAATACGATACACATCCAATTAAAAAGCGATGATACCCACAAGTATCATCGCTTTCATCATATTATTCTATTACTTGTATAACGCGGGCTGGTACACCTGCGACTACAACATTATCTGGTACGTCTTTGGTTACGACAGATCCACTGGCAATCACTACGTTATTGCCGATTGTCACACCTGGATTGATCACACTACGTCCACCAATCCAGCAATTATCTCCAATCACAACAGGCTTAGCATACTCTAAACCGCTATTGCGCTGGGTAGGGTCAATCGGATGAGTTGCTGTGTAGATATGCACGCCAGGTGCTATCATACAATTATCACCAATAGTAACTGGTGCTACATCTAAAATCGTTAAATCATGATTAGCATAAAAGTTTTCACCCACATGAATATTATAACCATAGTCACATCTGAAATCAGTTTCAATCATTACATTCTCTTTTGACGAACCAAGAATTGCTTTTATACGTTGTTCACGTTCTTCCGCTAAATTCTCAGGCGTGTTATTATACGCACGTACAGTCAATTTAGCGTTCAAACGATCGTTCTTTAATTCTAAATCACTCGGGTCATACATTAATCCGGCAATCATTTTTTCTTTTTCAGACATAGCAATCACCTATTTCTTATAAGTTAGTCGAGCGAATGCATCGTGCTGATGAATGGATTCTTCATTACGACATTCAATTGTGAAACCTTCAATGAAATCTAATTCTACTAAATCAGCTGCGATTAATCGTAATAAGTCTTCAACGAAACGAGGGTTTTCATACGCACGTTCAGTTACTGATTTCTCATCTGTACGTTTTAATATAGGATATAACATTGAACTTGCATTGACTTCCATCGCTTCTAAGATGCGTTCTTTAAAATCTTCAGGTAATTCACCTTCTGGCGCGAAGTCGGCTTTCACTGTCACAATTCCACGTTGGTTATGCGCAGAGTATTCACTGATTTCTTTAGAACATGGACAAAGTGTTGTTACCATTGCTGTTAATGTTAATGATTTATTGACTGTCGTCTCATCTTCAACTGTCATAGAAAAACGCGTATCTGCATGTCCGATTGCACGTAAATTCGTTACCGGACTGAAACGGTCAAAGAACCATTTCGCATCTACATCAACGGTCGCATCTTTTTGATGCATTACTGTTTGTAAAGTGACTAACACTGCTTTTAATGTTTCAAAATCAAGTGATAAACCATTTTCATAATGGGCTTCAACTGATTCTAAAATACGACTCATGTTAATGCCTTTTTCATCTTTAGCTAAATGTGTAGATAAGCTAAATGTTCCTGCTGTTTGATATCCATCCAGACGGACTGGATATGTTAAATTTTTAATACCTACATGATCGATTTCGAATAAAAAATCTTTTTTTGAACTTTGCAGGTCAGTCATCTTTTCTTTCTCAGTAGGTTTAGTCCCCTTGATTGGATCTACTGAACCGAAATGTTTCCAGCGACCTTCACGTGTATTTAAATTATATTGATCCATCTCATTCTCCTAATTAAACTTCGTATTCGTAGAAGCGTTCTTTTCGAAGCCACATATCTTTTGCCGCTTCTGCTTCTTGCGTATTGGCTGCTAAATTTTCTAGCATTGGTCCTGTTTGCGATGCATGGGCACCTAATACATTCATCTTTCTTTCTTCATATCCCGAAATATCATATTCAACATTGGGTTCGCCAATATTCTCAACGGTATCATTACTAAAAGCGACTAAATGTAGTTTAGGTTTCTCACCGTCCATACGACGGACTGCTTCAACGACTGCATCCGCTGTTGCTTCGTGATCCGGATGCACTGAGTAACCTGGATAGAACGAAATAATTTTTGAAGGATTTAATTCACTAATTAATCCTGTAACCATATCCGCTAAGTCATCTAGTAATTCAAATTCTAACGTTTTATCACGGTAACCCATTTTACGTAAGTCGGTAATCCCCATTACGCGACATGCATCTTCTAATTCTTTCTCACGAATCTTAGGTAATGTTTCGCGTGTTGCAAATGGTGGATTTCCTAAGTTTCTTCCCATCTGTCCTAATGTGAGACATGCGTAAGTGACAGGCGTACCTGCATCGATATGTTTCATAATCGTACCTGATACACCGAATGCTTCATCATCCGGATGAGGGAAGATTACGAGTACTTGTCTTTCTTGTTCCATCATCATTTCCCCCTTAAACTTCAAATGGTGTTTCGCTTATTTCAAGAGCTGCTGCAAGCTGTCCTTGATAGTTTAATCCTGCCATTAAGAAACGACCTTGCTTGTCAATTTCGAAGTGTGTTAAACCTTGCACATAGATCCATCCGCCATTTAATTTTAAACCGACACGGAAAGGTTCTTTTCCGCCGCCAGTAATAATCCCTTGTATATATGATACTTGAATATTACGTAAGAATGTACCCGCATTGAACACTTTTTCGTCAAAGTGACTTGCATAAGCCCCATTCGTTGTTTCTACATGTAAATAGACAGGCTTCTCTTGAAATTGATTCAATAGCTCCTGTACTTGTTGTTTTTCGATTAATTCCATCTTCATTGCTCCTCAAAGTTTATACTAGACTATTTTACTAAATAAATTGTAAAAATTATACCTTTTGAGCTTGCATAAGAAAAAAAGACATAAAAAAGCTGAGACAAACGTCTCAGCATTATAATTAAACTTCTTTAGTCGTTACTTCAATCTTCTCAACGTTATTGTAAGCACCGTGCTGTACTGGACCAACAAATTCGTTCATTTTCCAGCCGTGTTTAATTGCTGATGCTACAAATCCTTTAGCAGCGATAACAGCTTCACGTGGAGATTTACCTAATGCTAAGTTTGCTGTCGTAGCAGCTGCAAATGTACAACCTGCACCATGGTTATATGATGATTGGAATTTATCTGTTGTCAGTAATGTATAAGTTTCCCCATCATAGTATAGGTCTAACGCTTCATCAGATTCTAAAGCTTTGCCACCTTTGATGATAACGTGTTTTGCACCACGCTCATGAATAATCTTTGCTGCTTCTTTCATCTGCTCGATTGTAGTTAGTTTACCTAAACCAGATAATTGACCTGCTTCAAATAAGTTCGGTGTCACAACAGTAGCAAGTGGTAATAAGTATTTAATCATTGCATCAGTATTGCCTGGGTTAAGTACTTCATCTTCCCCTTTACATACCATAACAGGGTCTACAACGAAAAACGCTGCATCAGAATCTTCGAAAGCTTTGGCTGCACGTTCAATAATTTCTTCAGTACCTAACATACCTGTTTTAATGGCATCTGGTCCGATAGATAATGCTGTTTTAATTTGTTTATCTAATAACTCGATTGGAAGTGGTGTAACGTCATGTCCCCATGTTTCTGGATCCATTGCTACAACAGCAGTTAATGCTACCATCCCGTAAGTGTTATATTCCTGGAAAGTTTTTAAGTCAGCCTGCATACCAGCTCCGGCACTTGTATCAGATCCTGCAATTGTTAAAATCTTTTTTAAGCTCATATTTCATTTCCCCTATAAAGTTATTTGTTATAATATCATATCATTAATGAGGATTTTAAAAAATAAATAAACACTAAGTTATGTTACAATTTCAATGAGGTGAAGTTATGGATTGGCAAAAGATATTTCATGAAATTAAATTAACACTTGATTTTTCAGATATGGATGCATTTTTAGAAGAAGCTTATAATACGAAAACAGTTTATCCGCCTCGTGAAGCGATTTATAATGCATTCGCTTTAACGCCTTTTGAAAATGTTAAAGTAGTTGTTATCGGACAAGATCCGTATCATGGTCCGAATCAAGCGCATGGCTTAGCGTTCTCAGTGCAAAATGGTACTAAATTACCACCATCGCTACGTAATATGTATAAAGAACTTGAAAGCGACTTAGGTATCACGCGTGTAACAGGTGATCTTACCGGATGGGCTAAAGAAGGTGTACTACTTTTGAACAGAGTGCTTACTGTCGAACAAAAGACGCCGAATGCACATCAAGGTATTGGGTGGGAATATTTTACACAGGCGATTGTTGAAGCGGTATCTCATCATAAAGAACATGCTGTCTTTGTCCTATGGGGCAGTCCAGCGCAAAAACTGACGCAGTTTATTGATACAGATAAACATACAATTATTAAAAGTGTCCATCCTAGTCCACTCAGTGCATATCGTGGATTCTTCGGTTCAAAACCTTTCAGTAAAATAAACCAAGATTTAGAAATGCACGGACTAACGCCAATTAACTGGGCAAGGGAGGATTTATCATGAACCAGAAATTAATTGCACAATTATCTCAGGAAATAACGCTATTGAAACAAGCGAATAGTGATGCAGCGTTTAATAAGCATCTTTATGCCATTGAAATGTTAGCGCGTTTCGGGCAAACTGAAGAAAGTGGTGTAGCAATGTCTGATACACCAGTACAGCTAACAAATGTCAGTAAAATTACTGGGCCTCATGCAGGTATCACAACTGAAGAGTTGAAGATGATGGGAGCTAAAGTAGTATCAAGTGACAATAAAGTAAAAACGGATGACGGTTTCGGTAACGGTGATTCAATATTTGATTTTTAAATTCAGGAGGAAAAAGTGATGAAATTATTTTTAATTATCGGTGCGATTAATGCAATGATGGCAGTGGCATGTGGCGCGTTTGGTGCCCATGGTTTAGAAGGTAAGTTAAGTGAAAAATATATGGGCATCTGGGAGAAAGCAACGACATATCAAATGTATCATGCACTCGGATTAATAGCGATTGGTATATTAAATGGTACAACAAAGTTAAATTTAAATGCAGCAGGCTGGATGATGACACTTGGTATTGTTTTCTTTAGTGGCTCTTTATACATTTTAGCTTTAACACAAATTAAAATATTAGGTGCTATTACACCGATTGGTGGCGTATTGTTTATTGCAGCATGGGTTGCCCTCATGTTGGCAGCAATTAAATTATAATAAAATAAGGCTGACGCTTTCGCGTCAGCCTTATTTTTACTTATTGTTAACGTGTTGAGCATTTGTATTTGATTGCTGTTGAGCACGTTTTTCTAATTGTCTCTTTACGATTGGAATTAGAATAGGACTTAATTTAATAATTAATCTCACTAATTTATTCATAATGATTTGCCTCATTTCTATGTGTTATATAATTTATATATATCCGATTTGTAAGGCATTAAACATTTTAATGTCTCTTTCTTAAAATAAAATAGAAAGGAATGCCGATGATAACAAATGCCACGCCCAGCATAGAACCGACAAAGTCACTCATTAACGTACTGATGATAATGAATAATCCTCCAAGTAACGCAACGATTGGAACAATCGGATATAGCGGCACTGAGTAATCGCGATTAACACCTTTATTGCGTTGTCTTAATAAGAATAGACCAATAAATGCTGCTAGATAGAAGATATAAATAATAAAGATACATACTTCTGATAAGTAATCTGCATTAACGATATCAGGAATAACAATTGTTAATAATAATAAAATCATACTGATAACATATACAGCAATTAATGCACCAATTGGTGATTTGAATCTAGGGCTGACATAGCTAATTGCTTTATCAAATGGTAATAGATGATCATCGGCCATCGCAAATGGAATACGTGGGAATGTCATAATTTTACCGTTTAAGCATCCGAAGATTGAAATAATTACACCGATATTCACAAATTTAGAACCGAAATCACCGAATAAGATCTTAGCTGCTTCCGCTGAAGAAGTATTACCCATGCCTACTAATTTATCAGCAGGAATAACATGGAATACAGCGATATTAATCAACACGTAAGCAAGTGTAACGACGCTTAAGCCGGCAAACATTGCTAACGGTAGATTTCTTTTAGGATTTTTCATTTCTCCAGTTAAGTTCGTTAATAGAATCCATCCATCATAGGCGAAAAGTGTCGCTAATACAGCACGACCAAAGTTAATTTCTTCTTGATTTTTAATTAAGCTGGTAACGTCTTGACCGAATATACCTTCTTTACCCCATAACAGACCGAAAATGATAATCGCGAATACAGGTATCAATTTACAGATTGTTGTAAATGTCTGCATCGCACCACCTAAACCAGTCCCCATAATATTTAAGATGACCAGGAAAGTAAATGCTGCAATACCGATCCATATACCTAAAGCAGGATCTAATTCAAAGAAGTTTGTTACTAAAATACCGAAAAATAAAGACAATGAAGCAATGATTGCAGGTCCATAAATAACAGTTTGCATCCAGCCAGTTAAAAATCCCCAGAATGGTCCGTAAATATCTCTTATATAAGCATATAATCCACCTGTTTTAGGAATTTGAGCACCAACTTCAGCAATTGTAAGACCGGCAGCAAGTGTCAGTATACCCCCGACAATCCATGCCCAGATTGCAAGATCACTTGTCCCCGCATGATTTAATACGACTGACGGTTTCACAAACACACCAGAACCGATAATTGTTCCGATAACAACCGTTATTGCGGTCCAGAAACCTATCGTTTTTTCTAGTGCCTGTTCTCCGTGTTGTTTATTCATAAGCTCACCCCTTCTTGTTTACTTATGTTCAATATATCATGAAATAAAGCGTTACCAATACAAATTTTTTAATAATAACTAATTTTTCAACGTATTTTTTTAAAATACAGGTTGAAAATAATTCTCAGTCTGTTATGATTGTAACTGAAAATGTTTCTCAATGATAATTATTATCATTTATGATTGGAGCTCTTGTTGATGAAAATGATTTATGGCCTTATTGTATTAGTGTTATTATCGATTGTTTCGATATTTGTAGGGGTAATTGATATTTCGCCGCAACATTTAATGCACCTATCAGACAATCAGAAAAATATTTTAATAAATAGTCGTTTCCCGAGAACACTATCTATTATATTAGCTGGCGTGGCATTAAGTGTTGCAGGGTTACTGATGCAGCAGCTTACACGTAATAAATTCGTCTCGCCGACAACAGCTGGTACGATGGATTTTGCGAAATTTGGTGTATTGATATCAATGATTTTTTTTGCACAAGCGCCATTATTAGTGAAACTCGGATTTAGTATTACAACTGCTATTCTCGGGACATTTATGTTTATGTGGATTGTTAATCGTATTAAGTTTAAAGATGCGATATTCATTCCGCTCGTCGGATTGATGCTTGGTAATATCGTTTCCAGTTTAGCAACATTCATGGCATTAAGATTTAATGCAGTGCAAAGCATTTCTAACTTCTTTGTCGGTGATTTTTCGATGATTACGAAAGGACGTTATGAAGTGCTGTATATCATCATTCCAATGGTTATTATTATGTATTTCTTTGCACATCACTTTACGATTGTTGGGATGGGAGAGTCATTTAGTAAGAACTTAGGAATCTCATACAACAAAATAATGAATCTCGGCGTAGTCATTGCAGCAGTGGTTTCAGCGACTGTCGTTGTAACAATCGGTGTATTACCGTTTCTGGGATTAATTGTACCGAATATCGTTGGACTTTTTGTCGGAGATCATATGAATAAAGCGTTACCGTACACTGCGCTTCTCGGTGCAATAATTGTAATGATTGCTGATATATTCAGCCGAATTATTATCTTTCCATACGAAATACCGATAGGGCTAACGCTAGGTATCTTAGGTAGTGTTGTATTTATGGTCATCCTTCTGAAAAGGAGGAAAGAATATGCCTAATACAACGAAAAAATTATCGTTACTCTTATTCGTTATGATTGCACTGATGATTGGCTTTGTAATGATCCAGCTTAATCTGCAAATTTTAGATTATGTACTACCATCAAGACTGCGAAAGCTTGCTGCAATTATTTTAGTCGGTGCAGCAATTGGTGTATCGTCACTCATCTTCCAGACCATCACTGAAAACCACCTACTAACACCATCGGTCATCGGACTTGATGCGGTCTACTTATTTATCCAGACCATCATTATATTCTTCTTCGGAAAACTAGGGGATTTATTCTTCAATGTATATGTGAATTTCTTTATTTCCGTTGTACTGATGATTTTGTTTACATTAGGCTTATTCAATATCGTCTTTAAGAAAAATACATCCGTGTATTTTGTATTACTGTTTGGGATTGTAATGGGAACATGCTTTTCTAGTTTATCGAGCTTTATGCATATGGTAATGAATCCGGATGATTTCTTATTATTACAGGATAAACTGTTCGCAAGCTTTAATACGGTCAATGAAAAGTTATTACTCATCAGCTGTATTATCATTGTGCTGTTACTCATTTATATTTACATGCATGCACATGAATTAGACGTATTAAGTTTAGGGAACACACACGCAACGAATCTAGGTGTAAATGTTGAAAAGTTAACGCGTAATATGCTGTTAGTGGTTGCGGTATTAGTAAGTATATCGACCGCACTCGTTGGACCCATTACATTTTTAGGTATCATTGTCTGTAATGTTACGTATCAATTTATGCAGACATTTAAACATCAATATTTAATCATTTCGGTATTAGCAGTATCAGGCATTACACTATTACTTGGACAAATGATCAATCAATACGTATTTGATGGCACAACAGAAATTACGATATTGATTAACTTTATAGGTGGCGTTTACTTCATCTATCTATTATTTAAGGAGGGTGCACATGATTAAAGTACAACATTTGCACAAATCGATTGGACAGAAAGAAATTCTAAGTGACATTTCCGTGGAAATAAAAAAAGGTGCAATCACGGCGATTATCGGACCGAATGGAGCCGGTAAAAGTACATTGTTATCAGCAATTACACGTTTAAGTGATTACGATAGTGGCGCTGTGTTGTTAAATGATGTTCCGGTTGAAGAGATGAAAAGTGATGATATCGCAATGCAACTTGCAGTATTAAAGCAAAGTAATCATACGAACTTAAAAATTACTGTTCGCGACTTAGTTAACTTCGGAAGATTTCCATACTCTAAAGGTCGTTTAACGAAAGAAGATCACGCAATTGTTGATGAAGCAATTGAATATTTAGAACTCAAACCTTTTGAAAATCGCTTCTTAGATGAATTGTCAGGGGGACAAAAACAACGCGCATATATTGCGATGACTTTAGCACAGGATACGGATTATATCTTCTTAGATGAACCATTGAATAATTTAGATATGAAACATTCTGTTCAGATGATGCAGTTACTCCGTAGATTAGTTCGCGAAAAACAAAAGACGATTGTTATTGTGATTCATGATATTAACTTTGCATCATGTTATGCAGATTACATCATTGCCTTAAAAGATGGTGTCGTATTATTAGACGGAAAAAAAGAAGATGTTATTACAACAGAAAAATTAAAAGCAGTATACGATATGGACATTCAAATTGAATGTATCTTCGGTCAGCAAATCTGTGTCTATTTTGACGATGAGCACATGACAGTTGATGAGTTTATCGAAGAAGTACAGGCAGTATAATTCAATCCATTGAAAGGAGTGTTGCCGGGTAGTTTTTAATGTAGGGCTAATTTATTTACAGGGGAATAATACATAAATCAAAGGAGAATATAGGAATGAAACGTATTTTTAGTTTAGTATTAACTTTAGCTTTAATTATAGTGTTAGCAGCATGTGGTAATGACAAAGAAAGTACAAAATCAGAAGATAAGACAGCAGGAGACTCAGATAAGGCTGAAACGATTAAAATTGAAAATAAATACAAACTAATGGGTGAAAAAGAAGACGGAAGTGACGCAAAAGACGTAACAGAAACTGTAGAAGTTCCGAAAAACCCAAAAAATATTGCAGTATTTGACTACGGAACATTGGCAACCATGCAGGAATTAGGTGTCGATGGAGAAGTTAAAGGATTACCTAAAGGTGAAGGCAATCGCAGTGTTCCGTCATTCCTTGAAAACTTTAAAGATGATAAATATACAAACTTAGGAAGTTTAAAAGAACCTAACTTTGAAAAATTAGCTGAACAACAACCAGAACTCATCTTAATTTCTGGACGCCAGGCAACACAAAAAGTAATGGAAGAAATGAAAAAAGCAGCACCAGACGCTACAATTTTATATGTTGGTACAGATGATACGAAATATATCGAAAGCGTAAAAGAAAACACTGAAAATATCGGTAAAATCTTTGGTAAAGAAAAAGAAGCAACGGCTTTAATCGATGATTTAGACAAAAAGATTGAAGAAGTAAAAGCAATGACTGAAAAGTCTAAAGATAAAGGATTGTTTGTATTAGCCAATGAAGGAGAATTATCTGTATTTGGTAAAGGTGGCCGTTTCGGATTTATTCATGATGTATTAGGCGTGAAAGAAGCGGACAAAAATATTCAGGCCAAAGGACACGGACAAGTTATTAACTTTGAATATATCAACAAAACAAATCCGGATATCATCTATGCGATGGACCGTGGAGTAGCAGTTGGTGGTAAATCATCTGCGAAACAAGCATTATCTAATGATGTTATTAAAGACGTAAGTGCTGTGAAAAATGATAAAGTCGTAGAAATCGATCCTTACTTATGGTACTTCTCAGGTGGCAGCGCAGTCACTGTTAAGAAACAAATTGAAGAAGTAGAGAAAGCATATAAATAAAACTAAGTCACCTTAGAACAACATTAATTATATAGATTACCAGCAAATAACCTTACTTATGATAATTGTAAAAATATAGAAAGGCGATTATACTGATGATAAGGAAGTTTGTATGGTGAGAACATATTTACTGATGATTAGAATCATTCGCCTGCAAATGCATATGCATTGCAGGCTTTTTTGATTTTTAAAAGAGAGGAGGTTGATGATGTGAAGGACATATTTACGAAGAAATTTTTAATGATGGTACTGATGCTGATTGGAATATTTGCGATAGGAATTTCAATTCAGAATTTAATGAACCCGCAAAAGTTTCCGAAAGTAACGAAAAGTCAGATTGCCCAATTGGAGAGTAGTACATTTCCAACAGAAAAAGAAGCCCAGGAAGCTGTGGGGAAACAACTATTTGATGGCGTCAAGGAAAGTAGTGTCTCATTAAGTTCTAAAGCAAATGAACCGGGCATCGGTATTTATGCGTATTATGATGGCAAGACAAAAGACTATGTCACAACGTATTATACCCTAAAGCATAAAGATGGATATCAGGTTAAGATAGGTAAAGTCAATGTGACTTATCAAAAAGGTGATAAGAAAATGTGGACAGATAAAATTGATGGTCATGTCTACAACTGTTATATCAATGATTATAGAAGATTTAGAGAAGTTGATGAAAAAGAGGAAACAGCATCGACAGATACATTGCATAATGACGGCGCAATACATGTTGTACAGGAAAAATAAAATGGTTGGTTGATATCGAAGCAATGAAGTGAAGAAGGATAAGTGTCGTCAAAAGTGATTTGAAGCCACTTCCGAGCGGCAATTACAAGGATTGTGTGAGTAAGTGTCGTCAAAAGTGATTTGAGGTCACTTCTGAGCGGCAATTACATGGATTGCGTGAGTAAGTGTCGTCAAAAGTGATTTGAAGCCACTTCCGAGCAAGAACAACATGGATTGCGTGAGTAAGTGTCGCCAAAAGAGATTTGAGGTCACTTCTGAGCGGCAATTACAAGGATTGTGTGAGTAAGTGTCGTCAAAAACGATTTGAAGCCACTTCCGAGTAAGAACAACTTGGATTGCGTGAGTAAGTGTCGTCAAAAACGATTTGAAGCCACTTCCTAGCAAAAACAACAAGGATTATGAAGTTCAACTTCAGTCTACTCGCAAAAAAAGACAACCCCTAAAGGTTGCCTTATAACGCTATATTAAACTGTAAATAATCCTTGTAAATCTTCTGTTTTTAAGATGTTACCAACATAGAATGAACCGAATTCACCGTAACGCGCTGATACTTCATCGAAGCGCATTTCGTATACTAACTTCTTAAATTGTAATACGTCGTCTGAGAATAAAGTAACGCCCCACTCGTAATCGTCAAATCCAACTGATCCTGTGATAAACTGTTTAACAATACCTGCATAGCCACGTCCAATCATACCGTGAGAGCGCATTAAGCCTTTACGGTGATCCATGTCTAACATGTACCAGTTATCTTCACCTTGACGGCGTTTATCCATTGGGTAGAAACATACATACTCAGAACGTGGTAATTCAGGATATAATCTTGCTTTAATATGTGGATTCTCGTACGGATCTTCGTCAGAACCCTGTGCTAAGTAGTTACTTAATTCAATAACTGAAACGTATGAATACGTTGGGATTAAGTAGTCACGAATGGCTAATTTATTAAATGCTGTTTCAACAGCTGTTAAGTCTTTCATTTCTGGTCGAAGCATCCAAAGCATTAAATCAGCTTTTTGACCTGTAATGTTATATAACGCGTAAGATCCTTCTTTCGCTACGTGATTTTCTTCTAATTTATTGATAAAAGCACTGAACTCTTCTACCATTTTCGTACGGTCTTCTGCTTCAACTAATTTTAAGCTTGTGAAATCAATGGCATAAAATAAGTGCAAGCTATACCAACCGTCTAATGTTTTTGCTGCTTCGTTCATTATCCATCTCTCCTCTAATTGTAATCATTATCATTCTAACATATCTCGAAACATATGTATGTTCGAAGATTTTACATATTGATGACGTGTAATTTCTATAAAAAGAGTCTATAATGGTTAATGGGGATGAATCAAAATTTCAGGAGGCTATTATGGCTAAATTATTAGATGTATTAAATGAAAAACTTTCAGGTAAAAATGTGAAAATCGTTTTACCGGAAGGAACAGACGAGCGTGTATTACAAGCAGCTGTTGAATTACATAAAGGTGATAAAGTATCACCGATCGTTTTAGGGAATGTGGAAGAAGTACAAGCGCTTGCTGAAAAATTAGGTTTATCAATTGACGGAATTGAAATAATGGATCCAACAAACAACGAATTACGTGAAGAATTAATCGCGAAGTTTGTTGAGCGTCGTAAAGGTAAAGCGACAGAAGAGCAAGCGGCACAAATGTTAAACGATCCGAACTATTTCGGTACGATGTTAGTTTATACAGGTCGTGCAGCAGGTCTTGTATCAGGTGCAGCACATTCTACAGCAGATACTGTACGTCCAGCTTTACAAATCATCAAGACTAAACCAGGTGTTTCTCGTACATCAGGTGTATTCTTTATGATTCGTGAAGACGAGCAGTACTTAATGGGTGATTGCGCAATCAATCCAGAACTTGATGCAACTGCTTTAGCTGAAATCGGTATCGAGTCTGCTAAGACTGCAAAAGCTTTCGGTATGGAACCTAAAGTTGCAATGTTATCTTTCTCTACGAAAGGTTCAGCGAAAACACCTGAAACTGAAAAAGTTGTAGAAGCAACACGCTTAGCACAAGAAAAATTAGCTTCAGAAGCTGATTTAGAAGGTGTAGTTATTGACGGAGAATTCCAATTTGATGCTGCTTTCGTACCATCAGTAGCAGCGAAGAAAGCACCAGAATCACCAATTCAAGGTGACGCAAATGTATTCGTATTCCCTAGCTTAGAAGCTGGTAATATCGGTTACAAAATTGCGCAACGCTTGGGTGGATTTGATGCTGTAGGTCCAATCTTACAAGGATTAAATGCACCAGTGAATGATTTATCACGTGGATGTTCAACAGAAGATGTTGTTTCATTATCAATCATCACTGCAGCACAATCTTTATAATAGATGACGAAGTCAATTTTTGAAGAGAATTGGCAATACGTAGATCATACGCGAGGACTGCAGCCAATGCAGTCCTTTGCTTTTGATGATATGTACTGTCATTTAATTGGACAACAAAATCATGATAGTGTGGTACGCACTTGGATTCATGATCATGTCATTATTCTCGGTATGCACGATGCACGTCTGCCATATATTGAAGAGGGAATAGCGTTCCTAAACAATCATGGGTATGGTGCCATTGTTCGTAATTCAGGCGGTTTAGGTGTGGTACTCGATGCAGGTGTACTCAATATTTCGATTATATTTCCTGGAGATATTACATTTTCGATTGATGCGGGATATGAATATATGTATGAACTGATTCAGGAGATGTTTAAAGATTATCATAAACATATTGAAGCGAAAGAAATCGTTCATTCATATTGCCCGGGAAGTTACGATTTAAGTATCGATAATAAGAAGTTTGCAGGTATTTCACAACGTCGTGTAAAAGATGGTATTGCAGTCCAGATTTATCTTTGTGTCGAAGGTAGTGGGAGCGCACGTGCTGAACTGATGCGTCAATTTTATGATGTGGCACGTCGCGGGGAAACTACGAAATTTACGTATCCTCAAATAGATCCTGAGTGCATGGCGAGTCTATCAGAACTGCTCGGTGTAGAGCTTACGGTGGATGAAGTCATATTCAAATTACTGTATGCTTTGAAAGACTTAGGTGCAACTTTATCAAATAATGAGATGACAGATGCTATGTGGACGTTGTATAATGATTACTTCGAACGCATGACTGAACGTAACGCAAAAATAAAAATCAATCAAGGTGGTGAAGCAAATGCGTAATAAGTTTCAAGTGTGCGATGATTGTCAGGGTGTATGTCTTAGAACATTACTACCGAAGTTAGAGAAGTTAGATCCAGATGCTGAAGTTGAAATCGCATGCCAGTCTTACTGTGGACCAGGTAGACGAAAAACTTTCGCATTTGTCAATAACCGCCCTCTAGCAGCTGCAACTGAAGAAGAACTACTTGAAAAAGTTGAGAAACGTTTAGCGCAAAAACGTGATCCTGAAGAGGAAGCAAGACTTGCCAAACGTAACGCTGAACGTAAACGTCGTTTAGACGAACAGAACGCGAAGCTGAAAGAGAAACTGAAGAGATAGATATAGAGGCTGGGACAATTTGTTCCAGTCTCTTTAATTTAAATTAATCCTCTTTACAATCCTACATACTTCTTTAATGTAAATTTACATGAGTTTAACATCCCTTTGCTATGCTTAGTTTGTATAACGATATGAATGAATCAATAGAAGGGTGGAACGATTCGTGCAACGTATATTAATTACTGGTGCGCGTGCGCCAATTTCTTATGAAGTTGTGCAGCAGCAGGTCGCATTAGGCAGAACAGTTTTCTTGACGGATTCTACCAAAAAGGTCAGCATTAAAAATTCTAAGTTTATCGAAGCGTTTATTTTAACGACGTCACCACGATTTTCTACTGAAGAATATATTAGCGATATTAACAATATTGTTACGCAATATCATATTGATCTGATCATTCCTTTAAATGAAGAATCTTTCTATCTTTCTTATATGAAAGATAGATTAATTGCACCAGTATGGGTTGAAGATATTTCTAAGATGCTGTCAGTGCACAACAAATATAACTTTACAAAGTTAATCGATGCGATGGGTTTTAAAGTGCCTGATACGAAATATGTCATGAATCACGATGACTTAACAACTTTTATGAATAACTTCCCTGGAGATGAATATATCGTTAAACAACCGTACGGTCGTTTCGGTCAATCTGTGCGTAAATTAACACGTATGTCATTAGAAAATGACAATATGATTGAATTCCCTTTTATGATTCAGACATTAATTAAGGGCACAGAATGGTGTTCATACAGCTTTGCAAAAGACGGGAAAACATTATCTACTTCATTATATTTATCGAACACACATGATAGTTATAACTGTTCTACACACTTCACTTCAGAGAAGAATGAAGAACTTCAGTCTATTATTGAAGCTGTGATTCAGAACTTAAACTGGTCATATCAAATTGCATTTGATGTGATTAAATGTGAGACGACAGGTGATTATTACTTTATCGAATGTAATCCACGTGCGACAAATGGTGCGCTATTTATGCAGCCTTACGTTTGGGAATTAAAGTGCTGCGAACCGAAATATGAAGCGCGTCAACTCATCTTCGTATCGTTATATAACTTTATTATGCGTCCAAAGAAACATAATTTAGAGCGATTAAAGTATGGGAAAGATATTTTCTGGCATCCAAGTGAAAAGTCAATCTTCTTTGAACAAATTATAAGTGGTGCCCAGTGGTGGTTTGAAGCGAAATCTCAAAAGACAACAGTCAACACGATTACAACGTATGATATCGAATGGAATGAAGACATTGTAAATCTATAGATAAAGAGGTCTTACGAATGACGATTTATACGAAATACGCAGATATCCCTTTTAACGAAGTGGATATCTCTCCTTTTAATAAGGCATATATTCAGTATATGATGGATGGTATTCATCGTGGTATCGAGAATGTACACGCACGCATAGAAGTGATATTGCTGAACGGGCAGCTCATTCCTTATAGTGTTAAAGATGGAGGCAAAAATGCATCCTGGATTCATTCGTTTACAGGGCAATACATTGATGAAATGATTTCAGAAGTAAATAGAATGGAGATGCCGAATATAGTACGCAGTCTTGCACATCAGTTATTGAACGTTGGCAGAACGGTACTCGGACTTACTGGTGAGAAGACAGTGACAGTATTTCCATCTTTTATGTCGACGACGATGTATGAAGACTTTCAGTTCGATCAGCTACAGGAAATTACTAGAATACTCGTTGCAAGATTTCCGAAACATGCAATTATTTACCGCACATTAAATGATAAGTTTCATCAAGATAAAATGAAACAGTTAGATGACGTCGGCTATGAAGCAATGATATCTCGCGCGATATATATATTCGATCCAGATGATAAACATACAAAGAACGAACGAAAAGATTTAAAGAAAGATATGAAGCGCTTTGAAAAAAGCGGACTAACATTCACGTATGAATTACGTGAGGATGAATTTCACCAATTAATGCCCCTTTACAAACAAGTATATTTAGATAAATATTCGGATTTCAATCCGCATTACACAGAGGATTTCTTTAAATTCTTATATAAAGAGATGGAACTTACATGGTTCATCCTTAAAGATAACGAACGCATCGTGTCGTTTATGGGTGTCAGTCAAACAGATAATGTATTATTTCCAGCATATTTTGGAATGGATCAGTCTGTTAAAGGGTTGTATTTTATGACAAGTGGATTGTTATACCACTTTGCTAAAGAATATGGTTATAAAATTAACAATAGCGCTGGTGCGAAAGATTATAAACTGGCACGCGGTAGTAGACCATATTTAGAATATCATTATATTTATTACAAACATTTAAAGCTCATACCATTTTTAAGCTACGCATTGTTTACAAAAGTTGCGACACCTTTAGGCAAATTTTTATTAGAAAAGCTACAGTTTAAGTAAAGATTTAATGAATATATTTATTATTCTGACATCAATAGTGATATAATATATTTATCATATTTTTAGGCGGTGATGCACATGTCGATTGAGATGAGACATGCAACATTAGAAGATTTGCCGCGTATTGTTGAAATTTACAATTCCACAATTGAAAGTAGATTAGTGACTGCAGACACTGAGCCTGTAACCGTAGAAAGTCGGACAGAATGGTTTTTGAACCATTCGGAAAAACGTCCGATTTTTTTATTTCTCAAAAATAATGAAATAGCGGGCTGGTTGAGTTTTGAAACTTTTTACGGCAGACCAGCATACGGAAAGACGGTAGAAATCAGTTTGTATTTAGATTCTGATTATCGTGGTATAGGCTTAGGGGAGTATGCAGTGACTGAAATGAAGCGAATTGCACAAACACTCGATATAGAGACGCTTCTGGCATTTACTTTTTCACATAATACACGTGCATTGAAATTATTTATGAAACACGGATTTATTAAATACGGGGAATTGCCTGATGTTGCGATAATGGATGGGAATCATTACTCACTCACAATATTAGGCTGTAAAATTTAGGAGGAAGTCGTATGGTTAAGATTAGAAAAGCAACAAATGCAGATGTACCGAATATAAAAAAAATCGCTTCTATGGCGTGGTATGATACATATGCAAAAATTATGGAAGCAAGCACGATTGCTAAGTTTTTAGAAGCGGCATATAATGATGAGCGTTTAGAGCGACGCATAGGGGATTCATTATTTTTAGTCGCTGAAAATAATGACGAAGTGATTGGTTTCGCTAATTTTATCAATGGTACAGAATTATTCTTATCAGCAATCTATGTTAATCCAGCATTCCAAAGACACAATGTAGGTGCAGAACTTCTGGAAGCAGGATTGAATCACTTTGATGACTATAAAGAATTATTTGTTGAAGTAGCAAGTAACAATGAACAGGCACGTGGATTCTACAAAAAAACTGGATTTGAACTTGTAAGAGAATATAATGAAGAGTTATTTGGTGAAACAGTAACAACAGGATTGTTGAAGAAGGCGATATAATTAGAACCCGACACTCATATTGAGGTGTCGGGTTTTATAATATAATCTATATTTATTTTTCGTATACTGGCACCCATCCTGCTTCATCAACGAAGATTCTTACAGCAACAACTTTACGATTGTCTGATAAAGTGAAGTAATGTCTTACGTTAGGTGGTACTGAAATTAAGTCGCCTGGATCTAAATGTACTTCAAAGAACTGATCATCTTTGCCTTGAATAACAAATACACCATTTCCACTTACAATGAATCGTACTTCATCATCCGTATGATGATGTTCACGCTGGAAGTTAGTCAATAGCTCATCTAAGTTAGGTGTTGTGTCTGATAAACTGATTACGTCACTTGCTTTGTAACCACGACGGGCACTGATTGCATCAATTTCTTCTTTAAATGTGTTTAAGATTTCTGATTTATCTTCATCTGTTAAGTTATAATTTTCTTTTAATGTATCTGGTAATTTTGAAGTATCCCACTGTTCATAAATGACTTCATTACTTTCTAAAAATGCATGAATTTCCTCTTGATTGTCTAATCGTTTACCTGTTTCCTGAAAAATTAAATATGCCATCATTATCGCTCCTCTTATTTGATATATTGTCTTGCAGATGCAAGTTGTAAATGATATTGAAATAAAAATTCTGCTGCTTCAAATAATTTATATGCTTCCTGAGTAGATTTTCCCCAGGCATTGATCCCGTGATTGCGAATGAGTACAACACCACTATCAGCAGTAACGTGTTCTCCAAATCCTTCAGCGAGTTTTTTAACGTCTGCTGGATTTTCGATAATAGGGATGCGCAACACATCACTTTCCTGCCATAAACCGAATGCTTTAATTAATTCCTGATTGTTAAATTCAACTGCACCTTTAGAATGATATAGCTCTGAAATCACATTGTTACTAACGGTATGGATGTGAATTGATGCGTTTGCGTTACTGCGTTTAAATATTTCTAAATGTAGTACGGTTTCGAGAGATGGCGTAAGATTTGTATCAACAGCCTTACCATTCATATCTACTTTGACAAAACTTGTATCGGTTGTTTCATATTTATCGACACCGCTTGTAGTTACATAAAGATGCTGCTCATCTATTCTTATACCTAAATTACCGCTTGTCCCAGGGAAGTAGTTATTGCGTGCGAGCCGTTCTTTGATATGTGTAATTGCTTCTAGTGAACTCATTTAATCACCTCGCTTAATTTAATATCATCAAATGTTTCGAAATGATGATGCGCGATGCCTTTTTCCTGGGCAAATTCGGTAAGCTTTGAAGTTGTAAATGCAATATCTGCAATACCCAGTAACTTTAAGTCTGTAACGCTATCACCGATTGCTATAACTTTATTATCATCCACTAACTGTCTGACGATAGAAGGCTTACATGTTCCGCAGTTTCCAGTACATAAGTTATGGCACGGATGATTCCAAATTACTTCCATATAATCTCCGGAGAAATCTACCGTATTGGCAAACACTTGTTTGATGCCATTAAATTTCTCTAGTATGGGATCAATAAAGAAATGCATGCCGCCACTAATAATATAGAAAGGAATATTTAGTGTTTGTGCTTCGTCTAATAACTTCTGAAATCCTGGTCGGAGATTCACTTCTTCTAACGCGAATTGAATGATATCTTCTTTCTTTTCGCTCGGTAATAATCTGAAGAGTTCTGTAACGCCATGCTGTATCGAGATTTCCTGATTCAGTATTTGATCGGTGATAGGTCGTCCTTCAATAGGAGCAAACTTCTTGATGATGGCTACGATCGTATCAGTGGCTGTTACGGTACCATCGAAATCACAGGCTATGATGTACCCCATAAAGCCACCGCCTTATCATAATATTTACCACCTACGCCTGTCTTGTAATGACGAATGGCTTCATGGAAAGCTTCACCACCAGCAGTGGCACCGTCTGGATGACCATGTACACCGCCACCGGCATTTATGACGATGTCTTCACCAAAGTCATCGATAATACGTTTAACCAGGCCTGGATGAACGCCGGCTGACGGGACAGGAAATGCTTTTTTTATTGTACTCGCTTCTAATGCATGGGCGACAATACCTTTAGCATCACTTTCAGTAAGTTCGATAGATCCATACGGCACCGGGAAGAGAATAAGATCTGCGCCTGCAAGACGTGTCAGTTTAGATAGTAGTAATTGATAACTGATACCATAGTCAGGGCTACCGCCTAATGCACCACTTAATGCAGGGTGAGCAAGAATTGGTACATCTAATGCTAAATCGCGTAACCCTTTAAGTGCGTCAAGTCCATACGTATGAACGTTGAATAATAAAGCATTCGCACCGAGTTGCTTGGCCTTACGTGCTTTGTCAGGCAATTCAAACACCGTACCGGATAGGTTCACAGCATATAGTACGCGACGGCCAGTGGCTTCGAATATTTCATCTAACACGCGTTTACCGATAGTAATACGTTCTTCAAAAGGAAGTTCAGGTACGTCATATAATATTTCGTCATCTTTAATAATATCGACACTTAACGCCTGTGCACGCAGTTGTGTTTCGAAAAATGATGCATCTCTACCGATAATGCCTTTAAAGATGCTCATTACAAGCGGACGATCATAAATATTTAGTAACTCTCTCACACCTTCAACACCGAACGCAGGACCTTTAAAATGTTTACTGTAATCCGTAAAATCGATATCGAGTAACTTTACTTTTCCGTCTAACGAAAGTTTGCCGAATACAGTCGTTAATATTGAAGAAAAGTCTGGGGTGATATTATGTTCCGGATAAGCAATAGCGATATGTAATAACCCTTTCTCTGCATCGATTATTTCCTTGGTAATAACTTCACCTTTATATTTCGCTAAATGTGCCTGATCTTCAGCCGTTAAATCTGTCCAGCTCCCGACAGTTAAACCAACGGCTAGTTTTTCTGCGATAGTATCAATTTTAGATGGATTGTTGTGTAGCTGGTACTTCGCTATGATATGTGACACGTTTTAACCTCCTTTGTTTAAATTGTGCATAGTTAATAATTAATGCACCTGCTAGGACAAGGCCTTTTATAATATTCAAGCCATAATATGGAACGGATAGCATGACGAGACCGTTTTCCAGTATTGCAATGAGTAGTGCGCCTAAAAATGTACCTATAATATTAGGCTTACCTGATTTAGAAACAGTTGCACCGATAAATGCAGCCGCAACTGCGGTCATTAAATACCCTGAGCCTGAATTAACTTGAGCTGATGATACTTGACTGGCAAGGAGTATACCACCGATACAAGCAAAGAATGCAGATGCCAAATAACTGATAATGATATATTTTGTTGTCTTGATGCCACCGAATTCTACAGCATGTTTGTTATCGCCAATCATATACATGATGCGTCCGGGATTTGTGCGATGTAATAAAACGTATGTAAGGGCTACAATAATGAGCATTATGATAATTAAAGGTATAGGTTCTGACAAAACTTTGAATGCATCAGGAATCTTGCCAGTTGTAGCAGCTCCGTTTTCTCTTGTCATGCCTTGACTGATTGAACCCCCTTCAGCATACGTCAGTGCGATACCTTCAACGATAAACATTGTCGCAAGTGTAGCGTAAAGGTCAGGGATTTTAAACTTGATGATTAAAATTAAGTTGATGAGTGCGACAACAAGTGCAACTGTTAATGTGAGCATGATGGATAGCCCAAAATTCATCCCATGCCATACAAATAATGAAATGATAACAGCATTACTTAGCGTAACCATAGAGCCGACAGATAAGTCGAATCCGTCGACACTCAAACTAAATGTAATACCGATGGCTACGATGGTGACAATAACCATGCCTCTAATGACTGAAAGTAAATTATCAGTAGATAGAAAGTTTGGTGCAGTCAAACTAAATAGTATGACTAAAATAGTGATTACAATGAGTAAGCCGAATTGTTTAAACTGCATGTTGTATTCCTCCAGTAGCTTTGTGCAAAAGATCAGTTTCTGATGTATTTTGTGTCAGTTGTTCATCTACGACTTGACCTTTGTGTAGTGTATAGATGCGATCAGTTATATTGATCAGTTCACTAAAATCACTTGATGCATAGATAACTGTCTTTCCGCTGGCAGTTAATTGATTGATAACTTTAAATAAGTCTTGCTTAGCACCGACGTCGATTCCTACAGTTGGTTCATCAAGGATAAAGATGTTTGATTGTTGATAAAGCCCGCGTAATAATACAACTTTTTGCTGATTCCCACCGGATAATGCATGAACTTGTTGAGCAAACGATTTATATTTCAAGCCGATATCATTTGCTAAAGGTAAGATATTATTTTCTTCATTTTGATGATGGGTAAAAAATTGTTTGTTTTTAAAACAAATATTATCTTTTATACTGTGAGACATAATCAGCCCATGTTTCTGACGTTCTTCTGGACAATAAGATATTTTTTCATGAGATAAATGGTCATATAACCAAATGCACAATTCTGTCTTACCGGCACCGACTAATCCTGCGATGCCTATTACTTCACCTTTAAATCCATGAATATTGATATCTTGAAGTTTATCGGTTTGTATGTGCTGAAAAGAAAATTGTTGTTCTTTTGTTGTGTAATTTGTTTGTTGATGTGTCTGTATGTTTCCAGCAATAGCTTCATAAAGTGCTTCAGCGTCATAAGCATCTGATTGTTTAGATGCGATGCATTCGCCATCTTTAAGGATAGAAATATCATCAGAAATATTTAATAACTCAGGTATGCGATGAGAAATAAAGATGATGGCCATTTCTTTTTTTAATAAATTTAATTCATTGAATAAAATATTAACTTCACGCTGACTCAATGAAGCCGTCGGTTCATCTAATATGAGTAGATGCTTATCTTCGAGTATCGCTCGAATGATGACGAGTAACTGTTTTTCAGAAACAGTTAAATCTCTAACATGTGTATTCAGTGAAAAAGATAAACCGAATTTATCGATATAATTTTGCAATTTCTGTTTTTGTTGCTGTTTATAAAAAAATCCTTTCGTGCGATCTTTAATCGTCAAATTATCATATACCGATAAACTTTGAAATAAGACATCATCAACTTCTTGTGCAACGTAAGCGATATCATCTGCAAAGCTTGAAACTTTTTGTCCATCTTTATATAAAGTTCCTTTTTGATAAGGGTAAGTGCCATTCAATACTTTCATTAACGATGATTTACCTGCACCGTTGCCACCGATAATTGCATGAATCTTTCCTTGTTCAAAATGAATAGATAAATCCTTTAAAATATGATGGTCATTGATTGTTAAATTAAGATTTGAGACTTCAAAGCGCATTGTATTCAGTCCTATCGTTATTTAATTTTGAAAGCATCTTCCTGACTAAATGCCGGAACTGCCTTTGAAAGATTATTCATATTCGTATCTTGTTTCAAATCTTTTTGTGTAATTTGAACTGGTTTAAATGCATAAGTCGCAGGGACTTTTTCTTCTTTAATGAGCTTTGCCAGAATTCTTACATCTGTTTCACCGATGACTTTAGGATTAACACTTGCTGATGTCTTCCAGTTGCTGTTTTTAGCTTTCATAAAGTTAATGTCCTGGTTTGAGATATCTATTGAATAAATCGGTAGATTGATTTTCTTTTCGTTAAGTGCAAGATAAGCGCCCTTTGTCATCTCATCCCAAGATCCCCATACCGCATCGAAATCTTTTGGATGATATTTTGAAAGTACAGCTTGTGTTTTCTTTTTTACATCGCCTTGTACGTCTTCAAAATTCGTTGGTCCGATACTTTCAACGACTTTAATTTTGCCTTCGCTTTCATACTTTTTAAAAATTTCCTGACGTTTATCAAGCGGTAGGAAACCAGGACCGACCCATAATTTAAGTACTTTTACGGGTTGTTCTTTATCTTTTATCAGCGCGTCTAACGATAACTTTGCTAATGCATGGTCATCTTGACTTGTAGCAACGACATTATCAATAACTTTGCCGTCTTTATCTGACTTTGTATCAAAAGTAACAACTTTGATCTTTGCATCTGCAATTTTCTTAACCAAATCATAGCTGTAATCTTCTTTGCCGTGTGATAATACAATGCCATCATATTTTTTAAGGATTGCCTGATCGACGAGCTGCTGAAACTTTGCGTCATTCCCATTCGAAAGAAAAGTATCCACTTTGAGTCCAAGTTTCTCACCTTGTGATTTAGCACCATCGATAAATTGTTTCGTGTGATCATCACTACCAAGGTTACGGATAACAGCAATTTTCTTGCCTTTTATTTCACCTGTCGCTCCAGATTGTGATGTTGCCTGATTACATCCTGTAAGTAAGATACTTGTTGCAAGTAATAATTGTAATGGTTTATTCATGCTTTAACCTCCTCAAATAGTTTTGCGATTGCTTGTTCATGTGCGTCGATAATGCCATGTTCAGTAATCAGTCCTGTGATTAAACTGTTAGGTGTAATATCGAAAGCTGGATTATAAACTGCTACGTCTGCTGCGACTTTATTGTCATAAATATGTGTTACTTCACGTGCGTTGCGTGCTTCGATTGGAATTGCATCTACACTCGATACCATTAAATCGAAGGTTGGTGTTGGTGCTGCAACGTAGAATGGTACATTATAAAACTTTGCTGCAATAGCGAGCGGTAATGTGCCAATTTTGTTAACGACGTCGCCATTTAATGCTACGCGGTCACAACCGACAATAACAGCTGTAACACCTTGTTGCTGTAACACAGTGGCTGCAGTACTATCTGTAATTGTTGTAACATCGATGCCGGCTTGCGATAACTCAAAAGCTGTAAGTGCGCCTTGAAATCTCGGTCTAGTCTCATCGCTAAATACTTTAAATTGAATGTTTTGAGCGTGAGCTAGATAGAATCCCGCTGTCGCTGTGCCTAACGCACTTGTTGCAAGACTACCTGGATTGCAATGCGTAATAAACGTTGAATTCGGTTTTATGAGTGGTAATGTATGTTTCCCGATACGGTCATTGATTGATTTATCTTCTTCATAAATGTGTTGCGCGAGCTTTTCTAAAGCCACGATACTCTGATTGACATCTTCGGTGATGACCTGGCTCATTCGATCAAGTGCCCATAACAAGTTGATTGCTGTTGGTCGTGTGTTGGATAGTCGTGTAATAACATTCTGCATATAAATTATAAAATCTTTATCCCCGTTGTATTGTAAGGCACCGATTACGACACCGTATGCCGCAGTAATTCCAATAGCGGGTGCACCGCGCACGATCATATCTTCAATCGCTACTGCGACTGCTTCATAATCTGTGCAGTCGACATACTGTATATCATGTGGTAATTTCGTCTGGTCAAGGAGCGTAAGAACGCCATCTTTGTATTGGATCGATTGTAATGTCATGCCGCGATCTCCTTAAATTCTGTATAGAGTGAGAATATAGATGGGTAGATGGATACTGATTCCGGATGTTGAATCAGCGATTTCGCAAACTTAATGAGTTGCACTTCTATCTGAACACATTGTTGCTCAGGTAAAGTCGTTAAATCATTTACTTTAGCAAGTCCGACGATACGACGAATAATTTCAAGTCCACATACAACATACGCATCTTCAAGCACTGAACGGATATAGCTTGCATAAACTGAAGCTTGTTTCAATGCGACATCTTTCGTCTTTTCCTGTAAGATCGCTAAACTTTTCTGTTTGAATACTTCTAATACTTCTGTGATACTTTCGGCAATAAACTTAGCTTGTTCATCTCGGCCATGCGCCTGCGCATTACTATATGCAAAGAAGAGGTGAGCGAGCACATTTCCGACATCATATCCTGCTGGCCCATAGAAACCGAATTCAGGATCAATGACTTTTGTTTCTGTTTCATTCACAAATACTGAACCTGAATGTAAATCTCCATGGATTAAACTTTGACTTTTATTTAAGAATTTAAGTTTCGCTTCTGCAACTGCAAGCTTTAATGTGTCATCGTTGTAAAGTAACTGTTCGACGTATGGAAGCAAAGCGCTACTCACTTCATTGCGTGAGAAATTATTGTAAAATGGCTCGGTGAACACGAGGTCTTCAGATATCTCGCATAATTCGGGATTTATCGTATCTTTTTGTAAAGCCTTCTTCTCTTTCGCATCAAGTACAAAGTCAGAAGTGTTAATCAGTGTCTCTGCCAAATAGGTCCCTAAATCAACACCGATATTTGGATATATATTGCCATCGATTAAACCTTGGCGTAATACTGTGTATTCTTTTAAGTCTTCCATGATGACGCATTTCATCACATCATCAATCGCATAAATATGCGGTACAAGTTGTGGTACGATTTCGCCATGTACTTTGAGTAACTTCCCTTCACGAATTGTACGGTCCGTTGATAATTTAAATTCATCTGAAATACGCGCTACGACGCCTGAATGTTTGACGATAATGGATTTGATGCCGTTAGATACACGAAAGACATAATTTAAATTACCATCTCCGATTTCGTTTACTGCTAAGTTGTCAGCGGGATTAAATAAATTTGTAGTTTCAAGTATGTATGCTGCAATATCAACTTCCTGCATTAAGAAATATGAACTAAACTTAGACAATGCTTTCACCTCAGAATTAATTTTTTCACAAAAAAAACGTTTCCCCGTATGCACGGGAAAACGTTAGCCATCAGTATCTCTACTTATCTTTCAGCACAATTGTACTGTAGGAATTGGCACCTTTTCCGTGTGGACAGGTTGCTGGACGTCATAGGGCCTAATCCCTCAGTCACTCTTGATAAATAATTATTTAGTTTTTTGTTAAGTTGAATATTAAATTAATTAAAAATATAAGTCAATAACTTTCTGAAAATTTTTTGTATTACAAAATTTTTAAAAGCCGTTAATCATTCTATTTTAAAGGCTTTATGATAAAATTTAAGTAATGAAAAAATAAAGGAGAACCACTATGGGCTACCAATTCCAAAAGATGCAGGAAGAGAAGGTATTCAAAGATCCAGTGCATCGCTATGTGCATGTACGAGATCAGTTAATTTGGGATTTAATCAAGACAAAAGAATTTCAGCGATTACGCCGAATAAAACAACTTGGTACGTTATATTTATCTTTTCATACTGCTGAACATTCACGTTTCAATCATTCGTTAGGCGTTTATGAAATCGTACGTCGTATGATAGACGAAATATTTGCTGGACGTGAACATTGGCATAATGAAGATCGTCCACTCGCATTATGTGCAGCACTGTTACATGACTTAGGCCATGGTCCGTTCTCTCATTGTTTCGAGAAGATTTTTAATACGGATCACGAGCTTTACACACAGCAGATCATATTAGGAGATACGGAAGTGAATCATGTGTTGTCACGCGTTTCACCCGAATTTCCGAAAGAAGTAGCTGCTGTAATCAACAAGACACATCATAATAAGCTGGTCATTTCAATGATTAGTTCGCAGATTGATGCTGACCGTATGGACTACCTGCAACGCGATGCTTTCTATACAGGTGTGAGTTATGGTAGCTTTGATATGGAACGTATATTAAGGCTTATGCGTCCGACAAAGGATGAAGTTGTGATTAAAGAAAGTGGTATGCATGCGGTAGAAGATTATTTAATGAGCCGTTATCAGATGTACTGGCAAGTATATTTTCATCCAGTCAGTCGTGGTGGTGAAGTATTATTAAATCGTGTCCTGAAACGTGCCAAAGTGTTGTATGAGACAGGTTATGCGTTTAAAGAACCACCTAAATATTTAGTGCCGTTCTTTAAATCAAATCAAGTGTCCGTTGATGCATATTTAAGACTTGATGAAATGGTTCTAAATTATTATCTGCAGGAATGGATTGAGGAAGAAGACGCCATTTTAAGTGATTTATCGCGCAGATTTGTTAACCGTGATTTATTTAAACATCTACCGTTTGACGGTAATCGATTTACGATAGATGAACTCACTGAATTGTTTACGAAAGCGGGCATAGATCCGGATTATTATTTTGTTGTGGACTCGTTTAGTGACTTGCCATATGACTACAATAGACCTGGTATTAACTCGCGTAAACCAATTCACTTAATAACTTCTACTGGCAAGATTAAGGAAATTAGTACACAATCAGTTATAATCAATAGTATTACAGGTATTCAGCGAAAAGATTATAAAATTTACTATCCTAAAGAGACAATTTTAAATATCGAAGACCTTGAAATTCGAGGTGCAATTATTAACGTATTAAATGAATTAGAATAGGGTGATAATATGGCAGAATTTCAGTTTAATATTATAAAAAATGATCCACTTGACGGACATAAAGGTACAAATATCGGCTCGATTAGCTTAGATAATGTGGCACCAGTATTTATTGATGTTGCAGAGAAAAAGGCGTTTATCGATATCGGTGCGATGCATGCGCGTAGTGAAGTTGAAAAGCGTGTGAAATGGGTGACGGATAAATCTGAAACAGAAGGTCCTGACCAGAAAGAATACTGGCTTGTATGGGTAACAACAGAACGTGCAGAAGTCGGTCCGTATTATGCGGGTGTTACTGCTTGTTATATGGCAGTAAATAAGGAACGTAAACGTGGCTATAAAGTGATGGCTGAACATGTTAATATGATGGATAAATCGATGAAGCACAAGTTCATTTTAGATCAGATTGGTGATGACAATAAAGCGGTCTTAAAAGACTTCTTAATGCACCATAACCCTGAAATGTGGAACAATTCTGGAGAAGAACTAAAATCAATGTTAGGTTAAACGAGCTAACGACAGTCCATCTTTTCCGAATACGGCGAGTATCCGGAAAAGATAAGCACCCTCATATTATCAATTTTGTGACAAAAATGTGACTTTAATAATCGTGTAGATTTTCGGTTGTAATTTTTGCTTAACATTAGTAAGATATGAGTAGCTATAAAAATAGCTAGGACACTAAAGAAAGCAGGTATTTTTATACCTGCTTTCTTTAATTTTATGCAAATTTTGTTATAATCATTAGTGGGTGATCAACTTGGATATAGAGATTCACATAAAGCAACAAATCACAAATAGTGAAGGCACGGAGACCTTCGAATTTAATACTACAGGCACACGCATAAAAAAGGCACATACATATATTATGTATAAGGAAACAATCGATGATATTCTGACCGATGTACGTGTTAAGATTGAGGATGAACGGGTGCGCATTAATCGAAAAGGTCAACTAACGTTAGATTTTCTGTTTGTCCCATACGAGACAACACAAAATATGTATCACCTGGCTAATCAAAAAACTGTTATGGAAGTTACAACCAATCAAATGCTCATTGAGTCTGATGAACATTCCGGTAGAGTTTACATTCAATATACCATTGTAAATAACCAAACTGTCTTAGGCAGTTATACATACGATATAGAATATAAGGAGCGAGTATAATGAACATCGTACAACAGCAAAAAGAAACATTAATCGAAGAAATTAAACAGGCGATATTAAAAGCAGAGCTTGTAACAGAAGTACCGGAAATTAAAATTGAAATCCCGAAAGATACTAAAAATGGTGACTATGCAACAAATATCGCCATGGTGTTAACGAAACTCGCTCAAAAAAATCCACGTGAAATTGCACAGGCAATCGTAAATCATTTAGATGTTAAGAAAGCGGATGTCACTAAAATTGATATCGCAGGTCCTGGATTTATCAACTTCTATATGGATAACGCATACCTCACTGGTATTATTACTGAAGCATTAACTAAAAAAGATAACTTCGGTAAAGCGGAGCAACCTAAAAATGAAAAAATCTTAGTTGAGTATGTTTCAGCGAATCCAACTGGCAGCTTGCACATTGGACATGCAAGAAATGCGGCAGTGGGTGACACTTTATGTAACGTATTATCTGCAGCAGGATATGACGTATTACGCGAATACTATATCAATGATGCAGGTAAACAGATTGAAAACTTAGCATATTCTATTGAAGCGCGCTATTTTCAGGCGTTAGGTCAGGAAATGGAACTGCCTGAAGATGGTTATCATGGTAAAGATATTATTGAAATCGGTAAAAAGTTAGCTGCAGAGCATCCGGAATACAAAGATGTTGACAAGGATGAGCGTATTAAAGCTTTCCGTAAGCTAGGATTAGATTATGAAATGGATAAACTTAAAAAAGATTTAACTGAATTTAATGTTCATTTTGATAATTGGTTCAGTGAAACTTCACTTTATGAAAATAAAGAAATCGATAAAGCATTAGATAAGATGCGCGAAAATGGTTATTTATTTGAAGAAGACGGTGCAACTTGGTTGCGTACAACTGAGTTTGGCGATGATAAAGACCGCGTATTGATTAAAAAAGATGGCAGCTATACGTACTTCCTTCCGGATATTGCGTATCACTACGATAAGATTGAACGTGGCTATGATACGTTAATTAACTTATTCGGTGCAGACCATCATGGTTATATTAACCGTTTAAAAGCATCGCTTGAAACTTTCGGTACAGATTCTAAACGTTTAGAAATACAAGTGATGCAGATGGTACGTTTATTGCAGGATGGCCAGGAAGTTAAGATGAGTAAACGTACAGGTAACGCCATTACGTTACGAGACATCATGGATGAAGTAGGTATTGACGCAGCACGTTATTTCTTAACGATGAGAAGCCCTGACTCACACTTTGATTTCGATATGGAACTTGCAAAGAGCGAATCAAGTGACAACCCTGTTTACTACGCGCAATATGCACATGCGAGAATTTGTTCGATCTTACGTCAGGCAGCTGAAAATGGTATCACACCTTCTACTGACGCAGACTTTAGTTTAATAACAAATGACAAAGCATTTGAATTGTTGAAACGTATCGCTGATTTTGAAACGGTAATCAATCAGGCAGCAGAAGCACGTGCACCACACCGTATTACAAATTATATTCAGGATTTAGCAGCACATTTCCATAAATTCTATAATGCTGAGAAAGTATTAACTGACGACTTAGAAAAATCTAAAGCACATGTTGCGTTAATTGAAGCAGCAAGAATTACATTACACAATGCTTTAACATTGATTGGCGTTTCAAGCCCTGAAAAGATGTAGTAACTAGAGGCTGGAACTGAAGTGTTTTGCCACAAGCAAAAACCGAAGAAAACGAATAAATCGCTCTTTGATTTATAGTTTTCTTCGGTTTTTGTAGTACGGGCAACGTCTGTTCCGCCGTTTAAGCTGTTAAACAGAAGAGGACTAAGACTTATGACTAACGCTTTTTGTATTTTGTAAGAAAGATATTGCATATGGTATAATTATACAAAAATTGAATGAATGGAGGATTTATGAAGAAAACGTTATTTATACTCTTGATGACAGTACTTTTCATTGTTTCAGGCTGTAATACGACAGACAAGTTGCAGCAGTCTGACGCTAAGGAACGTATTATTTCGTTAATACCAAGCAATACAGAAATTCTTTATGATTTAGGCGTCTATAAAGAGATTATCGGTGTTTCGACAGTAGATGATTATCCTAAACAGGTTAAAGATAAGGAAAAGTTTGATGGAATGAAACTTGATTATGAAGCGATATTAAAAGCGAAACCAACGATTGTGTTTGCGCATCAATCTATGGAAAAAGCGCAAGAGAAAACGTTACAAAAGTTGAAATCAAAAGGTATTAAAGTCGTCGTCGTTCAGGATGCTCATTCATTTGATTCGCTATATAAAAGCATAGAACAAATTGCTATTGTCACACATAAAGAAGCTGAAGGCAAAGCGTTGATAAAAGATATTAAACGTCAAATTCAAGAAACTGCGATTAAATACAAAAAGGATGTCCAGGGTAAAAAAGTATTTCTGGAAATTTCATCACACCCCGACATTTATACGGGTGGCAATCATACATTAATGAATGATTTATTGAAACAACTCGGTGCAGTCAATATATTTAGTGGCATAGAAGGGTACCAGGCGGTGAGTTCGGAAGCAATCGTTAAGAAAAATCCGGATATCATTATTTCTACGAGTGGTCTGTCAAATGCAGCATTAATCAAAGAAGTAAAATCAAGAAACGGATTTAAGCATGTTGAAGCGGTAAAACAAAATCAAATCTATGCCGTTGATCCGGATATTGTATCACGTCCAGGACCAAGAATCGCACAAGGTATGGAAATTATTGCCAAAGCTATCGCACATGAAAAATAATATTATCGTATTGTCGCTTATCATTATTGTGACATGCTTATCGTTATTTTATGACAACTTTGGATGGCTGGACGTAACGGATCCAATGGGTAGGACAATTTTACTTGAAATTAGACTGCCAAGAATTATAACGGGTATGCTCGTCGGAATCATTCTTTCCATTACAGGATATGTGTTTCAGACCGTATTAAATAATTATCTTGCAGATAGTTTTTCGTTAGGACTTGCCAGTGGTGCAAGTTTTGGGAGTGCACTTTCCATCGTATTAGGATTTAGCATTACGATGACAGCAATATTTAGTATTTTATTCAGTATGATAACGTTACTGATAGTGATCCTTGCCAGCTTAAATCATAAATTTAATTCACAGACAACATGGATGATACTGATCGGCATGTTTATTAACTTCTTCTTTTCCAGCCTCGTTTATGTGTTAATGCTGATGTTTCCGGAGAAATCATCCAACATCATGAATTATTTGTTTGGCTCGATAAACTCGGTAAGTTTTAAAGATGTTATCGTTTTATTACCGTTAACTATTGTGGGTATGATGATTATTTATTTTTTACAGCAACAAATTGAAATACTTGGATTAGGACAAGACCGAGCAATTGCACTTGGTTTACGAACGCATACAATCATCTATATGCTGCTCATTACAACGAGTATTATGTGTGCTGTGCTCATTAGTATGACAGGTATTATTGGATTTGTCGGTATGATTATTCCGCCGTTTGTAAAACTGAATTTTAAAGGAAACCATCTTGCAAAATTGAACCTGACATTACTTTTAGCAGTATTACTCGTCTTAACGGGAGATTTTCTGGGCAGAGCAATGCTTTATCCGGTACAGATTCCTGTATCAATCATGATGTGTTTAATGGGTATGCCGCTATTACTATGGATTATTTTGAAACAAAACAGAAATACTATAAACTAAAGTATTGCATTAAACTCGCTAAAGTAAGCGCATTGGTGATTTCGCCATGCGCTATTTTTGTTTTTAAGTCTTTAATTGGAACGAGGACGACTTCGATATCTTCAAATATTTCTCGGGAAATAGTCCCGCTTTGCTTGCTGTCGGTCACTAAAATGGTTGTTAATTGATTTGTAAATAAAGCTGGATTCGGATGCATAACGCCAATCACTTGTGCCTCGCCGATATATCCTGTTTCCTCACTGAGTTCTCTTTGACCAGCATTTAATGGGGATTCATCGGGTTCAACGATACCGCCGGGTAATTCAAGTATATAATCTTCTATGCCGATACGAAACTGCTTGATCATGACGATACAATCATTATGTATTGCGATAATATTGACCCAATGCGGGGCCTCAATCTGATAAAATTCAGCACTTTGTGCCTGATAAGAAAATTCTGTCGTATTGACTTGAAATACAAGATAATCCGTTTTGTCGATGATACGTCTTTTTTTCCAGTTCATAAGTCACCTCGTCATTTTAATCGATTTCATTTTAACAGATAGGCTATACTATTGTTAACTGGAGGGATTTAGATGGAAAGAGCAATCATATTTGATTTGGATGGTACATTACTTGATCGAGAACGTTCGTTACGATTATTTTTAGAAGATCAGTTTGAAAGATATAGAGAATATTTTACGCATGTACAAAAAAATGACTATATCAATTATTTTATAGCATACGATGAACACGGTTATGTGAAAAAAGATCGTGTATATAAAGCATTGCTTAATCAACTTGATATTCATTACATCGAAAAGAAGGATTTACTGCTGGACTATGATTTAAATTATCCGAAGTTTGCGACAGGTTATCCTGATTTAAAAGATATTATTTCAAGAATTCAAAATAGAGGATTAAAAATAGGTATTATTACAAATGGTAAGGTGTCACATCAAAGTTATATTATCGATGTTTTGGGTATAGAGAAATATGTTTTAGAAACGTTAATTTCAGAGGCGGTAGGTTACAGAAAACCTGAACCGGAAATATTTATGATGATGTGTGATAAGCTCGGCGTTAAACCGGAGGAATGTATTTTTGTTGGTGACCATCCGGTCAATGATATCGAAGCAGCCCACCGTTTAGGAATGAAGACAGTATTTAAAGATAATCATTATTTTAAAGCCCCTGGTGAAACAATGATGGACTATCGAATTGAAGACTTATCAGAGTTATTTAATATTATAGGTGAGGAGACGATATAGATGAATGTCGTATGGAAAGATGAAACAGTTACAGGTGGTATATTTGAGACGATCAATGTTGAAGGAAATTCATTAGTTACTTCAAGTGTTGAGGCCAATGAATTATTCATTGAGAAAGATAGTGTATTAAAAATTGAAGGTAAATTAAATGTACCTTATTTGAAAGTTTATGGTGAATTAGTCATTGAAGGAACACTTGAAACGAATGAACTTGTAATTGATGAAGATGGCTATATTGCTGTACAGGATGAAGCAATTATCGACACAATCAATAATAAGGGAACGGTGGACTTAAAGCGTGGAATAAAAGTGAATGATATTCAAAATAAAGGTGCATTTATTGGTATGGGACCAGTAAAAGCCACTACATTTCAGTCTAATGGATCAGTGCGTCTGGATGAAGAGCTGAATGCAGAAAACATAACGATCACTGTCGCTGAAGTAAGTAACATTCGCTATATTATATGCGACGAACTTACGGTGAAAGCAGAACGAGAAAAGCTCATCTTTAAAGATGAATCATCAATCCTTACAGTACGTGAAATCGATGCAGTAAATGCAAGTGTAGAAAATGTAGTTTGTGATTTACTGCGTGCAGATGATGTAACGATTAAAGCACATTGCTCGATTAAAGTCGTAGAGTACGTTAATGATTATAAATACGACGAAGCTTCAGATGTATTAGAATTTGCAAAAATTACAAGAGACTAGAGGGATAGAATATGGAACTAGCGCTAACAAATAATGATATAGCTGTTCATTACGAACTCATTGGAAAAGGGTATCCACTAGTGATGCTCCATGGCCAATTTATGAACACAACAATGTTTGATGATTTCGATACGGCTTTTATGAAAAATTTTCAAATTATTAAAATAGATTTGCGTGGTCATGGATTTAGTGATAAACCGTTAGAAATTCATATGGACGATTATGTAGAAGATGTATTAACCGTTCTGGATCTTTTGTATATTAAAGAAGCACACTTTTTAGGATTTGGACTCGGTGGTTCTGTAGCAGCAACCATCGCTTCTAAATATCCGAGATATGTAAACAAGCTGATATTGATTAGCACGGGAATAAGAAGTTACTACGAAGCTGAGCGTGAATTTCATAATCAATATGCAAGTATATTAAGAACGATGTCACGTAAAGAACGTAACGCTATGCTGGAAGACTATATGTTTAAAGATGTTAAAACAGTAAAAAAATATTGTAAGAAGATGAAAGATACACAAAGTGGTATGACTGAAAAAGAAGAGGATGCAGTCATCACTTCTACTGTTGATTATAATCCACAAAGGCTTGATGTGATTGAAGTAAAGACGCTCGTGATGAGCGGTAGATATGATGAATTAGTACCGGTTGAAGAAGCCGAAGCGCTCGCTGCACTATTACCTGCCAGCAAATTGTCGATTTATGAAAATAGTGGCCATGGGTTGTTATATGAACAATACGATGATTTTGTAAAAGAGGTTAAATTGTTCCTTCAAAACTAGTTACAATCTGATAGCGTTATGTTAAAATATGTGAGTACTGATAAACTTAAGGATATTTTTGGAGGATGCATGAAAAGAATCATAGCATTGTGCACAATAACCCTAATACTCACAGGCTGTCATGAAGAAGAAGCTGCACGAACATCTACAGAGAAAGCATCATCTACGAATCAACAAACAACACCTACTGTTGAGATGGAATTTATACAAAGTAATCCTAAAGAAATAAAACCACAGCATAAACAAATTGCAGACGAAAACATTCAGCAACTCAAAAAAGAAATATCAATAGAAGTTGCTTCGAAAATTCCGAAAGTAAAACCTATTACATCGAAATATGAATATGTTGATACCGTTAGAGAATATTCGAAAGAGATGGATCGTGTCATTAATACGATGACTTTATATGATAATAAAAAAGATGTTGAACAGCAACTTATAAAAGTGAAAAATATCGTTGTCAAATACGAAGCGAAAGTTCAAACGGCAAAAAAATTGCCTCAAATTAAAAAAGTAGATGCAGAAGTTAAGAAAGCAAATGATAAATATATTCAGTCATTTGGTAAAATAGCTTCAGCGATTACGACAAAAGATATTGCACTAAAAGAAGATGGATATACTGATTTCTCAAAAGGAAATACATACTTTAACAGAGCGTACTATGGTGTACAATCTATTGAGGATAACGTCCAGATGGAAGCAATGGTTGAACCAGATACTACAAACCAATCACCAACGAGTGAGTCGTCATCTCTAGAGATTGTCGTTTATACAGCAAACGGTAGTGAAGCGTTACCGATGAGTGACTCAACAGAGGACAAGAAAAGTGCGTTACCGAAGTGAAGAAATTTGTATACCAACTGATGAACAAACATTGAAAATCATTATGATTTTATTGTTTGTTCTTTTTTTAAATACTATTCAAAAAACTTTATAAACGATTATAATTTTGATAAAGTAAATGCTAATAAGATACTTAAAGGAGTGCCTATGGACAATAATATGTATGATAATCGGTCATTGTTCGATAAATATAGCGAGATGGAACGCTCAAAGAAAGGTTTAGAAGCAGCTGGCGAATGGGAGAACTTTAAAGAAATGCTTCCCGAGTTAAATGGTGCTGCTGTGCTGGACTTAGGTTGTGGCTACGGCTGGCATTGCCAGTATGCTGTAGAACAAGGCGCAGAGAAAGTTGTCGGAATCGATATTTCTGAAAAGATGTTAGAGCGTGCGCAGGCACAGCCGGATGCAGATAAGATTACTTTTATTAATCAGTCGATGGATGAATTAGACTTTGAACCACATGAATTTGAAGTAGTAATGAGCTCATTAGCGATACATTATTTACCGTCATTTAAAGATGTTGTTGAGCAGGTTAAGGAAGTATTAACGATTAACGGTACATTTATCTTTAGTGTAGAACATCCTGTATTTACAGCTGAAGGTAGTCAGGACTGGATCTATGATGAGGCAGGCAATAAATTGTTCTGGCCGGTTGACAATTATTATAAAGAGGGCGAACGTGAGACACAATTTCTTGGGGAAGAAGTAAGGAAATATCATCGAACACTTTCACATTACTTAAGTGTGCTGATTGATAATGATTTCGTGATTAAGGGCATCTCTGAACCTGAGCCAAGTGAAAAGCTACTAGATGAAGTGCCTGAGATGAAAGATGAATTAAGAAGGCCGATGATGCTTATTATTTCTGCACGTAGAAAATAATGCATATTGTGTTATAAATATAAGTATAAATAAAAGAGGAGAGATAAGCATATGCTTGTCTCTCCTTAGTATTTATTGTAAAAACCAATAATCGGTTTTCATACCTTTTAAATAACTATATTCTTTTGGCGTAATCCCGTGTGTACGAAGTTCATCGTTGATAAAATCTCTAACATCCCAAACGAGATGAATAAATTCATTCGTTGGAAGTATTGTAGACATTTGCGAATTATCCATATTTAAAATTGCTGTAATATCCTGAGATGTTAAATTAAAATGTTCTGCGATTGTGGCAATAGATAACGTCGCATCGTTTAGATGAGCGTATAATTCTGTACTTGTAACTTTACGTTCTTCAACTGACAGTGACATATTCATCCTTCTTTCTATGTGTAGAAGGTTATTATAATACTTTTTACGTAAAATACAAGGAATTTTTACTTTAATGTGATAAATTCTCCACAACTTTCACTTTTGAAGGATACGTTGTCATTAAATCATTAATAAAATTAAACTGCGTTTGTTTCGTACCATCATCAAGTGATGACTGCATTAAAGGTACAGTTTTATAGCCGCCAGCGTTATAATCACCTTCGTTGTATGTAGGTAAGAATTCACCTGAGGCTACTTCAACACCATCTTTTGTTTTCTTAATATCTAAAGATAAAATCCCACCCAGACGTGTCTGCATTTGACCTTGACCGCTAAAGAAATTACCTTGGCTATAGATGATAAAGCTATCTTTATCCTGTTTCATCGGCTCTAAAGCATGAGGATGTCCACCAAGGACGATATCTGCACCGTAATCCGTTAGCGCCTGTGCTACATCTCGTTGCTCTTGATTCTCGTGATACTGATACTCTGTACCCATATGTAATGAGACAACAACGCCATCAACTTGTGGTTTTAATGTTTCGATATCTTTTTTCATTTTTTTTAGATCGATAAAATTCACATCATAATCAGCAGCTGGTTCATGCCCATTTGTCCCATAAGTGTATGCTAAAAATCCAAGTTTTACACCGTTTTCTTCGATGATACGTGGCGTGTCATGATCTTCTTGACTGCGATAAGCTCCGACATATGGTAAGTGCATTTTATCTAAGTAATCTAAAGAGATATGTAACCCTTTTTGTTCCTGATCGAGTGCGTGGTTATTCGCATTTGAGACAATATCGAATCCAGCATTTTTAATGGCCTGTGCGACTTCAGGTGGCAAATTAAATGTAGGATAATCACCTAGACCTAATTCATTTGCAGCGATGGGTGTCTCAAGGTTAGCGATCGCAATATCAGCGTTCTCAATCATCGGTTTAACCGCTTCAAATCCTGGATTAAAGTCATAACCATTTGCCGTCTGTGCATGACGTGCCACATGACCATGAACGAGTACGTCACCGACTGATTTTAAGTTCACGACGCCGTCTTGTGCTTCGGGTATTTGATGATCAAGTACAGCTGTAGGTAGAACGAATTGTGATGCAGTTAATACAGAAAGTGCAAGTGCTTTAATTTGATATTTATCCATTAGTTAAACTCCCATTAAATAATATTAATTACATTATATCTTAAATAAATAAAAAAACATTATTTATTTTTCATGTAATATATTACCTTTGTTTAAATAATGGATACGTTGATTAAGTGACCCGCGAAACTTTAAGTTTGGCTGAAATAGGCTATGGACATAGGGACCATCAACAAGTACATCGATATTATTTAAAACTTCAGCTAGCACTGGTGTATTTTTAATATACTCAATCATATATCCTGACCACATCCATATATCTTTTCTATTCCCGAATTTCTTTCTGAATGCTGAAATAAGTGGTTGAATAACAGCTAAATTATCTAACGGTTCCCCACCAAGTAGAGAAAGTCCGCTGATATAATCTTTATCAAGCAAGGTTAATATCTCTTCGATTTTCTGTTCTGTGATGCGTTCTCCATGATTAAATGACCAGATACTTGCATTGAAACACTCGGGACAATGAAAGTGACAGCCGGATACATAGAGAGACACACGCATGCCCGTTCCGTCTGTAACGACACAATTCATTATCCTGGCAACATATCCCATACCTTCATACGTCATAATAAATCATCTCTTGTCGACATATGTTTGACACGCGTGGCAATTTCAATTTGACGTCCTTTTACCATTGGACGTTTTAAAGGCTGTCCGAGATAACCGCAAGTACGTTTGACCACATCTGTCGTTTCAGGATTATTGTTTCCACACTCAGGGCAGACATATCCTGTAGCAGTCGGTTGAAATTCACCGGAATAACCACATTCAAAACATTGATCAATCGGAGTATTCGTACCGAGATAACCGATACGTGAATAAGCATAGTCCCATACTGCTTCTAACGCTTCAGGGTTATGGACAAGCGAAGGGTATTCGCAATAATGAATAAATCCGCCTGTGGAATAACGCGCGAAGTCTTTTTCAAAATCAATTTTTTCGAAAGGGGTAATATTTTTGCGGATATCATAATGAAATGAATTCGTATAATACCCTTTATCGGTTACGTTTACCACAGGACCAAAGCGTTCAAAATCGAGTGCACAGAAGCGGTCCGTTAGAGATTCACTTGGTGTACCATATACACTGAACTGAATATCGTATTGATTGGTTAAGTTATCAGCGTATGATTTTATCGTCTTTAATATATTTAATATAAAGTCATAAGCATCTTTATTCTGTTCCCAGTCTTTCTCAAATAAATGCGCGCCAACTTCATATAATCCGATATAACCGATACTGATAGTGCTACGACGATTATCAAACAAAGCTGATATGTCTTCGTCGGCATGTAGTCTTTTACCGAATGCACCATATTGATAAAGTATGGGGGCATTTTGTGGGCGCGCATCTTTTAATCGATTAATTCTAAACAGACAAGCATCACGTACAATATCCAATCTTTGATGCAACATGGTCATAAATGTATCCGGATTATTACTTAATAATGCAATCCGAGGTAAGTTAAGCGTTACGACACCTAGATTGAAACGGCCATTGTTGATAAACTGTCCATCTTCCTGATAAGCATTCAGGAAGCTTCGACAACCCATCGGTGCTTTGAAATCGCCAATCATCTCTGTTATCGCCTGATAATTTAATACATCAGGATACATGCGTTTTGTAGCGCATTCGATAGCCAATTGTTTTATCGCATAATTTGGATCAGTCTGCTTTAAATTCACTCCGTCTTTTAAACTGAAGACAAGCTTTGGAAATATTGCAGTCGTTTGATCGGTCCCAAGTCCTGCAATCCGCGTATTTAATATTGCACGTTGAATCATAACACTGTACTTATCCGTTCCTAATCCAAAGCCGAAAGTTACAAACGGTGTTTGCCCGTTACTTGTATAAAGTGTATTAATTTCATATTCAAGCGACTGGATGGCATCACCGATATCTTTTTCGGTCATTTGCTGGGTATATTGTTGCTGTTTATCTTGCTGGACATACTTTTGTGCAGTTTGACGATGTTTTTCTGCATTTAAAGCAGCATAAGGACTTAGCACTTCATCGATACGATCTACTGAGCATCCACCATACTGACTGCTGGCGACATTAGCGATAATTTGTGCGATCTGAGCTGCAGCAGTTTGAATCGATTTTGGTGATTCAACTTTCGCGTTACCAATCTTAAAACCATGAGCCAGCATATTAGGAATATCAATTAAACAGCAGTTCGTCATCGGCATATAAGGATGATAATCTAAATCGTGGAAATGAATATCACCGTTTAAGTGAGCGTGTTTAACATGTTTCGGTAGCATATCAAGGCCGAGTGATTTCGCAACAGTACCAGCAGTTAAATCACGCAGTGTATTAAAGACATTCGCATCCTTGTTTGCATTCTCATGAACGACTTCTGGATGTCTATTTATTAAACGTTCTAAGCTGTCCTTCAAATCAGTTGTTTCTGTTAACATTTTATCACCTACTATATATTGTGTTTTCGACTAAATATTAATACTATATATAGTGTTTGTGTTGAAAAAAGGAGTGAATTTGAAAAGATGTCATAATTACAACGAAGCTATCTGGTTTTAAGAACATGAGGTGTGAGAAAAGTTACAAAAAAAGCCGAACACAATGTTCGGCTGTGAAGCATTTATCCTTTTAGAAAGTCTGATGCTTTATAGCTAGGGTTTGGATATTTATAGAACCCCTCTCCTGTTGCAACACCTAGTTTACCGGCATCGATATATGCTTTTAACATATCAGTGACGCCTTGTAAATGAGGGTTTTTCAGTGAAGCTTGTAATGAGATGTTGTAAGCAGTAGTGAGACCAATAACATCTAACATAGCAAATGGGCCGACTGGAGCACCTGTTGCGATCATCCATGTTCTATCAATTGTTTCAACGTCACCGACACCATTTGCAAGTAACATTTCAGCTGATTGTAATAATGGCACAAGTAAAGAATTTAATATATAGCCAGGTTGTTCTTTCTTAACTAGAATCGGTACCATGTTAATCTGTTTCGCAAAATCCATCACAATTTGATTATATTTTGGATCCGTTGTATCATGGCTCATTACTTCTGCGATATTATTTTGCCAGATAGAATTAGCGAAGTGTAACGCTAAAAAACGATCAGGTCGATCTGTAAAATCGCAGAAAGCGCTTGGCATCATCGTTGAAGAATTTGTTAAGAAGATGGTTTTCTCAGGCGCGATACCTTGTATGCTCTCGTACAATTTTTGTTTTGCTTCTAAATTTTCTGCAATGGATTCGATCATAACATCGCTATCAGCTAATACTTCAGACATATCCATAGAAATTTTAATGGCATCATGTGCAGCTTGCGCTTTTTCGGGATTATTAAAATAAGCACCGTAAATCGGTACAAGCTTTGCTAACTTCTCTTGAATACGTTTAACTGAGTCTTCAGTTCTTGCATACATGACAACATTGCAATCAAAGAATGCACTTTGAAATGCCACTTGGCTACCCAATACTCCGCCACCGATGATACTTACATTTTTCATATGAACAGCTCCTTAGATTTTATTGAGCAGGAATGCCCGATTTTTACTATTATTCTCATCTTTATTATACAACCATTTCAAAATATTGGATGGAATGAATTGTGACAATATCATAAATATGTTGTTTAAACATTTAAAATGTATGTATATGTTAAATTAGAAAGTTTAATTTTTACTTAATCATTGGTAAAATAGAATAAATATAAATAAAAATAAATGCTTTTAAACAGGATAGCAACAACTTATAGAACCGTGGGGGACTTACTATGACAAACGAGTTAAATATCGACATCAAGGCACAAGAAGAAAAAAAGAAATTAGTAGCTGAAAAATTTAATAACAATACACTTGATATGTATCTATCAGCGCTATCTAAAGAAGCGTTAAAAAATATATGTCGTAACCTGGGGATTAAAGGTTACTCTTCTAAAAATAAAGAAGATTTAATCAGCTTAATTACCGAAGCTTATTTTGCAGATGATCAAATGCTGGATAAGATGCTAAAAACATATGATAGTGATTTTAAAGTCGTGTTAGATGATATTACTGCACAAGAGAAGAACTACATGGTATATCATCATGATATACCGGATGAAGTTTTCTTATTTTATGCAGATGATACTGAGTTATTGTTCATTCCGAAAGATGTAAAAGCGCATTTTATTAAATATAAACAAGCACATCCAGTATTTAAAGAAGAAATTGATAAGATTCATTTTTATCGCAGCGCATTGAATTTATATGGCTTTGTAACGTTGAAGCATTTAGCAGTGTTAAAAGAAAGATATTTCAATGTACAAATGACTGAAGATGAAATCCGTGAAGAGCTTATTGATGTGATGCCTGAGTACGAAGCGCTGATTAAAGGTGGCAGTGTTAAACATAAAGAGCTTAGCAATATTGATATCGATTTAAAAGCATTAACCGAACAAAAAGATTATTATATTCCTGAATATGAAGATTATAAATTATATACAGAACACTTCTATGTTGAGCCGACACAAGAAATTAAGCATTTAGTTGAATATATCGAAGCAGGAATCACTGAAGATTTCCAGGGGACAGACACAGGGAAATTAATTGTTAATACAATCCTGTTTGGACTACGTGCCAACGAAACACCTGCACAAATTCTATTACATATTGATAACGTAGAGCAGAATGGTTTCGTTAAGTTTGATGATCGTGAAAAGCTCACTGAACTTATTGCAGCTGCATTAAATACAGCAAGATTATGGACGCTAAACGGACATACGCGCAATGAAGTACAAAGTAAAGTCCATATTGAACAAGGACAATCTCAGGTTCAACGACAGGCACCAGCACAAACAGTGAAAAAGAAGAAACCAGTACAAGTAAAAAGAAAAACGAAGAAACGCGGTAAAAACAGAAACGTAGCACACTTAGCGAGATTGAATAAACAATAATTGGGATGGGGATGAAGTAATGAAAAAATTATTAGCAGCATTATCAGTAACGATGATTGCAACAAGTTTTTCAACAGCAGAGGCGTACAGTTTTAAATCAAAAGATATGGCGATGCCAAAACTTACAGATGCTAAAATATTAAATCAATTAAAAGCGGGTAACTACAAGTATTATAAAGTAGGACTTGGAACAACGAAGATTGCGATGACTAGCAATTGGGGTGCAGAGAAGTATAAAAAGACAGTAACGTTTAACAATAGAAAGAACTTTGAATACACATATGGTAAATATAATGAATTAATTGCAACAACATATGGCACAATGTCTTCATCTCATAGACCGATAGCACTTATTAAAATCAAAGATGCTACACCTAAATATTATATGAATGCAGTCCGAAATGTATTAGGTACAAAGAAAGCTTCAACACTATCTGGGGGCGTGAAGTATTATTCATACGGTGCGTTAACAGTATATACAAAGTCAATCAATACGAAAGAATTGGTCTATCAAATTCAAATGAAGCAACTACCTGCTAAAGCAGTTGCTCGCACTACAGTCACACCACCGCCAGCCAGAATTACAAGCGCTTATTACGGTAATTGTCGAGACGTATGGAATGCATTAGGACGTCCAATTCGAAGTAGTGATGCAGGATATAGTCGTGACTTGGACAGAGATGGAGATGGAATAGGGTGCGAATCTCGACCGAGATAAGCGTATAACTAGAGCAACATAGCGTTTGATGTTATAGTGTATCGTAACAAACATTTAGAGGTGAACAACTTGAATAGAACTGGAGAAACAACAGTTTGGGGTCGCATGTATAATATATTAAATATTGCCGTTGTAGCATTAATCATCATCCGTTTAATTACAGATATGAACTTTAATATGTTAATCGTATGTTCATTTGCAGCTTTACTCGTACTTGGACTACTGGATAGTTTAGACCGCAACGCATGGCGTGAGAATATGTTCCGTCATATTTTTGATTTTATATTGCTTGTATTATTTGCAGCACTTTATTTCGGATAATTTATAAATTGTCATCAATAAGACTTCAATGCTATTGAAATAAGTTCCTTATTCATCTTATAATGAGGAATATTATTAAATAGATTGGAGTCTTTTTATTATGAAGCAAACAAATGTGTATTTTAATCACGATGGTGGCGTGGATGATTTAATTTCACTATTTTTATTGTTACAGATGGATTCTGTAAAGTTAACAGGTGTGAGTGTTATAGACGCGGATTGCTATATTGAGCCGGCAACTTATGCATCACGAAAGATTATTGACCGCTTTGGCGATGGTAAATTAGAAACGGCAAAGTCAATCATTCGCGGTAAAAATCCTTTTCCGAAAGACTGGCGTATGCATGCATTCTTTATGGATGCACTACCAATTCTGAATGAAAAAGGTTCAATTGACGCACCACTATCTGATGTTCCAGCACACGAACACTTAATCAATGCGGTGATGAAAGAAAAAGAAAAGACGACTTTATTATTTACTGGTCCATTATCAGATTTAGCTGAAGCATTAAAGACAGAACCGAAGATTACTGAAAAAATCGAAAAACTTGTCTGGATGGGTGGTACGTATTTACCAGATGGTAACGTACATGAACCTGAACATGACGGAACTGCTGAATGGAATGCTTACTGGGATCCTGAAGCAGTAGGTGTCGTGTTTGATGCTGATATCAAGATTGATATGGTAGCGCTGGAAAGTACAAATCAAGTACCACTTACACCTGCAATTCGTCAAATGTGGGCGAACGAACGTAAATATCCAGGTGTTGATTTCTTAGGTGTGAGCTATGCAGTTGTACCGCCATTAGTTCATTTTATAACGAATTCAACATATTTCTTATGGGATGTGTTAACAACAGCATCTGTCGGTAAACCTGAACTTGTAAAATCCAAAGAAATATTATCAGGTGTTTATACTGAAGGGCCAAGTCAAGGTAGAACGTATGAAATGGAAAATGGAAGACCAGTAAATGTCGTATATGACGTTGATCATGACGGTTTCTTTAACTACATTACAGATCTTGCGAAGAAAGTGAAATAGAAAGAGGTTGCGAAATTGGAGGATTACCAATTTCAGTAACAAAATCCCGCCCGAAATTGGGGGATCACCAATTTCAGTAACAAAATCCGGCCCGAAATTGGAGGATCACCAATTTCAGTAACAAAATCCCGCCCGAAATTGGAGGAACACCAATTTCAGTAACAAAATCCCGCCCAAAATTGGAGGATCACCAATTTCAGCAACAAAATCCTGCCCGAAATTGGGGGATCACCAATTTCGTCCATCCATCACCAATAAACAAGTCCGATATCGACAAGATATCGGACTTGTTTTGTATATACTTAATTACTAATAATCGTTATCAGTACAATAATGTAGCACAATACATTTTTACTTGATACACTAAATAAAAAATGCATAGGAGAACGATAATGTTTAATATATTCAAGAAAAAACAGGAAAAAACAAACGATATGTTAACTGTTTTAGGTGTTGATGATCGCGTGCGTGGTACTGCAGGTGAGGAATATGTGCATCACGAACAGCAAATCACCGAACTGGTCAAGCCGATTACAGAAGCTGAAGCGAAGACGACAATTGACGGACTACCAAACAATATTTACTGGATGGTTGGACATGTCATTGTAGAAAATGAATATCGTTTAATACCGAACGATGTTAATACTGAAATTGCCGGATTAGCAAAATACTTTAAATCCGGAACGAGTCCTGATGACTTTGATGAAGATATTCCTTCTTTCGATACGTTAAAACTATTGCTCACTATACAGACAAAACGCCTGCTTGGTGGTATTTGCGATCGTGGTGAACTAAGTATTAAGAATGACGATATCGAATTTGCTGCCAATCATATGACGCTACATTTAGGACAGCTTAAAACGATGTATCAGCTTGTTTCAAATCAATAGGAGGGTACCATGCAAATATTATTAGTCGAAGATGATTTACGATTAGGTAAAATGATGCGCTTATTATTGATGAAACAAAATAATGTTGTTACCTGGCTTACTTCAGGTGAAGATGCAATAGATTATGCAGCAACAAATCGTTATGACATCATTCTTTTAGACTGGATGTTACCAGATGTTCAAGGTATAGATATTTTGAAACAATTACGAGAACAACATATTACTACACCAATAATCATGATGACTGCTAAAGGAGAACTGGAAGATAAGATTTCAGGCTTTGAAACGGGTGCAGATGACTATATTGTAAAGCCATTTGAATTTGTAGAACTCAATATGAGAATCAATGCATTACATCGAAGAAGTGTTGGCCAAGTGACGAGCATTCTTGAAGTTGGTCCTATTTCGGTGGATACCATTAAACAAAGAGTGCGCATTCGTAACAACGATATTAATCTGACGCACAAAGAATATACGTTACTTGTCTTACTCATGGAGTACGAAGGTATCGTACCTAAAGATATGATACTTGATAAAGTATGGTCAATCGATGAAATTGTAAGTGACAATAATGTAGAAACACTGATCAAACGTTTACGTCAGAAATTAGGTACGGATATTCAGCCGTATAAAATAAAAGCGGTCAGAAATATGGGGTATACATTAACACATGACCCATCCTAAACAACGTAGTCTTTATATCCTTTTTGCATCGTGCATTTTTATATTACTTGTCACTTTCTCGATTATTACTTACGTAAGTACAGCATCTAGTATTCAATATCAACTTGAATTAAAATCTGACCACATTCTATCGACAGAGTTTAAAGAACACTTCAAAAAAGAAAAAGATGGCTATCATCTTTACTTAGCGAATGATAATGATAGCAAGAGTAACCAGCTTTATTTCATCACGAAAAATCATAAAATCATTAAACAGCCTGAATATGACGGAACATTAATTCAAAATATTAATCAAAGATTAAAAAGTGAATCAGAATATCAGCATCGTTATATGAATTTGATGAATGAACATTTCTTCATTTCAAGTAAAAAGGTTAAACTGTACAATAAGGAAGTTGTATATATCTATACAATATTTGAAACGACTGAAAGTTATCATGGTTTATCACAATTGAAAAATGTATTAATTGGTTTAACAATTATCTATATCTTCTTAATACTACTCATGACTTATTTCTTCTCAAAGAAAGCGATGGCACCGTTAGAATATGCTGTTGAACGACAGAAGCAATTTGTGCAGGACGCTTCCCATGAATTAAAGACCCCGCTTGCTGTTGTTAAAGCAGGTACCGAAGTGATAGAACAGTTTGACGGTGATGCCTTATCAGATGTGGGTAAAGAAATGGTTAGTGATATTAAACAGGAAATAAATCGAATGAATTTACTAGTCACAGATTTGCTTGCTTTAACACGGCTCGATCAATCTATACAAATTGAAGATATTGATTTGAGTACATTGCTGATAGAATCAATTGGGTACTTCAATAGAACAACGGACTTAACAATCGAAAGTAATATTGAATCCCATACGATAATTAAAGGTAACCATCAACGGCTACAACAGGCAATCTCAATATTATTTGAGAATGCGATAAAGTATGGCAATCATCCTACCGTTACGATCACACTACGTGATAAACACTTAATATTTAGTGACAATGGACCGGGTGTAAAGCGAAGTGATTTACCTCATCTGTTCGAACGTTTCTATAGAGGAGACACAACAAAGACAGGTTCAGGTGTTGGGTTAGCATTATTTAAAGAAATCATGGATCAACATCAGGCGAATGTTTCAGTTAAAAATGATAACGGTTTAAAATTTATCATTACTTTTAAATAAATTAATAATGTCAGTTTAATGTCAGTTTCACTTGTTATCTTATGGCTATAGAAAAACAAACTATAAGAAAATAGGAGGATTCACATTATGCCATTACATCCATTAGTCGTACACTTTCCAATTGCTTTATTACTTGTCGGAACCTTATTTGAAATCGTTTCATTAAAATATAGAAAACAGTTAAACTTAGCCGGTACAATATTGCTTGTGTTAGGTTTTGTCAGCGGAGTTGTTGCTTTCTTAACAGGAGATAGCGGTGAACGCTTTGCAGAAATGCACTTTGGTGAAGTTGAAAACTTAATTCATCAGCACGAAGACATGGCTAGAAATGCTATGATTATGTTCGGTCTAGCTGTTGCTTTAAAAGCATTCACACACTTCAACGCAAAATATCAAAAACAAATCTATATCGCGGTTATCATCATTGCAATTATCGGTAGTGCATTACTTGCTTATGCAGGTCACTTAGGTGGTCAAATTGTATATGAGAACGCTAAAATATTAAATCAATAAAAGAGGAAGATACTTATGAGAAAACAATTAGAAAGTCCAACATACTTTCATCACGTTGAACATTTAAAACATCAGCAAGGTTCAAAACGCACACTATGGGCGTCACTTTACATTACATTATTCTTCACAATCGTTGAAATTGTCGGAGGGATATTATCTAACTCACTTGCATTACTGTCTGACTCGATGCATATGATGAGTGATGTATTAGCATTAGGATTATCAATGCTTGCCATTTACTTCGCTTCAAAAGCACCGACAGCTAAATATACATTCGGATATTTACGTTTAGAAATATTAGCAGCATTACTTAACGGTTTAGCGCTTATCGTCATTGCATTAGGTATCACATACGAAGGGATTATGCGTATTTTACATCCGCAAACAGTTGATGTAAAATTAATGCTTATCATTTCTACAATCGGACTTATCGTCAATATTATCTTAACAATCATCTTAACCCGTTCATTAAAAGGTGAAGACAATATCAATGTGCAAAGTGCGCTTTGGCATTTTATTGGAGACTTATTAAATTCAGTAGGCGTTATTGTTGCAGTGATCATCATCTACTTTACGCATTGGACTTTAATTGACCCAATTTTAAGTATTATCATTTCAATCATCATCTTCCGCGGAGGATATAAGATTTGTAAAAATACCTGGGGGATTTTAATGGAGCGTGTGCCAGACGGATTAGATACTGATGAAATCATCCAGACGATGAAAAATCATCCGGCAGTTGTTGATGTACATGAATTCCATCTATGGTCGATTACAACTGATCATCCATCAATTACAGCGCACGTTGTTGTTGAACCTTCAACAGATGATAAGAACTACCAGGTCATCAATGAACTCTCAACGATTTTAGCTGATAAATACAATTTAAAACACTCAACCCTTCAAATCGAACATCTGGAGAAAAATAATCCGGACAATGCATATTTTGAAGAGGTTAAACATCACGAATAAAACCGTGTGCAGCAATTGCTGTACACGGTTTTTTTTAGTTAATTATAATAGCTGATCTTTTGGAATAGGTGATACATCTGATAATCTATATACATTATGGCTTATATATTGTAACTCATCTAAATAAAGGGTAATGTAGCGTAGAAGACGTAATAATGTCAATTCATCATTATTTGTTTCCATAATACGATCATAATTGAGTTTTCTACAACGGAGACGCATAAATGAAGGGGCCTCATGATACATGTCATTCTGGTAAATAGAACATGTCCATCTATGATTAAAGCGGTCGAAGATTTCGTAGTTGTTTAGCGCATTCAATATGTATCCCCCTTTCATATTAAATTAAATATACCATGTAAATTCTTTGAATAATACAATAATTAATTATATAAAAAAATAATAATTAAGTTCTAATTGATATTAAATTGTATGATTTAAATCAGGAGGTTTATTATGACTACAGCAGAGAAATTTCTGAATGCTTTTAATACGATTGAAAGATATTTAACGCAGTATAATTTAAATAAAGGCTATGCATCATTTTCACGATTAGTCGATTACGCCGTCTTAAAAGATAAGGTTGTAGCACAGTATAAAGATGATCTGAAACAGTTTGCTGAATTACGTAATGCGATTGTTCACAATACAAGACTTGGTGACAATCGCGTTATCGCAGAACCACATGAAGACGTCGTAAAGGAAATTGAACTTATTGCAGAAATGCTGCTACATCCGACGCGTGCCATTGAAAAAGCAACGAAAAAGGTTGTAACGTTCCATATTAATGATTTGCTTACAACAGTGCTATCTCAAATTAATACTTCTAAGTTCACTCAGTTTCCGATATATAATGGCAAGACTTATGTAGGTTTACTTACTGAATCAGGTATTACCCGATATTTTGCCGCAAATCATCAGAAAGATATCAGTACAATTAAATTGTCTGAAGTAATGACATATGAACAGAAAGAACGTGCTGCATTTGTTGGAGAAGGTGCAACCGAAAAGGAAGTTGTAAGTATGTTTAAGTCTTACAATGAACAGAATGAAAAGTTAGAAGCGGTCTTGATTACAGACACGGGTAATAAAGATGGAAAACTTATTGGATTAATTACTTTATACGATTTATTAAATTAATTTAAATTAGATTTATCATGAAATGAAAATAATAGTTAATTTTATTTCATATAGATAATATTGTAAAATAAATATTTCAAATTCATTCGACATAACATATAATGAAGAAGATAACATAATAGATTGGGTGAGGGATTTGAAATATATACTAGGCGTACTAGCGTGTGTATTTTTATTGTTTACAACAGGTTGCAGTAACCAGGAAGAAAAAATCATCAGTGCAAAAAGTGTAAGAAAATCTCAATATCTATACCAATGGTCTGGATCGAAAAAAGATGATATTATGCTGGTCAATTCAGCAGTGAAACACTTTTTTGATCGCTATGCAGATGCATATAATAAAAGTAATTACAATCTCCTCAAATCCACTGTAAAAGAAGGCTCAATCGCTGAAAAAGAATTGAAGAAAGAAATTAGCAGTGGGAATTATACAAATATGGAAGTATATAGTACTACAATTGATAAGATTACAACGCAAAAAGATGAATATGTTGCACTTGTGGGTAAAGAAATATCTAATTACGCAACAAACGGCAGAACATACTCTGAAACTGTTTTTCACTTTGCCTATGATCCTTCATTAAAGCAAATGATGATCACACAAATTTCAGACGTGAATAATAGCGAACTTAAGGTTAACGATAAATCACAAGCTCAAAAAAATACAAAGGGCAACGGTGTTGTTATCGATATTTTATCTACAAATTTTAAAAATGAATTCTTCTTAGATAATAATCGATTTGCTGGCGGTATTTCTGAACAAATGAGTTTCCAGGTGATTAAGGATAAGTATGGAGACTTCTCAGATCATACAACGATTAACCAAAAGAAATATTACATCTTCGGCAATGCCGGTATCAATTTTAATAAACAATTAGACGATAAGAGTACAGGTGCTGAAACGGCACAGGATATGGTCATTGTACCTCCATACATGTTGTATCAGGATGTTCTTGCATTCTACGGACAACCTCAAAAAGAATTTTTAGAAAATACAAATGACCCGCGCGTTATCTATGAGAATGAATCAGGTAATGTGAAAGTTGCATTTCATTTATCAACAAATAAAAAAGAAGTGGAATATGTTGAAAAACTAAAATAGGTGGTGCCCCTACAAATATTTGTAGGGGTTTTATGTAAAGGAAAATGAAAAGCATGAAAGAAATTTTCGTGATGATAGTTTGCTTTTTTAGAGTACTCATACACTTCTATGGTAAAATAGAGGAAAATAACTGAATGGATGGTGTAGTCGTGCGTATATATAAATTAATATTGACAGTATTGTTGTCATTTGTGCTTGTGGCATGTAATAATGCGCAGCAGGACAAAGAAGAAACGAAATCAACTGAAACAACAAAAGTGAAGTCAGACAGCCCGGAAACAACAACGGAAGAACCATCTAGTGAAGCGCAGTCTGATAAAGAAAAGAACAAAGAAGCACAATCAAAGAAAAAAATAAAACAAACAAAAAAATCTACTAAAGCTAAAGTGACGAATACAAACGAAACGACAGCTAACTTAAAACAGCTGACACATCAAACGATGACCGATTATTTAAATGCAATGCCAAATGCATTTAATCAACGTAATTACAGTATGATCCGTCCCTTTATAAAATCTAACTCTAAAGCCGAAGCATATATTTTAGCGAAATTACCGACAGGTAGTTTTGATAACTATCGTATTACCGCTCAGAGTATAGATCAAATTGATGTTAGAAATAGATATGCGCATGCCATCGTTACTCGTACGCTATCATCAAATGCTACAGGTGGACAATTGAAACGCGTCATTACAGTATTTGATTTCTATTATAATAAACAATCAAAGGAAATGGAGTTATATGACTTTAATGATAAAGCCATTTTTGATGTACAAAATACTGCACCAACTGCACCAAAAACTCCTTCAGCAACACCTAAGCCGTCAACACAACAAGCGAAAGGCGATGCAACGACGTGTATTCAAACACGATTGCAATCAAGTTGTGAAGGTGTAAGTGATACACAGTTACGCAATGCATACAATGCAATGGTGAGGGCAGGCACTTTACCTCAAGCAGCTGACAATGGATGTATTTCTTGTACGATTAAAGCAGCTTATCAGTTAAAAGATCAGCCGGTCGCTACTCAAGTAAAAGTGAAAAGCTTACCGCAAGCTGTTCAAATGGCATCCGATAAATACCGTAAAAAGGTAGAGGCTTATTATTCTGAAATGGATATCGCAATTGTCGGTGCTGAACCGATAAACGGTAAAGACATTCAGGAAGATTTAGGTGGAAAGTATTATAAAGTGAAAGCGATTGATATTCAGTCAAAAGAATTATTGCAGACATATAAAGTTTATATTCAAAGCGGAAAGATAATCGCAGAATAGAATATATGATTATAGATACCAAAAAACGTCAGAAATTAATCTGACGTTTTTATTTTTTAAGCTTTACTGAATAAAATATAACAATGCTACGAAGTGACAAAGTGCACCGGCAAGGATAAAGAAATGCCAGATCATATGGAAGTAATGACGATGTTTTTGTGCATAGAACCACGATCCAACACTATACATCACACCACCTAAAACGATAAAGGTAATAAACAACCAGCTCGCTTTTGTAATAAGCGCCGGGAATAAAAGAACACCTAACCATCCCATAATAAGATAGATTGCCAGACTGATTTTAGGATTGACGTGTTTTGCGGTCGATTTATAAACAATACCAGCAATCGTAATGACCCATTCGATAATCATGATACTGATTCCTAACTTACCACCCACTAAACTTAAAGCCACAGGAGTATAAGTCCCTGCAATAGCGATATAAATTAAAGCATGGTCGATAATGCGCATCACATATTTATGAATCGATTTCGGAGGCATGAGGTGGTAGACAGCTGATGATAAGAACATCAGGAAGATGCTAATTAAAAATACGCTGATACCAAATGCAAATGTAGGACCATGTTCGATATACGTCTTGATTGCAAAGTAAGGTAAAGTGAATAAAATAAGTAATGCTGGTACACCATGAGATACCGAGTTACCAACTTCTTCACCGAATTTCAATTCTTTAATATCTCTGAAATTATAGCGAGGTGCTTCCGGTTTCATCTGATCATTCCTTTAATATGCTTTTTTATTTTATTCTAACATATAATTAATCATTACATGATTTTAGAATATTCGTAAAAATAAATAAAAATTGTCGAAAACAATTATCAATTTACTGAAAATTCTAAATTTACAGCGGTTTGTTACAGTTATGTTACAATGTAAAACTAATGACACTATTTAATTCACTTCAATTTATAAAGCGGTTTCAAACGTTGATATATCAATGTTTTATGGAAATAGTTAACTAATCTTTAATTGTTAAGTGAAATATGAAAATTGTCGAAAATAATAAAATGAATTTTTATTTCATTTGCTCACCGAACACCTGGAAGTGTTGATATAATTCAGTTGAACACAACTTTGCACAAAAAGTGTTCGTATTTCAAATAAATATTATTACTTATTAATAAATAAGCAATTGAAAGAAAACTGTAATGTCATAAGAACAATAAATATGCAATAATAGATTTATTGAAAAAGTAAGGCTAGGAGGAACAAAATTTGAAGAAGAAATTAATTTTCGCGGCTACAACTGCATCGGCTGCGGTTGTTACTTATTCACATCAAGCAGAAGCAGCAGAACATAAAGTACAACCTGGTGAGTCACTATGGTCTATCGCCAACCAATATAATACTTCGATTGATCAGTTAAAGTCGTTAAATCAATTATCATCAAATTTGATTTTTCCTTACCAAACTTTAAAAGTATCGGGTGAAGTAACACGAACAAATACGACAAATACATCGACAAATGTGAGCCGTCCGCAAAGTACGACATCTACTGGTAATACGCATATTGTTCAAGCTGGAGAGAGTTTATCGATCATCGCAGCAAAATACAATACATCTGTAGCGCAGATTATGAAATTAAATAATTTATCAGGTTATTTAATCTTTCCGAATCAGAAATTAAAAGTAACAGGGACAGTTAGTACAACGATTCCTGTGACAACAACATCTACAAATTCAGGCACAACTGGTGCTAAGACGCATATCGTTAAGCCTGGAGATTACTTGGCAAAGATTGCTGCGCAATATGGAGTGTCAATACAAAGTATTAAACAGTGGAACAATCTTTCATCAAATATCATTTATTCTAATCAAAAATTAATTGTTAGTGGGAATGCAGTAGCTGCTACTATTCCATCTAGTGGTGTACAAAAAGCGCCTACTAAAGTTGTAACAGCACCGGTCGTAACTAAATCACCTGTGTTTGCACATGCTAATTTATATGATTACGGACAATGTACATGGTATGTATTTAACAAACGTGCTGCAATCGGAAAAGGTATTTCTACTTACTGGTGGAATGCAAGCAATTGGGCAAGTGCAGCGCGTAAAGATGGCTATACTGTGAACAATATACCAGAAGTCGGTGCATTAGCGACAACTACTGATGGTCCTCTAGGACACGTTGCATTCGTTGAACGTGTTAATGCTGATGGAACAATCATGGTTTCAGAAACGAATTATTTAACGCCTTCAGGTGTTGTAGGTTATAGAACACTTACATTAGCTCAAATGAGCAGATATCAATTTATACATTAAAGAGGAGAGACGATGGTCTCTCCTCTTTAATTACGTCTATTTAAATAAATCTTTTATACCTTTAATCAAACCATCAATTGCGGCATCCAATATTCGATGTAGTGCTTCGCGTATTTGAAGACCGATATCAGTTTCAGCTTTTCGTTCTTCAGCTGTACTATTAAAGCCTTCTCCGTCTGTATTAACGAAACCTTTAATCGACCAGATCTTCAAACTTTGCTGTTTCGCCTTTTTTTCGGCTTGTAACAATCTGTCTAAATAATCCTTTTGCTGATAAACATAACCAACACGTGCGTAACCTTGCTGAACGAGTAGTTCATTGATCATCGTATTACCACAATAAAGATAAACTAAATCTCTGCCGTAACGATCTTTCTTACCTTTCGTATCATACTGAATCTTTAAATCGCATGTTTTTACGAGAGATTCTGTAAAGCGTGATGCTTCAATCGCATACGGTTGAACTGGCGTGTTGGGCTTTTTCGATTCCGGCGTATCAACGAGTAATAGTCTTACGGTTTTTTTTCTGTTATTTACTTTTACAGAAATAGTATCGCCGTCAATAGCGTGATCAAATGTTGCATCAATCTTTGGCATGTTTGTCTGAAACATGCTGAAATTTATTGTTAAAGCTAAAGCAGATAATATCAAAATAAAACCTCATTTATTAAAAGATTCTTCTATTATACACAAACGTATGTTCTATTTCAAATGGAATAGATTGTTCTTTATCATGTATCATTCGTTCGTTATAATGTAAATAAAGAGGTGAAGAGAATGAAAGAAATACATGATATTGTTGCATATAATTTGAAAATATTTCGAAAAGATAATGGTTTAACACTAGATAATGTTTCACGTCATACAGGGGTTTCAAAAACAATGTTATCTCAAATAGAACGTGGGGATTCAGTTCCCTCAATTACGACGGTGTGGAAGATAGCGAATGGCTTGAAGATTAGTTTTATGACATTAATAAAATCTCCAGATCAAAAAGTTGAAGTGAAACGAAAAGGTGAAATTATGGAGATGACGAGTGATGATGGCCGTTATCGTTTATACCCGTATTTTCCTTTTGAAAGTGGGGCACAGATCGAAATGTATCAATTCGAAATAGAACCAGGTGGTGCTTATAATGCAGAGCCCCATCAAGCGGGAACAAGTGAGTATATAATCATCAGTGAAGGAATGATGAATTTAAAGATTCAGAATGAAGACTATCAAATGGAAAGTGATATGGCTATTAAGTTTGATGCAGATGTATCGCATAGTTATATGAATATTGGAGATAGCATCGTTCACGGAACAATGACGATTTACTATCTGGAGCAAACACTATGAAAATCCTAGGTATATTGTTTTGTGCCGTTATCGCGCTAGTGGGCTCTTTCTTTGGCCATGCTATGCCAGTAGTAGGAGGAATTATTTTTAGTATTATTTTAGGCATATTAATCAATAATACGATGAAGCTTCCATTTAGTTTACAAGGTGGTATTAAATTTTCATCTAAGAAAATCTTGCAGTACTCAATAATACTGATGGGATTTACATTGAATCTTCGTGTTGTTGCAGAAATGGGTATTTCTTCTTTACCGATTACTTTAACAACGATTACAGCAGCTTTAGTTGCGAGTTATTTATTGGGTAAATGGCTTGGCATCAATGAAAATATTAGAACATTAATTGGAGTAGGTACTGCGATATGTGGTGGATCGGCGATTGCTGCAGCGAGTCCAATTATTGACGCAAAGGAAGATGAGGTTGCTTTTTCATTATCGACAATATTTTTATTTAATATCATTGCGGTGTTCTTGTTTCCTCTGATGGGTCATGGGTTTGGTTTGAGTGATATCGGATTTGGTCATTTTGCGGGTACAGCAATCAATGACACGAGTAGTGTTGTAGCGGCGGGTTATGCGTATTCAGAAACCGCGGGTGATACGGCAACAATTGTGAAACTTGTACGTGCGTTAATGATCATCCCAGTGTGTCTATTGCTTGTTGCGATACAAATGAAAGGACATAAGCAAGCTGATTTCAGTATTAAGAAAGTATTCCCATGGTTTATTTTGTATTTCTTCTTAGCCAGTGTCTTTACGACGATAGTTGATTTACCAGAAGAAGTAATTGGGTATATAAAAGTAATCTCAACGTTTATGATTAGTATGGCGATGGCTGGGATTGGTTTATCGGTGAGCGTTAAGAAATTTATCTCGATTGGTATGAAGCCAGTATTATTAGGTGCAAGCGTATGGTTTGTTGTGGCAGCACTCAGTCTTGTGATGCAATGGGTTCTGAATATTTGGTAGGAGTGATTTAAGTGATGAAGAAAGTACTATTTTCATTGGTAGTTGGAATAATTGCTATGCTATTTAGAAGTGATAAGAAAGCGGAATAAGTAAGTCTTTAGTTTCTAAAGAGAAGAACTTCATAAAAAATATTTGTAAAGAATAAGAGCATTCATGATTGAATGCTCTTTCTATTGTTCTTAGTATATATCTGATTGTGTAAAAGTCATCCATTTCTCTGATATTGAATCTAAATTAAAGGGGATGATAGAATCAAAGCATTGGGAGCATAGCTTGTCTTGTAACATGTTGTTATTTAGATAATCACGAACACATGTATATAGCATTTCTTCATTATTAGGCTCAATCAAATAACCATTTATATTGTGTTTGATTATTGTACGTGGTCCATATTTAATATCGTATGCAATTACTGGTGTATTATGAGCAATAGACTCTAATATTGTTAACGCAAAGCCTTCGAATTTACTAGTAAAGATTGATAAATCTGCTTTATTATATACCTCAGTTAAATCTGGTTCAAATTCATGTATAAAGACATGCTCTTCTAAAGACATCTCTTGAATGGTCTGTTGGAAATGAGATCTTAAGCTGCCGTAACCATATAAATGTAGACTAATATGAGGTATTTCTTGCTTTAATTTATTAATTAATCTAAATTGATGCTCATGCTGTTTACCATTTTCAAATCTGGCGATTGAAATTAAACGCTGTTGATGTTTTTTAGGTAAATTATTTTTGGACTGAACTTGCGTTTGATAGCCAACTGGAATATTGAATATTTTAATTTTATTTTGAGTTAATGCTTCCAAGTCTTTTTTCTGTTCGTATGTAGAAACAATTAGTGCATTAAACCTTGATAAGCTATTAAAAAGTTGTTGAAAAGTATATTGAATCGTTGGATTCTCAACATACATATCATCATAATGGACTGAATGTATGAACACAGAGGCTGGTATGCTGGTATCCATCAAATTAAACACAGGTACCATCTCAAGGGGGCGATCGATAATGAAATAATCCCCATCCTTATAAATTGATTCCAATGTAAATGCTAAAAATGCATGCTCCGATTGAAAGATAAGTTCTTCTCCATGATGGATTTTAACAATAACGTGTTTGATTTTATCAATATTATCTGAATCGTAATATCGTTGAACTTTAATTTCGCCCGTGAGTGAAAGTATATTTTGAAAGATAGGATTTTCATTATGGTCATAATAAACTTCACTACTTTTAAAACCTCTAGAATCATAATAGTCCATACGAATTTTTCTTAATGAACTATCGTAATAAATCATAAATTCTAATTCCTTTAATGTGTTGTCATAAAACCTTGCATATGCTACAATTTTGCCATTTTGAAATAAATTATAATCATTTGATTGATTCACTTGCAGTGTTGTATATCCTTTATCGATTTCAAAATAATCGAGCCAATTTATTGATTCGCGGCTAAAAGTAGAAGGAACTTCATGATAATAATCATATAAATATTTAATATCATTTTGTACGCCAAAAATTTTAGCATTTCTAAATAAGTTGGGATAATAATTGAAATATAAGAGTTTAGCAGGTTGATTATTGTTTTGAAATATCTTTAATCGATTAAACATCGCACGATCTACACCTGTTATAACTTGTGGAATATCAATACCTAAAAAATAAAACATTCATACCTCCGAAAAATTATGACATATGTGCAAGTATCGTCTCTTTCGTAATAACCTCTGGTTTGTAAGGCATTAGCTTGCCTTCTGTTTTAAGTTTTTCAACTTTTTCAATAAATTCTTCAATGGAATCATCAGCAGATACGCCATTGAATTGACCATAATCATATTGCCACCATTTCAAATCTAATAGCTTTGTAATGATATCTGGACTAAATCTATATCGAATGATTTTTGCTGGAGCACCGCCAACAATTGCATATGGGGGAACATCTTTAGTGATAACAGATCCTGCTGCAATGATTGCGCCATCATTAACTGTAATACCATTTGAACCGAACAATACATTTTGACCAATCCAAACATCATTTCCAATGATAATTGGACTCTCTTCTTTAAATGGACTTTCCACTGTTTCAAATGTTGTTGCGTGTTCATTTAAATAACTAGACATTAAATTACCAACTGTTGCATAGGTAATAGGCGAAGTTGTAAATCGATTGATAGGATGATTGATGCCCATTCTTGTAACATCCATTGCGATAGAACAATACCTTCCCACAATTGTATTCATTGGAAGTAAACTTCTTGTATAGCTAAATGCTCCCATTGTGAAAAAGAAGTTAGTACCTGCAAAAATAGCATTAGGTTCAATAACTGCGTTTTTGGCTATGTATAAGGGATCTGAGCCGGATGCGCTGAAAATTTGAGCATCATCGATAATTGTAGTATATACATGTGACTTGTTTAAATAATCAATCACACTTTGGTTAACTGGAATTGTTATGTAATCATGCTGTTGTTGCAGTTTAATATTGTCTGTGAAATAATGTACGCCATTAACTAAAGATGACATGTAAATACACCTCTTTTTATTATTTTGAGAATTGTTTAAAGAAAGATTGCCATAATTTAAAATTATTACTTGCAGAATATTGTTCTGTCGTAAGCATACAATTTTTATAGTACTTTTCTCTTAATGTAGCATCGTTTAGGAAAGCGAACACTTTGTCGTAAAGTTGTGATTCATCGTTGAGAGGGATGACATTACCATTGACATTATCTTTAATAATCTCATTAGGACCATATTTAACATCATATCCGATAACAGGTGTGTTATGTTGGTACGATTCAAGTATTGCTAAAGCAAATCCTTCCTCCATACTTGTAAATAGAGATAAACCACTAGTGGCATATTCTCGCTCTAAATTAGGTGTGAATCCTCGCAATTTAATATATTCATCTGCATTTAATGAAGTAATTAAGTCTTTCAACTCATCTTCCACGCCACCAACACCACCAAAACCAAATATATCTAGCGTTACTTCCGGAAATGACTCCTTTAATCTATGAACAAGTTTGATTTGTTGATTTAACTGCTTACTGAATATATAACGTGACACTGAAATTAATTTATAGGGATTTTTTTGATGAAGTTCTTCTTCACTGATTATATTAATAACAGAGTCATCAATCATTCCTACAGGTATATTGGCGATATAGCCTTTAAATTGACTAGAACGAATTAAATCTTGTTTTTGAGATTCAGTTGAACAAATGAGAGCACTAAATCGATTTAAATGATCACCAAGATAATTAAATGGCCACTTAAAAGGTCTTCCCTCACTAAATGCATCAGGTAAATGTGTGGTATGTAAAAATATTGAAGCAGGTATTCTAGGATTTACTAATGCAAAAGGTTTAATATATTCGAAAGGACGATCGATGATAAAGTGATCGCCTACTGTATAGAGTGATTCAATAAAGTGTGCAATCAATTCATCTTCAGAATTAAATCTATGTGTAGAACCATTTTTATCCAATAATAAAATCAAAGTCGGTTTGTCTTGATTGTTGAGATCGAAATGTTTTTCAATAACTATTTCACCTTTAGGATTATAGTATTGTTCAAGGAATATTCTTTCCTCGGGACCTAAAAACCTGACAGAACTTAAAAATCCACGGTTGTCATATCTTTCGTGTTTAACAATTGACCCCATATTACTGATGTAGTTAACGAAATTTAACTTTTCTCTTGATGTGTTAACAAATCGTGCATACATTAAGAAGTCATTGTCCTGTGATAATACTTTTATGTCTAATTGGTGCGGAACCACTTCTATCTTATATCCCAAACATTCTTGCCAATAACGTGGCAAATCCAGTTTATGAAAAGCATGAATATGTGAACAATTTTGGAAATAATCATACATATTAATCGTATCATATTCGACACCTTGAGCTACAAGTGTGTCATATGCCATATGATCATAATCCACGGTTAGAATTTTTGCGGGGATATCATTGTGTTTAAACAATTTCAATCTATTAAAAGACGCTTTATCTACGCCTGTGATATGGAAGGGAACATTCATACATGTGAAATAATACATAATACCTCCAAATTATTTACTGAGATAATTTTACTGTTTAATATTACTTTTTATTAATACTCATTTTATATATTATAGCTTTTAAGACTAAAAATTAATATAGAAAGAAAATAATATATTTCATAAAATTTTCAATTAGAATACGTGTAATTCAATAAATAAATCTTATCATACTAAATTTTTATTAACTTTAGTTAAAATTAGAGAAATATTATTTTCGAAAATTTCAATTGTAAGTTAGCCACAACATCCAAATTAATAGAGATAGTAGCTTAATGGTTCACTTAATATTCCTTCGGATTTTAGTGACTTCAGAAACAGGTATTTAGGTGTTTCGTAATCTAGAATTTTTCTGGGATA
>NZ_PZJH01000009.1 GCF_003259695.1 Macrococcus epidermidis
TCTTTTCATAATAAAAACACTCCTATCAAATTCATTTTAATATGAATTCAACAAGAGTGCTTTTTTATTTTGTCTCACTAAATGGGGTCAGTTCGAAATGTTATTTGCTTTTTTAATATTGTTTATTAGTGGATTACTATTAACCTTTATTGAAATTATAGCTTGGGAAGAGAATGGATGGGATATGAGGTTATTGGGAGTCTTTTTAGCATTAACAATGTATTTTTTTTCCATGTTCTATCTAAAACATTTAGTTTTTAATAAGCCCTTAGTAACTATAAATGAAGAGGGATTTTATGATAATTCTTCAATGATAGCTACGGGTGATAGATTAGTGCATTGGAAAGAAGTTAAAGATATTTCCTTAAGATATTTTGGTGGACAGTCATATATTACTGTTGCACTGAAAGATCCATATAAAACATTAGAGCATGAAGATCTAGCGACACGCATGATAGCAGATTATAATACTCAATATACTGAAGGTGAAATTAATATAATGCTTAAATTTGTTACAAAGTACAGTGATGAAGAATGTTTAATGTTTATGCAGAATGCTTTTGAAGAATATAAAAGGAAACAAAAATTGTCTGGAAAAGAAGATAAAGAATTTGCATTTCTAGAGAATACACTTGATTAATTTAATGTCATACTTTACATCAGTAAAGTGTGATTTTTATATTACACGAAATTATATATAATAAAATATAACAGAAAAAATAGAGAGGTATGCTATGTACGGATATGAAGTAACCATCACGAATAGACTGTTAATCGTGTTATCGACGTTTTTAACTATTTTTACGATAGGTCTTTTTTTATTTTTGTATCCCTTGTTTCAGTTTATCCATGGATGGTATCAATTGATTTTAAATATTGGGCTTTTCGTATTATTCATCTTGATGTTCGTTGTTCTGAAACGCTCCAAACATGGTGAAGTTGTTATGATCATCAATGAGAAAGGCTTTTTTGATAGAATATCAAATGATGCTGAACCCAATAAGATGGTTGTCTGGAAGAATGTAAAAGATATTACATTACAAAAGCAGGGTGAAGAAAGTATTATTATAGTACAGTTGATTGATCCGAGGCGTCTATTTAAGGCGAAATCTACATATATAAAAGATGGATGTATACATATAAAGCTACCGAAGCATATAGGTGTTCAGCCAAAGGAATTACTGAGGGTAATGCATAATTACAAAGCATATTATGAATTATATATTGAGGACGAAAAGAAAAAGAAAGCTGAAAAAAAGAAAAAACATAAACAAAAAACAAAACAATAGAGGTCATTATGAGATACATAAAATTATTGATAATAATGCTAATATTGATGCTTGTTTCACCATTCCAAGTTAATGCGTATACATTTCCTGAATTGAATAAAGATCATTTATATGTACAGGATAATGCCAAAATCTTCTCTGATTCAGAAATTGATTATTTAAATCGATACAGTGAGCAACTGGAAGAAGAGACTGGTGTAGAAATGGCGGTATTTACCGTTAATACTACAGGTAAATATCGAGAATTGTACGCTACAGAAGTCATTAATCATTATGGTATTGGGAAAGAAGATTTAGATAATGGGATTGTTATCCTTCTGAATTTGGATAAAGGTAAAAAATATAAAAATCGTGGCATCGAAGTTCGTGTAGGCTACGGACTAGAAGGTTACTTTAATGATGCAAAAGTAGGTCGAATTATCGATAGAAGCGGTTATGAAACTTTAAAGAAAGGTGATTACAGCAAAGGAACAATTGAAGTATATGAAGCATTTTATGATGCGATTGAGGAAATGTACGCAGAGCTTCCTAAAGATGCATCACGAGAAGAAATATACGGATTAAGCAATTACCAATTTGTTATTAGGCAGTTCTATTTAGATTTATATGAAGAAAACGACTTTATAATGAAACCTGTTATTATAATGGCTTATTATTTATTAATTACAACGGTACTTTCATTTTTATTAAAGTATTACACAAAGGACTTTCATGATATATTCGGTGAGAACACAAATGAACGCAGATTTATGATCATGCATGGTCTAGCTGTAAATGGTCGAGCAGCGCGATACATTAAGATGAAATATAATAATCCTTTCGTGAATATATTATTTTTTCTTCATAGCATTCCTCTGTTATTTATGGAATTTGTGTGCATTATATATTTAGAAATTATAGGTGCATTAAAGGGAAAATTAACTTCAACCGGAATATATAATGAGACACGAAAAGACCCGATGTATCCTGACCTTGAAACTGATACGTTAATACGTATGGAGAAATTACTGCCAGTGAAGACAAGAATATTAGATACATCAGCACCTCAGTTTGGCGATGGTACTCCACTTGGAGGGGGTGGTGGATCGAGAGGAGGATCTGGCGGCTCATCAGGCGGTGGTGGATTCGGCGGCGGTTCATCAGGTGGTGGTGGTGCTGGCCGAAGCTTTTAATAAGTATTTTACATTAACAAGAATAAAGCGGATTGAGAATACACATTAAGGATGATACACATTAATGTATAAAGAATAACATAAACCACACTTTTTATGAGTGTGGTTTATTTATTTTTATCAATATTTTATTATTTTAAAATAGTAATTGATGGTAATTAAGATAGGGGGAAGATGATTAATTTAGCAATTATTATTTATGAATAATATAAATATCAACCATTTAAATTGTTGATAAATCATTGCCTTTTAAATCTGAATTATTTTTGTGAGAGAAAAATGTCAAAAAATATGTTACAATAATTAAACTGAAATTACTATATTAAAATATATTAGGGGATATTTATATGGAAAAGTACAAACTGACAAAAATAATTGCTGTTACATGTTTAACCTTCTCGCTTACTATATCGTATTCAATAGCAAATGCGAGTACTATCCCGGAGCAATTACGAAATGATGCTAGTGAACTGCGTGCTGAGCTTGATACTAAGAGACAGTCAGTAAGACAAGAGATTGCGCGTACTAAAGTGGATATAAAACAAAATCATGAAGTGATTAATAATGTGAAAGAAGATATAAATGTTGTGAAGGAGAAGCATGATGACATAGAGCAACAGCATCAAGAATTTAAGGACAAAGCTGATCGCATGATTGAGACGGTAAATCAGGACAAAGCTGATTATGACAGAGTGAAGCAAGATGTAAATGCGCGTATTGATGCTAAAGTAGAGGATATTGATAACAAAGTACAAAATGTTGAAAATACAAAAGATAATATTGTAATCAATACACCAAATTTACCTGATGTCACGATTAAAGAGAAATGGTTTAATGATGCTGATAAACAAACGCTTCAAGGTTTGTTAGATAAGCTTGAGCAAAAAGTGATTACTGATTTACAATATGAAAGAAAAGTGATTGATATTTTAAATCATACGTTAAAATCTTATTTAAAATTACATCAGTATGATTTTAATTTTGATCATCTATTAAATAGTGGGTTTGATATTTCTACATTATCAGAAAGAAATAAAGCTTTGATTGAAAGACTTCAAAATTTAAAGAGCCATAATAAGATAAGTGATGATTCATTTAACATGGAAACCCTGGATATCCTGAAAAATGACCTTAAAGAAAAAGCTGATAAATTAGAACAGCTCAACGCAAAATTGAAATCAGAAGAATCGTCAGATTTAACAAGTGGCTTTGCTGATAATTTTGTAGATAATATTGAAGCAGAACCTGCAGCTCAAACAACTATTCCAGTAAAACAAATGAGTACAAGTCCTACAGAGCATCATTCTAATTTACCTGATTCAGGGGAACAACGTAATACTACTTTAGTTTCAGTCGCTATTTTGCTGTTAATTGTAGCTGTGTTAAGTTTTCTTTTCTCAAGAAAACGCAAAAAATAATTTAGCATTTCATTAATTTAATGATGTCACATTTAAATCTAATGTTTTTAAAGTTATTTTTAAGGTTATAGTACTAATAACTATTAATAATAAGGGAGCAGATACGATGTTAAATTATATCAATAACTTATTCATCGCTAAAGAAATGTTTAACGCAGGTAAGGGAAAGCTTCAGGAAGATGAAAACTTAGTTAAAATGTTTGAAGAGTTTGGTTACTCTAAAGAATTTATGAAATTAATCGGTGGCGTTGAAACGACTGGTGCAGCGTTACTAGCTTTATCTATTTTTAATAAGAAATTTAATCAGGCAGGTTCATTACTTGTTGGTGGTGTGATGTTAGGTGCAATCTATTCGCATTTAAAAGCTGGACAAGGTTATGATGCTACGAAGAATGCGAGAAATATTTTAGCATTGAATACTGCATCGTTACTTGCAAGTTTTAAAGATGAGAAGTAATTTAAGATTTGTATTTAAAATCAATAATTAAATAATAAAACCACAAGTCTTCTTTTGAAGACTTGTGGTTTATTTTAGTTCTCAATTTTATTGTTGATATTACTTTCTCATCAATAATGCACTAACACCTAATGCTGCAGCACCTGCTACAACACCGTAAAACTTTGCGTTTGATTGAGATGCTTCTTTATGTGTGATAAATTGTTGTTTCACTTCATCTTTCGCTACTTTACTTGGTAACTCAACATGATGCATATCTTTAACTTCACCTTTATTTGTATGCACAGGATCAACGATACCTTGTTCTTTCTTCAGTTGATCGAATGACGTGCCGAATCCTTTAACGAATTTCGTTAATACAATAGATCCTTCAATAAAGTCTTTATTTGTTAATACGTTAAGTAATCCTAACCAACCTAAAGGCTTACTTTGGTTATACTCAGTTGAAAGTTTCAAACCTTTGTTAAACTTTAAAATCATTGGCTCGATATCGCTGAAGTTAAATTTACCTAATCCTTGAACAAGTAATAAAGCATTTCTAATAGCCTGATCTGTCTCGGTTTCATTAACAGCTTTTAAAATACGTGTTAAGATAGGATCACTTTGCGCTAATGCAGCATTTGCTGCATTTAATGCTTCATGATCATCAAGTTGCTCAAGTAATCTGAATAATTTGTTCAGTGTATCTTTATGTTGAATTAACTGGTCTTCTAACTCACGTAATTCTTTTGCACGTACCGCTTCAACATCCACTTCCATCGGTTTAACTACTCTTGTAGGTTGCGCCATTATTTATCACCTCTTTTTGATTTAACGATATCTCCAGGGAATACGTAATCAGCTCTATTCCATTTACCTTGAACATTTACGCCCATTTGAGGTACACGGTTACCGAAACGGAAGTTGTTTTCTGGTAATGGTGATTTTCTACTATTATCTAAGATGATTAATTTGGCTTTAGTTTCTTTATATGCTGGTGTTGAAGTATCTTTATCAGCGATAGAACTAGATAGTAGGTTAATTGCTGCATCGCCATTATCGTTCATTGGTAAGTATACTTCTTTACCGAATACGCGGTCAGTAATTAATACGCGAACATCAACTTTACCATAAGGTGATTGAAGTCTTACTAAGTTACCAGTATGAAGTCCTTTTTCATCCGCTAGCTCTTGAGATACTTCTAAGAATGCTTCTGGTGTTTCCATTGCAAGACCTTTAACTTGATAAGTCATATTACCTTCATGGAAGTGCTCAAGTAGACGTCCGTTGTTAACATGGATATCGTATTCTTCAGCATATTCTGTTGGTTCAGTCCAGTCAACAGGGAAGAAGTTAGCTTTCTTATCTTCAAATGGGAACCCATCTGTAAATAATAATGGTGAATCTGTACCATCTTCATGAACTGGCCATTGTAAACTGTTAAAGCCTTCAAGTCTATCGTATGATACACCAGAATAAATCGGTGTAAGTGATGCGATTTCATCCATGATTTCACTTGGGTGGCTGTAGTTCCAATCTGCACCTAAACGTTGTGCGATTTCCTGAATGATTCTCCAGTCTGGTTTAGTACCTTCTAAAGGCTCCATTACTTGATATAAACGTTGGATACGACGTTCTGTATTTGAGAATGTGCCTTCTTTTTCAAAACTTGGAGATGCAGGTAGGATAACATCTGCATATTCAGCAGTTTTTGAGAAGAAGATATCCTGAACAACGAAGAATTTTAATTTCTCGAATCCTTCACGTACGTAGTTGATATTAGAATCAACGATACCCATATCTTCACCTTTAAGGTATAACACATCTAATTCGCCTGCATGCATGGCATCTACCATTTGGTGGTTATTCTGACCAACGTTTGGATTCATTTCAACGCCCCATGCTTTGCTGAACTTATCAAGTACTGCTTTGTCAGCAATCTTTTGATAACCTGGTAAATGCGTTGGCATACTACCCATATCAGAAGCACCTTGAACGTTATTGTGACCACGTAATGGATATGATCCTGCACCTGGTTTCATATAGTTACCAGTAACAAGTAACATATTAGAAATCGCAGTAGAAGTATCACTACCTCCACGTTGTTGTGTAACACCCATCGCCCACATAACTACAGTAGATTTCGCTTCGTGAATCATTTCTGCAATCTTGATGATTTCAGCTTCACTCATGCCAGTATGTTTAGCAGCATATTCAATTGTATATTTTTGTAATCCTTCTACTAAAGCTTCGTAATTATTTACGTGTTTATCGATGAACGCTTGATCTTGCCAGTTATTATCGATGATGTATTTTGTAACAGCATTTAACCATACTAAGTCACTACCTGGGTTAGGACGGACAAACATATCAGCACGCTCAGCAAGTTCATGTTTACGGATATCTACAACTAATAATTTAGCACCACGTAATTTTTGGGCACTCTTTACACGTGTTGCGATAACTGGATGTGCCTCAGCAGTATTTGTTCCTAAGCCGATGATTAATCCAGCGCTTCCGATATCAGTAATTGAACCTGAATCGCCACCATAACCTACAGTTCTCCATAGTCCCATTGTTGCAGGTGATTGACAGTAACGTGAACAGTTATCAACGTTATTTGTTCCTACAACCTGACGTGCTAATTTTTGCATTAAGAATGATTCTTCATTCGTACATTTTGATGATGTGATAAACGCTAATTTTTCTGGACCGCGTGTATCGATTGTTTCTTTGAATTTGCTTGAGATTAAGCTCAGTGCTTCTTCCCATGTTGCTTCTCTAAAGCCATCAGCTTCACGAATCAATGGTTTCGTTAAACGCTCACCTGAATTTACAAAATCCCAACCGAATTTACCTTTAACACAAGTTGAAATTTGGTTTGCTGGACTTTCAGGACTCGGTTCAACTTTTAAGATTTCACGGTCTTTTGTCCATACTTCAAATGAACATCCAACACCACAGTATGTACATACTGTTTTAGTCTTTTTAATTCTATCTTTACGCATTTCTGCTTCAACATCTGAAATTGCCATTAACGGCGTATAACCAGTTTCAACAGCCTTTGTAACTTCTACTGCTGGACGGAATGCATCTTTCAGCATACCTGTTAAGAAGCCAGCTTCACCGACCATACCAACTTCCATCATTGCATTACATGGACATACTGTTGAACAGTGACCACAATTTACACATGAAGAATCATCGATATTTAAATCAGTATTACCGTCCCAGATAACACGAGGTCGTTCTAATTCCCAGTCAATCATTAATGTTTCGTTTACCTGTACATTCTGACAAGCTTGAACACAGCGACCACAAAGTATACATTGATCTGGATCATAGCGATAGAATTTACCGACATTCTTTGGAGCACCTTTTGGTGACTGCGCAGTTGCCTGGTGATCGATTTTTAAGTTTTTAACTGTATTATGTACTGTACAATTACCATTATTAAAATCACAAACAGTACAGTAAAGTTCATGATTTGCTAATATTCTATCCATAGCGATCATTTGTGCCTCAAATGCATCGCTTGAGCCCGTTCTAACAACGTCTCCGTCTTTTAATTCTGTACTACATGCACGAACGAGTTCCCCATTAACTTCAACGATACAAGCATCACAAGTTTCAATGGCCCCTAAATCTGGATGATAACAAAGTGCTGGTACATCAATACCTTTATAACGCAAGTAATCTAAAATACTTACTTGAGTAGGGACATCCATTGGTTTGCCGTTTAAAATAATGCTGACCATTTGAGATGTTGCTTCTTTCATATAAAAACCCCTTTTCATATTTAAGTTTCTAAAACAATATTTGTGCCCAATTTAATTATACGACTAATCGATAAATATTCAAAATAATGTTTAAAGAAATTACATAAAATTTAACATTACTTCTGAAGAATATTTTATGCTAACTGATTTTATAGTAAACGCTTTCAAATTAAATGCCATGAACACTAAAATAAATAGTGTATACAAAAATCCAAACGACTACCCAAATCGTAAGTTTTGTTTTGTATTTTAAGTTTTTACATAAATAGTGAGAAAGAAAATATGCCAATATTGAAACAATCATAAATCGTAATAAACGTGCAGGGATAGAACCTATAATAAATATTGGTAAACTCATGTGGTTTGGCGCTTCAAATCCAAACAGTTTATATGGTACTCCGAATATCGGGCCAGAAATAAGACCGGTGAAAGGGTGATTATTCATAGCCGTTTCAACATGCTCTATCATATAAGGTTGAACAGAAGGAACAGCTAATAATATGTTTTCTACTATGTCAGGATTATGTTTTGCAGTTAAATATATAATTATCCCTCCTGCAAGTGCACCGATGAGTGTTAGTATAAGAACTTTAGTAACTTTTTTTATATTTTTTTCAGTAATGGCAATATAAGATAAAAAAACGTCTGGAATGATAAAAAATATTGTTGCTTCAGCAAATCCCCATAACAATGCGATTAAACTGACCATAATTATCCCCTCAAAACAAATATTTTATGCAAAATGTATTTTATAATTAAAATAGTAATGTGTATAATTACATTAAATATATCATATTAAAATTAATGAGATGAAGTACATGGATAAAAATAAAACAATAAATTATTGTGATAAAAAGCAAGGAGAATTGTATGATTAGTATTTATGAAAGGAGAATTGTATGATTAGTATTTATGAACTGAAACCAAAATTTCAACAATTATTAATGCCTATCGTTGATAAGTTGCGCGCGGTAGGGATGACACCAAACCAAATAACAGTGAGTGCATTGGTTTTATCTATTATTACGGGAGCGATCATTGCATTGAATTACAACAATAGATGGATTTTTTTACTGATGCCGATAGTGATGTTTGTACGTATGGCACTCAATGCAATAGATGGCGTTATGGCAAAGAAATATAATATGAAATCTAATCTAGGTATGTTACTTAATGAAATTGGTGATGTAGTTAGTGATCTTGTATTATTCTTACCTTTTATATTGATAGTGCATGATAAAGGAATCTCTGTTCTTTTGTTTATTGGTTTTTCAATTGTTAGTGAAATGGCAGGAAGTCTTGTCCAGATTATCGGCGCTAAACGCATGTATAATGGTCCGATGGGTAAAAGTGACAGAGCATTCTTGATTGGTTTAGTATCATTATTGATTGCATTGAATATAAAAATTATTCCTTTTATACATATCATCCTGTACATCGCAACATTACTCATTATATTAAATACGTATATAAGAATCGCTAATGGATTGAAAGGAGCATCATATGAATCTGAATAGGTTGTCGGATGAAATGATAACTGTATTGATTGGTATTTTCATAGTACTCATCATTTCAACGATTATTAGTCAAATATTACTCAGGAAATATCCGAATAAAGATACTGAAAATATTTGGTTGCGTGTGAAATCGTGGTGGATGATGTGTATTATTTTCGCGCTCGCACTCATAATACATAAAACAGTGTCCCTTATCTTTATGGCATTTCTTTGTTTTATCGCATTAAAGGAATACTTTTCATTAATTCCAACAAATCGAAGTCATCGTTTAGTATATTTATGGGCGTATTTATCAATACCGATACAATTTATACTCATTTATAAAGGTTTTTATGGATTCTTTATTGTATTCATCCCTGTTTATATGTTCTTGTTTATTCCAATCCAGGCATTGATTGTTGGAGAAACGAAAGGATTTTTACATTCTATGGCAACGATTCAATGGGGAATTATGCTGTTTGTCTTTAGTTTAAGTCACTTAGCATATTTAATAGTGTTGCCGGGTGATGATAATATGGTATCTGGTGCAAGTCTAGTATTATTTTTAGTGATACTTACACAAGCGAATGATGTATTTCAATATATTACCGGAAAACTCTTTGGTAAACGAAAGATTATACCGAAAGTTAGTCCTAACAAAACATGGGCAGGATTTATTGGAGGAATCATTCTTACAACAATTCTCGCAACAATTTTAGGTCCTTTACTTACGCCTTTTACTTTAGCAGGAATGATTATTGCAGGAATATATATCAGTGTTAGTGGGTTTATTGGTGATGTGAATATCTCAGCACTGAAACGTGATTTAAATATAAAAGATACATCTCAGGCAATACCCGGACACGGCGGCATATTAGATCGTGTTGATTCGCTGACATATACTGCACCACTATTCTTTCATTTTACAAGATTCTTCTATTTTTAGAGAGGTGACGTAATTTATGCGCAATATATTGTTTGCACTGATTGTTCGTCCCATTGTATTTGTTGTTTTAGGGTTGAATATTAGAAACTATGAAAGATTACAGCAATCAGGTCCGTTAGTATTAATCGCCAATCATAATAGCCATCTGGATACAATTGTATTAATGAGTCTATTTAAAGGGAAGAGTTTTCGTCATGTACGACCAGTGGCTGCTGGAGATTATTTTCTGAAGAATAAACTATTAAGCTGGTTCTCAACAAAAGTAATGAATATTATACCGATTGAACGGAAGATGACAAAAGATTTTAAAGGGATGTTTCAACCGATATTAGATGAATTAGATAATGATGGTATTATCATATTGTATCCAGAAGGATCACGTGGTGAACCTGAGAAATTATCAAAATACAAATCAGGTATTTATTATTTAATGAGAGAAAGACCGGAAATACCGATTCAGCCAATATTTATGCATGGTTTAGGAAAAGCATTGCCGAAAGATAGCTTTATACTCGTGCCATTTTTTGTTGATATCTTTATAGGTGAACCATTCAAGTTCACTGCCGATAGGAAGTTATTTATGGAAGACGTAACAAATCGATTAAACGTTTTAAGAGATGAAGGAAACTTTAAAGAGTGGTAGTCTATTAAATAAATAATAATTATTAGGGGATGTTTGTATGTTTTTACCACAATTGTTTAAAGTAGAAGATTTTAATGCGCTAATTACTTTCTTGAAAAGAAATTCATTTGCAACGGTTATATCATCGCAAAACGATGTACCTTACGCATCCCAGGTACCAGTCATGGTTGATGTAATTGATGATGAAATTGTATTGTCATTTCATTTAGCAAGACCAAATCCGCAAACAAATACATTAGAAAACAATCAAAATGTTCTGATTCAATTTACCGGTGCACATGGTTATGTATCGTCTTCTTGGTATGAACAAGAAGAAGTTTCTACGTGGAATTATCAGGCAGCGCAGCTAAAAGGAGAATGTGCTGTACTCGATCAAGATGAACTGATGGAAGACTTAAAACGTTTGACTGATCATTATGAAACAGGTGACAATGCGAGAACTTTTGATACGTTAAGTGAAGATGTATTAAAACAGGCTAAAGGGGTTATCGGATATAAAGTAAAGGTTCGTGAAGCGGGTCTTAAATATAAACTAAGTCAGAATAGAAGTGACAAAGATTATAAAAATATCGTCTTGAATTTACGTGATAGTGATAATCAGGATGATAACCGCTTAGCTGATGAGATGGAAAAGATAAGAACGATATAAGGGATAAATAAATACAGGTTATTGATGATAAAATAAGCAAATAAAATGAATAAAAAAATAAAACGTAGTATGATGATACCACTTTGGAGGTGTGGTAATGGAACATATTAAGGATTATGACACATTGGTAGATAAAATGAATCAAGAGAAGTTTGTATTATATGTAATGAGTGAGGGATGTAGTGTTTGTCACGCAGACCTTCCAAAAGTAGAACGCTTAGTTGAAAATTATGATATACCGAGTGCAAAGATTTTAGTCAATGAAATCCCAGAAGCTGCGGGTCAGTTGTCTCTATTTACTGCTCCGGTGATTATATTAAACGCGCAAGGTAGAGAATTTCATAGACAAGCACGTATTATAGATTTTGAAGCATTAGAATATCGTCTAAGTCAGTTAAATGATTTATAGGGAAAGTGAATAAATATAATATGAAATGACAACTTCGGTTGTCTTTTTATTTTGACTTTTTATCAATGTATGATATATTTGTATCTGTATTAGATACAACAACAAATCGGAAGTGAGATGAAGTTCATGGATATTAAATTTTCAGTTGCACTGCACATTATGGTAATGATATCAGAATCAACAGAGGTTCAGAATTCAGACACTTTAGCGAATAGCGTAAATACGAATCCAAGTTATATCAGAAAGATTACAGCATTATTAAAGAAAGCATATTTAATCGAAAGTACACAAGGTAAGAGTGGGATGTCACTTCTTAAATCAAGTCGAGATATTAATTTATTAGAAATTTATCAGGCAGTACATCCAAAAGAAGTGAAACTATTAAATGTTCATACAGACGTAAATCCAGAGTGTCCTGTCGCTCAGAATATTGAAACGGTGCTCAATCCGATATTTACAGATGCCGAACAGCAATTATTTCAATCATTAAAAGCAAGAACGTTAGAAGATGTTATTAAACAAATGAAGGAGAATCATAATGAAAGCCATTCAAATCAAGCAATATAGTAAAGATATTAAAGTAGACACTAATAAAATAATATCGATAATTGATTATAAAAAGTAATTATATAAAAAGAAATTATATAAAATAATATTAGGAGTGAAATACATGTCAGTAGATAAATTATTTGAGCCACTTGTATTAAAGAATGGTGTAACGATTAAAAATAGATTATATAAAGGTGCGATGAGCGAAGGGATGGGTGACAAAACACATCGTCCTACAGAAGAACTAGTTAATGCTTATAAACATTGGGCTGATGGTGGTATCGGGATGTCGCTTACAGGGAATGTAATGGTTGATAGACGTTATCTAGGTGAGCCTGGCAATGTCGTCATTGAAGATGATAGAGATTTAGATATATTAACACGTTGGGCAGATGCAGGTAAACGTAACGGTAGTCATATTTGGATGCAAATTAATCATCCAGGTAAACAAAGCCCTAAATCAGTATCAAAGCAACCGATCGCACCAAGTGCTATCCCGATTGGAGGAGATGCTGGTAGTGCATTTAATCCACCGCGTGAAATGACAATCAATGAAATTAAGGAAACGATTGAACGCTTTGTTACAGCTGCAGTAGTAGCGAAGAAAGCAGGATTTACTGGTGTTCAGATTCATGGCGCACATGGATATTTAGTAAGTCAGTTCTTATCATCAAGAGATAACCGACGTTTTGATGAGTATGGTGGGACTTTAGAGAAACGTATGCAATTCTTAATTGATATTTATACAGGAATGAGAAACGCGCTTGGAGAAGATTTCCCAATCAGCTTGAAGATTAATTCAACAGATTTCAATGATAAAGGATTCTCATTAGAAGATTCAATTGCAGTGATCAAGAAAATGGCTGAATTAGGTATTGATCATATTGAAATATCAGGCGGAGATTATGAGAAACCTGAAATGATGGGTGACGGTGAAGTATACTTCTTAGATTATGCAAAACAAATCAGTGACATAGTAAATGTACCAATTTCAGTTATCGGTGGATTCCGAAAACAAGAAAGTATGATTGATACGATAACGAATACAAATGTAGCGATGATTGGTATTGCAAGACCACTAGTCTTAAACCCTGAATTACCAAATCAACTTCAAAATGGCACATACGAAGATATGACCATTCCAAGACTGACAACGAAAGTGAAGTCACTCGATAAAAAGTTAGGTGGATTTATCGGTATTGCATATTATGAACAGCAGATCAGAAGACTCGGAAACAATCAAAACCCGGTAGTCCATACAAACGCATGGAGTCCATTATTGGATTTAGCAAAAACGCACGGTGCTAGAGCATTCACAAAAAGAAGACGATAACAATCATCCGGGATGTTCATACATCTCGGATTTTTTACGTACATTCCTATCTTAAATAGATGATTTCATTTATTAAGCAAATCAATTTATAGTAAACTTAAGAAAAGGAGTGATATTCATGACTTTGCTAGAACGAATTCAGAACATCGAAATTTTGAAAGATGATCCTATTTATGATGAGATTCATGAGCATAAAGGAAACAATGAAAGATTATCATTTGAAATCAATGATGGCTATAAAACAAATTCAGAAGTATTAAAAATTCTTGGTGAAATGACGAGTCAAACGATTGATGAAAGTGTTGTCGTCTCTCTGCCATTCTATACTGACTACGGAAGACATATTAAATTAGGGAAAGAAATCTTTATCAACAAGAATGTAACGTTTGTTGATTTAGGTGGTATTGAGATAGAAGATAATGTGTTGATCGGACCATCAGCAAGAATAATATCAGTGAACCATATTGTAGATCCAGCGAAACGACGTGGTCTTGTTGTTAATAAAGTTGTTATTAAGAAAAATGCATGGATTGGTGCAAATGTCACTGTATTACCTGGTGTTACAGTTGGAGAGAATTCAATTGTTGCAGCAGATTCAACAGTAACAAAAGACGTACCACCAAATACTATTGTGGCCGGCACACCTGCTAAAGTAATTAAGGAAATTGAATAGGAGCTGATTTGATGAGTACACTTGTTATTATCACTCATCCGGAGATGAATAAATCAATTGTTAATCGTATGTGGAAAGAAGCTTTAATTGAAGCGGATATTGATGTCGTGGATCTTTACGAAATATATTCGGATTCAAAGCTGGATGTTTCTGAAGAGCAACAGAGGTTGCTAAAATACGATAAAGTGATTTTTCAATTCCCGTTCTATTGGTATAGCAGCCCACCATTGTTAAAACAATATCTTGATGAAGTATTCTTGTTTAACTATGCATATGGACCAAAAGGAACAAAGCTAAAGGATAAATCTTTTGGGTTAGCTGTCACTGTAGGTAGTCCGAAATCGGATTACACTGCAAAAGGATTCAATAAGTTTAATATGGATGAATTATTGACTCCATTTGAAGCAACGTTCCATTATGTTGGTGCGCAATATATTGGATACTTCGCGCAATTCGGCACCGTCAATCATGCGACTGAAAGTGAATTGAGAGAAGGTACAAAACGATATATTGAATTTGTGAATAGACAATATGAGAGATGAACTTAATTAAATAAAGAGTAAGTACTGGTAATTGAAATTTATCAGTACTTACTCTTTTTTTCTAGTGATTCAATCCATACTCATAAGAAACACCTAGATTCTCACGTAATGTTTCACCTCATATTCTGTATGGAATAATCCGCGTTCTTGTAAGATAGGAACAACTTGTTCTACGAAATCTTTAACACCATCATGTGATGAGTCTGGAACGATTGAGAATCTGTCTGTCGCATCTGCAACAGCTCCTGGCATACGCCACATCTTAAATTCACCACCATAACCAGAAACCATTTGTAACGCAAGTTTCATCTTGCCGCCTCGCGTTGAATATTCATTAACAGAGATGGGACAAGAGATATTACCGATTCTTAAAATGATGGAGTCTTATGGCAAGAAGCATGGGGAACAGGCAGAAGATTATATGTAACATAATTAAAAGCACAAGAAAGGAGTTTAATTCCTTCCGTGTGCTTTTTAAATTTCAAAATAATAGTGAAAATGATTTTTACATCCCGGATTGAATGGATGCGTACAGTTAGGACATTGAGTAACATTGACATACACATTAATCGGGATTTCTGTTTGGCAAACACCACATAAAACAGCTGTCACTTCAGAATGTATCGGATATTTTTCAGCTGGAGATTTATGATTAATCTCTTCATAACACAAATGACAAGGATAATATGTATTGCTATCAGGGAACCTATAGCACACTACATCTACAGGCGCGTTATAATGCGCACATCTTCCTTGTTCATCTACTGCTATACCTTCTATAAGGTGTTCCGTCATATATTCCACCTCTTACTGTTGTTCTAGTATCCCATCTTCCATATGGTACACTTTATCGAAATACTCAAGTAACCTCGTATCATGCGTTACAACAATCGCTGCCTTATTACTGTCTTTAACGATTGTACGAATCATTTGAATCACTTCAACTGCACGTTTCCCATCTAAACTTGCTGTCGGTTCATCAGCCAGAATAAGCGAAGGGTTAGTGTACATCGCTTTAAGAATTGCAACACGTTGACGTTGTCCGCCTGAGAGTTCAGCAGGGAATTGATTGAGCACATTTTCAAGGCCTAGTTGTTTTACCTGACTTTGAAATTCAGCTGTTTCAATATGATTTTTATTCACTTTGTCTAGTAACTTAAACTGATCTTTGACCTTCAGGAATGGGACTAAATTTGACGACTGTAATATAAATCCTATCTTCTTTAGACGTAGTTTCGCGCGTTGTTTCTCTGAAAGTTTACTTACATCATCATTATCGATTATTATTGTACCGTTTGTTGGTTGCTGAAGTAATCCGGCGATGGTTAAGAATGTACTTTTACCAGAACCAGATGGGCCGATGACAGCTACCATTTCTCCTGCATTGATATGGAAATCAACAGGTTTTAGTGCTTCGACATAAGTTTGGTCTTTACCAAATGATTTGTTAACTTCTTTTAATGTTAATACCATATGCTCACCTTATCCTATCGTTTTTAATGGATCTACTTTTTGGATTGAACGGATAGAGAATAATCCACCGATAATCGCTGTTAATATAATAACGCCGGCATAAATTCCAATCATTGACCATACAAACTTTATTGGTACAACATCAGGTATGATGTTAGCAGTGATTATAGTAAGTATCAGTGCAATGACGACAGCGATAACTGATAAGATTAACGTCTGGATGATTAATGATCGCGCTAAGAAGCCATTGCTAATCCCTTGTGCTTTAAGTAGACCAAATACGGGTGCTTTTTGAATCGTTAATATATAAAGGAATATCCCGATAATAAATGTTGCAATCGTAAATAAGAAATAACTCATGACATCTAGTGTCAGCTTTTGTTCTGTGTAACCTGGCAACTTAGTAATAAACGTTTCTTTATCAATTGCTTCAAAGTCACTATCGATTTTTTGGGCTTTATAATTCGAATCTTTAATTAAAAATGCATTCGCTTTGTCTTTCAAACGGTTCATAGAAAGTTTGTCTGCAGTTGCATTATTACTGTACAACACATTCGCTGCATTATATTTTGCGTTATTTGTAAATCCAACGATCTTTAAATCTTCATCACTACCAGCAATATCCACAGTATCTCCGAGTTTAAAGCCTTTTTGTTTTAATCCATCGTTCGCAACCACTTCGTAATCATCGTTAAAGGACTTACCTTCTGTAATATTAGGATTGATGAATGTGTCTTTATCTATTCCGAATAACAATGTATTTTGTTTTTTATCACCTTTTGCGATGATCACTGCAAGATTCTTAATTGGCGCGACTTTATCGAACTTATTATCCAATGCATCTTGCTCCATTAAAGATTGTGCTAAGTTTCTGTTAGATTCTTTCGTGACGACAATTGCATCTGGATTCCATTTATCAATTGCTTCTCGGTTCATTCCCATTAAGCCATTAGATAGTCCGGAAATTAAAAATAATAAATATGAAATTAAAACAAGTACACCGATAATCAGTGAGAACTTGAGTTTGTTATGCATGATTTCTTTCCAGGCTAAGAACATCTGTTTTCCTCATTTCTATAAAATTTAATGTCTAGATATAGACTCAATTATAGATTAATTGCGACATAATAATGAGTAATATGCATTAAAAATAATCTTTCTATTAAAAGCCTCCTCATTTTATTATACCAATAGTCAATTTATCATGCGAGGTATATGCAAAATGAATGGAAAAGTATATAAAGGGTATTGAATATAACGAAGACATTTATAAGGGGTGAGATAATGATAAAAAAATCCAAAGTTATAATACTTGGAGCAGGTGCTGGTGGTATATCAACTGCAAGTAGATTAAAAAATGCAGGGGTAAAAGATATACTTATTATTGATTATGCGGATAAACATGCATATCAGCCAGCCTGGCCACTTGTAGGTTCTGGGGATGAGAAGAAGAAAGATACGGTTAAGCCTATGAAAAAAGTTATACCGAATGGAATTGATTACGAACAGCAAAAGGTGAAATTTATTCAGCCGGTAGAACGTAAAGTTCATTTGGATAACGGTGAATATGTGATGTATGAATATTTAGTGGTAGCACTTGGCATCCAGCTTGATTTCAATAAGATAGAAGGTTTAGAAGAAACTTTAGGAAAGAATGGTGTATGTACGAACTATCTTTATGATTATTTAGACTATACGTACAAGACGTTGAAACAGACAAATGATGGCAATATCATTGTAACGAAACCGAAATCAGTAATTAAAGGTGGGGTCTCACCAGAAAATTCAATATTTACTTTTGATGAGTTTGTTCATGACAAGAAAAAGAATCAACCACATTTAATCTTTAAGACGGGAAAAGATACGCTATTTCCTGTAGAAAAGTATAGAGCATATATTGAAAAACATTTGAATAATAAGGATATTGAGTATGGATTGAATCAGGAACTTGTGAAAGTTGATGGCAAGAACCAGCGTGCTACTTTTAAAGATTTAGTTGCTTTGGAAACATATGAAGTGCCATTCTCGATGCTACTTGTTACACCGCCGATGAGTGCACCTGACGTCGTGAAGCAATCTACTTTAAGTGATGCTGAAGGATGGCTGGATGTAGATCCAAATACATTACAGCATGTGCGTCATCTAAATGTATTTGGAATAGGAGATTGTACGAACTTGCCAACAGTAAAGATGGGAGCTGCAGTGAGGAAACAAGTGCCTATTCTTGTGAAAAACTTATTATCACAAATGAATAATAGACCGTTATCTAGTCATTATGATGGCGCAACGGCATGTCCTGTAGCAACTGAATATGGACAGGCGTTTATCGCAGAATTCGGATATGATATGAAACCGAAAGAGTCGATGCCGATCGATCAAGGTAAGACCAATCCATTGCTATATCAAGTGAAGAAACGTGCGATTCCATTTATGTACTGGCATGCGATGTTAAAGGGCAAAGGTTAAGTGATGTTTTACGTATTCGCAGTAGGGTAAAGTAATCGTGTATACGAGCCAATAGGAAATAGTATATTAGGAGTGGTAAAAAATGAAGAAGCTTGCAAAAGTAATAGGTGCAACAACATTAGCCGCAACAATGTCTCTAGGTGTAGTGCAGGGTGAAGATGCACTTGCTAAACAGAAGATGGTCAAGGTTCAAAAGCCTTATTATAACTATTCAGGATACACAAGTGGAAATGCTAAATTTGTATTAGATAAAGACTTTGTGCGTGCTGTAAAAGTCAATAATGTGAAGATTAATAAACATAAAGTTGATTTACAACGCATTGTTTCAGGTGTATCAGGTACAGGTTACACAAAAGATGTATATGATCAGAACTATACGTTCTTTAAACAAGGGGACAAAAATCCATATACAGCTACTTTAGGCGTGAAGAACAAAGAGCTGAAAATGAGTAGTGTAAAAAAAGTATATGGTAATGATTATCTATTTAAAGGAAAACTCATATCAGATGGCAATAAAGCTATTCCATCAAAAGTTGATGGTGTATACATCTATAATCTGAATGGTAACGCTATACAGTTTGTTGTTGAAAAAGGATATGTACAGAAAATAATACTTGGTCATGTCGGAATGGCTTAATTAAGGGTGGAGATGAATCTCCGCTCTTTTATTATGAAAAATAAGAGTATTAAGGATGATAACATTGTAAGAGAGATTTCTATTGATGCCTTAATTACAGGATATGTTAATATTGATTTATATACTATATAAAATATGTATTTTTGTTAATGTATTTAAGTAATTTAATTAAGGAGTATCGTATATGAAATCATTTTTCCAATATTATAAACCATATAAAGGTCTGTTTATGCTGGATTTCGGTTCTGCAGTGTTTGTTGGAGTTTTAGAACTTGTCTTTCCACTGATTACGAGTCTTTTCATCGATAAGCTGTTACCGACAAAAGACTGGAATATGATTGTGCTCGGTGCAATAGGACTATTTCTTGTGTTTTCCTTTGTTACAGTTCTTAAGTTTATCGTCACGTATTGGGGACATAAGCTTGGAACAAATATAGAACGTGATATTCGTAATGAACTTTATCGTCATCTTCAGCGATTAAATTTCGGATTCTTCGATAACAATAAGACAGGGAAACTTATCGGTCGACTCACAAATGATTTGATGGATATTGGGGAACTTGCGCATCACGGTCCAGAGGAAGTGTTTGTCGCTGTAATGACAGTTATTGGGGCACTTCTCATTATGCTCACGATTGATGTGAAGCTTGCGCTTATTACATTCTGTATCGTACCGGTGATATTTATCTTAACAATTTATTTCAACAAAAAGATGACAACACAATTCCGCAGATTATTTGGCAATGTTTCTCAGTTTAATGATGTTATTAGCGAAAGTATCGGTGGTATTCGTCTTGTACAAGCATTTGCTAATGAACGCTTTGAAGAGAAGCGCTTCCTACAGACAAACGAAGACTTCCGTGCAACGAAATTAAAAGCATATAACTTTATGTCATGGAATAGTTCGATTGGTTATCTGGCACAGAAATTTACGTTGATTATTGTACTGATTCTTGGATGTTATTTCGTATTGAATAATGCAATGAGTTACGGAGAGTTTGTAGCATTTATTATGATTACGGATATATTATTTAAGCCGCTTCAATCGATTAACTTGATTATTGAATTGTTTCCAAAAGGGATTGCAGGGTTTAATAACTTTCAGGAACTGATGAAGACAACAACAGATATTAAAGATGCACCGAATGCGATTGCGTTTGAAGGCACACCTCAAGTGATTTCATACGAAAATGTAACATTTAAATATGGTGATAAGACAATACTTGACGATTTATCATTTACAATAAATCGTGGTGAAAAGATTGCTTTAGTTGGTCCAAGTGGTGGAGGTAAAACGACAATTTGTTCGATGTTACCAAGATTTTACGATCCGGTTGATGGACGTATCACAATTAACAATGTAGACATTAAACAGATGACACTTGAATCTTTACGCAGCAAAATTGGGCTTGTACAACAAGATGTGTTCTTGTTCAGTGGTACGTTAAGAGACAATATTGCTTATGGAAATTTAGAAGCAACGGATGAAGAGATTATGGATGCAATAACTAAAGCGCAATTGAAACCATTCATTGATACACTTCCAGAAGGGATACATACAATTGTTGGTGAACGTGGAACGAAACTTTCAGGAGGACAGAAACAACGTGTGTCAATTGCACGTATGTTCTTAAAGAATCCGGAAATTATTATACTTGACGAAGCAACAAGTGCGTTAGATGTTGAAACTGAGAATCGAATACAATCAGCATTTAAACAGTTATCTGAAGGTAGAACGACATTAACCATTGCACATCGACTTTCAACGATAAGAGACGTAGATCGCATCTTTTATATTGAAGATGGCCATATTGCAGAGATGGGTAGTCATGAGGAACTCATTAATCTGAAAGGAAGATACTACAAGCTACAACAAGCTCAATATGCGCAAGTGCTGGGATAAATATTTTTTAAAGAGAGTGTGTCAATAGACACACTCTCTTTTCTTGATACCTATCAATGTTTAATATTTTGAAACTTGTTACATTACAAGTAAGAACAGGAGGTAATTAAAATGCAACGTTTCATTATGAAAAGTAAAGATTACATTATGGTATTGTGCGGTATATTAATTGTTGTTGGATTGATAGCAGAATTTGTGCTTAAAGTTCAATTAATTTCTGAAATATTACTAGGTTTAGCATCGATTCTTGCTGTATCACCAATTTTGATACAAGGATATCATTCTTTACGTGTGAAGGTGATTAGCATTGATGTTTTGGTCTCTGTGGCTGTATTAGGTGCATTGCTAATTAGGAACTTTGAGGAGGCAGCAATTGTATCATTTCTATTTTTACTGGGTGCATTTTTGGAAAAACGCACGTTAAAAAAGACAAGATCAGCTATACAGTCGCTCGTTACACTTGTGCCTGAAAAAGTAGTAATCTTACGAGAGCATGGCAAGACTGAAACTATCGATATTGATGATGTCGCAACTAATGATATTTTATTAGTAAAAACAGGAGACAAAGTGCCGGTAGATGGTCATGTTGTTTATGGAAGCGGTGCATTGAATGAAGCAAGTATTACAGGTGAATCAAAATGGGTTCAGAAGAGCTTAAATGATAAAGTATACGCTGGAACAATAGTTGAGAATGGAACTATTCGTATTCTAACTGAGACAGTTGGAGAAGATACATTATTCGGTAAAATAATTGAACTTGTTGAAGAAGCACAAGATTCAAAATCAGCAGCAGAAAAATTCATTGACCGTTTTTCAAAATATTATACACCATTTGTACTATTACTAGCTGTAATCGTTGGGATTTTGACGAGAGATGTGGCATTAGCAATTACTATCCTGGTATTAGGCTGTCCAGGAGCATTAGTAATTGGTGTACCAGTCTCAAATGTAACCGGTATTGGAAATGGAGCCAAACATGGTGTACTTCTGAAAGGCAGTGAAATGATAAACGACTTTAGTAAAGTAGATACAATTGTTTTTGATAAAACAGGAACTTTAACTGAAGGCAATCCTACCGTTGCCTATAAAAAAATTATTGGTGAAAATAAACAATCTATATTATCTTACCTTTATAGTATTGAACATGAGTCGAATCATCCACTCGCAAAAGCAATTTTAAATGATATCGGAAGTCAGAAAATAGTTCGTTTTGATAAAGTTGATGTAATTAAAGGAAAAGGTATTGTGGCTTATAGCGGCGATAAGAAAATTATTCTAGGAAATTTAAGTTTAATGCATAATTATGATGTTGAAATCAATAATAATAATCGTGAAAAAATAAATAAATTAATTGAATCCGGTCAATCAATAGTGCTTATGGCAATTAATAAGGAGTTGGAAGTAATGATCGGTATTCAAGATCAATTAAGACACGATGTAAAACGAAATTTATTACAACTTAAACATCAAGGAGTAAAAAAATTAATCATTTTATCGGGAGATAATCAAGGAACAGTGAATCGTGTAGCTGAGCAACTACCGATTGATATTGCATTGGGCGGGATGTTACCCGAAGATAAAGCTGAATATATAAAGATGTTACAACATAAAGGAGAAAAAGTTGCATTTGTAGGAGATGGTATTAATGACAGTCCATCACTAGCAACTGCAAATATTGGTATTGCGATGGGCGGCGGAACAGATGTAGCAATTGAAACTTCAGATGTCGTACTTATGCATTCTGCAATGGAGCAATTATCCTATGCTCATGGGTTAACTAAAAAGATATCCAATAATATGAAGCAGAATATCATTATCGCACTCGGAGTTGTATTAGTATTATTGTTAAGTTTAATATTCGCTGAATGGATGAATATGACAATTGGAATGTTGGTTCACGAGGTGAGCATTATCGTTGTTATATTAAATGGTATGCGATTAATGCGCTATCGAAATAATACCAAACTTGATAGATATCAAGTTAATAATAAGCAAAAGGCGATATAATTGAACTAAATCATATAAAGGAGTGAACGGATATGAAAGCAACAATTCAACTAGAAACATTGTCTTGTCCATCATGTATTCAAAAGATAGAAGGTGCAGTTAAAAGTGTGTCAGGAGTAAACAAAGACTCTTTAAAGGTATTGTTTAATGCGAGTAAAGTAAAAGTAGATTTCGATGAACACATAACAGAAGTTGAGTCAATCAATTCAGCAATTCAAAACATGGGTTATGAAGTAATTAGTTCGAAAGTGAAATAATAATATGTTATTTTAAACATAACAGTAATGGAGGTGAAAAGATGAAGTGTCATCATCATTTTTGTGTAGAAAGAGTGCCGCTATTTAACCATTTGTCGTATGAAGAACAGGAAATGATCAATAATTTAGTTACACATCACCACTTTAAAAAAGGAAATACCATCTTTTCACCAGAAACTGAACCACAACTATCATTAGTTGCACAAGGTGTAATGAAAGTCTATCGATTATCATCGAATGGTAAAGAACAATTGCTGCGTATTGCAGAAGTCGGAGATTTTGAAGGAGAAAATTTTGTGTTAGGTGTTAACAATGAAAGCCTATATGGTGAAGCAATCACTGATACAGAAATCTGTGTATTAAAACAGAGTGATTTTCAAAATTTACTTCTACAGTACCCTAACATATCACTGAAATTACTTACAATTAATGCTATGAAGATGGAAGAAGTTGAAAAACAAACACAATTCTTAACGATGGAAAAGATAGAAGAACGACTAGCATTATACTTGTCATATCTTCATAAAACATCAGATTCATCTTACATCGAAATACCCATGAAAATGAAGGAACTTGCCGCTTTTTTAGGGACAAGTCCCGAAACAGTGTCTAGAAAATTTAAATTATTAGAAGATAAAAATATTATTGAAAGAGATAATAAACTGATTAAAGTAATTGATGAAAAAAAACTATATAATTTTCAATGACTATATTAAACATATAGTCATTTTTTATTGTTCTTTTATAATGGATATTGTATTGTTATATTTTGGTTAGAATAAATTCGGAGGTCTTTATGAATCAATATTTACAACGAGAATGGCTAGATAAACCATTTCAAAATATATTAGCGGGTATTGTTGTATCTCTCGCTTTAATCCCTGAAGTTATCGCATTTAGTGTCATTGCTGGAGTAGACCCTATGGTCGGATTATATGCATCATTTATTATTGCGGTGACGATTGCTTTTACAGGTGGCCGATCAGCAATGATATCAGCAGCAGCTGGTGCGATTGCATTATTGGTATTCCCGCTTGTTAAAACCCATGGGGTCGATTATTTACTTGCAGCAACAATCTTAATGGGTATCATTCAAGTGATATTTGGCATGCTTAAAGTCGGTAAATTGCTTAAATATATTCCAAATACAGTGATGATGGGATTTGTTGATTCACTAGCAATCTTAATATTTAGCTCTCAGTTACAACATATATTCGGACTGACAGGTGTTACTTATGTATTTGCGATTGTTACAATTGCGATTGTTTATATCGTTCCGAGGTACTTTACGAAGATACCGGCACCGCTCATCGCAGTGCTATTGCTAACAATCATTTCAATTATGACAAATGCCGATGTTAGAACAGTGGGTGATCTTGGAGAAATTAAACGTACTTTACCACATTTCTTTATTCCTGATGTACCATTTAATCTGGAAACTTTATTGATTATATTGCCATATAGTTTATCGATGGCTGTTGTGGGACTTGTAGAAAGTTTACTTACTGCAAAGATTGTCGATGATGCACTGGAAAATGAAAGTGATAAAAATGTTGAATCTCGTGGACAAGGCATTGCTAATATTGTTGCTGGATTTTTCGGTGGTATTGGAGGGTGCGCAATGATCGGTCAATCTGTAATGAATTTGAAGTCAGGCGGCACAACAAGATTGTCATCGTTAGTTGCAGGTAGTTTTTTAATGTTTTTGATCATTGTGTTAGGGCATTATGTGATTCAGATTCCTATGTCTATTCTTGCAGGTATTATGGTTGTAGTATCATTTAGTACGTTTGATTGGGGAAGTTTCAAATTCTTACGCAATGCTAAAGTTACAGATATTATCGTAGTACTTGTTACAATTATACTTGTATTAGTAACGCATAATTTGGCGATTGGAGTTATTGTAGGTAGTATAATTAACTTTATTATTAATAGAAATGATTATCTTAAGCAAACGAAAGAGGTGTAGAGATGTATCAGTCAGTAGTTATAGCGGTGGATGGTTCTGATAATAGCTTCAGAGCAGCGAAAGAAGCATTGAAGATAAATGCTATGAAATATACATTATTAAGTATCGTTTCACATGAAGATTCAAAAGATGCAGTACTGCATAGTGAAACAAGCAGTGTTGATCAAAGAAAATCTTTAATTCAACCCATTATAGAAGAATATGAGAATAATGATATAACATATGAAGTTCGCATAGAACATGGGGTACCGAAAGATACGATTATTCAAATAGGAAATACGCATGAATACGATTTACTTGTGATTGGAACGCGTGGTCTTAACGCATTTCAGGAAATGGTGATGGGAAGCGTCAGTCATAAAGTAGTGAAAGAAGTAAATATACCGGTGATGGTTGTGAAATAAAATGAGTAAGCTAACTTTTAGAGCGTTAGCTTATTTTTTTATAGAATTTTTCAAATCTTATATATTGACACATACCCCTTATGGGTATAAAATAGAACTAAATTAATACCTGATAGGGGTATATGAGAGGATGATAGTATGGAGCATCAACATACAGTAACACCAAGAACTGAAGAAGAAAAAGAAAAGATGGTAAAACGGTTAAAGCGTATTGAAGGACAAGTTCGTGGTATTCAGAAGATGATTGAAGAGGATCGTTATTGTGTTGATATATTGATTCAAATTAGCGCGATAGAAAGCGCGTTGAAGCAAGTAGGTTTCTCCGTAACAGAACGTCATATGAATCATTGTGTGAGTGATGCAATTAAAAAGGGCGAAGGTGCCGAATCAATTGATGAATTAATGAAAGTACTTCGCCAATTTGGAAAGTAGGTGGCAATATGAAAGACGTTACATTACCCATAGAGGGTATGACTTGTGCAGCGTGTTCTACTCGAATAGAGAAAGTACTCAATAAAATGGACGGTGTAGATGCAAAGGTTAATTTAACGACTGAAAAAGCAAGCGTTCAATATGATTCAGATAAAGTGAGTGTAGAAGATATCTCAGAAAGAATTGATAAGTTAGGCTATAAAGTTAAGCCTGAACATATTGAGCTTGATGTTATGGGCATGACTTGTGCAGCGTGTTCATCAAGAATTGAAAAGGTACTGAATAAACAGCCGGAAATTAAGAATGCTACTGTTAATCTTACGACAGAAGAAGCAACAATCGATTATTATCCAGGAAATATGGATGCACAAATGATTATCGAACGTATTCGTAAGCTAGGTTACGATGCAAAACTTAAAAGTTCGGATGAAAATAAGGCTTCAGCGAAAGCGGATGAATTGAGGAAGAAAAAGATTAAACTCATTATTTCAGCTTTATTATCATTACCGTTATTACTAACAATGTTAACGCATCTGTTTGGTATCCATTTGCCGCATATATTTATGAACCCGTGGTTCCAGTTAGCGTTTGCTTTCCCGGTACAATTCATTATTGGCTGGCAGTTCTATGATGGAGCCTATAAAAATTTACGAAGTGGCGGAGCGAATATGGATGTGCTTGTTGCATTAGGTACAAGTGCTGCATTTTTCTATAGTGTTTATGAAGGGTTGAAGACAATTAATAATCCAGATTACATGCCACATCTATATTTTGAAACAAGCGCAGTATTAATTACATTAATATTGTTCGGTAAATATCTTGAAGCAAGAGCGAAGTCACAGACAACGCATGCATTATCTTCACTACTTAATTTACAGGCAAAAGAAGCAAGAGTGATAAGAGACGATAAAGAGATAATGATACCTGTAGAAGACGTTATCGTTGGAGATACATTAATCATCAAGCCGGGTGAGAAAGTACCGGTTGATGGTGAAATTATTAAAGGTCATACATCTATAGATGAATCGATGCTTACAGGCGAATCGATTCCTGTCGAGAAAACTATCGGAGCAAATGTCTTTGGAGCAACGATGAATAATAATGGTAGTATTACAATTCGTGCAACGAAAGTGGGTCGTGATACCGCATTGCAATCTATCGTGAAGATCGTTGAGCAGGCGCAAGGTTCAAAAGCGCCTATCCAGCGTCTTGCTGATATTATTGCAGGATACTTTGTACCAGTAGTGATAGGGATTGCGATTATAACATTTATTATCTGGATGATATTTGTGACGCCTGGTCAGTTTGAACCAGCATTAGTGGCAGCCATTGCGGTGCTTGTTATTGCTTGTCCTTGTGCTTTAGGACTAGCTACACCAACATCTATTATGGTTGGTACCGGACGTGCAGCTGAATCAGGCATTCTTTTTAAAGGCGGAGAACACTTAGAAAGAACACATGAAATTGATACGATTGTATTGGATAAAACAGGTACGATTACAAAAGGTGAACCTGAAGTAACTGATTTTACAGGCGATGAATTAACGCTACAATATCTTGCAAGTAGTGAACAAGCTTCTGAACATCCATTAGCAACCGCTATCGTAAAATATGCAAAAGAAAAAAATATAGAATTATTAGAAACTAGTCAATTTAATGCAATACCTGGCCATGGTATTGAAACAGTTATCGATAACCATACCATACTCATCGGTAACAGAAAGCTAATGACAGATCATCATATTGATATTGATTCAAGTATCAATCGAATGGAGCAATTTGAAGCAGAGGGTAAAACGGCCATGCTGATTGCTATCGATAATGAGTTACGTGGTATTGTAGCAGTATTAGATACAGTGAAAGATACTGCAAAACAAGCTATTGAAGAAATGAAAGCAATGGGCTTACAAGTTGTGATGCTGACTGGAGATAATGCCATTACAGCTAACGCCATCGCGAAATCTGTTGGTATTACAGAAGTCATTGCTGAAGTGCTGCCAGAACAAAAGTCTAATAAGATTAAAGCGCTGCAGGATGAAAGAAGAAAAGTTGCTATGGTAGGAGATGGCGTCAATGATGCACCAGCGCTTGCATTAGCGGATATCGGTATCGCAATTGGCACAGGTACAGAAGTCGCGATTGAAGCAGCTGATGTTACGATTCTAGGCGGAGAGCTTACACTAATACCTGAAGCGATTAAAATTAGTCACGCAACAATTAAAAATATAAAACAAAATTTAGGATTCGCATTTGGATATAACATTCTTGGTATACCAGTTGCAGCCTTAGGATTACTTGCACCATGGATAGCAGGCGCTGCTATGGCTTTATCATCAGTAAGTGTTGTGAGTAACGCCTTAAGACTAAAAACTGTTAAAATAAAATAGAACATATAAAATACTAAAAAGTGAGGGAATTATTATGGAAACAATTCTTAAAGTAGAAGGTATGACATGTTTACATTGTAAAGAAGCGGTAGAAGGTGCAGTAAATAAATTAGATGGTGTTAAAACAGCTGCGGTTGATTTAGAAGCAGCAAATGTAACAGTTGATCACGAAGAATCAGTAACTGTTGAAACAATGAAAGAAGCCATCGAAGATCAAGGATACGATGTAGTTAAATAATAGATTAATAAGTATCATGTTCCGTTATGGAATGTGATACTTTTTTTATTACTTATTTATTAACATTTATATGGATGAATTATCAATAACACATCAAAATTTGATATGCTAAAGATAAGTATAAAGAATGAGGATATCTACTATGATTGAATTTAAAAATATATCAATGCAGTTTAAAGATACAATAGCTATCGATAATTTAAATCTTATCATTAGCTCAGGTGAGTTTGTCAGTATACTTGGACCGTCAGGATGTGGTAAGAGTACTACTTTATTTATGCTTGCAGGATTACTACAACCTACAGCAGGAGAGATTATCATAGACGGTAATGATGTAACGCATTTAAAGGCTGATGCACGCAATATTGGTATGGTATTTCAGGATTATGCGCTTTATCCACATATGACTGTCTTCAATAATATTGCCTTTCCACTGAAGATGAAGCGATTATCGAAACGTGAGATAAAAGAAAAAGTAGAATATGCTGCAAAGCTAGTAGAAATTGATGCATATTTAAACCGTTTACCAAAAGAACTATCTGGTGGACAACAGCAACGTGTTGCAATAGCACGAGCTATTGTTAGAGAACCAGAAATATTATTGTTAGATGAACCTTTATCAAATTTAGATGCAAGATTAAGAGTATCGATGCGTGAGGAAATCAGAGCGATACAACAGCGTTTAAATATTACGACGTTATTTGTTACGCATGATCAGGAGGAAGCCTTGAGTATAAGTGATAAGATTGTCATGCTGAACGAAGGAAAAATGATGCAATACGATACACCATATAACATGTATCATCATCCAAAACATGTGTTTGTTGCAACTTTCATCGGACGTCCACCTATGAATATATTGAAATTAGATAAACAGCAATCAAAGCAGTTAAATCCAAATCTAAATATCGATACCGATACAATGATCGGTATTCGCCCGGAACACATTATCATCTCAGAACAAGGTTATCCTGTGATTATTAAACGTATTGAACTATTAGGGAAAGATATCGCTGTTACAGCTGAGGATGCACAACATAGGCAGATAAAATATTATACAAATACTAATCCGTTATTAGGAAATAAAGTATATTTAACAGCTGCTTTAGAAAATATTCACCTCTTTGATTCATATGGCAATCGCTAATAACGCCTCTCATACTTTAGACCTATATAGATTGGAATGAATTGACAAATAGAGGTTGTGGAAGTAGTATTAATGAGTAATGAATTTATCTAAATAGGAGAGATTACGATGACAACAAAAATGATCAATAAATTAATCGCAACTGCAGCTGTTTCTACAGTTTTATTAACAGGGGTAAATGTTGCTAAAGCAGATACAGTAACAACAACTAAAACAACAACTACAACTACTGTAGTGACAACAGTTACAAAAACTGATGAAGTAAAAAGCGGAGCAATCAAAGCAGGAACAACTACGACTACAACTAAAGCGACACCAACAAAAAGTGCTACGAAAGTAACAGAACCTTATTATAACTATAATGGTTATACTTCTCGTAACGCTGATTTCGAATTAGATAAATACTTCGTACAAGCATTAAACTACGGTAACTTTAAATTAAATAATTTATCAGTTACTAAAACACCGACTATTCAATCTAAACCGGTTAAATCTATGGTAAATGATACTGTAGTTTACAAAACTAAAGGTGTAATTACATCTATGAGTTTTCCAGTTAAAAAAGGAGTTATTAAAAAAGCTGATTTCTTAAAAGCGCATGCTGCAAATACTTTAATCAGTGACAAAACTTCAAAAAGTAAGAATTCAGTAGCAACTTTCAAAACAAAAGTTGGATCTTACTCAGCAAACTTTGATAAAGCGGGATACTTAACTTCAGTTAAAATCAATCCATCAGTTGTAACTTATACAAAATAATAATAAAGAAATAGGGAGACGAATATTCGTCTCCCTATTTCTTTATATTTTTATTTATGAACTGCAATTGAATAAAATATGAACAAACTCACGAAATTTATTCGTGAGTTTTAATTTATGTATTTAACTTTTTTAATGTGGCAAGTGTGCTTTTAGCATCTTGATAGATATGTTCAGGATAATCATATATTCGCATTAATTCAATAGCATTTGAAGTAGTGGTAATTCCTTTACGGATTGTGTAATCAAATTCAATGTCGTTATTTTCAGTTAAATGTTCTCTGAAGTAATAGAAATCGAAAGTATCTTTCAATAATTCGGTTAATTCGATGTCGTGTGTAGCTGCAAATAATGTTGTGTTTTTATTGCTATTAATATGATTAAGGATGGCAGTTGCAGAAGAAATTCTTTCTTTTGTATTAGTCCCTCTTAGAATTTCATCTATAAAGATATAAGTCATCGGGAAATCCTCGATAGCTCTTATAATACGTTTGATTGATTTTATCTCTGCAATGAAGTAACTATCACCTTTTGATAAACTGTCTTCTAAGTTCATAGATGTTAAGACATGACCAGGTTGATAACGAAATACTTCACTAGTTGTTGTGTTAATGGCTTGAGCTAGAACGATGTTGAGTGCAATCGTCTTCATAAATGTTGACTTACCAGATGCATTTGATCCAGTCAATAAAATCCCTCTATTATGCGTATAGTCATTGGCAACTGGATGTGTGAGTAGGGGATGATAAATTTCTTCAGTATGTAACGGACCGATTTCGGGTAATTTGTAATAAGGTAAGGTACGGCGATACATGCCTACACTATAGCTTGAATCATATTGACCGACAACTTGATAATATTCAGCATAAGATGCTTGATTCTTTCTTAGTATTCGCAGTGCATAGTGATAAATATGATAATCTGTCATGAAAAACATCTTCAAGGCATTAATAATTTGTAAAGCAAAATTAGTTTCGTTATTATCGTCACTTAGCATTAAATAACTCAAGAACTTAATTGAACGTATGTTAGGTGGCTTTGTGTCTAAGTGACTTTCTTTCAGGTTGAGCAGATCTGAAGCAGTATCTATTATCTTAACAGCATAAAATATATCATCATAAAGCAATTCACTTTTAGACTTAAATCTCATCGATAATGACATAACGATGCTAATTGCAAGAATTACAGTAAAAATACCAACACTTATTCCAAAATAGAAAGAAAACAAGCTTAAAAAGGGAAGTAAACTTACAATGATCATCCAGGGATTATATTGTTCGTCAGACTTGTGCCTGAAAGCGAAGCGGCTCGCATTGTTATTTGTACTGCGTCCTAAATCAGCAAGTATAAAAGATACGCTTTCTCTAAAATGCTGGTCATTTGTTATTTTTTTAATAAGTGATTCATTGACGGTATGATTTGGCATATTTCTGAGTGAAGCATACATATATTCCTCGCCAACCGTTGTGAAATTGTAATTTAATTTTGTAAACATACGATGTAAATCAAGGTCATTCCATGTGATATCATCTATATAATGCCTACTATTTATTTGTAGATAATCGAAATATTGGTGATATTTTATATGATTTCCCTTAGGTCGATTGAGCGTCTTTTGGTTATTCCAGAGTGTTTTAATGCGTTTCTTTCTTTTGATTTTATCCCAAATTGCTAAAATAATACCTATTAATAGTAAGCCGATTGAAATAAGTATATATGTTCCCCACCAAGGCATATAAAACCAACTTTCTGTAGAATTATAGTTATTTTCATAATAACAAACTCATTTATTACATTAAAGAAAAAACAGACAATATACTTTTATTTGTACATTGTCTTTATACTTCGATATTCTTTTAAATGCGGCTTTTATTAAAGTAGTTTTTTGATAAATCCTGATGATTTAACAAGATAACCATTATTTTTATAGAAGTGATGCGCAATATCTCTTTCAGAACGATTCCCACTATTAAAGGTTACAATTGGAGCATTCATTTCAATAGCTATTTCTTCAATAGCTTGAAGTAATTTGGAACCATATTTCTTTCCACGATAATCGGAGTCGATTACAAATGCAAGAATTCTTATATATGATTGGTCAAACTCAAACATATACATTTTACAAAAGCCACAAAATCCAACAACTTTATTTTCTTGAAGTAGAACAACCATATAATAATCAGGATGGTCCAATAGTTTTTCTAGACGATTTTTAATCGATTTTTCATCTGATGGATAGCCTAAATCACTGTAAAGTTTAACGAGTTGAGGAGCATCTGTAGATTTATAATTACGAATATCTAATTGATTAGTTTTATTCATTCTCTATCTCCAGCTTTAATATGTCTCCTTTATCACCGTAAAATAGAATTCTTAAATATTCACCCCATACACGTGACCTTCCTTCCTCTGAATTCATCCAATTATCTCGACTAACGATTACATCTCCATAGTATGTATCAAATGTAAATGGAATGTACCTGATATGTTTAGGTAAATGTTTCATCAGTGTACGTATTTGTCTTCCGGCAGCATGACTTTTACATACTACCAGCATATTATTCATATCATCAAAATTATATATTTCTTTAGCGTAAATGACGTTTTCTAAACTATTCGTTGATTTATTTTCTGAGAAAATGCACTGTCTTGGCACACCAGCATCTAATAGATGTTGGGTTATTATCTCTGATTCAGTTGCATCTTCATAGTTCCAATCTGAATGGGGGATTCCGGTTAAACTTTTTCCACCAGTTACAATGATTTTTTGGATATAGCCTTTTTTATAAGCTTCAATTGATTTTTCCCAATGTCCTGGATGAGTTCCTGAAAACAAGAAAAGAATATCACTTTTTTCAGGACTTACTTTTTCACCGAAAGTAACGTATGTAAGAAATTCTATTTCTTCATTTGATAGAGTTGGTACCTCTGGCGTTTTAGGTATAATAGGTTTCATATTTATCCCTCACTTTGCGATAATTAATTCTAAATTTGTAGTTATCATTGAAAGATCCTTTTGTTTAGCTTTTGAATCGGTAATAATTATGTCTATTGATTCTACATTTGCAATTTTACTAAATAATGTTCTATTCATTTTACTATGTGGTACGAGAGCAATTTTTCTTGTACTATTTTTAATAATATTTTGATTGAAAAGTGCAACATCTGTTGAAGTAGTGGAAAGAACATCGCCATTAAAACCACCACATGTAATGAAACAAATATCAAAATGGAAAAGTTGTATCATGTTAAGCGCTATTGTATCAGTCATATTTCCAGATTCTTTTACAGTACCGCCAATTAAAATTAAATGAATATTGTCCATTGATTTGATTTTTTCTGCGATAACTGATGAATTTGTAACAACTGTATATTGGATATGATTAGGTAAATAATCTGTCATAGCATAATGAACTGAACTTCCGCTTATGAAGATTGTTTCTTTTTCTTTTATAAATTGTACTGCAGATTTAGCAATAGAATATGTTTCATTATCGATGTTTGAGTAACGATCATTTGGTGGAGGAGGATAGATTAAAGATTGTTGCTTTAAAATAGCACCACCATGTGTTCTCTGTAACAAACCTCTATTCTCAAGTGTGATGAAATCTCTACGAATTGAATCGATAGATACGTTGAGTATATTAGCTAATTCTTTAGTTGTCATACGTTTATTTGCTTCTAACAAAGTAATAATTTTTTTGTGTCTTTCTTCTGTAAACATAAACTCTCCTTCATAAGAACATATTGGTATCATTCCAAAATGATTGTTTTGTACTGATATAAAGTGGGGGGATTGATTTTTTGAATTGTTCAGCCTTATGATGTAATTCAGTTTGTACTATTTTTTGTTCAATGGCATAATAATGATTAATATTTTTATACTCCCAAATTGCAATAATTTTAGTTTTTTCTTCGTTTATAAATCGACCGATTAATTTAGCACCATAATATTGTTGGTTTGGAAGTAAATAATGATAAAATAGATAATTAAAATCAGAAAACCTATTGGGATGAATGTCGTATTCTCTAATGCGATATATCATATTAACCTCCTATATTAAGTATATACATATTTCTGATTTGTGCAAATATAAATTCTGATTTATGCAAATTTAAGGAGGGAATATGAATATTCATAATATAACAAATACGATATTTATTGAAGATAAATTGAAGAAATCTGACGTATTACTAATTCCGGGTAGTTCAGAACTTGGTTTAGCAGAAAAGGCGTGCCAACTATATCTTCAGAAATATGCGAATATGATTGTCGTGAGTGGTGGTTTTAATAAAAAATTATCTATAGAAGATAATGAAGCCAGTTATTTAAAAAGATATATGATTAAGAAGGGAATACCTGAACATAAAATTATAGTGGATACATTTGCTTCAAATACGCAAGAAAATGCAGAAAACAGCAAAATAATATGTGAAGAATTAGACGATATTAATTCAGCTATCATCGTTTGTAAAAATTATCATGCCGGCAGAGTTAAGAAAACATATGAGAAATATTTCATTAGTGGATGTGACCTGATGATTTGTCCTGTGATTGATTCCAGGAATGTGAATAAAAAAGATTGGTGGAAAAGAACTGAATCGAAGAAAATAGTTTTATCTGAATTTGAAAAATTAAATAAATATTTTAAAACCCACGAATCTTAACTCGTGGGTTTTAAAAGTTAAACTTCTGTATTTTCAACTACAGCGTGTTTATCATTAAATATATTTTTATTGAAGTTTCCTAAGAATTTAGAAGTTAATGTTCCTGAAAGCATACTACCATTTACATTAAGCGCAGTACGTCCCATATCAATTAATGGTTCAACTGTGATTAATACCCCTGCAAGTGCAATTGGTAATCCCATCGATGATAGAACGATGATAGCAGCAAATGTTGCACCACCACCAACACCGGCTACACCGAATGAACTGATCGCTGTGATAATCGCTAATTGAACGATAAATTCAGGTGAAAGTGGATTAATACCAGCAGTTGGTGCAATCATTACTGCAAGCATTGCAGGATAGATACCGGCACAACCGTTTTGACCCATCGTCGCACCAAATGATGCTGACATATTTGCTGTTGCATCATCTACACCTAAAGCGTTTTTTTGTGCTGCGATATTTAAAGGAATTGTTCCAGCACTAGAACGAGATGTGAAAGCAAATGCTAATGTTGGGAAAACCTTTTTTAAATATTGAATTGGATTTAAACCAGTTAATGTAATGATAAGTAAATGAATGATGAACATTGTTCCTAAAGCAACATAAGATGCTAATACGAATTTACCCAGTTCGACTATACCCGTGAAGTTTGTACTTGCGATCATATTTGCCATTAATGCAAGTACCCCGTAAGGTGTTAAGCGTAAGATGATTGTCACAAGTCGCATTACAACAGCAAATACAGCATCAACCATGTTTGTAAACATAGCAGCATGTTCCGGTTGTTTTCTTCGAACCCCAAGTACTGCAATGCCAACTAAGAATGAGAAGATAACGACAGCGATTGTTGAAGTAGGTCTTGCACCTGTCATATCCATAAATATATTGCTCGGAATAAAATTGACGATACGTTGTGGCATTGTCTTTTGTTCCATCGTATCGTAACGTTCTCGAATTTCAGTACCACGTGTCTTTTCGTCTTGACCAATGCTAATATCTTCTGCGTTTAAATCAAATAATAACGCTGATGCGATACCGATTGTTGCGGCAATTAAAGTTGTAGTAATCAATATTCCGATTACCCAGCTGGCCATCTTACCAAGTTGATCCGTAGTATTTAAATTAATGATAGAACGGATGATAGATACCATTACAAGTGGCACAACAATTAACATTAATAGCTGAACGTAACCACTACCGACAATACTGTACCAATCTAGCGTACCTAAAGTTACTTTAGAATCAGTGCCATAAGCGAATTGAAGTCCGACCCCTAATAAAATCCCTAAAATCATACCTGTGAAGACACGTTTAGAGAAAGAAATATGTTTTTTGTTCATGAATGTAAGTATTCCTATGAGAATACTAAGAATTAAGACGTTTAAAAAAATAAACCCGTTATCCATTGGTTTATACCTCCATAAATAGTGAATTTAATTGAACTTTAGGATAACATTGACTGTAATGATAAAACAATAGCATTCGTAAAAATTACGTAATTAGACAAAATTAAATTTCTTAAAGTAGGTGTAAAGGCATGAATGAAATCCATAAGGTATATGCTTTTGCTCGTGAAATCGAGCAGTTAAAAACGATTCAAAGAAAAAGTGATACGTTAGATGGAAGATATGAAAATAGTGCTGAACATTCATGGCAGGCAGCACTTGTTGCGATGCAGTTTGAACAGTTCTATCCTGAACAAGTAGACATTAATCAGGTGATCAAGATGCTATTGGTTCATGATTTAGGTGAAATCTATGCAGGAGATACATGGGTATTTGATGACCAGGCGAAAAGTGACTCGTTTGATAGAGAACTTGAATCTCTGAAGAAAGTAGTTTCAATGTTAGATGAAGATGATCAGAAGCGTGTAATAGATCTATGGACTAATTTTGAGCGTGGTGATAATCATGACGCAAAGTTTGCGAGAGTGATTGATGCATTAATTGCTTTGATTAATCTGTATGAAGTAAGTGAAGAGAATTACAATCCATATAATCTGACTAAATCACAGGTGACAAATAAAAAGATATTTATTAAGAATGATGCGCCAGCAATCTGGGAACTCGCTGAAGAAATTATTGAGAAGTGTGTTCGGAAAGGATTGTTGAGGGATGCGTGAGTTCGATGCGATACGTTCTGCAGAAATTGAATACCATGATGCTTTTTATAAATCTACGAAATTATATGAACCTGGTAGTTGGATAGGAAAGCCAGTCGCAAACGTAATGGAAGCATTTGAAATGATAGACATCTCAAAACCGCTAAAGATTTTGGATTTAGGTAGTGGTGTTGGTAGGAACGCGATCGCCATTGCACAGATGTCGATAGATGGCACAGTTATAGATTGTGTTGATTTACTGCCATCAGCAATTGAAATACTTAATGACAATGCTAAAGCGTATCATGTTAAAGATAAAATTAATGGAATTGTATCTACTATTGAAGATTATCAAATCAATAAAGAATATGATTTCATCATTGGTGTTTCAACACTTGAACATGTCAATGATGAAGCGGCGTTTAAAAAAATATTAAAAAATATAAAAAATCATCTCGTAATCAATGGTGTTGCCTGTTTAATTATTAATTCTGAAGTTCAAGAAAAAGATATCGAAACAGGAGAATTATTAGTACCGCAGTTTGAAGTGAATATGCTGACAAAGGATATGCAGAAATTAGTTCATGATATTTTTGTGGGATTTGAATTTGTTAAAGAAGAAATAAAATTATTGAATTACAGAATTAATCGTGCAGGCAAGGATGTTAATTTAAGTACGAATGCAGTGACATTTATTATTAGGAGGACGATATGATAATAGAAGGTAAAGAAATTCATTTCGGTATAGACAAACCGGTTCCTTATTTCCAGGTAAGCGATGAATACAGAGTTCGATTTGGTTATGAAATGATGAAGGGAAGTTTAATAAAGCAAATACTTACGGACACATATTCTGATGATAATTTTGATATGGAGTTTTTATTGAGGGTAATTAAAGGTCATTATATTCAAAATGAAAAAACGAATTTAGGTCGTTATTTCAAGATTACAAATTGGAAAGAAGTATTTCATAAAGGTGCTGAAGAGGTTGATTACATCAATGTAATTGTAAAAGGTATTGAGCTCAAACCATTGATAAAATATATAACGAAAGTCATTTGTGGGAATGAAAGAGAGTCATTTATTATATTTTATAAATCAGATAAAATCATTTATGTAAGTAATGATGTAATCGATATTGTCAGTCATGATACGAAGTTTATTGAAGTAATGAAGAAAAAATATGAAGGTATTTATGACACGTATTGGGTAGGTAGACCTAACGACGAATAAAATACTGGCAATGAACACATATAAATCGCGTTTATAAACATTTATAACCAAATTTAAGTCATTCCATAAGGGATGACTTTTTATTGACGTTTTTACAGATTTCCCATAAGCTAATAAAAATCGAAAAATTTAGATAATAAGAAAAGAGGACAGACATGAACAGACTATCTATTAAAATTGATGAGCGTATTGAACTGGTACAAGCAGAAATATTTCATGGGGAAAATTTGTATAATGTGATTGATCAAAATAGAGAGCACCTAAGAACATTTTTGACTTTTATAGATATCATCACTGAACCGGCACATGAGACTGCATTTATTAAAAAGATGATGAATGAGTTTGCGCAAGGGACGGGACGTTTATTTTTGATATTTGTTGATGGAGAGTTATCTGGCACGCTAGATTTACATGCGATTAATCAGGGATTTAAGAAGGCGGAAATCGGTTACTGGTTGAAAGAAGATTTAAATGGTCAAGGGATTATGACGAAATCAGTAATTGCTTTATGTGATTTTGCATTCAATCAAATGGGTTTGAACAAACTATCGATCAGTGCTGATGTTGACAATATTGGTAGTAATAAAGTTGCAGAGAAATCTGGATTTGAGTTTGTTGGTATGGATAAACAGGATGTTTTATTATACGGTGAATTTAGAAACATGAATCGTTATGCTTTATTGAAGGAAGATTTTAAGCGATAGACTGACGATTTTGTGAATGTTTGTGAGAAAGGTCCCAGCATTACTTTGTAAGGTGTATATTAAATGTATCTTATATAATGAGGTGTACTATGATAAATTTCGAACTTACTAATGAAATAAAATCAATACTGACAAATATTCAAAGTAATAAGGAAGATCATTCAGTTGCTAACTTAGAAAAATATTCGTTGGTTGATTTCTTAATCGCTGTTATACAAATACATTATACGGAAGGTATTTCTTCAATAGAAGAAATTCATAAATTGATTGATATGTATAATTGTCATATGAACGAAATGATACAGGAAGTATATATTTCACTTGACGATGATCATCCGTTAAATATTATGAAAAGAGAAAATGATACATTCATTACTGTTTTAGAACGTATGGAAAAGAAATTGACGATTGTAGCATCTAAAAAAGACAGTTCAATGCTTGAAGAAGATTTAAAAATAATAGGTGCATTATATGCACATTATAACCGTAAAGAAAAATTGATATTTCCGATATTAGAACGAAAACAAGTTTATACATTACCAAGAAAGATTTGGGCACTTGATGATGATAATCGCGCTACTTATCATCAATTCAAAAACCGTCTAAAACGAATTGATGAAATTGAGTTTAAGCATATTAGAAAATCGTTTGATACGTTAAATAAAGGTATGAAGCAAATGATATTGCATGAGGAAGACATTCTTATTCCTTTAATTCAGGAATTATTTACAGCACAGGAATATGAAGTTATCGCCAATGAAAGTAAAGCATTTGGTTATGCAGTAGATGTTAAATCAGTATGGTCTGATAAAGATAAAGTATATCCAACAAAAGAAAAGAAAAGTGAAGATAAAAATCAAAACATTAAAATAGGTGGCGGTTACTTAACCTTGAAAGAAGCGGAATTAATACTTAATAATATTCCGTTAGAACTGACATTTGTTGATAAGAATGGATTATTTAAATACTTTAATGAAATTACTGAATCTGTGGATATGATGTTTATTCGCACACCGATTTCTATTGGTAGAAGTGTAGCGAATTGTCATCCACCGAAGAGTTTGAAGAAGATGATGCAAGTTATGCGTAAACTTAAAAATAGAGAGCAGGAAACTGTGACAATGTGGTTTAAGAAAGGTGAAGAATATATTTATGTAACATACAAAGGCGTCTTTGATGAAAAAGGTGAGTATCAAGGAATTCTTGAATACGTTCAGGATATTCAGCCGTTCCTGGATTTGCCGAGTGTCGTTAAACGTGATATTTAAAAGGGGTGTTAGTATGCATGTTGAAATGATGTTTATCGGAAAACCAAAACAACTAGGTAGTGAAGAAGCTTCAGATAAATTAAATCAGTCATGGATTTCAGCTATCAATCGAGATGCCGTTTCACGTGGAAACTTGACCGAACATGGCTTTGAAGATGATGAGGTTGCGGATAAAAAGCATCATGGTGGTGTAGACAAAGCTGTATTTTGCTATGCAATCGAACATTATCCGTTATGGCGAAATGAATTGAATAAAGATATACAACCAGGTGGTTTTGGTGAAAATCTCAGTGTTACACATATGAATGAACAAACAGTATGTCTAGGTGATATCTATCAAATTGGTAATGCACTTCTTCAAGTTACGCAACCACGTAAACCATGCTGGAAGCCGGCAAGAAAATATCGAGAAATAGAATTATCTAAGATCACTGAAGAAAATGGTAGAACTGGTTGGTACTTAAAAGTGCTTTGTCCTGGAGTAGTGAGTGTAAATAATAAAATTGAGTTAATGGAAAGATCAAATCCAGAGTGGACCATTGCAAAGTGTAACGAAGTGATGCATTTTTCTGCTGATTTAAGTCTAGTGAAGGAATTATCTGAAGTTGAAGTTTTGGCTGACTCATGGAAAGTCAGTTTAAAGAAAAAACTATCAGGAGAAATTGAAGACAAGACACATAGATTATATGGACCGAATATTTAGTGGGTGATATGATGGGAAAATTTATTATTTTAAGAGGTAATTCAGGAAGCGGTAAAACCTCAACTGCTAAATTACTGCAAGAAGCTCTAGGTGAAGGGACGATTCTTATTTCTCAGGATTTATTGAGAAGAGAAATGTTACGTGTTAAAGATAAGGTTGGTAATATTTCGACTGAATTGATGAGAACAATGATTGAATTTGGTATGGAACAATGTAAATATGTTGTAGTAGAAGGAATATTAACACGTCGTAAACATGGAGATATGTTGATAGAGATGGTTAATAAATATAATGATGCATCTTACGTTTATTACTTTGATATTCCATTTGAAGAGACTTTGCGTCGCCATCAATATAAACAAAATGTTGAATTTGGTGAAGATGAAATGCGTCAATGGTTCCTGGACAAAGATTATTTAGGAGTAGAAGGAGAATTTATTATTACGGAAGAATTGTCTCAAAAAGATATAATTGAGATGATAAAAGAGCTAGTGATGTAAGAAGCAGATTATAGCGGGATTTGAAGAAAATAATTAAAGATTTCGCTAAAATTATGGAATAATAGCGGAATCTGCTCGAAGAAACTAAAGATACCGCTAAAACGTGTGAGTAACAGCGGTATCGAGCTATAAAAGATTAAGATACCGCTAAAACGTGTGAGTAACAGCGGTATCGAGCTATAAAAGATTAAGATACCGCTAAGACTAATGAATTATAGCGGTATGAGAAAATCTACAAGTAAGATACCGCTAAAACTAAGGAGAGATAACATGATTCGATTTGATAATGATTATTCAACTGGTGGACACCCGTTAATTCTAGAACGTTTAGTAGAAACAAATGATGAACAGCACCCGGGATATGGCGTTGATGACCACTGCACGCGCGCAGCAGAATTAATAAAAGAACATTGTAGTGGAGATGTTGATGTTCACTTCTTAGTTGGTGGTACACAAACTAACAAGACAGTGATTGCATCAATGCTACGTCCCCATCAGGCAGTCATTGCAGCCGATTCAGGGCATATCGCAGTTCACGAAACAGGTGCAATCGAAGCAACGGGTCATAAAGTGATTACAATTCCAGGTATCGATGGGAAGTTACGTCTGGAAGATGTAGAAAATTATGTTGAAGATTATTGGAATGATGTGACATTCGAACATATTCCGCAACCGAAAATGGTCTATATCTCACAACCAACTGAATTTGGAACATTATATTCTAAGCAGGAGTTAACGGATTTATATGATTTCTGTAAACAAAAAAATATGTACTTAATGGTTGATGGAGCACGTTTAGGTTATGCATTAGCGGCTAAGGAAAATGATGTAACGATTAAAGATCTTTCTGAACTCAGTGATGTATTCTATATCGGTGGCACTAAAGTAGGCGCACTATTTGGAGAAGCAGTAGTGTTTACTAATGATGCATTAAAATCTGATTTTAGATATTTCATTAAACAAAACGGTGGAATGCTTGCAAAAGGTAGATTGCTCGGTATTCAATATGAGGTACTCTTTGAAGACAACTTGTATGAAGCAATTTCAAAACATGCCGTTGAACTTGCCGATAAATTGACGAAGGCATTTGAAGAAAAGGGTATACAAATGAAATATCCATCACCTACGAATCAAAGATTTCCAATATTAACGAAAGCGCAGATTGAAACACTTCGTGAGAAATATACATTTGCTGATTGGGAGAAAATTGATAACAATTTGTTTGCAGTACGCTTCTGTACGAGCTGGTCAACAAAGCGTGAAGATGTGGATACATTAATTCAAGATATTAAAGCACTTTAAGGAGGAACTTATGAATCATTGGGATGATAAGTTTAAAGATGACACATATCTATATGGTGAGGAAGCGAATCAATTTGTTAAAGAACAATTTCAAGATAAAGGTAAAGGATCAATTGCATGTTTTGCTGAAGGTGAAGGGCGTAACTCAGTATATTTAGCGCAATTAGGATATGATGTTGCTACATTTGATTATTCTAAGGAAGGTTTAAAGAAGACAGAAAAATTAGCAGAGAAGTTTAATGTACATGTGGAAACTAACTTAAAGGATCTTACAGTTGAAGAAGCAGTAGATAAAGCACAGTTTGACAATGCTGTAATGATCTTTGGTCACGTTGAAGAAGATAAACAACAAGTGTTATTTAATAATATGATTCAGTCCGTTAAAGCTGAAGGGAAAATATACTTTGAATTATACGCAAAAGCTCAGGTTGATTATGGCACAGGTGGACCAAAAGATACTTCTATGTTGTATGATTTAGGGGACGTTAAAAAGTATTGTGAATCTAACGATGTTAATATTATTGAACTTGCTGAAAGAGAAGTTGTACGACACGAAGGTGATAAACATAATGGAAAATGTCGTGTTATTCAAGGTATCATGGTAAAAAAGTAAAATTTACGAAAAAACTTCGCTCATTAGGGCGATGTTTTTTTAGATTTTCTTATTATATATAATAATATATTTGTATTATTACTTTTTTATCTAGCTGATATTATTTAGTTATAAATCAGTTGGAGGTAATTCAAATGGATAATTATATTGGTTTAAATCATGTACAAGTTTCTGGGCCAAAAGGTAAGGATAAAATAGCTATTGAATTTTATGAAGGGGTACTTGGATTTAAGCAAATTGCAAAGCCTGAATCATTAAAAGCTAGAGGTGGCGCATGGTTTGAAATCGGTAATAATCAACAACTACATTATGGTGTTGAAGATGAATTTACTGCTGCCAAAAAAGCGCATCCAGCATTTGAAGTAAAAAGTTTAGAGACATTGAAGAACATCTTAAAAAATAAAAATTATGATTATAAAATAGATGATTTATTACCACATGCCGATAGAATATTTGTTAACGATCCATTTGGTAATAGATTAGAATTTATGGAATTAAAATAAATATTAAATTTAAAAGAATATACTAATAAGCAATTTGTAATTAAGTAAGCATCTCTTCAGAGGTGCTTTTATTTATCTTTTGCTTTATATGATATTTACTGCTACGATTTTAATCATTAAAACAATCGGGGTGTATTTATGAACATTGCAATTATTGGTTTAGGTGTAATCGGTGGGACATTTGCTAAAGCAATTCGTGCAAGTTATGGACAAAAGCATCGTATAATGGCGATCGATGTGAATCAGGAAACGTTAAATATGGCGATTGCTGATGGGGTCATAGATGTTGGTGAAACGAGTAATCAATCTATCCTGAGTGAAGCTGATCTGGTTATATTTGCGATTTATCCTAACATGATAAAAGATTTTATTGTACAGCATCGAAATGATTTTAAAGATGGCGCAACGTTAACAGATACTGCTGGCGTAAAGTCTGTGGTAATGAAAGATGTGGAAGAAATACTACCTCATAATGTTTCTTTTATTTTCGGTCATCCAATGGCGGGCCGAGAAAAGAAAGGATATGCATACGCAGATGCTAGTGTATTTCAAGACGCAAACTATGTCATCACGAAGTCAGATTTGAATTCAAATCAAGAGTTAGAAGCATTTAAACAATTTTTATATCCACTCGGTTTTAAACGTATCACAGTTACAGATGCTGTGATGCATGATGAGATGATTGCACATACGAGTCAGTTAACGCATGCAATTGCCGTGTCGTTAATCAACAGTGATGATAGATTGGATGAAACGATAAAATTTATCGGTGATAGTTATCGTGATCTTACGCGTATTGCTAATATGAATGAATCTCTTTGGCCGGAATTATTTAGCCATAATAAAGAAGCTTTACTGGATAATATGGAGCGTTTTGAAGATGCATTTACTACTTTGAAAGAAGCGGTTAAAAATGATGACTTGAAGGTGATGGAGAGCATTTTCAAAGCATCAAGTCATCGCAGAATTCGCTTGGAACAAAGTGATATGAAGAAGTGAATATCATAACTTTTTTAGTCTATTTTCAGTTTTGACGTAAACGATAATAACTGTAATCAGTAATAAAATAATAGATGCAATTGAACTTTGCTCTTCATAGCCTATAGTTATTTCAATCAAGAGTTGAACAATGCCGATGATGAGTAAGATTGGGCACAGTTTTTGGATAAGTTTTGTAGAATATTCCTGCGCCAATTGCCAATGTCTTTCACTTTGTAGAGACCTTGGTGTACGGTAGCCGGCAAAGTAGTTTGGTTTATCGGTAAGGATTGTTTTATAGAGAAGCGTGTCAATAATATATAATGCGATAGCCATAATAATTGTAATCATATTAGCACCTCCGTTTTCTTGATGATAACAGTTTATAAAATTTATTTCTATTTTCTTTTTATTATAATCATGCTATTATATTAAATAATTTAATAACAATTTGTTTACACGAAGAGAGTAATATTGATTTGTTCATAAGTAGCGAGCTATAGAAGGTGGAAGTATAGCATGATAATTGATATGAAGCGCACTTCGTAAATGATATGTTGAACTTATAGTAGGGATATCCGGTGGAAACATCGTTAACAATCATTGAGTATGTCTGTTGACATGAACAAGAGTGGTACCGTGAATCTAGCATTCGCCTCTTTTTTTAGAGGTGGATGCTTTTTTATTTTAAAAATTTTTAGGAGGAGAATAGATGAAACATTTATTAGCTAATATTTTAAGAAAAGAAATTGAAGTATTGAGTGAAACTGAAATATTAAAGTTGATTGAATATCCGAAGCATGCGCATCAAGGAGATTTATCATTCCCATGTTTTACGTTAAGTAAGCATCTGAAAAAGAGTCCAATGATTATTGCACAGGAAATAAGCGAGCGTTTGAATGATGAACAAATTGATAAAGTTGAAGTTGTGAATGGCTATTTAAATGTATATTTTAATAAACAAACACTAGGAACAAATGTTATTCAGGAAGTATTGCGTGATAAAGAAAACTTTGGTGCTCAAAATATTGGTCAAGGTAAAGTGATAACGATGGATATTTCTTCACCGAATATCGCCAAACCTTTCTCGATGGGGCATTTAAGATCAACTGTTATCGGTAATGCAGTAGCCAATATTACAGAGAAATTAGGTTTTAAACCAGTAAGAATAAATCACCTTGGAGACTGGGGAACGCAGTTTGGTAAATTGATTGTAGCTTATAAAAAGTGGGGGAATGAAGCTGACGTTAAAGCAAACCCAATACCTGAATTATTCAAGCTATATGTTAAATTTCATGACGAAGCAGAACATGATGAAGCTTTAAATGAAGCAGGAAGAACAGCATTTCTAAAACTAGAGCAAGGTGAAGCTGAGCATGTAAGACTCTGGACATGGTTCAGTTTCGCTGCAATCGTTTAATGAGATATATGCACGTCTTGGTGTTTCTTTTGATTCGTATAATGGAGAAGCATTTTACAATGACAAGATGGATGCTGTCGTAGAAAAGTTAGCAGCATTAAACTTACTCGTTGAAGATCAAGGTGCAGAAATAGTGAAACTTGATGATATGCCGCCAGCGCTGATCAAGAAAACGAATGGCTCAACTTTGTATATTACAAGAGATTTAGCAACAGCAATCTATAGAAAAGAAACGTATGATTTTTCTGAGTCATATTATTTTGTAGGTAATGAACAGTCACTTCATTTCAAACAATTGATAGCAGTATTAAAGATGATGGGTTATGAGTGGGCAGAAAATATGGAGCACATATCGTTTGGTATGATCTTAAAAGATGGTAAAAAGATGTCTACGAGAAAAGGGAAAGTTATCTTTTTAGAGGAAGTGCTGGATGAAGCGGTGAATATGGCGAAACAAAATATAATCGCGAAATCAAATGAGATTGAAAACATCGATAAAGTAGCTGAACAAATCGGTATTGGTGCTGTAATATTTAATGACCTGAAATACGATCGTCAAAATGATATTGAATTTGATTTAGAAGATATGTTAAAAGCTGAAGGCAATACGTGTTTATATCTTCAATATACAAACGCTAGAATCCATGCCATTGTTAGAAAGAGTGGACTGGAAACAACTCACATTAAAGTGAATGAAATAGATGATGTGGCATGGGATATCGCTAAAGATTTAATGATGTTTGAAGAAGTCATCTATAATGCATATGTAAAGCAATCTCCTGCAGAGATTGCTAAGTATTTACTGCAACTTGCACGTCACTTCAATAGTTATTATGCGAATGTAAGAATATTAGACGACGTAGTAATGAAGGAAAATAGAGTAGGAATATTATTAGCAGTTTCTATCGTAATAGAAGAAGGATTAAGCTTACTAGGTATTGAGACACCGAGAGCACTTTAATATATTTATAGCGTTGAATGAAACTTCACTAAAATGATATATCCTCATCAAACATTTCATCAAGAATTTTAGTATAATGTGGATATTATCATATTTAGGAGGATATCTCTTGAGGTTATTATTATTATCCGTTGGAGTTATTTCGACCATCCTCGGATTTGTTGGTACATTTTTACCGCTCTTACCAACGACACCATTCTTATTGCTCGCAGTCTTCTGTTTTGCGAGAAGTTCAGATAAGTTTCATAATTGGTTAGTGCGAACAAAAATTTATAAATCTTACGTTCAGGAGTTTTATGAACGTGGTGGCTATACATTGAAGAAAAAGTTTCAGTTATTATTAAGCGTCGTTATTGTTGTAGGGATTTCGATTTATTTAGTGGATAATATTTATGTAAAAATTGGACTTAGTGTAATGCTGTTGATGCAGGCAATTGTTTTGTTTACGGTAATAAAGACGTTAGATGAATAAAAGCTTATGACAAATTTGTCATAAGCTTATTTTTTTACTTTAAGTTAATAACAGTTTCACGTTCGATTAATTCATGAGGCACAACAATCTTAGTGTTAGAAATGTCTTCTCCATTCAAATGTTTAATAAGCATTTTGACTGATTCGTGACCGAGTTTTGCGGTATCGATATCAATGGTAGTTAAGTATGGGTGTGTTAATGTCGAGAGTATCGAGTTATTAAAGCTGATAACAGAAAGATTATCAGGTACTTTATAGCCGTACATTTGTACAAGTTGCATAACACGTAGTGCAAATATATCGTCAAGCACCACGATAGCAGTTGCTTTTGTTCGGATCAAAGTATCTTCAAAGTCAGCATAATCTGTATGTTCTATAATTGGAATACTATCAAATACTTTGAGTTGATTGAGCATCATTGCCTTCTGATAGCCGAAATATCTTTCGAAATAAATACCTTCTTTAATCGTATTAGTAACAAAAAGAATATTGCGATGACCATTTTCAATCAAATGTTCTGTAGCATGTTGGCCAAGTAACTGATTGTCATTGTCAATATAACTAATTATATTATGCTGTGTATAAGGTTGCCCAATGAGTGTAAATGCAATTTGCTTTTCAAGCAAGTATTTTATTACGGGATCACCTTGGTGAGCATATGCTAATATGAAACCACCAACTTGCTTTTGCTTGTGCATCACTTTAACATCTTCTAATAAATCTTCTAAGTTCTTAGCTATAGCCACCGCAGTAGTCATATTATTTCTTCTTGCTTCATCATTAATAGCTTCGATTATTTCTAAGAAGAATGGATTGGCCATTCGTTCTTTTGAATTGAGTGGAGGTAGGATAATTCCTATTGCATTTGAAGTTTGCTTCCCTAAGTTTCTGGCAGCGATATTTGGAACATAGCCCATTTCCTGCATCACTTTCTGAACTTTTCTTCGAGTAGCTTCAGAAATAGAAGGATGATTATTAACAACACGTGAAACTGTTGATGTAGCGACACCAGCTTGTTGTGCAACATCTTTAACTGTAATGGCCATAATAATCCTCCGTAAGTCTTTTTCTTAATAATATATGCAACCGATTGCATTGTCAATGATGGTTTTTCCACAAAATTTCATAGCATTTATGCAAATAAAGTATATTATTTTATGAATTACTGTTTACAAAACAAATTTCTGATGATATATTTATCTCAAGTAATGCAACCGATTGCATAAAAAGGAGAAAAAATTATGAAACAGTTATTAAGCTTTGAATTTTGGCAAAAGTTCGGTAAAGCACTGATGGTTGTTGTAGCAGTAATGCCAGCAGCAGGTCTTATGATTAGTATTGGAAAATCGATCCCATTAATTAGCCCAGACATGCAAATGTTAATCACAATTGGTGGTGTCATTGAAAGTATTGGTTGGGCGATTATCGGAAACTTACATCTTCTCTTTGCGTTAGCTATTGGGGGAAGTTGGGCAAAAGAAAGAGCAGGCGGTGCGTTTGCAGCAGGTATCGCATTCGTATTGATTAACCGTATTACAGGGGCAGTATTTGGTGTTAACAGTGCAATGCTTGCAGATGATAAAGCATTCACGCATACATTATTCGGCACAAAGATTATGGTTAAAGGTTTCTTTACGAGTGTATTAGAATCACCGGCATTAAACATGGGGGTATTCGTTGGTATCATCGCAGGTTTCGTTGGTGCGAATGCATATAATAAATACTATAATTATAGAAAGTTACCTGACGCATTATCATTCTTTAATGGTAAACGATTCGTACCATTCGTTGTTATTCTTTGGTCAACTATCGTTGCATTAATTCTTGCTATCGTATGGCCATACATTCAAGCAGGTATTAACAACTTTGGTTTATGGATTGCTACAAGTAAAGATACAGCACCAATCTTAGCACCATTTTTATTTGGATTCTTAGAGCGTTTATTATTACCATTCGGTCTTCACCATATGTTAACGATTCCGATTAACTATACACAACTAGGTGGAACTTACGAAATATTATCAGGTTCACAAGCAGGTACAAAGGTATTCGGACAAGATCCACTTTGGTTAGCTTGGGCAACAGACTTAGTGAACCTAAGTCACGCTGGAGATACAAGCCAATATAATCAAGTACTAAATGACTTTACGCCAGCACGTTTCAAAGTAGGACAAATGATTGGTTCAACAGGTATTTTAATGGGTCTTGCACTTGCAATGTACCGTAACGTTGATAAAGATAAATTACCAAAATATAAATCAATGTATTTCTCAGCAGCATTAGCAGTATTCTTAACAGGGGTTACTGAGCCGTTAGAATTCATGTTCATGTTTGTAGCAGTACCTTTATATGTTGTTTATGCATTCATTCAAGGTGCAGCATTTGCGATGGCAGACATTATTAATTTACGTGTACACTCATTCGGTACAATTGAATTATTAACAAGAACACCACTTGCGATTAAAGCAGGATTAGGTGGAGATTTAATCAACTTTGTATTAACGACAATCGGATTTGCAGTAGTAACTTACTTCTTAGCAAACTTCTTAATTAAGAAGTTCAACTTCGCAACACCTGGACGTAACGGAAATTATGAAGCAGACATGGCAGAAGGATCAGAAATATCAAATGTTCATGCAGATGATCAAGTTGTACAAATTATTCATTTACTAGGTGGTAAAGCAAATATTAAAGATGTTGATGCATGTATGACACGTTTACGTGTTAGTGTAAATGATAAAGGATTAGTAGGTAATGAAGCAGCTTGGAAAAAGGCTGGTGCGATGGGATTAATCGTTAAGGATAACGGCGTTCAAGCAGTTTATGGTCCAAAAGCGGATGTATTAAAATCAGATATCGAAGATTTATTACAATCTGGTGCTGATATTCCAACGCCAAAGCAAACTGTTGTAGAACCAACTGTATTAGATAACACAGATACTAAAGGATTTACTGGTACTACGAAAAACTTATATTCAGTAGCAGATGGTGAAGTTATCAGTATTGATCAAGTCAATGATCCAGTATTCTCACAAAAAATGATGGGTGAAGGATTTGCAGTGAAACCAGCTGACGAAACAGTTGTAGCACCAGTTGATGGTGAAATCGTAAGCATCTTCCCAACAAAACACGCAATTGGTATTAAAACAACAGATGGAATTGAAGTACTTGTACACATGGGTATTGAAACTGTAAGTATGCAGAAGCCAGCATCACGTGTAGTCGTAAATGATGGACAAAAAGTTAAAGTAGGCGATACGTTAGCGATTATGGATATCGAAACAGTTCAAGCTGAAGGCAAAGATACGACAATTATTGTAGTCATTACGAACAGTGAACGCGTTGAGTCTTTAACATTGGATAAATCAGGTCAAGTAGCAAAAGCTGAAAACATCGGTCACATTGAAATATAATAAAGGGGTAGCTTCGGCTGCCTTTTTATTTTGATTAAAGGAGAGAATAAGATGAAGTTGCTAACACTAAATACGCATAGTTGGTTAGAAGAACATCAAGAAGCTAAGATTGATCAAATTGTAGCACAAATCATAAAAGCAGATTATGATGTCATTGCATTACAAGAAGTGAATCAATTAATTGAGAATACGAACGTCGTATCTGATCAAAATTATTGCCTAGGTAATGATAACATTAACATAAAAGATGATAACTTCGCTTATATCATCGTGAATAAATTAAGAGCCCAAGGTCATAATTATTACTTTAGCTACGCGATGAGTCATATCGGTTATGATAAATATGAAGAAGGCAGTGCGATACTATCAAAACAACCAATCAAACCATATTCAGAATTTGTTTCAATAGATCAATCTCCTGATAACTATCGTTCAAGAAAAATATTATTTGGTGAAACTCAAGTGAACAGGAAATCAATTGTTGTGGCAAGTTGTCATTTCTCTTGGTGGGTAAATAATCAGGATGGATTTAGTTATGAATGGATGAATACAAAGCGTATATTAGAACAATATAATCAACCATTGATTGTTATGGGTGACTTTAATAACCCAGAAGGTACAGAAGGCTATGACTTCGTATTAGACAACAGCGATTTACTAGATACGTATACAAAAGCTGAAGTTAAATACGGCCATCATACAATTGAGAAGAATATCGCAGGATGGGAGAACAATGGCGGAAAGTTACGCATTGATTTCATTTTTGCGAGCAATGAATTTAAAGTGCAATCGAGTAAGACAGTATTTGATGGTGTGAATGCACCGATTGTTAGTGACCACTTTGGCGTTGAAGTTGAAATCACAGAATAGTCATATATTCTCTATATTTAAAGTTGTTTGCAGGTAGGAATTGCAATATGCTTTAAGTATAGAGATTTTTTATGAGGAGGATGATGATGAAAAAATTAATGTTAATCACAGGTGCAATCTTAGTTGCAGTATTTATGGGATTTGCTTTATTTATGAATCAAGGTGGCGGAGAAGATAAGTTGAAACGTGACTTTACGCCGGCTGAAGAGAAGATAATGAAAGACAACGTTTATGATGCAGAAAAGTTGAAAGCATTTGACGGTAAAGACGGACATAAATCTTATGTCGCTGTTGATGGTGTTGTATATGATGTCAGTGACGTTGAAATGTGGAAAGGCGGAAAGCATAACGGTTTAGAAGCAGGTAAAGATTTAACAGAGGGATTCAAATCATCACCTCATAGTGGAGGATTCCTAAAAGAACTTAAAGTTGTAGGATCATATAAGTAAGTGCGAGACACCTCAGGAATGAGGTGTTTTTTTGTTTATGTAGTTTGGGGCGATTCAAACAAGGAACCGACCCAAAATAATACGTCATCATCCTAAATCCTCAACTTACACGCCACATTTATGTCATAATAATAAAAAACGACGGTGGTGGTGAGATGATGAAGGTTTTGATTGTAGAGGATGATTTGGTCATCGGGAAGATGATCGCTGAGGAACTGAAGAAATGGCAGCTAAAACCTATCTTAATAGAAGATTTTAATCACGTGATGGATGCTTTCAACACAAATGCACCAGAACTTGTACTACTCGATATTAATTTACCAGCATTCAATGGTTATCACTGGTGTCAGGAGATTCGTAAAGTTTCTACTGTTCCAATAATTTTCATTAGTTCTCGTAATGATAGTATGGATCAAGTGATGGCGATGCAGATGGGTGCTGATGATTTCATTGAAAAGCCGTTTAATATGACGGTCACGATTACTAAGATTCAAGCGCTATTACGCAGAACATATGATTTCACTACTCAAGTAAATAATTTAACTGTAAGTGCGTGTGAACTTCTACTAGAATCGGCAAAACTCAAATATAATGATGAAACTATTGACCTCACACACACAGAACTTCAAATCATACATGCTTTATTCCAGAATAAAGGGAAGTTTGTCAGCCGTCATACATTAATCGAAAAATGTTGGGAGTCAGAGCATTTCATTGATGATAATACCCTTGCAGTGAATATGACGCGATTACGCAAAAAGCTTCAAAAGATTGACCTTCATGATTTTATTGAAACGAAGAAAAATGTCGGATACCGTGTAGGTGATGTATGAGTTTCTTTAAAACGATTCAACGTGAAATTTATATTGTTGTTTTAATATGCACATTATTCTTATTTATTTTATGGATGTATGATGTACCATTTCAAGCGTATCTTTTAAGTGTATGTATCGTATTATTTATTTCATTGCTATATTGGATAATTCAATATATGAACTTTAAAAAAGAGCGTACGCTATTTGAAGAAAATGAACTGTTAAAGCATGAAAATCATAGGCTGCGCAATGATTTTATCAACTATCAAAGTGAAGTAGAGTCATATTTCTTAATGTGGGTGCATCAAATAAAGACACCGATTACGGCATCGAAACTATTACTTGAAGATCCGGATGAACAAGTGATATCTCAAGTTCGTAATGAAGTGCTGCAAATTGATAACTATACCAATCTTGCACTCAACTATTTGAAACTAATGAACCAGAAGACGGATATGGTATTTATGGAAGTGAGTATCGATGAACTTGTTCGTCCGCTTATCAAACGTTATGCCATTCAGTTTATTCATTATCAAACAAAGTTGCATTACGACAAGAGTGAAGCCTTAATCTTAACAGATGCAAAGTGGGCTTCTATCATGATAGAGCAAATTTTGAACAATGCTTTAAAATATGCGCGTGGAAAAGAAGTATGGATTACGTTTGATGAAACGACAAAGACATTATCCGTCCGAGACAACGGTATCGGCATTAATGCGAGTGATTTACCGAGAATATTTGAGAAAGGTTTCTCTGGATACAACGGTAGGTTGAGTGAGAAATCGAGTGGGATTGGTTTATATATCGTCAGCACAATCTCTAAACGATTAGGTCATAAAATCAATGTTATATCTACAATAAACGAAGGTTCGACATTCACGATTCAATTTAAATAACTCCAATCTTTCATTTTTGTAAGATTAACGGCTGTCTTTGTAAGAATAAATAAAGGCAGCCGTTTCAATTAGCACGTAAGATAAAGGTAACAACAAACAAGGAGTGAACGTAATGTTACTTAATATAAAAAATGTTAAAAAAGTATTCGGTAGAGGTGCCAATCAAACAGTTGCTTTAAAAGATATGAATTTCTCAATTAATGAAGGTGAGTTTGTTGCAATAATGGGTGAGTCAGGTTCTGGGAAATCGACATTGTTAAATATCATCGCAACATTCGATACACCAACTGAAGGATCTGTAACAATCGGTGGACAAGATTTAAGTATGCTAAAGAATAAAGAAGTTGCAAAGTTTCGTCGTGATACTTTAGGATTCGTATTCCAGGATTTCAATGTATTACATACGATGAGTAATGCGGATAATATTTTAATGCCGCTAGTACTTTCAAATATGAAACCTGATATCATGCACGAACGTCTTGCAAGTCTAGCACCGAAACTTGGTATTACAGATCATTTAAAGAAGTTTCCGAATCAAATTTCTGGTGGTCAGCAACAACGTGTTGCAATAGCTAGAGCATTGATTTCAGATCCTAACTTATTACTCGCTGATGAACCAACCGGTGCTTTAGATTCTAAGACGTCAACGGACATTATGGAGTTATTTCAGGACATTAATAAAGACAATCAAACGATTCTTATGGTTACTCACTCTGCAAGGGATGCTGCGTATGCGAGTCGTGTTGTATTTATTAAAGACGGTATTTTATATCATGAAATATACCGAGGAGATGAATCGCAAAACGAATTCCAGAAACGCATTTCTGACAGTCTATCAATGCTATCAGAAAGAGGTGAGTAGCATGATGCAATTATTATTCAAGCTAGTAATGAAGAACTTTAAAGCATTAAGACAAATATTTATACCATTTTTATTAGCAACAAGCGTTATGATGGGATTACAGTATATTATGCTGTCGATGATAAATAATGATTATATCCAAAAGCGGCATGCTGACTTACCGCAGTTGCTTGTATATTCAAACATCCTGGTTGGTTTATTAACGGTTGTGTTTATCATTTATGCGAATCGCTTCGTTATGAAACAACGTCGACAGGAGTTCGCATTAAATATGATACTTGGGTTAGAAAAGCGTCATATAAGATTGATGTTATGGTTCGAAGCAATCATACAATTTGTAGTTATCAGTGTTATTAGTATCATTGGTGGTTATTTATTTGGAAACCTGATCTTCCTGATGTTAAATAAATTAGTTAAGACAAAAGGAATGTCACTGATGAACTATCCATTTGATTTCAAAGCAGCAGCTATTACGCTATTCATCATGGCAATCACTTTATGTATATTGTTTATAATAAATAACATTACACTTACGATGCAAAGTCCAACACAATTAATGCGCACTCGACTTGCTGGTGAGAGGACAACGCCGAAATGGAAGCTTGCAGTGCTGTTCATCATCGGGATTTCTACTTTAGGTTATGGTTATTATTTAGCACTGGATGTAAAAGGTGTACTAGATTCTCTTCAATCTATATTTTTTGCAGTACTACTTGTAGGTGTTGGAACATATTGTTTATTCATGTCGTTAACTATAATTGTGTTGCAGTTGTTGAAAAGAAATAAGAATATTTATTATAAGCCTAATCAATTTTTTTCGATTTCTGGATTATTATCGCGTATGAAATCTAATGCGGTAGGACTTGCTAGTATTACAATGCTTATGACGTTTTTAATGGTGACGCTCGGGATGTCACTTTCTGCATATCGTGGTATTGAAGCACAAGTTGCAGGTAGTATGACCCAACAATACGAAATTAATTTATATGGGGATCAGAAAAAACAAGTTAAAAATATCCAGCAAGATATCAGTAAAATTGCTGACGTTGATAAATTTAGGTATAGTGAACTGTCATTCTTCCCAATTATTAAAGATGGCCATAAATTAGTACCGATAAATGATCAGGTTGGACTTAAGTTAAAAGGTAAAGATATGACGTATGTTGTACTTACAACTGAAAAAGACCATAATATTGCACGAGACGAGCAAGTTTCAGTAAAAGACGGTGAAATCATTGTCAGTACAAACGCAGATAGATTTAGTCATGATAAAACGTTAAAGATTATGGGTAAAGAGGTAAAAGTACAGATAGAGTCTGAAAATTATATCGGCAATCAAGTTGCTATTGATGCGATGTATATTATTGTTAAAGATAAAGCTCAATTTGATGCATACAGAAGTTATTTTAAATCATTGAATAATCAAACAAACAAAATAGAAGTTCCAGAAGCGAGTGGAACACTTGGTTTTAACGTGGATGCACATGAAACAACTTTAAAGAAAGCTATTCCAAAGCTTCAGAAGAAATATGGCATACGTATTGAAAATAAAGAAGATGTTCAAAAAACAATTTATGAGTTAAATGGAGGATTAATATTTATCGGTATTGTCGTATCAATTACGTTACTTACAGGTGTGTTCTTAGTGCTATACTACAAACAACTATCTGAAGGATATGAAGACAAACGCAACTACGACATTATGCAAAAAGTAGGATTACCACAAGAATTGATTAAGAAGACGATTAACAAACAGATTATCTGGATTTTCGGTTTACCGATTATTATTACTGTTATTCATACGCTGTTTGCGACGAAAATTATATTTAATTTACTTGGTGTATTAGGTATTCGTGATAAAGCGATGTTCTTTTCAAGTTATGGTATTGTAATGCTCGTAATTATGGTCGTTTACGGTATCATGTATCTGATTACATCGAGAACATATTATAAAATTGTTAATGAGAAATAAAAATTGGGGCGATTCTAATGAAGAACCGTGCCAAATCAAGCGAAATGGCCCGATTTTGATGAAGAACCGTGCCAAACAAAGCAAAATGGCCCGATTCCAAAGAAGAACCGTGCCAAACAAAGCAAAATGGCCCGATTCCAAAGAAGAACCGTGCCAAACAAAGCAAAATGGCCCGAATTCCA